>NZ_CP121124.1:742500-4525627 GCF_038070535.1 Thalassospira sp. SN3W
TAGAGCTTTATTCCTATGAAGTCGATTTCCAGCGCGACATTCAGCCCGGTGACAGTTTCGAGGTGATGTTCGAGGAACTGCGCAACGATGCCGGCGAGCGCGTTCGCTATGGCGATGTGGTTTATGCCAGCATGACGCTAAGCGGCAATAATGTCCGTCTGTATTCCTATAAAGACAGCAATGGCGATGTTGACTTCTATAACCAGAAGGGCGAATCGTATCGCCGTGCCCTGATGCGCACCCCGATCAATGGTGCGCGTCTGTCATCGGGCTTTGGCGCGCGCAAGCATCCGATCCTTGGTTTTACCAAGATGCACAAGGGTGTGGATTTCGCCGCCCCACCGGGAACGCCGATCTTTGCGGCAGGTAACGGCACCGTTGCCCAGATCGGCCGCAATGGGGGTTATGGCAACTATATCCGTCTGCGCCACAACGATTCCTATGATACCGCATATGCCCATATGAAGGGCTTTGCCAAGGGCCTTAAACAGGGATCGCGGGTCAAGCAGGGGGATGTCATCGGTTATGTCGGCACCACCGGCGCATCGACCGGCCCGCACCTGCATTTCGAAATCCTGAAAAACAACGCCCAGGTCAACCCGATCAAGGTCAAGATGCCAAGCGGCAAGACCCTTAAAGGAAACGAACTGAAAACTTTCCTGGCCAAGGCAGAGGGGCTCCGCGGGCAGTATGCCGAACTTTCGATGCATAACCGCAAAGTCGCCAGCGCCGAATAAACAGCACTTCCTGAAAATTTAGCAAGCCCGCCATTTGGCGGGCTTTATGCTTTTGGTGCCTGCTCGCCCCCCAGCATTTTATGCATTTCAAGAATAAGACCGTCATAGAAATCACGTGCCATACCCGATAACGGCCGCACGTTGGACGTAATGATTTCCAGTGGCTCCATAATGCGAGGACGAAACGGCAGCAACCGGATGTTGGGAAAGTTGAAGGCATCGCTGAAATACCGGCAATTAAGGGCATCGACCAATGTCAAACCCATGCCGAGATTGACAAACGACATGGCATGAACCGTCGTATGGACCTCGATGATACGATTGAACGTGATCCCGGCATCGTCATAAGCCCGGCGCAATTCCCGTGTGGTGGCATTTTCCGAATCAAGTGTGATCCAGGGGGATGTTCCGGCATCCGCCAATGTCACCTCATCAAGCCGGGCGGCAGGATGATCAAGTGGAACGGCACAAAAGCAGGGCAAATCCATCGAAACCGATTCATGGCTAAGCGAGCTTTCGGATTTATCCACCAGCCCGATCTGATACTGTCCGGATGCCACCCCCTGCCGGATCACTGAACAACCCGCATGATGCAGGCTGACCTGCACACCGGGATTCCTTTTCATGTAATCGGCAATCAGTTCAGGCAAAAAGCGATAGGCAGGGCCAAAGATGGAACAGATCCGCAAACGCCCGCCCTTATTATTGCGTGCCGCTTTCAGACTGTCTTCAAGATGGCTAAGCCCTTGCAGAATTGAATAAACTTCATCATGCAGGAAGTGCGCTTCGTCGGTCGGCAGGAGTTTACCGTTATGTCGAACGAACAGCTTGTAACCGATTTCCGCCTCGAAATTCGCCAGCATCTTGCTGGCAGCAGGCTGGCTGACGAAGCTTCGTTCGGCCGCGCGGGTGATGCTGCCAGTGACAAAAACCTCGTGAAATATCCGTAAACGCTTGATATTCATCAATCATAACTCGAAGTTATCGAACCATTAAAAACATTCAATACCATTATTCTTGTTCTTATCCTAGGATCACGATGATTTTGCGCCGGGGGGCCGGAAATCGCGTCTGATGCAGCAGCATCACAAACTGCGATACGGAAAACCGGTTTGCAGAAACAGCATCAACAAGAACCTTAATCAGGGAAGCATAATGAATAAATTTGCCTCGGCGCTGGCTGTCAGTGCAGCCATGATTTTCGTCCAGACGTCGGCCAGTCAGGCCGAAGAAGGCACATCGACACTTCAGACCGTCAAGGATCGCGGCAGTGTTAGCTGTGTGATCGGGAACTCCTTCCCGGGCTTTTACAGCCTGAACAAGGAAGGCGAATGGCAGGGCATGGATATCGATATGTGCCGTGGTGTTGCCGCAGCCGTTTTCGGAGATGCCGGCAAGGTCAACTTCCTGCCGGTTCAGTGGGCACAGAGCTTTACCACGATCAAAAGCGGGAAGGGCGACATCCTTTCCAAAGGCATGACCTGGACGCTGTCACGTGATGTAAGCCAGGGCCTCGACTTCCTTGACACCTATTTCTATGACGGTCAGGGCTTCATGGTTCGCAAGGACCTTGGTGTCACGTCTGTCAAACAGCTTAAAGGGGCGACGGTATGCGTGCTGACCGGCACATCGAGCGAACTGAACCTTGCAGATTACAGCCGGACACATGGTCTGGACCTGAAAACGGTTGTTTTCGATGATTCGGCCGTGCGTAACACCGCGTTCTTTAACGATAACTGCGACGCGCTGACCAATGACAAATCCGGCCTTGCCGCACAACGTTCCGCCGCACCGAACCCGGCAGATTATGTTGTTCTGCCCGAAACCATTTCCAAGGAAGCCCTGTCATTTGCCGTCAAACAGAATGATAGCGAATGGGCCAATGTCGTGAAATGGACCTTCCAGGCGATGGTTGCCGCCGAAGAATACGGCATTACCTCGGAAAATGTTGATGACATGCGCGCCAATTCGGAAAGCCCGATCATCCGGCGTATTCTGGGGGTCGAAGGTGATCTGCATGTCGGTCTGGGATTGCCGCAGGACTGGGCCTATCAGGTCATCAAGAATGTTGGCAATTACGGCGAAATCTATGAACGCAATGTCGGCCCGGACAGCATTCTGGGTCTGGACCGCGAAGGTACGCTCAATGCCCTTTGGCAGGGTGGCGGCCTGATGTATGCAAAGTCATTCCGTTAATTCCGTACGTTCAGGCAGGCTGGTGATCCAGCCTGCCTGAATGCCCCACATTCCCACGGTTACCCCGGTATGAACTTTATTTCGCCATCGCGTCCAAAACCCGGCATCGCGCACAGCATTTTCTCCTGTCTGAACAAGGATTCAACACGCGGCGTGGTCATACAGGCCGCAACGCTTGGCCTTGTGCTGGCAGTTCTTTTGTATCTGTTTTCAAATTCGGCACAGAACCTTGACAGGCTCGGTCTGAGTTTCGGGTTTGACTTTCTGCAAACGACCGCCGGCTTTGACATAAGCTGGAGCCTGATCGCCTATGACCCGAGTATGAGCTATTGGCGGGTCTTTCTGGTCGGGATCGTCAACACCCTGTTCCTGTCCTTCTGTGTCATTGTCTTTGGCACCCTTATCGGCACCATTGTTGGCATTTTGCGCCTGTCCCATAACCCGTTGGTGTCGCAACTGGCGCGTTGTTATGTCGAGGTGGTCCGTAATGTCCCGCTGCTGATCCAGATTATTTTCTGGTTCACCACCGTCTTTTCCGCCCTGCCGCCACCGCGCAGCGGTTACGGGTTTGCCGGGCTGATCTTTTTGAACAATCGCGGCTTTTACATGCCATCCGCCGTCAGTGATATGTCCGGCTGGCTGATTGCCGCAGTAAGCCTGATATTGCTTGGCACGCTCTGGTTCTTGTTGCGTGGCATACGTCGCCAGCAACGCCAGAACGGATCGGTCAGCCGTTCGTACCGGATTGCCTTTGCCCTCTGGGGGCTTGTGTTATGTGGCATGGCCCTGATCGTTGGCAGTTCATTGCGCTGGTCTGTACCCGCGTTGCAGGGCTTCAATATCGAGGGCGGCATGTTTTTGCCCTCGGCATTTGGCGCGGCCTTTATCGCAATGACGGTTTACCGGTCCGCCGCCATTGCCGAAACCGTGCGTGCGGGCATGGAATCCATCAGCAAGGGACAACATGAAGCCGCCGCGACCATCGGCTTTTCACGGTTTCAGACGCTTCGCCTGATCCTGATTCCACAGGCCGTTCGCGCCATTATTCCGCCGCTTGCCAATTCCTGGCTGGTCGCGACCAAGGATTCGTCGCTTGCCGTTGCCATCGGCTTTCCCGAACTGGTGTCGGTCTTTATGCAGACATCGGTCAACCAGACGGGGCGCGCGATCGAGATCATTACGATGGTGATGGGCTTTTACGTCGTGGTCAGTCTGATCATTTCATATCTGCTCAACAAATATAACGCCCACGTGCAAATCAAGGCGAGGTAAGCAATGTCTGAACAGAAGCTCAAACATTTCGTTCCCACCCCGCCCCGCCTTCCGGCCACGAACGAGCAAAACCTGCTGCGTCGCATTCAAAAGCGCTGCTTTAACAGCATCGGCAACAGCCTGCTGACCATTTCGGTTCTGGTGCTGATCTATTATGTCGCGAAGTCGTTTCTTGACTGGGCTGTCTTCAACGCGGTGTGGAATGCGGCCACCCGGCGCGAATGCATGGATATAAGCCCGGATGGTGCCTGCTGGGCCGGTGTGATCGACTGGTTTAACGGCCTGATTTACGGGCGTTATCCGGATGAAGAACAATGGCGCGTCAATGGCGGTGTCATCATGGCGCTGTTATGGTTATTGCCCCTGATGACCCGGCGCATTGCCTATCGCAATTCCATCCTGATCAGCTGGATCACCCTGTATCCGTTCCTTGGGGCCTATATGTTTCTTGGCGGCACCTTCGGACAGGATGTCGGGATCATTCATATGATCTTTACGTCGCTGGCTGCGGGCTACTTCATCCTGCTGTATCTGAACTGGATGCTGTGTGCCGCCGGGCAGCCATCCCTGCCGGAAAGGCTGACACCGCTGACGTCAAAGCTGTTTCGGCGCGGGCAACATATGAACGGTTTCCTTTTGATCTGGGCCGTTCTGTCGATCCTTTGCGGCGGCGTACTGGCGCAGGTGCATCTGGAACCGGTTCCGGTGGATCGTTGGGGCGGATTGTTCCTCACACTGATCATTGCGTCTTTTGCGATTACCATGTCCATTCCGGTCGGCATTCTACTGGCCCTTGGGCGACGCTCGAAACTACCGGTCATTCACTGGCTATCGATGATGCTGATCGAACTGGTACGCGCGGTTCCGCTGATTACCGTTCTGTTCATGGCCGTAACCCTTTTGCCGATCTTTTTGCCAAGCGGTGCCGAGCCCGACAAACTCTCGCAAGTCCTGTTTGCGGTCTGCCTGTTTGCCGGGGCCTATATGGCCGAAAACATTCGCGGCGGCCTGCAGGCCATTCCCGACGGCCAATATGAAGCCGCCCAGACACTGGGCCTTGGCTATTGGCTGACGATGGGCCTGATCATTCTGCCACAGGCCATGCGGCTGATGATCCCCAACATCATGACATCCTTTATCAGCATGCTCAAAGACACGACCCTGGTGTCGATCATCGGCCTGTTCGACATCATGCTGATGGCGCGCAATATCGCCAACGACAAAAACTGGATCGGCCTGCATACAGAACCGCTTGCCCTGATTTCGATCCTGTTCTTCGTGATGTGCTACGGCATGTCGCAATACAGCCTGAACCTTGAAAAACGACTGAAAGCGCATCGCTCATGACTCTGTCTGATCCGCAGGCACCGGCAGGCAAACTGTCCCGCCCGGCCATTGAAATCGATAACCTGAACAAATGGTTTGGATCCTATCACGCCTTGCGTGACGTCTCCCTGACCGTTGGCGAGCAGGAGATCATGGTGGTGTGCGGCCCCTCTGGCTCCGGCAAGTCCACTTTGATTCGCTGCCTCAATCATCTTGAAGAATATCAGGAGGGCCGGATTTGCGTCTTTGGGCAGGAACTTGCCCGCGACCAGAAAAGCGACCTCTTCATTCATCAAACCATGGGCATGGTATTTCAGAACTTTAATCTGTTTCCCCATCTTACGGTTTTACAGAATTGCACCCTTGGCCTGACATGGTTGCGCAAGAAAACCGAAAGCGAAGCCCGCGATATCGCCATGGGATTGCTTGAGCGTGTTGGCATCGAACATCTTGCGGATCGCTTCCCCGGGCAGCTCTCCGGCGGTCAGCAACAGCGCGTGGCGATTTCGCGCTCCCTCGCGATGGATCCGAAAATCATGCTGTTTGATGAACCGACATCAGCCCTTGACCCCGAAATGGTCAAGGAGGTGCTTGATGTGATGGTCAAGCTTGCTGAAACCGGCATGACCATGGTGTGTGTCACCCACGAAATGCAGTTCGCCCGTCAGGTCGCCGACCGCGTGGTGTTCATGCAGGACGGCGAAATTGTTGAAGTTGGCCCACCTGAGCAAGTCCTCTTGCATCCGCAATGGGATCGCACGCGGGAGTTCCTCAATCACATTCTTTAGGTCCTGATCCCCTAATCCCCGATACACGCCCTGAAACGGAACACATCGAGATGTTGGCAAAACATTCATCGAACTATATCCATGCGCCTTATTGGCAGGCGGCCATCGCGCCGAAAAAACCCGAAGCATCGATCAACCTTCGCGATCTTCCCAAGCGTGCCGATACTGTCATTGTCGGCGGGGGCTATACCGGCATCTCGGCCGCCATCACCCTTGCCCGTGCCGGGCAGAAAGTCGTTGTTTTCGAAGCCGACGCGTTCGGTAACGGCGCCAGCAGCCGCAATGGCGGAATGCTTGGCCCGAGCTTCAGCAAGCTGGGTGAAAATGGCCTTGAACGCCAATATGGCCGCGAACAGGTTCACGCCACGATCCGCGAAAGTCTCGCCGCCTTTAACTGGCTGGTCGATTTCATCCGCAACGAACAGATCGACTGCGACCTTCAGATTTGCGGCCGTTTTCGCGGCGCCAGTCACCCCGCTCACTATGCCGGTCTGATCGAACAGGCCAGCGAAATCGCCAAGATTGTCGACTTCCCCGCGATTGAAATCAGCCGCACCCAACAGGGCGACGAAGTCGGATCGAACGCCTATTACGGCGGCGTGGTTTATCCGACCGATGGCGCGGTCCATCCGGCCAAGCTTTTTCACGGTCTGTGTGAAATTGCAAAGCGCGACGGGGCATTACTGTTTGATCACAGTCCCGTACGTCAGGTGATCAAAAACAACAGCCAGTTCAACATCAGCATCGATGACAAGAAAATCACCGCCGATCATGTCATCATCGCGACCAACGGATATACCGGCGGGCCGTTCGGTAAATTCAAACGCCGCCTGATTCCGATCCGCTCCGCGATGATCGCCACCGAAGAATTGCCGGAATCCGTCATCCGGTCGGTGTCCCCCAAACTACGCTGTCACGGCAGCACCGAACGTCTCTCGGTCTATTACCGTCCCTCCCCCGATGGCAAACGCATCCTGTTTGGCGGGCGGTCGCTTGGTTATGGTGATTGCCCGCAGATATATCATAAATACCTGCAAAACTTCATGACGCGCCTGTTCCCGCAGCTATCAAACGCAAAACTTGATTACGTCTGGTCGGGCAAAATCGCCTACACCTTCGATCATGTCCCGCATATCGGGGTAATGGATGGCATGCATTATGCCATGGGCTATTGCGGATCGGGCGTCGGACGGGCGAATTACTTCGGACGCAAGATTGCGCAAAAGGTGCTTGATCAGGCCGAAGGCTACACAATCTTTGAAGAATTCCCCTTCAAGACCCGCCCGTTCTATACCGGTCATCCGTGGTTCCTGCCCGCGATCATGAAATGGCACAGCTTGGCGGATCGACTTGGGTTTTAGGGGCGGCATTAATCCCCCTCGGAAATAAGAAAAGGGCGGCCCGACGGGGCCGCCCTTGCTTGTCTTTTAATCCATAGCCGATTGCTGGGGCCTATGCCGCATCCTGTTCGAACTGCAACCTGGCCAGACGGCCATAAAGCGGGTTTGATTCCATAAGTTCCTGATGGGTCCCTATGGCAATCAGCTTTCCGTCATCAATCACGGCAATCCGGTCGGCATGCAGCACGGTTGCCAGTCGATGGGCAATCACAAGGGTGGTGCGTGTTGCCATGATGGTTTCAAGCGCCTTCTGGACCACCTGCTCGCTTTCGGCATCCAGCGCACTGGTGGCTTCGTCAAGCAGCAGAACCGACGGATTGCGCAGGATTGCGCGTGCAATCGCGATGCGCTGGCGCTGCCCACCCGAAAGACGAACGCCCCTTTCCCCCAGGAAGCTGTCAAAACCGTCGGGCAACCGATCAAGGAATTCGGTTGCATGGGCGGCATCGGCCGCCGCCCGGACGTCCTCGTCGGACGCGTCAGGGCGGCCATAGCGGATGTTTTCCCACGCATTGGCGGCAAAAATCACCGGATCCTGCGCCACCAGACCAATCCGTTCGCGCACGGCGATCGGATCAGCCGTACGGATATCGACGTCATCGACCTTGATCACGCCGTTCGCCGGATCGTAGAATCGCAGCAGAAGCTGAAACACCGTGGTTTTGCCCGCACCCGACGGGCCGACAAGTGCTACGGTTTCCCCCGGTTTGACCTGTAACGAGAAACCGGTCAGTGCCGAGCGGTCCGGGCGCGCCGGATAATGGAAAGTGACGTTTTCAAAACTGACATGGCCAAGATGTTTTTGCGGCATCTGGACCGGGTTTGCCGGTGCGGCAATCGCCGGTTCGGTTTCAAGCAACCCCATCAGGCGTTCAGCCGCCCCCGCCGCGCGTTGCAGATCACCGATCACCTCGCTGATGGCACCGACAGAACCGGCAACAACAATGGCATAGAACACAAAGGCAGAAAGGTCCCCGGCCGAAATCGTGCCATCCAGCACGTCATGCCCGCCGATCCATAAAATCGTCCCCACCGCGCCAAACACCATGACGATGACAATGGCGGTCAGAAGGGCGCGCGCCGAAATACGCGAAATCGCGGTTTTGAATGCGCCTTCGACAAAGCCATCAAACTTGTCGCTTTCAATCTTTTCGTGGGTATAGGCCTGAACCGTCCGCAGCGCATTGAGCGATTCTTCGGAAAAGGCACTGACATCGGCAATGCGGTCCTGTGCCTCACGCGACAGGCGGCGTACCCGGCGCCCGTAACCGATGATCGGCACAACCACCAACGGCACGACGAGCAAAACAAGTGCGGTCAGTTTGGGGCTGGTGATCGCCAGCATGGTCAGACCGCCGACAAACATCAGGATATTGCGAAGCGCAATCGAAACACTTGATCCGATCACAACCTGCAAAAGGGTGGTGTCTGTTGTCAACCGCGAGAGGACTTCACCTGTGCGGGTTACCTCAAAGAATCCCGGATCCAGCCGGATGATGTGGGCATAAACCGCCGAACGGATATCGGCAACAACACGCTCCCCGATCCACGATACCAGAAAGAACCGGGCATAGCTTGCCCCGGCCATCAGCAGCGTTACGGCAAACAGAACAAAAAGCGCCTGATCAAGCAAGGAGGCATTGCCATCGGCAAACCCCTGATCAACAAGCATGCGCAACCCGCTGCCAAGCGCAAGCACCGTGCCCGACGCAACAACCAGTGCCACCATCGCACCGGCAACCTGCAACCTGTAGGGCCGAACGAAGGGGATAATGGCGCGAAGAGCGGAGAAATTACGACTGGAGTCCCTGTCTGCAAGACGGGGTGAAGTACGAGGATTTAATGCCACAGCAGCCTTCCAGTTTACGCTTTTCCTGCCATTTCCATGATCGGATCAGTCGAGATCAAGTCGCCGACCGGTTTTCACCGCAAGATCCGCCGAAAGCTGATCGGTCAGCGTCGTCGACCCGCGGGTCGAGGTCCAGCTTTCATTGTCTTCATCGAAATCATAATGGCTGGCCCCGCTGACCGGCGAGGACATCCATATCTGGCGGTTCGGACCATGTTTATTGATGATGAACTGTTCACCCGAGTCGAGCTCGATCGTCAGGATTCCCGATTGCAGATCGACATCAAGATCATCGCCCATCTCGTCATCTATATGATCCGAGAGGGTTTCGATGGTGTCATCAGCAAGCTGATGGAAGCGGGTTTCATCAAGGGCCACGATCAACACTCCGTCTGTCAAAAGGGGCAAAACGCCCCCTGGCAAGGCGACAATTTCATATGCTGGCGCACCATACTATATAAAGAGTCTCGCGCAAGTCTGCATCACACAGGAACTACGGATTATTACCCGATGCGGTGTGCAATATCACCCTGCCCGCCGGGAAAAAACGCCTATCGCAACCGTTAATCAGGCTTTATCCAATAATTCCCGGATACAGGGGTTGCATAGGTCGATTTTTTACCTTATACACCGCGCTTCAAATTCCGGAGTGATAGGCGATGAAAAAAGACATCCATCCCGATTACCATGAAATCACCGTTCAGATGACGGACGGCAGCAGCTTCACCACCAAATCGACCTGGGGCAATCCGGGCGACGTTCTGAAGCTTGACATCGATCCGAAAAGCCATCCGGCTTGGACTGGTGTTCATCGTCTGCTCGACAGCGGCGGTCAGCTCGCGAAGTTCAAAAAACGCTTCGCCGGTTTCAATATCGGTAATAACTAAGCAAATTTCGCCTTTCTGGCGATTTATGGGATCAGCGCCCGCTAGCGTCTTCATGATGCTGCGGGCGTTTTTCTTTTCCGGATGCAGAATCAGAATGGTATGCAACCCAGCTATACGGGGGCATTAGCCATATTTAATGGTCATCCGGACATTTTCTTGCCATAATCTTCAACCGGCGCTATACCGCGCGGAAAACGGGGATGGGGTCCCCCTATTGTCAGGAAGACTGGGCGAACCGAATGAACCAGGTGATTGCGCGCACCCAGGTCAGTTATGAGGTCTATGTAAAAGACCGTTCAGGGCGTTGGGAAATTCACGCCCATTTTACCGGTGCGCAGAAAAAGCAGGCCGAGGAAGAGGCGCGCTCGCTTGAAAAGATGGCGCATGTCTCGGCTGTGAAGGTCATTCGCGAAGTCTATAACCATGCGACCAATGCCGCGGATGAATATGTCATCTATGAAACGCGGCAAAGCGGCGCAAAAGACAAACCCCAGAACGCACCAAAGACAGCACCAACCCGCCCGGCCCCGGCGCGTGCGCCAGCAAGCCCCCGAACAGGTTTCCCACCCGGCCCTAAAACCGGCCCGGACAAAGGTCAAAACAGCCAGCCCGGATGAAAGCCCGGGCCTCATTGCTGTGGCGCTGAAACTGGTGATGGCGTTTTGCATCGCGATTGCCATCGGTCTGGCTGCGATGCTTGGCGCATCTCACGGGCTTGAATATCTGCCGCGTATGGGACTTTCGATCAGTCAGGGCTTCTACGACAAGGCCAATTTCATATCCTTTATTGTCGGCTTCCTTGCCAGTGCGACACCGATGCTGATGAGCATCACAAGCAAATTCAAGGGCAAGGCACGAACAGAGCCGGCGCAACAGCCCGTGGCCAAACGTTCAGCCAGACCGGGGCGCAAGACGGCATCGCCGAACCGCCCGTCCTTATCGGGCAGCTTTGCAGAAATGGCCGCCGAGGTTGCGCGTTCTGAAAATGAAGCAATGCCCGACATCGATGCGGATGAAACCGACGATACCCAATCCGCATCCGAGCCGCGCGATGACGGCATCCCCGATCAGCCAATGACCGTAACGCCAGCCCTTCAGGCCACGCGCGAGGTCATGAAATCCTTCATCGCCGGTTCGATAGAAGCCATCAAGCGGACCGTTCCGAACATGGACGCCTATCACAAATTCGGCGTCAATCTTTACGTTGCCGGTGCCTGCGACGCGTGTAGCGAGAAGAACGCCCTTGGCACCAGTCAGGGACGAAGTGTTCTGAAAGACTGCATTTCCGCACTTGGGGCAACCCACAATATGGCCGACACATTCTGCAAGAATGTCGACAGCTATATCCTGGAACCAAAATACAAGGACATGTATGGCGCGGGCAGAAGCTCGATGGATGCCTACATGAAGGACGAGCAGAGCATCACCACATCGGTGTCGCGTGCGATTGCGTCATGGTCCGAAAAGCCGACTGGCGCGCCAGCAAACGCGAATAACAAGCTGCATGCGCTGATGTTTACCGACATCGTCAATTCGACCCAGATGACCCAGCAACTGGGTGATGTCGGCGCCCAGAAGATGGTGCATATCCACAACCAGATCGTGCGCACCGCCCTGATCAATAATTACGGCAAGGAAGTGAAGCATATGGGGGATGGCATCATGGCCGTGTTCCCGTCGTCTGCAAGTTCCGTCGAAGCCGCCATCGAAATTCAGCGCAACATGGCGCAGCATAATGGCCGCGAGGACCTGAAATTCCAGGTTCGCATCGGCATCAATGCCGGCGAGGCCATTGCCGAAGAAAACGATCTGTTTGGCAGCGTCGTGCAACTTGCCGCACGTGTCTGCGCCCAGGCTGGTGGTGACGAAATTCTGGTATCGCAGAACGTAAAGGATACCTACGCCGGCAGCCGGGCGACCTTCACATCGAAAGGCACACGCCAGATGAAGGGCTTTGCCGAACCGATAGAAGTCTTTGCCGCGACCCCGCGCGCCTGAAGCATTTTGCCTTTAATCTGAAGAAGGTGGCTGAACCGTTGCTCAGGCTGAACAGCGTGCCGCAACCTGAAGCTCCATCCGCGCCGTTCGCATATAAAGCGAATGGGCCCGTTCCATAAGATCGCGAAGGGCGGGGGGAAATCCTGTTTCTTCGTCGCAGTCGTCGCGAACACAGATTTGCAGATCGACCATCAGATCATCAAGATCAACCGCATCTTCCCAATCAATCTCGCCCTCCTCAACCGCCCGCACCGCAAGCAGCCACGCCATCGTCCGGATCAGGCGGCTGGTCATGCGCATCTCCTCAACGAATTGCTTCATTCCAGGGCCACCATGGACAGCACGGCGCGATGCGGTTCGATTTGCGGAAAGATAATTTCGTGCCTCCACCAGCAGGGTGAAAGCCTCGTCATAGGTTCGCGAAAGAGGAACAATCGCGAAGTTGCTTTGATAGGGTTGCCCGATCCCGGTCGGGTGATCCTTTTTTGTCATAAAGCTTATATGGGAAACGGACACCGGGCTTCAAGCATTCGGGAAAATTTGCCCTGAATTTGCCCCGAAATAGAAAGACCGCCCCAAAGGGCGGCCTTGCCTCAACCTGCTAAACTTGCCGGACTTTTTTTTATTCTTGATCTTGTTTGTGGCCGAACTCTAGCTAGCGGTTGGCAAGGGGTCAAGGTAATAAGTGTCGGAAATATGACAGTACGTATTAATACGTACCGAAATACGTATAAACAGTACGTAAAAGGCGAAAACATAAAAAGAACCGCCCTAAATTCGGGCGGTTCAGTTTAACAGGGAGGCATCGAAACATCACGTTCGACAAGGGGCCAAACAGTGGCCCACTACCCATATATAAGACGGTAAGTTTAAGATTCAATTAACCGGAGGTTTAAAAATATATCCTCACGTTTAATATTTTGGCGTACCCGCCCCCGTCAGTTCTTGAAAAGCGCTTCCGCCCCGGCGCGAACACCATTGCGATGCTCCATTGCCGCATCAACCCGCACCAGTTCCTGCTGCAGGGCGGCTCGATAATCGACAAGGTTTTCAATCGACATTCCGTCAAGGCTCCGCGGCAGGCCGAACATCGCGGCCAAAGGTTTTTGCAGGTCGTCTTCTTCCACAGTCATCCTCCTTTGACATTTTGCCCCTGGCGGTTTTGCCGCTATTACATAGTGACCGAATTTATCATTCGCTATGGAGTTTTGTCATGACCTTGCCAGACGACCTTGCCCCAAGCCTTGCCCCAGACCTTGCCAAAGACATGCAGGCAATCGAAATCCGCATTGACGGCGAAAACCGCTATCTTGCCGCAGGCAAGGTCGCGATGCCGGAAATCGCGCAGGGCGAGGTTCTGGTGCGTATTCGTGCCGCCGGGGTCAACCGGCCCGATCTGATGCAGGTGGCCGGGATGTATCCCCCGCCCCCCGGCGCATCGGAAATCCCGGGGCTTGAACTTTCCGGTGAAATTGTTGCCACCGCCCCCGATGTCACGACATGGAAGGTTGGTGATCAGGTTTGCGCGCTGGTCACCGGCGGCGGCTATGCCCAATATGCCGCTGTACCCGCCGCCCAATGCCTGCCGGTTCCGGCTGGCCTTTCCATGACAGAAGCCGCAAGCCTTCCCGAAACATTCTTTACCGTCTGGCACAATGTTTTCGACAAGGCCGGACTTAAATCCGGCGAAACCTTCCTTGTTCATGGTGGCACATCGGGGATCGGCACCACCGCGATCCAGCTTGCCAAGGCGTTTGGGGCGCGCGTGATCACCACCGCCGGCACCGATGACAAATGCCAGGCCTGCCTGGACCTTGGCGCGGATATCGCCATCAATTACAAAACGCAGGACTTCGTCGAACAGGTAAAATCCGCAACCAACGGCAGGGGGGCGGATGTCATCCTTGATATGGTGGCGGGCGACTATGTTGGCCGCAATTTCAAGGCGGCCGCAATGGAAGGCCGCATCCTGATCATCGCGTTCCTGAACGGGCCAAAGGCCGAAACCAACTTTACCCCGCTTCTGTTAAAGCGCCTGACCCTGATGGGATCAACCCTGCGCGCCCAGCCGGTTGCCAACAAGGGTGCCATCGCCCGAAAGCTTCGCGAACAGGTCTGGCCGCTATTTGAAAACGGCACGATCAAACCGGTCATTTACCAAACCCTGCCGATGGATCAGGCCCAACAGGCGCATGAGATTTTGCAGGGTGGCGCACATGTTGGAAAAGTGGTACTGGAAGTGCCTTGATCGTTTACGGATCCGGGTTGAAGGCATATCGATCACCATCGGCTTCACCCTTTCCCGGCAACAGGCCTTCGATTGCGGGTCGAAAAGAAATATTCTTTTCGATAACCTGCAACAGATTGTTGCTTTTAACCGCACATTGATCGAAAAGAGCGCTGTGGCGGTTCCAGCGACGCGCGGCACTCACCTTGGGTTGCCTTTGCTGCGTTGCCGGAACACCAAAACAGATTATATTCTGGGGCAGATATTCCCGCGTATTTGGGGTTCATCCCATCGCCGGTCTCCAGAGAGAGAAAGAGTAAACAGGAGGAATTATGGCTCAGCCCCTCATGCCCAAAGCAACGGCCGTATGGCTTATCGACAATACCGGTTTGTCGTTCCGGCAGATTGCAGCCTTTACCGAGCTGCATGAACTGGAAATTCAGGCCATCGCCGATGGCGATGTCAATCAGGGGATTGTCGGCCTTGATCCGGTTGCCAATGGTCAGTTGACCAAAGACGAGATCGCGCGCTGCGAAGCTGATCCGCGTGCATTGCTGAAAATGGCAAAGTCCGACCTGCCGCGTCCGCGCGCGCATGGCAAAGGCGCACGTTACACCCCGGTTTCAAAACGCCAGGATCGCCCGAATGCGATTGCATGGCTGCTTAAACACCATCCGGAACTCTCGGATGCGCAGATTTGCAAACTGATCGGGACCACCAAGGACACGATTGGCAAAATCCGCGACCGCACGCATTGGAACTCGGCCAACCTGACGCCGCGCAACCCGGTGACCATGGGTCTTTGCATCGAACTTGACCTTGAAAAACAGGTCGTGATCGCACGCAGCAAAAACCCGGAAAAGGTCGTCAAGAATGTCGAGCCAGATCCGCTGCCCGAAGAATTGCAGATCAACCCGGAACCGGATTATCCCGGCAAAAAGGATGATCGCAAAAAAGACGAACCCAAAACATCCGATTACATGGAAGCAGCAGAAAACCTGTTCCGCTCCTGATCGATGCAAAGGCCGCCCACCGGGGCGGCCTTTTCTCTTTGGCGACCAACCCAAAAGCGAATATGTTTTGTTTCATATGAATGCCGTGAAACGGTAATATTCCTGAAATGAACACGACATAACATTCGTTCAAACAAAACCGCGAAACAACCGCCAAAGAACCCCTCATGCAAAAACGTCCGACTGAACGTCAGGCCAGCATCGTTGAACTTGTCCGTGCTGACGGTTTCAAGACCATTGAACAGCTTGCCGAACGTTTTCAGGTAACCCCGCAAACCATCCGACGCGACGTAAACGCCCTTTGCGACGAAGGATTGCTGCGCCGTCGCCATGGCGGGGTTGAACCGGCGCTCGAACATGAAAACATCGCCTATCGGGCGCGCAAGGTTTTGCATGTGAATGAAAAGCGCAAGATCGCGGCCCTTGTCGCGCGCGCCATTCCCGATGGCGCCTCCCTGTTCTTTTCAATCGGCACCACACCGGAACTGGTGGCAAGTGCGCTTTTGCAGCATCGCGGTTTGCGGATTTTCACCAACAACCTCAATGTCGCCTATGTCGCCGCCACCAATGACAGCTTTGATGTCACCCTGATTGGTGGCCGGTTGCGCAATCGCGACCGCGATGTTCTCGGGCCAGAGGTCGAGGCCTTCTTTAACAGCTACAAGGTCGATTACGGCATTTTTGGCGTTGGCGGCATTGATGCCGATGGCAGCCTTCTTGACTTTGACGAACAGGAAGTCCGCGCACGTTCCGCCATTCTGACCAACTCGCGCCAGACCTATCTGGTCGCCGACCATACCAAGTTCGGCCGCAATGCCGTGGTGCGGGGCGGCTCTGTCACACAGGTCACCGCCTTCTTTACCGATTGCGCACCGCCCGCTGCCATCGCCCAGATGATCGAAAAAAACGGCGTTGCCCTGCATATCCCCGAACCAAACGCCGAATTCCCGACCTTCTTCGTCCCCGAAGAAGACTAGCTGACACTAGGCCCCGTCCAGTCCCGCGCGGCCGCAATCAACCCGTTGCGGACTTCGCGCAACCCGCTGTCCATCACCTTGTCGCGCCGGACCACAAGTGCCAGACGCCGCGCAAGGTCCGGGGCAAGTTTGCGGGTTTTGATCGGGAATTGTGTGCGGCCCAACCGCGCGCCCATGGCGGGCAAAATCGTTGCTCCCAACCCGGCACCCACCAGTTCCTTGATCGCCTCGACACTGCCCAGTTCCATGATCGAATGCCTGGCAACACCGGCGGCCCGCAGCCAGTCATCAACAATCGTGCGCGTCTGCCCACCGCGTTCATACAGGACCAATGGAATATCTGCCAGATCAGCCGGCCGGACCAGATCGGGCACATCCATCCCGTCGGCAAAGATCGCGACAAACGGATCGGTCAGAACCGGCACGATATCCAGACTGCGCCCGCTGGCCGGTAATGTCACCAGCCCGATATCAAGGCTGTTTTCCTCAATCGATTTCAGAACGTCGCTGGTATTGCCGGTCCGAACGATGATTTCAAGCCCCGGAAAACGCCGCTGCAACTGTTCAAGAACCTTTGGCAGGAAATAGATGCAGGCCGTTGCACCGGTTCCGATGTGCACCTGCCCGACCGTACCACTGGCAAATCCCGCCACCGCGTCCAGAGCGTTCTGAACCGATGCGTCAATCTCCCCCACCCGATCCAGCAATGCCTGCCCGGCGGGTGTTGGCATCGCGCGTTTGCCAACCCGTTCAATCAGACGCACGCCAAGTCTGTCTTCAAGCTGGCGGATCTGTTGACTGATCGCAGGCTGGCTTAAATTCTGCCGTGCGGCGGCGGCTGAAAAACTGCCAAGTTCGATCACATCGGCAAAGGCATGCACCTGATCAAGGTTAAGGCCACGCATCTAAAACTATTCCTTATGATCCGCATAAGAATACAAATCTTATCTTATTTCAGACGACCGGCTAATGTCACGCCATACCGTCAATTTCTGATATGGAACCCCGATCAATGTCGACTGATACACTGCCCGTCGCCACCAAAACGTCCGATCTCGTCATACGCGATGCCGATCATGCCGACATTGCCGCGATCACCGCAATTTACCGCCACCATGTCCTGACCGGCACCGCCTCGTTCGAAGAAATCCCGCCGTCCGAGACCGAAATCACCAATCGCTTTGATGCCATCCGCGCCAATGGCCTGCCCTATCTGGTCGCCCTGCGCGGTGATGTCATCGTCGGCTATTGCTATGCCAGTCTCTATCGCCCGCGTTCGGCCTATCGCCACACGGTTGAAAATTCGATCTATGTCGCGCCGGACTGCATCGGCAACGGGATCGGTGCGGCCCTGATGGCGGCCCTTCTCGAACGCTGCGAAGCCGGTCCATGGCGGCAGATGGTTGCGGCCATCGGCGATAGCAAAAACCACGCATCCATTGCCCTGCATCGGAAATTCGGCTTCGACATGACCGGCACCTTCCACAATGTCGGCTACAAGTTCGGCACATGGCTGGACTCGGTTCTGATGCAGCGCCCGCTTGGTTCCGATCAGCCACTCATCCCCGGCCCGGCCGATAAATGATCACCCGCGCGCTTGTCATAAAGCTGGGGCTGGGGCAGCTCATCAGTTGGGGCACGGCCTATTATCTGATTGGCAATTTCGGAACCCTGATCGCCCAACATCACGGCTGGTCCAGCAGCGTGGTTTATGCCGGTTTCTCGCTAAGCCTTCTGACCATGGCGGTCGTCTCCCCCTTTTGCGGCAGGATGATCGACCGTCACGGCGGGCGGATCATCATGACGATGGGGTCATGCCTGAACGCCCTTGGCTGTCTGATCCTTGCATTCGCCGATCAGCAGATCCTGCATTTCATCGGCTGGATCATTCTTGGGCTTGCGATGCGCGCCACCCTTTATGATGCGGCCTTTGCCACCCTCGCCCGGATTGGCGGGCGCGATGCCAGACGGGCGATGGGGCAGATCACGCTTTTTGGCGGCTTGGCATCGACCGTCTTCTGGCCGCTCGGGCATTTGATCCAGTCTGAATGTGGCATCACAATTGCCCTTGTCGCCTATGCCGGTTTTGCCCTGCTGACCATCCCGATGTATGCCGCCATCCCCGATGCCCGACATGGCGCACCTTCGGGAACCACCCTTAATTCCACCGATAATACCAATGACACCAGTAATGCCGATGACCATGGACTGCCAACGCATCAACGGCTGTGCGGCTTTCTGTATGCCGTGATCGTCACCCTGCTCAATGTCGTGAATGCCGCGATGTCGGCCCACATGATCGCGATCCTGATCGGACTTGGATTAACCACCGCCGCTGCGATCAATGCCGCATCGCTCCGCGGTATCGGCCAATCCGCGGCGCGTGCCGCCGAAATCCTGTTTGGCAAACGCATCGCCCCGGCAAGCCTGACATTGTTTGCCACCGCCGTTTTGCCGCTGTGCTTCGTCCTTGCTTTCTGGGGGGATCGGTTTGCGATTGCCGCCATGACCTTCACCCTGCTTTACGGGGCGGCAAACGGCGTCCTGACAATCACGCGCGGAACCCTTCCCCTGATGATCTTTGGCAATGCCCGATACGGTCATCAGGTCGGGCGTTTGCTGGTACCGGGATTTATCCTCTCCGCCCTTGCGCCCAGCCTCTACGAACGCGCCATCGCGCACTGGGGTCCCAACGGCGCACTCTGGCTTTCCATCGGCCTGCTGGCCTGTGCCTGTGGCGCAGCCATATGGCTTTATCTGCTCTTACGCCCGCAAAGGTCTGAAACCCGCCCTGCGCTGATTGTCCGATAGATATTTCTCATAAAAAAAAGCCGCAAATCAAATTTGCGGGCCTCACTAGCATCGCGTCGCGTTCAGAACTTCAGGTCTAAGGTAATCATCACATCTGCGCGCTGCGCAGCCGGATCACCGGAAAGGCTCAACCTGCTCGAAAATCTGTCATCAATATCCGCAAGCATTGCGCCCGCGGAAATTTCTGGCGTCCCACGATCAGACAGGCTGGTACCGACATAGGGCGACGCCGTTACGGCAAAGTTTCCATCCCGACCCGTAAACGAAATGCCATAAGCAACCAAACCGCTCAGCGTATATTCGCGGTAATCATCACGCCCGACCATGCGCGACCCTTCGATTGAGCCCGACAGACCCGTCCCGCCCGAGGCAAACCGCACACCACCGCCAAGGTCAAACGCCCCGGCATCGCCGTTGGTCTGGTCGGTGAAATCGTGGATATAACCCGCTTTGACATATGGCGTCAGGGACGTCTCGCTTATCTGGAAAGAATAGGCCAGCTCGGCATTCGGCTTTAACTGAACGGTATTGACCGAGGATTCCGCAACCCGGCTACCGTCACTTTCGGTATAGGCAGCAAGCGTATTGCGCGACGTCAACGCACCAAGCCCGCCCGTCACCCGAAACGGGCTATCTGCAATTGGCTGGAAAGTTTGGCGTGCATCAACCTGCAGATACCAGCTCTGGCTGTCGGTGTTTCCCGTCACAGTGCTGTTGCGGCTTCTGGCGACATCCCCGAACGCATATCCCGCAATCGCCGAGAAGGTCAGCATGTCCGACGGTCTATAGATCACATAGGGCGAGAGGTTCCACGTATCCTCCTCGTAAGTGCCGTTCTCAAAGGTGGTCGTAATGTCGGTCTGGGCGTAGCCAACGGACATACCCGCCACCAGTGCGGGCGAAAAACGATAATCCGCACCGACATTGTACCCCCAGACACTGCCGTCATAACGGCTGTCCTCGCCCGTCCGGTTGCGCGTATTCTCGATATCGGTAAAGGACCCATGCCCCCAGATCGTAATCGGACTTTCGCGAGACAGCAGCGTGCGCTGTTCCGGCCCATCCGTCGGACTATCAGCGGCTTGCGCAGCAGCAAGCCGCGATGTATCGAAAGACGCAAGCATCGCCAGCCCGCCCAGGGTTGTGCCCTCCGTGCGCGTTTTCTTGTCCATCGGATCATCAAGCAAGCTTGAGGAAGCAAAACCGAATTGCTGTGTCGGTGTCGTGGTATCTGGCACTGTTCCGATATCTGGGCCGGCTGTCACATTAGCCACCCGTGATCCGAAATTCTGGCCGATGATAACGGACTGCGACCGCGTTACCGCGCCCTGAACGGCGCGCTGCGCCGCAGATGAATTGTCCGAAGCCACGTCTGCAGTTGTGATCGTCACGGAGGCGCTGTTATAGACCAGATGCACACCGCTCCCCGAAACCGTATAATTGACGGTCATGCGGATGGTCGCACCATTCTGCCCGTCGATGGTGACCGTTCCGGTTTCGGTGCCGTTGATGTTCCGGTTACTTGCACAGGCGGCACCAGCCGCAGCGCTGAATGCGCCGAGGGTGCAACCCTTATGCGACGTGTTATTGTGAGCGGCACCAGTTCCGACGCGAAATTCCTCATTGCCGCCGTTCTGGCTGACGAAGGTTATGTCGCGCAATGAGGTACCGACGTTGACACCGCCGCTTGTCGCGACGCAGGTGCCAGCACTATCGTCATAGGTCAGACTATTCGCACTGTTTGAAGTCGCGGCGACGGCGGCAAGGTTGGTGCAGGTGATCGTCGTGGTGGCCGCAGATGCGTCGCGCACATGACCAATCATAAAACCGCAAAGAAAGGTTATCGCAAAAAGCAAAGACGATGGCAGCTTTGCAATATTGATCATACTGGATCCCCCGAACCAATAATCCCCCAAAAATATCAATATAAATCAACATTGGGTTGTATAATATTTTCATTAACTGAGAAATGAACTGTGATCAATATTGTTTCCGCAATAAAGACCTCCCCATGGGCAAAGCTCGCGCAAGCTGTCGGTATCGCAGCGGAGCTTTCTGATCGGGTGAAGCATCTTCGCTCTATGGCAGCGTGATCGCACTGCCCCCTACTCAATGCCCGGCATGTCCGTCATGGCGTCACACAGATGCCCCGGCACATTGGCCATCTGCACGTAACTGGCAGTTCAAACCCCGCCAAGGGCTGGATAAATCAACGCCGCCCCCGGAACCCGGCCCCCAAAGCTCTCTTCGCGCGCCCGGACCGCAATCCCGGCAGCCAGAACGATCTTCTTGCCTGAATGCACCCGGCGATCTGATCCGTGCCTTTGCCGATCCGCCGGTCTTGCATTTCACGGGTTGGGTTGGGTTGGGTTGGGTTGGGTCGGGGCGGGTCGGCTCTGCTCGGCTCTGCTCTGCTCGGCTCTGGCCCTGCCATGCCTGCCCCGCCATTCCGATGCCGCCTTTGTGACATTGGCCGGGCTTGGCGGACGTGATGCTGCACGGGCAACGGGCAAGTCCCCTGCCCGGCCTTAGCATAGCTTGGCGGTCTGGCAGTCTCGCGGCCTGACGGTTTCGCAGCTTGGCCGTCTGGCGATCTGGCATCGACGGAGCTGTCGCACCTGCCGATCTCATCCAGTCGCAATTCGGCCCTGCTGCAACCATCACCGTCACCATCGCCACCCCTTTCGGGTTTGCCTCTTTCGCCTTCCCGACACTTCCGGCACGTCCCCATGCCCGAAGGACACATTTCTCCCGTCATGATTAACAACCGTTTTCGCCAATTCTCCCCGAAACTTATCGAGGCTATCGGGCGTCACCGCCCGGACGCACGTCCCCCGTAATGACTTTTCCATCCGCCATCAATACACCCCTTTGGCAACGTCGTCGTCGCCCTGCCGCCCCATCAGATCGCTGAACAATCATCGTCACTTTCCTGTCTTCCCGGCCCGAATACGCAAAAACCCGCGAAAGCGCATCACGCTTTGCGGGTTTTTGATCCGGGTGCATTTGTCCCGTTGACTTTGCCTTTATGGCACAAATAAAAGAACAAATCAAGAACATTTTTCGGAAAAATTCATTCCCGTGAAAATGATATATTTTTCAATACATTAGAAAGGCCCACCCGCAGGATAAACCAGAATAAATCCGGCGGGCGGTGATGCTGCCCCGGCCTCATACCAGTCCCGGCATCGGGAATTTTCATGCCGTCATGATGCCGCTGATTTGGCGTAACCGATATCTTTCAGGGCTTCGGCAATTTCCGGCAAAATCCCCGGATCATCGATGGTTGCCGGGGCGTTATATGCCTCTCCATCCGCGATGGATCGCATGGTCTTGCGAAGGATCTTGCCCGACCGGGTTTTGGGCAGACGATCCACGATAGTTGCCTGCTTAAACGCCGCAACCGGCCCGATCTGATCGCGCACCATGGCAACCACTTCCTTGATGATCGCCTCATGCGGGCGATCCACCCCGGATTTCAGAACCACAAAGCCAAGCGGCAATTGCCCCTTAAGGTCATCATGCACCCCGATCACCGCACATTCGGCAACATCGGGATGCCCCGAAAGCACTTCTTCCATCGCCCCGGTCGACAATCGATGCCCTGCGACATTGATGATGTCATCGGTTCGCGACATCACATAGATATAGCCGTCCTCATCAATGAAACCGGCATCCCCGGTAGCGTAATAGCCCGGAAATTCCTCAAGGTAGGCCGATTTGAACCGGTCATCATTCTGCCAAAGGGTCGGAAGCGTCCCCGGCGGCAATGGCAGCTTGGCGACCAGTGCGCCGATCTTGCCGCGTTCAAGCGGCTTGCCGCCCTCATCCACCACCTGCACGTCCCAGCCACAGGCCGCGACCGTCGGCGATCCATATTTGATCGGCAGCATTTCAATACCGCGCGGATTGGCACAGATCGACCATCCGGTTTCGGTCTGCCACCAATGGTCGATCACCGGCACGCCAAGACTGTCTTCGGCCCAGTGCAGCGTATCGGGGTCTGACCGTTCACCGGCAAGATAAAGCGCCTTCAGGCACGAAAGATCATAATTGGCCATCAACGCGGCCTTGGGATCATCGCGCTTGATCGCGCGAAACGCGGTTGGTGCGGTAAACAGGACCTTGACGCGATGCTGCGATATCACCCGCCAGAATGCCCCGGCATCCGGCGTTCCAACCGGTTTGCCTTCATACATCACCGTCGTGCATCCGGCCAGAAGCGGCGCATAAACGATATAGGAATGCCCAACGACCCACCCCACATCGGATGCCGCCCAATACACATCACCCGCCTCGACATCATAGATATTTTTCATCGACCAGTTAAGCGCCACCATATGGCCGCCATTGTCGCGCACAACCCCTTTGGGCTGGCCGGTCGTGCCCGATGTGTAAAGGACATAAAGCGGGTCGGTCGCGGCCACCGGCACACAATCAGCCGGGGCGGCCTTGGCACATTCCGCCATCCAGTCAAAATCACGCCCGTCAATCAGGGGGGCCGAACATTGCGCGCGCTGGAACATCAGGACCGTTTCGACCTTGTGCTTGGCCTGATCAATCGCCCGATCCAGAAGCGGCTTGTATTCGATCACCCGCGATCCTTCGATGCCGCAACTGGCACTCAGAATCAGCTTTGGCTTTGCGTCATTGATCCGGGTCGCAAGCTCGTTCGATGCAAAGCCACCAAACACGACCGAATGGATCGCACCAATGCGCGCACAGGCCAGCATCGCCATCGCCGCCTGCGGGATCATCGGCATATAGATGATCACCCGGTCACCCTTGGTCACCCCCTTGGCATGCAGGGCCCCGGCAAGGCGCGCAACCTCATCACGCAGTCGGTTATAGGTGAATGTTTCAATCGTATTTGTGACCGGGCTGTCATAAATCAGGGCCGCCTGTTCACCGCGACCGTCTTCGATATGACGATCCAGCGCGTTAAAGCAGGTATTGACCATCCCGCCTTCGAACCAGCGATAAAACGGCGCATTGCTGTCATCAAGCACCCGGTCCCATTTTTTATACCAGGACAGATTTTCCGCAGCTTCTGCCCAGAAACCTTCCTTGTCCGTGATCGAACGATCATAGATTTCCTGATAGCGACCCGTCATTTGTGAAACTTCCTCCCGCGCGTCTGGATCTTTGCCCAAATATACGCGTCTGGCTTGTGTGCTGCGTTACCGCGACATCATCATCCGCAAATGTTGTGACATCGCCTGCCCGATCTGTATCAAGGGCCAGCCCCAAGGCCGCCCTAATTCGGCATCATAATACCGATTTAAATTTCCAATGCCCCTTAGACATTGGTAGAGGGCAGAAAACCGGGATTTATGCGGATTTAAATCAATCCAGAAAACATCTTTCCGCGTATGCTGCTTTATGAAGGTCGGAACGCAGCAGGATGCTTACAAGAATGCCGCCTCTCGTTGTGGGCGACAAGCGGAGGCGGCAAAAAATGAAGGAACTGATCCTGTCGTCAGGAGATGCATTTTTCAGGAAATCGGCACAGCCTTACCATCAAGCCATGCGGATTTTGCCAGCATCCTCTTGACGGCTAATGGGTTATTCGACTTATCTCGTCCTTGATTTCGAGCTTGCGGCGTTTAATGTCTGCGACACGGGAATTGTCTGGCGCCGGGCGGCGCTGCTCGTAATGGAGTTCCTGCTCAAGTGCAGCATGTTTGGCAGTGAGAGCTTCGACATGGGATTGAACACTCATTCGCCTACTCCTCAGTTCTGACTTTGCCCACACAAAGATGGTAGTAATTCTGTAATATGATTTCCAGTCTTTCGACGACGCAATCGTTCAAATAGTGACCCGGATAACACATAAAATGTCTCAAAAGGATCGACTTATCATTGGCATAACCGGCGCGTCCGGGGTGATTTATGGCATTCGTTTTTTACAGCTGCTGAAAAATTCGCCAATCGAGACCCACCTGATCCTTTCAAAGGCGGCAGAACGCACAATCGCTTATGAAACCGATTTTAAAATCCGCGATATCAAAGAGTTGGCAGATGTTGTCCACGACAATGCGGATATCGGTGCCTCAATCGCATCCGGTTCTTTTCGCGCACGCGGCATGGTCATCGCCCCCTGCTCGATGAAGTCTCTGGCCGAGGTCGCAAGCGGAGTCGCCGACAATCTGATCGCGCGTGCCGCCGATGTGATGTTAAAGGAACGTCGCCGACTGGTTTTGATGGCGCGCGAAACGCCGTTGCATGCCGGCCACATCCGCAATATGGCACTGGCGACTGAAAACGGTGCGATCATTGCCCCGCCGGTTCCCGCCTTCTATGCACGCCCGCAATCGCTTGATGAAATGGTCACGCAAAGCTGCGGCCGGATCCTTGACCTGTTTGATATCGATCTTCCGGAAACGGCCCGCTGGGGCGACACGGACGCCGAAAACCACATCCCGGTCACCGGCAAACCGCGCAAGACGGATTAAGCTATCAGGCCGCCCTGCGCCTTCGAACTTAACTTCATGCAGGCGCAAAGCTGTTCCAATGCAGCATCGCATTCCGACTGGCTCAGTTTGAAACGTGTCGGCGATAGATAGGCCCGCGCGGGTGCCATCGGATCACCGGCCGGGATGGTTTCAACCGCCTTGCACAGAAGTTCCTGTTCGATACGTTCGGCGGCAACTTCGTCATTCTTGACCTTGCCACGCAGTTTTTGCGCACTGCTCCAATCGGCATTGCGCAAAAAGCGACGGGTATCGCGCAACGGCACAATCACCTGTTCACGCCAGTCCCGCACCGCATTTTCAAGGGCGGATATGCTATGCGGTGCCTGCCCCTTCTGGCCAAGATAGAACATGAACAGCAACATGTTCACATCCAGATCACAACGTTCCTGCAATTCAAGACAAAGCGGCGCAACGCCGTCCCGTCCATACATCTCGACCGTAAAGGCCCAGACTTCCTCTGCGTTCATATCCAACCTGTGCGTTTTTCGTTTTTATAAGCGTGCGGTCTTTCGATCAGACCGTCTTTGCCGTCCGCGCTGTTTCTGGCGGATGCCCCAGATAGGCACCAAGCCCTTTTGCAGTCGATACCATGGTTCCCTTGGTATCGACAAGACGCGGCCCGACAATCACATCGGCCATCGCAACATCGATCACCTTGCGCTTTGACCAGGCGACCACACGGTCAAAGCTTTTCTGCGCAATCAGGTCCACCGCATGCACCCCGAAGGCTGATGCAATGACCCGGTCGCGCGGCGATGGAATCCCGCCGCGCTGCACATGGCCCAGCACGGTCACGCGGGTTTCCCAGCCGGTTCGTGCGCCCAACTCATCGGCCAACCAATGACCGATCCCGCCATAACGTATTTTCTGGCCATCATCACCTTGCGTCACCGCCGCACCGTCATCACGCTTGACCGCCTCGGCAACGATCACCAGCGCATGATTGCGCCCGCGCTTGCGAATGTTCAGGCAATGCTCGGTCAGGGCATCCAGATCGTAATCCATTTCCGGGATCAGGATCGCATCCGCCCCGCCCGCAACCCCGGCAAAAAGGGCAATATGCCCGGCATCGCGCCCCATGACTTCGAGGATCATGATGCGGTCATGGGATGCGGCTGTCGGCTGCAACCGGTCAAGTGCCTCGACCGCCACATTGACCGCCGTGGTAAAGCCGACGGAATATTCCGTCAGTGCCAGATCATTATCAATGGTTTTGGGGATCCCCACCAGATTGATGCCACCCATTTCGGCCAACCGATGCAGGATCGCCATACTGCCATCCCCGCCAACCCCGATCAGGGCATCAAGGCCAAGCTTGTGATACCCGGCAATCACATCGGCGGATCGGTCGGCAAAACTGCCATCAGGCATCGAATAATGGAACGGGTCCCCCTTATTCACGGTGCCAAGAATCGTACCGCCCAAACGCAGCATTCCGTCATTATTGACGTAATCGTTCAGATCAATGGCCTGCGGCGGGTCCTGCATCAAACCGTGCGTCCCCTGCCGGATGCCAACCACGTCCCAGCCATAACCAAGGACCGCACGGCGTACAACCGCCAGAATAACCGCATTCAGGCCCGCGCAATCGCCGCCACTGGTCAGAATTCCGATCCGCATCCGTATCCTCCGTCCTATCCGATCTTGCTTAACAAAGCAGATTACAAATCATATGGGTTGCCAACCCGAATTCTGATAGTATTACAGGCTCTTCGCGTCGCTAACCAAGCTGGATCAAAAATGGACGAAATCAATCAGATCGCGGTTGAAAAAAGACTGCTGTTTCTGCGCGAGGAACATCGTGATCTCGATATCGCAATCGAACAACTGGCCCACGGGGCCCATCACGATCAGTTGCGGCTGGGGCGCATGAAAAAACGGAAACTCGCCCTTAAGGACGAGATTTTGTATCTGGAGTCGCAACTCGTACCCGACATTATCGCCTGATAAACAATCCGGTGTTTCCCGCAGAACACCCCTTTTGGAAAGACACGAGGGGCACGGCAGGACGCCGTTCTCGCCTCAAAGACCGCTTGGAATACGTTGTAATTGCGCTGATTTCATTTCTTTTTCAGCACGCAGGGCATAATCGACAGATACCAACGCTTCTTCGGCGGTTTCCCCCGATTTGACGTGATAAATGCCAAAAACCGGAACGATGGTGATGTATTTTCCGTTCCAGAAATAAGGATGCTTTCTTAGCCGACGTGCAATTGCGTCTGCCCGCTGCCAGGCATCCTGTTCATCCATATTGTAAAGCAACGCGATAAAATCGTTGCAGCCAAGATATCCGACCTGATGGGGCGGCATGATGAATTCGGTAATCGTGCGATACAAAAAGGTAAACACCCCTTCCTTGCATCCATGACCGTGACGCTGCAACACATCATCAAGATTGGCAATCTCGCACAGCAACAGCGCGCGCGTCGTTCGATCCGATCCAACCAGCACCATTTCATTTTCAACAATCTGCATGAAACTGGTGCGGCTTAACGCGCCGGTAAATGGATCACGCCCTTCTGCGCGGGCCAGTTCGACCTGATGACGCTGCAATTCGCTCAGATGGTCCGAAAGCCCGTTAACGCGCAGCATCAAACGCGAAATCGCCCGTTCCACAGCCGGGGTCACCTGTTCATCAGGAATGCCCAGAACATCGGCAATGTCGTGGATGTTCGCGGTAACAGCCGGTTCGGCATTCAGGATATCGCGATTGACGATATCAACCTGATGCTGATCGGGGTCAGGCGCACCTTTTTTGCGCACCGACCTGCCATAGGTGTACGCGGCATAGGGATTGGATGGATACCGTCCATCGCCCGCCCCCATTGATGACGGTGTGGCGGAACCGGGTCTGGTGACTTTCATGTCTGCCCTCTCTTGTGCTACCTGCACAGAGACAAAAATTAAGATCAAAAACTATAAACCCAAAATACTTATACTTCACTTAAATTATCAACTGTAAGCAAGGATAGTATCCCTACCCTTATAGCTACCCCTGCGCAATATTGCGCGCCGTGCAGAATGCTGCGCGAAACGATGTCATATCGCGCCATTGGCGGGCTTGCATGATCACCCTTCCTGCCTATAATGCGGGCCTTCTGATAACGCCCGAAAACGGAGCCGCCAGCATGAGCGATCAAAGCCCGGTCATCGGCATTATCATGGGAAGCCAGTCTGACTGGGAAACCATGAAAAATGCAGCAGATGTCCTTGATGCGCTGCACGTCCCCTACGAAACCAAAATCGTATCAGCCCATCGCACCCCTGATCGCCTTTATGACTATGCCAAATCAGCAAAGTCGCGCGGCCTTAAGGTGATTATTGCGGGTGCTGGTGGTGCGGCCCACCTTCCGGGCATGGCCGCGGCCATGACGCCGCTTCCGGTTCTGGGCGTTCCGGTACAAAGCCGCACGCTTAAAGGCCTTGATAGCCTTCTGTCGATCGTTCAGATGCCGGGCGGCGTTCCGGTCGGAACACTGGCAATTGGCTCCGCAGGGGCGAAAAATGCCGGCCTGATGGCCGCCGGGATCATGGCGCTGATGGATGATGCGCTGGCCGATCGTCTTGACGACTGGCGCGCACAGCAAACCGATGCGGTTGCCGACGAACCGGTCGATCCCGCACCGTAATGCATCAAACGCGCCCGAACGGGCGCGTTTTTCTTTGGCATCATTCAGGTCAATGATGCCCGCCCCGACCGGGGAATGTGAAGGAATTCGAGGAATAAATGACGCAGGATTTCGCGACACGCATCATCGCACCGGGCAGCACGATTGGCATCATGGGCAATGGACAGCTTGGCCGGATGGCGGCCCTTTGTGCCGCTGAACTTGGTTATAAGGTCCATGTTTTCGGCCCCGGCACAGACAGCCCGACCGAACAGGTCTGTGCCAAGGCAACAATTGCCGATTACACCGATCTCGATGCGCTTAGTGCCTTTGCCACTGACGTCGATGTTGTAACGTTTGAATTTGAAAATGTGCCGCATGACAGCGTGAAACTGTTATCCGAACTGGTGCCGGTCCGTCCGGGCTGGAAATGCCTGCATCTGTCGCAGAACCGCCTGCGTGAAAAGACCTTCTGCAATGAAAACGGTATCGGCACGGCACCTTTTGCCGCCGTCCGTTCGATTGCCGATCTTGAGGCCGCCGTTGCCAAACTTGGCCGCCCCGCCGTGCTTAAAACCACCGAAATGGGGTATGACGGCAAGGGGCAGGTTAAGATAACTGACGAAACCAGCCTTGCCGACGCATGGGCGGAAATGAACGGTGCCGAGGCCATCCTTGAGGGCTTCATCTCGTTCGAACGCGAAATCTCCGTCATTGTCGCGCGCGGGGTCAAGGGGGACACCGCCTGCTTCTGCCCGGTTGAAAATGTGCATACCAATCACATTCTTGATGTCACCATCGCCCCGGCGAAAATTCCAGCTGATCTTGCCCAAAAGGCCGAGGACATCGCCACCCGTCTGGTCGAGGCGATGGAATTTGTCGGCTTGCTGGCGGTCGAAATGTTTGTGACCACCGATGGCGACGTTCTGGTAAACGAAGTTGCCCCGCGCCCGCACAATTCTGGCCACTGGACGATTGATGCCTGTGTCACCAGCCAGTTTGAACAGTTCATCCGTGCTGTTTGCGGATTGCCGTTGGGCAATCCGGCCCACCATTCAAATGCCCGGATGAAGAACCTTCTGGGCCATGACATTGATGACTGGCAGGCAATTTTGGCCGAGCCGGATGCAAAACTGCACCTTTATGGCAAGGCCGAAGCCAAAGCCGGGCGCAAGATGGGTCACGTCACCTGGGTCCTGCCCAAAGAGGACTGATATCCATCCAAGTGCAATTTATGCCAATGCCCCGAACCATGCTGGTTTCGGGGCATTTTTCATTGGATCACAGATGCTTCGCCCGACAGGCAGTTTCTTCCTGCCAAACTGGCATTGCGCTTGCTGATGTCCCGTCAGGAAATACTTTTCGGGTAACAGGCGTGATGAAAAAACTTCTTCTCATCCTTGCAGTCATAACCGGCTTTGCATCAGCCACCGGCACAAATAACGCCGTCCACGCCGCACCGGGGGCCGCGGGTTTCCCGGATGTACTGCAAGGCGATCAGCTTCGGTTTGGCAATATGATTGTCGAACTGTTTGGCATCCGCGCCCCGCGACCGGGCATGATCTGCCGGGCGGGCAGTGTCGAGTTTCAATGCGGGGCCGCCGCCGCACAGGCACTTGACCGCATCATTGAAAATTATGCCGTCGCCTGCCAGCAGGTTTCAGATTCCCAGCTATTCCCGATGCTGACCGAATGCCGCATGGGTCAGACCGACATCAACCGTTTGCTGCTGCGCGCGGGTTGGGCAATTGTCGATATGAACAGTTGCGATGGCAACCCGAACTGCCTGACCTATCTGGGGGATCAGGCCCATGCCAAGGAAAACCGCAAAGGCATGTGGATGGGTGACCTGCCCTATGAACTGGTTGCATTGGCCGCCAAACCAAAGCCGATTGATATCGACAACGCCAATGGCGAAACGGAAGTTGCCAACGACAACGGTGCACCGTTCAGCATCAATCTTGCCGCCGAAATGGAACAGGCGAACAAGCCCGACACGACGCTTCTGAGCTTTCTGATGCGCTAGACGCAGTCACACCAGTCTTGTCCCCAAAGTCCTCCCCAACGCAAAACGCCGCCCGATGCAGGGCGGCGTTTTGTCTATGGATATAAATCAGAGCCGGTCTATGCGCCGAACTGGCGACGGACCCGCCCCGGCGTTGGCATGCATTTGGCCAGCTTCGCACCAAGCTTGAACGGGGTTGCCGCGAATTTCCCGGCCTTTTTGACCGTTCCGGTGATTTTCGGAATCTGCATGACATTGCCGATCCGGCGATCCAGAAAGGCCCAGCTGTCCGCGTGACCTTCGGATTTGTCATCCAGCCAGTAGGCAAGGGTTGAACCATAAACCCCCGCCAGCAACATCCGCTTGGTGTACCAATTGTGATCGGTCGATGTATCACCGGCCGCGATCCACATCTTATCCACCGTGCCATGCGTCAGCTTAAGGCCAAGCGGGACGTTTTGCGGCAATGCCAGATAGGAAAGGGCTGCCCGCACCGTATCCTTTTCATGTTCCACCAGCGACAGTCGGGTTTTGACCGCAGTGGCAATCCGTTCGCGGATTTTCATCGATGGCAGATCAAGCTTGTCGAGTTCCTCGACCATTTTGCGATCCGTCATCTCGACATAGGTAATGATGGCCTGACGAATGCCCCCGGGCAAAAGACGATCCACCTCGCCCGGTGCAAGTTCAAGGTCCTCGGCACCGCTGCGAAGGGCGGCCATGCTCCAGCCGTCAAACGGGATATGTTGAAGTGCCGCCGCAACCAGCGCCTCACGCTGCGTACGCAGGCGGTTCATGCTTTCGGAAACGGTCATTTCAGGCCTCCTTGCTTTCGTCATTGGCACCATCATCGGAACTGTCAGCAGATGATGCCCCCTGTCTGAGGGGCGTCTCGGGCGGGTTGTCGCGCAACTCGTCGACAAAGCCCAGCAACGTCATGTCTTCCATACGTTCGGGATACATCACCCCGATCAAATGATCATATTCATGCTGAACCACGCGCGCATGGAATCCACCGGCAATGCGTTCAACGTCCTTGCCATATTCATCTAACCCGCGGTAACGGATTTTGTTCCAGCGCGGCACCACGCCCTGCAACCCGGGAATCGACAGACATCCTTCCCAGCCATCAACGATTTCATCGCCAATCGCCTCTATTTCCGGATTGATCAGCACGCTTAACGGCACTTCCGCATCATCGGGATCATCGCTTTTGCGAAAGGCCGGGACATAAAAAACCATGATCGCCTTGGACTGAAACACCTGTGGCGCCGCAAGGCCTACGCCTCCGGCATCCTTCATGGTTTCCTTCATATCCGCGATCAAACGCTGGATTTCGGGATCAAGCGGGTTTTCGACCCGGTCCGCGACCCTGCGCAGAACCGGGTGGCCCATCCGGGCAATTTTAAGGATCGACATGGCCCTATATCCAACCAAAACGCCCCGACTGTAAAGCCCCTACGCATGATCCGCCGCCTAATGAGCCGACAAAACCAGCGTCTGTAGCGGCCAGAGCAGCGCCTGAATACGCAGGAGTAAGGCATGCACGATCCCGACCGTCTGTACCATATGCAGGAACAACCATTCGCCCGTACCGATTTCCGGGTTTTCAAGCTGATCATGGTTATTGGTATAGGCATTGGCAACGCACTGGCTGCCCCTTGGCACATCCTTGATCTGCTCAGGATAAAGCGGGATCATTTTGGCAAGGAACGTACCCGGTACGGCCCGTTCCGAGATATCTAGCAATCTGTCTGTCGGGCGGAACTGACCGGCAGCAATCACCGGTTGCACGCTGGTTACCAACATCGGGATGACTTCAAACGGCAGCGACGCACACGACATTTCCGCAAGAATCCCGGCTTTGACAACCTGGGCGGAAACCTGCTGAAAACCGGCTTGGAATATGACCTCCTTGGGTTCGACTGGTATAAGGATACCGGCCGGACGTAACAACGGATTGACGATATCACCGATCTGCAATGCAAATTGCTGTATCACGCCATCGACACCGGCCCGGACAACGGTTTTGCCAAGGGCAACCTCGGCCGAACGAAGCGACGCTTCCGCGCTGGCAAGCTGGGCTGGCAGAAGGGTTTCCATTCTGGTTTCGACGGCATTGACATTGGCCTTGGCCGCATTAACCGATCCCTGTCGTGTGGTTAAGGCCACTTCAAGCCGTTCGACCTCCCGCCGGGAAACCGCATTGGTACCGCGTGACAAAAGATCAGCCTTGACCGCCAATTCCTCGCGCACCTGCTCATACGCCCCTTGCGCTTCTTCAAGATTGCCGTTCGCCACCGCAAGATCAGCCTGCGTTACCGCCATCTGCGCACGGATTTCCTGCACCTGCTGCCGGGCGATTTCGACCGCCTCGGTTTCTGTCCGGTCATCAAGGCGGAATAACGGTTCGCCCGATTTTACCTGATCATCGTTATCGACATAAATCTCGACCACCCGGCCATTTTTCTCCGGCAAGATGGTCAGGGTCCGATAGAACGACGCAACGTTATGACTTGACGGGTGGTAATAAAAAATCAGCGTAATCAGCGAAATTGTCAGGATCGCACAGCCGACAATCCCGTATCGCAGCTCGTACCAGACCGAAAACAGGGTGATTTCCTTGCCGATACGTTTGCCCTGCGCATATCGGCGAATCAAGTAATCAGGCAGGATCGTAAAAATGGAACATAGCATAAGTTCAAACATCTTTACGGCCCTCCTGCACATTCATATCGGCGGAGATCGTCGAGGCGTCACCATCGGTGACCGGCTTTGGCCCGGTGGATTCGCTCATTACCCCCTTTTCCCGTGCCATGACCTTCACGGCATCAGCAATCGCATTAATCGGGGTGTAAAAATCGGGAACCTGAACCACGGCAATCACCAAAGCCGCCAGCCAGAACAGGTTGTTATGGGTAAACAGCGCCAGAAGCGTCAGGATACTGATAAGCTGGATCTGGGTGTGATTGGCATGATGGGCCAACCGTTCAGGCAGGGCATGCAGGCTCAGATAAAGAGCCCCCAACCCAAACACCCCCAGAACGACAGACCAGACAACAATCATGAACAACACATCCGACTGTCCGGGCCCGGTAATGAAGAACGGCGCATGTGCAATTGCCGTCTCTCGCAATGAGCTTTCCATGTGCAAATATCCCACCGTTATGAGGGCTCTGCGCGGATGCAAACCTACGCCACCGGCGGCATACCCAAACTCACCCCCAGCGATAAGCCCAATTTTGTCAAAGCATTATATCAACTTTTGAGATTTTTTCGGCCATACAATTCGCGCAAAACGCAACACCACAAACCCAGAGTCTGGAAATGCGGGTTTTGCCTTGGCGTTTTGCGCCTTTGGCTCAACAAACGCCAAAGGCGAATATCTCCTTCCCTCTTTTCTTTTGCACCGCTTTACACTATATAAAGCCCACGGTCATACAGGCCGTGTAACCAACCGGAAAGCATGATGCTCTTCCGGGTGTTTTTGTTTTTTTGAAAGGAGCGTGGTTTCCGTGCAGGTAATCGTTCGCGACAACAATGTCGATCAGGCTCTGAAAGCGCTTAAGAAAAAGATGCAGCGCGAGGGCATTTTTCGTGAGATGAAACTCCGCCGCCACTTTGAAAAGCCGTCGGAGAAGAAAGCTCGCGAAGGGGCGGAAGCAGTCCGCCGTTCCCGCAAGCTGGAGCGCAAGCGCATCGAGCGCGAAGGCTTCTAGTCTTTTTCACTTTCGGGGTTCCTCGAACGTGACTGTACGATCGGTTTTGGCTTGCTAAAACCGGGCCCGTGCGCCAAGCCCGCCTCGGAGCAATCCGGGCGGGTTTGGTTTTTTATACCCCTTTTTCCAAATCTCTCCCCGGATCGCATAGCTGTCATTCCTGCTAAGTTTTTTGTCTTGGCATCGGATTGTTTTAAACAATTCCCCGGCAGGTCTTCACTCGCCATGCGCAAACACCTTTGCGCCACCACCAACCAGTCAATCGGGGAGACATGACTGTGAACACACAAACCGATACCGGCAACGCCCCTGCCGGATTCGATTTCAATGGATATTACCGACTGACCCGCGTTTTGCCTGTCATCGCTTTGATGGCTGCGATCTATGGCATTGCCGCACTGGTCGATTACCACATCAATGCTGTCCTGCTGACCATCGTTGTCATGATCGTGCTGTGTCTTTTGCGCGTGCCAGTGCCGATTGCGCTGATTTCCGCAGCCTTGCTGGGTGCGTTGCACGCAGGAATGGATACAACCACCGCCATCGGTGCGCTTAATGACAACCTTCTGGTCGGTGCCCAGGTCGGCATGACCTATGTGATGATCGGTGCCTTTGCGGTTGCGATTGCGCGTTCGGGCATTCTTGATCTGTTTGCCCAAAAGATCGCCGCCCGTGTCGGAAGCGATGCGCAAAGCACTTCAAAGGGCCTTAAATGGTTCCTGTTTGCGATCTTTATTTTCTGTTCGTTGATTTCGCAGAACCTGGTGCCGGTTCACATCGCCTTTATTCCGGTGATGATCCCGCCGCTTCTGGCGGTATTCAATCGCCTGCGGATTGACCGCCGCGCCATTGCCTGCATCCTCGCCTGCTCGATCAGCTTTTCCTATCTGCTGCTGCCGACCGGTTTTGGCGCGATTTACCTCAACGAAATCCTGATGGCAAATGTTAACGACGTTGGCGCGGCCTACGATCTTTCCATGACGGCCGATATGGCACCCAAGGCAATGTTCCTGCCGGTTATGGGGATTGTTGCCGGGATGCTGGTTGCGGTTTTCATCACCTATCGCAAACCGCGCGATTATGTGACCGATCCATCTGCCGAGCGCCATATCAACCCGGCCAAGCCCGTGTCGATCAATCCGCTTCAATTGCTGGCAACCGTAGCCGCCCTTGCCGTTGCGCTGATCTGCCAGTTGCAGTTTGACAGCCTTCTGGTCGGGGCAATGATCGGCTTTGTCATTCTGGCGGCGGCGGGCATTTTCCGCTGGCGGGCACAGGATGATGTCTTCACCGAAGGCATGCGGATGATGGCCCAGATTGCCGTGATCATCACCATCGCATCGGGCTTTGCCGGGGTGCTTGATGCCACCGGCGAAATTGCTCCGCTGGTGCAGGCCAGTGCAGAACTGATCGGCGATAACAAGGCAGTTGGCGCGCTGATCATGCTTCTGGTCGGCCTGTTCATCACTATCGGCTTTGGCGACAGCTTCGCCAGCGTGCCGATCCTGGCTCCGATCTATATCCCGCTGGCACTGGCCCTTGGTTTCTCACCCATGGCGACCATCGCGCTTCTGGGGGCATCGGCTGCCCTTGGCGATGCCGGATCACCGGCATCCACCATCACGCTTGGCGCAACATCGGGCCTTAATGCCGACGGGCAGCATGACCATGTGAAGGATTCAGTGATCCCGACCTTCATACACGCCAATTTCGGCATGGTTGTGTTTGCGTGGATTGCGGCGATGGTTCTGTAATCAGAACCAAGACCTAAAAACGACATCAACAAAAAGGAGCGGCCCCGAAAGGTGTTACTCCTTTTTGCATTATTGCGGACTTTGCCGCGCCGACCGGTCCGATATCCAGTTTGTAACCTTATCGATCATCGTCGGCTCATAACCAATCGGATCAGGCATCGGTTCATACCGAACAATGATCCCAGACTGTGTGCGATAAACGCTATAAAGCGTATCCTGCTTGATATCGGTAAAGGTCGAACTGCCATATTCGGCATCGACCAGGAAATTCCATTCCGCCAGATAGTTCATCAGATCAAGCGCATCGTCCTGCACCAGATCATAGGCCATCTTCGGCTTGGTGTTCTCATCCTCGATATCGCGATAACGACCCTCAAAGCGCACCAGCTTATAGCGCGCATCCATGCCCATCACATTGGCCCAAGGCTTCAGCTTAATGAACTCGGCATCAATTCGCCACTGATCGCCATAAATCTCAAAGATTCCAACATCCCCGCCTTCTCCCGCCGCCAGATGCGCCTCGAAAACATCGTCTTCAAGCGGCTCGAAATACATCTTGGCAATCGGCTCCTCGGCGGTCAGCCGGACATAGGTCAAGATCGTCATCCCCATCGAAGCAACCAATGCAATCGACAGAACAATGATAATCAATATTGAAGCTCTTACCAGCCGAAACATATCTAATTAAGATTTACGAAAATTGAGCATGGGCCAGTCCACATGCTCTTCTAGCCCACTAAGCAATATGGGGCATTGATTATCAAAAAACAAAACGACCATCGCTGCTAATGATAAGTAATCAATCAGCAGACTATTTTTCTTATCTATCGAAAAATCTTCATAGACCAAAGAGTCGCTATTTATATCTAAGTAAACCCCGATGATAGATGAACAAAAATTTGGATGACAGAAATCTGACAAGAAATCATACTTATCTCTAAAGCCAACATCTGTTTTCTGCCCAATCAAACTTGAGAAGTATTTTTCAGATTTATCAATAAAATACAATACATTAACTGGGTCTGGCGCGTGCGAAAAAATCTCATGAGATGCCCCAGCCAAAGCCCTCACAAATTTTTTGTAGAGATTCTCGTACGTAGTCCTACCGTCCAGAAAAGATTTAACGACAGCACAATAATATCCTAGTTGACATGTGCTTTCGATATGAGCGCGACAGGTTAATGCTAACCCCAACACATTCTCACTTTCAATCATCTGAAAGGATGCCGAAGTCAGTGCTACCGAACGTCTTAATGCATTTTGTCGCAATACCCTAAAATTCTGAAGGACAATAGATTTGCTATCGTGCTCTCCCTTCTGCTTTAAATTGATTACCTTCTCGCATCTAGAGCTTGTATCGAGATGATGCTTAAGAATTTTTTCGAACTGTTCCACACAGCCAATGCGCTCTGAAACTTCCCTCGCCCGTTCAAACATTGGCTACGCCCACTAATTTTCTCAAATAATAGCTAGAAAACTGCACACAAACACCTTTGATGCTCTCCTCACAGAGGATCAAGCAAAAAAGGCGACCCCAATAGGAGCCGCCTTCTTCATATCAAACCAACCGGCTTGATCACCCATCCAGATGCATCACAATCTCTTCACACATCTTTTTGGCATCACCGAACAGCATCATCGTGTTGTCCTTGAAGAACAGCTCGTTCTGTATACCGGCGTAACCTGCGGACATTGAACGCTTGATGAACAGAACGGTTTTGGCTTTTTCGACCTCAAGGATCGGCATGCCAAAGATCGGCGATGACGGGTCGGTTTTGGCCGCCGGGTTGGTGATGTCGTTGGCACCAATCACAAAGGCCACATCCGCCGTGCCGAAATCGCGGTTGATTTCTTCCATTTCAAGCACGTCGTCATAAGGCACATTCGCCTCGGCCAGAAGCACGTTCATGTGGCCTGGCATACGCCCCGCCACCGGATGGATGGCATAGCGGACATTAACGCCCTCGGCCTTGAGGATATCCCCCATTTCACGAAGCGCATGCTGGGCCTGTGCGACCGCCATGCCGTAACCCGGCACGATGATCACGCTCGACGCGTTCTTCATGATGAAGGCCGCATCGTCGCTTGAGCCCGATTTGACCGAACGGTCGCCATCGGTTCCGACCGCCGGGCCTGCATCGCCCTCGGTCCCGAAGCCGCCAAAGATGACGTTAAAGATCGACCGGTTCATGCCCTTGCACATGATGTAGGACAGGATCGCACCCGATGCACCAACCAGTGCGCCGGTGATGATCAGGGCATTGTTCTGAAGCGTAAAGCCGATGCCGCATGCCGCCCACCCCGAATAGGAGTTCAGCATCGAGACAACAACCGGCATGTCCGCCCCGCCAATCGGAATGATCAGCGTCACGCCAAGCACCAGAGCAAGCATCACCAGAATCCAGAAAGCCATGTGGCTTTCGGTTGTCACAACGATGATGCCAAACACCAGTATCCCGATTGCAATCGCAAGATTGAGCATATGCTGCCCAGTAAAGCGAACCGGCGTACCCGATACGATCCCCTGCAACTTGCCAAAGGCAACAAGCGAGCCGGTGAAGGTAATCGCACCAATGGCAACACCAAGGCCCATTTCAATCAGGCTGGCCGCCCCGATATTGCCCGCCGTGCCAATGCCATAGGCCCCCGGCGAATAAAGGGCGGCGGCGGCAACAAACACCGCTGCCAGACCCACCAGCGAGTGGAAGGCGGCAACAAGTTGCGGCAATGCGGTCATCTTGATCTTGAGCGCGATGACCGTACCAATGGCCCCGCCAAGCAAAATGCCGACAATGATGGTGGTATAAGACACGACTTCGGGTGATGCCAGGGTGGTCAGAATGGCAATCGCCATCCCCACCATGCCAAGGATATTCCCGTTACGTGCCGTTTCCGGTGAAGACAGACCGCGCAGCGACAGAATGAAGCAGACGGACGCCACCAGATACAGGAAAGCCGACAGGTTTTCCGACATTGTGTGTTCCCCCTACTTCTTTTTCTTGAACATGTGCAGCATGCGCTGTGCGACGATGAAACCGCCAAAGATGTTGACCGACGCCAGCACCACGGCAATGAAGCCCATCGCCTTGGACAGGTTCATATCAATCGGGCCAGCCGCCAGAAGCGCACCAACAATGATCACCGATGAAATGGCATTGGTCACCGCCATCAACGGTGAATGAAGGGCCGGGGTGACTTTCCACACAACGTAATAGCCAACAAAGCAGGCCAGAACAAACACCGTCAGGCCAAGCACCGTAGGGCTGACACCGCTTGTATGGACAACCGTGTTGGCCGAGCTGGCCATATCGCCCGCCTGATTGGCAAGGCTATCGGCAAGCTTTGCGGCCTTTTCGGCCAGACCAAGGGCCGCATCGCGCAGCTCGTTGGCATTCTCGGCGGCATTCTGGGCCGCATTTTGGGTTACGGATTGATCAGCCATTTGCGACCTCCTCACCACCGAATTTCGAATGAACAACCTTGCCATCACGGGTCAGCATGGTTTCGGCAATAATCTGGTCTTCGGCATTGAAGGCCAACGTGCCTTTTTCCTTGTCAACGGACAGCGTGATGAAATTCAGAAGGTTTTTGGCATACATCGCCGTTGCATCGGTTGCGACGGAACTGGTGATGTTTTCAGGGCCAATGATTTTCACACCATTATCGGTCACAACCGTTTCACCAAGTTTCGCACCCGCAACGTTGCCACCGCGTTCAGCCGCAAGATCAATGATGACCGATCCCGGCTTCATGCCCGCGACCATGTCGGCGGTAACGATTTCCGGTGCCGGACGGCCCGGAATCAATGCTGTTGTGATGACGATATCGGTCTTTGCCAGAACTTCCTTAAGCTTGGCGGCCTGTTTGGCCTTGTATTCGTCCGACATTTCCTTGGCATAACCGCCTGCGGTTTCGCCGTCGGCTGCGTCGTCTTCGACCTCGATAAACGTCCCGCCAAGCGATTGAACCTGTTCCTTGACCGCCGGGCGCACATCAAACGCGGAAACCACCGCGCCAAGGCGCTTGGCGGTCGCAATCGCCTGAAGCCCGGCAACACCGGCCCCGACGATAACAACGCGTGCGGGTGGCAACGTCCCGGCGGCTGTCATCATCATCGGATAAATCCGGCCAAATTCATGGGCGGCATCAAGCACCGCACGATACCCCGCCAGGTTGGATTGTGACGATAGCACATCCATAGACTGGGCACGCGAAATGCGCGGCATCAGTTCCATCGCAAAGGACGAAACCCCGGCCGCCGCCATTTTTTCAATAAGATCCTTGCGATCATACGGATCAAGCAAGGCAATGACGGCGGCACCCTTTTTATAGGCGGCAAGCTCGTCGGTTTTGCCATCAACAACCGGTGGACGCACCTTCAGGATGACATCGGCATCCTTGACGGTGGTTTTCATTGTTTTGGCAATGGTTGCACCGGCATCGGCAAAGCGATCATCCGGTATCGCGGCGTTAATTCCGGCACCAGCTTCGATTGCAACGTCAAACCCAAGACCAATCAGTTTCTTGACGGTATCTGGTGTAACGGCAACGCGCCTTTCCCCGGGCCATATTTCCTTTGGAACGGCCAGTTTCATCGCGTTCAACCTCCTTCCCTACAATTATGAATAAGCACGGCATTTTTGTTTTTATAAAACGCGGTCCGCGTCCGGTGCCTGCTGCGCATCAGACTGGCCACGATTACCCTTGCCCGGCAAGAAAAAAGGCGGTTCTTCCGCTTTAACAGAAGAAACCGCCCACTTTCCCACCACGCATTCCGAGGCAAAAAGCCTTGGCGACAAGTCAGGTCCCACCCGCCATTGGTGCTCAGGACAAACAATCAATGACGCCCTGCCTTGTCTGCGTTGAATGCAAGATGCGATTTCTTCCGGCCTGCGACAACATCAAAACCCTATAAAAAATCACTTTAACTTAATTTCAGTTTATATTATCTCAAAACACATGTGAGCGGATTTTCGCACATATTATTTCCACCCTGTAACAGGTCCTTATCCCGAACAGATAGAATCAATCCCTTGATTTATGGAAGTTTCCCCTATTTCACGCCATCGCGGTAAGTGAATATTATTTGAAAAACACACCCGCAGGTTTTCACCAAACCCATCACAACGCAAGCAAAGAAAGGAAAAAGTTTTCAACACCCAGGGTCGTTCAAGTAGGGAAATTTCGGATTAAATAGCCGAAAAAGGATCATGCAAAACTGTATTGTTCCGAAATAGCCGATCAATTAGCAAATCGACCCAACCGATTCTTTCGATCCGGAACGTCAAAAATAAAATTATAAAACAGGGAAATCGGATCAGTTTTCTGGACGATCCAGCCCGACTTTGGAAAGGGCAGCATCCTGATTGCGGGCCAATATGTCCGCATCAAAGTTTCCGACCAGATCGTTGAATATCTGATACCAGTTCAGATGCGCATCAAGGCGCAGGAACAACGCACCAAGCCCAACGGCCGCACGATCCACCAGAACAAATTCGCGCGGCGGCTTGACCCCACCGACGCGGCGCAACTCACGGTGCACCCTGCCCGCGACCTCCGCCCCATAGGCCACCGAATTGGTTTCATCCATCCGGCGTTCGCGATCATCAAGGATCGGGCCATAGACAAAACCAGCCCAGATATTAAGAACATCAATCAGTTCTCGTGACGGGTTATCGAATCCCCAGCTTTGATAGGCATGAACCGCCTTTTCCTCGTCCTTATCCCGCAATGCTTCATAAAGCGTGATGACGGCATTGACGAAAGCAGGCGGGAAAATACGGATACAGCCGAAATCAAGCAGATTGACCGACAGATCATCGCGCAGCGAATAGTTCCCCAGATGCGGATCGCCATGAATCACGCCATAACGGTAAAATGGTACATACCACGCGCGAAACATGTTCAGCGCCACCTGATTGCGTGCTTCCTGCGACGGATCACTATCAAGGAAGCTCTGGAATTTCTGCCCAGTCTGCCACGTCATGGTCAGAAGCCGCTTGGTCGTAAGGTCCATCACCGGTTCGGGCACATGCACGCAATTTTCATCCGCCACCATATGGCGATAAAGCTGCATGTTGCGGGCTTCGCGTTCGTAATCAAGTTCTTCACGCAGGCGCGCGGTCAGTTCCAACTGGATATTTTCGGCATCAATCGCGCTGTCATACCGGCGATAGATCGCAAAGGCAGCGCGAAGCTGCTTAAGATCGGCTTCCACTGTCGCCGACATATCGGGATATTGCAGCTTGCAGGCCACCGTTCGACCATCATCAAGTGTGGCACGATGAACCTGCCCAAGCGATGCCGCGGCCACCGCATCACGGCTGAAATCGGTGAATTTTTCCTGCCATCCCGCCCCCAATTCGGTGCGCATCCGGCGTTTGACAAACAGCCATCCCATACTGGGGGCATCCGCCTGAAGCGTTGCCAGTGCCTGGGTATATTCCTTTGGCAGGGCATCGGGGATGGTCGACAGGATTTGCGCAACCTTCATCAACGGGCCCTTAAGTCCGCCCAAGGCGGATGTCAGTTCGGCGGCATATTTCGCATGATCGATATCACCGCCGAACATTTTTCCCGTGGCAAGGCGTGCAGCCAGCTTTCCAGCCGACGCCCCCACCTTCGCATAACGACGAACCCTCCCGCCGAACCGATTGCTCTCGTTTTGGGCGGTGAAATCTTCGTCGTCATTGCTCATCTCAGGAAAGTTCCTCCAACTCGTCGATCATGCGTTTGATCATGTTAAGGCCGCGCTGCCAGAATGCCGGATCGGAGGCATCCAGACCGAACGGTGCCAGCAGTTCCTGATGGCGTTTGGTGCCACCGGCTTTCAGCATTTCGAAATATTTCTGCTGGAAACCGTCTTCGGCATTTTCATAAACGTCATACAGCGAATTCACGAGGCAATCGCCAAACGCATAGGCGTAAACATAAAACGGCGAATGGATGAAATGCGGGATATAGGACCAGTAAAATTTGTACTCGTCCTCGTACCGGATCGCATCACCCAGACTTTCATGTTGTACGGCAAGCCAGATCTCGCAGATCTCATCGACCGTCAACTCCCCTTCGCGGCGCTTGGTATGGACGCGTTTCTCAAATTCAAAGAACGCGATCTGGCGCACGACGGTGTTGAGCATATCCTCGACCTTGCCGGCCAGCATGATGCGCTTCATCTTCGGATCTGTTTCCGCCCGCAGCATCGACTGGAAGGTCAGCATTTCACCGAAAACAGACGCGGTTTCCGCAAGTGTCAGCGGCGTATCGGACAGGAAATAGCCCTGCTCCCCGGCAAGAACCTGATGAACCCCATGGCCAAGTTCGTGCGCCAGCGTCATCACGTCGCGCGTTTTGCCGTGATAGTTCAGCAGAAGGTACGGGTGGGCTGACGGTACGGTCGGATGGGCAAAGGCCCCCGATGATTTACCGGGGCGCGGCGGCACATCAATCCACGGATTATCAAAGAATTTCTGACCGACTTCAGCGAGCTCGGGCGAAAATTCACCATATGCCTTAAGGACGGTTTTACGCGCCGTGTCCCAATCGATATGGCGATCATCATCATCTGGAAGCGGCGCATTGCGATCCCAGTAATCAAGCTGATCAACGCCAAACCATTTGGCTTTGAGGCGGTAATACCGATGCGACAGATCGGCATGGCTGCTGGCGACTGCGGAATTCAGCGCCTCGACAACATCGTCTTCGACCTGGTTTGACAGGTTGCGCGCCGACACGGGGGTTGCGAATTTACGCAGCCGGTCGTCAATTTCCTTGTCCTTGGCCAGCGTATTGGTGATATGGGCCAGAAGCTTGATGTTTTTGCCTAGGACATCGCCAATCGATTTTGCCGCTGCCTTGCGTTCCGCCACCTTGGTCGAAGACAGCATATTGGCGACATCCGACATGGTCAGTTCTTCGCCATTCATCGGGAAACGCAGATCGGCCATCGTCTGATCGAACAAACGCACCCATGCGCTTGAACCGGCAACGCGGCGTTCATGCAGGACCTGCTCGACCTCGTCCGAAAGTTGGTGCGGACGGAAAGCACGGTTTTCATCAAGCCACGGGCGATAGCGGCGAAGGGCGGCACTTTCGTCATATTTTGTCGAAAGCACCTCTTCCTCAATCCGGTTGATTTCAAGACCGAAGAACAGCGACAGGCTGGAAATGCTCGTCATTTCTTCCTGAACGGATTGATAGAACTGACCAATCGCAGCGTCCGAGCTATCGCCTGCATACAGCAGTTGGGCAAATGATCCGATCCGGCCACAGACTTCACTGATGGCTTCATATTCGGCAATTGCGGCTGCAAGTTCATTCCCCGAAAGATCGGCAAGCTTGCCCTGATAGTTTTTCTGGAAGGCGTCCGAGCGGGCTTTGGCATCGTCAAGATCACGCCGGATGGCCGGGTCTTTGGGATCGTTATAGAGATCGGTCAGATCCCAGGTCGGCAAATTCTTGTCGGTCGCGTTCATTTGTCCTCCAGACAGTCGATTATGCCATCAGGCCTTTTACATTCAGGCCCGAAACATCCATGCCCCGATATATGCTGGCCGGGGGCCCTGCGCCAGTGCCGATAACAGCTTTGTCTGTGCGCGCACATCAAACGGGGCGAATTTCAATACCGACAATAGCGTTTTGAACCCGGCTTGTGAAATCGCTATCATCGATGGAACCCAACGAATTTTTCCTACGGTGTGAAGTCGCACGCATTTGAACGGTTCAAAGATCATTTTCCGGCTGCGTAATGCCGCAATCCCTGATAACAAAAGCAATGTGGCCCCGTGCATCTGTGATGGAAGGCCGAACTTTTGATAGTTTGCGATCACAATGCGGTGACAGACGTAAACAGTGACGCCAAGATCACTGTATGAAGACTAAGAGAAACGACAACAAGGCAAGGAAGCGTCATGACGAATTTGCAGGATTATGCCGATTGGCAGAACTTGCCGTCGATGTTTTTCAAACAGGCTGAAAAATACGGGGATGCTCCGTTCTTGTGGACCAAGGATGGTGAGACAGGTGAGTTTGTCCCGACCAGCTGGAATGACGCCGCCGATCAGGTGCGCGCATTGGCGCGCTCGCTTTATAAAATCGGGGTTCGCCCCGGTGACCGGGTTTTGCTGGTGTCGGAAAACCGCACCGAATGGGGTATTGCCGATCTGGCGATCATGTGTGTTGGTGCCCTGACCGTTCCCGCCTATACCACCAATACCGAACGCGATCATCTGCACGCGATCGAAGACAGCGGTGCAGGCATTGCCATCATATCGACCAAAAAACTCGCCCAGCCGTTCTTGCATGCTGCCCTTGATAGCGGGCGCTGCCGTCATGCCATCATGATGGAAGACTGGGGTCAAAGCTTTGTTGGTGACATCACCATCATCCGCTGGGAAGATATGATTTCGCAGGGGCGCGGACTAACCGATGATATCGATGCATGGGTTGCCAATATTGAACGCGATCAGCTTGCCTGCCTGATATACACATCCGGCACGGGCGGCGCGCCCAAGGGCGTTATGCTCAGCCATGGGGCGATCCTGTCAAACTGCATGGGGGCGTTTGATATCATCGAAACGCTGGGGATCGAGGAAGAAGTCTTTTTGTCCTTCCTGCCATTGTCGCATTCGTATGAGCATACCGCGGGCCTTTACTTCCCGATGAGCATCGGCGCGCAGATTTATTACGCCGAAAGCCTCGACAAGCTTGCCGCAAACCTTGCCGAAGTCCGACCAACCATCATGACGGCGGTGCCGCGCCTTTATGAAATGCTCTATCAGCGCATGAGCCGCATGGTCGAAAAAGAAGGCGGCTTCAAGCAGAAGCTGTTTAACCTGACGCTCAAGCTTGGTCGCAAGACTTACGAAAAAGAACCGCTCAGCCTGATTGAAAAAATCCAGAATTTCGTTTGCGAGATTCTGTTGCGCCGCAAATTGCGTCAGCGTTTCGGCGGCCGGATCAAGGCCATGGTATCAGGCGGCGGTCCTCTGAACTACGAACTTGGCGTTCTGTTTGTTTCGTGCGGCATTCGTATCCTTCAGGGATATGGCCAAACCGAATTTGCCCCGGTCGTGTCGTGCAACCGTGCCGAAAACAACAAATTGCGTACTGTTGGCCCGCCGATGGTCGGGGCCGAGGCGAAAATCGCCGATGACGGCGAAATCCTGCTGCGCGGCGAAAGCATGATGAAGGGGTACTGGAACCTGCCCGAAGTCACTGCTGCCACCATCATAGATGGCTGGCTGCATACCGGGGATATCGGCAAGTTCGACGAAGAAGGCAGCCTTGTCATCACGGACCGCAAAAAGGATATCATCGTCAATTCCGGGGGCGACAATATCTCGCCCCAACGGATCGAGGGTCTTCTGACGCTGGAAACCGAAATTTCCCAGGCGATGGTTTACGGCGACGACAAACCTTATCTGGTTGCTGTCCTGTGGCCGGACGAGGATTTCATGCGCGAATTCGCCAAGGAAAACGGGATCGAGAACAATATTGATCTCCTTGGCGAGAACGAGGAATTCCGCAAGAAAATCCGCACCGCGGTTGATCATGTCAATCGCCGTCTTTCGACGATTGAAAAGGTCAGAAGCTTTACCTTCGCCGAAAGCCCGTTCTCGATTGATAACGAGATGCTGACGCCATCAATGAAAATCCGTCGCCACAAGATCAAGGCAGCCTATGGCCAGGCTCTTGATGCCCTGTATCAGCGCAAACGTGGCGGGCAGTAACAGGAACCAATGGCAAATCATTTGGCGGATAAACCGATGTTAACCCTGATCCGGGGCCTTCCCGGATCAGGCAAATCAACCCTTGCCGCCGCGATTTGCCAGATAACCGATGCAGTCCATCTCGAAGCCGATCAGTTCATGATCGACCGCAACGGCAATTACCGGTTTGATAGCCGCAAACTGCGTGACGTTCATGCACGCTGCGAAGCCGAATGCGACGGGCATCTATCAGCCGGGCAAAGCGTTGTTGTTTCCAACACATTTAGTGAAATCTGGGAAATGCAGGCCTATCTCGACATGGCGGAACGCCACCATGCCGCATTGCAGATCATCGAATGCCATGGACGATTTGGCAATATCCATGGCGTCCCCGATGATAAAATCAACGCCATGCGCAAACGCTGGCAACAGCTTCCCGAACGTTATAGCTAAGCCGTTCAGTTCACGGTCGAAAAGACCTTTTTCAACACATCCGTTGTCCAGCGTGACGGATCAGAACGGATATCGGCTTCCTGTTTTGCGATGTAATAAAACAGGCCATCCATCGCCTTGTCGGTGGCATGATCGGAAAGTGACGCCTTGATATCGGGCACCATCGGCAATGTGTCGTACTGCCCCATCATCTGATCATAAAGCTGCAACGCGCCGGTTTCGGCCAATGCTTCGCCAATTACCGGCCGCAATCTGCTTTCGATATCCCCGCCCGATACACGGCGCAGATATTTCGTCGCGGCATCTTCCGGCCCATCAAGAATACCCTTGGCATCTTCAAGCGTCATGCGGCTGACGGCATCGGCGAGAATATCACCGGCATCCCGCATGGTCTGTTCGGCCGCGCGGTTCATTCGCAATTCAATTTCCTCGCCATAACTGCCAAGCCCGGCAGCACTTAGCAGGGATTGCGCATGCTTGACGCTATCAGGCAGCGGAATATGCGCCACCGGATCGGCATTGAAGCCATCCGTCACGCCAAGATCGGTGGTGACAACCTCAACCCCCTTATCAAGCGCCTGACGCAGGGCATCGGAGACCGTTTCATCGGATAACCTCGCCATCGACGCCGAACTGCTGCCCGATCCGCTGCCAGTCGTGTTCCCTGTCACGCTGCCAAGTGCTTCCTTAGCCTTGTCAAAAAACGATTGCGCAGATGCATCAACCGATAGTCCGGCCATCAGGGCCAGAAACGACGCGGACACAATCAATCGGGTAAAGGTCTTGGGTTTTGGTGGCAGTGATCGCATGGATGTCCCCTTGGATTTGGTATTTTCATCATCCTGCAGGCAGATCATGGCCTTGAAAAGACAAAACCCCGATCCGGGACCGGGGTTTTGCAAGATTTCAAATCTGCGATGATCAGTCGACCAGTTCGACCTTCTTGCCGTTCAGAAGTAACTGACCGCCTTCAGCAGAAACCGGGATGGTATCGCCATCCTTGATCCCACCTTCAAGGATTTGCATTGCAAGCGGGTTTTGCAAATAGCGCTGAACAACCCGCTTAAGCGGACGCGCACCATAGACCGGGTCATACCCCTTATCGGCCAGCCAGCTTTTGGCAAACTCGTCAAGCTGCAGGGTGATCTTGCGATCAAACAGCAGTTTTTCAAGACGCCCCAACTGGATATCAACAATCGTATCCATCTGGGCACGTTTCAGGCGATGGAACAGAAGGACTTCGTCCAACCGGTTCAGGAATTCCGGGCGGAACGACGCCCGCACGACTTCCATCACCTGGCTGCGCAATTCGCTGCTATCATGACCTTCTTCCTGATTGGCCAGAATGTCGGCCCCCAGGTTCGACGTCAGGATGATCAACGTATTACGGAAGTCGACCGTGCGTCCCTGCCCATCGGTCAAACGACCTTCGTCAAGAACCTGCAACAGAACGTTGAACACATCGGGATGGGCTTTTTCAACTTCGTCAAACAGCACCACCTGATACGGACGCCGCCGCACTGCTTCGGTCAGCGAACCGCCTTCCTCGTACCCGACATAGCCCGGAGGCGCACCGATAAGCCGTGACACCGCATGTTTTTCCATGAATTCCGACATATCGATGCGGACCATGGCCTGTTCATCGTCAAACAGGAACTGCGCAAGCGCCTTGGTCAATTCAGTTTTACCAACACCAGTCGGGCCAAGGAACAGGAACGATCCCATCGGCCGGTTCGGGTCCTGCAACCCGGCACGCGCACGGCGCACCGCGTTCGAGATCGACCTTACGGCTTCATCCTGACCGACGACGCGTTTGCGCAGGATATCTTCCATCCCAAGCAGCTTTTCACGTTCGCCTTCCAGCATCTTGTCAACCGGGATACCCGTCCAACGCGACACGACCGAAGCAATGTGCTTTTCCGTCACCGCTTCTTCTTTCATGCCGTCGGCCTGATCGTCTTCGGCCTTTTCAAGCAACCGTTCCAGTGCCGGGATTTCTTCGTATTGAAGCTGCCCGGCACGGTCCAGACGTCCGTCACGCATCGCGCGTTCAAGTTCGCCGCGTGCCTGATCAAGCTGTTCCTTGATATGGGTCGATGCCGCCAGTTCCTTTTTCTGGGCTTCCCATTTCGCAGTCAGCTCCGCCGATTTGCCTTCAAGTTCGGCCAGTTCCTTATCAAGGCGCCCCAGACGATCTTTCGATGCCCGGTCTTCCTCTTTCTTAAGCGCCTCGCGCTCGATCTTCAGCTGAATGATACGGCGATCAAGCTCGTCAATTTCCTCGGGCTTTGAGTCCAGTTCCATCCGAAGGCGCGAAGCCGACTCATCCATAAGGTCAATCGCCTTATCGGGCAGGAAACGATCCGTGATGTACCGGTTCGAAAGCGTTGCCGCTGCCACCAGCGCATTATCGGCAATACGCACGCCGTGATGGAGTTCGTATTTTTCCTTGATGCCGCGCAGAATGGAAACTGTATCGGAAACGCTGGGTTCTGAAACAAAGACCGGCTGGAAACGACGGGCAAGCGCCGCGTCTTTTTCAATATGCTGCCGGTATTCGTCCAGGGTCGTTGCCCCGACGCAGTGAAGCTCGCCGCGCGCCAGTGCCGGTTTCAGAAGGTTCGACGCATCCATCGACCCCTCGGCCTTTCCGGCCCCGACCAGCGTGTGCAATTCGTCAATGAACAGAACAATCTGTCCTGCTTCGGCCTCGATCTCGGACATAACCGCTTTCAGGCGTTCTTCAAACTCGCCGCGGAACTTGGCACCGGCAATCAGCGCCCCAAGATCAAGCGACAGAAGCTTTTTGTCCTTAAGCGTTTCAGGCACGTCACCCTTGACGATGCGCAACGCCAAACCCTCGGCAATGGCGGTTTTACCCACGCCGGGCTCGCCGATCAGAACCGGGTTGTTTTTTGTCCGGCGCGACAGGACCTGTATGGCGCGACGAATTTCCTCGTCGCGACCAATCACCGGGTCAAGCTTGCCTTCACGTGCTGCAGCCGTCAGATCACGCGCATATTTCTTAAGCGCATCATACTGGCTTTCCGCACCGGCACTATCGGCAGTACGGCCTTTACGGACGTCATTGATGGCACCATTAAGCGCCTGCGCGGTAACGCCCGCATCGGCCAGGACCTTGCCCGCAACCGATTTCGGATCAAGTGCAATGGTCAGCAACAACCGTTCAGCAGTGACATAGCTGTCACCCGCCTTCTTGGCGACTTCCTGTGCCTGATCAATCAACCGGGCAAAATCGGACGACAGATAAATCTGGCCATTGCCGCCCGATACCTTGGGCAGTTTTGCCAATTCCTGCGCACAGCGATCCTGTGCCGTTTTCGGCTTTCCGCCCGCCGCCTTGATAAGATTGGCTGCCAGACCTTCTTCGTCGTCAAGCAGCACTTTCAGAAGGTGGATCGGCACAAATTGCTGATGGTTTTCACGCAGCGCCAATGATTGCGCCGCCTGAAGAAAGCCTTTGGACCGGTCCGTAAATTTTTCGAATTCCATGCCTGTCACTCCTTGAGCCAACAGTATCGTAACATGCGGACCTTCTTGGAAGCATCCGCGACCTTAAGTGGTTTTATCCACAATGGAAATTATCACCCTTTCCATTGCCGACGTCTTTGATATGTCTCAGTTTCAGGGCTTTGCAAGACGATACCCCTACAAAAGTTGCAAGAATTAATTGTGCATCGCAAAACCGTTTTCTGGCATCATTCAAGATTGCGACGAAAAGCACTGTCATTCCCGGCAAATCCGTTGCGCAAGACCGCACAGGAAGTCTTGCCCTTGGGAATGCAAGGCATTAACGTCGCCCTTCATATTTTTACGGCTTGCAACCCGGCCCGCCCCGTTTGCCGATATGCATATTATGCCACACAGGATCGAATGCCATGACTGTCCAGCTTAAAGCCATCAAACGTTACCCCGTCAAAGGGCTCAGCGGCATTGAAATGCCTGCCGCCGACATCACTGCACACAAGATGCTGCAAGATGATCGTCGCTTCATCATCGCCACCCAATCATCGGTCGGTCAGGACGGTGTGCACGAATGGGCGCGCAAAAGCAATTTCCTGCAACTGGTTAACACGCCCAAGCTGGCTGAACTCGGCATTGAATATGACGATGCCACGACGACACTGGCGATCCTGCGCAACGGCCGGGCAATCTGCAAAGGCAATATTGACGACAAGATGGGCCGTACCGTGATTGAGGATTTCCTGTCGGCATTCCTGAAAAACGAGATCGCCGGAACGCCCAGAATTTATTCTGTCCCCGATGTCAGCTTCGGCGACATGAAGGAACCCTATATCTCGATCATCAATCTGGCATCGGTGCGCGATTTCGGCGACCGTGTCGCCCAGACAGAAATCGATCCGATGCGCTTCCGCGGTAATCTGCTGATTGACGGGCTTGAACCATGGGCGGAACTGAAATGGGAAGAAGGCCAGATCATTCAGATTAATGGCGTTGATTTCCGCGTTATCCACCCGATCACACGCTGCAAAGCAACCAGCGTCAACCCCGGCACGGCAGAGTCCGACATCAATGTGCCCCTGCTGCTGCGTAAAGGTATGAACCACCTTTATATGGGGGTTTATGTCGAAGCACTCGGTTCCGGTGCCATCCATCCGGAAGATATAGTCACCGTGGCATAATGCTAGCTGAATGTCGGGGCATGTACGGCCATGCCCTGAAACATCTCGTCATGGTACCAGTCGATCCGGTATGCCCGGATCGGCGGGGTTCCTTTACGAAACAGGATCTGTTCTTCGACCGGGAAACGCGCAACTTCGGTTGATCGCAGGATTGGCTGATTGTCCTGGGGTCGCAGATGCACCGGGCGATCACCGCTTACACCACCCCCGGTATCGTCAAATTTCGACATCGCAGTCAGTCCGGCAACCCAATCCAGGTTGAAAGCCCCATCCTGGCTCAGCACCGAAATCGCATCCGCCTTCCCGACAACATTTTCCCAATTCAGGCAAACATCCATCAGGCCGCTAACACCGGAAAAACCGGGCCAGATGATCATACCATCGCCAAACCCGCCACCCAAAAGACGTTCAAATAACGGCATCCGGCCAACGGCCTCGATACCGTCCAGCAACACCAGAAATTCTGCATCCCCGCTTTTCCAGTCCCGGCGGGCAATCAGCTGCATCATCGCACCAATCATCACCCGGCTGAATGCGGTTTGGGTGGCCGGTGTGTCACCGCCCATTTGACCGACAATGAAAATGGATACCGGTCGCCCCGTCAGATCATCAAGACCAAATGTGCTATTGCTGACGACACGTGCAATCGCCGGATTGTCAAAATCGGCCGTTGCCATCCGGCACGCCTCGATAATCGACATCCGCTGATCTTCGGTCATATCAAGGATCGTCAGGGCGATATCAGAAATCCTGCCATCTGCGGATTCAATCCCCATCAGATCCTCAAGTATTTTATAGAAACGGTGCGATGGCATGACCAGGTTGCGGCGAACTTCGGCAAGGCTTCTGCTTTCTTTCAGGCTGGTTTGCATTGTGTAAACAATGAACCCCTGCAAAAGGGTGCGTGCCGCACGTGTTTCCTGCTCGTCCAGTTCCTGTACAAATGCCGGTGCCAACAATGTATCGGCAATCAAACCGGCATCGGCAATTAATCCTTCGCCCTGCTGGCGTATAAAATCGCATGGATTGAACTGATCGGTTTCTGCGCCGGCCTGACCATGCGGATCAATCACGATGATCCGCTGCCCAAGTTTTTTGCGGCGCTCATGCACCGCACGATAGATGCTGCCATAACGTTCATAAACAAACAGCGCACCAGTATGGAGCAAGGCGTTTGGCTCCGCCGAAGCGCGATAATATTCTTCCGGCTTGCTGGCGAATGTTATCACTCGGCGCAATCCCGATGCCCCGATCAGGCGCTCTTCAGCCCCCCAGCGTCCCAGAACGATTGACGGCTTGGGATCAAGAAGCTTTCGCGCTTCCAGGTCTTCGGCCTTGGCCCATTGGCCCTCGGCTTTCATCTTGGCCGCTACCATTGGTGATACAGATTGTTTTTTCTTCGACGGGGATGATTGCGCACGATTAAGCACGATCACAACCAGCGGCAGGAACATCGGAATGATAAAACAAACCGCCCCTAACAAAGCCAGCTCATAATCACCGTTAAAAACGCCAAGCGCGACAACCATAGCGCCAAGCGCCCACAGCAGTACCATAATGACGCGGAACAAGCCTGCCCCCATCATTCACCCCCCAAGAATGTTTACCTGTCTTTTAGCGAAGAGACCCCAATGCATTAAAATGCCTTTCGATCCTCCAGCAGGTCATACTTCCATCAAGTGATAGCAGTTAAAATCTGCAGTTGCATCATATTAACTATTTATGGATGCTGGGTTTCACATCAAGAAGTCCAATTGACAGCACCGTAAATAAAGCTGTGGCAACGTGGCACTTCGAGGGCCCGGAAACAACAAACCCCGCGGGATTTCTCCGGCGGGGTTTGTTGTAATCGTGACAAGCCAAATGATCAGGCGGAAACCGGTTCCGCTGATTTGTCTTCGCTTGTACCTTCATCGCCATCTTCGCGACCGGCAGCACGGCTGCGGCCACGACGCGCTGTCGGATGACGGCCACGTGTGCGGCTTGTTCCGGCAGCAGCTTTGCGCGGTTTCTTTTCTTCGCCGTCCGCCGACCTATCGGTATCAGCATCGGCATTGTCAGCTGGGCCAATATCCAAAGATGGCTGATCGCTGTCTTCGGATGCGGCTTTTGGCGGGCGACCACGCGGCGCAGCACGGCGTGCACGCGGTGCACGTTTTACCGGTGCAGCATCACCATCGTTGTTGTCCGTGGAAGAAGCAGCAGAAGAAGCTGCAACATCATTGCTATCGGCCGAATTGGTGCCGGTATCATTGGACGTATTATCTGCCGACGCCGCAACATCATCCTGATTGACAGAATTGTCGCTGCTGTCGTCCCCATTCTGGTTCTCGCTGCGCTCGTCACGGTTCGGGCGGTTGTTGCCCCGATCGTTACGGTCATTGCGATCATTTCGCTGCGGACGCGGGCTGTTATTGTCGCCACGCTCTTCACGACGCTGGTTTTCCCAGTCAATCGCGGCTTGCAGAATACGATGATAGTGTTCCGCATGCTGGTAATAGTTTTCAGCAAGGACCGGATCGTCAGTACAATCCTTCGCCAGCGAAACGTATTTTTCGTAAACCTGCTGGGCGTTTCCACGAACGCGCCCGTCCGGACCGTTACTGTCAAAAGTCTGAAATTTCGGATTTACAGGACGTTTATTCGGCTGCTGCCGACCGCGCGGACGCTTATTATTGTTGTTGTTGTTGTTATTTCTCATATCAACATGTCTTTGGTGTTGAAGGACAAATCCGGATTCATAAAGGAATCCCGGAACCACTCCGTCTGAAAAACATATTTCCCGCTAAACAGCACCGATTGAACGGCACTACGACAAACCCGCCGAAAACCTTAAAGGGAACGGAGATTCATTACTGTTTACAGGGGAACACGGCGCTTTCATAGCGCGTCGGGCACCCGGCCCGTAAAAACAACCTATATGGCTTGACGCCTTATTCCAACTGTTTTTTTCAATGCCCGTATTTTTTTTGCAATGACGTGGCAGATCGGTCAGATCACACAGCGCCCGACAGAACAGCGGGTCTTTTTGGCTGCAACGCAGCGCACGATGCCACCCAGATCCTCCCGATATTCCACGCCGACAAATCCGGCCTCGACCAAAAGGCGGGCAACGTCTTCTTCCTGTCCCTGCCCGATTTCAAAAATCACGAATCCGGCCGGTTTGACGAGTGAAAATGCAACCTGTGACAGAATGCGATACGCACTAAGCCCGTCACCTTCATCGGTCAGCGCCAGACGCGGATCATATTCGCTTACTTCAGGCGATAACATTTCCATATCTGCCCGTGTGATATAGGGCGGATTGGACACCACCAGATCAAAACCTTCCTGGCGTTCCTCGTCCGTAATCGCACTGTCCCAGTCCGACACACGAAACTCAACCTGATCGCCAAGATCAAGGCGGTCGGCATTTTCGCGTGCGCAGGCAACTGCCCCCGCACTGATATCAACGCCAAGCCCACGGGCATTTTGCAGATCGCCGACGATGCATAACAACAGGCATCCCGTGCCGGTTCCGAAATCAATAACCGTCGGCACGTCGCGGTCTTCAAGCCAGTCCAAAGCCAGTTCGACAAGCGTCTCGCTATCAGGACGCGGATCAAGGGTTTCGGGGGACAGCTTGAAACTGTGACGCCAGAAATCCCGTTGCCCCAAAATGCGTGATACCGGTTCGCGCTTCAAACGGCGTGCGATCATGTCCCGGAATTTTGCTGCACGGTCATTGGCAACCACATCCTCGGGCCATGCCGCAATCCGGCTACCATCAACTTCTGCTGCATCGGATAATAGAATACGGGCATCCATTCGGGCATTTTCGATACCAGCATCACGCAATGCGCCAACCGCCTCGGCCATCAGCGCGCCAAGGGTTACCAAGTTGTCGGTCGTGGTGGCATGGTCTGCCGTCATGGGATCAATTCTCGATCTCGGCCAGTTTCTGGGCCTGATCTTCCGCAATCAGGGCATCAATCATTTCATCAACCGACGGTCCACCTGTAATGAAATCATCCAGTCGATAAAGGGTCAGGTTGATACGATGATCCGATACACGCCCCTGCGGGAAGTTATAGGTGCGGATGCGTTCCGAACGATCCCCGGAACCGACCTGTGATTTACGGTCGGCTGCGCGCGCGCTGTCCTTGCTTTCACGCTCCTGATCATACAGGCGCGAAAGCAGCATCTTCATCGCCTTTTCCTTGTTCTTGTGCTGCGACTTTGCTTCCTGGCTGGCAGCGACCACACCGGTCGGGATATGGGTGATACGCACCGCACTATCCGTGGTGTTAACGTGCTGGCCACCCGCCCCTTGCGAACGATAGGTATCGATACGCAAATCTTTTGGATCGATATGGATGTCGACCTCCTCGGCTTCGGGCAGAACGGCAACGGTTGCCGCCGAGGTATGAATGCGCCCGCCACCTTCGGTCACGGGCACACGCTGCACCCGATGCACGCCACTTTCAAATTTCAGGCGCGCAAACACGCCCGAACCCGATACGTTGACGATGACTTCCTTGTATCCGCCGAGATCGTTTTCATTGGCGTCCATCTGCTCGAACTTCCAGCCGCGGTTTTCCGCGTAACGCTGATACATGCGATACAGATCGGCGGCAAACAGGGCAGCTTCCTCGCCCCCGGTACCAGCGCGAATTTCAAGGATGGCGTTCTTTTCGTCCGCATCATCCTTGGGCAGAAGCATCAGCTTCACGTCATGCTCGGCCTTCGGCAGCACGTCGAGGATTTCATATTTCTCGGCTTCGGCCATTTCGCGCATATCGCGATCAGAACCCGCATCGTCAAGAATTTCCTGCGCACCTTCTAGATCAACGCGAAGCTTTTTGACCTTTTCGACCGCTTCGACAATCGGCGACAGCTCGGCATATTCGCGCGACAGTTTGGCAAACGAGTCACCATCCACCGCTCCACCTGACAGCAGGGATTTGAGCTCGTCGAACCGGCGTACAACGCCATCAAGTTTACCGGGGTCCAGACTCACTCTTTTTCCTCCTTCGGGGGGTCATCATTCTGTTCGGCTTTGGTGCCATTCGGTTCGGACTGCAACGCGAACAAACGCGTCAAAAGCTTTTGTGCCTTCATCCATTCGACCGTTCCCGCACCATCCGTGGTTGCCGCAAGGTCTTTAAGCGCTTGGGTCGGTGCATGCAACAACCTATTGATCAAAAGCCGGGTTGCCTTTTCAGCATCACCGTGGCTCTCGCGCAGCGCATCATCACGCACCGTTTCGAAATGTGTTCTTAAATCCGCCATCGCCGGGATCGCGGCACGCTCGGCCCGAACACGGACGAAATGTTCAACCTCTTCCTCGATCAGTGCCCAGGCTTCGTCGGCCTTTTCTTCACGCCCGCCACGCCCTTCGGCGGCAATTTTTTCAAGATCATCCAGCCGGTAAAAGAACACTTCGTCTATTTCGTCAACCTGCGGGTCGATATCACCGGGAACGGCGGTATCGATCATCAGAACCGGCCGATATCGTCTGCGTTTGATTGCGGCAAGGGCGCGCGTTTTGTCAATAATATAGCGGCGCGATCCACCCGCGGTCAGAACCATGTCCGCCTCGGCCAACAAGCGATCCAGATCATCAAGTTCCGACCAGTGGCAATCAAGGCGGCGCGCCACAAGACGCGCCCGTGCCGCCAGCCTATCAGTCACAAGAACCCGACCCATACCGCGTTCGGCAAGGGATGCGGCAATCAGTTCGCCCATGTCCCCCGCACCCGCCAAAAGCAATGTGCAGTTGGCAATATCGCCATGCAGGTCACGCGCAACAGACTGTGCCGCCGCGGCAATCGAAACCGCCCCCTGCCCGATCCCCGTCCGACTGCGCACCTTTTTGGAAATGGCATAGGCCGTCTGATAGACCAGTTCCAGTTCGCGTCCGACAAGCTGATGCTGCCGTGCGATCCGGTGGGCATCCTTGACCTGTCCGAAGACTTCCGGCTCGCCAATCACCAGACTGTCTAGCGACGCGGCAACCGCAAACACATGGCGCAACGCATCACGCCCGGAACGGATATAAAGCTCGCTTGCCAGCTTATCGCGATCAATATCCGCCCAAAGCGCCAAAAGATCGATCAACCGTTCCCGGCCGCGTTCGGCTTCGGACGCAAGCAAATGGATTTCAGTGCGGTTGCAGGTCGAAACCACGATCGCCTGACCCAAACGGGCCTGCAAAATCGCCGACAGGAACTGCGGCAGGCGGGCTTCGTCGATGAACAGACGGTCGCGCGTATCCTCGCTGGAGCGCCGATGATTGGTCCCGATCACCATCAGACGATCCAGTGGCCAGTCTCCGGCTTCTTCACGCGCGAATGCGTCTGTCACCCTGCACTTACCTTTTGCCGATTACGCCTGCAAGCTGATCAAGTGCGATTTCCTGCTGCTCGCCACTGTCAAGGTCGCGCAACTGTGCAATCCCCTTGGCCAGTTCGTCATCGCCAAGAATAACCGCAAGATGCGCATTGGCCTTGTCCGCACGCTTCATGCGCTTTTTCATGTTACCGGCATAGCCAAGCTCGACCGCGACCCCCGCCTCACGCAAAGTCTGCGCCAGCGTGCGGCATCGTGCCTCGGCAGCATCCCCCATCGGGATCAGCGCAACCGGGCGTGGTGCTGCCGGGGCTTCACCGACCATCAATGCCAGACGTTCAACACCTGCAGCCCAGCCAACGCCAGCCGTCTGCGGGCCACCCATGGTCGAAATCAGGCCATCGTAACGGCCACCGGCCATCACGGTGCCCTGTGCACCAAGGGTGTTGGTCGTGAACTCGAAACAGGTATGACAATAATAATCCAGACCACGCACCAGACGCGGGTTCAACTCATACCCGATCCCGATATCACCAAGTCCACCAGTCAGCGACTTGAAGAATTCCTGACTGTGTTCATTCAGATATTCGGCAAATAGCGGTGCGTTGGCCACAAGTTCCCTGTCGCCTTCATCCTTGGAATCAAGGATACGCAGCGGGTTCTTTTCAAGACGCGCCCGGCTATCTTCCGACAGCCTGTCGAAATGTCCCTTGAAATAATCGACCAGAACATCGCGATACGCAGCCCGGCTTTCGGGATCGCCAAGGGTATTGAGCTCAAGCGTTATGCTTTCCCAAAGACCAAGGCTTTTAAGGATATGCGCGCCGTATGCGATCATTTCGATATCGCCCGCGACCTGCTCGACGCCCAGAAGCTCCGCACCGATCTGATGGAACTGGCGCTGGCGGCCTTTCTGCGGACGTTCATAACGGAACATCGGCCCATAGTAGGAAACCTTGACCGGTGACATCTGCTGCATCCCGTTCGAGATGTAGGCGCGCGCGATTCCGGCCGTCCCTTCGGGGCGTAGCGTGATCTGTTCACCACCGCGATCCTCGAACGTATACATTTCCTTTGTCACGACATCGGACGTATCGCCAAGGGTCCGTGCAAAGACATCGGTAAATTCGAAGATCGGCGTGGTCATGCGATGGTAACCATACAACTCGCCGATGTCGCGCGCGACCTGCGCGATATGATCCTGCAGACGGTTCTGTTCAGGCAGAAGGTCATGCGTGCCACGGACGGGTTGAAGCGATGCCACTTTGGGGTCTCCGATCTAACTTGAATTCCAGATATTTGCGCCAAAATGATCGGCCCAAATTCATATGAACATGAAAATAGCTTTCCACCCGGACGGCGGAAAGCCAAAATTCGTCAATTCTGCTACGCTATTCTGCCGCGGCCAGCTTTGCCGCTTCTTCGGCTTCGATCTTGGCGGCGCGTTCTTCGACCAGTTCGACGATATGGTCGACCATTTTTTCGGTGCTGATATTGTGATCCGGGCGACCGGAAATATACATCTTGTGGTTTCCACCACCGCCACCGGTAAGCCCGATATCGGTTTCACGCGCCTCGCCTGGGCCATTGACGATACAGCCAATGATCGACAACGAAATCGGCGTCGAAATGTGCGCCAGCCGTTTTTCAAGCTCCGCCACGGTATCGACAACGTTAAAGCCCTGACGTGCACAGGACGGGCAGGAAATGATCTGCACACCGCGGGTCCGAAGGCCCAGAGATTTCAGAATGTCATAACCAACGTGGATTTCCTCGACCGGGTCTGCCGAAAGCGACACACGCAACGTATCGCCGATACCGGCCCACAGAAGGTTGCCCATGCCAATCGCCGATTTAACAGTACCACCGCGAAGGCCACCAGCCTCGGTAATCCCCAGATGCAAAGGATAATCGCATGCCTCGGCCAAACCGTAATAGGCGGCAACCGCAAGGAATACATCCGATGCCTTGACCGAAATCTTGAACTCGTAGAAATCCTGATCTTCAAGGATTTTGGCGTGGTTCAACGCACTTTCGACCATCGCCTCCGGGCAGGGCTCGCCATAACGTTCCAGCAATTCCTTTTCAAGCGACCCGGCATTGACCCCGATACGCATCGAACAGCCGTGATCCTTTGCCGCCTTCACGACTTCACGTACACGATCGGTCGATCCGATATTGCCCGGGTTGATCCGCAGGCACGCTGCACCGGCTTCGGCGGCTTCGATGGCACGTTTGTAATGGAAATGTATATCGGCGACGATCGGGACATGCACCTGCTTGATGATGTCCTTAAGCGCCGCGGTCGACTCCCGATCCGGGCAGGAAACACGAACAATATCGGCACCTGCTTCTTCAAGGCGCAGGATCTGATCCACGGTCGCAGCAACATCGGTGGTCAGGGTATTGGTCATCGACTGCACCGAAATCGGCGCGTCTCCACCAACTTCCACATTACCAACGCGGATCTTGCGGCTTTTGCGGCGTTCAATATCTCGATAAGGGCGGACGCTCATTTCCGGTTCCAAGCAAATCTGTGTCTCTAGGCCGACTATATAGCTTATCAAGTGCCAATTAGAAACCGTTGCCTTACGGTTTTTCCGTCAGATTTTGCAAAGCTGTCATAAAAAAAGCGGCCTGATATGGCCGCTTTCTTCAAAATCTTTGGTGCCCTCATGATAACGAGAGGGCCCGGCACTACTGTGCAGGTGCTACACCGGCCCCTTCAAGGGCCTCAACATCAAGAGAGAAGTCCGAAATCACCGCACCATATTCACCGACCGGCAAGGCTTCCTTGCCATCAATGCTGTAGGTAAGTGCCCCGGCATTACCGACTTCAAGCATCAGCCCGTTTTTATTGGGCACGCGATAGGTATCCCCCGCACTCAGCATCCGGGTCAGCAGGATGTTGCCATCACCTTCGCGAATGCGAACCCAACTGGTTTCGACCGCCTCAATGGTAACACGGCTGTCAAGATTGACCGCACCAAACACACGCCCGCCACCAACTTCGTCAACAGCCGGTGCTGCCGGAACAGAAGCCGTTTCCGCCGCTGGTGCAACTGGTGCCGATGACGGCGACTGTGCGGTTGATTGTTCCGGTGCTTGCGCTGTCGGGGCAGGTGCTTCGGCAACTTCGTTCTGTGCCGCAGGTGTTTCTGCCGGTACCGTATCAGCCACTTGCGGGGCTTCTGCGGTTTCCTCCACCGGTTCCTGTTCTGTCACGACAGATGCAGGTGCATTTGAATCATCCGCTGGCGCTTCCGCCGTTTCGGCAGGTTGCTCTGCGGATGCGGATGGCTCGACTTCTGCCGCACGGGCATCCGCCGCATTTTCAAGATTGCGTTCCGGAACGGCCTGCTCACCACCCGACGTATAACTTGCAAGACGTTCAGGCAGCGGATCAACGAGATCAGCAATCGTTTTTCCCTGGCTCGACAAGTAATACCAGCCACCATAGGCACCGATACCAAGCAATGCCGCAATCAGAAGAACCGCTCCACCGGGAACGCGGCTTTCCTGAACAGGTTTTGGGAAACTAAGCTCGCTTCGGGCTGCGGGCGCATTGCTTTCCACGCGGAAACGCCGCACGATTTCTGCCCCGTCAAGTCCGAGATGTTCGGCATAGGCTTTAACAAAGCCCAAACCATACGGGCCACCGGGCAACACCGAATAATCGCTGTTCTCGATCGCCTCGATATAAATCTTGCGGATACGCAATAACTGACAAACGTCTTCCACGCTCTGACCAAGGCTGTTCCTGGTATGGCGCAAAAGGCGTCCTACCTCGGTCTGGTCAGCGGAATTACCGGTATCTGCTTCCATCTTAATGTCATTTGACGGCCCATTTCCAGGCAAAGGCCTGAAACGCAAGCGCCCCCCGGATTGCTCGTCCAAATGATCTTCCTTTCGCTTTCCGATCGCCAACTCCGCACCCCCACGTTACGATCTAGCAATAAAAATAGCAGAATCCCCACCAAAAGCGATTGTTTTTAAAGTTTTACACCGTGATCTATTGCGAAAGCCTTAAGACGCGATCGCAATGACTTGGTCGAACTTCCCATCACCGACAGGACATATCCTTCAACGCTTCTCACATTCAGACTCCGGACCATTTCCTTTACAGGACCGATAGAAGCCGGTGCCATGGACAAGCGGCGAATGCCCAATCCGATCAGGGCCATCGCTTCAAGTGGTCGCCCGGCCATCTCGCCGCAGATGGTCAGACGCACATTCCGTTCGTCACACAATGTGACAAGCTGCCGCATAAATGCAAACACACTTGGCGAAAGTGTATCATATCGCCCTTCCAACCGCGGGTTTCCACGATCAGCAGCGAACATGAACTGCAGCAGGTCGTTGGTTCCAACCGACAAAAAGTCGACACGCTCCAGAAGCGCCGGTGCCTGCCATATCAGCGCCGGAACCTCCAGCATCGCGCCAACCTCGACCCGGTTCGGTACATAGCCGCGTTCTGCTTCGCGTTTCAACTGCTGATCCAGAAGCGCCCTTGCCTGGTCGAACTCTGCGACTTCGGCAATCATCGGGAACATGACATACAGGTCCCGCTCATGGGCGGCCCGGATCAACGCGCGCAACTGATGAACAAGCACTGCAGGCCGATCCAGCGTAATGCGGATCGAGCGCCAGCCCATCGCCGGGTTCTCTTCTGTCATATCCTCCCAATAGGGCAACAATTTGTCACCCCCGACATCAAGCGTCCGAAACACGACCGGACGACCTTCCGCCTGTTCAAAGATCCGGGTGTAAAGCCGGGTCTGATCGCCAATATCTGGCATGGCCGATCTGACCATAAATGGAATTTCCGTCCGATAAAGCCCGATCCCGTCCGCGCCGCTTTCAATCACATGGGGTACATCGATCAAAAGCCCCGCATTGACGTTCAGCGAAATATCAATCTCGTCACATGTCCGGGACGGCATATCGCGCATCTGCGCATAAAGCGCCTTGCGCTCGGCCCGCGCACGAAGCGCACCGTCAATAACCGAACGGACATCTTCACTCGGCCGGACGAACAATTGTGCATTGTCGGCATCGACAATCAGCGGATCACCGGTTTCGACCTTGTCGAGAACCCCTTTAACCCCGCCCAGCACCGGAATATCCAGCGCACGCGCAACAATTGCCACATGTGACGTATGCGACCCTTCTTCAAGAGCAAGGCCGCGCAGGCGGGTATGATCATAATCCAGAAGTTCCGCCGGACCGATATTTCGCGCCACCAGAATGATATCGTCGGGCAACTCGCCAAAGGCCGGGGACTGATACTGCCCCGAAAGATGCTGCAGCAGACGGTTCGCCAGATCTTCAAGATCATGCAAACGTTCGCGCAGATACGGATCGCTGACCTGGGCCATGCGCGCACGGGTATCATCATGAACCTTCTGAACCGCGGCTTCCGCCGTAAGGCCGGTATGGACCGCCTCGGTAATGCGGTTAAGCCACCCGGTATCCTGCGCAATCATTTTATAGGCTTCAAGGATATCGCCCGGATCATCATCGCCGCCACTGCTATCCATTCCCGCAACAGCTTCAAGCATTTTGTCGAGATGGTCCTGAAGCCCGCGCATGGCGTCGCGAAGCCGGGTCAGTTCCTCGTCCGGATCATCGGATACCATCCGGTCGATGACAATACGCGGCTCATGAAGAACCGCAACGCCCTTGCCAATCCCCGGTGCCAGACGCGCCCCACCAAGCCGCAAGGGCAAAAGCGCAATCCCGTCGGTCGGAATCAGTTCATCGCGGCTGACCAGTTCGCCACCGGCGACCATTTCGGCCAGCACCATGGCAACGTTTTCAAGCGCTTCCTGCTCGTCCTCTGAATAAAGACGTTCGGTCCGGTTCTGCACGGCAAGGACGCCAATGATACGGCCCCCACGCAGGATCGGCACACCGATCATGGAATGATAGATTTCCTCGCCGGTTTCCGGACGGTAAGCAAAGTTCGGATGGCCTTGCGCATCTTTAAGGTTAAGGGGCCGCGCATGGGCCGCCACATAACCGACAATCCCCTCGCCCACCCGAAGGCGGGTCATATGAACTGCCGCCGGTGCCAGACCGCAGGTCGCGAAAAGTTCCAGCACCTCGCCCGCGCGCATCACGTAGACCGAACATACCTCCGCCACCATATCGGCGGCGATGATGGTCACGATCTGCCCAAGGCGCTCTTCTGCCGTCCCCGGACCAGCCATGACGTCGCGAACGCGCTTTAACAGGCGTCGCGGACCAGTGACTGCGGCGGACGGCATGCTCATCGGGTTTAACTGTCTCTTCTAACGAGGGACTGAACGGCCTGTTCGACCAGTTCTTCCAGAATTTCGGATACCGGTTGTTCTTTCTTTACCATACCAACCGACTGTCCTGCCATAACCGATCCGCCATCGACATCACCATCGATAACAGCCCGGCGAAGCGCACCGGCCCAGAAATGTTCGATCTCAAGCTGGGCTTCACCCTGATCAACCTCACCGGCGCGGAATTTGGCAATTACCTTGCGCTGGGTTTCAAGGAATTCATCGGTTCCCTTATTGGCAAGGGCACGTACCGGAATAACCGGGAAACGTTCATCAAGCTGAACCGTGGTGACCGCATCGCGTGCGCTGGCACGAATGAAGGCCTTTTTGAAATCGGGATGCGCAATACATTCGGTTGCGCATACCAGTCGCGTACCGATCTGAACACCGGCCGCCCCCTGTTCAAGCAATCCGGTAATGGCTTCGCCGCGCGCGATGCCTCCGGCACAGAACACCGGAACATCGCGCATTTCCGGCAGGATTTCCTGCGCCAGAACCGTCAGGGAAACCGGGCCTATATGACCACCAGCTTCGCTGCCTTCGATCACCAGCGCATCCGCACCCGAGCGCACCAGTTTTTTGGCCAAAACCAGTGCCGGGGCAAAACAGATGACCTTGGCAAATTCCTTGGCTTTCTTGATCGCTGCCGATGACGGCAGACCACCGGCCAGAACGACATGACCGACTTCATGCTCACGGCAAACCTCGATCAGGTCATCAAGCATCGGGTGCATGGTAATCAGATTGACGCCAAACGGCTTTTTGGTCAGGGCCTTGGTCCCGGCGATTTCAGCCGACAGCAATTCCGGGGTCATCGACCCGCACGCAATCACACCAAAGCCACCGCCATTTGAAACCGCCGCCACAAGGTGACGTTCTGAAACCCAGGACATTGCACCCGCCATGATGGCGTAATCCGTTCCCAGAAATTCCTTGCCCGCCGCCCACAATTTTTCAAGGCGGGCGCGTGCGACATCGAATTTCGGATCTCTCATATCATTCTGTACCCCAAAGCAGAAATGCAGGAAACCAAGGGTTCCCTGCCATTTCATCATAAAGGCCGAAACCGATAGTTCCAGCTAGTATGTAATAATTGACGCAATTTAACAGTGACTTAATCACAGGCCATGCAAGTCACATTATATTAAATTACTCGGCATCAAGACCATAAGCGGTATGAAGCGCGCGAACTGCCAGTTCGGTATATTCTTCGGCAATCAGAACGCTTACCTTGATTTCCGAGGTCGAAATGACCTGGATATTGATGCCTTTTTCCGCAAGCGTTTCGAACATCTTGCGCGCAACGCCAACGTGCGAACGCATGCCCACACCAATGATCGACACCTTGGTCACATCTGATGTGCTCAGCAATTCCTTATAGCCGATCTTGGCCGAATTGCCCTCAATCACCGACAGCGCACGTTTGAATTCGCCGCGCGGCACGGTAAAGGTCATGTCGGTGCTTTTACCGTCTTCTGAAACGTTCTGCACGATCATATCGACATTGATATTGGCCTCGGCCAGCGGGCCGAAGATAGAAGCAGCGATTCCCGGTTTGTCGGCGACTTTCACCAAGGTGATCTTGGCTTCGTCACGGCTATAGGCAATCCCGCTGACGACTTCCTGTTCCACGATTTCGTCCTCGTCTACAACAAGTGTTCCTTCCGCATCACTAAAGGAGGAGCGGACCTGTACCCGGACGCGATGGTTCATGGCCATCTCGACAGAACGGGTCTGAAGGACCTTCGCACCAAGCGATGCCAGTTCCAGCATTTCTTCGTAGGTAATCTTTTCGATCTTGCGCGCCTTGGGCACGATGCGCGGATCGGTCGTGTAAACCCCGTCAACATCGGTATAGATATCGCAACGATCCGCCTTCAGAGCCGCGGCAAGCGCCACCGCAGAAGTATCCGAACCGCCACGGCCCAGCGTGGTAATGCGGTTGTCAGGTGCGATCCCCTGGAAACCGGCAACACAGACAACCTCGCCGCTATTCATGCGCTTGTCGAGTTCGGTTGTATCGATTTCCTTGATACGTGCCTTGGCATGCGCGCCATCGGTCTTGATCGGAATCTGCCAGCCAAGCCATGAACGTGCAGGCACGTCCATGCTTTGCAGCGCCATGGCGATCAGGCCAACTGTCACCTGCTCGCCCGATGATACGATCACGTCATATTCGCGCGCGTCATACATCGGCGAAATTTCATCAGCCCAGCCGACCAGTTCGTTAGTCTTGCCCGACATTGCCGAAACAACAACCGCCACCTGGTTCCCGGCATCGACCTCGGATTTGACCCGACGGGCGACGTTCTTGATCTTTTCGACATCGGCGACCGATGTGCCGCCGAATTTCATGACAATACGGGCCATGAAGTATCCCCGCTAAGCTTGCCATCCATCGGAGTTCCGAAGAAGACGGCATGTGATCCGGCCCTCGATCGATTGGCGCAGGCCATCAATGCGGCGCGCCACCTGATCCGGGCGGCGTTATCAATACTGCCATACTCTTTTGGAAACAAGCATCAACGCAGGGGAAAATTGCATCGATTCATTTTTTATTCGGGTTTGATGCGCCAGATGCCTCCCCAAGGGCGCAAAACGCGAAATATCCTGCGAATTCTTACCTGAAAACCCTGACAACACATGCGATTGGCGCAAGGCACGTTTCGATTTCCCTCATGCTGACAAAGCCCTCATTCGCCCGGCGTCAGGACCTTGATGCCCGGCAAACTATTGCCTTGCCGGGCGCGCCCGCGTAAACAGGGCAAAGAAAATCAACGTCACGCCATCGGAGCCGCCCATGTCGCACGCATCCGCCAATAACAGCCGCACCGCCAATGCCGAGGAAATCGCACGCTTTTCCGCAATGGCCGAAAAATGGTGGGACCCGAACGGCGCGATGAAGCCCCTGCACAAGTTCAATCCGATCCGCTTGCAGCTTCTGCGAGATAATATCGCTGCCCATCTCGGACGCGATGCCAACCAGCTTGACGTCCTGAAAGATGTCGAAATCATCGATATCGGTTGCGGTGCCGGTCTTCTGTCCGAACCGCTGGCACGCATGGGCGCAAAAATGACGTCAATCGACGCTGCCGAAAACAATATCGAAGTCGCAAAAGTCCACGCTGCGCAATCGGGCCTTGCCATTGATTATCGCAATTGCACCCCGGAAATGCTGGTCGACGAGGGCAAGCAGTTCGATATCGTTCTGAATATGGAAGTCATCGAACATGTCGATGACCCGCAATTCTTCATGCAGGCCTGTGCGGCGTTACTCAAACCCGGCGGGTTGATGTTTGTTGCCACCCTGAACCGGACGATCAAATCGCTGGCACTGGCAAAATTCGGCGCTGAATACATCCTGCGCTGGTTGCCTGCTGGCACCCATGACTGGCGCAAATTCGTCAAACCATCGGAAATGTCGGGTTTGCTGCGCGGTGCCGGTCTTGATCTCGTGGATATCACAGGTGTGACCTACAACCCGATCACCGATAAATGGTCAGCCGCCCCGCGCGATCTTGACATCAATTACATGGTGATCGCGCAAAAACCCGCCAAAGCCTGATCCTATAGCTGAAAACGTATTTTAGGACAGCACATCAGGCATGAAGGGAGCAAAGCGGGATCGAGCCCCTAATTCTTCTTGCTCTCGTCAAGCCATGGCAACGCCTGAACATCAATGCCTTCATCGATCAGTTCGGCTGTTTCTTTAAGCGATGCCTCGCCATAAATGCCGCGCTTTTCGGTCTCGCCGTAATGGATTTTGCGGGCTTCCTCGGCGAACTTAGTGCCGACATGCTCGCAGTTTTCCTCGACCTGCTTGCGGATTTCGGCCATCGCCGTGCGGGTTGCTTCGGCCATGGCAACCTGGCGGGTCTTTTCGGCGGCCTCCTCTTTCTGGCGCGACGTCCGAAGACGCGGTGCCATCAACGCCTTTCCCACATTCGCCGTCCCACAAAACGGGCATGACAATTCACCGCTGGCAGCCTGGGTGTCATATGTGGCACCGTCTTTGAACCAGCCTTCAAATTCGTGATCATGTTCGCATTTAAGCTGAAAGAGGATCATGGTGTTGTTTTGTTCAAGCAAACCGTAACAATTGCAAGGTGTTTTGATATCAATGATATAGCGACACCCTGCCCGAAACGCCAGTTTCAGGCGGCTCCTTCAATAACCAAGATTTATGAAAATGTCATCATTAATGCCATCGGACTGGGTTACCCGTCATTCCCCACCCTGCCCCGCGACCGGTGGAACGGCCCTTGATCTTGCCTGTGGCAAGGGTCGTCACAGTTTCTGGCTGGCGGATCAGGGATGGCAGGTCACAGCCCTTGATCGCGATCTGTCGGATACGGGAACCGGTGAAAAAACCGGAATTGAGTGGATCGAAGCAAATCTTGAATCTGGTCCCTGGCCGCTTGGGGACCGGCAATTTGATCTGGTGGTGGTCGTAAATTACCTGCACCGACCGCTATTTGAAAATCTTCGCGATGCAATCAAATCCGGTGGCACTTTGCTTTATGAAACCTTCATGATCGGCAACGAAGCGTTCGGCCGCCCCCGATCACCAGAATTCCTTCTGCACCCTGGCGAACTGCCAAACGCCTTTTCCGGCTGGAAAATCAACGCATTCGAACAGGGCCCTCAATACAAACCATCCGCAGCCGTTCCCTTCGCTGTGAAACAATTCCAGTCGGCCTGCAAACCATAGGCAAAGCAGACCGCAACAATTCCGTAACACACTGGAATAAAAATAAAAATAAACACAAGTGTCATAATTCAAACGGCGTGTTTCTGGCATCTTCCTCGGCGCTAGTTTTAGCATTTGGCAGAGAGAGAAAACCATGACCGAACAATTTGAAATCGTCGAGGATCGCGATGACATTCCGTCGAACCCGACAAACAATCCCCGTGTAGCCGACCTGATCAATGCCCGCCTTTCCCGCCGTGGCTTTTTCAAGGGGCTGATGGCAACGTCGGCCGTCGCCGGTGCAGGTATCGCCACCTCGGGCATGGCCCGTGCGCAAGACGCATCGACCCTGACCTTCAAATCGATCCCGCAGAAAATCACCGAAACCCATGCGGTAGCCGACGGTTACGATGCCGACGTCCTGATTCGCTGGGGCGACAAGGTTGCTGCCGATGCCCCGGCATTTGTGCCAGGTGCCGTCGATGCCACCGCCCAGAACAAGCAGTTCGGCTATAACTGCGACTATATCGGCTATATGCCGCTGCCGGTCGGCTCGGATAATTCCGAACACGGCCTTCTGTGTGTCAGCCATGAATACACCAACGCGGAAATGATGTGGCCGGGGCTCAAGGATGCCATGGGCGCATCACAGGAACAGGCCCTGCACGAAATTGCCGCCCACGGCCATTCCATCGTCGAAGTCAAAAAGACCAATGGCAAATGGCAGGTCATTGACGGCTCAAACTATGCGCGCCGCATTTCGGCCCTTGATACCGACATGGTCATCACCGGCCCGGCAGCAGGCCATGACCGCCTGAAAACCAGTTCTGACCCGACCGGCACGCGCGTCATCGGCACGCTGAACAACTGTGCAGGCGGCAAAACCCCGTGGGGCACCATCCTGATCGCCGAAGAAAACTTCAACGGCTATTTCGGGGGCGACATCGCCAAAACCAGCGAAGAACGCAACTACAAGCGCCTCGGCATCGAGCCGGACAGCTGGTATTCATGGGTCAAATATTTCGACCGTTTCAATGTCGAAAAAGAACCGAACGAACCGAACAAGTTCGGCTGGATGGTCGAAATCGATCCCTACGATCCGACATCAATGCCCAAAAAACGCACCGCCCTTGGCCGCTTCAAACACGAAGGCGCAACCGTCATCGTCAACAAGGATAACTCGGTTGTTGCCTATTCCGGCGACGATCAGCGTTTCGACTATCTTTATAAATTCGTCGCGTCGAAAAAATACAATCCGAACGACCGCGCAGCTAACATGGACATCCTCGAAGACGGCACGCTTTATGTCGCCAAATTCAATGAGGACGGCACAGTAAACTGGATGCCGTTGGTCCATGGTGATGGCCCGCTGACCACCGAAAACGATTTCCATAGCAAGGCCGACGTTCTGATTGAAACCCGTCGCGCCGCCGACCTTTTGGGTGCGACCCAGATGGACCGCCCCGAAGACGTCGAACCGAACCCGGTCAACGGCAAGGTTTACGTTATGCTTACCAACAACTCGAAGCGCAAGGAGCCGAACATCGTCAACCCGCGCGCCTCGAACATCCATGGCCATGTTCTTGAGCTCACCCCTCCGGGCGGCATGGGCAAGGATGCCGATCACACCGCAGATACCTTCAAGTGGGACATCTTCCTGCTTGGTGGTAACCCGGCGAATGCCGATGACCGTGCAGTTTACCATCCAGGGGCTGAAAGCTGGGTATCCTGCCCGGATAACCTTGCGATTGACCATAAAGGCCGCCTGTGGATTTCGACCGATGGTGCGCCGAACTCGGATATTCCAGATGGCATGCATGCCGCAGACGTTGAAGGTGCCGGTCGTGCACTGACCAAATTCTTCTTTGCCTGCCCGGAAGGTGCCGAAATGTGCGGCCCGGAATTCACCCCGGACGGAACGACCCTGTTTGTCGCGGTTCAGCACCCGGCAGATGGTTCGACATATGACGCACCCAGCACCCGCTGGCCGGACTTCAAGGACGGCGTTCCGGCACGTCCGTCAGTAGTTGCGATCACCAAGCAGGGCGGCGGCGAAATCGCAAGCTAAGGCCACGAAACACACCTGATGGACCACACGCTGGTCCTGAAGAAAATGGCGGCGGGCAAGGATGTATTTCCGGTCCGCCGTCCTTGTTTTACCTGCTATGTCGGTTCATTCGCACATCGGAATATTGGTCAAATTGTTCAAGGCTTTAGTTTGGAATAAATCCAGTTCTTGAAGATTCGAGCCCCAAAATACATTCACCCGAACATTGTAACCTATCAATCACATTAGCTTCACCAAACCGCCCCTTATCGATCTTAAAATGAGAACCATTCGCTGCATGGCAGAGTGCAGCCGAATATTCCGTTCGATAAGGGAGAACATCGAAATGAAACGCCTTCTTGTCGCTTCCGCACTGGCTGGTGCCATGTGTGCGAACGTTGCTGTTGCCGCTGACATGCTGCCGCAGGCCAATGATCCTTATTTCGTCGCTGCCCAGCAGACCCTGCAGCAGAAACTGCAACAGCAGGCCAACACCAACCGCGCCAAGAACATCATCCTGTTCGTTGGCGACGGCATGAGCATCCCGACCGTTACCGCAGCCCGCATCTATGAAGGCCAGAAGCGCGGTGTGGACGGCGAAAGCAACAGCCTCGCCTTCGGCCAGTTCCCGAACGTTGCCCTTGCCAAAACCTATACCCACGACGGACAGATCGCAGACTCGGCTCCGACCGCATCGGCGATGATGGCTGGCGTCAAAATGAATAACGGCACCATCGGCGTCAGCTCGGACGTTGTCCGTGGCGATTGCAAGGCACAGCTTGCCCATCCGGTCAAAAGCCTTGCGGCCCAGGCCGAAGAACAGGGCATGTCGACCGGCGTGATTTCCACCGCTCGTCTGACCCATGCGACCCCGGCAGCAACCTATGTTCATACCTCTGATCGTAACTGGGAAAGCGACAGCGACCTCTCTGACGCTGCCAAAGCGGATGGTTGCAAAGACATCGCAGCCCAGCTGATTGAATGGTCGGCGGGCGACGGGCTGGAAGTTGCCTTTGGTGGCGGTCGCCGCATGTTCATGGACAAAACCATGGAAGACCCGGAAGACAAGGGCAAGATGGGCCAGCGTTCCGACGGTCGCGATCTGACCACGGAATGGGTTGATGCCAAGGGTAAAGGCGCGTCCTACATCTGGAACAAAGAACAGTTTGATGCGATCGACGTTGCATCGACAAAGCATGTTCTGGGTCTGTTTGACCGCTCGCACATGGAATATGAAGCCGACCGCGCCAAAGATGCGGCTGGCGAACCGAGCCTGGCCGAAATGACTGGCAAGGCAATCGATATTCTGTCGAAAAATGACAAGGGTTACTTCCTGATGGTTGAAGCCGGTCGTATCGACCATGCCCATCACGAAGGCAATGCGGCCCGCGCGCTTGAAGACACCGTCGCACTGAACGACGCGGTCAAGGAAGCCATGGGCAAGGTCAATCTTGACGATACCCTGATCATCGTCACGGCCGATCACTCGCACACCATGACCATTTCCGGCTATTCCAGCCGCGGCAATCCGATCCTTGGCGTTTCCGAGGAAAAGGGCGACGACGGCAAACCTTACACTACCCTTGGCTACATGAACGGCCCGGGTGCGCTTAAGGACGAAGTCCGTGCCGACCTGACCAATGTCGACACCACCGACATTGACTTCCTTCAGCAGGCACTGGTCCCGATGAGCAGCGAAACCCATGCTGGCGATGATGTTGCCATCTTTGCCAACGGCCCGTGGTCGCACCTGTTCAGCGGTGTCGTTGAACAGAACTTCATCTATCACGTCATGTCCTATGCCTCGAAAATCGAAGACCGCATGGCTTCGAAATAAGGCTTGCGTCTGATACCGCCGACCGCAGCAAACTGCGGTCGGCATTTTCTTTGATGGAGATTTCCATGATCGTCGGACGCCGCACATTCATTGCAGGTGCAGCCGCCACCGCCGGGATGCTGATCGCCCCGCCGGCCTTTGCACGCGACCGGATCAAAATTCCCGATATTTACAAAACCCAGAACGAATTTTCCGTTCAGGCCAAGACATTCGCCAAAGATAAAAGTCGCATCGAAATTACCGGCTTCATGGCTCCGCCACTTAAGGCGGAGGCATCCTTTTTCGTACTGACCCGTCGCCCGATGTCAGTTTGCCCGTTCTGCGAAACATCCGCCGACTGGCCGGTCGATATTGTCTTTGTCAGAACCCGCGAAAGGGTCGACGCCGTCGCCTTTAACCGCATGATCGTCACGAGCGGCATTCTCGAGCTCGGCGAAGCCAAAGATGAGGAAACCGGATTTGTCAGCCTTGTCCGACTTGTCGATGCAGAGTTCGAAGTCCTCTAAGCCCGGCGCAGATCAAAGCGCGTCGGACCTGTTGCGGATTTCAGATCTTGAACTGCGCTATCATCGCAATACAGCCCCGGTCATCAGCCTGCCATCCCTTGCCATCCATCAGGGCGAGGTCGTCGGCATTTCCGGCCCGTCGGGGTCGGGGAAGTCCAGCCTGCTTTATCTGATCAGCGGCCTTTTGCGTCCGACAGGCGGCAATATCATCTGGAACGGAACCGATATCACCAGCCTGTCAGAAGGCGCATCTGATCGCTGGCGCCGCCAATCGATCGGTTTTGTCTTTCAGGATTTCCACCTGATCGATGAAGTCAGCCCGCTTGAAAATGTTCTGATCCCGGCAAGCTTTGCCGGATGGCGCATTCCACCAGAAACCCGTAAACGCGCCTATGATCTTCTTGATCAGGTCGGCGTTCCGATGGCGCGTAAAAGCACATCGGACCTGTCGCGCGGCGAACAGCAACGCGTGGCGATTGCACGTGCCCTTCTGTTCGATCCACCGATCATCCTTGCCGATGAACCAACCGCAAGCTTGGATGACGCAGCAAGCCAGATCGCAACTGACATTCTGTTTTCGCTTGCCGGATCAAACCGCACCCTGATCACCGTCAGCCACGACCGCGACGTGATTGATCGCTGCGCGCGCATCCTGAAATTCGACAAGGGCCATCTTGTGGATGATGCGACCACCAACCGGGCGGAGGGCGCATGAACCCGTTTCCCATCGTCATTGCAAGCCTGCGCCGCCACTGGATCATGAATATTCTGTTCGTGCTGCTGATCGCGGTTGCGGTTGCCATTGGTGTCGGCATTACCGCACAGGAACGTGCACTGCGCCAAGGTAGCGCCAAGGCCGCCGACAAATTCGACATCCTTATCGCCGCCCCCGGCAGCCAGACCGAAATCGTCATGAACACGATTTTCCTGCGCCATAGCGCGATCAATCTACTCGATGGTCAACACTGGGCCAGCTTGATGACCGACCCGCGGGTTGAAATCGCCGCCCCGCTTGCCTTTGGCGATAGCTGGCAGGATTACAGCATTGTCGGATCGACCCCGCAATTCGTGGCCTATCTGTCGGACGGACTGGCAAGCGGCCATATATTTGAAAACATCGAACAGGCCGTTATCGGTGCTGCCGTCCCACTTGAAATAGGCGATGAATTCGAGCCCAGCCACGGTCATGGTGCCGAAGCCGAGCTTGAACATCATCACGGCGTTCATCTACAAGTCGTCGGCAAGATGAAGCCCACCGGAACCCCGTGGGATAGTGCGATCATCGTTGCCGTCGAGCAGGTCTGGGATATCCATGCCCTGCCAACCGGCCATGATGAAGACGAAGATCACGACCATAGCGGTGCCGCAGAAGAACATCATGACGAACATGAAGATCATGATCATGACGAAGCAGCGGAACATCACGACGAGGATCACGAGCACGAACACGAACACGAACATCAGGTGATGGACCATATCGGCCCGCCCTTTGATGCCGATGCCCTGCCCGGTGTTCCGGCACTGGTTGTCCGCCCCAAAAGCGTCGCAGCCGCCTATACGCTGCGTGCCGATTACCGGACAGACCACAGCACCGCCTTCTTCCCGGCCGAGGTTCTGGTGGAAATGTATCGCCTGCTGGGCAATGCCGGTTCGGTGATGCGTGCCATGGCACTGGGATCACAGGGACTGGTCGTTGCCGCCATTCTGGCCGCGATCCTGGCCCTGATGCAGCTTTATCGCAAACAATTCGCTGTCCTGCGCGCTCTTGGCGCACCGCGCAGCTATGTGTTTGGCGCGATCTGGTCCTATGTCTCGATCCTTGTCGTGATCGGTGCCATTGCCGGTCTTGGACTTGGCTGGTTTGTTGCCCAATCGGTTTCTACCGTCTTTACGGCCGAAACCGGTATGGCGTTACAGGCAACAATTTCAGGCTCAGAACTATCGCTTGCCGGTGGCTTTGTCCTGATTGGTCTGATCCTTGCCACGGTTCCGGCCTTCCTGCTTTATCGGCGACCAGTCGTCGAGGCCTTGCGCAACTCATAAAAAACGCCCCCGACAGACCAAATCTGCCGGGGGCGTTTCATCCTGAGGTCACCTTACTTCACCGGGGCTGTCCCGTCATAGGTGCCGTCATTATCGCTGATCGCCTTCCAGCTTTTATCCGACGCGTCCTTGGCTTCAAGCGACGTCCAATTACCTTCGGACTTGTTGATATTCCCACTGATATCGCTGGCCCAGAAACCAACCACCGTCGGCGTGATGTTCAAATAAAGCGCCCCGTCGACAATCCGCCAAAGGTTCGGGTTTGCCGGAACCTTGCCCCCCTGTGCGATGCCATAGGCACAATGCCCGTCATATTTCGGCGCATATTTTGCTGGATTGGCAACGAACATTTCGCGATGCTCCTCGGATGCAAACGCCCATGTCGCACCATTGTAATTGGCGGTAATATCGGCACGACCCGGCACCGCACGTGGCTGTGCCCCGCCCGGCTCCGCCTGTTTCAGATCGAAATAGGCCACCGGATCATACCCGCTGATCGCAAAGCCGGTTTCATCAACATATTGCTCCCCGGCAAAAGCCGCCCCTGACGCCGCTACCATCACGCACGAGGCCAGTAAAATACGCTTAAGCATGACCATAAAACTCCGTTTGCCGTCTTGATGATCACAGACTGCAAAAAGCGCCCCCAAAGGTAAAATGACGTTGCGACACTGTTTCGTGAAGCCGCGTGACCAATGGCGTCCAAAATCGAGCTGATCACGAATTTTCCTATTGACCTCAACTTAAGTTAAGGAATTACACAGAAAACAGTTGAGAGAAAAACATAAAGGAGATCACCATGAGTGATGCATTTTTGGAACATGTGAATTTCACCGTCGCTGATCCGGCCAAAACGGCTGCACAATTATGCGACTGGTTTGGCTGGCATGTGCGCTGGAACGGTCCGGCAAAGGATAACGGCATCAGCTATCATGTCGGCAGTGATACAAGCTATGTCGCCGTCTATTCCGGCGGAACACCGGTAAGTTCGGACGAAAATTCCTATCGCACGCTGGGTGGGATGAACCATGTCGCCATTGTGGTTGACGACCTTGATGCCACCGAAAAGAAAATCCTCGCCAGCGGCCTTAAAACCCACAATCACGCAGATTACGAGCCCGGCCGCCGGTTCTATTTCCACGATGAAAACGGCATTGAGTTCGAGGTGGTCAGCTATAACTGACCACCTGCCAGACGGCGATTAAATCAGCACGGTTTATACGCCCGGTCATTATGAAGCGACGGCACCATCCGCCGAATGTCTTCGACCCGGTCCAGATCGATCTCGGCGGTAACAAAGCCGGGATCGGTCCCCGCATCGGCAAGAACCTCGCCCCACGGATCGATAATAAGCGAATGGCCGAATGTCTGCCGGTTGCCCGGATGATCACCACACTGTGCGGCTGCAATCACATAACAACCATTTTCAATCGCGCGTGACCGCAACAGATTGTGCCAGTGCGCCTGCCCGGTCGTGCGCGTAAACGCCGCCGGGATCGACAGAATCTTTGCCCCCGCCTTGGCATAATCACGGAAAAGCTGCGGGAACCGGACGTCATAGCAAATCGCGATGCCGATATCGCCGATATTGGTTTTGGCAAGCCGTGCCTGATCGCTGGGGCAGAATGTTTTACTTTCGCGGTAACTTTCCCCATTCGCCAGATCGACATCAAACATATGGATCTTGTCATAGGATGTGATCACCGCCCCGTCCGGGCCGATCACAAAGCAGCGATTGGCAACCCGGTCTTCGCCCGGCACCTTCACATGCAATGACCCGACAATCAGGGTCGATTTCAGTTCTTCGGCCAGATTGCAGAAAAATGTCAGGGCCGGATGATCGGCCTCGTCAAAGGCGGCTGTCCGCACCTTTTCCCCGCCAAACGACATCATCGAAACATTTTCCGGAAACGCAATAAGCGTCGCCCCCGCCGCATGGGCATCGCGCGCGTAAGTCGCGGCACGTGCAAGGTTGTCGCTCATATTGTCACGCGCATTCACCTGGACACAGGCAGCAATGAAACGGGCCATGACATCGTCTCCTTGTCGTTGTTCTGCGATAATCATGGAACGCGATCGGACCACGAACAATACACAATTGGGCTATCGCGCCACCAAAACAGTGTTTTAATCTGAGCGCACAACCACAGAGTCATTTTTTTGTCGATTTGATCTTCCAATGGTTAAATTTAGTGTATACAGTATTCCACATGCGAAAGAAGGATTGAAGATGGAACCGCTTTCCGGTCGTAAAAGTCTGACTGACGAAGTGCATGATCGCTTGGTCGATGCCTTGTGTTCCGGTGCTCTCCCTCCCGGAACGCCTTTGCGTCAGGAAGCCTTGGCCGAGGAGCTCAATGTTTCGCGGCAGCCAGTGTTGCAAGCTCTGGGGTTGCTGCGTCGTGATGGACTGGTGGTACCGATGGGACGGCGCGGATACCGCGTTGCGCCGGTCGATGCCAAACTGGTCGAGCACGTTTATGACTTGCGCGAAGCGTTTGACGGGCTTGCCGCCCGTCTGGCGTCAAAATCCCCGGAAGACGAACGGAAATCGGCCCTGCGGGCTGCCATCCAACAGGGACACCACGCCCTGGACAGCAATACCACCGCAGACCTTGTTGCAGCCGACGTCGCGTTTCATCAAACGATCTATCGCCTGTCGGGCAACCCCCTGTTGCCCGAGGCATCAGCCGCAATCTGGTTGCAGGTCCGGCGTGTCATGCACGCCGACCTGCAAACCGGAACCGGTCGGGACCCAGTCTGGACCGAACATCAAGCCATCGCCGACGCGATCTGCGTCGGCGATGGCGCGGCGGCCCAACAATTGGCAATTGCACATACACGCAATGCCGCAAACCGCCTGATCACGCACATGAAAGAAACTGCAAAGAAAAACAATTGAATCGCCTGGCGCATAAACCGCCCGAACCGGGCACAAGGTCGCACAACAAAAACCAAAATCTTGCGACACGGAGGAACGTCATGAAACTCAATGAAGCGGCACTTGCCGAATTTCGCGAACAGGGCTTTGTCTTTCTACCGGAACTTTTCTCTCGCGAAGAAGCCGCCCTTCTGCTGTCCGAAGCCCGCAAGATTTATGCATCCGATCGCGAAGAAGTCTGGCGCGAAACATCCGGTGTTGCCCGCACGGCCTTCGCCGCCCACACCTATAACGAAGCCCATCGCCGCCTTGGTGCTCATCCCCGCCTGATCGAACCTGTGGAACAGTTCCTTGATGAACAGGTTTACATGCATCAATACAAAATCAACGCCAAGGCTGCCTTTGATGGCGCCGTCTGGCAATGGCATCAGGATTACGGCACCTGGCAGCGCGACGATGAAATGCCCGAACCGCGCGCGTTCAACATCGCCCTGTTCCTCGAAGACGTCACTCCGGCAAACGGCCCGTTGCTATTCATCCCCAAAAGCCACAAGGCCGGCGTACTCAAAGCCGGTCACGATCTTGAAACCACTTCCTATCCGCTTTGGACCCTGGATCGAGAAACCGTGACAAAGCTTGCTGCCGAAGGCGGCTGTGAAGCCCCGATTGGGCCTGCCGGATCGGTTGTGATGTTCCACGGCAACCTTGTTCATGCAAGCCCGCCCAATATCAGCCCGTTTGACCGCACCATTGTTTATCTTAGCCTGTGCGCGGTTTCGAACCATATCCGGGCGTTTAATCGCAAACCGTGGATCGCGCATCGCGACTTCACCCCGATCACACCGCTTGCCGATGACTGCCTTGACGAACTGGTTGCCAAACAATCGTCCGCCAAAAGTTCTGCGGCCTGATCACCCGGCGACGGAGTATTTCAAATGAACCTTGATGCAAAGCTGCGCAAACGTGCCGCAGACGGCAATCCCGTTCGCGTCGGCATTATCGGTGCAGGCAAATTTGGCTCGATGTTTTTAAGTCAGGCCGGACACCATCCGGGCTATCACGTTCTCGGGGTCGCAGACCTGAGCGCGACCCGCGCCAAAGAGGCTCTCGACCGTGTTGGCTGGCCAAAGGAACGCTATCAAGCCACCGATCCGGACAATGCGCTTGAAAACGGCACCACCTGGATCACCGAGGATGCCGATGCCCTGATCGAAGCCAACGGCCTCGAAGTCATCATCGATGCCACCGGCAGCCCCGCAGCCGGTATCCGCTATGGTCTGAAGGCCATCGAATATGGCCGCCACCTTGTCATGGTCAATGTAGAGGCCGACGTTCTTGCTGGCCCCCTTCTGGCCCACAAAGCCGAACAGGCAGGCCTTGTCTATTCCATGGCCTATGGCGATCAGCCCGCCCTGATTTCGGAAATGGTTGATTGGGCGCGTGCCGTCGGCCTTGATGTCATCTGTGCGGGAAAAGGCACCAAATATCTGCCCGCCTATCACCATGTCACGCCTGATGATGTCTGGACCCATTATGGCCTGACACCGCAACAGGCAAAGGCGGGTGGGATGAACCCGCAGATTTTCAACAGCTTCCTTGACGGCACCAAATCCGCCATCGAAATGGCCGCTGTTGCCAATGCCTGTGATCTGGTGCCACAGGATATCGGCCTTCGCTTCCCGGCCTGCGGGGTCGATGATCTGCCACGTCTGCTCTCACCACGCGAAACCGGCGGATTGCTTGACCGCAAGGGCACGGTTGAAGTGGTTTCAAGCTTGGAACGTGATACCCGCCCGGTGTTTCGCGATCTGCGCTGGGGCGTTTATGTCACGTTTGAAGCCCCCAGTGACTATGTCAAACGCTGCTTCTCGGAATATGGTCTTCTGACCGATCCGACCGGGCAATATTCCGCGATGTATAAACCCTATCACCTGATCGGGCTGGAACTGGGCATTTCGGTCGCCTCTGCTGCCCTGCGTCACGAGGCCACCGGCGCACCGCGCGCATGGTCGGGCGACGCAGTTGCCTTTGCCAAACGCGACCTTCGCGTCGGTGAAAAGCTCGACGGGGAAGGCGGTTACACGGTCTATGGCAAACTGATGCCCGCCCGCATGTCAAAGGCCAAAAATGCCCTGCCCATCGGCCTTGCGCACCACCTGACACTCAACCGCAATGTCGCAATTGATCAGGTCGTGACATGGGACGATGTCGATTTCGACCCTACCGATCCCGCCATCCGCTTCCGCAAGGAAATGGAAGATACCTTTGGCTAACGAACTCTCTCTGTCGCATCACCAAAACGAAAACCCCGGCCACATGGACCGGGGTTTTCAATGTGCAGGGCGATGCCCCAATCAGGCCGACAGCTTGCTGTCCAGGCCGCCCTTGGCGTTCAGCGCCATCAACTCGTCGCAACCGCCAATATGTTCGTCATTGATGAAAATCTGCGGCACGGTGTGTTTGCCATTCGCACGATCCATCATTTCCTTTTTGCGACGCGGTTCCATCATCACATCGATCAATTCGTATTTGGCACCCTTTTCTTCCAGAAGCTTGCGGGCACGCTTGCAATAGGGGCACCATTCGGTGGCATAAACTTCGACTTTTGCCATCTGGTCATGTTCCTTTTTCATTGGGTCGTTATCGGTGCTATGGCGCATATTTTCACGGCCTTGCACCAGAATACGACCGGCAATCCGTCCTTTATGGGCGTTCTATAACAGATATTTTGCGACGCGTCATCGGACCACCCGTGCAACTGTGATCACATCGACGTGCATGGCTCCGGCGCGCTTTAAAATCCGCGCGCATGCATTGGCCGTCGCCCCGGTGGTCAGCACATCATCAATCAAAACCACGCGCGCCCCCGAAAGCCCGATCCGCTTTGCGATCCCGTCATCGACGCCGAACACACCGCCGACTTCGCGCTTACGCGACGACGGCCCCAAACCGCCCAGACTGCGCGTTTTTCGCAACCGCCGCAGCACCGTGCCATGCCATCCAATGCCGATCTGGCGCGACAGACTGGCAGCCAACAACCCAGACTGATTATATCGCCGCATCAAAAGCCGGGTACGATGCAACGGCACCGGAAGAATGATATCCGCATCTGCCCAGAAATCCCGCCCGGCCTGCACCAGCCAGCGACTTAAAAGCGGCGTCAGATCGGTGCGATCCCCGTGCTTGAACCGTAAAAGGTAATCACGACTGGCGTCGTCATAAACCAGTGCCGCACGGGCCCGATCAAACGCAGGCTTTTTACGTAAACATTCGCCGCACAGGATGCCATCGCCCGCATTGTCGTCAGCGGCAAGCTCGAACGGATAGCCGCAACACGCGCACAGTGGTTCGGAAATAAACCGAAGCCCGATCCAGCAATCAGCACAGACCGCATGCACCGTATCGGTAACCGCACCGCATCCACCACAACGCGGCGGCAAAACGGTACGCAAACCGATCTGCATGACATTGCCGACAATACGGCCAATCTCTGCCGGTAAAATCCCCACTCGATCTTCCCTGCCTATGCATCGTCATCGATCACAAAACACCCGATCCTATCACGCAAGATGATTGAAACGATGCGCTAATTGATACGCTTATCCGCACGCAGACGATCCACCGCCAGGTCAATAAAGGCGCGCACCTTGGCCGGTGCATGGCGGCCTTCGGGATGGACGATATGAATGGGGATCGCTTCGGGCTCATAATCGCGTAAAACGACTTCAAGCGATCCTGCCTCAATCGACGGCATCGCCTGATAAGACAACAGGCGCACCAGCCCCCATCCGCCAATCGCCGCCTTGCGCGCTGCTTCGATCGAATTGGTTTGTAATCGCGACGTCACTGAAAGGCTGGTTTTCAGATCCCCACCAAACTGCCACTCTAGCGGCGTAGACGAACCGGTAAAGGCAATGACATTATGCGTCCCGATATCTGTTGGCAGCTTTGGCCTGCCGTGGCGCGCGAAATAGTCGGGCGATCCGCAAATGATACGCCGCACCATGCCGACCTTTATCGCGCTCATTGATGAGTCGGCCATATTTCCGATCCGAAGGGCAAGATCGATGCCTTCCTCGACAATATTGACGATCCGATCAAACAACAGCACCCGGCCACGCATCTCCGGATACAGATCCAGAAACTCGGTCATCACCGGAAACACATACATCTGACCGAACAGTACCGGAGCCGTGATGGTCAACGTCCCGCTGGGTCGGGCATAGGCTCCGCCTGCGGCAGCTTCAGCTTCTTCCAAATCGCCAAGCAACCGTTTGCAATCGTTATAATATTGTGTCCCCGGTTCGGTCAGGGAGACAGACCGTGTTGTCCGGGTCAAAAGCCGTGCGCCGGTGATATCCTCAAGGAAGGCCACCGCACGTGTAACCGCTGGCGGGCTTGATCCCAACTCCCGTGCCGCAGCGGCAAAGCTTTGCGCTTCGACAACGCGCACAAAAATCCTCATCGCCTGAAATCGGTCCATGGTGCTTTTCCTGCTCCGCCAACACACAATTCCACTTTATGGAATAATGAATTCCACGAAAACCATATTCCGCAAATCAGAGGAAACAATCACAGTAGGCTGCATCGCATCAACCTCATATTCGAAGAAGGATTTGGAACAATGAAGCTGCATTATTTTCCCCTCTCGGGCCATGCCCACCGCGCCCACCTGTTTCTGAGCCTTCTGGGCGTTGACCATGATGTCATCACGGTCGATCTGCCCAATGGCGCGCATAAATCGCCGGAATTCCTCAAACTGAACCCGTTGGGTCAGGTACCGGTTCTAGAAGACGGCGACGTCGTGATTGCCGATTCCATCGCCATCATGACCTATGTCGCCAAGAAGATCGGTGCGACCGACTGGCTGCCCGAAGATGCCGAAAGTGCCGCCAAGGTTCAGAAATGGCTTTCGGTCGCGGCGGGGCAAATTGCCTATGGCGTCTGTGCCGCCCGTCTGCTCACGGTGTTTAATGTACCGTTCAATGCCGACGAAGTCATTGCACGCGCCCATGCCATTCTGGCCCAGATTGATGACGCGCTTTCGGGCAAGGACTGGATCGAGCTGGGCCGTCCAACCATCGCCGATGTCGCCCTTTACAGCTATATCGCCAACGCCCCCGAAGGCAATGTTGACCTTGCCCCCTATGGCAATGTGCGCGCCTGGTTGAAACGGGTCGAAGCCCTGCCCGGTTTCGTGCCGTTCGAACAGACTGTCGCTGGCCTGCGCAAGTCGGCCTGACAGGTCGGGCCGGTCTTTCGCCTTGTCCAGGCTCCCCCTGCACGGACACAGCGATCACCCCGCCCGACCGGCCCTTCCCCGACTTCCCTTGTGTCGCAAAGGAAATTGCCATGAACACGCCCGTTACGTCATCTGCCCCCCTGCAATTCACCTCGTCTGGCACGGGCACCAACAGCCCGTGGCACGAAGGTGAAATTCACATGCAGAAGCTGGTCGGGGTCGATGCCCGCATGGCCGAGGTTGGCAAACGTGTTCTGCGCGACCATCTGATCGAACAGCATCGCCAGTTTTACCCGCAACTGCCCTTTGCAGTATTTGGCGCGGTTGATGACAATGACGATGTCTGGGCGACCCTTCGCGCCAACCACCCCGGCTTCCTGTATTCCCCAGATCCCTATCAGCTTGCTGTCGATATCCCGCGCGATCCAGCCGATCCGGCTGATGCGGGGATGGATGACGGCAAGGCCATCGGCATGATCGGGATCGAATTGCACACAAGACGCCGCAACCGCCTGAATGGCACCATTGCACGTTCTTCTGATGATGGTTTCGCGATCCGGGTCGGGCACAGCTATGGCAACTGCCCACAATATATCCAGTTACGTGATTTCGAGTTCACCCGCGATCCACTGGCCCCAACTTCGTCAGAAATCAAATTGCATGAGGATTTCGAAAGTACATTGAATGATCAGGCCCGCGCGATGATTGCTGCGGCTGATACCTTCTTTGTCGCAACCTATGTTGATCGCCCCGATGAGAACCGCGAGGTCGATGTTTCACACCGTGGCGGCAAACCCGGATTTGTCCGCATTGATGCCGATGGCAGCCTGACCATCCCCGATTTTGCCGGAAACCTGTTTTTCAATACGCTGGGAAATATCCTCGCCAATCCCAAGGCGGGCCTTGTTTTTACCGATTTTGCCACGGGCGATGTCCTGCAGATCACGGGCGATGCCGAAGTCATCGTCGACGGGCCGGAAATTGCTGCCTTTCAGGGGGCGGAACGTTTGTGGCGGGTTTTCCCGCGTAAGGTCGTGTTGCGCAAAGCCACCCTTCCGATCCGCTGGCGCGATCAAATCGACGGGGCATCCCCCAACAGCCTTCTGACCGGCGACTGGGAAACGGCGGAACGTAAAATTGCGGCCATGCAGAACGCGATTATTTGGAAAAATTTCAAAATCGCGCGGATTGTGAAAGAAAACAGAATAATCAAATCCTTCCATCTCGAACCGCTCGACGGAACTGGAACCCTGCCTTACAAGGCCGGGCAGCATCTGCCGATCCGGGTCACGGTGCCCGGCCATGACAAACCACTGATCCGCACCTACACACTTTCAAGCGGCCCGTCGGACAATCGCTATCGCATCAGTGTGAAGCGCGAAGGCTTGGTTTCAAGCCACTTGCACGATAACCTTGCCGAGGGCGACGTGATCGAAGCCCGTGCGCCTGCAGGCGATTTTTCAATCGATGCCCATGTCAAACGCCCGGCAGTTCTGATTGCGGGCGGGATCGGTATCACACCGATGATCTCGATGCTGCGCCATATCGTTTATGAGGGGCTCCGCACCCGTGGTTTCCGGCCGACATGGCTGTTTTATGCCGCGCGAACCCTTGAAGACCGGGCGTTTGATGACGAGCTGGTTGAACTGGTCAAAGCAGCCCAAGGCAGCATTCGCCTTGTCCGCGTGCTTGCCGATCCGACCGACGCCGAACCGCGCAAGAATTACGAAGCATCCGGGCATATCGATATGGATTTGCTGCGCTCCCTGCTGCCGTTTGACGATTTCGATTTTTATCTGTGCGGTCCGCCACCTTTTATGCAGGCGATATATGACGGTTTGCGCGGCCTTAACATTACCGATACCCGCATCCATGCCGAGGCCTTCGGCCCCGCATCGCTGCAACGCAGCCACGACAGCCAGCCCGATCTGCCTGAACTGGCACCGGCAAGCAGCACGGATACAAAAGTTGATTTTTCAGGTTCGGACAAAAGTGCGATCTGGAAGCCAGATGATGGCAAAACCTTGCTGGAACTGGCCGAAGATGCCGGATTGGCACCAGAGGCAAGCTGCCGCGGCGGGAATTGCGGCACCTGCCGGACTAAAATCCTGCAAGGGAACGTCACCTATAAAACCCGGCCCTCGGCTAAAACCGCCCAGGACGAGGCATTGATCTGCTGTGCGGTACCTGCGGCTGCGGAAGATGGTAGCGATGAATCGCTTGTTCTGGCGCTTTGATCCGGTCTTGGATTGCAAGGGAGGGCGCGACGTTCTATCTAGGTCGTAACTTTTAAAACGACTTTTGACGGAGCTTCCCGCCTCATGGCCGATCCGATCACCGTTTTTGATCGCCACATCCTGAAACTGCGCCGCGACCGCGCGGCAAAACGTGCCAGCGAGTTCAATTTCCTGTTTGCCGAAACTGCCGAACGCCTTGCCGACCGGCTTGACGACACCACGCGCAAATTCCCGCTAGCGGTTGATCTTGGCTGTCACAATGGCGAGCTTGGCCAGATCATCGGTGCACGTGGCGGGATAGAAACCCTGCATCAATGCGACATTTCATATGGTTATGCGCAGTCAGCCAAAATGCGCAATGAGCGCACGACATTCGTTGCCGATGAAGAATTCCTGCCGTTTGGCGATGGGTCACTTGATCTGATCCTTTCGAACCTGTCGCTGCATTGGGTCAATGACCTGCCCGGTATGCTGCTTCAGGCACGGCGCGCGCTTAAACCCGATGGGCTGTTTCTGGCATGCCTTCTGGGCGGTGATACGCTGCGTGACCTGCGCGAGGCATTGATGACCGCCGAGGCCGAAGAAGAAGGCGGCGTATCCCCTCGCGTATCCCCCTTTGTCGATGTTCGCGATGCAGGGTCGCTGTTACAGCGCAGCGGCTTTGCTCTGCCGGTGGTTGATAGCGACGATATCTCCATCGATTATCCCGATGCCCTGAAACTGATGCGCGATCTTTCGGGGATGGGCGAAAGCAACCTTGTCGCCATCCGATCCAAGAAATTCACCAAACGCAGCACATTGGCCCGTGCGGCGGCAATTTATCACGAACGTCACGGTCGCCCGGATGGCCGCGTTCATGCCAAATTTCAGGTGATCTACCTTACCGCCTGGGCGCCCGATGAAAGCCAGCCCAAGCCGCTTAGACGCGGTACAGGGCAGGTCAGCCTTGTTGATTTTCTGGGTGACGTCCAGGACAAGCCCGATCCGGCAAAAAGCAATTAATCATACTTTTTGTTTTGCCGTTCAAAAGCAAACAGTTACCGGAATTTGACATGCTCCTTCCTTCTCCGCTGATTCAGGGCAAGCTGATCAAACGTTACAAACGTTTTCTGGCCGATATCGAGCTGGAAAACGGCGATATGATCACCGCCCATTGCGCCAATCCGGGCGGGATGATCGGGTTGAAGGAGGCCGGGATCGATGTCTGGCTGTCGCAATCGGACAATCCGAAACGCAAACTGAAATACAGTTGGGAACTGTGCCGGGTTGGCGGTGCGATGGTTGGCATCAATACTGCCCATCCCAACGCAATCGTCGAAGAAGCCATCTTGTCGGGCAAGGTGCCGGAGCTGGCCGGATATGAAACGCTGAAGCGTGAAGTCAAATATGGCAAGAATTCACGGATCGATATCCTGCTTTCTGATCCGGAACGTGGGCTTTGCTATGTCGAAGTCAAGAATGTGCATCTTAAACGCGATGATGCTGTTCCGGGGCTGGCGGAGTTTCCCGATGCGGTTACCGCGCGCGGGGCAAAGCACCTTGACGAAATGGCCGACATGGTCGCAGAAGGTCACCGTGCCGTGATGTTCTATCTGATCCAGCGCGATGATTGCGACCGTTTTGCATTGGCATCCGATATAGATCCGCACTATGCCGCGCGCTTTTCCGCGGCGACCAGCGCCGGGGTCGAGGCATTGGCCTATGACTGCATCATTGATGTCAAGACACCATCGGTAACCGTAAACAAGGCCGTTCCGATCCGGGACATCAGCGCAAAGTGACGGCATCCTTGCCAATTTCGCCCTGTCCGATTATGTCATTGAACTATGTTGCGACACAGCGACCATTGAATTTACTGCCGAACCAAGGAGATTTCGGGTGGCGAACGGAAAAGTAAAACTGCACGGACCCGAAGCGTTCGAAGGGATGCGCGCCGCCGGACGGCTGGCTGCGGAAGTCCTTGATTACATTACGCCCTTCGTTGTTCCGGGCGAAACGACCGGCAGGCTCGACCAATTGTGTGATGAATATATTCGCGATCATAATGCGGTTTCGGCCTGCCTTGGCTATCGCGGCTTTCCGAAATCGATTTGCACCTCGATCAACCATGTTGTCTGCCACGGGATTCCCGGCGACAAGAAACTGATGAATGGCGACATCATGAATATCGATGTCACGGTCATTCTCGATGGCTGGTATGGCGATACGTCGCGCATGTATATTGCGGGCACGCCCAAGGTCATGGCGCAGCGCCTTGTCGATGTGACGTACGAAGCATTGTGGCGCGGGATTAATGCCGTCAAGCCGGGTGCGACACTTGGCGATATCGGTCATGCGATCCAAAGCTATGCCGAAAGCGAACGTTTTTCGGTTGTACGCGATTTCTGCGGTCACGGCCTTGGTCAGGTGTTCCATGATGCGCCCAATATCCTGCATTATGGCCGCCCGGGCGAAGGACTTGTTCTGGAACCCGGCATGATTTTCACCATCGAACCGATGATCAACCAGGGCACTTATACCTGCAAAATCCTGCCTGATGGCTGGACAGCGGTGACGCGGGACCGCAAACTGTCGGCACAGTTCGAACATTCACTTGGCGTCACCGATGACGGGTTTGAAATCTTTACCCGTTCACCGGCCGGGCTTGAAAAACCACCATACGACATTAGTGCAGCCGCCGAATAAGGCCGCAAACAAAAAGGGGGAAGCGGATTTGAGCGAAACAGAAGATCGCAAGGCTGCTTCCCGTCCTGACGCATCAATAGATGTACAGATTGATGACGGCACGCGCGTCTTTTTCGATCAGACGCGCGCTGCGGTTCCGGCCGGACAAAGTACCAGTTTCCAGCCATCGCCGAGCGACGCGAAACCGCCCAAACCCCATTATCACGGCCACCGTCAACGCCTGCGCGAACGGTTCCTTAAAGGCGGGGCCAATGCGCTTGCCGATTATGAATTGCTTGAACTTCTGCTGTGTATGGCGATGCCGCGTGGCGATGTCAAACCGCTGGCAAAATCGCTGATTACGCAGTTTGGCAGCTTTGCCAATGTTCTTGCCGCACGGCCCGAAGATTTGCAAAAGGCCAAGGGGCTTGGCGATGCCGGAATTGCCGCGATCAAGGTGGCCGAGGCAAGCGCGCAATATCTGGCCCGTGAACGCGCGATGGAATTGCCCGTGATCGCCAGTTGGGAACAGCTGATTGATTACTGCCGGGTGCGTCTGGGCCATCGCAAGACCGAAGAACTGCATCTGCTGTTTCTCGACCGCAAGAACCGGTTGATTGCCGATGAATGCCATCAGACCGGCACGGTCGATCACACCCCGGTTTACCCGCGCGAAGTGATCAAGCGCGCCCTTGAATTGCACGCCAGCGCGATCATTCTGGTCCATAACCATCCCAGCGGCGATGCCACCCCATCGCGCGGCGATATAGACATGACGCGCAAGATTGTCGAGGCCGCAAAGGCGATGGAAATCACCATCCACGACCACATCATTATCAGTCAGGCCGGGTATAATTCGTTTAAAACCCTTGGCCTGATCTAATCATCTGCTCCCGGATTATCACCGTGCCCCATATCGGACTGGTATCACTTGTCGTGGCAGATTACGACGATGCCATTGATTTCTATGTCAACAAGGTCGGGTTCGAACTGATCGAGGATACCGATCTGGGCGATGGCAAACGATGGGTAATTGTCGGCCCGAGGGGTGCGCGTGAAAGCCGTCTTTTGCTGGCACAGGCATCGGGGGAAACACAAACCGCTGCCATCGGAAATCAGACCGGCGGGCGGGTCGGATTTTTCCTGAATACTGATGATTTTGCCCGCGACCATGCCCTGATGAAAAAGGCGGGGGTTCAGTTTCTTGAAGAACCGCGATACGAGCCATATGGCACCGTTGCCGTCTTTGCCGACCTTTATGGCAACAAGTGGGATTTGCTGGAACTCAAAGCCTCCTGACGACCACGATCAAAGGGCAGCGTAGTCATAAAAGCACCGCATACCGGCTGAAACAATCAGAAATCCGCTACAAATACCTATGACCAGCAAAGCTACAAGCGTCATGCCCATACAAAAACGCTTAAACCAGACCATGATCCTCCGCGGGGTTTCATTTCGGCTGAAAACAAAGGGCGGGTCGGTCCACTGGAAATGACCAACCCGCCAGAAACCGGCCGCCTGGATTGGGGCGGGCAGGAGACCGGTATACGACGATCAGGATCAGAAGTTGTAAACCAGCCCCAGACCGATGCTGTAGACATAATCCTCATCAATCAGGGGACTATCGGTATAGCTGTCAGGCAGGAACTGGATACCGCTGGTGCCCAGCAAAACAAGGCTTTCGGTAATCGGGTAGGTTACTGAAAGATCAAGATGCGGGATGAATGCCGCGTCCGCGTCATAGGCACTGCGGTCGCTACGGACTTCATTGCCACTAACCCCGACATGGTAGTTTGCCAGTTTCTCGCTTTGCCAGAGCACCCCGCCACTCCAGTCGAACGTCACATCCTGCCAGTCCATCGGAATGGTATATGTCAGGTCAACTTCATGACCGTCATGGGCATCATTCAGATCAGTCAGGTAATAGGCCCCGACTTCCCCGCGCCACAGGCGGCTGGTGAAACCGATCCCGGCCTCATAGGCCATATCGCGTTCTTTCATGCCACGCAGATATTCACTATCGCCATTTTCAAACGGCTTCATGCGAAGCGCACCAAGTACGTCAAGACTGGCGAATTCATTTTGCCATGCGGTGACAGATATCCCGTCGGTCCCGATATGCAGCCGATCCGCATCATAGGCCAAAAGCGGCAAAGGATCTAAATCGACGCTGTCCGCACCACGATAAGGATTGCTTTCAACCTGGCCATATGCCCCGAACTGCCAAACGCCACCAAGCCAGGGATCAGCAGCTTCATCTTGTTTGGGGTTAACCTCTTCGCGCAGGACGTCCCTTGTACCTTGCTGCGCATTGGCCGACGTACTGATGACGAGCATAAGCGCACTTGCACACAATCCGGCCCCCAACAGGATCAAACCGTTCCCGACCAGATTTGAAACTTTATAAAAATTCATTTTGTCCGATCACCCTTGTATCAGTTTTGGTGACCCGACAATGCAGTGTCGTTCTGTGTCTGGCGTCCGGCTCTGTATCTTCGAACCTGATTTCGGCGATCAAAAGGTACGAATGCGCATTCGGACGCGTTAAGTATTTGTATTTAATGAATTCTCATCCCGGTACGCACTGGGCGTTTTACCGGTGATTTTCTTGAAGGCCAGATTGAAAGTCGATTTGGAATTAAACCCGACACTGATGGCGATATCGAGGATCGTGCGATCCGGCTCCTCGATCAGAAGACGGGATGCCTCGTATGTACGAACCTCGTTGACGAAATCAAAGAAGCTTTTGCCAAGATGCTGGTTCAGCACATAGGAAAGCTGATTGGGTGTCACCCCAACCGCATTGGCAAGTTTCGGCATGGTCAGAAGCGGATCAAACATCAGCTCGCGTGCCGCCACGATGCGGTCCAGTTTTGCCCCTATTCGGCTGACATCTTCGGGATCAACCACATTGCGCGCCAGACCGGGTCTGGGCCTTTTTCCATCACTCTCGCCGGTGTTTTCAACCTCGTCGCGTTCAGGCTGTACGAACAATGCCGGATTGGCGGCAATAACGTGACACATCCGAAAGAACACCAGAACAAAGGTCGCCTTCACACACAGAACCAGCCATTCACTGCGTGAAACGATGGTATCGAAAAGACTGATCAGCGTGAAAAGGGTGAAAATCACACTCAACCCGACGAGCAGTTCAAGAATCCAGCGCCTTAGCCCTTTCTGATCGACTTCAAGCTGCCGATGGGCATCTTTCAAATACCGGACCGCAACATGCCAGATCCGGAACATATAGATCGCAAATTGCAGACAGAAGATCGCGATCAACATCATCAGCAGCAGATTAAAGACGCTGCCCTGACTGAAATCGAGATTGATGCGGACGTCGGAAACAGCCGTGTCCGACGACGAAAGACTGGCATGCAGCAGAAAAACGACCCAGACCATGACTGCCGACACCGGAAGCATGATTGCAAAATGCCATGCCGGTTTTGCGGATGGATTGCCTGATATCTCCCGGAAATAAAGATAGATTGCCGGAATGAAGGCGAAAAAGAAGGGGGTAACAAGCGGTGTCAGATACAGGTTCACAAGTGGGGGGACGATGGTATCGACAATATCGTCGATAAAGCCCATGCCGACAGCCACCGCAAACATCATCAGCCATCGATTTGCTCGAAATGCGCGTTTTCCCTCGCCCTGCAAAAGAATAATCAGAAAAACGGCCTGAACCGCGCCAAGTGCCGCAATCAGTAGCAGCAGCAAATCGATTGTTTCAAACATTCATGTGCCCGTCATTTGCGACGATAAAGATTACAGCAGCGCTAAAGTACGGGGTTACGCCGCGACAGGGTCTCCGATCGGTAAACACTTGGCGTTTTGCCGGTGATTTTCTTAAAAGCCAGATTGAAGGTGGATTTGGAATTAAAACCAACACTGGTTGCGATATCAAGGATGGTGCTATCTGGTTCGTTTACCAAAAGGCGGGATGCCTCGCCGGTTCGAACTTCGTTGATGAAGTCAAAGAAGCTTTTGCCAAGATGCTGGTTCAGCACATAGGAAAGCTGGTTAGGGGTTGCACCGACTGCATTTGCAAGCTTTGGCAGGCTGACAAGAGGATCGAAAAGCAGGTCGCTTCTGGTCCTGATGGCGTCAAGCCGTTTACAAATTCTGCTGATTTCATCGGCATCCACCAAGTTGCGAGGCGCAAACCGGGTTTGCCTCGACCCGGTTGCCGTGAAATCACGGGCATCTTCATCCATTGCCATCTCTTGCGCCCCGTCCCATTCCGCCTGAACGAACAAAGCCGGGTTGTGCGCAATCACGTGGCACATACGAAAGAATACGAGCGCGAACGCCCCCTGCACAAGGGTCGTCAGCCATTCGCTATCGGTAATGAAAATATCGACAATCGTCGTTGCGGTAAAAATCAGAAAAATCAGGCTGATGCCAGTCAGCAGTTCAGTCACCCAGCGGCGCAGAACGCGCTGATCCGCACCGAGCTGTTCACCCGCCTGCCGCAGATAGCCAATCGCAACCCGCCAGATTTTGACCATATAGCCAAACAACTGGACATAAAGCGCAATAATGATTGTCAGCAGGATCGCAGCCACAGGCAAATGACTTTCAATATCGGTATCCAGTTCGAAATCGATTTCTCCGCCAATATCGCCCGGAAGTATACGGGTGCGCATTATGTGTACCGCGACCGCCGTCAGGATGGCGACCGGCACCAGAATGACGAAATGCACCCCCGGATAGCGCACGGGACGGTCAGCAATTTCGCGAAAATACAAGTAGATAGATGGCAAAAAGACAAATGTGACCGGTACAAAAATAATTGCCAGATACAGAATATAAAGCGGCGAGAGGAAGACATCGCTGATGTCTTCGACAAAGCTTGCGCAGGCGGTCAGCGAGAACACCAGCAACCAGCGATTCGCACGAAATGCGCGTTTGCCCTCGTGCCGCAACAGCAGCATCAGGAATGCGGCCTGTGCAAGGCCGACTGCAGCAATAAGCAAAAGAACGATTTCGGACGTATCCATTCTTTATCCTGATGGCCGCTGTCTGTTGTTAACCGGGGCCGACGAGAGCATCCCCAACAATTCCGGGGGCGGTCGCGTGCGTATCTGCAGCAACTCGGTATTTGCTTGGTGTTGTACCGGTTACACGCCTAAACGCAAGATTGAAGGTGGATTTTGAATTGAACCCGACGGCCATGGCAATATCAAGAACCGGCCTGAGAAATGCCAAGTATGGCAACCATCAGGGCCGCCAGATCAAACGGGCTTAAAGGCATCTTTCGGTCGCATTTGTTGATAAAGGAAATCTGCAAAACAGCGTACGCAAAAACCCGTAGCCTGAATGACGATGTTTCTCAACGGCAATTTTTTGAATTCACGCTTGTTTCATCAAGCTGCCATGACGCGATACCGGGTTTGTATTCCGAAATCTTTTCACGCGCGAAAATGTAATCAGAGAACGCCCATTTTCGCGCCAAGATATTGAAATCGCCTGAATTGCCGAAAAATAATGCAGAAAATCACAAAGCCCGATTCGTGATCACCGAATTTGGCGGCCAACCCTTTGAATGTGAACTGTTTCACTTTTTGCGCATATAGCCGCAAGGCGCGACGCGACAATCACCGTTACATGCAAAACGTTTTACAGGCGAAAGTTGCAGGCTTCCTCAGCCGTAGAACAATCTGTTATTTCCGAATAATACGCAAAATAACACCACAAAATGACCATAATCACGCAAAAAAACACCATTTGTTTCAAATTTGTGGAATCGTGACTTGCAGATCACGCATGTCAGTCTCAGTATTTTTGCGTACGTACTTTCAGGGAGTACGTCGGCAACAAAGCAAAATAGATGAGGGAGACATTACAGATGTCACAACACGCGAAGACCGCAAATGGTCTCGTGAAGGGATTGCTGAATTCCTCGCGGGCCTTTGTGCTGGGCACGGCATTGCTTGCCGGTTCCATGACCATGCTGTCCACCACACATGCACAGGCTGAAAAAATCCTGCGCGTCGGCAATGACGGCGAACCGCAATCAATGGACCCGCATTTCATTTCGACGGTTCAGACCAGCCGCCTGTCGGATGATATGTTTCTGGGTCTTCTGACATATGGCCCGGATGGTGAACCGGTGCCAGGTGCCGCTGAAAGCTGGACCGTTTCTGACGACGGCATGACCTATACCTTTAAAATTCGCGATCACAACTGGTCGGACGGCGTGCCGGTAACTGCCGGTGATTTTGTCGCGGGCTGGAACCGCCTGCTTGACCCGGCGACCGGTGCGGAATACGCATCCCTGCTTTATATCATCGAGGGTGCCGAAGCTGTTAACAGTGGCAAGGAAGGCGCGAAACTCGCGGCCACCGCCCTGGATGACAAAACCCTGCAGGTCAAACTGACCGCGCCAGCCCCTTATTTCCTGGCACAACTTACCCACCAGACCGCCTTCCCGATCCCGCAGCATGCGATTGCCAAATTTGGCAAAGACTGGGTGAAACCGGAAAATATCGTGGTGAACGGTCCGTACAAACTGACCGAATGGCTGCCGAACGTTCATGCCAAGCTTGAAAAGAACCCGGAATTCTATGACGCCGCCAATGTGCCGATCGACGAGGTGATCTATTACACCTATGAAGATCGCACCGCGATGCAGAACCGTTTCCGTGCAGGCGAACTTGACGTCGCACGCGACATCGCGTCCGAACAGATTTCCTGGCTGCGCGATAACCTTGCCGATAGCCTGCGCATCGCACCGTATGCCGGTATCTATTACTATGCGATCCGTACCGACAAGGACATGTTCAAGGATGTCCGTGTCCGCAAAGCCCTGTCGATGGCGATCAACCGCGAAGCCATTACGGACTCGGTTCTGAAAACCGGTGAACTTCCGGCCTATTCCTTTGTCCCGCCCGGAACCGGTAATTACGGCGAGCCAGCATACATTTCGTGGAAAGACCTTTCCTATAATGAAAAGCTCGAAGAAGCCAAAAAGCTTCTGGCCGAGGCCGGTTATGGCCCTGACAATCCGCTTAAATTCACCCTGCGCTACAACACGTCTGAAAACCACAAGCGCATCGCGATTGCGGCCCAGAACATGTGGAAGCAGATCGGCGTTCAGGCCGAACTGTTCAACACCGAAGGCAAAATCCACTATGCCGATCTGAAGGTCGGTAACTTTGAAGTGGCACGTGCGGGCTGGATTGCCGATTACAACGACGCGCAGAACTTCCTGTTCCTCGGCGAAGAACGGACCGGGCCGCTGAACTACGCGGCTTTTGATAACCCGCGTTACAACGAACTGATGCTGGAAGCCGAAAAGGAAGGCGACCTTAAAAAGCGTGCCAGCCTGATGAAGCAGGCCGAAGCCATCATGATGGAAGCACAGCCTTACATCCCGATTTACTACTATGTCTCGAAACAGCTCGTCTCACCGAAGATCGAAGGCTGGATCGATAACGCCCCGGATCGCCACCTGACCCGCTGGCTCGACATCAAAGAGTAAACGCCGGAGACTTTGCCGCAGGTCCGGATCACGGACCTGCGGCAACTCATCGGCCCCCAATGGGGATGAGAGAGAATTATGTTATCTTACGCCATCCGGCGCCTGATGATCGCGATCCCGACGCTGTTCATCGTGATCACGGTTGCCTTTTTCATGATGCGCATTGCACCAGGCGGACCGTTCGATCAGGAACGTGCCCTGCCCCCGGAAATCGAAAAAAACATCAAGGCCGCCTATGACCTTGATAAACCGCTGCTTGAACAATACACGATCTATATCGGCAAAATCCTGCGTGGTGACTTTGGCCCGTCGATCAAAATTCGCGATTTTTCCGTCGCGGAACTGATCATGGCTGGCGCCCCGGCATCGATGCAGCTTGGCCTGTCGGCGATCTTTCTGGCGCTGATATTCGGGGTTGGCTTTGGCACCTATGCCGCCCTTCGACAGAACAGTGTGGTTGATTTCGCGGTAATGGGCGTTGCCATGGTCGGCATTGCCATCCCGAACTTTGTCATGGCGCCGCTTCTGTCGCTGGTGTTTGGCCTGTATCTTTCGATCCTGCCAACAGCAGGTTGGGGAGACGGCGAAATTCAATACAAGATATTGCCGATCATCGCCCTTGCCCTGCCACAAGTCGCTTATATCGCGCGCCTGACGCGTGGGTCGATGGTCGAAGTCCTCCATTCCAATTACATCCGCACTGCACGCGCCAAAGGTTTGCGTGAAAAGCTTGTCGTCAACCGGCATGCGATCCGCGGCGCGCTTTTGCCTGTCGTATCCTATCTGGGACCGGCAACCGCGGCGGTGATGACCGGCTCTGTGGTCATCGAAACCATCTTTGGCGTGCCCGGTATCGGGACCTATTTCGTCAAGGCAGCGCTTAACCGCGACTACCCGCTGGTGATGGGTGTGGTCATTGTCTATGCGGTGATGATCATCCTTCTGAATTTCCTGGTCGACATGGTCTACGGCCTGCTCGATCCCAAGCTGAAGTCACGCTCATGATGAACAAGGATCAAAAAACAGCGATGCTTCAGGCGGCAGGCGCCGCCGGAGAGATCGAGGGTCGCAGCCTGTGGCGCGATGCCCGTATTCGCCTGTTTCGCAACAAGGCCGCCGTCGGGTCGATGATCATTCTGGCCATCATTACCCTGATGGCAATTTTCGCCCCGCTGCTCAGCCCGTTTGAATACGACCAGATCGACTGGGGCTATATCCAGGAAGGTCCGAACTGGGAAAACGGCCATATCCTTGGCACGGATGGCAATGGTCGCGATATTTTCATCCGCATCCTTTATGGCGCGCGTGTATCCCTTGCGGTTGGTTTACTGGCAACGGCGGTGTCGCTTGTGATCGGCGTTACCTATGGCGCTGTTGCCGGCTATTTCGGCGGACGGATCGACAACATCATGATGCGGTTTGTCGATGTACTTTATTCCCTGCCCTTCATGTTCTTTGTGATCATGCTGATGGTGGTGTTTGGCCGGAACATTTTCCTGATTTTCGTCGCCCTTGGCGCGGTTGAATGGCTGACCATGGCACGTATTGTCCGAGGTCAGACGCTTTCGATCCGGCGGCGCGAATTTATCGAAGCCGCCCATGCCACGGGTGTTTCGAACTTCAAGATCATTTTCCGCCATGTGATTCCCAACGTTCTGGGGCCGGTCATTGTTTACATGACGCTGACCATTCCGCAGGTGATCCTGACCGAAAGTTTCCTGTCGTTCCTGGGCCTTGGTGTTCAGGAGCCGCTGACAAGCTGGGGCGTTCTGATTTCCGAAGGGGCGAAAGTGATCGAAGCAGCGACCTGGATGCTGATTTATCCGGCGATCTTCCTGGCACTGACGCTGTTCTGTTTCAACTTCATCGGCGACGGATTGCGCGACGCCCTTGATCCGAAGGACAGATAGGCACATGACAAATCATATTCTGACTGTTGAAAACCTGCGTGCCCGCTTCCAGACCCCCGACGGCGAGGTCGAGGCTGTCAACGATGTCAACTTCCATATCGATCCGGGCGAAACACTTGGCGTTGTGGGGGAATCAGGATCGGGCAAAACCCAGATTTTCCTTGCCGTGATGGGTCTTCTTGCCAAAAACGGCAAGGCCACAGGTACGGTGCGCTACAAGGATAAGGATATCCTCAATATCCCGTCACGCCAGCTTAACAAAATACGCGGTGTGACGATGTCGATGATCTTTCAGGATCCGATGACGTCGCTTAACCCGTTCCTCAAAATCTCCAGACAGATGACCGAGGTACTGGTGGAACATCGCGGCATGTCTGAAGGCGATGCGCTTAAACGCGCGATCAACATGCTTGATCGTGTCGGTATTCCGGGTGCGGCCCAGCGCGTGCATATGTATCCGCATGAATTTTCCGGTGGCATGCGCCAGCGCGTAATGATTGCCATGGCGTTGCTGTGCGACCCCGAAGTCCTGATTGCGGATGAACCAACCACCGCCCTTGATGTGACGGTGCAGGCACAGATCCTTGATCTGCTGCGCGATCTTAAAAAGGATTTCAATACGGCCATTGTCATGATCACCCATGATCTTGGCGTAGTGGCAGGCCTGTGTGACCGGGTGATGGTAATGTATGGCGGGCGGATTATCGAAACCGGTTCGGTGCGTGACATTTTCTATGACAGCCATCATCCCTATACCGAGGGGCTTTTGAAATCGATGCCGCGCATCGACACGGCAAGCGAAGAACACATGTTTGCCATCCCCGGACAACCGCCTAACCTGCAGAACCTGCCAAAGGGATGTGCCTATCAGGAACGCTGCGCCTATGTGATGGATCGATGCTGTGTTTCCCGCCCAAGCCTGTTTGGCTTTGACGATGGCCGCGCCAGTGCCTGCTTCCGGGAGGACGGTCAATGAATGCGATCCGTAAAAAGAAAAACGTCCCGATCCTGTCGGTTCGTGACCTTAAGGTTCACTTTTCCCTGCCGGGCAAGGGATTTTTTGGGGCAGAACGCCAGCTTAAGGCCGTCGACGGGATCGATTTCGATCTGTATCCCGGCGAAACGCTTGGCATTGTGGGCGAATCCGGTTGTGGAAAATCGACCCTTGGCCGTGCGATCCTGCAACTGATCCCGCCGACCGACGGGCAGGTCGTATGGCTGGGGCGGGATATTGTCGGCGCCCCCCATCGCGAAATGCAGCCGCTACGCCGGGACCTGCAGATCATTTTTCAAGACCCGCTGGCCAGCCTTAACCCGCGCATGACGATTGGCGAGATCATCGCCGAGCCGCTTGTGACCCACAAATCCGAACTGGGTAAGGACGAAATCAAGGCGCGCGTTAAACGCATGATGGCGCGTGTCGGGCTTTTGCCACAGATGATCAACCGCTATCCGCATGAATTTTCGGGTGGCCAGTGCCAGCGTATCGGCATTGCACGCGCGATGATCCTCGAACCGAAACTGATCATTTGTGACGAGCCGGTTTCAGCACTTGATGTATCGATACAGGCGCAGATCGTAAACCTGTTGCAGGAATTGCAGCGCGAATTTGATCTGTCGATGATTTTCATCAGCCACGATCTTTCGATCGTGCGCCATATCTGCCACCGCATATTGGTGCTGTATCTCGGCAATCTTATGGAGCTGGCCGACCGCGACAGCATCTATGCCAACCCAAAACATCCCTACACCAAGGCGCTGATTTCCGCAGTTCCGATCCCGGACCCCGAGATTGAACGCACCAAGGAACGCATCGTGCTGACCGGTGATTTGCCCAGCCCGATCAACCCGCCATCGGGTTGCGTGTTCCGTACCAGATGTCCGTTTGCCAAGGATGTCTGCGCGACCGATGTCCCGACCGTTGACACCGTCAACGATCACCATCAGGTGGCCTGCCATTTCCACGAACGGATGTAGGAGGGCAACCTCCCTTTGCACCACCCAAACTTAGTCGGGCCGTCTTGCGACGGCCCGATTTTTGTGTGGATCGCTCAGTAGTCTTCAAGATCAACCATGCTCAGCGTATCGATGATCTTTGTGCGGTCCTGACCATCACGTTTGAAATAGACAAGCGCATAGGGTGCGTTGCTTTCAAGCGCCTGCCCCATCACGGCCTCGAAATCCTCGGGTGTAGAAATCTCGGTATCATTGATCCGGGTAATGAAATCACCCTTTGTAAATCCAGCCTGATCGCCTTGCCCCATCTTTTCCATCCGATCAACGACAAGACCCTTCGTGCCCACGGGTAAATCCAGTTTTTCCCATGCCTTTTCGTTAGCCGGAACCAGTTCGAGGCCCATGACTTTCTTCCGACCATCATCCTTCGGCGTTTTACCAAGAATCTTGTCGCGTTCGGCCTGGCGGCGGCGGCTTTTGGCTTCGTCCATATCGCCGGGGATCATCGTAAAGCTTTTAAATCCACCATCGCGCCAGACGGTAACGGTCGTTTCACCTTTTGCCTCCGCCGCCTGCATGCGGAAATGCAGGCGCGATGTGACCGTTTCGCCATTCACCGCAACAATCACATCTCCTGCACGAATACCTGCTTGATAGGCCGGTTCGTCATCGGGGGCCCGGTGGATCAACATTCCCTCGTCATGGTCCATCCCCAGAAGCTTGCCGATGCCCGGCTTGACTTCAGAATAGGCAATCCCGAACCATCCGCGTTTGATTTCACCATCTTTGACAAGCAGATCAATAATCCCCTGCGCATGTTCAGCCGGGATGGAGAAGGCCAGCCCCTCGTTCCCGCCAGAGCGGGTATAAAGCGCGGAGTTAACGCCAACGACCTTGCCATCCATCGACAGAAGCGGCCCGCCGGAATTGCCCTTGTTTACCGCGGTATCGGTTTGCAAATACGGGTTATATTCCCCTTTGGATAGCTGGCGCTGCTTGCCCGAAATCACCCCGGTCGTCAGACTTTGATCAAAGCCATAGGGATAACCAAGCGCAAAAACCGGATCGCCGATGCGGATCGCATGCGAGTTGCCCCATGAAAGCGGCTTAACATTTTCAGGCATTTCAACACGAAGGACGGCGAGGTCGGTCAGAAAATCCTTCCCCACCAGATCAGCACGAACACGACGACCATCTTTCAAAACAACGACAAAACGCGCACCATCGCGGACCACATGCTCGTTGGTAACAATCAGGCCGTCATCGGTAATGAAAAAACCAGTCCCGGTCGACGCATTGCGCTTCTTTTTCTGCCAGTCGTGTTTCGGTTCTTCACCCTTTTCACTTTCCTTGTTCTTTTCATCGCGATCATTGCGATCTTCATCCTCGTCCTGATCGCCACGTTCGTTTGGCGGCAGATAGAAATCCTCGCCGTTTTCCTTTTTCTCCCGTTCTTCGGCGACGATCTCGGCATAGCTTTTCTTGATGACATTGATGCGAACAACGCCAAGTGAAACAGTGTCATAAACTTCGGCAAGGTTTTTGTCGGACAATGCCATGCTTGCCTGTTCTGCCATTGCATGAACGGGGACAAGGCTTGATGTGGCAAGCATCGCGGCAAACAGGGTCGCGGTCAGGGTTCTTTTCATATTATCGATCTCACAAGCAGGTTTGGCCGGGGCCCAAGCCCCGGCAGGATTAACGCGGAATTTTCAGTAGGTGTAAGTCAGTCCAAGCCACACTGTCCGGCCCTTACGGTAGGGGGTAGATGACGCAAGCGTATGGGCGCCGCCGCGGTTCAGAACATTCTCGATGGAAGCATTAAGGGTCAGAACACCCTTTTCCCGGCTGATAATGTCGTAATCAAGCGTCATATCCAGATCGAAACGCGCCTTGGCGTCGCCGTCCTCATAGACATCATAGGTCGCGCCATTGATGGTGGTATTCGATCCGCTGTCATCTATCGTGGAATAGGACAAGGTGTAGCGCCCGGTTAGTCCGGTACGCAGGCGATTGTCATCAAAACTCGAAAACAGGCTGGCGTTAAAGAAGATCGGCTCGTCCAGATTACCGGTCAGGATCGACAGATCCGTGGTCGATATGATCTTGCCGTTATAGACCACACTTTCACTGTCATCACTGGTCAGGAAGTAACTGTTGTTGGAAGTTCTGCGTTCGGAATATTGGCCATTGATATTGAACACATGACGCCCGCCGAACGGCCCGGAACCAATTCCCCTGCTCCATTCTGCGGAATAGGAGGTGTAGAGGCTGGAGCCCTCATTCGACAGATTATATTCGGTTGTTCCGGTGTCATCGGTGGCACGCGAAAACTGGTCACGGCCTTTTCTTTCCAGCCATTTCAACCGTGTCACCCCGCCAAGAAACGGCAGAGGGAATGAAACGGACGCTGTCTGTTCGTCGGAAAAGGGGGTGCTCAAACCTGAACCGGAAAATGACCGCTTTATCCCCGATGAAGACGCCGCCCAGTCATCATAGAAAATAGATGAACCCGGTGTCGTGGTAGTATCGGCAGTTCGCGTTTCACTGATGGTTGCCGGCGTTGCATCCTGAAAGGCGTAACTCAGCATGTTTGCTGCGTAATAGCGGTTCCAACCCGCATTGAAGCTGATATCCCAATCCGTGTAATAGGTCGCGTTGAAACGCGGGGCGAAGTTGGTATTACCAAGATAGGTATCGTGTTCAAGCCGTGCACCCGGCCTGATTTCCAGTTCGCCAAAAGGAACATGATCAAAGACAAGCGTATATTCATTATAAAGGGCTGTGCTTACGAAACTGACACTTCCTTCAAACGCTTGGTATTTTGTCCGCCGCCGGTTTGCCTGATCACCGTCATCGCAGAAGATGTCATCAGCACTGGCGCAAACGACGTTGGTTCCCGTGGTCCGCGTGGTGGCATAATATGCATCTGCGCTACGTTCACGGGTTCCACTGAGACGATGGATATCCGCCCCCAGAAGGAAGTTCGTTCCAAAGATATCGCCGGTAAGGTCGGCTGTATAACCGATATCCTGCTGAGTCTGGGACAAATCCCCATACCAGCCGGTCACACATGTACTGGAATCACACAAATCGGCATATTTTGATCCGGCCACCGTCGTGCTGATCTGACGACGCACATTGCTTTCAGAATCACGTGCATTTTCAGATGTATTAAAGGAAAGCTTGGTATCCAGAAACAGATTGGAAACCCCATAACCATCATATTCAAACGGCTTTTCGAGACCAACATAGGTGGTCAATCCATTGCCGATGATATCCATCTTGCTGTTATAGTTTTCTGATGCTTCCCATTCCTGGGCATAGGGCGCATAAACGATCTGGGTCGTGATCGCTGCACCCGTATCGCTTTCGTAGCGCAGTTTTCCCAAAACGTTGTCGGCTTCGGTACTGGTCGTTACCTGACGACCGTAATAATCGTCGCCCGCCGTTTTGGTCGTTTCGGCAGTACGCCGACCTGCCGAAACCAGCATTCCCCAATTATCACTGATCGGTGTGCTCGCAGACGCGGAATAAAACCATTTTTCATAAACCGGTTCTTTGGCGTCAGTGTCGGGGGTTTCCTCGGATTTCAGATGATAGTCGTTCCAGTTCGATCCACCCCGTTTAATGCTCGCGCCAAATGTTGGTTCGCTTGACGGGTTTTTGACCTTGTAATTGACAACGCCGCCTTGGAATCCGCCGTATTTAGCCGACACGTTGCTGTCGATGATCTCGGCCTGCTCGAGAATATTTGCATCGACATAGACGGTTTGAGGATGCAAACCATGAAGTGTGTCTGCATTGATCGTATTGTCGTCATCTTCTGGCATGTTTGAGTCGTTATAATTCGACTCAGTTCCGCCAAAGGAATTGATCCCGACACCGTCGAGCATGAAGTTGTTCTGGTCAACCGCTGCGCCGGATATGCTGATATTTTGCGGACGCAAATCCTGTTCGGCGGTTGCAGTTGCACCTTCTTCACCGCGTTGGCCCGCAATCACATACTGCACATTCGGATTGGCGCGAAAAATCTTGTTCGGGTCACTGTCACCCTGAACCACCGCACCGATCATCTCTTCGCCATACACAGTTGACCCGCTGGCCGCACCGGTTCCGAGTTGGAAGATCGTTGTGCGATTTGCACTGACAGAAACGGGGGCGGTAACGATTTCTTCGTCAGATGACTGGTTGGATAGCTTGGGGGAAATAACCAAAACACCGTCGGTAACGGCAAAGGTAACTTCCGTCCCCTCAAGCATTTGAAACAAGGCGTTTTCAATGCTGAGCTGACCAACCACGGCCTGACCATTCATCGCAAGGTTGGTGCCATCCTGGACCGAAAACGGAATACCGGCCTGCTGCGATAATAGCTCCAAAGCGCGCATCAGCGGCACGGAGGGAATGTCAAAGCTGTAAAGTCGTGATGCGACCGGCTTATCGATAACCGCACGTTCCTGTGCATGCAGAAAATTCGACGACATCCCCCCCAGCAAGGCAGAAGACGCAACAGCGCAGAACAGCAAATCCTTCCATGCCCGCCCCTTTGAGGTTTCGAAGAGGTTGCGGACTGTGTCCTGTTGTCTGGTAGGCTTCATTCGGCACGACCCAATGCAAGTTATTGCGTATCACTCGCACTTAAGGACGGAAGGCCCGACAGTAACCGGACATCTTTTTTTAATATTTTTGTTCAAATAGGGAATTAATCGAGGAGTTCAGGCTAAATCCGCACCATTTTCAGGCCGAACCAATCTGGAACCGTGATTTCAGCGCACCAGAAGATACTGATCAAACGGCAGTTCAATCATTCTTGTTCCGGTTGTCCGCGCAATCAGATCAAGTGACACCATTGCATCGGCAACATTGAACCGCCCACGGATTTCGAGATCGGCAATGCCGGGATCAAGCCAGATTTCCATGCCACTCTGCCGACTGACGGCATGGACCACATCAGACAGCTTTGCTGGCGAAAACACCCGCCAACCTTCAAGGATTTGCGTAATATTGTCGCCATTGAAGTCATGCCGCCGGACATCGCCCCCGCTGGATACAGTCACCCCTTCACCTGCATGAAGGGTGACTTCACGGGCAGGCGGCGATTGTTGTTGTTGTACCCGGACGGTTCCTTCGGCGACGCCGACTTCGCTGGTTTGATCATCACCGATCACAACAAAACGTGTCCCGACAACAACAACCCGACTTTGTGGCGTGGTTACCACAAGCGGGCGGTCCTTATTCGGTGCAGCCGAAATCACTACCGCCCCATCCTCAAGAACGATATGGCGTTCGCGTTCGGTAAATTCCCAATAAAGCCGGGTACCAGGTGCCAGTTGCAATTCGCTGCCGTCCGGCAAAAACTGACGAACCGGTGCCATGTTCGCCGCGATATACCCCGGATGACCAGAATGTTCTGCCGGGGACAACGTCAGGACGGCAACAAGAATCGCCACGCACATTGCAACACCGCCCCAGATTGCTTTTCGCACATTTGTTGCCCTTGGCGGGGTCGAACGTCGCGGCTTGCCGACAGGCATCGATATTTGCCGCGTGCTTGATGGTGCATGGTTTCGCGCACCGGTGCCTTTCTCAGTATCGAATTTCCGCAAGATATCATCGAAATCACGGTCACTGAGAAAGGCCCGAACCGCGCGCGCCGCCTGTTCATGATCCGCACTTTGGCCGCACCACTTCTGAAATGCGACATGCGTATCTGTGCCCTCAATATCCGCACCATCGCGAGCAAGCCATTGCATTGCCTGATCAACAAGGCGGCTTTGCAGATCTTTCTGTTCTGTGGTCTCCGGTTTATGGCCGGTATGGCGGTTGCCGCTCATAAGCAATGGCCTAGTCATAGTGTTTCATCAGATCACGACACGTTGTCATGGCACGATAAAGATGCTTCTCGATCGCGGCCTTTGACAATCCGGTCGCTGCGGCAATTTCATCATGGGTCTTACCATGCAACTTACGCAAGATGAAGACTTCTCTGGATCGCGTCGGCAAGGATGAAATTGCCTGCTCAAACGCCTGAAGACGCTGACGATGGTATATAACATTGTCTGCAAGCGGGCGGTCCTCCGCTGTCCATTCCAGCGGATCAAGCCCGGATTTAAGTTCGACAATATGACCGGCATTGCGACGTCTTTGATGATCCCGGATCAGATTAAGAACCACGGTCCGAAGGAATGCAGGTGGATCGCTGATCGGTTCTTGCCTGTCTTTTGCCCCGGCAATCCTTACAAAGGCATCTTGGACAATGTCCTTTGCCTCATCAGGATTTCCCAACTTCCGCATAGCCAAACGCAACAGGGACGCACGTTCCTTTTCAAAGGCGCGGACAAGATTTGCCGTTATGTGATGGGGCGCAAAAAAGTTCATGAAAACAGACAGGAACGTGAATTTGTTCCTGCTGACATACACCAGCAGCACCTAATTGCAAATAGTTATTAATAACTTTTTCTGAACATCACAGCAGCTAGAATAACATCAGCCAGACCGGGATCAGCTATTTGGCGTCATGGAAAATGATGCCAAGCGTATGCCGTGTCCCGGCGCGCAGGCGCGAAACGCCGTGGCGCATATTCACCCGGTACGTGCCGCGCGTTCCCGCGACCGGACGATGATGAACCGGGAAAATCACGGCGTCACCTTGCATCAGCGGCACGACCTCGGCGCGGGACTGCATGCGTGGACGCTGTTCGGTCAGGACAAATTCGCCGCCTCCGAAATCGGTTTCCGGATCGCTTAGAAGGATCGCGACCTGTAATGGAAACACGCAATCACCGTAAACATCCTGATGCAGGCAATTGTAATCCCCCATCCCATAACGCAGCAAAAGCGGCGTCGGTCGGGTTTGGCCTGCGCCATGGCATTCGACAGCAAACCAGGCATGATCGCCGGGGAAATGCCGATCCAGCCCCATCGCCCGGTTCCACCGGTTGGCAATTTCGGCCAATGGCAGATAAAGCGATTGCCGCAAATCCGCAATAATATCGGGCAGGGGATAGGCAAAATATTTGTATTCGCCGCGCCCGAAACCGTGCCGGGCCATATGGATGTGACTGCGAAATGCATCCGGGTCGTCATAATGTGCGATCAATGCCCGGCAGGTGTCTGGATCGATCAGTTTTTCAAGGATTGTGCAGCCATATGCGTCAAGCTCCCGGGAATGTTTTTCCCAATCAAGCGATCCGATCCTGTCACGGGTCATCTCGTTCATTGCCCGGCCTCCCCGCTTTCAAGGTCCAGCAGGGTTTGCTTGCGCTCCACGCCCCAGCGATATCCGGAAAGGTCACCATCCTTGCGCACCACCCGGTGGCAGGGAATCGCAACCGCGATGCTGTTGGCGGCACAGGCCTGTGCGACAGCACGGGTAGCACGCGGCGATCCGATCTTTTCGGCGATTTCGGCATAGCTTGCCTTTGTCCCGACCGGAATTTCCGAAAGTGCCTGCCAGACGCGTTGCTGAAAGGCAGTCCCGCGGATATCGAGCGGCAGGTTATGGCCAAGTTGCGGGGCTTCAACCAGACCGATGACCTGCGCCATCCAGTCTTCGAACGCCGGATCACCACCAATCAGTTCCGCCTTGGGAAAGGCGTCCTCTAACTGACGCACCAGCGCATCGGGGTCATCGCCCAGAAGGATCGTGCAAATTCCCTTGGCACTTGCCGCGCCAAGGATCGCGCCAAGTGTGCATTGCGCCACCGCAAACCGGATTTTTTCGCCCTTGCCCCCCGCGCGATAGCTGCTTGGCGTCATGCCCAGCATCTTGTGAGAGCGTTCATAAAACCGGCTGTTGGAATTGTAACCCGCGTCATAGATCGCCTCGGTCACAGTGTTGCTGCTGCGCAATTCCTCGCGCACGCGCCCTGCCCGGTATGCACTGGCATAGGCCTTTGGCGTCACCCCGGTTACCGATTTAAACACCCGGTGGAAGTGAAAGCGGCTCATCCCGACCTGTGCGGCCAGATCATCAAGGCTTGGCATTTCTTCGGCATTGCGGATGGTTTCGCATGCCTTTGCCACCGCATCGGCATTGCGTTCAGCAATCGATGCACTGTTCGGAAGGCACCGTTTGCACGGGCGAAAACCCGCCTGCTCGGCATCGTCGCAACTGGCATGGAACGCAACATTTTCCCGGCGCGCCAACCGTGCGCCGCAAGACGGGCGGCAATAAACCCCTGTGGTTGCCACCGAATAATAAAACTGCCCATCGGCTTTGCCATCGCGTTTTGCCACGGCCTGCCATTTGTCTTCGTCACTGATCCAGCGGATCTCCTTGTTCAATCTCGTCTCCGTCAGCATGGGATGGCTCCTTTATCAGAATACAGGGATGCCAAATGCATCCGTTTGACCGGCATTCTGATCGTCCATTCCGTTGACCGCACTCCGTTCCTTGCTTTCGAATTCGCACCCCACGAAAACCCGTCACATTTACGAATTCAATGCCAATAACCGGAGTGATACGTTTCCGTTCGCAATCTAGCGTCCCGACATTCGGCCTTGCTGGCCATCCTATCATGACACAGGAGACGACAACATGTTCACACTGGACGGTAAAACCGCAATCATCACCGGGGCCAGTTCCGGCATCGGCCACGCCGTGGCCGAACTTTTTGCAAAGCAGGGCGCACAACTTGTCCTTAATGCGCGGCGCGCCGATCTGCTTGACGATATGGTCGCCGATATTCGCGATGCCGGTGGCATGGCGGTTTCGGTTCCCGGCAACATCACGGACGAAGCAATTTCAAAACAGCTGGTCGAGGCCACCCTTGATCATTTCGGCAAGCTTGATATCGCGGTCAATAATGCCGGGATGGTCGGGGAATCGGTTTCAATCCCCGATATGGCAACCGAAAACTGGCATGAAATGATCGAAACCAACCTCACATCAGCGTTTTTCGGGGCGAAATATCAATTGCCCGCGATGCTTGCCAATGGTTCGGGATCAATGATTCTGACATCCAGTTTTGTCGGTCATACAGTCGGGATGCCCGGCATGGGGGCCTATGCCGCCAGCAAGGCAGGCATGATCGGATTGATGAAGTCGCTGGCAGCCGAATACGGACCACAGGGCATTCGGGTCAATGCGCTTCTGCCCGGCGGGACCGATACCCCGGCCAGCATCACCAACAAACCCGGTGCCGGGCCGGAGGTCGAACAGTTCGTCAACAGCCTGCATGCGCTAAAACGTATGGCACAACCGTCCGAAATGGCGCAGGCCGCCCTGTTTCTGGCATCCGACGCGGCAAGCTTTGTGACCGGGGTGCCATTCCTTGCCGATGGCGGGGTTTCGATCAACCGAACCTGATCAAAGGCGGGCCGGGTGCTATGTGTCCGGCCCGTTTTTACCTGCGCAAGAACTGCGTAATATCGACTTCGTCACATTGATCGGGTTGCAAATATTTGCGGCCATATTCGATATAAACGCCAGATGACAACAGCAGATCGAACAGGTCGCCATCAATCTGTCCTTTGTCTCGCATGTCGGCCAGGATCGCGATGCATTCCGATAACATCTTGGGCCGTTTATAGGGACGATCAACCGCAGTAAGTGCCTCGAAGATGTCGGCAATCACCATCACCTTTTCGAGAATGCCCATATCTTCGCCAAGCAATCCGTTGGGATAGCCCGAACCATCCATTTTTTCGTGATGGTTGCCCGCAATTGCCGGAATGCGTTGCAATTCCTTGGGATAGGGCAATTGTGCGAGCATTTCCTGTGTCACGACCACATGATCATTGATGATCTTGCGCTCTTCGGATGTCAGGGTGCCGCGCGGAACCGAAAGGTTATAGAGTTCGCCGCGGTTAATGCCCAGATAGGCCTGATCGCGGCGGTCATCCAGAAGCTTTTCAACGCCGGGCTGGCTGAATTTGGCACGGTCATCTTCGGTCAGGCGTTGATTTTCGGCCCATGAAAGCCCGATGGTACGGTCAAAATGTCGCACCCATTCCTGCGCCCCGATTTCATGCAGGGCAAAGACCGCGTCGGTATCGAGTTCCTCGTCACCAATATTGCTGTGCGCAACCATTGAAAACTGGCTTTCAAGTTCGGCAATCCGGGCGTTGAAATCGGCATCGCAACGTTGGGCATCCTCGCCCGCGAGCTTGCGTTTGAGCATCTCGATTTCGGCATCGCGCCTGAGGACCTCGAACCGGGTGCGGATTTCGTGAATACGGTTATGGATGGTTTCAAGTTTGGTGGCCTTTTCCACCACATGATCGGGTGTGGTGATCTTGCCGCAATCATGGAGCCAAGCGGCCAGATCAAGCTCGTACCACTCCATATCCGTCAGATAGAAATTGGAAAATGTTCCCCGTTTTTCATCGACGGCGGCCTTGGCCAACATGCGGGCAATGATGGGTACTTTTTCACAATGATGGGCTGTATGGGGGGATTTGGCATCAATTGCCTGCCCCAGAACACGCACGAAACTCTCCATCAGGTCGCGCTGCGCCATCAAAAGGCGGCTATTTTCAAGTGCCACCGCCGCCTGACTTGCCAGCGCATTGATGATTGGTTCGATTGCCGGATCAAAGGCAATAATATCGCCCGCATCGTTACGCGCATTAATCAACTGCAACACGCCGATCACAGTACCGCGTGTATTTTTAAGCGGTACAGTCAGGAATGATTTCGACCGATAACCAGTTTTGGCATCAAAGGCTCGCGTGCCGGAAAAATCGAACCCGTCGGCGAAATAGGCATCCTCGATATTGATCGATTCACCACTTAACGCGACATAGGTGGCGATGTTTTTGTGATTGGGGTTGCCCGCTGCATCATAAAGCGGCAGGGGTGGAAAAGGTTTCTCGTTTTCGCGGCCAGATACGAAGAACGTATCAAGCGTATCGTTCATCAGAATACGAAATTGAAGTTCCGTCTCGTCCTTGTTGACCAGATACAGCGACCCGCCATCGGCATTGGTAAACTGTCGGGCTGCCATCAGGATTTTCTGATGAAGCTCTTCGCGGCCCTGTTCAGCCGACAGGGCAATGCCAAGATCGACCAACTGCGCAAGGTAATGCGCATCGGCGTCTACGCTCTCGGTTATGCCGTTCGGACGATTTTTCAAATCATCCCCGATACGCATCACAAGTACGGGTCATAGGTACGGGTCATAGGTACGGGCCATTATCTGTGTCCACTCTCCATCAGAACGGTTTGCCGTCCTTGTTCTGAAATGTTCGTTCTGCAAACTATATCCATCGGGAGATTGAGATAATCTTAGCAGATGGCAAGTTCCATACGGATAAAAACGCGATAACAAACCTGTCATGACCCGATGCAGGGTTGCCAATCGCGGCAATTTGGACTATCCGACGCGTTGAAAGCGTGCCGGAACCAGCATCGCACTTCGCTGATCACGCAATCTGGTCATGACCCGGCACCCAACCATCCTGCCCGGAGGCGACTGCATGATCCCCCGTTATTCCCGTCCGCAGATGACATCAATCTGGGAACCGGCGAACAAATTCCGTATCTGGTTTGAAATCGAAGCACACGCTGCCGACAAACTGGCCGAGCTGGGCGTCATTCCGACTGCCTCTGCCAAACTGGTCTGGGAAAAAGGCAACAAGCCCTATACCCAGGACCGTATTGATCGCATTGATGCTGTCGAAGCCGAAGTCAAGCACGACGTGATCGCCTTCCTGACGGAACTGGCAGAACAGGTCGGCGAAGAAGCTCGCTTCGTTCATCAGGGCATGACCAGCTCCGACGTTCTCGATACCTGCTTTAACGTCCAGCTCGTTCAGGCAACCGACATCCTGCTTGAAGATATGGACAAGCTTCTGGCCGCCCTTAAAAAGCGCGCCTATGAAACCAAGGACATCGCCTGCATGGGCCGTTCGCACGGCATCCATGCGGAGCCTGTGACCTTTGGCCTGAAACTGGCAACCTTCTATGCCGAATTCAAACGTAACCGCGACCGTCTGGTCGTCGCGCGTGAAGAAATCGCGACCTGTGCGATTTCCGGTGCGGTCGGCACATTTGCCAATATCGACCCGCAGGTCGAAGAACATGTTGCCGCCAAGCTTGGCCTGAAACCGGAACCGGTTTCAACCCAGGTGATACCGCGCGACCGTCACGCCGCCTATTTCGCCGCCCTTGGCGTTATCGCATCCTCGGTCGAGCATCTCGCCACTGAAATCCGCCACCTGCAACGTACCGAAGTCCGCGAAGTTGAGGAATTCTTCTCAAAGGGGCAGAAGGGTTCGTCGGCAATGCCGCACAAACGCAACCCGGTTCTGACCGAAAACCTGACCGGCCTTGCACGTCTTGTCCGTTCGATGGCGATCCCGGCCATGGAAAACGTCGCCCTGTGGCATGAACGCGATATTTCGCATTCATCGGTCGAACGCAATATCGGCCCGGATGCGACCGTAACCCTCGACTTTGCTTTGATGCGCCTGACCAATGTGGTTGAAAACCTTGTCGTTTATCCGGAACGAATGGACGAAATCCTCAATCAGATGGGCGGTCTGGTCTTCTCGCAGCGCGTGCTCCTCACCCTGACCCAGCATGGCGTCTCGCGCGAGGATTCGTACCGTATCGTTCAGCGTAACGCGATGAAGGTCTGGAACCGCGAAGGCGATCTGTTGTCGCTTCTGAAGACCGACGCAGACGTTACCGCGAAAATCCCGATGGAAACGCTCGAAAGCCTGTTTGACCTTGGTTACCACACCAAGCATGTCGACACGATTTTCGCCCGCGTGTTTGCTGACTGACTTTAGCACCGCACACTAAAATCAAAGCCCCGGTCAATTTGCCGGGGCTTTTTTCGTTTACGGGTTTTGCGACAATGTCAGTTCCCGTGCCTCGCCCAGCAGCCAGTCGCGAAACAGCTTCACCTGACCGCGCAGTTCCCGGTTTTTTGGATGCACCAGATAGTATCCCGAAGGAACGACCAGAACCTGTTCGGGGAACAGATGGACCAGCTTGCCTTCCATCACGTCTTCTTCGGCCAGCAATGGATTGGCCATTACCACACCCTGTCCGTGAATCGCGGCCTCGATTGCCATGGATGTCTGATCGATTTCAATGCGCTTGATTGCGGCAATCTCGCTTGGGTTCATCCTGGCAAACTGGCCAAGCCATTCTTCCCACCAGTCATGCAGAATGTCGTTTAACAAAGTCGCACGCGCCAGATCGGCTGGATGCTCAAACCCCATGCGGTCGCGATAGGCCGGCGAACAGAATGCCGCCGCCTGACCGCGATAGATCAGGACGGATTCAAGTTTGTCGTCATTGCCGTCAAAATACCGCACGGCAATATCGACCGGATCGCGATCAAAATCCGTAAATTGCACCGACGACCCGACATGAAGTGACGTTGACGGATAATCGATCAGGAACCGCGCCATCCGTTTGGAAAACCATTTCGCGGCAAAACTTGGCGGCATGACCACACGCACCGTATGTTCGCGCTGCCCGCGCAAATGCTGACTGGCATCGATGATCTGCAGCAAGGCGGGTGATATGCGCGCGGCATAATCAAGCCCGTCGGCTGTCGGTTTCACCTGCCGGACCGAGCGAACAAACAGTTCCACTCCCAGCCAGTCTTCAAGCTTTCTGATCTGCTGCCCGACGGCACCCGGCGTCACATTCAGCTCTTCCGCTGCACGAGAAAAACTATTCAATCGAATAGATGCCTCGAACGCACGCAAGGAATTGAGCGGCGGATATGAACTCATGATGCAAATTTTCTATTCCATAATCCAGATAACATGATTTGTACGCCATTTGGACCGGTCCTACAATCGCGACATGACCCCCACGAAAGTTCCGGCCATGAAGAACAACGCATACCTCGTCTTTGGCTTTCTTGCCCTGTGCTGGGGCATGACCTTTCTGTTCAACAAAACGGCAAGCAGCCTGATATCGCCAATGCAGGTCGTGACCGTGCGGGTCATCATGGGCTTTCTGCCGGTTCTGGCATTTGCAATGGCGCGCAAGGTGCTGCATTGGCAACATCTGCGCCATACGCATCATTTCATCGTCATGTCACTTCTCGCGGCCACCGTCTATTACCTTGCCTTTGCCAAGGGCATCTCGCTTCTGCCATCCAGCGTTGCCGGGATGCTAAGCGGTGTGATCCCGATGTTTTCCTTTATCGCGGCGGCGATTTTCCTGCGCAGCGAACCGGTCAATATCCGATCCATCATCGGATTGCTGTTTGGCTTTACTGGTGTCCTGATCATTGCAAAACCATGGGAATCCGGTGCGTCTGGTATTGATCTGATGGGGGTTCTTTATGTCGCCATCGGGTCGGGCTGTGTCGGGCTTTCATTTGTTTATGTTCGCAAATTCCTAAGCCCGCTTGGCATTTCGCCAATTGCACTTTGCACTTATCAGCTTGGTATTTCGGCGGTAACGCTTCTGCTGATTTGCGATTTTTCCGGTATGGATGCGATCTTTACCAACTGGAAAATCGCCACCGGCCTTTTCATCGGCCTTGGCATGTTTGGAACCGGCATTGCCTATATGTGTTATTACTTCCTGATCGGTAAACTGGGCGCTGTCAAAACCGCCGGGGTCACCTATATCCCGCCGGTCATCGGCCTTCTGACCGGCAGTCTGATTTTGGACGAACCGGTTTCCGCAACCGATATCGTTGCGACCGCAATGATCCTGTCGGGTGTCTTCATAATCCAGTCGGGCAGAACGCCGCCGTCATCTACAAACACGACATCACCGAATGTCCGGGCACACAACCTGCCCGAACGTGCCTGAGACTCTCCATCTCATGGACGGCACCCCCGCGTTGATCACGGGGGTGCCCTTTTTGGGTGGCTATTTTTCCGATGCAGCTTTGACAAAGGCCGTGATCAGCGGATGATTTTCACCGCGCAGGGCGGATCGTTCCGGCTGAAATGCCGTGCCGATAAAGAAACGATGATTGTGCAACTCCACCGCACGTGGATCGCCATCTGCATCCCATGCCCCAATCTGCAACGCCTGCCCTGCCAGCAGCCCCGCATAATCACGATTAAACCCATAACTGCACCGATAGGTTTCAATCAGATGATCCGATCCGCAATAATCACGGATCAGGCTCCCCGCGGCCAAATCAATCGCGCCATCCTGATCAATCAATGCACAGGTTAGCGGCGCGATCAGCGGCAATTCCGCATCCGGATCAATTTCGGCATTCGCGGCATTGGAAAGCCCCAGAACATTACGCGCATATTCCAGAACCGCATGCTGATAGCCACCGCACGTGCCCAGAAAGGCAATATCGTTTTCACGCGCAAAACGGATGGCGGCAAGGGCACCTTCAAGACTTTCATACGGACTGGCCGGAACACACCACATCCCGTCATAGCCAGACAGTATCTGCCCCGCACCACCATCAAAACACGGCGTTGCGATCCAGTCATATTCAACGGGAATACCGATTTCGGCAGCCGCGATTCCAATGGCCTTGGGGATAGCCTGATGGGCAGTAACGGCGGGATTATAATCCCCGACAAGGGCGATACGGATGGTCATTTCAGTTCCTCGTTTCAGGTGACATTACGAGGGGAGTAGCCCAAACCGCCAAAGAAAAACGGCCCGTGAAATCACGAGCCGGGTTTCGAGCGTCAGATAGCGCTGCCTTTGACAAGCTTACTACAAGTTTCCTGCGCGCGCCATATCTTCAAGTGCAATTTTTACCGCCTGTGCACGGTTGGACACATGCAGTTTGCGGTAAATGTTTTTCAGGTGATATTTCACCGTAATTTCGCGCAGATCAAGATGCCGCGCGATATCCTTGTTCGGCCGCCCTTCGGCCAAAAGCGCAAGAACTTCACGCTCCCGCGGTGTCAACCGGCTGAAATCGCCTTCGTTGCCAAATCCGCCAGCCATGCGCGGTTCGCCGTCACTACCGCCGCCAAATCCATCCCCCATGTCATTAAGGATCGAGGATGGCAGATACTTTTCACCCGCCAGAACCAACTGGATCGCATTGGCAAGTGCCTGCCCGCGCAGTGTTTTGGGGATAAAGCCGTGTGCGCCATTTTCGATGGCATGACGCACATCTTCGCTGCGATAGGCACCGGAAAGCAAAACGACCGAGGTTGTTTTGGATGCCTTTTCAAGCGTGCGTTTAAGTCCCTCAAGCCCGTTCATGCCGGGCATGCGCAAATCCAGAAGCACCAGATCGAAATCATTCTGAGCTTCGATATGCTCCAGCGCCGGGTCAAGCGCCCCGGCTTCGACCACTTCACAACCTTCGAAATATTGCTGGAATAGCAGTGATAATGCTTCACGAACCAGATCGTGATCGTCTGCCAACAGGATACGCAAAGCCTTTACCCTTCTTTACCTGACCCACAACCATGCCTGAACATTAACAAGCAAAACAACGCGTGGCTGCAACCAGAAATCTTTCTTGATCCGGGAACAGAATACGAAACCGGCTAATGGTTTGCAAATCCGAACTTTTTCTTATTTCGGGGAAACAACTATTCCTCGAGCACTTCGGCACGTGCGATTGGGCGTAACGCTTCGAGTTTACGGTTAAGTTCGCTAACCGTCATATCGATATTGTGCCGTCCGAAATCGGCCAGAATCACCGAAATCACCCCGTTCTCCTGAGGATTTGCAATAACATCGCCGATGACTTTTGCAGCATAGGCCTGACTTTCGGCCTCGGTCATACCCATTTCATCGCCGGCCCAAACGGCAAGCTTTTTATAAAGGTGGGCCTCGATGCGGAAATTCTGTTCAAGATCAAAGCTGTATTTTGCCTCGAAACCGCGTTCGCGTTCGGTCAAATTCGTCATGTGCGCACTCCTCCATCTGATTTGTTTTTTGGCGGGACGTTTCCCCGTTGTCCTTTATTTATGGACTGTACCACGTCATGTCACCGTGGTGCTGTGATACTTTTGAATTTGACAAATGCCGGTCCATGTCGCTTTGATCTGGGTCATGTGTACATTTATCATTCTGCGCCGCCCCGACCATGAATGGCCGGTGATTATCGGCGCCAATCGCGACGAAATGAACAACCGCCCGTGGAAGGCCCCTGCCCGCCATTGGGAGGATCGCCCAGATGTTATCGCCGGACTGGATGAAACCGGCGGCGGAACATGGCTTGGCATCAACGAAGATGGCGTGGTGGCAGCGGTCCTGAACCGGTTTGGCACACTTGGCCCCGCCGACGACAAACGGTCCCGCGGGGAATTGCCGCTTGAAGCACTTGATCATGCCGATGCCATTGATGCCGCCCAGGCACTTGCCGAACTTGATGGCACAGCCTATCGACCGTTCAATATGGTGATTGCCGATAACCGCGATGCTTACTGGCTGGCCAATCGGGGGGATGGCAAAATTGAAATCACCGATATCCCCGAAGGATTGTCGATGATCACCGCCCATGACCTGAATGACAAGACCAACAGCGAACGCACCAAACGCAACCTTCCGCGTTTTTTAACGGCACCGCCACCCAACCCCGAAGCCGATGACTGGTTTGCCTGGCAGGCACTTCTGGCCGATACCGGCTTGATGGAACCCGATCCAGAACATCATGACATCCGTGCTGATGCCATGCTGGTGCGCAGCAATATCGGGTTCGAGACGATCTGTTCTTCCCTGATCGGCCTTCCGGCCATTCCGACTCAGAAAAACGAACTGCCGCGCCGACCGGTCTGGCTGTTCGCCAATGGGCAACCAGACAAGGTTCCGTTTCACCCGGTTGAGATTTAGGCACCCCACTAATTTCGCCTCGCAACGCCCGGATTTGGCGGGCCATTTGCGCTGCAACAACCTGTCAGACGGACGGTTGCAAAATCCTATTATCAAGTCTGCGTAAATAGACCTACACGGCAATTGAGTTTCTGCGTCAGCACTGCTATACGGGGGGCGCGATTTTCAGGGTGCTCGGGGACACTCCCCGCAAGCAAAGATGTGAAAGATCCCGCCAATGTCCAGAAAGCAGCCCATCTACGAGGGTAAAGCCAAGGTTTTGTACGAAGGTACCGAGCCCGGAACCATCATCCAGTATTTCAAGGACGATGCCACGGCGTTCAACGCACAGAAGCGCGGCACCATTGCCGGCAAAGGCGTCCTGAACAACATGATCACCGAATTCGTCATGACCCGTCTGGCGGAAATAGGTATCCCGACGCATTTCATTCGCCGCATCAACATGCGCGAACAGCTTTGCAAGAAATGCGAAATCGTTCCGATCGAAGTCGTGGTGCGCAATATTGTCGCCGGTTCGATGGCAAAACGTCTTGGCCTTGAAGAAGGCGAACGTCTGCCGCGCCCGATTGTCGAGTTTTATTACAAAGACGACGCCCTTGGCGATCCGCTGGTTTCTGACGAGCATATCCTTGCCCTTGGCTGGGCAAGTGCCGAAGAGCTTGAAGAAATCGTTGGCATGACCCTTCGCGTCAATGATTACCTGTGCGGTCTTATGCGCGGCATCGGCATCAAACTGGTCGATTTCAAACTTGAATTTGGCCGCGTCTGGGAAGGTGATTTCATGCATCTGGTTCTCGCCGATGAATTCAGCCCGGACAACTGCCGCCTTTGGGACGCCGTCACCAACGAAAAGATGGACAAGGACCGGTTCCGCCGCGATCTTGGCGGGGTAGAAGAAGCCTATCAGGAAGTGGCGCGCCGTCTCGGCGTCCTGCCTGAGTCAGCAGATATAGAATCGCTGAACAAAGACAAATAATCCAAAGGCCGCGCTTGCGCGGCCTTTTCTTATCGACGCCGGAACCTTCGGAACCGGTACATTATTGTTTGCAAACAAGTATCGCCGTATGGCGAGTGCGCACTCAAAGGAGCTTCTCGTGAAAGCACGTGTCCACGTCACCCTGAAGAACGGTGTTCTTGACCCGCAGGGTAAAGCCGTTCACCACGCCCTTCAGGGTCTTGGTTTTGCCGGTGTCAATGATGTCCGTCAGGGCAAGTTCATCGAACTCGAACTGGATGGCAGCGACGTCGAAAAGGCACGCGCCGAGGTCAAGGAAATGTGCGAGAAGCTTCTCGCCAATACCGTGATCGAAGATTACAGCATCGAGCTGGCCTAACTGCCCGGGCGGGGCTTTGCCGTTGCAGGGCCTTTGTCTGTCGCGATCAAGTAACGGATATTAATCGAGAGACGGTATTTCATGAAATCCGCTGTCATCCTCTTCCCCGGCATTAACCGGGAGAATGACGCCATTGCAGCACTCGAACAGGCCACCGGCACCAAGCCAACCGTGGTTTGGCATGGCGAAACCGAACTGCCAAAGACCGACATCATCATGGTCCCGGGTGGTTTTTCCTATGGCGACTATCTGCGTTGTGGTGCCATGGCGGCCAAATCCCCGATCATGCGTGCGGTTGCCGAACGCGCCAAAGCCGGTGTCACCATCCTTGGCGTTTGTAACGGTTTCCAGATTCTGACAGAAGCAGGCCTGCTGCCCGGCGCGCTGATGCGCAATGCCAGCCTGAAATTCATCTGCAAGAACACGCATCTGAAGATCGAAAATACCAATACGCGCTTCACCAACCAGTACAAAACCGGCGACGTTGTCGATTATCCGGTAGCCCATCATGACGGCAACTTCTTTGCCGATAGCGAAACGCTTGACCGCCTTGAAGGCGAAGGTCGCGTTGTTCTGCGCTATTGCGATGCCAATGGTGTTGTTGATCCGGCAACCAACCTGAACGGGTCGCAGCGCAATATTGCCGGCATCATCAACGAGGCGGGCAATGTCCTTGGCATGATGCCGCACCCGGAAAATGCGATTGATCCGCTCCATGGTGGCACCGATGGCCGCAATCTGTTCAAAAGCTTGGTGGAGGCAGCATCGTGAGTGCTAACGATTTCAACACCCCGATCACGCCGGAACTGGTCAAGGAACACGGCCTGAACGAGGAAGAGTACAAACTCGTCCTCGAAATCATGGGCCGCGAGCCCAATATCAACGAGCTTGGCATTTTCTCGGTGATGTGGTCGGAGCATTGCTCCTACAAATCATCGAAAAAATGGCTCAAAACCCTTCCGACCAAGGCCGACTGGGTCATTCAGGGCCCGGGCGAAAATGCCGGTGTTATTGACATTGGTGATGGTCAGGCCGCCGTATTCAAGATGGAAAGCCACAACCACCCGTCCTTTATCGAACCCTATCAGGGTGCGGCAACCGGCGTTGGCGGCATCATGCGTGACGTATTCACCATGGGTGCCCGTCCGGTTGCAAATCTTAATGCGCTTCGCTTTGGCGAGCCGGATCACCCGAAAACCCGCCACCTGCTAAGCGGTGTGGTCGAAGGCATCGGCGGTTACGGCAATTGCATGGGTGTCCCGACCATCGGTGGGGAAACCAATTTCCATGCTTCCTATAACGGCAATATCCTGGTCAATGCGATGACCGTGGGTCTGGCCGATGCAGACAACATCTTCTATTCGGCGGCGGCGGGTATCGGAAACCCGGTTGTCTATGTCGGTTCGAAAACCGGCCGTGACGGTATCCATGGCGCGACCATGGCCTCGGCCGAGTTCGATGACGACAGCGATGAAAAGCGTCCTACCGTTCAGGTCGGCGATCCGTTCACCGAAAAGCTTCTGCTGGAAGCCTGCCTTGAACTGATGGCGACCGACATGATCGTCGCCATTCAGGATATGGGGGCGGCCGGTCTGACATCCTCCTCGTTCGAAATGGCGTCCAAGGGCGGCGTTGGTGTCGAACTGTGGCTCGATAAAGTCCCGATGCGCGAAGAAGGCATGACGCCCTACGAACTGATGCTTTCAGAATCGCAGGAACGCATGCTGATGGTCCTGAAACCCGGTTGCGAAGACGCCGCCAAGGCGATCTTTGACAAATGGGAACTCGACTTTGCCGTCATCGGTATCCTGACCGATACCAAACGCATGGTTCTGAAATGGCATGGCGAGGTTGCCGGTGATCTTCCGATCGATCCGCTGGCCGAAGCATCGCCGGAATATGACCGTCCGTGGGAACCGACCCCGAAGCAGGATCGTATCGATCCGGCCAGCATTTCGGGCAAGGTCAGCCATGTCGATGCGCTGAAAACCCTGATGGCGTCGCCGGATCTGGCATCGCGTCGCTGGATCTGGGAACAGTATGACCATCTGGTCATGGGCAACACGATTGTCCGTCCGGGGGGTGATGCCGGTGTCGTGCGCGTTTCAGGCACGAACAAGGGCATTGCAGCCACCACAGATTGCACCCCGCGCTATGTCATGGCCGATCCGGTCGAAGGTGGCAAACAGGCCGTTGCCGAAGCCTATCGCAATCTGGTTGCAACTGGTGCCAAACCGCTTGCGATCACGGACAATATGAATTTCGGCAACCCGGAACGCCCGCGCATCATGGGTCAGTTTGTTGGCGCATGTCAGGGAATTGCCGAGGCCTGCATCGCACTCGACTTCCCGGTCGTTTCGGGCAACGTGTCGCTGTATAACGAAACCAATGGCGTCGGTATCATGCCGACCCCGGCAATTGGCGGCGTCGGGGTGATTTCCGATCTGGGCCATCATGCCACCATCGCCATCAAACGTGATGACAGTGCATTGATCATGATCGGTGCCGCGACCGGTGAACTTGGGCAGTCGCTGTATCTTAAAACCATCGAGGGCCGCGAAGAAGGCGCCCCGCCGCCGGTCGACCTGAATGCGGAAAAACGGGCTGGTACGCTGGTGCGCGAACTGATCGAGCTTGGTCTGGTACGTACCTGCCATGATATCGCCGATGGCGGTCTTCTGGTCGCGGTTGCCGAAATGTGCCTTGCCGGCAATATTGGTGCTGACCTGCACCTGCCCGAAGCCGGCAGCGAAGTCGCATGGCTGTTTGGCGAGGATCAGGGCCGTTACGTGATCGCTACCCGCGATCCGGACAAGGTCCTGAATGCCGCTAGCAGCGCCAATGTCGCCGCCGTCATCATCGGTCAGGCCAGTGGCGACGCGGTCACCATCGATGGTGGTGCCAAGGTATCCCTTGCCGAGCTGCGCGAACTGAACGAAGGCTGGATGCCGAACTTCATGGCAGAAGCCGTCCAGTAAGCCGTCTACACTACAAACACAAAACCCCGTCAGAGAAATCTGGCGGGGTTTTGTGCTTTGGCCCGGTTCGGTTCAAATTAACGCAAATCGGCCGCCAGCCCCCGCAAAGTGGCCGCCGTTTGGGTGGCGGCTGGCAACAGGGTTTCGATGGCAAGTTCGGACAATGTGACTTCGACCGGAGTGCCAAAGACCGTGGTTGTGCTGACAAAACGCAATTCACCGGCGTCACTTTGCAAAACCAGCGGCACGACAAGCCCGGACAGATCCTCTGCCCCGTCAGCGGCACCGGGTTCGCCTGCATTTACGGGCGCACGGTAACGGCTGACCTCGTCATAAAGGCCGCGCAGTTTCACATCGGCCGTCACTGCAATCTGGCGACGCAATCGATCCAGCAAATGGTCGCGCCATTCGACGTAATTCACGACCCGAGGTGCAAGCCCGTTTGGATGCAGGCTCAGCCGCAGGATATTGACCGGCGGCCTAAGAAATTCCGGGTCAACCCCGCCAATCAACAGGAGCACAATCCGGTTTGCGGCCACCATGTTCCAGTGCCGATCCATTGCCAGCGCCGGATAAGGTTCATGTGCAGCCAATATCCGATCCACCGCCGCCCGGATTGCAGCCGACTGATCGGTGCCAAGATCATGTTCGGCATAGATGGGCGCAAATCCCCCGGCAATCAGCATCGCATTGCGTTCGCGCAGCGGCACATCAAGACATTCGGACAGATGCAAAACCATGTCGCGGCTGGGCCGGGCGCGACCGGTTTCAAGAAAGCTCAGATGCCGGGTCGATATGGCGGCCTCGCTTGCAAGGTCAAGCTGGCTCATACGACGCTGCTTGCGCCAGACCTTAAGCACATTGCCAAACGGATCGGGTTTTATCGCGCTCATCAGATCACCGTCATTATTGATGACGTAATCCTAACACCGATCAATTCGAACCAACATTACCTGTCAGGTAATCGTATTCTTTCCCACTTTTCGGCAAGGTTCGCGAACCACAATCAACCGAAAGGTAAAAAAGATGTCTATTGATGTGCCAAACAAAATGCTGAAAACCGTCCTGATGCTTGACGCGGTAGCCTGCCTTCTCTTCGGCCTGCTGCTGTGTATCGGCAATGCTTTCCTTGCGGGCCTGCTGGGCCTGCCTGCCGATTTGCTGCTTTATGCCGGGATCATCCTGTTTCCCTGTGCCGTTTTGATGTTTGCCACCGGATGGCAAGCCCGTCCAAATGGCTTTCTTGTCCGGTTGATCGTTGTGGGCAATCTGGGCTGGGTCCTTGCCAGTCTTGCGGTGCTGATCGCCCCGGTTGGCGTTCCTACAGCCATCGGATATGGCTTTGTCATCGTACAGGCACTGGGCGTTATGGGCATCGCGGCACTGGAATATCGCTTTGCAGCATCGCATTCCTTGTCGGTGGCATCCTGACGCCCCATGTCTTCTTTACGGTACAGAAGCATCATCAGGGGCCAGAATGACATTTCCGGCAAGATTATTTGCCCTATTGATACTCGTCGTCGGCATGGCCTTCGCGGTCCTGATGCCGGCGACGCAAAGCCATGCCGAAACCATTTATGTCGACGAAGCCAATCCGCCTTTTATGTATCGTGCCGGGGATGAGGCCGCGGGCATTTACCCGGCCCTGATCCGTGCGATTTTCAGACATGCCGGCATAAATGTCGATGTCGTTGCCGTCCCCTGGAAACGCGCCATTGAAAACCTTGATGCCAACAAGGGCGGTGTTGCCGGGATATACAAGAATCTTGAACGCCAGAAGAAATACGTCTTTTCCGAGCCGATCCATGTAGAACAGCTGATGCTGTATCAGCGCCAGAGCACATTCGACAATCCAACCGAGATTGATGACCTGCGCGGCCAAACCGTTGGTGTCATTCGCGGATGGAGCTACGGGGATCAGATTGATGATGCGCGCAAACGCGGCGTGTTTAGCGCATCCGAAGCCACCGGGGACGAACAGAATTTTCAGATGCTGGCACTTGGTCGGGTCGATACCGTCATCGCGATTGGCGAGGCAGGGGATGTCTGGGTCAAACGGCTGGGACTAAGCGACAAGGTCGTCCGCAGCAAAACCCCGATCCGGGAAAACCCGACCTATATCGTATTCAACCGTGCATCATCGACAATATCGACGGTGACGATGATCAATCGATCCATCGAAGAACTGCGCGAAAACGGCACCCTGCAACGCATCGCTCAAGAAGTTTTGCAGGGTGCCAGCAATTATTAGGCGAAAGTCGGGCGACCTAACGGAAGCTGATTTTCGGGAACAGGCTTTTCTTCGGTGCGGTTTTCGGTCCGACGCGTTCGTCAATTGCCGCGGCGATCTTGTCGGCAATCGCGGCATAGGCCTTGGAATGTTCACCTTCGGGATCGGTATGGATAATTGGTTTGCCTTCATCCGCACCCAGCCGGATTTTAAGGTCCAGCGGGATTTCACCAAGGAACGGGACCCCCAGTTCATCGGCGGCTTTGCGTGCGCCACCATGATCGAAGACATGGTCGACATGGCCGCATTCCGGGCATTTGTAATAGCTCATATTCTCGATCAGGCCAAGCACCGGCACATTAACCTTGCGGAACATATTAAGTCCCTTGCGCGCATCCAAAAGGGCAATGTCCTGCGGGGTGGAAACGATAACCGCCCCCGTGACCGGCACGCGTTGCGCCATCGAAAGCTGGATATCGCCGGTCCCCGGTGGCATGTCGACGACCAGAACATCGAGTTCGCCCCAATCGCTGTCGCGCAGAAGCTGTTCGAGCGCGCCCATCGCCATCGGTCCACGCCAGATCACCGGCTGTTCTTCATCGACCATAAACCCGATAGACATGATCCGGATGCCAAAGGCCGACGGCGGCACCATTTTGCCTTCCTTGTCGGAATGGGTTGGTTTGGCATCACGAAGGCCCATCATCCGTGGCAGGCTGGGCCCATAGATATCGGCATCGAGAAGACCGACCTTAAGCCCCTTGGCCGCCAGTGAAAGCGCCAGATTGACCGAAGTGGTGGATTTCCCCACCCCGCCCTTACCCGACGCAACCGTGACGATCGAACGGACACCCGTCATTTCGAGCGGCTTTTGCCCAGCACCTTGCGGACGTTGCCCTGCTTGCGGTGCGCCCTGTTGCGCCCCATGTGTATGATCATGAGAATGGGGATGCGAATGACCACCTTGAGCCGGGGCAGAAGCCCCTTTGGGACGCTCTGCGGTGAGGGCCACACGAGCTGTTGTGACCCCGTTCACATTGGCAACGGCACGTTCGGCCGCAAGGCGCAGATCTTCAAGAGAAGCCCCGCGTTGCGGGTCAACAGCGATTATGACGTTCACGGTTTCGTCATGAATATCAATGCCTTGTACCATACCCTTTTCAACGATAGTCTTGCCGTCAGCCGGATCGATAACACTTGAAAGGGCTTCAGTAATGCGTTCCCGGTTGGGCGAGGTCATATTGCAGTCTCCGAAAAATGGCTTAAGTCCGTGATCGTACAGAACCTGCAGGCGCGTATCGTTGTTTTGCAGGACAAGCTGTCATATAAGGCCTTAGGGCGTGGCCCCATTAATTACATGCAACTCTGCTTCGATAAAAGGATTGAGACGGTTCTTGACGCGCAAATAGGTCAGATGACCGCGATAAGCAAGTGAACAGGCATGTTATTGATGGGCTCATGTCCCAAGCTCGGTAAGCATAAATAAACACCGAACGGCAAGAAGAGGAAGACACTCGATGCCTTGGAATTCACAAGGGGGCGGCGGCCCCTGGGGTGGTGGCGGAAACAATGGCGGCGGCCGCAATCCGTGGGGACAGCGTCCTCAGGGTGGCGGCGGCGGCGGCGGTAACACGCCCCCCGATTTTGATGAAATGATTCGTAAAGGCCAGGAACGCTTGAAGCGGCTGTTCCCCGGTGGTGGTGGCTATAAGGGCTTTGTCCTGATCGGTATTGCCATAATCGGGTTGTGGCTTTTGACAGGCTTCTATCGCGTCCAGCCGGGTGAACAGGGTGTTACACTTCTGTTTGGCAAATGGGTTGGCACGACCGGTCCGGGTCTGAATTATTTCCTGCCCGCCCCGATTGGCGAAGTCATCAAGCCGAACGTCGAACGCACCAACCAGATTGAAATCGGTTACCGTGGCAATGGCACCGGCACCGGTGGTGCCCGTGATGTCCCGGAAGAAAGCCTGATGCTGACCGGTGATCAGAACATTATCGACATTGATTATGTCGTTCAGTGGCGTATCAGCGATGCGGGTGCCTACCTGTTCAATGTTCGCGATCCGGAAAACACCATCAAGCTTGCAGCTGAAAGTTCGATCCGCGAGGTCATCGGCAAAACCAGTCTGGAAGAAGCCCTGACGGTTGGTCGTGTACGCGTTGAAGAGCAGACACGCACCTTGCTGCAATCCATTATGGATGGCTATGAGTCGGGTATTTTCATTGCAGAAGTGAAAATGCAGAAGGTTGACCCGCCGCGTGATGTTATCGATGCGTTCAACGACGTGCAGCGTGCCCGTCAGGACCGTGATCGTTCACAGAACGAAGCACTGGCGTACCGCAATGACATCATCCCGCGTGCAAAGGGTGAAGCCGAACGGATGGTTCTTGAAGCCCGCGCGTACAAGGATCAGGTTGTGAAGAACGCCCAGGGTGAGGCCGAACGCTTTACCTCGGTCTATAATTCCTATCTGACCGCGAAGGATGTCACCACGCGTCGTCTGTATCTTGAAACCATGCAGGATGTTCTGAAGAACTCCAACAAGGTCATTCTTGATCAGAAGGGTGAAGGTGCCAATGGCGTCGTTCCTTACCTGCCATTGCCCGAAATCCAGAAACGCTCGAACGCAGGAGGCAACAACTAATGGCAAGTCCTAAACTTATTGCCACCGGCGTCGTTGTCGTCATCGCGGCCGTGGTTGCATCCATGTGCATGTTTACCGTCCGTCAGGACCAGCAGGCGCTGGTGCTTCAGTTCGGTAATCCGGTTCATGCGGTTTCCGAACCGGGTCTGCATTTCAAACTGCCGATCCAGAATGTGGAATATTACGAACGCCGCATTCTTGAACTTGATCCGCCGGTGCAGCAGGTTCTTCTGTCGGACCAGAAACGTGTCAATGTCGACAGTTTTGCCCGCTGGAGAATCGTTGATCCGCTGCAATTCCGTCAGCGCGCAACCAATGCAGCGAACTTTGTTCAGCTGTTTGGCCAGCGTCTGAACTCGGTCATTCGTGGCGAACTTGCACAGGCCCCGCTTGTCGCCCTGCTGTCGGACAACCGGTCGCAGATCATGGAGAAAATCCAGTCTACCCTGATCGAACCGGCCAAGGAATTCGGTGTCGAACTGATCGATGTCCGTATCGGTCGTACCGACCTTCCGCAGGAAACGTCGCAGGCGGTTTATAACCGTATGCGTTCTTCGCGTATCGCCGAAGCCGCACAGCTTCGCGCCGAGGGTGAAGAGCTGAAGGCGAAAATCCAGGCAGAAGCGGATCGTGAACGGGTTGGCATTCTGGCCGAAGCCCGCCGCCAGGCCGAAGTCCTGCGCGGTGAAGGCGATGGCGAGCGAAACATCGTTCTGGGTGAAGCCTATGGCAAGGATGCCGGTTTCTTCGAGTTCTATCGTTCGCTTGAAGCCTACCGCGAGGCCCTTTCGGATGGCTCGACGATGGTGATTTCACCAGATTCCGAGTTCTTCCAGTACTTTAATAACTCCACGCCTGGCGCAACGCGCTAGACAAACGGGTGCTGGACAAAGCACTAGGGCGACCGGCATAGTGTGCCGGTCGCCCTTTTTTGTTTGAAAATAATGTCCTGTTGATAGTTATATCGCACACAGGTTCATAGAAACGCCGGAACGTCCACGCCCATGAAGGAACTCGCCACAGCTATTCTCCTGGCCATCGCGCTGGAGGGAATGTTTTATTCGCTGTTCCCGGGCGGGGCGAAACGTGTGATGGAGCTAATGCAGGAAATCCCCGAATCCCAGCTTCGGATCGGTGGCCTTGTTGCCGCGATTGCCGCCATTGCTGCGATCTGGGGGATGCGGGTCTGGCTTTGAGGGCAAAGTTTCAAGGCATTTCGCGCATATTTGCGCCTTCTTGTGTGAAAACACAGAAAAACCAGAGCTCTTCCTTGATTTTTCTCAAGCCTGCCAAATTTCTGACAAACTCGGCGCTAACTTGGCTAGTTAAGCGGTGCATGAACTATCCAAAAGAACAGCATCGCGTGCTGCAAAAATTCAATACCGTGAACGCGGCAACGAACAGGATCAGACACATGCTAAAAGCATTATACAACCCGGCGCGAAGCAAATTTACGGCTGCGCTGGTGATTGTTCTTCTTGGCGTGACCAGCGTCTCGCAGATTGCGAACGCTCGCCCCGCTCCTGAAAGTTTCGCAGACCTGGCCGAAAAGCTTCTGCCCAGTGTGGTAAATATCTCGACCAGTCAGATGGTGGCCGAACGTCAGGGACCGGACTTCCAGTTCCCTCCCGGCTCGCCGTTTGAAGATCTTTTCAAGGACTTTATGGATCGCAACGGACAAGGCGGACAGGGTCAGGGCCAGACTCCGCAACAGCGCCGTGCGACCGCACTTGGTTCGGGCTTTATCATTTCGGCTGACGGTTACATCGTGACCAACAACCATGTGATCGATGGTGCCGACGAAATCACGGTGCGCCTGCATGATGGCGATACCCTTCCGGCAAAACTGATTGGCCGCGACCCGAAAACGGATGTCGCTCTTCTGAAAGTCGAACCGGAAGAAGACCTGCCCTTCGTCAATTGGGGTGACTCCGATCGTTCCCGCATTGGTGACTGGGCCATGGCGATCGGTAACCCGTTTGGCCTTGGTGGCACGGTGACAGCCGGGATCATTTCGGCACGCAACCGCGACATCAATCAGGGTCCGTATGACGATTTCATTCAGACGGATGCATCGATCAACCGGGGCAACTCGGGCGGGCCGCTGTTCAACCTTGATGGCGATGTCATCGGTATCAACAGTGCAATCTATTCGCCGTCGGGCGGTTCGGTTGGTATCGGCTTTGCAATTCCCTCGGCAATTGCACAGTCGGTTGTTGATCAGCTCAAGGAATATGGCCGGACCCGTCGTGGCTGGCTGGGTGTCCACATCCAGACCGTGACCGACGATATCGCAGACTCGGTCGGACTTGATAAATCGACCGGCGCGATGGTTGCCGGTGTATCCGATGATGGCCCGGCAAAAGCAGCTGGCATCAAACAGGGCGACGTCATCCTGTCGTTTGACGGCAAGGAAGTCGAAAGCATGCGCCGCCTGCCACGTATCGTTGCCGAAACCAAAATCGGCAAGGATGTCGATGTTGTGATCTGGCGTGACGGAGAAAAGAAAACCGTTCAGGTCGAACTTGGCGAACTTGAAGAAGACGTTGTCGCAACATCTGCGGAACCGGGCGAAGAACAGGCACCGGTCGCAATTGCCGAAGCCGAAATCAAGCCGCTGGGCATGAAGATTGCCAATGTCGATGATGAACTGCGCCGCCGCTATAACCTGGCCGAAGGCACCGAGGGTGTCATCGTGACCGAGGTTAATCGTGACAGCTATGCCGCCGAAAAGGGTGTTCGCCCGGGCGACATCATTATCGAGGCATCGCACAGCTCGGTTTCCTCGGTCGAGGAAGTTTCAGACGCGGTCAAAAAGGCAATGGATGATGACAAACGCACCATCCTGATGCTGATTGAAACCTCGGCGGGACCGCGTTACTTCGGCCTGACGCTGAATAAGGAAGATTAAGACCTTCGGGTTTTACTCTCCCAAAATCAAAGAGGGCGGCCTTTGCGGGCCGCCCTCTTTGCATTCCGGCTTATGATTGCCGCTATCAGCTCGAAAAATCGGATTGTGCATATCCTTGCAGATACAACAATGCGGTCAGATCACCATGATTGATGCAGATGCGCGCCTGTTCCTGAACCGATGGTTTGGCATGAAACGCCACACCGGTCCCGGCCAGTGAAATCATCTGAAGATCATTGGCACCATCGCCAACCGCAATGGCGTCCTCAACCCCGACACCCTGCTGGGCGGTCAGTTTTTCAAGCGCATCGACCTTTGACTGACGGTCAAGCACCGGTTTCTGAACCTTGCCCGTCAATGTGCCGTCTTTGGTGATCAGCACATTGGCCTGATCAAAATCAAAACCCAGTTCACGACGCACGGCACCGGTAAAGAAATCAAACCCGCCCGACACAAGGGCAGCGTAGGCACCATTGGCCTTCATGGTCGCCACCAACGTTTTGGCCCCGCCGGTATATTCAACGGTTTTCCATGCCTCGGCCAGCATGTCGGTCGACATGCCATCCAGCAGCCCGACCCGTTCATCAAGGGCGGCCTCGAAATCCAGTTCACCATTCATCGCACGCGCGGTTATCGCCGCAACCCGGTCCTTGACCCCGGCAAAGGCCGCCAGCTCATCAAGCGTTTCACCGGTGACCATGGTGCTGTCCATATCGGCAATCAGCAATTTCTTGCGGCGCGTTTTGGCAGTCTGGGTCACGGCATCGACCCCAAGAGCGGCATCGCGAAGAGCCGTATCGGCAATATCGAGGCTGAGCCCGCCAAAGCCGATATCACAGGCCTCACCCGCCGCCAGCCACGAAACATCCCCGACACGCGCCCCGGCCCCGGCCAGAACGGTTTTGGCGCGCGCGACAATATCTTCACCTAGCGCGTTCGAATTGGGGGCAGCGATCAGGGTCAGGACCAGATCCATGGATTGCGGGCTCCTTGACGGGACAAAGGTAAATCAGATTTTCGTCTTTATCCGTATTGCGACCGGCAAAGACAAGGAGTTTTCTTCACGCTATGGGTAAGCCCGGATTACTTTGCCGAAGAAGGGTGTGACCAGCCATCCGGTCCCACCAGCGTTGCAGGCGCGGAAAGCCATTCACAATTTCCTGCCCTTCCGGGGCCAACGTGAAATAGGCCATCATCGCGCCAAGATGCAGATCGGCATGACTGATCGTCGCCCCTGTCAGGAAATCCCCCTCGCGGGCAAGCTTATCAAGTGCTTCACAAACTTTTCGTGATGCGACTTTACCTTCGGCGATAACGTTTTCCTCAGGCTCCTCGCCCTCAGCCACCCGAAAGACGCGATGGGCAAAGAGCTGTCGCACCATGGGCCAGTATCCGTAGCTATCCGCAATTTGGATCATTTGCATCATCAGCGCCCGACTTTCGGGATCGGGTGGTGAAAGCAATACAGGAGGGGAAATTTCATCAAGATATCGCGCAATAGGTGCGGTTTCATACAGGACAAAATCACCATTACGGATCACCGGAACCCGACCAAAGGGGTGTAGATCAAGGTAAGCCAGATCAGGATTGTCGGAAAAGGGATCAATTTCGACATAGCGATACGCAATGTCCTTGGCGGCGAGTACCATTCTGACGATGCGCGTATAAACGCTATAATGATAGCCATACAAGATTACCGACATGCGTTTGTTCCCGCAAAGTCACAACGGTCGAAACATAACACGAGACCTTATCAGATATAGACTTGTTGCTACATTATTGAAAAACGCGCGCAGAAATTGTAGCATTGTTGCTACAATATTGGAGGCGAGCCATGGGTATCACAACAATCACGAGCCGTGATTTCAATCAGGACACGAGCGGAGCCAAAAAGGCATCCCGCAACGGGCCGGTCATGATCACGGACCGGGGCAAGCCATCGCATGTTTTGCTGTCGATTGAAGATTACCAGAAACTGACCGGGCAATTGCCGTCAATTGTTGATCTTCTTGCCATGCCAGCAGCAGGCGATATCGAGTTTGAGCCGCCGCGCATGCAGCCGATCACACGTCCGGTTGATTTTTCTTGATGTATATCCTTGATACGAATGTCATATCGGAATTGCGCAAAGCCGGTAACGGAAAAGCCGACGGAAATGTTGTTCGATGGGCGGATTCTGTCCCGACTGCCAGTCTTTATATTTCGGTCGTAACCATCTTGGAAATCGAGACCGGGATTTTGCAACTAGAACGTCGAGCTCCCGATCAGGGGGGCATATTGCGCGAATGGTTTGAAGCCCATGTCCTGTGCGCGTTTGAAAATCGCATTCTGTCAATAGATGAGACAGTTGTCCGACAATGTGCCCGGTTGCACGTTCCCGATCCGAAGTCAGAGCGGGATTCCCTAATCGCGGCAACCGGACTGGTACATGGCATGACGGTTGTGACGCGGAACATTCGTGATTTTGAACAGACAGGCGTGAAGCTGCTTGACCCGTGGCAGCCATAAAATCCCGATATAGAAACAAATTGATATGACACAGCCAAGCAGCACGATTCCCTTCCAACCCGTCCTTATCGTTGCCGGGCCAACAGCCAGCGGCAAGTCCGCCTTGGCCCTTGATCTGGCGGAGGCGTTTGACGGGGTGGTGATCAATGCCGACAGCATGCAGGTCTATAGGGAACTACGTGTGTTGAGTGCGCGGCCCGATGACCGCGAGATCGCGCGCGCGCCGCATCGGCTTTATGGCGTACTATCCGGGCGCGAGCCATGTTCGGCCGGGAAATGGCGCGACATGGCGATAGCGGAAATTGCCGACTGCCATGTAAACGGCAAGCTTCCGATCATTACCGGGGGTACGGGCATGTATCTGAATGCCCTGACCGAGGGGATCGCGCCGATTCCCGATATTCCTGCCGGGATTCGCGACCAGGTCACAGCCGAGCTTGAAAAAGACGGACATCAGGCCTTTTTTGAAGCATTTGCCAAACGCGATCCCGACACAGCCGCCACCCTTGATCCGTCAAACACCCAGCGCCTGATCCGCGCGGCCGAGGTTCTGGCGGGCACCGGGCGCGGGTTGGCAGCGTGGCATCATGAGCCGATGGTGACACCACCCGAAGGCATGGTTTTCAAAAAGCTGTGCTACATGCCGCCGCGCGACATTCTTTATGATCGCTGCAACCAGCGTTTTGATTTGATGATCGAACAGGGCGCGATTGAGGAAGTTCGCGGACTTTTGGCTGAAAACCTGCCGGAAACAGCGCCCGTGATGAAGGCCGTCGGTGTGCGCGAGATTGCAGCCTACCTTGCCGGCGAGATCGATCTTGAGACCGCCAAAGAGAAATCACAACGCGAAACCCGGCGTTATGCCAAGCGTCAATTAACGTGGTTTCGCCATCAGATGAGTGACAAGGAGATCATCGACACGCAATATTCGGAAAGTTTGGCAGACAAATTGCGTAATGATGTTCACCAATTTCTGTTGACCACGCCAAAGTGAGGCGATAGGTTGGCCCTTCCGCCGTCGAAATGGCGGAAAACCGCCGTTTCGGCGGATTTTTCAACTCCAGTTCAAGGGTAATTGGATCATGTATCAACCACGCGGTTATCACGCGACACGTTGTTGTCGCTAAGGAAGAGGCTCGAAAAACATGGCAGAACGTATTTTAAGCGGTTCGGAAGTAGTGTTGCAGGCCCTGGTAGATCAGGGTGTGGAAGTCGTGTTCGGCTATCCCGGCGGCGCCGTCCTACCGCTATATGACGAGATATTTAAGCAAAACAGGATTCGTCATATCCTAGTACGCCATGAACAGGCAGCCGTGCATGCCGCCGAAGGTTACGCACGTTCGACCGGAAAGGTCGGCGTTGTTCTGGTAACCAGTGGTCCGGGTGCAACGAACGCCGTTACCGGCCTTACCGACGCGTTGATGGATTCGATTCCCATTGTCTGCCTGACCGGGCAGGTTCCGACCCACCTGATCGGCAATGACGCCTTTCAGGAAGCCGACACCACCGGCATCACCCGCCCCTGCACCAAGCATAACTATCTGGTCAAGGATAGTGCCAAGCTTGCACGCACGATGCATGAAGCATTCCACGTTGCGTCAAGCGGCCGCCCGGGTCCGGTCGTGATCGACCTGCCGAAAGATATTCTGGTTGCCAAGGCACCGTATCTTGAACCGTCACAGGTTCAGCACCGCACCTATAACCCGGTTGTCAAAGGCGACCGTGGCCAGATCGAGGAAGCGCTGGAACTGCTGGCATCAGCGAAAAAGCCGATCCTGTATTGCGGTGGTGGCGTCATCAATTCCGGCAGCCAGGCCTGCAAGGTCCTGACGGAATTCACCCGTCTGACCGGCATTCCGATCACGCTGACGCTGATGGGGCTTGGTGCCTATCCGGCTTCGGATAAACAGTATCTTGGCATGCTGGGCATGCATGGTACGTACGAAGCGAACATGGCGATGCACGATTGCGATGTGATGATTGCGGTTGGTGCACGATTTGATGACCGCGTGACCGGCAACCTTGATTTCTTCTCGCCGGGTTCGCAGAAAATCCAGATCGATATTGATCAAAGCTCGATCAACAAAAACGTTCCGGTCGATATCGGGATTGTCGGCGATGTCGGTCATGTCCTTGAAGACATGATGAAAATCTGGAAAGCCAAACAGCACAAGATCGAAGCCAAGGCGCTTGATAGCTGGTGGGATGAGATCGAAGGCTGGCGGGGCAAGCATTGCCTGTCCTACAAGCAGCCCAAGGATATCATCAAGCCGCAGCATGTGATCCGTCGCGTTCATGCACTCACGCGTGATCGCAAGACATACATTACCACCGATGTCGGCCAGCACCAGATGTGGGCGGCCCAGCATTTTGGTTTTGAACATCCGCATGAATGGATGACGTCGGGCGGGCTTGGTACCATGGGTTATGGCATGCCTGCGGCCCTTGGCGTTCAGGTTGCCCACCCGGATGCCACCGTTGTCTGTTTTACCGGTGATGCATCGATTATGATGAATATTCAGGAATGCGCGACGCTGACCCAGTATCGCCTGCCGGTGAAAACCGTCATCCTGAACAACCGTTACATGGGCATGGTCCGCCAATGGCAGCAATTGCTGCACGGGTCGCGCTATTCGGAAAGTTACAGCGAATCCCTTCCGGATTTCGTGAAACTGTCCGAGGCATTCGGCTTTACCGGTCTTACCTGCAACAACCCGGCCGATCTGGACGATACACTTAAGCAGATGCTTGAGATTGATGGTCCGGTGATCCTTGATGTGGCTGTGGATGACAAGGAAAACTGCTATCCGATGATTCCGTCGGGCAAACCGCATAATGAAATGCTGCTTGGTGCGGAAACCACCGGTGACGAAGCCATTGATTCCGACGAAGGGATGGTTCTGGTCTGATCCGCGAAACCCGTTCGCGTCAAGACATCATCAAAACCAAAATCAAAGGCCGGGCCGGGCTGCACATTGAATGCGCCCGCCCGCGCCCTAGCGGAGCAAGACCCGTGAGAGAAACCGAAATTTCGAAACACACGATATCCGTTCTGGTGGATAACGAAGCAGGCGTTCTGGCCCGTGTCATCGGCCTGTTTTCCGGTCGTGGCTATAACATCGAAAGCCTGACCGTGGCAGAGGTTGACGCCAGTTCCCATCAGTCGCGCATCACTGTTGTCACCTCGGGTACGCCCATGGTGATCGAACAGATCAAGGCACAGCTTTCACGTCTGGTGCCGGTCCACAAGGTCAGCGATCTGACCCTTTCAGGACCGTGCGTTGAACGTGAACTTGCCCTGGTCAAGGTGATTGCATCGGGTGAAAAGCGCGTCGAGTCCCTGCGTATTGCCGATATCTTCAAGGCCCGCGCAGTCGATGCGACCAACAGTTCCTTCGTCTTCGAAATCATCGGAAGCCCGGAAAAAATTGACGCTTTCATCAAATTGATGGAGCCGTTGGGGCTTTCGGAAACTTCGCGCACGGGTGTCGCAGCAATTTCGCGCGGCACGCTGACGATGTGAGTTCGCCGGGGGTGCCTTGGCAGTCCCGCTTTAACAATTTGATCCATCCGCCACGCAAAGAAAAATCGCGTGGTCCAACGTCCAGAGGTATCGAAAGATGCGTGTTTATTACGACCGCGATGCAGATGTTAATCTGATCAAGACCAAAAAAGTTGCCATCATCGGTTACGGTTCGCAGGGCCATGCCCATGCACTGAACCTTCATGATTCGGGCGTTAAAGACGTTGTTGTCGGCCTTCGTGAAGGTTCCAGCTCGCGCAAGAAGGCTGAAAATGCCGGCCTGAAAACCATGACCCCGGCCGAAGCCGCCGCATGGGCAGATGTTGTCATGATCCTGACCCCGGATGAACATCAGGCTGCGATCTATGCCAACGAACTGCGCGACAACCTGAAAGACGGTGCCGCCCTTCTGTTCGCACACGGCCTTAACGTTCATTTCGGCCTGATCGAGCCGCGTGCTGATCTTGACGTCATGATGATCGCACCTAAAGGCCCGGGCCACACGGTTCGTTCCGAATACAAACGTGGCGGTGGTGTGCCTTGCCTCGTTGCCATCGAACAGAACGCTTCGGGCAACGCGCTTGAGCTTGCCCTTTCCTATGCATCGGCAATCGGTGGCGGCCGTTCGGGCGTGATCGAAACCACCTTCCGCGAAGAATGCGAAACCGACCTGTTCGGCGAACAGGCTGTTCTGTGTGGCGGCCTGACCCAGCTGATCAAATACGGTTTTGAGACCCTTACCGAAGCTGGTTATGCTCCGGAAATGGCCTATTTCGAATGCCTGCACGAAGTGAAACTGATCGTCGACCTGATGTATGAAGGCGGCATGGCCAACATGCGTTATTCGATCTCGAACACCGCAGAATACGGCGACTATGTCACCGGCCCGCGCGTGATCGACGCATCGGTCAAAGAACGCATGAAAGAAGTTCTTGCCGACATTCAGGAAGGCAAATTCGTTCGTGATTTCGTTCAGGAAATGCATTGCGGCCAGCCGATGTTCAAGGCAACCCGTCGCCTGAACGCCGAACACGAAATCGAAGAAGTTGGCACCAAACTGCGCGCGATGATGCCGTGGATTGCTGCCAACCAGCTCGTCGACAAAGAAAAGAACTAAGCTTTCCGCTTTGTTTTGCAAAACGGCCGTCCCGATGGGGCGGCCGTTTTTGTTTGTCCGCACACAACAGTCATGATGTGTTTGGGGTGGATTTTACAGGCCGATCCGCGTAATCCTGACCTTTAAAACTTTAACTCAACCATGAGCATTCTGAATGTCGGACTTTATCGATATCGCCCCGGAAGTCGCCGAAGCCCTTGCGGCAGGCAAGCCGGTTGTAGCCCTTGAATCCACCATCATCTCGCACGGGATGCCCTATCCGCAGAACCTTGAAACCGCGCAGGCGGTTGAGCAGGATGTGCGTGATAATGGCGCGATTCCGGCCACCATCGCGGTGATCGGCGGGCGTTGCAAAATCGGCCTGTCGCCGTCCGAACTGGAATATTTTGCCAAGGGCACCGACATTCTGAAACTGTCGCGCCGTGATATTCCTTATTGCATCGCCAAAAAACGCGATGGTGCCACAACCGTTTCAGCAACCATGATTCTGGCGGAAAAGGCCGGTATCAAGGTCTTTGCCACCGGCGGGATTGGCGGGGTTCACCGCGAACTGGCGGCAAGTTTCGATATCTCGGCCGATCTGACCGAACTTGGCAAAACCAGCGTTGCCGTCGTCTGCGCCGGTGCCAAGGCGATCCTTGATATTCCGATGACGCTTGAACATCTTGAAACGCTAGGTGTGCCGGTGATTGCATATGGCACCGATGAATTCCCGGCCTTCTATACCGTCAAGAGCGGCCAGAAAGCCCCGATCCGCCTCGACACCCCGGCCGAGATTGCAGAATTCCTGAAATCCAAATGGGACTTTGGTCTTGAAGGGGGTGCCGTGATCGGCAACCCGCCGCCTGCGGACAAGGCACTGGAGCTTGATGCAATCGAACATGCGATTGATAGCGCGCTGATCGAAGCCAAGGGCCTTAACATCCATGGTCGCGAAGTCACGCCCTTCCTTCTGGAACGCGTGACCCAACATACCAAGGGCAAAAGCCTTGAAGCCAATATTGCGCTGGTGCGCAACAATGCCGCCCTCGGCGCCAAAATCGCCGTTGCGCTGGCGGTTTAAGGCGCCCTGTTCCGGAAACATTGCAAACAGTAAAAAGCCCTTGATCCTGTCAGGGGCTTTTTCCTTGGAATTTTCGGAATCTGCGCTTAATCGACCTTGTCGTTGCCTCTGACATCCCCGCATTCACCATTCTCTTTTTCGCCCGTCGCATTTGCCGCCACAAGTGCTCGAATGATCGCCAGAACTGCAGGTGAATCCACATCCGACCCGCGGATGGACCGCTCGTAACGAGCGACATCGTTAGCAAGAAACTGTAAATTGGATAAAACAATATCGGTTGTCTGACGTGACAGATACAACCTGCCACCGTAATCGTTTGCCGCACGGCGCAATAAAGCCGTCATCGTCGATAGTTGTTCACTCAACATCTATTCTCTACGCGATTTATGATTTTAATTATCGACCCACAACTTATTATCGCTATTTTTCGCGTATTAACAACACCAAAATACACCAAATACGCGATAAATACGCAAAATTCGCGTAGATCCAATGCAGAACACTTCACAAATTTGCCTATTCGGAGTAGCCTCCGCGGTATTCCAAACATAGCAAGCAGGGCCGAATTATGAACTCCGATGCAATGACCGGACTGGGCCAGCGGATCGGGATTTGCGAGAAGATCGCAGGATCACGCAGTGCCCTTGCTGCAAAAACAGGTATTGCCGCGCGTACGCTCGAAAACTATAGCCACGGACGCAATGACCCGAAGGCGTCAGCATGTGTTGCCATCGCACAAGCCACTGGCGTGTCGATCGAATGGCTCATGACCGGTATTGGCTCCCCTGCCTTAGAGGCCCCCGAAAGCGAACGTAAAATCGTTTACAATATTGCCTATTTTCTTGCCCGCAAATCCAAGGCGGTCAAAGCGGACCCAGAGGAGTTTGCTGATTCATTTCTATCACTTTACGATTATTGCCGGGAGAAACAGCAATCGGGATCGGAAACGTTTGATGCGCAGGCATTTGAGAATGTCGTGGAATTTGCATCGAAGCGTTTTCAGAAGAATAGCGCCTGATCAATAGCTGCAACCGTTGTCGCAACCGGTTGCAATCATCGCAGACATAGCCGACTTCCGGCAATCGCTGACCTTCAATTACGCGGTCGCGTTTGACCTGACTGCGCCATCCCATTTGCGCATACCAGAAGCGTATCGGATTATCACGGAAAGCCCAAAGCACCGGAGGGGTCAGGCAACGTTCGATCAAAAAGTCAACCATGGTCAACATCATGATCGGTCCAGTTTCTCGACCACGATAGTCCGGTAGAACATAAGCAGCGTGCATTTCGCCTTTTCCGTCGATGTCCGGATCCTTATTGCGACAACAAAAACAAAACCCAACGACCTGTTGGCCCGATTCGATAACGAATAATCCATCGCTATCTTCGTGGGAGTCGAACCAATCCAGCCACTGCTGTTGACGATATTCTCGCGACCGACTGCGCAAAACGGCTTCGGGCATGAAGGCATATGTTTCACGCCAGCAGAAGGCATGAATCTGCGAAATCATTGAAACATCGTCGATTTTTGCAGCCCTGATTGAAATCATTGATTTTCCTCCAATGGATGATTGGAGGAAAATCATTGCACATCTTTCGCGTGTTGCGTTTTCCGTATAAAACTATTTTAAAGAAACAAGTGAAAACCATTACCGTCTTAAACGATAGTAACCGGATTTAATGCATGCTTGATGTCGATCTTCAGAAACGTCTTGATCAGGCTGCCTCTGGTGTTCGTAAAGAGAAGCCAGTCTTATCCAGAACTCAGTATATCGCGATTACGATTGCGGTTTCGCTGTTCATAACCACAGTTTGCATTACAACCTACGCACAGCTTAACAGCATTCCCCCCATGCCATCTGACGATCTGGGAAAACTTGCTGTCCTGGTCAGTGATGTGACTGAGTCGGTACCAGCTGATATCTGGGCGGCGATGGAAAATCATATCGGCAAGCCAGCGGAAAACTTCAGCGCTGATGATCAGGTTCGTGCAATTGCGTTCCTACTGGAACTGATCGAAAATCAGCCAAAGCCCACAATCAATATATGGTAACTACTGAACTTGTCACGACAACCGGATAATCGCGCAATCTACGCCACATTGTACGCGCCGGATAGGTATTAAGCTTTGTCTCGGTAATACCCGACAAACCGTTGCCAACCATTAAACTATCGAAGAAACCCGAACTCAGTTCCATTTGAGCAGGGCTGGTCATGACTGCAACACCATCCGTGGTGAAAGCTGAATAGAAGCACAAACGGCATGCGCGCTCTGCCGGAAGCCATGCATCAGGTGTCATTACCGCCACGAGAACTCCGATCGTTTTGCCCGATACCCCCCGCAACACGCGTGTTACAGGAATAAAGGGAACACCGGATTGCTGACCGGTTACCGGCGTCCCGATATTCAGGGCTTCGCTACCTGTAGCAATGGTCTGACTGAAATAATCGCGGCTCGACAAATCCAGATCTGCCGCAGGATAACGTGTCGTATCGAAACGCAAAATCCCCTTGGCATCAATAAACAAAAGAGCACGAACCGCAGAAACCTGTTCAGTAAACCGTTTCAAGCTGCCTTGCAGGACCACTGCGTTCATGTTGCCGTCATTTCGCAATAAGTCCGCTGAACGGCGCATCAGACCATCGGTCTGGTTCAATATGTTTTCGACATGGGTGGCCATCAGAAGAACGTTCTCTTCCAAAGAGATACTAGCCGGATTGGCGGAAGCCGTCCCAGGCAACCACATCAATCCGATCAGAATTACCAACCATCTATTCATCAAATCTCCGCACTGTTGATAGCAACAGCTATTCAAATTTGAACTTCCCGTAAATCAAACAACAGTGACGAGCTGCAGGCAACATCTAATATATGCTTCTAGGCACTTGTTTGATGGCGGTGAGCCGCATCAAGACGGGTATCATCAATCGGCTCGCCCCAGATATTCTTGCAGGGCAAAACCCCGGCCCAGACCGGCAGACTGTAATCCTCCTCGTCATCGACAGGATCACCGCTACGGACCTTGGCCGATACCTCGTTCAGGTCAAAACCAAGGAACATGGTGGCCTTGAGCTCCTGTTCACTGGGGTGACGGATCTGGTCCCAGCGGCCTTTGGACAACTTTTCAACAAACAGCCGGGAATGTTCCATTTTGCCTTCCGGGTCGGCCACGATTTCGCCCCTGCCGTAAATCACCACCGACCGATAGTTGGCCGAGTGATGGAATGCCGAACGCGCCATGACAAGACCATCCAGATGGGTGATGCACAGGCAGGCTTCCTCGCCATTGGCGATGGCGGCCAGAATGCGGTTCTTGGATGCACCATGGATATAAATCCGTTCGCCCACGCGCCAATGCGCGGTCGGGATCATCGACGGGCGACCATTCACAACGGTTCCGACATGGCAGATCAGGGCATCATCGATAATGCCATGCACAAGTTTACGGTCGTAACTGGCGCGTTTGGGGCCGCGCACGATTTTGGTTGATGGATGGATTTCATACTGGTCGGGAAGGTCGATGGTATCTGACATCTTCTTTTTACTCTGTAACTTCTGGTGGCATGAGGAGTTAAGGCCATCATCGACAGAATTGGACTTTATCACAGGTCCGTTATAAGAATTTTGACAGAACCAATTTTGCTGAACCTGATTTTCGATAGGCCACCATGCGCAGCGACTTTACCTGGATCTATCCCAGCCATGCAGCCACGGCAGGCGATGAGAACGGCGATGCGGCCTATCGTCGGCTTTATCTTGGCATCCGCCAGGCCATTCTGGACGGGCGACTGCATCCGGGTGAAAAGCTGCCTGCCAGCCGTGATCTGGCCAAAAGCCTTGGCATTTCGCGCAATACGGTGGTGACGAGTTTCGATCTGCTGGTGTCTGAAGGTTATCTTGAAACCCGGATCGGGGCCGGAAGTTTCGTTGCCAGTAGCCTGCCCGACCGGGAAATGACGGCAACCATCCTGCCCGCCTCGGCCGATCAGACCCGTAAATCCGCAAACCTTCCACGGCTTAGCCAAAGTGCGACCCGCATGCTGGCCTATGACCGGCGCTTTCCAAGGTTTCGCGTGGCGCGTCCGTTTAACCCGGCAACCCCCGATCTTGATGCCTTTCCATTTGATCTTTGGGCCCGGTTACTGCGCCGAAGCTGGCGGGCTCCCACCCTTGATCTGACCATGCCGGTTGATCCGCTGGGCATGCCTTCATTGCGGGACGAGGTTGCCAAATGGTTGCGGCAATCGCGCGGGGTCAAATGCGATGCCGATCAGGTGATGATTGTTTCCGGTGCGCAGCAGGCGCTCGACCTGATTGCGCGTGCGCTTGTTGATCCGGGTGACGTGATCGCGACCGAGGACCCGGGTTATGAAGGTATTCGCGGGGTCCTTGCCGCCAGTGGTGCGACGTTGCTTCCGATCCCGGTCGATACCGATGGATTGCAGGTCGACAGGCTTGATCAGGGGCCCCCGGCGCGCATTGTGGTCACGACGCCATCGCGCAATTATCCACTGGGCACGACATTGTCGCTTGCCCGTCGTCTTTCCCTTTTGGCATGGGCGGATGCCCATGATGCGTGGATCGTCGAAGACGATTATGACAGCGATTATCGCTATGACGGACCGCCGTTATCGTCCCTTCAGGGCTTGGACCGGCAAAATCGCGTGCTTTATGTCGGCACGTTTTCGCGCGTCCTGTTTCCCGGTATTCGGCTTGGATATCTGGTTTTGCCCCCTGCCCTGATCCCGGTATTTCGCGGGATGCGCGGATTTGCCGATGGTGTGCCCGCCCCCACCGCACAGGCAGCACTGGCCGCATTTTTTGCCGAGGGGCATTTTGGCGGCCATGTCCGCAAGATGCGGCTGAGTTATGGTGAGCGCCGGGCGCATCTGCGTGACCTGATCGAGACACGCGCCAGCGATATTTTGCAGGTCCTGCCATCGGATGGGGGATTGCATCTTTGCACGCGCCTTATCGGTGACCAGGACGATGTGGAATTGCAGGACCAGATGGTCAAGGCGCAGCTCGACTGCCGGGCGCTTTCATCCTACTATCATGATAAATCGACACAAAATCGCGGCAACCTGCCCCACGGACTGGTGCTTGGATTTGCCGGATGGAAAAAGAATGTGATTTCGCAAAGTTTCGATGAACTGATCAATCTGGTCCGCCGTACATGATGATGTACCCCGAGCCAGAGAGAGCGCATCGACATCCCTCTATGCTGTCACAGTCGATGTGCTCTCTCACCCTTTTGCCCCCTCCCTCCCCCAAGGTACGAGTTCCCGGATGCCTTCTGCTTCTGCCGCACCGATTGCCGTCATGTGGTTTCGCAATGACCTTCGTCTTGCCGACAACCCGGCATTGAACGCCAGCGTAAAGTGGGCACAGCAAAATAACGGCATCGTGCTTCCGGTATTTATCCTTGATCAGGTGATTGATGCCCAATTGGGCGGGGCGACGCGCTGGTGGCTGGAAAAAACCCTGACGCGTCTTGATGAAAGCCTTGCAACGGTGGCCGGAAAAAAGGCCCCCTGTCTGCGGGTTTTCAGATCGGATGCGCGGGACGTTTTCAATCAGTTGCAAACTGATCACAAAATCGGCGCGCTTTTCTGGAATCGGCTTTATGACAAGGCGTCCATCGCACGCGATACTGATATCAAATCATCCTTGCGCGATCAGAATATCGAATGCGAAAGCTTCAATGGTCAATTGCTGTATGAACCATGGGAAGTCAAAACCGGTTCCGGAACCGACTTCAAGGTTTTCAGTCCGTTCTGGCGGGCGTGTTTGAAACTGCCAACCCCCGCAGAACCGAAAAAAGCCCCTGAAAGCATCCCGCTTGGCGATCTGCAACTGAGCGATGAAGCAGATATTGCCGGGCTTGATCTGTCGCCCAAGCCGTTTGACTGGGCCACCGGCTTTGCCGATCGGTTCACGCCGGGTGAACAGGGCGCGATGGATCAGCTACATGAATTTATTGATGGCAGGCTTTCTGATTACGCCGACCTGCGCGACCGGCCCGATCATCGGGTGACGTCGGAACTGTCCCCGCATCTGCGGTTTGGGGAAATCAGCCCGCGGCAGGTGTGGCACGCGGCAAACCATTATGCCGACGCCCATCCCGGCCAAGGCAAAACCGCATCAAAATTCATGGCCGAACTGGGTTGGCGGGAATTTGCCCATCACATCCTGTTTCATGCCAGGGATTTGAAATCCGTGCCGCTTCAGGGGCAATTCACCGATTTCCCGTGGGATGATGATCCGAAGGCGCTTGAACGCTGGCAACGCGGGCAAACCGGTTTTCCGATTGTCGATGCCGGAATGCGGGAACTTTGGCATACCGGCTATATGCATAACCGGGTGCGGATGATTGTCGGGTCGGTTCTGGTCAAACACCTTCTGATCCATTGGCGCGAAGGTCTGGCATGGTTTGACGATACGCTTGTCGATGCCTGCCCGGCCAATAATCCGTTTTCCTGGCAATGGATTGGGGGCTGTGGTGCCGATGCCGCCCCCTATTTCCGGATTTTCAATCCGGTCCTGCAAGGCGAGAAATTTGACCCGGACGGCCGTTACGTCCGGCAATGGGTCCCGGAACTTTCCGATATGCCCGCGCAATATATCCATAAGCCGTGGGAAGCATCCCCGCTGATCCTGAAGGCCGCAGGGGTGGATTTGGGGCAGAGCTATCCCGAGCCCCTGATCGGGGTCAAAGAAGGCCGTGAGCGGGCGCTGGCGGCTTATCAGGATATGAAACGGGCAGCGACCTAGCCGCCGCCCGGTTTCGATTTGCCGGGCGGGCTACTTCCAGAACGGTTTCTGCTTTTCGAATTTCTTCCATGCCTTATCAAGTCCCTGAAGGCGATGATCGGCGCGTGCACCGAACCAGCCGGAAATCAGGCCAATGGCGATCATGCCGTCTTTGGAAAGCTGCGGCCGCAAGGCCATCAGGCGGGATTCTGCCACGGCAACATCATTCAGCCAGCCAAGAATTTCCTGCAAACCCATCAGTTCCTTGCGGAATTTATTGACCGGTTTGGCCGCATAAACCTCGCCAAAGAAATCGCTGCCATAGCGCATCTGTTTGACATCCAGACGCAAGGCGTGAAGTTGTGGCACCGTAAGCTTGCCAACGTCGCCGCCGCGTTTGGTCAGGCGTTTATAGGCCTGGCTCAGCAAGGGTTCTGCCAGCTTGGTCACGGATGCCGACATCGCCTTCATCTGGGTCGCATCCGCCCCCGATGCCCAGCGCGAATAACTCGACCATGCGCCAAGCAACAGCAAAAGCTGCTGATACTCGAAACTTTCAAGCATTTCGCGCGCGATTACCAAGGCCGCTTCGCGCTGTTTGGTGGCAGCCTTGCGCAAATCGGCGACGCCGGGATGATCGGGAAACCGTTCCTCGACCATCGGCAGGGTTTCGGTCAGGAAAACATCCCAGTCGCGCAGACCATCAAGCGCCTTGGTGCAATGTTTCAGCAGGCGGCGGATCAGAACAGCCTCGCCCTGCGGCAGGTTTTTCTTGAACAGGTTGAACGCAACCCGAAGGCGGCGCATACCCACCCGCATCTGATGGCAGCCTTCGATATGAAGGTCATCACGCACGCAGACCTCGTTGCCAAGGATCATCCGAAGCCCTTGCGCAAGAACCGCCCGAAACGAAATTTCGGCCGACATATCGGCAGCAAGCCCGACCGGAGGGGCCTTATAGAAGCCTGGTGTCTCGTTAAGATAAAGCGCACGTCCGCGCGATGCCTTTGAGCGCAGGCTCAGGAACAGGGGTACGGTGCGTTGTAGTTCAAGTGCCAGATCAAACAGGGCGGCAGGATGGCCTTCCTTCAGCTCCAGCTCCACCTCGGACAGGGGTGATTCTTTTTCCGCGGTGCGCACCACACCCTGATCGATTGCCAGTTCCATGATCGCATCGCGATAGGTCAGATCAACCGCACTGCGTTTCAGATCGGTTTCAAAAATCCGTTCGATCTTTTTCTTTTTAACGTGCTTATCAAGCAGCCCGACGACGTCTTCATCGGTGAATTTATCCAGATCAAGAACGCCATCGGGCAGTTCGACATTCCATTCATGACGTTCCGGCAGGGCTTCGCGAAGTCCGTTTGATGCCTTGACGGTCTGCTCCCACCCGTTCGTTCCCTTCTTGCGCACACGCAACGCCAGCCCCTTGCGGGCCAGCGAAAGTTTGGGGGTGTCGTGATAGATGGACACAAGATGGGTGGTCAGAAGACGACGGCCTTCCTTGACCTCGCGCAGGACGGGTGCCTGCTTCAAACGCGATACATGTTTCGGATCGATACGGAGTTTCAGTTCGATCTCGATCTGCTTTTCGGCCATCAGGGTCCCCTGGATGTTTGTTATTGCAGCGCAGAACACGCTGTCTGCCATAACGTCATAGCCCGATTTGTGTTTCAGCAGTTTGAAACCAGCCGCCAGACATCATGGTAACGGGATGTAAAATTTCTGCAACATTCCTGACATAACTGTCTCTTTTCAAGCGTTAATGTTGCGGCTGACATCTTGCGCGCACGGTTGTTTTCATTTGAAAAGCGAACCGACGCGATACGTTCGTTTGAGCAGCAAAGGTATGAGGAATCATCAAAACACCCGGACGAATCGCAAATTTGTCGAGGGTGAAAAGCTGCCGTTGCCCGCGATTCCCTCCCCTTTTCTGACGGCATATAAAGTTTTTCAAAAAAGTTCTTGATTTGTTCTTTTATTTATGGCATAAGATAAAAGTCAACGGGAGAAATGCCCCCGGACCGAACCCCGCAAGGCCTTGTGCCTTGCGGGGTTTTGCGTTTGGGACCGGATCAAAGAGGTGATCAGAATGCGGGAACAAAGAAACAGACAGGACTGTGGGGTAATCCGCAGGATATGGGTCGGCGGATGGCGGAGCCATTACGGCGGCATTCCGCGTTCGTTCTAACACGCTTTTAATACGCTTATTTATCATGACGGGAGAGGTGCGTCTTGTCGGGGAAAGGACCCCCGATTTGCCGGAGGCGGCAGCGATGGCAGCAGCGGGCTTTGGCCCGCCGATGGTGGAAAGGTGGGGCCGTGCGCACGAAGTCCGTCTTTGGCGCGAATGACAGACGCCCGAAGTGTGTCCGGGCCGAACCGGTTGCCGGAAATGCCATCAGGGCCGAAAGTGATCAGAGCGGGTCAGAAGCCCGAGAGCCGTCGGTTGGCGAGGATGGCGAAGGCCCGAAGTTTGTCTGGGCCACATCCGTTGCCGGAAGTACCGTCTGGGCCGAGAGTGACCGGAGCAAGGCGGAAAGGCCGTCTGTCGGCGGGGAGATGGTGACAGCCCGCGCTGTGTCGGGGTTTCCGGGGGGCCATGACGACGCCAAGCATCCGCCGTCTACTGTCCGGATTCCTGATCCCGGATCATCCCGAGAGATTCGTTTGAGCCGGAAAAGTATGAGGAATCGTCAAAACACTCGGACAAATCGCAAATTCGTCGAGGGTGAAAAAGGTACCGTTGCTTGCAATTCTCGTTACAACTTTGCCTGTAATCCGCACCACCCCACACTTTCGGACAGGTTGCGAGGCATCGCCCCGTTGCTATTCTGAACCTGGACGTTAATCGAGGGATAGAATATGAAATTTGATAAATTTACTTTTCTGGCAGTAATTGCCGGAGCATTAGTTCTGAGCGCATGCCAGACCACGCGTGATTATGCATTTTCGGAATGGCAAGAGATGCCGATTGGCAAATCGCGATTTAATGTGCCATCCGTTTCCTCGGTACCAGTCACGAAGCTGGAACAGAATGACCGCAATAATGGTCAGGTCCAGAACGAGAAATGGGAACTGGCGTGTGGCCAAGGATATGTCTCTCTGGAATACACTTTTGACGTCTGGTTCACGCAGGGGGTGGAAGACAGCCTGAAGGATAAGGCAGAGTTTATTTCCCATTTCAAGGAACGCAAAATAGCGGTCTCGAACCTGAAGGCTGTTTCCAACGAGAACGGCAGGTCGGTCGGTTATATGGCAGACGCAAAACTGGCAGATGCTACAAGCTGCAAGGCTGCAATGTTCGGTTTTCGGGCATCCGCGGGTTCCAAAGGTTACAATAACGATCTTGGCGGTATCGACACCGTTGCAAATGCAATCTATTGCGGATCGGAGCCGTTCAATATGGAAAGGCTGACCTCACAAATCAGTCTTGTTGAAGACCGGGAAGCATATGCACTTGCAGCCCATACCTTGCCAAAGTTGACATGCAGGGGCAACCTGAACGCACAAGCCACCCCGAAAATGACGGTCAACAAAGTTGTTAGTGCCAGTATCAATTGGGCCAATCTTGCCAAAGATACGACGGCGGATGTCTGGTTGCGTCGCAATGACACCACAGGAAAGTTTGATGTCACCCTTGCAGGCAAGAATTGCAATGGCACCTTTACCACCAACGAAGCGGCAAAGAATAAAGGTGTCTGGGATTTGATTTGTGACGAGGGTAGCAGTGCAAGCGGTGATTTTGAAATCAACAACGCCAGGCAAATGACCATGCATGGTGTAGATCGCAATGGCAGGTCGATTATCGTTCAAATGCCGATTTAGACGATCAAGGCAACCTTCCAATCCAAACGGCTTGGAAGGTTTTCTTTGAATTTCTGACACAAAAAAACCCGGCCAATGGCCGGGTCGTTTTGGGCTACCTAAAGATGGTGCCCGGGGGCGGATTCGAACCACCGACACGCGGATTTTCAGTCCACTGCTCTACCAACTGAGCTACCCGGGCATTCTTTAAGCGTCTCCGTTTCCGGAGCGTTCCCTGCGGAACGAGCGGGGTTATACAAACTCCTTCGGGGCTTGTCCAGCCTCAAATCGCATTTTTTTTATGCGCGAAAATCTTCTTCATCTTCAAGGTCTTCAAGATACTCCGGCGGTTCGGTCGCCGGGACGGCATAGCTTTCATTGAGCCATTTGCCGAGGTCGAGATCAGCGCAGCGTTTCGAGCAGAACGGCCTGTATTTTTCCACCACCGGCTTGCCGCACATGGCACAGCCCGAGCCTGCTGTTTTAACTGTGTTTTTTTCAACCATATCAGAGTTTCTCCAGCCTGTAGTCAGCGCGCGAAAGGCTTTCGTCGGCGGCCAGTTCCGGCGCCATCCCCATCGCACGTTCAAGAATTTGTTGCCCGTGGCTTCCCGGCGCAAGGTCCGCGACAAGGTCCTTTGACAGATACAGTCTGTATCGACCGCCCTGCCCGCTGCGCGTATCGCGAATCACGGAACGCAGCACAAAGTTCAATGCTACCGTTCGCGTCGGCATCGGATCAGGCAGCCTGCCTTGCATCAAGTCGACAAGGGCAATGCCGCCGCGCTGCCGGGTCAGTTCAAACAGACCCAATCGTGTGAACCCGCCAAACTGAACCGCACCGCTCATTTCCGGGCCAAAGGCATCACGAAGGGCGGTTTCGAACCGGTCGCGCGATGCCTTGCCCGCCATGCGAAGCGGATCAATCACCACCAGACCGCCAATATTGCGCAACTGCAATTGGCGGACAATTTCGGGTGCTGCGCGCAAGTTGACCTGCTCTGCCCGCCTTGCCTGATCATTGTCGGAATCCGATCCGCCCGCATTGACATCAATCGCACAAAGTGCGGTCGTCTGTTCGATGGCGATCCAGCCACCGCCCGGAAGCGGCACACGCGGTTGCAGGGCGGTTGCGATATCGTCTTCGATATCCTGATCATCAAATAGCAGGCGCGCGCCATCATGACGGATCAGGTGCGCATCATCCAAACCACGTGCGCGCAACAATCCACGCAAACGCACAAATTCGTCCGAACCATCAACAATGCATTCGCCGCCCGCCATCACGTGGCGTTCGATCAGCTGATCGGCATCCGACAATGCCTTGAAAACCACAACCGGCATTGCCGGTGATGCAAGGGCCGCCTGGGCGCGTTTCCACACAGCCCGAAGCTGTCCAAGTTCGCCTGCCAATGCTCCGTCATCCCAATCGATTGCCAGACTGCGCAGCGTGATGCCCTCTTCGCGGGCGATCAGCCCCTTGAACAGGGTCATGAGCACCGCACGCCGGTTTTCGTCCTTGAGCTTGCGGGGGAGTTCCACCAGACCGCCGCGCTTTGCGTCGGTGGGATGCTCGTTCGGGCGCAGGATCATGCCCAGCCCCTCTATCGCGATGCGGCCGGTCAGTTTCGGGCCTTTATCCTCGAACCCGAGGCGGGAAATCTGCACGATGACCCATTGGCCTTCATGAAGCGGGCCGTCAATGCGATCAAACGGCAACAGACCATCGGCAACGCCATCAAGAACCACCATGGCCGCCGCCATTTCAGGAAGAATTTTCGAAACACGGCCCAGATGGATATCAAACCGCGCCGGGCCACCGCGATCAATCCACAAACGCGCCAGCCGGTCATTGCGGATCAGGGCGATGCGCCGTTCGCATGCGACGGCATCAATCAGCAGGCGGTCTGTTTCTGTTCCGCCAGCCATCATGATCACATCCCCTGTTTGAAACCAAGACCGCGCAGCATCCCGTCAGCCTCGCACAGCGACAGGCCAACGACATTGGAATAGGACCCGGTGATGCTTTTAACAAACGTTGCGGCAAAGCCCTGAATGGCATAAGCGCCTGCCTTGCCCTGCCATTCGTCATGGGCCAGATAGCGCACAAGATCGTCATCGCCAAGGCGGCGGAAAATCACCTGTGTTTCGATCACGCGCGCGCGGGTCGTACCATCGGGCGCAACCACGCAAAGACCACCATAAACACGGTGACGTCGACCGGAAAGCAGCGAGAGGAATTTGCGGGCCTCGTTCGTATCGGTCGCCTTGCCCAAGGCGCGACGGCCACAGGCCACAACCGTGTCGGCGGCAAGAACAAAGCATCCCGCATGGTCGGCGGCAATCGCACGTGCCTTTTCCTCGGCCAGGCGCAAGGCAAGCCGACGGGGGCTTTCATCATCATGCGGAGTTTCGTCGATATCAGCAGGGATAACCTGATCTGGCACAATTCCGATCTGTGCCAGCAGCTCAAGACGCCGCGGCGATGCAGAGGCCAAAATCAGTTTCGACAAGTCGCGGCTCCCCACAGACATCCAAAGCCAAACCAGAAGGGTTGTAGACACAGCAAAACGCAACCTTGCGCGCAAACCTAAACTGCGCGCCCGGCAACGTCAATTTTTGCGGTATTACAGGTTCCGGATTACTTGAAACGGAAGGTAATACGACCCTTGGTCAGGTCATAAGGCGTCATTTCGACGCTGACGCGGTCACCAGCAAGAACACGAATGCGGTTCTTGCGCATCTTGCCCGAGGTATGAGCAAGAATTTCGTGATCATTGTCCAGCTTCACGCGAAACATCGCATTGGGCAGAAGTTCGACAACAGTGCCCTGAAACTCGATAACGTCTTCTTTAGCCATGAGACTCCTAGCTTTCGTATTGCAATACCAATTACCGGTGGCCCGCAAACTGCTCCGAACGCGCAAAAAGGTCAAGCCCTTTCACGCAAGGGACAAAGCGGCCCAGCACTGCATTTCAATCATGCCCTGCGTGATGGCATTAACCCGCACCGGGAAATCATGTTGTTTCCCATGACCGATCCCCTTTATGGTTCCAAGGCCCCCATCAAGGACCCTGACCATGACCGCCAATCATCCCCATCCCGTCAACCCGCCCCAAATCCGGCCCGCCACCGCACAGGATGTTGACGATATCCATGCCATGCTGTTTGAAATTGCCCGTGCTACCGGGTGCGAGGATAAATTCAAAAGCACAGCGGAAGATCTGGCGCGTGATGGGTTTGGCCCCAACCCTGCGTTCGAGGCCCTGATTGCACATGACGGGGATACACCGGTCGCACTTTGCCTTTATTTTCCGAGCTATTCGACATTTCGTGGCAAGGCTGGGATTTACATTCAGGACCTGTTTGTCGCCCCGGAATATCGTGGCGGCGGTTTTGCCCGTCATCTGATTGCAAAGGTTGCCGAACGGGCCCGAACACGTGGCCAGCATTATATCCGCCTGTCGGTCGATGCCGAAAACGTCATCGGGCAGCGGTTTTATGCCCGTATCGGCATGCGACATGCCCATGATGAAAGAATATACGTGCTGGACGGGGATGCGTTTGACGCGCTGATTGACGGCCCGTACGGAGCGTCTGTTTAGACCTTGGGTGTCAAACCTTGGGTGCAGGGCCAACCGGGAAGCGTTCAAGGATGCGTTTTTTGATCTGGTCGCGGACCTGTCGATAGGCTTCAAGGCGGATTTCGCGTGAACCTTCGACAATCGTGGCGTCGAAGGTATTCCAGAATTCGACATCACAGGCCATGGTGCGGGTCATTTCGACCGCCCTGTGCTGGGCTTCGGGTGACAGGGTGATGATCAGATCGAAAAACCCGTCTTCAAGTTCGTCAAATGTCTTGGATTTATAGGTCGAGATATCCAGCCCGATTTCTTCCATGACCGCGACGGCAAAACCATCAAGATCACCGGCACGCAAGCCGCAGCATTCAACATACACCTTCGTTCCGTGATAGTGACGCATAAGCGCAGCCGCCATCACGGATCTTACAGCGTTGAAGCTACAGGCAAAAAGAACCGAACCGGGGAGTTCTTCTGCCACCGTGCCCTAACCCCGGATATGAAGGACGCAGATCAGGGTAAACAGGCGACGCGCGGTGTTTTCATCAATCGTCACCTTTTCCGACAGCAGTTCGCGAAGCTGTTCGGATCCTTCGTTATGCAGGCCGCGGCGCGCCATATCGATGGTTTCGATCTGTGCGGCACTCGCCTTTTTGATCGCGTCGTAATAGCTTTCGCAGATCATGAAGTAATCCTTCACGATCCGGCGGAACGGGGTTAACGGCACGACAATGGTGGTCAGGTTTTCGGTATCGTCATCGCCGCGCACATCCATATAGATGCGGTTGTCCTCGATGCGCATATGAACGGAATACGGACCTTCGAAGCCGCCCTTGGGCACGAAATGGTTATCTTCGAGAAGGTCATAGATGGCCACCGCCTGCTCGTGCTCGACCTCGGGGCGGCGACGCACCTTGTATTTCTCGTCGAGATAGATACCGGCAATGCATTGGTTGTCTGCAATTTCTGCCATCTTAGTCTCCCTGCGATCCCTCGGCGCTGCACTGCAACAGCTTACATGCGGTTGGACCGGATCGCCACAGAAAGTCCGTGTGCCTGCAAACCTTCGCTTTCGGCCAGTGCAATCGCCGCCGGGCCGATTTTGGCCAGACTTTCAGGCGTGCATTTGATCAATGACGACCGCTTGATGAAATCAAGCACACCCAGACCCGACGAGAAACGCGCCGAACGGGCGGTTGGCAGAACGTGGTTTGGCCCGGCAACATAATCGCCAATCGCCTCGGGCGTGTAACGGCCAAGGAAAATGGCACCGGCATGATGAATGTCTTCGGCAAGTGCGTCCGGGTCATCCACAGCCAGTTCAAGATGTTCCGGTGCGATCCGATCAACCAAGGCCGGAGCCTGCGTCAGATTTTCGACCAAGACAATTGCACCAAAGTCGCGCCAGCTTGCCCCGGCGATTTCGGCACGCGGCAGTTTTTCAAGATGCGCGTCAATGGCGTCCTGAACACGATCGGCAAAAGCCGCATCATCGGTAATCAGGATCGACTGTGCGACCGGATCATGTTCGGCCTGCGACAGCAGATCAGCCGCGACCCAGCTTGGATCGTTGGAACCATCGGCAACAACAAGGATTTCCGACGGACCGGCGATCATGTCAATCCCGACCTGCCCGAAAACACGACGCTTTGCGGCCGCGACAAAGGCATTGCCCGGACCAACGATCTTGTCGACCGGCTTGATGGTTTCCGTGCCGTATGCAAGGGCGGCAATGGCCTGCGCCCCGCCGATACGGTAAATTTCGTCAACACCGGCAATCCATGCGGCGGCCAGAACCAGCGGGTTCATTTTATTGTCGGGGGTGGGGACGACCATCACCAGACGTTCGACACCGGCAACCTTGGCCGGAATGGCATTCATCAGGACGGACGACGGATAGGATGCCAGCCCACCGGGCACATAAAGACCGGCGGCTGATACCGGACGCCAGCGCCAGCCGAGTTCGACCCCGGTTGCATCGGTATAACGTTCGTCAGACGGCATTTGCCGATCATGGTAGGAACGAATGCGTTCAGCGGCCAGTTTCAGCGATTTCAGAAGATCAGCATCGATTGCGGCAACGGCAGCATCGACTTCGTCCTTTGTCACAACCATACCGGCGGCATCAATATTCAGGCGATCAAACTTGTTGGTGTAATCACACACCGCTTCGTCACCGCGCGCGCGGACATCGGCAATGATATCGGCAACCGCAGCATCAACATCGGCATCCGATTCCCGCTTCATGCCAAGCAGTTTGACAAAGCCGTCTTCGAAATCGGCATCGGTGATTGAAAGTTTAATCGGCATTGCGCACCTCGGAGAAACGGTCAATCCAGGGCTGAACATCGGTCGGACGGGTTTTAAGCGCGGCCCGGTTGACGATCAGGCGCGAGGTGACATCGGCAATATGTTCGATTTCGCGAAGCCCGTTGGCCTTAAGCGTATTACCGGTCGATACAAGGTCAACGATACGACGGCACAGGCCAAGGGTTGGTGCCAGTTCCATCGCCCCGTTCAGCTTGATGCATTCGGCCTGCACCCCACGCGCGGCAAAATGATTGCGGGTGACGTTGGGATATTTGGTGGCAACACGGACATGCGACCAGCGCGACGGATCATCGCCATCGATCATTTCTTCGGGTTCGGCCACGGCAAGGCGGCAATGCCCGATATCGAGATCAAGCGGCGCATAGATTTCGGAATAATCGAATTCCATCAGGACATCATTGCCGCATACCCCGATATGCGCCGCACCAAAGGCAACGAAGGTTGCAACGTCGAAGCTTCGCACACGAATGATATCGATATGCGGATGATTGGTGGCGAAACGCAGGGCCCGGGATTTCGGATCGTCAAATGCGGCTTCCGGTTCGATCCCGGCTGCGCGCACCAGCGGCATTACCTCGTCAAGAATGCGCCCCTTTGGCAGGGCCAGCACCAGCTTTTCGTCACTCATCAATCAGTCGCCTTACGCGTTTATCTGTCTGTCCCGGCCTGCTGGCCGATAGCCCATGTCATTATGCAGGGTAATTATGCAGGAACACGGACACGTTCGATCTGCGCCCCGCAGGCGCCAAGTTTTTCTTCCAGCCGCTCATAACCGCGGTCCAGATGATAGACACGGTTAATAATCGTCTCGCCCTCGGCTGCCAAGCCTGCAAGTACCATCGATACCGATGCGCGCAGATCGGTCGCCATGACTTCGGCCCCCGACAGTTTGGCACTGCCGCGCACGATGGCGGACCGGCCATGCACGTTGACATCAGCGCCCATGCGGCTCAGTTCCGGGACATGCATGAAACGGTTTTCAAAAATCGTTTCGGTAATCATGGATGCGCCATTGGCGACTGCCATCAGGGCCATGAATTGCGCCTGCATGTCGGTCGGGAAGCCGGGATAGGGTTCGGTCATGACATCAACGCCCTTTAGGGCGGCGCGATTGCCGCGCACGATCATGCCGTCTTTGGTTTCCTCGATCTCGACACCGGCCTTGCGCATGGAGACGATCAGGCTTTCGATCAGTTCGGCTTTGGTGCCGACCAGCTCGATCTCGCCCCCGGTAATGGCGGCGGCAATGGCATAGGTACCGGTTTCAATGCGGTCCGGCACGACGGAATGTTCCGCACCATGCAGGCGTGATTTGCCGGTGACCTTGAGCGTATCGGTGCCGATACCTTCGATCTCGGCCCCCATCGCGACAAGGCAATGGGCCAGATCGGTGACTTCGGGTTCGCGCGCGGCATTGGCGATTGTGACCACACCATCGGCAAGGGACGCCGCCATCAGGGCGTTTTCGGTCGCGCCAACCGATACCTGCGGGAACAGGATATGCCCGCCCTTGAGCCCTTCGGGGGCGCGGGCTTCGATATAGCCCTCGGTCAGGTGGATTTCAGCACCCATGGCTTCAAGCGCCTTCAGATGCAGGTCAACCGGACGGTTGCCAATCGCACAGCCACCGGGCAGCGACACACGTGCCACACCACACCGCGCGACCAGCGGCCCCAGCACCAGAACCGATGCCCGCATTTTGCGGACCAGATCATAGGGTGCGGTTGTCGATGCGATTTCCCTGGCCGTCATTTCCAGAACCCGACCGGTATGGCCGCCATTGGGCGCATGGCCGTTCATATGCAACGCGACACCATGCTGCCCCAACAGGTTGGCCATCGATGTGATATCGGCCAGATGCGGCAGGTTGGAAAGGGTCAGCGTCTCATCGGTCAGAAGGGCTGCTGCCATTAGCGGAAGGGCCGCATTCTTGGCACCGCCAATTGCAATTTTGCCCTGCAAGCGGCGACCGCCGGAAATCTTGATCTTGTCCATTCAATCCTCGTATGACCATGCCGATTGCGACATGGCGGTTACTCGTGTCTTTGGCGATGCCGCCTTTATGCCATTGCCTTTATCACAGGCGTGGCAGCGTGACACCTTTTTGGCCCATATATTTTCCTGCACGATCCGCATAGGAGGTATCGCATTCGCTTTCGGCTTTCAGGAAAATGAACTGGCAGGCCCCTTCGTTGGCGTAAATGCGGGCCGGAAGCGGCGTGGTATTGGAAAATTCAAGGGTGACGTGCCCTTCCCATTCCGGTTCCAGCGGCGTGACATTGACGATGATGCCGCACCGCGCATAGGTCGACTTGCCAAGGCAGATCACCAGCGTATCGCGCGGGATACGGAAATATTCCACCGTGCGCGCCAGGGCGAAACTGTTGGGCGGGATCACGCAGACATCGGTCTGGCGATTGACGAACCCTGCATCGGAAAATTCCTTGGGATCGACAATGGCCGAGTCGACATTGGTGAAAATCTTGAATTCGTCGGCAACCCGGGCATCATAGCCATAGGAACTGACCCCATGGGAAATCACGCCATCGCGCCGGAAACCGTCGACAAACGGTTCGATCATGCCTTTTTCCTGCGCCATCTGGCGTATCCAGTGATCCGGTCTTACCGACATATCGCCACCCCTGTTATGCAAATTGGCATTGTGCCATTGGTTTTACCCGTGCGGGGCATGCAAGATCAACCGGGTGATGCGGGCAACGGGGCCAATTTGGTATTTTTCTTGAAATGGGGCTCCGAAACCGGTGGGAAGCGGACTAATCCTTGCCCGAACCGTCCGAACCCCTGCCCTGTTCGTCCGCCTCGGTATTCTGATCCACCGTCTTGCGCGAACGCTGCTGCTGTTTTCGGCGCGCCAGATTGGCACGCAGGGCTTCGGCTTCGCGCTTTTTGCGTTCTTCGTTGGTCGCGGGATATTGCTTGCTTTGCTGTGCTGTCATCTTGCCAATACGTTTCTGGTTCCAAAGGTCCGGCTTTTATAGAATATTCCGAAGCAGAATGCAGCCTTGACCAACAAAATTGCACCATCCGCGCAAGATCAAAAATCTTCGCATAATTCGGGCTTGACCAATTGCCAGCCAGTGGCCTATAACCCGCCCGCACCGCAAGGGCTCGATGCTGCTGTAGCTCAGGGGTAGAGCACTCCCTTGGTAAGGGAGAGGCCGGGAGTTCAAATCTCCCCAGCAGCACCATTGCCCGACGATCAGCCTTTTTTAAGGGCTGCTGTAGCTCAGGGGTAGAGCACTCCCTTGGTAAGGGAGAGGCCGGGAGTTCAAATCTCCCCAGCAGCACCATTTTCCAGATATTTACGACCTGCCCTGACAGACGCACAACCCGACTGTGCGATGGTGTTTTTTTTCCGCCCAAGATGCAATTTCTGCCTATCCCTTTGATGTGGGCGGCACTCTTTTGCATAGCGACGGGTCAAATCCCCCTCTCCGAACGGCAACTTTTGCGTGTAAATCCCGGCATGTTAATTGCTTGGATTGTTTCCTCAATTGCATGGGGAACGCATCATGACCATCCTGACAAACACATATAGTGCCAGCTCCGCAAATGCTGCCTATGCGTCTTCGACGCAATCTTCAAACGGGTCGCATCCGACCTTTAGCGAGGAAATGTATTCCGATCCGGAAATGCGCCCTTATCTCGAACAATATTACGAGAAAGCCTATGCCCCGATGCGCGAACGCATCGCCGCCATGCGCGAAGATGGATATACGCCCAAAACCATCCAGACCGAAGACGGTGGCATTGCGCAGGAAATTTCGGCGGATCAATATGAAGCCATGATACCGGATTTCGACAAATGGCTTGAAGGTCAGAAAACCATCATTCCGGGGATTCGTGACTCTGTCGACATATTCCGCGAAGGTGCGCAAAGGCATGTTGATTATCTGGAAAAAAATCATCCGGACAGTCAATCGGACGTCCGGGCCGTGTTTTCCAATGGTGATCAGATTCTGGGATATCTGTATGAAAACGGGGGAATGGTGACGCACGATAGAGGCAGCCATCTGCGGACATATAGCGATCAGGCAGACAAGCTGGGTTTGAGAGGCCAGGCGCGTGTTGATTACATCGCCGATGCCATATCGCGCGATTATTCCAGCATCGATGTTTCGCGCTATGACGACCAGAACGCACCGACACGGCGTGAATTTTCAGAACGCTGGTATCCTGATCACGATGTGGACCAGTCATATCAGGCCAGCCTGCAAGAGGCACGATCACAGCTTGCGGCGGCAGAGGAACGCTATCGCCAACAGCAGAGCAACATCACCGAGATGCATAGCTATCTTCTTGGCCTGATGGAACAGGAACAGCAGGCCTGAGCGGACCGAGTGCGTTATCCGTAAAAGGACATGTACCATTCGACGAAACGACCGATGCCGGTTTCAATCGAGGTTGCCGGCTTGAAGCCGACGGCATCGGTCAGGGCATCGACATCGGCATAGGTCGCCGGAACGTCGCCCGCCTGCATCGGCAGCATGTTTTTCTCGGCCGTTTTGCCCAGTGCCTTTTCGAGCGTTCCGATCATGTGCATCAGCTCTACCGGACTGTTGTTGCCGATATTGAACACGCGATAGGGTGCCGAACTGGTTGCCGGGTCCGGTTTGGCCGGGTTCCAGTCGGGATTAGGGGCAGCAACGGTTGAAATGCAGCGATGAACACCTTCGACGATATCGTCGATATAGGTGAAGTCGCGGCGCATTTTTCCTTCGTTAAAGACGTCAATCGGACGTCCTTCCAGAATGGCCTTGGTAAACAGGAACAACGCCATATCAGGCCGCCCCCAAGGACCATACACCGTAAAGAAACGAAGGCCCGTGGTCGGCAAGCGGTAAAGATGGCTGTAGGTATGCGCCATCAGTTCGTTGGCTTTTTTCGATGCGGCATACAGGCTGATCGGGTGATCGACATTGTGATGCACCGAAAACGGCATTTCGGTATTCATGCCGTAAACCGAACTGCTTGAAGCATAGACCAGATGCTTCACACCGTTATGACGGCAACCTTCAAGGATATTGGTAAAACCGACAAGGTTGGCGTCAATATAGGCATGCGGGTTTTCAAGCGAATAGCGAACGCCAGCCTGGGCCGCAAGGTTGACGACATAGGTCGGCTTTTCGGTTGCGAACAGATCAGCAATACCATCGCGATCTTCCAGATTCATGCGGACAAATTTGAAACCGTCCCGCCCTTCAAGCCGTGCAAGCCGGGCTTCTTTCAGCGTGACGTCATAATAATCGTTGACGTTATCAAGCCCGATTACGGTGCTGCCCTGATCCAGCAGTTTCTGGCAAAGATGCGATCCGATAAAACCGGCAGCCCCGGTGACCAGAACCGTTTCATCTGCGGGAATGACAAAGTCGGACATCACGATCAGTTTTCCTGTCTTGAAAGGCTATTGCCCAAGAATTGGGGGCATCCAAAATCCAGACTTTCCTGTAACAGCCTATAGTTTGGCACGCAAGACAGCATGCTTCATGCAAGGCACCAAAGGTATAGACACCGGGCGAGACTCCTGCGAATTTTCCTGCTATCCTTACGTATCGATTTTGTATCGCCACGGAAAACCATTTCGATCCGATGATTACGACCGGTCAAACCATAACGAACCCCGCTGGTGGTGGATTGGGCATCGTCCTGAATGTCAGGCAGATTGCGCAAACCGCTGATGGCAGTGTTTTGGCCGAATACGAAGCGATAGAAGTTAAGTCTGGCGAGAAGTCAGGGCTGTCGCAAGGACCTTATGGTATTGGAGGCGAAGCAGGCACCGGACTTCGCACCCGTATTGTAGACCCCAGAACGCTGACCGAAGCACAGGCCGTTGCCAATGGCGCCAGCCGAAGCGAGTATCGCGAAGCCCTTGAAGCAAGCGACAACAAGGCGGACAGTAATAATTCCGGCGCAAAAACTTCTGGTGAGCTGAGTGCGACGGAAAAAGCTGACATATCGCGATTGCAAGCCCGCGATTCTGCCGTAAAGCAGGAAGAAAAAGCGCATGCTGCCGCGGCAGGGCCTTATGGCTCTGCCCCGCAATATGAATACCAGATCGGACCAGACGGAAAGGCATATGCCATTGGTGGACATGTTGATGTCGGCGTCAGCCTTTCGGGTAGCGCAGAAGATAAGGAACGCGCGCTTGCGACCCTTCAGAATGCAGCGCTTGCTCCCAACGCACCATCAGGCGCGGATATGGCGGCATTCCGACAGGCAAGCCTGCAACGTGCAACGATTGGTGGCGATCAGCCAAAATCGATCCCGGGTTACGGACAACCGCAGAACGACGCGAACGACATTTTTTCGATTTATGCCTGATTAAAGAATCCAGACACCTTAGAATCCGGTCAGTTTCACTATGCAATATGCGACAATATTTTTATCATCCTTAAACAAATACTATCCTCACGGATAATTCCGCCCCCTGAAATCCGTCCTGCAGTTTGACAGGACATCAGAATTATTTAATGCTGCGCTCGCGTCCGGGGGGACGCGAAATTTGGAAGATGACAACTTTGCGTGTTTCCGTATGTTTGGGTGCGGGACGCGATACCGGTACCGCCTTTTGCGGGAGACGGCTAAAAACGGGTACGGCACAATAACATGAACATCCTGCTAGCGGACGACCATGACCTCGTTAGAGACGGGATCACATCCTTTCTGAAAACGGCGGCGCCAGAAGTCGAAATTGCCCAGGCAAAAGACTTTGCCGAAGCACTTTCCATCGTCGATGGCGATACGCCGGTCGAACTGACGATCCTAGATCTCAACATGCCGGGCATGAACGGGCTTTCGGGCCTGACCGTAATGCGGCAGAAACATCCGGAAATTCCGGTCGTCATTTTGTCGGGATCGGTCAAACGCAGCGATGTGCTCAATGCACTTGAACATGGTGCGTCGGGCTATTTGCCCAAAACCCTGTCTGGCAAGTCGCTGATCAATGCGCTCCGCCTGATCATGTCAGGGGAAAAATACATTCCGTCGGCACTTCTGGAAGATGATGGCAGCAACACGCGTCCGGGTGAAATTGATCTGGATGGGCTTGCTCCTGACAATCCCCTGCGTCAACTGACCAATCGGGAACGTGAAGTTCTGGCCCTGCTGACCAAAGGTCTGTCCAACAAGGAAATCGCCAAACAGCTTACGGTCCGCGAAATCACGGTGAAGGTTCACCTGACCGGTATTTTCAAAAAGCTTGGTGCCGCGAACCGTACACAGGCGGTTAAAATAGCCATGCAGCTTGGCTGGGAAGCCTGATTTTCCCGCATCAAGCCGAAGCTTTCAAAACCCGGCCCCTTGGCCGGGTTTTTTGTATTTCAGCCCGCAACGACTTCGGAAATTTCATCAAGGGTTGCCAGAAGCTCTTTTAAATCAAGCGGCTTTGCCATCACCATGACCGGCGCATCATCCCCATCCTCTGTCGGCCTGTCGGCATCCCCCGGATGACCGGTCATAACGATCACCGGCAAGGCGGGATTGCGTGAACGCAGTTCCCGAACCAGACTATTGCCATCCATCTGCGGCATCCGGATATCGGTAATCAGGATATCGGGCTGCACAACACCGGCCAGTGCAAGCGCATCTTCGCCGTCGCTTGCCGCCGAAACCGAGAATCCCTGCGCTTCGAGATAGGCTGCGATGATCTCCATCGCATCAATTTCATCATCGACAACCATGATCCGCAAATCGCGCGACCTTGCCTCCGAAACTTTTTCCTGCTGAGGCAATAACGGGGCGTCATCAGACGGATCATTCTCATCCCCCTGCGTTTCGCCGATATGCGTCGCAGGCAGAACAATCTCGAAACAGGCACCGTCTCCTTCATTGCGAACATCAATATGCCCGCCCATTCCCTCGACGATGCCATAGCTTACCGAAAGGCCAAGCCCCGTTCCCTTTCCGACATCCTTGGTCGTAAAGAACGGATGGAAAATAAGGCCAATGGCGTCCTCGGGGATGCCGCCGCCATTGTCATTAATCGCAATTCGAAGCACTTCCTGATCGGGATCAAGCATGGCTGTTAATCGAATGAGCCCGCCAATCCCGCCGGTATCATCGCCGTTTTCCGTGATTGCATCACGCGCATTGGTCAACATATTGACCAGAACCTGTTCAAGCTGGACCTGTCGCCCAAGCACCTGGCAACTTTGTGCCGATGGAACGACATCGACGACGATCCCTGCCAAACGGCAATCATGCTCGATCATGTCCACCGCACGGGTGACCGCGCGCATCGGATCGAAAAGCTCGAAATCGTCCTCGTCTGGCCGACTGTATATCTGCAAATGTCGAATAATTTCGGCCATACGCTGGGTTTGCCCGCTGATCAGGGACAGTCGCTCTCTCTGAAACGAGGGTTGAACCTTTTCAAGTTCATATTGAAGCGCGCAGGTATCAGCCGCCATCCGAATGACATTAAGCGGCTGGTTCATTTCATGGGCGACGGATGCGGCCATCTCGCCAAGGGTCGCCAGCTTGGAGGTCTGAACCAGTTGCCGTTCGATTTTGCGCTTTTCCGTCACATCCTCGGCCAGCATCAGCATGGCTGGCGCGCCTTCGTGGGTGAAGGCGATGGCGGACACTTCAAGTTCGACATTCTCGCCGTCGCCCCGTCGGCAGATGATGACAAAATCCGCCCGCCCCGTATAACCGCCAGCGTAACGGGCAATATATTCGCTCATGATTTCGCGGCTGTCTGGATGGACCATCTCCATGAAGCTGCGCCCGACCAGTTCGGAACTGTCGTTACCATGCAGAATGGCAACGCCCTGCTGGTTGATATAGGTAATTTCCTCACCGCTAAGCACCGAAATCAGTTCCGGTGCCAGTTCCACCAGCTTGCGATACCGTTCTTCGCTTTCCTTCAAAGCCTGCTCGGCACGCGACCGTTCAATCGCATAACGGATGGATCGGCGAATGGTCCTGCCGTCGGGGAATTCTTTGGTCAGGTAATCTTCTGCGCCGTGCTGAAGGGCTTCAAAGGCAAGTTCTTCGTCCTTGTGGCCGGTCAGGACAACAACCGGTGCACTATGCGCGCAACCGCGAATTCGGCGGATGGTTTCAACCCCCGATGAATCGGGCAGCGTCAAATCCAGCAGAACAACATCAAACTGTCCATCAGGTGACGGATCATTCAGCAGGGCCATGGCCGAAGCAAGATCGGACCGATGTTCGATACCGAATTGCTCACCGGTTTCCTCCAGCAATGTTTTTACAAGGAACGCATCGCCGGGATTATCTTCGACCAGAAGGATGCGAAACCGGTTTTCGGTCATATGGCACGGCCCATTCATTTCAGAATTTCAGGATTGGCAGCTCGGATCAGACTGATTCTGCATATATTTGCCTCTGCTAGCAATCCTGCACATCAATCAGCAAACGCCCGCGCACCTGCCCTTTGAGGATTTTTTCGCCCCACGGCAGGATATCACGAAGTCCAACCTTTGTTGTCACAGCATCCAGTTGATCCATGGGCAATTCCTGTGTCAGACGTTTCCAGGCTGTGACGCGCTTTTCATAGGGGCACATCACGGAATCAATTCCGATCAACCGGACCCCGCGCAGCAAAAACGGGAGAACCGTTGCAGGCAAATCCGGCCCGCCAGCCAACCCGCAAGCAGCAACCACGCCATGATACTTCATTTCCGATAAGACATGCGCCAGTGTCGTGCTGCCAACACTGTCAACAGCCCCCAGCCAACGCTCGCTCAGCAAGGGCTTGCTTGCCTCGCTTAACTCTGATCGATCCAGAATTGAATGCGCACCAAGGCTTCGAAGATAGTCATGCGTGTCAGCCCGCCCGGTCGAGGCGGCAACACGATAACCAAGATTGGAAAGAAGACCTACCGCGACCGAACCAACACCGCCCGCCGCCCCGGTAACGAGGATTTCGCCATCCTGATCGGGAGATACGCCCTGCTCTTCCAGTGCCATGACCGCCAGCATGGATGTAAAGCCCGCGGTACCGATGGCCATGGCGTGCGCGCCATCAAGCCCACCTGGCATTGGCACCAGCCAATCGGCTTTGACGCGGGCATACTGGGCATATCCGCCCCAATGCGCTTCGCCAACCCGCCATCCGGTCAGGATGACCTGATCGCCGGGCGCATAACGCGGATCATCCGATGAAATCACTTCGCCGGCAAAATCGACACCGGGCACATGCGGGTATTGCCGGACAAGACGGCCAAGCCCGTTCAGGATCATGCCGTCCTTGTAATTCAGGGTCGACCATCGTACCCGAACCAGCACATCGCCGTCAGGCAGATCATCAAGTGTCAGATTTTGAAAATCGGCCTGAACTGATTTTTCCTGCTGGCGCAGAACCAAGCCACGAAATGTATCTGCCATGGTCGTATCCCCGTTTCATGATGGAATTGCATCCAAGCTTAAAAGGGCGGGGCAAAGACTGTCAAAGGCGCAAAAGTCGTGTCTTAACCAGCAGACGGAGTTTTCAGGAAGCTGTCATCAGGTCCTGTAAGCATCACAATGCCAATCAGAACCAGGATCAAAATCAGAAGATACAGCCATTTACGAGACTTTGCCGGCGTCTCAAGATTGTCGGATGCCATATCCGATTTTATGGATGGCGGCAGGCTTTTATATGAAAGCCATCCCAACAGGGGCACGATAACAAGATCATCAATCCAGCCAATACCGGCAATGACATCGGGCAACAGGTCAATCGGGCTAACGAGATAGATAATCCCGGCCAGCAACAGGAACTTGCTTCGCAGTGGCACATCCGGTCGAAACAGGCTGCGCAACAAATTGGGAATAATCGCCCAGACAGTCGGTTTGGCCATTGGATACTCCAGACATTAACCCTGCATTACCAACGCGTCAGGTCGACTTGGCGATATCAGCGACGCGCCGTATCCAGAGGAAGGCTTACCTGCATATATGCGCCACCTATTGAACTGGCCTTTTCCAGATCAAATGCACCGCACAGACTGCCACAAGATGCGTTATCGGCATTCCCATAACGGATGGCATACATTTCAAACCCGGATTTGTAGGCAGGAACCGGCACAAGATTGAGCTGGCTTCTCTGATCCCCCACAGCCACCTGAAGCCACGCCATGGAAACGGCAAACAGCAACACCACGATCATTGTCAGATGCTCGGTACGGATCATCTTTCTGGTCCGGAACAGTTGAAACAAAATTCACATGATAAGCAAATGCATTAGCATGCGAATTGTTCCCGATTGATCGCAAACAGGATTGTCCGGACCTTAAAATTTCAGCTTTAAGAACGCCCGCCATTAAACTCTTTGAGGCTTGGCGATCGTAAGTTTCTCTGCCGCAAACAGGGGATAGCGATAATTGACCGATACCGTTTTGCCATCGGTCGTTTCAATTTCGGTTTTCACATCTCTGTCTGCCCGAATATCGTCGACACCTGACAGGTGCATTATTCCAATGGTGGCATGCGGTTCGTTGGGTTCGACAAAAACCGATTTCTCTGCATCCCAGAATGGCTTGTGCTGGCATTGCCACATTGCATAGGCAGGCAGGTATTCGGCCTTATAGCCTTCAATGTGGATGATCTTGCCCAAAGACAGCTGCTCGGCCGGGAACATCTTTCCCTTCATGGCAGCTTCAACAATAACTTCCTGCCAACGCTTCCAGTGCGGCGCCTTTGCTGCAATCGCGAATGTCGCCGCAGACAGCACATAGTGGGGGATCATTTTTTTGGCTGTCGCCCAGCCAAAAGCCTTTTTGCCATTGGCGTTATAGAAACTGCCTATTTTCCGGGGCCATCTTCCAAGCCACGAAATACGGATCGGCTTTGGATAAGATCGATCCGCACCGTTCGTGATCGCCAGACGGTCGCCTTTCGCAGCGGATCGAATGAACATCTCTACAGATGACCAGTCCTGAACCCAGGTATCGCAGTCCATCCACAGATATACGTCATATCCGGGAAATATTTCGGGGATGAAGGGGCGGCAAATACACGCCTTGAGGTAGTCCTTACCTTTTGATTTTTCTTCCGAAATGCCATTGGGCCAGTCAGGGATAACGAGTTGGTTGACCAGAGGTGACAGTTGTTCCCTCTGGGATTCAGCCAAACCTGCATCCATCACACAGATGTCGATATTTCGGTCGACAGAGAATTGTCTGACCGAATGCACCATTTCGATCAACAAAGGAAAATAGTTTTTGTCGGAACCTGAAACGATGGCGATCCGCATGCTTCCCCGCTTAAACAAACCGATAATTCATTTTAAAAACTTACATGAAAATTCAAAAACTTTGTCAACAGACAGGTCCGTCATCAAAGACTTCTGAGATTTCCAGTCGACACCGTCAGCCAAAATCTGATCATAGTTGCGATCCGTGCAGACATAAGCTGTCTTCTTACCATATGGCGCATAGTTTTCCGGTCGGGATGGACCAAAAAGCCCCACGGTGGGAGAACCGGAAGCCGCCGCCATATGCATCAAGCCGGAATCATTACCGATATAAAGATCCGCCTTCTCCAGACAGGCTTGCACGGTCAATAAATGCTCGGTTCCAAAAACAACCGTTCTGCGATCATCCGCAATGGATGAAATCAGTTCCTGCGCCTTTTCGATTTCAGAAGGCGCACCAACAAGCAAAACATGCGCATTCGGCAAAGAACCCGTTATAGACGTCAGCCGCCCGACAAGGTCCTGAAAACGATCAATCGGCCACATCTTTCCTCCCCAGTTTGCCGTCGGGCCAACCACAAGAAGCGGTCGCCCGGCAAAAGAGGAAAGAATTTCCTGAGCCCGTTTCACATGTATCGGATCAAGCCATATTTTGGGATATAGAGGACGATCAACACCGATCAGACGCGCAAGCTGCTCCACCCGGTGGACACTGTCATCGTTGCCTTTGAGCACCACCCGCTTCCAGCCCGGCAACACATAAGCCGTCGCACTGCCACGCAGATCGACGATGATGTCCCACCAGCGAAACGCGACCGATTTCCAGAGCTTCCACCAATGGCCGCCGCGTTTCTGCTTTGGCATTTCGATGATGCGTTCAAGCCCCGGCACCGCTTCAAAAATCGGGGCGGCGACCGGGCCGCAGGCAACCGTTACCCTGATGCCGGGATAGGTTTCGACATAGTGGCGCAGCACCGATGTCGAAAGAACGGCATCGCCCAGCCGGTTCGAGGTGATGAACAGCAAACGCACGGTTTAAAGTTTCTCCAGCTCGCCAGCGACGTTAAGCCATTCGCGGCGGCTGTTGCGCGCCGCTTCGGACTGGCTGGCAAAAATCTGCCGGTCGGCCAGCAACTGCATCACCAGATTGCCATAAGCCGTTTCATCGGGAACGATATAGCCGGTCTTGCCATTTTCGACCCGCGCCGTGGCAATCCCGCCATAGGACACAACCGGGGTTGCCGCCGCCAGGGCATCGTAAATCCATTGGCCGACCTGATCATTGCCGTATTTGCCGTGATGCAGAAACGCCCGCGCGGTTGCGACACGTTCGGCCATGTCGGCCTCGGGCATCGGGTGGCAAACGCGCACACCCTTGTCGATATTGTCACGCACCATATCGACGAGTTCGCCGGAAACATCGTCATTTTCGCCCGCCATCGCCAAGAACAGGTCGGCGGCATAAATTTCCAGAATGGCACCGGGCAGTTTGGGCGCGACATAAGCCGACCAGATGCGAATGATCTGGGCAATGCCGGTTTTGCTGTTGGCAACCGTCACGGCAAGGTTTTCGCGGCTCTCGAACGCCCAGTGCATGTTTGATGCCATGGCAAAGGCCGGACACGCCCCCGGCGCAATCACAATGGGGCGTTTGGCGATATCGCCATCAAATGCCTTGCCCTGATCCTCGTGGGTGAAAATCACCTGCGCACCGGTTTCAAGCAACGCTAGACGCGCCTTATCCGCATTCAGATCGGATACCATGCCATCAAACCAAAGCCAGCAATCGCTACCTTCGGGGATTGAGGGATGACGCAGCAGCTCCGCATCGCGCCATACCAGAACCCGATCCACCGGATCCCCGCCAAAGGGCGGCATGGCACTGTCAAGCTGTCGCCAGGCGACACCATGATGATCAAGGTCGATACCACCATTCCGGCGGGCTTCAACCTTGTGGCCACGGGCAACAAGGGCCTCGGCCAGCGCGATAAATCCGCGTTGGCGCGCGCCCAGCGGGCGGGCTTCACGATCCTTGGGATCAAAGCCGATGGAACGATCAAGCATCAATATTTTCATACATTGCGTTCTATCGGTTCCCGCGCAATTTATGAAGGCTTTTCTTGTGGCGGGTTGCTTTTGCCTTTGCCAAACCACCCCTTGCCAAATGCCCCCCATTGCCCCACATTTCGGCCAACAATTCCGATAAACCGGAGCCATAAGAATCATGAGTGAGACTTTATATGCCCCCCTGCCTGACCGGGCCGTGATCCGGATCAGCGGGCCTGATCGCGTCAGCTTCCTTCAGGGGCTGGTGTCAAACAATATCGAAAAAATCACGGCTGATCATTCCGGCTATGGCGCGCTTTTGTCGCCACAGGGCAAGTTCCTGTTCGATTTTTTTGTCTATCAGCAGGACGAGGACAGCCTTCTGATTGAATGCGAACGCGGCGAAGATGGTGCGCGCGCGGCCGAGCTGTTCAAAAAACTGCGCATGTATAAATTGCGCGCCAAGGCGGAACTGAGCGACGTCACCGAAAGCTATGACGTTGTGGCCGTTTTCGGCGATGGTGCGCTTGCCGCACTTGACCTGCCCGATACGCCCGGTGCCACTGCACCGTTTGCCGACGGGATCAAGGCGGTTGATCCGCGCCTGAGTGCGATGGGTGCGCGCGTGTTGCTGCCCAAAAACGAACTGGCACAGATGGCGGCCATCGGTGCGACCGAAAGCGATGAAAGCACCTATCATCAGCATCGCGTGCTGCTGGGCCTGCCCAATGGCAGCGAGGAAATGGAAATCGACCGTGCCATCCTGCTTGAAAACGGGTTCGAGGAACTGGGCGGCGTCGATTTCAAAAAGGGCTGCTATATGGGGCAGGAACTGACCGCGCGCACCAAATATCGCGGGCTGGTGCGCAAACGCCTGCTGCCGATCACGATCACCGGCCCGGCACCGGAAATCGGCAGCCTGATCATGAATGGCGACAAGGAAGCCGGTACGATCCGCAGCATCCATGGCAATGCGGGTCTTGCCCTGATCCGGCTGGAACGGATCGGCGATGATGCCGAGCTGACGGCGGGGGATGCCAAAATTTCGGTCAAGATCCCCGACTGGGTCAAGTTGCCGGAAACGGCGGCCTGATCAGCCGATCATCGCCTCATGAATGACAAGCGGCGGCAGAAATTCTGCCGCCGTTTGCTTTATCAATGCTGCCCGTCAGCAGCCTTATTTCTTGAGCGCGGCCTGTGCGGCGGCAAGACGGGCAATCGGCACGCGATAGGGCGAACAGGAGACGTAATCAAGCCCCTGCGCCTCGCAGAAGGCGATGGATGCCGGATCACCGCCATGTTCGCCGCAGATGCCAAGCTTGATGTCAGAACGCGTTTTACGGCCACGTTCCGCAGCAATGCTGACCAGTTCGCCCACCCCTTCCTGATCCAGCGATACGAACGGATCACCGGCAAAGATATCCTTGGAAATATATGTATCCAGGAACCGGGACGCGTCATCACGTGACAGGCCAAAGGTCGTCTGGGTCAGATCGTTGGTCCCGAAGCTGAAAAACTCGGCTTCTTCGGCGATTTCACCGGCCCGAAGGGCGGCCCGCGGCAATTCGATCATCGTGCCGACAAGGAATTCGAGCTTGGCCGATTTTTCGGTTTCGACCTCGCCTGCAACCTTGATGATCGCGGCCTTGAGTATTTCGAGCTCCTTCTTACCGACAATCAGCGGGATCATGATTTCCGGAATGACCGGATCGCCCCCATCCTTTGAAACCTCGATCGCGGCTTCGAAGATCGCACGCGCCTGCATTTCATAGATTTCCGGATAGCTGATGCCAAGACGGCACCCGCGATGCCCGAGCATCGGGTTGGCTTCGGAAAGTTCCAGCAACCGGCGTCGCACGACGACCTCTGCCACACCCGCTGCATTGGCGACCTCGGCAATTTCGTTGTCACCATGCGGCAGGAATTCATGCAATGGCGGATCCAGCAGGCGGATCGTGACTGGCAGGCCCTTCATGATCCGGAACAGGTCAATAAAGTCCTGACGCTGATAGGGCAGAAGTTTATCAAGTGCCGCGCGACGGCCCTTTTCCGTATCGGCCAGAATCATTTCGCGCATGGAAATGATGCGTGCCGGGTCAAAGAACATATGTTCGGTCCGGCAAAGGCCGATCCCCTCGGCACCAAAGCCGCGTGCGGTTGCCGCATCATCAGGCGTTTCCGCGTTGGTACGGACCTTAAGACGGCGCACACCATCCGCCCATTCCATCAATTGCGAAAAATCGCCCGACAGGTCGGGCTTAAGCGTTGCCACCTCGCCCAGCATGACCTCGCCGGTCGCACCGTCAAGGGTGATGACATCGCCTTCTTTCAGGGTCACACCGCCCGACGTCATGGTCTTGCTGGCATAGTCAATCTTGACCTGACCGGCACCGCACACGCACGGCGTCCCCATGCCTCGCGCCACCACGGCCGCGTGGCTGGTCATGCCGCCGCGTGATGTCAGAATGCCTTCGGCGGCGTGCATCCCGGCAATGTCTTCAGGGCTGGTTTCGATACGCACCAGAATGACCTTCTGACCGCGATTATGCACCCAGTCCTCGGCGACCTCGGCGGAGAAAACAATCTGCCCGGATGCAGCACCGGGCGATGCCGGAAGCCCCATGCCGATCACCTTGCGGTCCGCATCGGGATCAAGGGTTGGATGCAGTAACTGGTCAAGCTGTGCCGGGTCAACACGGCGAAGGGCGTCTTCGCGTGAAATCACATTGGCCTGGCACATTTCAACCGCGATGCGAAGGGCGGCCTTGGCAGTACGTTTGCCCGCACGGGTCTGAAGCATGTAAAGCTTGCCGGACTCAACGGTAAATTCCATGTCCTGCATATCGCGATAATGCGATTCAAGCCTGTCGCGAATATCACAAAGCTCGCCAAAGACGCCGGGCATGGCTTCTTCCATCGACAAAAGGTCGGAACCGGACTCTTCACGTTCGATTTTGGTCAGCGGTGCCGGGGTACGAATGCCCGCCACAACGTCCTCGCCCTGCGCATTGATCAGATATTCACCGTAGAAACGGTCTTCGCCGGTCGACGGATTGCGCGAGAAGCAGACACCGGTCGCACAATCATCGCCCATATTGCCAAAGACCATGGCCTGAACGTTGACCGCCGTGCCCCAGCTTGCCGGGATGTTATGCAGGCGACGGTATGTGTTGGCGCGCGCATTCATCCAGCTTCCGAAAACCGCGCCAATCGCGCCCCAAAGCTGTTCGCGCGGGTCCTGCGGGAAGGGACGCCCGAGTTCGGCATCGACCTTTTTCTTGAAGCCCTGAACAACCGCCTGCCAGTCATCGGCACCCATTTCGGTATCAAGGACATAGCCCCTGTCTTCCTTGTGGATTTCAAGGATTTCCTCAAAATGGTAGTGATCGACACCAAGAACCACATCGCCATACATCTGAATGAAACGGCGATAGCTGTCATACGCAAAACGGCGGTCACCAGAGACCGCCGCCAAACCTTCAACCGTTTCGTCATTCAGGCCCAGATTGAGAACCGTGTCCATCATGCCCGGCATCGAGGCACGTGCGCCGGAACGGACCGAAACCAGCAACGGGTCCTTGGGATTGCCAAATTTGCGACCGACCAGGGCTTCGACAGCAGCAAGCGACTTTTCGACTTCGGCTTCAAGACCGTCGGGATAGGCACGGTCATTGTCATAAAACGCCGTGCAGACTTCGGTCGTGATGGTAAAGCCGGGCGGGACCGGAAGGCCGAGATTGCTCATCTCGGCAAGGTTGGCACCTTTACCGCCCAAAAGCTCGCGCATATCGGAACGTCCTTCGGCGCTACCGCCACCGAAGCCGTAAACCCATTTGGTCATCTTGCCTTTTCCTCATCTGGTCAAGGCGTTCCGGAATTCCGGGCGACCCCGACCTTATTTATGACTCGATCTTCGAGAAATCGGCAATGTCATGCAAGGCAGTCCGAATTTGCGCCAGCAGCTTAAGCCGGTTGGCACGTTCTTCTGCCTTGTCACTATTTACCGTGACCCCTTCGAAGAATGCATCGACCGGTCCGCGCAGATGCGCGAATTCGGCCATAGCCGCGGCATAATTCTCGGCCCGCAGAAGCGGCAAAGCCTTATGCCGGACATTGATGAGCGCCTCATAGAGCTTGCGTTCCTCGTCCTGCGTCAGAAGATCGGCGGACACATCCGCATCATAGGATTTTTCATCCTTCTTCTCTTCGATACGCAGGATATTGGACGCGCGCTTGTACCCGGCCATAAGGTTGACGCCGCTTTCACCCGATACAAAATCGGCAAGCGCATCAACACGGGCCAGAAGGCGGACAAGATCGTCCTCGCCATCCAGGGCAAACACGGCAGACACCAGATCATGGCGCACGCCCTGTTCACGCAGATGGACTTTCAGGCGGTCGGCAAAGAATGCCAGAAGTTCGTCAACCGCCTCGTCACGACGAATGGAGGCCGGATATTGGGAAACGGCAAAGGCAAATGCACGACGCAGCGGCACACGCAAACCGTTTTCCAGAACCAGCCGGATGACACCCAATGCCGCACGACGCAGCGCGAACGGGTCTTTTGAACCGGTCGGCTTTTCATCGATGGTAAAGAACCCGGCAAGGGTATCGAGCTTCTCGGCCAAGGCAACAGCCACCGAAACAGGCGCGGTCGGACACATATCCGACGGACCGGCCGGTGCATAATGCTGTGCAATGGCGTTGGCGACTTCGGGGGCTTCGCCGTCATTCTCGGCGTAGTATTTCCCCATCAGTCCCTGAAGTTCGGTAAATTCGAACACCATGTTCGACACCAGATCGGCCTTGGCAATTTCCGCCGCCCGATCGGCAAGTTTGACATCGCAGCCCGGAATGTCGGCTGAAAGTTCGCGTGCCAGTCCGCGCAGGCGCAAAACACGCTCCGCCAGCGAGCCAAGCTTGGCATGGAACACGATGTTATCAAGTTTCGGCAGACGCGCTTCAAGCGTCACTTTCCGATCCTGATCCCAGAAGAATTTCGCATCATGCAGGCGCGCGCGCAAAACGCGTTCGTTCCCGGCGATGATCTGCGCATTCGCATCCAGCGTCACCATGTTCGAAATGGTGATGAAGCGCGCGGCCAGTTTGCCCGTGCTGTCTTCGACAACGAAATATTTCTGATGTTCACGCATCGAGGTTTCCAGAACCTCGCGCGGGATATCCATGAACTGGTCATCGACCTTGCCCATGACGGGTACCGGCCATTCAACCAGACCGCAGACTTCCTCAAGCAGTCCGTTATCTTCCAGAAGCGTAAAGCCTTCTGATGCCGCAAGCTTGCGCGCACCGTCCAGAATGACTTTCTTGCGTTCTTCACGGTCCAGCATGACCTTGGCAAAGGCAAGCTTCGCCTTGTATTCGGCGGCATTGGCAACGCTAAAGGTGGCCGGGGCAAGGAACCGGTGGCCGCTTGTGATATTGCCTGCCGTTACCGGGCCAAACGATGCCGGGATCACCTTGCCGTCAAACAGGCACAGGATCCGGTCAAGCTGACGGACCCAACGGACCTTCTGATCGGCCCAGCGCATCGATTTCGGCCAGGGCAGTTTTGCCATGGCGTCTTCGATGATGTCCTTGATGACATCCGCGCTATCGCGGCCCTTCTGTTCGACAATCGCAAACAGGAAAACACCCTTGGGCGTTTCGCGCTTTTCACATTGTTCCAGCGTCACACCATTGCCGGCAAGGAAACCGGCAATCGCCTTTTCCGGGGCATCGGCACGCGGGCCACGGCGTTCTTCGCGCAGGTCCGGCTGTTTTTCGGGCAAACCATCAATGATCAGGGTCAGACGGCGCGGTGTCACCAATGCCTCGACATTATCAAAACCAAGGTCGGCGGCCTTCAGGCCATCGGTGACCAGTTTGGTCAGGTCTTCGGAAGCACGCGCCTGCATGCGGGCCGGAATTTCTTCCGAAAACAGTTCAAGCAGCAATTCGGCCATGACTTATGCCTCCTCTTTCAAATGCCCGCGCGAACGAAGCCACGCCTCGCAGCAGGATTTCGACATGTCGCGGACACGGCCGATATAGGCCGCACGTTCGGTGACCGAAATCACGCCGCGCGCATCGAGGAGGTTGAAGATATGGCTGGCTTTCATCGCCTGCTCATAAGCAGGCAATGCAAGGCCGCGTTCGATATTGACCGCACATTCGGCCTGCGCGTCCTTGAAATGCTGGAACAGCATATCGGTATTGGCGACTTCGAAGTTATAGGTCGACTGTTCCTTTTCATTCTGAAGGAACACATCGCCATAGCTGACGCCATTGCCGTTATAATCAAGGTCATAGACGTTTTCGACGCCCTGGATATACATCGCCAGACGTTCCAGACCATAGGTCAGCTCGACCGGGACCGGGTCGCATTCAAAACCGCCGACCTGCTGGAAATAGGTGAACTGGGTGACTTCCATCCCATCCAGCCACACTTCCCAGCCAAGGCCCCACGCGCCCAAAGTCGGGCTTTCCCAGTCGTCTTCAACGAAACGGATATCATGCGCCATCGGGTCAATACCCAGATGGGCCAGCGAGCCAAGATAGAGTTCCTGCGAATTGGCCGGTGATGGCTTCATCAGGACCTGGAACTGGTAATAGTGCTGCAAACGGTTCGGGTTTTCGCCGTAACGACCATCGGTCGGGCGGCGTGACGGCTGCACATAGGCCGCATTCCAGCTTTCCGGGCCCAGCGCGCGCAACGTGGTTGCGGTGTGGAAGGTACCTGCCCCGACTTCAAGATCATAGGGCTGCAGGATGACACAACCCTGATCGGCCCAATAGCTTTGCAGGCGGAGAATGATTTCCTGGAATGAAGGGGGACGTTGCGACCCGTCGAGCGCCATTGCGCGAACTCACTTTGATGTTGTCGGTAAATTTAGAGCGGCAAGCTACCGCCCCACCCCGTCGGGGTCAAGAACGCAAAAGCCCTGAGTGGGCCTGAATTTAGCGCTTTTTATGACGTCCCGCCGAATCTCATACCGCGTTGCAGCATACAACATCCGTGCAACAACCGGTTTTTCAAAGCGAAATCACGGTTCATTGGGCGAAAGTCGAAGAAATCAGCAAGGGAAAATATGCCGTCCGCGCAATTCAGCTTTCGCAAACATGCGCGCTGCCTTCGGCGTGATAAACACCGCATTTCGGGCATTTTTCAAGATCATGCGCCACAGCTTCGTGTTTCTGCTGTTTGGCTTTTTTGTCATGCGCGGTCTGTTTTGGCTGCTCCTGCCCGGAAACCTGATTCTTGCGGGTAAACAGCTTGAAGCCCTGCCATACCACCACAACGATCAGTGCGGTAAAAAGGATTTTCGACAAACTCAGCATGGCATTTCCCGTCAATTGGGCGTTGGATGTGCGCACCGTAAAGTCAAAAAGTTCGCGGTTCAACCCAAATGGATATGCCCACATCGCCGAGAATCAGCCATCTGGCACAAACACGGATGCCGCCCGGCGAGCCGGGCGGCATTTTTCATTTCATACCAATAGCCTAGGCGGTTTTCACACCGGACAGGAATGCGTTGACGATCTCACGCATTTTTTCGGCTTCATGCGACAGCTCCGAAGACGCCTGCAATACGTCTTTGGCAACCCCGCCCGCACTTTGAACCGCATTGGTAACTTCGTGAATGTTTTCATTCACGTCTTCGGTACCTTTCGCGGCTTCATCAACATTTCGGGCAATCTCGCCGGTTGCGACCTGCTGCTGCTCGACGGCGGCGGCGATACTGCTCGAAATTTCGTTTATCTTCTCGATGGTTTCCGCAATCGAGGCAATGGCAGCAACCGCTTCTTCAGTCGCGGCACGCGTTGCTTCAATTTGTTCGCCGATATCGGCCGTTGCCCGGGACGTCTGGCTTGCAAGGTTCTTGACTTCGCTTGCGACAACGGCAAACCCCTTGCCAGCCTCTCCGGCACGTGCTGCTTCGATCGTTGCATTCAATGCCAGCAAATTGGTCTGCCCGGCAATGTCATTGATCAGATTCACGACTTCGCCGATCTTGACGGACGCCTGTTGCAAATTACCAACAACCTGCCCGGTATGACCGGCCTGATCAACAGCCTGCTTTGAGACCTGGGCTGCCATCGAAACATCCTGTGCGATCTGGCTGATCGACGCCGAAAGCTCCTCCGCCGCAGAGGCAACAGTCTGAACATTGCCCGCCGCCTGCGTTGCAGCCGATGCCACAGCCGACGACTGCGTTATTGCCTGCTGCGAAGTTGCCGACAGTGTCGACGCATTTGCCTGAAGCTCCGTTGCAGCCGAGGCAACCGCCCCGATGGTTTTTCCGGCACTCAGATCAAAATCCTGGGTCAGTTTTTCAATACGCGCGGACCGTTCTGCGCGTTCTTTCTGATTTTTCGCTTCAATCTCGGCAAGACGCTCGGCTTCTATCATGTTATCGCGGAAGACCTGAACAGCATCGGCCATGCTGCCAACTTCGTCACCACGTCCAACACCCGGAATTGTAACGGTTTTATCCCCCCCGGCAAGACGGGACATCGTCGCTGTCATGTCGCGGATCGGATTGGCAATAAGTCGCGTAAGCCCCATCGAAAAGATAATCGTCAAAATTGCAACAACCACTGCAACAGCAATCATCAAGATTCTGGCAAGCGCAAATTGCTCGTCACCGGTATTGGACGCCTGCAAACCACCTGCTTCGTTTAGGGCTATCAGTTCACGCAGAAGGCTCCGAAGCTCGACACTTACAGCTTGAGCTTCATCAAGCATGACCTGGCGGGCCTGCTCATTCTCGTTTTTCATCGAAAATGCAAGCGCACGCTCCCAAAGCTTATTGTTCTCTCCTAACAGATTCTTGGCCTTCAACCACGTTTGACGCTCCGCATCCGAGGAAATCAAAGATTCATAAATCCTGATTTCTTCGGCCTGTTGTTTCTGGAGAGCGACGATCTGTTCTTCGTATTTTTCCATATCCGCCTCGTCAGTTGACAGGATATGCGCAAGACCGGAAATTCGCATGGTATTGGTGGAGGTATTAATATCATTCACAGCCTCGATACTGGGCATCCAATTCTCGGCAATGACTGTCGAAGTGTTGTTGATTGTGTCCATTTTCACCACGGCAAAAACGCTGGTAAAAACGTTCAGGATCAGCATCGCCCCAAAGGCGAGAATTAGCTTTTTAGATATTTTCAGATTGGTGAGCGCGTTCATTTTCAGCCCCAAAACGAAGTTATTTTCGCATTCAGGCGATTGCAAAAGCACGAATTTCGCACTTTCGCAAAGCTCTGCCCCGACCGGGAAGAATTAATGACCAACAGTCACCAATTAAGCGAAAAATCAACACCATATACCACTAATTACTATCCTTTTGTATATAAAAAACCATCCATTAATAAAAAAACTATCCATTGGGATGTGCCCGCCCCCACACACACATGCCTAGCGGGAAGAGCTTTGAAATCAACCAAATACAATAAAGCTACGCCATTACTCGTCTAAGCTTGTACTAAGCCGAGAGATAGCAGTGATCGATACCTGGATAATTTGCAGAAATTATATCCGGAGCCCCAGAGGCCCCCGCAAAATCTCCTCGCATTCAGGCAGATAAGCCCCGGCCTCGTCATGCAAAACAATTCCGCGTCGCAGGGTAACCGGCGATGAAACGCCCTTGCGCGCCGAGACAATCACGCGAAGCGGTGCATCGGCACTGGCCTTGCTCCAGACCGGATAGATGGTCATGTCGCCTGCCCGACCGTGCAAAAGCCCGATGATCCGGTCGAGATGATCCGCCCGGTGTACGATGGTGATCCGGCCCTTCTGGCGCACCATCTTAAGGCAGAAATGGATCCAGTCCTTGAGATCAGCCGTGCCTTCCTGATGCGCCTTGGCCCGGCTTTCATTGGCGGGGCGCGTTCCCCCGGCATAGAAGGGCGGGTTTGAAATCACCTGATCAAAACTTTCGGCCACCAGCGGCAAGGACCGGTCATTGATATCGCCATGAACCGGCGTTACCCGGCCAACAAGATCATTTTCGACAATGTTGCGGCAAAACAGCGCATAGAGATCGTCCTGCAACTCCACCCCGGTCACTTCGGCATCGGGCAGACGGCGTGCGACGCACAGCCCGGCCGATCCGACAGCCGCCCCGACATCGAGTATTTTCTGATCGCGTCTGGAATTGATCGAGACGGACGCCGCCAGCAAAACCGCATCGACAGCCGCGCGATACCCATCGACCGGCTGTTTTAACGTCACCGAACCGCCCAGCAGAAAATCGTGGCTGATGCGTTCTTCCGCAAAATCGGGAACATGAAATGCGCTATCGGTTCGGGTCATAAATGCCTTAATTCCTGCAACCTTGCCGATGTCGGACTGATTTTCAGTCCTGGACTTCCTCGGTATCGGGATCATGCTGTGCGTTATGCGCATCAAGTTCGCGTCTGGCAATATCAAGGATGTATTTGGCCCGGCTTTCTTCCTCGGGGGCCACCATCAAACGCCTTGGCAATGCGCCGATGGATCCTTCGAGAATGCTGGCGTGGTAATCAAAAATATGGCTGGCGATGTCTTCGTCGGCGAGAACCGATTGCGCCCAGCTGAGCTCGATCGGGTCGTTGCTGCGAAATAGCTCGATCATGCGATTTATGCGCCCCGGTTGTTATTGTATGTTTATGTTATCCATATATATGTGTGTGGCAGAACATATTCGGGTAAAAATGACGGCAAAGCGGTTATTGTTGCCTGTCTGGCAACCATTTGTCCACTTGACCGTCACCACCCGGCATCTCTATGTTGAGGCCGCCCACTGAAATCAGCGTTACCCGTCCCGGTGGGCGGGGTCAATACGCGAGAAATTGTTTCGGATTACAGCGTGACCAATATCGCAACGCAGCAGACGACCGAACCCAGCCTGGACTCCCTGATCCGCCTTGTCGATGCCGACATGAAGCGCGTCAATCAGGTCATCATTGACAACATGCACAGCGAAGTCGCGCTGATCCCGCAACTGGCAAGCCACCTTGTCGCTGCTGGTGGCAAGCGCATGCGCCCGATGCTGACACTGGCATCAGCCCAGCTTTGCGGCTATCAGGGCGGCACATCGGCGGTTGATCTTGCGGCCTGTGTCGAGTTTATCCACACCGCAACGCTTCTGCATGACGATGTCGTTGATGAAAGCCTGCTGCGCCGTGGTCAGGCATCGGCCAATGCCCTGTTTGGCAACGAAGCCAGCGTTCTGGTCGGTGACTTCCTGTTTGCACGCGCCTTTGTCGTGATGGTCAAAAACGGTTCGCTCAAGGTTCTTGATATCCTTGCCAAGGCGTCCGCCGTCATTGCCGAAGGCGAAGTTCTGCAACTTTCGACCGCCAATGACATGGCGACAACCGAAGAAGCCTATCTTGAAGTCATCACCGCCAAAACCGCCGCCCTGTTTGGGGCTGCGTCGCAAATCGGGGCGGTGATTGCCAATCGTTCGGCGGAGGACGAAGAAGCCCTTCGCCTTTATGGCATCTATCTTGGCACGGCTTTCCAGCTGATCGACGATGTTCTGGATTATTCCGCCCATCAGGCGACGCTTGGCAAAACCGTTGGCGATGATTTCCGTGACGGCAAGGTGACCCTGCCGGTGATCATTTCCTATGCCAAGGGTGACGACGCGGAAAAGGCCTTCTGGCGCCGTTGCATGGAAGATCAGGATTTCCAGGATGGCGATCTTGATCGCGCGCAGGAACTGATTCGCAAATATGACGCGCTTAGCGCATCGATGGATCGTGCGCGTGAATTTGGCCAGCTTGCCATTGATACCCTGACGCGCTTTGACGATGGCCAGATCAAGGATGCGATGATCGAAGCGGTCGAGTTCTGCATTTCGCGCCCATACTGATATCGCATGCCGGGGTCCCGGCGGATTGGCGCAAAAAATCCTTGCGTCGGTCGGTATTTGGGATTATCACCCGGCTTCGCAGAATGACGGAGCGTAGCTCAGTCTGGTAGAGCACTGTCTTCGGGAGGCAGGGGTCGGAGGTTCGAATCCTCTCGCTCCGACCATCATTCAAAGGCCCTGAAACGGTTTTACGTTTCGGGGCCTTTTGCGTATTGGCACAAACCCCGCCGAATTCACCCACAAAGCGATTGATGCCCACACCGCGCAACCGTGAAATCATCTGTCGTAAAACGGCAAAGTTTTTCAGGCCCACCGACCGGTTTATGCTTGATCCAGCCCTGAAGACGGGCTAAACAACCGCCCACTGACGGAGCGTAGCTCAGCCTGGTAGAGCACTGTCTTCGGGAGGCAGGGGTCGGAGGTTCGAATCCTCTCGCTCCGACCATCAGTCGGGAAGCCTTTTTCAAAGGCTTCCCGTTTTCATTTCCGGATACTTTCCCCGCCTGACATGCCCCGCCTTAACCATGCGTTATATCGGGTGCCGGCATCACAAGGTCCTCTTTCCGCACGGCTGATCAGAAAGCCCTTCGCAAACCGGTTCTTCATCAAATCAAACCATCTCGGCTGCATTGCGCCGCGCCGCGCCGCAACAAATTCGCATTACCGTTCGCAAGTGCAAACTTTCTCATCATGCTTTGGCATCGATTCCCCTCACCTTGCCAGTCTTGCGCATGACGGCACCACAGCCCGTCAACAATCCGAAAGCAGTTGTTCTGCCAATCGATTCGCAACCATAGCGCGGGTTACCGGGCCTTTCTGCCATAACAACTTTAAATGAGAGATATGCAATATGCTGAACCCCGTATAAATACGCATTTCCATGCGGAAATCCCGGTTTTTTGAGCGAAATCAAGTCATTTTTGTGCGTTCGCGAAGATATTTTCTTGCGTAGCGGGCGAAACAAACTTGCTCATACTTGCGAAATACGCTTAAGCTTCGCCCTGCAACAAGAGGAACGGGACGTTTTCGCCAGCAATAATAAAAGCAAAAGGCGGTTATCGCCCCGACGTGGTAATACCAATTTCGGACTTCTTAGGGAGGAAGCTACGAATGAAATTTTCTAGTTTTTTGAAATCTGCAACCTGTGTGGCCGTACTTGCAGCGGCTACTTTGACGACGGTTGCGCCTGATGCGGATGCTGCTGATCGTGTTCGCTGGAAAATGGGCTCGACCTATCCGGGCAGCCTGACCCAGCTTGGTACGCTTGGCAAACGCGTTGACGAAAAGATCGACGAGGTTTCCGGCGGCAACATTCAGATTAAATTCTATGAGCCGGGCGCACTTGTTCCGGCACTTGAAGTGTTTGATGCGGTTTCAACCGGTTCCATCGATGCCGCCTTCTCCACCCCGGGTTACTGGGCGGGCAAGGTTCCGGCACTTCAGCTTTTCGGTGCCGTTCCGTTTGGTCCGCAGGCTGGTGAATATCTGGCATGGGTCAAATTTGGCGGCGGTCAGGAAATCTTTGACCGGCTTTACGCCGAACATGGCATCAAGTCGCTGTTCTGCGGCCTGATCGCACCGGAAGCATCGGGCTGGTTCTCCAAGGAAATCAACACGGTTGAAGACCTTAAAGGCCTGAAAATGCGCTTCTTTGGTCTGGGCGCAAAAGTGATGGAAAAGCTTGGTGTCTCGACCCAGCTTCTTTCGGCTGGCGACATCTATCCGGCACTTGAACTCGGCACGATTGACGCGACCGAATTCTCCATGCCGGCGATCGACCTTAAACTGGGCTTCCATCAGGTCGCCAAATACTACTATTTCCCGGGCTGGCATCAGCAATCCACCTTCTTCGATCTCATGATCAACAAGGAGAAGTGGGAAGGTCTTGACAAGACCCAGCAGGCACAGATCGAAGCCGTCTGTAACGACAACCTGGCTTATGGTTTCGCCGAAGGTGAAGCGATCCAGTTCGCAGCCCTGAAAGAACTTCAGGAAAAAGGCGTGAACATCAAGAAATGGTCGCCTGAAATGCTTGATGCCATGCGCGGTGCATGGGAAGAAGTCGCAGGCGAACTTGCTGCACAGGATGCCGACTTCAAAGAAGCCTATGACAGCCTGCAGGGCTTCCGTGCCAATTACAAAATCTGGAAAGACATCGGATATCTCGATTAATCTTTCCCGGTCCTGATGCGACCTTGTGTCGGACCACAAAAAAGTCTCGGCAAGGCCGGGCGCCAATGGCCCCGGCCTTGACCGCGATTAAGAAAAGACCCGGGAGGCTTTTTAATGGAAGCGCTACTAAAACTGAGTGACGGCATTGATGCCATCGTTTCCCGCATCGGGAAATGGGCCGCCCTGCTTGCCATTCCGCTGATGCTGACGATCATGTTTGACGTGATCCAGCGTAAATTCGGCGGTCAGGGTTCCATCAAGCTGCAGGAACTGGAATGGCATCTCCATACCGGCCTGTTCATGCTGTGTTTCGGTTTTGGCTATATTCGTGACTCTCATGTCCGCATCGAACTGATCCGTGACAATTTACGCCCGCGCACACGCGCCATCGTCGAGATGATCGGCGCGATTATCTGCATTCTGCCGTTCTGCGCACTGGTGATTTATTTTGGTTATGATTTTGTCCTTCGATCCTTCGAAAACCACGAAGTCTCTGCCTCGACCACGGGGCTGACCCATCGCTGGCTCATCAAATCAACCATCCCCATCGGCTTCGGCCTTCTCGCCATGGCCGGTTTTTCGGTCTTCCTGAAATGCTATGTCTTTGTGTTCGGCCCCAGCAACCTGCGCAGCCGTGCGGGCCACTATGTCGGCGCAACACATCACGCAGACCTTGGCAACGAAGCCGCCAGGCTCAAAGACTGATTGCGGAACGGGGATAATTCCAAATGGAAAACTTCTATATCGAAGACTGGTTTCCGCTGATCATGTTTGCCTCGCTGGGCATTCTGGTCTTCTCGGGGCTACCGGTCGCATTCGTCATTTCGGGCATCGGGATCGCCTTTGGCTTCCTTGGCATGGCCTATGACGTCTTCTCATTCATTGAATTCTTCAACATCGTATCGCGCATCTGGGGTGGCATCGCCGAAAACATGGTGATGGTTGCCGTTCCGATGTTCATCTATATGGGCACGATGCTGGAAAAAAGCGGCGTTGCCGAAGACCTGCTTGAATGCCTGAACGTTCTGATGCGCAAGGTTCCCGGGGGTCTGGCACTTTCGGTTACCCTGATGGGTACGATCATGGCCGCCACCACCGGCATCATCGGAGCATCGGTTGTGATGATGACCCTGCTTGCCCTGCCGGTCATGCTGCGCCGCAATTATGATCCGTCGCTTGCGACCGGGACGATTGCCGCATCGGGAACGCTCGGCATTCTGATCCCGCCAAGCATCATGCTGGTCCTGATGTCCGACCTTCTGTCGGTTTCGGTCGGGAACCTGTTTCTGGCGGCGATCATTCCGGGTCTGTTGCTGGCATCGCTTTATACCATCTATATCTTCGTGCGTTGCCAGATGCAGCCCCATCTTGCCCCGCCCCTGCCCGATGCCGAAGCGGTCCATGGCACGGAGATGCTGCGCATGATGGTGCGAAGCTTCATCCCGCCGGTCTTCCTGATTGTGCTGGTGCTGGGATCGATCTTTGCCGGTTTTGCCACCCCGACCGAGGCCGCAGGCGTTGGTGCGGTAGGCGCGACCTTCCTGGCACTGGTCAAGGGGCGCCTGAAATGGGATGTGCTTAAGGACGTCTGCGAACGGTCGGCTTTGACCGGGGCGATGCTGTTCTTCCTGTTTGCCGGTGCAACCGTCTTTTCCTATGTGTTCCGTTCACTGGGCGGGGATGACCTGGTTATCGATCTGGTCGATAGCGCCGGCCTTGGGGCGTGGGGCGTTCTGTTCCTGCTGATGCTGATCGTGTTCATACTTGGCTTCTTCTTCGACTGGGTCGAAATCACCCTGATCGTGTTGCCGATCTTTGCACCCGTCATTGCACAGCTTGATTTCGGCGATCACCTTGCCGTTGCCGGGATTGGCCCGACCGAGACACAGGTTCTGACCTGGTTTGCCGTCATGGTTGCGGTCAACCTGCAAACCAGCTTCCTGACACCGCCCTTCGGGTTTGCTCTGTTCTATCTTAAGGGCGTCGCACCGAAATCGATCACCATCCAGCAGATTTACAAAGGCATCATTCCCTTTGTCATCCTGCAGGTGATCGGGCTGTTGCTGGTAATGTATTTCCCGGAACTGGCGCTGTGGATGCCAAATACCATTCTTGAATAGGCTTATGTCTGTCACATCAAAGGCACCGTGCAAACGGTGCCTTTTTTGTTGCCCGCAATCAGGCACACCAGACAAAGCAAAACCGCCCGAAACGGGCGGCTGCAAGATCACGAAGCTGCTTGCTGGTTAGGGTTACGGCTGAAGGTTCCGCTCGCTTGGCAATTGCAGCATGCGGCCCATCAGGTAATCGACATCGTCTGAGTCAAACTCGACACCAAGATCACCATACTGGGTCAGAACCCGTTCGATCATCCGGCGCGAATAGCGTTCCCGATCACGTTCCCCGCCATCAAGGTCGGTTTCGCGCGCGACTTCAACCGCGGCACGAACCCCCGGGAAGAAATGAGCAGGCATGTCGGCCTTGTTGTAAATCGCTTCAAGCCCGAACGGGCCGCTATCATGGATCAGAATGCGGGTATTGATCAGCGATACCCCGGCACGGCGCGCAAGGGCAGCTTCGAAAAAGGCAACATCGCCCATGCAAAGCGCACGCAGGATCAGACCGCTGGTCAGACGGTTGTTGGTGTGAAGATGTTCGACCAAAAGCTCGACATCGCGTTCTTCCGCGCCATCCCCCAGAAGGCCGATGGTCGCACTTTCCTGCGACTGGGTCATGACCGCATTCACGATCCCCTCGGGGATGTGGCCGCGCGCAATCAGTTCGGATCGCATCCGGTCAGACACCAGCGTCACAAGCCGTTCGGCAATCGTGATCGGCAGATGATTGCGTTCGATCATCGGCTTCTGGATGCGCTCGTTCTCGCCGAATTCATCCACAACCTTTTGCAGGGAATGTTCACTGATCTGTGCGCCGTCATTGGAAATCAGATCGACCATCACGTCTTCATGACCGATATCGACAAGGGTTGCCGAAACGATTTCCGACACATGCGGACGCGATGCGATGGCACGCTGTTTTTCAACACTGTCGGCATTGTCGCCGATAATGTCGACCAGATCCTCATCATTGAGAACTTCGGAAAATTTCAGGATCGGCAGGGCCACATCATCAACGTCGCGTGCAAGGGTCGCTGCAACATCGTGGGGCACAAGCGGGGTCTGCTTAAGGTTCTTGGCCAGCGCCTTGCGCACACGCACTTCCGCGTCACGCACCATCAGCCGGAAAATATCCTCGGCAAGCAGACGTTCGCTGTCACTCAGGCTTTCAGCAGAAAATTCACGGCTGATTTTCTCGGCCGTTTCCGCACGATTCTTCCCGGAAGGATCCTGGATCAGATTGTTAAGATCTTCTTTGGTTATACGCGGCAATGGAGTTCTCCCGGCACGCTAAGCAATCGGCTGCCAACCATTTGTAATTCTTTATACACCGTAGGGCCGATTGACTAAACGCAAATTATTCAGTTCCTGCATGTGGTAAATGTCGTGTCGAATTCGGGAAACTCAACAGTAAGCCGATCTTTTTTAACGAAAAGCGAATTTTTGCTTCCGTTGATGTTTTTCGGTTCACTTGTGAAGCAACCAACGACACAATGTAGTGGGGACCCTACCACCGCAGACCATGAGAGGCCGCAATATGAATTTGACCAAAACACTTACCATCGCCGCCACCCTGGCCGTACTCGGCATGGCACCGGCAATGGCTGGTGATGCCGAAAAAGGCGAAAAAGTTTTCAAGAAATGCGCTGCCTGCCACAGTGTGGAACCTGGCCAGAACAAGGTCGGACCATCGCTGGCAGGGGCCTTTGGTGCGCAATGTGGCCATGTCGCCGACTTTAAATATGGCAAAGGCTATCAGGCTGCTTGTGAAAAAGGTTTCACCATCGATGAAGCCTTCCTGGTTGACTATCTTAAGGATCCGTCAGCCAAGCTTAGCGAAATCTCGGGTTCGAAAGAACGCTCGAAGATGACCTTCAAGCTGAAAAAAGAAGACGAAATTGCCGATGTCATCGAATATCTGAAAGCGCACTAAGCCTTTCGATATCCGGTACCGGAATAAAAAACGGCCAGTGCTTCTGCATTGGCCGTTTTCATGTGTGCGAAGATATCACGCTGCGGCGCGTCGCCGACCAAGTTCCTCGGTGATCGCGCGGATTTGCTCCTCGACCCGAATATCGATGGTCGATGTAACTTCCAGTTCGCGATCTTCGTAAACATCGCAATCAGGATGCTTTTCACGCCATTCGTTGATTGTCATATCACGCAGGCGGATCAGCTGTTCGATTTGCGGCCGATACAAAAAGATCATCCCCGATATCCAGCGATTTACCGGCCAGGATGGTTGCGCATGATCAATGATGAAGTTTTCGAGCATATTGATCACGGTTTCGCCGTCATACCAGACTTCGCCGGTCACCCAGCGGTTGGTGGTGAACAGACGCTGGGCAAAACCGTATTCATCCATCGATACCGCAACCAGATGCGACAACGCGTCATTTGGCCCTTCGGGATAGTCAAATCCCTCAATCGGTAACGGCTTTGACCCGGACGGCATGCCGCGCGGTCGCAGGAAGGTATGGAAGTGTCCATGCTCGTTCCAACTGCGCTGTTCGTCTTTGGGATGGGCATGATAATAAAACTGGGCGTGCGAATTGCGGTCATACACATCCCCTTCGGGATAGTGCGTCCATTCATAAAAAGGCCCCGCCGTCTTGATCAGTTCACCGACAATATTATCGCCGGTCACCGTCAAGACCCGGTGGCATTCCATAACATCGCGTCCCGCAGTCAGCATCCGTTCAAGCCGTCCGGTCGGAAGCGATGTCCAGTCAATTGCAATTTCGGTCATTCCAACACCAGTAACCTTGCGATGAGAATCCTATCCGCAGCGGCAGAAATAACCCGTCCATGACCATGACGGCCAATTAATCCCGTTCAAGAATTAGTGATTCTGTCACAATGTGCAAGCCTGCTTCGAAAACAGGCCACTATTCATGCATCAACCGAAATCCGATAAGGATATGCTGCATATGTTCCGGCCTGCCATGGCGGGCGGCGGGGCGGCAAACACCGCATCCCCGATCATCCCAAGATCCACCCTTAACAATACGGTATCCGGCTTGCAAACTGGTGGCCGTCCATTCAAACACCTGCCCCGCCCCGTCATACAGCCCATAAGGTCCGGGTTCGAACTGTCCCACCGGGACTGTATCAAACGGGCCGCGATCGGCACTGTTCAATTGCAGCGGGTCATAAATATTGCCCCAGGGATAGAAAATGCCGTCCGCACCACGAACCGCCTTCTCCCAATAGATTTCTTCGGGGATGCGCCACTTGATGCCGGTTTTCGAACTTAGCCAGGTGGCATAATCCTGGGCATCACGCCACGACACCAGAACAACCGGATGATTGCCCTTGCCACGCGGCGGTTCGCCATTCTGCCATGCAAAGGGACGGGTCGCGTCATATCCGTAAATCAGACCAAGACTTTCCCAGTCTTCCTCGCTGATATCGGGCGCTTCACGACCGGTATCCCGGACAAAGGCGGCATACTGATCATTGGTGACCGGCGTTTTCATGATGAAATAGTCGGGCAGATAAATGTGCCATTTATCGACTTCAACATCGTACCAGCGATTCCGGCGGCTGATGTCATGGCCATAGACCTGCTCATCAATCTGATAGGCATATTGCCGTTCAATCGCATCCGACCCCTGAAAGAACCAACCGGCCGGAATTTCCGCCACATCGGCATATGGTACATCCGCGGACTGCGCCTGCACAGAACCAGGCAACGACATCGCGGCCAAAACGGTCGCAAAAAGCCCGCCGATCATGTGACTCTGCTGTTTTTTCATTGTCTGTTCCGGTCTCCGTGATGGCTGTTCTCACGGTTTATTCAACCGTACGCCATGCTCCGCTCCCCGTATCCCTGATTTCTTAAATGCGTAAAATCTATCGGTTTTTCAATCGTTTTGATACCAAAGCATAAAAAATCAAACATGAATTGTTCGCGACTCATTCAACCGTTGGCATATTTTGACCGCTTCTCTAACACGGCTCTCTCACATAACAGTGAAACCATGTGACGTTCCGGGCGACCTGATTTGGCGCATATTGGCCTGCATCGGACGAAAAACATTCAAACGTCCCTAAGTCAGATCGAAATGAACGCTTAATCAGTGAGGCAATCAATGTCCAAAAAATCCAGCTTCTTCTCCCAGTCGGCCCTGATGCCCGCGATTGCCGTTGGTGCCGGCCTTGTCATGGCAGCCCCGATGGCAATGGCGGCCCCGCTTCCGACACCGACCGCCGAAGTCGCGACGTGCACAGCCAATCCTTGCGCGGCCAACCCCTGTGCTGCAAACCCCTGTGCCGCAAACCCGTGCGCGGCCAAAAAGGTCGTCAATCCCTGCAGCCCGTGCGCGGCCAACCCTTGTGCTGCAAATCCTTGCGCGGCGGCTAACCCCTGCGCTGCCAATCCGTGTGCGGCAAATCCCTGTGCAGCCAAATAACCGGGCCGATCCGTCGTCCTGACCATGCAAAAGGGGCAGTGCTTTTGGCGCTGCCCCTTTTTCGTGTCTGTCCGGAACGATAGCAATCAGTCGCGAACCACCATCACCGAACAATCGGCATGGCGAACAACCCGCGCGGCATTCGGCCCCAGAAGGTAATCCTTCAATTCCGGGCGGTGTGCCCCGATGACGATCAGATCGCAATTGGTCTTTTTCGCCATTTTCAGGATCACTTCATAGACCGTGCCCTGTCCCACGATATGCTGAACCTTAAGGTCGGACGGAATATGTTCGGAAACGAACTGGTGCAGTCTTTCGTTATAGGCATCAAGAACCTTTTTCTCGTAACCCTTCGGAAAGAACTGCCCGACCATCGACATCCCGACCGTGGGAACCACGGTCAGGACATGAAGGCGTGCATTGAATGCCTGGGCTTGCTTGATTGCGACCGGAATGGCTTTTTTCCAGGACAGATCGTGATCAAGATCCACTGTAACCAGAATATCCTTATACATGGACTTGGCCCTCCTTAGGCCGCTTCGGCACGACGGCGACGGCGTTGCAATACGATGATCCCGCCCAGCAGAATAAACGCCGGGATAAAGAACACCTCTTTGGGCATGCGGTCGGCTTCGATCTTGATCGCCGTGATTTCAAAGTCGAAATCAAGTCCCGCTTTCTCGGCCGGACCACCAAATACCAGATCATCGATAAAGACCTTGCCGTCTTCGTTGCGAACCGCAATGCCCGCATTGTAAAGACGATCTTCACCCGATGCTTCCGGCCCCAATGGCAACATCACCGATTTGCTGACTTCGTCGCCTTCAAGACTGATGCCCTCGACATCCAGAAGAATGCTGGTATTGGCGGGCATATCGGCCGCCTTTTCAACAATCTCGGTCGCGGGCAGGTTTTCATAGGGCGGCTCCAGCAGATCAAGCCAGAAACCCGGACGGAACAGGGTAAAGGCGATCAGCAGAAGTGCCGCACTTTCCCACAGTTTAGAGCGGGTGAAGAAATACCCCATCGTCGCTGCGGCAAAGACCAGCATCGCAACAATCGCGACAAAGATCACCATCACCACATCAAACGGATGATCAAGCCCGATCAGCAGAAGCTGCGTGTTGAACAGGAACAGGAACGGCAGAACGGCGGTACGCATGCTGTAAAAGAACGCGACAAAGCCGGTCTTCATCGGGTCGGCCCCTGAAACCGCGGCGGCGGCAAAGGATGCCAGACCAACCGGTGGTGTCACATCGGCCATAATGCCGAAATAGAACACGAACAGATGCACCGCAATCAACGGCACGATCAGGCCGTTCGCAGCCCCCAGTTCAACAATCACCGGTGCCATCAGGCTCGACACCACGATATAGTTCGCCGTGGTCGGAAGCCCCATGCCAAGGATCAGGCTGATGATCGCGGTAAAGATCAGGATCAGCATCAGATTGCCGCCCGAAATCAGTTCCACGAATTCGACCATCACCTGACCGATCCCGGTCAGCGACACCGTACCCACGATGATACCGGCCGCCGCGGTCGCAACCCCGATCCCGATCATGTTGCGCGCCCCGGTGGCAAAACCGTCAATCACATCGGCAATGCCTTCCTTCACACTGGCCATATAGTCCGGCTGCTTGCGGAAGAACGCCTTGACCGGGCGCTGGGTCAGCATGATGAACAGCATCAGAACCGTCGCCCAGAAGGCCGACAATCCGGGTGATTTCAACTCGATCATCAGGAACCAGACCAGAACCACGACCGGCAGCAGATAATGCAGGCCGGACTTGGCGGTTTCGCCCAGCGCCGGAAGCTCCAGCACCGGCTTGTTGGGATCATCCAGTTCAAGATCAGGATATTTCGCCGCATAATACAGACCGGCAAAATAGATCACGGCACATTCGACCGCGACAATCCAGCCCACCGCGTTACCGAATATCTGTTTCTGGAAATTGATCGCGTAGTAAATCACACCCGCAAGAATAACCAGCGACAGCACGAACAGAAGCGAACGCATCAGCACTTGCTGCACGGTCGATGTCTGACGTTTCGGCAGGCCCTTCATATTGGCCTTAAGCGCCTCAAGATGGACGATATAAATCAGCGCGATATAGGAAATCGTCGCTGGCAGGAAGGCATGCTTGATGACTTCCGGATACGGAATACCGACATATTCCACCATCAAAAAGGCCGCAGCCCCCATGACCGGCGGCATGATCTGCCCGTTGACCGACGATGCGACTTCGACCGCACCGGCCTTCTCGCCCGAGAAACCGACACGTTTCATCAACGGAATGGTGAATGTGCCCGTCGTCACCACATTGGCAATCGAGGAGCCTGAAATCAACCCGGTCATTGCCGATGCCAGAACGGCAGCCTTTGCCGGACCGCCACGCATGTGACCAAGGGCGGCAAACGCCACCTTGATGAAATAGTTGCCAGCCCCGGCTTTATCGAGCAACGAGCCAAACAGCACAAACAGGAACACGAAGCTGGTCGAAACGCCAAGCGCAATCCCGAACACGCCTTCGGTGGTGATCCACTGATGCGACATCGCCTTGGAGAAGCTTGCACCCGCCCATTGCAGGACATCGGGCACCCACGGCGCATTGCCAAAGAACACATAGGCAAGGAACACCATGGCCACGATCATAAGGGGCGGACCAAGTGCGCGGCGCGTTGCTTCAAGCAACAGCACCAGACCGGCACCGGCCACCACAAGATCCTGCGTGATCGGCAAGCCCGGACGCGATGACAGCTCGCGGTAGAAAATAAAGATATAAAGAGCACAGAATGCCCCGGCAGCCGCCAGGACCCAGTCAAAAACCGGAATATAACTTCGCGGTGAATTCTTGAAAGCCGGATAGGCCAGAAATGCCAGGAACACGGCAAAAGCCAGATGGATCGACCGCGCTTCGGTCGAATTGAAAACCCCAAAACTGACAATATAGGGCAGTGGCGATGCCAGCCACAGCTGGAACAGCGACCAGGCCACGGCAACATACAGCAAAATTATTGCCGTCATGCCGGTCGGCTGGCGTGCGCCTGTATCATTTTCCGCGATCAGATCCTGAAGATCCTGGTCCGATGGACCCTGTGTCGCGCTTTTATCGTCGGTCATTGCAAACTCCCGGTCTGAACGCGGTTTCTGTTTCGGGCGGCCCAAACCGATAGCCCAGAAACAAAAAACCTCCGTCGACACTTACCCGGTCGCCCACGGAGCATATCGGCACATCATTGTGCGCCATTTTGATCAAATTTTTTAAGATGCCCGCAGGACGGAAGAAAACAAAACGGGAGGCACGGCGTGCCCCCCGTTTCAACCTGACTTACATCAGGCCAGCTTCTTTGAAGTATTTGACAGCGCCGTCATGCAGCGGTGCCGAAAGGCCGTCTTTGACCATTTCTTCTTTTTTGAGGATCGCAAAAGCCGGGTGCAGCTTTTTGAAATCCTCGAAGTTTTCAAAGACTGCTTTGACAACATTGTAAACGACGTCCGCATCGGTTGCGGTCGAGGACACGAAGGTCGCGCCGACACCGAAGGTCTGAACGTCGTCCGGGTTACCGCGATACATGCCGCCCGGAATGGTGGCAACACGGTAATACGGGTTATCGGCAACCAGTTTGTCGATTTCCGGACCGGCAACTTCGACCAGAACAGAATCACAGGAAGATACAGCTTCCTGAATCGAACCGGACGGATGACCAACGACATAAAGCATCGCATCGATCTTGTTATCGCAAAGCGCCTGCGACTGTTCAGCCGGCTTCAGTTCGGATGCCAGTGCGAAATCGTCAAGGGTCCAGCCCTTGGCGTTCATCACGATTTCCATGGTGTCGCGGCTACCCGAACCCGGGTTACCGATATTGACACGTTTGCCTTTAAGGTCATCAAAGGTTTTGATGCCGGAATCAGCGCGGGCAACAATGGTGAACGGCTCCGGATGGATCGAGAAGACAGCACGCAGTTCCGGGAACGGGCCGACGTCTTTGAATGCTTTTTCACCATTCAGGGCATAGTACTGAACGTCAGACTGGGCAACGCCAAGATCCAGTTCGCCCGAACGAATGGTGTTGATGTTGTAGGACGAACCACCAGTGGACTCGACCGAGCAACGAATGCCATGCTCTTTACGGTCTTTGTTCACCAGACGGCAGATTGCACCACCGGTCGGATAATAAACGCCCGTCACGCCACCGGTACCGATGGTGATAAAACGGTTTTCCTGTGCCGATGCCTGTCCGGCGAACAGCGACGCACCAGCCAAGGTGGCAATGGCACCCGCTACAGCAATAAGTTTCTTCATCAGGATTAGCTCCCTATTACACCCTGTTATAAAGTTTTCAACCACACCGCGAGGATGTGGCGGAAAAACATGGAAACATCAGATAAATCAGATGTTTCAGCGAGGGGATTATAATGACGAGCCCCAAGAATTGAAACCCTATAACCCCGAAACCCCCTGATACTTTTATGTCAGGTAACCAGTCTGTTTTCATTGGCGCGCCAAAGTCTACCACTGCGGTTGCATGATTTTTCGCGCCTGATCGCCGGTCGCAACAGTCCGACCCATAAGATACGCGCCTTCGCGCGCCTGAACGATCAAAGCAGCATTGTCGACCGCACCCGAACGGTCAACCAAAAGATGATTATTTTCAAAACCAATGCGCGCATGGCCACCCAATCCGGCCGCCGTCAACGCACAGGCATTTTCATGTGCCCCGAAGGCGCACATCATCCATTCCGACACAAAGGGCGACGTCCCAAGATACGGCAAAAGGTCCTTGGGATCGGATACCTGCCCCGTGGTGTACCGGCCCAGAACATAAAGCACCGGCAGCTTTTCACCCGGAATGACACCATCACGCACAAGCTGGTTGAACCGGATCACGTCTTCTGGCGCGTACAGGATGAATTGCGGCAGGATATCCGCCTCGCGCATGAAGGCAAAGAAATCGCGCAGTTCATCAAGATCGGCATTTTCCGGCGCAATTTCGCGCACTGCAATCGATACCGCCTCGGGCACAAGTTCGCGGATCATCGCCATCTGATCCTGCGCACCATACATGCCGACCGCTTCGCTCGTGACCTGCAACAGCATGTTATCACCAACACTTGCGCGCACCTCGGTCAGCATTTCACGATACCGGCCCACATCAATGCTGTGCTTCTGGTCATCATCACGCACATGCAGATGCATCATTGCCGCCCCGGCGGCCTTGCAGTTGGCGGCTTCCTTGGCCAGTTCGGCCGGGGTTATCGGAATGCTGGGCAGATCGGCCTTGGTTTTGCGCGCCCCATTGGGGGCCGATGCGATCAGAAACGGGGTTTCACCATAAGACATTACAAAAGCCCCTCGGCGGTAAACACGTCATTCATCGCCAATTCAAACAGATCAACGATCCTTGCAACATCATCCCCGGTCACGATAAAGGGCGGCGCAAACAGCAAATGGTCACCCCGCACGCCATCAATCGTGCCGCCCATCGGATAGGCCATCAACCCGCGCGCAAAGGCTGCCTTCTTGATCTTGGCGTTGATCTTGCGCGCCGGATCAAACGGGTCTTTGGTTTCGCGATCCGCGACCAGCTCAAGCCCCCGGAACAATCCCCGACCGCGAATATCCCCCACAAACGGATGTTGCCCGAACCGTTCGCGCAATCCATCGGCCAGCAATTCGCCCTGCCTGATCACATTGGTCAAAAGGTCGCGTTCGCGAATGGTTCGCTGGGTTGCAAGGGCCGCGGCACAGGCGGTTGCATGCCCCTGATAGGTATGGCCGTGCTGAAAGAAACCCGATCCATTGGCAATCGCGTCATCGATTTTCTTCGACACCAGGATCGCACCAATCGGCTGATATCCGGCACCCAGCCCCTTGGCGATGGTTTGCAAATCACCCGAAATGCCTTCCTGTTCAATCGCATGCAGGGTGCCGGTGCGGCCCATCCCGCACATGACTTCATCAAGGATCAGCAGCACACCATACTGATCGCAAATCTCGCGGATGCGTTTGAAATAACCCGGCACCGGGGCCAAGGCACCCGATGTTGCGCCGACAACCGGTTCGGCAACAAAGGCGGCAACGCTGTCGGCCCCCAGTTCAAGGATCGCGGTTTCAAGTTCGTTGGCGACCCGCAAACCATACGCCGCGTCACTTTCGCCCGGCAACTGGTCACGATACGGATAACAGGGCGCGATATGGCTTGCCGTAATCAGCAGCGGCTCGAACTGCTTGCGACGCCACATATTCCCGCCAACCGAAAGCGCGCCCAGCGTATTGCCATGATAAGACTGGCGGCGCGCAATCACGTATTTCCGGTCCGGCTGCCCGATTTCAAGGAAATATTGCCGCGCCATTTTAAGCGCCGCCTCTGTCGCCTCCGACCCGCCCGAAACGAAATACGCCTTTGCCATGCCTTCGGGGGCATGGGTTACAAGGTCCTCGGCCAGTTCTTCCATCGCATCGGTGGAAAAGAAACCCGAATGGGCATAGGCAATCTGATCAATCTGGGCATGCATGGCCGCACGCACCACCGGGTCGGAATGCCCAAGGCATGAAACCGCGGCACCACCGCTGGCATCCAGATAACTTTTGCCGTTCTGATCAAAGATATAAATACCTTCGCCCCGCACCGCACGCGGCGGGGTCGCAAGACTGCTGCGATGAAGGACATAGGTTTCGGGCTGGCTGTGGGGCTGGTTCATGATCGGGAATTCCGGGTGGAGGCGGCTTCTTGATGATAGGTATCGAAAGCCGCAAGTTGTTCTTCCGCAACGGCAATCCGTTGCAGTACCTTTTGACCGCCGCGCGCAACCAGAAGGGCGACAAGCGCCTGCATGACCGAAACGCTGGTGGTAAAGCTTTGGAAAAAGGATGGGGAACTGTCTGATACGACCAGCTTTGCAACCGCATCGACCGCAATCGGCGCAACGTCCGAATCGCAAACCGCAATCACCGGGCAATGCTGTTTGCGGGCAAACGCGACCGCGCGCACCGTATCGCGAATATAGGGCCTTGCCCCGACGGCAATCAGAACGTCCCGCGGGCCAATCCCGCGCAACTGGTCCCCGAATGCCCCTGCATGCCCGTCAACCAGAACACCATTTTCGTTAAACAGCCGATAGGCATAGGCAAACTGATACGCCGCCGGATAGGCCGCGCCACGCCCGACGACAAAAACCTGACGGGCGCGCGCAATATGTTCACACGCGTCCTTCATGCGTTCGCACATTTCCGGCCCGAATGCCTGACCGATATTGGCAATCTCGGCCTGCGCGATGCTTTGCAGCAGATGTGCATCGCGATGGATATCGGCTTCGCTGTTTTGCAACGCGCGCGCCCGGTGTGCGTAACTTGCCGGCAGGTCAAGCAACCGGTTCTGGTAACTATCGCGGAACTGCTGCCAGGTATCGACACCGATGGCTGCCATCAGGCGGGTAACCGTACTGGGTGGCACATTGGCCGCCCGTGCAAGGGCGCGCATCGAACGCAGGGCCACATCATTGGGATGATCAAGGATATGGCGCGCCGCCTTCTGCATTTGCGGGCTCAGTGTCGCATAATCGGAAATCAGCTTTTCGCGCAAATCGGTGTAAACACCCATTTTCCCGGGTTCCTGTGATCAATTGATCGGAAAACTACGCCACAGCGCCACAGGATTTGCAACGAATGTTTCAATTACATGATTTAATGAAACGTTTGTTTCGCAAAATGTTTCATGGCCGCAGTACCCCTTAAGGCTGCAATTGGTAAAAACCATGGACTTATAAGAAAAAGATGTAACAATACCAAATTCGCGGCAGGAACGTTTACGTTTCATATAAAGATATAAATCTACATTCGCGATGTGGGACTGGGCACCGAATCGATAAGGTGGCCAATGAATAATCAGATCATCGATGCACTGGCACAGACAAGTGCGGGCATCGCTCTTTTTGACAGCAATGAACGGATCATCTATGCGAACCCGGCGTGGGAACAGCTGATTACCGGCGTTGCCGAAGAAGACCTGCTGTTTTCCGAAACGGAACTCGCTGACGGTGGCATGATTTCCGTCTGCTTCGTCAAGCCGCAGGCGGAGCATCCCCACCCGATTGCCCTTCCGGCATCGGCCAATGACAGTAAAATCGGCACCGTGATCATCGCCGATGACAGCGAAAGCAACCGCATGGTCGCGCGCCGCATCCTGCAAGCCGAAGGATACGGCATTGTCGAGGCCACCAACGGACAGACGGTTCTGAACATGCTGCGTCGCGGGGTTACGGCCGATCTGATCCTGATGGATGTTGAAATGCCCGATATGGACGGCTTGCATACGACGCGCCGCATCCGCCACATGCAGGGGCCGGTTGCCCATACCCCCATCATTGCCTTGTCTGCCCATCAGTCGCGCGACTGGAACGTCATTGCGCGTCAGTCCGGGGTTGATGAATTTATCAACAAACCGATCCAGCGCACCAAGCTGCTTGATACCATCCGCGACCTCATCAGCCGGTCCCCGGAGGGTGCGGCTTCCGCCCCGCGTCTTTCGCCGCCGCCGGTATTGCGATCCAAGGGGGCACGCATCACCCGCCCGGAACGCCTTGATCCCCCCTCAAGCCCGGTGCTTGATATCCGCACCCTCGAACAGCTTTATGCCGACGCCGGGGACGAAGGCGCATCATGCGGTATCGACCTTTTCATCAATGAAACCGAAACCCGTCTGGTCAAAATTGACAACGCGCTGTCAAATGACGACCTCGCAACCGTCCGGGACGAAGTCCATGTGCTCAAAAGCACCTCGGGTACCTTTGGCTTGCGCCAGCTTTCCGATTTGTGCGGGGTCACACAGAATTTCTTTGAAGAAGACGATATCGACGAAGGCCGCATCCTTGCCCTGTCACGCCAGGTGGTGCAACTGGCACCAACGGCCCTGACCGCGCTTAATCTTTACCGCCGTTCACGCGGCTGGGGCAATCCGCAAGGGCCTCAATAGCCTGCCCCCACGACAACTCTCGCCACCCCGGGCACACCTATTGCCGAGGCCGGGGCCAAGCTTAGGCTTGAGGCAGAATTAAGGACTGAGCCCCAAACCTCGTCAAAAACCTCAGTCCAAGCCCCCAGCCCAAACCAAATGCACGATTTTCATATCGCGGCCTTGGGCACCGTTTTTTCCTGAACCACTGCCTTTATCGATCCATCTACGCTGCCTTTTGCACGCATGATCTCTGCCCGGCGATCCGTTGCAAGATGCATCTGCCAGATCCGCCATACGATTAGCGCCCAAAGGCCAAGCGCCATATCCTGCTCGCCATGCCGTGTTGCCCTGCGCCAGTAATCCTGCCGCGTGCGATCCCGTATCGGCAGATCGGCAAACAGCATCTCGATAATCCGGGCCTCGCGCCCCCACAAAAGCCCCCCAAGCTTCGCCAGCCAGTCAGCCACCGGCGGATTGAACCCGACTTTAGCTGAGCTCAGGTGACCATCCGGCATCATCGGCGCGATGGCCGCACGCAATAACGACTTGGCCCCGCCACGCAGATGCCCCTGTGCCAAAACACTTTTGGCAATTGCCATCACCTCATGGCCAAGCAATGGCACCCGGTATTCCAGCCCGTACGCCATGCCACACCGGTCCGACATCGCAAGCTGATTGCCCGGCAATGTCACCCGTCGGTCAAACGCCATCATCTGATCGCACAAATCACCTTCTGACAAATCTTCGGGTACCACTAACCGCGCGCCCAATTCCGCCAATCCACAACGATCATTCCAGTATTGAAACGCCCTTTGTGCGTCGCCCTGCCCGCCCCGAACAAACCGCGCCCCCCCGCGCGGCAGCAACCGGGCAATATTGCCTGCCATCTTTCGTCGGATGAAACCCGGAACAGACTGCCACGCGCCGAATATCGCGGCCGCCTGATAGCGCGGATAGCCCCCAAACAGCTCATCCCCGCCATCCCCTGCCAGACAGATCGGCACGTGCCTTGATACCGCCGCACCAAGCGCCTGCATCAAAACAACCGACGGATTGCCAAAGGGCGACCCAAAAGCCCGCAGGCCATCATTCAGATGCGCCAGAATTTCTTCGGGCCCGTCAGGTGCCACGACGACATGCAGCTCCGTCCCCAGATGTTTTGCCAATTGCCGCGCACGTGGTGTTTCATCCATCCCGGCATCGCGGAACTGCATGACAAATCCCGGTGGCGGCTTTTGCCCGCGTTCACGCGCGACATCACACGCCATCGCGGCAATCGCACCACTATCCATTCCACCGGACAAAAGCATGCCAACATTACGGTCCGCATCCATCGCATCGGCCACCGACTGGCGAATGGCCCCGCGCAGATCGGCAACTGCGTCTTCGCCGTCATATCGGTGGCAAGTGGCTGGCCGGATCATCCGGCTATCAATCTTGCCATCCTGCCAGCAGATCGGCTCCCCCGGCCGTAACTGCCGGATATCGGCAAAGCCGGTCGCCGGTGCCGGGACAAACAGATGTGCAAGATAATGCGGAAAAACATTCTGGTCCGGCATGGTCGGTACGATGCATCGCAGGGCGGCAATCTCGGACGCGAAAGCCACATTGCCACTGCCGTACTCCACGAAATAAAGCGGCTTTATCCCGACCGGATCACGCCCCAGCCAAAGCTGCCGCAAGGCGCAATCCCAAAGCGCAAAGGCATACTGCCCGGACAGATCGCCAAGCGGTTTGGCAGGATCACCACCATCACGCAGGGCATTACCAAGAACCGTCAGAAACAGCGCCGCATCACTGTCGCTTTCAACAGTGAAACCATCTTGGCGCAAGGATGAAATACGCCGCCGATGCCCGGCAATATAACCGTTAAACGCCAGAACAAACCGGCCATCGGGTGAAATCAGGGGCTGATTTGCCGCAGCCCCCGGATCGGTCGTGATCAGCCGACGCACGCCAAGCGTTACCGCACCCGCGGGATCAGACCAGCACCCTTCACCATCCGGCCCCCGATGGGCAAGTGCATGCAGTGCTGCGTGAACACGTGGTTGCTCCCCGCTGGCTGTCGCCCCTGCCAGTCCACACATTTATTGATCTTCCGGTGCTTCTTCGTGACCCGATGGCATATCAGGGTCACGATCCCGCCCCAACCGCCCCTGCAAATCCGCCAGCACATATAACCGCAAGGCGCTTGACAGGTTACCGTCGCGGCCTTCGTCAACCTCGGCCACCAGTTCGGCAATTGCCATGTCGCGCCGTGTGGCGATGCCCTGAAGTTCGGACCAGAATGCATCTTCAAGCGAGAAACTCGTCCGGTGTCCGGCAATTGTCACAGATCTTTTTCGAACGTCGCTGCTCATCGGCCTGTATATCTTCCCAATCCTCGGCAACTCGATCATCATGCCGGTGGCGTCACCCGATCATGATAAGGCATCCCTATGAAATTCATACATCTTTCCGACACGCATCTGCTGGCCCGTGATGACCTTTCGCGCCCACCACATGCGGGTGATACGCTGCGTGCCGTCATTGCCGAGATCAACGAATATCATGCTGATGCCGTGATCTGCGTGATTACCGGCGACATCACCCATCATGGCCGCCCGGAACAATATGACCACGCGGTCGAACTGTTCGCGACCCTTGCCATGCCGTTTATCATGATCCCGGGCAATCACGATATCCGCGAACCGATGCTCGCCGCCTTTCCCGATACGCCGCGCGATGAAAACGGCTTTATCAATCATGGTCAGACAATCGGCGGCATCCGCTTTGTGATGCTTGATACCATCGTCCCCGATGCCCATCACGGCACATTGTGCGACGCCCGGCTTGACTGGCTGAAACACGAACTGGCAGAGCACCAAAACCTGCCGACCTTCCTGTTCATGCATCACCCGCCGCTTGATATGGGCCTGCCGTTTCTTGACTCGATCCGGATGGATGCAGACGCCGAACTGGCCGCCATCATCAAGAAAAATCCGCAGATCAGGCATATCTTCCTTGGCCACCTGCACCGTCCAGGCAACGGCATCTGGCAGGGTATTCCGTTCAATGTCGGCGGCAGCAGCCAGAAGGGCGAGCCTCTCGACATGCGCCATGAAAAGGAAGAAGAACTGGTTGAACGCGCGCCGTTAAAACCAATGTTTGGCATCGTGCTTGCCGATCCGTCGGGCAATGTGCGCTATCATTATGAAACAGTGCCGTTCGACTAGGATCACGGCGCGGGGCGCGCCCATTCCGCCAGCACCACCGGATCGCTTTCCATGCGTTCATGACGGGATCGCAGGGCGTCAAACGCCTTGCCATCCATCAATTGCGACAGCGCCCAGACCGCCGATCCGCGCACAAGCGGGCTTTCGTCGGTCAAAAGGCTCTCGACACGCGGCACAAGATTGACCGCCCCGCTATTGCCCACCGCCGTCAGGACATTGCGCAAAAACTTCGCCCGCCCGATCCGCTTGATCGGCGATCCGGTAAAGAAATTGCGGAATGTCTCGTCATCCAGATCAAGGAAATCGGCAAGCCTTGGCGCGGTCAGTTCGGCGCGCGGGATAAAGGCCATTTCCTGTGTCCGGCTGGCAAACTTGTTCCACGGGCATACCGCCAGACAATCGTCACAGCCATAAATCCGGTTGCCCATGGCGCGTCGAAACTGGGGCGGGATCAAGCCGTCATGTTCTATCGTCAGATACGAAATGCATTTGCGCGCATCAAGCTTGTAGGGGCCCGGAAACGCATCGGTCGGACAGGCCGAAAGGCATTTGGCGCACGACCCGCAATGATCGATTTCCGGCTCCGCCAGATCAAATTCAAGCGTCGTGAAAACCTCGCCCAGAAACAGCCAGCTACCATAGTCGCGCGACACAAGATTGGTATGCTTCCCCTGCCAACCAATCCCGGCGGCCTGCCCCAACGGCTTTTCCAGCACCGGAGCGGTATCGACAAACACCTTGACCTGTTCGCCATCAGCACCCGCTTTCTGCGCCTGTTCCATCATCCAGCGCGCAAGCTGTTTGAGGCGTTTCTTGATCAGATCGTGATAGTCGCGGTTTCTGGCATAGACCGAAATCATCGCCCGGTCGGGATGATCCAGAAGGGTTAGCGGATTTTCCGCAGGGCCATAGTTGGAACCCAGAACAATGACGGATTTGACATCCGGCCACAGCATTTTCGGATCGCGACGGCGCGGCAGCCGTTCCGGGTCATTCATCCAGTCCATGGTGCCATATTCGGCAGCGGCGACAAATTCATCGAGCCGCGCCTGATTGCGTTCGTCAATCTGCGGGCGCGCCACGCCACAGACATCAAAGCCGATTTCACGGGCTTTGGCCTGAAGGCTTTCAAGGGTGATGGCAGCAGCAACCGTCATGGCAAAACATCTGGGTCGTTTTCTCTCTCTGTGCTGCCTTATATAGGTTTGTCGCCGAAACGCAAAAGACCGCAGCACATGGCTGCGGCCTTTAAGTCGACACCGGGCGAAATCAGAAGCGATATCGCAGCGTCGCCAGAATTGTGCGTTCCTCGCCATAATAGCAGTTATCCGACCACTGCGTAATCAGACAGGACGCGACATATTCCTCGTCCATCAGGTTATTCACATTCAGCCGGAAATCGGCATTGTTCATGCCAACCTGCGCCAGATCATAGTTCAGCACGACATCAACCAGCGTGTAGTCCGGAACCATAAGGGTGTTGGCCTCATTCGCAGCCGTTTCACCGACATAGCGGATACCCGCCCCGATGCCGAGCCCGTCAAGCGCCCCCTGATCAAAGCGGTAATGCCCCCAAAGCGACACCATATGTTCGGGCACCTGCTGCGGGCGATTGCCATCCTTGACTGACCCCGGCGCATCAAAGGACGCATCGGTATAAGTGTAACCGGCCAGCACGCTAAGATTATCGGTCAGTTCGGTGCGTGCCTCAAGCTCAATACCTTGGGACTCAATCGTTCCAACCGGCTCCCATGCCGTTGTCAGGTTGTTATAAACCGCAACGTTTTCCTGTTCGATATGGAATGCCGCCGCACTCAGCATCGTTTTGCTGCCTTCAGGCTGGAATTTTACGCCGACTTCATATTGCGTACCTTCGGTCGGTTCCAGCGGCTTGCCCGATGCGTCACTCGACAGGCTGGGATTGAAGGATTCCGAATAATTGAAATAGGGCGCGATGCCGTTATCAAACAGATAAAGAACCCCGGCACGTTTGGTCAGCTTGCTGCGGTCTTCACCCTGTTCAACATTGGTCAAACGGTTCAGGTTGCTGGTTTCCAGCCAATCCTGCCGAAGCCCCAGCGAGAAACGCCAGTTTTCATATGCCAGTTGATCTTCGGCATAAAGCCCGGCCTGTTCAAGGGACCGGCTGTTGCTGTTGGTGATTGTTCCCAAAGCAACCCCGGGGCTGCCATAGACCGGATTGAAGGCATCAATGTTCGATGCCCCGGTAAACAGCCATTTGTTTTCGCTTTTGCGGTCCTGATAATCAAAACCCATCACAACCTTATGATCAACGCCACCGGTGGCAAAATTGGCTTCGGCCTGGTTATCCACCGTAAAGGCGCGAAGGCTTTCATCCCCGCCACCATAGGTTCGCGTCAACTCGTTCGAGGTACCGCTCCAGCCCGTCTGGTAAATCTGGTCAAGATGCACATCGGCATCAAGGAAGCGGAAGTTCTGGCGCACCGTCCAGGTATCGTCGAAATCATGTTCAAACTCGTAACCAACCATGTTCTGGGTACGCTCATAACTTTCCAATGCCGGATCACCGTCAAAGAAAGTGTTCGAGATATACTGGCCGTTACGCGGGAAAAGCGTGCCTTCGGACGGCAGGCCATTATGGGTGCCGCCTTCCGGGTCTTTCTGGAAATAACCCGACAGGGTCAGGCGCGTATCATCGCTGATATTGGCGGTCAGCGACGGGGCAATGGCATAACGTTCTTCTTCAGTACCTTCGAACTGGGTGTCGGAGGCGTCCGCCTTGCCAACAACGCGATAGGCAAGCTTGCCTGCCTCGTCCAGCGGACCGGTGAAATCAAAACCGACCCCGCGCTGATTGCGATTGCCATAGGAAAGCTCGACCTCGCCCTGCTGTTCGAATTGCGGTTTCTTGCTTGATAGTGCCACAAGACCACCGGGCGAACTGCGACCATAAAGCACCGATGCCGGTCCTTTGACCACATCGGCACGTTCGACGAAATAGGGATCGATCTGCATCGAGCTATAGGTCGAATCATCGCTCATGGTTTTCAGGCCATCGAGATAGATATTATCGATGCTGCGATCCACCAGGCCGCGCAGGATAATGTAATCGTACCGGTTTGACGCACCGACCTGGCCGGTGAAGGCACCTGGGGTATAGCGCATCGCCTGCATCACCGTCTGCGATCCCTGATCTTCCATCTGCTCCTTGGTCACCACGCTAATGCTTTGCGCTGTTTCAAGGATCGGTGTGCCGGTTTTGGTCGCCGCACGCGACCGGGTCGCGACATAGCCGTCCACCGGGCCATCTGCGGTTTCGGTGACCGCATTGGCTTCGACCCGCACCGGATCAAGCACCGTTTCACCACTGGCGGCGATCTGTTCAATCGTGACCGTGTTATCCTCGGTAAAGCGCCACGTATAACCCGTCCCGCTCAGAAGCTGGCCCAGCGCCTGATCAACCGTCATTTCCCCCTGAAGGGCGGATGCCTGAACACCGGAAATTCCGCCGGACGGAAAGAACAGACGCACGCCTGCCTGATCGGCAAGGCTGGTCAGAGCCCGATCAAGGTCCTGTGCCGGGATGTTGAAATCAATCACGCTCGCCTGTGCGATTTCGGCATTGTCGCGCGACGCGGCAATATCGGCCGCCGTCGCACAAAACGGTGCAATAGCAACAACGCCGGAAATCACCGTGGTTACCGCAAGACGGCGTTTCCAGCCCATCAGCATCATCCGCCGGGCCACACAAACGTTTGTATTCATTCCATAAGCCTTTTCGTCAGAAACCCCAATGCGAATGAAATTAAGAACCGAAATCATTCGCTGTTATTTCTGAGACGAAACCGGCTAACGTGATTTGCAGTAAAAAATTCAAAAAATTTTCAGATCGGGAAAAAGCCCGGAACCCGTGGCCTTCGCCAGAAGGATCAATAGATGATCGTGAGCAACGGCAACCGGGTAACGCGTGCGGATGTCGTTTGCGCGATAGAGGCAAAAACCGCATCAAGGTCAGTCGTTTCGAACACACCCGTAACCTTAAGGTCGCGCAACGCATCCCGCGCCACAACGATCCTGCCCGGCTGATAACGTTGCAGTTCCGCCATCACATCCGAAAGCGTCCGCTGATTGAAAATCAGCTTGCCGCGCTGCCAGCTGCCATAGGCGGCAAGATCGGCATCCGTGATCTTTTTCAGCCCATCATCGGTGTCATAACGCACCTGCTGCCCGACCGTGATCCGCACCGGGTCACGATCACCACTGGAAACTTCGACAATGCCTTCACGCACGGTGACATTCGCCCCACCGTCCTCAAGCCGCACCCCGTAAACCGTACCAACCGCGCGCGCCGCCCCGCCATTGGCGGAAACAATAAACGGATGATCGGCATCCTTCGCCACGTCAAAAATCACTTCGCCCGCTTGAAGGCGGATTTCGCGGCGTGGACCGGAAAAATCAACGGAAAAGGCCGATGCGGTATTCATATGCGCAACCGATCCATCGGGCAGCGTCACCGCCCGCTGCTGTCCGATGGCCGTACTGTAATCCGATGTCCAGCGCGCAATCGGCCCGGTTGCTTCCAACCCGCCAAAGATCGCCAGCATCAAAGCGCAAATCATCGCCCCCGCAATGGCAAGGCGTCCGGGCCGGAGCCAAACTGCCCGGCTTCGTGCCGGTTGCAGCCTAGGTTGTCTGCGGGGCGCTGCGGCCCCCGGCGCGGGGGATCGGAAACTGCCGATCTCGTTCTGAATGTCGGGATTTTCCTGCCATTGCTGCGCTGATTTGGTTTGACCGATGGCGGCAAAAAGGCTTTGGGCCTCGGCCGCGGCACGGGCGTGATCGGGGCTTTGCGCGCACCAGTCGGCAAAGGCCGCATGATCGCGCGACGTGGCATCGCCTGATTGCAGCATCACCAGCCATTCAATCGCCTGATCGCCAAGATCGGCGGTCAATGGCCTGCTGGCTGGTTGCTGATCCGATAACCCGGTCTTCAAAACCCGATACCCCGAAAATGGTCCCGCACGGCCACCAATGCATGGCCCATATTGTTAAGACGTTTGGGCATAGGCAAATCTACAATGATTTTTGCCATTATTTTTCGCCCTCGCGCAAAAGCTCGTCCCGGCAATGTTGCAGGGCGCGCACGATATATTTCGCCACCATGCTGTTCGATACGCCAAGCCGCGCGGCAATTTCCGTGTGCGACAACCCATCAACCCGAAACATCAGCAACGCCATACGTGGCTTTTCTGGCAGCTTTTCCAGCGCCTTATCAAGCAGTAAAATCTGTTCGCGATCGAGCACGATGTTTTCCGGGCCGGGTTTGGGATCGTGGATCGCGTCGGTATCCTCGTCCATATCGTGATGGGCGGTGATGCGTTTGTCACGCCTGATCCCGTCAATCGCAAGGTTCCCGGCCACCCGATAGATATAGGCACGCGGGTTGTCGATCACGTCGCCCTGATCGGGGGCATCGGCAAGCCGCACATAGGTATCCTGCACCACATCGGCTGCGCGTTCATGGTCCCCGCCCAGCTTTCGGGTCAGAAACCGGAAAAGCTGTTCGTAATTTTCCTGAAAGCTTGCGATCAGAACCGATGCGCTGTTGCGCGCCATGGCCTTGCTCAAACACACCGTTGCCAAATGATGCAGGTTCCCCTGCCCGCCCGTGTATTAGCAAGAAGCAGAACACATAACAATGAGAATTATTCTCATTGTTATGTTGACCTCGGCTTCTTTTTACCTAAGAGCTCCTGCCGCAATTATCTGAAGAAGCTTAAGTATCTGTATTACAACCTTTTCGGTAAGTATTTTTCTCATTTGATTTCTCCAAATAATTAAACACCGACCTCGGTTCGGCGAAGCGCAGCATGGCTTTCCTGTTGCCTTGATTCCCGTGTAACACTGATTTTATTAGTGGCAAGCGCAAAAAAAAGTCGCCGCAATTTTACCCTGCGACGACTTTTGAATTTCGTTATCTTTTGGGGACGTCAGCCACGCCCGCGATAGGGGGCAACGCCCTGATCGGGGATCCAGACCCCTTCGGGGGCCGGGCCGGTCTGATAAAACACGTCAATCGGAATGCCGCCGCGCGGATACCAGTATCCGCCAATGCGCAGCCATTTCGGATCAAGCGTCTCGACGATGCGTTTACCGACCTTGACCGTGCAATCCTCGTGGAAGGAACCATGATTGCGAAACGACGTCAGAAACAGCTTCAGCGACTTGCTTTCCACCAGCCAATCCCCCGGCACATAGTCAATCACCAGATGGGCAAAATCCGGCTGACCGGTGATCGGGCAAAGCGATGTGAATTCCGGTGCGACAAACCGCACGCAATAATCGGTTCCGGCCTGCGGGTTCTGTACCCGTTCAAGAACCGCTTCATCCGGGCTGGCGGGCTGTTCGGTGGTGCCGCCCAGCATGGTCAGGTTGTCGTAAATGGTTTGATCAGCCATTTGATTAATCCTCGATGATCGGCACGGGATCAATATCCCCGCCTTCTTGGCCTGCATAAAAATCACGGGCGAACTGTTCCATGCGGCCCGCGGCAATGGCCTCGCGCATGCCACGCATCAGATCCTGATAATAGGCAAGGTTATGCCAGGTCAGCAGAACCGCCCCCAAAATCTCGCCCGCCTTGATCAGGTGATGCAGATAGGCACGCGAATATTTCGTGCAGGCCGGACAATTGCACTGATCATCCAGCGGACGGTCATCATCGCGATGACGCCCGTTTTTAAGGTTCAGCGTGCCGCGATGGGTAAAGGCCTGCGCATTGCGGCCCGACCGGGTCGGCAAAACGCAATCAAACTGGTCAATCCCGCGCATCACCGCGCCCACAAGGTCCGATGGCTTGCCAACCCCCATAAGGTAACGCGGCTTGTTGGCGGGCAGCATATCGACACAGAAATCAAGCGTATCAAACATGATCTGCTGGCCCTCGCCAACTGCAAGACCGCCGACCGAATGGCCCGGCAAATCAAGCTCGGCCAGCTTTTCGGAACTTTCGCGCCGCAGATTTTCAAAAACGCTGCCCTGCTGAATGCCATAAAGCGCATAGCCTTCGCGCTCGACAAACGCATCCTTGGACCGCTTGGCCCAGCGCATCGACATGCGCATGGAATCTGCGGCCTGCTGTTCGGTCGCCGGGAACGGGGTGCATTCGTCAAACGCCATGGTAATCGTCGATCCCAGCAGATGCTGGATTTCCATCGAACGTTCCGGCGACAGGGCAAATTTGCGCCCGTCGATATGGCTTTTGAACGTAACACCGTCTTCGGTAATCTTGCGCAGCTTGGACAGCGACATCACCTGATAGCCGCCGCTATCGGTCAGGATCGGCTTGTCCCAATTCATGAATTTGTGCAAACCGCCAAGGCGTGCAATGCGTTCCGCACCGGGGCGCAGCATCAGGTGGTATGTATTGCCCAAAAGGATTTGCGCACCCGTATCGGCGACATTTTCCGGCAACATGCCCTTGACCGTGGCAGCCGTGCCAACCGGCATGAAGGCCGGGGTATCGATCACGCCGTGGGCGGTATGAATGCGGCCCAGACGGGCCTTGCCATCGGTCGCCAGAAGTTCATAACGGAATTCAGTCATCAGCTTTTTTCAATCTTGCTGGCGCATTCAAGCAGGCTGCAATCGCCATAGGAATAGAAACGGTATCTGTTTTCAATCGCGTGGCCATAGGCCGCCTTCATGCGCTCAAACCCGGCAAAGGCCGATACCAGCATGAAAAGCGTTGACCGTGGCAGATGGAAATTGGTCAGCAGCATATCCACCGCCCGGAACCTGTATCCCGGCGTGATAAAGATGTCGGTCTCGTTCTCGAACGGTTCAACCACCCCGTCCTCGCGCGCTGCACTTTCAAGCAACCGAAGCGACGTCGTCCCCACCGCAACAACCCGCCCGCCCTTGGCGCGCGTTTCATTGATCAGGCTGGCGATTTCGGGCGATATGCTGCCCCATTCGGCGTGCATTTTGTGGTCTTCGGTATCATCCACCTTGACCGGCAAAAACGTGCCCGCCCCGACATGCAGCGTGATCGTGCGCCGCGCAATGCCGCGCGCATCAATCGCTGCCAGCAATTCCGGGGTAAAATGCAAACCTGCCGTCGGGGCAGCCACCGCGCCGTCATGCTGGGCGAAAATCGTCTGATAATCCGATCTGTCCTGATCATCCCCGCCCTTGTCGCGCCGGATATAGGGCGGCAACGGCATCACGCCATATTTTTCAAGGGCGGCAATCAGATCAGCCCCGGCAACATTAAAGCGCAGCAACACCTCGCCGCCGTCTTTCTTTTCCATGACCTCGGCTTCGAAATCATCGGCGACCTTGAACGTCTCGCCAACGCGCAGCTTCTTGGCCGGTTTGGCAAAGGCGCGCCATTGTGCAAGACCTTCCTGCTTGTGCAGGGTCACTTCAATGCCCGCCTCCCCGCGCTTGCCAAACAGGCGCGCCGGGATCACGCGGGTATCATTGGAAATCAGAAGATCACCGGGCCGCAGGATTTCGGGCAATTCACGAACGATGCGGTCATGCGTCTGCCCGCCCGTCAGATCAAGCATGCGGGCACTGTCACGCGGGTTGGCCGGATGTTCGGCAATACACTCACGCGGCAGATCGAAATCGAACAGATCGACTTTCATCAGAAAAACAAAACCTGCAATTATCAGAAAAAATCAGAGGGGCGCTTTATACCGCCCCCCTTTGCAAAACCTCAAGGCATCGCGTCGGAATATCAGCCCTGCATCACCCTTTTGCCGGTTCGATATTCAGGCGCGGGGTAATGATTGCCATCAGCAAACGGAACGGTGCCAGACAGGTCAGCGCCATGATGATCTTGGCGCTGAAATCGCCCATCGCCCATGTATGCCACGGAAGCCCGGTACCGACAAAAGCGATGGAAAAGAACAAGGCCGTATCCACTGCCGACCCGATCCCCGATGAAATCAGCGGGGCTTTCCACCAGACCGCCCGGCGCAGCCTGTCAAACACCGTCACGTCAAGCATCTGCGCAATCAGAAACGCCGTGCCCGATGCAATCGCAATACGCGTATCGGCAACGATCAACGACAGAACAACCGCAATCGCAAACCCGGCCAGAACGACAAGGCGTGCTGCCGCTGCCCCGCGTGCGCGGTTGGTCAGGTCAGTCACCAGAAACGCCACCGGATAGGTAAACGCCCCATAAGTCAACCAGTCGGCCAAAACGCCCGGCAGCGGATATTCAACCAGAATGTTCGATGCAACAACCGTCACGGCCATTGCCAGAACGCCAATAATGGTGGCTTTCATCGTTTTTCCTTAACCAAAATCCTGAGCAAAAGCAGAACGCACGCATAGGAAATCTCGCGGCCCACTTTGATTGGGCGACGATTCGGCACGGGTTTTATCCAAATTATGGTTGGGGTAATTACGCTTGGAGGCCCCAGGCGTCAAGGAAAAACGGCGGTCAGACAAAGCCTGACCGCCGCTGCAGATCGCCACAAGCTGCTCCGGGGAAAAGGAGGAGCATCGTGCCGCGAAACGTCAATTCTGCGCCTAATTCCGACGGAATTAAAGCATGATCCCGCGAATGGTGAAAAACAGCAAAGCGCCAAGGAACGCCCCGGCCGGAACCGTGATCACCCACGCGGTCGCAATCGTCACCGCATACCGACGCCGCACCAGCAACCGCTTGCGCAGTTTCTTCTCGGCCTTTTCGGCCTGTGCCGGGTCAAGCTGGCGCAGGGCTTCGATATGCTGTTTCTGTTCGTCACTTTCCTGTTCCGCACCGACCAGCATCGGCGCACTATCCATCCGGCGACGATGGCTTAGCGTTTCACGCAGGAACCCGACCCCAAACACCGCACCAACCGCAATATGGGTCGAACTGACCGGAAGACCCAGCGCGGATGCCACAATCACCGTCAAAGCCGCCGACAGCGCCACGGTATAGGCCCGGATCGGATCAAGCTTGGTGATTTTCGATCCGACCGTCTTGATCAGTTTCGGCCCGAACAGGATCAGACCTGCAGAAATACCAATCGCGCCAATCACCATCACCCAGATCGGGATCGGGGCCGATGTCACGATCTCGCCGCTATCAACACCCGAAACGATGGCGGCCAACGGTCCAATGGCATTCGCCACATCGTTTGATCCATGCGCGAATGACAGAAGGGCTGCGGACACGACCAGCGGAATGCGAAACAGCGATGCGATTTCCTTGCGTCGTCCGATCATGTTACGCGACGCATGCAGCACGGCCTTGCGGGTCGGCAACAGGGTGACGAAAAAGGCTGCGATACCGATAACAATGACCTGCCACGTATCAGCAGCCCAGATCTTTTTGATCCCCTTCATCATCAGATACATGGTGAAGGCCGATACCATCACACCGACCAAAATCGGCACCCATTTGCGGGCCGCTTCGACGCAATTTTCGGTATACAGAATCTTGAACTTGATAAAGGCAAGGAACGCGGCTGCGATCACGCCACCCAGAACCGGTGAAATCACCCAACTTGCGGCAATCGTGCCCATGGTCGGCCAATTGACCGCGCCAATGCCGACGGCTGCCATCCCCGCCCCCATCACACCGCCAACGATGGAATGGGTGGTCGATACCGGCGCGCCCAGCCATGTAGCAAGGTTAAGCCAAAGGGCGGCTGCCAGAAGGGCCGCCATCATCGCCCAGACAAAGGTCTGTGCATCGGGCATCTGGGTCGGGTCGATAATGCCGTTCTTGATCGTGCCAACAACATCGCCACCGGCGATAATCGCCCCGGCTGCTTCAAACACGGCTGCAATCAAAAGGGCGCCAACCATGGTCAGCGCCTTTGAACCAACCGCCGGACCAACATTGTTGGCCACATCATTTGCACCGATATTCAGTGCCATGTAACCGCCGATCACCGCAGCGGCGATCAGAAATCCGCTTTGCGGCAGGCCGCCCATGTGAAAGGCGACAAAGGCGCTGCACGCCAAAAGAAAGACAAGCGCAAGTCCGAGCTTCGCACTCAGGGAGGCAGTCTCTCCGGCACCCGCATCCATGCGGCGCTGCCATTTGAGATCCTTATCCAGAGCGGTTTTCTTTGCGACCATGATCAACCGTTACTTAAAAAGGGAATCGACGCGCGGATCATGTCGAAGCAAACCCGGTTTGTTAAGGTTTTTTTGCCTTTTTATGACAGCCATGTCCCGACCGCATCCCGCCAATAGCAAAACGGCCCCGCACTGCAGGGCCGTTTTACGTTTGGAACAGTTGTGAAAAGTTATCGACCGAACTGGTTCAGAAGCCCTTTCAGAACATCCTTGGCCGCATCCTTGGCGGCGTCCTTGCCCGAACTTCCCGATCCGTTATCGGATGAACCACTCCCGCCCAGTGCCTTATCAAGGATATTATCCAGAACCTTGATCGCGACCTTGTCCATACGCCCGGTAATCGCCGGGTTGCTGATATTGCCCTTGGCGTAAACGCTAAATGGCGGCAATTCTTCGATTTTCTCGGAAAAATCGAAATCGGCCTGCGTATCCATCTGCCATTTCGGCAGATCAAGGGTCGCATCGGCATCCGCCGTCCCCACACGCGATGTCGCTTCGACACGGGTGGTTTTGGCAATCCCGTTGGTGATGGCAATGTCGGCTTCAAGGGTCTGAACCAGATCGTTGTTACCGACCCCTTCAACCACCATCGCCTGCGGGCCCTGCTGCAACAATGCCTGAATGTTCAGCTTCGGATCAGCAGACCGTTTATCGGCATTGCTGAACCGGACATTATTCAGAACAAGGTTCGCCGTACCATTCAACGCACTGATCAGCTTGCGCGATGTATTGCCCGATGCGGTGACATCAAACTTCGTCGCCGCCCCGCCGATCACCGTGTCATTGGCAACCCGGATCGGGGTCAGCTTTTCGATATCCGCCCCGTCAAGATTACCTTTAAGCGCCAGTTTCGGCGTATCGGAATTGCGCGCATCAAACGTGCCATCAATCGACAGATCACCATCGCCCAGAAGGCCGGTGAATTTCTCGATGGTCAGAAGCCCGGTCACGAGTGTCGCCTTCAAATCCGGCTTCACAAGGCTGTAGGTATCGAAATCAAGCTGATCAAGTGCGACCGTGATATCCGCATCAATCGACCGCAGGGCCGACACATCAATCACCGTATCATCCCAAGGCGTGCCGTCACGGGCATCAACAGTCGTAACCTTCATCGTGGTCGGCATATTGAAAGCCGCCCGGCGCGCACCGCTACCGCCTTCGGGCATCAGTCCGGCCCGTTTTGCCGCGGGCACGAACGGATCAACATTCAATACCCCGCCCGACAGGGCCACGGCCAGTTTCGGCTGCGCCCCGGTGGCGTCGAAATCAACGTCACCCCTGGTTTCAAACGGACCGATCCCGAACTTCGCGATATCAAGCGCGATATTCTTGGCATTGCCCTTGACCGTACTGTCCAGAACCAGACGCCCCAGATTGCCCGATGGCTCATAGGTCGGTGCCAGCAACGGCAACACACGGTTCAGGCTTGATGCCTGCATCGCAAGTTTGCCATCGATGCCCGGTGTCGCCCCGAACAGGTCGCTCAGCACCCCGTTCAATGCCACCTGCATCAACGGGTTGGATACATCAAGATCAAGGTTCGGGCCGGTCACCGGGCCATTCAGCCCGATATTGGCCTGAATGCTTTTATATTCGCTGGCCGGTGCCGGAAGCGTCATACCCGTCAGCTTCGCCAACGGCGCCAGCGTTTTGGCCGTGACTTTAAGCTTGATCCCCTCGAATGCCGGAACAGCCACATCGCCACGGAACACACCGCTGGCACTGGCCGAAAGCCCGGCCGCATCGGCCACCGCAAAATTGTTCAGCGTGATCTGCGAACCGCTCAGGCTGCCATCAATCGAAATACCCTTGATCGACACGCCCGATGAAGTGATTTCATCAGCCGCCAGCCGATAATTGGCCGCGACACCATCAAGCGGCGCCAGCGCATCCTTGATCATCCTGACCATGGCATCACCGCCCGCCGCGGGGCCCGACGACGGGGCTTCATCCGAACCGTTGGCTGCCGTGCCGGAATCCGTTGTTGCGGAATCGTTGCCCGCTGGGCTTGCCGCATCGCCATTTCCGGCGGCTGGTGCTGCCGAAACATACTGATCCAGATTGATACGATCAAGCTTAAGACCAATACCAAGTGCCGGAAGCCCCTCGCCGCTCAGATTGGCGACAATCGCACCGCGAATGGCCGTATCATCAATCCGCATATCCAGATCGGAAATATCAAGCTTGTCAGGTGTCCCTTTGACCCCACCGGTCAACGAGAAACGACGCAACCGGTCCGCCCGGATGCCATCAACATCCACCCCAAGCCAGCGCGCCACCGCGCGAATGTTTTCCGATGCCACCTCATAGGAAAGGGCCGCACTCGGCTTCGGACCTTCGCCCGAAATGCTGCCAAACACCGAGAAATCCGTCCCCCCCGGCAAACCGGCGGAAACTTCGTTTAATGTGATCTTGCTGTTGGCAATCGCGGCATTGATCCGCGCATTATGCACCGGCGTCTGGTTATAGATCAGGGTTTCAACTTCGAAATCAATCGATGCCGTCAGATCAGCCGGGATCATCGGACCATTGGCCGCACCCGATGTCTTGTCGCCCTGCGACGGGATGGATTGCCCACCCGCATCGCCCGCCGATCCATTTTCCGGGGTCGCCATGCCGCTGTCGCCCGTGCTGCCCGCGCCTGTGTCCGGGGCGTCACCATCGCCCATATGCGTCAGCACAAGGATTGAATCAAGATCAAGCTGATTGAAACGCAGCGCCACATCGGCCCGCATTTTCGGGTCCTGATCAATCGCAATTGCCCCCGATCCACGGGTTTCACCAAACCGGATCGACAGGTCATTAACCGTGACAGATTTGGCATTGGCGGCAACCTGCCCGCCCAGATTGAACGGCTTGGCGGCGATATCGGGAATATCGGCACCTTCGCCTGCAATCCGAAGGGCCGCTTCGCGCAGATCATCAAACTTGCCGTCAATCTGGCCGTTAAAGCCCGGATATTCCGCCGAAAGATCAACCTGACCGCTTAAATTGATACCGCCATCGACCTTGTCGATGCCAATCTGCATGCCGACCGGGAACGGGCCGGTCTGGCTGATTTCGCCGACATTGAAATTAAACGTCAGCGGAATCCCGCGATAGAAAACATATCCCTCGCCCTTTGCCGGACCATTCAGGCTGTCGGCCGAAACGCCAAGGGTCAGCCCCTCAATCCGCTCCGTGCTGCCCGGTGTGTGATAAAGGATTGTCGCATTTTCGATTTCCAGACGGTCAATCTGGATCGTGCTGGCAAAATCGGATGATCCGGCGTCGCTTCCGCCCGATTGTGCATCGGGTGCCGCCTGTTCACCATTCGGTGCCGGGGATGCGGATGGCGGTGTGGCAATCGTGCCGGCATCCGGCCCGCTTGGCGCGGCCTGTGCCGGATCAAACACCAGATTGTTGCTGCCGTCTTCAAATGTCTCGATGGAAATCACCGGATCAATCAGGCTGATCTCGGTCACCTGCACATTGCCGGTCAGAAGCGGCATCAGGGCGACCGAAACCCGGACTTCCTCGACCGACACCATGTCGGGGTCCTGCGCGCCGGGCAGGTTGCCAAGCGTCACCTGCTCGACCGACAATGCCGGGAACGGCAGAACGGACATCGAAAGATCGCCGCGAATTTCAAGATCGCGACCGGTTGCTTCACGCACTGCCTGGGTGATCTGTGGCTTGTAACCGTTCCAGTCAATCAGGGAAGGAATGACCAACAGGGCAGCGATGATCACGACCAGAACGGCACCAATCACGGCAAGGATCTTTTTCAACAGTCCGGCTCCGCTTTTTGCTCGGCACCGCTGAAACAGACATGTTTGCGCGGCGCGATGTTGTATTTATCTCAGTAGCATATGGCTCGTACCGCTCGTCGCAACAGAAAATGGCAATAAGTTGGTTGATGATACCATTTCCGCACGTTTTCGGTACGCGCATTTCCCTTTTACCGGTTCACCTATGAATTTGTGCGCAAGACCAGCGGTAATCAAGCATCCCCTATGGAAAACCGCCCCCGCACCCTCATATGAAAAACCTGTGCTATTGAACACAGCCGATACTGGCAATTGTTTTGCGAAGTGATACTATAAACAAAAAAGAACACACCATCAGGGCGTTGAGCCTGTGTATCAGCCACCTTGATCAATTCTGATCAACAGGGTGCAGGGAGGATGCAGATGTCCGAAACCACAATCGAACAACCAACAGGTTCCATCGGCGGGCTTCCGCAAGGCATTGCCATCCGCGATGTCACAAGTGACCAGTCCGGCAAATGGCTTGAAGCAGGCTGGCGCGATTTCAAACGTACCCCCGCCATCGGTCTTGCCTATGGCGGGCTTTGCGTCATTGCCGGTTATCTTATTCTACTCAGCCTCTTTCAATCGGGTCAGCCCTATCTGACCCTGCCGCTGGGTGCCGGTTTCATGCTTCTGGCACCGGTGATTGCCGTTGGCCTTTATGAAACCAGCCGCCGCCTTGAAATGGGTGAAAATGTCACCCTGTGGCATAGCCTGAACGGTTTCCGTCGCAATCCGGGTCAGCTTGGCGCGATTGGCGTCGTCCTGATGCTGTTCTTTCTGGCCTGGACGCGCATTGCCATGCTGTTATTTGCGCTGTTTTACAATGGCTCGGTCCCGTCGCTTGATGTGCTGGTATGGGAAACCTTCTTCTCGCGCGATGCCATCACCTTCCTGATTACCGGCACCATCCTTGGCGGTGTGCTGGCGATGATGGTGTTTGCCATTACCGTTGTCTCGATCCCGCTTCTGGTGGATCGCGATATCGATGTGATCACCGCCCTGATCATAAGTGTTGCGGCGTTTCGCAAAAACTGGCGGGTCCTAACCGGGTGGGCAGCCATGATTGCGGTCATGGCGGCGTGTGGCATGGTGGTCTTCCTGCTGGGTCTTGCGGTCATGATGCCGCTTCTGGGCTATTCAAGCTGGCATGCCTATCGCGGCCTGATCGACACTGAAAAGGCCGAAGCCCGACGCCTGCGGCGTGTGGTACCATAACACCCGCCAAATAGCATTTCACATCGGCGCAAGGATGCCTGAAACCAGCCTTGCGCCTTTGTTTTTGCCAAAAGAAACCCGGCAAAACTAACCCGTGTTAGCCGACCCGGATGCCCCATGTGCTAAACCTTTCGATAGCTTGGCGGAAGTTCCGTCGAGCCTTGTTTAAGGCACACGCGCATGACACAGAAAACTGTCGAAGCCGACAAAACGGCCACCTCAATTCCCGCGCCCCTTCTCGAAGTTTTTAACGGACCGCTTGCATCGACGGTTAAAAACAATTCCGAAGCCATCGCCAATAGCATGCAGGTCGTTCCTGCAAAGCTTGGGGAATTTGTCGCAGGCCGGATCAAGGCCAATGTACAGCTTTACCAGACGTGTCAGGAATGCACGGATTGGTCGGACCTGATGGATGCGCAGCAAACCTGGCTAAAAGACACCAATGCCGCATTCGCCGATCAGACCAATACCATCATCGCGATGACCCAGTCCCTTTTTGGCCAGATCGAGGTCCCCAAAGGCACCCCGGAAACAAAAGCTTCCGATAAAGCGCACAAATAAGATCTGACAACATTGACGACCTTCAATGTCACAGACATCGAAACACATCACGAAAAAGGGCGGGATTTTGCGCGATGCAGAATCTCCGCCCCTTCATGTCGGGATATTGAATAATTCCGCCTGAAAAGCATTTGCCGAAAACCGTTACGCCCGACTAAGCGGGATGCCGTACCGAATTGCCACCTTTGATGATTGCTTTGATCAGATCATGAACGGCCTGATGATGATCGTTCACTCCCCCCCCGGGTTCGCCGGTGACATGCGCGCTGGCGGCATCTTCAAGAATACCGATAACATCCTTGTCCGTCATCAGCCCCATATCTCCCAGACAAAGCAAGAGGGACTCACAAATCGAAAGGGCAGCAGCACCTTGAACGCTGTATTGATCATCCATTTTATTTATCCTTTAAATAATCTTGAATTTATCGCATCTATGTTGCGAAATATGACCAAAAGATTTATCATCATGTTTCACAACTGGCGTAAACACAGATCAGGATTTTGAAAATATTGGCATAATAATTTTTATTATTTTGTCATGAAAGAAAAACACATGATTTCGTCTACAAAATTTGTTGTTAAAAAGCTGAAATCTTTCATCGATCTGACCGATAATGAAATTTCTACATTTTCTTCGCTACCACACAGATTGATCACACTTTCCGCCGGGCGCGAAATTGTTCACGAAGGACAGCGGGCACACAATGCCTTTATCCTGCTTGATGGCTGGGTCGCGTCTTACAAACTGCTGCCCGATGGCACGCGCCAGATCATCGATTTTCAAATTCCTGGCGACTTCCTCGGCCTGCGCAGTCTGTTGCTGCGCACCTCGGATCACAGCTTCGAAGCGATAACCGAAATCACAGTCGCCGAAATATCAGCCCAGAACATGATATCCACCTTCGCGAAATCCCCCCGTCTGGCAAGTGCCATTCTCTGGGCGGCGTCGCGTGATGAGGCAATGGTTGTCGAACATCTGGTAAATATCGGCCGACGGTCCGCGATTGTGCGCACGGCCCACTTCCTGCTGGAACTGGGAACCAGATTGAATCTGATCGGGGTCGGCACCCCAAACAGCTACCCCTGTCCGCTGTCACAATACCTTCTGGCCGATGCCTTGGGCCTAAGTGCGATCCATATCAATCGTGTCCTGCGCCAATTGCGCGAACAGGATCTGATGACCTTCCAAAAGGGGATCGTGCATTTCAAAAATCTTGAAAAGCTGATCGCCCTTGCTGATTTTCAGGTCGGCTACCTTGATCAGGACGAGCCTATCATCCGGAATTGATCCGGCCATACCGGGCATCGATCCCCCCTGTACGATCAAAAAACCTTGCCTGCCATCCACGCATCGACATCCTTTGTCGCCTGCTCTTCGGACAGGCTGGCGCGGACTTTGATCATATTGCAAAACTGCCCCTTGGTCCGGATCGTCGAAAGATCATAATGCGTCAGGAATTTCCAATGCTTCTGCGCATCCCTGAGGTAACCCTTTTTGCGGGCAACAGCTTCGGCTGTTTCGTCACCCTGGAAACCAAACATTTACACTCTCCTGTTTGTGATATTATTGAATTTCAAAATGAAATGGATAATCCAAATCAACCGGGCAAACCGGATGACATCGCCCGGCCCGTTGATCAGATCAAAATGCCTTGGTCGCAGATATCGGGATGTCAGCGAGCAACCATCGCAAAAGGCGATCTGGCAGATGAAACCCGGCTTGCACGGTGTATTTCGCCCAGCAAATTCAATTCCTGTTCGGAAATATCGGCATCAAGAAGGGCCAGTTCTTCTTCCGCGATCTCGTCCATCATCAACGCAAGATCAAGTTCTTCAAGACTGACCAGGATTGAAAGCCGCGCCGCATCAGAAGCCGGCGTCCCATTGATATGCAAAAGCGACAGGACCGGCTGATAGGTGACGAAACTATCGCCCTCCGCCAGCTCTTCGTATGTCTCCACACAATATGTACCGGCTGGCAGATTTCGTGTACGGCCTGTCAAATTGAACGGATGCCTGAAACGGTAAACATTGCTGATCGTGCGGACACTCATGGAAGCCTCCTGTGTACTCAGGTGAAATCCTGCTGTTGCGTCATGGCCTGTTTGAAAAAAACCACCCCGACGAAACCGCCGGGATGGAAGATGTCAATAGGGGTAGGACATCAAAGTTCAGTTCAAAGCTTTGGTCGCTGCGTCGAGCGATTTGATACATTCAGGATCGTTTTTGGCCTTTTGGGCCGTTTCGGCAGCCTGATAATGCTTCAACGCCGCTTCTTTTTTCGGACCGGAAGGTGCCTTGTCCCAGGCAGCCTTGACAGTCTTCATTTTCTCGGCAGCGGACTGCCCTGAACTCTGTTGTTCTTTCATAGCCATTGACCTCAGGTATTGGTTTCGTCAAGTCAACATAGGGGGGACTTGTCGGGGGTATCGGGGGGGTCCGATTATGGGCGACAAGGATTGCCCTGACAAAACCGAGTTTGAATAACTGAACATTCAGTATTCATGATTACTTTTAGCCGAACTACCAAGTCAAAGAACTAACCTGTGTTTGTATCCGGCAAAGTTTTTATCTTGGCATTACATTAGAAAAACAGCTTCACATCATTTGTGAATGATACGCCTGCAATAACGACAATCATCACAAGTATTATCGAACATGGGTAATAGCCCCACCTGCGGCTAAAGGACCAGATTGGCATGGTCACGACAAATATCGATCCCAAAATCATCAGTATCAGGAATGTAAGCGACATGATGCCCTCATTCAATCGAGTGGCCGCCAAGATAAAGAACCTATCCAAACGGAAAAAATTCATTCTTTCATGATTATACAAATTTGAAACCCGTGCACTGATCTGTGTTTATTTATCCATTAAAAAACAAAAATAGAACATTCGATAAAATAATCGGATCAGCGTACAATAATATTCAAAACAAAATGAAACATGTGAAATGAAATGAAAACATCTTCGAACAGGATACTTCACATATCCACGGCACAATCAGAATTTCCGCTTGAAGGCTGTCCGTTCAGCACACCGGTTCCCTTGCCAAAAAAAGAACCGGACGAAGGATATCCGCTGCGCTCGTAAAATGATTTTGCCCTCCCCGCCGAATGTCCCGCGCACCATCGGACAGGGTCATTGCCGGGGCCACCGCAAATGGAGCCTCATGCCATGACGACCATCAGAACAATCCAGAAAACATACGCCTTCCACCACCCTTTCCACCTGAAAGGCTTCGATCACAGCTTCCCGGCGGGCTCGTACAATGTTGAAACCGAAGAAGAAATGCTCGAAGGGCTGTCTTTCGTTTCCTACAAGCGGACCGGAACCACACTGCATATGATCCGCACGGCAACCACCATCATTGAACCAAAAATATTCAATATCGACCCGCGCGATTTCGACCTTGCCGTGCTTCGTGATCGCCATCAATGTGCCGAGGAAACCGGATTGTCAGACGCGCCATCGATGATGTCGCGCGTCGACAAACTGGCAATCGAAAGAGGCGAAAACGAAGGCATGACGTCCCGTAAATAGGGGCCCAAAGGCACCATCTGCCGCGCCTCTGAATACGCCCAAAAGGCAAAACACCGCCCAGTGATACGGGCGGTGTTTTGCTTTGCGCAGGCCATAGTCGAAACCGGCATTTATAATCTAGCTGGTCGCCGATGCCCGACGATCCGATGGGCGTGCGGGCCGCACAAGGAACGTCCCCGCCACCACACAAGCCAGTGTCACGATCAGTTCCGGCCGCAATGTTTCCCCCAGAAGCAACGTACCCCCCGCAAGACTGGTCAGGGCCATGACATAGCCGATCTGGCTGAGGAATACCGGGCCTGCCACGCGCTGCAATTCGAAATGGCAGATATACATCATGCTGGCGACCGCCATCTGCACCCCGATGATCAGCCACGCCATGCCATTGCCGAAATCGGGCACATGCAACTGATCACGACCGGTTTCGAACCCAAGGCACAGGATCGCACTGGCCATCATCATGCCCGACGCCAGCGTCAGCGGCGACGCCCCCGCGGGCCATGCCACGGTCCGGTAAACATTGCCAATCGCCAGACTGACCGGGATCAGGGCCGCAATCAGCAGGTAAACCAGAAGGGTGCTATCGGGTGCACTGATCTGCGGCACATACAAAAACAGCACCCCGCAAAAACCGACCATCAACCCCATCAGGCGCTTGAATTGCGCGGTTTCAATCCCGATCCCCATCGAAATCAGGTATGTCATCAGCGGCGGCAGGGCGGTAAACACACCGGCCATCGATGCCCCGATATAGGGCACCATGAAATAACCAAGCCCCATCGGGATCGCGAGACTGACCAGACCGGCGACAAAATAATACCGGATATATCTGGCCCGCAACGGCGGCAAGCCACCCCGCCCGACCGACAATATCGCCAAAATCAACCCGGCACCAAGGCACTGCCAGAACAGATAGGAAAGGGCGGGAATACCTTCCTGTGCCGCAACCTTTGACAGCAGGATCGAACTGCCGCCCATCGTTCCGGAACCAATCAGCAATAAAACAGGTTTGAGCCAGGTGGCGCTCATGGTCTTGATCCTTCTTCGGGCCTGCGCGGATATGTGGGGCACGCAGGCAATTTCAATTTTGCTGAAACTAACACAACATTACCAGTCGATCTTGCCGCTATTTGATCGTAGTTTATTTCCCGTATGGAAATTATAGGGTTATTTGACCGGAATACGGGGAACAGGAATGGACCGTCTGCGCGCACTGGAATGTTTTCGTAAAATCGCCGAACGCGGCACATTTGCCGCCGCCGCCCGCGAACTCAATATGACACCCGGCTCGATGACAAAACATATCAACGCGCTTGAAGATCAGCTTGGCGTGCAGTTGATCGCGCGGACCACGCGCCGCATGAGCCTGACCGAAGCCGGCGAAACCTATCTCGCGCGGATTACCGGCATCCTTGATGACATGACCGATGCGGATGAAACCGTGCGCGATCTTAACGACGGGCCGCGCGGACGGGTACGCATCGCCGCCCCGATGTCGTTTGGCATCCGGCAACTGTCCCCGATGATTGCCGAAATGATTGATGCCTATCCCGAACTGACCATCGAACTTGAACTCAATGACAAGGTCGTCGATCTGGTGGACGAAGGATTTGATATCGCCCTCCGGGTCAGTGAATCGCTGCCCAATTCAAGCCTTATTGCCCGGCGATTATGCGGCTATTCCAGAGTCTTGTGCGCAAGCCCCGCCTATATCGCCAAATCACCCCCGCTAACCCGGCCAGAGGATCTGTTGCACCACAACTGCTTTGTTTACACCAATGACAGCCGCCCGGGTTTCTGGACCTTCGTTGATGGTAAACATGAACGCAGCATTCAGGTCAAAGGCCGCTTTTATGTCAACAGCAGCCTTGCGAAGCGTGACGCACTGTTGCAAGGTTGCGGCATCACGCTGACACCGCGTCTGGTTGTCGACGATTTACTGCAAGATGGCAGGCTTGTCAGTCTTCTGGATGATTTCGCCCCGCGCGAGCTGGGCCTTTATGCTATATGTGCACCGCAACGTCATAAACTGCGTAAAATCAGAACCGTGATCGATTTCATGGTGCGGAAATTGCGCGTCAATAATGATCAGAGCATTCGATGACATCGCCCAAAACCATTTCGAAACGTCTTCTGGCATCGCTGCCCGTCCTTGGTGTTCTGACCCTGGCAAACATCGCCCATGCCCAGCAAAACACCGCATCCGGTCCGCAATCGACCCGCACCCCCGATGATAAATGGGGGGTGTCGCTATCGGTTGAAAACGATCTGTTCACGAAAAACAATCAGGACCAGCATTACACCAACGGTGTCCGGCTTGCCTTCGTCTCCCCCGAAGACAGTGCACCCGAACCGGTCTTGACCGCGGCCAAGGCCGTTCCGTTTTTCGCCTCGAACGGCCGTATCCGCACCAGCTACGCCATCGGGCAAAGCATGTTTACGCCAAACGACATCTCGATTGCCGAAAACCAGCCCAATGACCGACCCTGGGCCGGCTTGCTTTATGGCAGTGTCGGGCTTCTGTCCGATACCGGATTGCAACGCGACGACGACAGCAACTATTCGCGCATCGACACCCTTGAACTGACCCTTGGCGTTGTCGGCCCTGCATCCTTTGCCGACAATACCCAGAAAGTCGTTCACGAGATGATCGACAGCCCCGACCCCAAAGGCTGGGACAACCAGATCCACAACGAACCGATCGTCAATCTGGCTTATGAACGCAAATACAGAAGCTGGTTCGAAGGCGATGTTCTCGGTCTTGAATATGACGCCACCCCGCATGCCGGTTTCATGCTGGGCAATGCCTATACCAATGCTGAGCTTGGCACCATGTTCCGGCTGGGCTTTGACCTGCCGGGCGATTACGGCCCGCCGCGCATCCGCCCAAGCCTGCCGGGTTCGGATTTCTTTGTCCCCGACACACGCGGCTTCCCCGTCAGCGGCTATCTGTTTGCCGGGGCTGCGGGCCGCTGGGTGCTGCGTGACATCACCCTTGATGGCAACACGTTCCGCGACAGCAATTCCATCGACAAGGAACCGCTGGTTGGCGATCTGCAAATCGGCTTTGCCGTCATTGTCGGTCAGGCGCGCTTTACCTACACCCACGTCTATCGTACCGCCGAATTCGAAGGCCAGGACAAGGGCGATCAGTTCGGGTCGCTGTCCATGTCCGTCCGTTTCTGACACCCAAATCGTATAATATTTTATACGAACTCAGCAAACTCCATCAACAAAGTATCAAAAACGATACTTTGTTAGTGACAAGTATCGTTTATTTTACTAAAATCAGCCATCAACAGCACAGTATAAAAGAAATTTTATAATGGCTCGATTGCGATACGGGATTGTGACATTCAAGGGCAATCGCGCAGGCATCCTGCGCGAAGAACCCGGTAATGCAACATCATTTGAATATGATCAGGGCTTTGATCACGACATTGCGTGCTGCCTGCCCGCTTCCCAACGCACACATTTACATCCAAATGGCCTGCACCCGTTCTTTTCGCATCTCGGCCCCGAGGGCTGGCTTCGCGAACGCCAAAGCGCCTTTGAAGACTTGGACACCAACGACGATTTTGGAATTCTGCTGGCATTTGCAGGCGATTGCATCGGTGCGGTCGGCATTATCGATCCCGAAGCAAAACAGGATCGCAGGTTAAAAACATCGACCCTGTCCCCGATGGATCAGGCGGCAAATACGGAACGCACCATCAGCGGTGTTCAGGCAAAAATACTCTGCAATGAAACAGATGACGGAAAACTGCATCCGGCCAAGCAGGATGAACCGGCACCGATCATTGCAAAATTCTCCTCTGAAAACCTGCCCGATCTTGTCGCCAACGAAGCTGGCACGATGGCGCTTTGCAAAACGCTTCTTCCCAAAGGCGAAGTCGCGCACACATGGCGCACCTTCGTCACCGGCATCCCCGATGCGGCCCTTGCGGTCCGGCGCTTTGATCGACAGGGTGCTGCCATGCAAACCAAACTGCGCTGCGAAGATTTTGCGCAAATTCTTGGCGTCACACCGGGCCGCGATCACCGTGGAAAATACAATGCGTCCTATGGCGATATTGGCCGGGCTCTCTCGTTTTCCAGTGCGCCGCTGATTGATGCAAGGCGCGCTTTTATCAGGCTCGCGGTTTATGTGCTTCTGGGCAATGTCGATTGCCACATCAAAAACTGGAGCCTTCTGGAAACGCCAAATGGCCTCAGATTATCCCCCGCATACGATGTTCTGAACGGGTATATCTATGGCGCTCAGGGATACACCACCCGCTTTGGCTTGCTGGTCAATGACCAACGCCTGCAATGGGAAAACTATGACCGGGACCTCCTGCTTCGGATCGCCCCGGAATTTGGCCTGCCGCGAAAGGCCGCCGAATCAGCCTTGAAACAGCTTTATCGCAAAAAAGAACCCCTGTTTAAAAACCTGAAAGACAGGATTCTGCTATCCGAAGAAAAATCGTTCCGCTACGCCAACACCGTCAAGGAAGCATGGGAAAGAATCTATGACTGAAAAGCTCCCGTCCCTTCAGGAACTCGGACGCCGCGTGCAGGAAGCCCGCAAACGGGAAAACCTGTCGCAGGTCGCCTTGGCCGAACTGATCGGCATCAGCCACGTCACGATTGTCCGCCTTGAAAAGGGCGAAGGCAATCTGCGGCTGGAAAACGCGTGGAAGGCGCTATCCGCCCTTGGTCTCGTCGATACCTCGTCTTCCGACAACACCTGATCCACATAAAAAACGGGGCCGCTTTGGCCCCGTTTTGCATTCATCTGACAGGTCGGGCGCTCTTAAAGCCCCGGAATAAGCTTGCCCGGGTTCATCAGTCCCTTGGGATCAATCGCCGATTTGATGGCACGCATCAGGGCAATCGTATCGGGGCCATGTTCGGCTTCCATGAAATCAAGCTTGCCATAACCGATGCCGTGTTCGCCCGTGCAGGTCCCGCCCAGTTTAAGCGCACGTTCCACCATACGATCATGCAGGCGTTTGGCTTCGGCCATCTGTGCCGGATCTTCAGGATCAAGCAGGATCAGGGTATGGAAATTGCCATCGCCGACATGGCCGACAATCGTGCAGGTCAGCGGGCTGGCATCGCAATCGGCCCGCGTTTCGCGGATTGCCTCGGCCAGTTTTGAAATCGGCACGCAAACATCGGTCGGCATCCCGGCCTTCCCCGGTTCAAGCTGCAGCGACGCGTAATACGCCTTGTGGCGTGCCGCCCACAATTTGTTGCGGTCTTCCTGACGGGTCGCCCACTGGAATTCCTCCGCACCAAATTCCTCGGCCACCGACTGCACAAATTCCGCCTGTTCCTTCACGCCCGCTTCGGTGCCATGGAATTCGAAAAACAGGGTCGGGGCTTCCTTGTGATCGGTCTTGGAATAATTGTTGATCGCCCGGATTTGCATTTCATCAAGGAACTCGATCCGTGCCACCGGAATACCGGCCTGAATGGTCAGGATCACGGTATCGACCGCCGCATCAACACTCGGAAACGCACAGACCGCAGCCGACATCGCTTCGGGGATGCCATACAGCTTCAAGGCGATTTCGGTAATCACGCCAAGTGTCCCTTCGGACCCGACAAACAGGCGTGTCAGGTCATAACCCGCCGATGATTTGCGCGCCCGGTTGGCGGTCTTGATGATCTTGCCATCCGGTGTCACCACCGTCAGGTTCAGGACATTGTCGCGCATGGTGCCATAGCGCACCGCATTGGTGCCCGATGCACGCGTTGCCGTCATGCCACCGATGGACGCATTCGCCCCCGGATCAATCGGGAAAAACAGACCGGTATCGCGCAGATGATCGTTAAGCTGTTCGCGCGTCACCCCGGCCTGAACCCGGCAATCAAGGTCCTCGTTATTGACCTCAAGGATCGCATCCATCCGCGAAAGATCAATACAAATCCCGCCGCGAAGGGCCGCGACATGCCCCTCAAGCGAAGATCCGGTGCCAAACGGCACGATCGGAACTTCATACTGCGCGCAAAGGCTGACAACCTTCGCGACTTCTTCGGTCGAGGTGGCAAACACCACCGCATCGGGCGGGGACGCCGCGTGCCAGCTTTCATCCTTGCCATGCTGTTCAAGAACGGCGGCAGCGGTCGACAGGCGATCCCCCAGCATATCGCGCAGGGACGCGATCAGGCTTTCGGGGGTTTCAATGCGGTCATATTGGCGATGGGACATGACGTTCCTCTTGGTCTTTGGTGGCAGCCTGCCGCTATCACGCGGTAGCAAACGGGACGCATGCCCGGCAGGTCAAAATCTGGCCCCAGCCTAATCCGATACATTCAAAATTGGTATTACCTTTTGCCGCGAAATGCAAAAAACCGCCCGTGACGTTACGGGCGGTTTTGCAAATCCGGTCGCGATGTCCGGCTGTCTCAGACGCCAAGTGCTTCCTTGACCGCGGCCAGTCCGTCGCCGCCATCCTTGGTGGTAACGCCTTCAAGCCACGCATCAAGAACCGACGGGTCTTCTTTCAGAAGCTTGGTCGCGGCATCATTGGGTGCCATGCCATCATTGATGATCAGCCCCATCATGGTGTTTTCCATATCAAGGGTGAAGCTGACATTATCAAGCAGCTTGCCGACATTCGGGCAGGCCTTGGCAAAGTCGCCGCGCACCAGCGTATAGACATCCGCCCCGCCGTAATTCGGGCCGAAATATTCATCCCCACCTTCAAGATAGGTCAGATCGAACTGGTTGTTCATCGGATGCGGTGCCCATGCCAGGAACACGATCCAATCTTCACCGCGCTCAAGGCGCTTGGCCTGTGCCAGCATCGCCTGTTCGCTGCTTTCGACAAGTTCCCAGCCCTCAAGACCGAAATCACCGGCATCGATCATTTTCTGGATCAGCTGATTGGCCGGTGCGCCTGGCTCGATGCCGTAAATCTTGTGATCGAACTCGTCACCATGCTTGCCCAGATCGGCAAAGCTTTTGATGCCTTCGGCGGCAACATATTCCGGCACGGCAAGCGTGAATTTCGCCCCCTTCAGGTTCACACCCAGATTTTCAATGCCGCCCTTTTTCTCGGCCGCATCAACAAATTTCTGCTGGGCGGGCATCCAGTTGCCCTGAAACACGTCAACTTCCCCGGCACCAAGCATTTCAAAGGTCACCGGCACGGAAATGGTTTCAACCTTCTGCTCGTAACCAAGTGCTTCAAGAACCACACCGGTCAAGGCATTGGTCGATGTGATATCGGTCCATTGCGGATCGGAAAACACCACCGTGTCGCATTCTTGCGCATGGGCCGCGCCCGTCATGGCAATGCTGCCCAGAATAATGGCCGTTGCCCCCGCCGCCATCATTCCCCGTCGTCCCGCAAAACTCATGAAATTCTCCTGACTTTTATAATTGGTTTTCGATCCACGCCACCGCGCAGTTGATCCATCTGCACTTGATCCATCCGCACCTGGTCCACCGGCACTTGCTCCAAACGCCGGATCACACAGCAAGTTCCGCGATCTGCCCTTGGCATTCACAGAAATGATAGGTATCGCCGTCATGAATGGATGCCGCCAATTCTTGCCTATCGGAATTCCTGTGTGAAGGCCGCTTGCATCGATCATTGGTATCAATATAATTCATATCATGAAATTCCATCACATCCCCTCGCCGCATGCCCTGATCGCGTTCGAAGCCGCCGCCCGCTGCGCCAGCTTCACAGCCGCCGCGCGCGAACTGGGTGTGGGCCAACCCGCCGTAAGCCATCAGATCACCGCCCTTGAAGAACAGCTTGGCCATCCGCTGTTTCGCCGCAAACATCGCGGCGTGTCGCTGACCCGCGCCGGGCAGGAACTGTTTGACTGCATTTCGGTCGCATTCGGGCAGATCGACCGCACGGTGGAACGCATCAAAACAAGGCGCTCGGCCCGGCTCAGTGTCGGCACCGATTTTGCCTTTGCCTCCTTTATCCTGATGCCGCATCTGCCGGAATTCATCGCCCGCCACCCCGATATCGAGGTCAATGTCGTCACCAATCAGACCGGGCGTTTTACCGCCGACCAGAATATCGATATCGAAATCTCGTTTGATCATCACCGCCCCGAAGACGTGATGCTGATCCCCGAACAGGTCACACCGGTGTGCAGCCCCACCCTGCTTGAGGCGCGCGGCCATCCAAAAAACATCGCCGATCTGCGCCATTATCCGCTGATCCATCTCGATGATGAAATCGACCATCGCTGGTTTAACTGGGAAAGCTGGCTGCGCACCGCCGGGGTTCGGGAAACCGGCCCGCTTTACGGCCACCGGTTCAATACCTATCTGCTCGTCCTGTCGGCCACCCTTTCGGGGCAGGGGGTGGCGCTCGGCTGGACCGCCCTGTTGCAGCAGCACCTTAAAACCGGGCAGCTTGTCACCCTTGGCGATGTCACGCTGGGCTCGGACCGGGGATATGTCCTGTCCTGCCGGTCAAACACCCACCGGCAGGAACAGATCAATGCGTTTCTGCGCTGGATGCGCGAACTGGTTGCGCAAACCGCCGCCTAACCTTTGTTGCGATCCTTCGGCAGGGCTGCGGCAATCCGGTCGGCCAGCCTTGCAAACGGCAATGTCTGCAACCAGACCACCCCCGGCCCTTCAAGGGTCGTGACAAAAAGCCCCTCGCCACCGAAAAGCGCATTGGTAAAACCGCCAATGAATTTGATCGAATAATCAATCGATGGCGTCATCGCCACCAATGCCCCGGTATCAACGCGCAATGTCTGGCCTGCCTGCAAATCCTTGCGGATGATCGTCCCGCCCGCATGCACAAACGCCAGCCCGTCACCGCGCAGCCGCTGAAGGATAAAACCCTCGCCACCAAACAACCCGGCGCCAAGTTTCTTGGAAAAGGCGATATCGATATCAATGCCCGATGCCGCGCATAAAAACGCATCCTTCTGGCAAATGATCTCCCCGCCCAGTTCCGGCAAATTCATCGGCACCACCTTTCCCGGATAGGGGGCGGCAAAGGCGACATGCCCCTTGCCCGATCCTTCATGCACGAAGCTTGTGATAAAGAACCCCTCGCCGGTCAGCATCCGCTTGAAGCCGGAAAAAATCCCGCCGCCCGTGCCGGTCTGCATGGCAATGCCGTCCGACATATACATCATCGCCCCGGCTTCGGCGCGCACCCCCTCGCCCGGATCAAGTTCGATCTCGACAAGCTGCATTTCCTCGCCATGGATTTTGTAGTCGATCACGTCTGCCATCGGGGCGTCTCCCTCTTCGGGCTTTGGTTAAATCTTCGTCATTGATCAAGTTCAGCATGACCGCCCCCTGATCGCAACCAAAAGGGGCGAAATTTCGTCTCCTGTCATCGCAACAACACCAAGCACTTGTAAAAACACCCAAATCGCACGAGGATGAGGTGATCAAGGGCAAGCCGGAGCACCCGGTGAACACCAGATCAGGGTCAAGGCATTTTCATCGCGTTTTCTGGCTGCTGCCACTTCTGGCCGCAATCCTGTCTTCCTGCGCGCCGCGCGATCCCTATCAGTTCAATATCTGCCGCCTTGCCCTGCCGGGGATCGAGGATGCGGATAAACAGATCCGCCTTGTCACCCGGTTTGACGAAACCTCTGATGGCAATGCGATTACGCTGCGCTATCAGTTGCTCGCCCCCGGTGAAATCCCCCTGCCCTCGACCGAAACCCACGCCATCACCTGCCATTTCGAAGCCGCCACCAAACCCAATACCCCAACCAACCTTTATGCGATTGAAACAACCCGCCTTGGCCCGGTATCAGACGCGCATATGGTGTTGCTGAAACGATTCTGGATTGAACGGGTCGGGCGCACCGCCCTTGAAAACTATATCGATCCGGAAAGCCACGGCCTGCGCGCCGATGTGCCCGATATCGGGCTACCTGCGGCCTATGCCACCCAACTGGTGCTAAGCGGTTTGGCGCGCGGGGCGATTTACGGCTTGCTGGCCCTGTCCTTTACCCTGATCTATGGCCTGATCGGGCGGATCAACCTTGCCTTTGGCGAGGTGGTCATGACCGCTGCCCTTGGCACCATCATCACAAGCCTGTGGATTTCAAACATGTTCGGCTGGCTGATCCCGGTGATGGTGGTGGGATCGGTCATGATGGCGGCCTTTGTCGGATCGGGGTTAAGCCACCTGACATGGCGCAATGTGTTCGGGCCCCTTGGCCGAAAGGCTGCTGGCGGACGGGCGATGATTGTCGCATCACTTGGCTGTGTGCTGGTCATTCAGGAATTTATCCGGATTGTCATATCCGCGCGCAATTTCAATCTGCCGCCGATCTGGCAGTTTTCCGTGCCGCTTCTGCGCGGTGATCATTTCGTCGTCCGCCTGCATGGGTTCGATATGCTCGCTATTGGCGGCGCGGTTGCGGTTGCGGGCGTTCTGATCTGGATCATGGGCAAAACCGCGTTTGGCCGCAACTGGCGCGCGATCAGCCAGGATCGGCTGGGGGCCGCCCTTTGCGGGGTGTCGCTTTCGCGCACTGAATCCCAATCCTTTGTTCTGGCAGGATTTTTATGTGGCCTGACCGGTGCAATGCTGGCCCTTCGTTATGGTGTCATTAATTTTCACAGTGGTACGCTTTTCGGGTTCAAGGCACTGACTGCCGCCATCCTCGGGGGAATTGGCCGGATGCGCGGTGCGTGGCTGGGCGGGTTATTGATCGGTTTGACCGAAACGCTATGGTCGGGATATTTCGGCGGGGCCTATCGCGATGTGGCGGTTTTCGGGCTTCTGGCGGCAATCCTCGTGCTGCGCCCTCAGGGGATTTTGGGGATAAATGACAGACATGACAGCTTGTTCTCCGCACGAAACGGACAAATATAAAAGGAACGGACCCCTGAAACGTCTGGTCACGTCGCTTGGGGCGCAAAGACCGCAACCATCAGGGAAATGGAGGGACCGGGGGCGTCAGGATATGGTGCAGTTCAAGACCCGCGACTGGCTTGCCGATGATGATGCCATCGCGCCGTCACTTGAAAAGTGGCAGCGTGCGGTCGATCTCATGACCGAACTTCTCGGTGCCAGTGCCGGCTTCATTGTCGAATATAATGACCGGCTGGGTTACCGCGCCGCCGTCACCAGCACCAATGACGCCAATCCCTATGCCGGATGCGACAGCACCGTCACCGGCCTGGACACCAACATTTTCTGCCGACAGGTCATCGCGCAGGGCGGCAGTTTTTACGAACCCGATGCGCGTGGCAAATCCGAATGGGCCGATAACCCGGAACTGACCGAGGACGGTTTCTGTTCCTATTTCGGGGTGCCAGTCACATGGTCGAACGGCACGATCTTTGGCACGATCTGCGTGTTTGACTGCAAACCCACCCAATATTCCGACACCCTGCAAAAACTGATCGAAACCATACGCGACCTGATCGAAGCCGACCTTCGGCTCTATGAACAGTTTCAGATCATGCGCAGCATCTCGCTATCTGATCAGTTGACCGGGCTTAACAACCGCGCCGGGTTTGAAATGCTGGCCCAGCAGAAAATCCGCATCGCCAAACGCTATCACCATCATATCGGCCTGATCTTCATCGATCTCGATGACATGAAACACTGGAACGATGATTATGGCCATGCCGCAGGGGATGCCGCACTCAAGGCCGTGGGCGCGGCCATCACCGCCTCCATTCGCGAGGTCGATATCTGCGGGCGGATCGGCGGCGATGAATTTGCCATTCTGGGCTATGTGCGCAATCGCGGCGATTTGACCACCATCATCACCCGCATCCGCAATGTGTTGCAAACGACCAGAATTTCGGTGCCGGGATCAAAAAAACCGATCCACGAAACCCCGAAAATAAGCGCCGGGGCCTCGGTCTTTTTCGAACCGGTCAAGGAAAGCCTCGAAGAAATGATGGATATGGCCGACCGGGAAATGTATCGCGACAAAAACCGCAAAAAATAAATCGCCTTTTTATCGTCCCTTGTGTGCCACATCACTGCACGCGACCTCAAAAAATGCGACTTTCACCCAAAGTTCAACCTGTGCTGTGGTGACATTCAGACACACCTTTGGTATGAGCCTCCCACGACAGTCAGGATCAGACTCAAAACGTGACAACAGCCCGAAAACCCGCATGTTCCGGGCACCGACTATCGCCTGAAAAGACGCAACAATAAAAAGACAACGAGCCACGAATGCAGATCCGCAAAGGCACGGCCAACGACCTCCCCTTCATCCGCGACCTTACCAAACGCGCTACCGATTCAACCTATTTCATCGAAGGCATGGGCGATGCCGCGACCGCGACGGTTGCCCGCTATGTCGATATGTCGACCGGTGTGTTTGAAAATGCGCTTTCAAGCGACAATCACGGCGTCATCGTCGCAACCCAGGGCGACGACCTGCTGGGCTATGTCATTGTCATACATGACAATCCCGAAATCGACTGGATCATGGTCGACCCGGCGGCACATGGGATGGGCGCGGGCAAGGCATTGATGATCGCAGCCCTTGATGCGCTGGCCGAACGCAAACCGCATGCGACCGTCAGACTCTCCGTCGTCGCGCACAACGAACGCGCCAAGGCGTTCTACCGCAAATTCGGCTTCCTCGTCACCGGCCCGATCCCGGGGCGCGATATTCCGACCGTGGAGATGCAGCGGGCGGCCTGATTCCAGCTACCACCCATATAACGAAGAGTTCACGCGCTTGCCGACTTCCGTTCGCTGGAACAATACGTCTAGCATGAAATCAGCGACGTCCAAACTGGCTGAAGAAGCGCATTTGTCTCTGATGCGCTCCATATCCTCTGTTTGCAACGTTAAACGGCCTAGTATTAAGGCAAGTAGAAACTCCAGAACGGCCTCTCCTTGTGGTTTATTTCGATCATTCAAACAATCGATGATCAAATCACCCATCTGCTTACTAAAGTTATCATTTTCAAGGAAATTCAATTCTACGGGCTGAGCAGCTCTTAAGAAGGCCGCCTGTATCACACCATCATTGTAACGCGCAAAAGTTGTAGGAGAGAGAACGGAATGCTCAAACTCATTGTTTACAAGCTGGCTAGCTTTATCAACCGCATCATCCAACCTCAATCGATGCAGCAACGTTGATGCAACTGCATAAACATCTGCTTGAGAAATACTCTCACAAGAGAAACCTTCCTCAACAAAAGCAAAATTATCCCGAAGATGATAAACTATATCATCAACTGAGTTTAAGAATACATTATCTATTAAATCACCATCTTGCAGTTGATTACGGCGATTAATGAAAAATCTTCTAACTAATTCTCCGTGGTCAGTTTCCCAATCATCAGTGTCATCGATAATGATACTGACAAGCTCCCTTTCTTCCCTCCAAGAGCAAAAATTCTCTCGTCTCGGTATATGCAAATCAAGAAGCCTCTGGAAAGAATGCCGCTTATATTCCAAATTTGATTCTAGAAATTTTGTGTCTTTAACAGACTCAGTCATACATATACCACTGAGGTATATTCTATGGGACTTCGGTGCGACATCTCTTAAAGATTGACTTACTTGGAGAAATTTACGCCCGCGTCCAATTGCTCCTCCCACTACAATAACAGCGCCGTTAGATTCTTTTAAGTCATCCACATCATCCAGTTGGGAGCTAGATATGATTTGTATGCTTTTCCCAAGTGCTTTTTTTAACTCGTCACTAATTATTTGAGCAGCTGACTTGGAACCTTCATCTCCATCTAACTCTATAATTGCCGAAACAGACACGGGAATATTCCGCCTGACAATATCCTCTATCCAATCCTTGAACGCTTTGCAGGCAACTATATTCTCAGGTCGGACCCATAAAGGATAAACTGAATCCTCATAACCAAGACAAAAGCATGAGAATATTGATTGCCCTAACATGCTTTGCAGAATATCTCTTGTTGCTTTTGGCAAATCACTCTTTGCTGGAGTAACACCTTTTGCTTGAGAAAGCCCGACCACAAACTGTTCTCCAAGCATTCTCAGTGGTCGCGCCCCCTTTACACGATCACTATCAAGCACAGGATGAACTTTGTACCCATTAGGGTTTGCCTCTTTGTCTTTCCGCAAATCACAAATAACGTTTTCGTCGGGGAAAATTTCGTCAGAAAGTTTAAACAAGGTGAGAATCTTAGTTTTTTCATCAATCTTGTTTTTAATTTTTTCGAACAGTTTCCCCGATTGAGATGCAGAAATTATAACTAAATTTCTCTCCCCAAGACTAAAAACATGCCCTTCAATACCTTGATAAGATTTGAAGTTATGCACTTGAGGAAAGGAACTACCTTTTCTCAATAGAAAGGAAGCATAAATCACACTAGTTATCGTCGATGTATCAACGTGGACCCTAGTTAAGCTGTCATCCATGTAAGGTAAGAGACTAAAGGCGATAAATAACACCTCACTTCCTTCTGATAGAGCGTTAGAAGCTCTAAGAAAGTAACGCCGCCGGTCTTTTACATTTTGCTCAATTTTCTGAGAATTAGTGAAATAAGCTGTATGACCAGCATCCAACATCGCTGATCTTTTTCTAAATATCTGAGTCATCCCTTGCCTAATGAGGCTGGAACGAAACCCACAGCTCACAACCAGATCACTAGAACATCTTCCCCATGAGCTAATTCTTTTTAGGCCTAGTAATTCACCTTTTGAGTCAAATTTTAAAAGGTAGATGTCCGACTTATCATTTACCGGCAAGGACCTTTGCTCGATTGCCTTAGGTCGCTGAAGAACAGAGGAGTAATCAGCTTCGTTCAAGATTAAAACTATTTTATGAGGACACAAGCCTCGGTCCGTGACGAACTTGACCGCATCTTCATATTCGTCAGAATCAAAGCCCTCCCCACAGAACATAATAACAATACGATCAAATGCGCTGACCCCTGACATAGAATAATTGAAACTAAAAATTGCTCCCATTACTTTAAACCTTATTTAATGGAATTAAAGCTGAGATTACGGTACCGCAAGCAGATGGCACTCTTGAAAGTGAACCCTTTTCCTTGTAATCCTCAAGTCTTATATCATCTTCTGTTATATCAGAGTCATCTGCTATTTTAAAACAATTAACTAGATTGAACACCCCCGTCCTCAGCATGAAAGCCCCTCCAAAGCTCTTAATTGCACCAATTATCAGGGGAAGACCATTCCCTCTAGCTGGGTTTACTTTTGACGTTTGACCAACTTGAAAAGATTTCTTTATAATTGGATATTGATCACTAAGGCTTTTTTCTTCTGCTTCCTGTTTTGTAATATTTTTATTTTTTGCAAGTAGCGTCTGTACTATTCCTGGGCCGGAATCAAAAACACTAATCTCGAGGAACTTCAGATTTTCCTCCCCCGGCCGCAATTGCCATCCAGAAAAATACTCTCTTAGGCTTGGGTATTTATTACTTTCAGAAACAATATTTTCCTTAAGGACATCATGATATTTAAAAACAACCCCCCTTACTGATCGCTGCAACTCATGACCAGACACGTCATACCTCGCGTGATCGTGTGTATTGAGAAAAGCTTCATACACAAAAGTTGAAATATCACCTATTTTTTCCCGCACCATACCGTCTTTTATGTCCGGACAGATACGTTCCAATATTGATCTAACAATATAAGAAAACTCTTTCTTGTCCCTAACCTTTCCCAATTCATTATATATTATTGGGTTATTTTTTAATTTCTTGGCATTGTCTATATTAAATATATAAGCAACATCACCACACACAATATCAGAAATATTCTTCGTATAAAACTTACGAACAAAATGTTCTGATTTTTCCATTGCCAATCGACGACTTACTTTATTTCCATTCTTAAAAACAACATAAGAACAAAAATTGAGTGCAGATACTCCATACAAACTAGAAGCGAACTCTCGAAAGGCCTGACTGCCTTCATCTTCAGCCGGTAAAACCAGAGCATTATTGAATTTATACCCAGACCAAGAGAATATTAACTGCAAAAAACGAGAATATTCACAGTATCCAGCCAAATTAATTTGATCATCAATAATCAATTCCTCTTTTGAAGAAGAAATTTCCTTTATTATATTGTCGAACTTTTCCAGAGAAAAATGATTAGGTATACTCGACATAGATTCACCAACTATTTTCAAATTTCACTCACCGAAATGAGTGCAATACATAACTGTAAAACAACTAAAGATGCTTATTCAAGACGTTAAGTAGTTCACCGTAGATTGATAACAAAAATACGCTTCCCCTACTGCGCTACGTTCTCGGCCACGACATTTTTTGTACCGTTTGAACGATCCGAACGGGCTCCCCTCACACGTGACACAGAACATTAAGAAGCCTGCCCGCCGGATCGCGAACATAAAACCGTTTCACACCCCACGGCTCAACCGCCGGGCCGTATTCGATCTCGATCCCGGCTGCTTTGATGCATGCCAGCATATCCTCAAGGTCATCGACCTCGATTGAAAGATCGGGCACCGGGGTGCCGGAACCGCCTTCGGTCGCGAAGCTGACCTGCGGCATTGTCTTTTGCCTCTCGGCGGCAAAGGTCACGATCCAGCCGTGATCCATCACGCAGTCAAGGCCAAGGACATCCTCGTAAAACGCCCTGACCTTTGCGATATCATCGACGGCAAAGTTCGAAACGATGCGTTTGACGGCCATGGGATGCCTCCTGCTTTAATGCCTCCTACTGCGCTGCCCGTTCCCCTGCGATATTCGCATGGCGTTTGAACGGCCCGAACGGGATTTCCTTGGGCGCGAAGGTTTCCGCCGATGCCCGATCCCAGCGTGAATACCAGTCATGCAGCCCCTCGATCTCCGGCCCGCCGGACACAAGGAACCCTTCGGGCAGGTAGGGATAGGCTTCGTTGCCATCAAGAAACTCGTTGTCCTTCTGGCGCACCATGAAGTGATAAGGCATGAAATTGCGCGGATCGGTCAGGCCCGCCGCCCCGGTAATTTCGGCCAGCGCATGCATGGTATTATGGTGGAACCGCGCCACCCGGTCGCTTTTGTCACCCACATTAAGGGCCCGCTGGCGCAGCGGGTCCTGGGTTGCGATACCAACCGGGCAATGGTTGGTGTGGCATGACTGCGCCTGAATGCAACCCAGCGCAAACATATACCCCCGCGCCGCATTGCACCAATCCGCCCCCAGCGCCAATGTCTGCGCGATATCAAACGCCGAAACGATCTTGCCCGCCGCCCCGATCTTGATCTGATCACGCACACCCGCACCGCGAAGGGCATTATGCACGAATGTCAAACCCTCGCGCATCGGCATGCCGACCCGGTTGGCAAATTCGACCGGGGCCGCACCCGTACCGCCTTCCTTGCCATCGACCACGATGAAATCGGGCAGAATACCGGTTTTCAGCATCGCCTTGACGATGCACATAAACTCGCGCCGATGCCCGATACAAAGCTTGAAACCGACCGGCTTGCCGCCCGAAAGATCGCGCAGTTTCGCGATGAATTCCATCAGGCCGACGGGGGTGGAAAACGTGCTGTGCGCGGCCGGCGATATGCAATCGATCCCCATCGGGATGCCGCGTGCCTCGGATATTTCCGGGGTGATCTTGGCGGCGGGCAACATGCCGCCATGGCCGGGCTTGGCCCCCTGGCTCAGCTTCACCTCGATCATCTTGACCTGCGGGTCGGATGCGGTTTCGGCAAAGCGTTCCTCGGAAAAAGTGCCATCATGGTTGCGGCATCCGAAATAACCCGACGCCACCTGATAAATCAGATCCCCGCCACCTTCGCGGTGATAGCGGCTGATGCTGCCCTCGCCGGTATCATGGGCAAAACCGCCCTTTTTCGCCCCCTTGTTCAGGGCCAGAATGGCATTGCCCGATAACGAGCCAAAACTCATCGCCGAAATATTATAAAGGCTGGCGTCATAGGGCTGCTTGCAGGCCGCCCCGCCCACCCGCACGCGAAAATCGATATCGGTGATGCTGGTCGGCGTGACCGAATGGGTCAGCCACGCATAGCCGGAACCATACACATCCTCGATCGTGCCAAACGGGCGCTTGTCCTCGACCCCCTTGGCGCGCTGATAGACAAGCCCGCGCGACTGGCGGCTGAACGGCACCTCGTCCTGATCGCTTTCGATCATATATTGCCGGATTTCCGGGCGGAAACTTTCAAGGATAAACCGGATATGCCCGCTAACCGGATAGTTGCGCAGGATCGAATGCCGGGTCTGGCGCAAATCAAACCAGCCCACCACCATCAACGCGCCAAAGATCGCCACCGGCACCCAGAACCAGACATCGACCGCAGCAGCACAGATCAACGAGGCAAAAGTCAAAAGCGTCACACCGGCCAGAACCGCATAACGCTGATTCAAAATCAGAAACTTCACAGTGATCTATCCCATCCAATATTGCGGGGGCTATTTGATGGTCCGGCACCCGATTGCAGGTCATCCGGATTTCCAATCATTGTTCATTTAATCCGGCATCTCAATGCCAATGTCTGGAATTCATAAAAAAGCCGCCGGTTTCCCGGCGGCTGCAAGTCTGACAGGTAACACCCTGTCGGGAACACCCCGTGATGAGGGGCGGGTGTTCCCGGATGTCCTGTCGGCTCTGAGTATTGTGATCAGGCTTTGCCGTAACCGCCGCCACCCGGCGTCTCGATGATGAAGACATCACCGGGATACATGGTGGCACCGTCAGTACCTTTAAGTTCCTCGACCGTGCCGTTGGTGCGTTCAATCGCATTGCGGCCAAGCTTGCCCGGCTCCCCGCCGCCAACGGCCTGAACCGGCACGCGACGGTGGTTCGACAGGATCGATGCGGTCATTTCTTCAAGGAAGCGCACCCGGCGTACCGTGCCGTCCCCGCCCTTGTGCTTGCCTGCCCCGCCGGACCCTTTGCGGATGCCAAAGCTTTCAAGCAGAACCGGGAAACGCCATTCAAGGACTTCCGGATCGGTCAGGCGCGAATTCGTCATGTGCGAATGCACACCCGATGTCCCGTCATAATCCGGGCCCGCACCGGTACCGCCACAGATGGTTTCATAATACTGGTGCGTATCATTGCCCCAGGTGAAGTTGTTCATCGTGCCCTGCGCACCCGACATCACGCCAAGCGCGGCATAGAGCGTATCCGTCACATGCTGCGATGTTTCAACGTTCCCGGCAACCACGGCGGCCGGATAACGCGGATTGAGCATCGATCCTTCCGGCACGATCAGGTTAACCGGCTTCAGGCACCCGGCATTCAGCGGAATGTCATCATCAACAAGCGTTCTGAAGACATAAAGAACTGCCGCCCTTGTTACCGCCGATGGGGCGTTGAAGTTGTTATCAAGCTGATCGGACGTACCGGTGAAATCAACCGTCGCCGAACGGGTTTCCTTATGGATCGTGACCTTGGCTTTCACCACCGCGCCATTATCCATTTCATAGGAAAACTCGCCGTCTTTGAGCACGTCGATCACACGGCGAACACTTTCCTCGGCATTGTCCTGCACATGGCCCATATAGGCATGCACAACATCAAGCCCGAAGTGATCGACCATCTTGCGCAATTCCTGCACGCCCTTTTCATTGGCGGCAATCTGTGCGCGCAGATCGGCGATGTTCTGATACGGGTTACGTGCCGGGTATTTCGCGCCCTCCAGAAGGGCGGTCAAACCGGCCTCGTCAAATTTGCCCTGATCAACCAGTTTGAAATTGTCGATCAGAACGCCTTCTTCCTCAAGAATGCGGGAATTTGGCGCCATGGAGCCCGGGGTGATCCCGCCAACATCGGCATGGTGGCCACGCGATGCGACATAGAACAGGATTTCCTTGCCATCATCACCAAACACCGGCGTGATCAGCGTGATATCGGGCAGGTGCGTGCCGCCGTTATAGGGATCGTTCAGCATATAAACATCGCCGGATTTCATTTTCCCGGCATTGTTTTCCATAACGGCCCGAACTGATTCACCCATCGATCCAAGGTGGACGGGCATATGCGGTGCGTTGGCAATCAGAAGACCTTCCTGATCAAACAGCGCACACGAGAAATCAAGCCGTTCCTTGATGTTGACCGAATAGGACGTGTTGGCAAGCGTGACCCCCATCTGTTCGGCGATATTCATGAACAGGTTGTTGAACACCTCAAGCATCACCGGATCGGCCTGCGTGCCAATCGCTTCCGACCGTTTCAACGGCACAACACGGGTCAGCACAAGATGATCCCGGCCATTGACCTTGGCTTCCCAGCCCGGATCAAGCACCGTGGTGCCGACCGGCTCGACAATCACCGCCGGGCCGCGCACGGTGGCACCCGGTTTCAGATCTTCACGTTTATAGAACGGCGTATCTTCGGATTTGCCATCAAACACCACCTTGCGGGTGGCAAGCGGATCGGGTCTGACGCCATCCTTGGCAACTTCGGCCTCGGCATCGGGCAGGCCTTGGGTTTCGCCAATCGCCTCGACCGCGACGGCCTCGACCACCAGCGGCTTTTCATCCATGACAAAGCCGTAACGCTGCTTGTGCTGTTCTTCGAACTGCGCCTTGATCGAGGCAACATCACCGAAATCAACGATCAACGGATTATCCGTGCCGTCATAACGCAGATGCAGCTTTTTCAGCATGCTGATCTTGGCATCCCCAATGCCCTGCTCATGCAGCTCGCCGCGCGCCTCAAGTGCCAGCGCATCAAGGCTTTCATCAAGCCCCGCAAGGGCAGACGTTTCAAGCTTCGCCTCGACCGCCTGTTCGCGCATTGCGCGGATATCGGCAAGCCCCATGCCATAGGCCGACAGAACCCCGGCAAACGGATGGACAAACACGCGTGTCATGCCCAGCGTATCGGCCACCTGGCAGGCATGCTGCCCGCCGGCCCCGCCAAAGCATTGCAGAATGTAATCGGTCACGTCATAGCCGCGCTGAACCGAAATCTGCTTGATCGCGTTCGCCATGTTTTCGACAGCAATCCGAAGGAACCCTTCGGCGACTTCTTCAGGCGTGCGGACCTGACCGGTGGCTTCCTTGATCTTAAGCGCCATGTCGGCAAAGCCCGCCTTGACCGCATCCGCGTCAAGCGGCTCGTTGCCTTCGGGGCCAAACACATTCGGGAAGAATTCCGGCTGAACCTTGCCCAGCATGACATTGATATCGGTCACTGCAAGCGGCCCGCCACGGCGATAGGCCGCCGGTCCGGGATTGGCACCGGCACTGTCCGGGCCGACACGGAAACGCGCACCATCGAAATGCAGGATCGACCCGCCACCGGCCGCAACCGTATGGATTTTCATCATCGGGGCGCGCATGCGCACACCGGCAACCTGGGTTTCGAAATCGCGTTCATATTCGCCGTCATAATGCGAAACGTCGGTCGATGTGCCGCCCATATCAAAACCGATGACCTGATTAAAGCCATCCATTTCGGCGGTCCGCACCATGCCGACAACACCACCCGCCGGGCCGGACAATATCGCATCCTTGCCCTGGAACTTCGCGGCATCGGTCAACCCGCCATTGGACTGCATGAACATCAGCTTCACACCGCCAAGCTCGCCCGCGACCTGATCAACATACCGGCGCAGGATCGGCGACAGATAGGCATCAACAACCGTGGTATCGCCGCGCGATACCAGTTTCATCAACGGGCTGACCTGATTGCTGACCGATACCTGGGTAAAGCCGATCTCACGTGCGATCTCGGCGGCTGCATTTTCATGGGCGGTATAACGATAGCCATGCATGAACACGATGGCACATGCCCGGATGCCGTCATCAAAGGCGGCCTGCAAGTCTTTACGCAGGTTCTCGCGATCAAGCGCGGTCAGTTCCTCGCCCTGCGCGTCAAAGCGGCCATCGGCCTCGATCACGCGCTCATACAGCATTTCCGGCAGCTTGATATTGCGATCAAACAGCTTCGGGCGGTTCTGATAGGCAATGCGCAGCGCATCGCGGAAACCGGTCGTGGTCACCAGAACCGTGCGATCCCCTTTGCGTTCAAGCAGGGCATTGGTCGCAACCGTGGTGCCCATCTTGACGGCCTCGATTTTCTCGGCCGGGATTTTCTCGCCCGCCGGGACGTCAAGCAGTTCGCGAATGCCCTGAATGGCGGCATCGGCATAACGTTCCGGGTTTTCCGACAGCAGCTTGTGCGTCAGAAGGCTGCCATCGGGTTTGCGCGCGACGATATCGGTAAAGGTACCGCCACGGTCGATCCAGAACTGCCATTTCGGCTGTCCAGTCGTCTGATCAGTGGTTTGCGAAGCGGGCGAATTTTGGGTGTGCGAAGCCATGATGCTTACTCCTTCAGCATCGTATTCAAACAAATCTTGCGAATGCGCCGACCGTTAAACGGCGCGGGTCAGCCGTTCATTTTCTGCGGAAGCCAGGTGGCGATTTCGGGGAAGACCGTAATCAGCAAAACCGCCAGCAAAAGCAGGAAGAAGAACGGCAGGGAAGCCCGTGCAATGGAAAACAGGTTTTTGCCCGTAAGCCCTTGCAGAACAAAAAGATTGAAACCGACCGGCGGGGTGATCTGCGACATTTCGACCACCAGCACCACATAGATGCCAAACCACAAAAGATCGATCCCGGCGGCCTGCACCATCGGCAGGATCACCGACGTGGTCAGAACCACCACCGAAATCCCGTCAAGGAAGCAGCCCAGCACGATAAAGAACACCGTCAGTGCCGCGAGCAACGCATAGGGCGAAAGGTTCATTTCCGCGATCCATGCCGCAAGCTCGCGCGGAATGCCGGTAAAGCCCATGGTGACGGTCAAAACCGCCGCCCCGGCAAGGATGAAACCGATCATGCACGATGTGCGCGTCGCCCCCATCAGGCCGTCAATAAAGCTCGCCCGGTTAAGCGACCCGCTAATGGCCGACAGGATCAGCGCACCGACCACGCCAAAGGCCGCAGCCTCCGTCGGGGTGGCAATCCCGCCATAGATCGACCCGATCACACTGGCAATCAGCACAATCACCGGGATCAGGCGGCCAGACGCCCGAACCTTTTCCATAAAGCCCATATCCGGCCCGGCAGGCGGCATCTTGTCCTTGTTCGCCGTCGCCCAGATCATGACAAAGCCCATGAACAGGATGATCAGCATCGCACCGGGCAGGATGCCGGCAATGAACAGGCGCGCAATCGAAAGCTCCGCCGAAACGCCATACACGATCAGGATGATCGACGGCGGGATCAGAAGCCCAAGCGTACCGGAACCGGCCAGCGTGCCAAGGATCAGCCGGTCGGCATAGCCCTGCTTGCGCAGTTCCGGGATCGACATCCGGCCAATCGTCGCCGCCGTCGCCGCCGACGACCCCGACACCGCGGCAAAAATCCCGCAGCCCAGAATATTGACATGCAACAACCGCCCCGGAAGCTTGTTCAGCCAAGGTGCCAGGCCGGTAAACATATCCTCGGACAACCGCGACCTAAACAGGATTTCACCCATCCAGATAAACAGCGGCAGCGGTGCCAGCGACCAGCTTGCCAGCCCCGACCACGCGGTCGTCGCGATGATCGGTCCGGTCTGCGCGCTGGTGAAAAATTCAAGTCCGATGACACCGACCGCAAATAACGACAATGCCACCCAAAGCCCCGCCCCCAGAAACAGGAACATCAACCCCATAAGGATCAGGCCGATTTCAAGTACTTCCATGACCGTCCCCCTATTCCGTCAGTTCGCTGGTTTCACGCGATGCAAAGCCGGGCGCACGACCGCGCGCCACATCAAACAATGCTTCAAGCATGGCGATGGTAAAAACAATCAGCCCGAACGCCATGGCGGCCTGCGGTATCCAAAGCGGAAAGGCCAGAACACCGGGCGACGTATCGCCATATGAAAAACTTTCCTCGGCCAGAACCGCCATCCAGTAGGCGAAATACCCGCCAAGAAAACTTGCCGCGGCAAGCGTGATGCTCTCGATCCCCCGGCGCAAACCGCCCTTAAGGTGCGATAACACAATCAGAACCCGGATATGGGTGCCCGCCCGAAGCGCCGGACCAAGTGCGAGGAACGTCCCCGCCGCAAGCGAGAAACCGGCAAGTTCATTGGCATCATGCACGGCAATTCCGACAAACCGGCCCAGCGACGAGGCCAGGATCAGCAATGCGATGGCAACCAGAAAAATGGCCGCTAACCCCGCACTGAATTTGAACAAATAATCTAATGATCTGCGCACAGCAGTCCCCTTTCCGCCCGCGGGATTTCCCAGTGGTGGCTAACAAGGGCAAAGCCCCTTCGGACAGTCATATCATGAATTTCGGCGGGGCGTCCCGATCCGGGCGTATTCACCCGGATCGGAAAAGTCGGTTCGTCGCTTACTTTTTATAAGCGTCGATGATGGCAGCCCCGGTATCACCGGCTTCTGCCTGCCAATCGGCAACCATCTGTTCGCCAACCTTGGCCAGACCGGATTTCAGCGCGTCGCTCGGTGCGGCAACATTCATGCCGTTATCGGCCAGAACCTTTTTCTTCTCGTCGGTTTCGGCCATGCTCATTTCCCAGCCACGCGTTTCGGCTTTGGCGGCTGCGTCCATGACGGCTTTCTGCACTTCCGGCGACAGACCGTCAAATGCCTTGGCATTGACGATCACCATGTTTTTCGGAAGCCATGCCTGAACGTCATAGAAATTCTGCACAAAGTCCCATGCCTTGGAATTCGCACCGGTCGAGGGCGAGGTCATCATCGCTTCGACAATGCCGGTCGCAAAGGCGGTCGGGATTTCCGGCACTTCAACCTGGGTGCCGACCATGCCGGTCAGGTCTGCCAGTTTCGACGTTGCCGAGTTATAGGCACGGAACTTCATGCCTTTAAGGTCATCAACCGTGCTGACGGGCTTGGCGGTATAAAGACCCTGTGCCGGCCATGCGACCGCATAAAGGACCTTAAGGCCATCACCGGCCAGTTTTTCTTCAATCGCCGGGCGCGATGCTTCCCAAAGCTTTTTGGCTTCGTCATAGCTGGTCGCAAGGAACGGGATCGCGTCAACGCCGTAAATCGGGTCTTCATTCGACAAAAGCGAAATCAGGGTTTCACCGGCCGGAACCAGACCGCGCTGCACCGAACGTTTGATGTCGGGGTGCTTGAACAGCGAACCACCGGAATGAACGGTGATGTCAAGCTCACCGCCGGTCGCTTCTTTCACGTCCTTGGCAAATTCGATGATGTTCTGGGTGTGGAATGTCGCGTCCGGATACGGGGTCGCCATATCCCATTTTTCGGCGGCCATGGCAAAACCGGCCGACATCGTGATTGCGGCAACTGCGACGGTGGAAAGTGCCTTTTTAAGCATCAGTCAAGTCTCCCTGTGTGTGATGAGGCCGACATGCATTTTTTCGCGCATCTCGTGACTCCGAAGTAGCCTCCCAACAGAACGGTCACATTTTACTGATAAATTGTCAATGTTATTTCATGGCTGATATGCATAATACGGGAAACGACGCAGGATATTTTATCGGCGTCATCCTGCCAGAATGCGCCATCAATATGATATTTCTCGATTTATGGCCGTGTGCTAGGCTCCCGCCACATCACAAACGGGAAAAAGCGAATGCAGAATCTTTCAGGGAAATCAGTCTGGATCACTGGTGCCGGAAGCGGCATCGGCGAGGCAATCGCAAAATCGCTTGCCGCGGCGGGTGCGCATGTCGCCCTGTCCGCACGGCGCGAAGAAACCCTTCTTACGGTCGCAAACGAAATCACGTCAGAGGGCGGAAAAGTCGAAATCCACCCGCTTGATATCAGCAACAGCGATCAGGTCCTTGATGCCGCCCGGAATATCAAAAATTCCATGGGCTCGATCAATGTCCTGATCAATTGTGCGGGCATGAACACCCCCAAACGGCATTGGCGCGATCTTGATATTGCCGACTGGCACCGCATCGTCGCGGTCAATCTCAATGGTGTGGCGAACACGGTTTGCGCAACCCTGCCCTTCATGCGTGATCAACAGGACGGACTGATCATCAATATCGCGTCATGGGCGGCAAAGCATGAATTTCCCGTCGCGGGCCCGGCCTATGTCGCGTCAAAACGCGGCGTTGTCGACCTATCGCACAGCATCAATCAGGAAGAAATGCACAACAATATCCGCTGCTGCTGCATAAGCCCCGGCGAAGTCGCCACCCCGATCCTTGACCAACGCCCCGTCCCGATCAAAGAAGACGAACGCGCCCTGATGCTAAAACCCGACGATCTGGCCGATATGGTCGCCTATGTCGTCGCCGCCCCGGCACGGGTTTGCTTCAACGAAATCATCATGTCCCCGACCCATAACCGAACCCTTCTGCCGCAGCCCTAAAACGCAGACATGAAAAAGGCAGCCCCGATACCCATCGCGCTGCCCTTTGTCTGCTCTTCAGAAACTCTGGAAGTCAATCACATCGCACTCGCCGCGCGCGATGCCTGATCATACACGCCCGAAATCGCGCGCAGCGTCTTGGCCACATCACCGACTTCCTCGTGATTAACACCCAATCGCTGGAACGTCTCCACCAGACAGGCTTCGCGCACCTCGCGGTATTTCTCGCACATCGCGCGGCCGTCCTTGGTCGTCGAATAATGCACTTCCTTACCGCGCTTGATCCCGTCAACCAGTCCCAGCTTGCGCAGTTTCTTAAGCGAATAATTCACCAGATGGCTGTCTTCGACATTCAGAACGAAACAGACCTCCGACAGGCTTTTTTCCCGCTCGCGTGAATTGACGTTATGCAGAACAAGGATATCAAGAACCGAAACATCGGGCATGCCCGCCGCCCGCATGCACCGCACCATCCAGCGGTTAAACGCATTGCCCGACAGGATCAGGGCAAATTCAAGCTCGGAAAGCTCGGCCGCGCGTTCCGAAACAAGATGTGACGATGATACGATACGTGGTTTGTCAGTCCGTGGTGTGTCGGTCATGCGGCGTTCCTGAAATCCCGTTGTTAACTTTCGCGATGCGCTTTGCGGCATTCACTTATACGCTTTGTCGGGATTTTATCGCAAAAAAAGCAGCCCGGACAAGGCCGGGCTGCACATTAATGTCGACATTTCACCGTCAAAGTGATCGCATGCGTTCCAGGAACCCGTCAATCTGACCGCGTAAATGACCGCTTTGGGTGCCAAGATTATCGGCCGAACCATGCACGTCATTGGCGGCAACATTGGTTTCGGCAACTGCTGCCGATACGCCCTGCATGGCGGCTGATATTTCCTCGGTCCCGGCGGCGGCCTGTTCGACATTCTGCGAAATCTCGCTGGTCGCGACCGTCTGCTGTTCGACCGCGGCGGCAACGGCCGATGCCCGTTCACTGATGTCGGAAATCATCCGCACGATTTCATCAATCGCCTCAACCGCCAATCCGGTCGCCTGCTGGATACCGTTAATCTGGCTGGTGATTTCATCGGTGGCCTTGGCCGTCTGATTGGCAAGGTTCTTGACCTCGCTTGCCACAACCGCAAAACCTTTGCCGGCATCACCGGCACGGGCGGCCTCGATGGTGGCATTAAGCGCCAGAAGGTTGGTCTGCCCGGCGATATCGCTGATCAGACCAATGACCTCCCCGATCTTGAGCGCGGCATCATTCAGCCCCTGAATGTTTTCATTGGTATGGCGCGCACGCTCGGTCGCCGATTGCGCCATGTTCGATGTTTCGCTGACCTGACCGGAAATCTCGTTGATGGATGCGGCAAGCTCGGTCGCCGCCGTCGCGACAAGCTGCACATTCGCCGATGCTTCCTCGGTCCCCGACGATACCGCCAGGGACTGGTTTGCCGCAGTATCCGCACTTTTGCGCAGCACATTTGACACTTGATGCAGCTGGTCAACGGCACCGCCAACCTCGGCCATGACGGCCACCACCGCCTGATCAAACTCGCGGATATATTGTTCCTGCGTTTCCAGACGTTTACGGCGGCGTTCATCCGCCTCGCGCTGGGCGGCTTCAAGCTTGACGCGTTCAATACCGTTTTCACGGAACACCAGAACCGCCCGGCCCATCTCGCCGATCTCGTCGGCCCGATTGACTTCATTGATGTCGACATCAAAGTCGTTATGCGCCAACCGCGTCATCTTTGTCGTCAGCCCGGCGATCGCGCGCACAATTGCTTTTGACAGCAATACGGACAGCACCAGCAACGCCAATGCGCCAACCACAAACATCACCACCGTCGTGATCAGACTACGCTGCGAAATGGCGTTTGCCTCCGCCTTCTTCGTGGCTGCGATGGCCGCTATATCGGCACTAAGCTGTTCCAGAACCGGTTCTGCCGCGGCGTAATAGTCGCTCAGCTTGCCCAATTCTTCCTCGCGCTGAAGGATCCCCGCCGCCAGCGCCTTGAAATCCGTCACATAGGATTTCATCAGATCGGAAATCTTTTGCTTTTCCGCAGCAGGAATACTGTCGGCGGCGGTCAATGCCGGACCAAATTCCGCCAGACGGTCATCAATGCGCGCAACATATTTCGGATCAATCCGCGCCAGGAAATCCTTCTCGTGTCGGCGCATCATCAACATGATGATTGTCAGCTTGTCGGCCTTGTACTGGTCCAGCGCTTCCTCGACATTGTGAACGGACGCGCGCAGACTGCCAAGCAGGCCACTTTCTTCATTCAAGCCGATTTTCTGTTGCAAATCAGCGATGATTTCGAATTGCGCCGCATAATTGTCAAAGGACGTCGCAATGGACGAAATTTGACCATCAAACGGATCAAGGGCCGGATCATCGGCCAGCTTTTTCAAATCGGACTGAACAATCGCAACCGTTTCTGCATGGTCGGCGGCGTATTTTTCATCCAGCCGCAGCAGAAAGTCTTTTTCACGCCTCCGGGCGTTCAGGAATTCTCGGGCGATCCCATCAACGATCAATCGGTCATCGACGGCTTCCTCGGCAGTCGTTTCCGCAGTTTGACGCTGATAATCCGCGACAAACAGGACCATGGCAACGATCGCAAAAATAGAAAGCGCAGCTAAACCTATCAACGAAATCTGATAGATCAGCTTCATGCGCGACAAAAAGCTCATTACGAATCTCCCAAGAGACTTATATTCAACAGGACACTAACCCTAGGTATAGTATTATACACTTTGGTATAGCAGGTCACGCGTTTTCCGCCCTATTGCCCTGCATCTGATGCATGAGTGCTATCTTGGGCTGCACCTGTGCGTTTTCATCTCCGGTTGGGTTACCGTTTTGTTACAATGGTGCATGCCGGACGGAAAGACGCCACTTGCCAAGGCCTCAGACCCTTGAAAGGACGCGACATTTACCCCCTGCCGCCACCGCGTCCGGTACACTGCAACGATTCCCTGAATGAAAAGACTGGCTTCCTGCTCCACCTGTACTATCTAATGCGCTTTGCCTGTCGGGATCTGGCCGATACGGCGATAAATGAATGTCCTTTTCGCAACCAAGAGCCTGATCAGAAGTATGAGCATCTGGGGTAAAATCATCGGCGGCACCGCGGGCTTTGCCCTTGGCGGGCCGCTTGGCGCCATTCTGGGGGCGGCGGCCGGTCATGTCGTCGACAGGATCAAGCACAATATCCGCACCGCCCGCATTGGCGGCTATAGCGGCAGTACACAGGGCAGCTTCCCCGGCGGGCAGGATGCGCGTCAGGTCGCCTTTGCCACCGCCGTTGTCGTGCTTTCGGCCAAGATGGCCAAGGTCGATGGCGTGGTGTCGCGTGATGAAATCAACGCCTTCAAGCGCGTTTTCCACATCCCGCCGGGCGAGGAAAAGAATGTCGGTCGCCTGTTTGACATGGCGCGCAAGTCATCCGACGGCTTTGAACCCTACGCCCGGCAGATCGCCCTTCTGTTCCGCGGCGAACGTGCTTTGCTCGAAGGCATCCTCGAAGCGCTTTATCAGATCGCGATGGCCGATGGTGCCCTGCACCCGGCCGAAAAGGACTTCCTGCACAAGGTCGCAACCATTTTCGGCTTTGCCGATATTGATTTTGATCGCGTGCATCATGCCTATACCAGCCCCGGCGGCCCCGATCCCTATGAACAGCTTGGGCTGGGCCGCGATGCCAGCGACGATGACCTCAAGGCCGCCCATCGCAAACTGTCGCGCGAAAACCATCCCGATACCCTGATCGCCAAGGGCATGCCGCCCGAATTCATCGAACAGGCAAATCACAAGATGGCCCGCATCAATGCCGCCTGGGATCAGATCCGCAAGGAACGCAATATCCGCTAGGGTCACGCCCCGATAACAGCCACTTGCGACGCACCCCTGCCCTGCATGCAATGATTTCCCTTGCAAGATGCCGCGATTTGCGGTTTGCAGGGGGCCAGTTTTCATGACCTCAAGCTTATCGGTTTTTCCATGGCGCCACCGCTGATCAATATAAACGATATCCGTCTGACCTTTGGCGGCAACGATCTGTTTTCCGATGTTTCCTTTGCCATCGGGGATCGGGATCGCCTGTGCCTTGTCGGGCGCAATGGCGGCGGGAAATCGACCCTGCTTAAAATCATCGCTGGCGAAATCGAAGCCGATGGCGGCGAACGCTTCGTTCAGCCGGGCTGCAAGATCGCCTATCTTAATCAGGAACCGAAATTCGACGGCTACGCCACGGTCGAGGAATATGTTCTGTCCGCGCTCGACGAACATGAAATCGATTATGCCTATCGCGTCTATATGCTGCTGGACTCGGTCAATATCGATCCGCAGGCCGACCCGACCAAACTCTCGGGCGGCGAAGGCCGCCGGGCGGCAATCGCGCGCGCCCTGATCGCCGATCCGCAGGTCCTTCTGCTCGACGAGCCGACCAACCATCTTGACCTGCCGACCATCGAATGGCTTGAGGGCGAGATCAAAAACTTCCGCGGTGCGGTTGTCGTCATCTCGCACGACCGCGCCTTCCTGAACGCGATTTCAACCGGCATCCTGTGGATTGATCGCGGCGTCATGCACCGCACCGATCAGAACTTCTCGAAATTCGAAGAATGGTCCGAGGAAATCTTCCGCAAGGAAGCCGAAGAACGCGCCAAGCTTGATAAACTGATCGCCCAAGAAACCGTCTGGTCCGTGCAGGGCATCTCGGCCCGTCGCAAACGCAACCAGGGCCGTCTGCGCCGCCTGTGGGACATGCGCGAAACCCGGTCGCAGCAGATCGAACGCATCGGCAACGTGTCGCTGGCGGCTGACGCCGGCAGCACATCGGGCAAGGTCGTGATCGAGGCCACCGACATCACCAAATCCTTTGGCGACAGAACGATCCTGACCGGTTTCTCGACCCGTATCCTGCGCGGCGACAAGGTCGGCATCATCGGCCCGAACGGGGCGGGCAAAACCACCCTGCTTAAAATGCTGACCGGGCAACTTGAACCCGATAGCGGCACGATCAAGATCGGCACCAACCTCAATGCCAGCTATTTCGATCAGAAACGTGCGGCCCTTGATGACAATATGACCCTGTGGGATACGCTGTGCGATATCGGCGGCGATCAGGTCATGGTGCGTGGCAATCCGCGCCATGTCGTAAGCTATCTGCGCGATTTCCTGTTCGACGAAAAACAGGCGCGCAGCCCCGTCGGTGCCCTGTCGGGTGGGGAGCGTAACCGTTTGCTTCTCGCCAAGCAGCTTGCCAAGCCGACCAACCTTCTGATCATGGACGAACCGACCAACGATCTCGATATGGATACGCTTGATCTGTTGCAGGAAATGCTGGCCGATTACGAAGGCACGCTTTTGCTCGTCAGCCACGACCGTGATTTCCTGGATCGCGTCGTGACGTCCTCCATCGTGATGGAAGGCAACGGCATCGCCACCGAATATCCCGGCGGCTATTCCGATTATATCGCCCAACGCAAACTGTCCGCCGCCCCGGCTGTCGCCGAGGAAAAGCTGGGCAGCACATCGGGCAAAGGCGGCAAAAAATCCGTCTCGTCACAGGCCGCCAAGCCCAAACCAACCGGCAAGATGAGCTACAAGGACCAGCGCGAATACGACAATCTGCCCGGCCAGATCGCCAAGCTTGAGGCCGAGATTGCCGAAATCGAAGCCGCCCTTTCGGATGGCAGCCTGTTCACCAAGGACCCGGATGCCTTCCAGAAAAAGGTCGACCGCATGGCCGCGGCCCGTGCCGAACTCGAAGCGGGCGAAGAACGCTGGCTCGAACTCGAAATGCTCCGCGAGGAACTCGGGCTGTCATAACGCTTCACAGCCAATGCTTTACGGCACTATTCGGATCGGTCACAATTTACCCGACAAATGAAAACAATTCACTTGTCGGGTTGCTCTTTCCATCCGATGAAGGGGCATACCGATAAACCCGCAAACGCGCCACCAGCGCCGATGCGCTTTGCCGAAAGCCCCTGCCATGCCCCTCAAAGCCGTTCTGATGGCCCTGTCCGTTGCCGTGATCTGGGGTGTCAATATGCTGACCGTCAAGGGTGCGGTCAGTGAAATACCGCCCCTGATGCTGACCGCGATCCGTTTTGGATCGGTTGCGATCCTGCTTTTGCCCTTCACCAAAATGCCGTCTGGCCGCTTTGGCCGTCTCGCCATTCTGTCGGTCATCTTTGGCACCGGCCATTTCGGGGTGCTGTTCTTTGCGCTTTCGATCCTTGATGCCGGGCCGGTGGCGATTATCGTTCTGCTCGGTGTGCCGTTCTCCTCGATGCTGGCGACCTATTTCTTTAATGACCGGCTGGGCTGGAAACGGCTTTCGGGCATGACGCTGGCCTTTGTCGGGGTGATGATCATGTTCTGGGACCCGACCATGACCGACCTGCAATTGCCCCTGTTGCTGGTGGTGTTTGCCGCCTTCATGTGGGCGGTTGCCAATGTCATGATCAAAAAACTCGGCAATATCGATACTTTCCAGCTTAATGGCTGGATGGCTTTGATGGCCGCCCCGCAATTGCTGATCCTCTCGCTGTTCCTCGAACCGGCTGCGGTTGAGGCGGTGTTCAATGCAAGCTGGGTCGCATGGGCCAACACGAGTTTCACCGTCGTGATGTCGTCCATCGTGGCCTATGGCTTCTGGTATCATTTGCTGAAAACGCAGGATGTGAATGTCGTGGTGCCGTGGTCGTTGCTGGCCCCGGTGATCAGTGTTGCCGGATCGTTCATTGTCTTTAACGAACCGATCAGCACCCTTAAAATCATCGGCGGCCTGACGGTTCTGGCCGGGGTTGGCGTGATCATGCTGCGCAAACCGCCGCAGCAACAGGAACAGGGAATGGACTGACCCGAGATGTCTGCTGGAAACACGGATTTCAAGAACCGCATCATCGCCCGCCCTTCGTCCAATTACGGCGACAGGCCCGATGGCGTACCGATTGATATCCTCGTCCTGCATTATACCGGCATGCAAAGTGGCGCGGCCGCCCTTGATCGCCTGTGTGATCCGGCGGCCTCGGTCTCAAGCCACTATCTGGTCGAGGAAGACGGCACCATTTTCCGTCTGGTGGACGAGGATAAACGCGCCTGGCATGCCGGGCGCGGCCAGTGGCAGGAATGCGATGATGTGAATTCCAATTCCATCGGCATTGAAATCGTCAATCCCGGCCATGAATTTGGCTATCGTCCCTTTCCCGACATCCAGATCGACGCGGTGATCGCGCTGTGCCGCGATATCCTGACCCGCTACGATATCCGACCTGACCACATCATCGCCCATTCCGACATGGCCCCGGACCGCAAGGAAGACCCGGGCGAACTGTTCCCGTGGGACAGGCTGGCCGCGAACGGCATTGGATTATGGGCAACGCCCGATATCACAAAGGGCGATGAAGCCTGCACCGAAACCGAATTCGATGCGATGCTCGACCGTCTGGGATATGGCCCGAATGACGCGCTTAAACGCCGCATCGCCTTTCAGCGTCACTGGCGGCCATCCAATATTTCGGGGAAGGTGGACGGAGAATGCGCCGCAATCCTGCGCGCCCTGCTCGATAAAGCCGGACTTTACTGAACGATCAGGCCGCCCGGATTGGCAATCGGAATATCGGATAACCCGACATAGCGGGCAAAACCGACCCGGCTAAAGCCAAGATGCCGGTGATAGATACCATCCACCACCCCGGTCAGAAGCCCGCGCGCCATTTCCCGGTCAAAATCGTTCAGCACCGGCGCCAGATCGGACCGCAGGCTCAAATACCGCTCCTCAATCTCGACCGCAGGCAAAAGCACCTTGAACCCCGTCAGGCTTTTCTGATCCCCGCCAGCAAAACGCAGAAAGGCCAGATCGCTAAACAGCACATCGACATGGTGCCGTTTAAGCATCTCGAACCCCTTGGCATATTCGGCAACTTCCACCGGATGCATGGTTTCGTTGGCAAGGATTTCCGCCGGATAGGACTGCCCGATCACTTTAAGCCAGTTGGTGTTATCAAGGCTGCGCACCCCCTGATAGGTCCCAAGGCAAAAGCCCGAATTGACCACGGCCACCGTCACCTTGCTAACCAGGGACTGGGACGATATCACAAGCCCGGTTTCATCAGCCTTGGCAAGATCATCAAGCAAAACGCCATCCACCGCCCCCTGCCGCAGCGAGAAACGGCACCGCGCCATCGGCATCGCGACAAAACTGACGGAATGCCCGGCATTTTCAAGGAACCGGGTCGCCATATCCACCGCAAGCCCGCGCGCAACACCCTGATCGTCATAGGCATAAGGCGGCCAGTCGTCATAGCACAGACGCACGTCTTTCGCCTGCGCCCCAAAAGACACAGCACAAAAGATCAATATTGCGCCTGAAATCCAAAGCGCCGCACGCATGGCCAATCCTTCAAATGAAAATCCGGCATCATCAATATGAGCCTGAAAACACGACATACCCCCTTAAGAGGGATATGGCAAACCCGCAGATTTCCGGGCTTCCATGCGTTTTTGGCATGGTTCGGATAACGATCGTATAAGTCCCTGTACAAACTGCTTTTTCTTGACGACGCGGTCAATGTCACCTACATCACGCCCACCAGATGGCCGGATGGCCGCCCCGGTTCTTCGGAACGGGGGAGGAAAGTCCGGGCTCCATGGAAATACGGTGCCAGTTAACGGCTGGCGGGGGCGACCCTAGGGAAAGTGCCACAGAAAGCAAACCACCTGATCGCGCAAGCCATCAGGAAAGGGTGAAAGGGTGCGGTAAGAGCGCACCGGTCCTTCAGCAATGCGGGACGCATGGTAAACCCCACCGGGAGCAAAACCTAATAGGAATGGTCGGCCGGATGCTTCGGCATTGTCGGCAGGCGGGTTTCCGCGCCACCATTCGGGTTGGTTGCAGGAGGCGTCCGGCGACGGGCGTCCCAGATGAATGGCCATCCAGTGCGGTTCGCCGCATGGACAGAACCCGGCTTACAGGCCATCTGGTCTATTTTCTTTTTTGCCCGATATGACATCGGCGGGGACATGCCCCGCCGTGAATGCCTTAACCGCGTTCGGCGATGGATTGCGCGAAATACTTATCGGCATCTTCCTGGGTGCCGACGTCGAAACTCGCTGACGTCTGATCCTTGATGATCTTGCCAAGGGTCGGCATCACCTTGCGATCCACCTGGCTCTCGATGCTCCAGAGTTTGGAGCGCATCAACGATTTCGCACAATGCAGGAACGCTTCCGCGACCCGGATTTTGATCACCGTGATTGGCGGTTTCGGCGTATCGGCAAAATGCGCCAGCAATGCCGGATCATTATGGATTTCCGCCGTGCCATTCACACGCAGCGTATCGTTGAAACCGGGCACGAAAAACAGCATCCCGACATTCGGGTTTTCAATGATGTTCGATAACGTATCAACGCGATTGTTGCCCGGACGATCCGGCATCAGAAGCGTATTGTCATCAAGCACCTTGATAAAGCCCGGCCCGTCGCCGCGCGGGCTGACATCGGCATTGCCCTTGGCATCGGCCGATGAAATCACGGCAAAGGGTGCCAGTTCGATAAAATGCCGGCAATGCGGGTCCAGTTTCGTCAATGCCTTGGCAACCGCCAATTCCATCGGCATTCCGTAAATCTCGCGCAGCTTCTCGGCAGTATCGATCTTGGTCATGGGGCAAACCTTTTCAGGGGACGATTATGATGGTGACGGGCGGCAAAACTGCGTCAAGCCAGAACGCAAGTCAATCGCAATCCCCCCCGATCACCTGATCTGTCGTGCAAACTTTGGCAAACTCGCCATTCAGGCTCGCCAATGCCACATCATGCACAAGATCGGCACCAAACACCCGCCCGTCGGGTAATTTGCGCTCAAACGCAAAACAGGCATCACTGACAATCGTCACATCAAAGCCAAGGTTCGCCCCCATCCGCGTTGTCGTATTCACGCAATGATCGGTCGATATCCCGCAACAAACGATCTGATTGATCCCGCGCGCCCGCAAATCGGCCTCAAGGCTCGTTCCGATAAACGCCGAATTGACCTGCTTGCCATAAACCGGCTCACCATCCTTCGGTGTGGCAAACTCAATAAATTCATGCCCCGGATGATCGGGATGCAGGCGCGATATCGGGGTTGTTGAATCATGACGCACATGAATAACCGGTGCGCCCTTTGCCCGCCAATGCGCCAGAAGCGCCGCGCCATTGGCCTCCGCCCCCGGATTATTGCGCTGCCCCCAATAATCCAGATCGGCAAAACCCTGCTGCCAGTCGATCATGATCAGGGCGGTATTTGCGGTTTTGGTTTCGGTCATTCTCAATCTCTCCGGCGCGGTTGAATGTTGGCCCTAGATTAACCGATCCGCAAATGGCATAAATGACAACTACCCCTCATTTCAGGACAATGCCGCGTGACACCCCGCCTGCCCCGCCTCATCGTTTTCATCCTCACCCCGCAAACCGTGATGCTTGATGTCACCGGCCCCTTACAGGCGTTTCACGAGGCCCGCGATCCGGCAACCGGCACCCCGCTTTATCGCACCATATTGGCCTCAAGCCACGGCGGCCCGGTCATGACCGATACCGGCATTGCCCTTGATACCGTCGCCCTTGCCGATCTTGATCCGGGTGAAATCCACACCCTGATCGCCGCCGGGTCCGATGAAATGCTTGATGCGCTGGGTGATGCCAATCTGATCGGGTGGCTTGAAAAATACCGCGCTCAAATCCCCCGCATCGGCTCGGTCTGTATCGGGGCGTTTATTCTGGGCGCTGCCGGGATGCTTGATGATCGCGCCTGTGTCACGCACTGGCGCTGGTGCGACCGCCTGCAAGCCATGTTCCCGCAAAGCCGTGTCGCCCCCGATCCGATTTTTGTCCGCGATGGCCCGGTCTGGACCTCGGCCGGGGTAACAACCGGGATTGATATGGCGGTCGCGATGATCGAACAGGATCTTGGCCGGGACGCCGCCCTTGCCGTGGCGCGCAGCCTGATCGTCTTCATCCGCCGCCCCGGCGGGCAATCACAATTCAGCCTGCCGCTTGAACATCAGGCCAATGACAATACCGGGCGCTTTGACGATCTGCATGGCTGGATCACGCAAAACCTTCAAACCCGCCTTGCGGTCGAAGACCTCGCCGAACAGACGGGCATGAGCCCGCGCAACTTTTCACGCACCTACAAATCCGCCACCGGCCTGAGCCCGGCGCGCGCCGTCGAACTGATGCGCCTCGAAGCCGCCCGGACTGCGCTAGAACAAACCGACAAACGCATAAGCCAGATCGCGCTTAATTGCGGCTTTGGCGATGACGAACGCATGCGCCGCTGCTTCGTCAAACATCTGGGCGTCGCGCCCAGCGACTACCGCGAACGGTTCAAAGCCACCACCTAAAGCCACCCTTTCCGCTTGAAATACCAAAGCGGAAGAACAGCCGACAGCACCATCAGGCCAATCGCCAGCGGATAACCAAACTGCCAATCCAGTTCCGGCATGACGCTGAAATTCATGCCATAAATGCTGGCAATCAGGGTCGGCGGCAGGAAGGCGGCGGCGGCGACCGAGAAAATCTTGATGATATTGTTCTGTTCCAGATTGATCATGCCCAGCGTCGCATCGAGCAGGAACGTCACCTTGTTGGCGATGAAATTGGCATGTTCGGTGATCGACACGATATCGCGCGAAATGGTTTTAAGCCGCGTCTTGGCATCCTTTTTAAGCCGCGTCTGTGTTGACAGAAACAGCCCCAGCCGATGCAGGTTCAGCAAGCTGTCCTTGGCCTTGCCCGAAAGGTTCCCGGCCCGCCCGATGCGGCGCAGAACCGCCCGGTGATCCTGATCATGGGCCGGATCATCGGGGTTGGCGAAAACGATGTTTGACAACCCTTCAAGGTCGGCGGCCGCCTGTTCCATGATATCGGCCAACCGGTCGACAATCTGTTCCAGCAACCCGAACAGAACCGCCTCGGCGCTGGACGCCAGCGACGGGCTGCGATTGACCCGCCGGATAAAGGTCTTGAACGGCACCGGATCGGCATAACGCAGCGTGATCAGGGTCTTTTTGACCAGAATAAAGGTGATCGCGGTGGTTTCGGGCTCGTCACTATTGGCCTTGTTTAACACCGATACGGTCATGAAAAGCGCGCCGTCTTCGTCATATAACCGCGATGAAAGCTCGATCTCCTGCATTTCCTCGCGGGTCGGCACCTCGATGGCAAACCGTTTTTCGATCTCGTGGATTTCATCATCGGACGGGTTCAAAAGGTCGATCCAGACCGGCGTGCGCTCCACCTTTGGCGGCTTTGCCACACTTCCCGCGCTGTTAACTTCGCCATCAACAGCATCGCCGCTACTGACCAATGCAGCATCATCCGCCGGGGCGGCGGTATCGTCGGACGGGGTCCGGGCCGGGGCAAAAAATTCGTTGCTGTCCATGGTCACTCTCCATCCGCGCCGGTTGACCGGACATTGCCGGGTACCGGTCTATTTCGGGCTTGTGCGTTTCCTGTCATAGGCCCGAAGGCCCCGTTCTGTCACGCGCCAAGCCATGACAAATCGGTTAAACACCGCCAAGGCACATCATCGCGCTATTGAAACGGCAGAACCGTCTGAAACTCAAACGGATCAATATCCGCATCGTTCCCGCGTTTTTCATCAAACTGCGCCTTGGCATAGGTCAGGAACTCATCCTTGCTGATCATTTTGTCAGAATTGGCGTCAACACTGCCAAACAGCAATTCGAGCCGTCGGCTTTCGGTCCGCAATCGCTGGCGGTTGGCCTCCGCCGTGCCCGGCAATGCCTCAACCGCGGCAAATTCCCGGCCCACCAGAACACTGTCGCCATTGATATCGCGCCGCCGGAACATCCAGCTCGCATAGGCCGCCGCCTCGTCCGCACTGATCCGCCCGTCATGATCCATATCGATCGGATGATATTGCGCGCGATACATCGTGACCTGTTCGGGGATGCCGGTCGCGGCGGCACTCGCCGCATTCTGATTGGCCAGCGCCTTGGCAATCGCATCCTCAAGTCCGGGGATGGCCGCCGCACCCGTGCCGTTGGTGCCAGTCCCCGTCGGCAGCCCCTCGCCATCCTCAAGCCCGCCCAATCCGTTAAGCGCACCCAAGCCGCCAAGCCCGAACTGCCCCATCAATTGCGGATTATTCTGCAACTGCTTCATGATCAAGGGCAATAACTGGCGCATTTCAGGCGATGTGACCTCGGGCGAGATTGTCGCACTGCCCTTATCCATCTGAAGGCTCTGGGCATGCACCGGCCCCCGAAGGCCCAAAACCGCCACAACGGCACACGTCATTAACAATATGGCAGTCTTTTTCCGCAACACTCGTTCCCTTCACCTGTCCTGACGCCGCCCCGCATCAGGATCACCATCATAGCATATCAGCACGGACCAGATCGCGGGCAACATTGCCCCATCAAAACCGATTAACGATCAAATGCCAATCCCCGAAGCCGGGATCGGCCCCCAAACCGGATCATCGCCATGTTGCGTGAAATGCCTCTCCGTCATCCCGTCAAATCCCATGCCGATCAAAAAAGGTCTGCGAATGGATTTGCATGGGCGCGCGTGGGGGCATCTATGGGCTTTCATGGGCAACAGGTAAAAATCACCCGGAAAACGGTTACTTTTGGCCCATTTTCACCCCATTCCGATCTGCCGCAAAGCCGCAGGAAACCACATTATCACCCTATTTGATCCCATCAATTCCCATTGACCCCCATCAAATCCCATGGTACCCCATAACTAGGCATATTTACGGTGTCATGCGGGGCATATCCATTTCGGCGCGGAAACTGATCACTCTCTGGCGGTTCGAAATGGTTTTTTAATCAGGGGAATGGCGAAGTGCTGTTCACAGGAACGCACATTCACAAGCTGGACCGAAAAGGGCGCGTCTCCGTGCCCAAGCGGTTCCGTGCGACCCTGGAACGCGAAACCTTCGCTGGCATCTATCTGTACCAATCCCACAAGGAAGCCGCCCTTGAAGGCTGTGGCGAAAGCCACATGGACCGCATTGCCGCGTCGATTGACGAACTCGCGATGTTCTCCGACGAGGCCGACGACCTTGCCGATACCATTCTTGGCGCATCCCACATGCTGCCGTTTGACGGCGAAGGCCGCATCATCCTGCCCCCGGAACTGATCGAATTCGCCCGCATCGAAGATCAGGTCGCCTTTGTCGGCCGTGGCCGCACCTTCCGTATCTGGAACCCGGAAATCTTCAAACCGTTGCAGGACGCAAGCCGAACCCGCACCTTCAATCGCGGATCGACCCTCAAACTGAAACCGGCATCCGATTTCGCGCCGGGCAGCCGCCCCGCTGCCTCCGCCGCTGAAATCGCCCCGGATGAAGAGGGACCAGATGATGGGGGGAGCGCGTAATGAGCATCCATGACCTCAGCTTCGCCACAGGCGATGGCCCGCACAAGCCGGTGCTATTGCGCGAAGTTCTCGATGCCCTGGCCCCCAGGGCGGGCGAGATCATGGTGGACGGCACTTTTGGCGCGGGTGGATATTCCCGCGCCATTCTCGATCATGCGGACTGCGAACTTTACGCCATCGACCGCGATCCGACCGCCGTTGCCACCGGCAAGGCCATGGAAGCCGATTACGCCAATCGCTTCCACATGCTCGAAGGCTGCTTTGGCGATATGGGCACCCTTCTGCCCGCTGCTGGCGTTGATCAGGTGGACGGCATCGTCCTTGATATCGGCGTATCTTCCATGCAGCTTGATCAGGCCGACCGCGGATTTTCCTTCCGCGAAGACGGGCCGCTTGATATGCGCATGTCGATGTCCGGCCCGACGGCGGCTGATTTCATCAATACCGCCGACGAAGAAGACATCGCCAACGTCATCTATCGCTATGGCGAGGAACGCGCATCGCGCAAGGTCGCGCATAAAATCATTGAAATGCGCGCCGAGGCCCCGTTTGAAACCACCCTGCAACTGGCCCGCGCGGTGCGGTCGGTCGTGCGCAAATCCAAGGACGGCATTGATCCCGCCACCCGCACCTTCCAGGGCCTTCGCATTTACGTCAATGACGAGTTGGGCGAACTCGAACGCGCCATGCAGGCGGCTGAAAACCTGCTCAAACCCGGTGGCCGTCTGGTGGTCGTGACCTTCCATTCGCTCGAAGACCGCAGTGTCAAAACCTTCATGAAGGAACGCTCGGGCGATCCGTCGAAAATGTCGCGCCGCCTTCCGGGCGAGCCAGAGGTCGCAACCCCGACCTTCACCACCATCACCCGCAAGGCCGTAACCGCACAAAAAGACGAACTGCGCGCCAATCCGCGTGCGCGTTCGGCCAAACTGCGTGCGGTTGCCCGCAATGAACAGCCCGCAACTCAAGGGGGGCGCAAATGACACGCGCCATGACCTTTATCGGACTGTTTCTGACCATCGTTATTGGGGCTGGCACCTATTGGGTGTCGCACGAAGTCGAACGCCTTGAAAAACGCTATTCCGCCATTCAGTCGGAAATCCTCAATGAACAGGAAAGCATCCATGTCCTCGAAGCGGAATGGAGCTACCTGAACAATCCGCAACGCATCGAAAGCCTGGCCAAGACTTACCTTAAACTCGATCAGATCGCCCCGCTTCAGATGGCCAGCATCGATGACCTGCCCGAAGACGCCGATCTGCATCAATATCGTCTTGATAAATTCGGCGAGGCCGTCGCCTTCCTGCCGGTCCCGCGTGCGCGCCCCGATGAACTGGCCCCGGACGAAGCCGCCGAAGCCATGATCATCAATGCCCCGTCGCTTGCCGCAACCCGGTCCGATGCGCAGGAGGGCGAACAATGAGCTTCCATCGTTTCTCATACTGGCTGCGCGGTGACCGCCCGGAACTCAGCCCCGATCAACGCGAACGTCACGCGATTGAAACCGCGCGCAACCGCATCTTCATTACCGGTGCGATGTTTGCCGTCGGCTTTGTCTGGATCACGGCGGGTCTGGTCGATGCCACCGTTCTGCGTCAGGGCAATGAACCCGAAATGGCATCGGGATCGGATACCCGCGAACTTAAAACCGAACGCGCCGATATCGTTGATCGCAACGGCATGCTGATTGCGACCGATCTTCCGACCAACTCGCTTTATGCCGATGCGCGCGTGATCAAGGACCCGGTCGGATCGGCCGATCAATTGCTGACCGTGCTGCCCGAACTCGATCGCGACACCCTGATCCGTCATCTAAGCTCGCAAAAGGCCTTCGTCTGGATCCGCCGCAACCTGACCCCTGAACAGCAATATGCCGTCAACTCGCTGGGCGTGCCGGGGCTTAATTTCCAGCGCGAAGAACGCCGCGTCTATCCGCATGGTCGCCTGTTTGCCCATGTGCTCGGCTTTACCGATATCGACAATAACGGCATTGCCGGTGTCGAACGCAAATTCGATAACGAACTGCGCATCAATAACGGCCCGCTGCAACTCTCCCTTGATACCCGCATTCAATACGCGCTTGAGGAAGAAGTCGAAAGCGCGATGAAAACCTATGACGCGGTCGGGGCGACCGGCATGGTCATGGATATCTATACCGGCGAAGTGCTCGGCATGATGTCGCTGCCCGATTTTGATCCGCACCGCCCCGGTCAGGCCCCGGCTGACGCGCGCTTTAACCGCGCAACGCTGGGCGTTTATGAAATGGGCTCGGTGTTCAAACTGTTTAACACCGCCATTGCGCTTGAAACCGGCACCGTCAATCTGCAAAGCATGTATGACGCCTCCCAGCCGATCCGCGTCGGGCGCTTCGCGATTAGCGACTATCGCGGCGAAAACCGCTGGTTGTCGGTCGCCGAAATCATCAAATATTCGTCAAACATTGGGTCGGCCCGCATCGCCCTTGATTTCGGGACCGAGACCCAGCGCAAATATCTCAAGAAATTCGGCATCCTCGATACCCCGAAAATCGAGCTGCCCGAAGTCGGCTCTCCGCTTGTGCCCAATCCGTGGCGCGAAGTGAACACCATGACCATTTCCTTTGGCCATGGTCTTGCCGTGACACCGCTTCAGGTTGTCAGCGGCATTTCCGCCCTTGCAAATGGCGGCATTTTGCGCCCGGCAACGATCCTCAAACAGGACGGCGCACCGGCGGGCGAACGTATTATTTCCCGGCAGACCTCGGACAAGATGCGGCGTTTGATGCGCCTCGTCGTGACCGATGGATCGGGCAAAAAGGCTGAAGTTCCGGGTTACTTCCTTGGGGGTAAAACCGGGACGTCGGAAAAACTCGTGAACGGGCGCTATGTCAAGAACGCCCGCATGTCGACCTTTGTCGCCGCCTTCCCGATGCAGGACCCGAAATATGTGGTTCTGGTGACGCTGGACGAGCCCAAAGGCACAAAAGAAACCTATGGATTTGCCACAGCCGGTTGGGTGTCCGCCCCGGCAGTAGGCAAGGTTGTGACACGTATTGCTCCCCTTCTGGGCATTGAACCGGCGAATGCGAAGGCGCCGGAGATTGAGCAAGCGCTGCAGATCGACCTTCGCAAGGGGGAGCGCAAACTTGCGTCTTTCTGAACTCATGGCAGGTGATCAAGCGGCACTTAAACATGCCGACGGACAGGACCCGAACATTACGGGCCTGACAGCAGACTCACGCACCGTGAAGGATGGCTATCTGTTTGCCGCCCTGTCTGGTGCCAAAACCGACGGATCGAAATATATCGATGATGCGATCCGTCTTGGTGCGGCCGCCATCCTTGCAAAGGAAGGCACGCCCAAACCCGTCGCCGCAACGGTTCCGCTGATCCCGGTGGAAAACCCGCGACAGCGTTACGCGCAACTGGCCGCGCGTTTTTATGGCAAACAACCGGCCAATATCGCGGCCATCACGGGGACGAACGGCAAAACCTCCACCGCCGTTTTCACCGAACAGCTCTGGACCATCATGGGCAATATGTCGGGCTCCATCGGAACGCTCGGCATTCGTGCCGCCGGGGCCAAAATCCCCGGTTCGCTGACCACCCCCGATCCGGTCGCCCTCCACCAAAGCCTTAATGAAATGGCTGAAATCGGTGTCACCCACGTCGCGATGGAAGCCTCCTCGCACGGGCTTGACCAGCATCGTCTGGATGGGGTGAAAGTCACGGTTGCCGCCTTTACCAACCTGACCCGCGATCACCTTGATTATCACGGCAATTTCGAAAAATACTTCGCCGCCAAGGCCCGCCTGTTTGCCGATCTTCTGGCGGAAAACGGCACTGCGGTTCTCAATGCCGATGTCCCGCAGTTCAAAATCCTGCGCTCGATGTGCGAAGGACGCGGCATTTCGGTGATGTCTTATGGCTTGGCCGCCGATGACATCAAACTGCTCGAAGCCAAGCCCGATGCCACCGGCACCAGGCTCAAGCTCGCCATCGAAAAGGGCGAATATGGCGTGCATCTGCCGCTTATGGGTTCGTTCCAGGTGATGAACGCGCTTGCCGCCCTTGGCATCGTCATTGCGTCGGGTGCGGATGTCGATGATGCGGTTGCCGCCCTTGAAAAGCTCGAAGGTGTCCGGGGCCGCATGGAACTGGTTGGCAAAACAAGCTTCGGCGCGCCGGTCTTTGTCGATTACGCCCACACCCCTGACGCGCTTGAAACCGTGATCAAGGCGGTTCGTCCGCATGCCAAGGGCCGCATCATCTGCGTCTTTGGTGCAGGCGGGGACCGTGACACCGGCAAACGCCCGGAAATGGGCCGCGTGGTCAAGGAAAACGCTGATATCGCCATCATCACCGATGACAACCCGCGCAGCGAAGACCCGGCCAAAATCCGTGCTGCGATCAAGGCCGCCTGCGACGGTGCGGTTGAAATCGGCGACCGGGCCGAGGCAATCAAACGCGGCATTGGTATCTTGCAACGCAACGATATTCTTATTATTGCCGGAAAAGGCCATGAAAGAGGCCAGATTGTCGGCGATACGGTTCTGCCTTTCGATGATGCCGCGGTCGCGCGCAACATCCTTCTGGGCGGTAACTGATTGATTTTAGAACCAGCCACGACGCAAAAGATCGTGCTGGATGCGGATACGAAAGAAACCCAAAAATGACCAAGGCTGTTTTATGGACGGCAAAAGACGCCGAAAAAGCCACCGGGGGCAAGGCCACCGGCAACTGGCAGGCGTCCGGCGTATCAATTGACAGCCGCAAGGCGGCAAAGGGCGATCTGTTTATCGCACTTTCCGGCCCCAATTTCGATGGTCACAAATTCGCCCAAGCCGCCCTTGATAACGGCTGTGCCGCCGCCATGGTGTCGGATACCAAAACCCTTGGCAATGGCGCACCGGCCCTTGTGGTCGATGATACGCTCGATGCGATGGTCCGCCTTGGCCTTGCCGGGCGCGAACGCAGCACCGCCAAAATCGTCGCGATCACCGGCTCTGTCGGCAAAACCGGCACCAAAGAGGCCCTTAAATACGTTCTGAACGAACAGGGCCAGACCCACGCCAGCCCGGCCAGCTTCAACAACCATTGGGGTGTCCCCATGAGCCTCGCCACCCTGCCGGTGGCGGCCGAATATGGCGTGTTTGAAATCGGCATGAACCATCCCGGCGAAATCAGCCCGCTTGTGAAAATGGTCCGGCCCAAAGTCGCCCTGATCACAACGGTCGTCGGCGCGCATACCGAATTCTTCAAGGACGAGGCCGAAATCGCACAGGCCAAGGCTGAAATCTTCGATGGCCTTGATGCCGACGGCACCGTGATCCTGAACCGCGACAACATGCATTATTTTGCACTCGCACGTCGGGCCAAGGAACTCGGTATTAAAAACATCAAGTGCTTTGGCACCGATGCCATGGCCGATTACCGCCTGTTCGAAGCCAACATTGTCGCCAATGGTTCTGCCGTGCGTGCCCGCATTGGCGGTCGCGATATCGAATATTTCATCGGCTGCCCCGGTGAACACTGGGTCATGAACTCGCTTGCGGTCCTGGCCTGCGTTGATGCAATCGGCGGTGATGTGCTGCGCGCCGCACAGGATCTGGCCGATTTCACCCCGCCTGCCGGGCGCGGTGAAACTCACATTCTGCCGCTGCCCAATGGGACTGATGGCACCTATACCCTGATTGATGATGCCTATAACGCCAATCCGACCTCGATGATGGCGGGTTTAAGCGTGCTGGCGCAAAGCAAACCCGAAGGATCGGGTCGCAAAATCGCGGTTCTGGGCGACATGCGCGAACTGGGCGACGATGCGCAAAAACTGCATGCAGACCTGCATCAGCCGCTGGTTGCCCTTGGCATCGAACGTGTTTATACGGTCGGCCCGTTAATGGCCAACCTGACGGAAACCCTGCCAGCCGACCTTCTTGCTGGCCATTTTGACACCGCCGAAGACGCAATCGACCCGATAAAGGCCGATTTGCAGGCCGGTGACGTGGTTTTGATCAAAGGATCGCTTGGCATTTACGTTTCGAAAATTGTCTCGGCCTTAAAATCACCGGATGGCGCATCTGGCGCCGCATCCAAAAATTAAGACGCAGAAGGAATCCCCGGGGCGATGCTCTATAATCTGCTTTATCCGCTGGCCGACCAGTTTCCGATCTTCAACCTGTTTCGTTACATCACGTTTCGGACCGGCGGGGCGATTATCACATCCCTTATTCTGGCCTTCGTGCTGGGCCCGTCCCTGATCAACTGGCTGCGCTCCAAACAAAGCGAAGGCCAGCCGATCCGCGATGACGGCCCCGAAAGCCACCTTCTGACCAAAAAGGGCACGCCAACCATGGGCGGCCTTTTGCTGTTGCTGTGCACCTCCATCGGCACATTGCTTTGGGCCGATCTGTCCAATGCCTATGTCTGGGCGGTGCTGCTGGTCACCATCGGCTATGGCTTCCTTGGCTTCCTTGATGATTTCCTGAAAGTATCGAAGAAAAACACCAAGGGCCTGCCGGGCAAACTGAAACTGCTGGGGCAATTTTCCATTGCTGCGGCGGCTGCATGGTGGATTTCCACCAACACCGCCGATCCGCTCTCGACCGCACTGGCCTTCCCGTTCTTTAAAAACTACCTGCTTGATCTCGGCTGGTTCTTTGTGCCCTTTGCGATGTTTGTCATGGTCGGCGCGTCCAACTCCGTCAACCTGACCGACGGCCTTGACGGCCTTGCCATCGTGCCCGTCATGATTGCGGCGGCCAGCTTCGCGCTCATCACGTACCTCATCGGCAACATCCAGTTTGCCGAATATCTGCAAGTCCACTATGTCGCCGGATCGGGCGAACTGACCATCTTCCTCGGTGCCCTTGTCGGGGCGGGCCTTGGCTTCCTGTGGTATAACGCCCCACCCGCCATGGTGTTCATGGGCGATACCGGGTCGCTTGCCTTGGGTGGTGCGCTCGGTGCGGTGTCGGTTGTCACCAAACACGAACTGGTTCTTGCCATCATTGGCGGTCTGTTTGTCCTTGAAACCCTGTCGGTGATCATTCAGGTCGGCTCGTTCAAACTGACCGGCAAGCGCGTATTTCGCATGGCGCCGCTGCATCACCATTTCGAAAAAAAGGGCTGGCAGGAACCGACCATCGTCATCCGCTTCTGGATCATTGCCGTCATTCTGGCCCTTGTCGGGCTGGCCACACTTAAACTCCGTTAAGTTAAGGACACCCCGCCTTGATCGACCTGTCACATCTGCGCGGCAAAACCATCGCGGTTCTGGGTCTGGGAAAATCCGGCCTGGCCAGTGTCAAGGCACTGGTCAATGGCGGTGCCATCGTCTGGGCGTGGGATGACAACGCGGAAAGCCGTGGCCAGCTAGAGGCCTTCGGCCTCGCCCCGATCAATCTGGCGGAATGTGACTGGACCGAACCCGATATGCTGGTCATCAGCCCCGGCATCCCGTCCACCTTCCCGACCCCGCATCCGGCGGCTGAAAAGGCCCGCCGTGCGGGCAAGCCGATCATCTGTGATGTCGAACTGCTTTGCACCGCCCTTCCCGATGTGCCCAGCATCGCGATCACCGGCACCAACGGCAAATCGACCACCACCGCACTCACCGCCCATATCCTTACCCATGCCGGGATCAAAACCCAGGCGGGCGGCAATCTCGGCAATCCGGCCCTGGGCTTTGATCCTGCCGGTGCGGACGATTGCTTCGTGCTGGAACTCTCCTCCTATCAGCTCGAACTGCTCCATGACGCCAGTTTCGATGCCTGTGGTTTGCTCAACATCACCCCCGATCATCTGGATCGTCACGGCGGCATGGATGGTTATATCGGGGCCAAACGCCTTGTCTTTGCGCGCAACAAGGGCCCGAAATGGGCGGTGATTTCGGTCGATGATGACCCGTGCGCGCGCATGGCGGTCGAACTCGCCCGCGAAGGCGGCCGTCGCGTGATCGAGGTCTCGGTCCATAAACCCACCCCGCATGGCATTTACGTTGAAAATGGCTGGCTGATCGATGACCTCACGGGCGCACAAACCCGGATCATGGATCTGGTCACGGTTGCCCATATGCCCGGCGTCCATAACTGGCAAAATATCGCGTTTGCCTATGCCCTTTGCCGGGCGCGCGGGGTGGCGGCATCCCAGATCATCGAAGGCATCATGACCTTCCCCGGCCTCGCCCACCGGCAGGAACGGCTGGGCATGGTCGATGGCGTGACCTTTGTGAATGACAGCAAGGCCACCAACGCCGAAGCCACCGCCAAGGCGCTCTCGGCCTATCGCGATATCTACTGGATTTTGGGCGGTAAGCCCAAGGAAGGCGGCATTGACGGCCTTCAGGCGTTCTATCCGCACATCAAAAAGGCCTATCTGATCGGCTCGGCTGCCGATGCCTTTGCCGAAACGCTGGGCGATGACCTGCCCTGGCAGAAATGCGAAACCCTTGATCGCGCCACGGCGGCGGCCTTCCTTGATGCCAAGGACGCCATCCAATCGCGTGCGGTCGATATGCCGGTCGTGCTGCTCTCGCCGGCTTGCGCATCCTTTGATCAATTCAAAAGTTTCGAAGCCCGCGGCGATGCCTTCCGCGATCTGTTTAACGCACTGGCTAATACCGCCGGGCAGGAGAAACCATGAAATCCCTGTTTGGCAACAGCAACAGCAACATCGCCTTTTCGCGTGCCGATACCTCGGTACTTGGCATCTGGTGGTGGACGATTGATCGCTGGATGCTCGCCGCTGTCATCCTTCTGATGGGGATTGGCGCCCTGCTCGTCATGTCGGCAAGCCCGCCGGTGGCGGACCGCATCAATGTCGACAGCTTCCATTTCGTGCGTCGCCAGTTCGTGTTTCTCGGTCTGGCCGCGATCTGCGCCTTTGGCATTTCGCTGCTCTCGATCAAATGGGTGCGGCGTCTGGCCTCGATCATGTTTCTGGGCGTCATCTGCCTTCTGATCATCACCCCCTTTGTCGGGTCCGAGATCAAGGGGGCGGTGCGCTGGATTCATCTGGCCGGGATCACCCTGCAACCCTCCGAATTCCTCAAACCGGCCTTTGCCGTCGTCATTGCATGGATGCTCTCCGAAGGCCGGCTTAACCCGAACTTCCCCGGCTATATCGTCTCCTGCATGCTGCTTGCGACCTGCATCATCTTACTCATGATCCAGCCCGACTTTGGCCAGACCGTCGTCGTCACCGCCATCTGGTCAACCCAGATTTTCCTCGCGGGCCTTCCGATGGTGCTGGTCTTTGGCCTTGGCATGGGCGTGGTCGGGCTTGCGGTCGGGGCCTATCTGATCCTGCCGCACGTGCAGTCGCGTGTTGATCGCTTCCTTGATCCGGCATCGGGCGATAACTATCAGATCGACCGCTCGATGGAGGCCTTCATGAATGGCGGCCTGATGGGTCAGGGCCCCGGCGAGGGTTCGGTAAAAAACTTCCTGCCCGACGCCCATTCCGACTTCATCTTTGCCGTCGCGGGCGAGGAATTCGGCCTTCTGTTCTGCGTTCTCGTGGTCGGCGTCTTCAGCTTCGTCATCATGCGCGGCCTCTCGCGCCTGATGGGCGAACGCAACCTGTTTGTCGTGCTGGCCGTGACCGGCATTCTGGTCCAGTTCGGCCTGCAGGCGGTAATCAACATGGCCTCCACCCTGCAACTCGTCCCGCCAAAGGGCATGACCCTGCCGTTTATCTCATACGGCGGCTCCGCCACCGTCGGCATCGCAATCGGCATGGGCTTCGTTCTGGCCCTGACCCGCAAACGCCCGGGCGAATAGAACAGCGATCAGGCATCACGAACATCGCGGATTCTGACCGCCTCCTAGGGCATTGATCAAGGTCAGGACCTATTGCTGTTCAAATCTGATGATTTCAGCTATAATTGCCTCATCCAAAGTTAACCTTAAGGTGTTCTGGAATGACAACTAAAGAGCAACTTTTTGACCGGCAGCGTCACGTAGCCAACGCCGTGGCAAGTCAGCGTCTGGAAGGGCTGAAAGTTGACCCCACCACCCTCGCTGATTTGCAGCGCTATTCTGATGGGTTACTCGATATTGAAAACGTACTGGCTCGCCTGAAAGACCGTATTGCGAGTGGAAAAGTATAGTTCAAACGACGATTATCTGGACGCTAAAACGGGCGTAATGAAGAACAAGCTAGGCTTTGACAATCAAGCCGAGCTTGAGGCGTTTGAAGGGGGCCTTGTTGCAGTTCGCACATCGCAACTTGCTGAGATCCCTCTGGAAAATCGCGATAAAACCTTCGATCTTCCTCATATGCAACGCATACACAAACACTTGTTTGGCGATATATACGAATGGGCCGGTGATCTGCGCACAGTCGATATATCCAAAGGCGCCACGCGCTTTGCCAACTGGATGTATATTGAAAAAGAAGCAGAAAAACTCTCTATACAACTCGCCCGTGAGAACTTCCTTCAAGGACTGGACCGAAAAGAGTTTGCAGAACGGGCAGGATATTACCTCGGAGAATGGAATGTCCTTCACCCCTTTCGCGAGGGGAATGGCCGGACATTACGTGAATTCATCGGGCAACTCGCCGGTCAGGCCGGTTATTTCATTAACTGGACGAAAACCAGCCAGGAACAGATGATAAAAGCTTCAATCGAGGCGTATCATGGTCAAAGCGAACGGATGGCGCAGATCATACTGGATAATCTGCAAGATTAGCTCTCTGAAATTCCTTAAAACCACTCCATGACCCAACACTCACCCTCGCAGCCACGCATACCTGCCCGGCTCATTCCGCATATTGATATATCGGAAAATCCCGATATATTTCGCGTCATGGAAATGCTCGAAATATTCAAAGCCCTCTCGAACCGGACCCGCCTTGAAATCCTCAAAGGCCTGAAAGAGCCTGCGAAGAACTTCCCTCCGCAGGATGAAGGCGACGTCAATACGGTTGGAGTTTGCGTCAGCAGTATTCAGGAAGGTGTCGGCCTGTCGCAATCGACGGTGTCCGATTACCTTGCGACGCTGCAACGGGTGGGTCTGGTGGAAGTCAGGCGCATCGGGCAGTGGACATACTACAAGCGGAACGAAGCAACCATCCGCGCACTTGCCGATGCCATCGGAAAAGAACTGTAGTTTTTTGTCCTAATATATCGAGAAATTGCGATATCCCTTTTTGCCGAAATAAGGCAGTAAAATGAAAGTCCAGACAATGAAAGCTCAAATACTCAAATCCTTTGGCGGCCCGGAAGCCTTTGAACTTCAGGACGTCGCCAAACCCGTCCCGCAGGCCGGACAGGTCCTTGTCCGTGTCCACGCAACCTCCATCAACCCGCTGGATTATCAGGTCCGGCGCGGCGACTATCCCGATTACGTACCCCTGCCCGCCATTACCGGGCATGACGTTTCCGGCGTCGTCTAAAGTGTCGGCCCCGGCGTCACCAGCTTCGTTCCCGGCGATGAAGTCTGGTACACCCCGCAGATTTTTGACGGGAACGGAAGCTACGCCGAATACCATGTCGCATCTGAAAAAATTATCGGCAAAAAACCGGCCTCGCTCAGCCACCTTGAAGCCGCCAGCCTGACGCTGGTCGGCGGCACAGCGTGGGAGGCACTGGTGGTGCGTGCGGGCCTTCGGGTCGGTGAAAGCATCCTGATCCACGGCGGTGCCGGCGGTGTCGGCCATGTGGCGATCCAGGTCGCGAAAGCCATAGGTGCCAAGGTCTTCACCACCGTGCGCGAAGATAACTTCGAATTCGCCCAAAGCCTCGGTGCGGACGTCACCATCGACTACACAAAGGAGGATTATGTCGATGCCATCCTGCGCGAAACCGATGGCAACGGTGTGGATGTCATCTTTGACACCATCGGCGGCAATACCCTTGCCAAAAGTGCCGATGCACTGGCCCAGCTTGGCCGTGTCGTTTCGATTGTCGATATCGCACAGCCGCAGAACCTGATCGAAGCCTGGGGCAAAAACGCCAGCTACCACTTCGTGTTCACCCGCCAGAACCGTGGCAAACTTGACGAGTTAAGCACCCTGATCGAACGCGGCCAGCTCCGCCCCCATGTCGGTGCCGTCTATTCACTGGCCGACATCCCGCTTGCCCACGCCCGGCTGGAAAACCCCGATAACGGTGTCCGTGGAAAAATCGCGATCAAGGTCGCCCCATAACCCGGCAACAAGCCAACCACAACCTAACAACACCCCGACAACGCCGCACCTTTTGGTGCGGCGTTGTGCTTTCCAAACAGGCGTTTTGGAAAAAGCATTCTGTTTGCAACCAGATACAAGCCATGACATCATGACCACAGCTAAAGAGTGCAATAACCTCTTGTCAGGCCAAAGAAAAAGCCCACCGCAAGGGTGAGCTTTTTCAATTTCTTTGGACAATGAGGGAAGGCTTACGCCCGCGAACCCCAAAGCCTTAATGTATGCATTATGTATACATTTTCTTTCATGATGTCAACAAAAACGGGGAAATCTTGGTCTATGCCGCATCAGTTTACCCCGCAAGAAATCGCTGATCTTGAAGCCGTTCTCTCCGCCCCGCGATTTGCGACATATCTTCGCGAAACAGATGGTGATCGCCACAGGGCGATGGAACTGTATTGCTGGAATACCAATGTCTCATCCGCATTCTATGTGCTTCTGCAATTTTGCGAACTCGCTGTCCGCAACGCCGCCGTCGAAGCGATTGAAAAGGAATTTGGCGAAAACTGGCACCTCAATCGCGGCTTTGCCTATAGCCTGAAAAACCCGACAAAACGCAACGTATATAATCCGCGAAACGATCTGACAAACTGCGCCAAACGACTGCCCACCGCCGGAAAGGTTGTTGCCGAACTCAAATTTGCCTTCTGGCAACACCTCTTTGTCACAGCCCACGACCCGCGCCTATGGGACCTGCATTTTGCCGATGTGTTTCCGGGTTATGACACAACACTCACCATCGCCCAGGCACGCGCACAAATTTATCAGGACCTTGATGTGCTACGACGCCTGCGTAACCGCATCGCCCATCACGAACCGATATTTGCACGAGATCTTGACGATGATCAGGACCGTGCCCAGCGCCTCATATCATGGCGACGCCCGCGAACCGCCACTTGGCTTGACACCTTCGAAACCGTAACATCCACGTTACGCTCAAGGCCCTGATACGCACATAATTGCGCAAAGCCCCAACCCAAGGCCCCACCATGATCGATATCCAGCACGCTAAACCCCGCCACCGCACCGGATGGGAACGCCTCTGGCGGCAAAACATCATCCAGTTCGGCGCACCCGACATGCCTGACGACGTGATTGATGGCCTGTGGCAGCGCATCCTTGATCCCGATCACCCGATGCAGGCCTGGCTGGCTCTGGATGATGACCAATCCGTCATCGGACTGGCCCACCTCATCATTCATCCGCACACCTTCACGCTGCGCAATGTCGCCTATCTCGAAGATTTCTGGGTATCACCCGATCACCGAAGCCGCGGCATCGGCGGCCTGATGATGGATGCCCTGCAAGAACAGGCAAAACAAAACAACTGGCTCCGCCTCTACTGGCTCACCGCCCGCGACAACCACGGTGCCCAGCGCCTTTATGACCGGTTGGCAAAACGGGTTGATTCGGTGCTGTATAAGATTGATGTGGCTTAAAATTCTGCTCCTTCGGCGCGACCGGCCAAAACTGGATTCCCGCCTGCGCGGGAATGACGAATTTGGGGACCACTCCCCCGAACAAAAACCACCGTCACTCCCGCGAAGGCGGGAGTCCATCGCGCCACAGGCTCGGTCTCGCCTTCCCCGTCAACCGCGCCGCACATCCCAAATCCTCAAAACCCACCAATCCACCCTCAAAAAAACGACAAAATCCTCCCTTACAAACACCCGCGCTTGAAGGGATGTTAACCTTTCTCGGGTTCTGATAGGGGCAAACCGTCGTTGCATATGTGGATCTGATGACCGACATCCAGAATATTGAAGTTTCCCCGATGGAACACCCGTTGGCAGGACAGGTGATCGCCCTGACATCGGGCGGCACCGGCGGCCATATGTTTCCGGCGGTTGCACTGGCGCGCGCCCTTGTTAGGCGCGGAGCCCACGTGCTGTTTTTCACCGATGCCCGCGCTTCGCGCTATACCGAGGGGGTCGAGGGGGTTGAAACCATCATCCTGCCGGCGGGCGGCATTGCCGGAAAGGGCCTTAAGGGCCGCATTACCGGTGCCCTTCGCCTTGGTCTTGGCACGATGAAGGCACGCGCGCTTCTGAAAAAAGCCCGTCCCGCTGCCGTCATCGGCTTTGGCGGTTATGCCTCGATCCCGGCAACGCTTTCGGCCAAATGGCTTGGCATTCCCTTTGCCATTCATGAACAGAACGCGGTTCTGGGTCGGGCCAACCGGATGGTTGCGGGGGCCGCCCATCGCATCGCGACGTCCTTTCCGACGGTCAAACTGATCGCGCCCAATGACGCGGCCAAGGTCATCTGGACCGGCAACCCGATCCGCCACGAAGTCGCCGCCCTCGCCAGCACCGAATATGACGCCCCGACATCCGAGGGCCCCGTCCGCCTGCTGATTACCGGCGGGTCGCAGGGCGCGCGTGTTCTGTCCGAAATCCTGCCCGCCGCCTTGGTCGCCCTGCCACGTGATTTGCGCAACCGTCTGATCGTGACCCAGCAGGCGCGATCTGAGGACCTTGAAGCCGTGCGCAAAACCTATGAGGGTTCCGGCATTGATGTGACCCTGGCGTCCTTCATTGACGATATCCCCGAACGTCTGCGCGACTGTCATCTGGTGATTGCGCGCTCCGGTGCCTCGACCGTCGCCGAACTTACCGCAGCCGGTCGTCCGGCCCTTCTGGTGCCGCTGCCCAGTGCCATTGACGATCACCAGCGTTTCAACGCCCAGCAGGTCGAAGAAGCAGGCGGCGCGTGGCTGTTGCCACAGGACCGGTTTACAACAGAGATTTTAAGCGAACGTTTGACCAAACTTCTGCAAAACCCGGCGGCACTCACCCGTGCGGCCAAGGCTGCCAAGGCAACCGGTCGCCCCAATGCCGCCGAACGGCTGGCCGACATGGTGCTGGATCTGCTGGGGCTGAACCCGGCCGGTAGCCCCGATCACGATAACATGACACAGAAAGACCCCCAGAAGGTATGAGGAGACACTCCATGAACACCCTGCCGCTCAACATCGGCACCATCCATTTTGTCGGTATTGGTGGCATCGGCATGTCCGGCATTGCCGAAATCCTGCACAACCTTGGTTACACGGTGCAGGGATCGGATATTTCCGACAATGCCAATGTGCAGCGCCTGCGCGATCTGGGGATCAGGGTTTTCGTCGGCCATCAGGCCGCCAATGTCGAAGACGCCAAGGTGGTGGTGATTTCAACCGCCGTGAAGCCTGATAACCCCGAAGTCGTCGCCGCACGCGCCGATATGATCCCGGTTGTCCGCCGGTCCGAAATGCTGGCCGAACTGATGCGGCTTAAGGCCGCGATTGCGGTTGGCGGCACGCATGGCAAAACCACCACGACCTCGCTGGTTGCCACCATGCTTGATGCCGCCGGGCTTGATCCGACCGTGATCAATGGCGGCATCATCAATTCATATGGCACCAATGCGCGTCTTGGCGATGGTGACTGGATGGTGGTCGAGGCCGATGAGTCTGATGGCACGTTCGTCAAGGTCCCCTCGACCATTTCGGTCGTGACCAATATTGACCCGGAACATCTTGATCACTGGAAAAACTTTGATCAGCTGCGCGAGGCCTTCAAGAATTTCGTTCAGAACATCCCGTTCTATGGCTTTGCGGTTCTGTGCATCGACCATCCCGAAGTCCAGGCCCTGATCGGCAAGGTCACGGATCGTCGCATCTTCACCTTTGGCTTCTCCCCACAAGCCGATGTCCGTGCGGTCAATGTCCGCACCGAAATCGGCCAAAGCACCTTTGACGTCGTCATTCGCGAACGGGTCGATAGCGAGGAACGGGTTATCAAGGATGTCCGCCTGCCGATGGTCGGCGATCATAACGTGTCAAACTCGCTGGCCGCGATCACGGTGGCACTCGAACTTGGCATTCCTGACGATAAAATCGTCTCCGCCTTTGACGGTTTCACCGGGGTCAAACGACGCTTTACCAAAACCGGCGAGGTCGATGGTGTCACCATCATCGATGATTACGGTCACCACCCGGTCGAAATCAGGGCGGTGCTGAAGGCCGCCCGCAAGGCAACCGAAAACAACGTGATCGCCGTGGTTCAGCCGCACCGCTATTCGCGCCTGCATGACCTGTTCGAGGAATTCTGCACCTGCTTTAACGACGCCGACAGCGTGATCGTCGCCGATGTTTACGAAGCCGGCGAAAGCCCGATTGAGGGTGCGAACCGCGACGCGCTGGTCGAAGGGCTTCGCAATCGCGGCCATCGCCATGTTGCCGCCCTTGACGGGCCCGAAGCCCTGGCAAGCATGATCGCCAAAGAAGCCAAACCGGGCGATCTGGTCGTCTGTCTGGGTGCCGGATCGATCAGCGCATGGGCCAACGCCCTGCCCGCCCAGCTTGAAGCGCTTAAGAACTGAGACTGAAACCGAAACCTGAAACGGATTTGACGAGTTTGTCATGAGCACGCCGGGACATCACACACCGCTTATTGATCACCTGCCAAAGGTGCGCGGCAAGCTGCGCGAAGGCGCACAATTGTCCAAGGTCACCTGGTTTCAGGTCGGCGGCCCGGCCGATGTGATGTTCCGCCCGGCTGATGAAATGGATCTGGCCGATTTCATCAAAAACCGCCCGGCCGAAATTCCGATCACCGTGATCGGGGTCGGATCAAACCTTCTGGTCCGTGATGGCGGCATTCGTGGTGTGGTCATCCGCCTTGGTCGGCCCTTTACCGATGCCATCATCAAGGACGGCGAAATTCATGCCGGGGCCGGTGCGCTTGATCTCAACGTTGCGCAAATGGCGCGCGATGCCGGGATTGCTGGGCTGGAATTCCTGTCGGGCATTCCGGGCACGATTGGCGGTGCGCTTCGCATGAATGCCGGGGCCTATGGTGCGGAAATCAAGGATGTGCTGGTCAGCGCCAACGCGATTGACGGCAATGGCGATCTTCATACCGTCACCGCCAAGGCGATGGATATGACCTACCGCCACTGCGGCCTTCCCGAAGACTGGATTTTCACATCCGCCATCCTGCGTGGCAAGCCGGGCGACCCGGCCGAGATCACCAAGCGCATGGATGAAATCCACGAAGCCCGTGCGGGATCACAGCCGATCAAATCGCGCACCGGCGGATCGACCTTCGCCAATCCCCTGCCGGATCGCGCATGGGAAGTCATTGATGCCGCCGGGTGCCGGGGGCTGACGATTGGCGGGGCGCAGATGTCGCCGCAACACTGCAATTTCATGATCAATCTGGGCACTGCCACCGCCTTTGATCTCGAAGAACTCGGCGAAACCGTGCGCGAGCGCGTGAAAAAACATTGTGGCGTTGACCTGCGCTGGGAAATCCGGCGCATCGGCGACCGACTGGGACACTCGATCATAGGAAAAGACGCATGAGCAAGCATGTCGCCGTCATTTATGGCGGCTGGTCCGCAGAACGCGAAGTTTCCCTGTCCTCGGGCACGGAATGCATCAAGGCGCTGCGTGAAAAGGGCTACCGCGTCACCGAAATTGATGCCGGTCGCGATCTGGCCGCGCAGCTTGCCGCGATTGATCCCAAACCCGATGTCGTGTTCAACGCCCTGCATGGCCGCTGGGGCGAGGATGGCTGCGTGCAAGGGTTACTTGAAATCATGGGCATTCCCTATACCCATTCGGGCGTGCGCGCATCTTCCATCGCCATGGATAAAATGTCGGCCAAGGCGATGTTCATGGAATATGACATCCCCTGCGCCCGCCATGTCTGGGTCTCGCGCGATGAAATCGCTGCGGGTAATGCCCTGCCCCCACCCTATGTCCTCAAACCCAATAACGAGGGGTCCTCCGTCGGGGTGGAAATCATCCTCACGCCTGAGGAAGAACAGAACATGCTGGCGCGCGAATGGATGCATGGCGATGGCGTGATGCAGGAAGAATTCATTCCCGGCCGCGAAATGACCGTGGCGGTCAAGGATGGCAAGGCGATGGAAATCATCGAAATCATGACCGGCAATCATGCCTTTTATGATTTTGAGTCAAAATATGTCGCCGGCGGCTCCGAACATATCATCCCCGCCGATATCCAAAGCGACCTTCGCGCCAAAATTCAGGATTGCGCCGAAAGGGCCTATCGTGCGCTCGGCTGTCGCGGGATTGCACGTGCCGATTTCCGCTATGACCCGGCCCAAGACCGCGTTGCGATCCTTGAAATCAATACCCAGCCCGGCATGACGCCAACATCGCTTGTCCCCGATGCCGCCCGTCATGACGGTCTAAGCTTCGCCGACATTGTCGCCTGGATGGTCGAGGACGCCTCATGCGAGCGTTAGGAACCCTCGAAGAACAGGCCCGCGAACGCCGCGAGAAGCTTCAACAGCAGCACGGCGTTGGTGCCAACCTGAAAAAACTGGTGCGTGTTTTCTGGTGGTCGAGCCTCACGGCCCTGCTGATCGCCGGGCCCTTTGCGCTATGGTATACCGGCAAGGCCGAAAAATGGTATGCGGTCGCCGAGGTCGAGGCGATCCGCCTTTCCGCCGAATTTGGCATGACGGTGAAAAACATCGAAGTCCGCGGTCGCGAAAAAACCGACCCCGAGGCCCTTCTGGCCGCCATCGGCCAGAAGCCCGGCACCCCGATTGTCACCTTTGATGTCGATGCCGCGCGCGAACGCATCGAACAGCTTTCCTGGGTCCGCAATGCGATTGTCGAACGCCGCCTGCCCAACACCCTGATCGTCTCGATCACCGAACGCCAGCCGGTCGCCCTGTGGCAGACCGATACCGGCCATGTCGTGATTGATGCCGACGGGGCGCAGCTTCAGAATTATGAACTGGGTGATTATCTGGATCTGCCCGTCGTGGTGGGCGCGGATGCCCCCGAACATGCCAGCGAAATGCTCACCACGCTTAAATCCATCCCGCGCCTGTTTGACATGGTCAGCGGCGCACAGCGCATCGGCAACCGCCGCTGGAACATCCAGCTTGCCAACGGCATGTTCATCCGCCTGCCCGAGGACAACATCGACAAGGCCTGGGCGCGCCTCGATCAGCTTGATCAGGAACACCACATCCTGTCACGCGACGTGCTGATCGTCGATCTGCGCCTGCCTGATCGCACCTTCGTGCGCCTGACCCCCGGTGCCGCCGAACAACGCCGCAACCCGCCAAAAAAAGGTAACGCGGCCTAGGGCCGCGCACCGTTTTCTCTAACAAAAGACCCGGAGCAAAAGGGCGGCTTCTGCTCCGGGGATAGCCGGTCGGTCGAAAATCAACCGTCCGGCCGGTGGGCGATGCGGTCAAACGACCTTATTTTGCAATCCGATTGACTGGTGCCAATCCCTGACCGATACGGTTGACGTTATCTGCCATGACATTTCTGCGCCGCTCAATCGTGCCATGCGTCCAGCCCGACATGTGCGGCGTCATTGTAATGTTGCCGAGCTCATGAAACGGCAGGCGCGAGGGATAGGTCACCGCGTCCGGTCCGCTCGGATACTGGTACCATGTATCAATAAAGGCATGTGCGATCAGGCCGTCTTTTAACGCCCCAAACAGTGCCTCTTCATCAACCACACCGCCACGGCCGACATTCATGAAAACCGCAGTCGGCTTCATGCTGGCAAACGCCTTGTGATCAACAAGGCCGGTCGTGTTGGCCGCCAGCGGCAGCGTATTCACGACCACATCCACATGCGCCAGCATTTCCCTGAAATCATCAATCGCATGAAACGCATCGATCTGGCTCTGGTCCTCGGGGCAGGAACGGTTGGCAACATGCACCCTCATGCCAAACGCCTTGGCGCGTTGGGCAATCGCCTTTCCGATATGCCCGTAACCGAGAATACCGATTGTGGTATTGCCAAGCTCCGTTCTCATGCCAGACGGGCCCCCCGCCCAGTATTTCCAATCGCCTTTGCGCAAACGCGCATCGGCATCGCCAAGCGGAACATGACGCGACAGCAACGCACACATCGCATATTCCGCAATCGCGATCTCATGCCCGAAACAATTGCAAAGATCGGCATCCACCGGCAGGTCCGAAACTCGGATGCCGTCATAGCCCGCACCCGGCACCTGATAAAGCTTCAGGTTACGCGGCGTTGGAAAACTGTCATCAAACCTGATGCCGATAATGACATCTGCCGTGGCATAGGCTTCGCGATCCGCCTCACTGCCAAGATGATCGGGCAACAGGACAAGCTCATGCGCCGCATCAAGCAATTCGGCAAAACCGGGATGAAAAGTCGAGGCATTCGCCCCATGGAACACGACCTTCACGAAATCCTCCCACATATGGTTATTATTTTTTCGCCTTGATATTTTCTGATATTTCACAAAATTTCAACAGGAAAATCACAAAATCCTATTGGCCCTTCGGCCCCTTATCTCAAAATGGGTCAAAGTCCTGCGTCACGTCAAAAATGCTCGGCGCGATACTGCTTTCAAGAACCGGGAACATCGCATCCACAAACTCGATCAGCTTGTCCGACGCAACCAGTGCCGCATCCTTTTTGCCCTCGACAACCGCATTCAGAACATCCAGATGGCTGTCGATGGTCACATCAAGGGATACCCCATCAACCGTCTGCGTATGATAAATCCATCCCAGACGGCGGAAAATCGTATGCAAGGGACGCAACGTATATTCAAGAAACGGCTCGCCGCAGGCCGCCAGCATCATCTGATCAATCCGGCGGTCAAATTCGTTGAACTCGACAATCGTCATCTTGTCGCGATGCGTGGTCAAAAGCCCGATCAGATGGCGCATCTGACTTCTGTGCGACGTACTCGCCCGCGCACTCGCCAGCGACACGACAAACCTTTCCATATCGCGGCGCAACCGCAACAGCAAATGGGTGCGTGTCAGGTCAATCGGCGCAATCTGGATGCCCTGGCGGGGCTGAATGATCATAAGGGTATCGGCTGACAGGCGCGTGACCGCCTGATGAACCGGCGTGCGGCTGATACCGGTTGCGGTTTGCAAATCTTGTATGCGCAGATAACTGCCCGGCTTCAATTCACAGGTCACGATAAGTTCTTCAAGCTTGTTATAGGCAAGCTCGTTCAGGTTTTTGCCCCCGCCCGATCCTGTTTTTCCCGGTTCGGAAGAATCGCCCGAAATGGCCTTATCTTTCTGTTTCGACGCCATTATCTCTCTCTGTAATTTCATAAAAAGTCACAATATATTTGTTTTTATTCAATACCATATATACACATTCCCATGGATGGAAAAGTAAAACCTGTTGAAGTTCCCGCTTGATACATGCTACTGATGTTTCGTGAAATATCACAACATGTCACATAAGGGAGGAACCAACGACATGAAAAAACTAACAAAAACATTAACCGCCTTGGCCGCCACCGGCTTTCTGACTTTCACTACCTCACAGGCCTTCGCGGCCGACCCGACCCCGCTGCAATTCCAGACCCATCACAATGCCTCCTCATTGCAGGGCAAGGCCCTGTTGCGGTTTGCCGACCTTGTCAAAGAATATTCCGATGGCACGGTGCAGATCGAAATGCACACCAGCTCGTCGGTCGTCAATTCGAACGAAGCCTTCGAAGCATCCAGCATGGGCATCATTGACGGTGACGCAACCGGTGCGGGCTATATCACCGGCAAAAACCCTGCCTTCCAGTTCTATGGCGACATCATGGGCGGCTACAGCACCCCGGAACAGCTTCTTGGCTGGTACAAGGATGGCGGTCTCGACCTCGCAAACGAGCTGTATCACAAATTCAACATGCATCTTGTCGGTGTGTTCATCGCAACCCCCGAGTCATTAAGCTCAACCACCCCGCTTGCCGGGATCAATGATCTTAAGGGCTGGAAATTCCGCTCGCCTCCGGGCATGGAATCCGAAATTTTCCAGAAACTTGGCGCAGGCCCGGTTGTGATGCCGTTTGGCGAAGTGTTCACCGCCATGTCCACCGGCACGGTTTCGGGGGCCGATGCCTCCACCCTCGCCGTGAACAAGAAACTCGGCCTCTATGACATCGCCAAATACGCGACCTATCCGGGCTTCCATTCCATGCCAATCGAACATATCGCGATCAATCTGGAAAAATGGAATGCGCTGAACGATGCCCAGCAAAAGGCCATGCAGGACGCCATTGCAACGATTGCCCCGGAAGTCATCGCAGAATCAAACAAGCTTGATCAGGAAGCCGCCAAGGAACTGACCGAGGCCGGCGTCACCCTTGAAGACTGGAGCAACGAAGACCGTCTGGCATTCCGCAAGGCAGCACAGGACGTGTGGGCCGACTGGGCAACGCGCAGCCCCGAAGCCAAAGCAGCCTATGACGCACATATCGCCTACATGAAGAAAAACGGCATCCTCGACTAACCAGCAAGTCCGTCATTCTGATCCTCGGGGGTTTCCCCCCGGGGGCTTTTCTGGAGGTCCGCGATGCAGGCAACCCCGAAACGCGTGCGCAGCTTTCAATTCGTCGTCGCACTATTTTCCCTACTTCTTTTGATCATTGTCGGGGTGACTTTTTACGAAGTCATCGCACGCTACATATTCAGAACTCCGACAATCTGGGCCAATGAACTGGCCTTGTGGCTCTCGGCAATCCTGTTTCTGGCTGCGGGCCTCTATGCCATGCAAAGAGACCAGCATCTCAGAATTACCGTCCTCTATGACGCAAGCCCCGCATGGCTCCAGCGCATATTCGATCTCATCACGCTGGCCTGCTGCCTGACATTCTGTCTGGGCATTGCATGGTTCGGCGCGCCCAGTTCGTGGCAATCCCTGATGAATTGGGAGCCGTTTGGCACGGCATGGAACCCGCCGATCCCGGCAACGGTAAAGCCGCTCATTGTTCTGACAACCGGTTTGATGGCGCTTTACGGGATCATCAACTGCGTCAAAAGGTTCCGTGGCATCCCCGCCGACACCGCAGAATCAGTCACGGAGGACAACCGTGTCGATTGAACTCATTTCCATTATCCTCGTCGGTGGCGTCTTTGCCCTGATGGCGCTGGGTGTTCCGCTGGCTTTCGCCGCCGGGTCGCTTGCCGTCCTTGTCAGCTATCTTAAATTCGGTCCGGCGGTCATCGCACTTGCCCATAAAACGGTTTACGGGCTTGCGACCGAATATTCGCTGCTATCCGTACCGCTTTTCATTCTGATGGCAACCCTGCTGGAACGCTCCCGACTGGCTCAGGATCTATACGATGCCCTGTTCAAGGTTTTCGGAAATCTGAAGGGCGGTGTTGCGACCGTGACCCTGATCATTTCCGTTTTCATGGCCGCCATCAGCGGTATCATTGGCGGCGAAATCGTTCTGCTTGGCCTGATTGCCCTGCCACAGATGATGCGCCTGCAATATGACCGGAAACTCTCCATCGGGATCATCTGCGCGGGCGGGTCACTCGGCACAATGGTGCCGCCCTCGATTGTCCTGATCATTTACGGCCTGACCGCCGATGTCTCGGTGCAAAAGCTCTTTCTGGCGTCCTTCGTACCGGGCTTCGCGCTCGCCTTTGCGTACTTTGCCTATATCTATATTCGCTGCACGCTTAATCCGGCCCTGACCCCAAAGGCACCGGAAAAGACCGAGCCCTTCACAAAACAGGATTTCTTACGCGGCGTTCTGCCACTGCTTGTTCTGATCGGCATCGTTTTCGGCTGCATTTACGGCGGGGTGACCTCCATTACCGAGGCCGCGGGCATCGCGGTTGGCGTCTCCATCCTCATCATCGCCCTGCGCTCCGAACTGAACATAACCATGCTGTGGCAGGCCCTGACACGCACCCTGCAATCCTGCGGGATTATCCTGTGGGTGACGTTTGGCGCGGCATCGCTGATTGCGATTTACAATCTTTCGGGCGGCCAGCGCTTTGTCACCGGCATGATCACCGGTCTGGATATCGCGCCTGTTGTCACGATCATGCTGATGATGGCGATTTTCATCGTCCTTGGGCTGTTCATGGACTGGATTGGCATCCTGCTTCTGACCATTCCGATCTTTGTGCCGATCGTCACCCAGCTTGGCTATGACCCGGTATGGTTCGGGGTGCTTTTCTCGCTGACCATGCAGGTGGCTTTCCTCTCGCCGCCTTTTGGCCCGGCCGCTTTCTATCTCAAAAGCGTCGCCCCGCCGGAAATCACCCTTCAGACGATTTTCGCGTCTCTCTGGCCTTTCATGCTCATTCAGATCGCCTTCCTGGCGCTGATGCTCACCTTCCCGTCCATCGCGCTATGGCTCCCGGAAATACTCAATTAATCTGAATTCGGATAAAAAAATGAAGATCACAGCAATCAAAACCTACCGCGTAGACGAATTTTCCAATGTCCTGTGGGTCCATGTCGAAACGGATGCTGGCATTACCGGCCTTGGCGAAACCTTCTATGGTGCCGGTGCTGTCGAAGCACACATTCACGATACACTGGCAGGACGCCTGATCGGGCAGAACCCCCTTCACATCGAAGCCCTGCACAAGGAAATGGTCAACCTGCCGATGGCACAATCATCGACGGGCGCGGAATATCGCGCGGCATCCGCCATCGACATCGCCCTTTGGGACATCTTTGGCAAGGTCTGCGACCAGCCCGTCCATCAGATGCTGGGCGGTTTGTGCTGGGATAAAATCCGGATTTACAACACCTGTGCCGGATATCGCTATGTCCGTACCAACAATATCAAACCCGTATCGAACTGGAACCTGGGCGAACCGGAAGGCCCCTATGAGGATCTGGACGGCTTCATGAACCGCCCGGCCCAACTGGCCGAAAACCTTCTGGAATCCGGCATCACGGCCATGAAAATCTGGCCATTTGATCCGATGGCGGCCGAAACACGCGGTCAGTACATCACCGCCGAACAGATGAAAAAGGCAATCCGTCCTTTCGAAGAAATCCGCAAGGCCGTCGGCGACAGAATGGAAATCATGGTGGAATTCCATTCCCAATGGAACCTGCCGACCGCCAAAAAGATCGCCCGCGAACTCGAACAGTTCAGCCCGACCTGGTACGAAGACCCGATCCGCATGAACTCGCCACAGGCTCTGGCAGAATTCGCCGCATCCACCGATGTCTGGACCTGTGCCAGTGAAACACTGGGATCACGCTGGCCCTACAAGGACATGCTCGACCGTGATGCAACCCATGTGGTCATGGTGGACCTGTGCTGGACCGGCGGCCTTACCGAAGGCAAGAAAATCGCCGCTCTGGCCGAAACATGGCACCGCCCGTTTGCCCCGCATGACTGCATCGGGCCGGTTGGTTTTGCCGCCGCCATTCACATGTCGTTCAGCCAGCCAAACACCCTCATCCAGGAAAGTGTCCGCGCCTTCTACAAGGGTTGGTACAATGAACTGGTTACCGCCGTTCCGAAAATCGAAAACGGCTATGTCTATCCGATGGAAGGCCCCGGCCTTGGTGTCGAATTGCAGAAATCCTTCTTTGATCGCAGCGACCTGACCGTCCGCGAAAGCAAAGCCTGAAAATAAAAGCCCGTTGGAGGAAACATGTCTCTCGAACTTTTCTCGCTCGCCGGTAAAACAGCCCTCATAACCGGCTCTTCCCGCGGTCTTGGTCGGGCCTTTGCCGAAGGTCTGGCTGCGGCCGGGGCTACCGTCATCCTGAACGGCACCAATTCCGAACGCCTTTCGCAGGCCTGCAAGGAAATGTCTGATGCCGGCATGAAAGTCGATATGTCCCTGTTTGACGTCACCGACGAAGCCGCAATCAAGGCCGCCTTTGACCGCTTTGATGCCGCCGGTATGCAGATCGACATCTTGATCAATAACGCCGGTATCCAGTTCCGCAAACCCATGCTGGAACTCGACACCGCCGACTGGCAGCGCGTGATTGATACCAATCTGACATCCGCCTTCATGATTGGCCGCGAAGCCGCAAAACGCATGGTCAAACGCGGGCATGGCAAAATCGTCAATATCGGCTCGCTGACAAGCGAACTGGCGCGTGCCACCGTCACCCCCTACACCGTCGCCAAGGGCGGCATCAAAATGCTGACCAAGGCGATGGCAGCCGAATGGGGCGAACACGGCCTTCAGGCCAATGCGATTGGTCCGGGTTACATGCTTACCGACATGAACGCGGCGCTGACATCCAACCCGGAATTTGACGCCTGGGTCAAGGCACGCACCCCCGCACGGCGCTGGGGCAGGCCTGACGAGCTGATCGGCACGGCGATTTATCTCTGCTCGGATGCATCCAACTATGTGAACGGTCAGATCATCTATGCCGATGGCGGCATGATTTCCGTTCTTTAAGGTGATCTTAGATGTACTCTGTTGTCATACATTCACCCCATGACCTGCGTGTCGATCAGATCGACCCGCCCGGCGCACCGGAACCGGGCACGATAACCGTTCAGATCGACAAGGGCGGCATCTGCGGCTCGGACCTGCACTACTATCATAACGGCGGTTTTGGCACGGTTAAAATCCGTGAACCGATGGTTCTCGGGCATGAAGTCGCCGGTACGATCATTGCCGTTGGCAAAAACGTGACCGGCCTTGCGCTCAATGACAGGGTCGCGGTCAATCCTTCCATGCCATGCAACCAATGCCAGTATTGCCGCGCGAACATGCGCAACCAATGCACGGACATGCGTTTCTTTGGCAGCGCAATGCGCTTTCCCCATCAACAAGGCCTGTTCCGCCAACAGATCAATCTGCCCGCCGAACAGTTGGTCAAACTGTCCCCCGACATCAATATGGAACACGCCGCCTGCAGCGAACCCTTGGCCGTCTGCCTGCATGCGGTGCGTCAGGCCGGGGCACTGTCGGGGAAAAAAGTCCTCGTTTCCGGTTGCGGTCCCATCGGCTGCCTGACCATTCTGGCCGCCGCCCATACCGGGGCGCACTGGATTACCGCGACCGATCTGTCAAAGGCCGCTTTGGATGTTGCCACAAAGGCAGGTGCCAATAGCTGTATCGATGTTGCCCGCAATGCCGATGACTTCAAAACGCTCGGCATGAACAAGGGCACGCAGGATGTGGTCTTTGAATGCTCCGGCAGTCCGCAGGCACTTGCCAATGCATTCGACGCGGTCAAACCGGGCGGCACCATCATCACGGTCGGCCTTGGCGGCAATGGCGAACTCCCGCTCAGTCTCGCCGTCACCAAAGAAGTCCGAATGATCGGAAGCTTCCGCTTTGATGCGGAATTTGCCCAGGCAGCAGAACTGATTGACCGCAAGGTCATTGACGTTTCACCGATCATCAGCTCGGTGCTGCCCTTCCGGGATGCCAAAACCGCCTTCGACCTCGCCTCGGATCGCAGCCAATCCATGAAAGTACAATTGGATTTCGGCTGACGGCTGACATATTGATCCGCGCGCCCCTATCGCCGCGCGGATCACCGAGGCGGGCAAGACACCCCGATAAACTTGCCCGCACTCGCTGCCGCGATCCATCTCGGGGCAGAGGTACAGACCAATTTCGCACTTGAACGCGTTGAACAGCTTTCACAGGTGCTCAACGCACTTCTCCCCCTGCCCGCTCGTCCCCATCTTTGTCCGCCTGACCTCGGGCCACCAACAACACCTCAACCCACCAAAAAAGACAATGCGGCCGAGCTCCGCGGCCCTCGCACGCAAAACACTCGAAACAATCCTCATACAAATATAATTAATGGCGGATTTCAGGGATTTATCTGGCAGGTTGGGGCTCAAAACCTGCCTGAAATGCCGGTTTTGAAAATCAATTCCTCATACAAATAAAACCGCTGTTTTCACGCTTCGCCGGGCCGATGAATCATGCCCAAAAAGTGATTAACAACAAAAAATGAATAATCGATCTTATTTTTCATTCTAAGTGAATAATAAATCCGGTAACGGGCGGCTTAAATATCGTTGCGCCAGACCGGGATCGGCGCGCTCAGCGATTGCAGATCTGCCCCTTCCCGCCCCTCGATCACGTCCAGCAAATGGGTCGCCAATTGCTGCCCGGCCACGATCAGATCCTCCCGCAAACTGTCGATCCGGGGCCGGGTAAAGTTCAGCAAATCCGACGTTTCCTTGGCGATCACATCGATATCCCGCCCGACATCCATCCCCGACTGGATCATGCCGTCAATCAGCGCCATCGCGCACAGCTCGCTGCCGCAAATCACCCCGTCGGGCACATAATCCTGATGGCGCAATGCCATGCCGGCCTGGCGCAAAACCTCGCTGCTGCTGTCAAGGTCGATCCCGCCAAGCACTTGAAAAGGCACATTTTCTGCCTCCGCCACCGCCGCAAGCCCGGCCAGCGTTTCCTGATAATATGAAAATTCCGACGGCGGCGAAAGCAATGCCAGCCGCCTGCGCCCCCGCGCAATCAGGCGCCTTGCCGCCATCTCGCAAAACGCCCGGTTATCAAAATCGTGATAGGCATGACCCGGTGCCGAAAGGCACCGCCCATGGGCCACAAACGGCAGCCCGCTTTGGGATAGCGCCTGCACCCGTTCATCATCGGGCCTGATATGGGTGATGATCACCCCGTCGGCAGCACGGGTATTTAACACATATCGCACCGGGTCCATCGGGTCATCACTGCGTGATTGTGGTGTGACGACAAGGTGATAGGGTGTGCCGCGGATCACGTCTGAAATGCCAACAATCAGACGTCTGGCAAATTCCGGCACCTTGTCGGTCTGATCAAGGATCAGGCTGATAACATTGGTTTTTCCCGTCCGCAAACGCACCCCGGCCCGGTCCGGGTGATAGCCGATGGCGTCCGCCACCTTGCGCACGCGCAGCTTGGTTTTTGCGCTGATATCATGCGCATCCTTAAGCGCGCGCGACACCGTCGTCACACCAAGACCGGTCATTTCCGCAATGGTTTTAAGGGTCGGCCGGGTTTGGGCGGCGGGGCGCTCAACCTTCCCGGCAAGATCGTGATCGGACAGTTGTCAAAGCCTCCGTGGGGTATTCCAGGGTCAGGACCTAGCGCAGTCTTACGCCGCTTTCGGGGTCAAAAAACACAACTTTTTCAAGGTTGAACACCAGTTCGGCATGGCTGTTGGCCTGCCCGTTCCAGTCCTGATGCAGGCGGGTGACAACTTCCTTGCCGCCCAGCGACGTGATGGCAAAAATATCCGCCCCGGCCGGTTCAACCACATCAATCCGGCACGACGCACTGACCGCCTGCTGCCCGTCGCGCACCAGTGCCCGGTTATCGGCATCGGTGATAGCCTCGGGCCGGATGCCGACAATGACCTCCTGCCCGTCCCGCGCCCGGACATCCGCGGGCAGGTGTTGAAATTCAAGCATCAGCGGCTCTTCGCCCGCCCGCGCCATTTCAACCGCATTGCCCCGCACCGTCGCCGGGATCAGGTTCATCGCGGGCGATCCCATGAAATCGGCAACAAACAGGTTGGCCGGATCGTTGTAAATCTCCGCCGGGGTGCCGTATTGCTGAACAATACCGTCCTTCAGGACCGCGATACGTGTGCCCAGCGTCATGGCTTCGATCTGGTCATGGGTAACATAGACAATCGTTGTGCCGAATGTCTGATGCATGCGTTTGATTTCGGTGCGCATATCGACGCGCAGCTTGGCATCAAGGTTTGATAGTGGTTCATCAAACAGGAACAATTGCGGATTACGCACAAGCGCCCGGCCCATCGCAACACGCTGGCGCTGCCCGCCCGAAAGCTGGCCGGGCTTGCGATCCAGAAGATGTTCGATCTGAAGGGTTTTTGCGACCTCGGCGACCTTGGCGGCGCGCTCATCCTTTGGCATGCCGCGCATTTCAAGGCCAAACGCGATGTTCTGCCCGACATTCATGTTGGGATAAAGCGCATAGCTTTGAAACACCATCGCGATATTGCGCTCCGACGGCGGCAGATCATCAATGACATTTCCCGCAATGCGGATTTCCCCGGTCGTCAGCTTTTCCAGCCCGGCAATGGTATTAAGCAAAGTCGATTTGCCACAGCCCGACGGCCCGACAAGCACCAGAAAACCGCCTTCTTCGACATCAAGCGTAATGTCGCGCAGAACCTTGATCGGACCGAAACTTTTGCACACCTTGTCGATTTGCAGAAAGGACATGATAACTTCCCTGTAAGTCTTTTTATGAGCTAACCCTTGACCGCACCGGCCATCAATCCGCGCACGAAATAGCGCCCGGAAACGATGTAAACGATCAGTGTCGGAAGGGCGGCAAGAACCGCACCGGCAAAGTGCACATTGTATTCCTTGACCCCGGTCGAGGATGAAACGAGGTTGTTGAGCGCGACCGTCATCGGCATCGAATCAAAGTCGGCAAATGACGCCCCGAACAGGAAATCATTCCAGATATTGGTAAATTGCCAGATCACGGTCACTACAATGATCGGCCCGGAACTCGGCAGAAGAATACGGGTAAAAGTCCGCAAGAACCCGGCCCCGTCCATCTTTGCCGCCTTGATCAGCTCGTCGGGGAATGCCGCGTAATAGTTGCGGAAAAACAGCGTGGTAAAGCCAAGCCCGTACACCACATGCACCAGAACCAGCCCGCCGGTCGTGCCTGCCAGACCAATCATGCCCAGCACGCGCGCCATCGGGATCAGGACGATCTGGAACGGGATAAAACAGGCAAACAGCATCAGCCCGAAAATGATCTTGTCGCCCGGAAACCGCCATTTGGTCAGGACATACCCATTCAGCGCCCCAAGCCCGGTCGAGATGGCGACCGCTGGCACCACCATCATGATGCTGTTGATGAAATAGGGTTTAAGTCCCGTCGGCTCGACCCCGATCTGGGCCTCGGACCACGCGGTCAGCCACGGCTCGATGGTGAACATTTCGGGGAACGACATCATGTTTCCGCCCCGGATTTCATCAAGCGTCTTGACCGAATTGACCAGCATGACGAATAGCGGCAGCAGGTAATAAACCGCAAACAGGATCAGGACCGCATAAAGGGCTGCGCGCAAAAGTTTTCCGGTGCCAAAGGAGGATTGTGTTGAACGCGACATCAGCGGCGCTCCCGAAGTTCGGAATAAAGATAGGGCACAATGATCGAGGCAATCATCGCCAGCATGATCACCGCCGACGATGCCCCAACCCCCATCTGGTTTCGCGTGAAGGTATAGGAATACATGAAGGTCGCGGGCAGTTCGGTGGCCCGGCCCGGCCCGCCATTGGTCAGCGCAATGACAAGGTCATAGGCCTTGATCGCCAGATGGGCCAGAACCACAAAGGCCGATAGGAACACCGGGCGCAATTGCGGAATGACGATACGGGTATAGAGGCTCCATCGGCTGGCACCATCCATCTGGGCGGCCTTGAGGATTTCACTGTCAATCCCGCGCAAACCCGCCAGAAACATCGCCATGACAAAACCCGACGATTGCCAGACCGCCGCAATCACCACGGTATAGATCGCCATGTCGCGATCCTTGATCCAGTTGAAGGTAAAGCTTTCCCATCCCCAAAGATGCATGGTGTTTTCAAGACCAAGCCCCGGATCAAGAAACCATTTCCATGCCGTGCCGGTCACAATGAAGGACAGCGCCATCGGATACAGATAGATCGGGCGCAAAATGCCTTCGCCGCGAATTTTCTGATCCAGCAGGATCGCCAGAACCAGCCCCAGCACCGAACAGATCGCAATGTAAAGAATGCCGAAAATCGCAAGGTTTTGCAGGGCAATCAGCCAGTTTCGCTGCCCCCACAGATTGGCATAGTTGCCAAATCCCTCAAGCTCGTAGGAGGGCAGCATCCGGCTATCGGTCAGCGACAGGTAACCGGTGTAAATGATAAATCCGTAAACGAATAAAAGGATCAGAAACAGGCTGGGGCTCAGCACCAGACGGGGCAGAACCTCCCGCAGGGTTGCCTGTGCCTTGCCGGGCAAGGATGATTGCATGGGTGATGCTCCGCACTTTATCCGACGGCCGGGATCTTATCCGGCCGCCGGTTTCGTTTTTGGTCTTATTGAGCGGATTCAACCGCGTTAACCAGCTCCTCGACAGCGGTTGCACTGTCATATTCGCCGTTAAAGTGCGCGGTAATCACGTCATACATCGCGTTCTTGACCCCTGCCGGGACCGAATGGCCATGCGCCATCGAACCAAACAGCGTGCCCTTTTCATTGGCAGCAGCAAGTTCGGCCATGCCTTTTTTGCCACAGGCATCAAAATCGTCATTGGGCACATCGGTGCGCGCCGGGACGGACCCTTTGACCACGTTAAATGCCGACTGGAAGCTTGGCGACATCACGGCTGATGCCAGTTTCATCTGCGCGTCCTGACGGTCTTCGCCAACCTGGAACATCACGAACTGGTCAGAGTTGAACGTCACTGCATCTTGGGTTCCGGGGAAACGGAAGCACATGAAATCAGTGTCGGGCACCTTGCCGGCATTCAGAAACTCGCCCTTGGCCCAGTCGCCCATGAACTGCACCCCGGCCTCCTTGTTGATCACCATCGCGGTCGCAAGGTTCCAGTCCCGGCCCGAAAAATTGTCATCAACATAGGTCCGCAGTTGCGCCATGCGATCAAACACGGTTTTCATCGTGTCCGACCCCAGCGCGTCCGGATCGGTATCGATCATGGATGCCTGATAGAATTCCGGCCCGCCGGTTGCCATGACGACCGCATCAAAGATCGTCGCGTCCTGCCATGCCTGTCCACCGTGGGCGACCGCGGTGTAACCGGCATCCTTGATTTTATCGAGCGCCGCAATCAATTCGTCCCAGTTGGTCGGCTGCTTCAGGCCAAGCTCATCAAAGATCGCCTTGTTGGCCCAGACCCAGTTGGTTGAATGGACGTTGACCGGGGCCGCGATCCAGTGACCGTCATATTTCGAAAACTCTTTTAAGGCATCGGGAACAACTTCTTCCCAGCCTTCCTTTGAGGCCAGATCGTCAAGATTGCCCAGAACACCCTCGCCCGCCCAATCCTTGATATCAAAACCAAGCATCTGAACCGCGGTCGGTGCATTGCCCGATGTAACGCGTGCGCGCAGCACGGTCATGGCCTGTTCGCCACCACCACCAGCAACCGGCATGTCGTTCCACGAAACACCCTGATCTTCGAGATCCTTTTTAAGAACCTGAAGCGCCTTCGCTTCGCCGCCCGCCGTCCACCAATGCAGGACTTCCACACTTTGCTGTGCCGATGCGATGCTGGTTGAAAGCCCGAATGCCGCGATCATACCGATCCCGGCACATGTCATTTTGCCAAGAAACATGCTGTTTCCTCCCTGTTGGCTTTTTTGATTTGGCAGTTGATTACTGCAACGTTACAGGTCGGAGTCAAGCGCCTCCTGTAACGTTGCAGTACAGCAAAGCCGCCAACAGGCGCAAAACCTGTGATTGATCAGGCTGCGTTATTGCATCGCAAAATAGTGCATTCGTTATTGCCGGAAACTGGAACGCGGAAGACTCCGCCCCATACAAAAGGGCGCCAGCCATGATCCTGTCATGGTTTCTGGCGCCCGAATTTTCGGATGGCTTGCTATGGTCAGGCGGCGTCGCCGATATCCCAGAACACACCGGCCATCATTTGCAGGGCCTGTCGGCTGAGGCTTTGCAGGATGTGTTCGTTGGGCGCATGCTGAGAGCATGATGCATAGGAATGCGGCACCCAGACGGTTGGCAGATCAAGGATATAGGCAAATGTATCATTGGGCAGCGACCCGCCAAGATTGGGCAGGATTGCCGGTTTGGTTCCGGTGGTCTTGATGATTGAATCGCGTACACGCGTGACCCACGGATGGGACGGGTCAAGCCGGGTTGCCCGGAAGAACCCCTTGGCCGAGGGAATGATTTCAACATCCGTAAAGCCATGTTTATCAAGGTGGCGGCGCAAAGCCGGAAGAATGTCATCCGCATCCGTGCCGACCACATAACGCAACTGGCAATGCGCAATGGCTTCAGGCGCGATGGCGTTGACCGGTTTTTCAGGGTTTCCGGCCTTTGCCGCAAGTACCGCAAAGCTGTTCCAGCCATAAACCTTTTCCGCCAGTGACAGGCTTTCCTCGCCCCAGTCAGGGTTGATTGTCGGCCCGGTTTCGGGTTGGGTGATTGCGCAATCCTTTAGGGCTTCCCGGACTTCGTCATTCAGGCTGTCAGGACGCCATTCCGGCACCTGAATCTGTCCTCGACGATCAACGATGGATGCAATCGCATGCGAAAGAACAATCATCGGGTCTTTCAGCAAACCGCCCCAGTTCCCGGAATGGTGGCCGCCTTCACGATATTTAAGCGACAGCGCAAAATTGATCGCCCCGCGTGACCCCATGAACATGGTCGGTCGTTCGGCACTCAGGCGCGGACCGTCCGATGCAATCAGAACATCGGCGGCAAACAGATCGCGATAATTGGTAAACAGTTCGGCAAGGCCGGGCGACCCCGCCTCTTCGCCCATCTCAATGATGACCTTGCAGTTAAAGCCCAATGCACCACGTGTCTTAATGACCGACCGCAGGGCCGCCAGATTGATGCAATGCTGCACTTTGTTATCCGCCGTACCGCGCCCGTAAACCCGATCACCTTCGATCACCAGCTTGAAAGGTTCAAGGCCTTCGCGCCATTCGCCTTCCTGTGCGAGGATCACATCGCCATGCCCGTATGTCAGAACAGTCTGCAGGTCATCGCCTTCGTGTCGTTCGGCAAACAGGAACGGTCCGAAACCGGGCTTGGGATTATCGATGATGCGGGTTTCAAACCCCATATCGCGCACCATCGGAACAATCACATCGGTAAGATACCCATAAAGCGCTTCGAGATTATCGGGCTTCTGGCTTTCGGTTTTCTGTTCGACCATTCGACGCAGTTCTTCGATAAACTGCCCATCTTCAAAATACCGGGTTACATTTTCGATAGCATCAGCACGCGTTGACATTGATTGATCCTTGTTCTTTCCGATAAGCCATCCAATTCCCAAAGGAACGACGGAGCATTTTGTGTTTCACGAACCATCCCGGTTTTCCGCCACCGCATCGCCCCAGGGCGACATGATTTCGGTCATGCCCTGATTGATGTTTCCCTGCCGAAGAACCCCCGCCGGGCAGGCAAAGGCATAGGGGAAAGCGGTCCGGCGCGTGGTCACGCAACGATGCCCTTCCCCCAGAGCCGCAATGATATCGGGCGAAAGGCTTTGATCGATGATCACCGTATCTCCGCCGCTGAAATCAACCCGCGCCTGATGGAAGGCGTCTTCGAGGGTCATATCGAAATCCATCAGGCAGGATGTCAGTTGCAGGATGGCTGGCAAAATCTTGCGACCGCCGGATGCCCCGATGGCAAACCGCCGGTCCTTTTGCTGCCCGATTGCCGGGCAGACATTCATCAGGCATCGTTTGTCGGGTGCTAACGAGTTTGGCCGTCCCGGTTCGGGATCGAACCACAGGATCCCGTTATTCATCAAAAGCCCGCTTCCGGGCAGCACGACCTTGGATCCGAAAATGGACAGCAATGTCTGGGTCACCGCGACCATGTTGCCATGTCGATCTGTCACACTGAAATGCGTGGTGCAGGCGGGGGCGCGACTGTCATCAACATCCCCCATATCGCGCAACCGGCGTTTATAGGTCGTCTTAAGCGCATCAACATACGCCCCATATGCATCCGCCCCCGGTGACGTCCCCTCAAAATTCTGATGCGACAGGATTTCCAGACATTCGGCAAGGTTTTCACCCGCCGTCATCGCAGGCGGTGTATAGACCGTCCCCCCGCGATAGGATGCTGTCAGCGGATCAGACAAAACAGCCTGATAGGACTTCATGTCATCAAGGGACAAACATCCCCCGGCGTCCCTGACATCGGCAACGATTTCCGCCGCAAGATCGCCTTCGTAAAATTCACGCGCGCCTTTATCGGCGATGCGTTGCAGGGTGGCCGCCATCCGGTCAAGATTGATCCGCTTGTCCGAAAGGGCCGTCCATCCGGCAATAGTCGGCCACTGCCCGTCTTCCAGAAAGGTTTCCGCTGCGGTCGGGTTTTTGGCAAGTTCGCGGGTACTAGACGCGACGATAAGGGCGGCATACCAATCAACCGATAGCCCACCCGACGCAAGCTTTGCCGCCGGCGAAACAAGATCACGCCATGGCATCGTGCCAAACCGGTCAAAGGCAAGCTCCATACCGGCAACCGTGCCGGGTACCGCAATCGCGGTTGCGCCAATCTGGTTACGATCCCCGACGACCCGCGCCCACGGGAACAGGTCGCCTGCAACGCCTTCGCCCGATAACGGATAATCGGCGATATCAAGCCCGGCGGGGGACCGCATCCCGAAGGTAATGCTATAGGTCCGGTCTTCATCGGCACGATAGATCATCATCGCACCGCCACCGGCCGGGCCACTCATCCAGGGTTCGACCACCCCCATGGCAAAGGATGTGGCAATCGCGGCATCAATGGCATCGCCACCGGCGGCAAGAATGTCAGCCCCGACCTGGGCGCCTAGCTTATGCTGGGCTGCGACCACCCCACCATTTTCGACGGCGACGACGTTTTTACGGACCGACTGCATGTTGGAAAAATTGTCGCGGATCATTGAACCGCCCCTTCGGCCAGATGGCATTCAACCCGCTTGCCCTGATGCAGGGTCGCCACCGGTGCCTTGGTCGAACAGATATCAATCGCGCGCGGGCAGCGCGGATGGAAATGGCATCCACTGGGCGGGTTGATCGGATTGGGGAATACGGCACCCAATTGCGTGTCGGGCACGCCAAGGGACGGGTCCGGCGTCAGAACGGATTCCAGCAACGCATTGGTATAAGGATGATCCGGACCGGCAAACAGCGAAGATGCTTCTGCTTCTTCGACAATGCGCCCCAGATACATGACCGCCACCCTTGTTGCGAGATGTTCGACCACCGCAAGATTGTGGCTGATGAACAGATAGGTCAGCCCGAATTCATTGCGCAAATCCGACAGCAGATTAAGAATTTGCGACTGTACCGACACATCAAGCGCCGATGTCGGTTCATCGCAGATCACGATTTCCGGACGCATGATCAGGGCGCGCGCAATCGCAACACGCTGACGTTGCCCGCCCGAAAGCTGGCTTGGATAACTGCGCAAAACCCGTTTGGGCAAACCGACAACATCAAGAATATCGGCGGTCTGTTTGTCCCAGTCACGCGGATCGCCAACCTTGTGCACCCGCAGCGGCAGCGAGATGATATCGCCAATCGTCTTGCGCGGGTTCAGTGATGAATAGGGATCCTGGAAAATCGGCTGGATACGCCGCGCCAGATAGGATCTGTCATGGCTGGTAATGTCTTCGCCATCGACCAGAACCCGGCCCTGTGTCGGCGTTTCCAGTCCCAGCAAAATACGCGCAAGGGTACTTTTGCCACAGCCGGATTCCCCGACAAGGCCAAGGACCTCTCCCTTTTGCAATTTCAGGGTCAGTTCATCGACCGCACGAAGATCCTTGCGTTTGCCAAAGATGCCCTGCTTGATCGAAAAAATCTTCGAGACATTCTCAAGTTCAAGAACCGGAACGGACATTATGCTTCCCCCGATTTTGGCTGGTTCATCGACAGGGATGCAGACCCGTCATAGTCGTGAACACAGCGATAAAGATGCCCGGCGGGTGAAATCCGGGCCGGTATATCGGACGCACATTGCCCGGTTGCCTCGTCACAGCGGCTTCGGAAAGCACAGCCAACCACATCACCGATAAGAGACGGCACAATACCGGGGATCGAGCCCAGATGTTCGCCAACCGCGGTTTTGCCCGGCACCGGAATGCAATTAAGCAACCCGCGGGTATAAGGATGCTTTGGCGCGGTAAAGACTTCGGTGGCACTACCGGCTTCGACCATTTCACCGGCATACATGATGGCGACCTTGTCCGCGACGCGGGCCACCACGCCCAGATCGTGGGTAATCAGGATCATCGCCATGTTCAATTCACGCTGAAGATCCTTAAGCAGGCGCAATATCTGGGCCTGAATGGTGACATCCAGCGCGGTTGTCGGTTCATCCGCAATGATCAGGTCAGGTTCGCCCATCAGGGCCATGGCAATCATAACGCGTTGGCGCAAACCACCGGAAAGCTGATGGGGATATTGTTTCATACGGTTGGCCGCCGCCGTGATCCCGACCTTTTCCAGAAGTTCGATGGCACGGTCACGCGCTACCGTCTTGGGGACCTTGCGATGAAGCAAAAGGGCTTCCATCAGTTGATCGCCAATCGTGTATGCCGGATTAAGCGAGGTCATCGGCTCCTGAAAGATCATCGAAATCCGGTTGCCGCGCAGTTTGCGCATATCCCGATTGGATGCGGTTTGCAGATCGACACCTTCAAAATCCAGAACCTGTGCCGAACGTTTCGCCTGCTTGGGCAGAAGCCCCATGATCGCAAGCGATGTCAGGGACTTGCCACTACCTGATTCACCCACCACACACAGGGTTTCACCGCGCTTCACATCGAAATCAATGCCGCGCACGGCATGCAGCGTTCCGGCTGCCAGCGGGATATCAACCGTCAGGCCGCGAACAGAAAGAATGTTTTCCATACTGATGCCCCTAGTTGCGGTTTTCAGGTGCGGAAACGTCACGAAGACCGTCACCCAGCAAATTGATCGCCAGAACAAGGATGAACAGCGCGACACCCGGGATGGCAATCATCCACGGCTGGAACAGAAGCATCTGTTTGCCTTCCGACACCATCAAGCCCCAGGACGGAGTTGGCGGTTGCACCCCGAGGCCCAGGAACGACAGGGCCGCTTCAAGCAGGATGGCATGCGCCATTTCAAGCGTCACAATCACGATCAGACTGTTGGCGATATTGGGCATGATTTCGCTAAACAGGATGCGCTTGGTCGAACAGCCGATGGCCTTGGCCGCCGTGACATATTCCATGGATCGCAATTGCAGGGTGGCAGATCGCATCACAACCGCGAACCGATCCCAAAGCAAAAGGCCAAGAACCGTGATCACCACCTGAAGTGATCCGCCAAACAGTGCGACCACCGCCAACGCCACCAGAACCACGGGCATCGCAAGGCGCACATTGATCAAAAAGGTGACACAGGCATCGACACGTCCGCCGAAATAACCGGCGGCAACGCCCATACTGGTGCCGATAATGCCGGAAATCAGGGCCGCAATCGCCCCGATGGCCAGTGAAATACGTGCGCCATAAAGCAACCGTGAAAGATAATCCCGCCCGAGATGATCGGTACCAAGGATGTTCTCCCAACTGCCTTTGGCATCCCAGACGGGCGGGATCATTCGATGCATCAAATCCTGATGATAGGGATCATAAGGTGCCAGGAGAGGTGCGAAAAGCGCCATCAGGAAGATGGTCAGAAGCACGATGGCACCAAACATCAGTCCCTTGTGACCAAGGACTTTGGTCAGCAGAACCTGTCGTGGCGTCGGGCCGCTCAGGACTTCAGCTTCAACCTTGGGTGCCACTGTGTTGATGGTTTCGGTCGTGTTGGTCATGTCAGCCCACCCTCATGCGCGGATCAAGCCACGCATTCAACAAATCCGACAGGAAGGTGAAGACGATATAAAACATCGAAAACACCAGAATCAGGGCCTGAACGGTTGGCAGATCGTTGCGACCAATGGATTCCCACGCCAGATAGCCCGCCCCATGCAGGGCAAAGATCGATTCAACGACAATCGACCCGCCTAGCATGAAGCCCATCTGAACGGCGGCCAGACTGACAACCGGGATGATGGCGTTGCGAAGGGCATGCTTGAACATGACCCGGAATTCACCCGCCCCCTTGGCGCGTGCGGTGCGGACATAATCCGCCCCCAGCACATCAAGCATTCCGGCACGGGTCAGGCGCATGATGGCAGGCATCGCGTAATAACCCAGCACGATGGTCGGCATCACAAAGTTCTGCCAACTGTCCGAACCGGAAGGCGGCAGGATGCGAAGCTTGATACTGAACAGGACAATCAGGACCAGGCCAAACCAGAAACTGGGCATGGCCTGCCCCATGACCGAAAGGAATAGCGCAATCCGGTCAATAAGACTGTTGGGGCGAACGGCGGCGGCAACGCCCAACGGCACCGCCGTCAAAAGCGCAAACGAGATTCCGCATACGCCAAGCAACATCGTGACGGACAGACGCTCGGCAACCAAATGCGACACCGGCAGTTTGAAATAGTAACTTTCGCCGAAATCGCCCCTGATCGCGTTGAACATCCATTCGCCATACTGAACGACCCATGGTCGATCAAAACCGTAATAAACCCTTACAGCCTCGATATCCTCGGCATTTGCCGTTTCACCCGCAATAGCCGCCGCAGGATCCCCCGAAAGATAGAGAAGCGCGAAGCTAAGCATGGAGACGGCAAGCGTCACCAGCAAGGCCAAGCAAAGCCTTTTTAACGTATATACCAACACCGTTCTGAACCCCTGATCCGGAGGATTATTTCCAGTTCATCTGGAAGAAGCGCGGAATTGCATCCGTGGTCGGTGCATATTCCAGATCCTTGGTGAACACGTAGTTCGAGTTATAGGAGAACAACGGCAACCAATAGGCTTCTTCCGCAATGCGCTTCAGGGCTTTGGAATAATATTCCTTGCGCTCCTCGGAATCGACGGAACTGTCGGCAACATCCAGCCATTCCTTGACCTGCTCGTCTTGCGCACTGTCAAGACTGCCAAGCTTGAAATACTGGCTGACGATCGCCGACGCATCATTGATCGAATAGGATCCCCATGTCTGGAACGACATCGGTACTTCGCCCTTCATGCTCAGTTCACGCAGGGCGGAGTATTGCAAAAGCTTGAAATTGCTTTTGATACCGACCGCTTCGAGATAGCCCAGCATCGCTTCGGCATATTCGCGATCACGATAGGCATAGAAGTCGATTTCCAGCCCGTCCGGATAACCAGCCTCGGCAAGAAGCTGCTTGGCTTTTTCAGGATCATAGTCATAGACAGCGACGTCCTGTGCACAGCCGAACTGCGACGGGAAGCAGGCCGAATTGACCACACGGGATTTACCTTTGAGCATCGATGCAACGATGGCTTCGCGGTCAATGGCATGCGAAATGGCCTGGCGCACAAGCTTGTTGGTGAACGGGTTGCTTTCACCGCTGCGACCGGCGGCATCAAATTGCAGATAACCGATGCGCATGGTGCTTTCGTTGGCGACGGTAAATTCACCCATCGCGCCAAGGCTTTCGGCCTGATCTGGCGGCACCTGCCAGATCCAGTCCAGACCGCCACTGAACAGTTCGGCAGCCTGCGTGTTGAAATCGGGAATGGTACGGATATCCAGACGACCGATATTGGCCTGTCCCTTCGGGCTGTCCTTGTGATAATTTTCGTACTTCTCCAGCACGAAATGCTTGCCCGGCTCGACTGAAACAACCTTGTAAGGACCGGTCCCTACCGGATTAAGTCCCATGCCGGTCGGACCAGCTTCGGCGTAATATTCGTTGGGATAAATCGACACCGGCCCGGCAAGATATTCGATTGCTGCGGGGAATGGTGCTTTCAGATGAATGCGGACCTTGAACTGGTCAATCTTCTCGGCACTTTCCATCCAGTTGACGTTGCGCTGGGTTTTCACCCCGTTCTTTTCGTCCGCAACCCAGTTCACGGTCGCGACCACATCGTCGGCGTCGAAAGGCTCGCCATTGTGGAACGTCACACCCTGGCGAAGATTGAATTCAAGGGTTTTGTCATCAACCCATTTCCAGTCCGTCGCCAGATTTCCCTTATACTCGCCGGTATAAGGATCGCGATACACCAGCCCATCCCAGATGGAGCGTTGCAAAATAACGCCTTCACGCGCCGAGTTGAAATAACTGTCGACATTTTCAAGCTCTTTGGAGAATGCGACATTGAGGGTATCGTCTGCTTTGTTGGCAGCGGCTGTTCCAGCAGCGGCCATGACGAGGGCAAAGATTCCAGCCCCCTTAAGGATCTGTTTCATTATAGCCTCCTGATATGCGTGCCTTACTTCACGGTGTTCGCGGCAAGACACATTAGATGCATTTAAAACATCTTGTATTATATTATAATACAGCGTACTGTATAAAACTACGATAAGGCAACTGGAAGCTGCATGTCAACCAGCACGTTTGCCATAAAAAACCGAGGAAACGCGACCATGGCGAATGCCAAAGCCCGGCAGCAGGACACCCTTTTTGTCACATCCCTTGAAAAGGGCATGCGGATACTCGAAGCTTTTTCAGAAGACAAAACCGAACTTGGCCTGGCCGATCTTGTAAAGGTTACCGGCCTCGAAAAGAGTGCGGCACAACGATATGCCAACACGCTTTACGAGCTTGGCTATCTGGAAAAGAATCCGGAGACTCGCCGGTTTCGGCCATCCGTCAAATATCTGGAAATGGCGTACAGTTATCTGTGGGCTGATTATCTGGCGCAGTTGGCCATGCCCCGCCTGATCGACCTGAGCCGCCAGACATCCCAAACCATCAACATGGCAGAGCCAATCGGAACCGATATTATTTATGTCGTGCGCATGCCCAACCACCGCACCAATTTCGGGGCTTCTGCGATTGGCCGACGGGTGCCAGCACTGGTTGCCTCGTCCGGGCGCATTATCCTGAGCCGCCAGTCAGATCAGGCCATTCGTGACGCAGTGAATAATTGGCCAATCCGGCAATACACCCCCCGGACAACGATGGATCGCGATGCCATACTCGACAATATCCTGATGGCACGCGAAAAGGGATATTGCACCACACAGGGGCAGGTTTTACCCGATGAAGTCAACGTTGCCGCCCCGATCTGCAGCATTGACGGAATACCGGTTGGCGCCATCCACTGTTCTTTGCCGTCGATCCGCTGGACAATCGAACGCGCGGAAGCAGAAATTGCCCCGCTTGTAGTTGAAGCAGCCCAATCGATCGTGCCATCCAGATAAGGTAAAACCCGGTCCGGCCAGACCAAGCGAACGCCAGCGCAGCCACAGACAGACGCACAGCTTTGGAAAATACCGAATAACGCGGCCCTGCCTTAACCAATTTGCAACAGCTTATGGGCGAAAACCGGCATAAGATCTGGCGGACAGAAATCAGATCATAATTTTTAAAAAAGTTCAGAGCATTCAATTGGCACGCAGCAAAACCAGATCAGGCTTGATCGCGGCCTTGGACATCGGCACGTCCAAGGTCTGTTGCTTTATTGCCCGACGTGAAAAGGGCGAAGCCCCGAAAGTCATCGGCATCGGACATAACATGTCCAAGGGGCTGCAAAGCGGATCAATTGCCAATCTTGATGCTGCACAGGAAGTTGTCCTTGCGGCGGTGAATGCGGCCGAGAAAATGGCAGGCCACACGATTGATTCCGTCATCGTCAATCTGTCTGGCGGCAGCCCGGAATCAGAAACCCACACGGTTGAACTGCCGCTGGGATCGCGTCCGATTGGCAATCTTGAAATCCGCAAACTGAACGATCAGAAGGACGCCGTTCTGCGCCAGGCGGGTGACGAGTTGATCCATACCGTGCCGCTGGGCTTCAGGGTCGATGCCGCCACAGGTCTTCGTGATCCGCGCGGCATGTACGGGTCTGTCGTCGGGCTTGATCTGCATTTTGTGCGCACCCAGACCGCACCGCTTCGCAATCTGGAAACCCTTCTGGGGCGTTGCCATCTGAGGATCGAGGAAACAGTCGTCACCCCGCTGGCATCGGGCCTGTCGGCTTTGACTGCCGATCAACGCGACCTTGGCGCGACTGTCATCGATATGGGGGCCGGCACCACAAGCGTTGCCGTCTTCCACGGTGGACAGGTGATCTATACCGCGACCGTACCGGTCGGCGGGGCCCATGTGACGCGCGATATCGCCTATGGGCTCAATACATCGCTTAATCATGCCGAACGCATGAAAACACTGCATGGCAGCGCGCTGACATCGCCATCCGACGATCAGGAAATCCTGGCGGTCCCTGTGATCGGCGATGAAGACGAAAACAACGTCAATCACGTGCCGCGTTCGATGCTGATCAACATCATCAAACCGCGCCTTGAAGAAACGTTTGAGTTGATTCGCGATCAGTTGGACGAGCATGGCCTGTCACAGATCGGCGGCCGTTCCATCGTTCTGACGGGTGGTGCCAGCCAGCTTAACGCGATTGCCGATCTGGCAAGCCAGATGTTCGAACGCCCGGCCACCATTGCCACACCGCACGGGGTATCAGGTCTTGCCGAAGCCACAGCCGGCCCGGCATTTTCGGCCTGTGCAGGTTTGTTGTTGCGCGCCCTTCAGCAGCAGAACGATCCGCTTAGCGAAGCAATGGCTCAAATCCGTCAATCGGGTGGGCGTTGGGGTCGACTTGGCGCATGGTTCAAGGAAAACTTCTAGTTTCCCTGTCCGTCCCAAGGCTTTTCGCGGCCTGCCCGATCCGGCAGGAAAGGCGTTTTACGCAACGCGAAAATTATTTCGCGAAAAAAACGCGATAATTTTCGAAATCTTCCATTGTTATTAATACGGCAATAACTCTTTGCCCGCTAAAACGAATGCCAAGATCTAATGTCCGGGGGACACCTGAGACTTAGCGTGGCAACGGGAAGGCCGCGCCGATCTTAAGCTCTAAAGCGCGGAGAGGAAGAGCAAACAATGAGCACGATCAATTTTTCCGTTCCTGAAACGGAAGAAAACCTGAAACCGAAGATTACCGTTATCGGCGTCGGTGGCGCTGGCGGAAACGCCGTTAACAACATGATCGCATCCGAACTTGAAGGTTGTGATTTTGTTGTTGCCAACACCGACTCACAGGCCCTGAGCCAGAGCAAAGCCGCACGCAAGATGCAGCTTGGTCGCAAAATCACCCAGGGTCTGGGTGCTGGCGCACGTCCCGATGCGGGCAGTGCGGCCGCCGAAGAATCCATCGAAGACATTCAGGCCCAGCTTGAAGGCAGCCACATGGTGTTCATCACCGCGGGCATGGGCGGCGGTACCGGTACCGGTGCGGCCCCGGTCATTGCACGTGCTGCCAAGGAAGCCGGCATTCTGACGGTTGGGGTCGTTACCAAACCGTTCCATTTCGAAGGCACGCGCCGTATGCGCACTGCCGAACAGGGGATCGAGCAGCTTCAGCAATATGTTGATACGCTGATCATCATTCCGAACCAGAATCTGTTCCGGGTCGCGAATGAAAAAACCACATTCGCAGATGCCTTCCAGATGGCTGATGACGTTCTGCGCAACGGCGTGCGCTCCATCACCGATTTGATGATGGTCCCGGGCCTTGTGAACCTTGACTTTGCCGACATTCGCACCGTCATGAGCGAGATGGGCAAAGCCATGATGGGCACCGGTGAAGCCACGGGTGAAAAACGTGCCCTTGAGGCCGCCGAGGCCGCCATTGCAAATCCGCTTCTGGAAGATGCTTCGATGAAGGGCGCACGTGCGGTCCTGATCAACATCACCGGCGGCATGGATATGGCCCTTTACGAAGTCGACGAAGCCGCGAACCGTATTCGCGAGGAAGTTGCTTCGGAAGCCAACATCATCTTTGGTTCGACGTTCGACCCGACCATCGAAGGCGCACTGCGCGTTTCCGTGGTTGCCACCGGTATCGATGCCGAGGAAGTCCGTCGTCCGCAGCCGACCACCGTTTCGGTTGCCCCGGTCAAACCGGCCGAACAGGCCGCAAAACCGGCAACCCCATCCTTTGGTCAGCACGGTGCGGCAGCCGCCGTCGCCAGCGCCGCGGACGCCGCCATTGCAAATGGGCATGATGGTTATCAGGGCGGTGCATCAATCGACGAAATTCCGGCAGAACGTTTTGCCGCAACCGGCAGCGCCCAGCAGCCGGAACTGAGCAATCAGCCTGCTGGCAACAATACCGGTTCGATTGAACTAGGTCAGACCGTTCTGAAACCGAAGCCGGTTTCGCGTCCGGCACAGCATTTCACCCCGGCCGAAAAGCCGAAAGAAAACGGTGACATGGCCTTTATCCCGCCGCGCCCAGCCCGTCCGAGCGACGCAGAACAAAATCACAGCCCGGATGTGTTCGAAGCAGCAGATGCCCAGAACGCAACCCCGCCGCGCTTTGGTCTGCGGACCCTGTTTGGTAAAAACAAGGGCGGTCACGAAGACCATTCAGAACAGTCTCATCACGCGGCACCGCGTCAGGCACACCCGCAGCCGCAGGCTCCGGCACCGCGCCAGACCGAAATGTCGCTTGGCGAGAATGCAAACCAGTCCTTGAAGGCGGATCCAGCTTCCCGCGTCAAGACGTCGAATGCGTCTGACGACCTTCTGGAAATTCCGGCCTTCCTGCGTCGTCAGGCCAACTGACGACATTCTCCGCGCGAAGAAGGGGAAGGCTTTGGCCTTCCCCTTTTTTAATGCGGCCCGGTCATCCAAACATCTGCCTTTGCGTAACCTGAAATGATATTCGATCAGATTTTTCACATTATTTCTTTATTTATCAGTTACTTATCCCGTTTACAAAGCGTAACAAAGAGTGATTTGTTCTCTTGTCACAGCGCCTGTAGGGTCTGAAACTAAGAAATGGGGCTCATACCCCAAGCGCCGATAGGGCGCATTCATTGACAAACTTGACTGACCTGACTTTTGGGGGTTCCCGTGAACAAAATTGCAGACCTCAGCGCTGCCCTTTCGCATTCGGGCGCATCTGATCATGATGTCGTGCGTCAGCGGACCCTTAAAGCATCCATCGGCTGTGCCGGTGTCGGGCTTCATTCAGGTCATAAAATCCGCATCACCCTGCACCCTGCACCTGAAAATCACGGTATCGTATTCCGCCGCACGGATCTGGATGGCCAACCGCTGTTTCCGGCACGTTACGATGGTGTGATCGATACGCAGCTTTGCACCTGCCTTGGTGACAGGGGTGCCGGGATCAAGATTGGCACCATCGAACATCTGATGGCAGCCCTTGCGGGGCAACGCATCGACAACGTTCTGATCGACATTGATGCCGACGAAGTGCCGGTTATGGATGGCAGTTCGGCACCGTTCAACTTCCTGATCGATTGCGTCGGGATTGAGGAACAGGATGCACCGCGTCAGGTAATTGAGGTTCTGAAACCGGTTGAAGTCGAATACAAGGGCTGCACCGCGCGGATCGAACCGGGGCATGGCTTTGAGGTCGATTTCGAAATCGATTTCGCCAGCAAGGCAATCAACAATCAGCGCATGTCGGTCAAATTCGACGATGGCGTGTTTGTTGCCAATATCGCCCGTGCACGGACTTTCGGCTTCCTGCACGAAGTCGAAGCCATGCGGTCGATGGGCCTTGCACGGGGCGGTTCGCTTGATAACGCCGTTGTCCTTTCGGGCGACGAAGTCATGAATGAAGAAGGTCTTCGTTACGACGACGAATTCGTCCGTCACAAGATTCTTGACGCGCTTGGCGATCTTTACACCGCCGGCAAGCAGTTGCAGGGCAAAGTGACGGCATATAAATCCGGTCACCATGTCAACAACCTGCTTTTGAAGGCGCTGTTTGCCGATGCAAGTGCGTGGCGCGTTGTGCCAATGCGCAAATCGGCCCTTCATGCGGTTGAAGCCCCTGCGCTCGCAACGGCTTGAGAAGCTTTTTTGATATGATCTTGTTTGCAAAAAGCGGTCCCTGGGGGCCGCTTTTTTATTGCGTTGCCCAACCACGGCTTGTGAAACCGCGATCCGGTTTCCGACCGGGATGCAGAAAAGTGCCTGCGGGGTAACACAACCCCTTGCCCTATGCCCGTACAGGCATGGTATAGTCTGGCAAATTCCGCCTGAACGCGTCACAAAGCTTAAGGAAACGTCACAGTGCTTCGTAAGGCTTCCGCCAAGAATGTTATTGCTGCTTGTGGTCTGGCCCTGCTTCTTGCAGCCTGCTCCAGCGACGACAAACCGGCATATGTCGAACGCCCGGTTTCCGAACTTTATAACAGCGCGCAGGACCTTCTGGACGCCAAGGAATACCAGAAGTCAGCCGAGGCCTTTGACGAGGTTGAACGCCAGCACCCCTATTCTGTGTGGGCGACCAAGGCGACCCTGATGTCGGCCTATGCCTATTATCAGGACAACAAGTATGACGACGCAATCACAGCCCTTGATCGCTTTATCTCGCTTCATCCGGCAAACCCGGATGTGCCATACGCCTATTACCTGAAAGCATTGTCCTATTACGAACAGATTTCCGACGTCGGCCGCGATCAGCAGATGACACAGCATGCGATGGATTCGCTTGATGACGTTATCCGCCGTTTCCCCGACAGCCAGTATGCGCGTGACGCGAAACTGAAAAAGGATCTGACGGTTGACCACCTTGCTGGCAAGGAAATGAGTGTTGGCCGTTATTATCAGGATCGCGGTGAATATCTGGCTGCGATCAACCGGTTTAAAATGGTCCTCGACAAATACCAGACCACCACGCATGTCCCCGAAGCACTTGCGCGCCTGACCGAAAGCTATCTGGCACTTGGTCTTGAAGGCGAAGCCAAACGCACCGCATCGGTACTGGGTCATAACTTCCCGGGCAGTCCGTGGTATGAGGAATCATACGATCTTCTGGTTGGTGACGGCATAAACACCCGCGAGGGAGAAAGCTGGTGGCATTCGACCACCACCGCCCTTGGTGACTGGTTCTGATTCTTGACGCGTCGCGTGACTTCCGACACGAGAACGCATCAGGAACACCGATTTCTTGTCAGTTGTTTTTCAACATTTTTCGCTCTTTCCTGCGGCACACAGGGATGCGGCAGATTTTGCGTTCTGCCAAAGCTTGCAAGGCGCGCTGTGATTGGGCACTCTGCTTGTCGCGACGCTGCCTGACGGGCACGATCGCACCTGTTTTAACAATGTCAGTATCCCGCAATGCTCCGACGGCTTAGCATCCGAAATGTTGTTCTGATCGACAAGCTGGACCTTGATTTCCGCGACGGGCTTAGTGTGCTTACCGGGGAAACCGGTGCCGGGAAATCGATCCTGCTTGACTCGTTGGGGCTGGCACTTGGCGCACGCGCCGATAGCGGCCTTGTCCGACATGGCACGGACAAATGCAGCGTTACCGCAACCTTCACCCTGCCCGCCGGTCATCCGGTTTACAGGCTTCTGGCCGAACAGGATATCGAGGTTGAGGACGACGAACTGGTGGTGCGTCGTGTTGTCACCTCGGACGGGCGGTCGCGCGCCTATGTCAATGATCAGTCGGTATCGGTCGGCCTTTTGCGCGATGTCGGCAATTACTGTGTCGAAATCCAGGGGCAGTTTGACCAGCACGGATTGCTGGATCCGACCACCCATCGCGCGACCCTTGATGCGCACGGCAATCTTGGCAGTCTGGCACTTACGGTGCGCGATCAGTGGCGCGCATGGCGCGATACGCAAAAGGAACTGACAGCGGCGACCAACCGGATCAACAAGGCGCGCGAAGAAGAAGAATGGCTGCGCCACGCGGTTGACGAACTTGAAAAGCTTGGCCCCGAAGAAGGCGAGGAAGAACGCCTTGCCGAGGAACGCCAGTTCCTGATGCATGGGGAAAAGCTTGTTGCAGCCCTGAATGATGCCGCAGGCGAACTGTCGCGCGGCAAGGGTGCCGAAAGTGCGCTTCGCAGTGCGCAGCGCCATCTTGAACGCGAATTGCAAAAGGCCGAAGGCCGGTTTGAACCGATCATCGAGGCACTGGACCGTGCCGCCATCGAACTTGAAGAAGCATCGCGTGCGATATCGGTCACCCTTGCTGATCTGAATGTCGATACCGGGCAGCAGGAAACGGTTGAGGAACGGCTGTTTGCGCTGCGCGCGGCCGCGCGCAAATACAATGTACCGGTTGATGGGCTGAATGGCCTGATGAAGGAATACCGCAGCCAGATCGATCAGCTTGAGTTTGGCGAAAAGGAATTGTCGCGCCTGACCGCTGCCGTTGCCGAACATCGGGCCGCCTTTATCGATGCCGCGCAAAAGCTTCATGGCGCACGCAAAGCCGCGGCCGAGACCCTTGATACCGCGATTAACGGTGAACTGCCGCCGCTTCGTATGGAAAAGGCGCGGTTTGTTACCGACATTGCCGAACTGGAAGAAAACGAATGGGGTATCGACGGGATTGATCGCGTCCAGTTCATGGTTGCCACCAACCCCGGCAGTCCGGCCGGACCGCTGAACAAAATCGCGTCCGGTGGCGAGCTTTCGCGCTTCCTGCTGGCACTCAAGGTGGTTCTGGCGCGGGTTTCCGCGGTGCCGAGCCTTGTGTTTGATGAAGTCGACAGTGGTGTTGGCGGCGCAACGGCGGCTGCGATTGGCGAACGGTTGCATTTGCTGGCCGGGGAACGCCAGATTCTTGTGATTACGCACAGCCCACAGGTCGCCGCACGTGGACGCACCCACTTCAATATTGCCAAAAGCGAAAATGACGGCAGCATGGTAACGCGTGTGAATGAGCTGGTCGATGGTGCCCGACGCGAAGAAATCGCAAGGATGCTGGCCGGACATTCGATCACCGCCGAAGCCCGTGCTGCGGCAGACAGCCTGTTAGACCAACCCCGCTAGAACGTTTGACAGGGTATTTTCCCTGCACGTTCCAGCCGCTTGAATACGGATAAAAAGAAATATGAGCGCCGAACAAGGGTCAACCTCGTCCATTGTCCCCGACATGCCCGAAACCCGGACCGAGGCAGGCCAGCAGCATGCCGAAATTTCCGACCGTATTCGCGGCTTTAACGAAGCCTATTATATCAATGACGAACCGCTCGTTCCCGATGCGGAATATGATGCACTGTTCAATCGCCTGATCGAACTTGAAGCACGCTATCCGACGCTCAAGAAGAACAGCCCGACGCAGGAAGTTGGTGCCGCCCCGGCCGATGGTTTTGCCAAGATCAAACATGCGCGTCCGATGCTGTCGCTTGCCAACGCATTTTCGCGCGAGGACATTGTTGATTTTCTGGCCCGTATTCGCCGTTTCCTGAACCTGACGGCGCACAGCCCGGTCGAAATCGTTGGCGAACCCAAGATCGATGGTTTGTCACTATCGCTGCGCTATGAAAACCGTGAACTGGTCAGTGCCGCAACGCGTGGCGACGGGACAGAGGGCGAAGACGTCACCGCCAATGTCGCCCACATCACCGACATCCCCAAAATCCTGCCCGACGATGCACCGGCCGACGTCGTTGAAATCCGTGGCGAGGTTTACATGGCGCGTTCGGCCTTCCAGAAGCTGAATGAAACGCAGACCGAAACCGGTGGTAAAACATTTGCCAATCCGCGCAATGCCGCCGCCGGCTCACTTCGCCAGCTTGACCCGACCATCAGTGCCAAACGCCCGCTGCGTTTCTTTGCCTACAGCTTTGGCGAACTGTCCGAAAGTCTTGCGCAGACGCATTGGGATTTCATCAGCAAGATCAAGGGTTGGGGCTTTGTCACCAATCCCCACACGACGCTTTTGCACAACACCGACGAGATCATGGCGTTTTACGAGGAACTCGGCAATCAACGGGCCGAACTCGATTACGACATTGACGGCATTGTCTATAAGGTCAACGACTTCGAATTGCAGTTGCGACTTGGCTTTGTCAGCCGGTCACCGCGCTGGGCAATTGCCCATAAATTCCCGGCCGAACAGGCCCGCACCCGCGTTAAGGCGATTGATATCCAGGTTGGGCGCACTGGCGCACTAACCCCGGTTGCACGGCTTGAACCCGTCACGGTTGGCGGCGTTGTGGTCTCGAACGCTACCCTTCATAACCGCGACGAAATCGAACGGCTCGGCGTGAGGGTCAATGACCTTGTCGTCATTCAGCGGGCTGGTGATGTGATCCCGCAGGTGGTCGAGGTCATTACTGATGAACGGCCCGATGACGCCGTGCCCTATGACTTCCCGGAAACCTGCCCGAAATGCGGCAGCCACGCCATGCGCGAAGAAGGCGAAGCCGTCACACGATGCAGCGGCGGGCTGATCTGTCCGGCACAGGCGGTTGAACGACTGAAACATTTTGTGTCGCGCAATGCGTTCGATATCGAAGGCATGGGCGGAAAGCATATCGAGGCGTTCTTTGACCTCGGCTGGGTCAAATCACCTGCCGATATTTTCCGGATCGAGGAAAAGCACGGGGACGCCCTTCGAAAGCTTGAAGGCTGGGGCGACAAATCGGCCGAAAAGCTGTTTGCCAGCATCAATGAACGGCGTACCGTGCCGCTGGACAGGTTTATCTATGCCCTTGGCATCCGCCAGATCGGTCAGGCGACGGCAAAGCTTCTGGCGCGGCATTACGGATCGATCACGGAATGGCGCACAGCGATGAATGATGCCGGAACGCCCGATAGTGACGCGTTACGCGATCTGATCAATATCGACCAGATCGGCCCCAGTGTGGCCCATGACCTGATTGAATTCATGGCCGAAGAACATAACCGCGATGTGCTGGATGACCTTCAGGCCGTTCTGACCATCGAAGATGTCGAAGCCCCGCAGGTTACCGACAGCCCCGTCAGCGGCAAAACGGTTGTCTTTACCGGCAAGCTGGAACTGTTTTCGCGTAACGAGGCAAAGGTCAAAGCCGAAAGCCTTGGTGCGAAAGTAGCCGGTTCGGTATCGGCAAAAACCGATTTTCTGGTTGCAGGACCGGGTGCGGGCTCCAAATTAAAGAAAGCAGAAGAATTAGGTGTTACTGTTCTGGATGAACAAGGATGGCTTGATCTGATCGCCGATTGATCAGCGCGGGCAAAGCGGAAGGAAAACGTATCCTATGGAAGACCTTGGCAGCTTTTTTCGCCGCTATGCCGATGCACATCTTAAATTCGAAGCAGACGCCCTTGATGCGTTCTATCACTTCCCGTGCCTGATCAATGACCTGATGGGGGTTCATGCCATCGGATCAGTCGAGGATCTGCATACATACAATCAGTCGTTTTTTGATGAATTGAAAAATGCCGATCTGGCGATGGCGAAATCGATGCTGGTCGAACAGCATTCCGCCCTGCCCGGCGGATCGCGCGCGATCGTGTCGTTCCGGTTCGGCAATTCGGAAAACAATCTGATCTTTGATTGTGATTATGCCTTTGCCCTGCTCAAACAGGACGAGACATGGAAAATCGTTTTTGCCCAGCTTGACGAGATCCGATACAGCGATCTTTATTAGGCGCGCGCACGCCCCAAGGCCAGACGCGCACGGGGCAGATCTTTCGCTGTGGCTTTGCCCAGCACCCGTTCAATTTCAACGGGCGCATCAAGAAAACCTGCCAATCCATACCCTTGAAAGTATGAAACGCCTGCCTGCACACCGGCTTCGATCTGCGCCACTGTCTCACAGCGGCAGAAAACTATTTTATTGATCAGATCGGGCGAACATTGGTCCAGTGTCTGCCTGATTTCATCGGGTTCGCAATCCGCCACATGCAGCTTGATGAAGTCGGCGATTTCAGATTCCTTGGCCAGAAGCTGTGTCAACCGCGACAGCGGAACACGATCAAAGGCCAGTCGAATGCCATGCCTTTGAAAACGTGACAGAATTCCCTGACGGACTTTGGGATTGTTTCGCCACATCAGCAACGGGATTTCCACCGTTAACTTGCGAAGCTGACGGGATGGAATGGTTTTGATCATTCTCTGAAAATTGGCGCTGACAACAGCCACAGGATTCAGGTTCAGAAACCGCGCGACATCACCCGTATAGTTTTCCTTGGTGACGTAGGATAGAACCCGGTTATCCAGAAGCTCTGTAAAACGCGCGAACATCCATTCATCGTTGAGGATTTCCTTGCCCGAGATTTCTTCCATCGCGGCAATAGAAACCCAGAACTCCTCACCGGCAAGCGCAGGCGCGCTTTCCGGCAGCAATTCCCAGATCAGTTGGCTGCGAATGTGCATCGAGATGTCAGCCTGGCCAATGATCCGCTCGATTTCGACGAGTTGTCCAAGCTGGGTGACGTTTTTTGGCGGAGCCAGATAGAAATCAAGGAAGTCTTCGGCATTTTCGCGTGTGATGGCCCGCATATGACCGACACAGCAGAGCGCAAAAGCAGATGCTTCCTCACTAAGATCGAAGACCTTGCAGTCAAGGCCGCCATATCGGCGTGCCAGCAAAAATGTTCTTACATTTTCGACCAGTTCTTCCATTCGGCTGCGCTGGTCGTTGGGCATCGTCAGGACGAATGTGTGGTCTGATAAAATGCGCGGCGTCAGGTTTTGCAGACAGCCATATTGAAAGTAGCGGACAAAAGAACAAAAAACCGTCCGGCTTCGTGTTGTCGGCACACTTGTAAAATCAAGAACGAACGCGCAATGGTCAGGTTTATGAAGGCCGGATTTCTGAATACTGGCGAGCAACTCTTTCGGGACTGTTCTATTCATCCAAGGACCCCTAACGATGCAACTTCATTGTATGTGTCGCTGTTGATCGCGACTTCCTTTAGCGTCCCGGTCTGTGAATTGGATCGTGCTAGGCACGGGTCAAGAGTTATTCTATACTTTAATATAGTACATATCTCTACGGAATCTAATGTGTCCATGTCAAGTAATGGTTGACCGGGCACATGACTTCGAATTGACGATCAGTCACTTAAGGTTCGTACTCAACTGCCGCCTGAACCAATACTTTCTTTGATTTCTGCCGACAGACAGCACACGATAGATACTTGGCCGATCACACAGTCAGATAAACCATGAGCCCGATGCATTTCTTCAAAACCATGCTTGTTCTGGGAACGGTTACGGCCTTTTTCGTCGCGAGTCCGGCACTAGCCGACCCCGATTTCGATGAACTGGTTGGCAAGGCGCGTGCGGTTGATGGCGACACGCTGGAGTTTGGTTTCAAACGCGTTGATCTTTGGGGGGCGGACGCGCTTGAACGGTTCCAGCGATGCATCGTGAATGGTCAAACCACGGCATGCGGTGCAGATGCCTGGCAGGTCGTTACCAATTTGATTGCAGCCGGGCCAATTACCTGCAAGGTGCAGGGCAAGAACCGGTACCATCGCAACATGGCGATCTGTCGCAATGCCAACGGGATTGATATCGGCCAAAGCATGATTGCACGCGGCATGGCCGTGGCACGGACCGACGAAATGCCATCTTATGCTGCGGCTGAAAACAGCGCACGCCAAAGTCGTTCAGGGGTATGGGCCGGGCAGTTCATCGACCCGCTGCTGTGGCGACGCGGAGAAAGGTTGCCGGAACATCAAACCGAAGTCCGCCGCTGGCAACGTGACGAATAAAGGCCACTGTCACGCGCCTTTGCCCGGCGCACCAGCTGCCGGTTCGCCGTCTGTGTCTGTCGCGTTGGCATCCCCCGAACCACGACCGGTTGCCGAAAAGAACGGACGGGCCAGTAACCGACCAAGACCGGCCAGTGTCACACCATTCTTGATCGATGCCACACCAACAATGACGATAGCAAAGCCAAGGGCTTGTGCCGTGGTCAGAACTTCGCCCAGTAGTAGCCAGGCAGCAAAGAATGTCATGGCAGGGCCCGAAAGCGAAATCAGTGCTGCCTGTGTCGCCCCGATCCGCCGAATACCTTCAAACAGCAGAAAGAACGGGATCACGGTGCAGAAGATCGAAATACCCGCGGTCCACAAAACCCCATCGACATTCAGATTTAGCGGCTTGGTGACGATCAGTTCATAGATGATCATTGATACACCTGCCATGGTATTGACCATGGCGGCAAAATGCATTGATCCAATGACCGAAATCATCCGCTGCCCGAAATAAAGGTAACAGGCATAAGTCAGGGCCGAGGCAAACGCCAAAGAAGCCCCCAGCCAAAGCTGATCTGAAACAGCACCGATCCCGTTGGGGGCGAGAACCAGTACCAACCCGATATAAGTGACGACAAAGCAGACAAACTGGCGCAAGGGAGGAAGCCGCCACTTATGCAGGCATTCAAGGATCAGGACGATGGCCGGGAATGTGAAAAGCACGATCCGCGAGACGGTGACATCAATCACCGACACGGCGGTAAAATCAAACAGGGCAGCGGCAAAGAACAGTCCGCCATAAAGCGCACCCCAGAGAATATCGACCGGCTTCATCGTACGTTCGCCCGGCCGGTGTTTGCCAAACAGATAAACACCGATCCAGAAAAACGGCATCGCGATCAAAAAACGCAGCAGCAGCAAACCATCCACCGTCATGCCGGTGGCATAAACGTATTTCGCCAACAGCCCCTTCATTGCGAATGCCACAGTCGACAGCAATACAAGGGTCAGGGCCGAACCCGATGGCTTGGCCACGGATTTGGCATCTGCTGGCGCGGATGGTTTTGTCATTATTGTCTCCGGTCTCTCTCGACCTTAACTATCTGCCGCGCATAGACATTATTCAATTCGAATTAAATGTTATCAGATATCAGGATTTGCTATATCTAACAAAACATCCGCCGGTTCATATTCCTTTTGGATTGCAGATAAATGGACATCAAACAGCTTCGAAGCTTTGTTCACATTGCCGAACTTGGCAGCCTGTCGCGCGCGGCCGACCGGCTTAACCTGTCGCAGCCAGCCCTTAGCCGGCAGCTTAACCTTCTGGAAGAAGCACTTGATACCCGCCTGCTGGAACGGACCGGGCGCGGGGTCAAACTGACCGAAGCCGGTCAGATGCTGGCCGAACGGGCACGGGTTATTCTGGGTGATCTGGCGCGCCTCGAAGCCGACCTGTCAGCCCGACGCAGCAAGGTGACCGGTCATGTCCATGTCGGGGTGCCGCCCAGTGCCGGGATCGTCATTACCGGTGCGCTGGTCGAAGCATTGCGCGAACGCTATCCCGATCTGAACATCTCGATTGCCGAGGATCTGACAGGTGATGTGCAGGAAGGATTGCTATCAGGGCGCCTTGATATCGGCATCCTGCATGATGGCATGATATCGCGCAGCCTGCATGCCGAACCATTATGGCGCGAAGACCTGTTTCTGATTTCCCATCCGTCGCGCGTTGGCGAAGGCGAAACCGAAATTGCCTATGAAGATGTTCTGGCGCTGCCATTGATCATGCCAACCCCGAAACACGGTCTGCGCGCCAAGATGCAGGAAGCCGCATTCCGTGCCGGTCGCCCCCTGACCCCGGTGGTCGAAGCGGACGCATTACGGGTTCTGGTCGATCTGGTCCATCGCGATCTGGGGCATACGGTTTTGCCGCGAAGCTCATTGGTGATGGAATTATCGACCGGGCGGCTCAAGGCGCGGCGGATCGTCAACCCGCAGCTATCGCGCAAGGTAATGTTGTCGTGGCTTCAGGATCGCCCGCTCAGTACCGGGGCCAAGGCCGTGCTTGATACATTGCGCGATCTGGCCGGCACTATGCCAATGGCTGATAATTAAAAAAAACAAAACCCCGGCACGACAAACGTACCGGGGTTTGCTGGAAGGGCTTTGAGGTGATCAGACCGGGGCTTCGGAATCAGATGATTTCTGCCACAGGTTAAGGCCGCCATCGGTCGCGTATTTATCGATCTCAGCCAGTTCCTCGGCACTGAATTCAAGATTGTTCAGGGCATCAAGGCTGTTATCAAGCTGTTCGACATGACGCGCCCCAATCAGGGCCGATGTGATTTCCGGGCGACGCAGCACCCAGGCAATCGCCATCTGTGCCAGTGTCTGACCACGGCGTTTGGCGATTTTGTTCAGGGCGCGCACACGGCTCAGGTTGTCTTCGGACAGCATGCCGGGCTGGAACGATCCTTCAAGGGCTGCACGGGAATTTTCCGGCACACCATTCAGGTATTTGTTGGTCAGAAGCCCTTGCGCAAGCGGCGAGAATGCAATGCAGCCAATGCCAAGTTCGGACAGGGTATCAAGCAGACCTTCGGTTTCGACCCAGCGGTTCAGCATCGAATAGGATGGCTGATGAATGACGCAGGGCGTGCCCAGATCAGTAAGGATCGCCTGCGCCTTGCGGGTCATTTCGGCGGAATAGGAGGAAATGCCGACATAAAGCGCCTTGCCCGAGCGCACGATCTGATCGAGTGCGCCCATAGTTTCGGCAAGCGGCGTATTCGGATCGACACGATGCGAATAGAAAATATCCACATAATCAAGACCCATGCGCGACAGGCTTTGATCCAGACTTGAAATCAGATATTTGCGCGAACCCCATTCGCCGTACGGCCCCGGCCACATGCGGTAACCCGCCTTGGTCGAAATCACCAGTTCGTCGCGATGGGATTTCAGATCCTTTGCCAGTACCGTGCCAAAGTTTTCTTCGGCCGATCCGGGGGGCGGACCATAGTTGTTGGCAAGATCGAAATGGATGACACCGCGATCAAAGGCACGCCGGATCATGGCGCGCTGCGTTTCAAAAACGTCAACGCCACCAAAGTTCTGCCAAAGACCCAGCGTGATCTGCGGCAGCATCAGGCCGCTTTTGCCCGAACGGTTATAGGTCGCATTGTCGTATCGCGCGGGATTGGCATTCCAGCCTTCTTCCACTGACGCCATGTCTTCCTCCTGATTATTTCCTTTGGGGTCATGCCCACAATTGAATCGATCCAATGTTTTATTCATAAGGCAAAAAGACCACGCTGTCAGGCATGTTAAAACGAAAAAACCGCCCCGATATGCCGGGACGGTTTTTCATTGTGCGTTGCCTGAATGCCGAACTTACGCCACGCGTTTCTTGATCGGTGCCGTTGCCTTTTGCAGCCATTCAAGAAGATCTTCGTCAAGATCGTCGGCATACATCGCATAGACCTGTGCGTGGTAATCGTTCAGCCACTGCAATTCGTCCTTGGTCATCAGTTCCGGATCAATCAGTTTGCGTTCAATCGGCGAGAAGGTCAGCGTTTCAAAGCCCAGCATAGGGCGATCCGCCCCGACCGGACCATCAATCTCGATCACCGCAATCAGGTTTTCGATGCGAATGCCGTATTCGCCTTCCTTGTAAAATCCCGGCTCGTTCGACAGGATCATGCCCGGTTTAAGCGCGATCTTGTTCGGGGCCTTGGAAATCCGCTGCGGACCTTCGTGAACACCAAGGTAACTGCCAACGCCATGCCCGGTGCCGTGGTCGAAATCAAGCCCGGCTTCCCAAAGCGGCGCACGGGCAAGGGTATCCAACTGCTGGCCGGTGGTGCCAACCGGGAAAATCGCACGCGCAAGCGCGATATGCCCCTTCAGCACGCGGGTGAAACGGTCCCGATGTTCCTGGGTCGGCTGCCCGATCACGGTTGTACGCGTGATATCGGTGGTCCCGTCCAGATACTGCCCGCCACTATCGATCAGGAAAATTTCGCCCGGCGAAAGTTTGCGATTGGTTTCGGGCGTGTTGCGATAATGGCACAAAGCCCCATTCGGACCGCTGCCCGGGATGGTTTCGAAACTGGTATCGCGGAATAACGGGTCTTCGGCACGAAGTGCGAGAAGTTTGTCCGCAGCCATGCGTTCATCAATGCTGCCATCGGCGGCGGCTTCTTCAAGCCACGCGAAATAACGAATGATTTTCTCGCCGTCGCGTTTGTGCGCCTTGCGCGATCCTTCAAGCTCGACCTCGTTCTTGCAGGCCTTGGGCAACGCCACCGGATCACGGCCGATCCGCATGGTCGCACCGGCATCGGCAAGCTTCATGCGCAGCCAGTCGGACGCGGTTGCCTCGTCCAGACGGACCGACTGATTGCCCAACGCGCCAAGGGCTTCTTCGAGTTCGCCGGGTTGGCGGAGGGTCGCATCATTTTCAAGCCATTTGACGGTTTCAGCCGCAAACTTGCGTTCATCCATAAACAGATCAACCGATGCATCGCCATGAATGATGGCATATCCCAACGGCAGCGGAATATGGGGTACATCGCCCCCCCGGATATTCAAAAGCCAGGCGATGCTGTCAGGCGCTGAAATCACCGCACTGTCGCATTCCAGCTTTTCGAGCATTTCGGCAATCTGTTTGCGTTTTTCCGCGTTTGATTTACCGGCATGTTCCAGAAGATGTGGACGAACGGGCGCTATCGGCATGGCGGGCTGTTTATGCCACAAAACATCAATCGGATTGGGTTCGATTGCGACCAGTTCGGCACCGACACCCTTGCACGCACCGCGCAGATGTTCGGCCTGCTGGACGGTATGCAAATGCGGGTCATAGGCCAGCTTCTGGCCCGATTTCAGATTGTCGTGGATCCAGCCGACAACCGGCTCATCGACCAGATGACGGTATTCGTAAATGTCACGGTTAACCTGCTGGCGGACCTGAATGGTGTAACGGCCATCGACAAACACGGCGGCCTTGTCTGCCAGCACCACCGCCGCTCCGGCCGACCCGGTAAAGCCGGTCAGCCATGCCAGACGTTCGGCACAGGCCGGGACATATTCACCCTGATGTTCATCTGATCGCGGCACGACGAAGCCATCGACACCCTTGGCTGCAAGATATTTGCGAAGGGCATCAACCCGACCAGCGGCATCATAGCCATCCTTGGCATACAGAAATTCCGATTTACGTTCATCACGCAATGCCAACAAGGCCGATTTCAGATCATCGCCAAGCTTGCCACCGACCAGATCAAGCCAATCGGTTCGCGTATCGCCATTGGCACTGGCAAGAACACCGTCGATCAGATCGACGATGGCAGTAACGTCCTTGTTAACGCCGTCACGTTCAAGCATGGCAGCAAGTTGGGTATCGCCGGGAAGGGTCATCAAAATCCTCGTTTCTATGCGTGGGGCAGCATCCGACCAAAGCTATCTAAGGGTTTTCGCTGATCACTTGCAAGATGGAATGCCATAAAACGCCTTCCTGCGCGTCAGATCAGGTCCGCAATAAACTACACCTGTTCTGGTCCTATACCACCACATGCATCATGGGTATGAAAGCCCTGCAAGCTTCGCAATGCAAATTAAGGAAAGTTTAAACTATGACATCCCGGTGACAAAAAGATGACCCGTCGGGACGTCAATTTGCAGGAGACCAAAACGGTGATCCGTTTTCCAATTACTGCCCAAAGCGTTGTTCAATCGCGTCGTCGTCAGACGGCCTATGACGGTCTTGAGCGCCTCACCCTTGCGGAAAGAGCCGCGCTCGGCCTTGATACAGGCCCTGCCAATCTGTCAGACGACGCTGAAAGCCACCATCGGGGTCAGACCCTTTCGGTAGCAGCAATGGGCAGGGAATAGGGATCAATCCCGCCCGCCTAGGTCTTTGATGCCATAGGACGCCACGCAGGATCGAAGGTTCGCGATCCTTAAGGTCTTTTTTTGTCTTTCCCTCTGAGACGGCCCTGCTACTCCACAGCAGGGCCGTTTCTTTTTGACCCCGGCATAAAACCCGCGCCATAGTGTCGCCCGACATTGATTTTCGGGGAGACATCCATGACAAAAACCGTCCTGATCACCGGCGGCTCCCGCGGGATTGGCCGTGCCACCGCCATTCTGTGCGCGCAAAACGACTGGAACGTCGCCATCAGCTATGTCGGTAACAGGGAAAGTGCCGATGAAACCTGTGCGCTGTGTGAACGGGCTGGACGAACCGGCAATGTTTTCGCCCTGAAATGCGACGTGAAATACGAACAGGACGTTGTTGACCTGTTTCAGGCAACGCTTGACCGGTTCGGCACAATTGATGCGGTTGTCAATAATGCCGGGATCGTTGCCCCCAAAAGCGATCTGGCGGATATGAGCATCGAACGGATGAAATCGGTGTTTGATACCAATGTTCTGGGGGCCTATATCGTTGCCCGCGAGGCCGCACGTGCTCTGTCAAATAGGGGCGGTTCAATCGTCAATGTATCGTCGATGGCCTCCAAACTCGGATCACCGGGCGAATATGTCGATTACGCCGGGTCCAAAGGCGCGATTGACACCCTGACCATTGGCCTTTCGAAGGAACTTGGTCCCAAAGGCATTCGCGTCAATGCGGTGCGACCGGGCATTATCGATACCGATATTCATGGCAGTGTCGGCCGCCCGGAACGGGTTGCCGAACTTGGCCCCAACTGCCCGCTTGGGCGTGCGGGCAAGGCAAACGAAGTCGCCAATCTGATTTATTGGCTACTGTCAGATGACGCGTCCTATGTCACTGGTGCGCTAATCGATATATCGGGCGGACGGTAAATGTGGCTTAGCCAACCACCAGCGTCGTCCATTCTTCGACCGGGAAACGTTTGACCAGCGACAGGCCGACATCGCGGTAGGCCGACAGGACAAACTGTTCCTGATGGGACAGAAGCCCTGAGAGAACCACATAACCGCCATCGGCCAGCGTCCCGCGCAGGTCGCGTGCCATATGGCGCAACGGGCGGGCAAGGATATTGGCACACACAATGTCGTAATAACCGGCATTGCGGATGCGAACGTCGCTAAAGCCGTTGGAATGGATCGCGGTGACCAGATCGGTGATCTTGTTGATCCGGGCATTTTCACGGGCAACGCGCACCGATGCGGCATCGATATCGGCCATCATCACCGGGCAGCGCCATGTTTTGGCACATGCCATGCCCAGAATGCCGGACCCGCAGCCCATATCAAGCGCATTGTGACGATAAGAATGTTTGGCGATCCAATCGATTGCCGCAAGGCAACCCTTGGTCGTTTGATGTTCGCCAGATCCGAATGCCAGACCGGCATCGACCTGCAAACCGGTTTTGGCCACCGGCACGCCGTCTTCCCAGTGCGAGCCATGGACATAGAACCGGCCAACCGAAATCGGCTTGAAGCTGCGCAGATTGTCGCTGACCCAGTCTTTGGGCTCGTAAGTGCCAAACTCGACGACCGGCACGTCAACACCAACGGCCGAGGCCATCAATGATACGGCGGTTTCAACCGCAGTCTTGTCAAGATGATCGCCTGAAAAGCCCTCGACCTTCCAGGGCGCGGTCGGATCGCCCGGCCGTTCGAAATGCGACAGGGCATCGCAATGCTCATACAACGCCTCGGCAAAGGCCGGGGCATATTTGCCATCGACCTCGAAGGTGAAATTATAGCAACGAACGGTTTCGATCATATCGCTTCTCGCAAGATTGCGGCGGCCATTTGACCGCACCAGAAATAATGTCCGGGCGGCTTAACCCGGCAGGATGAAACTGTCGACCACTTTCTTTGTGCCGACACCTTCGAAATGAATTTCAAGCTTGTTGCCATCGACCGACTTGACGGTGCCGGGGCCGAATTTGCGATGACGTACCGCATCGCCGACCTTGTATTTCGATGATTTCGAACTGGTGGTGTAGCTGGTTTCACCGTCCGGCTTGACGTCGATCACGTTTTTGCGCACCCGGTCCTGCCATCCCGCGCTGGCAAACCGGCGTTCACCGGTCCCGCCATAGGGGTTATAGCTTTCCGCCGGTTTGTTATCCGCCCAGCTTGGCATTTTCATCCAGTCATCGGCCCCCCATGCACCCGGCGATACATTGCCGCGATGATTGCCAAGGCCGGTATCGCTGATGCGTTCGACATGCTCGTCAGGCAATTCATCGACAAAGCGTGACGGCAGGGCCGATTGCCACTGGTTATAAATCCGCCGGTTGGCGGCATAGGAAACGGTGGCGCGTTTGCGCGCACGCGTGATGCCGACATAGGCCAGACGGCGTTCTTCCTCCAGGCCCTTGACGCCGCTTTCATCCATGGCGCGCTGATGGGGGAAAACGCCTTCTTCCCAGCCGGGCAGGAAGACATAGTCAAATTCCAACCCCTTGGCCGCATGCAGGGTCATGATGGTGACTTTTTCCTGATCGGCATTCTGTTCGTTTTCCATCACCAGCGACACATGTTCAAGGAAGCTGGTCAGGTTTTCAAACTCGCCAATTGCGGATACCAGTTCTTTGAGGTTCTCCAGACGGCCGGGCGCATCGATTTCCTTCGACGTCCGCCACATATCGGTATAGCCGCTTTCATCCAGCACCGTTTCAAGCACCGCCACATGCGACGTGGTTTCAAGCATCTCGCGCCAGCGTTTGAAATCGCCCAGCAATCCGCCAATCGCCTGACGCATTTTGGGTTTGAGTTCCTCGGTCCCGATCAGATCAAGGGCCGCCGCCGGAAGCGACACGGCCTGATCACGCGAATATTGATGCAGGGTTTGCAAGGTGGCCTTCCCCACCCCGCGCTTGGGCACATTGACGATGCGTTCAAACGCAAGGCTGTCATCAGGTTGGGCGACCATGCGGATATAAGCCAGCGCATCGCGGATTTCCTGACGTTCATAGAAACGCGGTCCGCCGACAACCCGGTACGGGATGCCCAATGTAATCAGCCGTTCCTCGAACTCGCGGGTCTGGAACCCGGCGCGAACAAGGATCGCCATCTGGGATGCACCGATGCCACGGCTTTGCAGGGCTTCGATATCCTCGCCAACCAGCCGCGCCTCGGCCTCGCCATCCCAGACACCTTTGACAAAGACCTTTTCGCCGGTATCAAGTTCGGTCCAAAGCTCCTTGCCCAAGCGACCATCGTTAAAGGTGATCAGCTTGGACGCCGCCGCCAGAATATGGGGCGTGGAACGATAATTCTGTTCCAGCCGGACGACCTTGGCGCCAGGGAAATCGGACTCGAAACGCAGAATGTTGCCGACCTCGGCCCCGCGCCAGCTATAGATCGCCTGATCGTCATCGCCGACACAGCATATATTGCGATGAACCATCGCCAGCGCACGCAGCCAAAGATATTGCGCCACGTTGGTATCCTGATATTCATCGACCAGGACATAGCGGAAGGTTTCCTGATAACGGCGCAGGATTTCCGGATGTTTCTGAAACAGGGTCAGGCAATGCAGCAAAAGATCGCCGAAATCGGCCGCATTCAGAACCGCAAGGCGTTCCTGATAGATCTTATAAAGGTATTTGGCCCCGCCATTGGCGAACTCGACACTTTCATTGACCCGTTCGGGTGAAAGCCCCTTGTCCTTCCAGCGCTGGATGATACCCATCAACTGCTTGGCCGGCCATTTTTTCTGATCGATCTGTTCGGCATCCATGATCTGCTTGAGCAGACGGACCTGATCGTCGCTATCAAGGATCGTGAAGTTTGATTGCAACCCGACCAGTTCGGCATGACGGCGCAACAGGCGGGCGGCCAGCGAATGGAACGTGCCCAGCCACCATCCTTCGACCGGACGGCCCAGCGCATGGGCAACACGTTCCTGCATTTCCTTGGCCGCACGGTTGGTAAAGGTCACGGCAAGGATTTGCTGCGGATGCAGGCGCTCAGTCTGTCCCTTGGTTTCCAGCAGATGGGCAAGGCGGGTCGTCAAAACGCGCGTTTTCCCCGTCCCGGCACCTGCCAGTACCAGCAACGGGCCATCAAGCGTTTCAACCGCTTCGCGTTGCTCGGCATTCAGATTGGCAAGGTAATCCGGTGCGGGTGCGTCCTGAAGGCGCATTTCCGGGCTTGCGGCGAATTCATCGATTTCAAAGGGATCATCCATCATGTCGGGATATATAACATGCTCTGCAAACGGGGCCAGTATTGGCATTCAATCAAGTGGCGATATCGGGTTGCTTATTGTGCAACAAATCGGGAACGTCGACCAATTTTTTCCCTGAAAAGATTTTTCCGCCTGCTTTTCTGCGCCAGTTTTTCCTGCGCCTCGCGTGAACAGTCATAACGACAATCACCACGCAAGGAGCCCCTGATGAGCGGCATCAACAGTCTCAGTGCCAGTCTTGCGCAAATATTTAGCCAAACACAATCGACCGGTAGCAGCCAGTCTACCGAAAGCAGTAGCGGCGTAGAAGGCATTGGCGGATTTGCGCTCGCCAGTGCGCAAAGCACGGCCTCGACACAGGCGGTCGACGCGGTTTCGGAAATTGCTGCCAGCGGACAAGGCAGCGTTGACCAGCTTTCCGATCAGATCAAAGCCATGCTGCTCGAAATGCAGGAAAGCACCGACACATCGGCCACCGATGGCGGTTTCGATGCGCAGCAACTGTTCGACGACCTTGATACCGATGATGACGGCTCCCTGACCAAGGATGAATTCCTGGCCGGAAAACCCGATGATGTCAGCGATGAAATGGCCGAAAACCTGTGGTCGATGATGGCGGGAAGTGATGCTAAAAGCATTTCCCAAGACGATTACCTGACAAGCATGGCACCACCACCCGGTGCCACTACGGCCACGGCAACTGCGGACGAGAGCACGGGCAGTTCATCGGACGGTGACAGTGCCGCAACATCCGATACCGAAAGTTACGATCCGCTTGATACCAACGAAGACGGTATTGTCAGCCTTGCCGAAATAATGGCCGCCTCCCCGGCCAACGGAACCGCGTCGGTCAGCAGCACAAGCAACGACGCAGCCACCACGACCAGCAACGGCCCAACACCGTTCGACAACCGTCTGATGGCGCAGTTGATGGCGTAATACCGTTCACTTCCAACGAAGCGATAGCACCAACTTTCTGCCGGCCCCCCCCGAAATCAAACCGGCAGCATTTTTTTGCCTTCACATTCAGGGACTACCTTAGAAAAGCTTGGGCGGCGCATCACCGCGCTCTTCGCTTTGCAGTTCCAGAAGCGCGTTGTTATAGGCCATCATCGCGTCCTTTTCATGGACGAAGCCCACCATCAGGCGTTCTTCCTCGTTATTGATCACCGGATCGTTGGATGCTCGCGCAACGCGCGCCCCCAATCAGATAAACGTGCATCTATTGCCTCCACACCCGGTATAATTCATGCGGTCGGTATCATAGGCTTGTTGCGTATCACCTTGCACTTATCCAATCGTCCGTAAGGGTTGGCAGGTTATAACCTGTTGGATAATGGGCAAATTATGCCGCCCAAGACACACAAAGCCCTGACGCCGGATATGTTTGGCGCAATACAAGGTTACTGACATCAGCAGACCTTTGGAAAAGTGCCAATGGTCTTGAAGTTGCATGAATTTTTCCGGTTCGCGTTACACCCTGCAAAAGGTTCGCCTTTTGTGTGGTGTAGTGCTGTGTACATCCATGAAGAAGGATATTTTTCATGAACAGTCTTCTTGGATTGGGATTTGGGCTACCGGTAACGTCGCCCAACACCTCAGTATCTAAGGATGGTGGACCCGAAGGTATCGACAAATACAGCGCATTTAGCGCAACACCTCAAAGCAGCAAATCTGCACAACCGACCTTTTATGGCACCAAATTCGGCGATTTGTCTGATGCGGTGCAGGCGGTCATGCTGGAAATGCAAGCAACCGGAAGCGGATCGACATCCTTTGCCGATGCAATGGCCAATGTTGCAGAACAAGGCAAGGATGCCACTTCCGGCGAGGAGGCCTCCAAGGGGGTCTTCTCGTCAAATTCTGATCCGGCCAAAAACGATCCTGCATTTGCTGAGCAGGATGCCGAGGAAGAATTCAAATCTGCCGTTCGTGACAGCTTGACCCCGCCATCGAAGGAGGACAAACGTAACGAAACGGCAGAAATTGAGGCCCGTAAAGAAAATCAGGAAATCGATATTGCCGCCCAACAGGCTGCAAACGATCTTCCTGAAAACGTTGCCGGTCTTGATAGTCGTGTTGCAGCCCAGGTCATGTCCGGTCGGCCGGGTCAAACCCAACCTGCACTGGCCGCCTGATAGTATTGGCCACAGAACCTTGAACGGAGCAGCGCATATAAGCGCTGCTCTTTTTCATCACGGATCGGACTAGAACAGCTTGGGCGGCGCATCACCGCGCTCTTCGCTTTGCAGTTCCAGAAGCGCGTTGTTATAGGCCATCATCGCGTCCTTTTCATGGACGAAACCGACCATCAGGCGTTCTTCGTCATTATTGATCACCGGCAGGTGTTCCTCGCCGGTTTGTTCCATCAAACGCACGGCCTTTTCGATACTGTCGGTCCTAAGCAGGACCGGCGGCTTGGATCGGGCGACCTGGCCTGCGGTAACTTCTTCGCCCATCGTCGGGTCAAATGCGGCATGGCGCAGATCTGCCAGTGTGATCGTGCCATGCAACCGGCCATCATCATCAACAACAAACAGTTCGGAATAGGGGGCGTTAATCAGTTTTTCCCGTATTCCCGGCATGCCTTCGACAAGCGGCACGGTTTCGTATTCCGCCTTCATGATGTCGGCGACCTTCATCATGCGCAGCAAATTGACTTCCCTGCCCCATCGGGTTGAAAGCCCCCTGCATTTAAGCTGCCACGCGAAAAACGACCCGCCCTGAAACTGATCCATGATGACCGATGCAATCACCGATGCCACCATCACCGCAATGGTCAGGGCATAGTCGCCCGTCAGCTCAAACATCATCAGGGTGGTTGAAATCGGTGCTCCCAGCATGGCAGCGGCGACCGCCCCCATCCCGATCAGCGTATAAGCACCATAGCCCGATGAAAGGTCGGGGAAAACTGCCGTTGCCGTAATCCCAAAAGCCCCGCCCAGCATCGCCCCCAGGAAAAGGGCGGGGCTGAAAATGCCGCCCGCAAAGCCCATACCGATGCAGATCGCGACCATCGCGGCCTTTATAAACAAAAGCTGCATCAGGAATGACCAGTCATAAGCACCGTAAAGCGCATCATTCATTGCGCTGTATCCAACCCCGACAATCTGGGGAAACTGGATCGCAACGATACCAATCACAAGCCCCGCCACCGCAGGCCGTAACCAAAGCGGAATTTTGGATGCCTTGGCGGCCTTCTGCACCACCGGTATCGCGCGTGTTACGCAGATTGCGGTAATTCCCGCGGTGATGCCCAAAAGGATAAAAGCCGGAAATTCAAGGAAGGACTGGATTTCGTGGGCGGGCAGCAAAAAGGCAACATCGGCACCATAATAAAGCCGGGTTATGATCGTGCCAGTCACAGATGCCAGAACAATCGGGGCAAATGCCGTTAATGCGTAGTGGCCAAGGGCCACTTCATGGGCAAACAAGGCCCCGGCCAGCGGCGCATTGAACGATGCCGCCACCGCCGATGCAACACCACAGCCAAGCAAAGTACGCGAAGCGCCGCGTCTTAAATGCAGTATCCGCGCAAGCCACGCACCGAAGGATGCCCCCATATGGGCAACCGGCCCCTCTCGGCCCAGTGACGATCCGGCTCCCAGTGACACAGCACTGACAAATGCGCTTTTGATCCCGCAACGCGATGACATGCGCGCATCGTGAAAGGCCACCGCGTCAATCAGGTCGGCAACACCGTGCGGGCGTTTTTCCGGCAGAAATTTATAGATGAATATGCCGACAAAAAGTCCGCCCAGTGTCGGGGCCGCCATCAGATGCCAGAATGGCAGATCGACAAGATAGTGATGAAGGGCCTCGTCCCCGGTGCCATAAACCAGTGCCTGAAAAAACAGCAATCCTTCGCGAAACACGATTGTTCCGCCCCCGGCCATGGCCCCGACCACCAATGCCAGTATCGACAGCACAAGCTGTTCGCTTTTGACAAGGCGACGCAGTTGACTGAGCAGTTGGTTGGACTTGAAAAGCTTTTCGGCCATATCGGGTTACCGGCGGGAACGGGTGAAACAGGATGTGATCATATGATTACAAGTTCCTGCGAATAAAAGGTAAAGGTCGGCAAATCCAATATTTTTTGCCACTATCAGCATTTTTCAGGCACAAATGATGACCTTTGTTCGTTCAAAATGCTGTTTTGAGTGGGGAATGACCTGCCTTTCAAAAAACCATCATTGATCTTGCAACGAAAAATAACGCATGTTTGTTGCAATACAGGCCTTTTGGCTGGCGGGACTTGGCCGCACACAACAACAAATTCCTTTTTCAGGACTTCCGATAAATGACTGAAAGTCAAAAATCGGGCGCCACCATCGCCCGTCCGCTCCCCGGTTTTGTCGAATTCGTGGTATTGATGGCGATCACGATTGGTCTGGTCGCGCTTTCGATCGATAACCTGTTACCGGCATTCGGCCCGATTGCCACCGATTACGGCATAGAAGACGGCAACCGCATGCAGTTGCTGATCTATGTCTTCATGATTGCCTTTGGCCTGATGCAGATCGTTTATGGCCCGCTGGCCGACAGCTTTGGCCGCAAGCGCATCTTGATGCTGGGTCTTTCGATTTATGCCATCGGCACGGTCATGGCGATTTTTGCCGACAGTTATGACCACCTTCTGATCGCGCGTTTCGTTCAAGGACTTGGCGCGGCGGCCCCGCGCGTCCTGACGATTGCGATCACGCGTGACTGTTTCGAAGGCCGCGAAATGGCGCGTGTCATGTCGTTCGTGATGATGATCTTTATCATCGTGCCGGTCTTTGCCCCGGCATCGGGCAGCCTGATCCTGGCGCTTGCCAACTGGCACATGATTTTTGTCAGCACCCTTGTGCTGGCGATCATTATTGCCGTCTGGTACAGCCTGCGGATGCCCGAAACACTGCATCCGGAATACCGGCACAAACTGTCACTCAGCCGGATTGCGCGCGATATCAAAACCACCATCACCAACCGCCAGACGCTGGGTTATGCAACGGCGATGGGGCTGATGTTTGCCTGTCTGATGGCTTATATCGGATCGGCACAGCAGATTTTCGAAACCGAGGTTTACGGACTTGGCGTCTGGTTCCCGCTGGTGTTCGGGATGATCGCCGCCTGCATGAGCGTTTCATCCTTCGTCAATGCCCGGCTTGTGCGCAAGATCGGGATGCACAAACTCTCCCAGGGCGGGCTTCTGGTGATGGCAATCAGCAGCCTGATCAATCTGGGCATTGCATTTGCCTTTGACGGTACCCCGCCGCTTCCGGTGTTTGGTGTGGGTCTTACGGTCACACTGTTCTGTTTTTCCATGACCATGCCAAACTTCAATTCGCTGGCGATGGAACCGGTAGGCCGGATTGCAGGTACCGCATCCTCGATGATCGGGGTTTACAGCACCCTGATCGGCGTTGTCGCGGGCGGCATCATCGGTCAGCAGTTCAATGGCACGGTGATCCCGCTGGTGGGCGGCTATCTGGCTCTTGCCGTGCTGGCCATCATCATTGTCGGCATCACCGAACGCGGGAAGTTTTTCCACGCGACACATTGATCACCGACCAAATGTAAAAAAGCCCCGCAGCCGGAAAGCTGCGGGGCTTTTTTGGTTCTGTACGATCACGCCTGACGCGGATCGTAATTCAGGTTCGGTGCCAGCCAACGTTCGGCTTCGGCCAAAGTCATGCCCTTGCGCTCGGCATAGCTTTCGACCTGATCGCGTTCGATCTTGCCAAGACCGAAATATTTGGCTTCGGGATGGGCGAAATAGAACCCGCTGACCGAGGATGCCGGGGTCATGGCACAGCTTTCGGTCAGTCTGACACCGACATTCTTTTCGGCATCAAGCAACTGCCACAGCGTACGCTTTTCCGTATGTTCCGGGCAGGCAGGATAGCCCGGTGCCGGACGAATACCGCGATAGTTTTCGGCAATCAGTTCCGCATTCGGAAGGTTTTCATCCGCCGCATAACCCCAAAGTTCCTTACGCACCTTTTCATGCATGCGTTCGGCAAAGGCCTCGGCAAAGCGATCACCCAGCGCCTTGACCAGAATGGCGTTGTAATCGTCATGCTCGGCTTCAAGCTTTTTGGCGATTTCTTCGACCTGCGGCCCGGCGGTAACGACAAAGCCACCGATATAGTCGGTCTTACCGGATTCCTTTGGCGCGATATAATCGGCAAGGGCCCGGTTCGGACGTTTGTTGTTTTCACGGAACATCTGCTGGCGAAGCGTGCGCAGCATCACCGGTTCGTTCTGATCAGGTGCCGGGGTGACTTCGATATCGTCACCCACCGAATTGGCTGGCCAGATCCCGACGACCGCACAGGGCTTGAACCATTTTTCATCGACAATGCGTTTAAGCATCGCCTTGGCGTCTTCATAAAGACCGCGCGCGGTTTCGCCGACTTTCTCGTCATTCAGAATATCGGGGAAACGGCCATGCAGTTCCCAGGTTTCAAAGAACGGTTTCCAGTCAAACCGTTCAACCAGTTCGGCCAGATCAAAGGTTTCAAACCGGGTAATGCCCGGTTTGACCGGTGCGGGAATATCGTAGGCATCCCAATCAAGCTGCAACTTGTTGGCGCGTGCGTCCGCAATGGCAAAACGTTTTTTCTGCAATTGCTGGGCGGCGTGTTTTTCCGCCATCGCGATATATTCCGCACGGATTTCGGCGGCGAACCGTTCCCGGTGGGTTTCAGATACAAGCTGGCTTGCAACCCCCACCGCACGCGATGCGTCAATCACGTAAACCACCGACTTGTTATAGTTCGGGGCGATCTTGACCGCGGTATGGACCTTGGATGTGGTTGCGCCACCAATCAGAAGCGGGATATTGAGCCCTTCGCGTTCCATTTCGGCCGCGACATAGGTCATTTCTTCAAGCGATGGCGTGATCAGGCCAGAAAGACCGATCATGTCGACCTTTTCGGCCTTGGCGGTTTCGATGATTTTCTGGGTCGGCACCATCACGCCAAGGTCAAGGACCTCGAAATTGTTACATTGCAGGACCACGCCCACAATGTTCTTGCCGATGTCATGGACATCGCCTTTGACCGTCGCCAGCAGGATTTTGCCGTTGGTTTCGCGTACACCGTCCTTTTCTTCCTCGATGAACGGGATCAGGTAAGCAACGGCCTTTTTCATTACGCGCGCGGATTTGACCACCTGCGGCAGGAACATCTTGCCCGCACCAAACAGATCGCCAACCACATTCATGCCGTCCATCAGCGGCCCTTCGATAACGTGAAGGGGCTTATCAGCCTGTTGGCGGGCTTCTTCGGTGTCTTCTTCGACGAACTCGGCAATGCCGTTAACCAGCGCATGGGCCAGTCGTTCATTGACCGGCTTTTTGCGCCATTCGAGATCGGCCTTTTTCTCCGGCCCGCCGGTGCCCTTGTATTTTTCGGCAACTTCAAGCAAACGGTCGGTCGCATCCGGACGACGGTTCAGGATCACGTCCTCGACCCGTTCACGCAATTCAGCCGGGATTTCCTCATACACCACGAGCTGACCGGCATTGACGATGCCCATATCCATACCGGCCTGCGTTGCATAATACAGGAACACGGAATGCATCGCTTCGCGGACCGGGTTGTTGCCCCTAAACGAGAAGGAAACGTTGGAAACACCTCCGGAAATCTTGGCGTATGGCAGGCGTTCCTTGATCAGCTTGCAGGCTTCGATGAAATCGACGGCATAATTGTCGTGCTCCTCGATCCCGGTCGCAACCGCAAAGATGTTCGGATCGAAAATGATATCTTCGGGCGGGAAGCCGACCTTGTCGACCAGCACGCGATAGCTGCGTTCGCAAATCTCGATCTTGCGGGTGACGGTATCGGCCTGCCCTTTTTCATCAAACGCCATCACGACGACGGCGGCACCATAACGGCGCAGAAGGCGTGCCTGCTTGATGAAGGGTTCCTCGCCTTCTTTCAGGCTGATCGAGTTGACGATCCCCTTACCCTGAAGACATTTCAGACCGGCTTCGATCACGTTCCATTTGGAACTGTCGATCATGATCGGCACGCGGGCAATATCGGGTTCGGCCGCCAGAAGATTAACGAATTTGACCATCGCCGTTTCGGCATCCAGCATCGCATCATCCATATTGATGTCGATGATCTGTGCGCCGTTTTCGACCTGCTGACGGGCAACCTCAAGGGCTGCGTCGTAATTTTCCTCGACGATCAGGTTTTTGAACTTGATCGATCCTGCGACGTTCGTGCGTTCGCCGATATTGATGAATCTTGAAATGTCACTCATGGGTCTGTTCGATCTCTTTTTTCAGCTTCCCGGCATCAGGCGGCGTTGAATGGTTCCAGGCCCGAAAGACGCATTTTCGGTTCAATCACAGGCAATTTGCGCGGGGTCGCATTTGCCACCGCATCGGCAATCGCCTTGATATGGGGCGGCGTCGTGCCACAGCACCCGCCCAGCAGATTGACCATGCCGGTATCGGCCCATTCCTTGACCAAGGCCGCCATTTCGGCATCCGATTGATCATATTCACCGAACTCGTTGGGCAGGCCCGCATTGGGATAAACCGAAACACGGCATTCGGCAATGCGCGACAGTTCCTGCACATAGGGGCGCAACTGTGCCGCCCCCAATGCACAGTTAAGCCCGATCGAGAACGGCTTGGCATGACGGACCGAATTATAAAACGCCTCGGTCGTCTGCCCCGAAAGGGTCCGGCCAGAGGCATCGGTGATCGTGCCCGAAATCAGAACCGGTACATCTTCACCACGTTCTTCAAGCACTTCGTCGATGGCAAATAACGCAGCCTTGGCATTGAGCGTATCGAAAATGGTTTCCACCAGAAGCGTATCCGCCCCGCCATCCAGAAGACCGTTCACAGCTTCCTTATAGGCTTCGCGCAGCTGATCAAAATTAACCCCGCGGAAACCCGGATTGTTCACATCGGGCGAGATTGATGCGGTGCGGTTGGTCGGGCCGATGGCACCGTTGACAAAGCGCACATCGCCGGGATGGGCGGCTTCCCATTCATCGCAGGCCGCGCGCGCGATTTTCGCACTTTCGTAATTGATCTCGTAGGCAAGGCTTTCCATGCCGTAATCGGCCTGCGCAATCGTCGTCGCACTAAAGGTATTGGTCCCCTGAAGGTCCGCACCCGCGGCAATATATTGCAGATGGATATCCTTGATGATGTCTGGCTGGGTCAATGACAGCAAGTCGTTATTGCCCTTCACATCCTGTTTCCAGTCGGCAAAGCGTTCACCGCGATAATCTTCCTCGGTCAGCTTGTGCTTCTGGATCATGGTGCCCATCGCACCATCAAGGATCAGGATTTTGTTTTCGGCCCGTTTACGCAGCAGGGCAATGCGTTCCTTGCGGTCATTCATCATCGTCATCCAGTCGTTTTGATCATGCAGGCTTTCTGGCGGGTGGTTCAGGCAGCGGCCTGTGCAACACCGCGAATACCCAACGCATGACAGATGGCATATGTCAGTTCGGCACGGTTTAACGTATAGAAATGGAATTCGGTAACACCTTCGGCCATCAGACCCTCGACCTGTGAAATGGCTTCGTGGAAGGCGACCATGCGGCGCGTATCGGGATCTTCGTCAAGGTCTTCAAACCGCCAATGCAGGCGCTTGGGCACCGATGCCCCGCACATATCGGCAAATTTCAAAAGCGATCCGAAATTGGTCACCGGCAGGATACCCGGCACAATCGGTGCGGTGATCCCGGCAGCAACACATTTGTCACGGAATCGAAGGAACACCTCGTTATCAAAGAAGAACTGCGTGATCGCGCGGTTCGCACCGGCATCGATCTTGTGCTTAAGATATTCGATTTCGAAATCGGCACTGGGCGCATCCGGGTGGGTTTCCGGATAGGCCGAAACCGAAATATCGAAATCCGCAATCCGCTTAAGCCCTTCGACCAGATCAACCGCATAAGGATATCCCCCCGGCGTCGGCACATATTTATCGCCCGCATCAGGCAGGTCACCGCGCAGGGCAACAATCGAACGGATGCCTTCATCCCAGTAGTTGCGCGCGATACCTTCAATTTCTTCCTTGGTGTGCCCAACACAGGTCAGGTGGGCGGCCGCCGGAATGCCGGTTTCGCCCTGAATGCGGGTGACACTGCTATGCGTGCGGTCACGGGTTGACCCGCCTGCCCCATAGGTTACCGAAACAAAAGACGGGTTCAACGGGGCCAGACGGTGGATCGAACGCCACATGGTTTCTTCCATCTTTTCCGTTTTCGGCGGAAAGAATTCGAACGAAATCCGCAAATCGCTGCGGGATGTTCCCTGTGGTGCGATGTCGTTTTTAACCGTCATTCTTTTAATCCTGTCTTGTCGTTCCGGTGGAACGGGTCGTTATTCATCATTATTATGGTATCAAGCTGCCGGTTTGTTACTCGGCAGCTTCGTTATGATTGTTCGTTATCTGCGACTTCTGTTCCTTTGCGGACGCATGTGCAGACCAGATTCGCACCGTCAGGGGCTTGCCCGGCAGGCTTATGACATCGCCGGGCGAAAGTTCACATGCGCGAAACCACGTATTGATCGCCCCGTCTTCAAAGCCAAGCCGCCGATGCGCGTGCTCTTCACGCAGTTCTTCGCGGTCATGGGTTGCAAAATCAACCACCACCAGCCTGCCATTAGGCGCCAGAACGCGGGCAGCTTCGGCGATGGCGGCTTCGGGGCGTTCGGCGTAATGCAGCACCTGATGCAGGGTCACAACATCAAACATTCCGGCCGGATAAGGCAGTTGATACATATCGGCCTGCCGTACCAGACAGTTCGAAAGATCGGCGCGCTGCAAGCGTGCGCGTGCGACCGCCAGCATCTCGCGCGACATATCAACACCGACACCTTCTTCGGCCGTTTTGCCCAGAAGCTCCAGAATCCGGCCCGTACCGGTCCCGATATCAAGAATACGGCCCCCGGAAAGATCGCCGATGGCGTCAACAAGCGCCCGTTCGACCACCGCTTCGTCGATATGAAGTGACCGGATTCGATCCCAGTCATCGGCATTGGCACGGAAATATTCCGTCGCAATCTGTTCGCGCTGCGCCTTGACCTGCTCAAGCCGGGTACGATCAAGTAAGAGGGTTTCGTCATCGCGGGGCAACAGATCAAGAACCGGCTGCAACAGTTCGGCCCCCGGACCTGTATTGGGTGTGCGATAAAAAACCCATGTCCCTTCACGGAATCGGACAAGCAAACCGGCTTCGCACAGCAATTTCAGATGACGTGACACACGCGGCTGGCTCTGCCCGATGATCTGGGTGATCTCGCTGACCGTCAGTTCGCATTCGGCACAGATCGCCAGCAGGCGAAGACGTGTCGCCTCTGCCGCCGCGCGTAACCTTGCAAGGACCTGTTCCATTTCGCCACCTCCGCTAACTCCGAAAAGACATAAAGATATGTTTATATTTAATCAAGACCTATTTACCCACCCCAAAGGGGTATGGCAAAAAAGCAACACGCCAAATCCCATTGATCGGGCACATAATTTTGTGTGCTGGTGTTTAAACTTTCCCTATGCTAACCACATTGGTATCTGAGACGTGCGCGATGCATGGTCCTGTTTTCTTCGCGGGCAACAGGACAGGTAGCGTTTTTGAAATCCCGATTTCAAAAACGTCTCGGGGTCGGGGAAAGTTTGTATCGAAAATCGTTTGGCAAAAAATAATGAAGCTTCGAACTTTGCTTTCGCTGTGCGCTGGTGCATCTCTGTCCATGCTGACAGCATGCGCGTCCACCCAGCCGGCACAGGACATGAGTGACTATGACCCTCTCGAACCGGTGAACCGGGTCGTGCACGGGGTTAATGGTGCCGTAGACTTTATGGTCCTTTACCCAGCCGCCATGTGGTATCGCGACATTGCACCGCAGCCGGTAAAAACCGCTGTCCGCAGTTTTGTGCGCAACATCGGCGAGCCGGTGAATGCATTGAACTCGCTGCTGCAAGGGGAACCTGATCAGGCGGCTGACACTGTTCAGCGCTTCATCATGAACACCACAATCGGCTTCCTTGGTTTCAATGATGTGGCTGCCGATTTCGGCATCGAATATCATTCAGAAGATTTCGGCCAGACTCTTGGCCATTACGGTATCGGCGGCGGTCCTTACATCGTCCTGCCGCTGCTTGGTCCGTCGAACTTGCGTGATACGACCGGCATTGCCGTTGATTACGTGGCAAACCCGATGACCTGGGGCAGCCGAAACAGCGATACCCTTGATAATCTCTATCTTGGTTCGCTGGCTTTGACCGCACTTGACGCGCGCTATCGCACGCTCAACCAGCTCAACGAATTGCAACAGACGTCGATTGACTATTATGCTGCATTGCGTAGCCTGTACCGTCAGCAACGCAACGCCGCCATTCGGAACGGTGCAGATCCTTCGGCACCGAATTTCGAAGACGAAAGCGCTTCTGCCGACTTCGACGATGCGTTTGAAGCTGCGGCAAATTAATGGTTTGATCGAACATGAAAAGCAGATTTACGATTCCCGCACTGGCGGCAGCAATCGTTAGCACGACCGGCCTTCTGGCCGGTCCTGCATTTGCAGGTAATGCAAACACCGCGCCGTCCCTGACGGTAGAGGTCGCTGTAAGCAGCAACGCATCCGAGGTAATCAAGACTCTTGCGAATGAAGCGATTATCGGACTGACCGACCAGTCGCTTAGCAACGATACCCGTCGGCAGAACTTTGTTGCGCTGATGGACCGTTACTTCGCAATGGATGTGATTTCCCGGTTTGTTCTGGGACGTTACTGGCGCTCGATCTCCGAGGAAGAACTCAACGAGTTCGCCGATCTTCTTCAGGACTATCTGGCGCTTAACTACGCCAGCCAGTTCAAGGATTTCAATGGCGAGCAGTTCGTTGTCGGCGACGAGAAACAGCAGAACAAGGATACCTTCGTCAATTCGCAGTTTGTCCGCCCGGATGGTCCGCCGGTTTCGATTATCTGGCGTTTGCGCGAATTTGGCGACGAGTACAAAATCATCGACGTCACCGTCGAAGGGCTGAGCATGGGCATCACCCAGCGCGACGAATTCACCGCCGTCATCCAGAAAAACGGCGGCAAGGTCTCTGCGCTGACCGAAAATCTGCGCGAAAAAGTCGGAAAATAACTCCGTCACGACCGTTACGGAAATCAAAAGCCACCGGCGATTTTCCGGTGGCTTTTTTAATGCATCCCCCAGATGGGGATAATGAAAGGCCGCCCGGCAGGAAAGTGGGCGGCCTTTTATTGTTAACCGCGCGTCAGCGGCTTGTATTTGATGCGATGCGGGCGGTCGGCCGCGTCACCGTAACGGCGTTTATAATCCGCTTCGTATTCCTGATAGTTGCCTTCGAACCATTCGACATGCGAATTGCCTTCGTAAGCCAGGATGTGGGTCGCGATACGGTCAAGGAAGAAACGATCGTGCGAGATAACCACGGCACAACCGGCAAATTCCAGCAGACCTTCTTCAAGCGCGCGAAGCGTATCGACATCAAGATCGTTGGTCGGTTCGTCAAGCAGCAGAACGTTAGAACCGGATTTCAGCATCTTGGCAAGATGAACGCGGTTACGTTCACCACCGGAAAGCTGCCCGACCTTTTTCTGCTGATCCGCCCCCTTGAATGCAAACTGCGACACATAGGCGCGCGAGCTCATCGGGCGTTTACCCAGAAGGATTTCGTCCAGACCGTCGGAAACTTCCTGCCAGACGGTTTTGTTCGGATCAAGCGAGTCACGCGACTGATCGACATAGCCCATCTTGACCGTTTCACCGATCTTGAGCGTACCAGCATCGGGTGTATCGCTGCCGGTCAGCATTTTGAACAAAGTGGTTTTACCCGCACCGTTCGGACCGATCACACCAACAATCCCGCCCGGCGGCAGACGGAAATGCAGATCATCAAACAGAAGCTTGTCACCAAATGCCTTGGTCAGGCCTTCAGCAGTGATCACCTCGTTACCAAGGCGTTCGGCAATCGGAATAACAATCTTGGTTGAATCCGGAACCGCCTTTGCGGCTTCGGCAACGAGATCGTCATAGGCACGAACACGGGCCTTGGATTTCGCCTGACGGCCTTTCGGGTTCTGACGGATCCAGTCCAGTTCGGATGCCAGCTGTTTCTGACGGCTACCTTCCTGACGGGCTTCCTGTTCCAGACGCTTCTGCTTCTGTTCCAGCCAGGATGAATAGTTGCCTTCATACGGGATACCCTGACCACGGTCGAGTTCAAGAATCCAGCCGGTAACGTTATCAAGGAAGTAACGATCGTGGGTAACCAGAATGACAGTACCCTGATAATCTTCAAGGTGACGTTCCAGCCACGCAACCGATTCCGCATCCAGATGGTTGGTCGGTTCGTCAAGCAGCAGAATGTCGGGCTTTGCAAGCAACAGACGGCAAAGCGCGACACGGCGGCGTTCGCCACCGGAAAGCTTGGTCACATCTGAATCCTTGGGCGGGCAACGCAGCGCATCCATGGCGATATCAAGCGTACGCTCAAGATCCCAGCCATTGGCCGCATCAATGCGTTCCTGCAATTCCCCCTGCTCGGCGAGGAGATTATTCATCTCGTCATCGGTCATCGGCTCGCCAAAGGCCATGCTGATTTCATTGAAACGTGCGAGATCGTCAACGATCTGACCGCAACCTTCCATGACGTTGCCCAGAACATCCTTTTCCGGGTTCAGCTGCGGTTCCTGTTCAAGGTAACCGACGCGAACACCTTCGGCTGGCCATGCTTCGCCAGAATAATCCTTTTCGATGCCCGCCATGATTTTAAGCAGGGTCGATTTACCGGCACCGTTGTTCCCGAGAACACCGATTTTCACGCCCGGCAGGAAGGACAGCGTAATGCCTTTGAAAAGTTCGCGACCGCCCGGAAGGATCTTGGTCAGGTCCTTCATGACGTAGATATACTGGTAGGATGCCATTAAATTCCCCATCCAAAATGTGAGAAATCCCGGACCATGCCGGGACATGCGGATCGCCGCCTTGCGACCATCCAGAAAGCTTTGCCCGTTTGTAACCGACCGGCCCCTTACAAACAATGACAAACAATCGCAATCGCTGTGATGCGCTTTGAATCTGCATCGGTGGAAACGACGCGGGCAAAACCGCGCCCGGAAATACACCTCTCGGGGCAAAATCAACCGTTAATAATGCATAATCAAGCAAATATACGCGTATTTCGATTAAAAACAGGCTGCCATTGTGCAACGCAGAAAAACATCGAAAAAATGGCGGTTTTGGTAGGTTTTTGCAGCATTTCCAGCAGGTTGAGAACTCCGTGTGCGCGAATGTCTACGACTAATGATTAGCTTCTTGCGCATTCTGAAAACTGTTATCGAATTCGTTGGCAATGGTGCGTGCAAACACCACCACTGCATCAAAAGCAGGCGGACCGGCACAAAAAAAGAACTCAATAGCCGGTCGGCAGGGAAGTTTTCATTTTCTAGGAAGGAGACGCGCTATGGATGAGCAAAGCGCAGCCTACTGGAAGCGAAACGTAAAACTGGTGACCACCTTGTTGATCATCTGGTTTGTCGTTTCCTACGGTTTCGGCATCTTGTTTGTCGATGTGATGAACAACATCAAGATTGCGGGCTTTGAACTCGGGTTCTGGTTCGCCCAACAGGGGTCCATTTACGTCTTTGTCGCGTTGATTTTCGTTTACGTGTCCAAGATGAACAAACTGGACCGTGAATTCGACGTTCGCGAAGACGACTGACGTCGGTGAAAATTCCGGATCCGGGGAGACAGACAAATGGATCTTACTACCCTTACCTATATCGTCGTCGGCCTGAGCTTCGCGCTGTATATCGGCATCGCGATCTGGGCCAAGGCAAGCACCACCGGCGAATTCTATGTCGCTGGCAAGGGCGTTAACCCGGTCGTCAACGGTATGGCGACCGCCGCAGACTGGATGTCTGCTGCATCCTTTATTTCAATGGCCGGCCTGATTGCCTTCCTTGGCTATGGCGGCTCGGTCTACCTGATGGGCTGGACTGGCGGCTACTGCCTGCTGGCAATGCTTCTGGCACCTTACCTTCGCAAGTACGGTAAATTTACCGTGCCGGAATTCATCGGGGACCGGTACTACTCCAAAACAGCCCGTATCGTTGCTGTTATATGCCTGATCTTCATTTCCTTCACCTATGTTGCAGGCCAGATGCGCGGTGTCGGTATCGTGTTCTCGCGCTTCCTTGAAGTCGAACTCCTGACCGGCCTGATCGTCGGCATGGGCATCGTCTTCGTTTATGCCGTTCTTGGTGGCATGAAGGGGATTACCTACACTCAGGTTGCGCAATATTGCGTGCTGATCGTTGCCTATACCATTCCGGCAATCTTCATCGCCTTCCAGCTGACCGGCAATCCGCTGCCGCAGTTGGCATTCGGTTCGACGGTTAACGGTACGGGCGATCATATGCTTGATCGTTTAAACCAGATCGTGACCGAACTGGGCTTCCTTGAATATACCACCACCAACAAATCGACGATCGACATCTTCTGCATCACGCTTGCGCTGATGGTCGGTACGGCAGGTCTGCCGCACGTTATCGTCCGCTTCTTCACCGTTCCGAAAGTACGTGATGCACGTTCATCGGCCGGTTGGGCGCTGGTATTCATCGCGATCCTTTACACCACTGCCCCGGCAGTCGGTGCGATGGCTCGCCTGAACCTGACGGAAACCGTGCAGATCGGTGCGGTTGGTGATCCGGAAGGCAACCTTAAAATCGAAGATCGTCCGGATTGGATGACCCGTTGGGAGGCCACCGGTCTTCTGAAATTTGAAGACAAGAACGGTGATGGTCGTATCCAGTACTATAACGATGCCAATGCCGAATTTGCCGCCAAAGCCGCTGAATATGGCTGGGCCGGTAACGAACTGAGTGTTGACCGGGACATCATGGTTCTGGCCAACCCGGAAATTGCTCAGCTTCCGAACTGGGTGATTGCCCTTGTCGCAGCCGGTGGTATTGCCGCCGCACTGTCAACGGCAGCCGGTCTGTTGCTTGTGATTTCCTCGGGCGTTTCGCATGACCTTCTGAAGGGCACGTTTACGCCAGATATGACAGAAGGCCAGGAATTGATGGCCGGGCGTATTGCGGCAGCCGTCGCAATCGTGATTGCCGGTTATCTTGGATACAACCCGCCTGGCTTCGTGGCACAGGTGGTGGCCTTCGCCTTCGGTTTGGCGGCGGCATCACTGTTCCCGGTTATCATCATGGGGATCTTCTCCAAGAAGGTTAACCGCGAAGGTGCGATTGCAGGGATGCTGGTCGGTCTGATCTTCACCATGGGCTATATCATGTCCTACAAGGGCATCTTTATCCCGGTACTGATCGAAAACGTTCCGGCAAACTGGCTGTTCGGCATTTCGCCGGAAGGCATCGGTGTTGTTGGTATGCTCCTGAACTTCCTCGTTGCGTTCGGCGTTTCGAAAGTTACCGCAGAACCGCCGGAACATATCCAGCACATGATTGAAGATATCCGTGTTCCGAAAGGAGCCGGTAGCGCCGTTGACCATTAATCGGTCGACTGGTTTGCAAGAAACCTGTTGCTGGCCCCCGGAATTACCTCCGGGGGCCTTTTCTTTTGCCGCGAACTCGGGCAACAATGCATCACGACAGGGAGGAAGGTCATATGAGTCTGGAATTAAAAGAAATCAGCGATTTCCTTAAGCAGCATCACCCGTTCGACCTTTTGCCTGACGACGTGATCAATGCCCTGCCCAAACGCCTGACCGCGCGCTATTTCCGCAAAGGGACGAAAGTCCTCTCACCTGAACAGCAATGCCTGCATCTGCATATCATCCGGACGGGCGGAACCGAAACGCGCGACCCCGATGGCCAGCTTCTTGCCCGCCTTGGCGAAGGTGAATGTTTTGGTGTGCGCGCGATGTTCCGCAACGGCAAGGCGGCCAACAATATCACCATGCTCGAAGACAGCCTTGTCTACCTGTTGCCGGAAAAGGATTTCCACGATCTGGCCGGGAAATACCCGCAATTCAATTACTTCTTTGAGCAGATGGGCGGTGCCCGCCTTCGCAGTGGCATGCAGTTGCTTGAAAAGCGTGACGATGATCAGCTTAAACTGATGTCGATCCGGGTGTCCGATCTGATCGCGCGTGATCTGGTCAGTATCGATATCGGCGCATCGATTCTCGAAGCAGGCAAGCTGATGAGCGCCGAACGGGTTTCCTGCCTGCTGATCACGCAAAACGGCGATGAGGTCGCAGGCATCATGACCGATCGCGACCTTCGCAACCGGGTCGTCGCCGAGGCCCGATCATTTGACGAGCCGGTGACCAACATCATGACGCCGAACCCGATCAGCATCGGGCCGGACGATTATGCCTTTGACGCACTTCTGACCATGACGCGTCACAACGTCCGACACCTTCCGGTGATGAAGGACGGTAAGGCGATTGGCATGATCACCACCAATAATCTGCTGGCCCGCCAATCGCTCTCGGCGGTTCATATGGTCGGGCGCATTCGTAAAATGACCAGCCCCGCCGATATGGCAAAGGTCATCGCACAGGTGCCCGAACTGCTAAGCAACCTGATCGAAGCCGGGGCGACATCGCGCAATGCCGGGCACATTGTCACAACACTTTCGGATGCGGCAACATCGCGCCTGCTGCAACTGGCCGAGGAAAAATTTGGTCCCCCGCCCGTACCCTATGTCTGGATGGCGGGCGGATCGCAGGGGCGCCAGGAACAGACCGCCCTGTCGGATCAGGACAATTGCCTGATCCTTGATGACGCCTATGATCCCGATCAACACGGGGACTATTTCAAGTCATTGGCCGATTATGTTTGCGATGGCCTTGATACCGTCGGCTATGTCTATTGCCCCGGCGAAATGATGGCGAAAACCGCCGAATGGCGGCAGCCTGTCCGTGTCTGGCAGCAATATTTCAACAAATGGATCGAACAGCCTGAACCCAAGGCATTGATGCTGTGCTCCGTCTGGTTCGACTTGCGGCCGATCCACGGGACGCGGTCGATTTTTGAAGACCTGCATCGCATGATCATCACCAAAGCCAAGGGCAACCGTATTTTCCTGGCTTACATGGTCGGAAATGCTTTGACCCATCACGTGCCGCTTGGCTTCTTCAAGAATTTCGTGATGGTTCGTGGTGGTGAACATGACCGCACGCTCGATATGAAGCATAACGGGGTTGTACCGATTGTTGATCTTGCGCGGATTCACGCATTGGCCAACGGTGTTGATGCGGTCAACACCTATGAACGGCTGGAGGCCGCAATGACCTTCCCCTCGATCAGCAAACAGGGGGCGTCCGACCTTCTCGATGCATTTGAATTTATCAGCATCACCCGGCTGAAACATCAGGTCCGGCAGATCCGCAACGGGGATCGCCCCGATAACTTCCTGCATCCCGAAAGCCTGTCGGCGTTTGAACGCACCCATCTGAAAGACGCATTTTCGGTGATCAAAAACCTGCAGACCGCCCTTGAGAACGCCTTTGGCAAAAGCGGGACATAACAATGGGCCTGCGTCAGAAAATCGTCGATAGCGACTTTTACCGCCAGATGGTGCAACGCCGGGCGACCGGGCCGCTTCGTTCCTATTACGACATCCCCGCCGCCGATCCCGATATGCCGATCCGGAATGTCGAATTTGTCGCCCTTGATCTGGAAACCACTGGTCTTGATCCGAAACACGATGAAATCGTCTCGATTGGCTTGGTGATCATTCGTCAGCTCGCAGTTGATTTTTCAAGCTGTCAGCATCTTCTGGTGCGGCCGAAAAAGGAACTCAGCGAAAGCTCGGTAATCGTGCACCGCATTTTCGACAGCGACGTCGAACAGGCCCCCGATATCGAGATCGCGCTGGCCCATATCCTGCCCATTCTGGCCGGGCGGGTTCTGGTGGCCCATCACGCGCCGATCGAGCTCGGTTTCCTTGGTCATGCCTGCAAACGTTACTTTGGTGCATCTTTGCAGATTCCGACCGTCGATACCCTGGTGCTGGCTCTTCGTGATCTGCACCGGCAGGGACAACCCATGAAATCGGGCGCGCTGAAACTTGAAACGCTGCGCCATACCCATAATCTGCCACCCTATCGTGTTCACAATGCCCTGTCGGATGCGATTGCCGCGTCGGGCCTGTTTCTGGCACAGATTGCCAAGCGTGATCCGAAAGGCGAACTTGAGCTTCGCCGCGTGCTGCGTTAATCGGTAATCAGGGGAAACGGGAACACCCGCCAGACCGATCCCGTCATAACAATAAATCAGGGGACTTCTTGCCGGATGTATGTGTTTATTATCACGACCGTTGTGGTCGGTTTTGCCTGTGCCGGTGTGGTTATGTTGCTGTTCCGCCTTTGGGGACGCAAGGCACCGAAATATGTCATCCCCTTTGTCGCGGCGATTGGCATGTTTGCCTATATGATCTGGGATGAATACAGCTGGTTTGACCGCTATGCCGGTCGCCTGCCCGGCCAGATCGATATCGTGCAGACCTTTGCCGATGAAAATCCCTTTGCCCCCTGGACACTGATTTCTGCCCCGATCAACCGCTTTACCGCGATTGACCGGGAAAAGGTCGTCGCTAATCCGGACAATCCTGATCATAAACGGGTCACAACCCTGCTTCTGAAAAAGGGTACGGAAACGCTGGCCCTAACCCATCTGGTGGATTGCAATGCCGGAACACGCGGCTACATCACCGCTCAAACCGCCCTTGATGGCAACGGATTCCCGATTGGCATCGAAGAATGGTTTACGATGGACGAAAACGATCCGCTGCGTTCGGTCTGTGACTGATCTGATCCAATTCAACCGAAAATTCCCGAACAGGATCGGCCATGCCGGTCCTTTCTTTTTTGGCCCCCACGCCCCGGCAGGCTCCATCTGATGGCACAGATGGTTGACGTCCCGCTATATTTCGCTGAATATAGCGGGAAATGATCATCTGCTCCGTTCATCCTCCAGCCCGGAATTTTGCCATGCGCGATCTGATCCGAACCGCTCTTGCGTCCCTGTTGTTTCTGGCTGCCGCAACCACCGCCCGCGCCGAAGAAATCACGGTCTTTGCCGCCGCCAGCCTGACCGACGCCATGACGCAGGTGGCCCAAAGCTATGCCACGGCAACCGGCGACACATTGCAACTGTCCTATGCCAGTTCATCGACACTGGCCCGTCAGATCGCGGCGGGGGCCCCGGCTGATTTATTCATCTCGGCCAATCAGAAATGGATGACCTGGCTTGCTGATCAGGATCTGATCGCCGCCAACAGCCGCCATGATCTTCTGGCCAATGCGCTTGTTCTGATTGCCCCCGCCAACAGTAACCTTGAACCGATCACAATCACGTCCCAAACCGATCTGACCAACCTGATTGGTGACGAGGACCGCATTGCCGTTGGCGATCCGGACCATGTCCCCGCAGGCATCTATGCCAGGCAGGCACTTGAAAACCTTGGTCAGTGGAACACCGTCGAACCAAGGCTGGCACGGGCCGATAATGTGCGCGCCGCCCTCGCACTGGTGGAACGGGGCGAGGCACCGCTTGGCATTGTCTATGCCACCGATGCCGCCATCGCGACCGATGTTAAAATCATTGCCACCTTCCCCGAAAACAGTCATCCGGCCATCACCTATCCGGTTGCCATCACGGACGGACAGACCAAACCCGCAACCGCAAAATTGCTGGCGTGGCTTTTGGGGGATGACGCGGGCATCATTTTTGCGGAATATGGTTTCAACCGCCCGGCAACCAGCCCGAAGACACAATAACAAACCATGATCACACTCACCGAAGCCGAGATCGAAGCCCTGCTGCTAAGCCTGCGCATTTCCGGCGTGGCGGTGATATGTGCCCTGCCCTTTGCCATTCTGGCCGCTTCCCTTCTCGCGCAGGCCCGCTTTCCCGGCAGGATTTTGGTCGATGCGCTGGTGCATCTGCCATTGATCCTGCCGCCGGTTGTGATGGGCTATCTTTTGCTGATCAGTTTTGGCACCCGCGCGCCGCTTGGTGCATGGTTGCTGGAAACGTTCGATATCCGTCTGATTTTTAGCTGGACCGGGGCGGCACTGGCCGCGGGGATCGTCAGCTTCCCGTTTCAGGTGCGCGCCATCAGGCTGGCACTGGAAAATATCGACCCCGGCCTGTATCACGCCGCCGAAACGCTGGGGGCCGGGCCGGTTGACCGGTTCTTCGGCCTGACATTGCCGCTGGCCCTGCCCGGTATCATTGCCGGGGCGATTACCGCCTTTGCCGCAAGCCTTGGCGAATTTGGTGCAATCATTACCTTTGTGTCGAACGTTCCGGGTGAAACACGCACCCTGCCGCTTGCGATCTATACCGCGATCCAGACACCGGGCGGTGAACTGGCCGCCGCACGCCTTGCGGCCATTTCCATCGGACTTGCCCTGATCGGGCTCGTACTTTCGGAATTTGCCATGCGCCATATCCGCAAAAGGGCCCGCGCATGAGCATTTCCGTCGATATTCACCACAAGATCGGCAAGCTGGACCTGCATGCGCAGTTCGACATTGCCGAACCCGGCATCACGGCCCTTTTTGGCCCGTCGGGCAGCGGCAAAACCACCATCATCAATGCGATTGCCGGGTTGCTGCGCCCGGATCAGGGGCGCATCACCATCCACGACCGCCCTGTATTTGACAGCATGCAACGGGTCAATCTGGCACCGCGCAAACGCCGGGTCGGTTATGTCTTTCAGGATGCCAGACTGTTCCCGCATCTGAGTGTCGCGGCCAACTTGTTTTACGCCCATAAACGCAGCGACCGGCCAATGACCCGGTCCGCCTGCGATGATGTCATCGCGATGCTCGGTATCGGCAATCTGTTATCGCGCCGCCCCAACCTTCTTTCCGGCGGCGAGAAACAGCGCGTCTCGCTGGGCCGGGCATTGCTGGGCAATCCGGAAATCCTGTTGCTGGACGAACCGCTCTCGGCCCTTGATCAGGCCCGCAAGAACGAGATCATCCCCTATCTGGAAAATCTGCGCGATGCGCGGCAATTGCCGATCCTTTATGTCAGCCACGCGATTGATGAAGTCGCCCGTCTGGCCGATCATATGGTGGTGATGGAAGGCGGCAAAACGCTTGCCAGCGGATCGGTATTTGACATGCTGGGCCGAACCGACCTTGCCCCGCTTGCCGGGCAGTTCGATACGGGAACCGTACTTCCAGCCACGGTCAAAAGCCGCGACCCGCAGGGGGTCGTAAGCTTCCTTGACTGTGCCGGGCAACGATTTGTCGTACCCTTCCTTGGCAAGAAATCCGGAAGCCCGGTGCGCCTGCATATCCGGGCGCGTGATGTGATGATCGCCCGGACAGCCCCGACCGGGATCAGCGCCAATAACGTCCTGCCGGTAACGATCCGCGATATCGCCGATAATGGCGGCGATACGCTGGATGTCACGCTGGGGCTGGGTCATGACGATACCGGTGAAAACCGCACAATCCATGCCCGCATCACCCAATGGTCGGCAACACGCCTGAAACTTGCGATCGGACAAAGGGTCTTTGCGGTGATCAAATCGGTCACGGTCGACGGGCATTTGCGCGCCGACGATCTTTAAGACCCGTCTTCGGTCGGCGGGGACGGATCGCCCGCCAGTTCATCGGCAAGCTTGCGCAACTGGTCCGCCAACGCTTCATCCGCACGGGTTTGCGCATCGTCATAAATCGCAATGATCCGCCTCCCCGTTCCGGTCAGGCTGGCCCCACCACGGCCTGCACCCCCCATCCGGGTTTCAACAACCGGGGCGGCAAAGCTTCTGTTCAATTCTTCAAGCAGCATCCATGCCCGGCGATAGGACATGCCCATCGACCGCGCCGCCGCCGAAATCGACTGTTCACGATCAATCGCGCGCAGCAGATCGATCTTGCCATAACCAAGGCGAACCCCATCGGGCAATTCGATTTTAAGCCGGATTTTAAGGTCGGTTTTGCTCATGACGAACAATCTAGCGCCTTGGTCACATGCGCGCTACTGCCAACCGCGAAACGGGTCCGGTGCCGATACAATCAGTTAACCGGGCTCACCAGCGTCCCGTCCGCAAACCACCGCGCCAGATTATCGACCACCATCTGCGCCATCGCATCGCGGGTTTCAACCGTGCCGCTGGCGTTATGGGGATACAGTACGACATTGTCAAACCCGGCAAAGGCACGGTCCATATGCGGTTCATTATGGAACACATCCAACCCCGCCCCGGCAATCACGCCATCCCGAAGTGCCGCAATCAGGGCCGGTTCATCAATCACCGACCCACGTGCGATATTGATGACAAAACCACGCGGGCCAAGTGCCTTCAAAACGTCGGCATTGATGATCCCCTGTGTCGCCGCCCCGCCGGGGCAGGAAATCATCAAAACATCCGCCCAGTTCGCAAGCCCGATCAGATCGGCCTCATAATGATAATCGACCGGTTTTTTGGATCGTCCGAAATAACCGATTTTCATGCCAATCGGCTCCGCCCGCGCGGCAATCGCCTGCCCTATCCGGCCAAGCCCGACAATGCCAAGCTTCTTGCCGCGCGCGGTTGTGGTTAACGGCATCGCCCCCTTTTCCGACCATTGTCCGCTGCGCGCCCAATGGTCGCCAACAACCAGCCGTCGAAGCGTCGCCAGCAGCAGCATGATCGCGGTATCGGCCACATCGTCATTCAAAACGTCGGGCGTGTTGGAAACGCGAATGCCACGCGCCGTGCAGGCCGCGATATCAATCGCATCATAACCGACCCCGAAACTGGTAATGACCCTAAGGTTCGGCAGCTTTTCGATCAGTTCGGTCGGCACCCCGATCCCGGCGGTCGAAACAAGGGCTGTAATCCTGTCCGCCACAGTTGCCAGAAACGCGTCCTTGTCACTCGCCTGATCCCAGCGATGCAGTTCATATTTCGCAGCAAGTTCTTCCATGTGACGCGGCCGGATGGCCGAAACAACGAGGATATGTTTGTCAGAACGCGACATCGGGGCTTCTCCGTTGGTGGCGGGAGGTCACAGACTAGCGGCATGCAACTTGTAAAACAAGAGAACAGGGCAATTAACAGGCCCGCGCACATGCCCCCTGAACTTGCCACCTGTTGCTGCGCCATTGCACACTACCTGCCCGGATGGCGAATATGTACAACAGATATGACGCAAATATCCAATCGCGACGTCGCAAATTCACATCTAATCGTGCAAAATCATGACACTTGGTGGAGCCGCTTCTCATGACGCATTTTTCTGCTTTGTCGCTGTTAAAGAATGCTCTTACAGGACAAAAGAACTGGCAGGAGCAATGGCCCGACAGCCAACCGAAGGCAGAATATGACGTCGTCATTGTCGGTGCTGGCGGACACGGGCTTGGCGCGGCCTACTATCTGGCCAAGGAACATGGCATCACAAATGTCGCCGTGATCGACAAGGGCTGGCTGGGTGGCGGCAATACCGGGCGTAACACCACGATCATCCGGTCAAACTATCTGTATGATGAAAGTGCGCGGCTTTATGACCATGCCGTTGATCTTTGGGAAGGTCTTAGCCAGGATCTGAATTACAACGTCATGTTTTCGCGCCGCGGCGTTCTGATGCTCGCGCATAATGTTCACGACGTTCAGTCTTTCCAGCGCCACATCCATTCCAACCGCCTGAACGGTGTCGATAACCGCTGGCTCACGGCCGAGGAAGCCAAGGAATTCTGCCCGCCGCTTAATATTTCACCCAATGCACGCTATCCTGTCGTCGGTGCCGCCCTTCAGATGCGCGCCGGAACCGCCCGCCACGATGCGGTTGCGTGGGGTTATGCGCGCGGGGCATCACAACGCGGTGTCGACATTATCCAGAACTGCCCGGTCACCGCGATCCGCCGCGGGCCGGATGGCGCGGTTGAAGGCGTTGAAACCGCCAAGGGCTTTATCCGTGCGAAAAAGGTCGCGGTTTCGGCTGCCGGTCACACCAGTGTCGTGATGGAAACCGCCGGTGTGCGCATGCCGCTTGAAAGCTATCCGTTGCAGGCACTGGTATCCGAACCGGTCAAACCGATCTTCCCCTGTGTCGTCATGTCCAACACCGTGCATGCCTATATCAGCCAGTCGGACAAGGGCGAACTCGTGATCGGATCGGGCACCGATCAATATACCAGTTATTCCCAGCGTGGCGGCCTGCCGCTGATCGAACATACGGTTGCCGCGATCTGCGAGATTTTCCCGATCTTCAACCGCATGCGGATGTTGCGCAAATGGGGCGGCATTGTGGATGTGACCCCGGACCGCTCCCCGATCCTTGGCATGACCCCGGTACCCGGCCTTTACGTCAATTGCGGCTGGGGCACGGGCGGGTTCAAGGCCACACCGGGTGCTGCCCATACGCTTGCATGGACGGTTGCCAAGGGCACCCCGCATGACATCAACGCCCCCTTCACGCTGGACCGTTTCCGGACCGGCCGTCTGATTGACGAAGCGGCCGCAGCCGCCGTCGCACACTGAGGAGAACGAACATGCTTCTCATCCATTGCCCCTATTGCGATGAAACGCTGCCGGAACTGGAATTCACCTATGGCGGCGAAGCCCATATCGCGCGCCCGGAAAATCCGGCGGACAAAACCGATGATGAATGGCACGATTTCCTGTTCATCCGCACCAATGTCAAGGGACCGCATTTTGAACGCTGGCGTCATGCTCATGGCTGCGGCCGGTTCTTTAACGCCGTGCGCGACACCGTTTCGGACCGGTTCCTGACGACATACAAGGCAGGCGAAACACGCCCTGACCTTGCTGTTTTGCTCGAAGATGCCGCAAAGAAGGAGCCTTCGAAATGACCGCTTTCCGTGTTCCGGGGCGTGGCCGGGTCCTTCACAATCGGCCGGTTTCCTTCACCTTTGACGGCGATACCTATCAGGGCCTTGAAGGCGACACTGTCGCATCTGCCCTGATCGCCAATGGCGTCCACCTGATGGGGCGTTCGTTCAAATATCATCGTCCGCGTGGCCCGATTGCCGCAGGCTCGGAAGAACCAAACGCCCTGATCGGAACACGCCGCGGCAAGGGGCAGTTTGAACCCAACACACGCGCAACCGTGCAGGAAATCTGGAATGGGCTGGAAACCAACAGCCAGAACAAATATCCCAGCCTGAAATTCGATATCGGCGCGATCAACGACCGTCTTTACATGCTGTTTTCCGCCGGGTTCTATTACAAGACCTTCATGTGGCCGCGCTCGTTCTGGGACAAGGTTTACGAACCCTTTATCCGGGCGGCTGCCGGTCTTGGCGTATCGCCGACCGAACCCGATCCGGACAATTACGCATCGCGTTATCTGCATACCGATATTCTGGTTGTCGGTGCCGGTCCTGCCGGTCTTGCCGCCGCACGTGCCGCGGCGGAATCCGGGCTTCGCGTCACACTGGTCGATGAAAACGCCGAACCGGGCGGAACGATTTTAAGCGAACCACAGGCAAAAATTGACGGCAAACCGGCATGGGATTGGCTGGAGCCCGAACTTGATACCCTGACCGACCTTGGTGTCCGGATCATGACCCGCACCACAGCGATTGGCTATTACCATCAGAACATGATCGGCCTGTGTCAGAAACTGACCGATCATCTGGAAAAACCGGCCGCCAACACCCCGCGGGAACGCATGTGGCGGGTGCGCGCGAAACAGGTCATTCTGGCCCAGGGTGCGCTTGAAAAGCCGCTGGTATTTGATGGCAATGATCGTCCGGGCGTGATGCTGGCCGGATCGGCGCAAACCTACCTGAACCGCTATGGCGTGCGCGTGGGTGACAAGGCCGTCATCGTCACCAGCCATGACAGTGCATGGTATGCAGCCTTTGATCTGGCATCGGCCGGAACGAAGATCGAGGCCATTGTCGACACCCGCCCGACCCCGAATGCCGACCTTGTCAAGGAAGCCGCCGCACGCGGGATCACGGTCTTTGCCGGTTATACCGCAACCGGCACGTCCGGCCGCCTGCGCATCAAATCTGTGCGGATCAACAAGGTTGAAAATGGCACCGTTCTGGCCGCCCAGACATTGGCTTGCGACAACCTTCTGGTTTGCGGGGGCTGGACCCCGTCGCTCCATCTGTTTTCCCACACCAAGGGGACGCTTAAATGGGATGACCAAAGCCAGACCTTCCTGCCCGACCGCATTACCGAGGATTGCCAGATCGCCGGTGCCGGACGTGGGCTTTGGGGGATCGAGGCCGCCCTTAATGACGGGGCCGCGATGGGCGCTGCGGCGGCCAAAGCACTTGGCAAAACCGCCACGGTCAAAACGCTTTCGGTTGCCGATGATCGCCCCGGTTCGGGCGCCAGCCACACCGAACTTCCGACCGATCTTGATGCTGGCAAGGCCCGTGCCTTTGTCGATTATCAGAACGATGTCACCGCCAAGGATCTGCGCCTTGCCGTACGCGAAGGCATGCGCTCGATCGAGCATGTCAAACGCTACACCACCAATGGCATGGCCACCGATCAGGGCAAGATGTCAAACATCAACGGCCTGAACATTGCCGCCGATGCGCTTGGCAAGAAACAGCCCGAAGTCGGCCTGACCACCTTCCGCCCGCCCTATACCCCGACGACGTTCGGGGCGTTTGTCGGCTATCACAAGGGGGATCATTTCGAAGTCACCCGCAAAACCCCCATCGATAGCTGGGCCGAAGAAAATGGTGCGGTGTTCGAACCTGTCAGCCTGTGGCGTCGTGCATGGTATTTTCCCAAGGACGGCGAAGACATGGACGCCGCCGTGCGTCGCGAATGCCGCGAAACGCGCAAATCGCTTGGCATGTTTGACGCATCCACCCTTGGCAAGATCGAGGTGGTCGGCCCCGATGCGGTTGAATTCATGAACCGCATATATACCAACCCCTGGACCAAACTTGCCCCCGGTCGCACCCGTTATGGCCTTTTGCTTGGCGATGATGGTTATATCCGCGATGACGGCGTGATTGGCCGTCTGAGTGATGACCGTTTCCACATCACCACCACCACCGGTGGGGCGGCGCGTGTCCTGAACATGATGGAAGATTACCTTCAGACGGAATGGCCAGACCTCAAAGTCTGGCTGACCTCGACCACCGAACAATGGGCGACCATTGCGCTGAACGGTCCGAATGCGCGTAATCTTCTGGCCCCGTTTGTCGAGGGGCTCGATATTTCCGACGAAGCCTTCCCGCATATGTCGATTGCCGAATGCTCGGTTGCCGGTTTCCCGGCCCGCCTGTTCCGGGTCAGCTTCACGGGCGAACTTGGCTTTGAGGTCAATGTCCCTGCCCGTCATGGCCGTGCCCTTTGGGAAACGCTTTTTGCGGCCGGTCAGAAATACGATATCTGCCCCTATGGTACCGAAACCATGCATGTCCTGCGTGCCGAAAAGGGCTTCATCATTGTCGGTCAGGATACCGACGGAACCGTGACGCCTTATGACGCGGGTGCCGGATGGGCGGTTGGCAAAAACAAACCCGACTTTGTCGGGATGCGGGCCCTTAACCGCCCGGACCTGACGGCAGAAGGCCGCAAGCAGCTTGTCGGGCTTCTGACCGATGATGGCACGTCCAAACTTGAAGAAGGCGCGCAGATTGTCCTTGATCCGAACCAGCCGATCCCGATGAAGATGGTCGGCCACGTGACATCGTCCTATCACAGCGACGCGGCAGGTCGCCCGATTGCTCTTGCCCTGATCGAAGGCGGCCACGGCAAGACCGGCGAAACGGTTTATATCCCGATGCCGGACCGGACGATCAGGGCCACCATCACCGGCACGGTCTTTTACGACCCCGAAAATGCGCGGCTTAAACTTTAAATTCTGAGGTCATAGAAGCGGAGATAACGCAATGACTGCACATATCGACCTGTCCAAAGCCGGGATACTCGCCGAAAGCGCCGCCGTGCATGTAGCACTTCTGCCCCCCGTCGCCCGCTTTTCGCTTCGGGCCGCAACGCCCGAACAGAAAGCCCTGTCAAAGGCGCTTGGCGTAACCCTTCCGGCCAAAATCGGTCAGTGCGGGCGCAAAGGGGATGTTGAAATCCTCTGCCTTGGCCCGGACGAATGGACGATCATCGCCCCCGAAGATCAGGCCGCGACGATCACCGATTCCTGTGCGGCGATTTATGCCCAAACCCCGCACAGCCTGACGGAAATTTCCGACCGCGAAGTTACCGTGCGGATCACAGGCCCAAAGGCCAGCGACCTTATCACCATCGGCTGCCCGCGCGACCTTGATCAATTACCGACCGGCGAAGCCCGCCGCACGGTTTTTGATGGTGTCACGACGGTGCTGTGGCGGGATGGCGAACAGGATTACCGTCTTGACCTGTGGCGCTCCTTCGCCCCGCATGTCATCGCCCTTCTCGAAACGGGATGCGCTGAACTTGCGGGCGAATAACCCGATGCCCGGGCCCTTTGCAAAGCTCGCAAACCTGGGACCAACACTGCAATATGACGCCTCGACCCATGGCTTTCCCCGCAAGAGCCACGCCACGAACCCCAGCCCGCCTCCAGCCGACGACGGCCCCAACGACAAACCACCTCCGCCAAAACCGGACGTCCCGCAACCTGGGAAGTCCGGACGAACGCGGGGCTTTGGCATCCCAGCCAACGCGGCAGAGCAGACAGGCCGCCTTCGACCTCACGGCCTACTCCGATCACTCACGACCGTGGCGACATTTCCGGCAACCATCGGAAGTCGCGACAAACCCAGGACTTCGGCATCCCCGCTAATGCCGCGCAGACAGCGGCCTTCCGCCTCACAGCCCGCCCCGGTCACTTCCGGTCATGACAGCATCCCCGCAATCATCGGAAGCCCGGACGAACCTCGGGCCTCCGCCAGCCTCGACAACAACTGGTCTCCGGGCCCACGTCCCGCTCCCATCACTCCCGGCCATGTCGACATTTCCGGTAACCGATGAACCCCGGACACATCTCGGGCATTCGCCATCCTCGCCAACAACCGGTCTCCGGACCCACGTCCCGCTCCCATCACTTCCGCAATGGCGACATTTCCGGAAACCGATGAACCCCGGACACATTTCGGGCATTCGCCATCCTCGCCAACGGACGGTCTCCGGACTCACGTCCCGCTCCCATCACTCCCGGCAATGGCAACATTTCCGGCAACCGATGAAGTCCGGACAAACTTCGGGCTCATGGGCCCCGCCGGTCCACCCTTGACGGGCCACAGCTCAACGCTGCCCCCTCCTGCCATTCCTGCCGCTCCCGGCAAATTTGACGCTCCCTCTTCAACAAGACGCACCTCTCCCGTCATGGCAAATGATCGGGTTAGTCCCCCAGTCCTAATCCTCGGGCAGAACGCCGCCATAATGGCTCCGCCATCCGCTGCCCCATAGCCTGTGGGGCACCCCGCCGCCCTGCCTGTGTCTGTGTCCGCGTCTTTGCCACTGCATCCCGATATCCTCTTTCCTTCAGCCCCAAACGCAAAAACCCGCAAGGCACAAGGCCTTGCGGGTTTCGGTCCGGGTGGATTTCTCCCGTTGACTTTACTCTTATGCCATAAGCAAAAGAACAAATCAAGAACTTTTTTTTAAAGAAACCGAATGGGAAGGAGAATGGCCAGGACAGAGTAAACCTAGCCAAACTCTGATTGTCATGTGTCACAAAAGGTGACATTCGACTTCTTGAAAAATCAGTTGGTTAGCATTTTCGATTGCCAGATAAGTTGTCATCGATTGTCACAAAAGATGACAAAAACCTGCAGAATTGACAGAAAAGCTGACAATTTCAAACATATGGTCCGTCATACCCTCTAAATTGAGCGAAATGACAAACTACCGTTGTGCCTCATGGCATTTAGAGTAAGGAACCTTTTTCAGTTCGGCTCAATACTGCATAGATAAATTCTTATTGGTTTTGAGATTTGGTTCTGCGCGTTAGTCAGAGCTCTGCTCTCAATTTTCAGCCCTCCCTCGAAGACACGGGTTTTGTTCGAGATGCTCAATCAGCATTTCGGTAAGCACTTGGATTTTTCTTACAGGGTGCTGGCCGGGTGGTCGGACAACATACGCCGCGGCAGGCGGCGGAGGATACCCAGTCATAACTGTAATGAGGGCGCCCGACCTCAAATATTCACAGATCAAGCTGTCGGGAAGGTAGGCAATACCAAGCCCGGCTGTTGCCGCAGCGGTAAGAGCGATGCCGTTGTCGGATTTAAAGCGCCCCTGTGGCTGGACCGTGACGACCCTGTCACAATCCATAAATTTCCAGGGCTCTGTTCCCTGCATTAGAGCCTGGTGCGCCATGACTTCCTTGGGCGTTTCTGGCGCTCCATGTGTCTCGATGTAAGACGGGCTTGCGACAAGTTTCAAATAGACGGGCCCAATGCGTTTAGCGAGCAAATTGGAATTTTCAAGGTAGCCGACCCGGATCGCGCAATCAAAACCTTCGGCGATAAGGTCAACAATGCGGTCGCTATAGCAAGCATGTAGCTGAAGCTGGGGATAGCGTTGCGCCATCTTCGCAAGAACGGGGGCGAAGTGTGTTGGTCCCAATGAGAGCGGCATGGCAATTCTCAGGCGCCCCCGAAGATCCCCCGTGGGCATGATCGTATCCCTCGCAATTTCGATTTCGGCACTCACCTTTGCGGCGTGTTCGCGAAATGCAACCCCGGATTCAGTGAGGGCAGCACCGCGTGTTGTTCGGGCAAGAAGCTGAACACCAAGCGCTGCTTCAAGCCGAAAGAGCCTGCGACTGACAATTGATTTGGATACACCTAGCCGTCTTGCAGCGGGAGAAACTCCACCCGCATCGGCAACCACGACGAATGTTTCTAAGTCTTCTATATTCAACTTGGCATTCTCTATTTCACAACACAGCAGAACGACACGGTATGTTGATTTACTCCGCGCGAAACTGAGCGTATCCATCTCATAGATGTACAGCGGTTACTGGTTGTGATCTCAGAAAAAGACATTTCGAAATGAGTGCTAAAGCAACACCGGACCGACCTGGCTGTCTTTGAGGTATTTCCTCAACGCCGCTCAATCCGGCATGGGGATGTACTCATCACGATCATTGATAGGCAGATCGAAACGTCCTTTGCCCCAGTTTGCTGCGCGCCATTCGGCCTTGGCTTCTTCGATACGCTCTTTTGACGAGGCAACGAAGTTCCACCAGATGTACCGTGACCCCTCAAGGGTGGCACCGCCGAGGATCATGATCCGAGCACCTTTCTCACCAGCCGATACGGTGATTTTGTCTCCGGGGCGGAAGACCATCATTTGAGATGATTGATACTCCTGTCCGGCGATCAATATAGAGCCTTCGACGATGTAGATGCCTCTGTCCTCGTGATTGTCGGGCAAAGGCAATCGACCTCCTGCTTCGAGCATCACATCGGCGTAAAAGGTCTCGGAGAGCATTGTCGCAGGCGCAACCTTGCCATAGGCGTTGCCGAGAATAAGTCGAAGCTTGACGCCGGAATCCTCGATTATTGGCAGCGTCTCTTGATTATGGTGTTCGAATGTCGGGGCCATATCCTCGTACTGATCGGGTAGTGCGAGCCAAGTTTGTATCCCGAACAAACTGTTGGGCCCAGACCGGGCTTGCGCCGAAGTCCGCTCTGAGTGGGATACTCCGCGCCCGGCAACCATCCAGTTCAACTCGCCGGGACGGATGATCTGGTCTGCCCCTGTACTATCGCGATGATGAAAATCACCACGGAAAAGGTACGTGACTGTGCCAAGACCGATATGCGGGTGTGGTCTTACATCAACACCTTGGCCGGTCAGAAATTCTGCCGGTCCAGCTTGATCAAAGAAGATAAAGGGACCAACCATCTGCCGCTTTGGTGCAGGCAAGGCGCGACGAACCTCAAAATCGCCAAGGTCTCTTGCACGCGGGACTATAAGTGTCTCAATCGCGTCAGTATCTACATCATCGGGGCAGCCCGGTTGCAATGCGGGGTTCCAACTCATACGCGCACTCCTTACTTGTCCTTAGCGCCCTTGCAGGCCGAGCAGGCAAAATTGCACTACCGATCAGAAGGATACCCCACATTGGCGAATGTTTTTTCGCTGCGCTAGTCACGCTATGCGCTTAACTGTGTCGCACGAAGTGGAATGTCTGCTCGGAATAATACTGACCGAGATGACCGAGTTGGCGCTTGCTGGCTAGCCAGGGCTATTCTTCCCAGAGATGGGGATTGGACTGGACATGCTCAATGAGCATTTCGGTCAGTACGCGCACCTTGCGGTCCGGGTAACTTCCGGGTGGTCGCACCACAAATCCTCCTCCGGATTTTGGGGGATATTGTGGCATCACCGGAACGAGGGCTCCGGAAACCAAGTATTCGTGGGTAAGGCAATTGGGAAGACATCCAATGCCAAGACCTTCTGCGGCAGCGGCGGTCAGTGCTATGCCATTGTCCGACTTGAAACGCCCTTGCGGCTGCACTGTGACGATTTTGTCACCGTCCATCAAATGCCATGACTCCGTACCCTGTAAAACGGCTTGGTGAAGTACAATATCTTCGGGCGTTTCAGGTGCACCATACATCTCGATATACGAGGGGCTTGCAACGAGCTTGCCATGAATAGGCGCAAACCGCTTTGCAATCAGGTTGGAGTCAGGAAGGTGACCCAGCCGGATCGCGCAATCGAACCCCTCGGCAATAAGGTCTACGAAACGATCACTATAGCAGGCATTGATTTGAAGCTGGGGATGGCGTTGCGCCATTTTTGCAAGAACAGGGGCAAAGTGGGTCGGACCAAATGAAAGCGGCATGGCGATACGAAGCCGCCCGCAAAGCTCACCCGTAGGCAGCAGTGTGTCTTTCGCCAACTCTAATTCATCACGAATCCGCGCAGCATGTTCTCGAAATGTCGCTCCGGCTTCGGTAAGTGCCGCACCTCGGGTCGTGCGCGCCAGAAGCTGGACACCAAGCGCCGATTCCAGTCGTGAAAGTCGCCGACTGACGATTGATTTGGAGAGACCCAGTCGACGCGCGGCAGGAGAAATCCCCCCAGAGTCAGCAACTTCTACGAATGTTTCTAATTCTTCTATATCCAATTTCGCGTTCCCTGTGCTGCGACACAGCATATCATATACGGGCACTAGTGTCTTATCCAGAGACCTGCGACTGTCGATTCATAGGGCACCTAAAAATCAAGTCGAGCAAACCTGCCCTGATTACAAAAACAGAAGGGATAGTCTATGAATATTCGTAATGGCCTTGATTCACTCCTTCGCCCAGAAGACTCAGTACTTGTTTTAATCGACCATCAACCCTACCAGCTTGCAAATCTCAACAGCCACGATCCTCACATGGTGGTGAACAACACGGTGGGGCTGGCAAAAGCTGCCAAGGCGTTTGGCGTACCGACCATCTTAACAACTGTAATCGCACGTCAGGGCGGCAATATTTTTCCCCAAATTGCCGATGTATTCCCGGGACAGGAAATCATTGACCGTACTTTGATCAACACCTGGCAAGATCCCAAAGTGGTAGATGTCGTCAAGGAAACGGGCCGCAAGCAACTTGTTATAGCGGGTCTGTGGACCGAAGTCTGTGTTGCCATGCCAACCATTCAGGCCCTTGGCGAAGGGTGGGATGTCACGGTCGTAACCGATGCATGCGGCGGTGTTTCAGTCGAGGCACATGAAGTTGCTATCCAGCGGATGATCGCAGCAGGCGCGAATATGATGACATGGCTGGCTCTGGCCTCCGAATGGCAACGCGACTGGGCGCGCGAAGAACATATTCCCGAACTTGCCGAGATACTTAAGCAACATGCCGGGGCGAGTGGTGTCGCATTCCAATGGGAACAGCAACTGCTTAACACACCTGTCCCCGGCTAGGGATAAATAATGGACTGATCAGATTCCAGATGAACGCCTGAGGATTTGTCACGGCTCTTCATCACTTCTTGAGAGTCAGAATGGAAACGGCGCTCTGCTTTGAAAAAAGGCAGGAAAACTATTGGGTTACTTTAACCCTTTCTGTTTCGTTGAACAAATTATTGTCTTGGGTGTGCAATGGAATTATCATCATATCTTGCTTTTATATTGATCAGCGCAGCTCAAAGCGCGACGCCTGGTCCGTCGACATTGTTTCTCGTTAACAATGCTCTTGCCTTTGGGTGGCGTCGCGCATTGGGTGCACTGAGTGGCGATCTTGTCGCAATTGCACTGCTGGCGGCACTTTCGGTGGTCGGCTTGGGTGCTTTACTCGAAGCGTATCCACTGATTTTTCTCAGCCTGCGCTTGCTTGGTGCGTTCTATGTCCTGTGGCTGGGGTGGACGTATCTCAGACCCGTCGGCCAACCGAAAGAGGCCGATGGGACTGCTGAGATAGCACGTGGACGCGACGGTTTGGCTCTCTGGTTTCACTCATTCGGTGTCGGGATCAGCAACCCAAAGGCCGTTCTGTTTTTTGCGGCATTGTTCCCGCAGTTTATTCCCGCCGAGAGCGGCCCAGCTGTTCTGGCACTTCTGGTTTTGACGTTTGTCGTTGCAAAGCTTGTTGTTCTGGGCGGTTACGCAATTGGTGCGCGGCACGTCGTAAGGATGTTTCAAAAACCGGAACATGCCAGGCGTGGGCGTGCGTTGACCGGCGTAATCTTTGTCGTTTTTGGCGTGCTGATGATCGTGTCTGCGATCCCAACTTCCTAGCCCCCGACCCTTCGCCCTGCGCCTGTTGCATGCAGGCAATGTCGCTTTATCAAACAGGAGACCTAAAATGGAAAAGCTTGAACTTCTTACCCCGCATAACTCTCAGATCATCTTCATCGATCACCAGCCGCAGATGGCATTCGGTGTTCAGTCCATCGACCGACAGGTCCTTAAAAACAACACCGTCGGCCTGGCCAAGGCGGCCAAGATCTTCAACATTCCGACCACGATCACGACCGTCGAGACTGAGAGTTTCTCGGGCCATACCTATCCGGAACTTCTGGCCGTCTTCCCCGAAGCGCCGCTTCTCGAACGGACCTCGATGAATTCCTGGGATGACCAGAAAGTGCGTGATGCACTCGCTGCAAACGGCCGCAAGAAAGTGATCGTTTCCGGCTTGTGGACCGAAGTCTGCAACAACTCCTTTGCGTTCTGTGCAATGCTTGAAGGCGGATATGAAATCTACATGGTCGCCGATGCTTCGGGGGGCACATCGGTTGATGCGCATAATTATGCGATGGATCGCATGGTTCAGGCTGGTGTGGTGCCGGTAACCTGGCAGCAGGTTCTGCTCGAATGGCAGCGCGATTGGGCACACCGTGAAACCTATGATGATGTCATGGCGTTGGTGAAAGAACATTCCGGTGCCTATGGCATGGGTGTCGATTACGCCTACACCATGGTTCACAAGGCGCCGGAACGCGTCGAACATGGTCCTCGGATTGCGCCGAAAGCAGCTTCCTGATCGATAAAGGAAACGCGGCAGATACAAAATATCTGCCGCGTTTTTTCGTTCCGAAGCCCTCTGTCACGCCAAACTCTCAGTGCCGTTTCCAAGTCAAGTACCTCACTGAACGTGCGTACATGAGCGGCAGGTGCGGGGCTTGGTGTTGAAAGGTCACACGCATGAAACGCCGGACATTTCTTCAAGGTGCTGCTGCAAGCACAGCACTCAGTGCGCTGCCAATCAGACCAACTGGGAGTACCGAGATGAGCAAGACAGCCGAAACAATCATCCACAACGCCCGTATCACGACGCTTGATCCAAAAAAACCCGAAGTCGACGCCATTGCGATTGCCGGCGGCAAAGTACTGGCAATCGGCGCCGAAGCCGATATGCGCAAGCTTGCCGATGGCAAAACCAAAATGATCAATGGTGGCGGTCGTCGCATCATTCCGGGACTCAATGACAGCCACACCCACCTTATTCGCGGCGGGTTGAACTACAACATGGAACTGCGCTGGGAAAACGTGCCCTCTGTGGCCGATGCCCTTCGCATGCTTAAGGCCCAAGCTGCCGTTACGCCTGCACCGCAATGGGTGCGTGTCGTTGGTGGCTGGTCGGAATTCCAATTTGCTGAACGTCGTTTGCCGACGCTTGATGAAATCAATGCTGCCGCCCCCGAAACCCCGGTCTTTATCCTGCATCTTTATGGGCAGGCCCTGCTTAATCAGGCCGCCATCAAGGTTCTTGGTTTTGATAAAAACACGCCAAACCCGCCCGGTGGCGTGATTGAAAAGGATGCCAAGGGCAATCCGACCGGACTCCTGGTCGCCAAACCATCCGCGCTGATCCTTTACTCCACGCTGGCCAAGGGACCGAAACTGCCGATCGAAGATCAGATCAATTCCACCCGCCACTATATGCGTGAGATGAACCGGCTTGGCATCACCAGTGTGATTGATGCTGGCGGCGGCGGACAAAATTATCCCGACGATTATGACGTCATCCAACGTCTGCATGACGACGGGCAAATGACGGTTCGCATCGCCTACAACCTTTTTGCCCAAACAGCGGGCAAGGAATTGAACGATTACGAACGCTGGGTCGAACTGACCGAACCGGGTGCTGGAAGCGACATGCTGCGCATGAACGGGGCGGGCGAAAACCTGACCTGGTCGGCTGCGGACTTTGAAAACTTCCTTGAACCGCGTCCGGATCTGGCACCGGTGATGGAAAGTGAACTTGAACCCATCGTTGAATTGCTGGCTGAACGGGAATGGCCGTTCCGCATCCATGCGACCTATGACGAAACCATCGACCGTTTCCTTGGTGTATTCGAAAGGGTGAATGGTAAACAGCCGTTCAAGACACGGTTCATCATCGACCATGCCGAAACCGTTTCCGAACGCAATATCGAACGGATCAAGGCACTGGGCGGCGGCATTGCCATTCAGCATCGTATGGCCTTCCAGGGCGAATATTTCGTCAATCGTTACGGCAAAGACGCCGCCATGGCGACCCCGCCCATTGCCAAAATGCTTGAACAGGGGCTGCCCGTCGGGGCGGGAACGGATGCAACGCGTGTCGCGTCTTACGATCCGTGGGTTGCCCTTTACTGGCTAACGACAGGTAAAACGGTTGGCGGCATGCCACTTTATGACAATGACAACGTTCTTGATCGTGAAACGGCCTTGATGCTCTGGACCAAGGGTTCGGCATGGTTCTCGGGCGAAGCGGACGTCAAAGGATCGCTTGCGCCGGGGCAATATGCTGATCTGGCAGTTCTGTCGGCGGATTATATGGCCGTTGCGCCCGAAGAAATCCGGCGGATCAACTCGGTCATGACCATGGTTGGCGGCAAAGTGGTTTACGGCGAAGGCAACTATCAGTCCCTTTCACCGAAACTGCCACCGGCATCGCCATCCTGGAGTCCGGTTTTGCATCAACAAAGCCCGGCCCAACGTCCTGAAGCCTCGCCACATGAACGTGCATGCCACGATGGTTGTTCGCACGGTTGCGGCGTTCACGGCCACGACCATGGCATTGCATGGAACAATCCAATCCCGGTTGCAGACAGCAAATCTTTCTGGGGTGCGCTGGGTTGTTCCTGCTTCACGGTATAGCAAAGGAGAAGAGAATGACTGTTTCCCCTTATGTCGTTTCACTTGGAATCGGGCTTGGTGTTGGTGTGATTTATGCGCTGTTGGGAACCCGATCCCCGGCCCCACCCGTCATCGCACTCCTTGGACTGCTTGGTATGCTGGCTGGTGAAACTGCGGTGAACTGGGCCAAAGACAGAATGTCTGTCCAAGAAGCCGCTGCACACTGCCTGCATGGCAAATCATTTGGTGTAGCAAGTGATGTCAAAGGTGCTCAAACCAAGTGTGGCCCAGCATCGCCTGAAACAAAGTCATAACCCCCCTGGTGCGCCGGTCAATTCCATTTGGAAACCGGCGCACCGAACCGGGTTTGTTTCTGCATAACTGACAATTTTCGTTTCCTTTACCATGAGAACAATGTCATGACGCCAGCCCCCATCTCGAAGTTGTTAAACAGCGTTATATTTGAATTGGGTATCCGGGTTGCTCTGACCTGTCCGTTCTGGCTTTCTGGTTTGACAAAACTGTTCAACTGGTCGGCTGCGATAGGTGAGATGAACCATTTCGGACTTTCGCCCGCGGCACCACTTGCAGCGGGCATTATCCTTCTCCAACTGGGCGGTTCTATTGCCATCATCCTGGGGCGCCAAGTGTGGCTGGCCGCTGGCGCATTGGGAGTATTTACCGCTGTGGCGACACTCACTGCACATGCGTACTGGACTTTTCCAGAGGAGGAGCGCGCCGCACAAAGCAACATATTTTTTGAGCATGTTGCGATCATTGCAGGGCTCGCTCTTGTGGCAATTCTGTCCGAAAAAACACCCCGACGCATTTAGGGCGCTTTGCGGCATTAGGGGATCAAAGCGCATTGCCATCTTCATCAGGAAGAGGAAAAATGAACGAAACCAAACCAGTTGACACAGGTCCATGGGCACCGTTTCGGCATCGGGCATTCGCCTTTTTGTGGGTGGCAACCGTCATATCGAATGTCGGCACCTGGATGCACGATGTCGGCGCAGGCTGGCTCATGACAGAGCTGTCCCCCTCTCCGTTGGTTGTCTCGCTGGTTCAGGCTGCGACCACATTACCTGTATTCCTGTTTGCAATCTTTGCCGGGGCGCTTGCGGACCTAATGGATCGCAGAAAATTACTGATTTCCATCAATCTGATAATGGCCAGCTTGGCTGCAGCGCTCTCTGCGATGGTTTATCTGCAATTGGTGACGCCGTCGATCCTGATCCTGTTTACATTCTTGATGGGAACCTGTGCAGCATTGATGGCACCTGCATGGCAAGCGATCGTCCCGGGGCTGGTTGACAAACCACGCCTGGGTGCTGCGATTGCGCTCAATTCCATGGGCATCAACGTCAGTCGTGCGATTGGTCCGGCATTGGCCGGTTTTCTCATTGTCAGTGCAGGTCTGGTATCTCCGTTTGCACTCAATGCACTCAGCTTTCTCGGAATTCTTGGCGTTCTGTTCTTTTGGAATCCTCAAGAGAATGTCCAGACCATGCCAAGAGAACGCATGGCCGGGGCCATGCGCGCTGGTCTTCGCTATGTATTTAATAGCCCGCCGGTGATCGCCACCTTGATCCGGGCTGTTGCGTTCTTTTTGTTTGCCAGCGCCTATTGGGCGATGTTGCCACTGATTGCGCGCAACATGCTGGACGGCGGTGCGCAGCTATATGGAATTCTGCTCGCCAGTGTTGGCACGGGCGCAGTAGCCGGCGCCATTGTTCTACCCAAAATCAAGGCACGGCTTGGTCCAGACAAAACCGTTATGGCCGGGACGACCGGGACAGCTCTTGTGATGTTGAGCTTCGCTTTGGTTCAGCATCCAGTCGTGGCTGTTATGGCCTCCTTCATTGCCGGGGCGTCATGGATAGCAGTTTTATCTTCGTTGAATGTATCCACGCAAACTGCTTTGCCTGACTGGGTGCGTGCTCGGGGTTTGTCTGTGTTTCTGACGCTATTTTTCGGCTCGATGTCAGCTGGTAGCGTGGCATGGGGCTGGCTTGCCGAACAATTCTCGATTGAGATGGCTTTGCTGACTGCTGGGATTGGAGCAATCATCCTGATGATCGCAACAATGCGCATCCGGCTTAATCAGGGTGCCGATCTTGATCTGAGCCCGTCGATGCACTGGCCCGAACCAATTCTGTCTGAAAGTGTCGAACAGGATCGCGGCCCTGTCATGATCAGGATTTCCTATCGGATCGACCCGAAAGATCACGAGACGTTCCAGCAGTTCATGACTGAAATGCGCAAGGCCCGCCAGCGCCATGGCGCATATCATTGGGGGCTTCATCAGGACAGCACTGATCACGACCTGTTTGTCGAAACATGGTCGGAAGGTTCTTGGATAGAACATTTACGTCATCACAAAAGGGTGTCTGGCGCGGATCGCGATATTCAGGAAAAGGTTAACCGCCTGCATCTGGGTGACACAAAACCAAAAGTTGATCATTTGATTGCAGTTAAATGAGATGCCCACGTTCCTTCATAAAGCCGAAGATCATTTAAGTTCCAATCGGATTGGAAAAAGTGCGGTAATCGTTTTCGCATTAACGATTACGTTCCTGAGCACATTGATCGGTGCGGCACTGGCAGATAGTTCATTGGGCTCATCCGCCAGTGAACGCAAGACCGTGACACTTGCCTGCAACCCGTTCCCGGCAGCGATGATCGCTGACAACAACGTCATGCCGGGATTTGACGTTGAAATCTTGCGTGCCGCATTTGCCACACGCGACATCACACTCCTTACGCCGTTCTATCCTTGGAAGAGGGCTTATTTTCTTGCCAGTTCCGGTCATGTTGATGGGCTTTGTTCTTGTAGCTACCTGCCAGAAAGAGACGCAGAATTCCTATATTCTGATCCACTTGGCGACGGAGAGATCGCCATGTATAGCACCAATGAACAGGTTTTTGACATGATCGACACCGAAGACGCGTCCAAACTGACCGTTGGTGTTGTGAATGGATACAGTCTGGAGGTGTACGCGCACAAAGCGAAGTTTGATGTCATTACTGCAAATAGCGAAAAAGCGCTGGTCAATCTTTTGAACTCAAATCGAATTGACGCAGCCTTAACGTTTCGCCCCCCCCATGGACTATTACCTGCTCAATGGAGATGAGGACGGGCTCCCTGATGCAGAAAGAATAAGGACCAAGGTAATATCGACCAGTTCCCATTACTCCTGCATTTCCCGCAAGACCGAGACCCCGGAAATTATTCTGGATCATTTGAATGCTGGTCTGAAGACAATCCGCCAGAGTGGTCTTTTTGACAGCATTTTGGCAAAGTATCGAACTGGCCCAAATACTTCTGATGCGGCGCCAGAGCAAAACTAACAGCTTTGTCGTTCACCGGACTGGTATGGGGACATGCCCCATACCATAAGTTCCGATTTTCTTGCTGTATCCTCGCGATACGCCAAGTACAGTTCTTGTCTTACCCAAAGGATCGTGATGCTTGGCAAGGGCTGCCCTGCCCCCTGCAGATGGCGACCAAGATTTTCGCAATTGAAAGCAACGACCTTGGCCCCTTTCGACATCAATCATGTGACGTCATCAGCCCCTATGAAGACCGGGCTTCAGGGCAATATGCTTATACTCGATAAAGTCGTCGAGTGCAGCGAGGCCGTTAAGCCGCCCAAGGCCTGACTGTTTGAAGCCGCCTTCCTCGGTATTGTCATAGACCTTGGCCCAGTCATTGATCCATATGGTGCCAGCCTCAAGCGCCTGCGCCACCTTCAACGGACGGTCGACGTCACGCGTCCAGACGCTGGCAGCAAGACCAAACTCGCTGTCATTTGCAAGCTGAATGGCTTCTGCCTCGTCATGAAAACGCTGAATAGTCAGGACAGGACCAAATGTCTCTTCCTGAAGAATCGACAGGCTATTGTCGTTAACTTCCAACAATGCAGGCCGGAAAAAAGCACCTTTTGCAAGCGGTCCGGCGCAAACAGGCCCCCCACGTACAATAACGTTTGCTCCCTCCGAAATGGCGTTCTTGACCACCTCGTCTACCCGCAAGACATTCTCTCGATCAATCAGTGGCCCCATATCGCTTGAGGGGTCACTTGCCGGACCAACTTTCACATCGGTTAGTTGCTGGGCAAGCGCATCGCGCACATGTTCAAAAATGCCGTCTTGAACAAGCAGACGTGAACCGGTCATACAAAATTGACCAGAAAATACTGTCAGCGCCTTCTCAATCACGGGCAGGGCCGCATTGATATCGGCATCATCGAACAGAATGACCGGCGTCTTGCCGCCAAGCTCCATCCCGAAACGCTTCATCCGTTTGGCACCAATTGCGCCGATGGCGCGGCCTGTGCCGGTGCTGCCAGTGAAACTAATCGCGGGAACATCCGGGCTTTCGACCAAATACGCAGATCCTTCCGGACCACTTTCAAAGAAGAGGTTGATTACACCATTCGGAAGATCCTCGGCCTCGGCCATAATTTCCGCCATGACACTGGCAGCTTGCGCGATTTGTGCCGGAAGCTTGATGACAGCAGTGCATCCAGCTGCGAGTGCTGGTGCCAGAGAGCGAATGGTCAGAACCGCAGGAGAGTTCCAGGGCGCAATGACGCCAGCAACACCCATCGGCTGTTTTAGGATCACAGACAGGCTTCCTGGTTTTGGCGTAACAGCTCTACCGCTTTCCAGCAGAGCTGTTGCCGCCGAATAACGCAATTTGCTGGGGATCATATCGACTTCGAAGGCAGCTTCACCTTTCACCTTGCCGTTTTCAAGCGACAGGATTTCTATAAGGCGATCACGGTTACGCTCGAATGCAGCGGCTAGCTGATTTAGAACATGCGCTCGCAGTTCATGATCACACGCCCAAGTCGTTTCCTTAAAAGCCTTTGAGGCTGCCGCAACTGCAGTTTTCGCTGCCTCTAGGCCGTTGTCCGGATAATATCCAATGGTATCGTAGGTGGCCGGATCAATCGATGGCTTCAATTCCCCGTCATTTGTCTGGACACCGTTGATCCAGTTGAATGCTGTTGCCTGAACCGTCATGCCAGACTTGCCCGGGGCATTGATGGCGACCTTGTTGTCGTTGTTCGTCATTGTAGTTCTCCCTTTTAATTGTCTGATGGAGCAGAACGTTCAACTGGCGCGGTGTTGTTGGCCATAGGAGCGGCTTTGGAGTGAAGGCCGGGTTTGCGAAAAGTACACCCAAAATGGCAAAAAACCTTCCCGACAAGGGGATCGGTGATATTCGAGACAATGATGACGACGACAAGTGTCGAGACGAGAACTCCCATGGGAAACGGAAATTCTTTAAGCGCATCACCAAATATCGTTAAGAAAACAAGCACTGTTGGATAAACGGCGAGCCATATCCGCGTGGTCTTTTTCAACCGCGCCATGAGGGAATGGTTAAGCTGCCTAGACATTGAAAAACTCCAATACGGATGCCTGTGATGGTGCAAATCTATTGATACTGGAGGTGACAGCTAATGAGATTCTCATCAATTTCCTCCTTGGCGGCATAGATCGTGCGCCATCAACTATCCAACGAAGAACTCCTTGACGGAAGAGGGCTCCGTGTCTCATCATTGCGGACAATATGTCAGCAATAACTTCTTTGGAATCCTTGAGCGGCCTTGTGGCCTTTTCTGTCACGTTGGAGCTGGGAAGCTTTGCGGCGGCAGGGCGTAAGCTTGGTCTCTCCGCATCTGCGGTCGGTAAAGCAGTCGACCGGCTCGAGCAGAGGCTTGGCGTCAAATTGCTAACGCGAACGACACGCTCACTCACTCTCACGGGCGAAGGGGAAATTCTTTACCGATATGCTTCCCGTATTCTAAGTGACCTGCAGGAAGCGGAACTGGAGCTACTCAGCACACAAAATACGCCCCAAGGGCGGCTTAAGATCAGCGTACCAACTGTCATGGGGCGAAGCATTGTCTTGCCCGCTCTTGGTACATTCGCAGCCGACTATCCGGATGTGACGCTGGAAATCTCTCTCGATGATCTGAAAGTTGACTTGATTGAAGGCGGATATGATCTGGTGGTTCGCTTGGGAGACCTTGAAGATTCCAATCTTCATGCCCGCCGGATTGGGCCGCACGCCTTTACTACCTGCGCCTCACCCAGCTATTTTGCGAAACACGGTACGCCTCAAACGCCCGCAGACCTTGGTCATCATTGCTGTGTTTTATACCGCTTCCCGACGACGGGTCTCCCTGAGAAATGGGCATTTAAAGGTGAGTATCGCGGGATGATCGTCAAGCCGGGGATTGTGCTCAATGATGGGGGGGCTCTTGCCTCAGCCGCACTGGCCGGGCTCGGAATTGTACAGGCACCGCGTTACCTCGTTGCCGAGGATATCGAAGCTGGACGATTGGTATCCATACTGGATGAATTTACAGACAATCGCGGCACTGTCTCGATTGTGTGGCCGTCATCACGAACGAAGGTGGCACGTGTGCGCGCGTTTGTTAATTTCATCTCTCAATGTTTGGCAGACAAGATTTAGATCATTTGCCAAGCCTTACCGTGACTGCATTTCTTTGACTATGCGCTATCCCGGTTGAGATGCGCATAATCCACAATGGTCGGTCAATGCCATGGTGACCGCATGATAATCCCATGACGAATTGTTGTCTAAGGGGAACGCAGTAATTCAAGACATCTTGTCTGGAATGAAGCGACAGACAGCCTTCTACAATACCAGCGCCACTTACAATATTTTTGCGATGTCGGAAATCTATAAGAACCGTCATTCGATAGGGATATGCCTTTTGTGATGTCCCGCAGATTCCACATCGAGAGAGGCGAGGGTCAATATCATGAGCGATACACAAAACAAGACAGGTGTTAATCGACGGGATTTCATCATCGGGGCATCCGGTGCCGGTCTGGCTGCTATTACCTATAGCGGTGCTTTTGCGAAGACGAATGATAAGTCGTCTTCCTTTGATGTAATCATCGTCGGAGGAGGATCGGCTGGTGCCGTTTTAGCCAGTCGTTTGAGCGAAGATTCATCCAGACGCGTACTGCTTCTCGAAGCTGGAAAGTCGTATGCGCCGGAGAGTTATCCGGACGCCGTTCGTCTGCAAAGCATCATTGGTGGCGATTCCGAGCATGATTGGGGGTTCACCTCTGAACCGGGATGGGGTGAGACGTCTTTCCCAGTGCCCCGCGGAAAGGTTCTGGGAGGATCATCTGCAGTGAATGCCGGTGTTGCAATGCGGGCGACGGCATCCGACTTCGACCGTTGGACGAAGGCCGGGCTGCCAAATTGGTCGGCTGCCGATGTTTTACCATTTTATAAGAAGAGTGAGCGCACGGTAAATGGTGCGGATGAACTTCACGGTCGTTACGGTCCGTGGCCGATCCATCAGCTGCAGGACGATGAAATTTCAGATATGCAGCGCGCTTTTATAAAATCCGCCCAGATGGCGGGTTTCCCCAAAGTCGATGATTTTAACGGAGATCAGCCTTTAGGTGTCGGCCCTTATCCGATGAATAACCGCATGGGAGAGCGGCTTAACACCGGCATGACATACTTGTCCAAAGGTGTTCGGGCGCGCGCCAATTTGACCATCAGAAGCGAAGCGCTTGTCGACCGGGTAGATATTATCAAAGGTCGCGCTGAAGCCATCATTCTCGAAAATGGAGAACGCATTACCGGTGGTGAAATTGTGCTTTCGGCAGGTGCCTATGGAACTCCGGCCATTCTGCTGCGATCAGGCGTTGGCCCTGCCGACAACCTGCGTGCAATGGATATTCCTGTTATGGCCGATCTGCCGGTAGGACAACGGTTGCAGGAGCATCCGTTTTTCTACACAATCTGGGCAGCGAGACCAGAGCGTCTTGGGCTTCCGATTCCGCCTGTTGGCGCCATTCTTTGGGCGCAATCCTCAAAAGCTGCCCCCGGAGAAGGCGATTTCCATGTAAGCGCTGTGCATTATGGTGACCCTGCCTCTTCGCCAACCGGTGCCATTTTCATGCTTGCTTTGGCATTAACACGTCCGAAATCCATCGGCACTTTAACCCTGCGAAATCGCAAGGCGACGACATCACCTCGTATCGCCCTCAACATTCTCGGTGAAGTCGAGGATCGGCAGAAAATGGTTGAAGGAATCGAAATGATTCGCCGGATCGCACGTCAGGGGCCGCTTTCCGATATTATTGTCGAGGAACTCGTTCCAGGGGCAGCCCAAACCAGCTCCGCCGATCTCATCGCCGCGTTGCCAAAGGCACTTGATATCTATCACCATCCAACGTCGACGGCACCTATGGGTGGACACAATTCCCCCTATGCGGTGACTGACTATCAAGGACGCGTGAACGGGGTTGGAAATCTGAGGGTTGCGGACGCATCCAGCTTCCCTGATGTACCTTCGGTTGCCACCAACCCGACCGTTATCATGCTCGCAGAACGCATCAGTGCCTGGATGCGCGCGTAAAACGATGCGACCATCCCTGCGGTTTTGACAATAAACCATCTTAATTATCAAAAGTCGCCCCCGATTGCCTCGGATACGAAGCCCGAGCCCCCGGCTCGGGCTTCTCGTTCCTGACAATTGAACCTGTTCACACCGGTCAAGTTGCGCGGCATGCCGTTGCGTTTTTTGCGACACAGCTTTCCTTCCCGACCGACTACCGCCCCTTAAAATCAAGTGATATCAATACTCTTATAGACCTTGCGGAAATTTACGCACGACCATTTGCGTGTATTTCGCACCTAAATCGGAACTTGATTTTGAACCAATTTGGTTCGCGTTTCCGATCTCTGAAGTGACCATCACAGACGGTTCTTAGACGGTTAGGTATCTTCTCCAGATTGCAAAAGGTCAGAAATCCTCCCGTCTACTTTTCAGCCTTTGAATTATTCCGGGAGTTATTTCATGCCAACTAACGATCCCATCTTCACGTTAAACCGACGAGATGCACTTATCTCTGCCGCAGCTCTCGCCGCAAGTTTAGCCATTCCGTTGGGCACATCGCATGCAGCAGCCACCACGCTTCAACCTCTTCCCACAGGAGAAGATACCATGGGTTACATTACAACTGACGACGGCGTACAGATTTTCTACAAGGACTGGGGTCCAAAAGACGCCCAGCCAATAGTGTTTCACCATGGCTGGCCTCTCAGTTCAGATGACTGGGATGCCCAGATGATCTTTTTCCTGTCGAAGGGATATCGTGTTGTGGCACATGACCGTCGTGGGCACGGTCGATCCGAACAGGTTTCCGAAGGCCACGATATTGACCATTATGCAGCAGATGCGTTCGCCGTCGCCAATGCCCTTGATTTGCGCAACGCTGTTCACATCGGCCACTCCACAGGCGGCGGCGAAGTTGCCCGGTATGTAGCACGACATGGAGAGCCCGCAGGTCGGGTGGCCAAAGCTGTTCTTGTTGCTGCCATCACACCGCTGATGTTGAAGACTGCGCAAAATCCCGAAGGCACGCCATTAGAAGTTTTCGATGGATTCCGGGCCGCCTTGGCAGGCAACCGTGCTCAGTTCTTCCGCGATATTCCATCCGGTCCGTTCTTTGGTTTCAATCGCGAAGGCATGGCTGCAAGCGAAGGCGTGATCCAAAACTGGTGGCGCCAAGGCATGATGGGCAGCGCCAAGGCACATTATGATGGTATCAAAGCATTTTCGGAAACAGACCTGACTGACGACCTCAAAGTGATTAACGCGCCAACTTTGGTGCTACATGGTGAGGACGATCAGATTGTTCCGATTGCTGCCTCCGCTTTGAAAGCCGTTAAGTTGCTACCGAACGGATCCTTGAAAACTTACCCAGGATTTTCGCACGGAATGTTGACCGTAAATGCGGATGTACTTAACGCCGATCTTTTGAAGTTCGTTGCCAACTGATGTGACAAACGAATTTGCGGTCAGGAAACGGGTGGCTGTTAGAAAATCCAACAGCCACCCGATTGTTTTATGCCCACAACTCACCGGAGCTACTATTCCTCAAGTCATCTCCGTTGTTTGAGATAAAAGCTTCGCCTTCGATATGATAGACTTGTGGTTCTTCCGAAAAATACTGTTCTAGGCCTGTCATAAACGTCTGATGGTCTTCACTCTCCTCAAAGCCCGGTGTGTGGTCTTCGAGTGAGCGCCACCGCACAATCAGGTGGAACAGTTCGGGTATTTCGATCCCTTGCGCAAGCAAGTGACCGCGGTACCCCTGTGCACGTGTAAGCAACGGAACAACTTCGGCGAATGCATGCCGGAAAGATTCAGTTTGCTCCTTGTGCACGGGCAACTGGGCGATCTCATAAATCATGGTTGCACCTTTCAACGTATGTTCAGTGGTCAGGAGTCCTGACTTGCACGATGAGCTGACGGATCAACTGCAATCGCGATCTTTCCACGGACACCGTTGTTGCGGGTTTCAAGCCGCGCATGGGCGCGTGAAATGTCTTCAAGCGAATAGACCGCGCCAACGTGTGGCCGAAGCTGACCGCGCTCAACCAACGTGCTAAGCTCATCAAGCTTTCCGCGGTTTTGACGTGTGAAAACGAAGTGGAAACTTGCGTTCTTTCCCCATGCTTCAATGAGGTTCTGTGGCTGTGCGATGTCCACGATCGAGACAACGCGGCCAAGTTGTGCCAGCACGTCCGGACTGCGGGACAATGTGTCGCCACCAAGGGTATCAAATACGACGTCGACGCCCTGGCCATCCGTTTCACGCAAAATGGCGCTGGCATAGTCTTCTTTGGTGTAGTCGATAACCACATCCGCGCCGATGCTGCGTGCGAATTCGAAGTTCTCTTCGCGTACCGTCGTGAAGACCTTGGCACCGATGGCTTTCGCGATTTGGATTGCAACGTGACCGACGCCACCAGCACCGCCATGAACCAAGATGCTTTCGCCCACTCTTAAGGCGACACGCCCGATCAGGGCTTCCCATGCCGTTCCGCCAACCAGGCTCAGGCTTGCTGCCTCGAGATGGTTGAGCGAGCTGGGTTTCCTGCCGATGATGTTTTCGGACGCAACATGGTATTCGGCGTAGCTGCCGTCGCCGTCAAATATTTGCGGGGTATACCAGACTTCATCACCCGGAACGAAGCTGGTCACGCCCGGTCCGACGCTTTCGACAACACCGGATACGTCATGACCGGTAATGGCCGGCAAGGGGACCAAGTCGCTATAATCGCCGCGCCGAACCTGATAATCCAGCGGATTGATGGAGGTTGCATGGACACGGACAAGGACTTGTCCAGCCTGCGGGACTGGTTTGGCGACATCCTGAAGTTCGAATGCTTCTGGACCGCCAAAGGATTTGAGTATCTGGGCTTTCATTTTGGTACCTCATTTCGGCAAAAAGGGATATCGCAATTTATCGATATATTGTAGCAAAAAAACTACAGCTCTTTTCCGATGGCATCGGCAAGAGCGCGGATGGTTGCTTCGTTCCGCTTGTAGTAGGTCCACTGCCCGATGCGCCTGACCTCGACCAGACCCACCCGTTGCAACGTCGCAAGGTAATCGGACACTGTCGATTGCGACAGTCCGACACCTTCCTGAATGCTGCTGACGCAAACTCCAACCGTATCAACGTCACCTTCATCCTGTGGAGGAAAGTTCTTCGCAGGCTCTTTCAAGCCTTTGAGGATCTCAAGGCGTGTACGGTTCGAGAGGGCTTTGAATATATCGATCATTTCCATGACACGAAGATATCGGAATTTACCGATATGTCAATATGCGATGTAATCAGATCAGATATGCGTTGATGCAGGCCTCGGATCATAGCATCGGCAATGTGGAAACGTTGCTGCATAACCCCGAATTATGACAACTTGGGAATTAGGGGGATTTCATCGGAAAATCTGGGAGGTTTGGGACCAAGGAGCAATACTCATATTATATGAGTATTGCTCCTGTCAGGTGCCACAAAAGATGACATCCGACTTTTCAGTAAATCAATTACTTAGCGTTTCCGTTTACCAGATAAGTTGACACGTATTGACACAAAAGATGACAAAAAGCTGCGGAATTGACAGAAAATGTGACATTTCTCTAATAGTACTTTTGTAAGTCTACGACTTTCTCTGCCTAAAGCGATCAAACGCTACGGCAATCACGATGAACGATCCAACAAACGTTCCCTGCCAGAACGTGCTGATACCCAGCAAAATCAGACTATTGCGGATCACTTCAATCAACAATGCACCGACCACAGCACCAAATGCAGTACCTCCGCCACCTGCAAGATTGGCACCGCCGATGACAGCGGCGGCAATGACAGTCAACTCCATGGCCTGACCAAGATTAGTCGTAACCCCACCGAGCCAGCCAACTTCCAGAACCCCGGTAATACCTGCCATCAGGGCTGAAAACATATAAACGCTGACTTTGATGCGCGCGACGGGAATGCCGGTCAGAACTGCCGCGTTTTCATTCCCGCCAATCGCGAACAAGTGCTGACCCCAACGTAAATGCCGGAACGCGAAAGCCGTCAGGCATGCCAGAATCACCATGATGATCAACGGATGTGGAAGGCCAAGCGTCGAACCGCCGCCAAGCCACAACAAAAAGTCATGATCCGGACCGAACTCATAGATCATTTTGTTGTCAGAAAGCACCATCGCCAAACTGCGTGCGACCGACAGCATGCCGAGCGTGACCACGAATGGCGGCATTCCCGCATAGGCAATCAGCACACCATTGACCGCCCCCACAAGCAGCGAGATGCCAAGTGCGGCAAGACAACCGAGCCAAAATGGCATTCCAGCCGACATGATAACGCTAACCGTCATCGCAGAGATCACTAGCGTAGAGCCAACAGAAAGGTCGATCCCGCCGGAGGCAATGACGGCTGTCATGCCAAGGGCGATAATCCCGACAAACGCAAAGTTGCGGGTCACGTTAAAAAGGTTGCGCTCGGTTGCGAAACTATCGGTAAGGAGCGTCAATGCCAGGCAGGCAAATACAGCTGCCATAAACACCCAGAAAATCTGCTGACTTGTGATCCGCGCGATCAATCCGTGATGTTGAGAACGATTGATGACTTCTGCAAGAGTTGGCGTTGCCATATTCATTGTTCCTTTTTCATGTCCACTCATGCATGCTCAATCGCGCCAGTGATCAGGCCTGTAATTTCTTCTGGCGATGAATCAGAAGCTTTCTTGTCCGCAACAAGTTCTCCGCGCCGCAGGACAACAACCTTGTCTGCGACCTCAAAGACATCCGGCATCCGGTGGCTGATCAGAACAACAGAAATACCGTGATCACTAAGCTGCCGGATAAGGTTCAGGACTTCCGCCACCTGCCGAACGGAGATCGCAGCCGTGGGTTCGTCCATCAGAACGATCTTGGCGTCACTTAAAAGGGTGCGTGCAATCGCAACCGCCTGACGTTGCCCGCCAGACATTTTGTGTACCAGATCACGTGGACGGGTTTCTGATTTCAAACGCGCAAAAAGCTCGGCGGATTTGCTGCGCATGAAGGCATAATCAACAACCTTAATCGGCCCGATCCTTCGGGTCGGCTCACGTCCCAAAAACACATTCGACGCTGCACTCAGATTGTTGCAAATCGCCAGATCCTGATAGACGACCTCGATACCAGCTTTCTGCGCATCCAACGGCTTGTGAAACGCCACTTTCTGATCGGAAATAAGGATATCACCCGACGTCGGCGCAAAGTTCCCCGCAATCACCTTGACTAAGGTGGATTTCCCAGCCCCGTTATCGCCCATAAGCCCGACTACTTCGCCCGGCGCAATGGCAAGGGACACGTTATCGAGTGCCTGAATAGCGCCATAACGTTTGGATATGTTTTTAAGTTCAAGCACATTCATAAACAGCCCTCCCCTTCCCTGCGGGTTCACTTAACGTGATAACAAGCAGACGGTTTTCTTTTGTGATTTATGGCTTTTGCAGCAAGCCCAACGCTCTCTCGGTATTTTTTCTGGTGCGATACGCCGCAAATTGCTGATCTGCCAGAACACCCAGCAAAATCACAGCGCCCATCACTGCGAAATTCAGCGAAGATGGAATTCCCAGCAAATTCACCAGGTTCTGCAGTTCTTGTAGCAACACAGCCCCAAGAACGATCCCGATCACTGAACCTTCGCCCCCGCGCAAAGAACACCCGCCCAAAACAGCCGCCGCAATTGCATAAAGCTCGTAAAAATTACCGTGCGAAGACGGTTGGACTGACTTGGTGAACATTGCGAAATATATTGCCGCGATGGATGCGAGCACGGCACAGATCACATATGCCATAACCGTGACAAACCGAGTGTTTATCCCCGAAAAGCGTGCAGCTTCCTCATTCTTACCGACAGCGCACAGGTGACGACCAAAAACAGTGTGATGCAAAACAACCCACATCAGAGCCGCCACAATCAGCATCGCAAGGAACGAGTGCGGAACCCCGAAACTCCGCCCGATTGTAAGCCATTCGAGCTGCGGATAGCTGGAGCCAAAAGGAAACCCCGCTGTTGATTCAGCAGTGTATCCACGCGCGATACCGCGATAAATCAAAAGCCCGCACAAGGTAACGACAAATGGCTGCAGCCTAAATCGTGTAATCAGGATACCGTGCGCCAGCCCGATCAGAACACCAAGGCCTATGATGATCGCCATGGCCAGCGGCCAGGGAACGCCGAACTTACCGACCATGTCGACGAATAACACACCAAGCAACGCGATCACCGATCCGACCGAAAGATCAATACCGCCGGTCATGATGACAAACCCTTGGCCAATGGCAAACAGGCCAAACAGGCCAATCAGATTTGCCGTATTGCCAAGGTTGATGGGCGAAAGGAATAGCGGGTTGCGGATATAGACGATTGCGCCAACCACGATAATCAGAATGCCAAGACCGATATCTTTTTTTTGCATTTCTCAGGCCTCTTCCAGCACTTTACCGACAGCAAGATTGAGCACATTGCTCTCGGAAAAGCGAAAGCGCGGCAATTCCCCTGTAATCAACCCGTCTTTCATCACGACAATCCTGTCTGAAACCCCGATTACTTCTTCCATATCGCTCGATATCATCATCACCCCTACTCTGCGGTCGGCCAGTGATCGCATCAATCCATAAATCTCGGCTTTTGCACCGACATCGATCCCCCGTGTCGGCTCATCGAAAATGATGACTTTCGGATCCATGGACAGCCATTTTGCCAGAACGACTTTTTGCTGGTTGCCACCAGACATTTCATTGGCAACCCGGCGAACATCATGTGTCTTGATCGCCAATGTAGTGCGCTGCGCTTCTGCAACCGCGATCTGACGTTTCCGGGAAACAAGCCCGCATGATGTGAACGCCGGCAAGTTGGCCATCGTGACATTTTCCAAGATCGGAAACTCAAGGATCAACCCGGCCCGCTTGCGGTCTTCCGGCACAAGATAAAGCCCTGCTGCGATGGCATCGGCTGGGCTATTGATCTCGACCTTTCTGCCATCAATCAGAATTTCTCCGCCAAGCTTGTCATTGGCACCAAATATTGCCTCGGCCAACTCTGTGCGACCTGCCCCGATCAAGCCCGCCACGCCAAGGATTTCGCCAGCCATCACATCAAAACCGGCAGTGCGATCAGGCTTGCTTTTGATCGCAAAGTTTTTGACAGACAGAATGGGGTTGGTCGCAGGCACCGACGGTGGCGTGTAAAGTGCCTTGAGCTCCCGTCCGATCATCATGCGAATCATCGCATCATGCGTGACCGCGTCGCGCTCAAGCTCCCCGACATTTCGACCATCACGCAGCACAACCGCGCGATCAACGCATTCCTCCACCTCGCTCAGGCGGTGTGAAATATAGACAACTGCAATCCCTTGCGCCTTAAGGTCGGCAATGACCTTAAGCAGCATGTTGGTTTCAGAAAGTGTGAGGCTTGACGTCGGCTCATCCATGATGACCAACCGCGCATTCATCGACAAGGCCTTGGCAATTTCCAGCAACTGACGTTCCGCCAGGGACAATGTGGAAACCGGTGTTTCCGGCTTGAATGGCGCGCCAACACGCTCGATGAGTGGCTCCGCCATTTTATTCATGGCTTTGCGATCGGTCAGCCTAAGAGGACCTCGCACCACCTCCCGACCGAGGAAGATGTTTGCGGAAACATCCATGTTATCGAAAACATTCAGTTCCTGATGGACGAACGCGATTCCCGCTTGTTGGGATTGTTTGACGTCAAACGCGTCGTACTGCTGACCATCAAGGATAATTTTCCCGGATGTCGGGGTAATCAACCCTCCAAGAATCTTCATCAGGGTTGACTTTCCGGCCCCGTTTTCACCAAGAAGCCCGACAACTTCTCCTGCTTTGATCTGCAATGAAACATTATTAAGGGCCACCACACCGGGATAAACCTTGGTGACGCCTTCAAGTCGCAGATCAAGCCCATGCACTGCACTCATGTACTCGGCTCCCCAATGTCCATTCGACATCGTTGGAAAGGTGCGAGCGGGCGCACTCGCAGATTTCGTGCGTCCGCTCGCTAGGCAGGGGGAAGAAAATTACCCGCCTATTCTTTCCTTAACGACGGCCTCGAACTCATCGACATTGGATTTGTCGATCACCTGGGTCGGCACGATGATCAAGCCATCTGCGGGCACCTTCGACATATCGCCCTCAAGATAATCCGCCATCAGGTGCATGCCCTGATAACCCCACTGGTACGGGTCCTGAACAACCGTTCCGGCAAAGCTGCCTTCGCGCACCGCGCCAAGCGTTACAGGGTCTTCATCAAAGGCAATAACGGTCACCTGCCCCAGTTTGCCAGCGGCTTGCAATGCTTCGTAAATTTTGGGCGGGTTGTAGGAATAGAACCCGACCATGCAATCAATGTCAGGATTTGCCGCAAGCACGTCATCGACGTTTGAACGCGCACGCGCAAAGTCGACATCATCACCACGCACATCGACAAGCTCGATACCGCTACCTTCAACCGCCTGACGGAAACCGGCGATACGCTCAATCGCGTTGTCGGCACCAAGGAACCCGACAAAGCCCATGCATTTTCCGCCGTTTGGCAGTGCTTTCACGGCAATTTCACCGGCCTGGACGCCTGCCGCAACGTTGGATGATCCAAGATAGGCGATGCGATCACTTTGCGGGGCATCACTGTCGGTGGTAAAGAGCGGCACCTGGGCCGCAATGCGATTGAACGCATCAATAGAGTTCTTTGGATCGGCCGACGAAATCATGATCGCATCCGTTCCCCCGGCGACCAGATCATCCATCAGCGCATTCTGCAGGGCTGCCGTTCCCTGTGCAGGATACCGGAATTGCAGCTCATACCCGGGTAGTTCTGCCTGTGCTGCCTCGACCCCGGCTTCTGCCAGTTTCCAAAAGTCCGAAGCAGCATTCACCACGAATGCAAGCTGCTGCTTTTCTTGTGCAAACGCCCCGCCAGCCAGAACCATTGACAGGCCGAGGGTTGCGATTGTTGTTGCAAGTTTCATACGTTTAATCCTCCCGATTAACGATCCGCACCACCGTATTTATAAATTATCTGCGCGGAATATAATTAATAGTATCATTAATAATTATGGATCAAGTGTTTTTCACCCAGGGTTGCGTAAGTTGATGACTTTAATCACAGATTAATCCACGTTTTTTGCTCTTCGCTCGCAAAAACCGCATCAAGAACACGCATGGAGGCAATCGAATCCTCGATGCCGTATAGCAAGGTTGTTCCTGTCAAAATGGCCTGCGCGAACTTTTCCGCCTGCTCGGCATACTGATCACACGCTGGCAGGATCTCGCAGCCAGCCAGACTACCATCCAGGCTCTCGCTCGCATCGACAATCAGGGCGGTTTCCTTATCTGCAGGCGCGTTGTACGGAATCATGATTTCAGCCCGCGCCTTCGTACCAAACACGTTTAAGGTCTGATACGGGCACAACTGCGTTGAAACCATGAATGACAATTGCCGGCCGCCACCAAAGTCCGCAACCACACTCGCCATCCGATCGGTTTTGAATGCGGGATCTCGATCGATCAGGGCCATGACGCGTAACGGCTCGTCTTCGAACAAAAACCGGCCCGCCGTGATCGGATAGCAACCGATATCCATGATGGCACCACCGCCGGCCTCGGGCCTGTTGCGGATATCCTGACCATCATCGTTAAAGTAACTGAATGCCGCCTGGATCGCCCTGACCTCACCAAGCTCACCGCTTCTGACCATCTCGCGCACACGTATCCATTGCGGGTGGTAGCGCACCATAAAGGCCTCTGCGACCAACACATTTTTCGGACACGCACGTAGCCGTTCTGCATCGCGTGCATTTAACCCGATGGGCTTTTCACACAGCACATGCTTGCCCGCCTGTGCCGCAGCCAGCGTCCAGTCGACATGCATGTGGTTTGGCAACGGGTTGTAAATCGCGTCAATTTCCGGATCAGCGATCAACGCCTCGTAAGACGCGTAAGACTTTTGAATCCCAAGGTCATTGGCCACCCTCGCCGATCGCCCTGCATTGCGTGATGCAATCCCCAGCACATTCGACGAGGGTGATTTTTTGATTGCCGGAATAACTTTCTCCACGCCGATATTGGCCGTCGAAAGAATGCCCCAGTTGATTTTTGTTTTTGTCACGTTGTCTTCCGCCCTTTGTAAGCCCGGATAAAAATCGAGCCGGATCTGATCAACAAATCCGGCTCAGCTCATCAAGGATTGGTATTAGTTATCCGCGCAAAAACCCGGATCCGACTGATTGCAAACATCCAGCCCCGTATAGAGTGGATCATCTACCTTTTTGCCATTGATCAGTTCGATCATCACGTCAGGCGCCCGATACCCCATTTCAAACGGACGCTGACCGACCTGCGCATGACTGCGTCCATCGCGGAATGCCTGGGTCTGCGGAGGAAGTGTATCGCCTGCAATCAGGATCAATTCCTTGGACTTCAGCCGATCCATAACCTGATCGGTAACCTGAGCGTAGGCCTGTGGCGCGAACTGCGCCCAACCACCGATCAGAATGAAGGCATCAAGATCGGGATTTGCCGTAAAGGTGTCGGCCATCTGCTGGTTGGCAAGATCCACCTGATCATTGGTAAAGACCGGACAACCTTCGATTTCCGTCCAGCCATTGCTACTCGCAAGGCGCTCGGTCCCTTTTGCCCCGGAAATCGTGTCGCGGAAGCCAGCGGCGCGTGCGTTGATATTGTCCGCCGCAACGTTCCCCAGCTGCAAACATACCGTCCCCCCATCCGGCTTAAGCGTCATGGCTTCTTCGGCCATTTTCACCCCCATCAGATAGTTATCGGTTCCGAGATAGGTCGCGCGCAAATCGCGATCTTTTTCAAGAAAATCTGCATCAATGGTCATCACCGGAACATTCGGGTTGATCTGACGAATTCGGTTTGCCATTGCCGGCGCATTTGACGGCGAAATTGCGATTGCAGCAACACCGCGGGTCAGCAGATCATCGACAATCTGGACTTCACCCGCCTCATCAGCACTGGATGCAGGCCCCGTATACAAACACTCATATTCAGAGTCCATGTTCTCCGACATCCACTTCTGGCAACCCAGATTGATTTGTTCGAAGAACGGGTTATCCAAGCCTTTAACCACAATGGCCAATGTCTTTTTCCCATCGGCATTTGCAGCGCCAACACCTGTCGCAAAAATCAGCGCAGATGTGAGAGTTAATAACATTTTATGTTTCACGTTTAGCTCTCCCTAGTTGGTCTGGCCCGGAACTGATCACCCCGGATACCAGATTTTCCGAGGATCGCTCGGGCTTCTCTCATACGCCCAGGCCCGCTCGATCATCTCCTCGAAATCTACTTGCGGCCGCCAACCTAATGCTTGCCGCGCCTTGGTGTTATCAAGCCAGTTGCTGTGAAACGGTGTGGGAATTTCCACTGGCTCCATGTCACGCGTGCGCACCAGGTAATCTGCCACCTGCGCGTAGTCGACCGGCTCGTTCATAGAGATATTGAAAAGCTCCTGCATCGCCGCAGGATGATCGAGCGCCGCCATCAAGGCCGCAACCAGATCATCGACATGAACAAAGTTGCGCTTAAGAGGCGCGCAAGTTCTGTCGCGCATCAACGGCACAAAATTGCCCTCTGCAAGGCGCGCAGCCTTTTCTGCGCTGATCAAGTCGCTCCAGATCGGGCCACCAAACTGGTCAGAACCGAACGACAGCGCATACTTGAAATCGTCTTTTTCCATGATCCAGGGCGCACGCAAAACGGTGCCATTCAGGCCATACTGGATCTGGTATTGCTCTATCATTACCTCTTCGAGCACCTTGGTCAGCGCATAGCAGCCGCTATAAGCCTGCCTCGGGGAGGTTTCTGTGATTGGCGCCGGATATTCCTTGAAAATATGCCCAACAGAGCAATCCCCGCCAATCAAAACAAACTGCTTTAGGCTCGGCGACTGGCGCGCAGCCTCCAGAAGCAGGAACATTCCCTTGATCGCAACATCAATGACCAGATCGGGGCTTTCTTTCACCGCGGCCATATGAAGAACGTGGGTGACACCATCCATCGCGTGCGCAACAGCATCCGGGCTGGACAGAGACCCCGCAATAACCTCCACCCGTTCACTCGTCTCGATCCTGCGGTTGTGGCATAGTGCCACGACCTTGGCCGATGAGTATCTTTGGTTATCAAGAAATGCGGCCAGAAATGCCTTTCCAACCTTTCCCGTTGCACCCGTGATCAAAATCTTCATTAATTATCCTCCCTATTGAATTAATAATATTAATTAATAATATGGAGTCAAGTAACCTCAGGATAGAATGTCGATATAAATTCAACCGGAAGACTGATTACTAATTATGCTGCAGGCGCGGCAGACGGCTTGTCTTGATCGGCTTGAAAAGGTATTACCAATGTCGGCTTGGTGGTTTTAGGTGTTCGCCAACCCGTTCAATTCTAAAGGTGAAAACGCTGTCTATCCTTCGTTTTTGCACCATCTGACGCAATCACTGCAAAGTATCGGTTGGCTAAAAGACCAGAGGCAAAACGAGTTCAATGTCGCAAAAGAAACATTACGGTGGCCAAAATCGCCCGACGATGATGGATGTTGCCTCAATGGCTGGCGTATCGCAGGCAACAGTCTCGCTGGTCCTGAACGGGAGCCCCGCCAAACTGACTGAATCAACACGCCAACGCGTAATCGATTCTGCGAACAAACTTGGCTATCAGCTTGTTCGGCGTGAGAATCAGGTCGCGCCAAGTAACAAGTCACGGTCAGTCATTATCTTCATTGCAGATGAAATCAGCACCGACCCCTGGATGGCGCTGGCCTTTGAAGGGGCGCACAACAAGGCCCTGGAATACGGGATCAATGTTTGCCTCGCGGTCAGCCACGGCAATGCGACCATTGAGGCAAGCATCGTCAATCAGCTCGCAGACTCGAACGTCATCGGGATCATTTACGGTACGATTCTTACCCGGCTGGTGGAATTACCAGCGGCCCTGTCAAAGAAACCAACCGTTCTTGTCAATTGCTACGACAGCACGCGCACCCTTCCGTCTGTTTTGCCGGGTGACCTTCTGGGTGGACGGGCAGCAACAGAACGCCTGATACAAGCCGGTCGCAAACGCATTGCGATCATTAACGGCCAAAAAGGTGTCGATGCCTCGCGCGATCGCCTCAAGGGATACCGCCAGGCACTTTCAAGCAACGACATCCCGTTTGACCCAACACTTGTCCGTCCGGGCAACTGGGAACCGTCCACCGGCTATTCGATGACACATGAGCTCATGGCACTCGACAATCCGCCAGATGCGATTTTCTGCGCCAATGACCTGATGGCACTTGGCTGTTTTGACGCGCTGCGCGAACTCGGAAAAAGCATCCCGGATGATGTGGCTGTGATCGGCTTTGACGATCGCGAAATCGCCCAGCACACGCACCCTGCCCTTACGACACTTATTCTACCGCACTACGAAATGGGTGAAATTGGTGCCGAACTGCTGATCGACAGCGTTGGTGGTCTTCTGGCGACACCAAACCAGATCAAGGTCGAATGCCTGATGGTCGAACGCGACTCTGTTGAAAAACCCAAAGAAAAAGCCTGATGCTGGGCGTCATATTCGGACAGTCACCGAACCAATGCCTCGCTGTTGACATGGATGGCGTAAACACTTGTCGTTGCCGTCATAAGAATCTCGTTTCCGCGCGCGCCGCCAAACGTTAAATTCGACACTGTTTCGGGCACCAGAATCTTGCCAAGTAACGTGCCCGCACGATCGAAGCAATGCACGCCATCCGCCGCAGAACTCCAGACATTTCCATGGCAATCAACTCGGATCCCGTCAGGTAGACCGTTATCGATCACAGCAAATTCACGACCGTTTTCAAGCCGGTTGCCATCCACCACGTCGTAAACACGAATGACCGCCGGGATGGAACTGTCGTGGCTGCTTCCTGATTCTGCGATGTAAAGCAACTTTTCATCGTTGGAGAACGCTAGCCCGTTTGGTTGACGAAACTCCGATGTCACACTGGTCAACGTACCCGTGGCTAGATCAAGGCGAAATACATTGTTGTATTTCTGCTCTGGTACGGCCTTATACCCCTCATAGTTCGACAATATCCCGTAGGTCGGGTCTGTAAACCAGATCGAACCGTCGGATTTGACGACGACGTCATTTGGCGAGTTAAGCCGATGGCCCTCAAACCCGTCCGCGAGCGTCGTGATTGACCCGTTATGTTCGGTGCGCACAACCGACCTTGTACCGTGCCGGCAGGAAATAAGACGTCCGTTCAAATCGGTCGTATTCCCGTTGGCAAAGTCTGAATGGTCACGAAAAACATTGACCGATCCGCCACACATCCAACGATAGATTTTCTGGTTGGGGATGTCAGAAAACAGCAGGCACTGATGAGCAGGGAACCAAACCGGTCCCTCTGTCCACAAGTGCCCGCCAGAGAGTTTCCTGAGCCTGACATTTGCCAACACAAGGTCGCGGAACCGACGGTCAATAACCTGATAGGGTTCCGTCATACAGAATGCCTTTTCATGTTTGTCTGAGGCACAGCTAGCCAATGGAAAGTCCTTTGCTTCATTCGCCTGGTGTCAGAAGTTTTGCATCCTTAATCACAGACGCGATCACCGTACCAACTGTTGCCGACCATAAATCAACAACATTCCAATGATAACCACGCCAAAGACCACCTGACGGAAGGTATCGGCGGGAATATCAACACCGAGTTGGGCAAAATACCTTTGTGGCTGCACCACCGAGAGCATTGATTGCAGGATCGTAATCAAGATAACGCCGGCAATCGTTCCAACATATTTGCCACGCCCGCCCAGAACATTGGTTCCACCAAGGATAATCGCCGCAATTGTCGGCAACAGATACGGATCCCCCATCGCCTGGTATGAACGGTTCGCCCACCCTGCCAACAGGACGCCGGTGAGTGCCGCACATGCGCCGGAAAAGATAAAGCACGCCAAAATAACCTTGCGCGTATCAACGCCACTTAAAAAGACAGAACGTTCCTGATTTCCGACCGCATAAATCCTCCGGCCAAGGACCGATCGGTTCAGCATAAAGACGATTGCAGCCCCAAGAATGATCCAGATAAGAAGCGGATTGGGAATGCCCGGGATGAAATGCCCCACCGCCAGTTCACGCATGAATTCGGTTGCACGGTCCTGCGGGGCAAAACCACCAGTGTGATAAACCATAAGACCTTGTGCGACTGCATTCATGCCAAGCGTAAAGATCATGGCCGGCGCACGCAGATAAGCCACGCCCAAGCCATTCACAGTCCCGATCAGTGCCCCACACAGAACACCAAATGGGACGGCAAGTGTAACGCCCCATTCCGGCCCGAGGAACCCGGTGGCACCGGTTGCCATCATGCCACCCACACCGATGGTCCAGGGAATGGACAAATCAATATGCCCCAGCAAAATGACCAGCATCACACCGCTTGCCACGACGCCAAGAAAGGAGGCGGTGTGGAGCTGCTGGATCAAATATTTCGGTGACAGAAAGGCCGGTTCGACCATGGCCCCGATCAGAAGCAGAACAACCACACATGCAAACGCAATAAGCGTTGCCCGATCAAACTGCCTTGCGATTACGCCTGAAACACTCATTTTTCTGCCTTACCGATAAATATCTAGTCTGTTCTTGATTCTCAGGACGCGCAGCGAACCGAGACTGACCGCAACAAGCAGTACGACGCCGACGAAAAGCGGCTGCAAGACAGGATTGATGTCAAACACGATCAACAGATCCCCAACGGTTCGCATGACAAACGCACCGAAAATCGAGCCAACCGCACTCCCGACACCGCCAAACAATGACGTGCCCCCAATGACAACAGCCCCGATGGAATTAAGCGTATACTCGTTGGCAATCGACATCTTCGCTGCACCGGAATAGGTCAGCGCCGTCAAAAGGATGCCGCCGATGGATGCCAACAACCCGCTCAGGCTATAGGCGAGCATCTTTGCCCGATTGATCGGAATGCCAGACATGTAAGCCGCCTGCTCGGATGAACCGATGGCAAATGCCGCCCGTCCCAAGACCGATCGGCGATACGGGATCCAGATAAACACAACCACAGCCAGCAACAGCAAAACCGTGTGTGGCATGGCAAATGTCGAACGCGTCATGAAATCGGCTAGTTCAAAATTGACCAACCCGCCCGGCTGCGGCCGAATGGCAAGCGCGATACCGAAATAGACCGCGCTAGTGGCAAGCGTCGCAATCAGTGGCTGCAGCCGGCCATAAACGATAATCACACCATTTACCGCACCACATGCCAGCCCAAGCAACAGCACACCAAAAATGCCGAACGTGGTTTCAATTGGCCCACCGACAACAATCGTCGATGCCAGGCAGTTTGCCAGAACAAAGGTTGCGCCCACCGACAAATCCAGCCCGCGGGTAATAACCGGCAAGGTTTGCGCCATGGCGACAAGTGCTAGCAACGCGCCCTTGTTGGCAGCGGTGTTTATCATGTTGGGCGACAGACCCGCCGCCTGCTTCCAGCCATAGACAATGAACATGGTGGCAAAGATCAGCATTGCGATCAGAACACCGCGCTGCGCTGCTGACAAGCGACCAACCCAGCCAAAATACTTTTGTCGTGAAACCATATCTGCTGGTTCTGAGCCCACATTCATAGCGATGCTCCCTGTATCTTTTTTGGTTCAGGTTGGGCCGCAACCTGTTCGGGCAGGTTAAGCGCAGCTGAAACCAGATTTGTTTCGTTAAGATCATCACCAGCAAGAGTTCGAACAACTCTGCCGTCATACATGACCAGCACACGGTCACAGCACCCGATCAGTTCATCGTAATCGGTGGAATACAAAAGGATTGCACATCCTTCTGCCGCCAGTTTCTGCAACAACTGATAGATTTCCTGCTTGGTGCCGACATCGATCCCGCGTGTCGGATCATTCAGCAGAATGATGCGTGGCTTGGTCATCAGCCACTTGCCGATCACCACCTTTTGCTGGTTACCGCCGGAAAGTGCTCCGACAGGCCCGTCAATGCCATCTGCCTTGATCTTGAGAAGTTCGACCATCTCGTCGATTGCGGCTTCTTCTGCGCGTGTATCAACAACGCCCATCCGGCTCATTCTTTCGACCGCAGCAAAGGACAGGTTCTCGCGCACAGTCATCGACAACATCAGACCTTCGTATTTGCGGTCTTCAGGCACCAGAGCAATACCGATATCATCCGCCTTCGCCATCTTGGGGCTGTTCAGTTTTACCGGCTCGCCATTGATTTCCACCGATCCGGTTGCGCCTATCAGGGTGCCAAACAGCCCCAATTGCAGCTGACGTTGCCCCTGCCCGTCCAGCCCGCCAAGCCCGACGATTTCCCCCGGCCGCATTTCCAGATTGATGCCATTGAGTTCATCGTTCCACGAAAAGTCGGTGACCTTAAGGATTGGCTCGGAGGCCGCAGGTCTGCTGCTTTTGGCGGGATAGACACTACTGTATTTGCGACCGATCATCATCTCGACAACCGCACTGTCGGATTTCGTGCCATTCTTGAACGTTTCGACTTTGGTGCCGTTTCGATAAACCGTGCAGGTATCTGCCAGTTCGGCAATCTCGGGCATGCGGTGCGAAATATAGATGATCGCCATCCCCTCATCGCGAAGGCGATGAAGCATCTTGAAGACCTTTTCGACATCGGCCGCTGTCAGCGCGGATGTCGCTTCGTCAAGGATCAGAATTTTGGGATTACGGGCCAGTGCCTTGGCGATTTCCACCATCTGACGTCGAGAAAGCGACAGATTGCTGACGGTTTCCATTGGATCAATGTTTTCACCGCCGACCCGCGCCAGCGCCTCTTCGGCGATGCGCCGCTGTGCACGGTAATCAATCATCCCGAATTTGCGTGGCGGACGGGTGATGCCAATATTGTCTGCTACCGTCAGGTCCGGCAACAGGGACAATTCCTGAAATATGCATGACACGCCAAGATCATTGGCCTGTTGCGGATTTGCAAAGCTGACCTGTTTGCCATCGATCTCGATCGTGCCGCTATCGGGCTGTACGACGCCCGAAAGGATCTTGATCAGCGTTGATTTCCCGGCCCCGTTTTCACCAAGCAGCGCATGGATTGATCCGCGTTGCGTATCAAAGCTGACATCTTCAAGTGCGCGGACACCGCCATAACGTTTGGTTATGCCCGACATGGATAATAAATAGGGAGATTTGCTCTCTGACACGGCAGTTTTCCTAACGTTATTGAATACCGCCGATGCCAAACCTGACATCGACGGTATCCAGTCGTTTATTTTTGTTAGTTGTTCTCGCCCGTCTGAGACGCGATTTCCTCTGCCGTGAAGCCAATGTTGCAAGCTTCGAAATTGTTGCCAGCAAAGAAGCTACCCGGCAGTTTTGGGAACATCTCGACACCTTCCTTGAACGGTGAATAGGAAATCGATGTCGGCAGCGCGATTTGCGATGGAACGACTTCACCCTTCAGGGCCGCAATTGCGGTTTTAATCGTCACTGATGATTGTGCTGGTCCTGTCCCGCCTGACTGGCAGGCAAGTCCTGCACTGTTGCAAAGCTGGCGAAACGCGTTCTCAGTTTCCCCGGAAATCGGCGCCTTGAATACGCCTGCATCAAGCATCGCGGTCGCGACACCTTGTGAACCACCCTGAACATAAATCCCGTCAAATACGCCACCGGCAGCAATGGCATCTGCTGTCACTTTTTGACCGTCACCAGGTGCCCAGTTGCCAACAACATCGACGACTTCGATATCGCGTCCGGATTCCTTGATTACCTCGTGGAAACCTTCATTCCGTGCGATGTCTACAGGTTGCCCAGCTGGGCCACGCACATGCAGGAACTTGGCAGGACCATCACCGCTTTGCTCCAAAAGGAACTTCCCGGCCGACATGCCAAGCCCTTTTTGATCAACGTTGATCGCGATCTGGTTGGGATCATCAATCACGTTGTCAAACGACAGAATGACGACATTGGCTTCGTTGGCCTTACGCACCACCGATCCGAATGCGCGCGTGTTGTTGGCGTTGATGATAATTGCGTCAAAGCCCTGATCGATAAAGTTGTTGGCCGCTGCAATCTGTGCCGCGATGTCTTCGCCGACAGAAACAACCTTGAATTCTTCTATCTCAGCAGCGACTTCCGGCTGTGCTGCATAGGCTTTGGCAACGGCAATCATCTGAACACGCCAATCATTGGCAATAAAGCCATTCACAAGCGCAATCTTGTAGGGCCCCTCGCGTGCAGGCCACTGGAAGTAGGCTGTGTCATCGGAAACAGGCGTGAAGCACGACGGATCCGCACCCGGACCGGCAACCGTATCGGGGCCAGCAAACGCAACCTGTGCAGCCACCATCAGTGCGACAGCGGCGGTCGTCATAGTCAGTAGTTTTTTCATGGTAGTCCTCCCGTTGGATGCGCTGTTCTTTATCGCTTCCTCAGCAGGTCAGCGCCCCTGCCCGCATTGTGCAAGTTCTTGACGTCTCGTTTGCCGCATGCCGGATCGGACACTTCTGATCAACGAACAGAAATGGCGGAACTTCAGATGGCTATAAGAGAAATTTCGTTCTCACTCAGTGTCTGAGTGGATCGAGCATTCCCCCTGATGTCAGCATGTGACTTATTGTTTAGTTTCTTTCTTTGCCGTCGACCGGCAATGCATCCGTGGATGCCCGCAAAGGCACACACATAACCATGACGCAATCTTCATATGATCCGATTAAATCGTAAAGAGCAGTTTCCGCAGAACGCATACGGTGTTACGCATCCAAGTTGCGGGTTCCCGCAAGACAAGAGAATTGCCTGTGAATATTATTGAAGAGCTGGAGGAAACCACCCATGTCGGATCTTGCTCATTACCTTCGCATATCCAATTTACTTGCGGGCAATCTCGATATTCACTCGGCATTAAGCTCGGTCAAAACCGAGATCGAGAAGATTATCGAGTTTGATCACCTTGATGTATGTCTGATTGACACGGACAAGAGCTGGGCAACCGCCTATGAGGTCGGCGTTGAAACGGCCTGGAGCAAGATGCGCTCGAACGTGCACAAGGCCCCTATCCGCGACATTTTGCTGGGTAAAACAGATCATCTATTGACGGGAAATGCCCTTCAGGACCAGCGTTTCCTTTTTCCCGGCGCGGCAAGCGCCCCAATTATTGACCATCAACTTCGCAGTCGCGTCAGTGTCGGGATGAAGGTACTTGGCGAAGTCGTTGGCTCGTTGAATTGTTCCTCGAAGAAGGAAGACTTTTACAATCAAAGCCACCTGGAACAGATGCGTATCCTGGCAGACATGCTGGCCCCCTATTTCTACGCCTTGCGCGCCAATGAAAAGGCCAACAAGGAAGCCATCATTCGCGCTGAAATCCTTGCCCGCGAAGAGGGCCTGCGCCTTGGTGCACTGAGCCTTACCGATGCACTTGAGGTAGAACGCCAGCGCATCGGGATGGACCTGCATGATCAAACTTTGGCCGATCTGACGCGGATTGCGAGGGACCTCCGCCCCGGTCTGAGCGAAGCACAGTATTTAAGATTGCAGCAGCAAGTCCAAAACATGATTCAGGGACTGCGCGATATTATTGATACCTCTATCCCTTCCATTCTCGACTTGTTTGGCTTCCATCACGCGATACAGACGCATCTTGAACGCGCCGTAAGCTATGACAGCGTTATGCAGTTCAAGGTGGATGATCAGACAGACGGCGCGATTGACCTGCTGCCTGAAACAACGCGTATTGCGGTCTTTCGCATATGTCAGGAAGCCATCAATAACGCGGTCCTGCATTCAAATGCGTCTCTTGTTTCTGTCTCGATTGCTAAAAGTGCGGATGATTGCCTGACCATCAAGGTTTCAGATAATGGAAACTTCCGGCCTCAACCCAGAAAACCGTCCAGTGGCTTGGAACACATGAAAACACGCGCCCGACTGATCGGTGCAAAATATGACCTGTCAACCTCGGACGGTACACAAGTAACAATTCAGTTGCATCAAACGACCAGACAAGAAGGAGAAACGGTGAATGAAAATATTGCTGGTTGAAGATGACAACATGCATGCAGATTTCCTGATGGAAATCGTTGAACATGCATTGCCCGAATTTGACGAAATACTACTGGCGCATAATGGCAAAGAAGCCGAAACGTTGGCGCATCAGCATCAGATTTCGGCAATCGTGATGGACCTGCGCATGAAGGAGCATAACGGCATCGAAGCGGCACGAACCATTTGGGCAGAACGTCCGGACAGCAGAATACTTTTCTGGTCAAACTATTCGGATGAGGCATATTTGCGGGGGATTACACGGATTGTCCCGGATCAGGCAGCATATGGATATGTTCTGAAAACCGCGACGCAGGACAAGATGCGATTGGCTTTGCGTGCCGTCCTTATCGAAGCCCAGATTGTAGTTGATCGCGAAGTCCATCAGATACAGGCCCAGCAAATGCGCTCCCGCAGTGCGCTGACAGAATTCGAATATCTGATATTACTTGATTTGGCGTTGGGTCTTCCTGACAAAGCTATTGCCATGCGTCGGAAACTGTCGCTCCGCACCGTCCAGAACCGCTTACTATCGCTTTATGACAAACTCGAAGTAGAGTCTCAGGACCAGAACGAAATGGGCATTGTACTGAACAAACGAACGCGCGCTGTCTCCAGCGCCATTGCGCGCAAAGTAATCAATCGCGAGGGTTTGATTGTTGCGAACAAAGAACTCGGCGAATGGCTTACACGCGCTCCTTGACTACAGCGATCTGCATCCCTTCCGATTCTATCTCCTGTACGACTAATGGACCCAAAGCCATAACCCCGAGTTATGACAATTTGGGAATTAGGGGAATTTCATCGGAAAATCTGGGAGGTTTGGGACCAAGGAGCAATACTCATATAATATGAGTATTGCTCCTTGGTAGGCCCGGAGGGACTTGAACCCCCAACCAGACCGTTATGAGCGGTCGGCTCTAACCAATTGAGCTACGGGCCCCCAAGGGGAATGGAAAAGACCGCGCCAATTGTTTGGCGCGGTCCCGAAAACTAGCGATTTTCGGGCCAAGGTCAAGCCCGAACCTCGCAAGATTTTTTAATAATCGAGGAATGAACGCAATTTGCGCGAGCGCGACGGATGCTTGAGCTTGCGCAGCGCCTTTGCCTCGATCTGACGGATGCGTTCGCGGGTCACGGAGAACTGCTGACCAACCTCTTCGAGGGTATGGTCGGTGTTCATGCCAATACCGAAACGCATACGCAGAACACGTTCTTCACGCGGTGTAAGCGATGCCAGAACGCGCGTGGTGGTTTCACGCAGGTTGGCCTGGATCGCAGCATCAAGCGGCTGAACGGCGTTCTTGTCTTCGATGAAATCGCCAAGATGGCTGTCTTCCTCGTCCCCGATCGGGGTTTCGAGCGAGATTGGCTCCTTGGCAATTTTCAGAACCTTGCGAACCTTTTCAAGCGGCATCTGCAGTTTTTCTGCCAGCTCTTCCGGGGTCGGCTCCCGACCGATTTCATGCAACATCTGGCGCGAGGTACGGACCAGCTTGTTGATGGTTTCGATCATGTGAACCGGAATACGGATCGTACGGGCCTGATCGGCGATGGAACGCGTGATCGCCTGACGGATCCACCAGGTCGCATAGGTCGAGAATTTGTAACCACGGCGGTATTCAAACTTGTCCACCGCCTTCATCAGGCCAATATTGCCTTCCTGAATAAGGTCGAGGAACTGAAGACCGCGGTTGGTGTATTTCTTGGCAATCGAAATCACGAGACGCAGGTTGGCCTCGATCATTTCCTTTTTCGCACGTGCCGCTTCGCGTTCGCCCTTGTTGACGACACCGTAAACACGGCGGAATTCACCAATCGGCAAACCGACTTCGGCCGAAACACCGCCCACCTGTTCACGCAGCTGCGCGATTTCATCCGGGTAGCGTTCGATGAAAGCCTTCCAGCCCTTGCCCGGCAACTCGCTGACGCGTTCCATCCAGTTCGGGTCGAGTTCATGGCCCTGATACTGTTTGACGAAATCGGGACGCTTGATCTTGCAACGGTCGGCAAAACGCAGAAGCTTGCCTTCAAGGCCAAGCAAACGGTTGTTCAGGCCGGTCAGGTGATCAAGCAGCTCCTCAATCCGGAAGTTGTTCAGGTGAACATCTTCCATCAGGTCAACCATCTCGCCCTTCAGCTTGGCATAACGTTTTTCGGTCGCCGCCGGAACGCTTTCGCCCTTGTTCATCGCGACAAGGCGCTGTTCCTGTGCCTTGTGCAATTTCTCATAGGTTTTGGCGATCAGTTCGAACTTCTCAAGAACCTGCTCGGTCAGTTCCTCTTCCATTTTGGAAAGTGAAACGTTGACCTGTTCGTTCTCGTCATCATCCTCATCGTCGCCATCACCTTCAGAACCCTCGGAATCTTCGTCCGACTCTTCTTCGTCGTCGTCCTCTTCTTCCTCGTCGCTGGCGGGAGCACCGGTCGGTTCTGGCGTTTCGGTTTCGGCTTCTTCGTCTTCGTCGACATCGGTTTCGACGGCGGCTGCCTCGAAATCATCGCCTTCGGTTTCTTCGGCTTCGTCACCTTCTGCGGCTGCGATTTCCGCATCAGGACCACCACCATAGGTGGTTTCCAGATCGATCACATCGCGAAGCAGAAGATTGCCAGCCTGAAGCTGATCATGCCAGTTGACGATCGCACGAATGGTCAGCGGGGATTCGCAAATCCCGCCAATCATCATGTCACGGCCAGCCTCGATACGTTTGGCAATGGCAATTTCGCCCTCGCGCGACAGCAGCTCGACGCTGCCCATTTCACGCAGATACATACGGACCGGATCATCGGTACGGCCAACATCATCTTCAGAAATATTGCCGCTCGGATCCGAGTCTTTCTCGTCATCGTCGTCGGAGTCGTCCCCATCTTCACCATCGATAACATTGATGCCCATCTCGTTGAGATTGCTCATCACGTCTTCGATCTGTTCGGAGGAAAAATGCTCCGACGGCAAGGCAGCGTTCAATTCATCGACCGAGATGTGGCCTTTCTCTTTGCCCTTGGCAATGAGCTTCTTGATGGCCGCTTTATATGTATCGAGAAGAGGTCCGTCTGCGGTTTCAGAAGAGTTCTTTTTCTCTTCAGCGTTCGAAGTCTTAGACGACATCTATTCCCCGTTTCCCGCTGGGTACAGTTCGTACCGTTGTTATCCCAAGCACTGTTTTGCTCAGCGCAAATCACAAATAGCCCGAACGCCGATCCCGCACACAAACGCATGCATCGATCAGTCGTCGAGCTTAAACACTTTTTCCCGGCGCCGGGCCAGATCGTCGCGTCTATGCGAAAATCTTTCCCATTCTTCCTCGCTGATATCTGCTGCCAACTGTCGGACGGCGTATTTTGCCTCTTCGTCCTCCAGGGAGCTTACAGCCATAGAAAAAACCTGTTCCCAACCCGCGCGAGCCCGTTCGAGCGGCGTTTCGGGCCTAGCGAAAGCGGCGTGCGCCAAAATATCCGCACCTACCACCCGCAAAACTGTCTCTGACAGCCCGTCGCGCTCCAAATGGGCCTTGATTGCATCGGAATCAAGTCCGGGATCACCGTCAAGGAGCTTTAAGACGGCACGACGAAGATTGTCAAGTTCGGAGTCAGCACAAGAGTAGATTCCGAGCCGTTCGCCAACATCATCATGCAAATGCGGATGATTGATCAGCGTCACCAGCAAAATACAATCCTGCAGGCTCCGTCGCTTATGCATGGGCGGACGCAACATCCCCGGAACAGCTTTGCCCGCTGGTTCCCAGAAATAGTCTTTTTTTCCGCCCTTGCCACCCCTGGCAAATTTTTTGTTCTGGTATGTTCCACTACTGCGCGCGGCGCGCCCTGCTCCGCCTGTGGCACGATCCCCCTTGAACAACTGCCAGATACGATCACGAAACATCGACTGGTATTGCGATCTGACGGCATCATCACCGATTGCCGAAATGCGTTTCTGAATATCGGCCTCAAGGGCGGCACGGCGTTCCGGTGTATCGGTTGCCCGCCCGGCAACCTCCATACGCCAAACCAGTTCGGCCAGCGGCACCGCCATATCGAGAATCTTGCGGAAATTGGCAAAACCGTTTGCCCCGGCCATCAGACTATCGGGATCCTCGCCTTCGGGCAGAATTGAAAACAGCAATGATTTGCCCGGACGCAGGATCGGAAGCGCACGTTCCGCGGCACGCACCGCCGCACGCTTACCCGCGGCATCACCATCAAGACACAGGATCGGCTCGTTGGTCATTTTCCAAAGCTCGCCGATCTGCTCCTCTGTGACCGCAGTTCCAAGAGGCGCCACCGCCCCGCGGAAACCGGCCCGATGAAGGGCAATCACATCCATGTAACCCTCGGTCACGATGATCGGTGCATCCTGCTGGCTGGCTTCACGCGCCTGCGGCAGGCCATAAAGGAGCTGGCCCTTGTGAAACAAGGGTGTATCAGGGCTATTCAAATATTTCGGCTTAGTGTCACCCATGACACGCCCGCCAAAAGCGACGACCCTGCCACGCCGATCAAGGATCGGAAACATCACACGCCCACGGAATCGGTCATAGGTCTGGCGTCCCTGATCTTCGGGCTCGATCAGAAGCCCCGCCTCGATCATCAGGGACTCGTCAAACTCTTCGCGCTTGAGGGCAGCCTTGAGCGCCCCACGGTTATCAGGCGCAAAGCCCAGTCGAAAATCCGCAATCGTTTTATCGTCAAGGCCACGACGGCGAAAATATTCAAGCCCATCGCGGCCTTCGGGCATATGAAGCACGCGTTCGTAAAATACACAGGCCGCTTCCATCACTTCGTAAAGTGTTTTGGCCTTTTTCTCACGCTCCTGGGCTTCACGTGATGGTTTGGGAACATCCATGCCCACCTGATTTGCCAGAACCTCGACCGCCTCGACAAAAGTCAGGCCGCGGGTATTCATCACAAAGCTGATCACGTCACCATGCGCGCCACAGCCAAAGCAGTGATAAAATCCCTTTTGTTCGTTAACCGTGAAAGAGGGGGATTTTTCGGAATGGAACGGACACAGGCCGGAATATTCCCGGCCGCGTTTAATCAGCTTCACCGACGTACCGACAATATCCGCCAGTCCGACGCGCGCCCGCAGATCGTCAAGAAACGACTGGGGAAAGCTCATGATTGTCCCGATCCCGTGATCATGTTGATACCAAGTCCCGTTTTACCCTTTAATTGTTCCATTGTCTGGAATCCGGGCTTAGGGACGACGAAAGCCGGACGATTTTACACGCCCGGCTTCCATTAAAAATAGCTATTCTCGAAATCAGCCGAGAAGTTTTTTCGCAACACCGCCGGCTTTGCCGAAATCCATGCAGCTGGCGTATTTTTCGCGAAGTGCTGCCATCGTCCGGCCCATATCCTTCAGGCAGGTCGCGCCAAGGTCGGTAACCACCCCCTTAACAGCCGCCTCGATTTCATCATCGGACATCTGTTTGGGCAGGAACCGTTCAATCACACCGATCTCTGCGGCTTCCTGTGCCGCCAGTTCGGGGCGATTGCCCTTGGTGTACATTTCGATGCTTTCGCGACGCTGTTTGACCATCGCCTGCAGCAGGGTCAGGATTTCCTCGTCGGAAATGCCATCGGTGTTCCCCTCGCCGCGTGCCGCAATATCGCGTTCCTTGAGTGCTGCCAGGATCAGGCGCACGGTAGTCACGGATACGGCATCCTTCGCGAGGACGGCCTTTTTCAAAGCGTCTGTAAGCTGCGATCGCAGCATGGCTTGTCTCTGATTCTGTGGAAGAAAGGAGCGAACATACCCCAAAAGCGCCATCTAGGCAAAGAAAACCTTTCCATTTAACTTATTGATTTAAAAGGAAAAATAAAAGTTTGGATGCATCCTTGACAGGGCAGCACGACTCCCGTAGACATCCGCCAATTTGCCTGCCGGGATGAGGTTTTTACCCGCTTTCAGCATATTGTACCGACGTCTTTTGGCGTTGCGGTAGATGCGACTGGGGATACCTTGCCATGTCCGCATGCCCGATATGCAGGGGAATTGGGCCGTTTTTCTCGGCCTGCTCGTAATTATTATATATAAAGATTCCGTGTCTCACCGTGGAAAGATCGAAAGGACATTCGCCAATGTCAGCGCCCACGCACACCCCGCCTCCTGGTGCTTCTGCCGTTCTGGTACTTGCCGATGGTTCTGTTTTCTGGGGACGAGGCGCTGGTGCCCGAGGAGAGGTTGTTGGTGAAGTCTGCTTCAACACCTCGATCACGGGCTACCAGGAAATCATGACCGACCCGTCCTATGCCGGGCAGATGATCACTTTTACTTTCCCCCATATCGGCAATGTCGGCACCAATGACGAGGATATCGAAAACACCACCCCCGTCGCCCTTGGTTGCATCCTGCGCCAGGACATTACCGAGCCGTCCAACTACCGTTCACAGGGGCATTTCAATGACTGGCTGGCAAAACATGGCCGGATCGGTATTGCCGGTATCGACACCCGACGCCTGACCAAACGCATCCGGAACGAAGGCGCACCGAACGGTGTGATCTGCCACAACCCGGATGGCAAGTTCGACATCGATGCCCTGATCGCCAAGGCCAATGAATGGCCGGGCCTTGAAGGCATGGACCTTGCCAAGGACAATAGCTGCACCGAAGGCTATGACTGGGATCAAACGCTGTGGACCCGCGAAGGCGGTTACGGCGAACTGGGCAATGCCAAACACCATGTCGTTGCCATCGATTACGGTGTGAAACGCAACATCCTGCGCAATCTTGCCGCCCTTGAATGCAAGGTATCGGTTGTTCCGGCAACGACGTCCGCCGAAGAAATACTTGCGATGAACCCTGATGGGATTTTCCTGTCGAACGGCCCCGGCGATCCGGCGGCAACCGGCGAATATGCGGTTCCGACCATCAAAAAACTGATCGACAGCGGCAAACCGGTTTTCGGCATCTGCCTTGGTCATCAGATGATGGCGCTCGCCCTTGGTGCGAAAACCAAAAAGATGGATGTCGGCCATCGCGGTGCGAACCATCCGGTGAAGGACACCACAACCGGTGTCGTCGAAATCACCAGCCAGAACCACGGCTTTGTCGTCGACAAGGACAGCCTGCCCGACAATGTTGAAGCAACGCACTTCTCGCTGTTTGACGGATCCCTTGCCGGGCTTCGCCTGAAAGACAAGCCGGTGTTTGCGGTTCAGTACCATCCCGAAGCATCCCCGGGACCGCACGATAGCCATTACCTGTTCAAACGTTTCGTTAGCCTGATCGAAGACGCGAAAGCCTGATAGCGCGACAACATCAGCGACAAGCGATTAACGGACTTAATTTCGGGCGGTGCAGCAATCGCGCCCGCCACGCCAAAAGCGGAAAAAGACATGCCGAAACGTACAGATATCAAATCCATTCTTATCATCGGTGCCGGTCCTATTGTGATCGGTCAGGCTTGCGAATTCGACTATTCAGGCGCACAGGCCTGCAAGGCCCTGAAGGAAGAAGGCTATCGCGTCATTCTGGTCAACTCGAACCCGGCAACGATCATGACCGATCCGAACCTGGCCGATGCGACCTATATCGAACCGATTACACCTGAAATGGTTGCCAAGATCATCGAAAAGGAACGCCCGGATGCCCTGCTGCCGACCATGGGTGGTCAGACAGCACTGAATACCGCGCTGGCACTTTATGACGATGGCACGCTTGATAAATATGGCGTCGAGATGATCGGTGCGAAAAAGCACGTGATCGAAAAAGCCGAAGACCGTCAGCTTTTCCGCGAAGCCATGGACAAGATCGGCCTTGAAAGCGCGCGTTCCGCAATGGTCCGTACCTTTGAAGAAGCCGTTGTCGCCCTTGAAACCACCGGTCTTCCTGCCATCATCCGGCCGAGCTTCACCCTTGGTGGTGAAGGCGGCGGCATTGCCTATAACCGCGAAGAATTCGAACAGATCGTTCGTAATGGTCTGGCGATTTCGCCGACCCATACGGTTCTGGTCGAAGAATCCATTCTTGGCTGGAAAGAATACGAGATGGAAGTCGTCCGTGATCACGCGGATAACTGCATCATCATCTGCTCTATCGAAAACGTCGACCCGATGGGCATTCATACCGGGGATTCGATCACCGTTGCCCCGGCCCTGACCCTGACGGACAAGGAATACCAGATCATGCGCGACGCCTCGCTGGCGGTCCTGCGCGAGATCGGTGTGGATACTGGCGGCTCGAACGTTCAGTTCGCGGTCAACCCCGATGATGGCCGCCTGATCGTTATTGAAATGAACCCGCGCGTGTCGCGTTCGTCTGCACTGGCGTCCAAGGCGACCGGCTTCCCGATTGCCAAAATCGCGGCCAAACTGGCTGTTGGTTACACGCTTGACGAACTTGATAACGATATTACCGGTGTCACCCCGGCTTCGTTCGAGCCGACCATCGATTATGTCGTCACCAAAATTCCGCGCTTCACCTTCGAAAAATTCCCGGGTGCCCAGGCGCTTCTGGGGACGGCGATGAAGTCGGTTGGCGAAGCCATGTCGATTGGCGGCTCATTTGCCGAAAGCCTTCAGAAGGGCCTGCGGTCGATGGAAACCGGCCTGACCGGTCTGAACGAAGTGAAAATCGAAGGCGCGCCGGACAAGGCCGCGATCCGCGCAAAACTGACGCAACCGATGCCGTTCCGCATTCTTTATGCGGCACAGGCATTCCGTCACGGTCTGACTCTTTCGGAAATCCAGTCGGCGACCAAGTTTGACCCATGGTATCTGCGCCAGATCGAAATGCTGGTTGCCGAAGAAGAACAGGTTCGTGCCAAAGGCCTGCCTAAGGACAAGCAGGAATTGCTGCGTCTCAAGAAACTCGGTTTCTCGGATGCGCGTCTGGCGGAACTGGCTGGCATCGAAGAAGACGCCGTGCGCGAAACTCGCCAAGCTATGAACCTTCGCCCGATTTACAAACGCATTGATACCTGTGCGGCCGAATTCCCGTCACGCACGTCTTATATGTATTCGATTTACGAAGGCGACGGTTTCTTTGAACCGGAAAACGAAGCCGAAGTCACCGATCGCAGGAAAGTCATCATTCTTGGCGGTGGCCCGAACCGTATCGGTCAGGGCATCGAGTTCGACTATTGCTGTGTTCACGCGGCCTATGCGCTTCGTGAAGTCGGTATCGAGGCCATCATGGTCAACTGCAATCCGGAAACGGTTTCCACCGACTATGACACTTCGGACCGCCTGTATTTCGAACCACTGACGGCCGAAGACGTGATCGAACTTTGCCAGCTTGAGCAAAGCAAAGGCGAACTTCTGGGCGTGATCGTTCAGTATGGCGGCCAGACCCCGCTTAAACTGTCAGCCGCACTTGAAAAGGCCGGCATTCCGATCCTCGGCACCAGCCCGGACAGCATTGACCTTGCCGAAGACCGCGACCGGTTCCAGGAACTGATCCACAAGCTGGGCCTGAAACAGCCGGCCAACGGCATTGCCCGTTCGGTCGACGAAGCCGTCAAGATCGCCGAAGGCATCGGTTACCCCATCGTTATCCGCCCAAGCTACGTACTGGGCGGCCGTGCGATGGAAATCGTTCACACCACCGAAGACCTGCTGCGCTACATGACCGAAGCCGTTCAGGTTTCGGGCAAAAGCCCGGTTCTGATCGACAGCTTCCTTCAGGATGCGATTGAAATTGATGCCGACGCGGTTTCGGACGGCGAAAATGTCTTTGTCGCGGGCATCATGCAGCATATCGAGGAAGCCGGTATCCATTCCGGTGACAGTGCCTGCTCGCTACCGCCCTATTCGCTCGGTCAGGACATGATTGATCGCCTGAAAGAACAGACCGTGCAACTGGCCAAGGCGCTTGATGTTGTTGGTCTGATGAACGTGCAGTTCGCGATCAAGGGTGATGTGATCTATCTGATCGAAGTCAACCCGCGTGCCTCGCGTACTGTTCCGTTTGTTGCCAAGGCCACCGGCAACCCGATTGCAAAAATCGGCGCGCGCATCATGGCAGGCGAAAAGCTTTCGGACTTCAAGATCAACGAAGGTCCGTTCAAGCATATTGCGGTCAAGGAAGCGGTGCTTCCGTTCAACCGCTTCCCGGGTGTCGATACCCTGCTTGGCCCGGAAATGCGCTCAACCGGCGAAGTCATGGGCCTTGATACCGATTTCGGTCGCGCCTTTGCCAAGGCCCAGATGGCGGCGGGTCACGATTTGCCGCAATCTGGCAAGATCTTCATGTCAGTCAAAAACTATGACAAACCGGCCGCTGTTCAACTCGCACGCGACGCGATCGAGCTTGGCTTTGTGATTGTTGCGACGCATGGCACTGCCGAAGCTCTTGAAAAAGAAGGGCTGGACGTCACCCCGGTCAATAAGGTACAGGAAGGACGTCCCCATATCGTGGACATGATGAAGAACGGCGATATCAACCTGGTATTCAATACCACCGAGAGCAAACAGGCTGTGGTCGACAGTTTCTCGATCCGGCGGACGGCACTCAGCAACGATATTCCGTACTACACCACGATTGCCGGTGCCCGCGCCACCCTGCGTGCCATCGACAACCTGAAACGCGGAGCACTTGCAGTGCGACCCGTTCAGGAATATCTTGGGGACGAGTACTGAGGTTCCTTTTCGAACCCGTTCAACGAGTTTAGACCGCCCGGCGGTATCTGCCGGGCGGTCGATTTTGTAGTATCGATCGCTAATAAGAATAGGCTGTGAGCGCGATGGAAAAAGTACCTATGACCCCGCAAGGGCATCAGCGCCTCGAAGAAGAGCTGAAGCACCGCAAATCCGTCGAACGCCTTGAAATCATCAAGGCGATCTCGGAAGCGCGCGAGCATGGCGATCTCTCGGAAAACGCCGAATACCATGCCGCGCGTGAACGACAGAGCTTCTGCGAAGGTCGAATTGCCGAACTGGAAGATGTTCTTAGCCGCTCCGAAGTCATCGATATCAAGTCGCTGGCTGGATCGGTCGTCAAATTTGGCGCGACCGTGCATCTTGTCGACGAGGACACCGACGAGGAAACCACCTATCAGGTCGTCGGCCCGATCGAGGCAGATATCAATTCCGGTCGCATTTCGACAACATCCCCGATTGGCCGTGCGCTGATTGGCAAGGCTGTTGGTGAATCCGTAGAAGTTACCGTGCCTGGGGGCACGAAGAGCTACGAGATCCTGAAGGTCGAATTCGCCTGATCCGGTTATGATATCTTGCGAAAGTACGGCCCGATGTTTATCGGGCCGTTTTTTTTGATCCAAATACCCTGCACAAGCATTTGCCATGACACCTGACATCATCATTTCCCACGCCCGCCCGGAAGACAGCGTCCATGTCGCCGACATGTCCAATGCCCTGCATGTCGAACTTGATTACGACAATCCGCCCCATACGACCGAAAGCATCCATGAAATGATGTTCGGGCCCAAGGCACTGATCAAAAGCCTGATCGCATGGGATAGGCGTAGCGCTGTCGGACAGGCGATCGTTCAGCCGTTCTATAACCCGGATTATTCAAAAATCGGGTTATGGATGACCGAACTTTATGTTGTGCCAGACATGCGTTCGGAAAAAGTTGGCAACAAACTGATGAAGGCTCTTGGCAAATACGCCTTGGATCACGGCTATATTTCAATGTGGTGGTCCGTCCTGCATCGCAACGAGGCCGCCTGCCGGTTTTACGAACGGCTAGGCGCGCGTAACTCCGGCGCCCTGCAGTATGAAATTGATGGCGATGAGTTAAAGAACCTTGGCCAATAAAACCACTGATCATCAAGCACGTGACAAAGAATTGAATTCATAATATTTTTTGGCATCATTCTGAAATGATCGTTCTGGAAAGATCGAGAACACCAACAGCGTGCGACGCCCGGCCGGGGGGATAACGGGCGTCTCAAAGCGGAGCCAGTCACATGATTGGCTCCGCTTTGATTAACGACAAACCTGTTTCTGGCACGCAGACAAAACAAAACCGGCAACCTCGAAGGTGCCGGTTTTTATCTATCGGACTGATGCAATTCAGCTCAGTCCTCGGCCTCGATATCAATCGGAACACCGGGCTGGTTTTTGGCGGTACGAATCGAGAGTGCCGATTTCACGTGATTGACGTTTTCCGCAACCGTCAGTTCGGTTGTCAGAAACTTCTGATATTCGTCCCAGCTGTGTGAAACGATTTTCAAAAGGAAATCCATTTCACCGGCAACCATGTGACATTCGCGCACTTCCGGCCATGCAGCGGCACGGCCTTCAAAGGCGCGCAGATCATGTTCAGCCTGGCTTGCAAGACCGACCAGCGCAAACACGGTTACATTATATCCAAGCGCCTGCGCATCAACATCGGCATGATAGCCCTGAATGAAACCGGCTTCTTCAAGCGCACGGACACGACGCAGACAGGGTGGCGCAGAAATACCTGCACGGCGTGCAAGTTCCACATTGGTCATGCGGCCATCTTCCTGGAGATCGCGCAGAATTCTGCGGTCGATCTTGTCGAGTTTGACCCGTTGCATTTATCCCTCGATTCTGTGCGCTGAACTTACCCCGGACGAAACAATATTACAGGGGGCCAGTACGCTGGCAATAATATATTCGGCAGCAGAATGCAATCTGCCCTTTTGTAACGCGTACAAATGCACTGCACAATTTTGTATCAAAACGTTGCAAACCGCTATTTTCCGCCAATCGGAATGTCAGGCTGAAAAGCAACATCGGACACAGTTCCGAAAACCTTGCAAAACATCGTGCGAGGCGGTTGCGCAATGCCATATCACCCCATATGTTCGAAACCTGTTTTTCACCGACCACAATATGCAAAGCACATGGCCCAGGAACATAACACCAAAGTCCTCATCATCGGATCCGGCCCGGCCGGTTACACAGCAGCGATTTATGCTGCACGCGCCAACCTGGAACCCATGATGGTTATGGGCCTGCAACCAGGTGGTCAGTTGACGATCACGACAGATGTTGAAAACTATCCCGGCTTTGCCGATGTCATCCAGGGCCCGTGGCTGATGGATCAGATGAAGGCGCAGGCCGAGCATGTCGGAACCAAAATGGTCCACGACCTGATCACCGAAGTCGACTTTTCGAAACGCCCCTTCGTCTGCAAAGGCGATTCGGGTGATGTCTATGTTGCCCAAAGCGTGATCATTTCAACCGGCGCACAGGCCCGCTGGCTTGGCCTTCCGGGCGAAGAAAAATTCAACGGTCGCGGTGTTTCCGCATGTGCCACCTGTGACGGGTTCTTCTATCGCAACAAACCGGTTGTGGTTGTTGGGGGCGGCAATACCGCGGTTGAAGAAGCTCTTTATCTTGCCGGGATCTGCTCGAAGGTGACGCTCGTGCACCGTCGCGACGAATTGCGCGCGGAAAAAATGCTGCAGGATCGCCTGCTGAAGCATGAAAAGATCGACGTCGTCTGGGACAGCGTCATTGACGATATTCTTGGCGGTGACGGCCCGATGGATGGCGTTGAAGCCGTTCGCGTGCGCAATGTAAAAACCGGCGATCTGACAGACATTACTGCGGATGGTTTCTTTGTTGCGATCGGCCATGATCCGGCAACCGCCGTGTTCAAAGGACAGATCGACATGGATGACGAAAATTACATCCTTGTCAAACCGGGCAGCACCACAACCAACGTCAAGGGCGTCTTTGCCGCAGGCGACGTGACCGACAAGATTTACCGTCAGGCGGTTACCGCAGCAGGCATGGGGTGCATGGCCGCCCTCGAAGCCGAAAAGTTTATTGCCGAGCACACCGAATAAACACGGCAACACGAGAACCAGATATGATAAAGGGGTGCTGATGGTGCCCCTTTTTTCTGTGCGTTAGACGGAAATACAACCTTTTTCGCAATGCACGAATACGCTGTTTCCGGGCAATCCCCTGAGTTCATTTACGAATTCGGCGTGAACGAAATCACCACTTTCGCAATTGGTTGCTTGCAGATCGCGTCAAAGGCCTCATATTGATCTAATGATATCAGTTTGGAAGCAATTCCGCATGCGGCTTAACAGTGTGGAAACCAAATGCTTCTAAGAAGAAGATAAAGAAGTATCAGGGGACTGTTGCGGCAATAGCGCGACAGTGACATTAGGAGCAGGTCTATGGACTGGGACAAGCTGCGTGTTTTTCACGCTGTTGCGGAAGCGGGAAGCTTCACACACGCGGGGGAAAATCTCAATCTGAGCCAGTCGGCTGTCAGCCGGCAGATCAGCGCACTTGAAGAAAGCGTCAAGGTGCCGCTATTCCATCGTCACGCCCGCGGCCTTATCCTGACCGAGCAGGGTGAACTTCTGTATCGCACGGCCCATGATGTGTTTGCCAAGCTTTCCATGGCCGAAGCCCGCATTCGCGAATCCAAGGAACGCCCCAGCGGTCCGCTGAAGGTCACCACCACGGTCGCCTTTGGCTCAACCTGGCTGACACCGCGGATCAACGAATTCCTTGAACGCTATCCGGAAATCGAATTGTCGCTGGTACTCAACGACGAGGAACTCGATCTTGCCATGCGCGAGGCCGATGTTGCGATCCGCATGCAGCCCCCACGTCAGGCCGATCTGGTGCAGCGTCAACTGATGACGCTGCGTTATCATGTCTTCGCATCCCCCGAATATATCAAGCAGTTCGGCATTCCGAAGAAACCCGAAGACCTGAAAGATCATCGCCTGATCATTTATGGTGCGGATGCGCGCCCGCCGGTTTCCAACGTCAACTGGATGATGGCCGTCGCCCAGCAGTTCAAACCGGACATGCGGCCGATCCTGAAGCTGAACAATATCTATGGTATCTTCCGTGCGACCGAGTCCGGGCTTGGTATTTCAGCTCTGCCCGATTACCTGCTGCCCGCCGACAGCAATCTGGTCCGCATTCTGCCGGAACTCGAAGGGCCAAGTTTCGATGCCTATTTCGTTTATCCCGAAGAACTGCGCCATTCCAAACGCATTGCGGTGTTCCGTGATTTCCTGATCGAGGAAATCAACAAGGTCAAAGCAAAAGTCAATGCTGCCGCTGCCGCTGACTAACGCAAACGGCAGCAAGAGAATCCAAAGCCCCGCAACAAATCTGGTTGCGGGGCTTTTTTCTTGCGTCTCAACGGAACAATACAACCTTTGATTTACAGCACCCCGCACGATGACATACCGACGACGGCCAAACCTGAGCGCGCATTAGTAAATCACTGACATGATGCGCAGGTTTATCAGGATGCAAAATCGGGCCTTTCAAGAAAACGCAGTCATAATAGCTTCAATTTACTGACATTTTTTCGCCATGCACTGAGCGCATGGTTGGATTGTCGTTATTCTATTTTTAAGCGTAAGATCATATGCGTATATTCACATCAGAAGTTGTTAGCGACCGCAAACGCGAAGAGCGCTTTCACCTTTTCCTGATCTCCGCATGATCCGTCCGCCGAAACGTTATTCGGCTTGGAATCTTCCTTGGATTCCTCGTCTCCCAGACGTTAAAGCCTCCCTGTTGATCTTGCCGGTAGCTTCCCCTAGCTACCGGCATTTTTTTCGCATTCGCACAATTAAGCGGCAGTAAACTGATCAAAAGATTGGGAACAAGCGCATTAGAATCCATAAATATTTTATATATTTCAGTTACTTACAGGAAAAATTTTCGCAGCCCAAGATTTATGCAATTTACGCATGGCTGAATGAGCAATTTGACAGTGGTGTTTCCCGTCAAAAACGCTATCTTCCTCTTCGAACCGCAGCGGTGAACAACCGCATCGCGGTACAGAGTTTTCTCCCTGACCGAATTTCGGTCTTTGCCGGGCGCCCTGCCCGGCATACCCAGGGCCCTGAGAAGGGTCCTACGTCTCCCAGACGTGAAGCCTCCCTGATAAACTTGCCGGGCATTCATTTGCCCGGCTTTTTTTTGCCCTGACGATATCCTCACCATCACCACGCGCAACTGTGACCCGCCGCACCCCGACTTCACCTTGGCAGTCTCACCGAAACCACGCAGTATGAAGCTTGCGCGGATATGCGCCTGGTAATCGGGGATAAAAATCATGCAGAAAAATATCGGTCAGTTCCTGTTTGGCAAACCGGCACAGGATCAACTGCCAGACCGTGTGCGTGATGCAATCGCCCATCAGCAGCAAGACAGCGAAAAACTGATCGGCTGGGTGCAGCTCTTGCTGGTGACGATCTTTGCGACCCTTTACGCCGTCTCACCCAAAACATTCATGAACACCGGAATTCATCCTGTCCCATGGGCTTTGGGACTATATTTCATGTTCACCTTTATCCGACTGGCACTGTCTTATCGCAGCAGCCTGTCAAACTGGTTCCTGACCCTGTCGGTTATTGTCGATATTGGTTTGCTAATGGTCCTGATCTGGAGCTTCCATATCCAGTATATGCAACCGGCAAGCTTCTATCTCAAATCGCCGACCATGATCTATGTGTTCATCTTCATCTCGCTGCGCACCCTGCGGTTTGACCCGCGTTATATTTTGCTGGCGGGCGCAACGGCGGCAATTGGCTGGCTGATACTGGTCTTCTATGTGATCTGGAGCGAACGCGGCCAAAGCATGATCACGCGGGATTATGTGACCTATCTGACATCCAATTCGATCCTGATCGGGGCCGAGATCGACAAGATCATTGCCATTGTTCTGGTATCAACCGTGTTGGCGATTGCAGTTTTGCGCGCACAACGTTCGTTCACCCGTGCCGTCACAGATGAAATCGCGGCAAGCGAGCTGTCACGCTTTATCTCGCCCGAGGTCGCCGCGCGCATTACCCACGCAAACCAGCAAATCAAACCTGGCGATGGTGAAGCCGCAAGGGCCACCATCATGTTTACCGATATCGAGGGGTTTTCCGGCGTTTCCGAAAAGCTGAGCCCGCAAGAACTTGCTGCAATGCTCAACGAGTATTTCGCCGCGACCAGCAATGTGATCAATAAACATGGTGGCGTGATCACCCAATTTCAGGGCGACGCAATGCTGATTACCTTCAACGCGGTAAAAGCCGATCCCGACCACGCATTAAACGCAGTACGGACAGCAATTGATATCACACGGGTCTGTGCTGAAACCACATTTTGCCATGGCGGCCGGCTCAAAACCCGTTGCGGGATCAATACCGGCGATATCGTGATCGGTGCGGTTGGATCGGAAAACCGTCTGACCTTCACCGTCCATGGTGACAATGTCAATATTGCCGCCCGGCTGGAACAGCTAAACAAACAATATGGCAGCTACATCCTTGCGACCGAGGATACCGTCAGGGCCTGCGAGGAAGGTTTTGCCTGGCAAGCGCGCGGTGAAGTCACCGTGCGTGGGCGCGAAACGCCAACACCGATCTTCAGTCTCTAGGGTCAGGCCCCACAAAGAAAAAGCGCGCGGCGGGCGATTTGCCCGCCCCACGCTTTTTGGGGACAGATGGTCTTGGGGAGACCGGTCAGATACGGTGCCTTGACCTTGGGGTGCAGATCACTGCGGGGGACAGTGATTTTAAAGGTCCCGGTGAGTAGCGAGGGAGGGGCGCTTCACCGGCGTTTCCGCATCTGACAATTGTGAATATGCCCTTGAATTGGGGCGTAAAAACCGGCCGGTAATGACCATTCAGGGGCAAATTGGGGCAAAATAAAGTTTGGAGCTGAAACCGCGAAAAACCTGTTTCCGTTCGGGAAAAAAGAAGGGGCGGGATTTACCCGCCCCATTTTCGGGGTCTTCATGGTCTTGGGGAGACCGATCAGCGAGGTCTGCAATTGTTCTTTCTTCGGGGGAAGATGAAAGAACGGGCCAGAAGACGTTTGAGGGGGGACAGAAGGTTCTGGCCGTTGCCTCGACTGACAGTGACCAATCTGCCTTGTGAATAGGGCAGGAAAACAGGTCGCATAGGGCCATTTGAGGGCGAATTATGGTCAAAAAGAGGCACGGATACTCCAAACCCGCGATAGCGAAATGAACAATAATGATCTATCCTGAAGATTGTCCGGTTTCACATTGGCCTGAATGTGCCAATCCGAAATTCAGCATGCACCTGCATTAACTCCCGGCACCGGCTCCTTGCCCCGCATGCCAACGCAGACCGGACATCACGCACTAAACAGACCCGGCACAAACCGGGCCCGCGAAACGTCCTGACCGGTTGCCACCTTGGCAACAGCACATGGAACCGCCAAAAATTACCGGGCGATGACAGAACCAACCTCCATGCGCGGACCGGTCCCATGCGTCCCATGATGCGTCAAGGAGATGTCCATGCCCCCGTCTAAAGACACAAAAGACAAAGATGACGCCACAAATCCCGCCTCAGGCCCCCGGCATGTTCCGCGATGCGCAGCATTGATCGGCCCCTATTCCAGCGGCAAGACCAGCCTGTTTGAAAGCCTCCTTGCCGCAACCGGCCGTGTCCATCGCAAGGGAACCGTTCGCGATGGCACGACAATCGGTGATGCAACCGCCGAAGCACGCGAACGGCACATGAGCACCGAAATGACCGTTGCCCAAACCCGTTATCTTGACGAGGAATGGCACTTCATCGACTGCCCTGGCTCTGTCGACTTTGCACAGGATGCCCGCGAAGCCGCGATGATATGCGATGTTGCGATCGTCGTGGTCGAACCCGATCCGACACGTGCCATGATCGCCGCACCGACCCTGAAATTTCTTGATCGCAACCGCATTCCGCACCTGATTTTCATCAACAAAACCGACCATGGCGGCATCCGCCTGCGCGACAGTCTTGATGCGTTGCAATCAATTTCGGAACGCCCACTTGTTCTTCGTGAAATTCCAATCCGCGATGGCAAGGGGCCTGACGATACGATAACCGGTTTCGTCGATGTCGTTTCCGAACGGGCCTATCAATATCTGGAAGGGCAACCGTCGAAACTGATCACGCTGCCCGCCAATGCCAAGGATCGCGAAACAGAAGTCCGCGACGGGTTGCTCGAAGCTTTGGCAGATTTTGACGACAACCTGCTTGAACAGATTCTAGAAGATCAGAAACCGGCAACAGAAACGATCTATGACAATCTTGAACGAGATCTGGCCAAGGATTTGATTGTTCCGGTCTTTTTCGGGTCTGCCGAACATGATCACGGGATCATCCGGTTGTTAAAGGCGTTGCGCCACGAGACCCCGAATGCAGATGTCTGCGCCCATCGCCTGGGCATTGAGCCGAAAGATAACGTCGCCGCCGTCCAGATTTTCAAAACTGTTCATCTGCCCCATGCGGGGCGGTTTTGTTATGGGCGCGTCCTTTCGGGACAGCTAAAGAATGGCGACACGCTAGGCCGTGACAAGATTGCGGGCATGTGTCAGGTCTTTGGCGATAAGCACGAGAAGCTCGATATCGGCACATTTGGCAGCATAATCGGCCTGCCGCGCATTGATCATCTGCGAACTGGTTCGCTTTGCACCACCGATGGTGAAATGGATAATCTGTGGCCCGATCCTCTGCCCCCGCTCTATGAAACAGGGCTGGAAGTCACCAAGCCCGGCGATGACGTCAAACTGACCGAGGCTTTGCGCCATCTGTGCGAACAGGACAGGTCGCTGTCCTTCATCCATAGCGACAATACCGGACAACTTGTTTTACGGGGGCAGGGTGATATCCATCTTCAGGTCGCATTGGCGCAGCTTCGCAGCCGCTATCACCTTGAAATCGAAACCCGGCCTATTGAAACCGCCTATCAGGAAACCGTGCGCAAACCAGCCCAGGCGCGCGGGCGATATAAAAAGCAGACCGGCGGTCACGGGCAGTTTGGCGATGCCCAGATCGAAGTGAAACCCCTTGGACGCGGCGAAGGTTTTTCATTCACTGAACGGATCGTCGGCGGGGCCATTCCCCGGCAATATATCCCAGCTGTCGAAAAAGGGGTGCGTGACGCCACGCGTTCCGGGCCGCTCGGTTTCCCAGTTGTCGACATCGCGGTTGAATTGGTTGACGGGTCCTATCACGCGGTCGACAGTTCCGATCAGGCGTTTCAGATGGCCGGGCGCATCGCCATCGCCGAAGCGCTTAAAGAAGGGCAGTCTGTCCTGCTTGAACCCATCGAAAGATATGCGATTTCAATTCCGTCCGAATTCACGTCAAAAGCCCAGCGACTGGTCAGCACCCGGCGTGGTCAGATCCTTGGGTTCAGCGCCAAGGATGACTGGCAGGGATGGGACGAAATCGACGTGCAGATGCCAGCATCCGAAACCGGCAACATGGTGATGGAATTACGGTCACTCACACAGGGCACTGGCTTTTTCACGCGAAGTTTCTCCCACATGCAGGAAATTGCAGGGAAGCAGGCCGATCTGATCGTCAGTGCCCGACAAAAACCACATAAAAAGTAATAGAATTGATCTATCGCTAATCATTAAACTATTGATTGGCGTAAAGTTTTCTAATGATTGATACTCTTTGCAGACAAAGAGAAAACCTTCGGGCATGTGCCCCATTTAACCGGAGTGACAACATGCAGATCGATATCGGAATCAATGAAACCAACCGCACTGCAATCGCCGACGGCTTGGGCCGCGTTCTGGCAGATTCTTATGCGCTGTATCTCAAAACCCATAACTTCCACTGGAACGTGACCGGGCCGATGTTCCAGACGCTGCACACCATGTTCGAAGAACAATATACCGAACTGGCCATGGCGATTGACGAACTTGCCGAACGTATTCGGTCGCTGGGGGCCTTTGCACCGGGAAGTTTTTCGGCCTATTCGAAGCTCTCGTCAATCCCCGAAGAAACTGGCGTACCTGCCGCCAAGGACATGATCGCGCAATTGGTCGAAGGTCATGAAACCGTGATCAAGACCGCGCGTTCGCTTTATCCGATCTGCGACTCGTCAGACGATGACGCCACCGCAGACCTGCTTACCGCACGTATTCAGGTCCATGAAAAAACCGCCTGGATGTTGCGATCCCTGCTGGAAAGCTAAGACGCAAAACGTCGTGCTCAACAAGAAAGGCCCGGATGGATTTCCGGGCCTTCTTCGTATCCGGCTTCGCCAACCGAACCCTATCCACGCAGTAACGGATCAATCCGCCTTGCCGCATGCAGAACCGCAAAATCATGCCCGTGCGGTGCCGCAATCATCAACGCCCCCGGTGCCACACCATCACCAGCCGGAACCGGGATTGAAATGGCGCAGGCATCCGAAAGGTTCAGATAGGAAGTATTGCGTAACATCATCGCATTCAAACGATCAAAGTCGGCCTCAACTTCTGCAATCTTGGGGGCCATCATCGGCAATGTTGGTGAAATCATCACATCGACATCCGCCATGGCCGAACTGAACATCGCAATCACGTCGGTCCGTTTGGCATAGGCATCAATCAGGTCTGCCGCACTTAGTGTATCGGCGAAACGCATCCGGTTCAAAACACGCGGATCGCCGCAAGTTTCAAGCGCCTTGAAATCCTGTGAATAGATTTTATGCGCCTCGGCCGCGACAAGAATTTTGTTGATCACGGCATTTTCGGCCAAAAAGCCCAGATCAATCTCGATCAACTGATGTCCGGCATTTGCCAGCTTTTTGCAAACCGCATCAAAATCCGCCCGCACCCGGTCATCAAGATCATTCACAAAGGCATGGGCCGGCACACCGATTTTGATCGGGGCGGGTTTGCCATCCTGTGCAGGGACGGTTTTGCCCGACATGACTTCAAATGCGGCTATGGCGGTTTGCAAATCACCGGCAAGCGGCCCTGCCGTATCAAAGCTTTTGGCCAGCGGATGAATGCCTTCGCCCGACATCCACAAACGGCTGGGCTTATAGCCATAAAGCCCGTTGATCGCCGACGGAATGCGGACCGATCCGCCGGTATCAGTACCCAACGCGATATCGACCAGACCAAGCGCAACCGTCAAACTACCGCCCGATGTCGACCCGCCCGGAATGCCTTCAGGGTCAAACACATTGCCCGGCGTTCCGTAATGCGGGTTAAGTCCAACACCGGAATAGGCAAATTCGCTGAGCGTGGTGCGACCAAACGGCACGGCACCGGCAGCCTTGATACGCGCGATGGTTTCACAATCCCGCGTTGCTGCCGGACGCCCCTGCAACAATTTTGATGCTGCCGTGGTGGTCACACCGGCCTCGTCGTAAAGGTCCTTTACCGAAACCAGCATACCGGCCAACGGCAAGGCTGTTGCCGATTGCGCAACGCGTTCCTCGGCCGCCGCGGCGTCACGCAAAATGCGGTCGCGGTCAAACTCGGTGAAAATCCTGGCTGCCAAATCGCCCAGTTGATAGACCCTGTCGATTGCCGCCTTTGCCTTGTCGATGATCGCACCCATCGGGCTGCCTCCGTTACGTTCTGATTTTTATGGAAATTTTCTGAAACCGAGCCTAGGCGATTTCAGGCAATTCAACAATGTCATAGCTGTGCGTAATGCTCAGCCCCCGTACCGGGTCATTCATCGCCATTTTAAACGAACGTGCCGGACGCACCCCGCCCTTCGCACCAAAAGTTCCACACAGCATCGCAGCCGCCTTACCACTGGCCCCTGCCGACTTTAGCCCCGAACCTTCGATAAGATCGGAAAGCGGACGGATCGATGCAATCGTGCCTTCCTGATATGGAACCCATTCATCACTGTCGCCTTCACGGATCCAGGATTTTAGTTCGATCTGTTCCAGATGATCGGCAACATCGTCAAATTTCCAGATCGTGTTGGCGACCGGCTTGGCGCAAATCTGCTTTGACAGTGCAACCGAATGGGCTTCAAGTTCGCGGTCGGTATGATCGGATGCCAGTCCAAGATACAAAACACCATCCTTTGCAATCACCAGCGGCTCTACCTCGCCCGATGTGCCTTTGCCAACCACCTCGATCACCGGTGCCTGGGTCAGCATGCCAAACGATGTGCGGTAATAAAGCGGCACGGTCGAAGGCGGTTTGACCCCGATGGCGGCCAGTTCGTCAATGTGATGCTGGATCGCCTTGGCATCGCGACCGGTCCAGCCAGCAACCGTGCAATGGCCGATTTCAAAGCTGACGGCACCGCCATCAAGGATAAAATTCATCTGCATTTGCGTTATCCAAATTCTGATTTTTACAAATTTTGCGCGCATCTGGCGGTTGCGAACCGGTTTCCCGGTCCGCCCCGAAGGCACAAAAGATCAAGACATGATGCGTGTTGTCGCGCGTGTTTATCCCGACCGGATCAAAGGATGTCGGGCAGGAACAGGGCGACGGACGGCACCGCGACAAGCAGGGCGATCATGGCAAGCATCACCAGAACGAACGGAATGACGCCCAGCATCACATCGGACAATCGACCTGATTTGCGTGCGCCCTGCACAACGTAAAGATTAAGTCCGACAGGCGGTGTGATCAGGGCCATCTCGATCAGAACGATCAGGAGGATTCCGAACCAGACCTTATCGAATCCCATGCCGGTCATGATCGGCACAATGATCGGAATGGTCGCCACCATCAGCGACAGGGTTTCAATGAAGAAACCCAGCACGATGTAAAGCAGGATCACGACCATCAAAGTCCCCATCGGCGAAAAATTCAGACCGGTCAGAAGATCCTTGAGCTCGCGCCCCATGCCTGCGGCGGTCAGGGTAAAGTTCAGGAAATAAGCCCCGATAATCACCAGCATGATCATCGCGGTGATCCGAACCGTGCCATACAGGCAGCGTTCGATCATTTCGCGCGAAACACCGCGATTGAATGCCGCAATCAGCATCGCAATCGCAACCCCGACGGCGGCCGATTCAGTTGGCGTTGCCCAACCGACATAGATCGACCCGATCACCACAAGGAACAGAACCACAATCGGCAGAAGATGCTGCAGGCTGCCGATCCGCTCCGACCAGGTGAATGAACGGCTTGTGCCGCCAAGGGTCGGCTTGATCTTGCACAGGATCGCTGTGACCATCATGAAGGCCACCGCCATCAGAAGCCCCGGGATCAACCCGGCCAGAAAAAGACGCGGGATCGATGTTTCGGTCAGGAAGCCATAGACGATCAGGTTGATCGAAGGCGGGATCATGATGCCAAGCGTCCCACCCGCGGCAATCGCACCGGAAAACAGTTTCGGATCATAACCGAGCTTTTCGGCCTGCGGCATGGCAACGGTTGCCACCGTCGCCGCCGTCGCCACCGATGACCCCGACGTTGCCGAAAACATCGTCGCGGTACCGATATTGGCGTGGATCAATCCGCCCGGAAGCCATGAAAACCATTTATCAAGGGCTTCATAGGTGCGTTCGGCAATGCCCCCGCGCACCAGAATTTCCCCAAGCAGCACAAAGAACGGAATGGCGATCAGGGTTGATGAATTCGACGATGACCAGACCACCTGCCCAAGCCCGCGCAAAAGCGGGAAAGGCGAAAACAGCTGATCGACCCCGAACCCCAGAAGGAACAGAACAATCCCGACCGGAATGGACAGGGCCAAAAGCCCCAGAAGCGATGCGGTAACTGTAAAGATCATGCTTCCAACTCCAGTTCGGAGCGCGCACCAACAAGCGCGTCGGCCTGCTCAAGGTTACGCTTGACCAGAAGCGACAATGTCAGGATCACCAGAACACTTGAACACACGGCAAACCATATCCAGCCGGAAAGCCAGATCGATTGCGGTATCCATAGCGGTGTTTCAAGCGGGGTATTGGCGCGTGACCCGCGCTCAATCGTCTTTTGCAGAACCGGCCAGCTTTGAACGGCAATAACAATCGACGTTCCGGCAAGGGCAATGATCGCAAGAAGATCAAGCATCGCCTTGCCACGCTGGCGCAGGCGCAAACGGATAAGGTCAATGCGGACATGCGCCAGTTCCGTCAGGGCATACGACATGCCCCAACTGGCAACCCCGGCCATCACATATCCCGATATTTCATCCGCACCCCCAAAGGAAATGCCGACTTCACGCAAAAGAATATCTGCGATGATCAGGATTACGCAGCCTGTCAGAACAAGTCCGACAAGCAACGCGATCATGCGGTTAATGCGGCGGATGGCCGCAATCAATGAGGTAGTCACGGTTGCGGCCTCCTCCGGCTGGTTTTCTGCTTAGCTCAGAGGTACGGCAACACCGACGGTTTTGCCAACTGTATCGTTCCAGCGTTTAACCCAGTCCGCACCGGCGCGTTCGGCCCATTCCGGCAAAACAACAGTCGTCAGGATTTCCTTGGCCTTGGCAAGATCGGCATCAGATGCCTCAACCAGGGTCATGCTTGCCGGATCACCCGCCAGGCAGGTTCCATTACCGGTCAGACACGCGATGTCGGCTTCAAGCGCACCTGCGGCCGCGGCCCATGCCGGGGCTTCGAACTTGGAATTGACTTCATCAGTGATCAGTTTCTGCATTTCCGGCGACAGGCTGTTCCACTTGTCGAAATTCATCGCTGTTACGACCGGGTCCCAGCCGCCAAGCGGAATGGTCATCAGATGGTCGGAAACTTCCCACCAACCGGCACTGTATCCCGAACCGGCACCGGTAACGGCACAGTCAATTACACCACGTTCAAGCGCGCCCGGCACTTCGGAAAACGCAACATTGACGCCGTTGGCACCCAGTGCCTCAAGGAACTTGGTGGTCATGCGGCCCGAACCACGAACCTTTTTACCTTTAAGGTCTTCAAGTGAAGTCACGTCACCTTTACAGAAAACGACCTGCGGCGGATACGGGGCAATTGCCAGAACCTTGGAATTGAAACGTTCCTTGAAGATATCCTCGACCATCGGGCGGGCGGCCTCAACCATTGCCTGCGCTTCTTCGGCGGTATTGGCAACCAGCGGCACGTCAAGGCCTTCAAGTTCCGGGGCATCGCCAACCGCATAATCGGCAACCGTCATGCCAACATCGAAAACACCGTCATTCAGGATACGGAAAACGTCACCGCCGCCGATGCCCATCTGATCATGGGTGGTCATCTGAACATTGATTTCGCCGTTCGATGCTGCTGGCAGTTCTTCGGTCCAGAATGGTGTTTCAAACTGCTTGTTCAGTGGCAGGCTGCTCCAGCTGCCGACAACGGCAAGGTCTTCGGCAAAGGCCGGGGTTGCCATCATGCCTGCACCAAGGGCCGAAACGGCAAGTAACGATGATACTGTCTTTTTCATGAGATGGTCCTCTCTGATAGCTGGGTTTTGTTTGTGATTTCAGGCGGTCTTTGTCTGTAGTGAAAATTCCGCGGCTTCTGCCAGGACATCCGTCACCAGCATCAGACCGGGTTCATGCGTAATGGCAAGGTCCGGCAAAACATTGCGGATCGCCATTTGCGGCGTAACGCCACAGGCCCAGAAAACCGGGATATCCCCATCGTTCACGACAGGTTCGTCGCCGAAGTCCGGCTTCATGAGATCGGAAATGCCAATGCTGGTCGGATCGCCAATATGAACCGGCGCACCATGCGCCAGACGATAACGATCAGAATACAGAATGGCACGAATGGCATCGGAGGGTTTGAAGGACCGCATCGAAACCACCAGCGGGCCATGAAAACGCCCGGCCGGGGTGGTCGCAATATTGGTCACATACATCGGCACGTTCCGGTTGGCATCCATATGACGCAGCGGCACACCACTGCGCGTAATTGCTGCCTCGAACGAAAATGAGCAGCCCAGAACAAAGGTTACCAGATCATCGCGCCAGACCGCGGTTAGATCGGAAACACTTTCAAAATCGATTGTTCCACGAAACACGCGATACCCCGGCAGATCGGTACGAATATCAAGATCGGTGCCAAGTTCCGGAATATACGGTGAACCCGGTTCGGACATGCCGATCAACGGACATGATTTCGGGTTTTTGACACAGAATTTAAGAAACTCGTCGGCATGGCTTGCCGGCAGGATCGCAAGATTGCCCTGCAGATACCCGGATGCATAGCCAGTCGTGGTGCCCCGATGTTTTCCGGAACGAATTGCGTGGCGCAAGGCCAGTGGCGATATCGTCGATGCAGATTCCGAAACGGTTGTCGGGGAACAAGATGCGCTTTTTGTCGCGTTCATTTATTCGGTCCTGTTCTCAGCCTCGCAATAAGCTTGAGAAACTCAACCGATCTTGTCAAGAAATCATTTTAGTCAATTTATGATCTAATTTATAGATCAGTTTGATCGAACAATCTGGCCGCCTCGATCACCGCCTCGCCTATTTCGCGGTTGCGTTCCGGGAAGTAACTGATCACGAAATGAAGGTCGGTCAGCCGGGCGTCGTCCTGCACCGGAATTGCCTTAATATGTTCATCCCAAACGGAATTTGTGACCATCAGGGACGGCAAAACACCAATACCAAATCCCCCGCCAACAAGGTGCTTTACGGTCGAAAGTGACGCCGATCCATGTAATGCAGGCGGTGAAATATCGGGTGCGGAAAAGATGCTTTCGACCTCACGAAACGGTGGCGTTCCCTTCGGGAAGGTAACAATTGCATGTTCGGCAAGCTCGGCCAGCGATAGCGGATGATCGGGTAATTCCATCGATCCGGTGCAATACCAGCCCAGTTGAACCGGCTTAAGGGCGGCGGCAACCGCGCCCTGCGGCACCGATTCCCGCAACATGATCGCAACATCAAGTGCATCGTCGGCCATGGTCATCGCCAACTGGCCGGATGTATCAACCGACAGTTCGAAACGGACTTTCGGGTAATCGTCTTTGAGCTTGTTCAACATATCGGTCAGAATCGTATGGACGATGGTTTCCGCCACGCCAATGCGGACCGTGCCGCTCAGTTCCCCAGGATGGGTCAATTCCTGCCAGATACGATCGCGTGCACGCGATAAACGCTGCGCTTCTTCAAGAAAACGAAGACCCGCCGCCGTCAGACGCACCTGCCGGTTGGACCGGTCAAACAGCATGATGCCCAGCCTTTTTTCAAGTGCGGAAACCCGCGATGAAATCGCCGACTGGGACAGATCATATTTTTGGGCCGCCGCGCGAAAGCCCCCTGCCTTGACGATATCCTGCAGGATCTCGATATCTTTGAATTCAAACACGTTTTCGTTCCCCAAATAGCAACTGCATCGTCGATCCTGTCAGTCGGATCGTTTGATTTAAGATCACAATACCCTGCAACCGATCATCTGGCACGATCAATCCATCGCGGTTTTGGGATCGTATGCAAAACATGACCATAAAAAAGATACGTTTTCGGGCATTCTGGCTTAATTGCACAACATCAGAAATGCTCATCACTCCCCCCTCACCGAGGCGTTACTTGCCCAAAGCGCCTTTTCCTTCGACATTGAACACAGCCAGTTTGGAGGGTTAGATGCTGATACGCCGCAAAAAGGGTTGGGAAATCGCCGAACGCGATGTGACCCCGGAATCCGTTTACAAAAACCGTCGCCAGTTTCTGAAGGGCATTGCTGCAGGATCAATCGGCGCCGCAGCAATCAGCCTGCCCATCGGTCGCGCACTGGCCCAGGGATCCGATCCCACCGCCGATCTTTATCCGGCGATGCGCAATCCGGCTTACGTTGTTGATCGCGCCATTACCGACAAGTCAAAGGCGCTGACCTATAACAACTTCTATGAATTCGGATCGCACAAATTCATTTCCGATGCTGCCCAGGCGATGAAAATCCGTCCATGGACGGTCAAGATTGACGGAATGGTTGAAAAACCGATTGAAATCGATTTTGAGGATCTGGTGCGCAAAATGCCGCTGGAAGAACGCGTTTATCGCTTCCGCTGCGTGGAAGCCTGGGCGATGACCGTACCCTGGACAGGTTTCCCGATGAAGGCACTGGTCGATTATGCCAAACCGCTTTCAGGTGCAAAATACATCGAAATGCAAACTGCGGAACAAAAGGACACCATGCCGGGCCTGCGGCAGTTCTGGTATCCATGGCCCTATATCGAAGGCCTGACAATCAGCGAGGCCACCAACGAACTTGCAATGATCGCGACCGGCATTTACGGCGAACCGCTTCCCAAACAGAACGGTGCGCCGTTGCGTCTGGTCACCCCGTGGAAATACGGCTTCAAGAACGTCAAATCGATTGTCCGATTTACCTTTACCGACAAACGCCCCGTCAGTTTCTGGGAACAGCTTAACGACGGCGAATATGGCTTCTGGGCCAACGTAAACCCAAAAGTTCCCCACCCGCGCTGGAGCCAGGCACAGGAACGCCTGCTTACGACCGGGGACGAAGTCCCGACACAGCTTTACAATGGCTACGAGGAATATGTCGCGGATATTTACAAGGGCATGGAAGACGAAAAACTGTTCATGTAACGGCCAAACGTCACGGGATCGGTGGCCCTCATGACCCCGATCCCGCGTAGCGGCGATAAATATCATCAAAGGTGCCATCGTCGCGCATGTTGACCAGTTCTTTCTCAAGACCGCGATATTCCCGGCTGAGAAAGAACTGCGACTTACGCGACAGACCGATAAGGGAAGGTTCGCCCTGCAACACCAGACTTGCCTTGCGCACCGCCAGATTCTTGTCGCTCAGCAAATCCGCTGCCAGCAATTCCGGCACAATGACCGCGTCGACATGCTGTTGATTGAGCATCCGAAACAGTGTGAGATAGTCTGCTGCTTCCACCCATTCGATACTTTCTTCGGACGACAGCGCATCGATATAGGACGCACCGCGAAGCACGCCGACATGCTGGCCTGCCAGCTCTTCAATCTGTCTGATATCCGGGGTTAATGCCGATTGATAAATCGCTTTTGGTTCGTCGGGCAGTGCGGCATCGAAGAAATACATGAATTTCTCCCTCTCTGCCGAACGGTTCGGTCCCAGCATGATATCCGCCCCACCTTCTTCCATCAGATAAAGGGCCCGACGGAACGGAACCACATCAAACCGCAAAGTATGCCCGGCACGTGATGCTGCTTCTTTCAAAACCTCGACATATATGCCGGAAAATTCCGGCTCTTGCCCTTCCCCGGCAACAATGCGGTAAGGCGGCGCATCGTTTATTGCAACCAGCAATTCTGTGGCAAGGACAGCCTTCCCGCCCCCGCACAAAACAATCAGGGCACAGAATGCAATCAGGCGGTGCGCAAAGCCCGGCAAAAGCGTCTCCGTCCGGCAGACCGGCTAGCTGGTCGATTTCAACGAAAGGCTGCTTCCTTAGTCTAAAAATTCAAGGCCATTCAATTAGACTCAACTTATATGATTACATTGAAATGTCAGACAACTATCCAGACGAACAGGCCTCAAGGTCCGCTGCGTCGACGCCCCTTGTATTTCGACTTGTTGGCCGATTTTGACCCTGGCCCGACGGTCCCAATACTGCGTGCCATCGGCCCGGCATCGGCAAGGCCAAGTTCCTGATCCTCAAGGCGCTTGATCTCGTCACGCAGGCGGGCGGCTTCCTCGAATTCAAGGTTTCCAGCGGCTTCACGCATGCGTTTTTCAAGGTCTTCGATATGCGCACGCAGATTGTGCCCGATCAGGACATCACCCGAAACGCCGGTATCGACCGTGACGTAATCATGCTCGGCAACGCTTTCCAGAACATCGCGGATTTTGCTGCGCACCGATTCTGGCGTGATGCCATTGGCTTCGTTATAGGCAATCTGTTTTTCGCGGCGGCGGTTGGTTTCGCCAATCGCATATTCCAGACTGTCGGTCATCTTGTCGGCATAGAGCAATACCCGGCCATCAATGTTACGCGCCGCACGCCCGATGGTCTGCACCAGCGATGTTTTCGACCGAAGGAAACCTTCCTTGTCCGCATCCAGAATGGCAACAAGCGCACATTCCGGAATATCCAGACCTTCGCGCAAAAGGTTGATGCCGACCAGAACATCAAACACGCCAAGCCGCAGATCGCGAATGATTTCGATCCGTTCCAGTGTGTCGATATCCGAATGCAGGTAACGGACCCGCACCCCATGCTCATGCAGATATTCGGTCAAATCCTCGGCCATGCGTTTGGTCAGCGTCGTGACCAGAACACGCTGCCCCTTGGCCGCACATGCCTTTGCCTCGGCCAGCAGATCATCGACCTGTGTTTCCACCGGACGAATGATGCAAACAGGATCAATCAGACCAGTCGGGCGAATGACCTGCTCGGTGAATACACCGCCCGTGCGTTCCATTTCCCAATTGCCCGGCGTTGCTGACACAAACACGCTTTGCGGGCGCATGGCTTCCCATTCCTCGAATTTAAGCGGGCGGTTATCCACGCAACTCGGCAGGCGGAAGCCATGTTCGGCCAGGGTGAATTTGCGATTATAGTCACCTCTGAACATGCCGCCGATCTGCGGCACGGCAACGTGACTTTCATCAACAAACAGCAACGCATTTTCCGGCAGATATTCAAACAATGTCGGTGGCGGTTCGCCCGGATTGCGGCCCGAAAGCCAGCGGGAATAGTTTTCAATCCCTTTGCAGTGGCCCACGGTTTCCATCATTTCCAGATCGAACATCGTGCGCTGCTCGATCCGTTCGGCCGCCAGAAGTTTTCCTTCCTGCTGGAACTGCGCCAGCCGGTCTTTCAACTCCTGTTTGATGCCGGTCATCGCCTGCACCAGTGTCGGACGCGGTGTGACATGGTGCGAATTGGCATAGACGGTCACCGAGTCCATGGTGGCAAATTTGTGCCCGGTCAGCGGGTCAAACTCCGCCAGTTCCTCGACCTCGTCACCAAACATGGAAACACGCCATGCCCGGTCTTCGGCGTGGGCCGGGAAGATTTCCAGAACGTCACCACGCACCCGGAATGTCCCGCGCGAAAATGCGGCGTCGTTGCGGGTATATTGCAACTCGACCAGCCGCTTCATGATCAGGTTGCGATCAACCTCATCGCCAACCGCAATCCGCTGTGTCATTTCAAGGTAGGTCTCGACCGCGCCAATACCGTAAATGCAGGAAACAGACGCCACGATGATACAGTCATTGCGCTCCAGAATCGCGCGCGTTGCCGCATGTCGCATCCGGTCAATCTGTTCGTTAATCGAACTGTCTTTTTCGATATAGGTGTCCGAGCGTGGGATATAGGCTTCGGGCTGGTAATAGTCGTAATAGGATACGAAATACTCGACCGCGTTTTCCGGAAAAAACGCCTTCATTTCCGAATAAAGCTGTGCCGCCAGTGTCTTGTTCGGAGCTAGTACAAGGGCCGGTCGCTGCGTCTTTGCGATGATGTTGGCCATGGTAAAGGTCTTGCCCGACCCGGTCACCCCCAGCAGCACCTGATCGCGTTCTTCGCGAGTGATCCCCTCCATCAGCTCGGCAATCGCCTTTGGCTGATCACCAGCGGGCTGGTAATCCGTCACCAGCTTGAATTCCCGCGATCCCGCAACCGGCGGGCGGCGTTTCAGCAAGAATTCCGGCAAGCCGTCATGTATCGGCGCGTTCATCGGATCGATCCCTTTTTCGACATGCCTATAGTTATAGGCCACCGCGACAACATCGCAACCCCCAGCCCTGACAACTGCTGTCAGCAGTTGTCAGGAGACGTCAGGACAAAAAATGCCGGAACAGGCACCGGACTATCGCGTTAAATCGTCATGACTTTCGGATCGGATGCTGCGACGGGCCGTTTTCATCCCAAAGAACCCGCAAAAGGCGCGAAACTGCCTTGAATTGCTTTAAACACGGGCGTAGGGTCCGAACCGAAAGAAAGCGATTCTTTCTATTTCATTTCATTCCAGGGAAACAGACCAATGGCGTTTATTGCCGACCGTTTGAGCCGTATCAAACCCTCTCCTACCATTGCTGTCACCACCAAGGCTGCTGAACTCAAGGCTGCCGGCGTTGATGTGATCGGCCTTGGCGCAGGCGAGCCGGATTTCGATACCCCCGACAACATCAAAGACGCCGCCAAAGCAGCCCTTGATGCTGGCAAGACCAAATACACTCCGGTCGCTGGCACTCCGGAATTGCGCAAGGCGATTGTCGCGAAGTTCAAACGTGAAAATGACCTGGAATACACGATCGACGAAATCACCGTCGGTTGCGGCGGTAAACAGACGCTTTTCAACGCGCTGTTTGCAACGCTGAACCCGGGTGATGAAGTCATTATTCCGGCACCGTACTGGGTGTCCTATCCAGACATGACCCTGATGGCCGAAGGCGTTCCGGTTGTCGTCGAATGCCAGGAAGAAAACGACTTCAAAATCACGGCAAGCGAACTTGAAGCCGCGATCACGCCGAAAACCAAATGGGTTGTTCTGAACTCGCCATCGAACCCGACCGGTGCGGCTTATTCGCGCGCCGAACTGCGCGCAATTGCCGATGTTCTGCTCAAACATGAAAATGTCTGGGTCATGTCCGACGACATGTATGAACATCTCGTCTATGACGGTTTCGAATTCACCACCATCGCACAGGTGGAACCGAAACTGAAATCGCGTACGCTCACCTGTAACGGCGTGTCGAAATCCTATGCCATGACCGGCTGGCGTCTTGGTTATGCCGCAGGCCCGGTTGAACTGATCAAGGCGATCAACAAGGTTCAATCGCAGTCCAGCACGCATACCTCCTCGATCAGCCAGGCCGCATCGGTCGAAGCCCTTAACGGCCCGCAGGACTTCCTGAAAGAACGCGCCGAAGTGTTCAAGGAACGTCGCGATCTGGTCGTGAAGGCCATGAATGAATGCGAAGGTCTGACCTGCAAAAAGCCGGAAGGCGCGTTTTACGTCTATCCGTCCTGTGCCGGCACGATTGGCAAGAAAACCCCGGATGGCAAAGTCATCGAAACCGATACCGATTTCGTGACCTACCTTCTTGAGTCCGAAGGCGTTGCCGCGGTTCAGGGCTCGGCATTCGGTCTTGCGCCGTATTTCCGCATTTCCTATGCCACCTCGACCGAGGCACTGACCGAAGCCTGCGCACGTATCAAACGTGCCTGTGCCGCGCTGAAATAAGCCGGTTTTCCGGTTACGGAAAATTCGACGGGGTCCGGTACTTGCCGGGCCCCGTTTTTTTGTCCATTATCCAATTCAACATTTACGCACTAAATTACCGATAAATCGGACGCGCCATGCAAAACGAGAATTTCTACGTCACCGTGGACGGCATCAGCCTGTCCTGTCAGCAGATCATCCCGACCAATGTCAGGCCGGATGCCCCAACGATGCTGTTTCTGCACGAGGCACTAGGGACCATCCGCATGTGGCGCGATTTCCCGGCAAAGCTCGCCACGGCAACCGGCCATCCGGTGATTGTTTACGAACGGCGCGGTCACGGAAAATCCGATCCGCACGGCCCTGACGATATCCCGCGGCCCATCGATTTCCACAACACGGAAACCGATATCTATCTCCATGGCCTGATCAGGGAACTTGGCCTTGATCGCCCGATCCTGTTTGGCCACAGTGACGGGGCCACTATCGCGCTTAAATATGCCGCCCGGTTCCCAAAAAATGTTCGTGCCGTCATCAGTGAAGCCGCACATGTTTTTGTCGAGGACGTCACGATTGCCGGGATCAATGAAGCGGCATCGATCTATGCCAGTACGGATTGGAAATCAAAACTCGAACGCCATCATTTCTTCCAGACCGATGACGTATTCCGTGCCTGGGTCGATACGTGGCGCCAACCGGCATTTCGCGACTGGCAGATGATTGACGAACTGCCCAACATCACCTGCCCTATACTGGTTATTCAGGGAAATGACGACCAGTTCGGCAGCGACGAGCAGGTCCACATTATTTGCGATAAGGTCAGCGGTACTGCGAACAAAATGATCCTTGCCGACTGCGGCCACATCCCGCATTTCGATCAGCCGGATCAGATCATCGAAGCCAGTCAAAAGCTGCTTCGTCAGATCGAACCGGTTGCGGCCTGATCAAACGAAAAAGAGGCAGAAGGATCATAACAAATCCTTCTGCCTCTCAATGTATAAGCCCCGCCTGTGCAATGCAGCGGGGCTTTTCGAATAGTTTGGTGCACCTGGCTTATTCCGCCAACGCAACCTCGGCATCGAGAACAACCGCAACCGCATGTATCACCGATGCAATGCGCACCGCATTCTGAACGGTTTCTTTTTTGATTCCGGCGTTTTTCAGAACTTTCTCGTGGCTGTCGATGCACATCCCGCAACCATTGATCGCCGAAACCGCAAGCGAAAACAGTTCGAAATCGGCTTTGTCGATGCCTGGCTTGCCGATGATGTTCATGCGCAGGCGCGCGGGCATGGTGGCGTATTCCGGTTCGGACACAAGGTGTGTGAACCGATAATAGATATTGTTCATCCCCATGATCGCCGCCGCACCCTTGGCAGCCTGAAACGCTTCGTCGCTCAGCTTGGTTTTGGCTTCGGCGGCAACAGCTTTGAGAAGCTTTGCGTTGCGCGATGCATAGGCACACGCAAGGGCTGTGCCATAGACCTGCTGATCGGTCATACCAGGATTGTTGGCAAGACTGCTAAGGTTCAGCTTCAGATCCTTGGCATAGTCCGGCATGACGTCTTTGATTTCGGAAATGGAAGACATTGAAGCATCCCCTTTTGACTGAAGAATGAAATTCAAAACTGAAAAATGCCCGCAGCCATCGTGCACACCGCAAGCCTTGCGGTTACGTGGATTAATTTCACCGATGGACTGAAAGCGGATCCGGGCCAAAGCCCGGATCCAAATCGGTCTGGAAAACCTTAAAGGGTTGCTTCACCCTGGTTCCAGTTGCACGGGCAGAGTTCGTCTGTCTGCAGCGCGTCAAGAATACGCAGGGCTTCCTGCGGGTTACGACCAACCGAAAGGTCGTTAACCTGAACGTGACGGATGATGTTGTCCGGATCGATGATGAAGGTCGCGCGCAAAGCAACACCTTCGCCTTTGGCCAGAACACCAAGTGCGTTCGACAGTTCTTTTTTCTCGTCAGCCAGCCATACGAACGGGCTGTCGCCCAGATCTTCATGGTGGGTACGCCATGCAGCGTGGACGAAATCGGTATCGGTCGAGCAACCAAGCAGAACCGCATCGCGGTCTTCGAAGTCACCGTTCAGTTCGCCGTAACCAACGATTTCGGTCGGGCAAACAAAGGTGAAGTCTTTCGGCCAGAAGAACAGGATCTTCCATTTGCCTTCATAGGACTTGTCGGTAACCGGTGCGAAGCTGTCCGGACCTTTGCCCGAAACGCCGGTAAGATTGAATTCTGGAAGCGTATCGCCAACTGTAAGCATATTGGTTACTCCTAACCTTGGTTTGAATTTATCCCAAAGACGGCCCCCGACAGGCCGTACAAATTTTGTTCGCAAGTGCAATAATGCACTCCTTGCTGGCGATTTGTAGTTAAATGAACTAACTAAGACCAATAGAATTAATTTCGATGTTCGATAGGAAAAATTTATGGCTGCCCAACCAAGCATAAAGCAGCTCAAATATCTGGTCGCATTGTCGGAAACCGGCCATTTTGGCCGGGCTGCCGAAGCGTGCTTTATCACGCAACCAAGCCTGTCGGCTGCCATCAGCGAGCTTGAAAACCTGCTTGGCGCCCAGTTGGTGGAACGCAACAAGCGTCAGGTCCTGATCACGCCGCTTGGACGTGAAGTTGTCTCGCGGGCGCGAAATATTCTTCAGGAAGTTGATGAACTGACCATGATGGCACAGTCAGCGACCGAGCCCCTTTCAGGTCCGATCAATTTTGGCGTGATCCCGACAATCGGCCCCTATCTTTTGCCTGATGTCATCAACCGCCTCAGGGCCGGTTTCCCGAAATTGCAGCCCTTCCTGCGCGAAGATCAGACAGCCAAGCTTATAGAACTTCTGGCCGCCGGAAAACTTGATATCGCATTGATTGCCCTGCCGATCGAGGAAAACTGGCTCGAAGAAATGGACCTGTTCGAAGACAGATTCGTTTTTGCCTGCAGCCCGGACAATCCGCTGACGCGCAAAAAGAAAATCGACATCACCGACATCAAGGATGAAAAGCTGCTGCTGCTTGAGGACGGCCACTGCCTGCGCGATCAGGCATTGGAAGTCTGCCAGAAAGCCGGCTGGAGCAAATCTGCCGATTTCCAGGCCAACAGCCTGTCAACGCTGGTTCAGATGGTATCGGCCGGGATCGGCTCCACCCTGCTTCCGGAAATGTCGCTGGAGGTGGAGGCGCGCCGCCCCGACTCTCTGGCCATCCTTCCTTTCCAGAATCCGGTTCCGGTTCGACGTATAGGACTGGTCTGGCGGCGCAGTTCCGCCCGTAAAAAGGAGTTCCGCCAGTTGGGGACATATTTGCGCAACACACTTGAAACCTGTGAACGATCACATGTCGCCTGATTGTGCAGTACCACCCAGCCCATTTGGATAAGCCACGGGACCGGACGATAGCCGATGCTGCCAATCAAGGATAACAACCCGACGACAATCACCCCATGGGTGACCTATGGCCTGATCGCCGTTAATGTCGTCGTGTTCCTGTTAACCATGTCCCTTGCACCGCAAAGCCAGTTTCAGGTCAATTTGCAATATGGTGCCATTCCCGCGGTTCTATTCGGCAATGCCCAATTACCCCCGCAGCTTGCCGTTTTTCCGCCGGGCTTTGAATTCCTGTCGATCTTTAGCGCCATGTTCATGCATGGCGGCTGGATGCATATCGGCGGCAACATGCTGTATCTTTGGGTATTCGGCAACAATGTCGAAGACGCCATGGGGCATTTCAGATTTCTGGTGTTTTACCTTGTTTGCGGTATTGCCGCCGCACTCGGCCATGGCTTGCTTGATACCACATCGCAAATTCCGATGATCGGCGCATCCGGGGCGCTGGCCGGGGTATTGGGAGCCTATTTCCTTCTGTATCCCAAGGCACGGGTTCTGGTGTGGTTCTTCTGGGTCTTTATCTTTTATGTTCCGGCGGTTGCCGTCCTTGGTCTCTGGATCGGCATGCAGTTCGTCAATCTGTCGAGTGGTGCCGAACAGGGGGTGGCCATTCTGGCCCATATTGCCGGTTTCTTTGCCGGTCTGGCGCTGATCCCGTTCTTTAAATATCGCTATATCCCGCTTTGGCAGGGCGGCCCCAAACAGGTCCCGGTTTTCGGTGTTTACCGGCCAGGTCGCAAAAGCAATGCAACCAATGCCTCACCACCGCCGTGGGCCGCGGCATACGAGGCCGAACGTGCGGCACGCCGTGAACGGATGAAACGTGCGGGCCGTGGACCATGGGGACGCGCGGGTGAAACCAATATGGATAAATCCCCGTGGGGCCGGTATCAGCCGCCAAAGCCACAACCAAAACCGGGTGTAGGCGTACCAAAAGTTACGCGCTTGCATCGCGGGGATGAACCCGACAATACTTGATCAAAGTCTTTCCAACCGAACCGGGGAACGATCATGCGCGCTGCCTTTTTCACCGAATATCAGGGCCCAATTGAAGTCAGGAAATTGGACGATCCGACACCGGAAAATGGCGGTGTTGTCATCAAGGTTGGGGCGACCGGGCTGTGCCGAAGCGACTGGCACGGCTGGATGGGCCATGATTCCGATGTGAAACTGCCCCACGTTCCCGGCCATGAATTTGCCGGCACCATCGAAGCGGTTGGCAAGGATATCAAACGCTGGAAAGTCGGCGACCGGGTCACGGTCCCGTTCGTTTCGGGCTGCGGCCATTGCCCGGAATGCCACAGCGGCAATCACCAGGTTTGTGATCATCAGTTCCAGCCGGGCTTTACCCATTGGGGAAGCTTTGCCGAATATGTCGCGATTGACTATGCCGATACCAATCTGGTGCGCCTGCCCGATGAAATGGATTTCGCCACCGCCGCCAGCCTTGGCTGTCGTTTCGCCACCAGTTTCCGTGGCGTGATTGACCAGGGCAAAGTCAATGCCGGTCAAATCGTGGCCGTTCACGGCTGCGGCGGTGTAGGGCTGTCAGCCATCATGATCGCAGCAGCGGCTGGTGCGCGCGTGATCGCGGTTGATATCGACGATGCCAAGCTTGACCTTGCCCGTGAACTGGGCGCGATCGATATCCTTAACGCCAAAACCTGTGATGACATTCCGTCCGCGATCAAGGACCTGTCAGGCGGCGGGGCGCATGTATCCGTCGATGCCCTTGGCAGTGCGATCACCAGTTTCAATTCGGTGTCATGTTTGCGCAAACGTGGCAAGCACATCCAGATCGGCCTTATGACCGGCGACCATGCCCATGCTCGCGTTCCGATGGACCGCGTGGTTGCCCACGAACTTGAAATCCTTGGTAGCCACGGCATGCAGGCATTTCGCTATGACGCGATGATCGACATGATCATGACCGGCAAACTCGCGCCACAAAAACTGATCAGGGATCGAGTCACCCTGGCCGAGGGCGCAACGGCCTTGATGAATATGGATAATTTCGTCAGCACCGGCGTTACTGTGATCGACCGCTTCTAACACCAACAATTAATATGCCAAGCATCCTGCACCCTCACCGCCTTCTTTAGAATACTTATAATCTAATAACTCTAAACTTTAAATTATTCATGGTTGAATGCCCTGTGCATAGCCCCTACGTTGCTTGTGGGTACTCAAAGTAATTCACAAGAGAACACCGGCTTTCGCAGGGGATACAAAGTGCGAAAGAAACGGTTTCCAGCCTGAAAAGAGAGGGAACCGATGACAGATATTCAAACGATGGATTCCGGCACACGGCGCAAAACTGAATTGCGCTGCTTCGTTTTGCTGGCTGTTGTCCTGGCCCCGGTACTGGCGGTTGCGCTGGTCGGCGGGCTTGGATTTTCAATCTGGATTTATCAGATGTTTGCCGGGCCTCCTGGACCACCGATGTAATATCGGGGAACGTCGCCATGTCATCTGCACCGAAACTTACCAGTAGGCGTGCTTTCTTTTCCGGTCTGCGCGGTTTGCCCGCAGAAACGGGGGAAACGCACACGCCAAATATCATCCGGCCTCCTTGGTCATGGGGGTTCGAAGATCACTGCACCGCGTGTGGTGACTGCATTCCCGCATGCCCGGAAAACATCATCAAGGCCGGTCCGGACGGACACCCGGAAATCGACTTCGCAAAAGGCGAATGCACCTTCTGTGACGCCTGTGCGGATGCCTGTAACGAACCGGTTTTTGATCGTTCGGCTCCCGCCCCTTGGCATCTTGACGTTTCTGTCAGCAGCAAATGCTTTGCCGAAAACGGTGTCTATTGCCGTTCCTGCGGTGATGTCTGCCCGGAAAGCGCGATCCGCATCATTCCGCAATTGGGCGGTCGCGCCCGCGTATTGATCGACGACGATCTTTGTACCGGCTGTGGTGCCTGTTTTAGCGCATGCCCGGTTGATGCCATTTCAATCAAACCCGCCACGGAGATAGCCCATGGATGACAAAGTCGGCGTGATCTCCAGCATGATCATTCAGTCTCGCCCTGAAAATATGACAGCAATCAAGGCAGCCCTTCTGAACATGCCCGACACTGAAATCAGTGCCGATGACCCGTCCGGAAAGATCGTTGTCGTGATGGAAGCCGCAAGCGACCGACAGCTCGCAGACGGCATGAAAGAGATCGGCGACATCCCTGGTGTTCTGGGGGTTAACCTGGTCTTCCATCACAATGAAAACGCCCAATAACAACCAATAATCCGTCTGACCTTTGGCTCGAGGAAATTAACAATGTTCAAGGCAAAGATATCCCGTCGCGATGCCCTGAAAGCAAAAGCCGCCGCCGTTGCCGCCGCGGCTGCTGGCATCAGTTTGCCTGCTGCGGCACAAAATCTGGTGACTGATTCGGAACACACCCAACTCAAATGGTCAAAGGCCCCCTGCCGGTTCTGCGGCACCGGCTGTTCGGTCATGGTCGCGACCAAGGACAACCATGTGGTTGCCACCCATGGCGATGTCCTGTCCCCGGTTAACCGTGGCCTGAACTGCGTCAAAGGCTACTTCCTGTCAAAGATCATGTATGGCCAGGACCGCCTGACACAGCCGTTGCTGCGTAAAAAGAACGGTGTCTATGACAAGAACGGCGATTTCACGCCCGTCTCGTGGGACGAGGCCTTTGACGTGATGGCCGAAAAATGGAAAGCCGCACTCAAGGCAAAAGGTCCGACTTCCGTCGGGATGTTCGGGTCCGGCCAATGGACGGTCTGGGAAGGATATGCCGCCTCCAAACTGATGAAGGCCGGTTTCCGATCCAACAACCTTGACCCCAATGCACGTCATTGCATGGCGTCCGCCGTTGTCGGTTTCATGCGCACATTTGGCATGGACGAACCGATGGGGTGCTATGACGACATGGAAGCCGCCGATGCGTTTGTGCTGTGGGGATCGAACATGGCGGAAATGCACCCGATCCTTTGGACGCGTGTCACTGATCGTCGCCTGTCGGCCCCGCATGTCAAGGTCGCGGTTCTTTCAACATATGAACATCGCTGTTTTGACCTTGCCGATATCCCGATGGTGTTCAAGCCGCAGACCGACCTGGCGATCCTGAACTATATCGCCAATCACATCATCCAGACCGACCGGGTCAATACCGATTTTGTCAACAAACACACGATCTTCCGCCGCGGTAACATCGATATCGGTTATGGCCTGCGCCCCGAAGATCCGCGCGAACAATCGGCCCAAAATGCATCGGATGCCGGTGGCTCGACCGACATGACATTTGACGAGTTCGCCGAATTCGTCTCGGAATACACCCTTGATAAGGTCCATGAAATGACCGGCGTTCCCAAGGAGCGCCTCGAAGCTCTGGCCGAACTTTATGCCGATCCGAAAATCAAGGTCACGTCTTTCTGGACCATGGGCTTTAACCAGCATACCCGTGGGGTTTGGGCCAACAACCTTTGCTACAACATCCATCTTCTGACCGGTAAAATCGCCGAACCGGGCAATTCACCCTTCTCGCTGACCGGGCAGCCCTCTGCCTGTGGTACCGCACGCGAAGTCGGCACGTTTTCCCATCGCCTGCCCGCCGATCTGGTGGTGACCAATCCCGAACACCGCAAACACGCCGAAGAAATCTGGAAACTGCCCGAAGGCACAATTCCCGACAAGGTCGGCTACCATGCCGTGCTTCAGAACCGGATGCTCAAGGACGGCAAGCTCAACGCGTACTGGGTCCAGTGCAATAACAACATGCAGGCTGGCGCCAACATGAACGAGGAAGGCTGGCCCGGTTACCGCAACCCGGAAAACTTCATTGCCGTTTCCGACGTCTATCCGACCGTCACCTGCGAGGCCGCCGACCTGATCCTGCCGACTGCGATGTGGGTCGAAAAAGAAGGCTGTTATGGCAATGCCGAACGCCGCACGCATATGTGGCATCAGCTGGTCGACGCGCCGGGCGAAGCCAAATCCGATCTGTGGCAATTGATGGAATTCTCCAAACGCTTCAAGATCGAGGAAGTCTGGCCCGAAGACCTTCTGGCCAAGGCACCGGAACTGCGTGGCAAAACCATGTTTGACGTGCTGTTCCAGAATGGACAGGTCAATAAATTCCCGCTCGAAGATACCGCACCGGACTACAACAACGTCGAAGCCAAGCATTTCGGTTTCTACGTCCAGAAGGGCCTGTTCGAAGAATACGCCACCTTTGGCCGCGGCCATGGTCACGACCTTGCCCCGTTCGACAGATACCACGAAGTACGCGGCCTGCGCTGGCCCGTTGTGGACGGCAAGGAAACCCTGTGGCGTTACCGTGAAGGTTACGATCCCTATGTCACGCCAGGGGCTGGGGTCGAATTTTACGGCCACAAGGATGGCAAGGCACGCATCTTTGCCCTGCCGTATGAGCCGCCTGCCGAAAGCCCGGATGAAGAATATCCCTATTGGCTGTGTACCGGACGTGTGCTGGAACACTGGCACTCCGGTTCGATGACCGAACGGGTACCCGAACTTTACCGGGCGTTCCCGGACGCACTTTGCTTCATCCATCCCGACGATGCCGCCGAAATGGGCATGCGACGCGGCGACGAGGTCCGGGTGATTTCAAGACGGGGTGAAATGCGCACCCGCGTTGAAACACGCGGCCGTAACAAACCGCCGCGTGGCCTGATCTTTGTGCCGTGGTTCGATGCAAGCCAGCTGATCAACAAGGTCACGCTGGACGCCACCGACCCGATGTCCAAACAGACGGACTTCAAAAAATGCGCCGTCCGTCTGGAAAAGGTGTGAGGGAGGAAACCATGAAAATGACCCCGAAATGGCTCATGGCGCTGGCGATTATTGCAATTGCTGGCGCGGCATATGCCGCCGAACCGATCACCACCCTGCGCAGTACCGCCCCCGATCAGGAGAGCGCGGCACCACGGATCAGCAACTTCGAGGATACGGACCAGAAACGCCCGCGCAATTATCCCGAACAGCCGCCAACCATCCCGCACGATATCGAAGGATATCAGATCGATAAAAACGCCAATAAATGCCTGTCATGTCATGCGCGTTCGCGCACCGGCGAAAGCGGCGCACCGATGGTTTCGATCACCCATTTCATGGATCGGGACGGTCAGTTTTTGGCCGCGGTCAGCCCACGGCGCTATTTCTGCACGCAGTGCCATGTGTCACAACGTCAGGTCGAGCCGCTGGTCGGCAACAGCTTTGTCGATATTGATGCATTGCTGCCCAACAATAGCACGCGGATCGCGGAATAGGGAGATTGCCAATGTTCGATCTTCTGAAACGCTATTGGAAGGTCCTGAATTCACCAAGTGTGCATTTCAGCCTCGCCTTTTTGACGCTGGGCGGCTTCGTTGCTGGTGTTATCTTCTGGGGCGGGTTCAACACCGCTCTTGAAGCAACCAACACTGAAAAGTTCTGCATTTCATGTCATGAAATGCGGGACAACGTTTTTGCCGAACTTAAATCAACCATCCACTATTCCAACCGGTCCGGTGTGCGCGCCACCTGTCCGGATTGTCACGTGCCGCATGAATGGACTGACAAGATTGCCCGTAAAATGCAGGCATCCAAGGAAGTCTGGGGCAAGATTTTCGGCACCATCAGCACACGCGACAAGTTTGTTGAAAAGCGTCTTGAACTGGCCCAGCACGAATGGGCCCGCCTGAAAGCCAACAATTCGCTGGAATGCCGCAACTGCCATTCCGCTGAATCAATGGACATCACCCGCCAAAGCCCCCGTGCCGTCGAAGCGCACGAGAAATTTTTGTTCACCGGCGAAAAGACATGTATCGACTGTCACAAAGGGATCGCGCATCATCTGCCTGACATGTCGGGTGTTCCCGAGTGGCAGTAACCGATTATCCGGCGTGATCGCATCTGTGTGGCGATCACGCCGAAATCCGCGCGAAGGACGGGCTATGACTTTGACGATATTTGGCGACACCGGCGTTTTGCCACATGGCAACCGGGGCTAGATAAATGCTGGCTGGTATCCCCTTTCTTCCCAAAGACGCTATCGACGATCTGCTGGATCGTCTGGCAAATCACGTCGTTGCCAAGGGGCTGCGCGTCGCGGGCTATGTGCAGAAACGCCGCGCGGACCGTGATTGCGGAACGCTGGTGTATGTCCGCAATCTTGGCACCGGACATGAAATGCCGATCACCAAAAACCGCGGGTCACTGGCGCGCGGCTGCAAGCTGGATGGCGATGCACTGGCAACCCTGTCCGAACAGCTTGAAGGCGATCTGGATCATGCCCCCGATATCCTGATCATCGGTCGGTTTGGACGCAGCGAAGCCGACGGGCGCGGATTGCGCGACGTAATATCAAAGGCAATGGATTTGGGAATTCCGGTACTGGTCGGGGTTCGCGATGAATATGACGCCGCCTGGCAGGACTTCCACGGTGGCTATGCTCAAACCCTGCCCTTTGACGAGGACTCAATCATCATCTGGTGGCAGGAACAAGTCAGGGAACGCGCGACACAGGAAGCCTGATGACCTGTCATCAGGCCACACGCTAAACGCTGCAAACGCCAAGGTTGGCATCAACAATAACCCGCTCGTCGATCAGAACGCGGGTCGCAAAACTTTCAAACCACGCCCCGAATGCCGCATCATATCTGGCCCGTCCGGCACGTTGCTGATCAGGGTTCTGACCATTCGGGCGTTCAGTCTTTTCCGCGGATTTCGCAAGCCAGCGTTCATGCGTTTCGTCATCGACCTCGGGATGGAACTGAATACCCCAGATCCGGTTATCAACGTGATAGGCCTGATTGGGGAAAACCGAGCCACGGGCCACCAACTCGGCCCTCTCGGGAAGCTCGAACCCCTCGCTGTGCCAATGATAAACCATCATTTCATCGGGGAACAATTCACGCCCGGCCTCGGTCGCCTCGATCGGATAATAACCGATTTCAGTCATGCCATCGGCACGCGAGGTGACTTTGGCCCCCAAATGGCACGCCATCAATTGCGCACCAAGGCAAATGCCCAGATACATCGCGTTGCTGTTCACGACATGGGGCAGCCATTCCATGATCTTTGCAACATTAGCCTCATGGTCGTCATTGGCACTCATCGGACCGCCAAACACAATCGCCAGATGGTAGCCTGACATATCACTTGGCAACGCGTCGCCTTCACCCGGACGGCGAATATCGAACTCGTACCCATACCGGCGCAAAACAGCCCCAACCCGACCGGGTTGACCGGTGGCAGAATTGAAAACCATTAAAACGCGTTTCGCGGGACTTAATTCGTTCATGCCGACCTCGTTGCTGCGATAGCGAAAGGGTGGCGGTTTAGAACCGTTTTGACAAGCCCCGAGACCATAAAAGGCAAACCGACATGACAAAAGGCCACCGCATTTCTGCGATGGCCTTCGGGGCTTTTCCCAATCGTCATATAATGCCGAAAAGCGGCTTATACGTTGAATTTAAAGTGGAAGATGTCTCCGTCCTTGACGATGTAGGTCTTGCCTTCCTGACGCAGTTTGCCGTTATCGCGTGCACCGGCTTCACCGCCAAAGGTGATGAAATCGTCATAGGCGATGGTTTCGGCCTTGATGAAACCGCGTTCAAAATCGGTATGGATCACACCGGCGGCATTCGGTGCGGTTGCGCCGGAATATACCGTCCATGCACGCGCTTCTTTCGGGCCAACCGTGAAGAAGGTCAAAAGGTTAAGCAGCTTGTAGCCTTCGCGGATAACACGTGCCAGACCGGTTTCTTCAAGGCCAAGACCTTCAAGGAATTCTTTCTTGTCTTCGGCACTCTCGAGCAGGGCAACCTCGGACTCAATCGCGGCTGAAATCACAACCGAACGCGCACCCTGTGAGGCAGCCATTTCGGCAACCTTGGCCGAAAGCGCATTGCCATCAGCCGCACTGTCTTCATCCACGTTGCACGCATAAAGGACCGGCTTACTGGTCAGAAGCTGCAACATGCGAAACGCCTTGGCTTCGTCTTCGTTGTTGATTTCAACAACACGTGCCGGTTTGCCTTCGCGCAGGGCTTCAAGCGTACGTTCAATCAGCTCCAGCGTCAGTTTGGCATCTTTATCGCCACCCTTGGCACGCTTCTGAAGGCCGGTAACGCGCTTTTCAAGGCTGTCCATATCGGCCAGCATCAATTCGGTTTCGATGGTTTCCGCATCACGCACCGGATCAACCGATCCTTCGACATGGGTGATGTCCCCATCTTCGAAACAACGCAAAACATGCACGATGGCATCGGTTTCGCGGATATTGGCCAGGAACTGGTTACCAAGCCCCTCGCCCTTGGATGCACCGCGCACAAGACCTGCGATATCAACGAATTCAAGCTGGGTCGGGATGATGGTCGCCGACTTGCCGATGGCGGCAATCTTGTCAAGGCGTTCATCAGGAACGCTGACCCGACCGGTGTTCGGTTCGATGGTACAGAACGGGAAGTTCGCGGCTTCGGCCGCGGCCGTCTGTGTCAGGGCGTTAAACAGGGTCGATTTACCAACGTTGGGCAGACCGACAATACCGCATTTGAATCCCATCTTTTCCGGGCTCCGTCACTTCGAATGTGTCTGAAACAGGATGGGGCAGGCCCCGATCCCGATGCTATTTCTTTTTGTTAAAGGCGCGGGCCAGTGCCTGCGCCATGGCGGTTGCGGCGTTGCTGACCGGGGTGTCGGGCTTGCCTTCAACCTCCGGCGCATCAGACGCACCTTTATCTTCTATCTTGCCGTCGCCTTTCACAGCGTTGGCCGATTTCTCACCCGCCGCAGCCGGTTTTGGCTTTTTCTCGGCCTTGGGTTTTGGCGGCGAGACAATGTGCGAAACCTTGCTCATGAAACCGCCATCGTCTCCCTTGACGAGACGAGGGAATTCAAGTGCGACGCCATCCAGCAGCGCCATAAGCCAACCGTTCTGTTCGGCCTTGGAAAAATCGCCCAGAACATGCCCGTGAACACGTTCCTTTTCCCCAGGATGGCCAATACCAAGCCGCACACGACGATATTCCTTGCCGCAATGGGCGTCGATGGACCGCAATCCGTTATGCCCGCCATGGCCGCCGCCGCGTTTGACGCGCAGCTTGCCCGGTGGAAGATCCAGCTCGTCATGCAGGACAATAACGTCTTCGATCGGAATTTTGTAAAAACGCAGGACTTCGCCAACGCTTTGGCCCGAGAGGTTCATGAAAGTTTCCGGCTTTAATACCAGAATCTTTTGGCCGTTCACTTCGCCTTCGGCAATTTGCCCCTGAAATTTCTTGCGCCAGGGGCCAAAAGAATGACGGCGGACGAGTTCGTCCGCCGCCATAAAGCCGATATTGTGGCGATTGGCGGCATATCCCGAACCCGGGTTCCCCAATCCAATCACCAATAACATCGTAGACCTCGATCTTATTCTTCGGTCGCTTCTTCGTCGTCAGCGCTTTCGGCATTTTCTTCCGATTTAAGCGCAGACGGAGCAGCAACAGTCGCAACCGTGAAGTCACGGTCGGTAATGGTGAGTTCGACACCTTTCGGCAATTTGATCGCCGAAATGTGAATCGAGTCGCCAACTTCGACACCAGTCAGATCGAAGACGAGTTCTTCCGGAATGGCATTCGGTGCACATTCAACTTCGACATCGTGACGAACGATGTTCAGAACGCCGCCTTTTTTCAGACCCGGGGATTTCTCTTCGTTAACGAAGCGAACCGGGACTTCAACGGTCATGGTCTGACCTTTTGCAAAACGCAGGAAGTCGACATGGATCGGAGCATCCGTCACTTTGTCGAACTGTACGTCGCGTGGCAGGACTTCGTAGGTTTCTTTGCCAATCTTGACATCAAGAATGTGCGAGAAGAAACCCTGCTTGTGCAGAAGCTTGTTGAGCGGACGCGGGTCAATCTGGAACAGAACAGGTTCCTGTTTTGCTCCGTAAATGACACCAGGGACCATACCGGCACGACGCACGGCACGGGCGGCCCCCTTTCCGGCCCGTTCACGGATTTCCGCAGTGATAACAGTGTTTGCCATCGGAAAATCTCCTTGAACTAAAAACATATTGCGACCGTGGGCTGGTGCAAATCACCGGTGAAAACCCACGAAAGCAAACGCGCTGGCCTCCAGGGGTGCCAGCGCATCAGCGCCTTATACCCTCAATCGAAAAGAACGGAAACAGATTTTTCTTCCGAAATTCGACGAATGGCTTCGGCCATCAAAGGTGCAATCGGAAGCTGACGAATTTTCGAACAGCCACGCACCGCTTCGGATGCCTTGATCGAGTCCGTGGTCACGACTTCGGTCATCGGCGAATTGGCAATGCGCTCAACAGCCGGGCCCGACAGAACACCATGCGAAACATAGGCTGCAACCGATGCCGCACCACGCTCTTTAAGAGCCGTCGCCGCATTGCAAAGGGTACCTGCCGAATCAACGATGTCGTCAACCAGAATGCAGGCCGCATCCTTGACGTCACCGATAACATGCATGACTTCGGACACACCGGCCTGCGGGCGGCGTTTGTCGATGATGGCCAGTTCGGCATCCAGACGTTTTGCAACGGAACGCGCGCGTGCCACACCACCGACGTCCGGGCTGACGATGACCAGTTTCTGGCCTTCGAACTTGTTGCGGATGTCGCTGGTCAGAACCGGGGACGCAAACAGGTTATCAAGCGGAATATCGAAGAAGCCCTGAATCTGACCGGCATGAAGGTCCATGGTCAGAACGCGGTCTGCACCGGCAACCGTGATCAGGTTGGCGACCAGCTTGGCCGAAATCGGGGTACGGGGACCTGATTTACGATCCTGACGCGCATATCCGAAATACGGAAGCACAGCGGTAATGCGGCGGGCCGAACCACGGCGAAGCGCATCAAGAACCACCAGAAGTTCCATAAGATGGTCGTTTGCAGGGAAAGAAGTGCTCTGAATGACAAAAACGTCCTCACCGCGGACGTTTTCCTGTATTTCACACCAGATTTCCTGATCGGAGAATCGCTTGAGATCTGCACGGGTAAGCGGCAGGCTCAAGTGATCAGCAATTGCCTCAGACAGCGGGCGGTTGCTGTTACAAGCGAGGATCTTCATGGCGGGGCCTCGGTTAATGGGTGCCGGGAAAGTGAATAAATCTAATGTCCTGTGCGGTACAGGCCGGATGCAAACTTGCCGGTAACAGATCCCGTCACGTCTTTCCTGTCGTTCACTTGACCGTATAATTCGGCGCTTTCGCCTTCCGGTCCAACGACATATCCACGACACTCAAAGACCAATAATGAGCAAGTCCACATATCAGTGAACCGCGGCGGTGTTATAACCAGCCGTTAACAGTCTGTAAATGGTCGCGGTGCCGAATATCGACAAGGCAGTCATGCAGATTGGCGCAATATCGGACGATCAGCACACTATCAACGTGACGATACCGTCTTTTTATCGGCCTTAAGCATCATGCCCTTTTTGCGCGCCACCTGATTAAGCGCCCCTTCAAGGGCATCGACAGCGGCCTGGGCGGCAATCGATGCCACCGACCCCCAACGTTCATCAAGCCGTCCGTGCGGCACGACATTGTTTTGCGCCATCTGGCCCAATTCGGTGCCATCCGGGTCCATGATCACCCAGTCGATCTGAACCTGATCAAGCGGCGTCGTGGTTTTGCGTTCCACCGGTTTAACGGAAATTGTCGCCGATAAAATGATCGATCTATCATCTATTTCATCGTCAACCTCGATCCCCTTAGCACGCAGCAACGCCCCCGCGGAACGTACCAGAGCTTCATTCCCATCGCCCGGTGCCCCTGCAAAATCAACAAGTGCGATCTTGACCACCGGTGCCTCGGCAAGTTGGGAACGATCCCCCGAAATCAGAAACGCAATCCGCTTGGCCGGCTCGTCCACCAGCTGATCATATGCCTGCTGTGCCGGATCGACCTTTTCGCCCTTAAGGTCGCGAACCTTGTCGGCAAGCTCCTTGGGCACGGCAAGGTTGGTTTCTTCGGGGCCGTTCGGGGTTTGGGCAAACCAGTAACCTGATTGCAATTCCCCCGCCCCGCGGGCGGTATCAATCGCCAGGCCATCCGGGTTCATCAAAACCCAGGTCACATCAATATAGGCCGCATCACCGCTCGCCAGACGGGACTCGACATTGGGCCGCAATATAAAGTCACCGCCGATCTGGCTGTCGCTATAAGCCGGGATATCAAGATTGCGAAGCGCGCGTGCCATCGCGCGCGACAAATGCACCGATGCCCCTTTGGGCAGATCTTCACCGATCTCGACCCGGACCGTGTTGGTATCGCGCAGTTCCAGCAATGTCGGATCACCTTCGCGACCGGCCCCTTCAAACGGGCGCGGTAAATCACCGCATGCCGCAAGCGGCAAAACACAGGACGCAAAAAGAACCAGAAACCGTAATCGAGAAATCATCTATTCAAATTCACCGCGTCACATCAAAACGCAGCCAACCATGGCTGCAATGATCATAAAGAAGAACAGCATGATCAAATGGGGCATAGCATGTTTCCTCGCAATCCCGGGATCAGGAACCGGTCAGCATGATCGCTGACAACTGCCGTCCGTAATCAGGTTCGCCGCGAAGGGTCGTCCGGCGATAGCTGTAAAACAATTCTTCTTCGGCCAGGGTGTCGCGCGCCACCAGCTCGACCGCGGCAATACCGGTCGCCATGGTCCGGCGGCGGACATATTCCGGCAGATCGAACATGAAGTGACCATCCCGGACGGATCGATCAAAAAGGTCCTCGTCCCCGGATGGGCCCGACAGGATCGTATCACGGAACCCGGCATCGACTTCGTAGGACGGGCGCGCAATGCACGGCCCGACAGAGGCCGATATATTGTCACGCGACGCGCCAAGCTTTTCCATGGCACTTACGGTTGCCTCTGATATCCCGGCAAATGATCCGCGCCATCCTGAATGACACGCACCAATCACGCCCGCCTTTGCATCATGGAACAATACCGGCGTGCAATCCGCCGTCAGAATGCCCAGCATCACATCGGGGCGGTCGGTTACCATCGCATCAGCCTTCGGAGCTTCTTCGCGCTCCAGCGGGCGTTTCAGCACCGCAACATCAATCCCGTGCACCTGATAAACCGTGGTCAGACGGTCGGCCTTCGCGCCAAACGCCTTTGCCGCACGTGCGCGATTTTCCGTAACACGGTCCCGGCTGTCATCCGACCCAAACCCGACATTCAGTCCGCTATGGATGCCATCACTCACCCCGCCCTTGCGGGTCAGAAAGCCATGACGCAGACCATCTTGATGTTGCAGGCTTTCGGCCTCGAACCACATCAGGCCATTGGCATTGCGTTCAATTCCGCGGGTTATCTGGCTGGTCATCGAAAGCTCCGTCATCCTTCGGCACCGCTGACACAGGGTGGCGGCGCCGTTTCGCGACCATATCCGATCAGCACTTTAAAAAGGGTTCCCATCTGATCGGCATCGATCAGGCGTGCCAAGGCCGCATCAATCGATTTTGCGTGTACATCATCGGCACCTTCTTTCAAAAGTTCGGCACGCTGTTCAATACCCAGCATCCGAAGGAACGTGCCCTGCGTCAGGACCGCACCGATCCGCGCATCCGCTTCCAGCATTGCCCGCCCGATGGCGGCAAAATCAACATGCGCGGTCAGGTCTGCATCACCGGGCTGCTCCAGAACCGGATGATATTTATGGTCCTTAAGCGCCTGCAAGGTATCACCAAACGCGCTGTGCGGATGGCCGTAATCGATAAACAACGCCGCCCCACCAACCGCGTTCAGGCGGCGCGCGACCTGATCTGCAATCGCAATCGCCGCCGGGCAGCTTTCAAAAATATCGCCGGGCTTTGCCGTGCCACGCAATGTGGCTGGCACCAGCGCATCCGTCACCGGCGTTTGCGCCCCACGGACAAAACCAAGTTCCCCGGTATTGGCATCCACCCCAACCAGCCGTTCGGACCAGCCGTGGCTTGCGCGTTCAAACTGACGGATCGGCAGGGCATCGAAAAACTCGTTGCCGATCACGATCATCGGCGCATTGCCACTGACCGGAATATCGTCAAATGCCTCATGCCATGTTGCCGGAATGCCATAGGGCATGATCGCGGTTTGCTGATGGGTTCTAAGGACCGGACTGGTTTCAACAAACCGGACGGTTAACGCATCGGAAAGCCCCGGCACATTGCGCACCGCACGCAGGGCATCGGCCATCAGCGTCCCGCGCCCTGGTCCCAGCTCCACCAGATTGATCTTGCGCGGGCTTCCCATCTGCTGCCATGTCACCGCCGCCCAAAGCCCGATCAGTTCGCCAAACATCTGGCTGATTTCAGGCGCGGTGATGAAATCACCCTTCCGCCCGAACGGGTCCTGTTTGCGGTAATAGCCATGCTCGGGATGGGCGAGCGCGTCACTCATGAAATCGGCAATCGTGATCGGCCCGCCAAGGGCGATGCGCCGTTTCAGATGCTCAAGCAGCGGGTTTTCGGAAGTCTCGGTCACGCCTTCTGTCCATCTTTTGGCTGGTCTTCTTTTGGAAGCTTGCGCGTTTCAATCGGATCGGATTTCATCGCAAAGACAATGCAGCCAATACCGGCCAGAACCATCGGGATCGACAGCAACTGCCCCATGGTCGCCCCGAATGTCAGGAAGCCAAGCTGCGCATCGGGTTCGCGGAAAAATTCGACGATGATGCGCGAAATACCATAACCGGCAACGAATGTTCCGCCAAGAATACCCGGCCGATGGCGGACATAGGCACTGCGCGACAGGGCAAACAGCACGATAAACAGGATCAGACCTTCAAGGGCTGCTTCGTAAAGCTGGCTTGGGTGGCGCGGTTCCGGCCCGCCATTTGGAAACACCATGCCAATCGGGGAATCGGTCACACGGCCAAACAGCTCGCCATTGATGAAATTGGCGATCCGCCCGAAAAACAGCCCGATCGGCGTTGCCACCGCCGCCGCATCCAGTACCGCCAGAATCGAAATGCCGCGTTTGCGCGCAAACAGGATGATCGCCACGATCACGCCCATGAACCCGCCATGGAACGCCATGCCACCCTGCCATACTTTCAGGATATTGGCCGGATTCGCCATGTAATATTCCAGATTGTAAAACAGGATATATCCCGTACGCCCGCCAAGTATAACGCCAAGCGTCGCCCAGAACAGCAAATCATCAATGTCGCGTTTGCTCATGATGTTGGGCGTCTTGGCACAGTAATAAACCACATACCGCCAGCCAAGCAGCAACCCGGCAATATAGGCAAGGGCATACCAGCGGATTGCAATCGGACCGATAGAGATCGCGATCGGATCAATCGCCGGAAAGGCAAGGCTTAGCATCAGGGGAAACTCCGTGACGTATGTTTGTTAATTTACCGACTGGTCGCAAACGATCAGGGCAGGAACATGGCAAGACGCCCTGCCCGGCATCGGATCAACGGAACGGGTCCTCGGTCGCGAGGTAATCCTGAATATATTGCCGCACCCCTTCTTCAAGCGGGGTCATGTTCGCACCGTATCCGCATGCACGCAGCTTGGCCATATTGGCCTCGGTGAAATACTGGTATTTGTCACGAATGCTTTCAGGTGTTGGCACATACTGAATATCGGGTTCCTTGCCAATCGCACTGAATACCGAAAGCGCCAGATCCTTGAAACTGCGTGCCTTGCCGGTGCCGACGTTAAACAGGTCGCTAACCTGCGGGTTGTCGTAAAGCCACATGATGATATCGACCACATCCCCGACCCAGACAAAATCGCGAAGCTGCCCTCCATCCTCGTAATCGGGATGATGCGATTTGAACAGGGTTGCGGTTTCACCCGCCGAAAGCTTGTCAAACATCTGCGACACGACCGATCGCATGCCGCCCTTGTGATATTCGTTCGGGCCATAGACGTTAAAGAATTTAAGCCCGGCCCACTGTTTCGGACGGAAACCGTTCTGATCAAGGATGGTTCTGAACCGGCGGTCGGTTGCATGTTTTGACCAGCCATAAGCATTCAGCGGTGCCAGTTTTGCCAGATCATTCTGATCAAAACTGTCGTTAAAGCCCTGCTTGCCATCGCCATAGGTCGCCGCCGACGATGCATAGATCAACCGCGATGAATGGCGCGCGCACCATTCCCAAAGCCAGGTGGTCAGTCTGAAATTGTTCCGCACGATCTTGTCGGCATCGCGTTCGGTGGTGGCCGAAATCGCACCCATGTGAAAAATCGCCTTGATATCGTTATGCGCGTCCAGAAACGCCGGCAGATCATCGGGATGAACGATATCGCGCAGGTTACGTTTTGCGATGTTTTTCCATTTGATCCCGTCGCGCAGACGGTCAACGACCACAATGTCGGTTTCACCGCGTTCTTCAAGGGCGGCCAAGATATTGGACCCGATAAATCCGGCACCACCGGTTACGATCAGCATTGCATTCTCCTCGCGGCACATTGGCCTTGTGCGCCAGCCCTTGCTGCGACCCTGTCGGGCCTTTGGGGCAATCAATTATGAAAACTGACAACTTTATAGGCCCCGCCCTGATCCGGGGCAAGGAAAGCCGTTTGTTTTTCCTTTACAGGTGCCTGATTGACGATCAACTTGCCTTGCGCTGTGCAAAGCCCATATTATGCGCATGTTTTGCGGATATGCCGTAACACACAGATACCGCCAAAAGCCGGAGGCAAAGATGCAGATCAATAACCGTATTCTTGACGACCTGACCCGTGTCACCAATTCCGCCCTCGGAACCATGACCGGTGTCAAAGGCGAGATCGATGCACTTGTCCGCCAGCAGTTTGAAAAAATCCTGGCGGGGATGGACATGGTCACACGTGAAGAATTCGATGTCATTCACGATGTCGCCATCCGCGCGGCTGAACGCATCGACGGCCTCGAAGCCAGGATTGCAGAACTCGAAGATCGTCTGGCAAAAGCTGAAAAACCGGCCACCAAACGCACCAGCAGCAAACCGGCAGCAAAAAAAGACGCATAACCGGGAAATCATCCCCACATACAGGCAAGGAACGCCGTTCATCGCAGGGCCGCGGGAAGGTCGGCCAGGGACAGCGGATTGCCGATCATTTGAAATTCATTTCCGTCACGCGTCGCGGGGCGGTTGAAACGCGGCGGGCACCGGCATATAGTGCGCGCCCTTTCGCATATGCAGAGACTGGCAAATTTATATGAACGACCACCTGGAAGATATCGGCGACCTCGGTGACGAAAATCCGTTGCTGCTTGTTGAAGATATCGCCCGCACCAATGACTGGCACGTGGAACGTCGCAGCGACGATGAAGTCGTTGTTGAAATCCCGGCGCACTGGTGCACGTATCTGGTCTATTTCACCTGGCGCGAAGATGCCGAAGCGCTTCACATTGCCTGCTGCTATGACCTGTTCGTTCCCGAGCCGCTGCGCCCGCGCATCTATGAATTGCTGGCAAAATGCAATGAACAGCTTTGGCTCGGCCATTTCGGATTGTGGCTGGATGAAAACATGCCGCTGTTCCGCCATACGCTTCTGTTTGGCGGCGATGTCCCGCCGATGGTCGAACAGTTCGAAGAACTGATTGATATCGCCATCTCCGAATGCGAACGCTTTTTCCCGGCTTTCAACTTTGTGCTGGGTCAGGGCAAAACCCCGGACGAGGCACTGACCCATTCGATGCTGGAACCTGTCGGCCAGGCATAGGCGGCGCGTTACCGCCAGACGCATTTTCAAAGGGGTCGGACCGTGTGCCGACCCTTTCTGTTTGCGGGCGCTGAAAAATTTTCGCCACCGCCCGCGAATGGTCATCGCGATATAAATCCCGGTCGACAGGCTTGAACAATACCCCGGACGATACAAAATCCCGCGCGGATTGGTGTTGTCAGAAAAACACCCCGCAGCGTGATATCTGAGGGCAAACTGTTGTGAATTTCCTCACGCCCCTTGCCCCTGTGACCGACTTGACCCACCTTCAGAACATCGCTACGGCATTGCATTGCGATTGCTGATCCACACATATTCGGCAGTCAGGGATGGAAAAATCGGAGCAGATTTCATGAATACGCGTCTATTGCTGGTCGGCTGTGGCAAAATGGGCAGTGCCATGCTGGAAGGCTGGCTGGCCAAAGGGCTTAAATCGGATAATGTCTATATTGTCGAACAGGCCGAAGCCGCCGAGAAACTCTCAACCCGCTATGGCGTGCACGGCATTACCGATATCACCGAAGTCCCGCAGGATTTCATTCCGCAAGTCGTGCTGTTTGCCGTCAAGCCACAGGTCCTGCCCGATGTGATCGAAGATTACAAACCGCTGGTCCGGGCTGAAACGGTTTTCCTGTCGGTTGCCGCAGGAAAAACCATCGGCTTTTTTGCAGGACACCTTGGCGAAACCGCACGCATTGTGCGCGCCATGCCCAATACCCCGGCTGCCGTATCGCGTGGCATGACCGTGATGTGCCCGACCGATAATGTCAGTCAGGCGCAGCGCGATATGTGCGAAACGCTTTTGGCCACTGTCGGCATGGTATCGTGGGTAAGTGATGAAAGCCTGATGGATGCTGTCACCGCCCTTTCGGGCAGTGGACCGGCCTATATCTTCCATCTGGTCGAAGCCATGGCACAGGCAGGCGAATCCGCAGGACTGCCAGCCGATCAGGCAATGATGCTCGCCCGTCAGACGGTTGTCGGCGCCGGTTTCCTGCTCGATGCCAGCGAAGAAACCGCGGCGACCCTGCGCGAAAATGTTACCAGCCCCGGTGGCACGACGGCTGCAGCACTTTCGGTGCTGATGGATACCCAGAACGGCCTGCCCGACCTCATGACCCGCGCGGTTGAAGCCGCCCGGAAACGTTCCGTCGAACTGGCGGGCTAAGACAAACCGATCAAGGAGACGATCATGCCGGCAAAGAAAGATCCGCAAACCACACTGATCGATGCAGCCATGGAACTGGCCGCATCAGGGCGCTGGCATGACGTCACCATGATCGATATTGCGCAGGCCGCCAATGTCGACATTGGCGTGGCTTTTGATCACTTCAGAAGCAAGGCCGATATCCTGCGCCAATTCGTGCATCGGATTGACCGGATTGTTCTTGCCGATCTTGATCCCGCCGATTTCGATGAACCGGGGCATGATCGCCTGATCGCCGTAATGATGGCGCGGTTCGATGCACTGATGCCCTATCGCCCCGCCCTTCGGTCGATCATCGCCAGTGGCGGCGACCTTGGCCCGGCGGATACGCTGCGCGCGATCAAAACCCATTTCGGGTCGATGCGCTGGATGCTTGATGCCAGCGGCTTCACCACCGGCGGCCTCCATGGCAGCCTGCGTGTGGCCGGGATGGGCACGATTTATGCCCGGTGCTTCAGACAATGGCTTGAGGATGAAACCGCCGACTTCGGTCCGACAATGGCCGCCCTTGACCGCGCACTATCGCGCGGCAGCGAATGGGATAAACGGATCGGTACCGGTATTTCCCGCCTAAGCCGGGCTTGCGGAAAAATTCAGAAAAAATGTGACCAGTTTGCCCAAAAATGTCGCCGAACCGATGACACAGAACAGACGTCGCCGACGACTGAAAATAACAGCACGGCATCCTAAGTATCTGATCTGAAACAGGGCAATCACAACATAACCCAAGGTTATTTCATTAAACAAAAACCAAACCATGAAGTTTTTGTGCACTGCAAAATAAACCTTGACGAAAACGGTTCATTCCTTCATATTGCAGTTGAATTTGTGCGGCGCACAATAGCGCCTCATTCCACATCTGTTGCAAATTGCTGATGGAGCGCACACCATGACTGCCGCTAAAAAGGCTACCAACCCGTTCTTCGATCTCGACTTCACCAAATACACTGCGGATTTCAAAATGCCGGGTGTCGACGTGAACGAGATGATGGCGTTTCAGCGTAAAAACGTTGAAGCCCTGACCAAAGCCAACAAGGTTGCCTTCGATGGTTTCCAGGCTGTTGCTCAGCGTCAGAGCGAAATTTTCAAAACGCTGCTGGATAAAGTTCAGACCCAGGGCAAAGATTTCGCTGCTACTCCTGCTGACAACCCGATGGCCGCTGCTGCAAAGCAGACCGAAGCTGCGAAAGCCGCTTACGAAGAAGCCCTCGCCAATGCCAAGGAACTGTCCGGTCTGGTAAGCAAGTCGCAGGAAGAAGCTCTTGCTCTTCTGCAGAGCCGCTTTACCGAATCCCTGGACGAATTCAAGTCCGCGATCGAAAAGACCGCCACTGCGAAATAATCTAGCTGATAACTTCCCGTTATCAACTTCCCGGCAGAGCCTTCTGGCTCTGCCGTTTTTATTTGTGCTTTTGCCCAAACTCCTGATCTGGTCAAACGCATCGATTAACCCTTAACGGCAAACCGTGCCCCCGCTAATCTGGCTCAAATTCAACGGAGAAAGATTTATGAGCGAGATCAGTTTTGAAGATTTCCTGAAGGTGGATATCCGCGTTGGCACGGTTGTCGATGCACAGGAATTCCCCGAAGCCCGCCGCCCGGCTTTAAAGCTCTGGGTGGATTTCGGCCCTGAAATCGGCACCCGCAAAACATCAGCCCAGATCACCAAATATTACACGCCCGAAAGCCTGATCGGCCGCCAGGTCGCCGGTGTGGTCAATTTCCCCAAAAAACAGGTTGGTCCTTTCATGTCCGAATTCCTCTGCCTCGGCTTCCCCGATGGCGAGGACGACAAGGGCATCGTCCTGATCGCACCGGAACGCAACATCCCCAATGGCGGACGCCTGTTCTAGGATGCTTTCCTAACCGTCAATCCGGCACAAACAAAAAGGACGTGGCCATCATCTGGCCACGCCCTTTTCAGCACTCCGTATTCGTATTTTCTTAGCGCGCCAGTACCATCGCGGCTTCGCGGGTACGGCCGACTGTTCCGGCAACACTGATCGCAGATGATTTGATCTCTTCGATTGTGGCGGCGAAACTTTCGACCGACGTTGCCATATTTTGCATATTCCCCGAAACCTCCTGGGTCACGGCACTCTGTTCTTCCACTGCCGAAGAAATTGTCGTGACGTTGTTCAGAACGGTTTCAACGTCACTGCGGATAGACCCAAGCACCGCGACAACTTCACTTGCAATGGTTTGAATTCCGCCAATCTCGCCAGAAATCTGTTCGGTGGCGCGTGCCGCCTGATTGGCAAGGTTCTTGACCTCGGTTGCCACAACCGCAAACCCTTTTCCGGCTTCACCGGCACGGGCCGATTCGATGGTCGCATTGAGCGCAAGCAGATTGATCTGGCTGGCGATATTCTGGATCACCTCGACGATATTACCCATCGCCGCGACAACTTCGTTCATTTTATCGGTTGATTGACCAGCCAGAACCGTTTTCTCGAAAACCTGATCGGTGGATGCTCTGGCTTCGGACATGCTGCGTGAAATTTCCGCGATTGATGCCGCCAATTCTTCGGAACCCGCAGCAACTGCCTGAACATTTGCCGATGTTTGATTGGAAACCGTCGCTGCAAAGATCGACTTCTCATCCAATTGGTGAAGGCTCTGATCAATGGCTGAAAAGTTGTTATCAATCATCGCCTTCAGATCAATCAGAAGATTGACCTGTTCGGTCACATCTGTTGCAAACTTGACCACCTTGTATGGAACCCCGTTGGCGTCAAAAATCGGGTTATAGGACGCCTCGATCCAGATAATCTGACCGCCTTTGGCCAAACGTTTGAATTGCTGGGACACAAAGTTACCCGCCCGCAAGCTTTTCCAGAAATCGTCATATTCCCGACTACTCGCGTATTCCGGCTCGACGAACATCTTGTGATGCTTGCCAGCGATTTCGGACATTTCATATCCCATTACCGACAGAAAGTTTTCGTTCGCATCCTGGATATTCCCGTGCAAATCGAACTCAATGACCGCCTGACTGCGGGCAATCGCATTGACCTTGCCTTCCAGTTCAGCAAGCTTTTCTTGTCGTTCGGTAATGTCGGACGCGAATTTGACAATCTTAAGCACCTTGCCATGCCGGTCAAGAACCGGGTTGTAGGATGCTTCGATCCACACCTTTCGGCCACTTTTGGTAATACGTGGGAAAGCTTCGCGTTTGAACTCACCAGCCGCCAGATCCTTCCAGAACTGACCGTATGCAGGTGCCGAACGTATCTCTTCTGGCACGAACATGCGATGGTGCTTTCCGACAACTTCGGACGCGCTATAGCCCATGAAATCAAGAAAGTTTTCGTTGGCGCGAATGATAGTGCCATCAATTTCAAACTCGATCACAGCCATTGATTTATCAAGCGCAACAATAGTTTCGGAAGCCAGACCGCTCTTTTTAGACGAAAGGAAGCTTAACATAGACATCATACACCTCTTGAAAATCAGGGTGCCAGAGCGTCAGTGTTGTTTCCGCGATCTGGCTTGGAACTGCCAGAAAGATAATACAGGTGTATAGCCTCCCATATCCCCATATAGGGAGTGTTAAAATATAAAGGTGACCTTGATTTTACCGCAATTTAATCAGTCACTTATGGATCACGCACAAAAAAAGTGCCCCCGAAAGGGCACCTTTGAACGGTCAGTTTCTTCCGTTAAAAAGGTATTACTTCTCGACGAATGCCTTCTCGATCACGAAATGACCCGGCTCGTTCATATTGCCTTCCTTGCCGCCCCAATCGATCAGCATCTGGCGGGTTTCAGCAATCATTTCAGGGTTGCCGCACAGCATGAAGCGATCATCTTCAAGGGTCGGCTTGGGCAGGCCAAGATCATCGTAAAGTTTGCCAGACGTCATCAGGTCGGTGATGCGGCCCTGATGTTTGAATTCCTCGCGGGTGACGGTCGGATAGTACAGAAGCTTTTTGGTCACTTCCTCTCCAAAGAATTCATTGTTGGGCAGTTCGCTATGGATGAATTCCTGATAGGCCAGTTCGCGAACCTCGCGGCAACCATGAACAAGAATGACCTTGTCGTAGCGCTCGTAGGTTTCATAGTCGCGAATAACGCTCATGAACGGGGCCAGACCGGTGCCGGTCGACAGCAGCCAGAGGTTTTTGCCCGGCAGGAGGTTGTCATGGATCAGGGTGCCGGTCGGCTTGCGCCCGACCAGGATCTTGTCACCGACCTTGATATGCTGCAAACGTGATGTCAGCGGACCGTTTGGCACTTTGATCGAAAAGAATTCAAGCTCTTCGTCATAATTGGCACTCACCATCGAATAAGCGCGCAAAAGCGGCTTGCCTTCGACTTCGAGTCCAATCATGGCAAACTGACCGTTGATGAACCGGAACCCCGGATCACGGGTGGTTTTGAATGTGAAGAGGGTGTCAGTCCAGTGATGGACGTAAGTGACTGTTTCTTCGTTTAAATTGCTGGCCATAACGCTGCATCAATCCGTTTCGTCTAAAGCTTTCTACTGGACCGTGGCGGGAACGACGGACACACTTTCCCAGCACCATATCCATGCCAAGTTGACGCGATTTAACATCAATCAAACGTATATCGCAAGAAAACATTCATCATTTGTGTATTTTTATGCAAGACAACATAGAAATATACAAATTAAGTGTAGAATATTGTCTGACAATAGTGCACGATAATCGCATCAGGTCTATATCGCAAACGCGAACTGCCCCATAGATAGGCTACGATGCGCCGCACGGCAATGATCCATCGCAATCCGGTGAAAAATGACAGAAACCGCCGCATTACCAAACGATAGTCTGACCGTTCAGCAGGTTTCAGATGCCATCACCAATGCAGTGCGCGACGGGCGCTTGGTACCGGGGCAACGTCTGACGGAAATCGATTTTGCCAAACGCCTTGGCGTCAGCCGTCCATCCGTTCGCGAAGCCTTTCGTCAATTGACCGCAGACGGGCTACTGCACAGCCAACCCTATCGCGGGGTCAGCGTGCGCCACATGACACGACGCGAAGTCGATGATCTGTTTATCGTGCGGGGTGCGCTTGAAGGCCTTGCCGTGCGGCTGGCAACCCCGACACTTCAAAACGATGCGTCGAAATTGCTTGCCATCCAGGCCGAGCTGGACACTGCCGAAACCCGCAACGACCTTGCCGCCATGTCGCGCCACAACCTTGCCTTCCATATGCTGTTTGCCGATGTCACCGGCAACGCGCTTTTATGTGAACAGTTGCGACGGATTTCCAACAGTGTTTATTGGCTGCAATTCCGCGTTCTGGTCGCTGATGACAAGGTCCTGCAAACCAATACCCGGCATCGCGACATTGTTGATGCAGTTCGCAGCGGGGATGCCGCCAAAGCCGAGGCCATCATGATTGATCATGTCGATCATTCGCGCCAATTGGTGCAATCGCTGCCTGACAATCATTTCGCCGAAAGCCCGGCAGACTGACGGCTATTCCCCCTGCCAACCCGATCCCTTGCCGGATGTGCGACCGCATAGAACCCCACCTCACGGCACATCTCCGAACCAGATTACCAGTCTATCGTGGGTCCTTCATCAACTCCCTCATCGGCGCTGGACATGAAACTTGCATCCCCGAATTCCCTCGATTACAATTGTCTGACAATTTAAACAAACAAATATTAGAGAGCACCATGACAACCCGCCCCACCCCGACCACCGAATTTTTGCCAATCCCGTTGCCCGATTATCAGGAACGACCGCTTGACGAGATGCGCCTTGGTGCGCAGGCATTTTATGATGAAATCCGTACACGCCACACGGTACGTGAATTTTCGGATCGGCCGGTGCCACGCGACATCATCGAAACATGCATTCGCGCGGCGGGTACGGCCCCCAATGGCGCCAACCATCAGCCATGGCATTTTTCGGTTATCGGCGATCCGGCGATGAAAAAGAAAATCCGCACCGCCGCCGAGGAAGAAGAACGCGCATTTTATGCCGGCCGCGCTGGCGAAGAATGGATCGAAGCTCTTCGCCCCTTGGGCACGGATGACAGCAAACCGTTTCTGGAAATCGCACCATGGCTGATTTGCATTTTCGGCGAACGTAAAAGTGCGTCGGCTGACGGGAAGTTGCGCAAAAACTATTACGTGCCGGAATCCGTTTCCATCGCAACCGGCTTTCTGATTGCCGCCCTGCATCGTGCGGGGCTTGCGACACTGACACATACGCCAAACCCGATGAGCTTCCTGACCGAAATCTGCCAACGCCCGGACCACAACAAGCCCTATATCCTTCTGGTCACCGGATATCCGGCAGCGGATGCAACGATCCCGAAACACGCGACCGAGAAAAAAGACCTTTCAGAAATCGCGACTTTCTTCTGAAACACCTCAACCCCAAAACAAGAAGCCCCGCGGCACGGCGGGGCTTGGAACTTTCTGCTTACCATTCCAAAGACGCTTAATGCCCGATCGGCAGGACAAGACGGACGCGAAGCCCACCGCCCGGCGCATCTTCAAGGTAGACATCACCGCCATGGCCACGCGCTGAATCGCGCGCAATTGTCATGCCAAGACCGACCCCCCCCGTCGCCTGATTACGCGATTCCTCAAGACGATAGAACGGCTTGAAAACGTCTTCGCGCTTGTCAACCGGAATACCCGGACCATCATCGTCAAAGACAATTTCATAATCCTGCCCGCGACGTCCGGCGCGAACCGACAGGTTATTGGCATAGCGCCCGGCATTGGACATGATATTGGCAAGACAACGCCGCACGGATTGCGGACGCAGTTCCATTTCCAGACTATCGGCGATATGCAGATCAATCTGCTGACCATCGCGCAGTGCTTCCCCAACCTGATCGGTAATCAGCTTGCCAATATCGGTTGGCACGGCCTTTTCGCCTTCTTCGCCGCGCGCAAACGCAAGATAGGCATCGACCATACGTTCCATGTCGACAACATCCTGCTTAAGCGCGTCAACACCGGGCAACGAACCCTGCATCGCCAGTTCCAGCTTCATGCGCGTCAGCGGCGTGCGAAGATCATGCGACACCCCGGCCAGCAAAGCGGTCCGTTGCGACAAGTGCCGTGCAATACGATCACGCATCGAAATGAAGGAAGATGCCGCCAATCGCACCTCGGCCGCACCTTCGGGTTTGAAGGTGTCAACTTCCACACCGCGACCAAACTGATCGGCGGCCTTGGCAAGACGACGGATCGGGCGGACCTGATTGCGCATGAACATCACGGCAACGCCATACAGGATCAGAGCGGAACCCGCGATCCACATAAAGAAGATATAAGTCGTCGAAGAATAAAGACGCTTTCGCGGGGCAATGATGGAAATGACTCCGTCCTTCAATTGTACCCGAATTTCAAGCTGGCGATTATCGATATCAAGATCAAAGAAGAATGGGCGCTCCAGACGCTCATCCAACGCGGTGAACAGCTCCTGCGACACCAGCCCGAAAGGCGGTTGGGTAATCTGCTGCTCAAGGATTTCATCGGGCTCAAACAGGATATCAAGCTGCAAACGCATGCGTGCGGAATGCTGCAGCCACTCAAAATGCTCCGCATCCGGATATTCGCCAAGATAATCAATGACGAAAACAACATCACCGGCAAGACCACGGCTTAGCTGGCGCGCGACCGTATCCCAATGCCGTTCGAAAAAGATCAGCACGGTGACGATCTGCAACAGCAGCATCGGCGTCATCAGGATCAGAAGCGACCGGCCCAAAAGACCTTTCGGCATAAGTGACTTGATCCATCCTGCGTTTTCGCTGCCCAAAGCCCTTAATCCCTATCCGTCACTGGCCAGTCGGCGGTTCGGCCAATCTGTGTTAATCAACATACAGGACATAGCCCCGTCCGCGTACCGTCTGCAAGTATCTTGGTTGTTTCGGGTCTTCCTCGAACTTGCGCCGAAGGCGCGTCACCTGCACATCAATGCTGCGCGATGCGCCGGGATCAACGGCATTTCCGCCCATCATCTGGTGAAGGTCTTCACGCGTTGTTGTTTCACCGCGCCTGCGGACAAGAGCGGCCAGAAGCGCCTGCTCGGCACTTGTCAGATAGATATGCTCCGATCCGCGCTGCAACGTCATCCGACTGAGGTCAAAGGTGAAGTTGCCAAACTGCGCCATGGTGGATTTGTCATCGCGCGCGTTCTCATCTGACGGCGCTGGTACTTGGGCATAGCGACGCAAAATGGCTTCGATCCGAAGGACAAGCTCACGGGGCTCGAACGGTTTGGCAAGGTAATCATCCGCCCCCGCCTCAAGCCCGGAAATGCGGTCTTCGGTTTCCGAAAGTGCTGTCAGCAGAAGGATCGGCACCTTCGTCCCCTCGCCGCGTAAGCTACGCGCAAGGTCAACCCCCTTCTCTCCGGGCATCAGAACATCCAGCACCAGAAGATCAAACTGCATGCCGGCAAGGCTGGATCGCGCTTCAGCAGCATTTCGCGCGGCCGAAACCACAAAGCCGTTTTCGCCCAGATAACGGGTCAGCAAATCCCGCAGACGGTCATCGTCATCGACCACAAGAATGTGCGGCTGATCGTGACGGCTCATACACGGCTCTCCTGAAACCTGAACATCTGAAACGCTTTATCCTATGCGAGTTAGGCAAAAAAAAGTTTCAAAATTGTATCTGTCCAAAAGACACCGGATCAGGTCAGCATCCTGATCCGGTGATTATCGCGATAAAAAATTTTAACGAAACATCGCTAACTCGCCCGCCGGCGCATACCGGGCGGGCTGTCATCGGTGAAACGGGCCCGGTCGGGTTCTTCGAGCATGCCCAGCATCACCTTGCGAAAACCCTCAACCGCTTCGGCCCCGGCTTCGCGATAGGCGGCCGCGATCAGGCTGCGCTGATTTTCGGTCAGTTCACGTTCCAGCGCTTCGCCCTTTTCCGTCAGGGTCAAAAGCCGCTGGCGACGATCCTGCACACCGGTTTTCTGATCGATGAAGCCTTCGCGCACCAGTTGGCCCAAAACACGCGACAGGGACTGTTTGGTAATTTTAAGAATCGACAGAAGCTCGCTTACCGTAATGCCGGGGTTGCGGCTGACGAAATAAATGACCCGGTGGTGGGCGCGACCGAAATTATATTGCTCAAGTATCTGATCTGCCACTGCCGTGAAATCGCGATAGGCATAGAACAGCAGTTCAATACCTTGCCTAAGCTCTTCTTCCCGCAGAAAAAGCGGGTTTACCTTGCGTGTTGAGATATCAGCCATGCTTTTCCGTTATGTCAGTTATATTGACATATTAATCGATGAATGTTACTCCGGCCAGACAATTAAGGACATAAAGTTACGTCCAAGTGCCCTTTTGAATTGGAATCTGGCAAATGATCACTCCGACCTTCGACAACCGTGATGGTTTTATCTGGTATAATGGCGAACTTAAACCCTGGCGTGAAAGCACCCTCCATGTGCTGAGCCATGCGGTCCATTATGGCAGTGCTGTCTTCGAAGGGGAACGGGCTTATAACGGCAAAGTGTTCAAACTTGCCGAACATGGCCAGCGTCTGATCAAATCGGGTGAGATTCTCGATATGAAAGTGCCTTACAGCGCGGCCGAACTTGATGATGCGGTCATTGAAACGCTTGCGGCCAACAATATCACCGATGGCTATATCCGTCGTATAGCATGGCGCGGCAGTGAAATGATGGGCGTTTCAGCCCAGACCACGCGCATCAATGTCGCGATTGCCACATGGGAATGGCCCAGCTATTTCAAACCGGAAGAACGCCTGAAAGGCATCCGTCTGGCGCTTTCGAAATGGGCCCGTCCGGCCCCGAATACCGCGCCGACTTCGGCCAAGGCAGCCGGTCTTTACATGATCTGCACCCTGTCGAAACATGAAGCGGAACGCAACGGTTTTGCCGATGCGCTGATGCTTGACTACCGCGGTCAGATTGCCGAGGCGACCGGGGCGAACGTGTTCTTTGTCAAGGACGGCAAAATCCATACCCCGACCCCGGATTGCTTCCTGGATGGTATTACGCGCCGCACCGTGATCGGGCTTGCCAAAGCGCGCGGTTTCGAGGTGATTGAACGGGCGATCATGCCCGAAGAAATGGCCGAATTCGAGGAATGCTTCCTCACCGGGACGGCAGCCGAAGTGACCCCGGTGGCCTCCATCGCCGATTACACCTTCACCCCGGCCCATGTCTGCAAGACGCTGATGGAAGACTATATGGCGCTGGTGCGCGGTGAAAAAGAAACTGTTGCCGCCGAGTAGTAAAATTCAATAATCAGCCCGATTATTCACTTTTAATGAAAAATAGCCTGGCATCCGTTTGCCGGGCTATTTTTTGATCCAGGGACAAAACGCATCATGACGACGCCATTTTCACAAAAGTCTGATGATATACAAAACGGCAATCATACCCTGCTGTATCAGACCCATTCCCCATTTGCGCGCAAGGCACTGGTCTTTGCCCTTGAATGCGGATTGGGCGACCGGATCGAGGTCATCCATCAGGAAACCAGCCCGACCAATCGCAATGACCGGGTTTTTAGAGCCAATCCGCTGGGCAAGGTCCCGGTTCTGATCCTGCCAGATGGCATGGCCCTGTTTGATTCGGACGTGATCTGCGAGTATCTTGATAGCCTGCATACCGGTCGGAAGCTGATCCCGGTGGCGGGCACGGAACGCTGGCAGGTGCTGCGTTTGCAGGCATTGGCGCAGGGTATCTGTGATGCCGGTGTGGCTTATCGCTGGGAAACCAATCGTCGCCCGGAAAACCTGCGGCACCCGCCGCTGGCCGAGGGACAGAAAACCAAGCTGATCGAAGCATTTGACTATCTGGAAAACGAACTTGATCCCAAAGCGCCGCTCAATGGAGGTCATATCGCGCTCGCGACCGGGCTTGACTGGATCGCGTTTCGCGAACTGGCCGATTTCAGAACCGGTCGCCCGAGGCTGAGCCAATGGTATGAGGATTTCTGCGCCCGTCCATCGATGGCGCAAACCGGCTATAGCGGTCAAACCCATGACCAGGGTCAGCCGTCTCCTTAAGCCGGATCATCCCCAAGGCAGTTCTGGTATATCGCAGATATCTATTCCCCACGCGGGAAGCGTTGGCTCTCTTCCAGCTGATTGAGGTCCATGTGATTGCGCATATAGCGTTCGGATGCCTTTTGCAGGGGCTGGTAATCCCACGGGAAATAGGCGCCGTTGCGAAGCGATTGATAAACGATCCAGCGCCGGGCCTGACTTTCACGAACCGCACTGTCAAATGCCGCCATGTCCCAGCGCGCATCGCGCTGCTTGCGGAACGCATCAATCTGCCGGGCATATGCCGGATCGGGGGCCAGATTGCGCAATTCGTCCGGATCGGTTTCAAGATCGAAAAGCTGTTCGGGATCGAGTTCGCAATAAACGTATTTCCAGCGCCCGTCGCGAATGCAGACCAGCGGGGCGTTTGATCCCTCGGCGGCGTATTCCATCAGAACGGGTTCGCTACGCCGGGTGCCGAAAAAGCCGGGCACGAGGCTGATGCCATCGGTCCAGGGCATGACATCGTCAAGCGAGATACCGGCCAGTTCGGCAAGGGTCGGAGTGACATCAAGGGTCGATACCGGATCGGTGTAGCTGCCCGGTGTGATGTTCGGCCCCGCCATCATCAAGGGCACACGTGCCGAACCTTCGAAGAAGCTCATTTTAAACCAAAGACCGCGATCACCCAGCATATCACCATGATCGGACAGGAACAGAATGATGGTGTTATCCACCTGCCGGGTGCGTTCGAGCACATCGATGATGTCGCCGATCTTGTCATCAATATAGGAAATATTGGCGAAATAGGCGCGGCGCGACCGGCGGATATTGTCATCGGTAATGTCAAAGGCGGTATGGTCGCACGCCGCCATCAGCCGTTTTGAATGGGCATCCTGTTCATCAAACGGGATCGCCGAAACGGAGGGTTCCAGCGCCGGGCAGTCTTCGTAAAGGTCCCAGAATTTCCTGCGCGCGACGTAAGGATCATGGGGATGGGTGAAGCTGACGGTCAGGCACCATGGGCGGTCATCCTTGCCCCGGGCCAGGTCATACAGCTTGTGGGTGGCGTGATAGGCGACCTCGTCATCATATTCCATCTGGTTGGAAATCTCGCCCACGCCGGCCCCGGTGACAGAACCCAGATTATGATACCACCAGTCGATGCGTTCGCCCGGCTTGCGATAATCGGGCGTCCAGCCGAAATCGGCGGGATAAATATCGGTGGTCAGACGTTCTTCGAAGCCATGCAACTGATCGGGGCCGACAAAATGCATCTTGCCCGACAGGCAGGTGTGATATCCCGCGCGGCGCAAATGATGGGCGTAGGTCGGAATGTCGGAACAGAATTCGGCTGCGTTGTCATAGACCCGGGTGCGACTGGGCAATTGTCCGGCCATGAAGGATGCCCGCCCCGGCGCACACAGCGGAGATGCGGTATAGCAATTGCGAAACCGCGCAGACCGGGCCGCAAGCGCGGAAAGATGCGGGGTATGGAGGAATTCAGCCGGGCCATCGGGGAAAAGCGTTCCGTTTAGCTGGTCGGCCATCACGATAAGGATATTCGGGCGTTTCATTTAATGTACTGCTTTTTAACGGGTATCACGCGGAAAAAGACGGACAGCACCAGCCAGAACGATCCGACACCGCAAGGAACTGCGTGATGGCAGGGAAGTGGTCCGACATTCTGGCGAAGCTCCGCTTATTCTTTTTGATGCTGATCTGATATGCTCCATTAAATTCACAAATCGACCCATGGCGAAAGCCGGTGTTTTTTAATTGCTATTATAAAGATTCTTTATGGCCCAGCGACATCTTGACCTTGGATGGCTTCGGACTTTTGACGCGGTTGGCCGACTGGGCAGCCTGACACGGGCCGCACAGGAACTTGGCCTGACACAGCCCGCCGTGACCTATCAGATCCGGCGGGTGGAGGAGCAGCTTGGCCTGTCGCTTTTCCACCGATCACAGGGCGGCAGCCGGTTGACCGAAGCGGGCGAGGTTCTGTTTCGGGCGGTGCGGGCAAGTGTGGAACGCATCGATGACGCGGCACAGGAAACGTTGCGCAAGGCGCGCGATCCGGCGATCCGGATTTTTACCGATTATGGTTTTGCCGCCTTCTGGCTGATGCCGCGCGTGGCGGATTTCCGTCGCCGGCATCCCAAGGCCGAAGTGCATATCGTGGCGTCGCAAAGTCTTGAGGACGAACTGGAACGCGATACCGATGCGGCGATGGTGTTCGGCGCCAGGGGCGATTTTCCGCCAAGCGCAAAGCTTCTGATTCCCGAACGCGTCGTGCCGGTCTGCGCACCCGGTTTCCTTGAACGATATGGCCCGTTCGACGATCCGGCACAATGTGCCAATGTGCCGTTGCTGCATCTTGAAACTACGGAAAAGGCCCGCTGGCTGACATGGGCGACGTGGCTGGCGGCACACGGGGTTGCCCGCGAACCCGAACAGGGCGATCTGGGCCTGAACACATACGGCTTTGTCATTCAGGCAGCCCTTGCCGAACAGGGACTGGCACTGGGCTGGATCGGGCTTGTCGATCATCATCTGGCGCAGGGCAGCCTGATACAGGTAGGCCCCGAAATCAGCCGCCATGATCGGGGATACTGGCTGGTGCCAAGCCCGTCGGCCCACGGCACAACCGCCGCCCTTCTGGATTGGCTGATCAACGAAACCTGAGACGCTGACATGCCGATTGAAAAGCGCCCCTTAAAACTAATACTTTTGGATAGTTTTTTACTTTTTCCTGCGGTAAAACAGAAAACACATAAGAATAAATGTGAATGAGGAACGTCATGCGGATCATGCAATCTGTGATGACAATCGCCGCGTCGTTCATGCTTCTCGCCACCAGCGCCAGTACGGCGCCCTTGAAGCAGGACCAGATTATCCGGCTTCCGGTAAGGCAGGCGGATATTGAGGGTGTTGACGCATGCATTCGCAGCCCATCAGATGATTGCCGAAAATGTCGGGAAAGCAATCAATCGAACCTTTCGCTGATGAATTATACTCTGCTGCACGAAGCCCTGCATGCGGGCGGCATCAAGGCCGAGGTCGAACCCGTCATATCCCCCAATTCCGAGCGCAGCCGGAAAATGATTGCATCGGGGATGGCCGATATCAAAACAGACTGGGCCTTCAACATTTCCGGAAATGCCGATTTCCTTAAAACTGATCCGCTTTTAAAAGCAGGCGAGATCGAGAAAGGCCTTTATGCACCGCGCGGATTTATGGATGGCAAAGCCGATAACGCCCTGCCAGATATTCACACACTCCGGGCGGTGGGCATCCGCAACTGGCGGCTGGACTGGCAGGTTCTTGAAAGTCTGCCACTGGCAAGCCTGACCAATGCGGCGACAGTCAAACAAATGTTTTCGATCATCAATGCCGGTCGTGCCGATTTCACGTTGCTTGAATTTTCATCCCGGCCGGATATGGGCCGGGAAGTCGACGGTATATGGCTTTACCCAATTCCCGGCATAAAGGTATCCCTGCCCGAAACGCAGCATTTCATGGTTTCGCGAAAACTGAAAGATGCCGACAAGGTGATCGAAGCCCTGAACCGCGGTATCAAGACATTGCGCGACAATGGTTTTATAAGGCTTTGCCTGATGAATAATGGCGTCATCCATCCCAAAGTCGAGGACTGGCACACATTGAACGCGACGGCAGAAACAATCGATAGGGATCATCCGACCGTTTCATCGCAGTAACAGACCCAAGCCCTCTGGCTTATGGCCAGTTGGCTTCGGGCGGCAGGGACATCAGGATCGCCTCGGTATTGCCGCCGGTCATCAGACCAAAGCGCGTGCCGCGATCATGGAGTAGGTTGAATTCGACGTAGCGTCCGCGCTTGATCAATTGGGCACGGCGTTCATCGTCGGTCCAGGATTTGTTGTAATGGCGTTTGACCAGTTCGGGATAGATGTCGCGAAAGGCGCGGCCGACATCCTGTGTGAAGGCAAAATCCGCATCCCAGTCGGCATCGAGATAATCATAGAAAATCCCGCCCACCCCGCGCGGTTCGTTCCGGTGCGGCAGGAAGAAATATTCATCGCACCATTTTTTGAACCGGTCGTAATAATCATCGTCATGCGCGTCACAGGCCGCCTTCAGCGCGCCGTGAAAATCCGCCGTGTCGGCATCCTGCGGGAATACCGGGGTCAGGTCAGCCCCACCGCCGAACCATGCCTTGGTGGTCACGATATGACGGGTATTCATATGAACCGCCGGGACATGGGGCGAACAGGGATGGGCGACCAGTGAAATGCCCGCTGCCCAGAAATTCGGATTTTTATCCGCACCGGGAATTTCAGCGCGGAATTTTTCGGAAAATTCGCCATATACGGTCGAAATATTGACCCCGACCTTTTCAAACACGCGGCCCTTCATGACCGACATTTCACCGCCGCCCTGATCTTCGCCATTCTGATCTTTGCCACGTTCCCAGCTTTTGCGTTCAAACCGCCCGGCCGGTTGATCGGCGAGCGGTCCGGTATAGCTGTCTTCGAGCGCCTCGAAACTGGCACAGATTTCGTCGCGCAACTGTCGGAACCAGTTCCGCGCCGTTTCCTTGTGCTCTTCGATCTTTTGGACGATCAGATCGTTATCGGTGCTGGTCATCAGGCCTTCTCCGGGAAGCTGTTGGTTTGGCGCAGGGCTTCGCCCAATGTCATTGCCGTAGCCATCGCGACGTTAAGCGACCGCATTCCGGGTTTAAGCGGAATAACGACGCGGGCATCGACATAATCATGCACCTGATCGGGCACGCCACTGCTTTCGGAGCCCAGCATCAGAATATCATCGGGTCGATAGTCAAAATCGCAATAAGGCACCGCCCCCTTGGTCGTCAGCAATACCAGACGCCCGGGAACGGTTCCATCATTACGCGCCTGCACAAAGCCGCGCCAATCGGCATGGCGTGTATAATCCGCCGCCCCCAGATAATCCATCCCCGCACGCTTGAGCGCCGCCGAGGTCAGAAGAAAACCGCAGGGTTCGATAATGTCGACGGGAACCCCGAGACATGCCGCCATGCGCAGGATGGTACCGGTGTTTTGTGGAATGTCGGGTTCGAACAGACAGATTCTCATAAGGCTTTATAGACTCGCAACATTTTCGATCTGAAATCCGGGCGCAAAAACTTACAAAATTACGCCGATATATCGCCATTAGACTTATTTGGAATAAGACGAGACAAGGATATAACCACTTGGTTGTGAATACGCCAGTCTGTTAGAAAACGCTACGTTCGCTTCGATTGTGCACCGCAAAACCAAATAGGCAAATCGAATGCGAACAATTTGCAACTCCAAGTTCCCCTTAACAAACCCCCTTTTTGTTAGTATACGAACCCGGTTTCAGGCCTGAAGGCTTTGGGGCAAAAGCATTGTTTGATTTCCATCAATGGAAATTAAAGGTCTTTGCCCTAAGTGTGCAGTTGGGCATTCCGCATGCCTGTTTTGGGGGCAGAAAGAGGAATACATTATGTCGCAAACGGTGCAATCATCCGGGGACCACACTCCGGACGAGAACCGCAGGGATTTTCTGACCCTGGCGACCACGGCAGTCGGTGTTGTTGGCACCGGCATGGCGCTGTGGCCGTTCGTGGACAGCATGAACCCGTCCAAGGACGTTCTTGCGCTGGCCTCGGTCGAAGTTAACCTGTCAAATATTCCGGTCGGTCAGGCCGTCAAGGTCATGTGGCGCGGTAAACCCGTATTCATCCGCCACCGTACCGAACGTGAAATCAATGAAGCCGAAGAGGTTTCCTTGAACGAGCTGGTCGATCCGCAATCCGATGAAGCCCGTGTCCAGAAAAAGGAATGGCTGATCGTGGTCGGTGTCTGCACCCATCTGGGCTGCATTCCGATGGGCACGGCAACCGGTGAGACACGCGGTGATTATGACGGATGGTATTGTCCGTGCCACGGGTCGCACTACGACACGTCCGGTCGTATCCGCAAAGGTCCGGCACCGCTGAACCTTGTCGTGCCGACCTACACCTTCCTCACCGACACGTCGGTTCAGATCGGCTAAGGAGCAGGTAGATGAGTGCACCCGTTTGGAATAACAAGGTAGTGAAATGGGTCGATGACCGTCTTCCGGTCTTCTCCATGTTGCATCACTCCGCTTATGAATATCCGACCCCGAAGAACCTGTCCTATATGTGGAACTTCGGTTCTTTGGCCGGTTTTGTTCTGGTGACGATGATTCTCTCCGGGATTTTCCTGGTGATGAATTACACCCCGCATGCCGATATGGCGTTCTGGTCGGTCGAGCGCATCATGCGTGATGTGAACTATGGCTGGCTGATCCGCTATATCCACATGAACGGCGCATCGATGTTCTTCATCTGCGTCTATATCCATATTTTCCGTGGCCTGTATTACGGGTCTTACAAAGCACCGCGTGAAATGCTGTGGTGGATTGGTATCCTGATCCTTCTGGCGATGATGGCGACCGCGTTCATGGGCTATGTCCTGCCGTGGGGCCAGATGTCATTCTGGGGGGCGACGGTTATTACCAACCTGTTCTCGGCCTTCCCGATCATTGGCGACCCGCTGGTGACATGGCTTTGGGGCGGTTTCTCGGTTGATAACCCGACTCTCAACCGGTTCTTCTCGCTGCATTACCTGATGCCGTTCGTGATCCTTGGCCTTGTGGTCCTGCATGTCTGGGCCCTGCACACCGTACGGTCGAACAACCCGACCGGCGTCGAAATCAAGACACCGCAGGATGCGATCGCGTTCCACCCGTACTATACGATCAAGGATCTGTTCGGTATGGGCGTGTTCCTGATCTTCTTCCTGTTCTTCGTGTTCTTTGCGCCCGACTTCTTTGGCGAGCCGGATAACTATATCCCGGCGAACCCGCTGGTAACCCCGCCGCATATCGTGCCGGAATGGTACTTCCTGCCGTTCTATGCGATCCTGCGGTCCATCGACTTCACCATCTTCGGTATTCCGGCAAAGCTGCTTGGCGTGCTTGCGATGTTTGCATCCATCATCGTTCTGTTCGTCATTCCGTGGCTTGATACCTCGAAGGTGCGCAGCTCGAAGTTCCGCCCGGTTTACAAGTGGTTCTTCCTGATCCTGTTCATTGACTGCTTTATCCTTGGATATTGCGGCAAGAAGGCCCCGGATGACTACTTCTTGGGGATCGAAGGGCTTAAAGTGATCACCGTTGGCCAGCTGGCAACGCTTTACTACTTCGCGCATTTCCTTCTGGTCATGCCGATTGTCGGTAAACTGGAACGGCCCAAACCGCTTCCGGCCAGCATCAGCGAATCCGTACTCAAGGGAGGCGCAAATGCGTAAGTTTGCATTGACCGCCATTGCTGCGGCATTCGCACTGAGCGCCTTTGCCGGCACATCGGCAAAGGCCGCAGGCAACGCTCCGGTTCCGGAAGCACAGGAATGGAGCTGGCAGGGGCTTTTTGGCACCTATGATCGGGCGCAGATGCAGCGCGGTTTCCAGGTTTACAAAAACGTGTGTGCCGGTTGCCACAGTCTTCGTTTCATAGCGTTCCGTAACCTGGAAGGCATCGGGTTTAACGAAGACCAGATCAAGGCCATCGCGGCGGAATACGATATTGAAGACGGCCCGAACGATGATGGTGACATGTTCACCCGTCCGGGTATTGCGTCGGACTATTTCCCGTCACCTTTCCCGAACGACAAAGCTGCCGCTGCGTCGAACGGGGGTGCGATTCCGCCCGATCTGTCATTGATGACGAAGGCACGCCTGCATGGTCCGGATTATGTTTATGCCCTGCTGACCGGTTACGAGGAAGAAGCACCTGAGGGCTTCGACCTTGCGGAAGGCAAGTATTACAACCACTACTTCCCGGGTCATCAGATTTCGATGGCACCGCCGCTTTATGATGAAGCGGTCGAGTACACCGATGGCACACCGATGACCATGGAACAGCACGCGCATGACGTGGTTGCGTTCCTGAACTGGACGGCACAGCCGGAACTTGAAGCCCGCAAATCAATGGGCATGAAAGTTCTGCTGTTCCTGATCGTTCTGACAGCGATGCTCTATGCGGTGAAACGTAAAATCTGGCGCGATATCGAACATTAAGCGTTCGCGATATCGTCAAAAATCAAAGGCCGTCGGGAAACCGGCGGCCTTATTTGTTGGCGCATCGCAAAGCGTCGTCGCACGGAACTGCCGCCTGTGATCAGGATTTGGGGTTGGCGGGCAGAGGTTCGGTACAAGGCAATGCGGTTTCGCACGCAATGTCAGCGTGATTTCCGCTGGAATGGTTGCCACTCGAATGATTGCCGTCCGCCGGGCGCAGGGGCGGAACAGTCACAGGGATATGTACCAGCCTGCGTTTACGCGCCGGGGTGCCCGTGCTGGCGTAAAGCTGTTTTCCCGCTTCGACAATCGAAACCCCGGCAAAGGCCTTGAACAGACGCGATCCGACATTTTCGAATGCCTGCGACCAGCGCAGCAGAAACCGGCTTTGGGTCGGGGGCAGGAAAAGGGCGCGGCTGTGCTGCACGGGCAGGAACATGTTTTCGCGCATCAGGTTCTGAAGCTGTGACACGCTATAGGGATGGCCAAAGCCAAAGGGCGTATTTTCCGACCAGGACCAGAGCGAGCTTCGGTTGGGTGTGACCACCACGATCCGGCCGTTGGGGGTCAATACCCGCCAGCATTCGCGCATCAGGCGGCGCATGGAATCGGAATGTTCGACCAGATGCACCAGCAGGATGCGGTCGACCGAGCTATCGGGCAGCGGCAGCATGGTTTCTTCGGTAAGGGCGACATGATTGGGATCGCCCACGGGCCAAGGAACACAACCCTGCTGGCCGGGCATGAAAGCCAGCACGCGTTCTGCCTCGCCCATGAAGGGGCGCAGATAGGGCGTGGCATAACCAAAACCCAGCACGCGCATGCCGCGGACATCCGACCACATCACGCGCAAGCGGCGACGGATCAGGCGGCGAGCAGCCTGCCCGAGGCTTCCGGCATAAAAACGGTGAAGATCAACAACATCCTGACGCATGAAAATAGCCTAGAGCCTTTTCTGATTGGATTGAAGCGCAAAAACCTTGCACGATGCGTGATTGTTTTAAGAAGCCGCAAGCTGATAGGCTTGGCGCATATTCCATTCACACACGCGAGGTCGGCCATGTCCGCAGGCGATGTCTTTGTCATTCCGTGCCTTTCCGATAATTACACCTATCTTGTGCGCTGCCACGAAACAGGTACGACCGCGATTGTCGATCCGGGCGAGGCAGGCCCGGTGATAAGCGCGCTTGAAGATCGTGGCTGGCCGCTTGATATCGTGATCAATACCCATCATCACAATGACCATATCGGCGGCAATGCCGAACTGATCACCAGATATGGCGCGAAACTGATTGGCCCCAAGGCCGAAACCATGCGCATTCCCGGCATGGATCAGACGGTCGCCGAGGGGGATGAGGTGATGATTGGTGCGCTTTCCGGGCAGGTCTTTGACGTGCCGGGCCATACCAGCGGCCATATTGCGTTTTATTTTCCGGCGGTATCGGCCATGTTTTCCGGTGACAGCCTGTTTGCACTGGGTTGCGGGCGGTTGTTTGAAGGAACGCCAGCCCAGATGTGGCAGTCCCTGCAAAAATTTCGCAACCTTCCGGGCGAGACGCTGGTGTATTGCGGGCATGAATATACCCAGTCCAATGCCCGGTTTGCCGCAACGATTGAAACCGGCAATGTGGCGCTTAAGGCGCGCTGCGCGGAAATTGACGATCTGCGCGCACGCGGTATTCCAACCATTCCGTCACGCTTGGACAAGGAACTGGCAACCAACCCGTTCCTGCGCGCCGATCATGCATCGGTTGCCAGCGACCTTGGAATGGAAGACGCAACCGCCACCGAGATTTTTGCCGAAATCCGCGGGCGGAAGGATCGGTTCTGACGATCCGGTCCTGATCAGGCCATCTGCTTGAACAGGACGTTCTGATCAAGCAGATAGCGCGAAAACAGTGGCAGGCTGGCGGCACCGATGGCACGTGCGGCACTGCCGACCGCACCCTGTTCGATATGCGGGGGGGCGATGCCTTGCAGGTCGAGTTTGAGGGTGGCCTTGCGCGTGGCATCGACGATTCTGGCACAGACATCTTTGGGGAAGCCGCCATCGACAATGACGGCTTCGAAATCAATCACCGAACAGACCGAGGTAATGGCGATTGCCAGGCCCCGTGCGGTATGGTCAATCCAGAGGTCAAGGGTTGCGCCAAGCTGATGCCAGTAATCGGGATCCTTCCAAAGCAGGGCGGGATCACGGCCTTCGCGGGTCAGCATTTCTTCGAGCACGAAGATGGATGCCTGATCGATCAACTGGCTGGGATGACCGGATCGCGACGGGACAGGCATCGAGCCAAAGGCCCCGGCATTGCCGGTTTTACCAGCATAAAGCGCCTGATTGAGCACCACCCCGCCACCAATGAACGATCCGATAAAGAAATAGGCGAAGTCGGAATAATTCGGCCCTGCCCCAAATACCAGTTCCGCCCCGCAGGCCGCCGTGGCGTCATTCTGCTGAAAGACCGGGAACGGCACGATTTCGCCGATGATGTCGATCAGATCGACTTCACGCCAGGCACTCATATCTTCGGGTGGGGCTCCGACTTCTTCGACCCAGTTCCATAATTCGAATGGGGCGGCAATGCCGATCCCGGCGATGCGTTGGCGATGCATGGTTGACAGGCCGCGCGACAATTGTTCGACCGAGGCGCGCACGAATTTGCGGATGCCGTCCGGGGTCGGGTATTTATAGGCTTCGTTCAGGCTGGCGCGGACAGTCCCGACAAAATCCATCAGGATCAGTTCAGCGCTGCGTCGCCCGATTTTAAGGCCGAAGGAGAAAACACCATCGGGATCAAGTGCCATCGGGATTGATGGTTTGCCAACCTTGCCGCGCACCGGATCGCCGCGTTTGAGCAAGCCATCCTTTTCCAGCGCACGCATGATCACGGAAACGGTTTGCGCCGAAAGTCCGGAAAGACGGGCAATATCGGCCTTCGACAATCCGACATTGCGTCGCACCAGTGACAGGACCAGCCGTTCATTATAGGCGCGCACGCGTAACTGGTTCGCACCCCCGCCCGGATGAAGCGGACGCGCTCCCTGTCCCTCATCCCCGGCAATGTCCGGGTTGATATACAGTGAAGGTGTCATTTTTATCCTCCCACTCGGGTTCTTTATTGCCCGAATAGGTTTGAGAGTGACAGGATTAATTAATAAATCAATCGGATTTATTAATTGACAGCCCCGAGCATTTGGTGTGTCGTAGGCAACAGACAGGCACAAAAGACGTGCGTAACGATACGTTCCACCTGTCGCAAAATGAACAAATCCGGCCCAAAGGGCTGAATATCAGGTTATTCCTGGGAGGAAACAGATGAAGAAGACTCTTGTTGGCGCCACCCTTGGGGCGCTTGCGCTTGGCCTTGCCGCTGCACCGCATGCTGCCAAAGCCGATGAAATCGGTGCCTGCCTTATCACCAAAACCGACATCAACCCATTCTTTGTGAAAATGAAGGAAGGCGCGCAGGCCGCGTCGGTTGCCAATGGTGTCAACCTTTCGACTTTTGCCGGTAAAATCGATGGGGACCATGAAACCCAGGTGCAGGCGATTGAATCCTGCATCGCATCGGGTGCGAAGGGTATCCTTCTGACCGCATCGGACACCAAGGCGATTGTGCCGGTTGTCAAAAAGGCGCGTGATGCCGGATTGCTCGTCATTGCACTTGATACCCCGCTTGAGCCAATCGACTCCGCCGATGCGACCTTTGCCACCGATAACTTCAAGGCGGGCGAATTGATCGGCCAATGGGCCGCTGCCAAGCTCGGCGACAAGGCCTCGGATGCGAAAATCGCGTTTCTTGACCTGACGCCAAGTGCCCCATCGGTTGACGTTCTGCGTGATCAGGGCTTCATGAAAGGGTTCGGGATCGACATCAAGGACCCGAACAAAATCGGTGACGAAGATGATCCCCGCATCGTTGGCCATGACATCACTAACGGCAACGAGGAAGGCGGCCGCAAGGCGATGGAAAACCTGTTACAGCAGGATTCCGAAATCAATGTCGTCTATACCATCAACGAACCGGCAGCCGCCGGTGCCTATGAGGCGCTGAAATCGTTTGGCATGGAAGACGGCGTTCTGATCGTGTCGGTCGATGGCGGTTGCCCGGGCGTTCTGAACGTTCAGGATGGCGTGATTGGCGCAACATCGCAGCAATATCCGCTTGATATGGCCTATAAGGGTATCGAGGCGATCAAGGCCTGGGCCGAAAGCGGTGAAAAACCAGCCAATACCGAAGGTCTTAACTTCTATGATACCGGGGTCAACCTTGTGACCGGTGATCCAGCCGAAGGTGTTCCGTCGATTGATATCGATGAAGGCATGAAACGCTGCTGGGGCTAAGCCCCTTAGCGTGACGATCTGATATTCGAGGAGGGCGGTCATAAACGCCGCCCTCTTGTCCCACAAAAAGGTTACACTTGGTCTGCCCCTACCCGATCCAAGCCGGTCATCAGAACCGGCGGGGGCATTTGATGAACTGTTGTGCATGATTTTTCGCAACCCATGTTCACGACCAAGCCGGGAGGAAGCGATGAGCGAACCTGCTCGCACATCTCGCACGAAACAGGAATACGAACAGACGCTTGACGCCAGCGACAAGGCGGTTGCGCAGTTCGACCATAAAAGCCGGAACTTTCTGGATGCCACGCAACATTTCCTGCATGGCAATCCGACGATGGTGCCGGTGATCGTCCTTGTCATTTCGATTATCATCTTTGGTGCACTGGCGGGACCGAAGTTCTTTTCGCCGTTCAACCTGTCGCTGATTGTGCAGCAGGTTTCGATCATCGGCATTCTGGCCGCCGCACAAAGCCTTGTGATCCTGACCGCCGGGATTGATCTTTCGGTCGGTGCGATCATGGTTTTGATGTCGGTCATTATGGGGCAACTTGCGATCACGCTTGGCGTCCCCGCACCGCTTGCCATCCTGATCGGGTTTGTCGGCGGCATTCTGGCCGGGATGCTGAACGGGTTTCTCGTCACCCGCATCAAGTTACCGCCCTTTATCGTGACATTGGGCACGTGGAATATTTTCTTTGCGCTGAACCTTTGGCTTTCGGGCGCGCAGTCGATCCGTAGCCAGACACTGGATGAAATCGCACCGCTTTTGAAATTCTTTGGCGAAAGCATCGCGATTGGCGGGGCGCGGATCACCTATGGCTCGGTCCTGATGCTCGTCATCTTTGCCGTCCTTTGGTACATCCTGAACCATACCAGTTGGGGCCGGCATGTTTATGCCATCGGCGATGACAAGGAAGCCGCCGAACTTTCAGGCATTCGCACCAACCGCACGCTTATCATGGTTTATGGCCTTGCCGGGCTTGTCTGTGGCATTGGTGCGTGGGCATCGATCGGGCGTGTTGGCTCGGTCTCGCCGCAAAGTTTTCAGGAAGCAAACCTGCAATCGATTACCGCAGTTGTGATTGGCGGCATTTCGCTGTTTGGCGGGCGCGGGTCGATCATCGGGCCGCTGATTGGGGCGCTGATCGTTGGGGTGTTCAATTCGGGGCTTCGGCTTGTCGGGGTTGATGTTCTTTGGCAGGTGTTTGCGATTGGCTGGCTGACGATTATCGCCGTTGCAATCGACCAGTGGATCAGAAAGGTATCGTCATGAGCACGGATAAAAAACCTGTCCTGACCGCACGCGGTATCGTTAAACGCTATGGCCGGGTGACCGCACTTGATCACGCGGATTTTGACCTTTATCCCGGTGAAGTCCTTGCGGTGATCGGCGATAACGGTGCGGGAAAATCATCCCTGATCAAGGCGCTTTCGGGGGCGATCACGGTGGACGAAGGCGTGATCGAGCTTGATGGCAGGCCGGTGCGTTTTTCATCACCGATGGAAGCCCGCGAAGCCGGGATCGAGACAGTTTATCAGAACCTTGCGCTTTCGCCGGCCCTGTCGATTGCGGATAACATGTTCATGGGGCGCGAGCTGCGCAAACCGGGTTTTATGGGCAAATATTTCGGGGCCCTTGACCATAAAGGAATGCAACGCATCGCACGCGAAAAGCTTTCCGAGCTTGGCCTGATGACGATCCAAAACATCAATCAGGCGGTCGAAACGCTTTCGGGCGGGCAGCGGCAGGGGGTTGCGGTTGCCCGTGCGGCGGCCTTCGGATCTCGCGTCGTGATCATGGATGAACCGACCGCGGCCCTTGGGGTCAAGGAAAGCCGCCGGGTGCTGGAACTGATTGCCGATGTCAAATCGCGCGGCATGCCGATTGTGCTGATTTCGCACAATATGCCCCATGTGTTCGAGGTGGCGGATCGCATCCATGTTCATCGTTTGGGCAAGCGGCTTTGCACGATCAATCCTGATGATTACAGCATGTCGGACGCGGTCGCCTTTATGACCGGAGCAAAGGAGCCGCCAGAAATATCTGCGGCGGCCTGAATTCATGGTGCCGGATATCGACACCCTGACGGCGATGATCAGGGACAGACAGATTGGTGATCGACGCCTCCTTGTCGCGATCGCCGGAGCACCAGCCTCGGGCAAATCGACTTTGTCCGAACGGCTTCATCACCATCTGGGGGGTGATGAAGCCGGGGCTGTTGTCGTGCCGATGGATGGCTATCATTTCGATGATGCCATCCTTTCTGCGCGGGGACTGCTGCCGCGTAAAGGTGCGCCGGAAACGTTTGATACCGGCGGCTTCAAACGCACGCTTGAAGCGATCCGTACCGATGATGACGATGTTTATGTCCCGGTATTCGACCGCCATCTGGAACTGTCACGCGGATCGGCCCGATGCGTTTCAAAACGCCATCGCATTGTGCTGGTCGAAGGCAATTATCTTTTGCTCAACCAGTCGCCGTGGAACCAGTTGGCAGGCCTGTTCGACCTGACCCTGTTCATCGACACACCGCTTGCGGTTTTGGAAAAGCGTCTTGTTCAGCGGTGGCTTGACCACGGACATGACCAGCCTTCAGCGCGGCAGAAAGCATTGGATAATGATATCCCCAATGCCAGAACTGTTGCCGAGTACAGCAAGTTCGGCACAGCCATTATTATAAATAACGCCTGATAGGATGTTTTGAATTACCGTTCTTTTCGCAACACCAGCGTATAGCACATCGGGATCTGGACTTTCCTGTCTTCATAGATATCAAATTCAGTTTCCCGATTTGAATGCGGATATTCGTTAAAACGTTCCAGTTTTAATCCGGCAGCGACAGCCGCAGACACGATTTCGCCCATCGTGTGGGAAAACCACCATGAAACCGGCCCCTGCCCGCCATCAGATCCGTCATAGGTGATGCTATCTTCGTTTGCGTGCGGTCCACGCTCAAAATATGATTGCGACGGTGAAAACGGATCGGCAGAAGTCGGATCAAACATTTCAAGAAACGGGTGGGTTTCATAGATAACGAGCACCCCATCCCGAGCCAGCAGCCCTGAGACGGCATAGAAGAAACGTTTCAAATCCGGCATCCAGTTCAGAACACCAATGGTAATCAAACCAAGGTCAAAATCGCCCGGCGTATCTTCCGGCAATTCGTAAATGTCAGCACTGAGAAAATCACATTTCCGTCCCGATAGATGCGCCAGTTTCCGGGCTTGCGCGAGAAATGCATCGGATTGATCAATCCCAAGCACAGTTTTTGCGCCCATGGCCGACAAGGACAGCACTTCGCGACCGTTATTGCAGCACACCTGCACGACGCGTTTTCCCACGACACCGACATCCTCCAACGTTTCCCGCAAGGTTTCGTCGAACGTCGAGAAATCGGCTTTCGCAACCTCGGCCAAAAGTCGTTGCCAGGTTTCACCGGCTTCATGCAATGGTGCAGAGGCATCCCATGCGGCACGGTTGGCCGATGTGTATTTTTTGTTCTCGTCCATGGCCCGCCCCACTAATATCATAAGTTGTAGCACTTCAACAATCACAACCAATACAGCGGACTGTCAAACGAACAATGCAGGATCACACGGATTTAATTGCCGGATTGCCAATCAGCACATCAGACACCCATTCGGCAACAACCCGCACACGCGGCACATGGCGCATGTCCTGATGGATCAGGAGCCAGATTTCGCGTCCCTCCGGCTCGATATCGGGTTTGCGCGTCAGCCCCGCGAGGCGATCTCCCAAACATCTTGGCAACAGGGCAAAGGCATTGGCCGAACATGCCATCGTCGCCATGATGGATCCGCGATTGGAACGGCTGATGGTGTGGCGATTGGGGAAATGGCGGTTGAGCCATATCTGTTCGGGCTTGTCGGCAAATGCGTCGTCAAGATCGACCCATGGTGCAGTGGTCGGGTCATCCATCCCGGCGGGACCATAAATACCGTATTCCATCACACCGATTTTCCGGATGTGAAATGCCCCGGTTTGAGGCCTGGCAAGGCGTAGCGCAATATCGGTTTCACGTTGCGGCAAACTTAGATTGCGGTTGCCGCCAATCAGTTCGACGCAAAGGGACGGATGATTTGATGTCAGTTCCCCCAGACGCGGGGCAATGCAGTTTTCAAAAATCACATCCACCCCGGCAACGCGAACAACACCCGATATTTCCGGACGGGCTACCTTTTCCGACAGAGTGCCATTTGCTTCGAGCAAGGTACTGACTTCGGCCTCCATCGCCCTTGCGGTTTTCAGAAGGCTTTGTGCGCGCAATGTCGGGCGCATCTGGCCATCCCGACGCAGCAGAACGGGAAAGCCGGTGGTTTCTTCAAGCCGGGCAATACGACGCGCGATTGTCGTCTGGTTCACGCCAAGCTCGCGTGCGGCGGCACTCATGGTATTTGCGCGGCAAACGACGGCGAATGTCCGCAAGGCTTCCCAATCCATGGATCATCACCCGGTTATAATTTCTGCATATGCGCAGATCATATCTGCGAATTGACGGATTTAAACTGCAAACATGCAGATACATGATCAGGCCATTCAAATGACTTTGAAAGGACAGCCACCATGAGTGCACAATCCATCTTTGAAATTCTTGGCGTTGAACTTCCGACCGGATCGGCGCGGGATGCTGCATTGATCGTGATCGATGCCCAGGAAGAATATCGCAGTGGCAGGTTGAAGCTATCAGGGCTTGAACCTGCACTGGACAATGTGGCCCGCCTGATCGCCCATTGGCGCGCGCAGAACGGCACCTTGATCCATATCCAGCATCACGGGCAGGGTCTGTTTGATCCCGAAGGTCCGTATGCCAAGATCATGGATGAAGTCGCCCCGCGCGACGGCGAGCCGGTTCTGACAAAGAATGTACCCAATGCCTTTGGCGGGACTAATCTGCGCGACCTGATTGATCAGGCCGGATTGAAACATGTCGTGCTGGCCGGTTTCATGACACATGTCTGCGTGTCGACCACCGCACGTTCCGCCAACGAACAGGGATTGCAGGTCACCATCGCGGGGGATGCAGCAACCACACGCGACCTGCCCGCAACATCCGACCACGCTACTATCCCGGCCAAGGAATTGCACCGCGCCGAACTGGCCATTCTGGCCGATGCGTTTGCCAAGATTGTGCCGACCGGGGATGTTCTAAAAGCGTGATTGTAAATGCAAAACACCCCGCAGGATTGCTGCGGGGTGTTTTGATGAGAGTGAGCGCAAGAAGTACGATCAGAACATATGCTGCCCGCCATTGAGCGACAGACAGGAACCGGTGATGAAGCCGGAATTCGGGCCACACAGGAACAGCACGGCCTGCGCGATTTCCTCGGCCTCGCCAAGACGACCAACCGGGATTTTCGCGATGATGCCCTCAAGAACCTTTTCCGGAACGGCGGCGACCATGTCGGTATTGATGTAACCCGGCGCGATGGTATTGACCGTAATACCTTTGCGCGCGACTTCCTGTGCCAGTGCCTTGGTAAAACCATGCACCCCAGCCTTGGCGGCGGAATAGTTGGTCTGGCCGAGCTGACCGGCCTGACCGTTGATCGACGAAATATTGACGACCCGCCCGAACCCGCGTTCGCGCATGCCTTCAAGCACCGGCTTGGTCATATAGAACAGCGAACTTAAATTCGTTTCGATCACCGATTGCCAATGGTCAACCGACATCTTGTGCATGAAGCCGTCCCGCGTAATCCCCGCGTTATTGACCAGAATATCAACCGGCCCGAGTTCGGATTCCACCTGTCGAATGCCATCCGCACAGGCATCGGCATCGGCAACACTCCATTTGAAGGTCGCAATGCCGGTTTCTTCGGTGAAAGCGCGGGCAGCGTCATCATTGCCTGCATAGTTTGCAACAACCGTATGGCCCGCTTCCTTGAGCGCCAGGCTGATCGCCTTGCCAATTCCGCGTGTGCCACCGGTTACCAGTGCCGTTTTTGTCATGGTCGCCTCCCTAAACTTCAGTCATCCAATTCATGTATCGGTATCCCGTAGTTTGCCCTTCTACGACATGCGAAATTTTAATCCACAAAATCAATTATAAATGTAACTTTATTTCCCATCCATGATTCATGTCACGTAAAATGCGTAAACTCTGGTCGAATTTCATCTGCATCCTCGGGTAAACAAACAGGGCAGCCCCCAAAGGAGGCCGCCCTGCACGTTTCATCCAATCAGATGGTTCGAAGCGATCAGCGTTCGACGCACAGTGCGACCCCCATGCCCCCACCAATGCACAATGTCGCAAGGCCCTTTTTGGCATCGCGTTTCTGCATTTCGTAAAGCAGGGTGGTAAAGACGCGTGCGCCCGATGCACCAATCGGATGGCCAAGGGCAATCGCCCCGCCATTGACATTAACCTTGTCGGTATCCCAGCCCATGTCACGGTTCACCGCAATCGCCTGTGCGGCAAAGGCTTCGTTGGCTTCGATCAGGTCAAGATCACCAACCGACCAACCGGCTTTTTCAAGTGCCTTGCGCGATGCCGGGATCGGGCCGGAGCCCATAACAGCCGGATCAACACCGGCGGTCGCCCAGCTTTTGATCGTAGCAAGCGGGGTCAGGCCGCGTTTAGCGGCTTCGTCGGCGGACATCACGATCAGGGCAGCGGCCCCGTCATTGATGCCCGATGCGTTACCGGCGGTTACCGTGCCTTCCTTATCAAAGGCCGGGCGTAGTTTCGCCATGCCTTCGAGGCTGGCACCAGGACGCGGATATTCATCGGCATCAAAGACCACATCGCCCTTGCGCGAGGAAAGGGTAACAGGGGCGATTTCATCATTGAAGCGGCCGGATTTCTGGGCGGCTTCGGCCTTGTTTTGTGACGCGGTCGCGAAGGCATCCTGTTCTTCGCGGGTGATCTGCCATTTAGTGGCAATGTTTTCCGCGGTGTTGCCCATGTGATAGCCATTGAAAGCGCACCACAGGCCATCCTTGATCATGCTGTCGATGAATTTGACATCACCCATCTTGTGACCGGCACGCAGATTGGCAACGTGCGGCGACATGGACATGTTTTCCTGACCACCGGCAACGACGATTTTAGCGTCACCCGCCATGATCTGCTGGGCAGCAAGGGCAACGGTGCGAAGGCCCGATCCACAGACTTGGTTGATGACAAAGGCGGTGGCAGTATCGGGGATGCCAGCAGCGATTGCCGCCTGGCGTGCCGGATTCTGTCCGGCCCCGCCGGTCAGGACCTGACCGAAAATAACCTCGTTTACGGCATCCGCCTCGACACCGGAACGTTCCAGAGCCGCCCTGATGGCAACAGCGCCAAGCTCGTGTGCTGGGGTATTGGCCAGCGAACCGCTAAAAGCGCCGATCGGTGTGCGTGCGGCACCCACAATTACGACGTCTGTCATGAAACCCTCCGATTATATCTTGAATACGTTTTTCCCCGGACCTTTACGATCCTGATGATCGGACCTGCAATCCACCTACGATCTTATCGCGACGCAACAAAAAGCCAAGCATTGATACGCACCACTTTCGGACAGTTTTGTTTCCGGGTGTATGGGCCGGGCAAATCCGCGCAGATCGTTATCCTCATAGTTTGCCTGAAACGGCTATAACGCAACCCCGACTTCATCCTTTAATACCTCTGTCGCGATATAGGTGCGGTACCAGACGATGTTGTCGTCCGCGTCAAACAGGGTTTCGCATAGGGCGGTATATTCCGCCATGTCGCGCATATGCAGGACCAGAACACCGGTGACCTCGCCAGTGACAAGGTAGCATTGCCGAACGGCTTCAAGGGTGCGGACTTTTTTGATGAAGTCCTGCCGGTAGCGGTTGCCATGGCGATGAAATTCCAGATTGATCACCGCAATTAATGGCCGTCCGACCAGCGCGGGATCAATCACCGCCACGGTTTTGCGAATGACGCCAGCCTCGCGCAGCTTGGCAACACGGCGCAAGCAGGCCGATGGTGACAGGCCAACATGATCGGCAAGCGTTGCATTCGCGATATCCGCGCTTTCCTGCAATATCCGAAGGATTTTGGTATCGATACGGTCAAGGTCGGCCAATATATGCAACTCCGAAGCGCGGTATGATGAAAGTACGCTTTATTATTGCACGGAAACACGTGATTTCGCCGCACAATAATATATCGACTGTGCGAGGATGCGCATCGTTAAATGACTGCCCCACATATGCCCTTCGTACCACCCAAGAAGCCCGGAACCTCGCGCCCCATGCATCGCTATTTCCTGAATTTGCTAAACCGCAGCCAGCGTTTGTTCATCACCCTGATCAAGGTCATGTTACCCGTCATGATCATTGTGCGGATTGCCGATGAATTCGGCGCGGTTGCCTTTGCATCCGACCTGCTGTCCCCCATCATGAGCCTGATCGGATTACCGCCCGAAGCCGGTCTGATCTGGGCAACATGTGCGCTGGTCAGCATGTATGGCGCGGTCGGGGCGTTTATCGGGTTATCCGCCCATCTGGATATGACAGCCGCCCAGCTAAGCGCGCTTTGCGCGATGATGCTGTTTGCCCATGGGCTTCCAGTCGAACAGGCGATTGTCAAACGCGCCGGGGCCAGCCTGATCACGACCACGGCCCTTCGGCTTGGCGCGGCGGTGTTCTACGCCGCACTGGTCACATGGATCAGCAATACCACCGGCTGGCTTTCCGAGCCGGTTGATTTTTCTTGGATGGCGGGCGGCGAGACGGCTGTGGTCGCCACCGGTATGGATGGCTGGGTCGAATGGACCATCCAGACGATAAAATCGCTTGTCGTGACCTTTGGCGTGATTGTCGGATTGCTGGTGTTGCTCGATATCCTTGATAAAACCGGCATTACCGAGCGCATCACGCGCGGCATGATGCCGATCCTGCGGGTTTCGGGATTATCGCGCGACGTCGCCCCGGTAACGACCATCGGTGTGTTGCTGGGCCTGACTTATGGCGGGGCGCTGATCATTGACGAGGCGCGTAAAAAGAACTTCCCGCCGCGCACGCTTTTCCTCTCGCTCAGTTGGCTGTCGCTGTCGCATTCCCTGATTGAGGATACGGCGATCATGCTGGCCCTTGGTGCGGATATCTGGGTCGTTCTGGTCGGGCGGGTGATCCTGACATTGCTGATCATTGCCGCCCTTGCGCGCCTGACGCTACGTTGGCAAACCAAGCCGACGGTGGCGCCCGAAACCGGCTTCTGATTATTGCGTTTCCGCCAGCCAGTCGAGCACCGGTCCCCAGGTTGATTTTTCCGCGCGCGATCCGACCATCATGCCGATATGACCTGCCGATGGGTGCAGTTCGGTTCGCACATCTTCCGGCAAGCTTGCGAAAAGGGCCTGTGCACTTTCAGGCGGGACGATCCGGTCATTTTCGGGGATCACGGCCAAGGTCGGGCAACTGATATCAGCCGGGTTGATATCAATGCCGTCGATCTGCCATTCGCCCTTGGCCGGTTTGTTTTCAACATACCAGCCAATCAGGCAATCAATCGCCACCCGGCGGGTCAGCGGCACACCGTCATTCAGCCAGTCTTCAAGCGCGACGAAATCATCGGCCTTGGCCGAATTGGCGGGGATGGAGGCAAAGCGGCGGAACTTTTCCCCGATCATAAAGGGATCGAGGCTGGCAAACAGGCTTTGCAGCACATCGACCGGCAGGCTGTCATGGATCGATAGCATATGGGGCAAAGAGGGCGCGAAGGCCGCGGCAATCCTGCCCTGCGTCGGGCCAGCCGCCATGAAATCCCAGGGGGTTGCCAGCAGGACCAGACGCGATACCTGTGCGGGGTCAAGCAAGGTCGCGGCCAGCGTGAGCACGCCCCCCATGCAATAACCGATCATCGGCACCGGCCCGCCATTCATATCGGCGATGTCCTGAAGGGCGGTGACCAGACGGCCCGCGATGTAATCATCAAGGCCGTAATGGGTTTCTTCTTCGCCGGGATAGCCCCAATCGACCAGAAGCGGCCGATATCCGGCCTTGGCCAGAAAACGTGCGAAGCTTCGTTTTTTATTCAGATCAAGGATATAGCCACGGTTCACCAGAGACGGCACCAGCACAACAATGCCAAGCGGGCTTTTGGGCTTGGCTTCTTCGACTGCGCCGTAATCGCGGATGCGGGTTGCGCCGTCTTCCCAGATTACGGGCGCATCATCGGTCCCGCGTTTATAGCCATGTTTTTGATAGGCGCGAACACCGTCATGAAACGCTGACTGACTGGCAAAGGCGACGCGATCAAGGGCCTGCGCGATATCGTCAGGATAATGGTTTTCCATCTCGCTCAGGAGCTTCTTCGCCCGATCCTGCAGTTCCGGCCTCCAGGGCAGATATTGTTTCCTGAAGATCGGCAAGGCGGCGCGCGAGCTCAACCAACTCGTCATCTCGACTGCCAGATGCATCGCCAGCGGCCTTGGCCCGGCGCGACGATTGCTTGCCCTTTTCGGCGGGTTTGTCTGCTGTCGGTTTTGCGCGCTCATTTTTTCCCTGCCCCGATTTATTGCTTTTGCCTGTCTTGCCTTTGGTCGCTTCAGCCTTACCAGCCTCTTTGACGGTCGTGCCCGGATCGGCCTTTTTATCGACATTGGCCTTGCTGGTCGTGCCGGTCATTCCGGGCATCGCCATTTTTGACATCTGATGGATCATGGCCGCCATGGGATTGGCCGCCGGGTCCATCGGTGTGCCCTTCATCATTTCCGGAAGCGTTTCGGGCGTCATACCGGGTATCATTCCGGACATCATTCCGGGGACCCCACCCGGCACAGGCCCCGAAAGAGCACCGGGAAAAGCCCCGGGTTTCTGGCCGGTCGCCAGTTGCCCGATCAGCTTGCCCCATGCCTCGAACCCCTCGCCGATGCGCGAAGTATCGGCCCCGAGCGATGCATAAAGCCGACCGATGGCACTTGCTGCGTCGGCACCATCGGCCGTTGCGGCGACCTGTTCGCGCCAGAGATCCATGAACTGCCGGGCCAGATGATCAAGGCGATCATCAAGTTCATCATCGAGGTTGTCATTGGGCAGATCGTCGGGATCCTGATCCTTTTTCGCCCCTGTTTCGGACACGGCTGCTTCCCCCGGTTCTGGTTCGGATCACGCAGATGAAATGCGCCTTGTGACTTTCGATCACTATAGGCGGTTCGGACGCGTGCGAAAACGAAATCCATTGCTGCGCGGCAACAACAGGGACCAGAGGTTGTTTTTCGCAGCGCACATCGCGTTGAACACTGGACACATTGGAATTTACACGGCACTCTTGTGCACGCTTGAGCAGACGCAAAATTCAAAATGCTGCGCAACATTCAGATTTGTGCAAACGCAAACAAGGTATTTCATACCGCACTGCCCAAGCCAGACGTCCGGGAAACAGGGAAGCAGGGAATAACGTCATGACCACGAAAAAATCAGATGATCAGGATCGCGTCGTTATCAAGAAATACGCGAACCGCCGCCTTTATAACACTGCGACCAGTTCGTATGTGACGCTTGACCACCTCTCGCAGATGGTCAAGGACAATACCGATTTCGTCGTTTATGACGCCAAGACCGGAGAGGATATCACCCGTCCGGTCCTGACACAGATCATTGTCGAGGAAGAAAACAAGGGGCAGAATCTTTTGCCGATCAGCTTCCTGCGTCAATTGATCGGATTCTATGGCGACAGCCTTCAGGGTCTGGTGCCAAGCTATCTGGAACAGGCCATGCGGTCGTTTGCGCATAATCAGGAACAGATGCGCGAATATATGCAGGGCACGATGCAGGGCATTTTCCCGTTCGGCCAGTTCGAGGAAATGAACAAGCAGAACATGGCGCTGTTTGAACAGACCATGAAGATGTTTTCGCCCTTCCTTCAGGAAGAGGCAGACAAGGCCAATGCGAGTGCCGAGGCAGCCAAAAACGGCAAACCGGCAAAAAATGACGCATCCCTTGATGACCTGAAAAGCCAGCTTGAAGCCATGCAGGCGCAGCTCAACAGTCTGGTCAACAACAAGGCCAGCAAGTAAACGGCCCCAAACCCTTTCATTTCAAAGCATCACGCAGAAAGCTCCGGATTTTCCGGGGCTTTTTTTTTGTTTTTGCCCGCATGTGTTGCGGCATCATTCCTGCATAAACTTTTCATTAACGTTTTTCACCGCCCGGCACCTGTCGCAAGGCGGCAATTTTTGCCGGGTTCACGCCCCTTTGAACGGAGTCCCTTGCATAAGGCCAGTTAAATACCCCGGTTGAACGCACAAAACCGCAAAATGACATGACAGCGATAACGCCGATCCCCTTGCCCCCGGCCCGCAGGCCCGACGCTGCAAGTAGTGGAACAGACGGCCCTGCCGGGATCGGGATGGATGTCACTGCACTGGTTTCGCCTGTACGGGAAATCGCGCAGAACGGCGGCGCATGGCTTGAACCCCATGATCCTGGGGGCAGTGCAGCATTTTGGGCGCAGCTTTTGGGACAGCTCCTACCTCAGGAAAACCTTTTGCAACCTGCGGTCATTCAGGAATTGCATGCCAGCTATGCACGTCATTCCACACCTTACGGCTCAGAAAGCCATGTCTTTTTTTCGCCTAACGCACTAGACAACGACAGGCGAATTGACCTATATAGCTAGCTTCTGGCGGATCGCTGAGACTTCTATCTGACCAAAGTTCAGATATTTCTTGCAAGCAGACAACCTTCAAACCGGGTCAACCTGCTTGTAATAAATAGGCGAAATTAACAAGCCTGACAGCGTCCCGAGTGGGAATCAATAACTGGCGGTTGATAACGGAAAAATATGCAATGACTGAGATTGTATCAAACGAAGAACCGAAACGTGCTAATCGCGCAACCGATACGGACCGTTATGTCGGTCAGCGTATTCGCGAACGTCGCATCATGCTGGGTCTGTCCCAGCAGCAGATGGCCGATCTGATCGGCGTCACCTACCAGCAGGCTCACAAATACGAGCGCGGCATCAACCGCATTTCTGCCGGTCGTCTTTACGAAATCTCCCAGGTCCTGGGCGTTCCCGTCAGCTACTTCTATGAAGGTCTCGACGGCAACCAGGAAACCGAGCTTAATGCGCGTCAGCGCATGTGCCTTGAACTGGCGCGCAACTTTGCCAGCATCAAGCACGAAAAACACCAGGAAGCGCTGAGCCAGATGGCACGCGCACTGGCCGATCAGGCTGCCTAAGCCTGATCACTGCGATCTTCAGCATTGCTGCAAAAATCAGGCTGCCTTCCTTCGATGGCAGCCTTTTTTTGTGGCTGATCACAGGCACGATTTTTGTGATAGCGTCACGGCAAGACCGAGACAGGGACAAACCGCATGACAGGCGATATCACACAATCCGGCCTGATCGATTTGATCGACCAGCAACGCAGCAAACTTGGCTATCTGTCGATATCGGCCCTTATGGCGCTGACAAGGACCGGCAATGTCATCCTCGATCCGTTTTCAACCCTGATCAGCATCCATGCCGGGATCGGGCGCGACAATATTTTCTATCCTGCCGTCCGGCTTGATGCCACCTCCCCGGAGATGCTTGAAATTGGCAGCCGAAATACGTTCTACGGCAACACGGTGATTGATGCCCAGACAGGACTGATCACGATCGGCAATGGCAATCTGTTTGGCTAGGGATGCGTCCATGTTGCCACCAACCAGCCCGGTGCAACGATCATTATCGGATCAGATGGCCGTTATCGCGGGTCAATCCATATTTCCGGCTTATCCGTTCTGGGTGATGGCAGCCAGATCCTTGGCAATATCATTGTCCGCGATGTGCAGCTTGGCGCGGGCGGATCATTTCGCCACCCGATTGCCGATGAACGCGGCGCGGTTTTAAAGGGGATTGGCGAGGGACGGGGGATTATCCTTGAAACAGGTCAGGTGATTGCCGGAAACGGCACCCTCGCCCCCGAAAACGTCCGCATGCAGTCCTTTTATCATCCGGATGCAAAATAGGGGCAGCCGATGGCTACCCCTTTGTCGCAAAACCCATGTCCGGCATCTATTGGTCGGCAATCACCAGATCATCGGAATGGATGACCGCGTTGCCACGGCTATATCCCAATGCGGTTTCGATTTCCTGAGAAGAATGCCCCTTGATCATGCGGGTTTCCTCGGCCGAATAGGACGAGATGCCGCGTCCGATTTCGGCACCATCCGCATCAAGGATGCGTACCGCATCGCCGTGCTTGAAGCTGCCATCAACACCGGAAATCCCCGCCGCCAGCAGATTTTTACCCGCACGCAACGCCTTGGCCGCACCACCATCAACGATGATCGCCCCACGGGCCGAAAGCGACGTTGCGATCCAGTGGCGACGTGCCGCAAGCGGGCTTTCGCTGGGCAGAAAGAGGGTATGGGGGCCGCCATCAAGCTGCGCCTTTAGCGGATGATAGATCGTGCCGCGCGCGATCATCATGCGGCACCCGGCTTTCATCGCGATTTCGGCGGCCTGCAACTTTGTCACCATCCCGCCGGAGCTGTACATCGTCGGCGCAGCACCGGCCATGCCCATGATTTCAGGTGTCAGTTCGCGCACGGTCGGGATCAGGGTCGCATCCGGGTTCTTGCGCGGATCGGCGGTATAGAGGCCATCAATATCGGAAAGCAATACCAGCGTATCAGCCGAAATCATGTGCGCGACCTTGGCCCCAAGACGGTCATTATCGCCAAAGCGGATTTCTTCGGTCGCAACCGTATCGTTTTCATTGATCAACGGTACCGCACCGCGTGCCAGCAACGCATTCAATGTCCCACGCGCATTAAGGTAACGGCGGCGGCTTTCCATATCCTCAAGGGTCACCAGAACCTGCGCCATGATCAGGCCATTGCGGCCCAGTGCTTCCTGCCAGACCTGCGACAGGCTGATCTGGCCTGTCGCGGCAGCGGCCTGTTTGTCGGCCAGGCTGATGGTGCGGTGATCAAGCCCGAGCAAACGCCGCCCCATGGCGATCGCACCACTTGATACGACAATGACCTCGACCCCGCGTTCACGCAGAAGGGCGACGTCATCGGCAAGTGCTTCGAGCCAGGCGCGGCGAAGCTTGCCTGTATTTTCATCGACCAGAAGGGCCGATCCAACCTTGATGATCAGGCGTTTTGCATCTGCAAGGCTCACGGTTGGAAGCCCTCGTCTTCGCGGCCCTCCATCGCGCGGCGTTCGCGTTCACCGATGATGTGGCGACGCAATTCGCGATGGACTTCCTTGACCCCCTGCTGGGTGGCACCGGACACGATAAAGACTTTCTTTCCGATCCCCTTTTCAAGGATTTCGCGCTGTTCCTCGACCATTTCCGGCAGAAGCTGATCGGCCTTGGAAAGGGCGACGACTTCGGGTTTGTCGATCAGGATATCGGCGTAACCTTCAAGCTCCTCGCGCACCGTGCGATAGGTTCCGACCGGGTCTTCGTCAGCACAATCGATCAGATGCAGCAGGACTTCGCAACGTTCTATATGACCGAGGAACCGGGTCCCGATGCCCTTGCCCTCGGATGCACCTTCGATCAGACCGGGGATATCGGCCAGAACAAACTCGTGATCATCGATCTCGACCACACCCAGCTGCGGATGCAGGGTGGTAAAGGGATAATCGGCGATTTTCGGACGTGCGCTTGACGATGCGGCAAGGAAGGTGGATTTCCCCGCATTGGGTAAGCCGACCAGACCAGCATCGGCAATCAGTTTAAGGCGCAGCCAGACCGACATTTCCTCGTTCGGCCAGCCTTCTTCCGCACGGCGCGGGGCCTGGTTGGTGGAGGATTTGAAATGGGTGTTCCCCCGGCCTCCATCACCACCCCGGCACAGCACAAAGGTCTGCCCGGGTTCAAGCATATCGACAATCAGGGTTTCGCGGTCTTCTTCAAGGATCTGCGTTCCGACCGGCACCTTGATGGTGATTGAGTTGCCCGACCGGCCGGTACGGTTGCGGCCCATGCCATGCATGCCGATTTCGGCCTTGAAATGCTGCTGATAACGGAAATCGATCAGGGTGTTGAGGTTTTCGACCGCTTCGACAATCACGTCACCGCCGCGTCCGCCATCGCCGCCATCCGGGCCACCATATTCGATGAATTTTTCGCGCCGGAAGCTGACCGCACCGGCACCGCCGCGGCCACTGCGTACGTGGATTTTTGCTTCGTCGAGAAACTTCATAACCGGTCCTTTGGGCGATGCCCGTCAATCATTCCGCCCGGCCGGATCGCGATTTCGAAACAGATCGCCTCGCATCGACGGCTCGGGAAATTTTCATATAACACATAAAACAAGGGAGGAATGATTGCTCATTCCTCCCTCGAAATCTTTGCTACGGATGAGCGCAGCCGACGGGAGGCTTACGCCTCGGCCGGAACGACACATACATAGGTACGACCCTTGAAGCCCGACTTGAACTGGACGTTGCCGCCAGCCGTCGCAAACAGGGTGTGGTCTTTGGCCAGGCCAACATTGTCGCCGGCATGGAACTTGGTGCCACGCTGACGAACGAGAATGTTACCTGCAACAACCGTCTGGCCGCCGAATTTCTTGACGCCGAGGCGCCGACCTTCGGAGTCGCGACCGTTACGGGAGCTACCACCAGCTTTCTTATGAGCCATGAAACTCTCCTAAAACTGCATCCCGGCCGATCAGGCCGTGATGTCCGTGATGCGCAGAACAGTCAGGTTCTGGCGATGACCATTTTTGCGACGGTAGTTGTGCCGGCGCTTTTTCTTGAAAACGATCACCTTGTCGCCCTTGGTCTGTTCGAGAACTTCTGCATTCACAAAAGCCCCCTTGACCAACGGAGCACCAACCTTCGGCGCACCGTCGCCAGCAACCATGAGAACTTCTTCAAGTTTCACGGTGTCACCAGTCTGGGCAGCGATCTTTTCGACTTTGATAACGTCGTTGGCAGCAACTTTATACTGTTTGCCGCCAGTTTTGATGATTGCATACATCGATATAGTTCCTGAAAAATCATTCTGGAAACGCACACGCGCGCTTCGGTGTCGCTGCTAACTGAAACCGAACCGCTGCGAGAGACGGCTGAGATACCTTTTTCGCCCGCCAGAGTCAACCGCAAAGCGCGCCGTTTCCGGGCTTTGGCCACCGCAAAAGCGCATGGCAGAACTTTGATCCCGCACACCGGCCCGACCCGGCCGACAAAAGAGTTCCCGGAAAATACGTTTTCCCTCTTGCATTCTGGCTTAAGGATCGTTAAACAGCGCCTCGAACGCCAGACCACACATGCGGAGAGGTGCCGGAGTGGTCGAACGGGGCGGTCTCGAAAACCGTTGTACTAGCAATAGTACCGTGGGTTCGAATCCCACCCTCTCCGCCATTCAGCGAATGTACTCGCTCTTCAGCTGTTTATAGCCCACGAGTTCGCTGTGCGAAACACTCATTGAGCAAAACACCTAACTCCCTTCCGAAGCAATAACCAAGTGTTAGAAAACCCGAATGCTAGTAGCACATTTCGAGTTGCAAATTATTCTTGACGAATGCTATAGCCGCTGGGTTGAATCGTTTACTAGCCATAATATAAACGACCCACCCAGAACAAGAACATAACGTGAACCGCTCCATTTAAATTCACACACTTTGTAGAAGCGAACTTAGAAGAATGAAAAAACTACTGATCAATAAACTCAGTGATAAGTCAGCAAAGATTGGTGTATTTGGACTTGGTTACGTTGGACTCCCATTGGTGCTTCGTTACTCTCAAATTGGATTTAAGGTAATAGGTTTTGACGTAGACTCGGATAAAGTTAGAAAACTCAATAAAAATGAGAGCTACATTGAACATATTGAATCAAAAAAAATATCTGACGCATATTTAAACGGGTTTGAGGCTACGGAAGATTTCTCAAGAGCAGATGAAGTGGATGCTCTTATTCTTTGCGTACCCACTCCATTGAACAAATACCGCGAGCCTGACTTAAGTTTTGTTACCAACACTACTGACATGATCCTTCCTTATTTGCGCGCAGGGCAAGTTCTCTCACTCGAGAGCACAACTTACCCAGGCACGACAGAGGAGGAATTGGTGCCGCGTGTGACATCCAGAGGCTTATCAGTTGGGATCGATTTTTTCGTGGTTTATTCCCCTGAAAGAGAAGACCCAGGGAACTCACAGTTCGAAACTAAAACCATCCCCAAAGTTGTTGGAGGGCACACTGCCTCATGCTTGGAAGTGGGAAAAGCACTGTACCAACCAGCAATAGACAAAATCGTGCCCGTATCTTCCACAAAAGCTGCTGAAATGACCAAGCTGCTCGAAAACATTCACCGAGCTGTCAATATCGGGCTCGTCAACGAAATGAAAATAGTGGCGGATCGGATGGGGATTGACATACATGAGGTAATAAGAGCTGCTTCAACAAAACCATTTGGTTTCACACCGTATTATCCAGGCCCTGGACTCGGTGGTCATTGCATTCCAATTGACCCCTTCTACCTGACGTGGAAGGCAAGAGAATATGATCTGAACACCAGATTTATCGAACTTGCCGGTGAAGTGAACACGAGCATGCCACGTTGGGTTGTAAGTAAGACCATGGATGCGCTCAACGAGCGCGGAAAGTCTCTTAAAGGCGCAAAGATTCTTGTGCTTGGCATTGCTTACAAGAAGAACGTGGATGATATGCGCGAATCCCCAGCCGTTGTTATTATGGAGCTTCTACAAGAGAAAGGAGCGGATATCGAATACTCAGACCCGCACGTTCCTTCCTTCCCGCATATGCGGGAGCACAATTTTGATCTGAGTAGCGTCGCTTTATCCCCTGATATTATTTCTAGTTACGATGCACTCATTCTCACAACGGACCATCACAAGTTCGATTATCCCATGCTCCAAGAGAATGCGAAACTTATTGTGGACACCCGCGGAATTTATCTAGAACCTTGCGAAAATATAGTGAAAGCTTGAGCATGCTCCCTGTCATAAATGATAGAAAAATTCGGACCGCAGTCGTTGGATGCGGTCGTATTTCCCGAAATCATTTCGGCTCAATCGAGAAATATCCGAATGACATAGAGTTGGCCGCTATTTGCGACAGTGACCCCGTTGTTCTGCGGCAACACTCTGAAAAATTGTGTGTGCCTGCATATCGCTCGATGGAAGAGCTGCTTACGGGAGAGGAAATCGACCTGGTGGTGCTTTGCACTCCGAGTGGAGTTCACGCCAACCAAGCAGAACTGGCAGCTAAATTTGGCGTGAACGTCATGACTGAAAAACCGATGGCAACACGTTGGCAAGATGGTGTTCGCATGGTTCGAGCATGCGACAACGCAAATGTTCACCTGTTTGTCGTAAAGCAAAACCGTCTGAACACCACTTTACAACTCCTCAAACGGGCTGTTGATAAAAAGCGGTTTGGAAAAATTCACATGGTACATCTGAATGTATTCTGGACCCGCCCCCAATCTTATTACGATCAAGGTAAATGGCGTGGCACTTGGGAGTTCGACGGCGGAGCATTTATGAACCAGGCAAGCCACTACGTGGATTTGCTTGATTGGCTGATTGGTCCCGTTGATAAGGTCCAGGCCATGATGAGCACCACTCGCGACATCGAAGTCGAGGATACAGGTGTCTTGAACGTAAAATGGCGAAATGGTGCGCTAGGATCTATGAGCGTAACAATGCTCACCTACCCGGAGAACCTAGAAGGAAGTATTACAATTCTAGGTGAAAAAGGATCTGTGCGCGTCGGTGGCGTAGCGGTAAACGATATCCAACTTTGGAAATTTGACGAACCAGAGGATTATGACAAGGATATCCAACAAGCAAATTATGAGACAACCTCAGTTTACGGCTTTGGGCACCCTTCATATTATAAAAACGTTATTGAAACACTCAGAGGAGAAGCCGAAGCCGAGACAGATGGACGAGAAGGCCTGAAATCTCTAGAACTTCTCATCGCTGCATATCTTTCGGCACGTGACGGAAAGACAATATCTTTACCGCTGGAATACTGAAATGAATACTCAAATACACTCAACAGCTATCGTAGATCACGGCGCACAGATCGGTGACGGTAGCAGAGTTTGGCATTGGACTCACGTGTGTAGCGGAGCAAAAATTGGGTGTGAAACATCTCTTGGGCAGAATGTCTTTGTTGGTAACAATGTTGCAATCGGGGATAATTGCAAAATCCAGAATAATGTAAGCATCTATGACAATGTTTTCATCGAAAATGATGTCTTTTGCGGCCCAAGCATGGTTTTCACAAATGTTTACAACCCACGGGCAAAAATTAATCGAAAAGACCAGTATCTCAGCACTTCAGTAAAGAAAGGCGCTACGCTTGGCGCTAACTGCACAATCGTTTGCGGTATCACAATAGGTGAGCACGCATTTGTGGCAGCAGGTGCAGTGGTAAACAAAGATGTACAGCCCTACGCTCTTATGGCAGGGGTCCCAGCTCGGCAAATAGGCTGGATGAGCCAGTATGGCGAACAAATCCCATTACCTCTTGAAGGTGAAGGGACCTTTAAATGTCCTCACATGAACCTAGAGTACAAGCTGACAGGATCCGAATTGAAAGCCTACGAAGTATGAGTATACGTTTTATTGATTTGCAAACGCAATATCATCAACTTCGCGATCAAATCGCAGACCGAATAAACTCTGTTCTGGAACACGGCCAGTACATAATGGGTCCAGAAGTCTTGGAACTTGAGAACAAGTTAACTGCGTACTCTGGTGCAAAGCACTGTATTACCGTTGCCAGTGGTACAGAGGCATTATTAATCAGCCTAATGGCTATAGGGGTTTGCCCGGGCGACGAGATTATCACGACGCCGTTCACGTTTGTCGCAACAGCAGAAACAATCGTTCTCCTAGGTGCAACGCCCGTGTTTGTCGATATTGAGCCGGATACGTGCAACATGGATGCGGCTCTAATTGAAAACAAGATTACAGAAAAAACGAAAGCTATAATGCCGGTCAGCTTGTACGGGCAGCCATGTGACATGGATGCAATTAATGCGATTGCTGCGCGAAACGGCAACATCCCTGTTATTGAAGATGCAGCCCAAAGTTTTGGCTCGACTTACAAGGGTAAAAAAAGCTGCAATCTAAGCACAATTGGTTGCACAAGCTTTTTCCCCAGCAAACCCCTTGGGTGTTACGGAGATGGCGGCGCGATTTTTACGAACGACGACTCAATAGCTCAAGCCTGCCGTGAGATCCGTGTTCATGGACAAAGTAGACGCTATCATCACACACGTATTGGTGTCGGCGGTCGCATGGACACGTTACAGTGTGCAATTGTGCTTGCAAAGCTGGAAAGATTTAATTGGGAAGTCGACCGTCGAATGGAGATTGGAAACAGATACAATTCTCTACTCGACTTAGCAAAAATCGACCGAGTGCAACAAAGATCGGACAGGACCAGTGTCTTCGCACAGTACACCGTACTTTTAAAAGATCGGGAAGTCGCTCAAGAAAAGCTGAAAGGTCACGGAATCCCAACTGCAATCCACTACCCAGTGCCTCTAAACCAGCAACCTGCATATAGCCACCATGATAATTCGACAGCTACACCTATCTCGGAAAGGGCCTCTCAAGAAGTGCTGAGTCTTCCCATGGGCCCAGACCTAACAGAAAGTGATCAGATGTACATCGTTGAAAAACTTCAATTTAGGTAAGAAATTGAGCTCTTTAAAAAAGATTCTTGCGCTACTAACAACAAGTGAGCGTAGAAAAGCGCTCCTCCTTCTGGGCATGGTGTTTTTGATGGCATTGATAGACGCCGTTGGTGTTGCATCAATTATGCCGTTTATTGCTGTGTTAGCAAACCCAAGCCTTGTGGAAACGAATAATATATTCTCATCCATATATTCCTATTTTGAATTTTCTGATACGCAGTCTTTTCTTTTCTACTTAGGTGTTTTTGTTTTTGCACTTCTAATTATATCACTCTCATTTAAATCCATCACAACATACCTACAACTTCGATTTACTTTAGCAACGGAGTATAGCCTAAGTAAACGACTTGTAGAGGGATACCTACGACAACCGTACAGTTGGTTCCTCAACCATCACAGTGCTGATTTGGGGAAAACTGTATTATCTGAGGTTGGCGATGTTATTAATTATGGCATGATGCCTCTGATGACTTTTATTACTCAGGGGGTTCTCGCAGTATCATTACTTGCACTTTTGATGATTGTTGACCCAAAAGTCTCAATTATTGCGGGGACCACCCTTGGCGTGATCTACGGCCTAATATACATGATCGTCAATAACTTCTTGTCGCGTATTGGATCAGAACGAGTAGAAGCGAATAAGGCACGCTTCATGGTTTTGAATGAAGCATTCAGCGCTATCAAAGAAGTAAAAATACGTAACTTGGAAAACACGTACACTCAGCGATTTTCTGTCCCGGCAAAGAAATACTCAGTCAACCAAGCCTCTGTTCAGATCATAGCTCAACTTCCGCGCTTTGTGCTCGAAATGATAGCGTTTGGTGGAATGATTCTGCTGGTGCTAGCCCTAATGGCAAGGAGCGGCGATTTTAGTACTGCGATACCTTTAATCGCTCTTTATGCGTTTGCGGGGTATCGCCTGATGCCTGCACTGCAGCAGGTATACGGAAGCTTTTCCCAACTGCGCTTCTCCAGTCCGGCTATCGAACTGGTGCATAGTGAGCTAACGAGCTTAGCTAGCAAACCTCCATCAGGAACCGACACGAGTTCATTCTGCCCAATTAACGACATTAAGTTGACCAATGTAAGCTACAGGTACCCAAAAGCAGGACGCACCGCACTTACCAACATTAATATCAAGATTGTGGCAAATAGCATTGTAGGATTAGTTGGCACCACCGGCGGCGGAAAGACAACAACAATTGATATCATTCTTGGCCTACTTGAACCTCAAGAAGGCAGACTAAGTGTTAATGGCAAAGCTATAACTGATATCAATCGCCTGCAGTGGCAAAAAAGTATTGGTTACGTACCACAACAGATTTATCTCGCTGATGACACCATAAGTGCTAATATTGCTTTTGGCATTCCAGCCGCCAATGTAGACCACTCCAAAGTTGAGAGAGCGGCTAAAATTGCTAACTTGCATCAGTTTGTTACTACCGAACTACCTGAGGGATATTTAACCTATGTAGGCGAGAGTGGCGTGCGCCTCTCTGGTGGTCAGCGTCAGCGGATTGGGATTGCACGTGCGCTTTACCACAACCCAAGAGTGTTGATCTTGGATGAAGCCACAAGCGCGTTAGACAATCTAACTGAACAGGCTGTGATGGAAGCAGTAAACAATCTGGGGCATGAAATCATAATCATTCTGATCGCACACAGATTAACAACTGTTCGCAATTGCGACCAAATTTATCTTCTGGATAAAGGGCAAGTAAAAGCCCATGGTACTTATGATGACCTCATTCGACGTAGTGAGATATTCCGCTCAATGGCGACTAAATAACCAGATTACCCGAACCAACGGCTAATATTATGCTTAAAAACTCAACTATTCTTGTTACTGGTGGCACAGGTTCGTTTGGACACGCTTTCATCCCGATGACGTTAGCCAAATACAATCCCAAGAAGATAATTGTCCTCTCTCGCGATGAAATGAAGCAATGGGAGATGGCAAAGTTATTCTCAAATGATCAGCGCATCCGTTTTTTCATCGGTGACGTTAGAGACAAGGATCGACTGTATAGAGCTCTGGATGGTGTGGATTTTGTAGTCCATGCCGCAGCGACAAAAATTGTTCCGACGGCCGAATACAACCCCTTTGAATGTATTAAAACTAACATTAACGGGGCGATGAACCTAATTGATGCATGCATAGACCAAGGCGTGAAACGTGTTGTTGCGCTGTCAACTGACAAAGCGAGTAGCCCAGTTAATTTGTATGGCGCAACCAAACTAGCATCAGACAAACTCTTTGTCGCAAGCAATAGTTCATACGCCTTAGGCCACAACACCAGCTTTTCAGTTGTTCGTTATGGAAATGTTATGGGCTCTCGTGGCTCAGTAATCCCATACTTCATGTCCATCCGAGACTCTGGCGTATTGCCGATCACTGACCCTCGAATGACTCGTTTCATGATAACCTTGGAACAGGGTGTTGAACTAGTATGGCATGCATTTGAAGATATGGTCGGCGGCGAAATCTATGTAAAAAAGATCCCTTCGATGACTGTTGTCGACATTGCAAAAGCAGTAGCTCCTTCAGCGAAGCACGAGATTATCGGCATTCGCCCCGGTGAGAAATTGCATGAGCAAATGATCAGCTCCGAAGATTCACATTTCACTTATGAATACCCGGAGCACTACAAAATTCTCCCCCAAATCAACGATTGGGGAAATGATGCGAAACGCATAAAAGATGGCAAAAGGGTTCCTGAAGACTTCATATATGCCAGCGATACCAATACCGAATGGATGAGTGAACAATCACTAAAGTCTTGGGTGAATGCCCATCACGACACAATCGGAAAGATCTAACTTGATGATCCCATATGGCCGTCAGGATATATCAGAAGAAGACATTAACGCTGTCGTGAACGTGCTGCGCTCTGACTGGCTGACGCAGGGTCCATGCGTGCCGCGATTTGAAGCCGCTTTAGCCGAATACACAGGCGCCTCACACGCAATTGCGGTAAACAGTGCGACCAGTGCACTCCATATCGCTTGCTTGGCCTTGGGAGTTGGCCCCGGGGATTGGGTCTGGACAAGCCCGAACACCTTTGTAGCAAGTGCAAACTGCGCAGAATACTGCGGAGCAAACGTCGACTTTGTCGATATAGACCCCGAAACCTACAATATGAGTGTCACCAAGCTAGAAGATAAGTTGAAACATGCTAGAGAAACAAAAACTCTCCCCAAGGTAGTAATTCCCGTTCATTTCTCGGGACAGTCTTGTGATATGGAAGCAATACATGAACTATCCCAACAATACAGTTTTCGTATTATAGAGGACGCTTCCCACGCTATCGGTGGCCGATATAAAGGTGAACATGTCGGTTGTTGCAGGTTCAGTGACATCTCCGTCTTCAGCTTTCACCCGGTAAAAATTATAACGACGGCAGAAGGCGGCGCTGCTCTCACAAACGACCCGCAATTAGCTTCCCAATTGAACCTTTATCGTAGTCACGGAATAATTCGAGAAAACGCAGATAGAAGAACAGATGGTCCTTGGCAGTACGAGCAAATTGCTCTTGGCTACAACTACCGGATGACAGACCTACAGGCCGCTTTAGGGATTAGCCAAGTTAACCGTCTGGATTATTATATAGACGTTCGCAAGGCCCTTGCCAAACGTTACGATGAAAAGCTTGCTGGTACCAATTGGCGCTTACCAAAACAACAAATTTTTCAAACATCAGCACATCACCTTTACGTGCTCAGACTTCCAAATGATAATATTGAAGAGAAAGCACAATGTTTTGCTTATCTTCACGACAATGGAATTGGAGTGAATGTTCATTACATTCCCGTTCACACGCAACCCTACTACAAAGAAAAGAACATTAACTATGGACAATTAAAAAATTCGGAACAGTACTATAAAAGCGCGATCACAATCCCCCTTCACCCACGCCTTACTCATGATGAACAAGATTATATTATTCAACACTTAAAGCTAGCATTACAACTGTAAACAGTGAACAAATAGATGATAATTATTCCCGCAAAATATTCGTCATCCCGAGCCCCACAGAAAAACTTTAGACCATTCTACAATGGATTATCACTTCTACAGATCTCAGTTATTAGAAGCGTAACTGCGGATATTGGACCAGTTTTAGTGAGCACTGAAAATATCGATTTTGCGCGAGAGCAGATAAATCCCTTGCCGGCAGCAGTAAAAAAGAGCGTATCTCTTCACAAGCGCCCCCTGTCATTGGCTCACGATCCTGCTACTATTCTAGACGTTCTCGTTGACTGCTTGTTAACATCCAACACGAATCTTCCTAATTATATTTCTGTTGTACTACCAACATCCCCTTTCAACAGTGTAAGTTCGATACAAAACGCACATGAAAAGTTTATTAGCACCGCCAACGCAGAGAAACTAATTAGCGTATCACCATCTTCTAAGCCGCCATACAATGCGTGGGTTGATGCCCCCAGCACCGATCCCGACCGACTAGAACATGCATTTCCCGACAGTCCATACGCTCTTAGACAATCCACTTCATGTCCTATGACATATTTTTCTAACGGCTGTATTTCAATTTATTCTGTGGCCCCTCTACTAACAGACAAACAATTTAATTCAACAATTGGATACAAAATGCCAATTTTATCTGGAATAGATATTGATTTTGAACATGAATTCGATACAGCTCGACTTTTATTTCCAGATTGGTCTGAAGATTTGAATCTATTCACCTCTTAACCTTTTCCTCCCTGCCCCTAGCTAATAACCTGATCACTTTTAAAGGACCCCTCAAATGAATGACCAAGAACTGTTTTGGATAGGAGAATTCGGAGATGAATATGCTGAACGCAACAATGGCCTGGAACTCGTCGCAGCCAAGATTGATATGTTCAATAAATCACTCAAATCAGCCGGCGAAATAAATACGATAATAGAGCTGGGAGCCAACAGAGGATTGAATGCTGATGCGCTAAAGAGCCTATTCCCCAACTCCAATTATACTGGTGTTGAAATTGGAGAAAAAGCGTTTTCATTACTAAAAAAAAACATAAATGTGGACCAGTGTCACCATCGGTCAATACATGATTTTACAGCAAATCAGCAGTATGATTTAGCGTTAATATCTGGCGTAATGATACACTTGAATCCAGATGCCCTTTCAAGTGTTTATAAGCTTCTAGACACTCTTTCACAGCGATACGTCCTTATATCCGAATATTATAACCCTACTCCGGTAGAGGTTACTTATCGCGGACACCAGGGAAAACTCTTCAAACGAGATTTTGCTAAGGAATTCATGGATCAAAGTGGAAGAAAACTAATTGACTACGGTTTTGTCTACCGTAACGATCCAAAGTATAAACATGATGACATGACATGGTTCCTTTTTGAGTAGTATAATGATTTACCGGTGCTCAACATGCCTAAACCTCTCAACCCGGCCCAACTCTAATTTTGCTATAGGCGAACAGTGCGCTCCGTGTAGGTACTCTAAAAACACTGAAGGTAGTGATTTTACACAAAACCTTGATGCCTTTTGGACTCATATACAATCACTCTACCCATCGCGAGATGTAATGTCTCTTCGATATGTCCTTGGTGTATCCGGAGGAAAAGATAGCTTGCGACAAGCTGAGTTCTGTCGGCAGGTACTCGGCATAGAGCCAGTACTAGTGAGCGTTGGCCTACCACCATCTCAGACAAGCGAGACAGGAGTTTTGAACATTCAAAACCTATATGATCGCAACTATGAGGTTTTAATGGCCTACCCAGCCACAGAAACCCTAAAACGATTAACCAGATATTGCTTCTTTACCCTTGGAAACCTCAAGGTCGCATCAGAAGTTGCACTATTTAACGGGGCCGCGCGAATGGCCGACTTTGCTTCGGCCGACGTTATACTGTGGGGTGAAAATCCGGCATACTCGGTTGGCGACACAGCTTCCGCCGGTCGATCCTATTTCGATGGCGCATCAATATACCAAATTAATACACTATCTCAGTGCAAACAATTGCCAAAAGAGACTGTTGCTCTTCACGATTTCTTTTATGATATTGAAGATGGACTACGCAAGATAGCTCCCAAAATTGTATTTATGGGAGGGATTATCCCCAGATGGTCGAACCTCAGCAATGGACTCTTCTCACTTCTAAGCGGCTTCGGCGCCAGAAATGAGACTGAAGCTGACTATCTAAATATTAGCGCTGTTGATGAAGACTTCGTTTTAATAAACCAGTATATAAAATATTTGAAATTTGGTTTTGGCAGAACAACAGATATCCTTAATGAGATGATCAGGAACAACACTATCTCCAGAAAATATGCTCTTGAATTACTACCAAAACATGAACCTTATATTCCCATAAGTGAAATACGCCGTTTTGCTAAATTTATAGGGGTAGACGAGCACTCTGTATGGGTTGAAATCCTCAAAAACACAAATAACGATTTGTTTTTTACTCAAGACTCTCGGCCAGTTGCAAAACCACTGTTAGCTCAAGCTCGATGAAAATACTAAATATCCCAGGAAACATCGGCGCATTGCGATCTTGGCTGAGTCAGTTTACAAATATCGAGGTTATCCATACCAATCAAATCTCCCAAGTTGGCGCTGGTGAGCTTCTTGTATTACCAGGTGGAAATGTTGGGGGATTTAGCAAGAGGATTTCGGATGCAATACGAGAATCAATCGACAGAGATTGTAGAATTTTAGCAGTATGCGGCAGCTTCCAGTCGCTGTTTACTGGCACCGAAGAAACCAACAATCAGTTTTGCCTACAACTTTTCTCTGGGTATACTACTAAATTACCCTCTCCTAGAATTGGCCCCATCGAGGTTAAAAGCCATTGGTTCAGCGGGTCACCCTACTTCAATCACAGCTACGCAGTTTGCGTGCCTGAAACAAGCAAAGAATTAATGCATTTTGCATTGGACGACTCCGGAATGTGCTGGGGTATCAAAACCAGGCAAATTCTAGGTGTTCAGTTTCATCCCGAACTATCCCGAAATACCTTTGACATGGCGTTCACTGAATGGCTTCGAGACGACTAGCTAGTATTCTAATAATAGACGGCACTACCTGCATAAAGACAGGGGAGACAATATTCCCGTTATGGAGACCACAACCCCATATCGATTATATGCTGTCGGGAAGCTACACAGATCTAATCGTGGCGAGTAACGATGCAAATACTTTGATTAATTTGGATATTGACTGCAGAATAAATATGATTGCCGCCCTCGGTTGGTCCGGTGTCGCTCACATAGAACGGCTGTTCAATGCCGGATACTCTAAAGTGTTTTTCGGAGGAGCCCGAAGGGCTGTCCCGTCGGAGAGGGAAGAGCAGATTTTTCGCGAAATGGTTCGTATTTATGGCGCCTCTAGTTTCGGCTATTCTATGCACTTTCCCTGTCCGGAACCATATATCCCAAAGCATCTGTCTGATAGCTTTAATGAGGTTCTAATTATCGATAGCGAGCTTCAGCTGCTTCCTGATCCCGATCGTACAGCGCATATTGCCCACAGCATCTCCAGAAATATGCCCACCAAGGGCAAAGAAATAAACTTCTCTGCGCCGCACATCAATTATGAGCATTTTGAAAAGTGTGTTAATTTTCCGGTAAACTATGTGAATTACTGCGAGCACGGAATTGCCAAGTACAGATGAACTACTGTCAGAAATGTATATTAAGCAAAGACCACCCATTCGGAATATACAAGAGCAATAAATTTTGCTCCGGATGTATTTCTTTTAACTTAAGAAAAAATACTCTTCCACTCTGGAACGACGTTAATGAAAATACTCTTGCGTCCGAGTTAGAGAAAACTTTGGGATCGCTACCGGATAGAATTTTGGTGCCGTTCGATGCTGACGGAGAAACTTGGTTTGTACTGGACACCCTCACTAAACTCGGCACTAAACCGACTGTAGTATATTTCAATGCTCAGTATCACGACGAGGTGTTTTTTAACATCTTAAGCGCGTGCCAAGAACATTTTAATGTCGATTTCATTGGTTTTTCCTTACCCAAGAATATAATTCAGACCGCGATCGCTGAGGAGTTCAGCGTAGGGAATGGCCATTGTAGAAATCTAGAAATATTTGGCACCCATGCTGCTGCCTTATTTGCAGCGAAGCAGCTTGGCATTAAGCATGTTTTTGCAGGGCCCAACCAACAATCTGAAGTTGTTGGAAATCACTCCTTTGTCATAAGAAACCAACTCAAATCACCAGCATTTAATGACATAGTGATAGGCAAGAACCTACTTCCCCAAGTAAGAAATATGATCGCCAACACTGGATCGAAATTTGCTGAGATGTTTAAATTAGGAGCAATTGAAAGCCTGCTGGAAGAGGTTCACTGGCACTTTCTCAGTGACTATATTTTTTGGGATAGTGTGAATATAAACGAACACTATGGGAAGAAATTTACCATAAGTCCGCGTACAGTGTCCGGTTTTGGACCAAACTGGCAATCGTCCAGTTCATCTTTAAAGCTTGAATTCTTTGATCTTGTTCGATTGATCACTACTGGAACAAGTAAAATTGATTCTTTGCTTAGTCGTGACTTGAGATTTAATCGCATCTCAAAAATGTCGGCCCTAAAAGTTAGGGAAAAATACCTTGAGAAATCTTGGGATATAGAGACAATATCTCAATTCCAAGGAATCTCGACAGTAAACATGAAAAAAGCAATCGACTTGTACCAGAAGAAAAAGTCTCCTTTGTACACCCCCTTATCGCTAACAGGAAACTGCAATTACCAAGTACATTCTCACTATCAAAAATTATACTAGCTAAAATGAAAAGTAATTTCATTTCTGACGAACGAAGTGCCCTTCTATTTCGGCTTTAATACATACCTAATTTCCCGACGTTTCCTCGCGGAGTGAACCAATGCACCACTTATTTGAGCGCCCACAAAAGAAAGACCTTTTTGTTATGGCAGACCTCGGCTTAACCTGCGGTGGCGACATTGATCGCTCCCTTGAGCTGATTGAAACCGCTGCCGAAATGGGGGTTCACGCTGTTAAATTTCAGATGTTAGACGCTAACGAGCTTCTAGGCGACAAGTCGATTGAATATACATATCCGACTTTGGCAAAGGGCAACATAACCGAAAACATGTACGAAATGTTTTTAAAGCTAGAATTCTCTGACGCGGACTGGGCTCTGATCAAGAGTCACTGTGACAAATATAACATTGGTCTCATTGTTACGTGCCATGTAGAAAGCGCAGTTCAACGCGTCAACAAGCTCAATCTTCCCGTAAATAAAATTTGCACATGGAGCTTGAGCCACTACCGGATGATCGAAGCATTAGCCAAGAACGGAAAACCGTTAATTATTGATACCGGAACCATTGATATTGATGATCTTGAGGACCTTAGGAAGTTTTATCACAGCTCCGGAGGAGGAGAGCTCATCATTCTTCATGATTTTCACACTTCAGTCCCTGAAGAAATGAACTTTCGGGCAATAAAGACGCTGATTGAAGCTGGGTATAAGGTTGGCTACACTCCACAAGGACGAAGGGATTGGCTTGATTATATGGCCGTCGGTCTCGGCGCAACCTTCGTTGAAAAACGGTTAACTTTGTCAAGGGAGATCCCAGAAAATGGCCACTGGAAAGCCCACGACCCCCAGGACTTTAAAAAGTGGATTGAAAACATACAGGAATGCTACACATCACTTGGCGATGGAATATTGCAACCGACGAAACAAGATATAATTGATAGCAAAAAATACTATAAATCTGCTTGGCTAGCAAAAACTGTGAAAGCTGGCGACATTATCCAATCCGAGGATTTTGCATTTAAACGTCCGGGCACCGGAGTTTCCTCTAAAGATATATACTACAATTACCTTGGAAAACGTTTTGCCAACAACTATGAGAAAGATGATTTTTTCCGCGGATAGTGAACAATTATTTCAAAACAAAAATGTTAGTGGGCGATATACTGGTGCTTATACTCGGAACTTTATTATCGCCCATTTTTTTAAAAAAAATAGCGCCGGAACAATAAATATGTACGAATTTTGAAATTAATATTTTTTAGAAGTTCTAATCATCGCTAAATCATATAAATCGTGTTTTGTAAGCTAATCTTTGCATGAGAACATGTTGATGTCCCTGTCAAGTCTAACCAAAACATTACTGAATTTTATTAAAAATACTTATAGTAAGATAAATACATATACTGGAGACGACAGGAACCAATTACAAGATTCTGACATTCTGTTTTTCTGTCACGATGTCGACCGTGGAGTCACTTTAGGAAACAAGGCTTACTCACCTCTTGTTGATAGCTTGAAAGATTTTTTTGAGGAAGAAGGAATAAGATGCATTACAATTGCTCACCCTTTCTCACGCCTGACAAGCGAGTATGCACATGGTTCACCTATTTCGATTAACAAACCATACTTGATTTCCAGAATACTTACAAAATTTTTACCACGCACAGCTCGCTTTCTATCTTTAACCCCCACCGATCTCTACAAAAAAATACTACAAAAAACTAGGGCCAAGGTTGTAGTATCTATAGATATTCGAAGGGAATTGTGTGCCGCGGCACACGATTTGGAAATCTTTTCCATCGAATTATTACATGGCGTATCTCACACCTGCCTCCCCGCAGGCTGGGACGTCGCAACGTCAAAAGAGCTACCTAACGGCATCCTATCTTTAAGCTCGCAGTCCTCACTTCTATTTTCCAGCCAGACTTCCCCTCAGATAGAAGTAAAAACTATCCCACATCCGTTTCTTAGACGCTTTACTCCTGCACGCTTATCATGCCTTCCAGAAGAATGGGCACTTCCCCGGACAGACCGAAAGAAGTTCCAGAAAGAGATACTCATCTCCCTAATGTGGGGATATGCCGGAGACCATGGTCCCAATTCACCGTTTGAAGGGATTCTTGCTAACGGTTTGTTCCCAGAGGATTTGTCTTGGGCCATAGCAAATAGACAGGACATATTCTGGCGATTTAGATTGCATCCGGTTCAATTGCGGGGCTCCAAGTATGCTAAGCTGCGTCAGTTCATACGGAATTACGTTGCTTGCCACCCCAATACAGAGTGGGAGCAATCTTCAACACTTCCACTGCCAAGCATAGCATTGCACTGCGCTGGTAATATCTCTATGGCTTCGAGCGCTTGCTATGACGCGGCGGCAATGGGGCTAAAATCTCTGATGCTGTGCCCCACGCTACAGAGTGGCGGGATTAATGAATTACTATTCGAAGATTTGCTTCAAGAAGGTTATATCGAGAAACATACGTCGTCTAAGAAGCTGATATTGGATTGGGTCGACAAGGTGAAAAAGACAACACCAAGATTGCTAAACATAGAAGACGACGCAGCATGGGATGAAGCAACAAGTTGGGTACTAAAAGCCGGAAAACTATCCTAAACGAAACAGCGAGCAGGTTAATTTTGTGACTATTGGTATACTAGACGCAGGAATGGGTAATATCGGTTCGATCCAACGGATGATCTCAAAAGTTGGTGGTAAATCAACGTTTCTATCGTCAAAAAAAGAATTGTTCAGTGCTTCAAAAATCATTTTACCTGGCGTCGGACACTTCGACGAAGGGATACGCTCACTTGCCAGATGTGGACTAGTGGAACCTTTAATGAGCGCGGCACGATCAGGAACTCCTATCCTTGGCATCTGCTTGGGGATGCAGCTACTATGTAGAACAAGCGAAGAAGGAGACGAAAGAGGCCTCGGACTAGTAGACGGTAACGTTAAAAAATTTAATTTTCCCGACGAGACTCATCTGAAGATTCCTCATATGGGATGGAACAATGTAACTGTTGCACGCCCCAATTCGCTTATACTGGCGGAAGAACGTGACTTAAGATTCTATTTTGTTCATTCATATTATGTAGAGCTAGATGATCCGAGCTTGGTGATTGCCACAGCCTTTCACGGTCGCGAATTTTGCGCTGCATTTCAAAAAGACGCAATCTTTGGTGCCCAGTTTCACCCCGAAAAGAGCCACAAGTTTGGCATGGCACTCATGAAACGGTTTTGGGAAATTTAGACTATGTTGCGTAACAGAGTCATTCCAGCACTTCTGCTGCAGAATGAAGGACTAGTTAAAACAACTAAATTTAAGAACCCCAAGTATGTCGGCGACCCTATCAATGCTATTCGCATATTCAACGACAAGGAAGTCGATGAATTAATGGTGCTTGATATAGCGGCAAGCCAAACTGGGTCTGAACCGAACTATCAGCTAATTGAGGAACTGGCAGGCGAGTGCTTTATGCCACTGGCTTATGGAGGCGGAATCTCAACAGTTGAGCAAGCTGGTCGTATCCTTGCCTGCGGCGTTGAGAAAATTTGCCTACAAACAGCCGCTTTAAATAAGCCGCAATTAGTAAGTGATTTGGCCCAAAAGTTCGGGAGCCAGAGCATCGTAGTGTCGGCCGATGTAAAAAAGAATTGGTTTAACAAGCCAAAGCTTTTCAAAGCGGCTGAGCGGAAGATCGTTGACTCTGATTGGATAGAATATCTACAACAGCAAGTTCGAGCTGGTGCAGGAGAAATCTTACTTAACTCGGTTGACCAAGATGGAACTTTATCTGGGCCAGACTTGGACTTAATTCACACAGCAAGCGAGGCGATAGAAGTGCCACTAATTGCATTGGGAGGTATTTCAAGCTTGGCTGACATTAAAGCCGCTATAGAAGCAGGTGCAAGCGCGGTCGCAGCTGGATCTTTTTTCGTGTTTCACGGCCCTCATCGAGCAGTGTTGATCACGTATCCCAAATACAGTGATCTTGAACAACTATTTTGAAGTTTATTATGGATACCATACTGTTGGCGCAATCTCAAAATGACTACCAGCGATGCACTCGGTGCGTAATGGACACCAGCGACCCTGAAATATGGTTTAATGAACGCGGAGAGTGTAACCACTGCACTGAATTCTTTGAGACCACCAGCAAAAACTGGTTTCCGAATTCAGAAGGACGACAAAAGCTTACACAGCTGGTTCAAACAATCCGAGCCACCGGCAAAAACAACGAATACGATTGCATCCTTGGGCTCAGCGGGGGCGTAGACAGCTCATATCTTGCGTTAAAAGTGAAAGAAATGGGCTTAAGGCCCTTAGTAGTCCATATTGATGCTGGATGGAACAGTGAGTTAGCTGTCGCAAACATAGAAGCGATAGTAAAATACTGTAATTACGACCTTTACACGCATGTCGTAAATTGGGAAGAGATGAGAGACTTGCAGCTAGCATACTTCCGTTCAGGCGTTGCAAATCAAGATGTACCGCAAGATCATGTTTTCTTTGCTATGCTTTACCATCTCGCGAACACTCATGGGATACGCTATGTTTTATCCGGCGGAAACTTAGCAACTGAAAGTATATTTCCTGCTTCATGGCACGGAAGTGCTATGGACTCTATAAATCTTGTATCAATACATAAGACCTTTGGACAGAGACAACTCAAGGATTATCGAACCATTAGCTTCTTTGAATACTACTTTTGGTACCCATTCATAAAAAAGATGAGAACAATACGACCGCTTGATTACATGCCGTACGTCAAGGCTGATGCCTTGCGAGAGTTAGAGGCTAGGGTTGGCTATAAATCATACGCTGGTAAGCATGGCGAATCTCAGTTCACGAAATTTTTCCAAAATTACTATTTACCCACAAAGTTTGGGTACGACAAAAGGCTTCCGCACTTATCAAGTATGATCGTATCTAATCAGATCACTAGGGAGGACGCTCTAAAAACTTTAGAAACCCCTCTATACGACGAAGATACAATTGACCAAGATATCAGTTATTTTTGCAAAAAATTACGAATATCACGCGACGAGTTTAATGTATTAATGAACACTCCAAACAGGATTTATCTCGAATTTCCAAACTGGGATAAATATTACAGGCCAATGAAGTCAATTCAACGTTTTGCACAAAAAATATTACAACGACACATCCAAGTTCATTAATCTCAACATACCAAAGCAGACATACCATGACAGAGCTCGGAATATCTTCTTTGCCGATGCTATATCGGCTAGATCTTCTTCCCCCTGAGTTAAACTCCTTTTTCTTTATTCAGTCTTTATTTACATTAGCAAGCATATCATATCTATTTTTAATATTCATAAAAGAAAAATTTGTCTTGGGCAGGCTGTACTATGTATTATCTGCATTTATTTGTATATTTTATCAAATTCCGCTAACATTATTTTCACAGCAAGTCGAACACTCACTAAGTAACCCGTGGTATTTCGCTTTAACAATAAACGGGGCAATATTGATTTTAACTGCATGGGGTCGAATTACTAAGAACATAAGAACTCATCAAAGCATGTCAGAATTTCCAGCAAATATTGCTTCTATATATGTTACGACAGGCCTAATTGGCATTCTGTGCATAATATTTTATTTCTATAATATTCCTTGGAGTTGTACCGGACTTTATGCAATCTTGAATGACCCTTGGCTAACCTTATTAGCTAGGGAATTTAATGTTAAATTGGTTGGCTCATCTCTATCGACCTATGCCATTGGCGCAAACGCGAATGCGATTTCACCGATATTCATTCTTCTTTCTTTTTGGATAGTTATCACTTCTGCAAAGAGAAAAAATATAATTGGAATTATTATTGGTACCGTATGCGGATTTGCGGCAGTGATATCTGTGATAATCACTGGAACGAAAGGCCTTTTAATGCCATCTCTTTTGATGCTGGCGGCAGGATCATACTTTTGGACCAGAACATGGATAAACCGTATACTAGCGATTTCCGCTTCTGTAATGTTTGTTGTTGTGGCAATATTTACATTTGAGATGTTTAAAGACAGGGGGGCGAGCACTAGTGGATCTTATGATTTTGCTTCATGTTCAGCCAAAGCAGGCACATGCGAGCAAAGCCAAGCACTCTTGAAGTCACTACATCATGTTGATTACGCTCTTGGCGTTCCACCTTACATGCTAAAACAAATGGAAAAAAGGCTTAGCTGCCTATGCAGTGGTAAAGAGAACCTGAGCTGCCCAGACGCGGCTCTCACCTCTGGGAACATCCACAATTTGAACGCAGGAATTTCCGTTCCACAGCGGACAGTGATGAACTATGCCACTTCCATTCTTTATCGCGTGTTTGTTACGCCGCTGCAAGTTGCAGTATGGCATTTTATGTATGCAGAAACAGAGAATGTAGATGGCTTTAAAACGCTGCCATTGTCCAATAAAATTTACGGCGAATCCCTAAACATGCCAGAGCTTGTTTATCAAAAATATGCTTCTGTTTTCTTTGAGGGAGATAGAACAGCAACCTCCACCTCGCCCACAAGTTTCTTGCTGACATATTCATCTTATTTAGGGGTGACCGGATTTCTATTATCTATGATACTTGTAATTGGGACTGACCTATTTTTATTAATCATCTCTATGATGTTAGAGAGATCTCTCTTCCCTGTACTGGTAGGGTTAATTGCTATTCTATCAATGAATTTTATTGTATCAGACTTCTTAACAGTGCTGATCTCGCACGGCGGCGCTGCCGGCATTTGTATGATTATATTTTACACGATTCTGAAGAAACAACGTGGCACATAAAACCTTACATATTACACACACCGATATACGTACAGACTCTCGCATCTTAAAGGAAATGGGAGCTCTTGCTGCACATGGCTATGAAGTGAACGGCATCGGTGTTGTTCATGAGGAAGGCGCTAAAGAGTCTGAGATTAACTTCGCAACCACGATAAAATCCGTTAAGTTATTCACCCGACATCTTACTTTAATCCCACGCACCCTAAGACATGCACTGTCCATATGTGAGCTGACTGTCAAGACCCTTCCTGAGGTACTCCGCCAGAAACCCGATGTTGTCCATTGCCACGATACCTTAGCGCTGCCGCTTGGGGTTATTGCAAAACTATTCCACAAGACAAAAGTGATTTATGACGCCCATGAATTAGAATCAAACCGAAACGGAATCACAAAGTTTCAGGGGCTACTTACATCCTGTGCAGAAAAACTCTTGTGGAAGTATATTGATGCGTTAATTGTTGTAAGCCCTTCAATTGCGAATTGGTACAATACCAACATCGGCTTCAAAAAAACTGAAATTATACTTAATTCCCCGTTATTCGAGAAGAATGAAACGGGCAATTCTGATTACTTGAGAACCAATTTTAATATTCCATCGCAGCAAAAAGTTTTTATATACATTGGAATACTAGGGCACGGGCGGGGAATAGAACTTATTACTGAAGCTTTCACACAAACAGGCGTCACATCTCACGTTGTATTTTTAGGATACGGGGAATTAGCTGATAAACTTCATCAGGTATCAAAAGAATACAAAAACGTTCATATTCACTCAGCGGTACCACATTCTAAAGTAGTTGAGATAGCAAAATCTTCAGACTTTGGATTATGCCTTATCGAGAACGTATCTTTGAGCGATTATTATTGCCTGCCAAACAAACTGTTTGAATATTGCTTCTCTGACATACCAGTTTTAGCATCTAATTTTCCTGATATTAAAGAAGTGATCTCACGCTATAACATCGGCGAAACTTGCTCCTTGAATGTAAACTCAATCAAGGAGGCAATTATCCGCTTGGAGTCCTCAACTGGCTCACCTAAATTTAGCAATTTAGATGCTCTAAGTTGGCAGGCTCAGGAACAAAAGCTTATAAGTTTGTATCGAAACATCCTGGAAAAATAACCTCGATTTTTATTGGAATGCAGTATGTGTGGAATTTTTGGGCAAGTTAGCTCTGAAAATGTTAATTGGAAACACCTCGAAGCACTGGTTAATCATGCTCGTCAGCGAGGACGAGACTCCAGCGGACTAATTTATTTCAGTAATAAAGGTTACACTGTAAAACGTGCGGATTACGACATTAAACGCCTGCTCTCCAAACAGGGGCGCTTGAATACCAGCGTTGTGATGGGACATAGCCGCCTCATAACGAACGGACTGGGCGACAATCAGCCTGTGGTAAGAGACGGATTAGCACTGATCCACAACGGTATCATCGTAAATGAGGAAGAAGTTTGGTCCTCCATTTCTCTGAGCCGTCAATTGCAAATTGATTCCGAAGCAATCATTGCTGTTGCTATCGAAGCCCTATCGAGGGGCGACAGCGTGGAAGAGTTACCCAGGCAGATTCTAGATTTATGCAAAGGCACGATCTCTGCTGCGCTGAGCATACCCAAACTCGGAAAGGTCTGCTTGTTTTCAAACAACGGCAGCCTTTATGTCGGAAAGCAGAGTAATACGACTTATTTTTCATCCGAACGCTATCCGCTCGAAGTAATCGGCTGTTTCGATATTGAGCAGGTCTGGCATGATGGACTCGTCTTGGATATTCCAGCGACGGCAGAGATTTCCCTACATGATGATAACATACGCACCGAAAACCTGATCCCAGCATTCCAAACCGTTGCCACTGAAGAAGCAATGCTTGTGTATCCCGAACACGATCTGCGGCGTTGCACAAAGTGTGTGTTACCCGAAACAATGCCTTTCATTTCTTTTGATCACGAAGGCGTATGTAACTATTGCAACAACTATCAACCTCGCAATAATCCAAAGCCGAAGGAAGAGCTGCTTAAACTGGTGGAACCTTACCGGAGAAAGTCTGGGCCCGAATGTATTGTTCCCTTCTCAGGTGGTCGCGACAGCTGTTGGGGACTTCATCTGATTGTTAAAGATCTTGAGATGCGCCCGATCACATATACTTACGACTGGGGAATGGTTACGGACCTAGGCCGCCGAAATGTAAGCCGAATGTGTGCAGAGCTGGGTGTCGAGAACATTATCGTTGCAGATGATATTTCAAAAAAACGCCGCAATATCGCAATGAATCTTAAGGCTTGGTTGAAATCCCCACATCTGGGCATGATCAGCATTCTAACGGCTGGCGACAAGCATTTCTTCCGCCATGTTGAAACGGTTAAGAAGCAAACTGGAGTTCAACTAAACTTGTGGGGCGTAAATCCACTTGAAGTGACACACTTCAAAGCAGGCTTTCTTGGAGTTCCGCCCGATTTTGAAGAAAAGCGCGTCTACATGCATGGTATCTCAAAGCAGCTTAACTACCAGTGGTTACGTCTGAAGGCCATGATGCAAAGTCCTGGTTATTTTAACCGTTCTCTTTGGGATACAATATCAGGCGAGTATTATAGAAGCTTTACAGAGAAGAAGGATTATTTCCACATCTTTGATTATTGGAGATGGGATGAAGAAACCTGTAACGACACTTTAAAACAATATGATTGGGAACTCGCACCTGATACCAACACAACGTGGCGTATTGGGGACGGTACCGCAGCCTTCTACAATTACCTTTACTACACTGTTGCCGGGTTTACGGAACATGATACCTTCCGCAGTAATCAGATCAGAGAAGGACAAATCTCACGATCCGAAGCAATTGAGCTAGTGAATGATGAAAACCGCCCAAGATATCAAAACATTCGTTGGTATCTTGATTCGTTAGGCATGGATTTCCGCGAAGTCATACAGACTGTAAACAATATCCCAAGAATGTATTAAGCGTAGAATGGCAAAGACTATCTGGTACATCTCAAAGTATGTATCCCCTTCCCGCCCCGACAGCACAGGAGCGGGAGGGCGTGGTTATCTTTTGATGCGCGAATTCTCGGATGCAGGGTACGAATGTGTGATCATTACTTCCGACTCCAACCCGCTAGCAAATGTGCCTCACGCCAGCGAAAAATGCGAACAAGAGTTTATCGATGGTATCCAACTATATTGGGTTAAGACTCTTAAGTATGTTCGCGCGAAGTCATTACGCCGAATTCTAAGTTGGCTTGATTTCGAATGGCGATTGTGGCGCATGCCGAAACGTCGCTTACCAAAACCAGACGCCATTATTGTATCCAGCCTTTCTCTTCTGACTATCCTAAATGGCGTATTGCTCAGAAGGAGGTTCAATTGTCGGCTCGTATTTGAGGTAAGAGATATATGGCCGCTGACATTGACAGAAGAGGGAGGCTTTAGTCGCTGGAATCCCCTTGTTCTTGGCTTGTCATTGATAGAGAAGTTCGGATACTGCTATGCAGATGCGATTGTTGGAACAATGCCAAACCTTCGCGAGCATGTAGAAAATGTAACCTCCTGCAAAACACCGGTATTTTGTATCCCGATGGGTGTAAACACTGCAATTCAGGAGGAACAGAAATCCATACCTACTGAGTATCTGAATCAGTACATACCTAAAGGTAAATTTATTGTCGCTCATGCAGGGACAATAGGAGCGACCAATGCCTTGGATACTTTTTTTGAATGCGCCAGATTTTTCTCAGAAGATCCCGAAGTACACTTCCTAATCATCGGGGATGGTGACTTACGCAAAGCTTATCAGACTAAATATAGCTATTTGGACAATCTAACGTTTGCTCCGAAAGTTGAAAAATCGATGGTGCAATCCGTCTTGTCAAAATGTGATTTGTTATACTTCTCTGTCCACCTTTCAGCAGTTTGGAATTTTGGTCAATCCTTGAACAAGGTTATTGACTATATGCTTTCCGGAAAACCTGTAGTTGCTTCGTATAATGGTTTTCCTTCTATGATAAACGAAGCTGGCTCCGGCACTTTTGTTGAGGCAGGGGATATTGACGCATTAAAGAGTGAAATATTACGCATTAAAAATTTACCCTCCGCAGAGAGACAAAAAATGGGGGAGAATGGTCGCAGGTGGATTTTGGATAATCGAAATTATCAGATACTGGCCAAGCAATATTTGGATATATTATTCCCTGAACATTGAGGGTAATCAATTGATATTAAAACGCATTTTTGACGTTATCATATCGATCCTGGCTTTGCTTGTTTTGGCTCCAATTTTGGCTTTCATCTTTTTTCAAGTGCGACGCAAGATCGGGCATCCAGCTTTATTTCAACAAATCAGGCCTGGCCTCCACGGCAAACCTTTTAAAATGATAAAATTTCGGACAATGTCTGAAGAGCGCGATGCTAAAGGTCAGTTACTCCCTGACAGTGATCGCTTAACCGATTTCGGGAAAGCACTGCGAGCGACAAGTGTCGATGAATTGCCAGAGCTCTGGAATGTGCTGCGGGGAGATATGAGCCTTGTCGGTCCTCGTCCACTACTTATGGAGTATCTTCCGCTTTATAACGAAGCACAAAAAAGGCGACACGAGTTACGGCCTGGCCTTACTGGTTGGGCACAGGTCAATGGTCGGAATGCACTATCTTGGGGTGAGAAGTTTGCTCTGGATGTGTGGTACGTTGATAACCGCTCTTTTTGGCTTGATGTGAAGATTTTGCTTCTCACTGTAAAAAAGGTATTTACCCAGAGTGATATCAACGCAGAGGGAACAGTTAGCATGTCACGTTTTACGGGTAACGATCAATGCAGAGACTAGCAATCCTTGGTGCAAGTGGACACGGCAAGGTTGTAGCTGATACTGCGGTACAAGCAGGTTGGAAAATCATCTCATTTTTTGATGATTGTTGGCCGGCTCCGCATGATGGGCAACAAAACCGTATTGTTGGCAATACAAACCTCTTGATTGAGGAACGAGACAATTTCGATGGCATTATTGTAGCGATTGGCAATAACCAAATACGCCTTAGAAAGACCCAAGAATTGTCTCGAGCAGGACTGCCTGTAACCAGTTTAGCTCATCCCTTCTCATACATATCAAATGATGTGAAAATTGGGGAAGGTACGGTTATATTTGCGGGAGCAGTCGTACAGCCCGGTACAATTTTGGGCAATGCATCAATTGTTAATACAGGTGCAACAATAGATCACGATTGCAATATAGCAGCAGGATCACATATCTGCCCGGGTGCGCATCTGGCTGGCGGGGTCACAGTCGGAATGTGCACTTGGGTTGGCATTGGCTCAAGTATTAAGCAAAATATTTGTATTGGTTCAGATGTTACAATTGGGGCAGGGGCTGTCGTGATAAGAAATGTACCAAGCGACGTCACAATGGTTGGAGTTCCAGCACGCGCCGTCAAAAAGGATTGATCACCATTGTTAAATACCCCTTTCTCTCCATGGCCTAGTTTTTCTGAAGAAGAAGCAATCGCCGTCCACAACGTGATTAAATCCAATCGCGTCAATTATTGGACAGGAACTGAATGCCGTTCTTTCGAAGACGAATTCGCAAATTGGTCACAAACAAATCATGCAATTGCTCTCGCAAACGGAACAGTAGCGCTTGATCTTGCGCTAAAAGGAATCGGCCTACGCCCAGATGACGAAGTTATTGTAACGCCGAGAACTTTTATAGCATCCGTTTCCTGCGTTGCAAATCTGGGTGCTAAGCCAGTTTTTGCGGATGTTGACATCGACTCCGGAAATATCACAGCTAATACTATCGAAGCGGTACTTACGCCAAGCACTAAAGCCATCATATGTGTTCACCTAGCTGGATGGCCATGCGACATGGACCCGATAATGGAGTTGGCTCGAAAACGGGGTATCAAAGTCATTGAAGATTGCGCTCAGGCTCATGGTGCATCGTACAAAGGGCGAAGTGTCGGAAGTATTGGCGATATCGCTGCTTGGAGTTTTTGCCAAGATAAAATCATGTCTACCGGTGGAGAGGGAGGCATGGTTACGACAAATGATGAGGCTACATGGAGAACGATGTGGGCTTACAAAGATCACGGAAAGTCTTTTAAGGCTGTTTATGAAACACAGCATCCCCAAGGTTTTCGCTGGTTACATGAGAGCTTTGGTACAAATTGGCGAATGACTGAAATGCAGGCAGCTATCGGTCGAATTCAACTTCGGAAAATGAAAGAATGGTCAATCAAAAGGCAAGAAAATGCCAACATCCTACTCAAAGCTCTAGAACCATTTTCGCATGATTCAGGCCCGCTTCGCATTCCATATATAAAAAATGCTAAAAGGGGCTTGCCCCAACCATCTGCAACGACACATGCGAACTACAAATTTTACGCATATGTTCGTCCAGATAGCTTGAAGCCCGATTGGAACCGTGATCGAATTATTGCGGAGATCACAAGTCGCGGTGTTCCTTGCTATCAAGGAACGTGCTCGGAAGTTTATCTTGAGAAAGCGTTTGAAAACACAACCTTCAGGCCGCCCAGCCCTCTACCCCACGCACGTGAGCTGGGCGAAACATCTGTTATGCTTCTGATACACCCAACCTTAACCAGTTTGGAGATGGAAAAAACGGTCGAGGCAACAACAAAAGTTCTAAGGCTAGCCGCACAAAACCACGCGCCTATTGAGTGAACCCGTTACAGCCTTGATTCACAAATTGATAGCGTTCTTAAAAACCCTCAACGTCTCCTCACTGACATGATGCTCAATACCTTCGGCATCAAACTCAGCGACCTCGGGGGCGATCCCGATGGAAACGAGGAAGCTATAGACGATCTGGTGGCGTTCTCGGCATTTTTTGGCGAGCGCCTCGCCTTTTTCTGTCAAAAAGATTGACCGGTATGGGCGACTTGTGACGAAGCCGTCACGCTCCAGGCGTTTGATCGTGTTATTGACCGTCGCAGCCGTCACGCCAAATCGTTCGGCAAGGGCGACAGATCGCGCCTCGCCTTCTTCCTCGATCAGGTCGGCGATCATTTCGACGTAATCCTCGGTCACTTCGCGCGCATGGGCGTCACGCAATTGCGCAAAAACTTCGGCCTTGTTGTGTCGCGGATGACGCGCAGTCGGATCGCCCATTCACAGCTCCTTTGAAATCCCCAAGCTCTTCATATCAAGATAGTGCGCAAAAATCAATTTAGTCTTGACTAACTTTAAAAGTCCGCACATAAATAGGGGATATTGGCAGACTGATTTTAACTTGCATAACAGGACCATCTCACATGTCGCTTCGCCGCATCGCCCGGAATTTCGGTTTTGCCCTTGCTGCCGTCTGCGGCTTTGTTGCCGTTTCGGTGACAGCTGCCTCTGCCAAGCCGATTGATGTTGTCGCCACGACATCCATGATCGCCGACGCGGCGCGCCAGGTTGCAGGCGACCGCGCAAAGGTCACCGCCCTGATGGGCCCCGGGGTTGATCCGCATTCCTATCGCCAGACACGAAGCGACATTGCCGCCATGGCGCGCGCCGATCTGGTTTTGTGGCATGGCCTGTATCTTGAGGCACAGCTTGAGGAATTCTTCCTTGATCTGGAAAAGCGCCGCAATGTCATTGCCGTCGGCGAAGCAATCGAAACGTCAAAGCTTCTGAGCCATGCGCAATATAAAGGCCGCTATGACCCGCATGTCTGGATGGACCCACGATTGTGGGAAACCGTGGTGCTGGCGGTGCGTGACGCGCTGATCAAGACCGATCCCGAGGGCGAGGCCACCTATCGCGCCAATACCGACAAGCATATTGCCGATATCGAAAAGCTGATTACCTACATGCAATCGGTCATCAAAACCGTGCCGGAAAAAAGCCGAGTGCTATTGACCGCGCATGACGCGTTCAGCTATTTCGGGCGCGGCTATGATTTCGAGGTTCTGGGCATTCAGGGCATTTCAACAGAATCCGAAGCCGGCCTTCGTCGGGTCGAGGAACTGGTCGACACCATTGTTGATCGCAAGATCGCCGCGGTCTTTGTTGAAAGTTCCGTGCCGGAGCGTAATGTGCGCGCCCTGATCGAGGGGGCCGCCGCACGCGGCCAGAAAGTTGAAATCGGCGGCACGCTGTTTTCCGATGCCATGGGAGAGCCAGGAACCTATGAAGGCACCTATATCGGCATGATCGACCATAACGCGACCCTGATCACACGTGCGCTTGGCGGCGATGCCCCGGCCACCGGGATGCAGGGCAAACTGGCCGCCGGCTCCTGAGCCGCGCCACCGAAGGAACTGTCATGAGCAACGCAGAACTGATTGCAGAAGCCGGAAAGATCGTTGATGTCGCGGGCAAGGATGCGCCGCTGACGGTGCGTGGCCTTACGGTATCCTATGGCAACAAACCGGCGGTCTTTTCCGTCGATGCCTCTATCCCGGCGGGCTCCATGACCGCAATCATCGGGCCGAACGGGGCGGGCAAATCGACCTTCCTGAAAGGGACACTTGGCGTGATCCCCCGGCTGTCTGGCGAAATACGCATTTTCGGCAAACCGTTTCACGAGGCACGCGACCGGGTGGCCTATGTGCCGCAACGCGCCAGTGTTGACTGGGATTTCCCCGCACGCGTTATCGATGTCGTCCTGATGGGGCTTTATGGCTCGGTCGGGCTGTTTCGTTTCTGGCGGGCGCGCCACCGCCAACAGGCCACGGAATGCCTTGAACGCGTTGGCATGAGCGACTTCGCCACCCGTCAGATCGGGCAGCTTTCCGGTGGTCAGCAGCAACGCGTATTCCTTGCACGCGCATTGGCGCAAAATGCCGAGTTTTACCTGCTGGACGAACCCTTTGCCGGGGTGGATGCCGCAACCGAGCGCGCCATTGTTGCCGTGCTGAAGGACCTTAAGTCCGAAGGCCGGACAGTTGTTTGCGTGCATCATGACCTATCCACGGTTGCCGAGTATTTTGACCGCGTGCTTCTGATCAATGTGCGCCGCATTGCCGAAGGCCCGGTCGATACCACCTTTACCGCCGCCAATTTGCAAGAAACCTATGGCGGGCGACTGGCGACCACGCATATCGATGAATTGCGTCTTGCCTGATCCCGTATCCGCCAATGCGAAATCATCGGAAAAATTCAGATGAGTTTTCTTGATTACTTCATAAGCGCCCTGTTCCTGCAGGCCGGATATAACAGCGCCCTTGTCGCGGTTGGGGCCGGGTTGCTGGGCCTTGCCGGGGGTGGTGCCGGTGCGTTTATTTTCCTGCGCAAACGCGCCCTTGTTTCCGATGCAATCAGTCACGCCACCCTGCCCGGTGTCGGTATTGCGTTCATGTTGATGGTGGCCCTTGGCGGGGATGGGCGCTGGTTGCCCGGCCTGATCATCGGATCGGCCATTTCATCGGGCATCGGGCTTTTGATGGTCGAATGGATTACCCGCCAGACCCGCCTGACCGAGGATGCGGCTATCGGGGCGGTTCTGTCGGTTTTCTTTGGGCTTGGCATCGTTTTGCTGACGATTATTCAAACCATGTCGTCGGGGCGTCAGGCCGGGCTTGAAAACTTCCTGCTGGGATCGACCGCTGGCATGCTGATCAGCGAGGCAACCACAATTGCCATTGCCGGGGCCCTTGCCACCGCCTTTGTCTTCATGTTGCGCCGTCCGATGACTCTGGTGGCATTTGATCCGGAATATGCCGCAACAACCGGCATCAATGTCCGCCATATTGATCTGGCAATGATGGGGCTGGCGCTGATTGTTACCGTGATCGGGCTTAAGATTGTTGGTCTGATCCTGATTGTCGCCCTTCTGATCATTCCGCCGGTTACCGCCCGGTTCTGGACCAATCAGGTCGGACCGATGATCGGTATTGCCGCCGCCATTGGCGGACTTGCCGGTTATATCGGGGCGGTGTTTTCGGCCGCTGCCGCGTCGCTCCCGACCGGGCCGATCATTGTTCTGGTGGCGTTCGGGTTCTTTGTTTTTTCCGCATTGTTTTCACCGCTTCGTGGCGGCCTGGCATCGGCGCTGCGTCATTGGCGGTTCCAGCGCCGCGTGCATCGCCGTCAGGGGCTTTTGGCACTGGCGCGACGCGAACCGATCTATGACGGATTTACCCTTCGCATCCTGCGTCAGTCCGGCATGATACGGCCTGACGGGGTGGCAACCCTGCGCGGTAAAACCGCATCGCAAAAGGCCGCCCGCGATGAAGCCCGCTGGGCGATGGCGCGGCGCATCCTGCCCGATGATTCAGCAATTGAACGCTATGACGGTCTAACCCCGATCGAGGATATGATGACACAGGATCAGATCGATGAAATCGACCGCGTGATTGCCGAACAAACCGGAGCCCCCGCATGATCGACAATCTGATCACCGCCCTGGGTGCTGAATTTGTGCAACTCAGCCTGACACCAATCGTGATCGGTATTCTGGGTGCGGTTGCCTGTGCCCTGCCCGGGAATTTCCTTTTGCTGCGTCGCCAGGCCCTGATTGGAGATGCGATCAGTCATGTCGTACTACCCGGTATTGTCGTGGCATTTCTGGTAACCGGCACCATCACGGCCGTACCGATGATGATCGGTGCGGGCTGTGCCGCCATTGTTGCCGTCATCGTGATCGAGCTTGTCAAACGGCTTGGCCGGGTTGAGCCGGGGGCCGCGATGGGGCTTGTTTTTACAACCCTTTTTGCCGCCGGTGTGCTACTGCTTGAAATCACAGACACCAGTTCGGTGCATATCGATGTGCAACATGCGTTGCTGGGCAATCTTGAAAGCCTGATCTGGTTTGATGCCGAAGGCTGGCAATCGTTGTTTGACCCGGCGGCTCTGGCAACCCTTCCGCCTCAGTTACCGCGACTGGCGGTCGTTCTTTTCGGGATCGTGCTGTTCATCACGCTATTCTGGAAAGAATTGAAAATATCGACCTTTGATGCCGCCTTTGCCGAGGCGATTGGCATTCGAACCCGTGTGCTTGGATTTGCGCTGGTTGTCGCCACCGCAATTGCCGCAGTTGCCGCCTTTGATGCGGTCGGATCGATCATTGTGATTGCGATGTTTGTCTGCCCGCCTGCCGCAGCCCGCCTGATGACCAACCAGCTTGGCCGGCAGATCGGATGGAGCGTTTCGTTTGCCGTAATTTCGGCAGTTCTGGGTTATGTCTTTGCCGGATACGGGCCTGGCTGGTTCGGGTCGCCCTATGCAGTCAGCGCGGCGGGCATGATTGCCACGATTTCGGGTATTATCCTGTTGCTGGCCTGTCTGTTCGGACCGCAACGCAAACGCACCGGCCAGCGCGCCGAAGCGTAAAGGAGGCTTGCATGACAATGACAAAACGGACCGGATCAACACTTGATCTCAAACGGGCATCGCGCCGATTGGCAAAAATCCGCCGCGCGATTGCCGCCGCCCGCAAACTGGGTGCCTGAAACCGGCATCAGTTTGATCTCGCCCTGAGCCTTCCAGAACGGCATACTGGGAGCATGGTGAAATCTGTATTCTATCGCTATCTGTCGGCTGCCTGTTTTAGCTGTATGCTGTCGGGCATGGCGGGTGGCATGGCATTACCTGCAAAAGCACAGGAATTCAGAACCCTTGCCGACATCGAACGTGACCTGAACCGTTATGAAAAGGTTGCCCTGCACAGTTTCGCCGACCGTGCTTCCTTTCTGTCGATCATTGATCGGACGCTTGGCCTTGAGAACATAAAAGGTGCAGATCTGCTGTTTGCCAAACTGCCGCAGTCACCCTTTACCGTATCGGGACGCCGCGGCAACAATCAGGCAGTACCTTGCCAGATTTTCATTCCGGCAAAAATCGCACCGGGTAGCGGGACTGAAATTTTTGCCGACCTGATGCGTGGCTGGTTTGGCAATCAGCTTCACTATGCCAGCAGTGCCGATCTGACCTATGGCTGGTTGATGCGCCACGAAGTGCGCCATTGCGATCCGTCACATTTTGGCGATGGCGGCAACAAGGAACGCGATAACGAAATCGAAGCCGATCTTTTCGCGCTAAACGTTATCACCGATCCGGTTGTTCGTAAAAAGCTGGCGCAGGATGCGCTGGCATTTCGCATGATCACCGCAACCCTGTTTGCCAGCAGCAGCCACATGACCGGCCTGTCTCTGAAACGTGCCTTGCATGACACACAATCAGGAAACGATCCGACGGCTGCCGACGAAATCGCGGCCTTTCTTGCGGCGCGACAACAAGTCTTCGATCACGCCAAAGCCATCGCGACAGGTGCCCGTCCGACCAATCACGATATCATTCGCGCCGTGATCGAACTGGCAGGCACGCAACAAGGCAATCCGCTGGTTGCGGAAATTCTGGTCGACCTTGATCAGGCCATCGCCCATTTCGCCCCCGAACTGCACGACCGGAGCAAATCAGTCCAATAGCACCTGAACAAAAATCAGGCCGTCTTGCGCCAGAAAGTCATCGCCAGACACTGATCACGGTCAAGGCCGACTTCCTTGCGCCATATCTGATGAATGGATTTATAGCTGGCCTGCTCGACGCCGGCCCAGCAATAGACACGCGCCCGATCCTTGGGCACTTCGATACGACTGACCGCCTCGCGGATCGGACTGGTATCGGTTGCGAGATGGGTATCACGGCACACCCATTCAATCGCGATCCGGCTTTTGGTGGCCAGGTCAATGATGTCAGCCGGGCTTTCCACCTCGATCAATGCATGGCCGCTGGCATGTTCAGGCAGTTCTTCAAGATAACGGCCAATCGCCGGAAGGGCCGTTTCGTCGCCTGCAAACAGGAACCAGTCGGCATCGGGCAGTTCCCCACCCAGCGGCCCGGTCATGCCGATCCGGTCCCCCGGTTGCGCATGAAGCGCAAAGGCAGACCCGGGGCCGTTATCGCCATGCATGACAAAGTCCACCTCGATCCAGCCTGCCTTGGCATCGATCCGGCGGATGGTGTAAACCCTTGGCGCAACCGCATTGTCACCTTCGGGCCAGACCACCATGCCATTGGGGGCCAATGTCGGCCATTGTGGCTCGACAACATCACGTGGCGGGATCAGAAGGCGCATGTGAATGCCATCGCCGTCGTAAAATTGCAGATCATCCCCCGCCAGCCGCAATCGGCGCATATGAGATGACAGGTCCGTCACACCAATTACACGAAGTTCCCGGAAGTTCGGCAGCTTGCCATTGCTTTCCCCTGCCCCCTTCCAGCGGCAGTCAAGATCGGCTTCGGGTACGATGCTTTGCAGGATGGCAATAAGTGCGGCCTTCATCTGTGCAACACCGGCCTCGCTTTTTGAGCCGACTTCGATATCAAGGTGCTTTTCACCGGGCTGCAAAGTCAGATGCCCGACCGAAAGTGAAATCTTCGCACCGTTGTCATCGTTCGTCACATCGCAATCATGTTCGGCATAATAAGCTGCAACCGCGTTTGCGACATCGGCACTTGCGCTCAGAACGATGCGGGTTTTGGCAATCAGCGGGCTGTCAGACTTTACAGGCATTAGATGACTTTCGGTGGCGGTTGGCGGCAAAGATTGACCGTGCATCATTGATAATAAAACTGATAGGCATTCTCAATAAAATTATTGTCATTGCAATCGCCGGGTCATGTTACATCATGGCCTGAACCGCACCGGCCCGATGCATGCCAGACACATGAGCGGCCGGAAGTCCATGATCCATAAAGACGAAACAATGCCATGACCGATAAAATCCGCCGCCTGAAGTCCTTTGAATTCGCCACTGCCGTTGATTGGGCCGCACAGGAAGGCTGGAATCCGGGTTTTTCGGACGCGGATGCGTTTTTCAATACCGACCCGCTGGGCTTCTGGGGGACGTTTGACAAACAGGGGCTGGCCGCCGTGATTTCAGCCGTGCATTACAATTCGGATTACGGATTTGTCGGCTTTTACATCTGCCGCCCTGATCGTCGCGGCGAAGGCCTTGGTTTGCGGCTTTGGGAAACCGTGCTGGGCGAGGCGGTTGCCAAAACAATCGGTCTTGATGGCGTTGTCGATCAGCAGGAAAACTATCGTAAATCCGGCTTTGAGTTGGCCCATCGCAACCTGCGCTTTGGCGGCGTGGTTACGGCACAAAACCCGCAAAACGACGACCTGTTCGAACTTCTGATCAATGATATCGCCATCATTGATGCCTTCGAACAGACCTGCAACCTGTTCCCCGAAAGCCGGATCGAGTTTCTGCGCGGCTGGATTTCTGCGGAAAAGCACATCGCACTGGCCCTTCGCGGCCCGATGGGATTGCGCGGCTATGGCGTGATCCGACCGTGTCGCACAGGGCATAAGGTCGGGCCGCTTTTTGCCGACAATATCGACGATGCCCGCAGCCTTTTCCATGCCCTGCTTGCCACCCGCAAGGAACAGGATCAGCCGGTCTATCTGGATATTCCCGATGGAAATGAGGCTGCACGTGTGCTCGTTGAAGAACACGGCATGCAGGCGGAATTTGAAACCGCGCGCATGTATCGCGGCAAAGCCCCAGAACTGAATCTTGAAATGACGTTTGGCATTACATCGTTTGAATTAGGCTGACTATCCTTACCGGTGGGTTGAGCCCCCGACAAAAGTCGACTAACAAACGTATAGTATGTCCTAGACATTCGCGATAAGCATATAAGCGGATCGGGAAGGCACAGACATGGATTGTTCGCGCCGAGCGAACGAATTATGCCGGATTTTATCCGCTTGCTATGGAAAATCCGTCTGCAACCTCCCAATTTGATGGATTGAAACGGAAAATATAACCGCCAACACCATGACACGTATCAGGGGTACCGCGTTTTGATGTTTGCCAGAACAGAATGGCTGCCTGACAGCCTGGAAGAAAGATTGCCTTTTTCGATCCCGAACCAGCTTTTGCCGCATGAATTCATAACGCCGGAAAACGTATAAGCATCATGGATATTGCAACACTTATCGGGATCGTCGCCGGTATGGGGGTTATCTTTGGCGCCATCCTTATGGGCGGCAGCCTGAATGCCTTTGTCGATCTGCCATCGATCATGGTTGTTTTTGGCGGCACGGCGGCGGCAACGCTGATTAAATTCCCGATGCGTGATGTGATCAAGTCGCTGAAGATCGGGATCAGGATCGCCTTCAAGAATCCAAAGGAAGATCCGCTGTCGATCTATGAAAAGGCCATCGAACTTTCAACACTGGTGCGCAAGAACGGCCTTCTGGGGCTTGAGAATGTCGAAATTGAAAACGACATCATGGCACGCGGCATTCGCATGTGTGTCGACGGCCACAGTGGCGAAGTCATTCGAAGCTCGATCTCGAGCGAGGTCGAAAAATCGATCCAGAATGACGAACTTGGCGAACTGATGTTCCGCGGGATTGGTGATACCGCCCCGGCCTTTGGCATGATCGGCACACTGGTCGGTCTGGTGCAGATGCTGGCCAACCTGTCGGACCCCGATGCCATCGGCCCGGCCATGGCGATTGCGATGCTGACCACCTTTTATGGTGCGGTTCTAGCCAACCTGATTGCGCTTCCGGTTGCCGACAAATTGGCCCTTAAGGTCGAGCAGCTTAAAAGCACCAAGCAGCTGATTATCGAATCAGTGGTCCAGATTCAATCAAGCCAAAGCCCATTGGTGATGAAGGAAATTCTTGGGCCCTATTTGCCGGGCGGTATTCCCAAAGATACCGACAGCGAAGGCGGCGAATAAGCCGCGCAACATTCATTTACGACAGATACATAAGGCAGCAGGCGTAGAAGATGGCAAAGAAACCGGCAGCAGGAGCTCCCGCATGGATGGCGACATTCGCCGATCTCATGTCATTGCTGCTCGTGCTGTTTGTGCTGTTGCTCACCTTTGCCGAAATGGATGTCATCAAATACAAACAGATTGCCGGATCGGTCAAAACCGCGTTTGGCTTTAGCAAGCAGGACGAACTGGCCGGTGTTGTCGAACTTGATGGTTCGATCCTTGGCAAAGCCCTGAAACAGCCGACCCCTGACACCCCCCGCATTGTTTCCAATATCCCGCCCGTCGAAACGCCCGAGGTCGAGATAAAGGAAGGCGACAGCAAATCTGAAAAGGCCGAGGCCCTCGAAGAAACACTGGAAACCGTGCTTCATAAAATGGGCATGACAAACCAGATCGGCGTTGATCGAAAAGACGGCGACGTGGTTGTCCGTTTTCCAAACGAGATTGCCTTTCCATCCGGCTCGTCGGGGATGACAGCGGAATTTGCAGCCATCCTGAACCGGCTTGTACCGGTCATCAACCAGACCGAAGGTCAGGTCGTGGTTTCCGGCCACACCGATAACATTCCGGTATCGTCAAATTCGCCCTATATCTCGAACTGGGATTTATCGGCGGCGCGGGCCACATCGGTCATCCATTACATGATTGATCAGAATGGCACCGACCCGGCCCGCATGGTTGTGCAGGGCCACGGTGACAGTCGCCCGATTGCCGACAACAGCACGCCCGAAGGCCGGGCACAGAACCGACGCGTCGAAATCATGATCGAAATGGTCGATGACGCCGGAAACAATAGCGGCGCGACGACATTCGGACCGACCGGTGGCACAAACACGGAAACAGGCAGTGGTGGCATTCCATCACCCGAACAACGTCGAAGCTTTTCAGTACCGGGCAACCAGTAATCATCGGATGCAACCGGGTGACAAAACCCGATAAAGCAGGCAAGCTTGGTGGAATGACAACGCGGTCGCCAAAAAAACTATCCGTCCTGTATGCCGATTACAGTGATCGGAACATCAAGGCAGTGCAGACAGCACTTGAACCGCTGCATCTGGCGGCCTTCCATGCGAGTGACGACCGCGACGCCATCATCGAACTGACCCGTACGCACCGCCCGGATCTGATCCTGATCGGTCTTTATCTGGACGGTATTCGCGGTATTTCGACCATTCGCGATCTGCGTCAAAGCGCATCGGATGCCGATCCATTCTGCAATCAGGTCCCGGTCTTGCTAGGCGCGCCAAAACTGGATCGTCGCGCCATGCGCGATGCGGTCGAAGCCGGGATTGAAGGCGTCTTTCGCCAGCCGGTCGACGCCGACCGTTTGCGCAAGATCGTTCAAACCGTGATTAAAAAGCCGCGCCGCTTCGTATTCGAAGACAATTATTTCGGCCCGGCACGCGAAGGCGACAATGTCGCCGAACCATCGCGCAAAATACGCCAGCCCCGCAATGCCAGCGCCCTGATCGACCGCGAGATTGAAAAACCGGCCCGACGTCATGACGACATCAAATCGCCTGAACCTGCCGAGGAACCGGCATCGGATCAGAATGGCGAAAAGCCCGCAGCCAAACCGCGACCGTCGCGGTCCGTCACCCTGAAACCTGCGATGCCCTCCAAAACATCATCACGCAACGCTGCCACGGTCACACAGACGTTGGACACCAAACGCCCCACCAGTGCCAAGATCGGCATTGAAACCTCTGATGCCAAACCGGGGAAAACGCAGCGCGACTATAACCTTGATGCGGCAGAATCCGTTCGCGCGGTGCTTTCCCCCGTACCGCAACCGATTGAAACCGCAAAACTGACCGATGACAGGGCAGAAGACGCAGACCCGGTCGACACCAGCATTGATGAAAAGCTGGTTGAAATCGATCTGACCGAAGCCCTTAAGGGGCATCGGCTTTGGGTTGATACCGGCGGCAAGGAGGGGGCGATGATGTCGATCCGGCACGCCGATCTGCGCGATGCCGATCTTGAAGGCATCGACCTGACCCGATGTGCCTTGCCGCATGTGTCATTTCGCAATGCCAATTGCCAAAAGGCGGTGCTGCGTCGTTGCGATATGACGGCGGGCGATTTCATCGGCTGCAATCTGGATCATGCCGTGCTTGCCGCCACCCGTCTTTCTGGTGCCAGCTTTACCGATGCCATCTTGCGCAACACGGTGTTTCTCGGCTCTGATCTGTCAGGTGCGACATTTCGCGCCATGACACTGCACAATTGCGATCTGAGCGGTGCCAATCTTGCCCAAACCGATTTCCGCGATGCCGATCTGTCCACGGCGAAGGGATTGTTCGCCGAACAGATCCAAGGCGCACGGATCAACGCCAATACCCGCCTGCCGCGTGACATGAAGCTCAAGGATTAAGGATCAGGCTTAAAGCCTAGCGCCGACCAAACATCTTTTCGATGTCGTGCAGTTTCAGTTCAACATAGGTCGGGCGGCCATGGTTGCACTGCCCTGAATGCGGGGTGGCTTCCATCTGGCGCAATAGTGCATTCATTTCATCAGCATTGAGCTTCCGCCCGGACCGCACCGACCCATGGCACGCCATGGTCGCGCAGACATACATCAGCCGGTCCTTAAGGGCCATGCCCTGCCCCAGTTCGACGATCTCGTCGGCCAGATCGCGCACCAGTCCCGCAACATCAACCTTGCCCAGCATTGCGGGCACTTCGCGCACCACCAGCGCACCGGGGCCAAACGGCTCGATCACCAACCCCAATTCGGCAAATTCTTCGGCACGCTCAGCCACCCGTTCGGCAGATGCCTCGTCCAGTTCGACGACTTCGGGCAACAGCAATCCCTGCCGTTTAACGCCATTTTCCGCCAGATCGGCCTTCATACGTTCATAGACAATGCGTTCGTGGGCGGCATGCTGATCAACAATCACCAAGCCATCGCGGGTCTGGGCGATGATATAGTTTGCATGCACCTGCCCGCGCGCAGCGCCCAGCGGATGATCCACAAATTTGGCCACGTCAGTGTCATCAATCCGTGCCGACGGGGCGGCACCGGCATACCCGCCACCATATCCCCCGGCCAGCGCACTGGCAGCAGCCGCGGCAAATCCGCCATTATCACCGCCGGTCTCTCCACCGGCAAAATCACGCCCGCGATCAAACAGGCCACCAAACGAGGTTGCCGGTGCCTGTGCCGCGTAATCGCGCTGTATGGCTGTCGAATCTGGATGGCTGGGTTGATAGGACCCGAAATTATACCCGCCCGAGGCGGGGCGCCCGCCGCCATAGGGCAAGGATGGTCCGTCACCTTCGCGCCGGGCTGCGCCCAGCGCCATATCGGCCACCGTGGTCGATGCCCGGTGCCCGGCCCCGGCCAAGGCGTGTTTGAGCGCGCCGACGATCAACCCACGAACCATGCCCGGATCACGGAACCGGACCTCGGTTTTGCCAGGATGGACGTTGACGTCAACATCACGGGGCGAAAGTTCAAAAAACAGCGCCAGCAACGGATGACGGTCGCGCGCCAGAAAATCCTGATAGGCCCCGCGCACCGCCCCCTGCAACAGCCGGTCCTTGACCGGGCGGCCATTGACAAACATGAACTGCATCTGCGCATTGCCGCGGTTCAATGTCGGCACCCCGGCATAACCGGTCAGGCGAATGCCTTCGCGTTCGGCCTCGATCTGAAGGGCGTTATCCTGAAATTCGCGGCCCATAACTGCCCCCAGCCGTTTCAGGCGGGCATCGAACAAATCACCTTCGCAGGCCGGGTAATTCAAAATCTGCTTGTTGCCGTCCCCCGACAGGGTAAAGCCGACATCGGGCCGCGCCATCGCCAGCCGATCCATGATTTCGCGCGCATACATCTGTTCGGTCCGCGCGGTTTTAAGAAACTTCAGCCGGGCGGGTGTCGCATAGAAAAGGTCGCGTACCTCAACTCGCGTGCCAAACGGGTGGGCCGCCGGTTCCGGTGCGCTTTTCGCCCCACCTTCAACCGTCAACGTCCAGGCATTTTCCGCCCCGCGCACCCGACTGGTCAGGCGCATCCGTGATACCGATCCGATGGATGGTAAGGCTTCGCCGCGAAACCCCATAAAACCGATATTGAACAGATCATCATCGGGCAGCTTGGACGTCGCGTGACGTTCGACCGCAAGGCCAAGTTCATCGGGCGTCATGCCCTTGCCATCGTCAGTCACCGACAACAGGGTCCGCCCACCATCGCGCAAGGTCACGTCTACCCGCGTTGCCCCGGCATCCAGCGCATTTTCCACCAGTTCCTTCAACGCCGCAGCCGGGCGTTCAACCACCTCACCGGCGGCAATCTGGTTGATCAGGTTCTGGGGCAGGACACGCAGGGTCATGAAGGGAAATGCTCGTTAAATCGGGGTGATATTATTGTGATTGAAACGAACCTATCAAAGCACAAAGCGCGGCGAAATGCCTTTCACCGCGCTTTGTACATTTTAAAGTCAGGATCGGCTTAAAACGCCAGATCGCCTTCGGGTTTGCCCACCACCGTCACGGTAACATTGGCCGGATCAAGCAGTTCCCCGGCAACCCGGTTGACGTCATCAAGGGTGACGGCCTCGACAAAGCTGTTGCGTTTATCAAGGAAGTCCATGCCCAGATCCTGCATCTGCATGCCAACCAGCATGCCCGACAGGTTGCCAAGGCTGGTAAAGCGCAGCGGGAAGGCCCCGGTCAGATAGGATTTGGCGTTATCGAGTTCTTCCTGCGATACGCCCTTGTCCTTCATCTTCTGCCATTCATCACCGATGATCGACAGGCTTTGGCCGATGGCATCGTTGCGCGTCGCAACCCCGCCCGTGATCAGCTCAGCCTTGTCCATATCGGCCAGATAGCTGTAAACGCCGTAAGCAAGACCACGTTTTTCACGCACTTCTTCGGTCAGGCGCGATGAAAAACCGCCCCCGCCAAGAATATAGTTCATGACATAGGCGGCATAGAAATCCGGGTCCTTGCGCGCGATACCCTTCTGGCCCCAGACTGCCTGGCTTTGCGGGATGTCCTGCTGAATGACCTCGATCCCGCCAAATTTTGGCGTGACTTCGGGAATGGCCGGAAGGTCGCTTTTGTCCGGCAGACCGCCAAAGGCTTCGTCAAGCAATGGGCCGAGTTCCTCGGCCGTGATATCGCCCGCGACCCCGATCACCAGATTGTCGCGCGCCATGGCATGACGGACAAATTCACGGAAATCATTGGCGTTCAGGCTGCTGACCGATGCCATCGTGCCCGATACCGGATTGGCATAGGGATGATCGCCAAAGATCGATTTGAAAAACGCCTTGCCTGCAATATCGCCCGGATCATTTTCCGCCCGACGCAGGCCCGAAATCACCTGTGCACGGATGCGTTCAACCGCCTCATCGTCAAAGCGCGGCTCGGTAAGGGCCAGACGCAGAAGATCAATCGCCGTGTCGCGTTCGCGCGTCAATGTCACCATCGATCCGGAAAAATCATCGCGACCGGCATCAAAGGAAATGCTGATCGACCGGTCTTCCATTTCGGTGCGGAAGGTCTGGCTGTCCATTTCGCCAGCCCCTTCGTCGATCAGGCCCGACACCATATTGGCAAGGCCCCCCTTGCCTTCCGGGTCGGTCGCGGAACCGGCCCCCTTGAAGGCAAAATCAACTGTCAGAAGCGGGTTCAGGTGATCTTCGATCAGCCATGCGGTAATGCCGCCATCCGATGTGACTTCCTGTACCTCGACAGCCCTTGCATGGCTGGCAAATGACGTCATCAACAGGGTGGCCGATGCCAGCCCCAGCAGGGTTTTGCGCATTTTCATCACCGGAATTGTCTTTGCAATATAGCTCATGATCAATGCACCTCCTGCTCGCCGGTGACCGGCGCGATTGGCATGCCGTTCACCGGGCCGCCTTCGGGCGGTTGCAACCAGCCGGTTACTGAACGTTTATCGTCAAATACCGATTTGGCAGCTTCGTTGACCTGCTCGACCGTTACCGACTTGATCCGATCCGGCCAGCTTTCAACCTGATCGACGGTCAAACCAACCGCCAGCGCTTCGCCCAGGGTACGCGCAGCCGCCGAAAGGGAGTCACGGGCGAAAACCGCACTATCAAGAAGCTTCTGCTTGGCGCGTGCCAGTTCTTCCTCGGTCACGCCATTTTCCGCAACCTTGGCAATTTCGGTATCAACCGCCTTTTCGAGATCGGCCAGTTCGACACCGTCGCGCGGGACGGCATACAGGCCAAAGCTTGCCAGATCAACCGCAACCGGGTCATAGAAAGTCCCGGCACTGGTCGCAATCGACTGATCGACAACAAGCGAGCGGAAGAAACGGCTGGTCGTGCCAGATCCAAGGATTTCGCTCAGGACCTCAAGCGGGGCGGCCTGATCGGCATTTTCGCTGTTGTAGGACGGTGCAAGGTAATAGCGCGACATGGATGCCTGCCCGACGCGCGGATCGGTCAGCGTTACCTTGCGCGGGGCATGCTGGGTCGGTTCCTTGACACGGTGGCGGGTGGCAACGTCGCCCGCCGGAATGACACCATAATATTTTTCGGCCAGCGGTTTAAGCTGATCCATGGTGATGTCCCCGGCCACGACCAGAATGGCGTTATTGGGCGCATACCATTTGCGATAAAAGGCCAGCGCGTCATCGGTCGACAGGGTTTCCATCTCATTGAGCCAGCCGATGATCGACCGGCCATAGGGATGGGCCATATAAAGGGCAGCGCGCATCTGTTCACCCAGAAGCGCACCGGGATTGTTATCAATCCGTGATCTGCGTTCCTCGATGATCACGTCGCGTTCGGGTAAAACCACATCATCGGAAAGCTGAAGATTCTGCATCCGGTCGGCTTCCATCTGCATGACCATTTCAAGCCGGTCACGCGCGATATTCTGGAAATACCCGGTATAGTCCCATGCGGTGAATGCATTGTCATTGCCGCCATTGCGCGCAACGATCTTGGAAAAATCACCCGGCGCAATGTCCTTCGTCCCCTTGAACATCAGATGTTCAAGGAAATGGGCAATCCCTGATACACCCTCAGTCTCGTCGGCGGATCCGACCTTGTACCAGACCATATGGGTTACGACCGGGGCGCGGTGATTTTCCACCAGCACAACCTGCATGCCGTTATCAAGGGTCATGGTTTGCGGGCTGAAAACCGCCGCCCCGGCCAAATGGGGGCTCAGGATCATAAGAACAGCGGCAAGCAGGCCAATTGGCCCGCGCGCAAATATCGAAATCGGGGATCGGGTCGGAAATGTCATTACGTCATCCCAATGCTATAAGCAGGATCGCCAGAACCAGGCAGGGTGCCTGATCTATATGGCAACGGACAAGTTTTGATTAAGAACTGAATATGACAGAACAAGGGCGCGGAAAGACCGCGCCCTGCCATAATTCGAATTTTGTTCTATTTCCGGGACAACTCACCGGAAAGTGACCGCAACACCCTAGAAGATATCTTCCAGCCAGCCTTTCTGACGGCGTTCGATGACTGGTGTTTCACCTTCGGAAACCGACTCACCCAATGCCTGCTGATCGCGGATGCGCTTGGCTTCGGCTTCGGCATCGACCTGGGTGCCAAATTGCGGCTTTTCCTGCCAGAAGATCAGCTTGTCGACGACGCTGTCGCTTTCTTCGATAAAGATCGATGTTTCACGATCAACCGTGGTGCGGATTGCCGGATCGGCATATTGCGCGCCCGACTGCGACAGCAGGGCAACCTGCCCCTGGCTGCGATTGCCATCGGTGATATCACGCTTGACCGCGTCCGGGTCTTCACCGGTCAGGATACGACGCGCCTGATCGGTGGTCGTGCCGGTCTGCGGGCGTGGTGCGCCCGGTTCCGGAACACGCAGCGTGAAATCAGGCGGCAGGCTCAGCGGTGCACGGGAAACAACCTGAAACTCGTCCGGAGCCGTTTTGTTCAGACCAAACGTTTCACGCGTTGATTCACAACCGGACACGGCAAATGCCAAACCGCCCAGCAGCGCAACTTTGAAAATCGATGTCGATAGTTTCCGGGCCATTGATGCCTCTTTACCACTCAGTCTCCGGCACGGAAATGCCGGATCAAAAATTACCTGGATGATTTTTTACCGCCAAACAGGGAATCGATCAACAAAAGGACTGCACCAATCGTAATTGCGCTGTCCGCAATGTTGAAAACCGGCCAATGATAGCCTGCAACATGCATGTCGATAAAGTCGGTTACCGCCCCGTGACGCAACCGGTCAACAAGGTTGCCAACCGCCCCGCCAACCACAAGCGCCAGCGCAATGCCCAACAACCGGTCGCGCGTCCGCCACATCCAGATCAAGAAGCCGACGGTAATTGCCGCCGTCGCCAAAATCATGACCCACGGCGCCTGCCCCTGGAACAGGCCGAATGAAACGCCACTGTTCCATGCCAGCAGGAAATTCATGAACGGCGTGACTTCAATCACGCGATGCGGATTTGACAATCCGTCAATCGCCAGCTGCTTGGTCCACTGATCGACGGCAAAGACAACCGCAATAATGACCAGCCCAAAGACAAAGGCACGATGTTTCATCAACACTCTTTCTGTCTTGCCTGAACACGGTCTTCCGAATGGACAGACCAGAACCGGAAACGGGCCGCCTTATTCGGCGGCCTCGATCCCCATTTCATCAACGGCATCAGCACAGCGCAGGCACACGGTTTTGTGCACCGGGTGGCTGCCGACTTCGGGCAATGTCTGCCAGCAACGCTCGCATTTCTCGCCCTCGGCCAATGCCGGAACCACACCAACGCCGGTAACTTCCTCAAGGGTATAGGCCCCTTCGGGTGCGTCGCCGGTGATCAGTTCGACATCAGATGTGATGGCGATTTCGGCAAGATTAAGGCCATTGAGCGCTTCGACATATTCCGCCGTTGCATAGACCTTTGGCGCGGCATCAAGGCTGGCCCCAATGCGTTTTTCGGCACGTTCCAGTTCCAGCGCACCGGTTACAACGCGACGCAGCTTGCGGATTTTTTCCCACTTGGCGGCCAGCGCGTCGTTTTTCCAGCCATCCGAGATCGTGTTGAACGTCTCGGAATGAACCGAACTGTCGGCACCATAGCGCGCGCGCCATGCCTCGTCGGCGGTAAAGCACAGAACCGGTGCCAGCCAGCGCACCAGACTGTCAAACACGCGGTCCATGACGGTGCGCGCCGCACGGCGTTTGGCACTGCTTGGCGCGTCGCAATAAAGCGCGTCCTTGCGGATATCGAGGTAAAACGCCGACATATCAAGCGCACAGAAGTTATGCAGTTCGATAAACAGCGTATGGAAATCGAAATCCGCCGTCGTCTTGCGCACCAGATCGTCCAGCTTGCTCAGACGATGCAGAACCCAGCGTTCCAGTTCCGGCAATTCGCTATCCGCGACCTTTTCCGCCTCGGTAAAGCCGTCAAGATTGCCCAGCAGGAAACGCAGCGTATTACGCAGGCGGCGATAGATGTCCGAATGACGCTCGATGATCTCGTGGCTGATGCGCAGGTCATCGTGATAGTCGGAACTGACCACCCAAAGACGCAGGATATCCGCACCAAGCTTGTTGATGATGTCCTGGGGCGCGATGACGTTACCAAGCGACTTGGACATCTTGCGGCCTTCGCCGTCCAGAACGAAACCGTGCGTCAGAACCGCATCATACGGCGCACGACCGCGGGTACCGCACGATTCCAGCAAAGAGCTATGGAACCAGCCGCGATGCTGATCCGATCCTTCAAGATAAAGATCAGCCGGCCATTTCAGGTCCTGGCGTTCTTCCAGCACGAAGGCATGGGTCGAACCGGAATCAAACCAGACGTCAAGAACGTCGGTGACCTGTTCGAAATCCTTGGCGTCATATTTGTCGCCCAGGAAATATTGTGCATCGCGGGTGAACCATGCATCGGCACCTTCTTCGCAGAAGGCGTCGTAAACACGGTTCAGCACGTCCTGATCGCGCAGCGGTTCACGGGTGTTTTTATTGATGAACACCGTGATCGGCACCCCCCAGGCACGCTGGCGCGAAACGCACCAGTCCGGGCGATTGGCAATCATCGAATGCAGACGGTTACGCCCGCCTTCCGGTACAAAGCGGGTTTCATCAATCGCCTTCAACGCCTTTTCGCGCAGGTCATTATCCTTCATGGAAATGAACCATTGCGGTGTGGTGCGATAGATAATCGGGGCCTTGGATCGCCAAGAGCACGGATAGGAGTGCTTCAGACGCCCGCGCGACAGCAACGCGCCAACCTCGACCAGCTTGGCGATGACCGCCTCGTTGGCATCGGCTTCCTTCCCATTTTCATCATAGATGCGTTTGCCGGCAAACAGAGGCACGGTCGGGTAATAAGCCCCTTCACCATCCACCATTTCCGGGATTTCAAGACCGTATTTCAGACCGGTTTGGTAATCGTCCGGGCCATGCGTCGGCGCGGTATGGACAAAGCCGGTACCGGTGTCGGTCGTGACATAATCCGCCGCCAGAAGCGGCACGTCAAATTCATAACCCTGCCCACGGAACGGATGGGCGGCAATCGTACCATCAAGGTCGGAACCCTTGAAGCTACCAACGACCTTGTGCCCGGTGATGCGACCGTTTTTGCAAACGTCTTCGACCAGATCGGTACAGATCGCCATTTTCTCGCCGACCTTGGCCCAGGCTTCTTCGGCAGTTTCGGTCACTTCGATCACGACATAGTCGATCTCGGCTCCGTACGAAATCGCGCGGTTGCCCGGGATCGTCCATGGGGTCGTGGTCCAGATCAGGATCGTCGCATCGGAAAGGGCTTCGACCCTGGATGAAACAACCGGGAACCGGACATGGATCGTTTTGCTGGTGTGGTCGTGATATTCGACCTCGGCCTCGGCCAGGGCGGTTTTTTCAACCACCGACCACATGACCGGCTTCGAGCCCATATAGAGCGAGCCGTTCATCAGGAATTTGCCAAGCTCGCGGGCAATCGATGCCTCGGCCTTGTAATCCATGGTGACATAGGGATTGTCCCAGTCGCCCATCACGCCAAGCCGCTTGAATTCCTCGCGCTGGATATCAAGCCATTTCTGGGCGAACTCGCGGCATTCCTTGCGGAATTCGGCAATCGGCACGTCGTCCTTGTTCTTGCCCTTGGCGCGGTATTGTTCTTCGATCTTCCATTCGATCGGAAGCCCGTGACAATCCCAGCCCGGCACATAAACCGCGTTCTTGCCCAGCATCTGCTGCGAACGGGTGATCACGTCTTTCAGGATTTTGTTGAGTGCATGACCAATATGCAGATGGCCATTGGCATAGGGCGGGCCATCATGCAGGACAAACATTTCACGATCCGCCGAAATACCGCGAATTTTGCCATAGAGGTCCTCTTTCGCCCACTGTTCCAGCAGGGTCGGCTCCATCTTTGGCAAACCCGCCCGCATCGGAAAATCGGTCTTGGGCAGGATAACGGTCTTTTTGTATTCGACACTCATCGTGACGGTCCTGTCGTCTTTAAACAAATTACAAGGGCGAACCCCCGGTGATACTGGCTGCCCCCGTAAAGGCGCGCGGATCATAACGGGTTCGTCGACAAATTCAAATCTTGCCGAGAATCTCTTTGGCGGCAATCACATCCGCGGCGATCTGGGCTTTCAGTGCATCAAGCCCGTCGAACTTCTGTTCGCCCCGGATAAAGCCGTGCAAACGCACGCGAACGCGACGGCCATAGATGTCCTGATCGAAATCGAACAGGTGGGCTTCAAGCCCGGCATCCGCATCCCCGCCAAAGCTGGGGCGAACACCAATATTTGCGACTCCGTCGACCCAGCGTTCAACGGTTTCGTCATTTGCGTCCGATATCAGGCCAAGCTCGACGGCATAAACACCAAATTTCGGACGCAGATGATTGCCAAGTGCAACATTGGCAGTCGGGAAACCAATCGTCCGGCCGCGCTGATCGCCCTTGATCACCACACCGGCTACTTCCCACGGGCGCCCCAGCAAATGGGTCGCATCCTGCGGGCGGCCATCGCGCAGCGCCTGTCGGATCGCGGTCGAGGAATAGATGATCCCGTTATCATGCGTCACCGCCTCAATCGCCGTCACGCCAAAACCCGATTTTTCGCCAATTTCGCGCAGCAGATCGACATTGCCTGCCCGGCCCTTGCCAAAGCAGAAATCCCAGCCAACGACGACATGGCGAACACCAAGCCCGTTCACCAGAATGTGCTCGATGAATTCTTCGGCGCTCATGGCGGCAAAATCGCGATCAAAGCGGGCTTCGAAAAACAGCTCAATATCCAGATCAGACGCCGCCGTAATCCTGTCATCAGCCGATGTCAGGCGGAATTCCGGTTCACCAGCACGGAACAGCATCCGGGGATGGGGTTCAAACGTAAGGATCCCCAGCGGCGCATCCAGATCGCGGGCGATTTCGCGCGCATGATCAAGCAATGTCTGATGGCCTAGGTGAAGGCCGTCAAAATTACCAATCGCAACGACCGCACCGCGTGCGTCATCTGTCAGATTGTTAAAAGATCGAAAAACGCGCATCCGCGCCGGTCTCTCTTTTTTGCTCGTCATCATGCCGGCAGATCGCATATCCGCACGGTCCAGCGGGCAGCTATAAAGCGCGCAAGCCCGAAGCGTAAAGACTTTTCCGACAAAAGATGCTTATTGGCGTGACGGCACCATCACCATCGCCTCGCCCGCAATCACGCATTTATCACCGACATAACAATTGGTTTCCAGAACCACACGGCGCTTGGGCGCGATGATTTCGCGCACCGTGACCTTTGCGGTAACGGTATCGCCAATGCGGACCGGTGCCTTGAACTGCAAATTCTGCGACAGGTAAATCGTACCCGGCCCCGGAAGACGCGTGCCCAGAACGGTTGAAATGAAACCGGCCGACAGCATGCCGTGCGCAATGCGGCCTTCAAACATCGTGGTTTCGGCAAATTCCTGATTAAGATGAACCGGATTTGTATCGCCGGACAATCCGGCAAACATCACGATATCGGTTTCGGTGACGGTTTTGGCGTAACTTCCGACCATGCCGATCTCGATATCTTCAAGATACAGCCCTTCCAGTCCGTTCATCTCTCTCATTTCCTGACTTTCCTTGCCTGTTTTTGATCGCCACGTCTGACTTGTGATTTATTTTTGCGCCGCAGCATTCGCAATATTATTTCGTGTTTTCTTTTTTCGGCAATGGATAATTGGTTGAACAAGGTAATTTAACCGGCTTGCCATATCGGCTATGCCTGCCCAAATGGGAGCTTCCGTCACGCCCCGTCACGGTGCAAACTGCCTCTCAGAACAACAAATTGCGGAAAACGTCCATGAATGCGACCACTGCTGACATCTATGAAATCGCCATGGGCCGATGGAGCCGCCGCCTGTCGCGCAGCTTCCTTGATTTCGTTGCCGCCCCATCCTGCGGTGCGCTGATTGATGTCGGTTGCGGTACCGGGAGCCTCACACTTGCCGCCGCCACGCGCTATCCCAAGGCCCGGATTGTCGGGGTGGACCTGATCCCCGATTACCTGTCCGAAGCCCTTCTCAGCGCTGCGGAAAATGTCAGCTTTGAAACCGGCGACGCCAGCAATCTGCCCTTTGCCGATGACAGCTTCGACACCGCCTTTTCGCAATTGCTGTTAAACGATCTGGATGGTCCGGCGGGTGCTGTTTCGGAAATGGTCCGGGTCACGAAACCGGGCGGGCGGATTGCGGCAAGTGTCTGGGACCGTGCCGGGGGATTATCCTTTATCCGGCTGTTTCTGGATGCTGCCGCGGTTGTCGCCTATCCATCAGGCGACGAATTGCGCAGCAGGATTTTCGATATCCCCTATCAAAGCGAAGACGCGCTTTTTGATCTTTGGTCCGATGCGGGTTTGGGCGATGTTGATACCGCGACCCTGTCGATCCGCATGGATTTTCTGGATTTCGAAGATTACTGGCAGTCGCTTCTGGGGGCACACAGCCTGATCCGCGATTTCTTTAACGATCTTGATCCGGAACTGGCCCACCAACTGCGCACCGCCACCGAACGGTCCTATCTGGGGGGCAAGGATGATGGCCGCCGGTCGCTGGTGGCATCCGCCATGGTCGTACGCGGGATCGTAGGAGAATAAGCGGCGATCCCATCAAGAACGGCGAAATGGCATCCACAACACCGCCCAAAGGCTTTGGCTGCGTTTGTCGCGAAAATCTTCAAGTCCGATCTGCATGTCATGATCATTGGTTTGCGTGTGATCGACATAGCTGGCAAACAGCCGGTCCCACACAGACAGGATATTTCCGTAATTGCTGTTGGTTTCACACATCAGGCTGGAATGATGGACCCGGTGCATATCGGGCGTCACAATCAATCGGCGCAATAGCCGGTCAAACCCGCCCGGCAAATGAACATTACCATGATTAAACAGCGCAAAACCGCTTAGCATGCTTTCATAAATCACCACCGCCCACGGATCGGCCCCCAGCAGGATCACAAAGGTCGATTTGTAAATTGCTGACGCCACGATTTCGAACGGGTGGAACCGAACGGCGGTCGAGACATCAAATTCGATATCGCAATGATGCACCCGATGAAACCGCCAGAAAACCGGTATGATATGGGTCAGGCGATGCTGCCAGTAAACCGCACAATCCAGAACGACAATCGCGATCAAACCGCCAAGCCACGCCGGAACCCCGATCAATGCTTTGGCCTGATTGATCACGCCCCAGCCATGCTGACCTGCCAGAATGGCGGCCGCAATCATCGCCGCACCAACGGTAAACCGGCTAAGCGCGGTCCCCATCAGCAGCAAACCGAAATTGGTCAGCCACCGCCCCGGATGGCGAAGCCCGCCCGCCGGACGATAGGGGGCAAATGCCTCCCACATTGTCATAACGACAAGGATGGCGGCAAAGATGCCCAATCTTAAAAACCCTGCCTGTTGATCCATCTTGTTCCTGCCAAACACCACGCACTGCAACGACGACTGTGTCTTTATGGTCATAGTCGATGATATTGAAACAATACAGTACCTTGCCCATCGCAAGTCCATCACCATTATGTTAGATGAAGGATGTGTGACGAAGCAGTCCTGCCAAAAACCGTTTCTGAACCGGTTGTCGCAGGGCACCGGCAGGAGGATTTGATGGGTCAGGCGACAGGACGTATTGCGGCAATGCTATTCGGGGTTCTGATCCTCGTGCCGTTCGCGACCATCGCCCGCGCTGATGGCCCGCCTTTTGACCTGCCGGTCGATTGCCTTTATGGCCAGTGCGATGTGGTTCATTATGTCGATCACGATCCCGGCCCTGAAATCCGTGATTTTGCCTGTGGCACTACCACCTATGAAGGCCATCGCGGAACCGATTTTTCCATTCCTGACGAAGCCACCATGATTGGTGGGGTCGAGGTCAATGCAGTTGCTGCCGGAACCGTGATCGCCACCCGCGACGGGGTCGAGGATATCGACGCCGGCCGTCTGGTCGGGGATGCGCTTAAGGGGATCGAATGCGGCAATGGCATTCTGATCAACCATGATGACGGCTGGCAAAGCCAGTATTGCCATCTGCGCCGCGGATCGCTGGCGGTGAAAAAAGGTGATACGGTCGAACGCGGTCAGACAATCGGACTGATCGGCATGTCCGGTCAGGCCACCTTCCCGCATCTTCATTTCAACCTGCGCAAGGATAACCAGCTGGTCGATCCGTTCAGCGGCACGCCGATGGGTGCCGTCACCCCGCAGGATTGCAATGCCAGTAACGCCGTTCTCTGGAGCGAGACCGCCAAGGAACAGATGTCCTATCGCGCTATAACGCTTTATGCGTCGGGATTTTCGCCGGCCAAACCCAATGCCACCGACATTAAACGCGGCTATGGCAAAAGCAGCGAACTCCCCGCCTCAAGCCCCGGCCTGTTTTTCTGGGCTTATCTGATTGGTGCCAGCAACGGCGATATCATCCGTTTAAGCATGGATGGCCCGAACGGCATTGGCGGACACCGCGATTTCACCATCAATGTCGAAAACGATAACGGCCCGCGCGCCAAGTGGTTTTATGTCAATATCAACCGCCCCGGTGATCGCTGGCCCGCAGGGGCCTATCGCGGTGAAGTCACCTTTACCCGCCCCGGCCAACCACCCAGGGAAATCGGCATCACCGAGCTTGCCATTCGCTGACAACGCCGCCGATAACGCTGCGGATAACATCGACATTGCCGACGGGTATCGCAGCACAGCATGCCAATATCGCGGGAATCGGCAGCAACTGAGCCACGTGCCAATTCCGATTCTCGCGTTTTTTATGCGCCGCACCATCAACCTTTGGTTATTTATGACCAAAACAGGCACAGAAAAGCTGGCCTTTTCCATCAGGTTGAAAGTTTTTTGACGTTTTTATCAGGACAGCACTTGTATCGGGACCATATGCCTGCATATATTTCAACCGTGCACCGTGTGGTGCATTAAAAGATACCTGTCATAAGACGGAGTAAAAATGATGAATAAGCGCAAAGCCGTTGCTATCGCCATTGCCCGTGAACAGCAGATCGCCCGTTCGATGGAAATCCTGTTTGCTGGCACCATTCTGGCCCTGATTGCATCGCTCCTGATCCTCTGATCTTTATCCAAGCGCTTTGTCATTTTACCGGTCGTTAGCCAATCGGGGATAACGACCCGAAAGTTCAAGAACATCTTCATGAACAACCGCCGCCTTTTCATCGTTGCCATTACGCGAATTACCAGCCCGGTGGTCTGAGGACCCCGGGACGTGTCTTTTCGCCTACTGGATGCAATGAAAATGTGTGTGCATTGTCATGACCGATCATGCTTTTCTCGCGCCGCTTGAAAGCGCGCAGCCGACCAAATCCGTTTATTGTTTCGCCGTTCACGCCGCCGCAGAACCCGATGTTATGCCGCGTGTGCTGGAACTGTTTTCCAAACGCAATCTTGTCCCCGCAAGCTGGCATTCCACCGTCGCCGACAGCCATGCCGGTTTCAGCGAATTGCAGATCGATATCCAGATTCAGCAACTCGAAACCAAAGTTGCCGAACATATCGCGCGTTGCCTGCGTCAGATCGTGCATGTGAATACGGTTCTGACATCGGAAAAGGGTTATTCCAACTCTGCCCTTGGCGCTTAGGCCTTGGACGCTTAGTCTGTCTGGGTCGCGGCACTGCAACATGATCGTGTTGCAGTGCGCCCCAACCGACGGAGCCCGTCTTGACCTATCTTGACCATATCAAAGCCTGCAACAACGCCAATCCATCGCGCTATGTGCCATTCCGCATTGATGGAATGTCTCTGGGTGCCTTGCGTCCGGACTTTGCCACCGCCCTGTCCGCACTTGGCCCGGACTTTGTCCGCGATGAAAATGGCGAATTTTGCTTTGCGTCACATATCGGAACCCTTGATGATCGCAACCGTTCGCTCGATACCGCCACCAAGGCGCTTTGCGATCAGGGCGTCATCCGTCGTCTGCATGGCGAACGGTTCGATATTCGCCCGACACTGGGTCACGATCCCCTGTGTCAGTTGGATCGGTCCGCCATGCCCTATTTCGGGTTCCGGTCCTGGGGGGTGCATATGAACGGCTATGTGCAAAAAGATGATGGCATCCATATGTGGATTGCCCACCGCGCCAAGGACAAACCGACCTATCCCGGCATGCTCGACAATATGGTTGCAGGCGGCCAGCCGACCGGACTTGGTTTTCTTGAAAACATGATCAAGGAATGTGCCGAAGAAGCCGCCATCCCCGAAAACCTCTCCAGAAATTTGAAACCGGTCGGTACCGTTTCCTATCTTTACGAAACCACCGAAGGGCTAAAGCCCGATGTCATGGTCAATTATGATCTGGAATTGCCCGCCGATTTCGTGCCGCGATGTGCGGACGGCGAAGTCGAACGGTTTGAATTGATGCCTTTGGCCGAGGTTGCCGAAATCGTACGCAGCAGTTTTGATTTCAAATTCAATTGCGCGCTGGTGATCATCGATTTCCTGATTCGCCACGGCTTCCTGACCGCCGACAATGAACCGGATTACAGCCAGCTGACCACCGGGCTGCATCGCAATATTTTCCGATAGGGATTTGTTGATTTGTCCCGCGCAAAAGCGCCCCAAACTTACTGTTTGGTCGGCGGACCGCCCATAAGCGCCCCAACCGCCATCAGGGTCAATTTGGCGCGCAATTCCGGATCAAGCTTGTCCAGATCTTCCTGCTTGTTGCGGATGGCAACCAATGCTTCGGAAATCAGTTTGGCGCGCGCATCGTCGGCTGCACTTGGCATCCGGCTTTTCTTTTTGCCGATCTTGGCATCGGCGGCTTCAAGAGCCTTAAGGATCGCGGCCTGCGGATTATCCGACTGTTCTGTCAGGGTCTCGGCCAAGGCCTGTGCGCGGGCCTCCTCAAAGGACATGCCACTTTCCTGATAGGCCATCGCGCGGTCTTCGATCCGGCGTGCCTGTTTGGCCTGGGCAGCACTGCGTGCGGCCAGTTCGGGATCATTGAGTTGAAGGGACTGTGCATCGCCATAGGCCTTAAGGGCCTCCCGTCCGCGTTTTCCTACGAAAACGCGCAGCAGCGTCTCCTTGAGCATTCCCATCAATCGTTCCTGCTATGGTTTGGTTGCCCGCATCACAAGGCAACCATCATGCACCCAAAGGGTTTCAAAATCATTGCCTGCGGCCGGCAAGCAATATCGCAACGCCTTATATATGTTGCGCAACCCGGTCTTCTTCAATCTCAAGAATGTAACCGACCAGCGCCTCGCAATCATCCGTTCCCAGATGTTCAAGATCAAAGACGAAATCAACATTGTCACGCGCCGGGTCATCGGTTTTCCCGACAATGCCGAATTTGATATATTCCGCATCAAGGGCGGCCAGCGACGATATCACATCGGCTACCCCCACCCGGTCTTCAGCCGTCAGCGACAAACGGATCAGAACCAGAATATCGGCATCGCAATCCACCGCCTGACGGGCAATCGATTGTGCGTCGGAATTTTTCGGGGCGATATCAACGTCAAACCCGCCATCGGCAAACAGGGTCGCGACATGCTTGTGATGGGATTCTTCCGCCGACGATGCCGTCGCCAGAAGCAGTCTGGGGTGGCGGCCTTCCATCTCGGCGAAACGGGCAAGATTGGTCGCAAGTTCAGGAGACGTCATAACACCTCACAGAAATAACCTGTCCAGGATGGACATTCTGCGAACCAGTATTCCAATGAAACCTTGGAACTTCAAGCGTTGCGGCAAGGTTTTCTGCATCAGACCTCACAACCGCAAAATGCGGTCAATGGTGGTTCAGCCGCCGATTACCGCCGATGGATCAACCCCGATGACATAGGGATGCGCCCAAAGGAGCACGACATAAAGCAGAATTCCCAGCCCGATATCGCGCCAGCCAAGCGCGCCTTTGGCAAGCCCCGCGACGTCAAACCGTCGAGTCCCGTCAAGGATTGCCTTGTATTCGGCCACGTCCATGTGGCGGGCGCGGATTTTTTCCATCCGCCAGAACCCGGCAACGGCAAAAACCGTCGCCCCGCCAAAGAACATGAAAGCCACCAGATCACCATTGGGCACGATATGCCCAAGTCCCCACAACATCATGCCCAAAAGCAGCGGATGACGGGTCAAACGGTTGATCCCCGAGCGCGCCGGATCAAAGCCCTTTTTTCGTCCTATCGACAAAGGACAGGGTTGAATAATCGCCGCAGCCCACAAAATACAGGCAGGCAGCATGAAGGTCAGCGTCACATGGTTTTGCCAGATTTCGTAGGGCCACAGCGCGATGAAGTCCGCATGACGCACTTCATAAATCACCCATCCCAGCAGGAACAGCGACGTGACCGAAAACGTTATAATATATGCCGTGTGACCGATCCTTGCCGTGATCGCACCGCGCAGAAGACCGGGCACGATATGCCCCGCCATAAACACCGCGACTGAAACGAAAAACCATGTCAAATGACGATCTCCCCTTTACATTGACGCGCTGTCATGCAAATTGCGCATCTTTCCGCGTGCAGCAAGCCGGTCGTCAAACTGGTCCCGATTGGTCCAAAATGGCTAAGACCCTTGCGCCGCGTGATATTAGCGGATACGTCTGTATCCCTGTTTGACTTCGGACAATAAGCACCTGCCTATGGATTTTCCACCGGGCAGACAAAGAAACACGGAATATACTCGAAATGAGCTGGACGCCGGAAAAGATTGAACTGCTGACCTCGCTCTGGAATCAGGGCTGGACCACAGCACGCATCGGTGAAGAACTGGGCGTTGGCAAAAACGCCGTCGTTGGCAAGGCACACCGCCTTGGCCTGCCCAAGCGCCCCTCCCCGATCCAGCGCCGCGCCGAAGAGAGCGAGCCGAAAAAGGCACCGACCCCGAAAGTGCAGAGCAAAGGCATCAGCATCTTTGATCTCGGTGCCGGTATGTGCCGCTGGCCGTTCGGTGATCCGGGCGATGAAGACTTCCATTTCTGCGGCAAGAAATCTGTGCCGAGCAAACCTTACTGCGACGAACATTGCGCAGCCGCCTATCTGAACGGCAAAAACCCGCGCGAAGACGGCCCGCGGAATGTTCCGGGTCGCCCGAATGCGCCGCATATGTCGCACGGTCCCAAAAAGTAACAGTCTGGCTGTCGCTGACCTTCACGGTCTTCGCGCACGCCCAATTAAAAAGCCGCCCTCTTCCGATGGGCGGCTTTTTCTGTTTCGGGTCCAGTCCTATTTCGACTGAAGGACATATTGGGCAAAGCCGTTTTCATCCTCGCCGACAAAGCTGATATTGTCGGGTGCGTTCATTGCAGAGGATGCCTTGGGACTGGTGACAAACGTCACCTTGGATGCCTCCCCGATGGGGGCCAGGCTCCAGTTGCCGTCGGCCTTCGGATCGATTTCCTTTTCCTCAAGGATATAGTTCGCCAGAACCGTACGGTTTTCATCGGGTGCTTCGATGATGATGCTTGAACCATCAAGTCCCGGGAAATTGCCCCCGCCGCCAGCACGGTAATTGTTGGTCGCAACCACGAATTTCTGATCCTCGGCAACCGGCTTGCCATCATAGGTCAGATTGATGACGCGGTGTGCGTCCTTGTTTACCACCTCGCCTGATGCGTTGTATCTGGCCGGTTGGGTTACATCGATCTGGTAATCGACCCCATCAATGACGTCAAAGTTATAGGTCGGGAATGTCTCGTTGATCAGCGGCTGCTCTTCCCGGCTGTTCGGGTCAATCTGATTGAACTGTACGGCCGACATTTCCAACCATTCACGGACCTGCGCACCATCAAGCAGCACCGCCCGCAATGTATTGGGATAGATATAAAGATCGGCAACGTTCTTTAGTGCGATCTTGCCTTCGGGGATGTCGGTGAAATATTCCGGGCCGCCACGGCCACCGGCCTTGAACGGTGCACCCGCCGACAGGATCGGCATCCCGTCATATTCCGATCCCTTCAGGATACGTTCCAGATACCATTTCTGGGCATTGGTCACGATCTGGATCGACGGATCATCCGCCACCAGTGCAAAGAAACTGTTGATCGGGTCGACCGTCGTACCGACACCTTCGCGCATATAGGCAATGGTTGCCTCGTGCTCTTCTTTAACCGCCTCTATCACTTCCGGGTCGGCATCGACCAGCGGGGTGATATCACGGCCTTCGCGGTGATAAATCGGACGTGCTTCCGAAAAGCTGTCGGTCACCTTCCATTCCCCGGCATCATTGACCGAAAGTGTCAGGTCAATCACGCCAAGGTGGCTGCCCCAGAAGCCCGGCATAACGGCGGCCACACCATTGATCGTGCCTTTGGCAAGGTCGACACCGTCTATATTTGCATAGGCGTCGGACGGGAACACCGTATGGGCATGACCAAACAGGATGGCATCAATGCCGTCAACCTGGCTCAGATAATAGGTGGCGTTTTCTTCCATACCTTCACGTGCCAGTGTCGACAGGCCCGAATGCGGCACCGCAATCACGATGTCCGCGCCCTTTTCGCGCATTTCCGGCACGTATTTTCTGGCCATTTCGACAATGTCCTTGGTCACGACATTGCCTTCCAGATTGGCCTTGTCCCACTGCATGATCTGCGGCGGAACAAACCCGATCACGCCGACCTTGGCCTTGTGCTTTTTGCCGTCGCCATCGGTAAATTCACGATCAAGGATCACATAGGGCTGGAAATACGGTTTGTCATTTTCGGCATCATTATCGCCGTCATCGGCAAAAACATTGGCACTGACATAGGGGAATTTGGCCCCAGAAAGACTTTTGCCCAGGAAATCGAGACCATAGTTGAATTCATGATTGCCGATATTGGCCGCGTCATAACCCAAAAGGTTCATCGCCTTGTAAACCGGATGCACCTCGCCCTCTTTCAGGCCGTGGCGCTTTGCCATGTAATCGCCAAGCGGGTTGCCCTGGATCAGGTCACCATTATCGATCAGGACGACGTTTTCGGCCTCACCGCGCGCGTTTTTCAACAGGGTCGCGACCTTGGCCAGACCAACCGTATCCGACGAACTGTCGCGATAGTAATCGTAATTGACCAGATGCGTGTGGATATCGGTGGTTTCCAGAATGCGCAACGATACGGCGCTGTCGGCCAATGCCGTGCCGCTGGCAAGTGCGACCGTCAGCGACAAGACTGATCCCGCAACTGCACGACCAAAAACTGCACGACCGGCCAGACGAAAATATGACATGTGAAAGGGTCCCTGTTGAAGCGATGCTCGTGCCTGACATTATGATTGTTCGTTTGGTCAGGATTTGAAGATTTTGCGAAAATAGCAAGGCAAACACAAATGAAAACGCCCGCAAGATGATCGCGGGCGTTTGGCATATTGAAATTCTGCACCAGTTAAGGCGGCTTTTGTTACTCCGCCGGGCGCAGCATCGGTTGATCGGACTTGTATCCCATAACCACCTCGTTCCCCGGCTCCGGGTCATCGGGCACATTCAGCGCCAGGACCAGTGACACCAGCGCCATCGCCGCCCCGGCCAAAAACACCGCTGACGGCGAAATCAGCCACAACAACCCGAACGCCACCGGAATGAACACTGCGGCAATATGGTTGATGGTAAAGCTGACACCCGCCGTCGATGAAATGTCGGCCGGATCGGCAATCTTCTGGAAATAGGTTTTGATCGCAATCGCCATCGCAAAGAACAGATGATCGATGACATAAAGCGCCCCGGCCAGCTTGTCGCTTTCGACAAAGGCATAAGACACAAATACAATGAACAGACCTATATATTCAAATGTCAGGGCCTTGCGTTCGCCCCACTTGCCGATCAGCTTCCCGATCTTGGGGGCCATCACCATATTGATCGCATGGTTCAGAAGGAACAGAAGCGTAATGGTGGCGGCATCATAACCAAACTTCTCGACCATCAGGAACCCGGCAAACACGGTGAAAATCTGGCGGCGTGCCCCGCTCATGAAGGTCAGGGCGTAATAAAGCCAGTACCGTTTACGCAGGATCAGTTTCTTGGTCTGCGGGTGGGCATCGGCAAATTTCGGGAACGCCATCCAGGCAAACAGCGCGGCAATAATCGTCAAGGCCCCGCCAAACAGATAGACATAGCGATATTCGACATCGAGAAGTTCCAGCATCGCCCAGACAATGCCAAACATCACCAGCGACGATAACGATTTCGCCGAAAGCTGCCGGCCCATCACCATCGCAGTGCGGTCCTTTTTCACCCATTGCAACGACAACGCCTGCTGCATGGTTTCAAAATAATGGAACCCGATCGACATCAGGACCGTCGTACAATAAAGCCCGACGACGGTGGGGAAATAGCCAGAAATCGCTACCCCAATGCCCAACACCAGAAGCGAGATCAGCGCAAAAGTCTGCTCGCGAAGGATGATCAGCACAAAAATCGCGGTGAAGGCCATAAAGCCCGGAATTTCGCGCAACGACTGCAAAATCCCGATCTCGCGACCGGTAAAATCGGCCATCTCGACCGAAAAGTTGTTTAACAACGCCATCCAGGTCGAAAACGACAACGGCATCGCAGCCGCCATGAAAATCAGCAGCACTTCCGGGTTGCGCCATCCCTTATGCGCAACAGTCGCACCTGACAGATCGGGATTGCCCGGCACCTCGATGGGGGCGGCATGGGTGCTTGTTTCCGGTGGTAAATCCTTGGACATGATGTTTCCCCGCACGGAACCGGTGGCAATCGGGGCACGTGCTTTTATCTGTTTGGTTGGAAGGACTTCAAACTAGCGTTGCCGCACACGTCTGTCTTGCGATAATCTGCCATCATGTGTCGCAAACAGGACATTCTTATGGATGGATCACGGGATATCCCGAAATATCCGCAACATTCCCGTCCCCGGCCAGACCGCCTGCCGCGTCCGGTTTATGTCCGCATGAGCGACCTTCCCGCCGGTTACAGCATCGGCGCGCACAGTCACGACTGGCATCAGCTGATTTTTGCCATCGAAGGCACCATGACCGTCACAACCAAAGCCGGCATCTGGGTCGTCCCGCCCCAGCGCGCGGTCTGGGTGCCGCCGGGCGTTGAACATGCTGTCAGTCACGCCACCTTCACCCGTGCGCGCCATATCTATATCGATAAAAATGCTCCGGTCGATTTGCCGGATCGCTGCACGGTGCTGGATGTAAGCCCGCTTCTGCGTGAACTGATCCGGGCCGCAACCGAAATCCCGATTGAATATGACGAAGCCGGGGCTGAGGGACGGCTGATCCGCGTGCTGCTTGATCAGCTTAAACCGCCCAGAGACGATAACCTGCATCTGCCCGCCCCCAAGGACCCGCGCCTGGCGCGCATCTGCGAACAGTTGCAGGCCAATCCGTCTGATAACCGAACCCTTGATGAATGGTCGCGCGATTGCGGTGCATCGTCACGCACGCTGGCCCGCCTGTTTCAACGCGAAACCGGCATGCCGTTTCGCGACTGGCGGCAAAAGCTGCGCCTGCTTTACGCGCTTGAAAAACTGGCCCATCATAGACCGGTCACCGAGGTCGCTCTTGATCTCGGTTATGAAAACACCTCGGCCTTTATCGCGATGTTTCGCAAGGCCACCGGCAAAACGCCGGGTGGGTATTTCCGGTAACGCAGGAGGATGAAATGAGCGAGAAATCATACAATGGCGGCTGCCAGTGCGGTGCGGTGCGTTATCGTGTCGACAAGCTTGATCTGGATAAATCGATCACCTGCAATTGTTCACGCTGCCAGAAACTCGGATCGGTTCTGGCCTTTACCCCGCGCGATAATTTCGTGCTGAAATCCGGCGGGCAGAACCTGACCGAATATCTTTTCAACGATAAAAAGATCAGTCACCAGTTCTGCAAAACCTGCGGCATCCAAAGCTTTGCCTATGGCCAACTGCCCGACGGCAGCAAAATGGCCGCCATCAACGTCAACTGCCTTGACGATGTCGACCCGCGCAGCCTGACCCCGCATCATGTCGATGGCAAAAGTCACTAATTATCCCCTCACAATCATCATTCCTGCGAAGGCATGAATCCAGACGGGTCCGCAGGAACAGCTGGCAAATTGGTGTATCGACGGCGCGCGATCCCCAAAACCGACCACTGAGTTTCGCTCGACCCTGATATGAAAAAATCTCAGTATTTCATACGACTTATTCAGGGTACTGCTTGATAAGCGGGACATCCTTCCCGCCAAATGCAGGGTAATCCCGAAATGGGCAGTGTATGGTCCGGGATCGGCTTGCGGCTTGCCGCCACCGGTCTGTTTGCAGTGATGAGTTTGTTTGTCCGTCTGGCCTCGTTCGAGGCACCGGTCGGCCAAATCATGTTCTGGCGAAGCTCTGTCGCCCTGATCCCCATCGTCCTGTATCTGATGTGGCGACGCCAGTTTCCGCGCGGCCTTCGCACCGCCCGGCCGTTCGGGCATCTTAAACGCAGCACCTTCGGCCTTGTGTCGATGTTCTTTTCGTTTCTGTCGCTCGCCTATCTGCCGCTTGCCCTTGCGACGGCTCTTGGCTTCCTCGCCCCGCTTCTCGTCCTTCCGGTAGCGATGATAATGTTGCGTGAAAAGCCCGGCATGGCGGTCTTTACCGCGACCTTTGCCGGTTTTGGCGGGGTGTTCCTGATGCTGTGGCCAACATTCTCGACACCGGGGATCGATACCGGCGTTCTGATTGGCATCGGGGCGGGTCTTGCCATGGCGGTCACCACCGCCTTTGCCAAGGTGCAGATCAAGGCCCTGACCAGCACGGAATCATCGGGCACCATCGCATTTTATTTTGCCGTGATCTGCTCGCTTGGCGGTTTGCTGACCCTGCCGTTCGGCTGGGCCGATCCGTCGCCTGAAATCCTGATGTGGCTGATCGGGGCGGGTCTTACCGGCGGTCTTGCCCATATCTTCATGACCGAGGCACTGGCACGTGCGCCCGCATCCACATTGGCGGCATTCGAATATACCGCAATGATCTGGGCGTTGTTGCTGGATGTCACGGTATTTGGCCTGCTGCCCGAACCGGTTTCCCTGTTTGGTGCCTTCCTGATCGTGCTGGCCGCCGCCATCGTGATGTTTGGGGACAAGCTCGGTGTGCCCGTTCCCAAACCCGATATCACTGCCGCTCAAGCACAGGGAAAGCCGGGGGAATAGCCCCCAAAATAGCCCCCGGCCCATTACAAAGCCCGGATCAATCCCGGCTTTCGCGCAATTTGGTCATCGCATGCAGGGCAAGATTGGTGGGGGTTGGAATGCCAAGTTCCGCCCCCTTGCGCACAATATAGCCGTTCAGGAAATCGATCTCGCTGGTTTTGCCCCGCGCCAGATCCTGTGCGGTGGATGAATATTGCCCCGGCATGGTTTCGGCGATCTTTTCAATCGCCCCCCAGACATCGCCGGGTACGGTCACCCCGCATCCCTTGGCGACCGCAAGGCATTCATCAACCGCATTGCGCATGACATCCCAAATGCCTTCGCCCTGAACCAGACGGCCATAGGGCATCTGCGATATTGCCGATAACGCGTTATAGGCACAGTTCAAAATCATCTTGGCCCAAAGCGCACCTTGGGCATTATCCGAAATCTCGACCGGGATATGCGCCGGGCGCAGCGTTTCGGCAACGGTTGCACTTTGCGCAGACTGCCCGATTACCAGTTCGCCGCGCCCATGATGTTTGACATGCCCCGGCCCTTCCATGCTGGTCGCGACATACACCACTGTCGGGATCACCGGCAATCCAATGACGGCCGATAAACGTTCGGCGTTATCAACCCCGTTCTGAAGACTCATGACAATGGTATCAGGGGCCAGAAACGGCTTGATCTGCGCCCCGGCATCATTGGTATCGGTGGATTTGACACAAAACAGAACCAGACCGGCACCAGAAATTGCTGCCGCGTCGGCGCAGGCATTCATTTCAATATACTGCTGCGTTCCACCAAATTCCAGAAGCAGTCCATCTCGATTGACAGCATCGACATGGGCTGGCCGTCCGATCAGGGTCACATCATGCCCGGCCCGCGCCAGCATCGCCCCGTAATAACAGCCAACAGCCCCTGCCCCCATCACCGCGATTTTCATGTCCGGTATCCTGTCCTGAATGAATGTTCCTGCCGTTACCTTTTCATACCGGCGGGCATTCTGCCAAGCAGGAAGACGGCGTCAGATAATTCCGGCTTCGCGCAATCTGGCAATCTGCGCGTCGCTCAGATCAGCCACCTGACGCAGGATGTCATCGCTATGCTGGCCCAGCATCGGCGGGGCAGTTTCACCGGCAATTGGCGTTTTGGAAAATTTGATCGGATTGGCAACTGTGGGCACCTTGCCCGCGGTTGGATGATCAAGATATCGCACCGTATCGCGATGTTTGACCTGCGGGTTATCAAACACCCGATCCAGCGTATTGATCGGGCCGCATGGCACATTGGCGGTTTCCAGAATGGCGATCCAGTCATCGGTGGTTTTCATCACCATCGCCTGACGGATTTGCGGCACCAGCGTTTCGCGGTTGGCGACCCGGGACCGGTTGGTGGCATATCGTGCGTCATCGGGCAAATGCCCGATCCCGGCAACGTGGCAAAAGCTTCTGAACTGGCTGTCATTGCCGACCGCAAGGATGATGTAACCATCCGCCGTCGGGAACGCTTCGTAGGGCACGATATTGGGATGCGCATTGCCAAGCCGCCCAGGCGCCTTGCCCGTCGTCAGGTAATTCATCGCCTGATTGGCAAGGATCGCGGTCTGAACATCCAGCAGTGCCAGATCGACATGCTGTCCCTCGCCCGTCGCATCACGGTGGCGAAGGGCGGCAAGGATGCCAATCGTCGCATAAAGCCCGGTAAAGATATCGGCAACCGCCACACCAACCTTCATCGGCTGGCCGCCCGGTTCCTGATCGGGTGCGCCGGTGATGCTCATAAGCCCGCCCATGGCCTGGATCATGAAATCATAACCCGGCCGGTCCTTATAGGGGCCGGCCTGCCCGAAACCGGTGATCGAACAATAGACGATCTTTGGATTGATTTCCGATAGCGATGTGTAATCCAGCCGGTATTTGGCAAGGCCACCGACCTTGAAATTCTCGATCACCACGTCGCATTCAGCGGCAAGTTTATGCAGGATTTCCTGCCCCTCGGGCTTGGTCATATCAATTGTCAGCGACTTTTTGCCGCGATTGGCCGACAGGTAATAGGCGGCCTCACTGGTATCATTGCCCGCCGCATCCTTGGCATAGGGCGGGCCCCAGCCACGCGTGTCGTCGCCCGCGCCCGGACGTTCGATCTTGATCACCTCGGCACCCATATCGGCCAGTGTCTGGCTGGCCCAAGGCCCCGCCAAGACACGCGAAAGATCAAGCACACGAAGTCCAGAAAGCGCGCTGGTCATCATTCCATCCCGGGATCGTCGTCAAAAAGGAAAAAGGGCGACACCAAAGATCGGTGCCGCCCGTAATCGAAGTCCTCAGCCCTCGGCGCTGAACGCCTGAATGCCGGTCTGGGCACGTCCAAGGATCAGGGCATGCACATCATGCGTACCTTCATAGGTATTGACCGCTTCAAGGTTCATCACATGGCGGATGACATGGAATTCATCGGCAATGCCGTTGCCGCCATGCATGTCACGGGCAACACGCGCGATATCAAGCGCCTTGCCGCAGTTATTACGCTTCATCAGGGAAATGGCTTCCGGTGCGGCTTTTTCTGCATCCAGCAAACGGCCCAGCTGAAGCGCGCCCTGAAGACCAAGGGTGATTTCGGTCTGCATATTCGCCAGTTTCAACTGGATCAGCTGATTGGCGGCCAGCGGACGACCGAACTGTTTGCGATCAAGGGTATATTGACGTGCCGCATGCCAGCAGAATTCAGCCGCCCCCATCGCCCCCCATGCAATGCCGTAACGTGCCTTGTTCAGGCAACCGAACGGCCCGCCAAGGCCCTTGGCATTGGGCAACATGTTTTCCGCCGGGACAAAGACGTTATCCATAACGATCTCGCCGGTGATCGACGCACGCAGCGAAAACTTGCCTTCGATCTTTGGCGCGCTCAGGCCCTTCATGCCTTTTTCAAGGATGAAACCGCGAATGACACCTTCGTCATCCTTGCCCCAGACGACAAACACATCGGCGATCGGGCTGTTGGTGATCCACATTTTCGATCCCGACAGGGTGAAACCGCCATCGGCCTTGCGGGCACGCGTTTTCATGCCGCCCGGATCGGACCCGTGATCCGGCTCGGTCAGACCAAAACAGCCAACCCATTCTCCGGTTGCCAGTTTCGGAAGGTACTTCTTGCGCTGTTCTTCGCTGCCATAGGCATAGATCGGATGCATCACAAGCGAGCTTTGCACCGACATTGCCGAACGATAGCCGCTATCGACGCGTTCGACTTCGCGCGCGACAAGGCCATAGGCCACATGGTTGACACCCGGTCCGCCGTATTCTTCGGGGATGGTCGGGCCAAGCAGACCAAGTTCGCCCATCTCGGTCATGATTTCGCGATGGAAAATCTCGTGCCGGTTGGCTTCGAGAACGCGGGTCTGAAGGTTTTCCTGACAATAGGCGCGCGCCGCGTCACGGATCATGCGTTCTTCTTCGCTCAGCTGATCTTCAATCAGCAGCGGGTCTTCCCAGTGAAAAGGTGCGCGGCCTGCCATCGTCCTGATCCCTTATGAAATTTTTGAAACCAAAGCAGGGATGACGCCATAGAAGGGCGAGACGGCATCATCCCTGAAAGCTTATCGCTTCTGGGCTAAAGCTAGGGATTGGCAGGCAAGCTTGCAAATGATAAATCGGATATAGTTTATGCGTAAAACTCATAAACTAGCGACAACAAGCCCAGATAAAACGCAAATATCGACATATTTCGAGCAATCAGATCATGAGCCGCCGCATTCCGAGCCTGAAAGCACTCAGTTGCTTTGAACAGACCGCCCGCTTTGGCAGCGCATCACGCGCCGCCGAGGAGCTTTACCTGACGCAAAGTGCGGTCAGCCGACAGATACAGGGGCTTGAAGACTGGCTGGGCTGTAAACTGTTTGCCCGCCAGAAGCAGCGCCTCGTCCTGACAGTCGAGGGTGAAAGCTATTTACAGGCAATCCGCCCCGCACTCGATCAGCTGGAAACCGCCACCCTGACATTCCTCTCTGGCGGAGCCGAGGGCGGGGTTCTGACCATCGCCGCCCCACCGACTTTCGGGTCGCGCTGCCTGATCCCGTTGCTGCCCGATTTTCGCGGTCGCCATCCCGATATCGTCATCAATTTCATTTCACGGATCGGCATTCCCGATTTTGACCGTGAACAGATCGACATTGCGGTGCTGTTTGGCGATGGCAACTGGCCGGGGCTGGATGCGCATTTGCTGCATGGCGAGGAAATGGTCCCGATCTGCAGCCCGAAGCTGATCGAGAATCTCGATTACTCACCAAAACCAAATAATCTTCGTGATTATTCACTTTTACACATAGCAACCCGCCCCCGCGGATGGAGCGACTGGCTGGCCGCGAGTGACCTTACCGATATTGATGGGGAAAACGGTCCGAAGTTCGAACATTTCACCATGGCGATGCAAGCCGCCATCGCAGGCCTTGGGGTGGCGTTGCTGCCGACATTCGCGATCGAGGATGAGTTGGCCAATGGCCGGATCGTTGCACCGTTTGGCCCGCCACGCGCAAGCCCGTTTCATTATTACGCGACAAGCCCGGTCGGCCGGTCACGCAATCCGAAAATCCGGGCCTTCATGACCTGGCTTGATCAGCGCAAAAAACAGGAAGAACTGACGGCATAAAAGGCAGGCTCAACTTGCCTTTCTGCCTTCAAGCGCGCGCAGTGCATTCATGCCGCGACGGCGCAGAAGATCGGCTTCTTCGGGGCCATCGATGATTTCAAGCAGCCGGACAATCGCCATCATGTTGCGCTGGGCATTATCCAGTTCGTCGGCATCAAGCCGCCCCATGCCATCCACCCCGGCACGCCCGATCTGGTTGAGCTTTTTCTTGAGCTCCACCACCGCCTTTGTCGCCGAACTTTGAGCGGCCAGAACATGCGAAATGCGCGCGGTTTCGGCAATCGCCTCGGCTGATTGTTCGGCGGCCAGAACCTTTTCCTCGTCAAAGGGCTGGGCAAAAATCGGGCGCACACCCTGCCGGCCGGACCCCGGGCCCTGCTTGGTTTCGATCTGTGGCAGGGCATCGATGATGCGATCAGGGCTGGCGCCAAACATGGTATTGGCCATCGCCTTGGACACCCGACGACGCGTTTCCAGAAGCTTCTCGCCCCAGCGGCCATCCTTGCGGATGTTAAATTCACGCGTGATGCGGGTAAATTCCGACGCATACCAGCGCGCAAGCGACAGGATGTGATGTTCGCCCTTGCCCGCACCGACCCCCTGTTCGATCTCGATCACGGTTTCCGCCAGAAGATCAATGATCAGATCACCGGTGGTCGCAAGATTGGTGCTGGAAATCGTTCGGTCATCGGCCTTGCTTGATAGCACGCGGATCAGTTTGAAAAGTTCGCTTGGCCGAAGCAGCCGGGCCAGAACAGCCAAAAGGTAAACCGGCTCGTATCCCGGTTTTTCTTCGGAAATCTCAACAAACCGGTCGCGCAGCCAACTGATATCGGCCGTGCCCAGACTTCTGATCGGGGCCGATGGGAACCGTTTGCGCATCGCAGTGATTTCTTCGCCAACATTCAGGATTTTGCCGATCTGCTCGAATGCGGGAAGATGGCTGCGCGAACCAAGCCGCGTTGCCAATGCGCGTTCGGTCTTGACCCCGTTCAGCGAATTTTCGATTTCCTGCGCAATACACACCGACGCCAGCTTCCACATCCGGCGTTCTGCCTGTTCAAGCATATCCTGATCACGTTTGGCCGCCGCCTTTTCGATATCGGCAATCGCCTTGGTCATTTCAGGGCCGCCCGTGGCCTCGACCACCTTCCAGATCGGCATCAGGGATGAACGGCTGATACGGATACTTTTCTCGACCGGTGGTGCCGAAGTCAGCAGATCTTCGAAAGGGTCGCAGAACTGGCGCATCGGCGTCGGATAGCGTTCAGGCTTCAGCGACGCCAGACGCGGGCGCAGGATTTGCAAAATCTGTTCATGCGGCAGCGGCAGCTTGGGATCGGCGCGGTCACTTTCGATTGCGCGGGTAAAGCGGGCAATTTCCGAACTGCTCAGCGATTCAAACAGATCACCAAGCTGGGAAACACCCATATTAGCGGCATTTTCAACCTTCACGCCGACTGCCTCCGGAACCGCTCCAGCCGGTCGACCATGTCGGCGTCAATTTCACCACTGCCCAGTTTGCGCAACTCGGACGCCCACAACATCTGGTTAACACGGACATCGACCCAGAATTCATATTCAATTTTCTCTAGTGCCTCGATCGGCAGGACCGGCGCAAAACTTGCGATTTCCTCGACAATCTCGCGCTGGCGTACCCGATCATGTTGCGGACGCGACCGCCACAGATCAATCAGCTCCTGCCACCCGTCAAGCACCCACCACAAGCGGTCAATATGCTTTTGCATATCTTCCTTGGCCTTGGCCCAGTCTTGCAGGACCTTGCCCAGTTCATTGTTCCACAAATCAATCTTGCGCAGCAACCGCAAGGCATGGTCCTTTGTGGCACTGGCGGCATTGATCACGCGGGTCGCCATAAAGCGGAAATCGGATTGTTCGGAAATCGACCATTCCTCGACCTCGCCGGCAAGTTTCTGCAAACCGAATGTCAAATGACGCAGAGGCCCTTCGCAGCCCTCTATCGCAAGGCCTACCGGCGCGCTCAGGATGCTCCAGTCACCCAGGGTATCGATGATCGAATCATTTTCCAGACCGGTCGATGTCGCAAAACGGTTCAGCGCCTTGCGCGCCCTGATCTGACCATCCATGGTCAGCAGGTCTTCGCGCTTCATGTCCTGAACGTCATTACCGCCAAGCTGGCGCAGCGCCTGATAAAGCAGCGTCAGTTGCCCCAGTTCACGTGCGGCCTTTTCGTCCTTGTTGCCGGTAATCCCGGCACGAGCCAGCGCAACACCGCCAACACCAGTCACCGCCACCGCGCGCGCATGCTCGCGCACCATTTCCGGGGTGAATTTTTCAAGTGTGATCAACCGGTCAAACAGCATCCGGTCATGAACCGACAGATCAAAAACCTCGCGCAGGGTTTCAAGCGGCATTTCATAGGTGCCAAGCCCGCCCGAAAGCCCCGGAAGACTGACAAGCGTGCGACCGCTTTGGCCGATCAATACGCGCGAATAGCGCAAGCTTTTGGTCGTGAATGGTGTCCGCACGCCGCGCGACGCAAAAGATGCGGGCAAACAGGACAAGGCATCGGGCTGCCCTGCACCGATTTTGGGGGAACTACCTGCCCCTTTATTTGCAAGCTGCTGTCTGGTCATTCTCGGCTTTGATCAACCCATCCCGACTAATCTGTTCTTCGGTCCATCTGCTTTTGGCCCTTCGCGCTCTCAGCTCACGCCATCAGTACCGCTGCCAAGCTTATACTAACGCGCAGGCCAGTCCACGACAAAGGAACCGGTTTTGCGAACTTGCAGGTTACCGGGACAAGCTGATGAAACCCTTAACGCTTCGGATAGGTCAAACAGGCCGGAAGATCAATGCTCAATAACCGCAAAAGTGCAGAAACCCGCCCCAAAACAACTTTTGCCCCCTGCGCCCGGGGTCAGATCGAACATCAAAGTGTTTCCTTCGCCTTTTCCCAGGTATTGACATAAGCCTTCCATTCCGCGCCATCGGGGATGCTTTCATCGATATTGACCATGTCGGCACAGTCGATCATCACCGCCACCTCGTCGGTTTCAACCGGCACCTTGATCATGGTTTTCTGATAGGAGTACGGATGCGGCCCATGCGGGAAACCGCTGGGGTGGAAGGTTGCCATACCGGGCTTGATATTGCCCCGGCTGTAAAACTCGCCCCGGTGATAGAAGATGAACTCGTCGTAATCCTCGTTCGAATGATAAAACGGCACGCGAAGCGTCCCTGATTCACCTTCGCCAATTTTCGGCACAAAGGTACTGATGGCAAACCGGTTGGCGACAAAGGTGCTGTGTGCCGCGGGCGGCACCGGTTGGCCCGGTTGGCGGTCCTGTCGCAAGTCGCGCCAGTTCAACCTTACGACACTCAGGTCGCCCTGCCAGCCCACCGCATCCAGCGGGTTATAGGGATAGGTCAGGGTCGAAATTGCATTGCGACGCTTGATGTGAATTTCCCAATAGGCTTCGTCCTGCTGGGCACGGAATTTGTCATCAAGTCGCGGCACTTCGAAACTGGTCGGGTTGATCGACGGATGACCTGCCGACTGGGTGTCGTTTGGCAGGCCAAAGGCATCGTTGGTGGCCTCGATAAACAGGAATTCGGACGGATCGGTTGCCTCGAAACGCCAGGCCGTGCCGCGTGGCAGCAGGATGTAATCCCCATCACGATACGGCATGTGGCCGTAATCGCAATAAAGCGCGCCGCTGCCATTGTGAACAAAAGCCAGCGTATCACCATCGGCATTGCGCGCCAGCGCATGCATTTTGCCATCAAGCCGCCAATAGCGGACTTCCATCACGGCATTATGCACGATACGGCGCGCCTGCAACGGGCAATCCGGCCCGGCGGCCAACTTGTTCAGATCGAACGCCCGCGGTCGAAGCGGCCCTTCGAAAGAGGCCCAGCCTGCCGGTGGGTGTTTATGATAAATGTGGGCAGATGGCCCAAGGAACCCGTTACGCCCTATTTCGCGTTCATGAACGGTAACGGATGGGGAATTTGTTGAACCTGCGGCATTCTTGGACGCTGCAACGCAATTGCCTTCGCTGTTCGGAAGACGAATCCAGTTCTTCACCTGACACCTCCCGGCCGGATCGGCCATATAAAAGGGCTTGTCGGATTTGCCCGTTATATAAGGATATGTGCAGGACCGGAGGTCATTTCAAGGCGTGCAGGAAATTGCAAAAATACAACTTTTCGCTGCACCCGCAACAAGGAAGCCGTCAGGACGGAAATCGGCCGAAATCGGCAATGGACGCCCGCATGACCAAGGCACTAAACTTCCCGCTCCCTGATTAACTGGAGAAACCTATGGATAAAATCACCGGTGGCTGCCTATGCGCCAAAGTCCGGCTTGTGGCAACGGGAAAGCCGTACCGGGTTGGCCTGTGTCATTGCCTTGATTGCCGGAAACACCATGGCACGCTTTTTCACGCGTCGGCGGTTTATCCAAAGAACGCGGTAACGGTCGAAGGCGACGTGCGTAATTATCAGGGGCGCTATTTCTGCCCGACCTGCGGATCATCGGTTTTCGGCCATAGCGGGGACGAGATCGAGGTGAATATCGGGTCGCTCGACGCGCCCGATCAGTTAAAGCCCACCTACGAGCTTTGGACCATCCGCCGCGAGGGGTGGCTGCCGGAATTTCCGCTTGCGAAACACTATGAGCGGGACCGGGAGGGTAACGGGCGTTCGGAGGAATAGGCGCATCAAGGGCAAGCATCCCGATTCAAATCCGTTGAATTTTCACGTATTGAGATACTCAAAAAAAAACCCACGCCCCATTTACAATTAAATCTTAGGTAGCAAAAACTCTAATACTGCTTATAATATTAGACCAAATTAATAATACATGTATCAAGGAGTGAAATAGTGTCATCTTTGCCTTACGTGACATCTCCAGGAAACATCGACAAGGCTCTGAAAGAGATAAAAAAAGCCGCTGTACCTGAACGTGTCAGTCAAGATTTTGTTAAGACAATACTGAAAATACCCGGTGGCTCGGGTGATCAAATGACAACCTTCTTAAAGAAACTCGGGTTAGCTAATTCTGACGGTTCTCCTAACGACCAGTATCGAAAATTTCGAAATCCTAGCCAATCCGGCGCCGCAATCGCAGAAGCCATTAAGCATACATACGCGCCGCTATACACGCGGAATGAATTTATGCATGAACTGAATGACTCCGATCTTATGGGTCTAGTGGTAGAAGAAACTGGTCAAGCGCATGACTCTACACCAGTCAAACTGATAGTGAGTTGCATAAAGCACCTCAAATCTCATGCAGATTTCCAAAGCACATCAGCGGAGAGCATTTCTGACACCTCCCACGCACAACCAATCATGCAGCAAGCTCAGTATAGAGACTCTCGACCAACACAAGAGTTTGGCCTCAACCTCGGGTACACAATAAATCTAAACCTGCCTGCGACAACAGACCCTGCGGTCTTTGACGCAATATTCAAAAGTCTGAAAGAACACTTACTCCGGCAAGACGATGCCTAAACGACCCGATGGAATAATCCGTGCATTTGGTATGTCTGGATTACAGATCACAACCAATCTCTCAAAAATTGAGAGACAGCACGGTATCAACCTTGGCCATCTAACGCATGATGCAGCAGATAGAAAAGCGACCGAGTACTCTCAGTTTGAAGCCGACCTCCGCAAGGAGGCTGCAAGGATGTCCGAATTCTATGAGATTTTCTATTGTCTCGAAAACTCAATCAGAAAATTAGTCGCGGATATGATGGTTGAAGCTGAGGGAGCAGATTGGTGGAACAGTAGTCGTGTTGATGCAAAAAGGATAATGGAGCCTGCCACTGCACGAAGAAAGAAAGAAATAGACAGTGGGATTACGGCACGCTCTGAGCAATTGATTGATTACACCACTTTTGGAGAGCTCTCTCAGCTAATCACTGATAACTGGGATCTATTTGATCCAATTTTTCAATCCAAAACCGCAGTGAGCAACGTTTCCAATCAACTAAACCTGCTAAGAGGTCCTATAGCTCATTGTAATCCGACCGATGAACTGGAACAAGAGCGCCTAAATTTAGCCGTAAGAACATGGTTTAAAATCATGTCTTAGTATCTAAAACAACCTGCTAAGAGTTTTTAGATAAAAATGGTGCGCCCGACAGGATTCGAACCTGTGGCCCCCAGATTAGGAATCTGGTGCTCTATCCTGCTGAGCTACGGGCGCACTTTATCGGCAAGAGGCATTCAATTAGCAGCTTCGATAGCTGCGATCAATCCGCCAGCGCCGCAAATATGTCGTACCATGGCCAGAAAAGCAAAAAGCCCCGCAAAATGCAGGGCTTGAAGCGGCGTTCCGGAACGTCGGATCACTCAAAGATCGCGTCGATCGGAATGGCATAGGTCAGAGACAGGATTTCCGTGCCCGGGTTTTCGTCGCCGATGCTGGCGTTCGAAATGTGGGCGATACCGAGGCTCAGACGTTCGCGGCTGTCAAAGCGGAAGCCGAGCTCAAGACCGGAACGGAATTCGATCCAGTGACCGAGGTCTTCGCCGTCACCCTGATGGTAGGCACCAACCGAGGTATAGATGCTGGAAACGAAGTGATCGCCCCACAGCACATCCATCGCCAGACCGCCATAACCGTGTGCTGCCTTGTCGCTGGTGACCATCACGCCAGTGATCGGACGCAGAACGCCGAACATCGCGTGCTGGAAACGGTAATCAAGACGGAATTCAGCGGCTTCTTCATCCTGCGTGATATCGACCATACCGGTCGAGAATTCCAGCAGGCCGCTGTCATTGTTATTGCCAAGAAACTGCTGCGCGTTTGCCGCACCTGCAAATCCTGCGACCAAAAGCAGGGCCAGGATTTTCCCCAAAACCAACCGCATTAACCTAAGTCCCCTCTAGGATAAATTTGGGCATATACTACCCAACCGTATGATATAAACAACAAAACAATGACACGACTGTTTTAATTTTTATCAAAGCCGATGCCATTAAAGGAATTCGTGGCACGCACAAGTTCGCGCACGATCCCCGGTTCACTTGCCGCGTGACCGGCATCCTCAACGATATTCATTTCAGCACCCGGCCATTGCGCGTGCAGCTCAAACGCGGAAACCGGCGGACAGACAACGTCATAGCGGCCCTGAACAATGCGGGCCGGCAGATGACGGATTCGATCCATATTCCGAAGAAGCTGGTCAGGGGCAAAGAACCCCTTATTGACGAAATAATGATGTTCAAGCCGCGCCAGCGCCAATGCGATCCCGTCACCTTCGAAATCCGCGACCAAGCCATCATCGGGCAGCAACGTGCAGCAGGTCGCCTCGAACCCGGACCATGCGCGCGCCGCTGCAACCGCAGCAGCTTCGCCGTCCCTGCCGACAAAGACATCGCCATAGCGATCCAGCAGGGCAGCACTTCCGGGGTTGCGATCAAACCCGACAGCGGCGAGGAATTTTTTCTCGGCCTCGGCAAAGAATTTGCCCATGCCATCCATGAACCAGTCGATTTCCCGATCCCGGCACAGGAATATCCCGCGCAGAACAAAACCAAGCACCTGTTCCGGGTGGGCCTGCCCATAGGCAAGCGCCAGCGTTGACCCCCACGAACCGCCAAACACCAGCCATTTATCAATGCCGCGATCCTGACGGAGCGCTTCGATATCGCCAATCAGATGGTCGGTGGTATTGTTTTCAAGGCTGCCGAACGGGCGGGATTTACCGGCACCGCGCTGGTCATGCAGGATCACCCGGTATTTTTCGGGATCAAAGAAGCGGCGCGACTTGGGCGATATCCCACCGCCGGGCCCGCCATGCAGGAAAGTCACCGGAATGCCGTCGGGATTGCCGACTTCCTCCCAATAGATCGCATGCCCGTCGGGCCGTTCCAGCCAGCCGGAATAAGCAGGTTCGATCTCGGGATAAAGCATTGGGGAGCCTCTTGGAATCTAGCGGTTCATTCTTCTACACGTCCAGAGTGTAATTGGACAAGTCCAAAGCCGTTTACGGTTGACCGACAGACTGTTCCACACATAGGGACGCCGGATTGGTCAGTTCCAGGTACGGTCCGCCGCGATCTTCGATCATGCCGCGCACACGGATTTTATGGCCAATCCAGTCTTCCATATGCTGTCCGGCCGCTTTGATCGCATCGCGCAGATCGCGATCGACCATCACGGTGAAATCGTTGCGCCAGTCGGAACCAAAATTAAGGTAGCTGCGCCATTCGCGGTCTTCGATGCGTTGAAGGATGCCATCAATTACGGCAAATCTTCCAACGGCCCGCGCCGCATCGGGAAGATCACCATCAATTTCCGACGACCCGGCATAATGATAAGCCGGGCTCTGGCCCGGTGCCCAAAGCCCGATTTGCTGCGACATGGCCGCTTGCTCGGCCGCAAGTAAAGCATCAATCGGACGGCCTGTTTCGGGCAAAAGCATCACAAGCCCTGTTTCAAGCAGCTTTTCCTGCCAGAGTTTACCAAAACCATCCCGCATATCGGCCAGATGCCGCCCGGCGAAATCGGGCGTTTGATCATAGGCAACAAGATCGGTGATGGCAGAAGCCCCGTTTTGCATGGCACTTAAAGCCGCATCCTCGAATTCCGGAACAAAGGCGATATCGGCCAGCCGCCAAAGGATATCTGGCCGGGAGGTCGCAATCAGCGCATCGACGGTTTCGGGCTTTGCCAACCGGATCGGTATCGACCTGACATCACTTCCACGAGCATTGACGGAACCAAAGGACGGCCCGCACAGCCATTGATCCGCCTTTGCCGGGATGCCAAAGGCCAGAATTCCGGCAATCAGACACAAAAACAGCGACATATGGCAGATCGCCGCAAAATTTCCCGATTTTTGCGAATAGGTTTGATTGTTGCGAGATATTGATTGGCAAGCCAACACGCGCTACCACATCGTAAGGGATAAAATTGCGGTTCCGGCAAAGGATACGCATCGCGGGCACAAGAGGAAAGACTTCAATGAGCTGGCTTTTTCATCGCAAGACAAGACGATTGGCAACCGCCCTTGGCGCGCTGGGTCTGGTGGCAACCCTTGCGGGCTGTTCGACCAACCGCGCGACCGGCGAGGACAGCTTTACCGCCTTTATGTCCCCCGATCAGGAAAAACAGGTCGGCGCGGAAGAACATCCGAAAATCGTGCGCGAATTTGGCGGCGATTATGACGAGAAGAATATCGAGGCCTATGTGACCGAAATCGGCAACAAGCTGGTGGCGGTTTCCGAAGCCCCCGACGAGAAATTTACCTTCACCGTCCTTGATTCACCCGTGATCAATGCCTTTGCCTTACCGGGCGGCTATGTTTACATCACGCGCGGACTGGCTTCGCTTGCCTCGAACGAGGCGGAGCTTGCCGGGGTTCTCGCCCATGAAATCGGCCATGTCGTTGCACGCCATTCCGCCCAGCGTTACAGCCGCGGTGTCCTGACCCAGATTCTGGCCGGTGGCCTTTCGGCGGCCCTTGGCAATGGGGCCGGCGATATCGTCGGTGTCGGCGCGAACGCCTATCTGAAGTCATTTTCGCGCGAACATGAATTCGAAGCCGACATGCTGGGCGTGCGTTACATCACGCGCGCCGGATACGACCCCGAAGGCATGGCGTCGTTCCTGAAAAAACTGCGCGCCCATTCGCGCCTTCAGGCAAAACTGGCAGGCCGGTCGCCCGATGAAATCGATCAGTTTGATTTCATGGCCACCCACCCGCGCACCGTTGACCGCATCGAACAGGCCCACAAGGCCGCCAATGTTACACCGGTCGCAAATCCCGAAGTCGGCAGTGTCCGCTATATGCGCGCCATTGACGGGATTATTTACGGTGACGGCCCTGATAACGGTTATGTCCGTGGAACGTCGTTTATCCATGTGCCGCTTGATTTCCGGTTCGAGGTGCCCGACGGATTTTCGATGATAAACCAGCCCGATGCGGTGATTGCACAGGATGAGGGCGGCGCACAGATCGTGTTTGAAGGCGCACCAAAGGCCAAGGGTGTCGCGCTTGATCAATATCTGGCGCGCGGTTTTTCCAGCAAGATCGCCATCACCAATATCGAAAAAATCGATATCAACGGTCAGGAAGCCGCCACCGGATATGCCGATGTCAACCTGAATTCCGGTGGCAAGGCGCGCCTTCGGGTGGTTGTCATCCGGCACGGCGATAACGCCTATCAGTTCCTGTTCATCATGCCGCTTGATCAGGTTGATGCCTATAACGTTGCACTTCGCCGCACGACATACAGCTTCCGCCCACTGACCCGCGAAGAGCAGCAGAAATACCATCCGCTGCGCATCAAGGTGCGCGCCGTGAACCCGGAATATGATCTTTCGACCTTTGTCGGCCAGATGGCGGTATCACGTGAACCGGCCGAAACCTTTGCCGTACTGAACGGGCTTGAACCCGGGCAGCCACCGGCAACCAATTCGATGGTCAAGGTTGTCATCGACTAACCAGAACAAAGGGGCAGCAAATCCGGTTTGCTGCCCCTTTTGGTATCTAAAGCGTTTTGTGTTTAATGCCCTGAAAAATCAGCTTTCGATCTGATCGACAATCCTGCCGTCGCGCCCGATTGCAACCGCAATCAATGGGCCACCGCGCCCTGCCCCGCCGTCAATCGACAGGGTAAATTCGCGTTCCTGAAGGCCAAGATTGGCCAAGGCAGATCCGCGCACGATCCGGCGGCAATCGTAATAACGATCCGTGATGCTTTCAAACATCGACCCGCCCCACCAGAAGGTATCGGTCTGTCCGGTCAGCGGACGCGACGCATCAAGCCCGGCATGCACAAAGATCAACGAGCCATCCGTGGCATAGGCCGCGTGCTTCAGGTCCGACAAAAGCGAACTGTGACCAGGCCTGCGACGAAATGCTTCGCCAAACTGGCCGGTCCATTGCGAAATCGCATGCGCCCCCTGCCGCATCAGCGATTGGGTATGCGACGGATCAAAGCCATAGGCGCGCAGCGTCCCGGCAATACCGCGCGACAGCATCCAGTCGAATACCTCGCCCGGGTTCGGGGCAAAGTGAATCTGTTGCAGTTTGCTCAGCATTTCTTCGGTGGAACCGCGCAAAAAGGCGATATCGGCAATATCAACGCCTTCTTTCGCCAGGAAGTAACGCCGGAACAGCAGTAATTCATTGATAGCACCCGATACGGCCTCGGCCGTGCCATCGCCCCAGTAATTGCCAAGATAGATCAGGCGATCACCGGCTGTGATTTTGCCCCGAAGCTTGCCATGAACGGCTTGCAGCGCGGCAAGATCGCCATTGATCGCCCCGACGGTCCATATTTTATCCGCCGGTTTTATCGGTGCCAGAACTGCGCTCATCGCCATAACGTGCCCAAAATAAACAAAACCGGCCCAAGATTACCTTGTAGGCCGGTTTTTAAAAAGAGGTCTCTGTATAACAAAGCTGTACAGGCGTATCAGGCAGCTTTCTGCAACAGTTTTTCAAGCTTGCCCGAAGCCTTGTCCTTGTCGATCTTTTCGATCGCGGCCAGTTCATCAACAAGGCGTTCAAACGCTGCTTCGTAAATCTGGCGTTCGGAGAACGACTGTTCAGGCTGGGTGGCGGTGCGGTGCAGGTCACGAACCACTTCGGCGATCGAAACCGGGTCACCGGAATTGATCTTTGCCTCATATTCCTGCGCGCGGCGCGACCACATGGTGCGTTTGACGCGCGCACGGCCTTTAAGGGTGATAAGCGCCGAGTCCATCTGTTTTTTCGAGGACAGCTTGCGCAGCCCGGAGTTACCCACCTTGTTGACCGGCACGCGCAAGGTCATGCGGCTCGAATCAAAAGTGATGATGTAAAGGCGTAATTCCTGACCCGCGATTTCCTGGGTCTCCAGGCCATCAACACGGCCAACACCGTGTGCGGGGTAAACAACGTAATCGCCAACAGCAAAGGGCAACTTATCCGACATCAAGCTTCCTTCCGGCCCAAACAGGCCTGGTCATTCAACTGTAACACTATAGACCCAGCGACACGAAGAGCTGCACACGACGATGCTTTTGGCGAAGTCGCGGTTTTTGACAGGATATAATAGCGGAGATCCGACTGCGCGGAGCGAGCCTGCCGAGCCCTTGAACGCGAGTTGCCCACAATAACACAAAGAGCCGGCCTATCACAGATTTTTTCCGTGCGACCGGCTCAATGCAGCCATGCGCCAATAAAATCAGGGCGCAAAAACATTGGTTTTACAGGCGTTTAACGCGTTTTATCAATCACCGGTTCCCGGTGCTTCACTGAGCAATTCAGTCTTGCCCGACTTGCCATTCCATTCGTCGGCATCGGCCGGTGCATCACCCTTGCGCGTAATATTCGGCCAGACTTCCGCGAATTTGCGGTTGATCTCAAGCCAGTTATCCAGATTCGGTTCCGTATCGGGAATAATGGCCTCGGCCGGACATTCAGGTTCGCAGACACCGCAATCAATGCATTCGTCCGGGTGAATAACCAGGAAGTTTTCACCTTCATAGAAGCAATCGACGGGGCAAACCTCGACGCAGTCCTGATACTTACACTTGATGCAGTTTTCTGTCACCACATAGGTCATGGTGTAACTCCGTTCAGGTTGCGAGGCCGTGATGCGGCTGCGCCCGCGCTCGGCCTTGTTCTCTCTCGGGGCATTGGGTTATCACGCAGTGCGGTTGTGTGCAACTCCAATAAAATCCCATTTTTTTTAGTAGTATTGCCGTTTCGGTGCATTGCGATATCGCAGTTAAACAGACCGCATCGGACGTTCAAACCGGCTTTGGCGGGAAAATACATAAATCCCGGCAATTTTCCAGTATTAGAACCCGCGCAACAATTGCTTTTGCGGTGCCAAGCACATAGTCTGGACTGTGAAACATGGTCATAGAGCCATGCAGGGGTGTGGATTGGCGGAGGGTAGCCTGAAAACACAACGGCTCAGATGGCGTGACCGCTTGTCTGTCAAACAGGCACGTGCCGCTGTCGTTATCACCCTTCTGATTGGCCTGTTTTTCAGCGTCGTACAGATTGTCTGGGATCTTTATGAAGAACGCAGCCTGATTGACCGAACCGTTAATCAGGTTTTGTCGACGTTGCGCGAATCCGCAACACAGGCGGCCTATGGCCTTGACGAAACGCTTGCCGCACGCGTGGTGTCGGGCCTGTTTGAATATGAACCGGTTTACAGCGCGACGCTGCGCGACAATTTCGGAAATGTTCTGGCGCAAAAATCGCGCGCCCCGTCATCATCGGGGCGATCCGCATTTAGCGAAGTGATGTTTGGCAACAACCAGCAATATAACGTGCCGTTGCTGACCGGTGAAAGCCGTGATCTTGTCGGCCATCTGGTCGTTCGGATCGATACCGACCTGATTGCCGATGGTTTCATCAATCGCGCCACCCGCATCCTGACGTCGGGCATTTTGCGCAACTTCCTGCTGGGGCTTGCGCTGGTGGCATTCTTTTACCTGACACTCACCAAACCGCTTTTGCGCATTTCACAGGCCGTCACCGGCATTGATCCAGACAGTCCCGATGCAACGGGGCTGACCGTTCCCCGTCATCATCAACGCGATGAACTGGGCCTTTTGTCACGGTCCGTTGCCACACTGGTCGAGGGTATTGCATCAACACTTGGCAAATTGCGCCAGGCCGAACAGCAGATGCGTGATAACGAGTCCCGCCTGCGCGCGATTGTTCAGAACGTGGCCGATGGCATTCTGACCATCACGCCGAACGGCACCATTGTTGAGTTTAACAATGCATCCTATCCCCTGCTGGGCCTGAAAGAAGGTGAAACGCCAAAGGGACGGTCGCTTCTGGAATTTATCGCCCCGCGCGCCATTCCGAATTTCGAGGAAAGCCTTGCCGAGCTCTCGGGTCTGGACCTGCGTCATCATATCGCAGAGCAGCGCCTGACGCTGCCGCTGGTACGGATGGACAAGACCGAGATCGAGGTAAGCGCCGCATTTCGCCCGATCCCCGATGCGCAAACACCGCTGATTACGGTTGTTCTTCACGATATCACCGCGCGCAAACGCTATGAGGAACAACTGGTCTATATGGCCAATCACGATGCGCTGACCAACCTGCCCAATCGCAGCATGCTGGAATACAGCCTTAAATCAGCACTTGAGAATCACAAACGTGATGCCGCGAGCCCGCATGACCGGGCAACCGCGATCCTGTTTATCGATCTGGACCGGTTCAAGCTGATCAATGACAGCCTTGGTCACAATGTCGGTGATTTGCTGCTTAAGGCCGTGGCGGACCGTTTGCGCCGGGTGATCAGCCGACAGGAAATCATCGGCCGACTGGGCGGGGACGAGTTCCTGATTATCATCCCGCGCCTGCGCGAAACGCAGGATGCCGCCACACTTTCGCAGGCGGTTCTGGATGCGCTGGCCCCGGCCTTTGACATTCAGGGGCGTCACTTGTTCATCACACCGTCAATCGGCATCGCCCTTTGCCCCGCGGATGGCGATGATTTCCCGACCCTGATGCGCAATGCCGATACGGCGATGTATAGTGCAAAGGCCCGTGGCGGCGGGACCTATCACTTCTTTACCAAGACGATGAATGAAAGTGCGGTTGCGCGGCTTGCCATTGAAAATGACCTGCGCGAAGCCCTGAAAGAGGGACAGTTCGAACTTTATTACCAGCCAAAGATCGAACTGCTATCAGGCAAGCTTGCCGGGCTTGAGGCCTTGATCCGCTGGAACCAGCCGGGGCGTGGCTTTATATCACCAATGCAGTTCATCCCGGTGGCCGAGGAAACCGGACTGATTGGCAAGATCGGCGAATGGGTATTGCGCCGGGTCTGTGATCAGATCCGCGAATGGGATCTGCTGGGTCTGCCGCCGGTCAGCATTGCGGTCAATCTGTCCCCCAGACAATTGATCGAAGGCCGGATTACCGAAACGATTTCGCGCATCCTTGATGAAACCGCAACACCGGCATCACGCATCGTTCTTGAAATCACTGAAACCGTGATGATGCATGAAATCAAACGATCGGCATCAATCCTTGATGAATTGCGCAAGCTTGGCCTGCAGATCGCAATTGACGATTTCGGGACGGGTTATTCGTCGCTGGCCTATCTGAAACGATTGCCGATCAATTCGATCAAGATCGACCGGTCGTTTGTCCGCGATGTGACGACCGATCCAGACGATGCGGCGATCACCAACACGATTATCATCATGGGGCACAATCTTGGCCTGAAGGTGGTTGCAGAAGGGGTTGAAACACAGGAACAGCTTGAATTCCTTCGCGAACATGGCTGCGACGAAATCCAGGGCTTCCTGATTTCCGAACCACGCCCGGCCAATATCACAGCCAGACAGATCGAACAGCTTTCGCGCACGGTTGCGTCTATTCTATAATCGGCCCTATCCTTGCGGATGATGCCTGATACAACAAGAACACAAACCGAAAATCAGAGAAAAACATGTCCCAGAATCGATCCGTCCTGCTTGTCGATGACAGCAAATTTGCCAGACTGCTGGTAAAGGCCTTTATCACCAGCAACTATGCCGACTGGCGGGTGGACGAGGCCGAAGAAGCCGAAAAAGCCCAGGCAATGGCCGCCGAGCATGCCTATGATTACCTTTTGATCGATTTCAACATGCCGGGCATGAACGGGCTCGAATTGGGGGAAAAGCTGCGCGCGGCTTATCCCGATGCTGCAATTGCGCTTCTGACGGCCAATATACAGAAGGAAATCCAGAACAAGGCCCACGGGCTTGGCATGGACTTTCTGGCAAAACCGCCAACCGAAGAAAAGATTTGCGATTATCTGAAGGGCAAGGAAGCCGGGCGATGATCGACCTTAGCGAGCTTGAACACGACACAATAAGCGAATTGATCAATATCGGGGTCGGCCGTGCTGCCGCGTCCCTGTCGGAAATGGTTGATCAGCCGGTGGAACTGACAGTTCCGACGATCACCTTTGTCGAAAGGTTTTCCGATTCAAACCTGACATCTTCGCCCGAAGAAGTGGTTTCCGCCGTCAGCCAGTCATTCGATGGCCCGTTCAAGGGCGAGGCGATGCTGGTTTTCCCGGAAAAGCGCAGCCTTGAACTGGTGCGGCGGTTGCTTAAGGTCGATGTGCCGCTCGATACCCTGACCGATCTTGAACAGGAAGCCCTGATGGAGGTCGGCAACATCATCCTCAATGCCTGCCTTGGCAGCATTGCCAACGTGCTGGGCGAGCCGATCAATTGTTCGATGCCGACATTTCGCAAACGCGAAACCCGTGCATTGTTAAATGAAGACACCGCATTTGATGCCGCGTCTGGCAAGATGCCGGTTCTGATGATCCTGCATGTGCAATTCATGCTGCGCCAGAACGATATTGATGGCTATGTGCTGTTTGTCATGGATCTTGACTCCATCCAAACCCTGAAGGAACTGGTGCGACGCTTCCTTGAAAACGCACTTGGTTGACGGGCAGCGCCAAGATGACAAACCCTACCCCACCGATTGTCGATATCAAGGATGCCGCCGAGGCCGCCGACCTATACAGCAATCTGCTTGATACTGCCGATGTCGGATTGGTGGTGATCGGGTCGGATCATGCCATCTGTCACTGGAACCAGTGGATGCAAAGCCGGTCGGGTATTCCCGCCGATCAGGCCATTGGCAAACGGCTGAGTGCGGTTTTCACCGAAACACGTTTGGGGCGGCTCTGCCAAGCAATCAAGGATTGCTTGGAATTCGGCATGCCTGCGGTGATTTCGCCGTCGCTTAATCAAGGTGCGCTGCCGCTTCGCCCATTGCCGCAATTTGCCGCAACATTTGACCGTATGGAACAATCCATTCGCGTTCATCCGATTACGACATCGCGCGGCGAAAAGCTGTGTTCACTGACCGTACGTGATGTGACCCTTGCCGTGCAGCGTGACCGGCTTTTGCGCCAACAGGCCGCCGAACTGGCCGAACTGGTCACCCAGACCCGACGCAGCGAGGACCGCACGCGCGCGATTTTGCAAAACACCATTGATGCCATTCTGGTCGCATCTGATGACGGCAACATAGAACCGCTGAATGCCCGCGCACAGGAACTTTGCGGCCCGGAAGGCGACCCGGAACTCAGCAACATTATCCGGTTTCTGCTGCCTGATAGCGAACATACCCCACCACAACGCCCGACAGCCGACAGGTTACTGACCGATCTGGGGACCGGCGTGATCGAGGTTCTGGCATGCACCCCAAATGGCCGCAACGTGCCGCTTGAAGTTGCGATCAGTCATTTTTCGGCAGACGGACGCTATCATTACATCATCACGCTTCGCGATATTTCCCAGCGCAAACGCCATGAAATGGAAATCCAGCGCACCATGGCGGAACTGGAACGTTCCAACAGCGAACTTGAACAATTCGCCTATGCGGCGTCCCACGATTTGCAGGAACCGCTTCGCATGGTGTCAAGCTATACACAGCTGATTGCGCGGCGATACAAGGATCAGCTTGACGAAACCGCAGATGAATTCATCCATTATGCGGTTGATGGCACCCAGCGCATGCAGCGCATGATCGACGACCTTCTGACCCTGTCGCGGGTCGGACGGCATGGCAAACCGTTCAATGCGGTCCCCCTTGATAGTCTGTTTGATGCGATTGCCGCCAATTTCCGGCGCGCAGGCCTTGGCCCGGCGGGCAATATCGTGCGTGACGGGTTCCTGCCAACCGTAACCGGGGATGCCAGCCAGCTTTTGCTGCTGTTTCAGAATCTTGTTTCGAATGGCCTTAAATACAGCGACCCTGACAAGGGTGAAGTCCGGATTTATGCCACCGAAACCGATGAAAGCTGGAAGGTTTTCGTTGCCGATAACGGCATCGGGATCGAACCGCAATATCACGCGACAATCTTTGAAATCTTCAAACGCCTGCACGGTTATGGTGAATATGCCGGGACAGGGATCGGTCTTGCGATCTGCAAAAAGATCGTCGACCGGCATGGCGGAATGATTTCGGTAGAAAGTGAACCGGGCAAAGGCAGCACGTTCTGCATTGAATTGCCGAAAGAATTGCCGATTGTGATCCCGCCAGAAAGCATGTAGCTTTCGTTTACGTAAGCGTAAACCTGAACGGGATGTCATGAGCGACAATTATTCCATCACCGACCTTGCCCGCGAGTTCGACGTCACGACCCGTACCATCCGTTTTTACGAGGATCAGGAACTGATCGCCCCGGCCCGTCAGGGGCAGACCCGCATTTACAGCCATCGCGACCGGGTGCGCCTGCGCCTGATCATGCGGGGCAAGCGGCTTGGCTTTTCGCTTAAGGAAATCCGCGATCTGCTTGATCTTTATGACACCGACCGCAGCGAAATCATGCAGTTGACCATCCTTGTCGACAAGATCAATGAACGCCGCGACACGCTGCGCAAACAGCGTCAGGATATCGATGCGACACTTGATGAGCTCGATAAGCTTGAAGAAACCTGTCAGGAAGAATTGACCCGCAAATCGGGGAACTGATCTGCACTGTTGTGTGCCTTGACGTGGTCAGGGGTCAGGAATCAGGAGCCTGCACCCGGCTCCCCGCCCTGCGTCTGTACCTGTGCCATCGGCATCGATGCGGGCAGATGCGACGGGCGCGACAGGATAAAACAGCTGACCGGGATCGCGACAAGCAACTGGATCATCACCACCCAGCGGTTTTCGACAAAGATCAGGGATGCGGCAATCACCACGACAAAGGCCGACATCGCCATGATCTTGGCCCGGCGATGGATCACGCCATGTTCGTTCCAGTGCCGGATCGACGGACCAAAATGCGGATGATTGTAAATCCACGCATGCAGGCGCGGTGACCCTTTGCTAAACAGCCAGGCGGCCAGCAGCATGAAGGGGGTGGTCGGCAGAATTGGCAGAAATGCGCCAACAATTCCAAGCCCTACCGAAAGCCAGCCCAAGGCCAGATAAAGATACGATACCTGCACGTCTTATTTCCTGTTTACAGCCCTGCCCGCCCCTGACAGGGTAAGTGCCTTCAATGTAGGTGGAATGCCATTGTTTTTCAATCAACAGCACCCACCGGTTTTCGGGCTTCTGCCGTGCGGGTTCGCCGCATAACTTGCCGCCCCTATTACTTAGACGATCCGCCATGCTCGAAATCTCAAATGATCTTTATCTTGATGAACGCCATCTGCAATTCCAGTTCGTGCGCGCATCCGGACCGGGCGGCCAGAACGTCAACAAAGTATCGACCGCGGTACAGATGCGCGTGCGTATTGATGACCTGACGGAATTGCCGCAACGCGTGCGTGATCGCCTGCGTGAACTGGCTGGCAGCAGGCTGACCAATGACGGGGAAATCATCTTTGACGCGCAGCGTTATCGCACCCAGGAACGGAACAAGCAGGATGCCATCGAACGGCTTCTGGCCCTGTTGCGCAAGGCCGCCGAACGCAAGAAATTCCGCGTCAAAACCCGCCCGTCTCTATCGGCCAAACGCAAACGGGTCGACACGAAAAAGAAACGCGGCGACGTAAAGAAAATGCGCCAGCGACCGATGGATTAGGCCGCAGATACCGGTCAGGACAACGGGCATTTATGCAGCCAGTCATCCATCAGTGCCGCCATTTCCGAGTTTTCCACCCCCGCCTGTGACAGCGATTGCCAGGTCGAAAATTGCACCGAATGTCGCGCAACCGCTTGGCACATCTTGCCCTTGCGCCGTTCGGCAGGCAGGCTTGCCAGTGCATCGGCAGACAACATGTCGAGATAGGCATCAAAACCCTTCATCTGTTCATGAAGGGCTGGGACATTTTCCCGATCACGATAGCAATGATCCCACATATAAGCCGTTTCACCATAATAGTGATAAAGCATGCTCAGTATCGCGAGGCCCCAGTCAACTGGTGCCACCGACTCGCGCCATGATGCGGGATCGGGCGGCGGATTAAGGCTCCGCCAATGTGACGAGCACGCATCAAGCAATTCATTTTCTTCGGGAAAATGCCGATAGACCGTCAAACGCTGCACCCCGGCGCGGTCTGCAATCGCGCTGATGGTGGTGCGTGCCGGGCCGACTTCGCCATGCAATTTCATCGCAGCTTCGAGAATCTTGAGGCGCGTTTCGTCTTCTTTTTCTGCGCGTAATGTCTTGTTGTATTTTCGTTTTTCCATTTAATAAAACATCACTGTTCTTTTAAATTTAAACCAAAGGAACTGCGTTCTTCATTTTAAATGAACACATATGATCATTCACTTTTTGGCAGTTCCCCAAAGAGCCACAAAATACAAATGATGCAGCCCAACCCTGAATTTAACCATCATCACCAGCTTTGCCGAAATGAGCAAGATGAACCTTCGGGACATCCCGGTTCGTATTGCGGATTTCCAATCCGGATTTGCACGCAGCCAACCGGTTTTCTATAACAGTCATGGAATGACACAGGATTTGCCAACATGACAATCCAATGGGACGAAATTGCCAAGCCCGCCCTGCCCGCCAATTGCGGATGGCGCGGGAACTATCGCGTGAGGTATTCGGAAATTGGCGATAACGGCCTTGCGATGTTGCCGGCCCTCGCCGATTACATGCAAGACGCCGCTGGTTGGGGCGCACGCATCCTGAAACTCGCCTATGACGACACGGTTGATAAAGGCATGGCATGGGTGCTGGCGCGGATGGTCATTCATGTCCGACGCTATCCCGGCAATGGCGAGGAAATCATTGTCGAAACATGGCCATCGGGCGTTGCAAGGCGTGTGGCCACCCGCGATTTCCGTCTGATCGACGGCAAGGGTGATGTGATTGCAGTCGCGCAAAGTTTCTGGGTGATGTTTGACCTGCTGGAACGGCGCGCGGCAAGCTGGCCCGACTGGATCGAAGAACGGCTGCCGAAACCGCCCGGCCCGAAACTGATCGAACCACCATTCCGGCCGCCCTTCACCACCGACCCGTTACCCGAAATCGACAGCATAAAGGCCCGCCCATCCGATCTTGACCTGTATGGGCATGTCAATAATGTGCGCCTGATGCAGTGGGTGCTTGGAGCAACCGGTGCGGATGCAAAACCGGACTTCCATCCCGAAAGCATCGATATCCAGTTCCGCACCGAATGCCGGGTTCAGGAACGGGTCACGGTGCGCCAGAAGGACGGATTTGCCGCGATTACACGTGATGGCGACGGGGTTGATCTGGTCCGTGCGCACGTCGTGCCCAAAAACCGTACCGCATTAGCCTAGGATCAGGACAGAATTCCGAGCAGTTCGGCAATCGGTCTGAAACTACGGCGGTGATGCAGGGTCGGCCCGACAATGCCAAGCCCCTCCATATGCTTTTTTACGCCATATCCGGCATTGCCATCCCATCCGAAATGCGGATAGCGCGCGGCAAGGCGGGTCATGGCGCGGTCGCGTACGACCTTGGCAACGATGGATGCCGCCGCGATGGATAATGATCTGCCATCGCCCTTGATGACCGTTTCCACCGCGCACGGCAGCCCCGGATCACGATTGCCATCCACCAGCGCCTGATCGGGGCATTGCGGCAGGCGGGCTACCGCACGGCGCATGGCAACATAGGTCGCCTGAAGGATATTGATCCGGTCGATTTCACGGACTGATGCCGCGCCTATACCAACCTCGGCGCATCCCATGATCAGGTCAAACAACAGATCGCGTTTCTTGACCGACAGCTTTTTGGAATCGTTGAGTTCCCCCAGAAGGATGTCAGGCAGCCGTTCATCACGCGGCAGGATCACTGCCGCGGCAACCACCGGCCCGGCAAGCGGCCCGCGGCCGACCTCGTCGATCCCGGCGATGCGTCCGCGATATTGATCCTCGATGCTGAAATCCGGCATGTAAAACCTGTCCCTCCTGCCTTGTCCTCATAGCAAGGATGTGGGGCGGTCGACAATGTCATCTGTGATGACGTCTGGCAAAATCATCCGCCGTGATGGCATATCGCACGCCATCACTATCGGTCTTGTGATGGCGCATGCCGATCTTTCGTGCGACCGCAAGCGACCCGATATTACGTGCATCGATACAGGCAATGAAACTGTCCAGTTTCATTTTTTCAAACCCGTGCGATAACACGGCGTTGGCGGCCTCGGATGCATATCCCCGCCCCCAGAAAGCCGGTTTCAGACGCCAGCCGATTTCGATTTCGGGTCCAACGGCGTCCTCGGGGATCAGCAGAACCCAGCCAATAAAACTGTCCGGTTCCGTTTTTCGAAACAGCGACCAATATCCCAGCCCCGGCCCGTAATCCATGGTGATGCGATCATGGATAAAGGCGCGATGTTCGGTTTCATCGGCCCAAGGTCCCTGAACGAAATCGGTTACGCCGGGTTCGCGATCCATCGCAAAACAATCGTCAAGATCATCCAATGTCCGCGGGCGCAGCCATAGACGTTCGGTTTCAAGAATCATTCGGTTTTCCTGCCATTCGAGCACCGCAACAGCATAATAAAACGGCACCGCTTGAACGGTGCCGTTTTAAGGTTTGCAAACCCGGCTATTTTTCGTCGGGTTTATATTCTTCGCTGGGGTCATAGCCATCCGGGCCAACCGGATCAAAGGTCGCCCAACCTTCGTCCCGACCACTTTCCGGAAGGTCCTTATGCGGGTCAACATGACGCAGCAAATAGGCCTTGGCGATCAGGTTTGCGGTGATCGGTGCCGTCAGGAACAGGAACAGCGTGATCAGCAATTCATGAATGGTGAAATGCCCGCGTTCGATCCAGAAGAACAGCATCGAAGCAATCAGAATGGCGCCAACACCCACGGTGGTTGCCTTGGTCGGCGCATGGAGCCGCGGCAGCAATTCGCGCAGCTTGATCATCCCGAACGACCCGACCAGCAGGAAAATCCCGCCAATCACGATCAGAACAGAAATGACGATTTCAGCAATAAACGGCATCCTGTCTCTCCCTATTCGATGATGTCGCCACGCAAGACGAACTTGCAATAGGCAACGGTGGAGACAAAGCCGAACATGGCAAACAGAAGCGCGCCTTCGAAATACATCGAGGTCGCGCGGCTGATTCCGTACAGCACCAGAAGGGCAATGGCGTTGATCGCCATGGTATCAACCGCCAGAACACGATCAGCAATGGTCGGCCCCTTGGCCAAACGCCACAGATTCATCAACAGGGCCACCGCCACACAGATAAAGCCGAAATTCAGTGCATATTCGATCATTCGAAAATCTCCTTCAGACGGCCTTCGTAGCGGGTCTTGATATCATCAACCACGCCCTGCGGGTCCGGCGCATGCAGGCAATGCACCAGAAGGCTTTTGGCATCCGCACTCAGGTCGATGGTCACCGTGCCCGGCGTCATGGTGATCGTCCCGGCAAGGGTCGTGATCGCCTCGGGCGAGGTCAGATCAAGCGGCACAACCACGCTTTTGGATTCAAGGCTTTCGGTCTTGCGAAACAGGATCAGTCCGGCAACCACAACATTGGCGACCAGAATGTCCCACAACACGATCAACCCGTATTCGCAGATGGCATAGGCATTGCCGACCTTTGGGCGCGCGGGCCAGAAGTTTGACGTGATCAGCGGGATGGCAATCGCCAGGATCGCACCAAAGACCACGGCACCAGCCGATATTTCATTGACCAGCAACACCCAGACAACCAGCAGGGCCAGCGACAGCAGCGGGTGGGGAAGACAACGTTTCAACATCATCACTATCCTTTCATCACCGCTTACTGGCCAGGCTGTGTGGCGGGTATTTCACCCAGCACAGCCCGGATGTAATCCGTGGTGTCAAACAATTGCGCCGCCGTTCCCTGCAGGTAATCCGTGATCGGGGCGGCAAAGACCGTCAGCACAACCAGCGCACCAAGCATGCCGCAGGCGGCAATGATCGGAAGAACCGGCCAATTGGCGCCTTCGACCTCAATCACGCCTTCGACAGACGCGCTTTTCCAGAACAGCACACTGCCAGCCCGACCGAAACCGACAATCCCCATCAACGACGTCACAAGGATCACCGCCCAGATCCAGACGCCGAACGCGCTATCGCGTGCGGCATCAAGGATAAGAAGCTTGCCGATAAAGCCACTAAGCGGCGGCATCCCCGCCATGGCGATGGCGGCAATAAAGAACAGAACCGCCAGCAATCCGGACTGATGGAAAACTGGCGCAGTGTTCAGGCGATCGCCATACTGGCCACGGCGCGATGCCACAAGATCACCGATCAGGAACAGAGCCGCACCGGCAAAGGTCGAGTGCAGCAGGTAATAAAGACCTGCCGAAATGCTTTCGGGCGTAAACAGCGCGATGGAAATCAAAAGCGTTCCCATCGATCCGATCACGGAAAACGCGATCAGGCCATTAAGCCGCTTGGCCGCCAGAACCCCGATCATGCCAATCGCCAGTGTAACAATCGCGGCTGGCAGGATATAGGGCTGTGCGAGCCACGCCATATCACCGGCATTTTCACCAAAGCCCAGCGAATAGACGCGCAGGATCGAATAAGCCCCGACCTTCGTCATGATGGCAAACAGCGCCGCCACCGGGGCCGGTGCGTTTGCATAGGTGCCCGGTAGCCAGAAATGAACCGGCACAAGGGCCGCCTTCACACAGAACACCAAAAGCAGGATCAACGCCCCGGCACGCAGCAGCGCGGCATCACCAGCCGCCACCAGCGGCACCTGAACGGCAAGATCGGCCATGTTCAGCGTACCGGTAACGGCGTAGATCATGCCGACCCCGACCAGGAACAGCGACGACCCCGTCAGGTTGATGACGATATATTGCATGCCCGCCTTAAGGCGTTCCGCCCCGGCCCCATGCAGCATCAGACCATAGGATGCGATCAGCAGGACTTCGAAGAAGACAAACAGGTTGAACACATCCCCCGTCAGGAAGGCACCATTGACCCCCATCAGCTGGAACTGGAACAGGGCATGGAAATGCTGGCCGCGCTTGTCCCATTCGCTCGATGCAAACAGGATGACGCCAAGACCAAGGATCGATGTCAGAAAGATCATCATCGCCGACAGACGATCCAATACGATCACGATCCCGAACGGTGCCGGCCAATCGCCAAGCGCGTACATTTCCGGGTTGTTGTTATTGGCAAAAATCACCAGCGACAGGGTGACCGCCACAAGGGCGACGGTCGCGGTGATCGAGAATATGCGCTGCAAGACAATGTCGTGACGCACCGCCAGAACAATCAGGGCGGCCATCACGGCAGGCAGCAAAATGGGAACGACAATCCAGTGACCCATCAGTTTTTATCTCCTGCTTCGGATGGTGCGCCTTCCGGGCGACCGTCAACATGGTCATTACCGATTTCAAGATAGGCCCGGATTGACAGCACAACGATCAGTGCGGTCATCCCGAACGAAATCACGATCGCTGTCAGGACAAGCGCCTGGGGCAGCGGATCGGTATATTCGGTAACACCATCACGCAGGATGGGCGGCATATCGATGGTCAGGCGTCCCATGGCGAACAGGAAGACGTTCACCGCATAGGACAACATCGCCAAACCGATCACCACCGGGAAAGTACGACCACGCAGCAACATATATGTGCCGCACATGGTCAGAAGCCCGATACTGCTTGCTACAAGAAACTCCATGATATCAGGCCTCTTTCTCAGCTGTCGCGACCTTCGCGGTCGCGACGGACGGATCATGGTCCATCGGTTCCGGATTGATGTCGACATGTTCGGCCATGCGTTCCACCTGCGACAGTTTGGCAAGTGCAAGGGTAACCGCCCCCACCACCGTCAGGAACACGCCAAGATCAAAGCCCATGGCAGATGCCAGCTCAAATTCGCCGACAATCGGCAGATGAACATGGACAAAACCACTGGTCAGGAACGGCAGCCCCGCCACCCAGGCCGAAAGCCCCGTAATGGCGGCGGCAATCACGCCAAGCCCGATCATGCCATGGTAATTGGCCTTCATGCGATTCTGGGTCCAGCCAAAGCCCGACGCCATATATTGCATGACCAAGGCAACCGAAACGACCAGACCGGCAATAAAGCCACCACCTGGCTCGTTATGACCGCGCAGGAAGATGTAAACCCCCACCAGCAGCGACAGCGGCAGCATCACGCGCGTTGCAATGACCATCATCATCGGATGACGGTCTGCCGACCGGCGATTATCGACCACCCAGCTTGCAAGGCGTTTGGCGGCCTCGCCCTGGGTGACGGTTTCAATCAGGGCAAAGATCGACAACGCGGCAATGCCAAGAACAATGATCTCGCCAAAGGTATCAAAACCACGGAAGTCAACGAGGATCACGTTGACCACGTTGGTGCCACCACCTTCGGTTTTCGAATTGGCCAGATGAAACGCCGAAATCGAATTGGGCAGTTCACGGGTCATGATCGCCCAGACAGCCCCACCCATGCCAAGACCGGCCGCGATTGAAATCACCCAGTCGCGGAATTTGCGCCCCGGCTGGCTTTCTTTCGGGGTTTCCTTTGGCAGGATGTTAAGCGCCAGCAACATCAGGATGACCGTTACCACCTCGACCGAGATTTGGGTCAGGGCAAGGTCAGGTGCCGACAGATAGATGAAGCCAAGCGAGACAATCAAACCGATGACCCCCACCAGAAGAAGGGTCAGAAGCCGGTTATGATGCATCGCGACCGCCGCGATACAGGTCCCGACCAGAAGCACCCAGCCAATGGCGGCAGGTGGCGAAACGGCCAGAAGTTCGCGCGTACCAGCGGTGTGATCGGGTTCGGCATAGAAACCCGAAAGCCCGATGGCTATGGCGGCAAAGATCATGATCGCCAGATAACGTTGCAGCGATCCGTTCTGAAGATTGTCGGAAATCACGCGACTAAGCGCCACGACCTTGACGATCAGACAATCAAACATTGCCTTTGCATCCGGCCGCGACAGGTTGGAGGTTACCGACATCAGGCCGCCATGACGCAGAAGAATAAGCGCACCGGCAATCAGGGCAATCACGCTCATGCCAAGTGCCGGGGTCAGGCCGTGCCAAAGTGCCAGATGATATTCCGGAAGGTTCCCCCCCGTGACCGCATTGGCCGTGGCCGCAACCAGCGGTCCGGCAATGGCCGCCGGGAACAGACCGATCAGAACCACCAGAACCGTCAGAAACGCGGGCGGTGCCCACATGCCAAACGGCGGGTCATGGGGATGATGGGGCAGTTCGTCACGGGTTTTGCCAAACCAGACATGGAAGATAAAGCGCAACGAATAGGCGACCGAGAACACCGCACCAATCGTTGCCAGCAACGGCACAAGCCAGTTCTGATCGAACCAGACGGTGTGCCATGCTTCTTCCAGCATCATTTCCTTGGACAGGAACCCGTTCAGCGGAATGATCCCGGCCATCGATGCTGCCGAAATGATCCCGATGGTCCCGGCAATCGGCATCAGGTTCAGCAACCCGCCCAGACGGCGGATATCGCGCGTTCCGGTCTCATGGTCAATGATCCCGGCGGTCATGAACAGGGCCGCCTTGAAGGTTGCATGGTTGATGATATGAAACACGCCCGCAACGGCGGCCATCGGCGTCCCGAAACCAAACAGCATGGTCACAAGACCAAGGTGGCTGACGGTGGAGTAAGCCAGAAGTCCCTTGAGGTCATGTTTGAAGATCGCAATCCAGGCGCCCAGCACCATGGTCACAAGGCCCGCACTCGCCACGATATAGAACCATTCCTCCGTTCCCGAAAGAACCGGCCACATGCGCGCCATCAGGAAGATACCCGCCTTGACCATGGTCGCCGAATGCAGATAGGCCGAAACCGGGGTCGGTGCGGCCATGGCATGCGGCAGCCAGAAATGGAACGGGAACTGTGCCGATTTGGTAAAGCAGCCCAGCAGGATCAGAACAAGGGCTGGCACATAAAGCGGGGACGCCTGGATCAGGTCGGCATTTTGCAGGATCACCGTCAGATCATAGGACCCGACGATATTTCCAAGGATCAGCATCCCGGCAATCATCGCAAGTCCGCCTGCCCCGGTCACGGTCAGCGCCATACGCGCGCCCTGACGACCTTCGGGCAGATGCTTCCAGTAACCGATCAGAAGGAAGGATGACAGCGACGTCAGTTCCCAGAAAATCAGCAGAAGCAGGATGTTGTCGGACAGAACAATACCGACCATCGCGCCCTGGAACAGCAGCAGGAACACATAAAACCGCCCCATCGGATCGTCTTTCGACAGATAGAACCGGGCGTAAATGATGATCAGCAAACCAATCCCGAGGATCAGGGTCGCAAACAGCAAACCCAGACCATCAAGAAAGAAGGTCACGTTCAATCCAAGATCGGTCAGCCAGTCATAGCGGACCTGAAACACTTCGCCGCCAATGACGGCGGGTGCCTTGGCGATAAGCAGGATCAAGGCAAGCAGCGTGACCGAGCCGGTAGCTGTGGCGCACGCATTGCGCCCGGCCCTGATCATGACGGCGGGTAACACCGCCCCAAGGAAGGGAAGCAAAACAATGAGGGTGAGACTCATGAAAGACCCTTATTTTTGGAAAACGCCGCAGCGCCCCCAATTTGCGCAACAGCAAGAAAATTCTGGCAGAAAGTAATATTTGTACTGAAAATGGTCAAGAAAACCCAACCGGCGCAGTTTTTTACCTTCCGGTTGTCAAGTGAAGCGGATCACCGCCCATTTTCATTGTTTCAGTTCAAAATTATCGCCGCCCCCCTGCCAGACGGATCGCTTCGGGCATGTTGCGCAACCGGCCCATGGCAATAAAACCCAGTAACGGCCCCACCGCCAGCATGGCAAACGCCCCCCACCAGCCAGATGCGTCGGCAATCACCGGCACCAGATGGATGGATCCCAGTGCAATGATAAAGCCGATGGCATTTTGCAGGGTCAACGCTGTTCCGACCTGATGGGGATCGGCCAGCTCGATCACGCAGGATGAAAATTGCGCAGAATCGGCAATCACCGAAATGCCCCAGACGATACAGACAACAATCAGGATCGGGATCGACGTATCGCCTAGCGCACCGGCAACAAGTGCGCAGATGCCACTGATGGCCATCGCCGCCATGGTCACCGTCGTCCGGCCGATCCGGTCGGCCAGCAAACCGCCCGCAAGGCTTCCGAATGCGCCGATCCCCACAATGGCAAAGGTCAAAAGTGCTGCCCAGATACCCGGATTATCAAGTTCACGCCCGGAAAGGGCCCCATACAGGAACAACCCGATCCAGCCCCACATGGCATAAAGTTCCCACATATGCCCGAAATAGCCATAGCACGCATGACGCAATGGTTTGTTCGCCCAGATGTGCCCGACCATACGCGGATCAAAGCGCGGGGATTTTCCCGGTGTCCCGCCCAGTTTGACAAACAGGATCGCCACACCCGCGATATAGGCCGAAATACTTGCCGCCACGATCACCATCCGCCAATCGAGCGGCACCGCCACCGCAAACAGATGCGGCAGGGCCGACCCCATGGTCAATGCCCCAACCAGCAAGCCGACCAGAAACCCGGTATCACCGCGAGACCAGGTCGCGACCATTTTCATGCCAATGGGGTAAATCCCTGCCATGCAGATACCGGTAATCAGGCGAAGCCCGATCACAACAACCCCGTCGACGGGCACGGCAAGGATCAGGATATTGGCCGTCGCGGCAATGAATGCCGATGCCGCCCAGAAATGCCGTGCCTCGACCCGGTCGGCCAGACCGAAAAAGGCGCTGATCAAAGTCCCCAGAACAAAGCCCAGCAAGACCGAACTGGTAAACAGGGATGATTGAATGGCACCAAGGTCAAACTCGGCGCGCAATTGCGGCAATACCGCCGTTGCCGAAAACCACAGCGAAAGCGCCATCAACTGGCAAATCGTAATCATGCCAACGGCAAATGGCTTGCCTGCCTGCGCCATGCTTTCCCCTGTAATCATTCAAATTTATGCACCATCATACATTCCCGAAGGGCGATGAACAGTGGCCCCATGCACAAAACAAAAAAATGCCGCCCGAACCAAGCCGGACGGCATCAAGTTTCCCGAGCGGGAATGAAAAATATCGATGCCCTCGTGACGGGCCCGGTCCCGTGACGGGGCAGCGTCAAAAAGGGTTCTGGCGGTTGCTCAGGAATAGTCGCGCTGGTCGTCGATCACCTTGCCATCATTGGGCAGGCTGCCCGGTGTTGCAATTTCGACCTTGCCGCGCAGCTTGCAGATCGCATGCAGGCTATCCATCACCGCATCGGCACTGAACCCGGCGGCATCGGTTTCACAGGCCAGCGTCATGACATCGACATCATTTTCACGGGTCACGATCAGGCGCGCCTTGCCGATATCAGCATGTCGTTTGACGACCTCGGCAATCTGATGGGGATGAACAAACATGCCCTTGACCTTGGTCGTCTGATCGGCACGCCCCATCCAGCCTTTGATACGCATATTGGTGCGCCCGCACGGGCTTGGTCCGCGTGCAATCGCCGAAAGATCACCGGTGGCAAACCGGATCAGCGGATAATCCATATTAAGGGTGGTGACGACAACCTCGCCCACCTCGCCCTCGGCCACCGGGTCACCGGTGCCGGGACGCACGATTTCAAGGATGATGTCCTCGGCAACGATCATGCCGCTTTTGGCATCGCTTTCATAGGCAATCAGCCCCAGATCGGCACTGGCGTAACATTGCAGCATGGCAACACCGCGTTCCGAAAACCAGTCGCGCAATGACGGTGGCAATGCTTCGCCCGAAACAAGCGCACGGGTGATCGATGATACATCCCCGCCCAGTTCATCGGCCTTTTCCATCAGGATTTTCAGGAACGACGGCGTCCCGGAATAACCGGTCGGCTTCAGGTCGCTGATCGCCTTGATCTGGGCTTCGGTCTGGCCAACACCGGCCGGGATCACCGCACAGCCACACGCACGTGCGCCGCTGTCAAAAATGAAGCCCCCCGGCGTCAGATGATAGGACAGGCAGTTATGGATGATATCGCCCGGCCGAAACCCGGCGGCAAAAAACGCGCGCCCCATCCGCCACCAGTCATCCCCCTTGCCTTCGGGATCATAAATCGGCCCCGGACTTTGGAAAATACGGCCAAGGGCCGGAACCGGTGTTGCATTCAACCCGGCAAAGGGCGGGTTTTCCGCCTGCATGGTGATCAGATCGGATTTGCGCGTCACCGGAAGTTTGGCCAAAGCGTCCCGACTATTGACCGTCTGCGGATCAACCCCTTCAAGGATACGGCCAAAGCCCGCTGCCTTGCTTTTTGCGTGATGAACAACCCGCGGCAATGCCGCCATCAATCCGGTTTCACGGTCTTTGGGGCTGCGGGTTTCACTGGCGTCAAAAAAGGTATTGAGCATGATGGCCGGGTCCGTTTTCTGGTCATTGAAAGGCGGCAAACACGTGTTAAAGCCAGCGTTTGCGGCGCTTGTATGATTTGATGTTCTTGAAGCTTTTGCGTTCTTCCGAACCACCGCCAAGATAGAATTCCTTGACGTCTTCGTTGTTCAGAAGCTCGTCACGGGTACCATCCAGAACCACCTTGCCGCTTTCCATGATGTAACCGTAATCGGCAACCTTCAGCGCAAAATTGGCATTCTGTTCCACGATCAGCATGGTAATGCCCTGTTCGCGGTTGATCTTTTCGATGATCCCGAACACTTCCTTCACCAGCAAGGGTGACAGACCCATCGACGGTTCATCAAGCAAAATCATTTTCGGGCGTGCCATCAAGGCCCGGCCAATCGCCAGCATCTGCTGCTCCCCGCCCGACAGGTAACCTGCAAGCCCGGTACGTTCGCGCAGGCGCGGGAAATATTCAAACACCATGTCGATATCGTCCTTAACGCCCTTGTCCTTGCGGGTATAGGCGCCAAGCCGAAGGTTTTCGACACAGGTCATGTCTTCGATGATGCGGCGGCCTTCCATGACCTGAAACAGGCCGGAACGCACGATATCCTCTGGATTGCCGTTGGCAATCTGCTGCCCCATGAAATTGATATCGCCGCGGGTCACCTTGCCATCCTCGGTCTTGAGCAAACCGGAAATAGCCTTGAGCGTGGTCGATTTCCCCGCACCGTTCGGGCCCAGAAGGGTCACGATCTTGCCTTGCGGGACTTCAAGCGACACCCCGCGCAGGACAAGGATCACCTCGTCATACACGACTTCGATATTATTGACCGACAGCAACGATTCTGCGGTTTCGGTTTTGCGGGCCGGCTCTGCCATGGTGTCCCCTTCGATCACGTTCTGATTACATCCCCCGGTGTCGGGGCGGACGCGCTTTTCGCCACCCCGCCCCGAACACCATCGGGAGACATCCGTCTTCTGACTACGACTTAATAGCCAAGCCAGTCGTCACGGCGCGGCAGGGTCACGGTTGCCGCCTTGGTTACGGTCGGCTCACCGCCGATTGCACTGCCGTTATAGATATTCACGGTGTTGATGCCGCGATGGTCTTCGGCAGTCCAGGTCGCGGGCATGCAAACGCCTTCAAGACCGGCAGGCACCCAATCCGTGCGGGCATACATGCCGGCCTTGATGTTTTCGCCGGTGATGCCGCCATTGGCCTTGGCCCATTCCATGGCTTCTTTCATGTAATAGGCCGAGCAAATGCCGCGGATATAGTGATGGGTGCGGAACTGTTCGCCCGAACTATCGGACATTTTCGAAATTTCGCGCACAAGATCCATGCCCGGTACGCCCTCGTCGCTCCAGAAGCTGGTCATCGCCGGGAAGACATAGTTTTCAACATCACCGATGGTTTTCAGCGTTTCGTAGTCCCCCGCCCAGATATTGGCCAGCCATTTCGGACTTGCACCAACCGTATCGCAGGATTTGACCAGCGAAACGACCGACGGGCCGAGGTTGCCAAGGTAACCATAATTGGTTCCGGCTTCCTTGATCGTCAGGCACTGCGCCTTGAAATCGCCCGGCTTCATCGAAACGACGACCGGCTCGGTCACGTCAAAGCCAAGTTCGGTTGCGTATTCGGCACAGGCTTCTTTCGGTGCATTCGGATAGGGATGGTTATCCCCGATATGCGAGAAGACCGGTTTGCCCGAACCACCCGATGCTTTCCAATCCTCGGCAGCCCACTGAACCAGTGCACGGCAGGCGTCGGAATAGGATGCGCCATAGAAGAAGTTATAAGGTGCCGGTTTCGCGGTTTTCGGGTTTTTGCCGGTCGGATCGGTCAGATGGCCGGAATAGGACGCGGAATAAACCGGGACCTTGTCCTGGGCCACAAAGCTGATCAGGGCTTCGGTGTCGCCCGTGCCCCAGCCCTGCATGGCGACCATGTTGTTGCGCGAACGCCATTTTTTGTAGTTCGCAATCGCCTGCGGAACCTTATAGGCGTAATCGACCGATTCTGAATCCAGAACCGTCCCGTCAATGCCACCGTGGGTATTGATATACATAAGCGCGTCACGGACACCATCGGCATAGAATTTGCCAATGAACCCGGTCGCCCCGGTGATGTCCATCAGATGGCCGACAAAAACCATGTCGTCATCTGCTTTGGCTGCCGAAACCGACAGGCCGGTTGCAACAATCGCTGTCGCAGCAATCAGTCTTTTCATCACGACGTCTCCCTTGGACGTTTTTCTAAACAAAGTAGCCTCCCGGCCTTCGCCGATTTTCGTCCCGATCTTTGTTTTTTAAGCGACCGGGTTTCGGCGATATTGATCAGTACGAGAAGGGATAAAGCTTCCAGTACGCCCTGATCTGCTGCCAGCGGTGCGCGAGCCCGTCCGGTTCGAAGATCAGGAAAAGGATGATGGCCAGACCGATCGCCATCTCCTTGATATAGGCCAGCCCGTCGGTCACAGCCGTCGAATTGGCCCAGTCGAAAACACTTAAAAGCCCGACACCGTTTTCCATGACTTCGGGCAGCAGAACCATAAAGATGGTCCCCATCAGCGTGCCCTTGACCGAGCCAAGGCCGCCAATGATGATCATGCCCAGAAACTGGATCGACAGCAGGATGGTAAAGCCCTCGGCCGAAACGAAGCCAAGGTAATGGCCATACATTGCCCCGCCGATCCCGGCATAGAACGATGAAATCGCAAAGCTCATCAGACGGTATTTCGTCAGATTGATGCCCATGATTTCCGCCGACAGATAATGATCCCGTACCGCAACAAAGGCGCGCCCGTCACGGGTCCGCATCAGGTTGGTGCCCAGCAAGTACATGATCACCAGGAAGAACAGGCAGACATAGAAGAAGCTGAAATCATCGAGCACTTCATAGCCAAACACATTGACCGGATTTGCCGCCGCCCCGTATGAGCCGCCGGTAAACCAGTCGGCCCGGGCAAAGAAATCTTCCAGAATGAACTGGGCGGCCAATGTTGCAATCGCCAGATAAAGGCCCTTGATCCGGGCCGCAGGCAGACCGAACAGAAGCCCGACAGCCGCCGTCATCAGACCGGCCAGCGGGATCGACAGCAAAACCGGAATGCCGGTCGTATTGTTGATCCAGGCCGATGCAAAGGCACCAAACCCAAAGAATGCCGCATGACCCAATGAAATCTGCCCGGTGAAGCCGACCAGAATATTCAGACCAAGGGCGGCGATGGCAAAATACGAAATCTGAATGAACAGGTTAACGTAATAGCCGTCCAGAACAAACGGGATCAGGGCGGTTGCAATCACACCCAAAATCGCGGCATTGCGGACAAAGGTGGTATCAAAAATCCGCGTATCCTGTCGGTAGGTGGTGCGAAAATCACCGCAGGGACGCATCGAAAATCCAGCCATAACCTATTACTCCGCCCCTTAGATGCGTTCGATGTCTTTGGTGCCAAACAGACCGTATGGCTTGATGCAAAGAATGATGATCAGCACATAGAACGGTGCGATCGAAAACAGGTTGCCCCAGTGCAGATACTGACCGTCGACAAACTCGGCGGTGTTTTCCAGAAGTCCGATGATCACACCCCCGACAATCGCACCGATGATTGAATCAAGCCCGCCCAGAATGACCGCCGGGAACACCTTGATCCCGATGACCGAAAGCGCCGATGAAACCCCGTTGACCATCCCGATCACGATACCGGCAACCCCCGATACCAAGGCCGAAATCGCCCAGGACATCGCAAACACGGTTTTCACCGAAATACCAAGGCTTTGCGCGACCTGCTGGTCAAAGGCCGTGGCCCGCATCGCAAGGCCCAGCTTGGAATATTTGAAGAACCAGTAGAACGCCGCCATGATCACCAGCGAGATCACGAAACTCATGATATAGGCGGTTTCGATCTGCATCCCCATCAGGTTGACCGACCGTGTTTCAAACACCTGCGGATAGGTCGCCGTGGTCGCACCGAATATCCATTTGGTCGCCGCCTGGAAGAAAATCGAAAGCCCGATCGTCACCATGATCACCGAAATGATCGGCTCGCCAATCATCGGGCGCAGAACCACCATTTGCAAAATGATGCCAAACGCCATCATGAACAGTAATGTAAAGATAAAGCCCAGCCAGAATGGCATATGCATTTCGACAAGGAATGCGTAACAGACCCACGCCCCGATCAACAGGAACTCGCCCTGTGCGAAGTTCACGATCTGGGTCGATTTGTAGATCAGCACGAAACACATGGCGACGACGCCATACAATGTTCCGACAATCAGCCCGTTAAGCAGAAGCTGGAACAGAAGTTCGAAATTCATGTTGCCATCCCTGTAATGGCGGCCCCGCAACCTTGATGGCGTTTGGGGCGCACTGTTTTATCGCAGCCTTATTCGGCGGCTTTGGGGGCCGTCTGTGCGGCCTTGTCCCCGTCCAGATCGACAACCTTCACACTTGTCTGGATGCGGGTTTTCGACCCGTCCTGGAAGGTGATCATGGTGTCGATATCAACCTTGTCATTGCCGGCATAAACCGCATCGATGATGTCGGCGTATTTTTCGGCGACCACACTGCGGCGGACCTTGCGCGTGCGCGTCAGTTCGCCGTCATCGGCATCCAGTTCCTTGTAAAGCAGCAGGAACCGCTTGATGCGCTGGGCTTCCGGCAGGGTTTCATTCACCTGACGGATTTCATCAACGATCATGTCATAGACCTGCGGCTGGGCCGACAGATTGGTATAGTTGGTAAAGGCAATCCCGCGCTGCTCGGCCCATTTGGCCATGATCGAGTACCGGATGCAGATCATGGTCGACAGGAACGGCAATCCCTTGCCAAGGATCACGGCCTCGGCGATGAAGGGAGAGAATTTCAGTTTGTTTTCAATAAACTGCGGCGAATACCGCACGCCTTTTGATGTTTCCGCCAGATCCTTCAGACGGTCGATCACCACAAGATGCTTGTTGTCTTCCTTGAAGTAACCGGCATCGCCCGTATGCATCCAGCCATCCCGGACATCCTCGTCATAGGCGGCCTGATTTTTATAGTAACTGGTAAACATCCCCGATGTGCGCGCGACAATTTCGCCAACACCGTTTTCATCGGTATTGATGATTTTGATTTCCGAATTGTCGAACGCGCGCCCGACCGTATCGAAATCAATGTCATCGGGCTGATGGATCGTATAGGCACCGCAAAGTTCGGTCTGGCCATAAAGCTGACGCAGCGGAACACCCATGGCATGGAAGAACTTGAAGGTTTCCGGCCCCATCGCCGCCCCGCCGGTCGCAGCAGACCGCAAATTCGAAAAGCCCAACCGATCCTTTAACGCATTCATCAACAGAACATCGGCGACCTTGGAATGCCCGCCACCATCAAGGGCGGTACGGGCCAAAGCCATGCCGAAATCATACATTTTCTGTTTGAACAGGGTGGCATCCATCATGCGGGCGCGGACATCGGCGGCAATCGCCTCCCAGACGCGCGGTGCCAGCAGAACGAAGTTCGGTCCGATCTCGCGAAGATCGGCCATCATCGTTTCCTGTTCTTCGACGAAATTGACGATCTGGCGGCTGATCAGCGACTGACCAACGACATAAACCTGTTCCATGATCCATGGCAGCGGCAGAACCGAAACATAATTATCCCCCGGATATTTCGGGTCGGCCCGCAGATAGGCGGCACAATGATCAAGGAAATCCCCGGCATTGAGCATCGCCATTTTCGGCTTGGACGTCGTACCCGATGTCGTACACAGGATCGCGCATTCATCACCGCGCGTATCGGCGACCATCACATCATAGGCACCGGGGTCTTTTGCCTCGATCTCGCGACCAAGTTCATAAAGCTTTTCGATATCCATCAGGCGCGGATCTTCGTATTTCCGCATCCCGCGCGGATCGCAATAAACAATGTGCTCAACCGTCGGAATCTGATCAGAAAGTTCCAGAAGCTTGTCGCACTGTTCTTCGTCCTCGGCGATCAGAACCCGCGCACCGGAATAGGTGATCAGATAAGCGACTTCTTCATGAAGACTGTCCTGATACAGACCGACCGACATCGCACGCAGCGCATGGGCGGCGATTTCACCCCAAACCCATTCCGGCCGGTTTTCGCCAATAATACCGATCACATCGCCGGGCGTGATACCCATATCGCGCAGACCAAGCGCCATCCATTTGACGCGGTCGTTGTAATCTTTCCACGTGAATTCCTGCCAGATGCCGAATTCCTTCTCGCGCATGGCAATTTCGTCGCCCCAGTGGCGCGCGTTATACGCCAGCACCTTCGGGAAGGTATCAAGCGCCTGCACATTTGCGTAATCGGGGGTATTGCTGCTCATGTTCAGGCCACCTGCTCGTCTTCGTCGGTTGCGTCATCGTCTTCGCCGAGATAGGCCTTTTTGACATGCTTGTTGGCCATGACTTCTTCGGGCAGGCCAGCGGCAATCTTGCGACCGAAATCAAGAACCATGACCCGGTTGGAGATATCCATCACCACCCCCATGTCATGTTCGATCATGACAACCGTCATGCCCCATTCTTCGTTCAGATCGATGATAAAGCGCGCCATGTCCTCTTTTTCTTCGAGGTTCATGCCCGCCATCGGCTCATCAAGCAGGATCAGATCGGGGCGCAACGCCACCGCACGCGCCAGTTCGACACGCTTGCGCAATCCATAGGACAGCGTCCCGGCGGTTGCCTTGCGGATATGGGAAATTTCAAGGAAGTCGATCACGTCTTCGCAGAAGCGCCGATGTTCAAGCTCTTCCTTCTGCGCGCCGGAAAACCAGTAAAGCGGCCCGGTCAGGTAATTGTTTTTAAGCAGGTGGTGCCGCCCGACCATGATGTTGTCAAGGACACTCATATGACCAAAAAGGGCCAGGTTCTGGAAGGTACGCCCGATGCCAAGCTCCGCCCGGTCATTGGGCTTAAGCCCCGTGACATCCTGCCCCTTGAAGGACACTGACCCGGTGGTTGGCTGATACCGACCCGAAATGCAGTTCAGCATCGATGTCTTGCCGGCCCCGTTCGGGCCAATGATTGAAAACAGCTCGCCGGGCTGGACGGAAAAGCTGACGTCGCTTAGCGCGCGCACGCCGCCAAACACAAGCGATACGTCGCTGATCTGCAAAATGGGACCCTGTGACGTCATAACGTCGCTTATCCTCCCTGACTTGGGCCGCAGGCACCCCTTCTTCCGGTTGACCGGATTTTAAGGTGGATACCCCGTGCCTCTTGTTCAGTTTCCCTGATGATGTACCGGTTTTTATCTGACCCGGACCTTACGGAAACCGGGCTTGGCACATTTAATACGTATTTAAGTACCAATTTCAGCAAATGCCGTCAACGTGTTGCACAGCAACGCATTGACACTTTTCACAAATTCGCATCGCACAATTTTTGCGTTCTGGTCTGATGAATGTACTTCTACCTATAATTCCGTAAGGTCATCACGACACAACCCGCATACTGAAAGGCTGAAAATTATTGCATCGCAACATTCAGGTTCCTGTTCGCGCTGCACCAACTGTGCTCTGACAAATGCCGAAATTGTCCCCTGTTGCATTCAGGCGATCACCCGATTCGTTCCCCTTCGGACAGGATTTCCCCCAATAGTACAGGGCATCCTCTACATTCGAGTCTTTCCAGATATGGCGGTGATCCTGTGGACTCGCGAATGATCTTCGGGCGGATTTACGGTGTTTTTCACCCGAATCAGATACCTTCTGATTGCCATTACGCGCCAACCATTCACCAATTCGTTGTTATCGCAGGGATTTCAAGAATGACCCTTTTGCGGGTCTGGACTTTCAGGGGGAATTGTGGTGTAACCCCGTGGCACATACATATGTAGCCGTGACCCGCGTCACGAGATACAGATAGCCCACCGCTCGGCGCTCCGACGGTCGGGGTGTCTTGTCACGACAAGCCCTTTAACCACCTTGAGGAGGGTCTGATGTCCATTTGTGGCAAAGACAACCTGCAAACGCGCCGCACGCTGAATGTCGGGGACAAGTCCTACGACTATTACAGCCTTAAAGTTGCTTCCGAAAAAATCGGCGACGTTTCCAAGCTTCCGTTTACGCTGAAGGTCGTTCTGGAAAACCTTCTGCGCTACGAAGACGATTTCACTGTCAAAACCGACGATGTCAAAGCTGTTGTCGAGTGGCTCAAATCCCGTTCGAGCTCGCACGAGATCAACTATCGTCCGGCCCGCGTTCTGATGCAGGACTTCACCGGCGTTCCTGCCGTTGTTGACCTTGCCGCGATGCGTGATGCCGTCGTCAAGATGGGCGGCGACGCCCAGAAGGTGAACCCGCTTTCACCTGTTGACCTCGTCATTGACCACTCGGTCATGATCGACTTCTTTGGCACCGACGACGCACTCGACAAAAACATGGAAGTCGAGTTCGAACGTAACGGCGAACGCTACGAGTTCCTGCGCTGGGGCCAGAATGCGTTCAACAATTTCCGCATCGTTCCGCCGGGGGCTGGCATCTGCCACCAGGTGAACGTCGAACATCTCGCCAAGGTCGTATGGACCGGCAAGGATGATAACGGCAAAACCGTTGCCTACCCCGATACGCTGGTTGGTACCGATTCCCACACCACCATGGTCAACGGCCTTGCCGTTCTGGGCTGGGGTGTTGGCGGTCTCGAAGCCGAAGCAGCCATGCTCGGCCAGCCGATCTCGATGCTGATCCCCGAAGTCGTCGGTTTCAAACTGACCGGCTCGATGAAAGAAGGCATCACCGCAACCGACCTCGTGCTGCGCGTCGTTCAGATGCTCCGCGAGAAGGGCGTTGTTGGCAAGTTCGTCGAATTCTATGGCGACGCGCTGGATCATATGAGCCTGCCGGATCGTGCGACCATCGGTAACATGGCACCGGAATACGGTGCGACCTGTGGCTTCTTCCCGATTGACGATGAAACGCTGAACTATATGCGTAACACCGGTCGTTCCGAAGAACAGATCGCACTGGTCGAAGCATATGCCAAAGAACAGGGCATGTGGCGCGACCCGAGCTTCGAAGCCGAATATACCTCGACCCTTGAACTCGACATCTCGACCGTTGAACCGGCCCTGTCCGGTCCGAAACGTCCGCAGGACCGCGTTCTGCTCAAAGATGCCGTTTCAAGCTTCACCAAGACCTTTGCCGACATGGCACCGGGTGTTGATGCGGATCGTTCTGTTCCGGTTTCGAACGAAAACTTCGCAATGAAAGACGGTAACGTCGTTATTGCCGCCATCACGTCCTGCACCAACACCTCAAACCCGAGCGTGCTGATCGCAGCCGGCCTGCTGGCGAAAAAAGCGGTTGAACTCGGCCTTAAAAGCAAACCGTGGGTGAAAACCTCGCTTGCACCGGGCTCGCTGGTTGTTGCCGACTATCTCGAAAAAGCCGGTCTTCAGACCTATCTCGACAAGCTTGGCTTTAACGTTGCCGGTTTCGGTTGTACCACCTGTATCGGGAACTCCGGTCCGCTGGCCGACCCGATCATCGAGGCAATTGACGGCAACGACATGCTCGTGACCGCCGTTCTGTCGGGCAACCGTAACTTCGAAGGTCGTATCAGCCCGCAGGTCAAGGCAAACTATCTTGCCTCCCCGCCGCTGGTTGTTGCCTATGCTCTTGCCGGTAACCTGAAGGTCGATCTGAACAAAGACCCGATCGGCACCGACAAAGATGGCAAAGACGTCTTCATGAAAGACATCTGGCCGACCAACAAGGAAATCGCGGACACCATCGCGTCCTCGATCTCTGCTTCGATGTACAAAGATCGTTATGACAACATCTTTGCCGGCCCGAAACCGTGGCAGGAAATCGAAGTCACCGAAGGCGAAACCTTCGAATGGGATGGCAAATCGACCTACGTCCAGAACCCGCCCTACTTCGTCAATATGGCGAAAGAACCGGGTGCGTTCTCGGAAGTTCATGGTGCACGTCCGCTCCTGATCCTTGCTGACTCCGTGACCACCGACCACATTTCTCCGGCCGGTTCGATCAAGGAAGAAAGCCCGGCAGGTGAATACCTCAAGGCGCACGGCGTTGCGGTTCGTGACTTCAACTCCTATGGCGCACGCCGCGGGAACCACGAAGTCATGATGCGCGGCACCTTTGCCAACATCCGTATCCGTAACGAAATGGCACCGGGCACCGAAGGCGGTGTTTCGGTTCATTACCCATCTGGCGAACAGGGCTGGGTCTATGATGTTGCCATGCGTTACCAGGCCGAGGGCACCCCGCTGGTTGTCATCGCGGGTAAGGAATACGGCACCGGTTCGTCCCGTGACTGGGCAGCCAAAGGCACCAACCTGCTTGGCGTCAAAGCTGTTCTGGCCGAAAGCTTCGAACGTATCCACCGCACCAACCTGGTCTGCATGGGCGTCCTGCCGTTGCAGTTCAAGAATGGTGAAGGTCGTGCGACTTACAAGCTGGATGGCACCGAAGTCTTCGACGTTCTGGGTATCGGCAACGGTATCAACCCGATGCAGGACGTTACGGTTCGTATCACGCGCAAGGATGGCTCCACCGAAGAGGTCATCGCCACCTGCCGTATCGATACCGAAAACGAAGTCCTCTACTACCAGAACGGCGGCATTCTGCAGTTCGTTCTGCGTAACATGATGAAAGCTGCCTGATTTCGCCTGAAATCAGAAGCTTGCTGAATGCGAAACACCCCCGTCCTTGACAGACGGGGGTGTTTTTGCAGAAACCCGCACCTTTAAATTGCGCCAAATCCAAACCACATCTATCCATTGATTTATAACAAGTCAGCCGTCCCGACGATTTGATAGGGATGAGGCTAGAGCGATAATGCCCGCAAACCGGGTGCCAGACAGGATTTGGACAGCAACAGGTTATCATGACGCGCCCCAGTTTTGCCGATGGCAATACCACCCACCTGACCGTAGGTACGATTTCCCCCGGCATCGTGTTGCGTTGCGGGCCGGAAACCGCGATTGGTCAGGCCATCGACATGATGCGCGAAGCCAATTGCAGCTCCATCATCGTGACACAGGATCACCTGCCGATCGGAATCTGGACGGAAAAGGATTGCCTGTCCCTGCCCGCCGACTGCGAAGCCACCCTGAACGAGCCGATATCGAAATGGATGTCGGCCCCGGTTCACAGCATATCGGTCCATGCCACGCCCGAAGCCGCCATCATCCGTATGCGCGAACGCCATGTCCGTCATCTGGTCAGCGTGGACGCGGAAAACCGCCTTGCCGGGATCATCAGCCAGTCTGACCTGATCCGCCAACAGGGCAGTTGGCGCAAACTGGGCGATGGGGATGTCGGGGCCGCCATCCGCCGCACGACAATCTTTGTCGATGGCGATATCCCGATGTCGGAACTGCGCGCGCGCATGCATGATGCCAAATGCGATTGTGCGATTGTCTATGATCCGTCGGTCGCGACCGACCCGGTTTCGATACTTGATCACACCGGGATCATTACCGAACGCGATATCCTGCGCAATCTTGCCAATGGCGATCACGCAACACCGGCCATCGAAATTGCCAGCCGCCCGCTGCGTGTCATTTCCGCCAAGTCCAGCCTGAACAACGCCCGCGACACGATGCTGGCCCAACATATCCGCCATCTTGCGGTCATTGATGAAACCGGCAATGTCATCGGTGTTCTGTCATTCGCCGATCTGCTGGAATTCATCGAACAGGATTACTTCGCCCATCTCAGGTCCGTTATGGAAGGCCGCGATGTCGAACTGACCAAGGCGCGCCGGTCGCTGTTTCTGGCAGACAAGATCATTGAAACATCGCCGGACGGGATCATGGTCTGTGCCGCCGATGGCACGATCGAACTGGTCAATCCGGCCTTCACCCGGGTCACGGGTTACAACGCATCGGACGTGATCGGCAAAAACCCCAATATCCTGCAATCGGGTCGTCAGTCTCCCGAATTTTACACCTCGATGTGGCGCGATATCCAACAGCACGGTAAATGGGAAGGCGAAATCTGGAACCGCCGCAAATCCGGCGAAATTTATCCCGAATGGCTGTCAATCATCGCGATCCGTGATGCCGATGGCCAGATCAGCCAGTATGCCTCGATCTTTACCGACATCAGCGAACGCAAGAAAAACCGCGAAGACATTCTGCGGCTTGCCCATATTGACGAACTGACCGGCTATCCCAATCGCCGCCGGTTCCTTGAACTGCTGGCCCACGGCATCGGCGAGTCCCGCCGCAAGGGAACCCGCCTGACGATCCTGCTGCTCGATATCGATAATTTCCAGCGGGTGAACAACACACTGGGACACAGTGACGGTGACGACGTTCTGGTCGAAGTTGCCCGTCGGCTGCATCGCCGTCTGGATCAGGGGGGTGTTCTGGCGCGTGTTGGTGCGGATGAATATGCCATTCTGCTTTCGGGGGGGACTTCCGCCGATGATGATGCCGCACTGGCCGATGATCTTTTAAAAGCGTTAAACCAACCGCACCTGACCAGCAAGGGACAGGAAATCTATATTTCGGCCAGCATCGGCATCGCATCCTTCCCGCACGACGCCAACGATACCGCCAATCTTTTGCGCAATGCCGAAATTGCGATGATGCATTCCAAGGAACAGGGCCGAAACCGGTTCAGCCGCTATAACCGCGCCAGTCATTCACGCAGCGATGCCGACCTTGCCCTTGAAAGTGCCCTGCGTCAGGCGCTGGATCGCGATGAATTTCATCTGGTCTATCAACCGCAATTCGAAGCCCGCACCGGCAACCTGCACGGGGTCGAAGCCCTGTTGCGCTGGAACCACCCGCAACGGGGGGCGATCCCCCCCTCGGTCTTTGTTCCGGTAGCCGAGGAAATGGGCGTGATCGGCGAACTGGGGCGCTGTGTATTGCGTCACGCCTGCCGTCAGGCGGTCGCATGGCGTGAAAAGGGCCTGCACAACGTCACGATGGCGGTGAATGTCTCGGTCCAGCAATTCTATGGCACCATTGATCTTGCCGAACAGATCAGAACCATTCTGGTCGAAAAGGGCATGGCGGCGGACCGGCTGGAAATCGAAATCACCGAAAGCCTGTTCATGCAGAATATCGAAGAAATGCGCGCCAACATGCAGCGCATTCGCGATCTGGGCGTCAAAATCGCACTCGATGATTTTGGCACCGGTTTTTCCAGTCTCAGCTACCTGCGCAAACTGCCGTTTGACACGATCAAGATGGATCGCAGTTTTGTCGACGACATCAATCAGGGACGCGAAGGCAGTGCGCTTGCGATCACCATCCTGAATATGGCGCAGAACCTGCACAAAAAATGCGTCGCCGAAGGTGTCGAAACCAACGCGCAGCTCAAACTGCTGCGCGATGCCGGATGCGATTACATACAGGGATACCTTCTGGGCAAACCGATGTGTGCGGATGAAATCCTCACCCTGTCTCAGCAAAGACCGGCCGAAGCCTCCTGATCCGGTTTGATCCCCAGCAAAAAGGGCGGGGAAATTCCCCGCCCTTCGCATGTCGTCTGCTGTGAAAAAAGCGGCCTAAAGCACGCCAAGTCCCTTCAGCAGAATGAAGGCAATCGCAAGCGGTGCGATGAACTTCACGATAATGCCCCAGCCATTGATCCAGAACGGCACCACGCCATTATGGGCGGCAATATCTTCCTTGGCCTTGCCCCAGACAACCCAGCCGACAAACAGCGAGATGAACAGGCCACCAATCGGCAGCAGCAATTTCGAGCTGACATAATCCATCAGATCAAAGAAGCCGAGGCCAAAGATCTTGAACTCGCCCATGAGCCCCATCGACAGCGAGGACGGAATCCCCAGCAGGAAGATGATCACCCCCACCGTGATCGATGCCCATTTGCGGCTGATGCCGCGGTCATCAACGAAATAGGCAACAACCACCTCAAGGATCGAAACCGCCGACGTCAATGCCGCAATCCCCAGCAACAGGAAGAACATGAACGCAAAGATCGACCCCATCGGCATATGCGCAAACACCGCTGGCAACGTAATAAAGGTCAGGCCCGGACCGGCACTTGGATCAAAGCCGAATGCAAACACGGCTGGCAGGATCAAAAGACCGGCCATGACCGCAACCGACGTATCAAGCAGCGTCACCCAACCGGCCGAACTGGCGATATTTTCCTTTTTGCTCAGATACGAGCCATAGGTAATCATCGCCCCCATCCCAAGCGAGAGCGAGAAGAACGCCTGCGAAAGCGCTTCCGATACCGTTGCCCATGTCACTTTGGAAAAGTCCGGCGACAGCAGGAAGGCAATGCCTTCACCCGCACCTGGCAGGGTCACGGAACGCACGATCAGCACCAGCAACAACGCAAACAGGGCCGGCATCAAAATCTTTGACGCACGTTCAATACCCGAACCAACACCCGCCAGGACGACAAAAACCGTCAACGCCATGAAGATCGCATGATAGATCAGCGGCGAAACCGGATCGGCAATGAACCCGCCAAAGATGCTGCCCAATGCGGCCGGATCTTCAATCGCCAGCGCCCCGGTGATCGATTTGACCATATAGGAAATCGTCCAGCCGGCGACGACACTGTAAAATGACAGGATGATAAAGGCAGCCGCAACACCACAAAGCCCCACCAGCGGCCATGCACCGCCCTTGAGCTTTGCAAACGCGCCAATCGCGTTCTTTTCGGCCATCCGGCCAATGACCATTTCAGCCAGCATGACCGACAGGCCAATGGTGAAAACCAGCGCCAGATAAATCAGCAAGAAGGCACCACCGCCATTCTCGCCCGCCATATAGGGAAACTTCCAGATGTTGCCCAGCCCCACCGCCGACCCGGCAGCCGCCAGGATAAAGCCGAGGCGTGACCCCCAATGCTCTCGTTTAATCATTGCCTGCAAACCTTTCTTGGACTGGCATCCGCGGTAAGTCGCTCCCGCCGCAGTGCCGGTTCCTCATTTTTCTCTATAAACGCAAAGGTGATTTCACCTCACGCATTCCGTGAAGACCTTTTGCCTCCTTTCGGAATTGACCGGAGCTAATAACACCGATCTTCCGAAATCTCCTGTCTAAATTGCCGTGTTTTGCGCAAAAATCGGTCGTTTTGGCGCAAACGGACCTTTCAACGCCTTGTGATTGGTGGTTGATAGACATTTTGGGGCATCATCAATGCATGAAACAGCTTCGCCCCATTATCTTCATGCTTGGAACCGCGTTCATGGGTGGTTTATCGCTGGCACATGCTGGCGAGTCCACATCACCCCGCGCCGTGATCGAGCTTTACACATCCGAAGGATGCAATTCCTGCCCTCCGGCGGATCGTGTTCTTTACGAATTAAATCAGGAACATGGTGACCTTCTTGCCCTGTCGTTTCATGTCGATTACTGGAACTATCTGGGCTGGGAAGATCCGTTTTCCAGTGCGGCCAATACCGAACGGCAACGCGACTATGCTGGTCGCATGCGTGAACGCTATGTCTACACCCCGCAGGTCGTGATCAACGGCGATCAGGTCGTTCGCGCCACCGACAAAGGCCGAATCGTCACCACCAGCAATGAAACGACCCCGCTTCGGGAATGGGCGGAACTGGCCCTGCTATCGGATAATCGAACCAGCCCCGCCAGTGGCAAATTAAAGCTCGGCATGCTCAATACCCCGCCTGCCGGGCAGTCCTATCAGCTTTGGCTGATCGGGTTTGATCGCGAGCAGGCACGCGATGTCCGGTCTGGTGAAAATGCCGGGCGGCGTCTGGTTCATGCCAATGTCGTGCGCGAAATGATCGATCTTGGGCAGTGGGACGGCATGCAGCGCGAACTTGATTTCGCCCTGAACCAGCCTTGCGACGGCGGTGTCGCGGTCCTTGTTCAGGAAGGCCGCGGCGGGCCGGTTCGAAGTGCCTCGGTCATCCGCTTCTGATCTGCTATCGCTTTGCCCGCGCCGCAGCCGATTTTTGATCGCTGCGGCGTTTCACGTCTTTTTGGATTGATTTGAAACAATGTCATCACATCCAATGTCGGATAAAGCATGATTAATAACGTCGGGCGCGGTATAGAAAAAGCGCATCCGGCATGAATTCCGACAGTCAAACGAGTTAGATGACAGTTTTTACCGGTTCTGATCTGACCTGTCTGCGTGGCGAACGTCTGGTCTTTGGCGATCTTTCCTTTAGCGCCAATACCGGCGATGCCGTGATGCTGCGCGGTCGCAATGGTGCAGGAAAATCAAGCCTTTTGCGCCTGATGGCGGGCCTCATGGCCCCGCGCCGCGGCACCATCCGCTGGCAGGGTGACGATATCGCCGATGATAAAATCGGCCATCGCGCGCGCCTGCATTACCTTGGTCATCAGGACGCGATCAAACCGGTCCTGACCGTTCGCGATAATCTGCGCCTGTGGGCCGAACTGCGCGGTATTTCCGATATTGATGCCGAAATCGATCAGGCGCTTCGCGCCCTTGATATTCATCACCTTGGCAAAACCGCCGGGCGATATCTTTCAAGTGGTCAAAAACGCCGCACCGCCCTTGCCCGTATCCTGCTGGGTCAAAGCGACCTTTGGCTGCTCGACGAGCCGACCGTTGGCCTTGATCGCGAAAGCTGTGCCGAACTGGCGCGTCTGATCGCCGAATTCCGGGCCAAAGGCGGCATCGTGATTTATTCCACCCATGTCGATCTGGATATCGCGGCACCGATCATCCTTGATCTTGATCCGTTTGCCATCCCGATGATGGAATGGCTGATCGAACATGATGATGAAGATGCCAACCAGCATCTCTCACTCGACATGGATCAAGGCAGAGCGACGGAGGCCGCGATATGAATGCCTTTGTCGCCATCCTGCGTCGTGATTTGCGATTGGCCCTGCGTCAGGGCGCGGATTCCGTGATGGTGGTTGCCTTCTTTATCGTAACCACCACCCTGTTTCCGTTTGGTGTCGGCCCCGAAGCCAATATTCTGGCGCGCATTGCATCGGGTGTGATCTGGGTCTCGGCCCTGCTGGCGGCCATGCTGTCACTCGAACGTGTCTTTCAGACCGATTACGAGGATGGCACGCTGGAATTGCTGACCCTGTCGCCTGCACCGCTGGAATTGCTGGTTCTGGGCAAGGTGTGCGCCCATTGGCTGACGACCGGCCTGCCGCTGATTATTGCGGCACCCGTGATGGCCGTGATGCTCAATATGGATCAGGATGGCTTTGGCACCCTGATGATCGCCATGCTGATCGGCACACCGGCACTCAGCCTGATCGGGGCGATTGGTGCGGCACTGATTTTGGGGGCACGACGCGGCGGTGTTCTGGTGTCATTGCTGGTCCTGCCACTATATATACCGGTACTGATTTTCGGTGCCGGTGCGGTCGAGGCCGCATTGCTTGGCATTTCCGCCCAGGCACAGTTACAGATCATGGGGGCGATCCTGTTACTGTCTTTGGCTGCCGCCCCGTTTGCCACGGCCCACGCCATCCGGCAGGCCGTGGAATAACTTAAAACAGACGACCTTCGGCGGCATCGCCGCAAACGGACGAGAGAAAATGCATCGTTTCGCCAAACCAAGCGTGTTTCTGAAACTGACCAGGGCCATGATGCCCTGGGTGGTCGCGCTGACCGTCATTCTGACCGCCGTCGGGCTTTATCTGGCCCTGATCGGATCGCCGGTTGACTATCAGCAGGGCAACACCGTCCGCATCATGTATATCCACGTGCCCGCGGCATGGATGGGCCTGTTCTGTTATGTCGGCATGGCTCTTTGCGGGGCCATGAGCCTGATCTGGAAACATCCGCTTGCCGATATCTGCGCGCGCGCCACCGCCCCGGTTGGCGCAACATTCACCGCCCTTACGCTTATTACCGGGTCGCTTTGGGGCGAACCAATGTGGGGAACATGGTGGGTGTGGGATGCGCGTCTGACATCAATGCTGATCCTGCTGTTCCTCTATCTTGGCTATATCGCGCTTGTGAATGCCTTTGACGATCCCGAACGCGGATCAAAGGCCGGATCGGCTCTGGCACTGGTCGGCGCGATCAATGTGCCGATCGTCAAATTTTCCGTCGACTGGTGGAATACCCTGCATCAACCGGCATCGGTTGCCCGTATGGGCGGGCCCAGCATCGATCCCAGCATGCTCGCCCCGCTTCTGATCATGGCCTTTGCCTTCACCGGTTATTATTTCATCGTTCTGGTGCTGCGCGTTCGCCTTGAACTCAACCAGCGGCGCATCCGTGCGCTTCAACTGAGCGGCCTGTTTGACGAACGCCCGGTTGCCAGCGGCGATCATGACGAACTCGCCTATGATCAGGGTCACAACGCCGGAGCCAGCAAATGAACGAATTCTTCTCAATGGGCGGCTATGGCAGCTATATCTGGGCCAGTTACGGTATCGCAGCCCTTGCGATGATCATTCTTCTGATCATGACCCTGCGTGGCCTTCGTCAAAGCCAGACCGAACTTGATCAGCTTGAAACTGTTCTGAAAGCTCGCCGTCCCAGACGTGCCCGCACAACAGACCAGTCCCCGACTTCCTGAGCCCAAGCCTTCCTGAGCGGAGAATATCAAAGTGTCTCTTTCGCGTGCCAAATCCCGCAAACGTCAACGCATGTATATCGTCATGGCTGCCCTTCTGGCGGTCGGGGCGGCGGCTGCCTTGGCCCTTACGGCATTTGAAGATTCGGTTGTGTTCTTCTTCAGCCCGACCGAAATCGCCGAAAAATCGCCGATTGATCCCGATCAGCGCCTGCGCGTCGGTGGCCTCGTCGAAGAAGGATCGCTTAAAAAGCTTGGCGGCGGTGAAACCGTCACCTTTATCGTCACCGACATGGCAAATTCGGTCACCATTTCCTATACCGGCATCCTTCCCGACCTGTTCCGTGAAGGCCAGGGGGTCGTCGCCGAGGGCCATATGGGTTCCGAGGGCCAGTTCATCGCATCCGAAGTTCTGGCCAAGCATGATGAAAACTACATGCCGCCCGAGGTCGCTGACTCATTGAAAAAAAGCGGTTATTGGGAAGAAATCGAAGCCCGCAACGCCGAAGAGATGCGTAATTAAGCCACATTCTGCCATCATAAAAACCTCATATTGAAGCCATCAAAGCGGCATTAAACTGGGTGGATGCCTTGCTGTTTGACAGCAGGGGCTGAGTGGTGTTCGTTTGGTGAACACCACATATCGGGGAAATCTGAAGAACGCATGATCGCAGAGTTTGGACATTTTGCCCTTATCCTGATTCTTGCATTGGGAACCTGTCAGGCCGTCCTGTTCTGTCCGGCCCTGTTTCGCGCAAGCTATCGCGCGCTCGGCCCGACAACGGCAATTGCTGGCGGAACCTTGCCAGATGGACTGACCGGCAATATCCGGACTTCCGAAAATGTCGGTTTCGGTGTCTGGCCCCTGCCCTTTGCCATGTGCGTTCTGGCAATCATTGCCGAAGCTGCCCTGATCCATTCCTTTATTGTCAGTGATTTTACCCTGCCCGTGGTGGCCGATTACAGTCATTCATCTACCCCGATGATTTACCGTATCGGTGCCTCCGTCATCTCCGATAGCGGCGCCATGCTGTTCTGGGTCGCGACCAGCACGCTGGCGACACTGATATACGCGCTGCAAAGCATTGCGCGCGGCGTTACCGAACAGGATCGTGTCGCCCTTGGTATCCTTGGCATCATTGTCGCCCTTCTGGCGGCGGTAACAATCATTGACGCCGATCCGTTTATCCGGTCGGGCATCGCACCGCTTGATGGCAACGGTCTTGATCCGGAATTGCAGGACCTTGCCGGTATGGCACGCGGGCCGATCCTGTATGCCGGTCTTGCTGGATTATCGGTGATTTTCGCGGTGACCTTTGCCGCACTGCCGGGTGCGAAGCTTGACCGTGCATGGTCGGAACAACTGCGCCCGTGGACGATGGTTTCCTGGACATTGCTGGGCGGTGCCATCGCCATCAACGCTTACCGTGCTTATACCGAACAGGCATGGGGCAACTGGTGGTACTGGGATACATCCGAAAATGCACTATTGCTACCCTGGCTGTTGACCACGGCATTCCTGCATTGTCGGGCCGTTCTTGAAAAAACCGAAACCCTGAAACCCTGGACGGCTCTTTTGGCGCTGTCGGCCTTTGCTGCCGGCTGGTTCGGGACATTCCTCGTACGCTCCGATCTATTGGGTCCGTTGCCAACCGCCCTGCTCAGCAGCGGCGACGCTGTTGCCCTTCTGGTTGCCTTCTGCGTTCTGTTTGGCGGGGCCTATTTCATGTTCTGGCGGTGCGCGACCGACATGATCGATGACAAGGACTTCTCGCTGGTATCGCGCGAAAGCGGCATGTTCCTCAACAGTGTGATGCTCTCGGTTGCGGCGGCCACAGTCCTGATCGGCACCATTTATCCGCTGTTCCTGCGCTGGCTGGGCGGCGATATCATCACGGTTGGCCCACCGTTCTTTGTTCAGGCCCTGATCCCGATCGGTTTGCCGCTTCTGTTTCTGATGGGCTTTGCCCCGACGCTGCGCTGGCGCAAGGACGAGGCATGGCAGATCGGGCGGCGGATGAAGCTGGCCGCCATGATGTCGCTGATCGTGATCCTGTTTGTCTGGATGCGCTTTATCGATGCGTCCCCGCTGCCATTGCTGGGTATTGGTCTTGCGGCCTGGGTCTTTACCGCCGCCCTTGGTGATCTTTGGGAACGCCTGTGGCGTCAACCCGACCACGGCGAAGGCAAATACCGCAATCTGCAGCTTCTTGGTCCCCGCTATCTCAGCATGACCTTTGCCCATATCGGGATCGCCATCCTGATCGCAGGCGGATCGGCCAGTGCCATCTGGGAACAGCAGATATCGCTTTCGGCGCGCACCGGACAGAGTATTCAGATCGGCCCCTATAACCTGCAATACGAAGGTGTGGCGCTGCTGCCCGGTGAAAACTTCGCCACCCGCAAGGCGACCTTCATCATCTATCGCAACGCCCAGCCGGTCGCCGAACTCTTCCCCGAAGTCCGCTATTATCCAATCCGCGGCATCGAAACCAAGGAAGCCGATATCTGGCATGGACGCGATGGGGATTTGCATGTTTCCGTTGGCGAACGGGCCGAAGATGGCGGGCGTGTCGTGACCGTCCGGTTCCTGCCAATGATGCCCTGGGTTTGGGGCGGAATGTTACTGATGCTGATCGGCGGTGCCATCAGTATCTGTACGCGCATTATCCTGCGCTATAAGAAAAACGGAGTTCCCGCTTCATGAGATTCTGGATCGCAGTCATCCCGCTGGTACTCTTTGCTGCTCTTGCCGGTGTCTTTTTGACGAATATTGGTAAAGATACATCTGTTGTGCCGTCGGCCTTGCTGGGTAAACCGGCACCCGATTTCCAGTTGCCCCCATTGCCAGGCCGTGACCGCGGATTGTCACGCGCCGATATTTCAAAAGGCGAGGTATCGGTTCTGAACGTGTTCGCCAGCTGGTGCATTCCATGTCGTGCGGAACATCCGCTCATCAAGCGCCTCGCGCGTGAGGCTGACGTTCCGGTTTATGGCCTGAACTACAAGGAAAAAGACCCGCAGGACGGTGTCAACTGGCTTGATGAACTTGGCGATCCCTATGCCGCGGTCGGGATGGATTTATCCGGGCGGACCGGTATTGATTTCGGGGTCTATGGCGTGCCGGAAACCTTTATTATCGATGGCACCGGTCAGATCCGGTACAAACATGTCGGGCCCATCTCAAATCAGGTTCTTGAAGAAGTCTTACTGCCAAAGATTGCGGAGTTAAAAGGATGATCCGTCGAAATTATTCACTGTTCGCGGCCTTTGTCATTCTGCTGGGCCTGCATACGGCACCGGCTTTTGCGGTCAATCCTGACGAGATGCTGTCCAATCCCAAGCTTGAAGAACGCGCGCGCGACATCAGTCAGGGCTTGCGCTGTCTGGTCTGTCAAAACCAGTCGATTGACGATTCCGATGCCGATCTGGCCCGTGATCTGCGCATTCTGGTGCGCGAACGTCTGGTTGCTGGCGACACCAACGAAGAAGTCGTTGATTACATCGTCGAACGCTATGGCGATTATGTTCTGCTGAACCCGCCGCTGAAACCCGAAACCTACATCCTGTGGATCAGCCCCGCCGTTCTGGCATTTCTGGCCCTGATTGCGGTGATCGCCTTCTACCGCCGCAAACAGCGCGAAGACGGTGCGGGCCCGAAATCGCTTTCCAATCAGGAACAGAAGCGGCTTGATGAAATCCTTGGCACGTCACAGGATCGCTCGTAACGATGCAGTTTGGCCGCCCCGCATATAGTATTCTCCCGTCGCGAGGTTCCTTTTGATCTGGCTTGGCCTTGTCATACTTGCCGCGTTTGGCGGGCTTGCGATCTATGCCAGCCTGCCGCGTCGGCCTGCGGGGGTGGATAGCCACAATACACCCGATGCCCGCCGCGCCTTTGGCCCGATGGCGCGGATCGGCTTTTCAACCCTGCCCGTGATTGCCGCAGTTATTTTGTATAGCGCGATCGGCATGCCACAAATTCCGTCGCGCCCCTATTCCGAACGGGCGGGCGAACGCAATCTTGCCGCCGCTGCGGCCGCGGCAAACGATGTGACTGATCCCGACTTTCAGACCGATCAGCAGATCCGCCGTCTGCTCAGCCAGATCGTCCTGTCGCTTGAAGCCAATCCCCGCAATTTGCAGGGCTGGGTCGTTCTGGCGCGTGGGTCATTGCGTCTGGGCGATATCGAGCGGGCGGTTGCCGCCTTTGCGCGTGCCTATGCGCTTTCCGGTCATAATCCGTTACTCGCCATCGAATATGCCGATACACGCATTACCGCCCAACAAGGCCAGATTGACAAGGTGTCACGCGATCTGATCCTGCATGCGCTTGGCCAGATGCCAAACCATCAGCTCAGCCGCTATTACTATGGCATGATGCTCAAACAGCAGGACAAGTATCAGCAGGCCCTGAATGTCTTTACCGATCTCTATCGTGACATTCCAAAGGACGACCCGCTCAGCGGTGCGACCGAGGCGGAAATACAATTGCTGAACGCAGAAATCGCCGACGCAACACAGGCCGAACCGAACTAGCTCAAGCGACAGCCCTTGATGCCCTTCGCTATTGCGTAATCAGGGGACAACCGGTTTTGGTTGCCAGTTCCGGATCGCATTTCGGATCGGTACAGATCATGTCGAACTGCTCCAGCTTGGCAAACAGCATGGGCTTGATGACATTGAACTTTGTTGAATCGACAACAAGGATCTTGTTGGCCGCGGTCTCAAGAACCGCCTGTTTGATATCAACCTCATGCGGGTTGGAACAACTGACACCCCGGCTGATATTGACCCCGCCCGCCGACATGAAGGCGGTATTGATATTCAGGTTCAGAATGGCATTCACGCTGTTGCTATCGGCAAAGGATGCCGAAGACGCGTGATACATCCCGCCCAGCATGATGACCCGAAGGCCCGGCTTTTTGCACAGGATTTCGGCGACATTGATCGAATAGCAGATCGCCGTGATATCCCGATTTTCTGGTAACGCATTGGCGAGATAGGGAATGGTCGTCCCGCAATCAAGAAATATGGTATCGCCCGGTTTGACATAACGCGCGGCAATCTGACAGGCTGTGCGCTTGAGATCGGTATGCGAACCGCGTTCACGGTCCAAGATATATCCAAGGCCACCGGCTGCTGGCGACTTGAGCGTGATGTACCCCCCCATATATGTGAAAATATTTTCACAATTGGCGACATCACGGCGGACCGTCATTTCCGAAACGCCCAGCAGATCGGCGGCATCCTTCAACCGAATGACATTGCTGACCTCCAGATTGCGGGTCAGGGCTTCTATCCGGTCCTGCGATTTGATCGACATTCAGACTCCGTTCACTGCCGATATACTGGCTGACAGGCCGCAGACACACCTGAAATGATGTCGAAAACCGCTCAGCACAACCATAAATTTCATCCTAAAACCCCTGATTATAGCGAGACGGGCAGCAACTCAATCAAGTTCTGTTCTGATATGTTTTTGGCTTGACCGGATGTTAACCCGATGACAGGATCATTTCAATAAATGTTAAAAATTTAACAAAACGGCGATAGCAACCCGTTATCGTCGAGGGAAACGTTACATGTCGAATGCTCCACTTCCCGCCGTTGCAGGCGATCTTGCCGCTTATATTGATCACACCCTTCTGGCGGCGGACGCCACCCCCGATCAGATTGTCTCGCTGTGCGCCGATGCGCGAAAACACGCTTTCAAGGCGGTCTGTGTCAATCCGATCTATATCCCGCTGGTCGTGCGCGAACTGGCCGATACCAATGTTCTGGCATGCTCTGTGGTGTGTTTCCCGTTCGGGGCCGATCCGGTTTCCGCCAAGGTTTCCGAAACCCGCTGGGTGGTTGAACAGGGTGCCCGCGAAGTCGATATGGTCATAGCACTTGGCCTGCTCAAGGCTGGCGATACCGATGCCGTTCGCGCCGATATTGCCGCGGTAAAAGAAGCCTGCGGCGATGCCACCCTCAAGGTCATCATCGAAACAGCATTGCTGACAGACGAACAGAAAGTCCTTGCCTGCGAACTGTCCAAACAGGCCGGTGCCGATTTCGTCAAAACCTCGACCGGTTTCGCCGGCGGCGGTGCCACTGCCGAAGACATCGCCCTGATGCGCAAAACCGTTGGCCCGGATATCGGGGTCAAGGCGTCGGGCGGCGTTCGCACCACCGAAGACGCATTCAAGATGATTGCAGCCGGGGCATCGCGCATCGGTGCCAGCGCCAGCATTAAGATTATCGGTCAGTAAACGGTGCCGGTGGCCGCATCCCGGCCACCGGAAAATTGCTGTTTTCGGAACGAACCGCGTGAAAAGCCTTGGCTTTCATGCCAATAAGACGCAGAAAACTGCCAGCTAAAAAACGATTTCAATTTGGAGGTAACAATGAACAAGCTTCTTTCATCGCTTGTCGTCGCCGGTTCCCTGCTTGCAGGTGCGGCCCATGCAGACGAAGCGGTCAAAACGCCGGACATCATTTCGAAATTCACATCCGAAACCACCGGCAAGGAATATTCCATCGCCACCGTGGTCAAGGTTGACGGCATCGCATGGTTTGACCGTATGCGCGAAGGTGTCGAACAGTTCGGCGCAGACACCGGTCACGATACCTGGATGGTCGGACCGAGTGCCGCGGACGCCGCCGCACAGGTGCAGCTGATTGAAAACCTGATCGCACAGGGCGTTGATGCCATCAACATCGTGCCGTTCTCGGTCGAAGCCGTCGAACCGGTTCTGAAAAAGGCCCGTGACCGCGGTATCATCGTGATCGCCCACGAAGCATCAAACCTGAAAAACGCCGACTACATCCTCGAAGCGTTTGATAACAAGGCATATGGCGCGAAGCTGATGGAAGTCCTCGGGACCTCCATGGGTGGCAAGGGCAAATATGCCGCCACCGTCGGCAGCCTGACCTCCAAATCCCAGAATGAATGGATCGACGGTGCCGTCGAATACCAGAAAAAGCATTTCCCGGACATGGAACTGGCGACCGAGCGTCTCGAAACCTATGACGACGCCAACACCGACTACACCAAACTCAAAGAAACCCTGACCACCTACCCGGACCTTCAGGGTATCGTTGGCGGCCCGATGCCGACCTCGGCAGGTGCCGGTCGTCTGATCGCCGAACGCGGTCTTCAGGGTAAACTGCACTTCGCAGGTACCGGTCTGGTGTCGGTTGCCGGTGAATATCTGGCAAATGGCGACATCGAATACATCCAGTTCTGGGATCCGGCGGTTGCTGGCTATGCCATGAACATGCTGGCCATTATGGCGCTCGACGGCAAAGGCGACCAGATCAAGGCTGGTCTCGACCTTGGCCTTCCGGGTTACACCAATCTCAGCACCCCGGAAGGCAGCAATGCCAACCTGGTTTATGGCCAGGGCTGGGTCGGTGTGACCAAGGAAAACATGGACAAGTATAACTTCTGATTTCATCCTTTGGTGAAGGCGTCCATTAAGGACGCCTTCATTTTATTATGAGATCAGGCCCTTTGTTTCACGTTGACGGGCTTGTCATGTCTGAAAATTTCATTGAATTGCGAAACGTCCGGAAAGAATTTGCCGGCGTTGTTGCGCTTAAGGATCTTTCGCTGACGATCCGAAAAGGCGAAATCCACTGTCTTGCCGGTGAAAACGGTTCGGGCAAATCGACCCTGATCAAGATCATGTCCGGTGTATATCAGCCAAATGCCGGCGAGATTTACATTGATGGCAACAAGGTTGAAAGCCTGCACCCCATGGCCTCCATCGAACATGGGGTGCAGGTGATCTATCAGGACTTCTCCCTGTTCGGGAACCTGACCGTGGCCGAAAACCTTGCCATGAATGTGCAGCTTCGCGAACAGCGTCAGGTTCTGAACTGGCGCAAGGTCCGCGAGATTGCCAAGGAAGCGGTCAAACGTCTCGGGGTTGATATTGACCTTGATACCGATGTCGAAAAACTGTCCACGGCAGGCAAACAGCTTGTGGCGATTGCCCGTGCGCTGATGTCAGATGCCCGTCTGATCATCATGGACGAACCGACAACCGCCCTGACCGGCAAGGAAATCGAAACGCTTTTTCGCATCGTCAAGGATATCCAGTCGCGCGGGATTGCCATTTTGTTTGTCAGTCACAAAATGCGCGAAATGCTGGAAATCAGCGAACATATCACCGTCATCCGTAACGGCCAGAAAGTGGCCGACGGCCCGACCGGTGATTTTGACGAAGCCCTGATCACCCGTCACATGACCGGGTCTGATATCATTTCCGAACCCTATATCTGGGACCAGCAGAAATATGGTTCGATGCCGCCGCGCATTGAAACCAAAAACCTGACCCACGGAAACGATCTCGACAATATCAACCTCGCGATCAAACCGGGCGAGATTGTCGGTGTTTCCGGCCTGCTTGGGTCGGGTCGCACCGAACTTGCCCTGTCCCTGTTTGGCATGATGCCCGGTTACAGCGGCACCATTTCGATCAACGGCACGCAAACCGTGCTTGATACGCCGCAAAAGGCGATCAGGGCCGGGGTTGCCTATGTTCCCGAAGACCGTCTTAGCGAAGGACTGTTTCTAACCCAGGGCATTGATCGCAACATGCTTGCGACCAGTTACGAAAAACTGGCCCCCGGCCTGCTGATTGATCATAACAAGGCCGAAGAATGGGTTGAAACCATGATCCGCGACATGCAGATCGCAACCCCCACCGGCAAAAAGCTGGTCAAGGAACTCTCGGGCGGCAACCAGCAACGTGTGGTGATTGCCCGCTGGCTTCTGACCAATGCCAAATTCCTGATCCTGAACGGCCCGACCGTCGGGGTGGATGTCGGATCGAAGGCGGAAATTCACCGGATCATTCGCGAACTGGCCCAAAAAGAAGGGCTGGCCGTGCTGATGATTTCCGACGACGTGCCGGAACTGGTCCATAACTGTAACCGTATTGTCCTGATGCATCGCGGAGCCTTTGTCGAGGAAATGGCATCTGCCGATACCTCCGAAGACCAGATCAGCGACAAGCTCAAGAATTTAACGTAAGGAAAAACTCGATGGCCTGGTTTCAAAAATCAGAGGTGGTCATCGCGGGCATTCTTGTGCTTGCCATGATCCTGATCGGGCTGGTCAACCCCGCCTTCTGGAGCCTGGACAACATGTTCAGCCTTCTGCGCAGCAACGTGATCATCGGCATCATGGCGCTTGGCGTTTTGCTGGTGATGATTTCCGGCGGGATTGATGTTTCGTTCCCGGCATTCGCTGTTGCCGCGATGTATCTGACCATCAAGGGCATGCTGTATTTCAATTATGACGGTGTTGTCCTGCCCTTCGTTGCCGCGGCGACGATGGGGGCGCTGTTTGGCTGCCTGAATGCGTTCTTTGTTTATAAATTCCGCATGATCCCGCTGATCGTGACCTTGGGTACGGGCAGCATGGTGCGCGGGTTCCTGCTGGGCGTTGTTGGCACCAGCATGATCAACATCAACAAAATGCCCGATGCCCTGATTGATTTCGGAAAGTCCGATATCATCAGCATGGTCAAACCCGATGGCACGACCTATGGCCTGACCGCGATGGTTGCTGTCTATGTCGTTCTGGCCGTGGCCCTGCATCTTGTGCTGCGTTATACCATGATCGGCCGCGGGGTTTATGCCATGGGCGGCGATCCCGAAGCCGCCAGCCGCGTTGGCTTCAACATCCGCAAGATCACCTTCTTCATCTATTGTGTGGCCGGGGCGTTGGCCGGTTTTGCCGGCCTCCTGCACAGCGGCATGATCTGGCTTGCCAACCCGCGCGATTTCGTCGGTCTTGAACTGGACGTGATCGCGGCTGTGGTTCTGGGCGGTGCTTCCATCTTTGGGGGGCGCGGTTCCGTTCTGGGAACCATGCTGGGTGTGTTCATGCTGGTGATGGTGAAAAACAGCCTGATCATCATGAAGATCGACACGACGTGGCAGCGCGTTGTTGTCGGCGTCATCATTGTAATTGCCACCGCCATTACGGCATGGCGTGACCGCCGTGCGAATGCGTGAGGGGGCCGATATGAAACGTGAACTCGATTTCCGCAACCTTCTGAACAAGGACAACAATATCGTTCAGCTGATCGCCATGACGATCCTGATCTTTGTTGTCATGACCGCCCTTAGCCCGGATAAATTCCTGCGCTATTACAATTTTGAATCCATCACCTACACCTTCCCGGAACTGGGCCTTCTGTCGATTGCAATGATGATTGCCATGCTGACCGGCGGCATTGACCTTTCGGTGATCGGCATTGCCAACCTGTCGGGCATCTTTGCCGGGGTGATGTTCAAGAAATTCGCCACCGACGCAGGTGTTGCCGATACCGGTTTTGGCATTGTTCTGCTGGGTGGTGTTGTCGCCCTTGGCACCGGGCTTGTCGCTGGGGCTTTGAACGGTCTGTTGATTACCCGGTTAAAAATCACGCCCATTCTGGCCACCCTTGGCACCGGGCAGGTCTTTACCGGCCTTGCCATCGTCATGACCGGCGGCCCGGCAATTGTCGGCTTCCCCGAAGCCTGGGCCTTTATCGGCAATGGCAAGATCTTTGGTCTGGCAACGCCGTTTGTCCTGTTCGTGGTTCTGGCCTGCCTGATTGCCTTCATGCTGCGCCGCACGACCTTTGGCATCAATCTGATGCTGATCGGTACCAACCCGAAGGCCGCCCTGTTTGCCGGTCTGAAACGCGAAAAGATGGTCCTGCTCAGCTACATGCTGACCGGGGTGATGGCGTCCATCGCCGGAATCATTCTTTCGGGGCGTACCAATGCGGCAAAGTCGGATTACGGCACATCCTATCTGCTTCAGGCGGTTCTGATTGCGGTTCTGGGCGGCACCAACCCGGCCGGTGGCCGTGGCACGGTGCTCGGTGTGTCGATCGCGGTTGCGGCCCTGATGCTGCTGTCAAGCGGCTTCCAGATTCTGCGGTTTTCCAACCATCTGATCGATTTTATCTGGGGCGTGTTCCTTCTGCTGGTGATTGCGCTCAACGCCTATAAAAACCGTTCGCGTTAAACGAGGTGACTTCATGACTGCGTCAACCAAGGTTAACCTGCGCAAAACCTTCTTCGGCGACGCCGAACATGTCATCGCATCGCACGGTGGCATGTCGGCCAGCCTGTTTCGCTATGAAACCGGCATCGAAGCAGTCCGGCTGAAAAACGAACGCGGCTATCTGGTCATTCTGCCCTTCATGGGGCAGATGATCTGGGATGCGGTGTTTGATGGCGTGGATCTGACCATGGAAAACATGTTCAGCATGCCGCGCCCGGCCAACGTCATTGTCGAAACCTATGGCTGTTTTGCGTTCCATTCGGGGCTGCTGACCAATGGCTGCCCCGGTCCGACCGATACCCATCCGCTGCATGGTGAAATGCCCTGTGCCGAAATGGATAGTGCCGCCATTGAATTTGGCCATGACGACGACGGTGCCTTTATGGCGATCAGTGGCACCCGCGAATATGTCATGGGCTTCCGGGCGCATTACATGGCGCGACCCCGTGTGGTTCTGCGCCCGGATGCGACGCTTTTCGATATTCAGATGAATGTCGAAAACCTGTCGGGTGCAGCAATGGACCTGATGTATATGTGCCACGTCAATTTCGCGTTCTGTGACGGCGCACAAATCATCCAGCCCGCCGGTTTCACTCCCACCGACACCATCGTTCGCACCGAAGTCCCGGCCCATGTGCCGCGCAACCCGGATTACGATGCGTTTCTTGAAACGCTGGCGCAAAATCCGGCGGCGATGGAAACCCTCGACGAACCGCATCGCTATGATCCCGAACAGGTGTTTTACATCCGCAACGCCAAAACCGATGCGCATGGCAACACCGCCTGCATGATGCGCCGCGTCGAAGGCGATGCGTTTCACATTGCCTATAACACCAATGATTTTCCCAAAACGGTCCGCTGGATACTGGCAAATCAGGATCAGAAGGTCGCGGCCTTTGCCCTGCCATCCACCTGCGAACCCGAAGGCTTCAACGCCGAAAAAGCCAAGGGACATGTCATTTCCCTGCGATCTGGCGAAAGCCGGAATTTCTCGGTAAGGCTGGGCTATATGACGCAGGCCGAAAGTGACACGGCCGAACAGGCGATCCGTTCGCTGTAAATCAGGAGAATGAATATGGCAGGCAAAATTGCCATTGTCGGAAGCAACATGGTCGATCTGATCACCTATACGGATCGTATGCCGTTGCCCGGCGAAACCATCGAAGCACCACGTTTCGAAATGGGATGTGGCGGCAAGGGCGCCAATCAGGCCATCGCGGCGGCACGTCTTGGCGCCGATGTCATGATGGTCACCAAGGTCGGCGACGATATCTTTGCCGATAACACCATCCGCAATTTCGAAACATCGGGCATTGATACCCGCTTTGTCGAACGGGTACCGGGCACCTCAAGCGGCGTCGCCCCGATCTTTGTCGAACCGTCAGGCGAAAATTGCATCCTGATTGTCAAAGGGGCCAATGCACAACTGTCCCCGGCCGATGTCGACCGTGCTGCCGATGCGCTCAAGGAATGCGACCTGATTTTGATGCAGCTCGAAATTCCGCTGGAAACGGTCTATCACACCGTCGCCTTTGGTGCCGAACATGGCATTGAAACGCTGGTTAATCCGGCCCCGGCCCCGGCTGACCTCGACAGCACCAAAATCGAAAAGGCCACCTTCCTCGTCCCGAACCAGACGGAACTTGCGACGATTTCGGGTATGGCCGTGAATTCACTGGCCGATGCCGAAGCCGCCGCAAGAAGCCTGATCGCCCGTGGTGTCAAAACCGTAATTGTGACACTGGGCGGCGATGGCGCGCTTCTGATCAATGGCAATGACGACGCAGTCCATATTGATCCTGTATCGGTCAAGCCGGTCGATACGACCGGTGCTGGCGATGCCTTTATCGGCAGCTTTGCGCGCTACTATGCCGAAAACCGTGACGTCAAAGCCGCCCTTGAAATGGCCGTGCGGTATGCGGCAGACAGCATCACCCGTCCGGGTACCCAGAAATCATATGCAACCGTGCAGGATTTCGAAAAATTCTGCCAGTCGCTGTAACCCGGTCTGATCTTCGGACAACAAAAACGGGCGCAGACATCTGTGCCCGTTTTTTTATGTGGTCCGACGACGCGGCACAGATTGCACCGTCCCCTAGGAACCAATCAGATACAGCACACCCAGCAAAGCCGCGACAATCAGAATGAAAGTTCCCGCGACCGCCGCAAATCGCATCACCGGATGCAGTTTGGCAAGTTCCGTGGTTTCATCGCTCTGTGATTTATGGCCGCCTGCTTCGCGGTCTTTGTGGAACCGGCGAAGCGCCTCATCGCCACTCATCGGTGGCATCTGCATCCGGTCCAGAACCGTTCCCTGATCACGACGATCAGATGCCGGTTCACCATTGCGATTATTGTCTGCGGTCATCAATCCCGATCAGCGTTCGGCGGTCAGGCCGTCATCACCAGCACCAAGGTCCTGCGACTGGTAAACCGGCCACTGCCCCGCAGCAAGACGATCAAGCGACGGGCTGTCCTGCCCCAGACGCGACCGATACATCCAAAGGTTCGCCATCACACGCTCGATAAACAGGCGCGTTTCACGCGACGGAATGCTTTCGATGAAATAAAGCGGATCTTCGTTATCCTTCAGCGCCTTCTGCCAGCGCCCCAGATTGCCGATCCCGCCATTATAAGCCGCCATCAACTGCAAGAAGCCGTTATCGACCCCGTTCTGCCCCAGAAGATGATCGACATATTTCTGACCCAGCGACAGGTTGACTTCCGGCTCGTAAAGTTCTGCACGCTTTTCACCGCGATAACGGGTATTGCCGATATAGCTTGCGGTTGCGGGCATCAGCTGCATCAAACCACGCGCCCCGGCGTGGCTCCGCGCCTCGGCATTGAAGCCGGATTCCTGACGCATCAACGCATAAATCAGCGCCCGGTCAACTTCATACCCGCCTTGCGGCGCCCATGGCGGCACCGGATAAAGCGCATTGACGATGACCTCGCCGGTTTTCTGCGCGATATAACCGCCAAGCCGCATGGTCAGCGCCGCAAAATTCGCACTATCGGCAAGCGCCAGGGCCGCACGGCGCAGCTTGGCATCGTCGCTGGCTGCGGCCTTGCGCAATTCCTGTTCGGCCTCTTCACGCCTGTCGATCTGGATCAGGGCAAGGGCACGACGGCCATGCGGATCAAGCTTCAGCTTGTTGGCGCGATTTTCATCAAGCGCCAGACTGTCCCAGTCAAAAACGTCATCCCGGCCAAGCGACCGCAACGCCAGAAGCCCGTAAAACGACCGCGGATATTCCGCGGCCTTCTGCAACATCTTGTCGGCTTCAACAAAACGTCCCGCCGCCAGATCAATCCTTGCGGCCCAGAACGCCCCGGCCGACCGCGTCCAGCTTGACGCATAGTCGTTCTTGGTCAGGGCCACAAAATGGTCATGCGCCTGATCCATCTTGCCCAGCCGCCACGCCGTCAGGCCCGCCGTCCAATGCGCCTGCGGCAGGTATTTGCCCGACCGCTTTGCGGCTTCGGCGGCATGGCGCAAAGCCAGATCGGGCTTGCCGAAATAATAATATCCCGATGCAATCGACGTCCGCGCTTCGTCCTGCTCATAGGCATCAAACAAACGCTTGGTTTCCAGTGCCTCAAGCACCTCAAGCGCGCCGGTGGGCCAACCGCCGCCGATCCGCTGGCGAATACGACGTTTCAGAACCGAAGCGCGCGAACGCTGTGCCGATGAAAGGCTTTTGGTCGATTTGTGGTAATAGGGACGGATATCTTCGTAATCATATCCGGCACCGTTGACATACCCGCCAACCGGTTTCTTCGGATAGGTTGCATTGCCACGGCGTTGCAACGCCAGTTTGTAGATGGTCGGCGCTTCGGGCAGATCGGCATAAAGTGCCAGCCAGTCCTTGAGTTCCTTGTAGCGCGACCGATACGCCGTCGGATGCAGATAGCGCTGTGCTTGGACATGCCCCATCAGCAGGTCATCGGACAGACGCGAAATCAGGTTGTCCGCATCTTTCCAGCGGCCCTGCTCCTGCACGGCAAAAATCTGTTCGTAAAGTTCCGCATCACGCTTGGACAGCACAGTCGGTGTTTTGACCGAGCCCGCATCATCACTGGCCGCAGGCGCACTAAGGGCAGCCTGTTCCTTGGTCGCCTGGGCGTCCGTTACAGGCAGCACCAATGCAATGGCACCCAGTCCGGAAATGAGAACGGTGCGCCGAAATGCCGATATGGCACGCGGCAGCCTTGTTTGTAGTGCTTCGATCAAAACCAGTCTTTCCCCTACGAGACTCCGGCAAAGCCGTGTTTGTATCCCGAAGCAGTTTCTCGTCGCAACCTGTAGAGTGCGGTGTCCCCCCGCATTTGGCAGAGATATATACCAGCAAAAGCCGGTGCCGCGAAATGATTTCTCCGAAATCAACCACTTGGCGGGGGTGGCCGCACATTGCCTGCCCGCTGCATATCGGCCATGCATCGTGCGTTTCGTAAGGTAATTTACGACAATTTCTGCGCAACAGCCCGCAAATCGCGCCACGCCATCCGTTTCTGTTCCGGTGTCCGAAGCAGATAGGCCGGATGGAACATCGCCGTCACATCGGCAACACTGGCAGCCCCCAGCGGAATTTCTTTCCATGTGCCGCGCAACCGGGTGATGCCGCGGTCTTCTTCCATCAGGGTCTTGGCCGCACTGCCGCCAAGGCAGATAACAACCTTTGGCCCGATCAGTTCAAGATGACGGCGGACAAATGGTTCGCACACCGCGATTTCGGCGGTGGTCGGCTGCCGGTTTCCCGGCGGACGCCAGGGCAGGATATTGGTGATATAGACTTCCTCGCGCGCAAAACCGATGGATCGCAACATCGCATCGAGCAACTTGCCGCTCGGTCCGACAAAGGGTTCGCCCTGCCGGTCCTCTTCCGCCCCCGGTGCTTCGCCGACCAGCACCAAACGTGCTTCGGGGTTCCCCACGCCAAAGACGGTATTGCTGGCCGATTTCTTAAGTGCGCAGCCTTCGAACTTTTCGACCGCTTCCTTTAGATCGGCCAGATTTGTTGCCGCCGCGGCAAGGTCACGGGCCGATTGGCGGGCTTCGTGTGGCGTATCGGATAACAGGAACCCTGCCCCCGGTGGCATGGGCGGCGGCGGGGTCATCGGGGTTGCACCACCGGCGGGCCGTGGCATCGCCGGGCGGGCAGCCGCGCCACCATTGGGCGGCAATGACGCACGGCCGGGCTGGCTTGCTGCCTGTCGGCTCAGGCTTTCGGATGCCTTGAAACGGTCCAGCGGCTCGTCGGCAATCGCCTCGTCCGCGCCCATTTCAAACTGCCAGATCAATGCCTGCAGCGGGTCCAGGTTATTTACATCAAAATCTGTAATTGGTTTGCTCATCTACACAGGAACGGTGTATGTTGCGGCGCATTCTTTGGAATGGCGCATGGATTTCAATCGACTTTAACGATTTTGGATCACTTGCACCATATACAAACGTGACTCAAATCGGTACACCTATACCGATTAAACAATGAATGTGAGAAATCAGGGCTTGGGCGAGACTCTGATCGGTGAATACCGGCTTGTGACCCATACGGGCGAAAACAGTCCGAAACGGTCGGCAGCCAAAGGAGAGAGGCCATATGGAACGCGAATCCATGGAATTTGACGTGGTTGTCGTCGGTGCCGGTGTATCCGGTCTGTCGGCTGCCATTCGACTGATGCAACTCGCCCAGGAACATGAAAAAGAAATCACCGTCTGTGTGGTGGAAAAAGGTTCCGAGGTCGGCGCGCATACGCTTTCGGGTGCGGTGATGGAACCGCGTTCGATGAACGAACTTTTCCCCGACTGGAAAGAACGCGGCGCACCGCTGAATGTCCCCGCTGGCAAGGACGAGTTCCTGATGCTGAGCGAAACCGGCGGTATCAAGCTCCCCACCCCACCGCAGATGCATAACAAGGGCAACTATATCGTCAGCCTCGGCAATGTGTGCCGCTGGCTTGGTGAACAGGCCGAAGCCATGGGGATCGAAGTTTATCCCGGCTTTGCCGCCGCCGAAGTCCTGTTTAACGAGGACGGTTCGGTCAAGGGGATCGCGACCGGCGATATGGGCATCGCGCGCGATGGCACGCCCGGCCCGAACCACGAACCGGGCATGGAACTGCATGCGAAGTACACCTTCTTTGCCGAAGGTTGCCGTGGCTCGCTGTCCGAACAGCTGATCAAAAAGTTTGATCTGCGCAAAAATTCCGATCCGCAAACCTATGGCATCGGCATCAAGGAACTGTGGGAAGTTGACCCCGAAGTTCACGAAGAAGGCAAAATCACCCACACCACCGGCTGGCCGCTCGATAAAAACACCTATGGCGGGTCGTTCCTGTATCACCTTGATAACAATCAGGTCGTGGTCGGTTTTGTCATCGGTCTTGATTACGAAAACCCGCATCTCAGCCCGTTTGACGAATTCCAGCGGTTCAAAACCCATCCGAAAGTCCGCAAGATTTTCGAAAAGGGCCGCCGCATTTCTTACGGTGCGCGTGCGCTGAACGAAGGCGGTTTTCAATCGATCCCCGATCTGGTCTTCCCCGGTGGCTGTCTGATCGGCTGTTCGGCCGGTTTCATGAATGTGCCGAAAATCAAGGGATCGCACACCGCGATGAAGACCGGCATGCTCGCCGCCGAAGCCGCGTTCGAGGCGCTAACTGCCGAAACGCCACCCGCCTCGATGGAAAGCTACCCGGAAAAACTTAAAAACAGCTGGGTCTATCCCGAACTGCACAAGGTCCGCAACATCCGCCCAAGCTTCGCCAAATGGGGCTTCTGGGGCGGCATGGCCTATAGTGCGGCTGATACCTATCTGTTGGGTGGCAAGGCCCCCTGGACCTTTAAAAACCATGCGGACCATGCCTGCCTGAAACCGGCTGCCGACATGCCGAAAATCGACTATCCGAAACCGGATGGTGTGGTCAGCTTCGACAAACTCTCGTCGGTGTTCCTGTCAAACACCAACCACGAAGAAGACCAGCCGATCCATCTGACGCTCAAGGACGCCAGCGTGCCGGTGAACGTCAATCTTGCGGTTTATGACGGGCCCGAAGCCCGCTTCTGCCCGGCAGGTGTTTACGAATTTGTCGCGGACGAGGACAAAGGCGGCAAACGTCTGCAAATCAACGCGCAGAACTGCGTGCATTGCAAGACGTGTGACATCAAGGACCCGACCCAGAACATCGTCTGGGTAGTGCCCGAAGGCGGCGGTGGCCCGAACTATCCCAATATGTAAACGTCAAAAGGGCCGCGTCATGCGGCCCTTTTTCGTGATCCTGATGATCGATATGCGTTCTATTCCGGCGCATAGCCAAATGCGGCGGGCGGATTGGCCGCCGTTTCGGTCCAGACACTTTTGGGCTGCATATATTCCATCAAGCCTTCCTTGCCGCTCGACCTTCCATACCCACTGGCACCAAATCCGCCAAACGGCGACATGACATTGATCGTCTTGTAACTGTTGATCCAGAACGTCCCGGCACGGACATTCGCCGCCACCCGGTGCGCCCGGTCCACCGATTGCGTCCACACCGCCCCGGCCAGACCAAACTTGCTGTCATTGGCAATCGCCACTGCCTCGGCTTCATCCTCGAACGGAATGACGGAAACCACCGGGCCAAAGATTTCCTCGCGCGCAATCGCCATCTCATTGCGCACATTGCCCAACACCGTCGGACGCAGGAAATAACCCTCCTGACACGCGGCCCCTTCCGGGCGGATACCCCCGGCCAGCAATTCCGCGCCTTCTTTCTGGCCTGCTGCCACCAACCGGCGCACCGTCTGATATTGTGCGTCATTGTTGATCGGGCCGATCTGGGTTGCGCTATCCATCGGATCACCGACCGGAATGCGATTGGCCCCGTCAACCAGCATATCAAGGAAACGATCAACCACATTGCGCTGCACCAGCAACCGCGATCCCGCGACACAGCTTTGCCCCGCCCCGCTAAATATTGCGGCCTGCGCGCCGATCACCGCACGGTTAAGGTCGGCATCACCAAACACGATATTGGCCGACTTCCCGCCAAGTTCCAGCACGCAGGGCACAATATTCTGTGCCGCCTGTGCCGCAATGCTCGCCCCGGTGCGCGGTGATCCAACGAAAACAACCTTGCGCGTGACGTCATGGGTGGTCGCCGCCGCCCCGGTCGTCATGCCAAGCCCGGTCAGAACCGTGATCACGCCGTCGGGCAATCCGGCCTTTTTGGATAAAACACCAAGGGCAAGTGACGTTAACGGCGTCATTTCCGATGGTTTCAAAACCGCCGCATTGCCGGTGCAAAGCGCCGGGGCCAACTGCCATCCGGCGGTAAAGATCGGCGCGTTCCACGGCGTAATCTGTGTCACCACGCCGTATGGTTCGGGCCGCGTATAATTCAAATGGCTGCTCGGCACCGGGATCACATCGCCATGCAGCTTGTCGGCCCAACCGGCGTAATATTCAAACATCTCGGCAACTTTAAGCACCTCGACCTTTGTATCGCGGATCGGCTTGCCCGCGCTCACGGTTTCCAGCAACGCAAGCGCATCAAGGTGATCACGCACCTGTTGCCCGATCCGCCACATGATCCGGCCACGTTCAGCCGCCGTCATGCCCCACCAGACTTTCTGCCCGGCCACCGCGGCCTCCATCGCTGCATCGACAACCTCCGCCCCGGCATCCTTAAGGGTCAAAAACGCCTTGCCGGTCGCCGGATCGATCAGTTCGAACATATCGCCACGTCCGGGCATCATCGCCCCATTGACCCAGCTTCCGATCTCATCACTGCCAAAAAACGGCGCCATGGCCTTGTGATAGTCACGCGCCATCATATTGGAATCACTGCTCATGATTTGGCTCCTTTGTGGGTCGGGTCGCATTCGGTGATACGGTTGAAATCGGCATTGTCAGACAGCAGTTCCTCGCTCGCCGCCCAGATCTGCCCCGCCAGTTCCGAAACCGGCATCGCAACACTCTTGTCCTTGGCCAACGCCATGGCAAGGCGCACGTCCTTTCGCATCAATCCCATGGTAAAGCCGCTGTCAAAGGCCCCGTTCATCACCCATTTCGGATAATTGACCTCGCTGATCGCACTGCGGCCCGACCCAGCATTAAGGGCTGCAATCAGGTTTTCGGTGGTAACACCTGCCGCATTACCAAGCCGCACCGCCTCGCTCATGGTCAGAAGGTGGCTTGCCACCAGCATGTTATTGACGATCTTGACCGCATGGCCCGCCCCCACCGGCCCGACATGGGTGATCTTGCCACCCAACGAGCTTAGAACCGGCATCGCACGCGCCACATCGGCATCCCCGCCGCCGACCATCATGGTCAGATTGCCGCTATTGGCACCGGCTGGTCCGCCGCTGACCGGGGCATCAATCAGGATATGCCCCTGCATGCGCAGCACCGCATCAAGTTCGCGGGTCACATCGGGCTCGGACGTGGTGGTATCAATCACCAATCGCGGATCGATATCGCGTCCGCCAAGGCCCTCATCACCGCCAAGAACCTTGCGCACATGGTTTGCCGTCGGCAATGACAGGATGATCGTCGGGCACGCCTCAAACAATTCGGACAGTCCGGCGACAATCGTCACCCCCGATGCGGCGGCCTTGGCCTGGCATTCCATCGAAACATCAAACCCGATGACCGAAAAACCATCCCGCAACAGGGTGCGCGCCATGCCCAGCCCCATATTGCCAAGACCAACGACACCAATGGTGCCGGTTTCTGGATTACTCACGATATTTGCCTCTTTGCTTTCAGACAGCCGGGCTCAGCCGGTGAAGGCACGCGCCTTCCCGTCACGGCACCGATGCGGTCCGATGTGATTTTTTGATTTTGCCCCCGAACTTTCCGGTGGATATCGGGCGAACTCAAGATCAATTGCCGGAACATGTTGTTGCCGAAACAGCAACACATATGCTCTGATTACGTGATCAGCTTCACAAGCACCAGACATCAACCACCCAATCAGGCACCCCAAACAGGCACGAACACCATGAAGATCGACGACAAGCCACTGCGTTATTTCCTTGCCGTGTTCGAGGCCGGATCCATCCGCACCGCGGCCGAAAATCTGCGCATCGCCCCATCCGCCATCAGCCGCCAGATCGCCGCCCTCGAAGCCCATCTTGAAACGCTTCTGATGGAACGCACCAAACGCGGCATCATCTTTACGGAATCGGGCCATATGGTCGCTGCCCATGCCCGGCGGCGTTTTGAAATGGACGAGGCCTTTTCGGTCGATCTGGCGGCTGCGCGCGGTGCCATCGCCGGAACCGTGCGCATTGCCACCGGCGAGGGATTTGTGGTTGATCTGGTCAATCACGTTGTCCGCCCGCTTCGCGATGAATTCCCCGATATCCGCCTTGAAATCGATGTCGCGGGCACCGAAAAAATCACCCACGGCATCCTGCGTGATGATTACGATATGGGGCTTGTCTTCAACCCGCCGCGCAATCCCGATCTGGAATTGCTGGCCGAGGATCACGCACCGCTTTGCGCCCTTGTCCCGCCGGGATTTGATCTGGCGAAAAAGGAAAACTGCACGCTTTCCGATACGCTGAATTACCCGGCGGCCTTGCTTAACCCGCATTTTGGCGTTGCCAAACTTCTGGCCAATGTCGATCAGGGCAACCGGCTGGCCCGTGATGCGTTCCTGACCGCCGATTCGATCAATGTCGCGGTGCATTTCGTCCTGTCAGGCGGCGGCATCACCTTTCTTCCGGCCTTTGCCGTATCGCGACAATTACGCAGGGGCGAGGTCGTCGCGATCCCGATGACCGACCCTTTTCTCGCCCGTGTTCCATCGCATCTTCTGGTGCGCAAGGGACGCCCGAAAACCGCCGCCGTGCGGGCGGTTACCGGCATGATCCGCGACCGGATGGAGGCCTTCGGCTCCGCCTGGTATCCCGAAGAACACGCATAGCATCAAGGCACCTGTTGCCGTTCTGGCAACATAAGCATCCCAAAATGGCACTTGCTCCACCCCGGTCGAGTTTTCATTGTCGGACAAAATCCCCGGCGCCAAAAATGGCAAAATTGTGAAATCTGCCAATGCCGGGATACCGCAGGGATGATGCAACAGTTCTGGCCTTTTTTGACCGTGGCCATGGTTGCGTCGAACACGCCACGTCAAGGAGACTGGGAAATGAACGCGCTTCGGGGACAATTGGAGCTCTGGCGGCTCCACCTCGCCGTTATCGTACTCGGCGCCATCGCCGAACTGATCGGCATTCAGAAAATTCCATTTGGCATCGGCGCGATTTTGCTGCTGCCGCTGCTTTACGCCTTCGTCATGGCGGCATTGATGAACCCCAATATCATGCCGAAATTCGGGAAATTCATCCGCCAGAAGGAAGTCAAGGCCGCATCACCGCTGATCGTGATTGCGATCATGCCGTTTATTGCGAAATTCGGCACCACCATTGGCCCGGCAATCCAGACCATCATTGATGCCGGTCCGGCCCTTCTGTTGCAGGAACTGGGCAACCTTGGCACCATCGTTCTGGCCTTCCCGCTGGCGGTCTGGGGCCTGAAAATGGGCCGCGAGGCGATTGGTGCGACCTTCTCGATTGCACGTGAACCCAACCTTGCGATCATCGCTGACCGCTATACCCTCAAAAGCCCCGAGGGCACGGGTGTGATGGGCGTTTACGTGATCGGCACCCTGTTCGGGACCTTCATCTTTGCCATTCTGGCGTCCCTTTTCGCCAGTGCGGACATCTTTGATCCGCGCGCCCTTGCCATGGCATGTGGCATCGGCAGTGGCTCGATGATGGCGGCCTGCACCGGTGCGCTGACCGAAGTCATCCCGACCATGAAGGACGAAATCCTTGCCCTTGCCGGGGCCAGCAACCTTCTGACCTATGCGACCGGGCTGTATGCCGGCCTGTTCATCGCCCTTCCGATTGTTGAAAAACTCTATAACGCGACCGCTGGCAAAAACGATATCGCCACCGCAAACAAGAAGGAGGCCTGATCATGTCCGAGAATGCAATTGCAATGGAACGTACCCGTCCGAACATTGATCTGACAGATCACGCCGTTACCCTTGTCATCGTCTGCCTTGTCGGGCTGGTGATGAATACGGTCGGCCCGGCCATCCCGCTTGCCGATGGCTTTGTCGGCATGGTGGTGATCTATCTGATCACCATGGCCGGCCTGCTTCTGACCCGCTTTGCACCGTTTTACCTGCCAAGTGTCGCATGGATTTCGCTGGTCGGTATTCTTGCAACCCTGCCCTGGACCCCGGGGTCGGAATGGATCGTCGCACAGGCCAAATCGGTCAACTTCCTGGCCCTTGCCACCCCGGCCCTTGCCTATGCCGGTTTTGCGATTGCCAAAAAGGAAATCGAGGTCGCCAAACATTCCGGCTGGAAACTGGCACTGGTTGCCTGCCTTGTCTTCCTTGGCACCTATGCCGGGTCGGTTCTGGTTGCCGAACTGATCCTGCGCCTGCAAGGCGCCTGATCCAACACCATATAAACGGGGGCCATCCGCCCCCGTTCTTTATGACACGCAACAGAGTATGCAGATGACTGTCACCCAATCCTCCCTTCATCCTCGCGCCACCGAACTCGTTGATGAATTCACCCAATGGCGACACCATCTGCATGCCCATCCCGAAACCGCGTTCGAGGAAAAGCTGACCAGCGCCTTTATCGCGCAAAAGCTTCAATCCTTCGGGCTTGATGTCAAAACCGGCATTGCCAGAACCGGCGTTGTCGCCACCCTTCACGGTAAAAAGGGTTCGGGCAAACGCATCGGCCTTCGCGCCGACATGGATGCGCTTGATATCCACGAAACCACCAATCTGCCCTATGCCTCGAAACATCCGGGCAAAATGCATGCCTGCGGTCATGATGGTCATATGACCATGCTACTCGGTGCGGCCAAAATCCTCGCCGAAAATCCCGATTTCACCGGCACGGTCGATTTCATCTTTCAGCCCGCCGAAGAAAACGAAGGCGGCGGGCGCGAAATGGTCGAAGAAGGCCTGTTTGACAGCCACCCGGCCGATGCGGTTTACGGCATGCATAACTGGCCCGGTCGCGATGTCGGCACCATGGCGATGAAGCCCGGCCCGATGATGGCCAGCTACGATATTTTTGAAATCATTGTGGATGGCCGCGGCTGCCATGCCGCCATGCCCCATCTGGGCCGCGATCCGATTACCGCTGCCGGTCAGGTACTGCTGGCCCTGCAAACCATTACCGCGCGCAATGTCAATCCGCTGCAAAGTGCGGTGATCTCGCCGACCCAGATTTTCGCGGGCGACACATGGAATGTCATCCCCGATACCGCCACCATCCGCGGCACGGTGCGCACCTTCGCACCCGACATTCAGGATCTGGTCGAAGACCGCCTTAAAACCGTGGCCGATGCCACCGCCAAGGCATTCGATTGCACCGCGCGCGTGATGTATCAGCGCCGCTACCCCGCCACGATCAACAGCGAAGCCGAAACCGCCATCGCCTTTGCCGCCGCCTCACGCGTCGTCGGGGCCGATCAGATCGACCAGAACCCCGAACCCTCGATGGCGAGCGAGGATTTCGCCTTCATGCTCAATGCCAAACCCGGAAGCTATGTCTGGCTTGGCAATGGCCCGACCGATGGCAACTGCCTTTTGCATAACGCCGCCTATGATTTCAATGACGCTGCCATCCCCTATGGTGTCAGTTACTGGATATCACTGGTCGAAGAATGCCTTTCCGCATGATTTTCTGACGGAAATCTCGCATTTTTCTTGTCTAAGCCCCAATCTGCGCGTTCAATGTCCGCCCTTTTTTGACTGGCGATGGATGTGTGATGGAAATCGCGATTGTAACGCTTGATGGTTTTAACGAGATCGACAGCTTTGTCGCCCTCTCGATCCTGAACCGGGCCAGGGGCAATGGCCTTCGTGCCGCCATTACCGGGCCCGGCCCATCCGTGACCTCGATGAACGGGGTCGAAGTCAGGATACAGGAACCGTTATCCTTCACCGCCACGGCCGATGTCGTCCTGTTTGGCAGCGGCATCCACACCCGCGATCATATCAATGATCCCGACCTGATGGCGCAAATCCAACTTGATCCGTCGCGCCAGATGATCGGCGCGCAATGTTCGGGTGTGCTGTTCCTGCACAAACTGGGCCTTCTGCCCGCGACCATCACGACCGATACCAAAACCCGGTCCCTTCTGGCGCGCACCGACACGGTGCTTGAAGACCGCCCGCTGGTCGCACAGGGCAATATCGTCACCAGTGGCGGCTGCCTGTCATCGCACTATCTGGCCGGGTGGGTTCTCGCACGTGCGCTTGGCACTGACAGGGCGATGGCCATTCTGGAATATGTCGCCCCGGTCGGCCAGAAATCACATTTTACCAAACAGGCGCGCGACATCATCGTGCCCCAGCTTGATGTTCCCGCCAAACGCCCGCTTTACTGCTAGCTATATCCTCATCACGGGAACGTTTCTGGCTTTGCGCAACCACCTGTGGGAAGTCCCCGTACAATCCCGTATGCTGGCCCATATGCTGGCCCGTAACCGGTCGCGCAAAATGCAAATGCTTTGCCTTATATTTGCCGACTGGTTAGGGTTAGCTCCATAAAAGTTAGTGGCCCGCATTGAGCGCAGAAAATGCGGCCGGTTGGGAATTGCAGACGCAGGACAAGTTTTTGAAACGCCATCTGTTAAACATCGTCATTCCGATGACGGCTCTTGCCCTTTCGGCCTGCGGCACCATGTCGCAGTCCGCTGATCGTGCCGAGTTCGAATATCCGCAAAGCAACAGCTTCTCGGGCAATTTCCTTGCCGGCAAGGCCGCCCAGATCGAAAACCGCACGGATTATGCCGCGCGCTATCTGCTGCGTGCCCATGAAATCGATCCGGGCAACGATGATCTGCGCCGCCGCGCCTTTCTGGCCCTGATCGCCGAAGGCCGCATTGCCGATGCCGAACCGGTTGCGCGCGTGCTCGTCGATGAAAATCCCGAAGACCTGTTTGCCATCATGACGGTGATGGATGCCGAAATCCGCGATCAGGATTATCAGGCCGCCCTTGATGCCGTATCGACCCTGCCGCAACGCGGGATCACAGCCCTGATCGTACCGCTGGCCAAGGCATGGATCTATACCGGCCTTGATCAGCCGCAAAACGCCATGGCCGCCCTTAACGAATTGCAGGGCAACGGCTCGCTCAATCCGCTGTCGGAATATCATCGCGGTCTGATCCTGGCCTATTTCGATGACCTGAACGCCGCCGAAGTCGCCCTCGCCAGCGCCTATGGCGATCCGGCCGATGCGCCGCTGCGCGCGGCCGAAGCATTGGGGTCGGTCTATGAACGCAAAGGCCAGACGCAAAAGGCATCCCTTCTGTATGAAAGCTATATGGACCGCCATCCGCAGTCCCTTGCGATGCCCTATCACCTTGACCGTCTGGCAAAGGGGGAGCCCCCCACCAGCGTCATCCTGACCCCGGCATCGGGTCTGGCCGAGGCCTATCTTGATATCGCGACCCTGCTTAGCCAGGAAAACGCGGTTGATCCGGCCTTGCTCATGGCGCGCTATTCGCTGTCGCTGCGCCCCGGTGATGACATCACCCGCCTTCTGGTCGGCGAGATCATGGAAATCCAGGAACGCTTTGACGCAGCCGTCATTGTGTATGAATCGATCCCCAAAGACTCCCCGCATAGCTGGAACGCGCGCCTGCGCGCCGCGTCAAGCTATGAACAGCTTGGCAAGACCGACGATGCGATTGCCCTGCTCGAAACCATGGTCAATGAACGCAGCGACCGTCCCGATGCCCTGATCCAGCTTGGCGATATCCTGCGCATCGATCAGGACTTTGCCGGGGCGGCCAATGCCTATGACCGGGCGATTGAACGTCTGGGCGGCACGGATGCTGTCGGCTGGCGTCTGCTCTATCGTCGCGGCATTGCCTATGAGCGCGCCGGAAACTGGCCAAAGGCCGAGGCCGACTTCCTCAAGGCGCTCGAACTTGAACCCGATCAGCCCTATGTCATGAATTATCTTGGCTATAGCTGGGTCGATATGGGCAAAAACTTCGATCAGGCCGAAGACATGCTCAAACGTGCCGTCGAACTGCAACCCGATGACGGTTACATCATCGATAGCCTTGGCTGGGTCTATTACAAGCTCGGCCGTTATGATGATGCGGTCGAACAGCTTGAAAAGGCGGTTGAACTCAAACCCGATGATCCGACCATCAATGATCATCTGGGCGATGCCTACTGGCAGATCGGCCGCTTCCACGAGGCCCGCTTCCAATGGCACCGTGCGCTTTCGTTCAATCCGACCGACGAATTGCGCGCCGATGTCCAGGCCAAGCTTGACGGCAAAACACCCCATGCCGGTGACGTTGCCGCAAACTGATTGATCGGGGATAAAGGGCATCCGCATCATGTCTTCGACCCATACCGAACCGGCCCCGGCCAAACTCAACCTGTTCCTGCATGTCACCGGCAGGCGCGATGACGGCTATCACCTGCTCGATAGCCTCGTCTGCTTTGCCGATTGCGGCGATGTGATTACCGCAACCGCGCGCGATGATGCCGAACTGACCCTTGCGATCACCGGCTCGATGGCGGGTGATCTTGGCCATGGCAATATCGAAGACAACCTGATCCTGCGCGCCGCCCGCCTGCTTCGGGCGGAGGCCAATGTGACACAGGGCGCTGACCTCACGCTTGAAAAAAACCTGCCCGTGGCGTCTGGCATCGGCGGCGGATCGGCCGATGCGGCCGCCACCCTTCGCGTGCTCTGCCGGGTGTGGCAGCTTGATATCCCGACCCCGGAACTTGAAAAACTCGCGCTTAAACTCGGGGCCGATGTGCCGGTGTGTTTGCATGGCAAGACCGTTTTGATGCAGGGCATCGGGGAAAAACTGATCGACCTGCCGGAATTGCCCAGCCTGTCACTGGTGCTGGTCAATCCGGGCAAGGCGGTTTCAACGCCCGAAATCTTTGCTGCGCGCGATGCCGGTTTTACCGAAGAAAATCTGTGGGATCGCACGGCAAAGTTTCAAAGTGCCGCCGCCCTTGCCGCCGCCCTTCAGGACTGCCGCAACGACCTCACCCTTCCGGCATCGGGCATTTTGCCCGAAATCTGTGACGTACTGACTGCGCTGGCCCGCGAAGACGGATGTTTACTCGCCCGCATGTCGGGCAGCGGGGCGACCTGCCTTGCGATTTACGACACCGAAAATCAGGCGGAACGTGCCGCAAACGCGATTGCCGAAAGCCAGCCCGACTGGTGGGTACAGGCCACCGGAATTCAAACAATGCAGGATCGCGCACGCGCGCAGATCGGCGCATCCTTCCCGGCCTAAATCCCCGGCAAAAAAAGGTTCAAATAGAGGGTTGCACTCCGGCGCGGGGAACGCTATTTTCCGCGCCACACACGCTGATGGGGCGTGGCCAAGTGGTAAGGCATCGGTTTTTGGTATCGTGTACCGTAGGTTCGAATCCTACCGCCCCAGCCAAGACAAACCGCTTTGAGGTTTTCCTCAAAGCGGTTTTCTTTTATCCACGTAATAAGCGAATTACGACCCTGCCATTGTGCGGCGCAATATAGTTGGTGGTACACGTTTGATGTAACACTGCCACAAAATTTCAATTCAAATATCACTCTGTTGGTGAACAGATCTTTGCTAACTGTGTTGAAAGTCCCCCTAAATCGGATTTAGCCTTCTCATGGGGATCAAGTAATCGGACAGCGAGGGCCGGGTTACTACCTCACAAACATCGGCCACCACGAACCAAGGGTCATCATCAATAGAGACAACCCGGATGTCATACTTGTTGTTCGAGCTTATGGTCGGGCAGGTTTGAAAGTGAAGGCGGCAAGGATGTTAGCCACGAAACCGAACCAACAGAAGGGCTTAAAAATGATCCTTGGGATCGGGGTTAAGTAGCGCATCCCATTGAGAAGGATGGCCTTGCTTGGCTACTGTATGCGTTTCTATTGCATCTAGCATCGGCCTCAACCGTGCATATGTTTTCTTTCGTTGCTCTTCGGTCGAAGGCATTTCCTCATCTACAAATTGCTTTCGCCAGTCCGGCCAGCAAGTATCCCATACTTTCTCTGAATAGCTATTCGGTAAAGGATGGCGAACGAAAGACATAGTACCTGACGTACCATCTTGGTTTGTATCCCAAGCGTCAGCAATTTCGCGAAGGTCTTGCTTGAGATGCTCAGCCTCTAAAAAAACCTGACCATCTCGAAGAAAAAATGGCACCAAACTTTGATGAAAGCGATCACCAGAGACAAACACTTTGCAAAATGGAAGATAATATAAATATTGCAAATCTATTAGATTTGTTGGTCTAGTACTTAAAGTGTCTGATGCTATCCCAATGGAAAAGAATATATTTACCGAAAAGCAGTGCACCGCATAAGGTGCGTATTCAATAATTTTCGGCCTTCCATTCATTCTCCAGTTTCTTATAACATTCTTTTCATATTCGATGTCTCCGGGTTCAAGTGTATTAATTATTTGCCTTAGCAGTTCAAAATTTCCCGTTCTACCGCTGCTTATCTTTGCAACCACATCTTGAATCGAACTTAGATCAGGAGCCACTTCTCGCCATTTTGGATAGACCTTTCTATAGGATTTTCCCAGTTCTACTAGATCAATTAACTTAATCGCATCTCTCCACCGCTGAGCCAGCACTCCTTCAAATTCATTGAACCTCCCTTCTACCCATCTACTCATTGCTTTGTCTTCAGGGGAACGGCCTAGAAAATTCGCCTCCGCTCCAGTGGCATCAACTATGCGCTCTCCTCGCGGCACCAAAACGTGACCATCCATTGGCACTTCGTAACCAAGCAGATTGTGGTACCAGATTTCCCGATGATGGAGGTTCTGCCAAACGTCAATTTGAGGGATTTTATTTGCCAAGCCCTGAACGTGACCCTCCGGTGCCCTCCCGTCCCTCCAATCTTTCTTTAAATTGGCTAGTATCTCCATAAACAGAGTTGGCACTCGGTTTAATGCATACAGGTTTGTCAGCCATCGGGATTCTCGTTCCGATAAACATTCAATAACAGATTTATCAAAGACTAAAGTTGGTCCCATTCATGTCTCTCTTAAAAATTAGGCATGAATACTTTATGGATGCCGTCTTATCGAATTAAGGCATTCCAATTGCACCTTGCAAATATGCAGCAATTAGAGTTGCGGCCAGCCCAGCAGTCAACGCTATTGCTCACGAGACAACAGAAGGGAAAGCTCTTCTGATTAGACTATCAGATTTCTCTGATAGATATATAGCCGTAAATGGAAGGTACTTAGTATGTAAGTAGGTTACTAGGCGAGTTATGAAAAATACAGATACAAAGAAAATGAATCTTTGGCCTAGATTATTTAGGCTAGGTATATAAACTAATGCACCAGCAAATATAATCTGATTTGCTCCAAGATTTAACTTCTTAAAATGTGTTGCATATGACCTTTCATATCTTTTGAAATCATTCTTGATTTTCTCAAGCCTCCCCAAAGTCCATGCTTCGCTAGAGCTTTGGGTCATAGCCGAATTAACGTGAGGCCCTAATTCGATTTCGATCAATCTCTTGGTACCTTCCGGCTCAGGCTCATTGACTGAAATCTTAAGAATCTCGGCACGCTCATTCTTGGCAAACTCTAAGAGCTTGAATGCCGGGAGAAAACGAGCCTGCTCCGCCCCTCCTTCTTTGACAATCGTAACAACTACATTTCCTCGTTTGAATTCCTGCTGTAAATTTTCTGCTACACGAATGATTTGCTCATGATCAATGCTAATAGCACCGAACCTCCAGCGAGAGGTGTGTAACTGCATCATAGAAAGATCAGGTAATTGTTGTTCACTGGGAGCATCTTGAGCAAACAAAGTGAAAGCACCTCCAGTGCCTTCATCTGCTTCCCATTGCCCATCAATCGAGCCTTTGGATGACAACTTGCCTTTTGCGGTGAGGTTATTCCACCTGTCTTCGGGGGTTTCGACGCGATGCACTCCGACAATGCTTAGATTCTCGCCATCGAAATTGCCTGAGATATCGTAGAGAGTAACGCCGTCCCTGTCAGTTTCGTTAAACCTCAGCACTCCGACGAGCGCATTATCTGGACCAGAAAGCTCCAAAAACAATTTCCCAGTATTGGTACCTCTGGCTGTACCAGCCCATAGTTTTGCAAGCGTCATCTGTGCCTCATCAATAAACCGCATATGCTGCTTCTGCGTAATTTATAGCACAGACTGGCCAATCTATATTGCTCAATGAAAATCTAATGTTGGTCAGATCGATCTTACGAGCGGAGAACATCTGGAAGAATTGAGACGCACTCAGATTTAAGCCGGTCTTCATCCCGCCATCCCCACCTTAACCCCCCGCACAATATCCCCATCGGTCGCTACCCGTCCGGCCGCGTAACCGTCCCCCGCCGGGTTCGCTTTCTTGCACGATGCATGCAGTTCCGTGGCCCCGGTTGTGCGCAGCAATTTTGCCGCATTTTCCGGCGTGATGCCCGATCCGGGCAGGATGGTGATCCGTCCGTCGGCCTGTGTGATCAGGCGCGCAATCATGTCCGCCCCCTGTTCGGCAGTCGGCTGCTGGCCCGATGTCAGGATACGGTCAAAGCCAAGGTCGATGGCACCTTCAAGCGCGTCAAACGGATCGGGCACCGCGTCAAACACCCGATGCAATGTCGCCCCAAGCCCGCCCGCCACGGACAGAAGATCGGCCAGCATGTCGCGATCAAGCCGCCCATCCGGCGTCGCCGCGCCAATCACGATCCCCTCTGCCCCGTGGTCGCGGGCAAGGGCGATGTCATGTTTCATCATCGCCACGTCAGACGCGCCATAGATGAAATCGCCGGGCCGTGGCCGGATCATCACCCGGCAGGGCACCGGGATATCGCGCAAACCGGCCATCGCCCCGGCACTTGGCGTCACCCCGCCGACCGCAAGGGCCGCGCAATATTCAATGCGGTCCGCCCCGGCGCGCGCGGCCACCATCGCATCGTCAAAACTTTCAACACAGATTTCCAGAAGCGGCTTTTTTGCGGTTGTCATACGCCCGCCCCGTCATCCAGAAGATGCAGCATCGCCGCCCCGCGAAGCCCGCCATCGCGGCTATGCTGCCCCGGCACCACCAAAGGCGCGTCATAGCGGCCCAGAACCCGTTTGCGGACCGCGTCATCGATCATCGCAATCAGGCGGCTTTCGGATGCCAGTCCGCCGCCGACCGGCACGCAATCGGGGTCAAGCACATTGACCATCAATGCAAGCTCCCCCGCGATCAGATCAACAAAGATGTCCACCGCGCGGGTCGCCAGTGCATCCCCTGCCTGCCAGCCGTCGGTGATCTCGTAACTCGGCCGTTCCTGTCCGGGGGAAAGTCCGGCAATCTGCGCGTAAATCCGTTCAAGCCCCCGCGCCCCGCCCCAGGCATCAAGGCACCCGGTCCGGCCACAGCCGCACACCACCGGCGCAAGCCCATGACGGATCAGCGCACCCGAAACATCATTGCCATGCCCCCATTCGCCGCGAATGCCGCTGCGCCCGCCAATGAACTGCCCATCCACCACAATGCCGCCGCCCACCCCGGTGCCAAGGATGATGGCAAAAACCGTCCGCGCGCCCTTGGCCGCCCCGCCGCGTGCTTCGGCAAGTGCAAAGCAATCGGCATCATTGGCAACCCGCACATCGCGGGTAAGGATTCTGGAAAGTTCCGGGCCAAACGGCCATCCCTTGATCGCCGGAATATTGGCCGAAATCACCGCCCCGGTCTTGGGATCAAGCCCCCCGGCAAAGCTGATGCCGATATCGGCATTCTCGCCAAATTCACCGTCCGCATCGGCAATCAGCCCGGCAATCGCCGCAACAAAGGCATCGCGATCTTGCGTGGGTGTCGGCACCTTGATCTGGGACCGGATATCGCCCCCGCCATCAAACACCCCAAACTCGATTTTCGATCCGCCAATATCAAATGCGTAATGCATGCCAGCCTGCCCAAAACCCCGTGATCTTTCCTATCGGATATACCACAGGACCGCCGCCCGCAAAAACAAACGGCGTCCGCCACATGTGCGAACGCCGTTCCATATCGACAATCAGATTGATCAGGCGCGCAGCCGTGCCGCCAGATCATCATAACCCGGCATGCCCTTGACCGGGCCAAGCGCTGTCACCGTCGGCGTCCCGCCCAGAAGCGACTTGCCCGCCGCACGCACCCGTTCAAGGTCAACCGCCTCGACCTTGGCAATGATTTCTTCCATGGTCTGCGGACCACCAAAAATCTGGATCTGGCGCGCAAGCGTTTCGCAACGACCGGAATTGCTTTCCATGCCCATCACGACCGATGCCTTAAGCTGTGCACGCGCCCGGTTCACTTCTTCCTCGGTCAAATCGACCGTGGCGCGGACCAGCTCGTCACACATCACCGGCATCAATTCGCCAATGTCGTTCGGCCCGGTTCCGGCATAAATCGAAAACAGCCCGCCATCGACATAATGTGACGAGAAGCTATAGACCGAATAGACAAGCCCGCGCTTTTCACGGATTTCCTGGAACAGCCGCGAAGACATGCCGCCACCCAGAAGCGTGTTGAACACCTGCAGATCATAGAAACTGTCATCGGTATAGGACACCGTCGGCAGGCCGAAAATCACATGCACCTGTTCAAGGTCGCGCTGCTCGATCCGGCTGCCGCCCTCATAGCGAAGGGCTTCCATTTCATGATCTTCATGCGCCGGAAGGTTATCGAACTTTTCCGAGACCAGATCGACAATCTGCTGATGATCAACCTTGCCCGATGCCGAAAACACCATGCGTTTCGGGCTGTAACGCCGCGACATGAAATCAAACAGATCATCACGCGATAGCGACGATACATTTTCAGGGCTGCCAAGGATCGACCGGCCCAACGCCTGATCCGGCAGGGCCGTTTCCTGGAAATAATCGAAAACAATGTCATCGGGCGTATCATTGGCCTGCCCGATTTCCTGCAAAATCACCTGACGTTCGCGCTCAAGTTCCTTCGCATCCAGCGTCGAATTCTGCAAAATATCGGCAATCACATCAATCGCCAGTTCCTGATCTTCATGCAGGACCTTGCAGTAATAGGCCGTATTCTCGCGCGAGGTATAGGCATTCATCTGCCCGCCAACATTCTCGATTTCCTCGGAAATCTGAAGCGCGCTGCGACGCCGCGTTCCCTTGAACGCCATATGTTCAAGCATATGGGAAATGCCGTTGATATCGGGTGTTTCGTTGCGCGCACCCACATCAACCCACGCGCCAAGCGCTACGGATTGAACATGTTCAAGGCGGTCGGTCGCAACGATCATCCCGTTGTCAAGCCGGGTGAGCTCGACTGTCATATAGCTTTACTCCTGTGTTTCATTTCATGCCCTCGTATTACTGTATTTCAGGCCGCACGTCGCCTGTCGCGAACATGCGCCATCAATGCACCAACATCATTGGACATGGGCTCGACCTTCTCAGGCCGGTCATATAGGTCAGACAGCCGTGCGGGCAAGTCCGGATAAATCCCCGATGCCTGTTTGACCGCATCCGGGAACTTCGCCGGGTGTGCTGTCGCCAGCGCCACCATCGGCACCGATTTGTCACGATTGCATTTGCGCCCGGCGACAATACCGATCACCGAATGCGGATCAACAAGCTCGCCACTGGTCGCCAGCACATCCCGGATCGCCGCCCGGGTTTCATCATCGCTTAGCCGATAACCGTCAAAATGTTCGCGCGCCCGGGCAAACTGCCCCTGCGACATTTCCATGATCCCGGTTTCGCGGAACTTCGTCAGCATCCCGGCAATCGCCAGACCGTCACGATCATAAAGATCAAACATCAGACGTTCAAAGTTCGAACTGACCTGAATATCCATCGACGGGCTGATGGACGGCTCGACACCTTCCATCTTCATCACACCACTTTCGAAAAAGCGGGCCAGAATGTCATTGCGGTTGGCCCCGACCACAAACTGTTTGATCGGAAGCCCCATCTGCATCGCGGCATATCCGGCATAGACATTGCCGAAATTGCCCGACGGCACGGAAAACGATATTTCGCGTTCCGGCGATCCAAGCTGCGCCCCCGCCCAGAAATAATAGGCGATCTGGCACATGATGCGCGCCCAGTTGATCGAATTGACCGCCGAAAGGCCGACCTCGTCACGAAAGGCATGATCATTGAACAATGCCTTCACAAGGTCCTGACAATCATCAAACGATCCCTCGACCGCGATGTTATGCACATTGTCCGACAGGATGGTCGTCATCTGGCGACGCTGCACTTCGGAAACGCGGCCTTTCGGATGCAGGATGAAAATATCGATATTTTCCCGGTCCCGGCACGCTTCAATCGCGGCCGATCCGGTATCACCCGACGTCGCCCCGACAATCGTGATCCGTTCGCCGCGCTTGGCCAGAACATGGTCAAACAGTCGCCCGACCACCTGCAACGCATAATCCTTGAACGCCAGTGTCGGCCCATGGAAAAGCTCCATCACCCAGTCATTGGCACCAAGCTGCTTAAGCGGTGCGACGGCTTCGTGATCAAACCCGGCATAGGTTTCTTCAAGGATGGTTTTAAGCGCCGCATCATCGACCGATCCGGTCGTAAAGGGCTGGATCACCTTATAGGCAACCTCGGCATAAGTCAGGGTCCGCAGCGCACGAATGTCATCGGCAGTAAAAGTCGGCCAGATTTCCGGCACATACAATCCACCATCACGGGCCAGACCGGCCAAAAGGACATCATCAAACTGCAAAACCGGCGCGGTTCCCCGCGTGCTGACATAACGCAACGACCTATGCTCCTGAACTGGGCTTTCACAACATTCAGGCACCCCTGCCCCAAACGGGCAAAGACACTCCAAACCGAAAGTTAGTGAGGGGAACAGCCGCCATAGTCAAGGGTCAATCCGGCAGATCAGGCGTGCTTTGCGCAATATCGCGTAACGCCGCGTGATCGCTGCCTATTTATCAAGCTCGATCCCATGTTCCTTGAGCTTGGCTTCCGCCACCGCGGCACGACGCACCACCGTGCGGTAGTTATTCAGCAGAATCCGCAGGATCGCCTTGATGAAGCGATCCGACGCCGCCATTTTCTGCTCAAACGTCTGGCGATTGATCGCAATCAGGACCGTGCGTTCACGCGCCCGCGCCGATGCCATCCGCGGCTGGTTGTCCACCAATGCCAGTTCACCAAAAAGCCCCCCGGCTTCGATGGTGCCAAGGATGACTTCTTCGTTGCCATTCATGGTCTTGAAGATTTCAACCCGGCCTTCCTGCACGACAAAGGCTGCACTGCCGGGTTTTCCTTCCCGGAAGATCACCTGATCGGCGGCATATACCTGCCGATCCATCACTTTCTTGTTGCCGTCGGTTATCCCCATGACACTTCCGGGAAAATGGACATTAAATCAGAATATCCTGATGTGGGGCTATTTGCCTGCCGTCACCTGTGCCGGAAGGACGAGTGATGCTATCAGATAAGCATCGCCAATCAATCAGTTTCACCCGCCATATCTGTTTTCCATATGCGCCTTGAAGGCCGCCACGCCAAGCGGTTGACCGGTTGCCTCGATCAGAATCTCGTCGGTTGATTTGCTCGATGCCTTGCCGTGGATATTTTCGCCAAGCCACCCCATCAACGGGCTGAAATCACCGCGCGACAGTGCTGCGGGGATTTCCGGCTTGGCCTTTTTCGCTGCGGCAAAAATCTGGGCCGCTGCCATCGCGCCCAGCGTATAGGTCGGGAAATATCCCCACGCCCCCGACGGCCAATGAATATCCTGCAGGCAGCCATCCCTGTCATCGGGCGGCGTAATGCCCAGCAATTTGCCCATCATTTCGTTCCACGCCTCCGGCAGATCGGCAAGCTTCATGTCGCCTTCGATCAGGGCACGCTCCAGCCGATAGCGCAGGATCACATGCGCCGGATATGTCACCTCGTCGGCATCCACGCGGATCAGGCCCGGCTCGACCCGTGTATAAAGCCGATGCAGGTTGCCTGCATTCCATGCCGCGTCATCGCCACCAAACGCCGTCTTGAAGACCGGCCCGGCATAGGTCAGGAATTCTTCCGACCGGCTGGCCTGCATTTCCACCAGAAGCGACTGGCTTTCATGCAGGGTCATGCCGCGCGCCTTGCCCACCGGCTGATTGCGCCACGCGCCGGGCAATCCGCGTTCATACATCGCATGGCCGGTTTCATGCAGAACCCCCATGATCGCCGATGTGAAATCATTCTCGTCATAGCGCGTCGTAATGCGCACATCATCGGGAATGCCGCCACAGAACGGATGATGCGAAATATCCAGACGGCCATGCTCGAAATCAAAACCGACCGCCTGCATCAGATCAAGGCCGACCTTGTTCTGAACCGAAACCGGGAACGGCCCGGTCGGGCTTATCGGGGCTTCTTCGTACTTCTGGCGTTCAATCACCTCGGCGGTGAAAGACGGCAGGAACGATTCCAGTTCGGCAAACAGGCTATCGATCCGATCAGACCGCATCATCGGGTCATACTGATCGAGAAGCGCGTCATAGACCGACGTGCCAAGGGCTTCGGCCTTGGCTTTGCCCGCCTCTATCGACAGGTCAAGAACCGTCTGAAGTTTCGGCAAAAGCCCGGCAAAATCATTATCGGCACGCGCCCCGCGCCATGCGACTTCGCAACTGGTCGCCGCCAGCGACATTTTCTCCACCAGATCGGACGGCACCGCCGTGCCATGCACCCAATTGCGTTTCATTTCCGCCAGATTGGCTTTCTGCCACGCATCAAGGTTTTCACCCCCTGCCGCTTCGATCAGATCGCCCATATCGGGTGCGGTGATCAGTTCATTGGCCATGACATCAAGGGTCGCCAGTTGCTCGGACCGGGCATTGGCCCCGCCGTTGGGCATCATCGCCGCCATGTCCCAATGCAGCATACCGCCAATATCGGACAGAACATTGATGCGGCGAAAACGGGCTTCAAGCGATTTATAGGCGTCAGTCATGGAAACTCCTGTTCGGCGGAACCGGAAAACGGGGCAAAAAAGCACGGCCAACATGCCGCACAATGGCGGCATCCGGCAATCAAAGGGCTGGACCACAGGCAGCCAGATCAGCTGTCTGTGCCATCCTTCTGCGGGCGGCGGTGATACAGAATAAAGATCACAATCAGTGAAAGCGCAAGGCTGTACCATGTGATCGCATATTGAAGATGATTGTTCGGAAGATCGATTTTGGCCTGACCACCAATCGGCAACCCGCCGGGGATTTCCGTTTCGTCAAGTTCAAGATAATAGCGGCTGGCAAGATCCGCCCCGCTATCCTCGGCCATCGCATCGACATCGACAAAGAACCACTGATTTTCCAGCGGTTCGTTTTCCGGCTGAACCCAGTGTCGGGTCTGCGGCAGGCGCAACACGCCGGTCACCCGGACATTGCCTTCAATCAGGCTGTCAGGCCGGGTTGACGGATCGCGATAATCCTGCGGCACCCAGCCGCGATTGACCAGAATGATCCGGCCATCTTCCTGTTCCAGCGGCGTGATCAGATGAAACCCGATATTGCCCCGGCGTGTGCGCGCCATCAGATACATTTCCTGATCGTTCAGGAAATGGCCGTCGGCATAGGCGGCCCGGAATGCCATCGCCGGGTCCGGTGCCACATCGGTTGGCACGGCAATCGGCGGCTCGGACGCATGCGCCTGACGTTCCGCGATCAGGTTCTGTTTCCAGAACAGACGATCCACCTGCCAGGACCCAAGTCCCAGAAGGATCACAAGGGCAAGACCGGCACAGATTTTGATCGCAGGGCTGGGGCGTGTCGTCAGAAGGGGCATCTATTGGGTTCAATCCTGTTCGGAAGTCGACCGATGGCGATATTGCAGCGCCACCATGAGGCCTTTTAACGGTCGCAGCAAGGCCAGTGTTACCCCGATGATGGTCGGAAACCATAACACCGCATGCAACCACAAAGGCGGCATATAGGTCATCTCGACCCAAAGCGCCAGCGGCACCACGACAAAGCCGAGGATGAAAATGATGAAAATCGCCGGGCCATCACCGGCATCATGACCACGAAGGTCAAGACCGCACTGATCACAGCTTTCGCGAACTGTCAGAAAGCCCGAAAACAGCTTTCCCCCACCGCAGCGGGGGCATTTGCATGCCAGCCCGGTGCGTATGGGGGAAAGTGCAGGATAATAATCCATGGTCATTGGGTGACCGGTATCCTTTATTCGCCGCCCCAGATGTAAACGGCAAAGAACAGGAACAGCCAGACAACGTCAACGAAATGCCAGTACCAGGCTGCGGCTTCCAGACCGAAATGATGATCGGGTTTGAAGCCGTCCTTGATCGCGCGCCCAAGGCACACCGCCAGGAACACTGTACCGACAAACACATGGAAACCGTGGAAACCGGTCGCCATATAGAAGGTCGATGAATAAATGCCATCGGCAAAACCGAATGCGGCATGGCTGTATTCATAAGCCTGAAGACACAGGAAGATAACGCCAAGGGCAACCGTAATCGCCAGCCCCTGCACCATATCCTTTTTCTTGCCTTCAAGGCAGCCATGATGCGCCCAGGTCAGCGTGCAGCCCGACAGAAGCAGGATCAGCGTATTGAGGAACGGCAAATCCCACGGATCAAGGACTTCAACGCCTGCTGGCGGCCATTCGGTCACACCGGGGCTGAAAATCACAAACGCGTTGTGGAAGAAGGCCCAGAAGAAGGCGACAAAGAACATCACCTCGGACGCGATAAACAGCGACATGCCATACCGCAAGCCGATCTGCACCACCTTGTTGTGGTAGATGCTGGACTCGCTGATCACGTTGCTCCACCAGCGGAACATCACAAAAAGAATGCCCGCCAAACCAAGTGCTGCCAGCCAGAAATCTGTCGGCGCACGATCCGAATGCATGAACATGACCATGCCACCGGTAAACAGCCCTGCCGACATCGCAGCCACCAACGGCCACGGGCTCGGGTCTACCAGATGGAACGGATGTTTCTGAGCGTGATCACTCATTCCTCGCCCCCCTCAATCCTCACAAATGAAACCTTTAAAGCTCTCTTCATTGGAAACCGGGATACCTGCACAATCATCAGGCCCTAGCCTCCATTTTCTTCGTCCCCGTCCGGCCCTTCAACCGATGCCTCGGCCTTATAGAAGGTATAGGACAGGGTAATGGTCTTCACGTCTCGGGTATTCGGGTCTTCTGCAATCGCCGGATCGACATAGAAACTGACCGGCATATCCACACGCTGGCCGGGTTCAAGCGTCTGTTCGTCAAAACAGAAACAGGCGATCTTGCTGAAATACTGCCCGGCCTTAAGCGGCGTTACATTGTAAACCGCCTGACCGGTGATCGGTTTGACCGACATGTTTTCGGCCATGTAATGGGCAAGGTTGTCTTCGCCCAGTTTCACGGTCATTTCGCGCTGCTCGGGCTTGAACTGCCACGGCAGACGGGAATTCACATCGGCATTGAACCGGATTTTGATGGTCTGTTCCGAAACATCGCGCGGCGCATCGGTGCCAACCTGTGTTGTGCCGCCATATCCCGTCACCTGACAGAACAGCGCATAAAGCGGGACCGAAGCATAAGACAGGCCAATCATGCCGCCAACAACGGCAACACAACCAAGCAATACGCGCTTGTTGCGCGCCTTTGTTTTGTCCGCATGCTTCTGATCAGCCATATATGCCCTAGCTCATCTTAAGAATGGTGATGGCGAAAAACAGAACCGCCAGCCCGCCAAGAATGACAAGAAACGCCCAGTTCTTTTTGCGCCGTTTGGCGTAAAACGCGTCGAGTTCGGCTTTACTCATTTTGGGCTCGGTCATGCCAGATATCCTTTGATCCAGACATCGGCGACCATCGCCCCGAACAGAACGAACAGATACAGGATCGAATATCCGAACATCTTGTGCGGTGCTTTTTCTTCCGCATTGCGCAACACGCGAACCGCATGACGCAGGAACCAAAGCCCGGTCAGTCCCGCCGTCACACCGTAAAACACGCCAAGCAATCCGGTCGCGACCGGCACAAACGTGATCGGCAACAACAGGATCGTATAGATCAGCATCTGTTTTTTGGTTGCGGCCTCCCCGGCCACAACCGGCATCATCGGAACCCCGACCTTGGCATAATCACCACACCGGAACAGGGCCAGCGCCCAGAAATGCGGCGGCGTCCACATGAAGATAATCAGAAACAACGCAATCGAATTGATATCGATCCCGCCGGTCACCGACGCCCAGCCGATCATCGGGGGAAATGCCCCGGCGGCACCGCCAATGACGATATTCTGCGGTGTGCTGCGCTTCAGCCACATGGTGTAAACGAACACGTAAAACGCAATCGACACCGCCAGAAGGGCGGCGGCGGCAAAATTGATCGCAACCGCCATCACGGTCACCGAAAGAATGGATAACGCAATCCCCAGCGAAAGCGCCTCGTCGGCGGGCACACGCCCCGCCGGGATCGGACGGTTCTGGGTGCGTTTCATGTGGATATCGATGTCGCGGTCGTACCACATGTTGATCGATGCCGCCGCACCGCTGGCAACGGCAATGCAGGCAATCGCAACCAGTGCCAGGAACGGATGCATTGTTTCCGGTGCAATCAAAAGACCCACGGCACCGGTAAACACCACAAGGGTCATCACACCGGGTTTAAGCAACGCGATATAGTCGCGCACTTCCGATACCGGTAATGCGGCGATGTTATCGATTGCAAGGGTCTGCTGGGCGGCCTGCTTGGTCATGTAATTCTGGTCTTCTTTTCTCGGGGCGGTCGTATGTTCCCCGCCGGGAACCCATGGTCACCGGCGGGGAACGCAAGATCGGATCAATTACTTGATGCGCGGCAGTTCGTCAAAGGTATGGAACGGCGGCGGCGAGCTGACGGTCCATTCCAGTGTATCCGCACCTTCGCCATATGGGTTGGCTTCGGCCTTTTTGCCACGGATGAAGGCATGCGCCACCACCCCGACAAAGAAGATCGTCGCTGCGAATGAAAGATACGCACCATAGGACGAAACAAGGTTCCAGCCTGCAAACGCATCCGGGTAATCGGCATAACGGCGCGGCATGCCGGCCAGCCCCAGGAAGTGCTGCGGGAAGAAGGTCAGGTTGACACCGATAAAGAACAGCCAGAAATGAATCTTGGCGCCCAGATCGGAAATCTCGTAACCCGACATTTTGCTGAACCAGTAATAGAAGCCCGCAAAGATCGAGAACACCGCACCCAGCGACAGCACATAGTGGAAATGCGCCACCACGAAATAGGTATCATGCAGCGGCAGATCCATGCCCGAGTTCGCAAGGATAACGCCGGTCACACCACCAACCGTGAACAGGAAGATAAAGCCGATCGCCCACAGCATCGGTGCGCGAAGCTCGATCGAGCCGCCCCACATCGTTGCAATCCACGAAAAGATCTTAACCCCGGTCGGCACCGCAATCACCATCGTTGCCGCGGTGAAATAGGCACGCGTATCAACATCAAGGCCGACGGTATACATGTGGTGTGCCCACACGATGAAACCGACAACACCGATTGCGACCATGGCATAGGCCATCCCGAGATAGCCGAAAATCGGCTTGCGCGAGAAGGTCGAAATGATGTGGCTGATGATGCCAAAGCCCGGCAGGATCATGATGTAAACTTCGGGATGACCAAAGAACCAGAACAGGTGCTGATACAGGATCGGGTCACCGCCACCGGCCGGATTGAAGAAATCCGTGCCAAAGTTACGGTCGGTCAGAAGCATGGTGATCGCACCACCCAGCACCGGCACCGCCAGAAGCAGAAGGAACGCCGTTACCAGCATCGCCCACGCAAACAGCGGCATCTTGTGAAGCGTCATGCCCGGCGCACGCATGTTGAAAATGGTGGTGATGAAGTTCACCGCCCCCAGGATCGAGCTTGCACCGGCAAGGTGCAACGCAAAGATCGCCAGATCAACCGATGCATCGGGATGGCCAAGCGAGGCCGACAGCGGCGGATAAACCGTCCAGCCGGTCCCGGCACCACTGCCGACAACCGCCGACAGCATCAAAAGCGCAAAGGCCGGCACAAGCAGCCAGAACGAAATATTGTTCAGTCGCGGGAACGCCATGTCGGGCGCACCGATCATGATCGGCACGAACCAGTTGCCAAAACCGCCAATCATGGCGGGCATGACAACAAAGAACACCATGATCATGCCATGTGCGGTGACCAGAACGTTAAAGAACTGGTGATCTTCGATGATCTGGGTGCCCGGATGGGCCAGTTCCATACGGAACCAGACCGAAAACGCACCACCGATCAGACCGGCAACCAGCGAGAATGCAAGATAGAGCGTGCCGATATCCTTGTGGTTGGTCGAAAGGAACCAACGGGTAAAGAAACCGGGCATGTGATCATCATGCGAATGTGTGTCAGCGTGAGCCATAAATCTCTCCCTCACTCTGCCGAAGCCACAGAAACCGGCGACGGCAGATCAACCGACGCGAATTTCTCCTGGGCCTGTGCGACCCATGCTTCGTATTCTTCCATGGTCACGGCCTTGACCGCGATCGGCATGTAGGCGTGGTTCACGCCACACAGTTCCGAACACTGACCATAGAAGGTGGTGCCTGCATATTCGCCCGGAATGCGGGTCCAGGTTTCGTTCAGGCGGCCCGGCACGGCATCCAGCTTGATGAACAGCGACGGCATGGCCCAGTTATGGATCACATCGTCCGATGTCATGATCAGGCGGATATTGGTGTCAACCGGCAGAACGACGGGGTTGTCCACATCCAGAAGGCGCATCTTGCCCTCTGCAACGGCGGTTTCCTCGTCGATCATCAGGGAATCGAACGTGAAATTGCCGCTGTCGGGATATTCATACGTCCAGTACCACTGCTTGCCGATGATCTTCAGCGTCATATCGGCGTCTTCGACGCGGTCTGCGAAATACAGCAGACGGAACGACGGGATCGCAATAATCAGAAGGATCAGGACCGGCGCCACGGTCCATACGATTTCAAGAAGCGTATGGTGGGTGGTCTTGGACGGGATGGGATTCCGTTTCCGGCTAAAGCGGAAAAGAACATAAAGCAACAACAGCAGGACGATCACCGTAACGGCGGTCATCAGCCATGTCAGAAGAATAAAGAAATCATGGCCCTGTACAGCCACCGGCGAAACCGGGTGCTGAAGACCCAGTTGCCATGGCTCAGGCTGACCAACCGCGGCAAGCGCGGCACTATCCAGTCCGGTCAGAACTGCCAATCCCAGCAAAAGAATGGGAAACAGCATCTTGATCGACATGCGAATCTGCCCCCTCGCATTACATCTCAAGGCAATTTGTCCAAAGGAAAGCCACATCGTGACCCTCGACATATACGAACATAACGGGTTGTTCGTTCATCGAAAAGGCATGCCGTGATGACTCAACCATAAATCGGCATAGCCACCAGGATCTCGACGTAACATCAGACAAACCTGATTTTCAAACCCGCATGCACTGCGGCACAACGGTATGGAAGGCGAATAGCCTATCTTAACAGCCTGTTCCAGAAAAAACCTCGCTGCGTTGCACAAAAATATTACTTTTCCTTTCAGGAATTTAGCGCATGGGTTCAATTTTTTTCTAAATCCAATCCCCTACCCTTGCGATAGAAATGGTGCCATTCCTCATCGCGCCGGACCATCATAGCCCGCTTTGCTGCCACGCAACAGACAGGGCAAAATTATCCTTTAGGCGATACAAACCGCAGGTAAAATCCTTATTTAGGTACGGATTTATCGGCATCCCCCGAACGACGCGTGTTTTACCGCCAGAATCACCCCCGTTTGCCCACTTTATCCACAGGCAAAACCATCACAATCAATCATTTACCCTGTTCCGAGTCGTAAAATCATCACTCCCCGTTTCAACACCGGGCCCGGCATGCCCCGACCGCACGCATGAAGTTTTTCGAATGCACCGCACAAAGGTTGATAAACGCTGCGATCTCTGTGATTGTAATCACAAGGAAATCACCGGAAAAAAGCGCACCGGCTTCCGTATTTCGGGACACGAAACCTACATAAAAACGCGCAGATGCCTTTAATTGAGGGAATCTTCCCCAATATCAGGGGAATGGTCTTGCCAAACTGATCGTTTGGCTGAAACCATTCTATGCAAAAGTATTATATTTTTCTGTTCCGGGATGATTTGTGGATTATCATCGGAACAGGATTACCGTGACGTTTCAGATCGAGGTTCGCTCATGTCCCGCCAAGGAAGCAAAAAGCTTTTCACCGCAGAGCTCCGGCTGCTCAACAAGCTGGAAAGTATGAGTGATATCGTCTCCCTGCCGCTACCGGCCCCGTCCCCTGATGGCGGCGGCGCAGTGGGTGGCACGGATATGTCGACACTCCATAATGCGATCGAGGATCTGAAGGCAGAACTTCTGTCCGACATCCGCATCATGATGGAAGAACAGAAGAAACTGAATGCGCGCGCCGATGATGATGATCAGGACGACGCCCGCAAAGAGCTTCGCATGCTCAAGACCGAAATTCGCGCCCTTGCCAATTCCATTCAGGAAACCAAGCGCGAAATCGCCGCCCTCTATACCGCGCCGGACGACAGCAGCGGCACGCGGATCAACATCGTCAAAGGCGAGCTTGATTCCGTCGTCGCCGCGACCGAGGATGCCACCGCCAACATCCTTGAAACCGTCGAAAAAATCGATGCGGTTGCCCATAATATCCGCTCTGCCGCCCCTGATGACTATACGCAGGGGCTGGCCGACGATATCGTCGATCTGGTGGTCAAGGTGTTTGAATCCTGCAACTTCCAGGATCTGACCGGGCAGCGCATCACCAAAGTCGTCAACACCATGAAATATATCGAGGAACGCGTCACCCGCGTCATCGAAATCTGGGGCGAGGATGACTTTGGCGAATTCGATCTGCCCGCCGACCCCAAAGGTCAGGACAATCTCGATAAAACCGTCACCCGCGCGCCGCAAAACGTCGAACGCGTCAGCCAGGACGAAATCGATCAGATATTCTCGCAGGAAGAAATCGACGCCCTGTTTGACTGATCCGTTTACTGGCCTGAAACGTCACCAAAACACCAAAGCCTGCCGGAAACGGCAGGCTTTTCACGTGCAGGGTTTGGTCCCGTGGCCTTAGGCGTGGCCCGCTTCGCCTGAAAGAAGTTCCGGGGCAAAGCCCAGCTTGGCAAAGGCCTGTTCCCATTTGTCTTCGCAATCAACACCAAACAGAAGGTCGGCATCGGCATCGACATGCAGCCAGCCATTGGCAAGAATCTCGTTTTCAAGCTGCCCGCTGCGCCATCCGGCATAACCAAGGGCCAGAATGCTGCTTTTCGGACCTTCGCCCAGCGCAATCTGTTCAAGGATATCGACCGTTGCCGTCACCGAAACACCCGGATCGACATGCAATGTCGCCTCGTTCTCAAAATCGGTACTGTGCAGAACAAAGCCCCGCCCGCTTTCGACCGGTCCGCCGAAATGCACCTGAATATCTTCAATCGTCGGTGCCGGGCGCGCAATGCCAAGCTGTTCAAGCAATTCCGGGAAGGTGATGCTGTCGATCAGCCGGTTGATCACCAGCCCCATCGCCCCATCCTCGTTATGGGCACAGATATAAACCACGCTTTGCGAAAAACGCGGGTCGCGCATGCCCGGCATCGCCACAAGCAGCTTCCCTTCAAGATATTCGCCAGTGTGATCTCTAATTCCCATTCCCAAACTTTTCCTGTGCTGTTCACTCAAGCCTAGCGCGATCCGTCACACATTACCATCGAAAGCCACCCTTGGCGTCAAAACGGGTAAAAATGACATTGATCAAAGACGCAGCGCGCCACTGCGTTACATGTAGGTAGCCTGACACGCAATCGACAGCAACACCGGCATAAAAATATGGTGTTGAAGATCACATCGATGCGCACACATCCCGGTAACGCAGTCGTGCCTTGCCATGAACATCAACAGCTATTAGCCATCGCCACATGGCACAAAGCAGCCATTTGTGCCATATCCATGAAATGGAACATCATCGTTCCTGCCGCGCCCCGAAAGATGTAAAAAGACTTCACGACCAGAAGGAAGCCACCGTGATCCGATCTTTGTTCCTAGCCCTTGGCCTTGTGATTGCGACTATCCCCCCGTTTGGGGCGGGTGCAAGCGCGCAGACAGCGGCCAGCAACTGGGTTGACGAGGATTTTGCATCACTCCGCCTGATCAGTGCGCGCGATGCCATCAATGGCCGCGATGAAATCCGTCTTGGTCTTGAATTCGAACTTAAGCCCGACTGGAAAATCTATTGGCGCAGTGCCGGGGATGCCGGTTTCCCGCCGCAACTCGACTGGACCGGATCAACCAATATCGGCGACGGTCAAATCCGCTGGCCCGCCCCGCATCGTTTTTCGATCTTTGGGCTGGAAACCTTTGGCTACAAGGATCACATCATCCTGCCGATTGATGTGCCGATCACCGATCCGGCACAAGGCGCAAACATCAGTCTTGATGTCGATTATCTGGTCTGTAGCGACGTCTGCATCCCCGCACAGGCAAACTTCACCCTCGATATCCCCGCCAGCCTTTCGGATGGCGCAAACAGCGATACAGCAGGCATCAGCCGCTTTGCCCATGATATCGAAAAATTCGCATCCCGTGTGCCGCTTCGCGGGGACAACCTGCCGATGTCGGTCACCGATATCTGGCAGTCGACAGCACAATCAGGCGAAAATGACCAGACCGTCCTGAATGTCGCGATCACCGGCCTTGATCAGACCGCATCCGACCCGGTCGAAATCCTGATCGAAGGCAATGTTCGCCTTGGCTTTGGCGTGCCGGTCCCGACCGCAACCGATGCAGCAACCGGCACACAGCAGTTCCGGATTCCGATCTATGGCCTGAAAGACGATCAGACCACGATTGGCGATGACGTGATCGTCACCGTTATCGCCGGCCCCCTTGCCATCGAACAGGACCGTCAGATTGCCGCCGCGCCGTCTGGCACAAGCAGCACAAGCACCACCACCAGCAGCAACGCGACGTCCAGCCCCGGCATCGCCACCACCAGCCTGTGGTTGCTGGGCGCGCTGGCCCTTCTGGGCGGGTTTATCCTCAATTTCATGCCCTGCGTCCTGCCGGTCCTGTCGCTCAAGGTGATGTCGGCGATGAAGGCCCAAGGTTCTGCGCGCAGTGCGACGCGCCGCGGCTTCCTTGCCAGTGCGGCGGGTATCATCACCTCCTTCTGGCTGATCGCGGCCGTCCTGATCGCCATCAAGCTTGCCGGTGGCACGATTGGCTGGGGCATTCAGTTCCAGCAACCCCTGTTCCTGACCGTGATGACGATCATCGTCGCCCTGTTTGCCTTCAATATGTGGGGCCTGTTTGAAATCAATGGCCCGGCCGAACTCGGCAATGCCGCCAACGATACCATCACCGCACGCGAAAAATCCGGTCACCATCTTGGCGGTCACTTCCTGACCGGCATGTTCGCAACCCTGCTGGCAACGCCGTGCTCCGCCCCGTTCCTTGGCACGGCGGTCGGTTTCGCACTGGCCGGCAGCAGCTTTGACATCTTCTGGATATTCACCCTGCTCGGCATCGGGCTGGCCGTGCCCTATCTGGCGATTGCCGCCCGTCCCGAAATCGCCCGCCTTCTGCCCAAACCGGGCCGCTGGATGGGCTTTGTCAAAGGCATTCTGGGCGTGGCCCTTGCTGGCACCGCCATCTGGTTGCTGTCGGTTCTGGCCGTGCAGATCGGGATGGCCGGGGCGATTGCGGTTGGCATCGCCCTTGTCATGACCGGTATTCTTTTGTTTGCCCGCCATCGCACGACGGTGCAGAAACGCAAATATGTCTTTACCGCACTCGCCACCCTTGGCGTGCTGGCCGCCCTGTTCGCACCGGGCTTTTCCAAGGCCCCGCTCAAGAACACCGCATCGCGCACCAGCAGCCAAACCCTGCCGTGGCGGCCCTTCGCCCCGGATGAAATCGCCCGCCATGTTGCCGATGGCAAAACCGTGCTGGTCGATATTACCGCCGAATGGTGCGTGACCTGTCAGGTCAATAAAAAGCTGGTCCTTGAAACCGACGATATGACCGCTGCCCTGACCGCCGATAACGTCATCCTGATGCAGGGCGACTGGACCCGTCCCGATCCGGTGATTTCGCAATATCTGGCGGGTTATGGCCGCTATGGCATTCCGTTCAATGCCGTATTCGGGCCCAAGGCACCGGACGGTGTTCTGCTGTCCGAACTGCTTGGCAAACAGGAAGTCCTTGATGCCATCGCCCGCGCATCCGGTGGTACCGACCTTGTGAAAAAGTGATGTGATGCACATCTTTTCGGGATCACGATAAACCGTGACAAAGATTTGAAACCATCGAAACCCCAACGGATATGATTGAAGATCAACCCGTTTTGCTGTTTGATGGCCCTAGAGCCTTTTCCGTTGGGATTGAAGCGTTTTGCCGGAGGCATTCTTCTGTCCCGCAAGGAAGGGATCGCAGAGCGTAGCGGGGCTACGGTCAAGATCCCTGACGCTGCGGGGCAGAAGAATGTCCCGGCCCGAAGGGTTCGGGTTTGGCGAACAAAATCGCTTCAATCCCAACGGAAAAGGCTCTACCCAATCACCAGAACAAGGGCGGCAATCAAGCCCCCCGCATGACGGAGAAAACCCCATGACCATCGAAGTCGGCAGCAAACTTCCCGAAGTCACGCTTTTCCGCGCCACCGCCGACGGCCCCGAAGCCGTCAACACCAACGAATTTTTCGCCGGTCGCAAGGTCGTTGTCTTTGCCGTGCCGGGCGCTTTCACCCCGACCTGCTCGGCCAAACATCTGCCGGGCTTCGTTGCCAATGCCGATGCCATCAAGGCAAAGGGTGTTGATGAAATCGTCTGCCTGGCATCGAACGATGCCTTTGTTCTGAACGCCTGGGCAAAGGCCGAAAATGCCGGTGAAAACATCACCATGCTGTCCGATGGCGACCTCGCCTTCGTTAGCAAGACCGGCCTTGAACTCGACCTGACCGGTCGCGGTCTTGGCAAACGCGCCAACCGCTTTGCCATGATTGTCGATGACGGCAAGGTCACCGATCTTGCGGTCGAGGAACCCGGCGCCTTTGACGTGTCGAGTGCCGAAACCGTGCTGGGCAAACTCTAAGCCCGAAACACCCGCTACAAAGCAAAAAGCTCCGCCTGATCCGCGGAGCTTTTTTCTTTTGATGCCGTATCCTTGGGGGCAGGCCCCTAACGCGGCAGCAAAACCGGTATCGGTTCTGACCGGCTGTCAAAATCGCATTCAAAAGTCGGGTCGGTGTGTTTGGCAATGAAATGCACCACACCTTCGCGGAAATCTTCCTTGATCGGCGACCAGCTCATGAAGACACCGCCGCGATTGTCATATTCGCGAATGTCTCGGTCATGGGACAGTTCAACAAAACTGTGGCCCAGATCTTCGGTGGCCCCGGCGACAAGCCATGACGGTTTGATCCCGCCATGCCACAGCAGATAGACACCGCCAACATTGTCAAGTTTCAGCTCGCTGAAATCATCGATCATGAACAGGCGATAATACTCGCCACGCGGGCTTTTCCGCCATTTGATATCTTGTGCCTTTGGCTGGCGCAAAGTGCCAAGCGACCAGAATCCCATTTCATCCTCCAAGCGCACCAAAACGCGCGCAACTGCACGTCACACGCATCCCAACGCTGCTTTTGTTTTTTATGAATTCCACTATATCGGAAAACCGTAAACTTTTGGTTGACCGATGAGAAGTCGGAAATTCGTAAAATCTTGTTCAAGGGTCTGGATCTATTAATTTGTTTGAAATGGTCAATCAGATTTGTGCGGATACGCGGAGCAAAAACGCAGGAAGATATTTATCTTTCAAGGTTTTGCGACAAAGTAGCCCGTGCAAATCCGATTGATCCGTAGGACAGGTTTTATCTTTGCGAACTCCAGCGTCAAACCCCTTGTGCGGGGTACCAACCCGCTCTGCGGGCTTTTCCTTGCATTTCGCAAAGATAAAACCTGCCATTCCAATCAAATTAATAGGTCCAGACCCTAGACAAGACTTCTTCAGGGCTTCAACCCTGAATATAAGACGCGTACCCCGATTTGGAAATACTCAGTCGAACAATTTGTCGATGTCGTCCTGACTGATCCCCTCGCCTTCCAACTGCGGACCATTCAGAAGATCGTCATCCTCGTTCTTCGGCGTCCCGTCATCATTTTCGGGAACCGGCAGATCGGTAAAGGCATCCTCGCCCCAGATCAGGATCATGTTGTGAACCCGTTCTTCAACGAATTCAAGGGTCCGAACCACCTTGTTGATGCGCTGGCCGGTGATGTCCTGGAAGTTACAGGACTCGAAAACCTTGGTGACCAGAAACGCGATCTGTTCGACATGTTCGGCCACAAAGTCGGATGGTGCCGAATTTTTAAGCGTCATCGCCAGATCGTCGATCTGTTCGGCGGATTCAAGGATCGTATGCGTTGCCATTTCCGTATCCTTGATGATCGCATCAAGTTCGGTGGTCGCACTGACAAGGCGGTCATCCTCGGCCTTCGGATGACGCAGCGACGCGATCTGCATCTTCGCCCTGTGAATATGTTCGTTCATTTCCTCGATCTGCTTGCGGATCAGTTCAAGGTCGTCTTTGTCCGGTTCCGACGCACCCGGACGATTGCTATGGGTAAAATTGCTGCTGACCGGATCGGGCAATACATCCATCGCATCACCATCCGATGCCGGTGCGATATGGGCGGCATCAATACTGCCACCGGCACGCACCGCATCGCGAAGCTGGGCGACTTCCGACCTCAGGGCACGAATTTCATCAAGTACAGCCTGATTGATCCCGGATGGCTCAACGGTCGCAGCCGGTTTCGGCGCTGGCAATGGCGCACCTGCACCCATACCGGTTTCAAGCGTCGGATCGAAAAAGGAATCCGACCAATCTTCGACCACACCACCCGAACGTTCTTTTAAACGGCGTTCTGCGGTGAAAACCTTCTGCACGCGACGTGTCATGGCTGACTTCAATCCTCCGGCAACGGGCTTTACCCGATCCCTGTTCCCCCGATCACCCACCCCCGTGGTCAGATGATCACATTAAAACGAGTATAAGGGTCCAGATTGCTACAAGTCCAATGGGTTTCAAGAACAAGCCCTTGAAAAAGAACACCCCGGCCAGATGACCGGGGTGCGCAAAAAGGTTATGTTGCGTTGCAAATCAAGCAGTTTCAGGCATCCAGCGCAGAACCGGCTTTCTTGCCGCCGCCGTTTCGTCAAGACGACGACGCGGTGTCAGATACGGCGCATTTTTAAAGAATTCCGCATCGCCCGATTCTGCCTTGGCCACCAATGCCAGCACCGCATCGCAGAACTGGTCAATCGATTCCTTGGTTTCGGTTTCCGTCGGCTCGATCAAAAGCGCACCATGCACCACCAGCGGGAAATACATGGTCATCGGGTGGAAGCCCTCATCAATGATCGCCTTGGCAAGATCCAGCGTCGAAACACCGGTATCTTTCAGGAAATCATCGTCAAACAGCGCTTCATGCATGCAATAGCCGGGGAATGCCACGCTCAGCTTGTCTTTCAGACGCGCCAGCAGATAGTTGGCATTCAGCACCGCATCGCCCGACGCCTGACGCAATCCATCCGCCCCGTGGCTTTTCATATAAGCCAGCGCACGAATGAACATGCCCATCTGGCCGTGGAACCCTTTCAGGCGACCGAACGGCTTGTTGCCATCCTTCTCGTCTGCCGTTTCTACCAGATGGAATGTCTCGCCCTTGCGCACGACATAGGGGATCGGTGCGAACGGGGCCAGTGCGTCGGAAAACACAACCGGACCCGAACCCGGTCCACCGCCGCCATGCGGGGTCGAAAAGGTTTTATGCAGGTTGATATGCATCGCATCAATGCCAAGATCGGCCGGGCGCACCCGTCCGACAATCGCGTTGAAGTTCGCCCCGTCGCAGTAAAAATACCCACCGGCCGCATGGACCAGATCGGCAATCTTGCGAACGTCGCGTTCAAACAGGCCACAGGTATTCGGGTTGGTCAGCATGATACCCGCCACATCGTCGCCAAGCTTGGCTTCGAACGCGGCAAGGTCCACACGGCCATCTTCGGTGGCCGGGATCGAATCAACCGTGAAACCGCACGCTGCGGCGGTTGCCGGGTTGGTCCCGTGGGCCGATTCCGGCACCAGAACACGACGACGGTTTTCACCGCGCGCATCAAGGGCCGCCCGGATCGCCATCATGCCGCAAAGTTCGCCCTGTGCGCCCGCTGCCGGCGACATGGCAACCGCTGGCATCCCGGTCAGAACCAGCAACCAGTGTGCGCAACTGTCAATCAGTTCAAGCGCGCCCTGAACCGTGCTTTCGGGCTGCATCGGATGCAGGTCGGCAAGACCGGGCATCCGCGCAACCTTTTCATTCAGGCGCGGGTTATGTTTCATCGTGCACGAACCCAGCGGGAAGAAGCCAGAATCGATGCCAAAGTTTTTCTGCGACAGGCGCGTGAAATGACGCACCACCTGCGGCTCGGACAGGCCCGGAAGACCAACATCGCTATCGCGATCAAGGCCGCCAAGGCGTGATTTGATGCCCGCTGGCTTCGGAAGGTCAACACCGGTACGACCCGGTTCGCCCATCTCGAAAATCAGCTTTTCCTCGAGCACAAGGCCACGGTTACCGGTATGGGTGGTAAAGCTCATGCCAGCACCTCCTTCAATGCAGACGCAAGGTCCGCGATGTCTTCGTCGGTGTTGGTTTCGGTCGCCGCCACCAGCATGTAATGGTCCAGATCGTCCCGGTTCGGATACAGGCGCGACAACGGAACCCCGCCAAGGACACCCTTGCCAACCAGTGCCTCGACCACCTCGGCTGCCGGTTTGGCAAGCTTGACGGTGAACTCGTTAAAGAAGCTGTCATTGACAACTTCCGCACCCGGCACCGCATCAATCGCATCGGCGGTCTTGCACGCGGTTTCATGGTTAAGCGTTGCCACACCACGATACCCGTCTTCACCCAGAAGGCTCATATGCACCGTAAAGGCCAACGAACACAGCCCGGAATTGGTGCAGATGTTCGATGTCGCCTTTTCACGACGGATATGCTGTTCACGCGTCGAAAGTGTTAGAACAAAACCACGTTTGCCGTCCTGATCGACCGTTTCACCGCACAGGCGACCGGGCATCTGGCGTACCAGTTTGCTGGTCGTGGCAAAAAGCCCGACATATGGCCCGCCATAATTCAGGTTGTTACCGATCGACTGGCCTTCGCCGCAGACGATATCCGCGCCAAAGCTGCCCGGCGATTTGATCGCGCCAAACGCCATGGCCTCGGTAAACACCACGATCAGAAGCGCCCCCTTGGCATGGCACGCATCCGCAAGCTTCGTGTGATCCTGAATGCGTCCGAAAACGTCCGGGTACTGGACAACCACACACGCCGTCTGATCATCAATCAGATCGTCAAGCTCATCCGCGGTTGCCTGCTTTTCCGGGTGCCCGTCACGACCGGCAACTTCGGTATCGCTATACTGGCAATAGGTTTCCGTGACTTCACGGTAATGCGGATGCAACCCACCCGACAGAACCGCTTTCTTGCGGCGCGTGGCCCGGCACGCCATCAGAACGGCCTCCGCGCACGACGTTGCCCCGTCCCACATCGATGCGTTGGCCACATCCATGCCGGTGATCGATGCCACCTGGGTCTGGAATTCGAACAGATACTGCAACGTACCCTGCGCGATTTCCGGCTGATACGGGGTATAGGCCGTCAGAAACTCACCGCGCTGGATGATGTAATCGACCGTGGCCGGAACATGGTGGCGATACGCCCCCGCGCCCAGGAAACTTGGCACGCTGGCCGTGCCGATGTTTTTGGCGGCCAGTTTCGCCATGTCGCGTTCGACCTGCAATTCACCAAGATGATATGGCAGATCGACCGGCTCGGACAGCAGCGCGCCGTCGGGCACGTCGCTATATAACTCGTCAACGGACCCGGCCCCGATGGTTTCAAGCATCGAGGCGCGATCCGCACTGGTTAGCGGAAGATAACGCATATCTTAAAGGCCTTCGACAAAGTCTTTATACGCAGCTTCGTCCATCAGCTCATCAAGCTGGGACTCATCGGAAAGTTCCATGCGGAAGAACCAGCCATCGCTTTCCGGGGCTTCGTTCACCAGTGCCGGATTGTCATCAAGCTCTTCGTTGGCTTCGACAACGACACCATCAAGCGGCGCATAAACGTCGCTGGCGGCCTTGACCGATTCGACAACCGCCGCATCGCCATCCTTGGTCAGCTTTTTGCCAACTTCCGGCAGCTCGACATAAACGATATCGCCAAGCGACTGCTGGGCGTAATCGGTAATGCCAACGGTCGCGACACCGTCTTCATATTCAACCCATTCATGTTCCTGCGAGAATTTTTTAGCCATGGTAATTCGTCCCTGTAAGATCAGTTGTCTCTAAAATCTCGGTATCTTTTGCGGGCCGCAAACGCTGCCCGAACTCTTTTTTTCTGATGATCAGCCGCGATAGTAACGATGTGCCGCAAACGGCAGCTCGACGATTTCCGCCGGGCGTGCCTTGCCGCGCACCATCAGATCGACTTTGGTACCCGGGGCGGCAAATTCAATTGCGACATATCCCATCGCAATCGGGCCATCCACGGTCGGGCCGAAACCACCGCTGGTGATTTCGCCAATTTCTTCACCGTCACTGTTCAGGACAGCCGTATGTTCACGCGCCGGTGCCTTGCCTTCGGGTTTGATCCCGACACGTTTGCGATCCGCGCCATTGGCAAGCTGATCAAGGATGACATCCGCCCCCTTGAACCCGCCTTCTTCGCGACGACGCTTGTTGATGATCCAGTTAAGGTCGCCTTCGACCGGGGTGGTCGTGGTATCGATATCGTTGCCATACAGGCAAAGACCAGCTTCAAGACGCAGCGAATCACGCGCGCCAAGGCCAATCGCCTCGACCTCTTCCTCGGCCAGAAGCTTGCGCGCCAGCTCTTCGGCGCGCTCGTTCGGCACGGAAATCTCATACCCGTCTTCGCCGGTATAGCCCGACCGGGTGACAAAGCACGCGATACCGGCAATATCGATCTCGGCAAAGCTCATGAATTTCATATCGGCAACCGAGGGTGCAAACCGCGCCAGCACGCGGGCGGCATCCGGGCCCTGCAAGGCCATCAATGCGCGGTCATCAATCTCGATCAGCTCCACACCGTTATCCAGATTGGCCCGCATATGGACAATGTCATCATCCTTGCACGCGGCATTGATCACCAGAAACAGGCTGTCGCCCGCATTGGTGATCATCAGATCATCCAAAATCGTGCCATCGTCATTGGTGAATGCGGAATAACGGGTGCGGCCGGGTTTCAGGATCGCGATGTCACCGGGCACCAGCTTTTCAAGCTCGGCCACGCGATGTTCACCGGTCAGGCGGACCTGCCCCATATGCGAAACGTCAAACAGACCGGCCTTCGCACGGGTATGCAGATGTTCGCCCTTCACCCCCAGCGGATATTGCACCGGCATGTCGTATCCGGCAAACGGCACCATCTTGGCACCCAGTTCCACATGCAAATCATAAAGGGCAGTTTTCAGCAGTTCGGTTTGATGATCGGCCATCAAGGTCTCCAGACAGTCGTTGCGAAACATAGCCGACCAGTGGCCAACCACGTCCCCCTCTGTCTTGGAGCCTGAAAGAATCACAGCCGGTTTGAATACCGGTCTGCTTACATCTTCGGCGAGGCGCACATCCATGTTCGATGCCGCCTGCTTTCCAGAGTCCCATCTCCCCGCGGTCCGTTTGCCTGAGAGTTTCCGGGGTGGTTGCTCCTTCGGCGTCCGCGCAATCCCTATCGATGTAATCACGCACATCGATCAAGACCGTGGCACTCTCCCACGGGGATCATTTGGGTATGCCTCCTTATACGGATTTGAATCCGACCAGACCAGCCCCAAAAATCATATCCTCTCCACCCCATCCATTGGTATGAGGATTAAAAGCCCTTTTTTAGCCCCTCCGGCAAATGCCCATTATTTTGTATGAGGATTACCGAAAACGAACTTTTGTTCAAAAACGAAAACCCCGCCACGCGAGGCGGGCGGGATTTGATTATTCACCAAAAATGAATAATAGGCGGGATTATTAATTTTTTCCGAAGCGCCGATTGTAATCAAGCTGATCGGCACTCAGCTGGAAACCAAGGTAAATTTCATAGTCCGGACCGGCCCAGACATCATCCAGCGGCACGTTCAAAGTCACCTGCTCGTCGCGATAGCGCGCCAGGTTCAAATTGCTCGGAAACGCCATCTGAACATCAAACAGATTCTTCTGGATAAACTCGCCAGACGGGTCCTTAAGTGCTACGAAATACTGGAGTTTTGCGTTGCGCCCCTGTGCGGCCGGGCCCAGTTCGGCATTGATCACCGGGCTGATCACGACGTTCAGCACCTTGTCATCAAGGTCATAGCCGCAATCACCCAGATAACCGCCAAATTCGGCTTCAAGGATCACATCGGTCAGGTCTTTGCCCTGACCGCTGAACTGCACCAGTCGGGCGGTATCATTGGGCAGGAAGGCCCGCGGACATGCCGGAACCGGCTGCTCTTCGAACGGGTTGCTGCTGCACGCCGCCAGAAAACCGGCAAACGACACCAAACCCAATGCACAAACACGCCGCAGTCCGTTCGCAATCGTCATCCAAGCCTCTATAGAACTGGTCAAATTCGCGGTCATCCCCCACCATGGGCACAACCGCGCGCAGTCTATTCGCTCCGATATGGCGACACAACCCGCTTCCGTTTCAAATCGCGGTATGCGGCGTAAATACATGGCCGGACATAGCTGAACATGCATCTTTACACGGTGTCTGTCATTGCGTGCACGGTGCTGGCAGGTTATGTAACGAAGACATTTGAATAATCGCGCGGCTGGTGTCGCGCATCATGAACATTCGGACCCGTATCATGTCTGACAAAGCCGACCTTCGGATCATTCTTGCCAACCCGCGCGGTTTCTGTGCCGGGGTGGATCGTGCGATCGAGATCGTCGAAAAGGCGCTGGTGAAGTATGGCGCGCCGGTCTATGTCCGCCACGAAATCGTCCACAACAAATTCGTGGTCGACCGCCTGCGCGATATGGGCGCTGTTTTTGTCGATGAACTCGATAGCGTCCCGGATGGCGTGCCAGTAATCTTTTCCGCGCACGGTGTGCCGAAATCGGTCCCCGAAGCCGCCGAAAGCCGCCAGCTTGAATATCTTGATGCGACCTGCCCGCTGGTGTCCAAGGTCCATCGTGGGGCTGAACGCCACCATGCAGATGGCAAACATATCCTTCTGATCGGCCATGCCGGTCATCCCGAAGTCATCGGCACCATGGGGCAGTTGCCACCGGGCAGCATGACCCTGATCGAGACCGAAGAAGACGCCGAAAACCTTCAGGTCGAAAACCCCGAAAACCTTGCGTTTGTGACCCAGACCACCCTGTCGCTGGACGATACGGCCAAGATCATCTCGATCCTGCAACGCCGCTTCCCGGCGATCGAGGTCCCGAAGAAAGAAGACATCTGCTATGCGACCACCAACCGCCAGCACGCGGTCAAGCTGATCGCAACCGACGCCGATGCCATTCTGGTTCTGGGCGCGCCAAACTCGTCAAACTCGAACCGACTGGTCGAAGTAGCCAAACGCGAAGGATGTGACCGTTCGGTTCTGGTCGAACGCGCCAAGGATATCGACTGGTCCAAGCTTGACGGCATTTCGACGCTTGGCATTACCGCGGGCGCATCCGCCCCGGAAATTCTGGTCGAGGAAGTCATCGATGCCTGCCGCGAACGTTATAACGTCACGGTCGAAACCCTGACTTTGACCAATGAAAACGTCACCTTCAAGCTGCCCCGCCAGCTTGCCAGCTAACCCCGCCCTGATGCAGGAAATCCGGATATCCCATGGCCGTCTATACCGACGTTTCTGACGAAGATATCGCCCGTTTTGTTGCCGAATACGATATCGGCAATGTGATTTCGTTCAAGGGAATCGCCGAGGGTGTCGAAAATACCAACTTCCTGCTTCAGACCGATCAGGCATCCTTCATCCTGACCCTGTATGAAAAGCGTGTGAACCCCGATGATCTGCCGTTTTATCTGGGCCTGATGGATCATCTGTCGGCCAAGGGGCTGAATTGCCCGACACCGATCCACGGCAAGGACGGGGTTGCGTTACGCCGTTTGTGCGGACGTCCGGCCGCCATCACATCCTTCCTGAACGGCATGTCGCCACGCCGGATCATGCCCCATCACTGCACCGGGCTTGGTGCAGCACTGGCGCAACTGCACACCGCCGGTCAGGATTTCGACATGTATCTTGGCAATGCGCTAAGCGTTACGGGCTGGCGCCCGCTGTTTGAAAGCTGCCGTGCTGATGCCAACGGCGTTCAGCCCGGCCTTGAAAAACTGATCGAGGATGAGCTGGCCTTTCTTGAAGCCAACTGGCCCCATCAGTTGCCCGCGGGCGTGATCCATGCCGACCTGTTCCCCGATAATGTGTTTTTCTTCCCGGGCAAGGATGACGTATCGGGCCTGATCGATTTCTATTTCGCGTGCAATGACCTTCTGGCCTATGACATTGCGATCTGCATGAATGCCTGGTGTTTCGAACCTGATAACAGCTTCAACGTCACCAAGGCGCGCAACCTGCTGTCAAGCTATGGCAAGGTGCGCGCCTTGTCCGATGACGAACTGGCCGCCCTTCCGATCCTTGCGCGCGGGGCGTCGTTGCGGTTCCTGCTGACCCGTCTTTATGACTGGATCAATACGCCCAAGGATGCGCTGGTCACACCGAAAAACCCATGCGAATACATCAACAAACTGCGCTTTCATCAGCGGATCGACAGTGCCAGCGCCTATGGCCTGGGCGAGGAATAGAATTACATGACCGGAACGGACAATAAACGCGTCGAGATTTATACCGACGGCGCGTGCAGCGGCAACCCCGGCCCCGGTGGCTGGGGCGCGATCCTGCGATTTAATGGCGTGGAAAAGGAAATGTCGGGCGGCGATCCCGAAACCACCAACAACCGCATGGAAATGATGGCCGCCATCAGTGCGCTTGAAGCGTTGAAACGCCCCTGTGTGGTCGATATCTACACCGACAGCAGCTATGTCCGTGACGGAATTACCAAATGGATTTTCGGCTGGCAGAAACGCGGCTGGAAAACGGCGGATAAAAAGCCCGTCAAAAATGTCGAGCTTTGGCAAAGGCTTCTGGATGCCCTGAAACCTCACAAGGTTGAATGGCACTGGGTCAAAGGACACGCCGGACACCCGGAAAACGAACGATGCGATGAACTCGCCCGTCAGGCCGTGCCGAAATAAACCCGCCCTAAATAAGAAATCCGAAATAAACTGGCATACAAGTGCTTGAAGCTGCTGCACTTCGATCCAAAATAGATGGATCGGATTGCTTTTTGTGAACGCTATATGAAAAAAATGAAATCAAACTTGCTTTTGGGCTGACTTCCAGATTGAGTAACGTCAGTGTCAGGGATGTTGGACCCCGTCCTAAGGTCGGGTATGGTTGCCATTAACTAGTCGATAGTGGGTGCCGAGGAGAAATACGCTTGTCGCGCGGATCGTACGGCTTTTTACAACGGAAGTCGCTTAGCAGCCGATTGCTTTTTATCGCGCTGCCGCTGGTTTCCCTGTTCTCCCTCGCGCTGTTCGTTGTCTTCGGATACGTCAGTTACACGGTTCTGCGTGACGACCTGACTGAAAAAATCGAACAGACCGCCGATATCAATGCCCGCGTTCTGGCGACACCGTTCTGGTATCTGGATGTCGACAATATCGAATCCGCCCTGAATGCCATGAGCCGGGATCGCGATATTGTCGCCGTGCTGGCACTAGGTGCTGACGGCACCGAATTTGCCCATACCGGCGTGTCACAATCCGAACTGAACGACACCCTGCGTCTGTCGCGGCGCGTGTTCTTTGAACGCAATAATGTGCGTCATGACGTCGGCGAACTTGTGATTTACTTCACAGAAGCCCGCGTTCAGGATTTGCTGTTCCGCCGGATGGTGATCGACATGATCCTGTTCGGCCTGCTGATTGCGGTTGTCGCCGCCAGCCTTCTGATCGCCAACAAACGGTCGATCAAGGAACCGCTGAACCGGCTTTTGCATTCCATCCGCATGACCAAGCATGGCCGCCTGCGCCGTCCGGTGGAATGGAACAGTTCGGATGAACTGGGTCTTCTGATCCGCGAATATAATGAAATGGTGACCCTGCAAGGGCAGGCACAGGAAGAAGCCCAGCGCAAACAGGCTCTTCTCGAAGCAACCCTTCACAATATCGGCCAAGGCATATGCCTGTTCGATCAGGACCTGAACCTGATGGTCTGGAACGAACGCTATATCGAATTGCTGAACCTGCCGCGCGATCTGGTCAAGGAAGGCACACCGCTTTCCGATATTCTGCGTTACAACGCCGAACGCGGCGAATATGGCGATGTCAGCATTCAGGCCCTGATTTCCGACCGGGTGGCGATTGCGCGCCGTCGCGAACCGTACCGCATGGAACGCACCCGCCCGAATGGCCGGGTCGTTCAGGTGGACCACAACCCGATGCCCGGCGGCGGTTACGTTGCGACCTATACCGACATTACCGAACGCAAACAGACCGAAGCCCGCATGCGCCATCTCGCCGTGCATGACGTCCTGACCAGCCTGCCGAACCGCACCCTGTTCCTTGACCGTCTGCGTCAGGCATTGCTATCCGCCCGCCGGTTCCAGCGCGGGGTCACGGTGCTGTTTGTCGATCTGGACCGGTTCAAGGACATCAACGATCACTTTGGCCATGATGTCGGCGATCTGATGATCCAGGAAATGGGGCAGCGCCTGTCACGGATCATCCGTGATTCCGATACCGCCGCCCGCCTTGGCGGCGATGAATTTGCCATCATCCAGACCGATGTGCAGAATATCGAAGACACCATCGCCCTTGCCCAACGCATCATCGATGAACTATGCCAACCGTTCGATTGCCGCGGCATCCGCCTGCATTCGACCGCCAGTGTCGGCATCACCCTGTTCCCCGAAGACGGCGAAAATCCCGAACAGCTGGTCAAAAACGCCGATATGGCGATGTATGCCGCCAAGGCCGAAGGGCGCAACAATTACCGGTTCTTCCTGCCGTCGATGCACGAGAGGGTCAAGGAACGCAAAACCATCGAAGAAGATCTGCGCAACGCGCTCGAATATGATCAGCTTGAACTTTACTATCAGCCGAAAATCGACTGCCGCACCGAGCGGGTTGTCGGCGCGGAGGCACTGGTGCGCTGGCACCACCCGGATCGTGGTCTGATCCTGCCGGGCGAATTCATTTCCGTGGCCGAGGAATGCGGCCTGATCAACCGGCTGGGCGCATGGGTTATGAACAAGGCCTGCCAACAGACGCAAATCTGGCGGGAAACCACATTGCCGGGCCTTCGGATCGCGGTGAACCTTTCACCGGCACAGTTCCAGGATGCCGAACTGGTCAGTTCTGTTACCAAAATCATGGATCAGACCCGCCTGCCCGATGGCACGCTGGAACTGGAAATCACCGAATCGATCCTGATGAATAACCCGGAAAAGGCCGTTTCCACCTTGAACGAGCTTAAGGCCCTTGGCGTGCGGATCGCGATTGACGATTTCGGCACCGGTTATTCATCGCTGAACTATCTGAAACGTTTCCCGGTATCCTCGATCAAGATCGACCGGTCGTTTGTCAACGACATCCATGTCGATATGGATGACAAGGCAATTGTCGATGCGGTGATCGGCCTGGGCCACAGCCTTAATCTTGAAGTCGTCGCCGAAGGTGTCGAAGAAGTCGAACAGCACGAATATCTGCGCGACAAGGGATGCGACTTCATTCAGGGCTTCCTGTTTGCCAAACCATTGCCCGCCGCAACCTTTGAAAGCTGGGTTCTTGAACGCCACAGCAGCGAACCGGCACGGGTTGCCGTCAAGAGCTGAGCAAATCCGCAAAACCGCCGCAATCAATAAATCGCCGTTCCGGCCCCTTCCGGCTTGCCTTCGATGTTACGCGGTGCCGGATGTTCGGTTGATTTGCGATCCACCAGATCGACAATTTCGGAAATCACCCGGACCAGCTGGTAATCCTTTGGCGTATAAACCGCCGATACCCCCATCTGGCGCAGGACAAGCATATCCGCATCCGGGATGATGCCGCCAACAACGACCGGGATATGCCCCGCCCCGTGGGCACGCAACCCATTCACGACTTCGCGCACCAGCGGCACATGCGACCCTGACAGGATCGAAAGCCCGATCACATGCGCGCCTTCGTCGATAGCATTGCGCACCAGTTCATCGGGCGTCCAGCGAATGCCGTCATAAAGCACGTCGATCCCGGCATCGCCCGCCTTGACCGCGATCTGTTCCGCCCCGTTGGAATGGCCGTCCAGCCCCGGCTTGCCGACCAGCATTTTCATGCGTTCGCCAAGTTTTTCGGAAACCTCGTCCACGCGACTGCGCAGTTTCTTGATGTCTTCTTCGTCACCGGTCACGATCATCGATGTGATGCCGGTCGGTGCACGGTATTCGCCAAACACCTGACGCAGCGTTTCCGACCATTCCCCGGTCGTGACCCCGGCATGGGCACACGCAATCGAACTTTCCATGATGTTGCGATCTTCGCGGGCGGCGGCTTCAAGATCGGCAAGGCTTCTGGCAACCGCGGCCGGGTCGCGACCGGCCCGCCATTCTTTCAGCTTTTCAATCTGTTCCTGTTCGGCCATGTCATCGACCGTCAGGATCGATTTTTCCCCCGATGTCAGGGGTGATGCTTCGGTTTCGGTATAGGCATTCACACCGATCACCTTGGTCAGCCCGGTTTCGATATCGGCCAGACGGCGCGCATTGGATCGCACCAGTTCCTGTTTCATGTAACCAAGATCGACTGCGGCAATCGCCCCGCCCATGGCATCGATTTTCGCCAGTTCTTCGCGTGCACCGTCCTTAAGCAATCCGACCTTGCGTTCAATCGCCGGATTGCCGTCAAACAGGTCGTCATATTCCAGAAGGTCGGTTTCATAGGCCATGATCTGTTGCAGGCGCAGCGACCATTGCTGATCCCACGGGCGCGGCAGGCCAAGGGCCTCGTTCCACGCCGGAAGCTGCACGGCACGCGCGCGCGCATTCTTTGACAGCACCACCGACAGCATTTCGATCAGGATGCGATACACATTGTTTTCGGGTTGCTGTTCGGTCAGGCCAAGCGAATTGACCTGCACGCCATAGCGGAACCGGCGATATTTTTCATCGGAAATGCCATAACGATCCCGCGTGATTTCATCCCACAATTCGCAAAATGCCCGCATCTTGCAAATCTCGGTCACAAACCGGATACCGGCATTCACGAAAAATGAAATGCGCCCGACAACCTTGGCAAAATCTTCTTCGGGCACCTGACCGGATGCCTTGACCGCATCAAGCACGGCAATCGCAGTCGCCAGCGCATAGGCCAGTTCCTGCTCGGCAGTCGCCCCTGCTTCCTGCAAATGGTACGAGCACACATTCATCGGGTTCCATTTCGGAACCTCGCGATAGGTAAAGGCCGCAACATCGGTGATCAGTTTCAGACTGGGTGCCGGCGGGAAGATATAGGTCCCGCGTGACAGATATTCCTTGATGATGTCGTTCTGGGTCGTGCCTTGCAGGCTGTCGCGCGGCGTTCCCTGTTTTTCGGCAACGGCAATATAAAGCGATAAAAGCCATGCCGCCGGTGCGTTGATCGTCATCGATGTGTTCATCTGATCAAGCGGAATAGCCTCAAACAGGGTCATCATGTCGCCCAGATGCGATACAGGCACGCCGACCTTGCCGACCTCGCCGCGCGCCAGAACATGGTCCGAATCGTAACCGGTCTGGGTCGGCAGATCGAACGCGACCGACAGCCCCGTCTGCCCCTTTGCCAGATTCTGGCGATACAGCGCGTTCGATGCGCTGGCCGAACTGTGCCCGGCATAGGTACGGATCAACCACGGGCGGTCGCGTTCCGGCTTTGCTGCACTGCGTTGATTTTTCATCGACATAGCGACCTCGCGTATCTTTATTACCCAAAAGCTTTATGTTTGTTACAAGAAAACGTTATTAAATTACCTACTAGACATCACTTGGATAATTATATAACAATTTGTGCAACGCGATAAAAGCAAAAACTAAGAAAGCATTCGGGGAACCCGGCTACAACCCAAGGGAAACCGGTGCATTTCAGGGAAAATATCACAAGTTCCGTGGCTTGGAGGATTCGTCGACCGCAGCGCAACACAAGGTAATTTTATTACCAGCCATTTACAGCGCATCCCGGATCGACCCCGAACAAGGAGTGAAGGCCATGAATACGACTGCTGAAGTTCTGCCGTTCCGTGGTGGTCATGAAGAAAAAGACCTGTATGAAATCGGCGAAATCCCGCCGCTGGGTCATGTGCCGAAAAATATGTATGGCTGGGCCATTCGCCGTGAACGTCACGGCGAACCCGATACCGCCATGCAATGCGAAGTCCTGCCCGTCATCCAGCCCGACAGCCACGAGGTCCTCGTCCTCGTGATGGCGGCAGGTGTGAACTATAACGGTGTGTGGGCGTCGCTTGGCAAACCGATCTCGGTCTTTGACGTGCATGACCTGCCCTATCACATCGCGGGATCGGATGCGTCGGGCATTGTCTGGGCGGTTGGGTCAAAGGTCACGCGTTGGAAAGTCGGTGACGAGGTCGTCATTCACTGCAATCAGGATGACGGCGATGACGAGGAATGCAACGGCGGTGACCCGATGCTCTCGCCCACCCAGCGCATCTGGGGCTATGAAACACCGGACGGATCATTCGCCCAGTTCACCTGCGTGCAGGCCCAGCAGCTCATGCCACGGCCCAAACACCTGACATGGGAAGAAAGTGCGTGTTACACGCTGACCCTTGCCACCGCATACCGCATGCTGTTTGGCCATCGCCCGCATATCCTGCGCCCCGGTCACAATGTTCTGGTCTGGGGGGCGTCGGGTGGCCTTGGATCGATGGCGATCCAGCTGATCACCACGGCGGGTGCCAATGCGATTGGCGTGATTTCCGATGAAAGCAAACGCGATTTCGTGCTGGGCCTTGGGGCCAAGGCCGTGATCAATCGCAAGGATTTCAATTGCTGGGGCCAGCTGCCAACCGTGAATGGCCCGGAATTTGGCGACTATATGAAAGAAGTCCGCAAATTCGGCAAGGCGATCTGGGACATCACCGGCAAGGGCAATGATGTCGATATCGTCTTTGAACATCCGGGCGAACAGACCTTCCCCGTATCGTGCAATGTGGTCAAACGCGGCGGCATGGTCGTGTTCTGTGCCGGAACGACGGGCTTTAACCTGACCTTCGATGCGCGTTTTGTCTGGATGCGCCAGAAACGCATTCAGGGCAGCCACTTTGCCAACCTGAAACAGGCCGCCCAGGCCAACAAGCTGGTGATTGAACGCCGCATTGATCCCAGCATGTCCGAAGTGTTTGGCTGGGACGATATTCCGCGTGCGCATATGAAAATGATGCGCAACGAACACAAGCCCGGAAACATGGCCGTTCTGGTTCAGGCCAAACGCCCGGGCATGCGCACCCTTGAAGAAGCAGTCGACGCCTAACCCACATAAAGCGTCGGCTGACCGTTGGTGGCCCTGATGCGTTCTCGCCCGATCCGCATCGGGGCTGCCACTTTTCAATCCTTGCCGAACCGGCAGGACAACAATGATAGTCTGCTTCATGCACCAGATGGACCGAACCCGAGGACCAGACCGATGACCGATAATGCCCTGCTGCCCGAACTGACCCGGCTTTGCGATGATGCGCTGGCGGCCCTTGCCCCGGTGCATCACGCCGCCGAAACCGCCATGCGCGAAGACGTGACGGTGGATGGCAAAATCGATGCCAGCGCACTGGATGAAAACCAGTATGCCGCCCATGGCTTTGCATGGTTTTCCACCTATGTCACCGCACTTAAGCAGATGAAGGCATGGGCTGATCGGCTTGAAACGCAGGGCAAATTCGGAACACTTGAACAATTGATCCTTCAGGCGGCCTTTGGCGAATATCTGGCGCAAATTCAGGGCGGTATCGCGATGTCGCAGGGCGAGTTCATCCGCCTTTCAACCCTTGGCGTTCCGGGCGATGTGATAGCAGCCCTTGGCGACAGCCGTGCGGTCACGACCCTGTCAGGCATGGGCAACAGCGACGCCACCCGGCGCGCCATTGCCGATCAGATCAAGGACAGCCTTGATACCGGCCGATTTGGCGAAACCGGGCTTGAAGACGAAACCCTTGATATGGTCCGCGATCAGTTCCGGCGCTTTGTCGATGAAAAGGTCAGCCCGCACGCCCATGGCTGGCACGAACGCGACGAACTGATCCCGATTGAAATTGTCAACGAGATGTCCAAACTGGGCGTTTTCGGCCTGACCATCCCCGAAGAATACGGCGGGCTTGGCATGGGTAAAACCGCGATGTGCGTCGTGACCGAGGAACTCTCGCGCGGCTATATCGGGGTCGGATCGCTTGGCACCCGGTCCGAAATTGCCGCCGAACTGATCCGCCTTGGCGGAACGGATGCGCAAAAGCAACATTACCTGCCCAAACTGGCATCGGGTGAAATCCTGCCAACCGCGGTCTTCACCGAACCCAATAACGGATCGGATCTGGCGCATCTGCGCACGCGCGCGACCAAGGATGGCGATACCTATAAGGTCACCGGCAACAAAACATGGATCACCCACGCGGCGCGTTCCGACCTGATGACGCTTCTGGCGCGCACCAACCCCGATGAAACCGGATATCGCGGGCTATCCATGCTGCTTGCCGAAAAGCCGCGTGGCACGGAAACTGATCCGTTCCCGGCCAAGGGCATGAGCGGCGGCGAGATCGAGGTGCTTGGCTATCGCGGCATGAAGGAATACGAGCTGTCCTTTGACGGCTTCGAAGTCCCCGCCGAAAACCTTCTGGGCGGCGATGAGGGCCAGGGCTTCAAGCAATTGATGGCGACCTTTGAATCGGCGCGCATCCAGACGGCTGCGCGTGCCGTTGGCGTCGCCCAGAACGCGCTTGAAATCGGCATGCGCTACGCACAGGACCGCATCCAGTTTTCCAATCCGCTTTACAGCTTCCCGCGGGTTTACGGCAAAATCGCCTGGATGGTGGTTGAAACCATGATCGCGCGCCAACTGACCTATTTTTCCGCCATCGAGAAAGATCAGGATATCCGCTGCGATATCGAAGCCGGCATGGCAAAGCTTCTGGGCGCGCGCGTTGCGTGGTCAAATGCCGATAACGCGCTTCAGATCCATGGCGGCAATGGCTACGCGCTTGAATACCAGATCAGCCGGGTTCTGTGCGATGCCCGCATCCTCAACATCTTCGAAGGGGCGGCCGAAATTCAGGCGCATGTGGTAACCCGCGGTCTTCTGGGCCGATAGCCAACGATTGGTCCCTGATGTCGTCTCTCTCCAGCGAACCGTGGCCCCGGTGAAAAACCTGGGTAAACTTGGCCCGTCACCCTTGACGGGCCTCTTTCTTGTGTCAACCTAAAGTATGATATCTCTATACCTACCTTGCGGTGGTAACATCACCCCAATCAGCAGGTAAAAAATCGAAAAAATCGAAGCCTGCGCGGCCTGATGTGCCGATGGGGAAACAGGGAGAGACGTTTCATGAATCACGCGTCTGCATCACCGGAAAATGCAATTTTCACGCGTGCACATGCTGCGCGTGAAATCTTTGACAAACATGCCGACAAGCTCGCCGAAAGCCTTCTGGCAGAGCTGTTTGGCACAGGCCAAAGCAGCCGCAATCCGCACGATCCGAAGGCCCATGTCAGCGAACTGGCCAAACGCCTGCGCACCTTGATGGCAGCCAATAGCGGATCGGATTTCGATGCCTGCTTTGCCGATCACATTCTGGCCGATGCCATTGCCGGCATCCCCGCCAGCCGCATCGTCCAAGCCTACCACAACACAATCGAAAATTTCGCCAAACTGGCGGCAACCGAGGGGCGCGGCCGACGCGATCCCGGCGTTCTCGATGCCTGCCGTTCGATGCTGATGGGCGATATGGCCTGCCTGATGGCCAAGGCCGAACGCCACGCGGCACAGGCAAGGTCGGCATCGGAAATCCAGTCGATGTCGGAAATCATCGAACGCGAAACCGATAACATCATCGCCGAAGTCGGGTTTCAGGCCGGGCGCACCAATGACGTCGCGCAAACCATGGCGTCCGATGCGCATGATCTGTCGGAACTGGTTGAACGGATCACGTCAACCACCGCCATTGCCAGCAACAATGTTTCCACCGTCGCCTCCGCGACCGAGGAATTGCAGGCATCGAGCGAGGAAATCGCCGACCGCATCCACAAAACCAACGACATCGCCAGTCAGGCCGTGACCCGCGCACAGGAAACATCGGTCACGATGAACAGCCTGTCAGACACCGCAAGCGAGATCGGCAAGGTTGTCGATATCGTCAAACGCATTTCCGATCAGACCAAGATGCTGGCGCTGAACGCCACCATCGAAGCCGCCCGCGCGGGCGATGCTGGCAAGGGCTTTGCGGTTGTGGCAAACGAGGTCAAGAACCTCGCATCCCAAACCGAAAAAGCCATTTCCGACATCAACGCTCAGATCACCGCCATTCAGGACGCAACCTCCGACGCCGTTGGCGCGATTGAGGGCATCGGCGGCGCGATTGACGAAGTCAGCCAGCTGTCATCGGATATCGCATCATCGGTTCAGCAACAGACCGCCGCCATCAGCGAGATTTCAACCAGCGCGCAGGAAGTTTCCACCCACATGCAGGGCATTTCCAGCGACATCGCACTGGCCAGCGAAAGATCGCACAATGCCAGCAAGACATCGGAAAACCTGCGTATTCTTTCTTCGAATATCCGCAAGGATATCAACGAAATGGAAAACCGGTTCCGCGTTGTTCTGCGCACCAGTGACAGCAGCAACCGCCGCAATCAGGAACGCGTCCCGATTGCCGTTGATATCGAAATGGATTTCGGCAATGGCGACAAACGCAAGGGCGTTTCCGCCGATATGTCGGTTGCCGGTCTTCTGGCGCGCATCAAGGCCAGCGATCAGGACAATGGCAAACCGGTTTCGATCCTGCTTGATGGCACCACACGTTTGCATGGCATTTTAAAAGCGGTTTCAGGTCTGGGATCGCATGTCCAATTCACCGAACTGGACGAAGACGCCAACCGCACGATCATGGGGCTTTTGCAAAAAACCCGCGATCACGACAACAAGATCTCCGAACTGGGTGCCCCCTTGGCGGCCCAACTGGCAAAGGTTCTGGAAAACGGCATCCGCAGCGGCGAGATCCGCAAAGATGATCTGTTCCGTCCCCGCTACGAACCGATCGAGGGCTCTGATCCGATACAGTTCATGACGCCCTATATCCCCTATACCGACCGGCATTTCACCCCCTTGCAGGAAGAAATCCTGCAAAAGGACAAACATATCGTCTTTGCCGCCGGGGTCGATATCAACGGCTTCCTGCCGACCCATAACAAGGTTTACAGCCAGCCACAACGCCCCGGTGAACCGGCATGGAACATGGGCAATTGCCGCAACCGCCGTATCTTTGACGACCGGGCGGGCCTGATGGCGGCCCGCAACACCAAACCCAAACTGTTGCAGACCTATTTCCGCGACATGGGATCGGAAGTCGTGTTCATGAAGGAATGCGACATCCCGATTGTCGTGAATGGCGAACAATGGGGCAATCTGCGCATCGGATATCGCGCCTGATCAGATCGGGCTGCCCGCCAGATCGCAGATTGAAAAAAGGGGCAGATCACAAGACCTGCCCCTTTCGCATTTTGACCTAGCGAAATTCAAACAGTTCGGTATGGAATGATTTGGCAGGCAACCCCTCACGGACCAGATCGCGTTTCAGGGCTGCGGCAAAGGGCTGTGGCCCGCAGAACCAGAAACTGGCGGCATGCCAGTCGGGGATATCGGCCCGAACCCGCTCCGCTTTCAAAAGGCCATCCTCATCATCACGCCAGACATGCAGGGTAACCCCGGCCTTGTGCGCCAGTTGCCTGATACGGTCCATCAGGGTCGCATCCTCGCTCGGGGCGACCTGATAGAAATCGATCTTCTGTTCGCCCGCAGCCGGTTTCAGCGCGAGTTCTTCAAGTTTTGCAAGGAACGGGGTCAAACCGATACCACCAGCAATCCAGACCTGACGATCATTGCCCTGCCCAAAGGTGAACCGGCCATAGGGCCCTTCAAGCCGGACGTCACCCCCGACGCGCAAATTGTCTGGCAGTGTTTGCGTATAATCGCCCAGTGCCTTCACCAGCAGGGTGATCTGCGGGAATTCCGGGTTCCAGTTCGAGGAAATCGTAAAGGGATGCGGGCGTTCGTCATCCCCAAAGGCAACGCAGGCAAACTGCCCTGCCTTGTGCCCCTGCCAGCCCGCCTCGGGCATGATGGTGATCTGCACGGTATCGATATCATGCAGACGCACGATATTGACGATCTTTCCGGCGACCTGCCGGTTACGGCCGACCCGCCCGGCAAGGACAATACATGCCGATATCGTGCCCGCGATCAGAAGCACAGCCGTCACAATGCCAATCGGGCTGATCCAGTTGCCAAATTCAAACAGGAACATCGCATGCACCACCAGCACCAGATACGCCGCAGCGATAAAGGTGTGTGTTTTGGCAAACCAGCGATAGGGAAACCATTTGATCAGCGCAATAATCATCAGGGCCGCGGCAACATAGAACGCCCATTCGCCAATCCCCTCGGCAAAGCCGCGCTGACCGGCAAAGAAGCCCTGTAACTGGGAAAATCCGGTCTGATCCCCATGCGACCTGCGCCGATCGCCTTCAATCAGGCCAAGGGCCGATGCCCATTTCGGGCCATTCGACCAAAGCCAGTGGATCACGGATGTCACCAGAACCGTAATGCCAAGCCATTTATGCAACCGATAGGTTTTATCCAAGCCGCCGGTATAATCTTCAAGCCATACCGGACGTGTCGCCAGGATCATGATCAGGCTCATGATAGCAATCGACAGGGTGCCGAAATACTGGACCATGAAATTTCGAAGCTGAATGAATTCGGCAACCTCGAACAGGCCCGGATTGGCCGCCAGCCAAAGCAGCGTAATCACAGAAAGAAAACCGGCATAAATGAAGGATATGTTTTTCATGATCGTGGTCCCGAATGTCACCCCGCAGCCGGGAACACCCCGACATCGGAATGAACTAACCAGAAAAACTTCACCATATTATGCCAGATGGGGCATTAACTTGTATCAAACCGTATCAAAATACCGATTCTGATACAAAAGGCGGGAAATCGATATCCCCGCCCTGTTGCATCTTCCGCCCTATCAGCTGTGCGAATGCAAAACCGCCTCGGCAATTTCGCGTTCGACATCGGCCGGGTAATCATAGAATCCCGGCTTGAACGACGATGCACCACCCGATGCCAGCCAGTCGATCCCGCGGATCAGAATGGCGGAAAACGGATCAAACAGATCCTTGCCCGATCCCCCCATGCCCGGCGCGAGGTTAAGCAGGCTACCACGGTTCAGAAGGTAAACTTCCTTGCCATCATCAAGCGTGAAACGCTCGATATAGCGGCGCATGCGGGTGCGTTCCTGCGTATCAAGCCATTTGACGTCAATTTCGGTATTGGAATGCCCGACATTGATCAGAATGGCACCGCGACGCGCCAGCTTGATCTGATCCGCGCCAAGGATGCCGGAAAAACCCGTCGCGGTAACAACAATCGCACACTCCCGAAGCCCGTCTTCAAGGCCAACAACCCGGCAACCGTGATGCTGGGCCTCAAGCGCACGAACCGGATCGCGTTCGGCGACGCAAACCACTGCACCCAGATTACGCGCCCGTTCGGCAACGCCGCGCCCGACCGGGCCAAAACCGATCACCAGAACCGAACGCCCATAAAGCGCCAGACCGGTGACATTGGAAAAGACCGGCCACATTTCCTGTGCCACGTGATGGCGGTTATGCAGGCGATCCTTGATCGCGATATCGTTCCAGTTAAAGACCGGGAAGGTGAAATCAAGCTTTTCAACGCGGTGAACGCCGGTCGTGGTCGCTTCAAGCGCGCCATCAACCTTATGGCCCTTTTTCACGAACGCCTCGATCAGCTCCCCACCCATATCGGCCACGATATCGGCCGGGCTGTCTGACAGGATATCGATGCTTTTGGCATATTCATCGGGCGTCATGCCGGAAAAGGCATGGACCTCGACCCCGTTCGCCGCCAGATAGGCCGCGGCAACATCATCGGTGCTATCGGGGTTGCACGCCCCCACCTTGACCGTGGCCCCCGCTTTGACAAACGGCAGCAGGGTCGGAATGGTGTCTTCAAGAACGTGCTGGAAACTGACGATGGTTTTGTCACGCAGGTCGCGTTTGGCAACGTAATTGCCGTATTTGGCGGTCACCGGGCAGATCACCTCGCGCCAGGCAAGGGTTTCATCGGTGATATTGGCGGCAAGTGCCGGATCCTTGATACGGCTGGTGGTCTGGGCGGTGCTCATGGGTGGGCTCGCTTGAAACGTGGGACGAATACTGGATTACCCCCATGTGTTAATCCCAGCCCGGCCGGATGAAAAGCATTTCTGACCGGCTGGTCAGATTTTTCATCCGGCGGGCCAATTGATTACACAACCCCGGCAAACTAAGGACGCGCCGGAATTTCCAGACCGCGCTTTACCGCCGGTCGCGCAAGCCCGCGTTCAAGCCATGCCGGAACATTTTTCAGGCTGTCATAATCCACCAGTGCCCCGGCATCATAGAAACCGATCAGGTTGCGCACCCAGCCAAGGGTCGCGATATCGGCAATGGTATATTCATCACCCATGATCCAGTCACGCCCGGCAAGACGGGTTTCGAGAACACCCAGCAAACGTTTGGATTCCCCAACATACCGATCCCGCGGGCGTTTATCCTCGTACTCGCGCCCGGCAAATTTGTGGAAAAAGCCAAGCTGACCAAATATCGGGCCAATCGCCGCCATCTGGAAAAACACCCACTGGATGGCTTCGATCCGGGCAATCGGATCAGACGACAGGAATTTTCCGGTTTTCTCCGCCAGATACAAAAGAATTGCGCCCGATTCAAACAGGCCAACCGGTTTTCCATCCGGGCCGCTCGGGTCAATGATGGCCGGGATTTTGCCATTCGGGTTCAGCGACAGGAATTCCGGTGTCCAGGTTTCGTCCTTGCCGATATCAATGAAATGCGGCTCGTAATCGATACCGGTTTCTTCCAGCATGATCGAAACCTTGACCCCGTTTGGCGTCGGCAGGGAATAAAGCTGCAGGATATCGGGGTCCTTGGCGGGCCAGCGTTTGGTGATGTCAAATGCAGACAGATCAGCCATCTGAATATTATCCTTCCTGATGAGGGTCATGGCGGTTGATGGGATCGCACATTGCGCCAGATCATCAACCCTTATCCAATGTGATGTCCCCAAGATGCAGGATAAGACGGCCTTCCCGCCAGCGCGAATTTGGCAATTGACTGTTTCCCGCCCTGTTTCAGTCCTACGGCAACAACAGATCAGGCCAACCCGCTGATGCAGATTGGCCTGACTGGACTGCGACATGCGGATCAATATTCATCCGCTGCCGATATTACCAGGCGCGATACGGCAGGAATTTACCATCAAGGGTCACAACAACACGGTCGCCCTTCGGATCGGCCTTGCGTTCGATATACATCTCGTAATCAATCGCACTCATGATGCCGTCGCCAAACTTCTCATGGATGATTTCCTTGATCGTTTCGCCGTAAACGCCCATGATTTCATAAATGCGGTAAACAGCCGGATCGGTCGGCACGGCCTGTTCCCAGATTTTCATCGGGCATTCCTGCAACACGGCGGATGCCTCCGCCGGAAGCTCCAGCAGGGCCACCAGCATATCGGCCTTTTCCTTGGGCGCGGAATTCATGCCAAGGCAGACCGAGGTGGTCCAGACCGGGGACATGCCGATCTTGCTGGCGATTTCTTCCCAGCCAAGGCTCTTGGCTTTTTTGGACGTAATGATCAGTTCTTTCACATCTGCTTTTTTCACAGCTTTTCTCCACTTCACTGTCTGTGTCGTTACGGATTAGTCGGCACCATTCACCACCCGCGCACGCGCAGGTGTTTCCCCGGCACCTTTGTTGGATGTATTGGCAACCTGCCCGTTCACGCCAAAACGGATGACGTTTGGCTCGGAAACGCCATCTTCGTCGCGTTTTCCGGCCAGTTCGCGGGATCGCTTGGCAAGGAATTCGACCAGATGGTTGCGAATGTCGTAATAGTCGGGATGATGGATGATATCGGCGCGAACGCGCGGGCGTTCGATATCGACCTGTACCGATTCCGCGACCCTGGCATAGGGGCCGTTGGTCATCAGAAGGATACGGTCGGCAAGAAGGATCGCCTCGTCGACATCATGGGTGATCATGAAAACGGTCTGATCCGACCCGGCCCAGATACGGATCAATTCATCCTGAATGCTGCCACGTGTCAGGGCATCAAGCGCGCCAAACGGCTCATCCAGCAACAACAGTTCCGGCTGAATGGCAAAGGCCCGCGCAATCGAAACGCGCTGCCGCATACCACCTGATAATTGCGATGGTTTGCGAAGCTCCGCCCCGCCGGTCAGCCCCACCATTTCCAGATATTTGATCGAATGATCATGGACCTGTTTTTTGGTCCAGTTGCGATGGCGCGCCTGCACGGCAAAGGTCACGTTTTTAAGCGCGGATAACCACGGCAACAGGGAATAGTTCTGAAACACGATACCGCGATCAAGACTTGGCCCCGATACTTCCTTGCCATTCATGATCACCGCCCCGTCGGTCGGCTCGTCCAGCCCGGCAAGGATATTCAGGATCGTCGATTTGCCGCAGCCCGAATGACCGATGATGCAGACAAATTCGCCCTTTTCGATCCCCAGATTGACGTTCTCAAACACGGTTAACGGATCGGAGCCCTTGGGGCCGGGAAACCGTTTGCTTAGTCCCTGTACGCTCAGGAAGGGTGTTGGCATGGTGCTTTTCCTTATTCCTGGTACTGCACAAGGCGGGCGCAATAGGCGAACGCCGTATCAAGAAGCATCCCGACAAGGCCGATCATCAGGATCGAAAAGATCACACTGGTCAGATCCAGATTGTTCCATTCGTTCCAGACGTAATAGCCAATGCCGGTACCCCCCACGAGCATCTCGGCGGCCACAATCACCAGCCACGCAATCCCGATGGAAATCCGCATCCCCGTCAGGATGGTCGGTGCCGCCGCCGGAAGGATGACGATCCACGCGGTTTTAAGCGTACCAAGTTCATGGGTGCGCGCGACATTGACCCAATCCTTGCGCACACCGGCAACGCCAAAGGCCGTATTGATCAGCATCGGCCAGATCGAACAGATAAAGATCACAAAGATCGCCGATGCCTGACTGTCCTGAATGACAAACAGCGCAAGCGGCATCCACGCCAGCGGCGAAATCGGGCGAAGGATCTGGATGAACGGATCAAGCGCGCGATACATCAATGGCGACATGCCAATCAGGAACCCGGCCGGAATGGCAATTGCGGCGGCCAGAAAATAGCCCGACAGCACGCGATAAAGCGAATAACCGATCTGGATGCCAATCCCCTTGTCGTTGGGACCGGCATCATAGAAAGGGTTGGAAAGTTCTTCCCACGCCTTGACGAATACCGCAGATGGCGGCGGCACGGCGGCCTTTGGCTCCGCCCCGCCCATCAGGATTTCATATTCTGTCAGTTCACTGCCCAGTTTCTGCTGGGGGCTGGCGGCCTCCCATATTCCAAGAAGAACCGCCAGCAAAACAGCAGACAACAGCAGCGCCCTGGCATTCAGGGATGCGATCATATCAGCTTACCCCTTTACCAATCGGGAAGCTGTTGACATAGGCCTCGGGCTGATCAGGATCGAACACTTTGCCCATGATCGTGTATTTCTGATAGGTGCTGTCTGGCGCTTCGTAACCAAGGTCTTTCATGATCTTGGCACAGTCAGCCGCGACATAGACTTCTTCGGCGATTTTCTTGTAATCGACATCGCCGTCGATATAGCCCCAGCGCTTCATCTGCGTCAGAATCCACACCCCCATCGAATGCCATGGGAACGGATCGAAATCGATGCGATCGGGCACATTTTTGACCTCGCCCAGACCATCGGCATAACGCCCGGTCAGGACCTGCTCGATCACCGGCACCGGCTGGTTCAGATAGTTGGTCGGCGCAATTGCGGCCGAGATTTCCTTGCGGTTTTCGGGCTTGGATGCGTATTGCGTCGCATCGACAATCGATTTCAAAAGCGCGCCATAGGTATTGGGCATTTCATCGGCAAATGCCTTGGAACAGGCAAATGCGCAGCACGGATGACCTTCCCAGATATCCTTGGTCAGGGTGTGGATGAAACCGATTTTTTCCCAGACGGCACGCTGGTTGAACGGATCGGGCGACAGATAACCATCAAGATTACCGGCACGCAGGTTCGCGACCATTTCGGGCGGCGGAACGACACGGATCTGGATGTCTTTATCCGGATCAAGGCCATGTTCGGCGACGTAATAACGCAGCAGGAAGTTGTGCATCGAATATTCGAACGGCACACCGAACTTGAAGCCCTTCCACTGTTTCGGATCGCGTTTATCAAGGTGGTCGTTATGCAGGACAATCGCCTGCCCGTTGATGTTTTCAACTGCTGGCATCAGGAACGGGGTCGCGGTCGAACCGGCCCCCATGGTGATGGCAAGCGGCATCGGGGTTAGCATATGCGACGCGTCATATTCATTGTTCAATGACTTGTCACGTGCGACCGCCCAGCCCGCCGTCTTGATCACATCAACATCAAGACCGTATTTCTCATAAAAGCCCATCGGCTGGGCCATGATGATCGGTGTGGCGCAGGTGATCGGAACAAAACCGATATTCAGTTTGGTTTTTTCCGGCGTGCCCAGATCATCAAGGATCGCCGCCTTAACCTTATCAAGCGGCAGGACGGATGCCAGTGCCGCCATCATCGTGCCGCTACCAACCATTTTAGCAAAGGAACGACGCGAAATCTCGTTATGCCCGAAGACAGAGCGGACCACCGCACTTTCAATCGCGCGATCCAGCATTTCCTCGCTGCTGGCAAGCTTGCCAGATGCTGATGCCGCCCCATCCACAGCCATATCGCTATGGGCGGGCATCGATGCCAGATCGTATGTGTCTTCGTGATGGTCATGACCGGCATGGTGATGTTTGCCGGTTGCGCAAGCCTCGCAGCCGCACGATTTGCTATGCCGCAGATCGCTTTCGCCACTGAATGGATCGCCCAGACTTTTGATAGACATGTGGTCACCCCCTGTTTTGTTTACGTCGCCCATCAGGCGACACCGATATTCGGGGTGATAACAGCAACCGGCGTGCCAGATTTGTGCGGCGCGACAAACTCTAGGGAAAGACTGGACTTTGGCGCGAAACAGGCGCAATCTCAGGCAATACGAAATTTCGTAATTTACGATATTTCGTAACCATATTTACGAAATATCGTAGGCCGACCACGATGGATCAGATTGCAAACCCTCCACCCCCAACGGTTTCGTACGCCCTGTATCAACAGGCCCTTGCATCGCATATTCATCCGACTTTGCTGGTGCATCCGCAAAGTGATCGCATCATGTTTGCCAATCAGGCAGCGGCGCATTTGCTGGGCCGCAGCATTTCCGATCTGAAATCCACCGCCATGAGCAGCCTGCACAAGGGACAGGTGCCAAGCCTTGTGGTGTTCAGCCAGGCCGCCCTTTATCACGGTTTTGCCTGGACACGGGGCCTGAACCTGATGCATGCCGATGGCACCGAAATCCGGCTTGAACACGAAGCCCGCGCCCTGCATTGGGAGGGCGAGGATTATCTGATCATCATCCTGTGCGATCTCGATGCCCGCCACCGCCGCGATGTCGATTCCGAAGCCGATAATTACCTGCGCGAAGGCATTGCCGAATGGCGGCGCGCCGAACGTTTCTTCCGTGAAATCGAACGCGAAAACCAGTTGATACTGGGTGCGGCGGGCGAAGGCATTTACGGGGTCAACAGCGACGGCGTCACCACCTTTGTCAATCCCGCCGCCGAACGCATGCTGGGCTGGACGGCCGAGGAACTGGTGGGCAAGGAAATCCATTCGATCATCCACCATTCGCATGTCAATGGCGATCCCTACCACGCCGAACATTGCCCGATTTACAATGCGTTTCGCGAAGGCATCGTTCGGCGCGTTGACGACGAAGTCTTCTGGCGCAGCGACGGCAAACCGATCCGGGTTGAATATACCTCCACCCCGATCCGCGATCATGGGCTGGTGATCGGGGCGGTGATCGTGTTTCGCGATATCACCGAACGCAAGATTGCCGAGGAAAAGCTGCATGCGGCGCTTGCCGAAGTCGACCGCCTGCGCGAAAGGCTGGAACTTGAAAACGCCTATCTGCAGGAAGAAATCCTGTCGACCAACAACCACCACGAAATCATCGGCCAGTCCGAGGCGATCAACAGTGCACTTAAACAGATCGATCTGGTCGCCCCTACCGATGCCAACGTCCTGATCACCGGGGAATCGGGGACCGGCAAGGAACTGATCGCGCGCGCCATCCATCAGGCCAGCCATCGGCGCGACCGCGTTCTGGTGCGCGTAAACTGTGCCGCCATCCCCCATGAACTGTTCGAAAGCGAGTTTTTCGGCCATGTCCGCGGTGCCTTTACCGGCGCGGTGCGTGATCGCGTCGGGCGGTTTGAACTGGCCGATGGCGGGACGCTGTTTTTGGACGAGGTCGGTGAAATCCCGCTGGAGCTGCAGGGCAAGCTTTTGCGCGTTCTGCAGGATCAGAAATTCGAACGCATCGGCGAGGAACGCACCCGCGAGGTCAATGTCCGCCTGCTGGCCGCAACCAACCGCGATCTCAAGGAAGAAGTCCGGCTGGGCCGCTTCCGCGAAGACCTGTATTTCCGCCTCAATGTATTTCCCATCGAATGTCGGCCACTGCGCGAACGGCCCGACGATATCCCGCCATTGGCGACACATTTCCTGCGCAATATCTGCCAGCGGCTGAACATCCCGCAACTGACCCTGACCAACGGGCAGGTCCGAAGCCTGATGAAATATGACTGGCCGGGCAATGCGCGCGAACTTGAAAACATTATCGAACGCGCCGCCATTCTGGCCCGTGACGGCAAACTGAATTTTGACCTGCCCGAACCCAACCGCCGTGAAACCGACCATGGCAATGCCAACCCCACGCGTGATCAGGCAAGCCCCCAATCGGCAATCCTGACCGAAGATGACCGGCGCAAACGTGAATATGACAATATCATCCGCGCCCTTGAAACCACACGCGGCCGGATTTTTGGCCCCGATGGCGCGGCGGCCCTTTTGAATGTAAAGCCGACAACACTGGCATCGCGGATCAAAAAGCTTCGGATTGACCGGCGCGATTTCACGCCATCCGGCCAGCAATAGGAACCAGTCATCAGAAATCGCAAAGATTTTTCGATCTGCGACCTTGCCCCCGCCCGCAGTTTGACGCAGCATGTCGCCCCGCCCGGCACATTACCACCGCAAGGGCGGCACAAAGGAGTAGTCCGGTATGGCTGGATTTTTACAGATTGGCGTTCTGATCGCGATGGCCGCGGTCGCGGTTATTCTGGTTCTTGGCATCGTCACCATGGCGCGCGGCAAGGATGCCAGAAAATCCAACAAGCTGATGCAGCTTCGCGTACTGGTACAGGGGATTGCCCTTTTGCTGCTGGTCATACTGTCCTTCATGGCGCTTGGCAAATAAGCCCGCCGAAGGTCTAGCCTCAGAAAGTCACGTCTCAGAATAACGGAATTCAAGATGGTTCAACTGACCCGCATCTACACCAAATCCGGCGACAAGGGTAAAACCGCCCTTGGCAATGGCACCCGCGTTGCCAAAAACGATGTCCGCGTTGCGGCCTATGGCACGGTGGACGAAACCAATGCGGTGATCGGGGTCGCCCGCCTGCATGCGACCGGTGACGCTGATGCCATGCTGGCCCGCATCCAGAACGATCTTTTTGATCTTGGGGCTGATCTGTGTACGCCCGGTGACGGCAGTGACGATAACCCGGAACGCCCGGCCCTTCGCATTACGGCCACGCAAACCGAACGGCTGGAAAGCGAAATCGATGCGATCAATGCCGGTCTGGATCCGCTGACATCCTTTGTCCTGCCCGGCGGCAGCGCCCTTTCCGCCCAGCTTCATGTCGCGCGCACCGTATCGCGCCGCGCCGAACGGCTGATTGTCGAACTTGCGGGAATCGAGGCGATCAACCCCGAAGCGGTGCGCTACATCAACCGCCTGTCGGACCATATGTTCGTTCTGGCCCGTCATGCCAATAATGGCGGCAAGGACGATATCCTGTGGCAACCCGGCCTGACCCGCTAGGCAAATATTCGAATAAATCCCTGTCTTTTCGGGGGCTGGTTGCCTATCAATGCCGCCAGATACTTCAGAATTTCAGTAAAGAGGTTATCGTTAACGTTAACCTCTTTACGTAAATTGACAAGCCCCGTAGCACCCCCTATTGTGCATCGCGGGGAAAACAGTAACATCGGGCCCCGCTACGGACTGCCCCGGCAGAACGCAGCAAGCCCATAGCTTCGACAACAAAAACGAACAGGTCTGTCATGAAGGTTCTTGTCGCCGTTAAGCGCGTTGTGGATTACAACGTCAAGATCCGTGTCAAACAGGACCAGTCTGGCGTTGAATTGAACAACGTCAAAATGTCCATGAACCCGTTTGACGAAATCGCCGTTGAAGAGGCCGTCCGCCTCAAGGAAGCCGGCACCGCGACCGAAGTGGTCGCCGTATCGCTGGGTGTGAAACAGTGTCAGGAAACACTGCGTACCGCCCTTGCCATGGGTGCCGATCGCGGCATTCTGGTCGAAACCGACGACGAACTGCAACCGCTTGCCGTTGCCAAACTTCTCAAGGAAGTCGTTGCCAAGGAAAGCCCGGATCTCGTGATCCTCGGCAAACAGGCCATTGATGACGACGCCAACCAGACCGGTCAGATGCTGGCCGCCCTTCTGGACTGGCCGCAGGGCACATTCGCGTCCAAGGTCGCCGTTGCCGATGGCAAGCTTGACGTCACCCGCGAAGTCGATGGTGGCCTTGAAACCATCAAGATCGATCTTCCGGCCATCGTCACCACCGACCTTCGCCTGAACGAGCCGCGCTATGCGTCACTTCCCAACATCATGAAGGCCAAGAAAAAGCCGCTTGATACGTTAAGCCCGGCTGATCTTGGTGTCGACACCGCGCCGCGCCTGAAAACCCTGAAAGTGACGGAACCACCGGCACGTCAGGCAGGTGTGAAAGTTGCCAGCGTCGCCGAGCTTGTCGACAAGCTTCGCAACGAAGCCAAAGTGATTTAAGCGGGGGCCGATCAAATGAGCATTCTTGTTATTGCCGAACACGACAATACCGAACTGAAGGGCGCAACGCTCAATACCGTTGCCGCCGCACAGAAAATCGGTGGCGACATCACCATTCTGGTCGCGGGCGAAAACTGCCGTGCGGTTGCCGATGCGGCCGCAAAGGTTGCGGGCGTCTCGAAGGTTCTGGTTGCCGATAACGCGGCCTATGGCCATTTCCTGGCCGAAAACATGGCGGGTCTGGTCAATGAACTGGCCGGTGATTACAGCCACGTTCTGGTCGCCGCCTCGACCACGGGCAAAAACTTCATGCCCCGCGTTGCCGCACTAAAAGACGTCGCACAGATTTCCGACATCACCGATGTCGAAAGTGCCGATACGTTCGTCCGTCCGATCTATGCCGGTAACGCGATGGCAACCGTTCAGTCGTCCGACAGCCTGAAACTGATCACGGTGCGTACCACGGGCTTTGATCCGGTCGCGGCCGAAGGCGGTTCCGCATCCGTCGAAGATATCGCAACTGCGAAAGATGCCGGAAAATCCGCTTTTGTCAGTCAGGAACTGACCGAGTCGGAACGTCCGGAACTGACCGCAGCCAGCGTTATCATCTCTGGCGGTCGCGGTATGGGCTCGGGCGAGAACTTCCACCTGATCGAACCGATTGCCGATAAACTCGGCGCTGCCATTGGTGCTTCGCGCGCCGCCGTCGATGCGGGATACGCCCCGAACGACTGGCAGGTCGGCCAGACCGGCAAAGTTGTTGCACCGCAGCTATACATTGCGGTAGGCATTTCAGGTGCGATTCAGCACCTTGCCGGCATGAAGGACAGTAAGGTCATTGTTGCGATCAACAAGGACGAAGAAGCACCGATCTTCTCGGTTGCCGATTACGGTCTTGTCGCGGACCTGTTCGAGGCCCTTCCCGCATTGGCGAGCGAACTCGACAAATAATCAGATCCCATCTAGGGTCAGAACAATCTAAAGAACGTTGTTCTGACCTTGTTTTGACCCTTGGGGATGAGTGGGGAACAAATGGCTTCGCTTGAAGATATCAAGACCATTGGCGTAATCGGCGCCGGTCAGATGGGCAATGGCATTGCTCATGTGATTGCACTTGCCGACTACGACGTCCGACTGCTTGACGTATCGGCAGAGGCGCTCGACAAGGCGCTTGGCCTGATTGGCAAGAACATGGATCGTCAGGTCAAGAAAGACCTGATCACCGAACAACAGAAAGCAGCAGCCCTCGCCCGGATTACCACGGGTACGGAATACAGCTTCCTGTCTGATTGCGATCTCGTGATCGAGGCCGCAACCGAGAACGAAGAAACCAAGAAACAGATTTTCAAGGCTCTGTGTCCGGTTCTGGGCCCCGAAGCCATCATTGCGACGAACACCTCGTCCATTTCGGTGACGCGTCTGGCATCCTATACCGACCGCCCGTCGAAATTCATGGGCATGCACTTCATGAATCCGGTGCCGCTGATGAAGCTGGTCGAACTGATCCGCGGCATTGCCACGGACGAGCCGACCTATCGCACCATTCATGAACTGACCAAGAAACTGGGCAAAGACACGGCAAGTGCCGAAGATTTCCCGGCCTTCATCGTCAACCGCATTCTGCTGCCGATGATCAACGAGGCGATCTATACGCTTTACGAAGGTGTCGGCAATGTCCGGTCCATCGATGATGCCATGCGCCTTGGCGCAAACCATCCGATGGGGCCGCTGCAACTGGCCGATTTCATTGGTCTGGATACCTGCCTGTCGATCATGCATGTCCTGCATGATGGTCTGGCCGATACCAAATATCGTCCCTGCCCGCTTCTGGTCAAATATGTCGAAGCCGGTTGGCTTGGCCGCAAGGTCGGCCGCGGCTTCTATGACTATAGCGGTGACGAGCCGGTCCCGACCCGCTAATCATTGCCAGGTTACGCATTCAAGGGCCATCGCATCGCTGCGGTGGCCTTTTTGCATTGGATTGATGATTTAACCAACGTGCAAAGCTTTTGATCTTTCGATCAGAAATTGCCCTGCTATGATGACGGCCAAGGAACCAAGACCAAAAAAAGAGTCCAGGTCAGGACCCAGGAGGCCGTCCCACATGTTTCTCGGAATAGATGTCGGTACATCTGCCGTTAAAGCGCTTCTGATGGATGAACATTCGGTCACCGTCGCCGAAACCGATGTGCCCCTGACGCTGAGCAACCCCAAACCATTCTGGAGCGAACAGCACCCCGATGACTGGTGGGCTGCGACCTGCACCGCGCTGGATCAGTTGAAATCATCCAACCCCAAAGCCCTTGCCGCGGTTCGCGCGATTGGCCTGTCGGGCCAGATGCACGGTGCGGTGATCCTTGATGCCGATGATAAACCACTTCGTCCGGCGATCCTGTGGAATGACGGCCGGGCCAAGGCCGAATGCGATGAATTGCAGGCCGCCCTGCCCGATCTGCCATCGCAGGCCGGTGTGGTTGCCATGCCCGGTATGACCGCGCCCAAACTGATGTGGCTGCGCAAACACGAACCCGAAATCTTTGCCCGAATCAAAACCGTCCTGCTGCCCAAGGATTATATCCGTTTCTGCCTGACCGGTGAAAAGGTCACCGAAATGTCGGATGCCGCCGGAACCCTTTGGCTTGATGAAGAAAGCCGCAGCTGGAATTTTGACGCCATTGCCGCAACCGGCATGGATATCGCCCAATTGCCCCGCCTTGCCGAAGGAAGCGATCCCACCGGCCATCTGCGCGGTGAACTGGCCGCGCGCTGGGATATGAAGCCGACCGTGATTGTTGCCGGTGGTGGCGGCGATGCCGCGACCGGTGGTATCGGTGTCGGCGCGGTCAGCCATGGCGACGGCTTCATTTCGCTTGGCACCTCGTCACAGATTTTCGTGGCATCCGACCGTTATCGCCCGAAACCCCAGGAACTTTTGCACAGCTTCGCCCATGCCGTGCCCCAGCACTGGTTCCAGATGGCGGTATTGCTCAACGGGGCAAGCTGCCTTTTGTGGGCGGCAAACCTGTTGGGGGAAAAGGATATCGGCGCATTGCTGCAACGCACCGAAGCCGCGCATAAGGCCCCGTCGGATGTTGTGTTCCTGCCCTACCTTAATGGCGAACGGACCCCGCATAACGATCCCTATGCACGCGGCGTGTTCTTTGGCCTTGGTAGCGACACATCGCGCGAAACAATGGTCCAATCGGTGCTCGAAGGTGTCGGCTTTGCCCTGCTGGACGGGCAATCGCGCCTGCATGCCGCCGGAACGCATTGCGAATTGCCCGGTGTCATTGGCGGCGGCGCGCGCAGCCGATACTGGATTCAACTGATATCTGACATCATGGGATGCCCGCTTGCCCGATACGAAGGGGCGGCCAAGGGCCCGGCATTTGGCGCGGCCCGTCTGGGGCGGCTGGCACTTGATCACGAAACGGTCGAGGATGTCTGTCAGAAACCGGTCATTCAGGAAGTGATCGAACCCGATATGCGCAAACATGCCGATTATCAGCCGCGATTTGCCAAATTCAGACGAATCTACGCTGCCCTGCGCGATGAATTCCAACCTGTCTGAATACGTCATCAGACCATACCGATTGCCTTACCTGACCGGCCTTTCAGCGGTGTGATGCATTTCACCTGAAATGTTGCATCCGGGTTCTTTAAACACCTGAAAAGATGCCAATATCAGTAAAAGGTATTAGAAATTTTCTAATCGGATAGTCCATGACCATTGCCATCGTCGGAAGTTCCAATATCGATTTTGCCGCCCGCGTTGCCCAATTGCCCAAACCCGGCCAAACCGTATCGGCCAAGGATTACATGACCGGCCCGGGCGGAAAGGGATGCAATCAGGCGATTGCCGTTGCACGACTGGGTCAAATGCCTGTTTTCATTTCCAAAATCGGCAATGATGTTCTGGGACGCAGCCTGATCGATACCCTGAACGCCGAAGGCTTTGACACCAACCAGCTGATCCAGTCGGCCGACGCCCAGACCGGAACTGCCCTGATATCCATCGACGATGCTGGCGAAAACATCATCACGGTGGCCGGTGGGGCAAACATGACCATGAGCCGGGCCGACATCCGCGAAAAACAGGTGTTTCTGGAACATTGCAATTATCTGCTGGTGCAGCTCGAATGCCCGGTTGTTGCCATTGCCTGCGCAATGAAATACGCCCGCGAAGCTGGCGCAACCATCATCCTTGATCCGGCACCGGTGCCCGACCGGGTTGTTTTGCGCGATCTGATGGAACTGACCGACATCGTCACCCCGAATATCAGTGAATGTTCTGCCATGACCGGCATTCACCCCGACAATGATGAAACCGCCCACGCGGCCGCATCAAAACTGCACGAAATGGGCGCGCGTATCGTGGTGATCAAAATGGGATCAAGGGGCGCATTTTATTCCGACGGCGACCAGTCGGGCAGGGTCGAACCCTTTGACGTTGCCGCAATTGATACGGTTGCCGCGGGGGACTGTTTCAATGGCGGGCTGGCCGTTGCCCTGCATGACGGACGACCACTGCGTGATGCCGTCCGGTTTGCCTGTGCGACCGGGGCATTGGCGACCACGCGCTATGGGGCTGCCGACGCCGCCCCGACCCTTGATCAGGTTCTATCACTGATGGAAAGTGCTGATTGATCCCAATCAGGACGCGGCATCAATCAGATTGTTGAAATAGTCGATAACCCCGTCGGCATCCCATTTGGCCGTGCCTTCCAGTTTGCCGATAACCTGCCCGTTGGCATCGATCACGAAACTGGTCGGAAGGCCGCGCGCGCCAAATGCCCGTGCGGTTGCCCCGCGCGGATCAAGCACGACATCAAGATGGCCGATTCCGTTTTCATCAAAGAATTCCTGCACGATTTCCGCCCCACCGCGATCCTGACTAAGCGCAAGAACACGGAACGGCTTGCCATCCATTTTCGCCGCCAGTCGATCAAGATCGGGCATTTCCTCGATGCAGGGCGCGCACCATGTCGCCCAAAGATTGACCAGAATAACCTTTCCTTTCAGGTTCTTAAGGTCACTTTCGCTGCCATCGGCCTCGATGAAAACCGCCTTTTCCGGCAGGCTTGAGCCCTCAGGCACCGTCTCCATTTTCGAAAGTTCTTGCGGCAATTGCGTATCTGCAAAGGCAGGGCTTGCATAAATGGCCGATATGGCGACAATCACGCCCAGTTTTACGTAACGAAGCAATGCCTTCACAATACTCACCTTTCCAACGCTTGCGGATCACAATGACCGATCAAAACGCCACCGACCAGAAAAATGCCAACGCCCTGTGGGGAGGCCGCTTTGAAGCGGGCCCGTCCGCCATCATGGAAGAAATCAATGCTTCCATCGGCTTTGACAAACGCCTGTACGCCCAGGACATTCAGGGTTCCAAAGCCCATTGCGCCATGCTGGTCAAGCAGAAGATCATCCCCGCAGAAGATGGCGACAAAATAGTCGCGGGTCTAGACCAGATCCTTCAAGAAATCGAGAGCGGCCAGTTTACCTTCTCTGCCGCCCTTGAAGACATCCACATGAATGTCGAAAGCCGCCTGCGTGATCTGATCGGGCCTGCCGCCGGTCGTCTGCATACCGCGCGCTCCCGCAATGACCAGGTCGCGACCGATTTCAAACTCTGGGTGCGCGACGTGGCACTGGCCGATCTTGAAGCCGGGCTCAAGGGCCTTCAGGAAGCATTGGTCGAACAGGCCGGCACCCATGCCGAAACCATCATGCCGGGCTTTACCCACCTTCAGGCCGCCCAGCCGGTCACCTTTGGCCATCATCTTCTGGCCTATGTCGAAATGTTTGGCCGGGATCGTGGCCGCGTTGCCGATTGCCGCACGCGCGCTAATGAAAACCCGCTGGGTTCGGCGGCCCTTGCCGGAACGCCCTATCCGATTGACCGCCACATGACGGCATCATCGCTTGGCTTTGATCGCCCGACCGCGAACTCGCTGGATGCGGTGTCGGATCGCGACTTTGCGCTGGAATATCTGAACGCAGCCTCGATCACCGCCATGCACCTGTCGCGCCTGGCCGAGGAAATGGTGATCTGGTGTTCGGCACAGTTCCGCTTTGTCGGCATGTCGGACAAGTTTTCGACCGGCTCCTCGATCATGCCGCAGAAACGCAACCCCGATGCCGCCGAACTGATCCGTTCCAAGATCGGCCGTATCGTTGGCTGCTACAATTCCCTGATGCTCTCGATGAAGGGTCTGCCGCTGGCCTATTCCAAGGACATGCAGGAAGACAAGGAACCGGTCTTCGAGGCCCACGACCATCTGGGTCTTTGTGTCGCCGCCATGACCGGCATGATTGCCGACATGAAGGTGCATAAGGACAATATGCGTGCGGCCGCCGGTGCGGGTTACACCACCGCAACCGATCTGGCCGACTGGCTGGTTGCCGAACTGGGCATGCCGTTCCGCGACGCCCATCATGTGGTGGGTGCCACCGTGAAACTTGCCGAGGGCAAGGGGTGCGATCTCGATCAGCTTTCGCTCGAAGACCTTCAGGGGATCGAACCGAAAATCACCAGCGCCGTTTACGATGTCCTGACTGTCGAGGCATCGGTCAGTGCGCGTCAAAGCTTTGGCGGCACCGCCCCGGTCCGGGTGAAGGAACAGGTCGCGGCGGCAAAGGAAAGGTTCCTGAAATGAGCAACCCGATCTTTAAACGCAGCACAGTGATCGTACTGGCGGTGATGCTGGGCCTGTCTGTTGCCGCCTGCGGCAAAAAAGGCCCGCTTGAACCACCGACCGACGAAGGCAACAAATATCCACGGACATATCCGGCACAATGAACCATTTTGAATATATTGATGGCGTCCTTCACGCAGAAGGCGTTTCCATCCCCGAGCTTGCCGAAAAGGTCGGCACGCCGTTCTATTGCTATTCCACCGCCACCCTTGAACGTCATTACAGGGTTTATGCCGGTGCGTTTGACGGGCTTGATGCCACGGTTTGCTATGCGATCAAGGCAAACTCCAATCAGGCTGTCCTGAAAACGCTCGCCAAACTGGGTGCGGGTGCCGATGTGGTTTCGGTTGGTGAAATGCGCCGCGCCCTGCGTGCCGGTGTCGCCCCGGGCAAAGTCATTTTTTCCGGCGTTGGCAAGGCCGATGCCGAAATGCGCGAAGCCCTTGATGCCGATATCGCCCAGATCAATGTCGAAAGCATCCCGGAACTTGAAGAACTCAACCGGGTTGCCCTCGACATGGGCAAAAAGGCCCGCATCGCGATCCGTATCAACCCGCATGTCGATGCCAAAACCCATGAAAAGATCGCCACCGGCAAGGCCGAAAACAAGTTCGGCATCGACTGGACCCGCGCGATCGAGGTTTACCGCATGGCAGCCGCCATGGACGGGATCGAGGTCACCGGCATTGCGATGCATATCGGATCGCAGCTAACCGATCTTGCCCCCTTCCGGGAGGCGTTCACCCGTCTTGCCGGGCTGGTCGAAAAGCTTCGCGCCGAAGGCATCAATATCCGCAACCTTGATCTTGGTGGCGGGCTTGGCATTGCCTATCAGGGCGAAACACCGCCCCTGCCCGATGCCTATGGCCAGATGGTGCGTGAAACCGTCGGGCACCTTGGCTGTCACATCACGCTCGAACCGGGCCGCCTGATTGCGGGCAACGCCGGTGTGATGATTTCGCGCGTCATGTATATCAAGGATGGCGAGGCCAAACGCTTTGTCATTCTCGATGCCGCGATGAACGATCTGATCCGGCCAACCCTTTACAACGCCTATCACGAAATCATCCCGGTCGATGAACAGGGTGAAGGCGACAAACAGGCAACCGTCGATATCGTCGGCCCGGTCTGCGAAACCGGCGACACCTTTGGCAAGGACCGCAAACTGCCCGATGACCTGAAACCGGGTGATCTGGTCGCGGTCATGTCGGCAGGTGCCTATGGTGCGGTGATGTCATCGACCTACAACACCCGTGCCCTGACGCCCGAAGTTCTGGTCAAGGGCGACGACTTCGCCATCGTCCGCCCGCGTCAGTCGATTGACGAACTGATCGGTCTGGACCGTATCCCCGACTGGCTGGACTGACCCGGACCGACGGCAGAACCCGAAAAACTTTGCAAGGCGGCCTTTCAACCCGAAAGGCCGCCTTTTGCATATCCCCATCCTGCCCGGCAGGTTTCATCGGCCCCTGACACCCCAAGGGTATCGTTGATCGTATCAGCACTTTCGGCTCATCCCTTTCGATCTCCCGGATGCAGGTCAATGCCCTGCCCGGACAAACCTCCGGCCTCCGCCAGCCCCGCCAGCAAACGGCCCACGGCCTCGCTGCCCGCTCCGGTCCCTTTCGGCAATGCCATGACACCGACGCCGGACAAACTCCGGGCCCTCGTCAGACTCGCCCTCAGACGCCCCACGACCTCGCTGCCCGTCCCGATCCCGTCCGGCACGGCCACGACCATCGACGCCGGACAAACCTCGGGCCTCCAGCAACCCAACCGTCGCCGACGGACAATCAATCGGGCTCTCTGCCGCCTCGATCACCGTCCGGCCAAGGCGGCAACCTGCCACCCCGACATCCAGACACTCTTCGGGCGTTCGCCATTTTCACCAGCAGACACTCTTCGGGCGCACTGCCCCCAACCTGCCCACCGCTGACGGGCCACAAATCCCCGCAGCCACTGCTGCCATTGCTGCCGCTTCCGGCAAATTCGGGGTCCGTTCCCCGACAAGACGCACCTCTCCCGTCATGACAAATAAGCGTTTTCGAAACCTGTTAGCACCAACGCGGAATGCCGCCGTAATGGCTTCGCCATCCGCCGATGAGCATCCTGCGGAGTGCCCCGCCGCCCTGCCTCAATCCTTGCCGCTGCATCCTGATCACCTCTTTGATCCCGGCCCCAAACGCAAAAACCCGCAAGGCACAAGGCGCTTCGCGGGTTTCGGTCCGGGTGCATTTCTCCCGTTGACTTTGTCCTTATGCCACAATGAAAAGAACAAATCAAGAACTTTTTGAAAAAACTTTATATACCGCCAAAAGCCGCCCCCACCCGGGACCGCCTTTTATTTTGGCTCACGCGCGATCCTGACTTGACCCGCCGCGTCAAAGCCCCAAACTTAGATGAGGGTCCTGTCAGACCCCGCTGGCGTCACATGTCTCGGGCACGGGGCGATTGCAGGGGCCGAAATTCGATATGTCGATCATACCACCCAATCCCCGACTGGAACGGCATCTGCGACTGGCGCGGATGATCATGTCGTGGGAACGGGTATGGCCGCGGCTGATCCCGCCTTTGACAATCGTGATGCTGATTGCCGGTCTGACCCTGACCGGTACCTTTGAAATACTGCCCGCGACCGGGCATATCATTTTGCTGTCGATCCTCTCAGTTGCCGGTCTTGCTGCCATTATCCTGCCGTGGCGCCATTTCACATGGCCCAATCGCCGTGCTGTCCTGCAAAGGATGGAACAGGAAAACGGCCTTGAAAACAACCCGCTGCAAAGCCTTGAAGACCATATCGAAGATCGCGACGATCCGCTGACCAGCTATCTGTGGCAAAAACAGTTGCAACGCCACGAGGCAATGCTGAACCATCTGCATCTGCCCCGTCCGGTGCCGTCCCTTGCCAGGGTGGATCGATACGGGTTGGTCATCTTGCCCGTATTGCTTCTGAGCGTTGGCCTGTTTGCCGGTCACGACCGCATGAGCGAGCGGTTTTACAAGGCATTCAGCCCGCTGCAACGGCTGGGTGCTGCTGATTTCAGCACGACATTGTGGGTGACCCCACCGGCCTATACCGGACAAATCCCGCGCGTCCTGCGGTTCGAGCAGGTTAAAGGCCAGCAAAAGCAGGATGATGGCGGCTCTGACGCATCGCGCGTCATTGATGTCGACGTGCCTGTCGGGTCGACACTTGCCGGCAGCATCGGCAGTGTCTGGCAACCGACCCTGCATACGCCGACCGGTGAACGCGACATATCCGAAAGCAGCGACAACAGCTATGTCCTTTCGACCGCACTTGATCAGGCCGGACCATGGCGCATTTCGGTCTGGGGCACGGATCGGCTGACCCTTAATGTCAATCTGGTTGCCGATAAACCGCCCGCACTTTCATTTGCAAGCCCGCCTTCGATTACCCGGCGCGAACATATCCGGCTGGACTACGTTGCGACCGATGATTACGGCATGAAAAACCTTGAACTGGTTATCACGCCCGCAACCGACGGCACTGATCGCGAACAGTTTGGCACCATCGATAATATCCGTATCGATCTGTCTGGTGGCAACACCCCGGGTGGTACGGCCGCCATGCCGACACGGATCGAAGGCCCCCGCTTCATTGATCTGGTATCCCATCCATGGGCGGGGCTTCCGGTTAATCTGCAACTGGTTTCGCTCGACAACGCCGGACAAAATGGCGAAAGCGACATACGTTCGATCATTCTGCCCGAACGTGAATTCACCCATCCCGTGGCCAAAAAACTGATCACGATCCGCCGCGGATTGCTGCGCTATCCCGACAAGGCCCTTGAAATGCGCAACGCCCTTATGCCTGTCATTTATGCCCCGCAGGCATTTAACGGCCATATCGGCATTTTTCTTGCACTTTCCGTGACAGAGGCAAGGCTTTCGGCACATCTGCGCGACCGTAAGGTCCATCAGGACGTGGCCGGTTTGCTTTGGCACATCGCCGAAGAGATCGAACGCGGCAGCTATGGCATGGCCGAACGCAATCTGATGGAGGCCGAGGAACGGCTGCTGGATGCCCTTGCCAACCCGGACGTGACCGAAGCCGAAATCGCCGATCTGATCGAAAACTATCGCCGCGCCCTTAACGAATATATGGCCGCCCTCGCCCGCGAGGCACCGCAGAATCAGCAGAACCAGCAACAGGGCCCCGCCGCCATCCTTGAACAGCAGGACCTGTCACGTATCGTCGATCAGATCGAAGCACTCATGCAGGCTGGTGCGCGTGATCAGGCGCGCGCCCTGATCGACCGCCTGCGCGAACTGGTCGAAAACATGCAGGTTACATCGGGCGACGGCGGGGCCGATATCACATCCACCTTGCGCGAAATGCTTGATGGCATTCGCGATCTTGCCCGCCGCCAGCAGGACCTGATGAATCAGGGGGATAATCCCTCAAGCCCCGGCGGCAATGGCAACCGCGCCCGGCAGCAGCAAAATCTTGCCGGGGATGCGCAGAACCTGACCAATAATTCCGGCTTTGGCCAGTTTGGCAATCTCAGCGGCATAGAAACCGCGATAGAGGCCATGCAACGCGCCGCAGAGGCCCTTGACCACAATCGCGCCCACGAAGCCCTGCAACAACAGGGGCAGGCCATGGAAGCCCTGCAACAGGGTATTGGCGAGCTAAGCCGTGCTCTTGAAGGTTTAAGCCAGATGATGCCGATGCTTGATGAACTTCAGGGGTCGGGCAATCGTGATCCGCTTGGTCGGCCGGTGGGCGGCGATGGCACCACCGTCATCCCCGAAGTCGACACCCTTGAACGGGCATGGCGTATCTTGCAGGAACTCCGCCGTCGTTCCGGCGACCCGGACCGCCCGGTGATCGAACAGGAATATATTGATCGCTTGCTGAAACGGTTCTAAAGGCCGGTCAAAAGGACCACACAGATAAAACAAAAGGGCAGCGACGGATCGCTGCCCTTGTCATTTTCAGATCAAACCGATCAGGGCTCAACCGCCTCGCGCGGGTCAAGGAATGTGACTTGCAAACGGGTTGCTGTCGGGTTCGGACGACGGATTTTGGTTTCGACCGTCATGGTTTCGCCAACCGGCAGCATCTGGGCTTCCATCGGCATGTCCGCCCCGCCCTGCACCGCACTTTCGTCATAGATCAGCGGCACTTTTTTGCGCTGAACCACACGATCCAGCGGATCAAGAAGCTCGATCAGCAGATAGGGCAGAACGCGGTCGATCTCGCTGATATTGACGATCTCGGCACGAACGACAAGAACATCAACCCCGTCTTCCTCTTCGCGAGTCGGCGGCAATTCCCGAATATCAAGGCCTTCGCCAACATGGGGTACATCAAGCCCGACCATGTCATAGACCTTGGCAATCGGCGGCCATAGGTTGATCAGGATATCTTTGGCAAAATATCCGCCCGCACCAATCCCGCCAAGGATCAGGAAGAACAGGATCCAGCCAATCACACCCTTTTTCGATTTCGCAGGCGGTTTCGGATTGTTGCGAATCAGCTGCTGCGGGATGGGGGGCGGATCGGGAATTTTGTCCGCATCCTCGAAACCGGGATCAACCTGACCTGGCATCTGATCGGCATTGAAATCGGCACCAAGCGCGCCATCCTGATCGAAAGGCGGCGGCAGCTTGTTTTCCTGTGCTGGCGACGGGGTTTTCATTCCCGGCGGGTCCTGATGCCAGCTATTGCCGCAGTTTTTGCAGCGTACGGTTCTGCCCTTTGGGCCGATCGCCTCTGTTTTCACAGAGTATTTTTTTGAACAATCTGGGCAAGTAATGATCATTGCAAACCTGGCATCTCGATGTCAGCGGCATGAAACCCGGGGCACGGCCATAACCTGAGTGATTTCCGACGATCCCCCGAATTCGCCGGTGTAGGGCAGAACCTACACTATATGTAAATAGCGGCGATTTAACAGACTGTTAAGCACAGATAACTGAAGCTGCCCCAATTTGGATGGCACAGCATTGCACATATGGTGCTTAGATGACATCCGAAGAACTGTTTAAGTCGTCATATTTTCGGCCAATCTATAATGATACCCACTCTGGGATCAGCCAGATCGGACTTTTGCAATTGTTCAAGCGGCCCCATCATTATCATGTTATGTCGGGTCTGATACGTCGTGCTGCGATATGGAGCGCAAGTTTTGACTGAAGTCGTAAGTTTCAGGAATGTGGGTGTCCGCTATGAATCCGGGCCGGAGATTCTGCGCGATCTGAACTTTACCCTGCATCGTGGCAGCTTTCATTTCCTGACCGGGGCTTCTGGTGCAGGCAAATCGACATTGATGCGCCTGCTCTATCTTGCCCTGCGCCAGACACGCGGCGAGATCAATATTTTCGGACGCGACAATATCCGCATTCCGCGCGACGAACTGCCCGCCATCCGCCGCAAGATCGGCGTGGTGTTTCAGGACTTCCGCCTGATCAATCATTTGACGACTTTTGAAAATGTCGCCCTGCCGCTTCGCGTCGCCGGGGTCGAGGATCTGCAAATCCGCAAAAATGTGACCGAACTTCTCGAATGGGTCGGCCTTGGTGATCAGATCAATGCGGTTCCATCGCGGCTTTCCGGCGGGCAGCAGCAACGCGTTGCCATCGCGCGCGCGGTTATCGGCCGCCCGGCTCTGCTTCTGGCTGACGAGCCGACCGGCAACGTTGATGACCGGATCGCCATGCGGCTGTTATATCTTTTTGAAGAACTGAACAAACTTGGCACCACAGTGCTGATCGCCACCCATAACCGGCAACTTGTGCGTCGCTTTGGCCATAATCAATGGCTGCTTGAGGCTGGCACCCTGCACGACATCACGCATAGCGCGTAACCGACCAAACCGACGGCAACTGGCTCAGACAGGACCCAAAATCGATCATGGCTTTTCGTTCGCAACCGTCACATCTGCCACTTGATAGCGACTCATCGACGCGCTTTTTGCCAAGCATCGTCGCATTGATGGTGGCCTTACTGACGTTTTCGATCGTTGGCCTGGCGGCCCTGCATGACAGTGTCGGCAAATGGTCCGGTCAGATCGAAGGCAGCCTTTCGATACAGGTTCCCCCGACCGGCATGGCGGATCGCGACACCGAAGAACGCGAACAGGCTTTGCAGGCAACCGTTGACGATATTATCGAACAGCTCGCCGACATGCCCGGCATCTCCCGGATCGAGGAACTCAGCCCCGAAACCATGTCGGCCCTTCTTGAACCGTGGCTTGGCCCCGATGAAATCGTCAGCGAATTACCAATCCCGCGCATTATCGAAATCACCCCGGAAACCGGGTTTAATTTCGATATGCTTGAACGCCGTCTGGGTGAAATCGCCCCCGAAGCCGTTCTGGATGATCATCGCATCTGGATAGAACGGATTGCCGATGTTGCCTTTTCGGTGGAACTGGCATTGATGGCGTTAATCGTCGTGCTGTTTGGGGCAACGATGCTGTCGGTTGTTTTTGCCACACGTTCGGGTCTTTCAATCCATCGGACGATCATTGAATTGCTGCATCTGATCGGGGCACAGGATTCCTATATCGCGGGCCAGTTTGCCCGCCATAACCTGCGGCTGGCATTTTTCGGGGCATTGATCGGCCTTCTGATCGCCCTGCCGGTTTCGGGTGTGATCGCGTGGCTTGGCATGCGGGCGGGATGGCCAATCCCGACACTGGTTTTCAGCCCGCTTTTCATCGGCATCATCATCGCCATTCCGTTCGTGGTCGCCGGTGTCGCACAGATGACGGCCAAAAGAACTGTGCTGCGTGTCTTGCGCAGAATGTTGTAACCTGCCTCACTCCTCCGTATAGTCGGCCTGCAGCGTCGTGATCATTTACTGTTTCGGATCATGACCTTGTCCCAAAAGGAGAGCCCTGTCGCATGCCAGCGTCCCGTCAGGCCCAATCATATGAATAGGCCGCCCCTTTCCGTTCAGCACCGACGACGCTTTCGCCGGTTCCGGTTTTTGCTATCGACCCTGATCCTGCTGGGGCTGGTCTGGGCGGGTGGCTTTATCTGGTATGTCGACATCATTCCAACTGCGGTTGATGAACCTGATCGCAAGACTGACGCCATCGTTGTTCTGACCGGTGGCAGTGAACGGCTTTCGGAAGGGCGCCGTCTTCTGACCCGCCAGCTTGCCAGAAAGCTGTTTATTTCCGGCGTCTATCGCGGGGTTGAAGTCGACGAGCTTCTATCGGCGGGCAAAGCCGATCCCCGGCTGGTTTCATGCTGTGTGGTTCTGGGTCATGTTGCGGAAAACACCCGCGGCAATGCGCAGGAAACGGCGGTTTGGGTGTATGAGGAAGGCTATAAAAGCCTGCGCATCGTCACGGCAAACTATCACATGCCGAGGTCGCTTCTGGAATTTCGCAGCCTGATGCCCGATGTCGAAATCATCGCCCACCCGGTGTTCCCCGATAACGTCAAGGTCGACAGTTGGTGGCGGTGGCCGGGAAGCGCCAGCCTGATCGCAAGCGAATATAACAAATTCCTGTTTGCCAGCCTCAGGAACTATATCCTGCGGCTGCTGCCAGACGGTGATCGCGCCAACCTGCATGGCCCCGCCCCGACACCAGAACCCTCCGGACAGGATTATTCCGCATCAAATCGCCCGGCACAGAAATCGGGTTGAAGATACAGCGTTTCACTCGTGTCGTATAACTGTTACAAACCCTTTGACTAAGTGTTTGAAGGATCTGTCTGCATGAGAGCCCTGCGCGCGTTTTTGTTTAACGTGTTGTTTTTCGCCGGTACAACAGCACTTTGCATTTGTATGGTTCCCCTGATGCCGTTTGGTCGCAAGGCCAATCAGCTTGTTGGACATATGTGGTGTCATTTGACGCAAGGCGCGTTGGCCATCTCTGTTGGCATGTATAAACGTATTCGCGGCCTTGAAAACCTGCCCAAAGGCCCCTGTATTCTGGTTGCCAAACATCAGTCTGCGTGGGAAACCCTGACCTTTCACACGGTCGTGCCTGACCCGGCCTATATCCTGAAAAAGGAACTGACCCGCATTCCGTTGATGGGGCAGTTCCTGTTGTTTTCCGGGCAGATTGCGGTCGACAGATCGGCTGGATCATCCGCCCTGAAAGACATGATCAAGGGTGCCGAACGTGCGCTTGAGGACGGCAGGCAGATCGTAATCTTCCCCGAAGGAACCCGCACACCGCCCGGTTCGGATCGGCCGTATCATCCCGGTATTTATGCGCTATACAAGGCGTTCCCCAATACGCCGGTCATTCCGGTTGCCATCAATTCCGGCATGTTCTGGGGACGTCACAGCTTCATGAAATACGGTGGCGAGGTCACCATGGAATTCCTGCCCGCGATTGAGCCGGATCTGGATCGCAAAACATTTATGAAAACGATCAAAAGCAGGATTGATGACCGCACGCGGGAACTTGAACGCGAAGCACAGGCCGAGTTTAATCTGCCGACCCTGACATCACGTGACGTCGAGATCGAGGAAGCCCGCGAAAAAGCCGAAGCCGAACAGCAGGAAGCCAAAACCGCGATTCCGATGAAATCCGTCGACCAGGAAAAAACGCCGTCCTGATCATACGGATCGTTCGAACACCCAAAAGGCCGGAGTTTGATCCGGCCTTTTCGATTCTATCCGTCCGGCAGCTTTTATGCTTTCCGGCGTGTTGCCTGCCAGATGCCAAAGGCAATCAATGTGATCCCGCCCAGATGGTAAATGTGCAATTCCTCGCCCAAAAAGATGATGGCAAGGATGCTGGCAAACACCGGCATCAGATACAGAAACACACCGGCATTTGCCGGGCCGACAACCGCAACCCCCTTGTTCCAGAACAGATAGCCCAAAAAAGCGGGCCCCGCGCCGATATAGAAAATCTTGAGCATATCGGGCCATGCCGGATCAAGATGGGTAAAGAACGGCTCATTGCGAACAGTCACCGACCAGATATAAAGCGGAGTCAGGAACACCAACCCGATCAGGGCCGAAACAAACACGAGGCTTAGTGGATGGACCCCTTTGGGGGCACGTTTCAAAAGCATCGAGTATGCCGCCCAGACCATTGCTGAAATCATCGCAAACAGATCGCCCGAGACAAAGTTCATCTCGGCAAAGACCGAAAAGTCGCCTTTGGCAATGATCACCGCCGTCCCGACACCGGCAATCAGCACACCGGCCCACTGGCCAAGCTTGGGTTTATCGGCCGTAAGCACCGCTGCAAATAACAGAACCCAGACCGGGGTTGTCGCATTGAGAAGCCCGGTATTGACCGCCGTTGTGTTGTAAGCCGCCAGATAAATGACGATTGAAAACATGAAAACGCCGGTTGTTCCGATCAGGAACATCGACATTTTATGATCGGCCATCAGCCTCAGATCGCGTTTAAGGTGCGGAATACAAACCGGAAACAATAATACGGCGGCCACAACCCAACGCCAGAACGCCAATGCTTCAAGCGGCACCGTGGCATTCACCCCGCGTGCAACGACATGGTTTGACCCCCACATCATCGCGCAGGCAACCAGCATCAGATAGGCGGCCATCAATGGGGCATTGGCACCTTTGGACGTTGTGGTGGCGTCCGACATCAGATTCCGGCTCCCATATTGATTTCACCGTATTCGCGGCGCACCAGATCCATCAGATCATGCAACGGCGGGTCGACAATTCCCATCTCGTCAAGATGGCAGACCGTGTTTTCAAGATATTCCAGGTTCGGGCCAATATTGCCATGTGCCGCAACAATGATTTCAACCGCCGTTCGCACCGGCAGGTTTCCGGCGAACTGTTCATGCGTTGGATCGGCGACATAGGTGTGCGCGATGACCGTGCGTCCGTCGGCAAGCTCGACCTCGACATCGGCGGGAATATAGGTGTTGGTCACCAGTTCGCGTTCATCAAGATAGGCCTTGACCAGCAGCCAGTTGTCAGGCGCGATCCGAAACGCGTTCCCGACACATTCCCCGCCAACATTCAGCCCCAGAACCAACCCCGGATTTTCCGGTGTGCCGCGATAGTGATGGGAATAGATACAAAAGGACCGGTGATAGCCACGCAGCGTCGCGCGTGCCCGTTCTTCAAATTCGAAGCCCGGACGCCACAGCAGCGATCCATATCCAAATACCCATCTTTCCTGGGGCTCAGTCAAAATTTCCTCCGGTCATGCTGGCGTTTTATGTCCGGTTCTGAACCTAGCGTTTCACCATCACCAATGCCACCCCAAGTGCGGCAATTGCAAATCCGGCAAAGCCGAGCATGCCCAGATGTTCATCAAAAAGCAGCCAGGCAAAGAAGGCAGCCGTGGGCGGGACAAGGTAGAACATGCTTGCAACCCGGGTTGCCTCGCCCTGCTTGATCAAAACCATCAGAAGCATGATCGCGCCGATTGACAACACCAGAACCAGCCACGCCATCGCAAGAATGAAGTTCATGCTCCATTCGATCACCAAGGGTTCCTTGATCAGGGCAACCACCCCGACAAAAGCCGCCGCGGCAACATACTGGATGGCCGTACCGCTCATCAGGTCCATGCCCGTGCAGAACCGCTTCTGATAAAGCGTCCCGGCCGTCATGCCAAACAGTGCCATGATGGCAAGCCCGATGCCAAAGGCCGTAATACCGATCCCATCACCGATTTTGGGCACCAGCACCAACGCCACACCGATCAGGCCAAGAACAAGCCCCGCCCACTGGCGTCCACTGACACGTTCCCCAAGAAGGGCACCGACGACCGATGCGGTCACGACCGGCTGCAATCCGACGATCAAGGCCGCCAAACCCGACGGAAGCCCCGTATCAATTGCCCAGAAAACACCGCCCAGATAAATCCCGTGTACAAGAACACCGGTCGTGCTGATATGGGCAACCTGCCGCCAGCTTTTGGGCCATTTGGTACCTAGCAACGAAATCACCGGCACCATCAGAACAATCACAATGGCGAAACGGGCAAACAGAAAGGTAAACGGGTCGGCATAGGGAAGTCCGAACTTTGCGCCAACAAAGCCCGTGCTCCAGAGGAACACAAACAAGAACGGCATAATCAGTGCAAAAGCCGGATGATCGGTGGCAGGCATGACGTTCCCCTTTTTCCCGCAAAAGATGCTGTTTGGGGCGCATCTTTCCGCCCGACGACGGCCTGCCATTTGCAAACCGTGAAAATTGATTATTTATCGGTCTTGTTTTTGCCCTTGGCGTCGCTTTGGCGGTCTTCACCTTCGGCCGAGAAATTGGTGAAATACTGCCCGGCATCGACAATACCACGGCGGATTTCACGCGTACGGCTGAACAGGTCGAACAGTTTTTCACCCTCGCCCCAGCGGATCGCGCGTTGCAACGCCATCAAATCTTCCTGAAAACGGCCAAGAACCTCAAGGACCGCTTCGCGGTTGTTCAAAAACACGTCGCGCCACATCGTCGGGTCGGATGCGGCAATACGGGTGAAATCACGGAAACCCGATGCGGAAAACTTGATGACTTCCTGACGCAGTGCATCTTCAAGATCGGTTGCCGTCCCGACGATGGTATAGGCGATCAGATGCGGCAGATGCGATGTGATGCCAAGAATGCGATCATGATGATCGGCATCCATGCATTCGACTTTCATGCCACATGCTTCCCAAAGAGCCTGCACGCGTGCCGTCGCACTTTCCTTTTCACCGGGAACCGGGGTCAGAATGCACCACCGGCCTTCGAACAGTTCGGGAAAACCTGAATCCGGTCCGGAATGTTCGGTCCCGGCCAAAGGATGGCCCGGCACGAACGAGACGCCTTCGTCAAGATGCGGCGCAATGTCGCGAATGACCGCCTGTTTGACCGATCCGACATCGGAAACAATCGCACCTTTTTTAAGGTTTCCGGCAAGCTGTGCGCCGATGGCTTCATTGGCCCCCACCGGCGCACAGATCATCACCAGATCAGCATCTTTAACCGCTTCCTTGATGCCGCAATAGGCTTCATCGGCGATACCAAGTTCAAGCACCCGGTCACGGGTGGCTTCGGAACGCACGGCACAAGTGATCTTTTTCGCCAGACCATCGCGCAGGATACGACGGGCAAGTGACGAGCCAATCAGCCCCATGCCGATAAAGGCAACGGTATCAAAAAGCGGTTCGGATGCGGTGTTGGTCATTTTACCTGTTCACAAAGTCTTTAATCGCCTGAAGGCAGATTTCCATTTCTTCCTTCGTACCGATGGAAATACGAAGCATCTGCGGCAGGCCATAAGCACCGATTTTGCGCGGAATAACGCCCTGTGCCATCATGAAATCATTGGCAGCATCCGCGTTCTTGCCTTCTTCCTTGGGGAATTCGACCAGAACAAAGTTGCCATAGCTCGGATGGGCGATCAGCCCGTCAATCGCGTTCACCTGATCGCGGAACCACGCCAGTGTTTCGGCATTGTGACGCACGCAGGCATTGACGAATTCATCATCATCAAGTGCCGCAAGACCGGCTTCCTGTGTCGGAAGGGCCACGTTAAACGGATTGCGCAGGCGTTGCAGAACATCGGCAATATCAACCGGCGCATAGCACCAGCCAAGGCGAATGCCACCAAGACCATAAATCTTGGAAAAGGTGCGGGTCATGACGGTATTTTTACCGGCACGCACCAGTTCTTCACCGGCAGAATAATCTTCCTGACCAGTCATGAATTCGGCATAAGCCGCATCAACAACCAGAACGATATCTTCGCGCAAACCATCACGCAGGCGTTTCATTTCCACATCATTGATGTAGGTGCCCGTCGGATTGTTCGGGTTCGCGACAAAAACGATTTTGGTTTTTTCGGTCACAGCCGCCAGCAACGCATCAACGCTGGTGGTCATATTGGTTTCGGCCGCAGTCACCGGAACCGCACCGACACCCTTGGCCGCAATCGGATACATCAGGAAGCCATGCTGCGAATACAGCACTTCATCCCCCGGACCCGCATAGGCACGGATCAGAAGGGTGATCAACTCGTCCGAGCCGGCACCGCAGACAATCTGATCGGCTTCAATATTGTATTTTTCGGCCAGCTTGTTTCGGAGCGCCTCGCAACCGCCATCGGGATAGCGATGCAGCTTTTCAGCCGACTTGCGGAGCGCCTCGATGGCCTTGGGGCTCGGACCAAGCGCGCCTTCGTTCGATGAAAGCTTGATCACGCGGGTTGCACCATCGGTGCGCGACTTGCCGCCAACATAAGGCGCAATATCAAGAATGCCGGGACGTGGGGTGGGCGCAGACATTTCCTAGTTTCTCCCAGTGGGCAGGGCCGGTGACAATCAACCGACCGGTATTATCAACTCAGCGCGTCTTCAGGAATCGGCACGCCATAGGAACCGACAACACTGAGCCCTTCGGGATCAAGTCCCTGATCGGTCAGTGCACGCTGAAACGCTTCGGCGCGATTACAAAAGAATCCCGGCACATCAACAAGAACAAAACGTCGATCACCGGTTTCATCGGCAGAAAAGCCAAGGATTGCCGATCCATCGATGCCATTCGCAATTTTTTTGCGCGCCGTATCCATCGAAATCTCGTTTGGCAGGCTGACGATAAACAGCGTGCGATCATCACCGCTTTCTTCAAGCTCGATTGCCGCAAGAACAAATCCTTCGGTCTGCTCACCCCGTCCGACCGGACGTCCGCCAAATGGCAGTTTCGAGACAATGCGCACCGGGCTGTCATCGGACAACAAGGTCCACCATGGCTGTGCTTCGCCAAGTTCGGGTTTCGGGAACACACCGACCGCCGCACGGCCTTCTTCAAGGGCATAAAATGCTTCGCGCGGTGTATCGAACTCGACGATTTCGTTCAGGCAGCCAAAGTTAAGGCGCGCAAGTTCCCAGCAATCCACCCCGTCGGCATTGCGGCAAAGGGCGACCGTATAAGGGGCTTCAAGGCGCGTTCCGGCAGCGATCATTTCGCGCCAGATCTGGATCAGGGCCGTTTTCGGAAAGGCACCATCGTGACGATCAACCAGTGTACGCATGATACGGGCTTCACGTGCCGGACGATACGGCACCTTGACCTTGCCACCGGCCGCAATCACCCGGTCCTTATAGGCCCCGACTGCCTGCACAACCTTGGTACGCCGAATGATCAGGGATTGCAGTGCCTGATCGATATCATCGATTTCCGCCCTCAGCCCGTTCAGGTCAAGATTTACTAAATTTTCGTCGCTTTGCGCCATGATCCGCTCTTTTGTCAAACGGGGCCCAGTATTAGGACAGGGCAACCGAAAAGCAAAGAAAAGATTGACTAAATCCCGGTCTATTCCTAGCTAGAACAGGCTTGTTTTCTTTGATGCCAAGGAACAGCCAGCCCTGCCTGCAACAAAAACAACCTAATCCAAGGGAAACGGACATTCATGTCGACCGCCGCCAGCACAAATCAGCGCAGCAAACTTCCCGGCCATCACATGGTTCTTGGGGAAACGGAAAAGCTGCGTCTTGATAGCGGCATCGAATTCGGGCCGTTCACCATTGCCTATCAGACATATGGTGAACTTAACGCCGACAAAACCAACGCCATTCTGGTTTGCCACGCCTTGACCGGCGATCAGTATGTCGCCGATGAAGTCCACCCGATCACCGGCAAGGAAGGCTGGTGGCGTGAAATCGTCGGGCCGGGCAAAATCATCGATACCAACAAATATTTCGTCATTTGTTCGAACGTGATTGGCGGTTGCCTGGGAAGCACCGGACCCAAGGAAATCAACCCGGCTACCGGCAAGCCTTGGGGCCTTGATTTCCCGGTGATCACGATTGCCGATATGGTGCGTGCGCAGACCATGCTGATCGATGCATTGGGCATCGATACCCTGTTTGCGGTTATTGGCGGCTCGATGGGCGGCATGCAGGTTCTTGAATGGTGCAAAAGCTATTCCCATCGCGTTTTTGCCGCCGCGCCGATTGCAACCAGCTTCCGCCATTCGGCGCAAAACATCGCGTTTCACGAAGTCGGGCGTCAGGCGGTCATGGCCGATCCGGACTGGTGCGGGGGCAATTACCTGCTGGAAGGCAAAAAGCCTTCCCGCGGGCTGGCCGTGGCGCGGATGACGGCGCACATCACCTATCTGTCGCAACCGGCCCTGCATCGCAAATTCGGTCGCAAGCTTCAGAACCGCGGGGCGATTACCTATAGCTTCGATCATGATTTCCAGATCGAAAGCTATCTGCGCCATCAGGGCAAAAGCTTTGTCGACCGGTTTGATGCCAACAGCTATCTTTATATCACGCGGGCGATGGATTACTTCGATCTGTCCGCCGATGCCGAAGGCCGTCTTGGCGAAGCCTTCGTTGGCTGCAAAACCCGTTTCTGCGTCATTTCGTTTTCCAGCGACTGGTGCTTTACCACCGCCGAAAGCCGCCAGCTTGCCCACGCATTGAATGCGTCATCGTGCAATGTCAGTTGTGTGGAAATCGAAAGCGACAAGGGGCATGATGCCTTCCTGCTCGACGAGCCGGATTTCCATATGGTGTTAAGCGGCTTTATCGAAGGCGCTGCTGAAATCCGGGGATTGAAATAGGTTATGAATCACTCTTTACCCAATGGCAGCGGCGTTATTCCGAATGATCGCATTCGTGTCGATTTGCAGGTTATTGCCGATATGGTCGAACCCGGCACCCGTGTGCTTGATATCGGGTGCGGCGATGGTGAATTGCTGGGTTATCTGACGCGCAGCAAAAATGTTGATGGCCGCGGGCTTGAGCTTTCCAACGAAGGGGTTCGCAATTGCGTGGCACAGGGTCTTCCGGTGATGCAGGGCGATGCGGATCGTGATCTTGGTGATTATCCCGACGGGGCGTTTGATTACGCCATCCTCAGCCAGACATTGCAGGCGACCAACCGCCCGAAACAGGTTCTGACCGAACTGCTTCGCATCGGCCAGAAGGCCATCGTTTCCTTCCCGAATTTCGGTCACTGGCGTGCGCGGTTTGATTTGATGTTCCGCGGGCGCATGCCGCAAAACCCGAACCTGCCGATCATGTGGTACGAAACTCCGAACATCCATTTTTGTACCGTCCGGGATTTTGTCGCCCTTTGTGATGAATGCGGCTTTAAAATCGAACGGTCGATGGTGCTGAATGAAAGCGGATCGAAAGTCAGCCTGGATAGCCATTCACGGCTTGCCAATTTCTTTGGCAATCAGGCGCTTTTCATGCTGAGCAAGTAGTTCCTGCCAACGCCTTTGTCATTTTTGCCATCACAATTACCCCCCATCCCCGTCAGATGACGAGCATGATCACGTGATGGGGACGTTATGGCAGTTTCATCGATCTACCAATTCACACGCAAGGCAGTTCTGATTATTGGCATCGGGCTCTTGGCAGCCTGTTCGCAAAAGGCCGAAACCCTGAAAATCACGGTCACCCAGTTTGGCAGCGCGACCGAGGATGCCTTTGATGCCTATGGCACGGCACAGACCGCGCAATTTGCGCCAGCGCCAAAATCGCAAAACGCCCGGCAATCGGAATTCATCGCGAATATGGAAGCCTTCACAGGCAAGGTGACGCCATCCAATCTGCCCACCCTGCTTGATCCGGATGCGGTTAAAATCGATCCGAATGTTGCGCAACAATGGCAAAAGACACTGGCCAGCCTGCGAAACCAGTATCAGCAATTTGTCGCGATTTTCGATCAGATCGAAGCCGGATCGGCACTTGGGGCATCGGCGGTAACGGATTCCGGTCCGATCCTTGAAAAACTACGCAATCAGCTTGACGCCATCACAAGCGATCTGGCCAAAGACCCGCCGCAATTTCTGGTGCGCCGTGGCACACTGATTGCCGATTTGAACAAAATCCGTTCCGAACCGAACGATGATGACGATGCCAAATCACTGCGTCTGCAAATCTGGTGGCAGGATTGGAACGCTTTGATGGCCGAAGAAAAACTGCTTCAGGCACATACATTGCGCAGTTTCATGGCAGCATCTGCGTTAGGCAGACATTTGCAAACGCAGATCGATAATTACGCCAAGCTGGATGTAAATGCCCTGATCGGGGCTGCCGAACAAGGCATAACACTGGCCGGAAAAGTGCGCAGCCTGTCCCCAACGGAACTTGTCGCCGAGGGCCGCAATCTGTTTGAGACCGCAACCGGCAGCACAACAGCCACACCGGCACAATAGGGAGATTCCCATGAACAATCTTGATGAATTGATCCGTGCGGCCAAAAACAGCTTTGTTGAAATTGACGCAGCCTATCAGGCAGCCGACATCAACGAAAAACTCGTGATGGCCGAAACGCGCAACAAGGCCGCCGATCAGCTTATAGCGCTTCAGGCCAAGCGACTTATCCGGAATGCATCGGCAATTACCGATGCGGATATAACCGAGATGAAAAGCCTTAAAGACCGGGTCGACGATGCCGCCCAAATCCAGACAGCCCTGCTGAAATTTGTCGGGTTGCTGGCAAAATTTGTCGGTTAATCCGTGTTCCAGCGCTCGGCATCGGCATCGTCCGATGCCTTCGCTGTGACCCAGTGATCGCCTTTGGGGGTTTGTTCGCGTTTCCAGAAGGGTGCACGGGTTTTAAGGAAATCCATGATGAAGTCGCAGGCTTCGAACGCGGCGCGACGATGGGCCGACAACGTGATCACCAGGACAATCCGTTCACCGGGCAACATACGGCCGAACCGATGCACAATCCGCACATCATCAAGCGGCCAGCGTCTGGCGGCCTCGTCTGCGATATTTTCAAGTTCGCGTTCGGTCATCCCCGGATAGTGATCAAGGGTCAGAGCCGAAACCTGATCACCGCCATGAATATCACGCACCAGTCCAACGAAACTGACCGCCGCCCCGATATCGGTACGGCCATCGGTGAGGGCGGCCAGTTCGACGCCCGGATCAAAATCGTTTTCCTGAACGGATACGCGTGCCATGCGGAACCTTATCCTATGCAGCCCTTAGTCGAGATGCTTAAGCCCGGTGCGAAGATAGATATACCCGGTCTGAACCGTCACCAGCCCGGCAATCCATAACAGGATATCACCAATCAGGATCGACGGGATCATGTCCGGCGACGCATCGCCAACCAGAAGAAACCCGATGGCAAGGATTTGTGCCGTGGTTTTCCATTTCGCAAGCACCGTCACCGGCAGCGGTACTTTCAGTTCGGCGAGATGTTCGCGCAGGCCCGACACCATGATTTCCCGGCACATGATGATCACAGCCGGCAAAACAGCCAGACCGGAAATACGTTCAAACGCCACCATCATCATCAGGGCGGCGGCAACCAGAAGCTTGTCCGCGATGGGATCAAGGAACCGGCCAAGCGGCGAAACAACATTCATGCTGCGCGCAAGGTAACCATCAAAAAAGTCCGTTACCCCGGCAAAGGCAAACAGCGCAAACCCGATCCAATTACCAACCGATCCGCTGATATAGAAGGACGCAACCAGTGCCGGAATCACAATGATGCGCGACAAGGTTAGCAGATTGGGAATCTGGTTTTTCATAAGGGGCCTGTTTGCGGATATGTGCGGCAGTAAAAAGTGTGGATGACCTGTTATGAGCCAAACCGCACAATTATTAAAGTCTTGAATATATGACAACAAGGGCGATGTTTCAGATGTCAAACAACCGAAACATCGCCCTTGCGTTTCAAACGCCTCAGTCCGCGGGGGCCTCGGATGATTTGCGACCAATGCTCAGCAACTGGTAGAGAATGATTGCCGCAAGCGTCGCCGTGCCGATCCCGCCAATCGCGAAACCACTAAATTTCACCGTGAAGTCGCCGCCCCCGAAAATAAGGGTAATACCAACGGTGAACAGATTGCGCGGATCGGAAAAATCGACCCGGTTATCCACCCAAAGGCGCACCATTGCCGCCGCAATAAGTCCAAATACCGCAACACCAAGCCCGCCCAGAACCGGTGCCGGGATGGTATGGAGCAACGCCCCGAATTTCGGCGAAAAGCCCAGCAGGATTGCAATTACCGCCGCAATCACAAAGATCAGGGTCGAAAAGACGCGCGTTACGGCCATGACACCCATGTTTTCAACATAGGTGGTCACCCCCGTACCGCCACCGGAACCGGCCAGCATGGTTGCCAGACCATCGCCAACAAAGCCACGGCCGATATAGCGATCCATATTCTGTTTGGTCATGCCGCCAATCGCCTTGATATGGCCGAGGTTTTCCGCCACCAGAATGAAGGCCACCGGGGCGATCATGAACATTGCCGAACTTTCAAAGCGCGGCCCGACAAAGGATGGCATGCCAAACCACGCTGCCTGCGAAAGTTCTGTAAAGTCAATCGCTGGCATCAGGCCAAACCCGTTCCCCAACACCAGAACCAGCACGTAACCCGCCAGAATCCCGATCAGAATCGAAACACGGCGCACTGAAACCGGCGCATAGACAGAAACCATCGCCACCGACAGCAATGTCAGAAGCGCCACCAGCATATGCATGTTATCGCCGGAAATACCGTTGATCCCGACGGGTGCCAGATTAAGACCGATGGCCGCCCCCACCGCCCCCGTCACAGCCGGTGGCATCAGTTTTTCAACCCAGCCCGTCCCGGTTGCCATGACGATCAAACCAATCACGACATAAAGTGCACCCGCCGCAATAATACCGCCAAGCGCGCCACCGATATCCGGGTTGGGGCCAGATCCGGCATAGCCGGTCGCGACAATAACCACCGCAATAAAGGCAAAGGAAGATCCCAGATAGCTGGGCACACGCCCCGCCGTGCAGATAAAGAAGATCAGCGTGCCGATCCCGGAAAACAGGATCGCAAGGTTCGGATCAAACCCCATCAGAAGCGGGCCAAGAATGGTGGCACCCGACATGGCGACAAGGTGCTGCAAGCCCATCGGGAACATTGCCCCCCACGGCAGACGTTCGTCAGGCATGACGGTAGAAGACCGGGTCAGAGACCAGGAAGGAAAATATCGCATCGGTTTCCTTAAGCTGACTTTTAGACGTTACCCCAGTAACGCACTCTGCCCGATCAGCATGGCGCGTTATCAAACCGCGTCGGGTATCGCGCCCTGACCGGCAAAAAGCAAGATGCCTGCCGCAGGTTTTTTATTCCGTGTCATGAAAATGATCGTAAATCTTGCGGGCAAGGGCGGCACTGATGCCATCCACCGCCTCAAGATCGGTCAAACCGGCATCCGCCACGCCGCGCGCCGATCCGAAATGATGCAGCAACGCCTTTTTGCGTGCCCCGCCAACGCCGGGCACATTATCAAGAACGCTTTTGCCGATCTGCTTGGACCGTTTGGCGCGATGCGTGCCAATCGCCCAACGGTGCGCTTCGTCGCGCAAACGCTGGATGAAATATAAAACCGGATCCTGCATATCAAGACGCACGGGCGGTTTTCCGGGGATATGCAGCACTTCCTTGCCCGCATTGCGATCAACACCCTTGGCAACGCCGACAAGCATCACGTCTTCGATCCCAAGGTCTTCAAACACTTCGCGGGCCACGCCAAGCTGCCCCAAGCCACCATCGATCAGACAAAGGTCCGGCCATGTACCGTTTTCCCGGTCCGGGTCTTCCTTTTGCGCACGCGCAAACCGCCGGGTCAGAACTTCGCGCATCATGGCGAAATCATCACCCGGCGCGATATCGCCCTTGATATTGAATTTGCGATAGGCACTTTTCATAAAACCCTCGGGTCCGGCAACGATCATGCCGCCAACCATGTTGGTGCCCTGAATATGACTGTTATCGTAAACCTCAATCCGTTCTGGCGTGCCGTCCAGTTCGAGTTTATCGGCCAGATCTTCCAGCAATTTCCGTTGCGAAGCACTTTCGGCCATGCGCCGCCCAAGCGCGTCCTTGGCATTGGTCAACGCATGTTCAACAAGCTTGCGTCGACCGCCACGCTTGGGCACCTGCAAGGTGATCTTACGGTTATTGTTGATCGACAATGCGGTTTCGACCAGTTCCTGACCTTCGATCTCATGCGATAGCAGCACCTGTTTCGGGGCCGGTTTATCGGCATAGAACTGCCCGACAAAGGCCGACAGGATTTCGGCAATTTCCGCCCCCTGTTCATGGCGCGGAAAATAGGACCGGTTGCCATAGTTAGAGCCCGAGCGGAAGAAGAAGACCTGAACACAGCTTTGCCCGCCTTCATGATGCAGGGCGATCACATCGGCCTCTTCTACGCCTTCCAGATTGATGTCCTGATGCGACCTGATCTGGCTTAACGCACGGATACGATCGCGATACATCGCGGCCTGCTCGAAATCCATCCGTTCAGACGCGGCAAGCATGTCGGCTTCAAGCTGCTTGAGGATTTTCTGGCTGCGCCCGGTCAGGAAGTCACGGCAGATATCGACAAGCCGGTCATATTCTGCCTTGGCAACCCGATCCACACACGGTGCGGAACAGCGTTTGATTTGATACAGCAAACACGGACGCGACCGGTTGGAAAATACGGCATCCGTGCAGGAGCGCAGCAAAAAGGCACGCTGCAAATGGTTGATCGTGTTGTTCACCGCCCAGGCGGACGCAAACGGACCAAAGCAACTGCCATCCTTGGCCCGTGCCCCGCGATGCTTGACGATGCGCGGATAATCATGATCCTCGGTGATCAGGATATAGGGGAAACTTTTGTCATCGCGCAGAAGGATGTTGTAACGCGGTTTAAGCTTCTTGATCAGGTTGGATTCAAGAAGAAGCGCCTCGGCTTCGGTGTGGGTGGTGATGATTTCCATCCGCACCGTCTGTGCGACCATACGGGCAATCCGTATCGGCAACTGCATCAGACGGGTATAGGCCACCACCCGCTTTTTAAGGTTCTTGGCCTTGCCGACATAAAGAACCCGGTCCTTGTCATCAATCATGCGATAGACACCGGCCGATCCCGGCATGGTTTTCAGCGCATGTTTGATGGCCTCGACACCGCGCGCAGCCCCCCCGTCATAATCATCGCCATCAAGCGACAATCCGATTTCCCGAGCGGGGTTTTCGGATGGGGTTTCAGGCTTCATCAGGCGTCTCCGGCAGATTTATTAAAAATCAAAAGTTGTGACGGCTGTCACTTCTCAAAGTGGCTTCCGACAATACCCAAAAAGATTAACGTCGCAACATCACTTCACAGAATCGCAACCCAAAAAAGATGTCCACCAAGGCTGTGGATAAGTTTGTGGGTAATAGGGGGGCTCTTTGCTGCACCCCTTGAGAGTCTTAACGTTCTATGAAGTGCACATTTATTGAGCAAACAATCTAAGTTATTGTTTTTAAAAACAAAAAATACTGTCAACCTGAAAACATTCGGTAATACAGGAGTCAAAAAAGAATATTTTCCTTTGATTCCATGCCCCCAGATGCTTGTGCATAAGGGAGACAGCGATTCGGCCTAGAGGAATCACAGAGTCCCCGTCCAAAACCGTTAACAAAAGTAAATTTTAAGCAGATTTATGGATGGGATCAGCGCGCGATATTAAAGCGCTCTATTTCCACTCCGACCGCGGCAACGTCGTCAAAGACATCAAGCTTTTCAACCCGGACGTTTACCTTGCGTACCCGACGATCCGCCAGGCACATATCGGCCAGTTTTTCCCCAAGGGTTTCCACAAGGTTCACATGACCGTCGCGGCAAATTTCCCGCGTGCCGGTCACCAGATCCTCGTAGCTTAAAACAGTGGCAATATCGTCATTCTGGACACCCTCGCCTTCCAGAACGGCAAGGTCCAGATTGATCCGCACCCGCTGCGGAGCATGTTTTTCATGGTCATATACGCCAATGGATGTCTCGACAACCATGTCACGCACGAAGACACGACGCAAACTGCCGGCATGATCTGCATAGGGCAGTGTCGTAATGTTATCGTCCTGCTTAAGGCCTGCGGTCATGGTCTGGTCTTCCTTGTGCTGCGCTTGGTGCGGCCAGATGTCCGGAACCCAAGCCCGACGCATCATTCCTCTGGCATATTCTGTTCGCCACTGGGCGCCCAATTGAGGTGCTGCCCGCCGTCAAGCGCTAACATTTGCCCGGTGATGGCTGGCGCGGCAAGGAAAAATCGTACCGCGTCGCAAATCTCTTGCGGGTTTGTCCCAATTTTCAGGGGCGTCTGATCGCATTGCTGATCGAAAACTTCCTGTGTTTGCCGGACACTAGGCAGTGCCGGGCCGGGACCAATCGCATTGACCCGGATGTGCGGCGCCAATGCCAGTGCCAGTGTCTGGGTCAGCGTCCAAAGGCCGGCCTTGGACAAGGTATAAGTCATGAAATGCGGTGTCAGATTCCAGACACGCTGATCAATCAGGTTGATGATGACGCCCTTTTGCCCGGCGGGCAGCCGTTTGGCGAAATCCTGCGACAACACAAACGGTGCGCGCAGATTGGCTTCCATATGATAGTCCCAGCCCTCACGCGTGGCGGTGCTGATATCATCATATTCAAAGGTGGATGCATTATTGATCAGCACACCAATCGGGCCAAGTGCAGCCGTTGCTTCGCGTACGACACGGCTGCTGTCTTCTTCCTTGCCAAGATCAGCGGAAATAACGCAGGCGCGACGACCAAGGGACCGGATTTCCTCGGCAAGCTGTTCCGCATCCCTGCGCGAGGAATGGCAATGAAGGGCAACATCATAACCCTGTGTCGCCAGATCAAGCGATAAAGCCCGTCCGATACGCTTGGCAGCCCCGGTTACAAGAGCCGTTTTAGGCATTTTCCCTGTCATCTGGTTTCCATCCCGTTCATCAAGATGCGCCCCTTCCCGGGGAAGGCAGCCCCCTTAAATATCGGCCGCCGTCATTTATGTTTGGTCATTCCGGAACTTACAATCAAACCCGCCAGCCGGTCCATAACCGCATTTACCGTTTCAGGCATGAAGATCAATCATGCCGTAACCAGACTCGCGACATATCCCAGATAAGCCAGAACAAAGACGATCCCGGTGATCCGCGACACTCCGCGCAGGAAATAGCCGACCACCAGCAAAAGAATGGTAACTGCCAGCATGATCCAAAGATCGGATTGCAGAATCTGGTCTGGCACGGCAATCGGCGCAATCAGCGATACACCACCGATGATCACCAGCAGGTTCAAAAGATTGGAACCAACAACATTGCCAAGTGCAACGTCGGAATGCCCGCGGAACGCAGCAACAATCGATGCCGCCAGTTCAGGAAGCGATGTTCCGAATGCGACAAGGGTCAAGCCAATGACGGCTTCGGACACACCGAACTGACGCGCGACAGAAACACCACCATCCACCAGCAGATCCGCCCCATAGGTCAAGGCGACAATCCCGATAACCGTAGCAACAATCGGCTTGAGCCAACCACTTGGTACTTCGCCGACTTCGTCGACTTCTTCCTCATGCAGGTGGCTGGCATCACCCGGGCTTTTTTTGTCATGCTGATAGGTAAAGTACCAGATCGCTGCCAGAACCAGCAGCATCACCGCCCCAGCCCAGCGTTCGACAACGCCAAACATGCAAAGCCCGATGAACAGAACGGTTCCCAGCAGCATGGTGCCGCCATCGCGTACAACCATGGTCCGCGATGCCGTAATCGGTTTTAGAACCGCTGTTGCGCCGAGGATCAAAAGAATATTGGCAATGTTAGAACCAACCACGTTCCCCATCGCGATGTCGCCCGACCCGGCAAGCGCCGCATTCAGCGACACGACAAATTCGGGGGCCGACGTCCCTGCGGCAACCACGGTCAAACCGACAATGATCTTGGAAACCCCCATCAACAGCGCCAGACCGACAGCACCGCGAACAATGAACTCACCACCGGCAGTCAAAAGCACAAGACCACCGATAATCTGCAAATAGGGGATGAACTGTTCCAATTCCGGCCTGCTCGTTTGGGGAAATTTCTGATTTTTTCATGCCCTTTTACAGGCCAGCGGAACATGGCATTGCGAACGCAGAATAGCAAGCTGCGTCGTCCCGTCGTAATACCATTCTTCACATCGGTGTGATGCGGTTCCCACACTGGCACGCATGCCGAAAGCAATCGTCGCGGTCGCCTGCTCTTAAGACGTGTCATCCATCACAGATGCCCTCTCATACGCGAAATTTCCATAGAAATCATAGGGGTATTTCCGCTATCCTGATTTGAACGACTTCCTTTACACGCCTATCTGCGCCGGACGCATAATCCATCATGTCACACAGCGTTCTTTTCGAGCTGTTCCTTGTCCTGACCGCCGCGGTGATTGCCGTCCCGCTGGCACAGAAATTACGTGCGAACTCGATCATCGGTTTCCTGATCGGTGGCTTTTGCATCGGCCCTTTCGGTTTTGGCCTGATCAGTGACCGCGAAGACATTTCAACCGTCGCCGAGCTTGGCATTGTCTTTCTGCTGTTCATGATCGGTCTTGAATTGTCGCGCGAACGCCTGCGTGTGATTGGGGGCCGGTTCGCGACCCTTGGTTTCCTGCAGATCGGCGTCACGATGGCCGTGATGTTCGGTGTATTGCTGCTGATCAATTACGATATGCCCGCCTCCATCGTGATTGCCGGGGCGCTCGCCCTGTCATCAACAGCCATTATCCTTAAACAGCTTTCCGATGAGCGCCAGTTGCACACACGTTTCGGGCGTGCAGCCCTTGCCATCCTGCTGTTGCAGGACGTTGCGGTTGGTCCCTTCCTGATCATGGTGCAGGCCGCAGGCAATGCCGGGAGCGAAACCAGCCCCTGGATCAGCGCACTAAGCGGTGTGGGGGCGGTTGCTGTATTGTTGCTGACCGGTCGTTATCTGCTGCCACGACTGTTTCGGTATATTGCGGCCCTTAAAAACCCGGAACTTTTTGCAATCGGGACCCTGTTTGTCGTTCTGGCTGCCAGCACATTGACCGAAGCCGCGGGCCTTTCAATGGCGCTTGGTGCCTTTATCGCCGGAGTAATGTTGGCCGAAACCGAATTCCGCCATCAGATCGAAGCCGACATTTCGCCATTTCGCGGTGTTTTCCTGTCGCTGTTCTTCATGTCTGTGGGAATGTCGGTCAATGCCAATGTGGTCATCGGTCAGGCCGGAACGATCATTTTGTGGCTGATCGGGCTTCTGGTCATAAAGGCAGCGGTTCTTTTCGGATTGTCCCTGCTGATCGGCTTTAACCGGGCATCGTCAATCCGGGTCGCCATGAGCCTGGCCGCCGGTGGTGAATTCGCCTTCGTCATGCTTGCACTGGCATCGCAGAACGGGGCGGTTCCGATTGACATCGCCGTGATGCTGATCCCGGTGGTTGCGATTTCGATGGGTCTGACGCCGACTTTGATTTCGCTCGGCCATCGCATCGAACAGAAGCTTCATCCCAAGGAAACCGATCAGCTAAGCGAGATCTCGGATGAAACCGACGGCATTCAGAAACATGTTCTGGTGATTGGTTGCGGGCGCGTGGGCCGGGTTCTGGCCCGTCTGCTGCGCACCAAGGAAATCCCGTTTATCGTTCTGGAATCCGATGCCCAACAGGTTTCGCGTGGCCGAGCCGAAGGTCTGCCGGTTTATTTTGCCGATGGGTCCCGACCGGAAACATTTCGTGCCGCCCATACCGAACAGGCCCATATTGCCGCCGTTGCCATGGGCAACCCGCACGCAACGGAAAAGACCGTCGCCTTGCTGCGACAGCATTATCCGCATCTGAAAATCTTTGCCCGTGCCCAGGACATCACCCATATCGGTCCGCTGTCACGCAGTGGTGCCGATGCGGCCATCCCAGAGGTACTTGAAACCGGTTTACGCCTGTCCGATCACGTTCTGGCGGCCTGCGATATCCCGCAGGAAGATATCGATATCGAAATAGCCAAGTTCCGGCGTGCCGATATGCTGCTGATGAACGAACTTGCCCCGCGCACCGCGCGCCAAAAAACCGAAGACCAGGCACAAAAAACTGCCAAACCGGCAAAATCCAGGAAAAGCACCTGAAACGCAAAGACCCCCATCACAATAATGGGGGTCTTTCGTTTCGTCTTCCGGAATAACCGCAATCAGGCGGCTTCGACATCCAGTGCATAACCCGCGGCACGAACCGTGCGGATCACATCGCGCGTTCCCTTGACGTCATTCAATGCCTTGCGCAGACGACGAATGTGAACATCAACCGTGCGGGTTTCGACATAGATATTCGGCCCCCAAACCGCATTCAGAAGCTGCTCGCGCGAGAAAACCCGCCCCGGATGTTCCAGGAAATAACGCAGCAGACGGAATTCGGTCGGGCCAAGATGGATAGCCTTGCCGTTACGACTGACACGATGGGCGGCCAGATCCATTTCGATATCGGAATAGATCAACTGCCCTTGTGGTTGCGCCGGACCGGATCGACGCAGAAGTGCGCGAATACGAGCCAGCAATTCACCAATCGCAAACGGCTTGGTCACATAATCATCGGCCCCGGTATCAAGGCCGCGGATGCGGTCGCCTTCTTCGCCACGCGCCGTAACCATGATCACCGGCAAATCGCGGCTTTCAGGCTTCCGGCGGATCTGGCGGCAAACCTCGATCCCTGACATCACCGGCAGCATCCAGTCCAGAAGGACCAGATCGACATGGGTTTCGGCCAGAATTTTCAACGCTTCGTCACCGTCCCCGGCTTCGACAACCTGCATCCCCTCGCGTTCGAGGTTGTAGCGCAACATGGTTACGATTGCAGCTTCGTCCTCGACGATAAGAACCGTTGGGTCCATCTTCCTATGCTCCAGTGTCACTCATTCGGTTCTACGACGGCAAAGTTCGCCGCGTCATTTTTTGGCCGAGTATCCATCGGCAGGTCTTCGCCCTTGATCCGGTAATAGATCGTTTCGGCAATGTTGGTCGCATGATCGCCAATACGTTCGATATTCTTGGCGATAAACAGCAGATGGGTCGATGCCGTGATGTTACGCGGATCTTCCATCATATAGGTCAGCAGTTCACGGAACAGGGAATTGTACATATCGTCAACTTCCTGATCGCGCGCCCAGACACGCTGGGCCTTTTCCGCATCACCTTCGATATAGGCATCCAGAACGTCCTTGATGATTTCCTGGCACAGCTTGGCCATGTTCGGGATCACCTGAACCGGGCGGATCGGCGGCACCTGGTTAAGAACCTGCGCACGCTTGGCGATGTTTTTCGCCAGATCACCGATACGTTCCAGATCGTTGGACAGTTTAAGCGCGGTCACCACCTGCCGCAGGTCATCTGCCATCGGCTGACGCAGGGCCAGAAGACGTACGGCAAAATCCTGCACTTCCTGTTCCAGCGTATCGATACGGTGATCGGAAAGAATGACCTTCTCGGCCAGTTCCGAATCCCGTTTAACGATCGCACGAATGGCGGAAATCAGCTGACTTTCGGCAAGCCCGCCCATCTGCGAAATGATGTTGTTCAGACGGGTCAGTTCTTCGTCAAACGAACTGACGATATGATGTTTCTCATCGACCATCGAAAATACTCCTGCCCGGACTTAACCGAAGCGACCCGTAATGTATCCCTTGGTGCGTTCGTCCTTGGGATTGGTGAAAATCTGATCGGTTTCGCCCACTTCGACCAGCTTGCCGAGATGGAAAAACGCCGTGCGCTGCGACACGCGGGCAGCCTGCTGCATGGAGTGCGTCACGATCACAATGGTGTAGTTCGAACGAAGCTCGTCGATCAGTTCCTCGACCTTTGCGGTTGCAATCGGGTCAAGTGCCGAACACGGTTCATCCATCAGGATGACTTCGGGGCTGACGGCAACCGCACGTGCAATGCAAAGACGCTGCTGCTGCCCACCAGAAAGACCGGTTGCCGGTTCCGGCAGACGGTCTTTGACTTCTTTCAGTAGACCCGCCCGTTCAAGCGAGGTCATGACGATTTCATCGAGCTCGTCGCGCGAATTCACCAGACCGTGAATACGCGGGCCATAGGCCACGTTGTCATAAATCGACTTCGGGAACGGGTTCGGTTTCTGGAACACCATGCCAATGCGCGCGCGCAACTGAACAACGTCGATTGCCTTGTCATAGATATCACGGTCATCAAGCGTTACCTTGCCCTTGATCGTGACACCGTCAATCGTGTCATTCATGCGGTTCATGCACCGCAGGAAGGTTGATTTGCCGCAGCCCGACGGGCCGATAAGTGCTGTGACCTGGCGTTCGACAATGTCAAGATTGACATCAAAAAGCGCCTGGTTGTCGCCGTAGAAAAGATTGAGGTCACGGGCCGTCATTTTCGGGCTAGTGACTGACGGCTCTGCCGTCATTGCGCTTTGAGTTACAACAGCCATTTTACCACTTCCGTTCAAATTTCTTGCGCAGATACACGGCCAATCCGTTCATCAGGATCAGGAAGCCCAGCAAGACCATGATGGCCGCCGAAGTCTTCTCGACAAAGGCACGTTCCGGACTATCCGCCCACAGATAAATCTGCACCGGCAGAACTGTCGCCGGATCAAGTGCACCGCCCGGGATATCAACAATAAACGCCACCATACCGATCATCAGAAGCGGCGCGGTTTCCCCAAGAGCCTGCGCCATGCCGATGATGGTCCCGGTCAGAATACCGGGCATCGCCAGCGGTAACACATGATGGGTCACCGTCTGAACCGGCGACGCCCCAAGACCAAGGGCCGCCTGCCGGATCGACGGCGGCACTGCCTTGATCGCCGCACGTGATGCGATGATGATGGTCGGCAATGTCATGAGGGCCAACGTCAGACCACCAACAACCGGGGCCGACCGCGGCAGGTGCATGACATTAAGGTAAACCTCAAGCCCAAGAAGACCGAACACGATCGACGGCACAGCCGCAAGGTTGTTGATGTTGACTTCGACAATCGTCGTGAACCGGTTTCGCGGTGCAAATTCTTCCAGATAGATCGCCGCCAGAACACCAATCGGAAACGACAGTATCAGTGTCACAGCCAGGGTATAGAAAGACCCGACCGCAGCGCCCCAAATCCCGGCCAATTCCGGTTCGCGGGAATCACCATTGGTAAAGAACCGCGTATGGAACTGCTTTTCAACCGATCCTTGGGAGACCAGTGAATTGTACCAACCAATTTCCTGATCATTCAGGCGACGGTCGCCTTCGTCTGTGTTTGCACTGATGTAACCTTTGTTGAGCATATCAAAGTCGTCACCGGAAATCAGCCAGACCTTCCGGGTCTGTCCGATCAGAGACGGATTTTCAAGCACCCTCTCGCGCAGATCATAAGATGCCCCGCCCGAAACAATGTCATAGAGATCACGCCGTTCGCTACGTCCGCTCACTTCCGGGAACTGTTTGCTCAGTGCATCCCTGATCAGACCATCAAAATTGGCCCGGCCAATAATTGCCGGGTCACCTGTTCCGTCCGGATCGATCTTGGCCGGGTCGAAAAAGATTTCCATCTGAACATAGGTCTGGAAAAAGGCACTATAACCTTTCGAAATGATCGAATAGCCAAGCACAACCAGCGCCATAAGAGCGATGGCAATTGCGCTTAAGCCGTAAATCTTGAACCTGCGTTCCGCTGCGTAACGTTTTTTAATGTTACGTGCCAATTTCGGGCTGTCCCAGTCAACCGGCGTGTGCAGATTGCCAGAGATCACTTTTGCGGCGGCTCTGTCTTCCATAAGCGATGCCATATCAGTCATATTTCTCGCGATACTTCTGAACAACCTTAAGGGCAAACACGTTCAGACCCAAGGTGATAAGGAAAAGAAGCAGACCCAGTGCAAATGCCGACAGGGTTTTGGCACTGTCGAATTCCTGGTCACCGACCAGAAGTGTTACGATCTGCACGGTAACAGTGGTCACGGCCTGCAACGGGTTTACCGTCATGTTGGCGGCGAGTCCGGCAGCCATCACAACGATCATGGTTTCCCCAATCGCACGCGACACCGCCAGCAATACCGCACCAACAATACCGGGCAGGGCTGCGGGGAAAATCACATGCCGAATGGTTTCAGACCTTGTTGCACCAAGGCCATACGATCCGTCGCGCAACGACTTCGGCACCTGTGACATGACATCATCAGACAGCGATGACACGAACGGAATGATCATGACCCCCATGACCAGCCCCGCAGCCAGCGCACTTTCGGAACTGACATCAAGTCCAAGCACAGCACCATTGTCGCGCAAGAACGGAGCAACTGTCAGGGCCGCAAAGAAGCCGTAAACAACCGTCGGAACACCCGCCAGAATTTCAAGCGCAGGTTTGGCAACGGCCCGGAATTTGGGCGATGCATATTCACCCATATAGATGGCAGAGAACAAACCGACCGGCACCGCCACAAACATTGCAATCAGCGTAATCAGCAATGTTCCAACAAAAAGTGGGATTGCGCCAAATGCACCGTCGGACGCCACCTGATCTGCGCGGATGGCCGTCTGCGGGCTCCATTCCAGACCGAACAGGAAGTCCAGCGGGCTGACCTTGCCAAAGAAATGCAGCGCTTCAAACAAAAGCGAGAAAACAATGCCGACCGTCGACAGGATGGCAATCGCCGAACACACGATCATGATATAGCGAAACAGCCGTTCGACATTGTTTCGCGCGCGCATTTCCGAAGAAATCCGGCGATAAGACAGAGCCAAGCCCACCAGGGCAACAGACACCATCACGACAATAAGAGCCGCATTTGCGATGGTGTTAAGATTGGCAAGCCGATGGCCGGCCTCTACAATCTCGGGAGAAACGGTAAGATGTTCCCCGCCTCCGGCAGCAATTTGCGAGATGCTGTTAAGCGCCAAAGATAACAGCCCGGAATTGGACGTCACTTCTTCGGGAAGATCGGCAACGATCATTGTCTGAATGATCGTCCCTTCAAACATCATCCAAACCAGCAAAAGGCCCAAAGCCGGCAGGCCGCACCACAACGCCGTATACATCCCGTAATGCGCAGGCAGCGAATGAAGATTGCTGTATCGACCGTTCGACAGGGCAACCGCGCGCTGTCGACCGAAATAAAATGACACGGCACACAGGAGTGCCAAAGCAAGCAGCAAATAGGTCAGGGACATTGCGATTAATCCATTTGCCAAAGAATGACCAAAAAACTTGGTGCGCGTTTAAGGCAGGTCCAAGAATAAATCAATTAAAGCCTGAAAACAAAGAAACCGGTGGCAGAAAAGGCTGCCACCGGTTGAAAGATCGCGTTACATGCTCAGCGGAGCAAGGTTCAGCGCAGCATTACGGACTGCTTCACGCTCGGCCGCATCCATCGGGATGAGACCACGGTCAGCAAGGTAACCTTCGTCACCAAATGCTTTGTCGGAGGTGAATTCGGTCAGATATTCTTTGATACCCGGAATGGTACCAACATGGGCGTTCTTGACATAGAAGTACAGCGAACGCGAAACCGGGTAATCACCAGCAGAGATGGCTTCGAAGGTCGGCTCAACACCGGCAATCAGGGAACCCTGAAGTTTGTCGCCGTTCTGATCAAGGAACGAGAAGCCGAAGATGCCAAGCGCATCATGGTTTGCTTCGAGTTTCTGAACGATCAGGTTGTCGTTTTCACCGGCTTCAACATAGGCACCGTCTTCACGAACGCCTTTGCAAACTGCACCGTGCTGATCTTTGTTGTCCTTGATTGCCTTAATGGCTTCGAAGGAGTCACAGGCTTCTTCAAGTACCAGCTCGGTGAAGGCATCACGGGTACCGGAGGTCGGGGGCGGGCCGAGAACTTCGATTTTAACGTCCGGCAGGCTCGGGTCGATTTCGGCCCAGGTGCTGTACGGGTTATCGATCAGCGACTTGCCGTCTTTCGAAGGAACGGTTTTGGCCAGCGCCAGGAAGATCTGTTCTTTGGTCAGGTCAAGACGCGGAGCATCTTTGGAGTTCGACAGAACGATACCGTCGTAACCGACTTTGACTTCGGTGATTTCGCTGATGCCGTTTTTGGCACAGGTTTCAACTTCGGACTTCTTGATGCGACGCGAAGCATTGGTAATGTCCGGATGCTGTTCGCCAACACCGGCGCAGAACAGCTTCAGACCACCGCCGGAACCGGTCGATTCAATAACCGGTGTCTTGAACGAGGTGGTTTTACCGAATTCTTCAGCAACCGCAGTTGCGAACGGGAAAACGGTGGACGAACCAACGATACGAATCTGGTCGCGTGCCTGAGCCGCGCCAACAAAGGCAACGCTCATCAGCGCCGCAACAGCAAGAGTCTTCTTCATGGTAAATTCCCCAGTAATTGTTCCAAACCGGAACGGTGCAACGATCTGCGAGGCGGACTCTAACGCTGGGTGCTTACGGTATTGCGTCACTTTTGTTAACATTATGTGACAACGCATCGGAGATGAAAAAAACCTCGAAAAAACCTTTATTTATCAAAGGTTTTCTAAAATAGATCCGGGCCGGAATCAAAACTGAAACCGGCATTTTTCCTGTTTCCAGCCGCAGGTTTTACAGTCTTCGTTACATAAACTGTAACATTGCCCCGAAACATCACCCGGACTGGATAGACGACGGCACGGCAGCAGACCGTTAACTGTTTTCGGTTTCCCTGCCTTTACAAAGCCCCCCGAAAACACGAAGCTTGTTCATAAGATATCAATCCGTTGGGAACAAAGTAGCGCAGAACCGCGCAAAAGGGAGACGACCATGAGCACTTCGCTCGACGAGATTCAGGAACTGATCCAGAAGCTTTCCGGTGAACTGGGCGACATGTCCGAAGCCGCATCACGCCACATTGATGACCTGCATGTCGCGGTCAATAACATTGCGTCTCATGTCCTTGCCATGGAAGCCGTCATTGCGGTGATGGCAACAAAGGTCGATGTCAGCGAAGCCGAAGTTCAGAACTGGATTCGCGAAAAAACCGCTGCTTTTGCCGAAGACAGCAGCGAAGGCTCTGCCGCCGAAAGTATCGCCAACAGCCTGCTTGCGAAATAAGCGGTTTCGTAAGCAGTCTTTGCCAGATTGCATAAAAGCTCGCACGACGCAACGTCGGCGGGCTTTTGTATTTAGACGTCCAAACCGTTGTCTAGGCGATCTTTTCAGCATAATACGGTAAAAGCTTTTCGGGGGTCGGTCCCCCTGCTGCCCAGTCAAGCAATTGCACCGTATGCACAACTTTCAACGCACCGGTTTCAAGCTGCACCATGCAGCCGATATTGCCCGTCGCAACCAGATCCGGTGCCGTGTTTCTGATATTGCCAAGTTTGCGGTCGCGCAGTTGGCCCGCGATTTCAGGCTGCAACAGGTTATAAACCCCCGCCGACCCGCAGCATAAATGCCCCTCGGCAATTTCAAGCACCTCGTACCCGGCCTTTTTCAGAAGGTCGCGCGGTTCACGAATGATCTTCTGACCATGCTGCATCGAACATGCCGAATGATAGGCAACCCGCGCCCCGCCATGAGTCGCCCCGGCGAAACGATCCGCCGGGACATCAATCCCTGCCAGATATTCGGTCACATCACAGGCAAGGTCGGAAATTTTGGCCGCTTTCGCCGCGTAATTCCGATCATGGCGCAACATGTGCCCGTAATCCTTGACCGTTGTGCCACATCCCGATGCCGTAATGACAATCGCATCAAGCCCCACGCCCGCAAGTTCCCGGGTCCAGGCATCAATGTTGGCTTTGGCCTGTTGATGGGACTGCGCTTCCTTGCCCATATGATGAACAAGCGACCCGCAACAACCCGCCCCTTTGGCCACAACGATTTCGATGCCAAGGCGTGTCAGTAAACGCACGGTTGCCTCGTTTATCTCGGTCTCAAGAACCTGTTGCGCACAGCCGGTCAGGATGGCGACCCGGCCTTTGCGTTGACCAATTGCCGGGATCACCTGCGGCTTGTCGACCCAGCTTGGCGGCGGCATATGGCGCGCTCCCATTTTGACCATGCCCTTCAGACGGCCCGGTAAAAAGCGTGCGAATGGCGATGCCAGTTTCACCCCGATCAGCGAAAGCCTGAAAAGCATCGGGTTTGGCACGACAATCGATAAAATCCGGCGCAGCCATTTATCAGCAAACGGCCGGTCATAGGTTTCTTCGATATGGGCGCGCGCATTGTCGATCAGGTGCATGTAATCGACACCCGATGGGCATGTCGTTGTGCAGGACAGGCACGACAGGCAACGATCAAGATGTTTGACCACCTTTTCTGTCGCCGGTTTATCGTTTTCCAGCATGTCCTTGATCAGGTAAATCCGCCCGCGCGGACTATCAAGTTCATCCCCCAAGGTCACAAAAGTCGGGCATGTCGCGGTACAGAACCCGCAATGCACGCATTTGCGAAGGATCTGTTCACTTTCGGCAATTGCCGGGTGGGCAAGCTGGGCGGCGGTAAAGTTCGTTTGCATTACGCGTTCCCCCGCTTGGCAATCATGTGTCCGATCCGGCCCGGATTAAGGATACCTTCAGGGTCAAAATTCTCGCGGATTCTCGCATTGATCAGGGCCAAAGCCGCGTCCTCGGCATGGAAAACCGGCACCTGATTTCTAATATCTTCGGGCGCGCGCACCAGAACCGCCCGCGCATCGTAGGACACGGCAATGTCGCGCACTTTATCGGCCATCGCATCACCCCCGGCCAGTTGCAGCCAGGTTTGCGCCCCGGCCCAATCCATCATGATCTTCCCGCCGGTTTCGTCGGCCAGTTTCGCAGCAATCGCCCCCCCAGATGCCGGTGGCCCGGAAACACGCCATAGCAATCCGATCCCCCCTGCAAACGGGGCAACATCGGCAACCGCCTGCCAGAACGCGTTGCTGTTGGCGCTATGAAGTTCTTCACTGGCACCGATATCGGACAGAAGCTTACGCAATGCCTCGCACCGCCAGGCAACCGAGGGTGCAGGGCCTTCAACGCGCAGCGCAACAATACCGGTCCCGATGCCGGTCACAATGTCCAGACCAAGTTTTACAACCTGTTCCCGCGCAATCCATGCGGCGGCCGAAACCTCGTTCTCGCTGCCCAGGGCACGCGTCATGGCACTGCCTGCAATTTGCATATCGTCACAGGCGATCAGAACAGTTCGGGTTTTCTCGTCGCGCGGCATGACTTTCATGGTGATGGTATGCATCACGCCAAGCGTGCCAAACGATCCCGCCATCAGCTTTGACAGATCAAACCCGGTTACGTTCTTCATGACCCGTCCACCGGATTTAAAATCCTCCGCCCGGCCGCTGATGGCTTCAAATCCCAAAAGATGATCGCGTGCCGCACCGACCTTGATCCGGCGCGGTCCCGAAAGATTGGACGCAATCAGTCCGCCAATCGTTCCGGCATGATCCGCAACACCATCGACGAGCAACCCCGGAAAATTTCCGGGTTCAAAATGGAATTGCTGGTTCTTATCGCGCAGCAATGCGTGAATTTCGGCAAGAGACGTGCCCGCCCGCACAGAAACCACCAGTTCTTCCGGTTCATAAAACATGACCCCGGTCAATTTCGACAGGTCCAGAACATGGTCGGCTGCTACCGCATGCCCATATGTTTTCTTGCTGCCCGATCCAATGATTTCAAGCGGGTTTTTTGAACCAAGCGCCCAACTGATGGCCTCACGCAATTGTTCGGGCGTGGTGGGGGATATGACTTCCGTCATTGCGGCTTCTCTCTTCCTCTCCTGATCCTTGCCAACCGGTTGGTGGGAACCGGTGGCAGGATTATTTTTCTTCTCGTCTCTCGTTCCGGCCTAAAAGCGCGGGATATCCGGGAACTTGTTGGCAACTTCGCGCGCATGCAGGGTTTTAAGCTCGCCACAACCATGCAAGGTCGGGAAAACCTTGCCGGGGTTCAGCAATTCATCCTCGTCAAACGCCAGTTTCAGGCGTTCCTGATGTTTCATGTCATCTTCGGTGAACATTTCAGGCATCAGATCGCGTTTTTCGACGCCAATCCCGTGCTCGCCCGACAAAACCCCTCCGACCTCGACACACAGTTTCAGGATATCGGCACCAAATGCCTCGGCCCGTTCCAGTTCGCCGGGCTGATTGGCATCAAACATGATCAGCGGATGCAGATTGCCGTCGCCTGCATGAAAAACATTGGCAACCCACAACCCGTGGCGTTGCGACAAAACCTGCATCCCGGTCAGGACTTCGGCCAGACGTCGGCGCGGGATGGTGCCATCCATGCAGATATAATCGGGCGAAATACGGCCAATCGCCGGAAAGGCATTCTTGCGCCCCGACCAGAACAGCAGTCTTTCATCCTCGCTTTCGGAAATACGCGAATAAACCGCACCGCATTCCCTGGCAATCGCGCCCACCCGTTCAATCAGGTAATCGACCTCGACCTTTGGCCCGTCAAGTTCGACAAGCAACAACGCCTCAACATCAAGTGGATAACCCGCATGGACGAAATCCTCGGTCGCCTTGATGGCCGGGGCGTCCATCATTTCAAGACCGCCCGGAATGATCCCGTCGGCAATGATCCGGGCAACGCAATTGCCACCTTCTTCGCTGCTATTAAAGCCAAGCAGAAGCGCGCGCGCCGTTTCAGGCTTTCGCAGGATGCGCACCGTGACTTCGGTTACAATGCCCAGCAAACCTTCGGACCCGGTAATCACCCCCAAGAGGTCATAGCCCGACTGATCCAGTCCCTTACCCCCGATCCGAAGGATTTCGCCTTCGATCGTGACCATTTCAACACCAAGGACATTGTTGGTGGTTAGTCCGTATTTCAGGGAATGCACCCCGCCCGAATTTTCCGCGATATTGCCGCCAATCGAACAGGCGATCTGGCTAGACGGGTCCGGGGCGTAATAAAACCCCTTATGTTCGACCGCGCGCGTGATCCCAAGATTGGTCACACCGGGCTGCACGACGACCGCCCGATTGTCCCAGTCGATATCCAGCACGCGGTTGAATTTCATCATGCTGATCGTGATCGCATCCGCCATCGGCAACGCCCCGCCCGAAAGGCCGGTGCCCGCCCCGCGTGGAACGACACGAATTTTGTGGGTATGGCAATATTTCAGAATGGCCGCGACCTGCCCGGTATTTTCGGGCAGGACCACGATCATCGGAAGCTGGCGATAGGCCATCAACCCGTCGCATTCATAGGGCCTGAGCTGGTCTTCATCAACAATAACCCCGCCGTCATTGGGGACGATGTCCCGCATGGCGGCAATGATGTCCTTGCGACGCGCAAGGGTCGATTGATCCGGCTCAGGCATCCTAAGCATGCGACGTTTACTCCCGTAATTCGATCAGCAAATCCTTGCTGTCGACCTGTGTACCGGCGGGGGCATGAATGGTGGCCACAACCCCGTCCCTTTCCGCATGAACCGCGGTTTCCATTTTCATCGCCTCAAGCGAACACATCACATCGCCCGCCTTGACCTTCTGGCCTTCGGCAACATGGACCTCGACGACAAGGCCCGGCATCGGGGCGGCAATATGAAGCTGGTTACCATCCTCGGCCTTTGGTTTGACCTTGCCAGTCGCAGCCAATGTCTTGTCGGCAACCTTGACGGTCCGGGGCTGGCCGTTCAGTTCAAAGAACACGGTCCGATTGCCTTCCTCGTCCCCGCCTTCGGATGTCGCGAGATAGCGGATCACAAGCGTCTTGCCCTTTTCCAGATCGACGGAAATCTCGTCATTCTGGCTCATGCCATAGAAGAAGATCGGGGTCGGCAGGATCGAGACATCGGCGTTGTGACTACGATGTTCGGCATATTCAAGGAACACCTTGGGATACATCACATAGGATGCAACCTCGGCATCACTGATGCTGCGATGGGTTTTCTTTTCGATTTCCTTGCGGGTTGCTTCGAAATCAATCGGGGCCATGGATTTGCCCGGTCGATCCGAAAGGGCTTCGGCCCCCTTAAGCACCTTGCGCTGAAGGGCTGGCGGGAAGCCACCAACCGGTTGACCGATTTCACCACGGAAGAACGAAATGACACTATCGGGGAATGCGATGTCCTTTTTCGGGTCCAGCACATCCTTTTCGGTAATGCCCGACGTCACCATCGTCAGCGCCATGTCACCGACAACTTTCGAACTTGGCGTCACCTTGACGACATCGCCAAACATCTTGTTGACTGCGGCATAAGCTTTGGACACTTCCGGCCAGCGTTCCTCGATACCAAGGGAACGTGCCTGCTGGCGCAGGTTGGTATATTGGCCGCCGGGCATTTCATGGACATAAACATCCGATGTACCGCTGCGGATATCGCTTTCAAATCCGGCATAATACCGCCGGACCTGTTCCCAATAGGTCGAAACTTCTTTAAGCGCCTCGGTATTAAGCCCCGGATCACGTGGTTGCCCGATATAGTTATTGGCAATCGAACCAAGGTTTGGCTGAGATGTCAGGCCAGACATCGAATCCATGGCTGCATCCACCGCATCCACCCCGGCATCAATCGCGGCAATCACGGTGGCCGCCGAAATGCCGCTGGTATCGTGGGTATGGAAATGGATCGGAATATTGACCGTATCCTTCAACGCCTTGATCAGGGTCGTTGCCGCTGCCGGACGCAGAACCCCCGCCATATCCTTAAGTCCAAGGATATGCGCACCGGATGCCTCAAGCTCCCGGGCCATTTTGACATAGTAATCAAGGTTATATTTCGGGCGTTTCTCGTCAAAGATATCGCCCGTATAGCAAATGGTTGCTTCGCACAGCTTGTCGGTTTTCAGAACCGCATCCATGGCAACCTTCATGTTTTCGACCCAGTTCAGGGAATCGAACACACGGAAAACATCCATGCCGTGTTCTGCCGCCTGCTTGACGAAATATTCGACCGCATTGTCGGGATAGTTGGTGTAACCGACCGCGTTCGACGCCCGCAACAACATCTGTGTGAGGATATTGGGAACCCGTTCACGCAACTTGACCAGACGATCCCACGGGTCTTCCTTAAGGAACCGCATCGCGACGTCAAACGTCGCCCCGCCCCAGCATTCCAGCGAAAACAGCTCCGGCAGCCCATGCGCATAATAAGGCGCGATTTCAAGCATATCGAAGGTTCGCATCCGGGTCGCCAGCAACGACTGATGCGCATCACGCATCGTGGTGTCGGTGATCAGAACGCGTTTCTGATCCTTCATCCAGCGTGAAAATCCCTCGGCCCCCAACTGGTCAAGCTTCTGCTTGGTGCCCGGGCGGATTTCACCCAGATCAATCGATTTCGGCATCACCGGCGCATGCAGGTTTGTCGGCACGACCCGGCCTTCGACTTCGGGGTTACCGTTGACCGTAACCTCGCCAATGAAACGCAGCAAACGGGTCGCGCGGTCGCGACGGCGCACGAACTTGAACAGTTCAGGCGTTTCATCAATGAACCGCGTGGTATATTCACCGGCCCTGAATTTCGGATGATTGATCAGGTTTTCAAGGAAGGCCAGGTTGGTCGCAACACCGCGAATACGAAACTCGCGAAGGGCACGGTCCATACGGTCGACCGCTTCGCGCGGGGTACTTCCCCATGCGGTGACCTTTTCCAGCATACTGTCATAAAACGGGGTGATCACCGCCCCGGAATAGGCCGTGCCGCCATCCAGACGGATGCCAAAACCGTTGGCCCCGCGATACACCTTGATGATCCCGTAATCGGGCACAAAGCTGTTTTCGGGGTTTTCCGTCGTGATGCGGCACTGAAGCGCATGATCACGCAGCTTGATCTTGTCCTGCCACGGAATGCCGGTTTCCGACGGGAAACCGATGCGTCCCCCCTGCGCAACAAGGATTTGCGCCTTCACAAGGTCAAATCCGGTCACGCATTCCGTCACGGTATGTTCGACCTGGATGCGGGGATTGACCTCGATGAAGTAAAACTTGGATGTATCAACATCCATCAGGAATTCGACGGTCCCCGCATTGACGTAATTCGCGGCCTTCCCCAGACGAAGGGCTGCTTCGCAAAGTTCTTTGCGCTGTTCTTCGTCAAGGTAGGGGGCGGGTGCGCGTTCAACGACCTTCTGGTTGCGGCGCTGAACCGAACAGTCACGTTCAAACAGATGCACCAAAGTGCCATGCGTATCACCCAGAAGCTGGACTTCGACATGGCGGGCGCGACGGATCAGTTTTTCAAAATAAACCTCGTCATTGCCAAATGCAGCGGCGGCTTCGCGTTTGGCGGCCAGAACCTGCTTGGAAAGATCCTTGGAATTCTCGATGACGCGCATCCCGCGGCCACCACCGCCCCAACTGGCCTTCAGCATGATCGGATAACCGACCTGATCGGCGATGCGGGTAACTTCATTCATATCGTCAGGCAATGCACCCGATGCCGGCATTACGGGCACACCGGCACTTTCTGCCAGATTACGCGCGGCAACCTTGTTGCCCAATGTCCGCATGACTTCGGAATCAGGACCGATAAACGTTATTCCGGCCTCGGCACAGGCGTCGGCAAAATCGGGGTTCTCAGACAGAAACCCATAGCCCGGGTGAATGGCATCAACACCGGCTTCACGGGCAACACGCAGGATATCCTCGATATCAAGATAGGCGCGAATGGGTTTGTTGCCCTTGCCAACGGTGTAACTTTCGTCGGCCTTGAACCTGTGCAGGGCAAAACGGTCTTCGTCGGAAAAGATGGCAACTGTGCGAATGCCAAGCTCGTTGGCGGCACGCAGAACACGAATCGCGATTTCACCGCGGTTCGCGACCAGAAGTTTACGGATACGCTTTGGTGCAGAACGCGTCATGGACACCGGGCTCCTACCAGATTTGTAGGGCAGGTGCGTCCCTGTGCGCCCCTGCCGAAAACCAAGAGAAACGCCACGATATGATCCCGGAATGCGTTGCGGTGCGGGATGCCTGCAACGCCATACCATCTGTGGCGATAAAGGATGTCTGTCACGTTAAAACGCGTGCAGCGCATCCAGGGTTCCTGGCGCCCGGTGGGCAGGCGACGTGTCTGATATATGCGCAATGCGCTGCCTCTGTCAAAGCATGATCTTCGAAATTGGTAATACCAATTTCACTTTATCGCAGCCAGTGTCTTTTCACCATGTGGAAAATCGCGCCCGCGCCTAATGCAACCCAAAGGTTCAAAACCTGTTATCAGGCGCAGACTTTTGGTGCTTTTGTGATATTGTCCGGCCCGAAAATTCTTCCTGTATCCGAGACTGTTGTGCCCATGCGGAAAATCAATCTTCGACTAAAGTTTTTGCTGCTGTCGATCCTGCCACTGGTTCTGGCCGCCGCGGCAATATCGTATCTGGTATTTGCACAGGCCGAACGACTGGCCGAAGCAGAAATCAGAACGTTCGAACGCAATATTCTCGAAGCCCGCAAGGAAGAGCTTAAAAGCTATCTTGAACTCGCCCTTGCTTCGATAGATCACATTTATTCGGTAGCAAGCCCGCTGGATGCCGTTTCCAAGGAACGGGTCAAAAGCATCATCGAAGACCTGTCCTATGGCGAGGATGGCTATTTCTTTATCTATGACCGTGATGGTACGGCCCTTGTCGACCCGCCACAGCCATGGCGTCTGGGGCGCACATATTGGAACCTGCGCGATCTGAACGGAAATTCCGTCATTCAGGCGCTGATTTTCAATGCCGAAAAAGGTGGTGGTTTCCTGCGCCATGTCTGGGAAAAACCGTCAACCGGCGAACCCGCCGAGAAAATCGCCTATTCCCTGATGCTTGAAAAATGGGGCTGGATGATCGGTACCGGGATTTATATCGATGACATTTCCGAACAGGTGAAGGAAATCGAGACCGAGGTATCATCCCACATCCGTGACACGACAATATCGATTGTCGGCATCACCATTCTGGCGGTTTTGCTGGTCGGCATTTCGGGCACCGTCGTCACCCTTTCGGAACGCAAACTTGCTGATTCGAAGCTAAAGGAACTGACCCATCGGGTTGTTGATGTTCAGGAACAGGAGCGTTTGCGGGTGTCGCGCGAATTGCATGACGGCATCAGCCAGATTCTTGTTTCCGTCAAATATTCGGTCGAAACCGCAATCGCACGCCTGGGACCGGAAAAGAATGCAGCAACCGAACCTATGGAAAAGGCCGCCAAGCGATTGCAGGATGCCATCCACGAAGTCCGTCGCATATCGCGCGACCTGCGTCCGGCCGTGCTTGATGATCTTGGCCTGCGCCCGGCGATTGAAAGCATGTGCAAGGAACTGGCAGACCGGTCCGACATGCAGATTGATGTCAAATCGGACAATATCGATGTGGTTCTCGATATCGCAAAGAAAACGACGCTCTATCGCGTCTTGCAGGAAACCCTGACCAATATCGAACGTCACGCCGATGCCACGCATATCAAGGTCACGATCCGCCGCGAAGGTCAAAGTGTCGTGATGAAAATCATCGATAACGGTGTCGGATTTGAAACCAATCGGTATATTCGCAACCGTGATCCGCGTGCGGGGATCGGCCTTCGCAATATGCGCGAACGCATGGAATTCCATGGTGGGGGCATGACCGTCAAATCCGAACCGGACGATGGAACAACCATAACTGCCTATATTCCGGTTTCGCGTGATAATGATCTACCCGTCACCGTCATCAGCGGCTAAGGTGGCAACAGATGTTTCGGCCCAGATGTTTCAGCAATGTGACAGAGAACTGAATTGACCATGAGCAGCGCAAATACCCCCTATTCGCCCAACCGTCCCATTCGTGTTTTGCTGTGCGACGACCATGCGCTGGTCATGGATGGCATTCGTTCGCGTCTTGAATGCTATGACCATATCGATATCGTCGGCGAGGCTGGAAACGGCATGGAAGCCCTGTCGCTGGCCGGAAATGTCAAACCCGACATCGTTCTGATGGATATCTCGATGCCGGTCATGAACGGGCTGGAAGCCGCCGAAAAATTCCGCGAAACCATGCCCGATATCAAGGTCATCATCCTGACCATGCATGAGAATCCGGAATATCTTCGTACTGCCCGACTGGCAGGTGCGCGCGGCTTTATACTGAAAGATGTATCGTCAAACGACATGGTGCGCGCGATCGAGGCAATTGCAAATGGCGGCGAAGCTTACAGTCCGACATTTGATCGCATCAGCAACACCGAAGGCGTGCCTGACGATGGCATGCCGCTGACCACACGGGAACGCACCGTCTTGCGGCTTCTGGCCAAAGGTGCCAGCAACAAACATGTCGCCCGCGAACTTGATATCAGTGTGCGTACCGTGGAAACCCATCGCCGCAACATCAAGCGCAAGCTCGACATCGACAGCTCCGCCGGCCTCGTGCGTTATGCGATAGAAAAGGGCCTTGTCACCCTGGACAGCACCGCCTGACGGCACGCCCGAAAAAGTCGTACTATTGTGATGTTTTTCACCTTTTGATCGCTATTAGGTTGAATTTACAAACCAATAGGATAGATTGCTCAAAGATTTAGAGTGCTTCCATTTAACAGCCTGCGGCGACCGATCCTGCATCTGTCCCGTTCCGTCAGGGGGTTTTGTGAATTACTCCGCGCCGCAACCAACCATGCCCGACATGTTGCGCTGCCGCCGATGCGGCGTCCGGCAACTTGCGCTTTTCAACGATCTGACGGATGACGATTTCAAACTGGTTCATCTGCCGATTGAGGACATGGCAATTGCCAAACGCGCGATCCTTTACAATGCCGGGGACACTGCAAACGCGCTGTTCACCTTGCGCAGCGGTCTGATCAAATTGACGCATTATCTGGCCGATGGTTCACAACGGGTTGTGCGCCTCGTCCGCCCCGGTGGCACAATCGGCCTTGAAGCCCTCGTCAGCGACAGCTTTGCCCATCACGCCGAAGCCCTTCAGGACAGCGCGTTATGCCGGATTCCGGTTGCGGTTGTTGAAAAACTTGATCGCGAAAGCCCCCATTTACACAAACAGTTGCTCACACGCTGGCATCAGGCGGTAATGGAATCAGATAACTGGTTGACCCAGATGTCGACCGGATCTGCCCGGGAACGGGTTGCACGGCTGTGCCTTTATCTATGTGATCATGCGGATGACAGTTGCGTTCTGCCCGGACGGGAAGATATTGGCGCAATGTTGGGTATCACCACCGAAACCGCCAGCAGGATCATCGCCGAATTTCGCCGAAACGGTCATCTAAACCCGCGCTGCCGTTCGGAATTCGATCTTGATGTCAAAGCACTTCAGGTCGTCGCCGGACTTGATCACGAAGCAGCCTGATCAGATTGTGCAAAATCCGTCAGCGCATTGCATCGGGCAATGTTGTCTGGAATGCCGAATTTGGCCCGCACGCCTTCGATAGCCGTTCATATTCATCCGGGGTATCTATCGCGCGATGGTCTTCGCGCCGCGCAAGATCGATGGTGCGCAAACGGCGTTTGAAATCCTGTCCATACTGGTTCAGTAACCGCCGTTGCAGGCGTTGCACCTCGCCCGCACCAACCGGTCGCATGGCGGCAAAGTCCGCCATGATTTCGGAGACCATGGCATCAAGTTCCCGCTGGATATCCTGTTCCATATGCTGATTGATCTGCACGTGCTGCCCTTCATGGGCATAGACCACGTCATATTCACATGTGCCACGCTCTAGCTCGGATGCGACATACACCAGATGCTTGATCACTTCGACCTCGGGGTTAATCCGGATCGGATACAGACAGAATGCCCCAACGCCGACCTCGACCGGCTCAAGGCGCATGTCAAACCGCGCCTGAAGTTCATATTCGGTCAAGCCGGTCACCAGATAACGACTTCCCTGATTGGCCCGGTTGTTAAGCCAGCGCACAGACCGATGACGATCCAGCATCGGGTCCTGATTGATAAATGACAGGCTTGCAACAGGCGCACGCGCAACCGCACAACTGTTTTGCTGTGCGGAGGCATGATCGTTGGGCGTCACAAACAGAAACACCGCGATCAGAATGCATACTGCAACCGCGCCCCACCTGATCGATGATTTGGGTGCAACGTGTTTCGCCCTTTGATCTGCCATATAAAAGATACGTTAATTCGGTCTGACCGGTTTGATCAATCCGTCCCTAACTGTGTTTGACATGGGCAGCGCAATCAACGCAAAGCGGTGTGGTCGGGTCAAATTCCAGACGCTTCTTCTCGATTTCTTCGCCACAATTGTGGCAGAAGCCGTAATCGGCATGCTCGATCCGGGCCAGCGTCTTTTCGATGCGATCAAGTTCAGCGGCACGACGGCGCTCCTGTTCCAGATGCATTTGCTGATCCTGAAGCGCATCCATCCGTGACAGGCGGCCGACGGCCTGTTGATCAAGCTCGACCGGCTTTCGATAATCTTCCGAATGATTTGAATGGGCACTTATATCCGCGCGCCGATCTTCAAGTCGCTGACGCAAGAATGCAATGTCAATATCGCTACGCTCAGACATTCTGGTCCCTCATCGATTTGTTGCCGCCATAAAACATATATATGGGTAGCGACCGATGCATTTCGCCAAGGGGGGATACGAATTTGTTCCACCCCGGCATTCAGCCTTGCCTAGCCACAGTTTCCGCAGGCATCCAACAGCTTCTCCATCGCCGCCTCCGCTTCGTCATCATCGAGTTTTTCGGCCTTCATCTTTTTCTGGATATTGCAGCACAGTGCAGGACCATCGGCAAAGGCATGGTCTGTCCAGAACGGAATATCGGTGCCGAAATATCCAATCTGATCAAGGAACGACACACCATAATAATACGCCGCCCCAACCGAATTATAAAAAGTCGGGTCATCGATGAACCCGCCATCCGGCGTCATGGATTTGGTCAGACACCAGTCCAGGATCGTGGAAATATCGGCTGATGCCAATTTCTGGCTATCGCTGTCGACTTCCGCCCAGCCAAGGTCAAAGATTTTGGCAACGTCATAATTGTTGTGATTGTTGAAGTCACCATTGTGCTTCCAGCCAAACGGATAGGCATCATCACGGATCGCCAGTGTCGTTTTGAAAATAGCGGGCCAAAGCCCGACCTTGCCATGCTGATACGAAATATTGTGGAACGTCAGACTAAGGTCCGGGCTTTTCAGAATATCGCCCGTATCTGTTTCAAACCAGCCGCCCCAATATCCCGATTGCGCGTCCTGCCAATCATCCAGCCAGCTTTTATAAGCTGCGATATAATCGTCGCTAAGATCGAAACCTTTGACATACTGGCGGAAATAATCGCGGATTTCGCTTTTGAAGCACATTTCCGACAAGGCGGCACTGACCGCGCCCAATGCATCGCGGCGATCCAGACCATCGGCAAAAATCCGTGATGTTTTCTGACTGTCCAGCCAGGCAACAAGATCGGCGGGTTTGGCAATCGGCGACAGAAAAGTCAGCGGATAATCCGGTGCAATCCCCTCATCTGCCAGCGCGTTGATCGCATCGATCATCGCATCCACCTTCAGGAACCACTGGTCATAGCATGGTCCCCACGAACCATCGCTTGCCACCTGTTCCTCGGCCCAGTCCTGATCCTTGTTTTTCAGCGATTTTTCAAACTGGGCTATCTTCTTTTCCAGCCCATCCCAGTCAGCGGTATAAAGCAGCAACCACTTGCACTCGATCATATACTGATCGGACGCGGCCATGCTGTTGCCGGTCTGCTGGGCCGCAATCAGTTTTTCTTCCAGCGGGGCAAGCTTGTCGGCATAGGCACCTTTTCTATCGGAATAGTCCGGATCAAAAGCACTGAACTGCTGCTCTATCAAGGAATTGAAATCTGTCACGCTGGCCCCCTGTCATCGGTGTGTTCGACGACTTAAAACAGGTGCCGCCCGAAATGCAAAGTGAAACAGAAACAAAGATCAGAAACGACCATCAGTTCTGGGCCAACCAATTTCTGATCACACGCAATGCCTGTCCAGGATCGGTATCGACAATCCGGTTTGCCATATTGGCCTTGCGACGATCAATTTTCCCGTCGATACCGGCCACAGAAAAACTGTCAGCATCAATACCATCTCCCTCATCGTTCGGGCGATGACGGCCCGGCGATGATCCCGGCTGATAACGCGGGATCGGTGCCGACGGCTTTGGCCCGGGCAGATACCCCGGATCAGAAGAAGCCTGCCCGGATGATGCAGATTTTTTTGCCATTCAGAAATTGTCTCTCCGATCCGCTCGTTCTGGCAAGAAGAATCACAATTGGTGTCTTTGACGTCAAATACCCCAGGAAACGGCCCAGAACGAAATTGATCACCGAAAACTTATATGATGGCAGTACCCATATTAGGTTGTGTTAAACTTTAGTCGAATTCGCCGTTGATCGGGGCAAAAGATCATTCCTGTCCAAATGGTCGGGAAACCGGCACAGATCAAGGTCAAAACTCTTGACCTTGGCGTAACCGGGGCCCTTCAATCGCTTCATTTCACTTGGTTCAAGCGAAAACACGGCGGACCGATATGTTGTTTATCGATCCCAAAAGGTGCAAATAGGAAAATTATCCGCCTTTGCGTTGTAAAAACGAACAGCTCGCGCATCTTTAAAAGATCAGGGGAGAATCCGCTTTCAGAACTTTACCCGGAAATGGCTTTAGGATATTCACCACCTAAGAGTAGGATAATCGATACCTTTCGATAAGCATAAGAAATTCAGGGGAAGCCCGAAGTGTACAGGGTAGTGGGTTGCTTTATATCGCTGGTATTATTGCTGGCCGTGGTTTTGACCGCGCCCCGGAATAATGCATATGCAGCCGAATTCGGCGAAGCGCCGATGCTTGCCGAGATGGTGGCGAACGGCAAATTGCCCCCGGCCGCAGAACGCCTGCCCAAGACCCCGATGATTGTTACCCCGACTGACAAGCTTGGCCAATATGGCGGCACCTGGATGATGGCGCAAAATTCGGAACGCGATCACGCCCTTCTGATCAGGACGATCGGCTATGAACCGCTTCTGCGCTGGACCCCGCAATGGACAGACACGGTTCCCAACGTTGCTCTTTCGATGCAGGCCAACAGTGACGCCACGGAATTTGTCTTCCGGTTGCGTCCGGGCATGCGCTGGTCAGATGGTGCGCCTTTTACCGCCGAGGATATATCCTTCTGGTACGACGACATTTTACGCAATCCGGCTTTTGGCAATGCGACGCCTGAATGGCTGACCGCGGGCGGAAATCCGGTGCATGTTGAAAAAATCGACGAAACCACGGTCGCGTTCCGCTTCGACACGCCCTATGGGCTGTTTCCGACCTTTCTTGCCCGGCCCGAAGGTGTCGAACCGGTAAGCTATCCCGCCCATTTCCTGAGGCCCCTGCTTCCGAAATATAACAGGCACGCAGATGCCGATGCGCAAAAGCTTGGCTTCAAGGATTGGAAAGATCGCTTCCTTTCGGTGTTCGGAACGCCGGGCACCATAGACGATCCCAGCCGCTGGATGAACCCGCAGGTTCCGACCCTGAACGGCTGGATTCTGACCGGGACATATGGCAAAGACGATCCGCTGGTTGCGGTTCGCAATCCGTTTTATTGGAAAATCGATCCGGGCGGACGTCAGTTACCCTATATTGATCGGGTTTCCTTTGATCTGGTCGGCAGCAAAGATGAAGCCGGTGACACCGCCATCACAGGCAGGGTCAATATGCAGGAACGCCATATTGGCCGCCGCGTGGACGAAATTCTTGCGGCCAATAACAATCTGCAATCCTTCACGCTGATTGAAAGCGACATGAATATCCTGACCCTGTCGCTTAATCTGAACGACAGGGACCCGGTGCTTCGCGACATATTCCAGAACAAGGAATTCCGCGTGGCCCTGTCGCATGCCATCGACCGCGACAGCATCATTGGCCGGTTCGTTCCCGGTGCCCTGCCCCATCAGGCCGCACCACGTCCCGAAAGCCCGCTTTACCACACGGTTCTCGCACGCCAGTTCATTACCTATGATCCGGTACTTGCCGCAAGCCATCTGGCGAATGCCGGTTTGACACGCAAAGACGACGAAGGTTTCCTTCTGCGTCCCGATGGCAAAAGGCTGTCCTTTACCATCGATACCGAAGGCGCATCCCGCTTCGAAATGCTCTCTGCCGTTATCGATTACTGGCGTGATGTCGGACTTGATGTGACGGCCCGCGACTTATCGCGTGATGTATTTGTCGATATGCGTGAAAAAAACAATCACCATGCCAGCGCATGGGGCGGTGATGGCGGGCTTGATGCCATGGTTCTGCCGATCAACTACCTGCCGGTATCCAGTGAATCATCCTGGTACGCCACCGGTTGGGCACAATGGTATTCCGACCCGGAAAATCCCGACGCGGTTGAGCCCCCGGCCGAGGTTATCCGTCAACTGGAACTCTATAACCAGTTGAAAGCCACCGCAGATGCAGAAAAACAGAATAAACTTATGCGCGATATTCTCGACATCAGCGCAAATCAGTTTTACGTTATGGGAATTGCCTTGCCGCCCAATCGCAAAGGGCTGGTGGCAAAGAACTTCAAGAATGTTCCCAAGGTCATCCCGGCGGCTTGGAGCTATGCCACACCGGCACCAACCAATCCATCCCAGTATTATCTTGAGAGCCAATAACAGAATTCACCGGCAATCAGGCTGGGCCAGGGTTTAGAGGTTGGCGTGAAGAAGCTTTTTGACCGCCTGTTTGGCAGTCTGGTTTTCAAGATCGGGATCGCAATTGTTATTGTCGAAACCATCCTGCTTGGCCTATTTGGTGGTTACTATGTTCAATATTTCGGTGCAGAAATTGATCGGCGGATCGCCGAACAGATCAGTGCGCCCGGCCGCCTGATTCAGGATGAACAGCTTAAGATTTCCGTCATTAGCGATCCCAAGCAGCTTGAACTGCTGTTGGGACCGCATCTTCGCGAAGCCATGGCCATAGGCTTTGATGGCACGATCTATCACGCGATGGACCCGATGCTGATCGGATCCGATATTGCCTCTGTACCGGATTTCCCCAAAGACCGGCTTTCTGCTGATTTGCGCAGTCAGGTGCTGTTTACCACTGATGGCCCGGATGGCCGCAACATGGTCAGCATCACACCCCTGTTCAGCCTGAATGCCAACCAGCCCTTCATGTTTGCTTATTTCAAGGTCTCGACCCTCGGTCTGGAACAAAGCCAGCGACAGATGCAGTCGGTTCTGCTGATCGGCTCGGTTCTGTGCATTCTGATGACGTCGGGACTGATTTTCCTGTTTATGCAGCAAACCGTGCTCCGTCGCCTTATCACGGCCGCGCAATTTGTTTCTGAAATCCAGTTTGGAAAGCTCAGTGCCCGACTGAAACCGGCTGGTCGCGACGAAATCGGCGCGCTTGAACGTGGCCTGAACACCATGGCCGAAAGCCTGGAGCGGCGCACCAACCAGCACCAGATCGCCCAAGAGGCCCTTCGCGATAGCGAGGAACGTTTCCGCGACTTTACCCTGTCGTCCGCCGACTGGTACTGGGAAATGGGGCCGGACCTTAAAATCGCGTTTGCATCCTACAAATTCTATCAGCTGATCGAAGAACTGAACGGCTCCCCGCAGGGTCAATCCTTTGACAAACTGGGCCTCAAAGCCGAAACAGATCATAGCTGGAACAGTCTGGTCAAACGGCTCGAAAGTCATCTTGCATTCCAGAATTTCGAATTTTCCTGGATGTCGCGGGACGGACAAAAACATTTCGGGCGCATCAATGGCGTCCCGGTTTTTGATCTTGATGGCTCGTTCAAGGGGTATCGTGGCACCGGTAGTGACGTCACATCACAGCACCGCGCGACCGAAGAACAGCATGCCCTGCAACGTCAGCTCGCCACGTCACAAAAACTCGAAGCCGTCGGTCAGATGGCAGGCGGCGTGGCGCATGAATTCAACAATTGCCTTGCAGGTATTCTAAGCTTTGCCGAAGTAGCTCGCGCGAAAATTGATGATCCGGAACGGGTCAAGGAATATCTGGACCATGTGATTTCCCTTGGCGAACGCGCCACCAGTGTCGCCGATCAGCTTCTGATGTTCTCGCGCCGCCGGATTGATCAGCCGACCGTCGTTCAGGTCGATACAGCCATTACCGAAATGGAAAAGCTGCTGATCACGCTGCTGGAACACCGTATTGAATTGCAAATCTGGGCCAATGATGCCCCGCTATATACGCGGGTTGACCCGACACAGCTATCGGCCTGCATCCTGAACCTTGCGATCAATGCCCGTGATGCGATGCCCGATGGCGGCACATTGCAGATTTCCTGCTATGGCGCGACAGTCCCGCCTGCGGATGAACGCTCCCCCGATGACGAAGATGACATCTTCCCGAAGGCCGCCGCAGGCGACTATGTCGTGGTAACAGTTCAGGATACCGGCACCGGCATTCCTGCCGACATTCTTGGCAACATCTTCGAACCCTTCTTCTCGACCAAGGAACCCGGCAAGGGCACCGGGCTAGGACTGTCGATTGTTCATAGCTGGGTCGAAGAATCGAACGGCTTTATCGATGTCGAAAGCGTCGAGGGCGAAGGCACGACCTTCTCGATCTATCTGCCGCGCTCCGAAGCCGGAAAGGTCAAGGCATCCGCCTTGCAGGAAATCGACTATTTTCCCGGCAATGGCGAACGGGTTCTGATTGTTGATGATGAGCAATCCCTGCGCACGACCGCCAAGATCATCCTTGAAGATGCCGGCTTTGATGCCCTTGTGGCCCGCAGTGCCGAAGAAGCCCTGCAAATCATTACCGAATCCCATAAAACAGATCGCATTGATGTCATTCTGACCGACGTTGTGATGTCGGGACTGAGCGGACCGCAACTTGCGATCGAGGCACAACGTCAATATCCCGATCTGGCCGTCGTCTTCATGTCCGGCTATCCGGCACGCACACGCAAGGAAATGGAAAAGATGCTGGGCGACTATATCTTTGTCAAAAAGCCGTTCCGCCCGGCCCAATTGCAAAAAGCCATTCACGAGGCCCTGGCCCATAAAACCGAACGCCAGCGTCTTTAGAAACCTTGTTCGATTCGTTCAAGCTCATCCAATGTTCTGGTCTTCCGCACGGCAAGCCCCCCGCACGCAAAAATTTTATTATTCCAGCCACAGATAACCCATTGATATAAAACGGCTCACAAAAATGTCATCGGGTTCAAATGCCACATTGTGACAGCTGTCACTTTAAAAGTGTTAATTGAAGCCTAATCTCTAAGTCAGAAGCAAGGATATCTCGATATGCAGGTATCACAACTTCACGAAATTTGAGGCGAGGATACAATGATCGGTTCAGTGGGTTCAGGACTAAGTTCAGCAGCGCAAGCCGTTAATGACGCCATTACGCCGGGTGGCGGAAAAGATGGCGTATCCGCACCGCTCGCCGCTGCAACCTCCTCCATCCAGAAGGCTCAGGGCCTTTCTCAGGTTATCGGGTCCATCGTTACGGAACATCAGCCGCTTGAAACCAGCGGTGCACGCGGTACCCGCGTCAATCTTCTAGCGTGATTTTTCCCTCTCGTTAGCTTCCTTGGGTGGTTTTGACCACCCCTTTTTCTGTGTGCGTCCCTGTCCACAGCGGTCCCACCCGCTACCCGCTTCAACGTCATGACAAAACCCGTTGATCATGCTAATGTTTTTGCAGTTTCAGAACGGATAAACTCATGGCAACCAACCGGATTGGCAGCAGCGCCACACAAACGGGCCTTCTTGATGCCCGATCCATGCCGCAAGGCGTGCCTTCGGGTACGCGCGGCCGTGTTGCCGCGAACATGGATCAACCTTCATCCGACAGCTTCATCGCCGCCCAGCTTGCCCGTCTGCGCAATCTGATCGCCGCCGACCAGATTGACCACAATGCGCGGCGCGGGACATATCTGAACATTGTCCTTTGATCAGGCCTTATCCTGGCCTACCCTTGCCTTGTGGGATGACCAAAAACCCGGATGTAACGTTCGACCTGCCTGGGATCGCCAGAAATCTTTTCCGGATTGTCTGAAAGCTTGACCGCCGGATGACCATTGGCACTTGTCACCTTGCACACCAGCGACATCGGCTCAAGCCCTTGTTCCCCCGCCGGATCACAACCGCGAAAATCATTGGTCAGGTTAGTGCCCCAGCCAAAGCTCATACGGACCCGGCCATGGAAATGCAGATAGGTTTCGATAATCGCATCAATGTCGAGATTGTCTGAAAAGACCAGAAGCTTCTCGCGCGGGTCCTTGCCGTGCTTTTCCCACCATCGAATGATCTGTTCACCGCCTTCAATCGGCGGCGCACTGTCGGGGCGAAATCCGGTCCAGTCCGCCAGCCAGTCGGGCGCGCCTTCAAGGAACGCCGCCGTTCCATATGTATCGGGCAACGCGATCAGAAGATTGCCGCTGTAATGCTGGCGCCATTGCTCCAGCACCCGATAAGGCGAAGCCGCAAGTTCGTCATCATTTTTGGAAATCGCCGCTTCGACCATCGGCAATTCATGGGCGTTGGTGCCAATCGCCTCGATATCGGCTGTCATTGCCAGCAGCACATTCGACGTGCCGATGAACCGGTTGCCGATCCCTTCTTTCAGGGCCTCGACGCACCAGCGCTGCCACAAAAAACCATGCCGCCGCCGGGTACCGAAATCGGCAAGAACAAGGTCTGGCAAATCGCGAAGCCGTTCAACCTTTTCCCAAAGCTTGGCCTTGGCGCGCGCATACAGCACATCAAGTTCAAACCGCCCGCGATTGCGCAACACAGCACGCGACCGCAATTCGGTAATGATCGCAAGGGCCGGTGTTTCCCACATCGAACTATGCGTCCATGGACCCGTAAAATGCAGCTCAAACTGCCCGTCGATCTTGCGCAATTCATATTCCGGCAATTGGAAATCGCCAAGCCAGCGGATAAATTCCGGCTTGAACATATGGTTGCGCCCGTAAAATGTCGCCCCCGCCAGCCAGATCAGTTCCTGGCGGGTAAAACGCAGGCTGCGCGCATGGTCAAGCTGCGCGCGTAATTCATCTTCATCAATGATATCGCCAAGCCTTATATGATGGCTGCGATTGATCAGCGAAAAGGTAACGTCCACATCCGGGTGTTCCTGCCAGATCGCCTGCAACATCAGAAGCTTGTAAAAATCCGTGTCCAGAAGACTGCGGATAATCGGATCAAGCTTGAAATTGTGATTGTAGGTCCGCGTGGCAATGTCGGTAACGGTCATGAAACACCTGTCGGAATGGCAAAGATGTTCGCTTTGACATAAGTATCGATGCCGCCCGGCGAAAGCACCACCCCATAAAGACCATAACCGGCAAAAAAGAAGCCCCGTACAAAGTACGGGGCCAGTTTGTTTGTCCGGGTGTATGGACAAGGGAGCTTGCGCAAAAGCGTGAAAAAGGGTTCACGCAGTTGCCTGGTTTTCGCTCATCGAGCGAATGGGGTTTTCCAGCTTGTCGACGATTTCTTTCGGCACGATCTGCCAGAAATTACCGCGTTCGCGATCCCAATTGTCAAGGATGGTCCGTGCAAAACCGCTATCGGTTTCCGCAACATGCTCTTCAATCAGCGAACGACAGACTTCGTCCCAATGCTGGGTTTCAATACGCTGGTACAGGATGGAACCATCATTGACGACATCCCCAAAGGTGCCCTCGACGTCATAGATGAACGCCATGCCGCCGGTCATGCCAGCACCAAAGTTCTCACCGACCGCGCCAAGGATCACGGCGGTACCGCCGGTCATGTATTCACAACCGTTCGAACCACATCCTTCGACCACAACCGTAGCACCCGAGTTACGAACGCAGAAACGTTCCCCGGCCTGACCGGCAGCAAACAGCTTGCCCGCCGTTGCACCATAAAGGATGGTGTTGCCGATAATCGTGTTTTCGTTGGTCTTAAGCGGGCTTGACGGCCGCGGGCGCAATACGATGGTACCGCCCGAAAGACCCTTGCCGACATAATCGTTGGCATCGCCCTGAACTTCGATTTTCAGCCCCTGAACCGCAAACGCGCCCAGTGACTGACCGGCAGAACCGCGCAAACGCACATGCAGATGGCCCGGTTTCAGGCCGGTCATGCCATATTTCTGCGTGATCAGTGACGAAATACGCGTCCCGATAGCACGCTGCGTGTTCTGAATGTTGTATTGCAGCTGCATCTTTTCGCCGTCTTCAAGCAATGCGCGCGCATCCTTGATCATCTGGGCGTCAAGCGTATCGGGCACTTCGTTGCGCCCTTCAATCGTGCAGTAACGCTTGTGATCACCGGCATCGGCCTGTGCAAGCAGCGGGTTCAGGTCAAGGTCAACAAGGTCCTTCGCACCGCGATGAACCTGCTGCAACAGGTCCGAACGGCCGATGATTTCCTGCAGGTTGTCATAGCCAAGCTCGGCCAGGATATCCTTGACCTCTTCGGCCATGAAGGTGAACAGGTTGACCAGCTTGTCCGCCGTACCGACGAACTTGGCACGCAATGCCGGGTCCTGTGTACAAACGCCAACCGGGCAGGTGTTCGAATGGCACTGACGCACCATGATGCAGCCAAGCGCAATCAGGGATGCGGTGCCGATACCGAATTCTTCCGCGCCCAGCATCGCACCGATCACCACGTCACGGCCGGTTTTGAACCCGCCATCAACACGCAGTTTCACCTTGCTGCGCAGGTTGTTCAGCGTCAGAACCTGATTGACTTCCGAAAGGCCCATTTCCCAAGGAATACCGGCATATTTGATCGAGGTCTGCGGGCTGGCACCGGTACCGCCATCATATCCCGAAATCAGGATGACGTCGGCCTTTGCCTTTGCCACACCGGCCGCAATCGTACCGACACCCGAACGCGACACCAGCTTGACGCAAACGCGGCAACGCGGGTTGATCTGTTTCAGGTCATAGATCAGCTGCGCCAGATCTTCGATGGAATAGATATCGTGGTGCGGCGGCGGCGAAATCAGGGTCACACCCGGCGTCGCATGACGCAACTGTGCGATTTCCACCGTGACCTTAAAGCCCGGAAGCTGACCACCTTCGCCCGGTTTTGCACCCTGGGCGACCTTGATCTGGATTTCTTCACAGTTGTTCAGATATTCGGCAGTCACACCGAAACGACCCGATGCCACCTGCTTGATTGATGAACGTGCGTTATCCCCGTTCGAACGCGGCCGGAAACGTTCACGCGATTCACCGCCCTCGCCAGAGTTCGATTTCGCACCGATGCGGTTCATCGCAATCGCAAGCGCCTCGTGGGCCTCGGTCGAAAGCGCACCGTGGGACATGCCCGGGGTGACGAACCGTTTGCGGATTTCGGTGATGCTTTCAACCTGCTCCTGACGAACCGGTTTGCGGTCGGAACGGAAATCAAGCAAATCACGAAGATGAAGCGGTTCACGCGAACGAAGCCCCTCCGAAAACTTGCGGAAGGTATTATACGACCCCGTGGTGACGGATGACTGCAACGTATGGATCAGCGGGCCGGTCCAGACATGGCGTTCACCCGAACGACGATATTTGTAAAGGCCACCGACCGGAAGGGTCACGACATTGCCGTTAAACGCTTCCTTGTGCTGGGCAATGCAACGACGCTGGATACCCTGAAGACCGATACCCGAAATGCGCGACGGCATGCCGGGGAAGAATTCCGCCACCAGCGACCGCGACAGGCCGATACTTTCAAAGTTATAGCCACCGCGATAGGAACTGATGATCGAAATGCCCATCTTGGACATGATCTTGAGCAGTCCGGCATCAATCGCCGCCTTGAAACGCTGCATGACTTCGGCCGTGCTGCCGACATTGGGGAACAGCCCGCGCGCATAACGGTCCAGAAGACCTTCCTGCGCCAGATAGGCGTTCACCGTCGTCGCACCTACACCGATCAGAACCGCAAAGTAATGCACATCCATGCATTCCGCCGAACGGACGTTAAGCGAGATATAGGTACGCAGCGACGTTTTCACGAGATAGCTGTGTACACCACCCGTCGCCAGAACCATCGGGATTGCGGCACGCTCGGCCGAAATGCCCTCGTCGGTCAGGATGATATGAAGCGCGCCACCACGAACCGCTTCTTCGGCTTCGCGCTGGATGCGGGTAATCGCATCGCGCAGTGCTGACGCGCCGCCATTGATGTCGAACGTGGTGTCGATTTCGACCGCCGTATCGCCCATATAACCGCGCATCGCGTCATACTCGGCATTGGTCAGAACCGGGCTTTCAAGCTGCAGCAGGTCACACTGGCTTTCATCCTCGTCAAGGATGTTGCCAAGGTTGCCAAGGCGCGTTTTCAGGCTCATGACGCGGGCTTCGCGCAAAGAGTCAATCGGCGGGTTGGTCACCTGCGAAAAGTTCTGGCGGAAGAAGTGATGCAAACCGCGATACCGATCCGACAGGATCGCAAGCGGGGTATCATCCCCCATCGAGCCAATGGCTTCCTTGCCGTCTTCACCCATCGGATGCAGGATCAGTTCAAGGTCTTCGTGCGTAAGACCCATTGCCTTCTGCAACCGCAGAAGCGCTTCCTTGCCGAGGCGCGCGGGTTCAGTGTGCTCCGGCGAAATCAGGTCATCAAGCACCTTGGTGCGACCCACCCATTTTGACCAGTCACGACGGTTCGCAAGCTTATCCTTAAGCTCGCTGTCATGGTACAGCTTGCCTTCCTCAAGGTTGATGGCAATCATCTGCCCCGGGCCAAGCCGCCCTTTTTCAAGGCAGCTTTCCTCGTCGATATGCACCATACCGGCTTCGGAACCGGCGATCAGAAGACCATTGCCCGTGACGGCATAACGCAGCGGACGAAGACCATTGCGGTCGGTACCACCCATCAGCCACTTGCCGCCATAAGCTGCCAGTGCCGCCGGGCCGTCCCACGGTTCCATCACCGCGTTGCAATAGGCATAAAGGTTTTTATAGCTGTCCGGCGTCGATGCCTTTTTCGACCATGCTTCGGGGACCATCATGGTTTTCACCATCGGCAGGTCACGACCGGCACGCACCATCAGTTCGAACACGGCATCAAGGGCGGCCGAGTCCGATGACCCCGGCTGAATGACCGGTTTCAGATCTTCGATAGTGTCGGAAAAGGCCTCGTGCGCCATGCGGGCTTCGTGGCTTTTCATCCAGTTGACGTTACCGCGCAGCGTGTTGATCTCGCCGTTATGGGCCAGAACACGGAACGGCTGCGCCAACGGCCAGCTCGGGAAGGTGTTGGTCGAATAACGCTGATGATAGACGCAGAAGTTCGAAACGAACCGCTCGTCACGCAAATCCGGATAGAAAATATCGACCTGCTCGGCAAGGAACATGCCCTTGTAGATGATCGAACGGCACGACATCGAACAGATATAGAAATCCTTGATCGCTTCGGACAGGACCGCTTTCTCGACACGACGACGGATGGTGTAGAGATCGACCTCGAACTGGTCTTCATCAACGTCACCCCGCGCACCGATCAGAACCTGTTCGATTTCAGGCCGCGTCTGGTTGGCTTTTTCACCGATAACCGAAACATCCACCGGAACCTGACGCCAGCCAAGAATGCCGTAACCCTGTTTCAGGATTTCGGTTTCAACGATGGCACGGCACCGTTCCTGTGCCGACATATCGATACGCGGCAGGAATACCTGACCAACCGCAATCAGGCTTTCCGGCGCTTCCTGATTGATAACCTTCAGATACGCCTTAAAGAAATCCTGCGGGATTTGCAGGTGAATGCCTGCGCCATCGCCGGTTTTGCCGTCGGCATCAACGGCACCACGGTGCCAGATCGCCTTAAGCGCTTCGATACCGGCTTCAACCACCTCGCGACGCGGCTTGCCATCAATCGCACCGACAAGACCCACGCCACAGTTGGCGTGTTCTTCGGCCGGATCATACATACCGTTCACCGACAGATGTTCGGCATTCTTTTCAAAACGGGCGATCTCTTGCGCGCCACGGTCATGAATAATCTTGTTCATAACTCTCTCTCCTAATGCGGCAGCGGGCTTAAGCAGCAGCTTCTTTGCGCGCCAGCAGATATTCATCGATCCGGTCAGCCGCATCGCGACCGTCACGGATGGCCCAAACCACCAGCGACGCACCGCGCGCAATATCACCGGCGGCAAAAACGCCATCCAGATTGGTCATCATCGAACGGAAATCGATTTTAACCGTGCCCCAGCGCGACACACCCAGTTCCGGCGCATCAAACAGGGTCGGCAAGTCTTCCGGCTCGAAACCAAGGGCCAGAATGACCATGTCGGCATCCATGGTGTAGTTCGACCCTTCGATCAGTTCGGGGCTCTGGCGGCCACCGGCATCCGGGGCACCAAGGCGCATCTTGACCGCACGTACACCGGTCACCTTGTCGTCGCCAACAAAGGCTTCCGGGTTGGTCAGCCAGACAAATTCAACGCCTTCTTCCTCGGCATTGGCCACTTCGCGCTGGGACCCCGGCATATTCGCACGGTCACGGCGATAAAGACATTTGACCGATTTCGCACCCTGACGGATCGCGGTACGAACACAGTCCATGGCCGTATCGCCACCGCCAATAACCACAACATTTTTATCTTTGGCATTCAGCGTGCCATCGTCATAGGCGGCAACCGTGTCGCCAAGGCCGATGCGGTTCGACGTGGTCAGATATTCCAGTGCCGGATAGATATTGCCAAGACCAACACCGGGCAGCTTCAGATCGCGGGACTTGTAAACACCCGTGGCGATCAGAACGCTATCATGTTTGCGGCGCAGTTCATCAAGCGTCGCGTCGCGGCCAACCTCGAATTCGGTGTGCATGACGACACCACCTTCTTCAAGCAGCTTCACCCGGCGTTCGACGATATGTTTTTCAAGCTTGAAACCCGGAATCCCGTAAACCAGCAACCCGCCCATGCGGTCATAGCGGTCATAGATATGGACTTCATATCCTTTAAGGCGCAGTTGTTCCGCAGCCGCCATGCCTGCCGGGCCACCACCGATGATCCCGACCGACATGCCGTTTTCCTGCGTCGGCTTGGGTGCCTTGACCCAGCCATTCGCAAAGGCGGTATCGGTAATGTATTTCTCGACCGACCCAATCGTGACCGCACCATGCGTTGACTGTTCGATCACGCAATTGCCTTCGCACAGGCGATCCTGCGGGCAGATGCGGCCGGTCACTTCGGGCATGTTGTTGGTGGCCGCCGAAATGGCATAGGCTTCTTCCATGCGACCTTCGGTCGTCAGGCGCAGCCAGTCCGGGATGTTATTATACAAAGGACAATGGGCCTGACAGAACGGCACGCCACATTGCGAGCAGCGCGCAGACTGATCCGCCGCGGCTTCTGTCTCGAAACCTTCGTAAATTTCATTGAAGTCCGTGCGACGCTCGGATGCTTCTCTCTTGTGCGGATATTTTTGTTCAAGATGAACAAACTTCAGCATCTTTTCTGTCATAGCGGCCCTCTAAAAGGGTTTTATGTTGCGGGTTGGCTTTTGTATACGCGCCGGTTTTGCAAGAATCCAGCACAAAATGCATGATAGGTCAACATTGCTGACCATTATGTCCCCAAATAAAATCAGGATATCGGGAATTTCGGGATTTAAAGCGCTGAAAGAAAGTTTCATTAGTACCACAATGGTACTATTAATGCATTTCGTCTGTTTGCGCTAAGCTGCTATAAGCGGTGAGTTTTTGCCGATAACAGCGATCGAGGCCGGGGTGACGTTACAACATATAATTCTTCTGGCGGTCATCCAGGGGATCACGGAATTCCTGCCCATCAGTTCATCGGGTCACCTGATCCTGACCCCCGCCCTGACAGGCGCAGCAGATCAGGGTTTGTTGGTAGATGTTGCCGTTCATGTCGGTACACTGGCCGCCGTCCTGATCTATTTCTGGCGCGATGTTTTCGCGATGATCGGCGGATTCTTCTTCCTTTTGTCCGGTCGGATCAACCCCGGGGCCCGACTCGCCCTGCACATCATCCTTGCCACCATCCCGGTTGTCGCGGTCGGATTCTATCTGAAGGTCTCCGGGATCGAAGAACAGATGCGCTCGGTCGAAATCATTGCATGGACCACACTTGTATTTGGCATCGTGCTTTGGATTGCCGACAAGATCGGCATGACGATCAACCGGCTTGAACATATGCGTTGGGGCGGGGCGCTGTTCATCGGCCTTGCACAGGTTATTGCCCTCATTCCCGGCACCAGCCGTTCGGGCATCACCATGACGGCCGCACGCCTGATGGGCTATGAACGCGCCGATGCCGCACAGTTTTCCATGCTGCTGTCGATTCCGGTTATTCTGGGCGCGGGTCTTCTGGCGGGGATTGACCTGCAACAGTCCGGTGACATGGCCCTGACCATGGATGTCCTTCTCGCGGCGGGCCTGTCCTTCATTACCGCCCTGATTGCCATTGCCATGCTGATGAGCTGGCTTAAACGCTCCACCTTCACGCCGTTCGCAATCTATCGCATCCTTCTGGGCGGCGGTTTGCTGGTGTGGATCTATGGCTATGGCGGCGGTCCGATCCCGTTCCTTGGGTAAAACCGCAACTGACCATGTGATTGACGATGACAACCCGAATGTTTCTGCGTCCGCTTGATCCTGTTGCTGACGGTGCGGCTCTCCACGCTATTTTTGGTGATCCGGAATGCTGCACATGGCTTCCCGAACCGGCCTTTGCATCGGTCGCGGATACCATCGCAAAGCTCAAAGACTGGAACAGCGGCTTTGAAAAAACGTCATGGGTGGTCGCTGCGTCGCCCGATGGCCCGGCCCTTGGCCGCATCGCCCTTTATAATACCGGCGATGATCCTGACGTATGGGAAGCTGCCTGCATGATTTCCCCTGCGGCACGCGGGCAAAACCATGCCGCCCGTGCCCTGTCCCATGCAGTTGGGTATCTGTTTGAAACGACAAGCGCACGTCGCGTTTTTGCCGATATAGATCCGGATAACATTGCATCAATCCGGGTATTTGAAAAACTGGGCTTTACCCGCGAAGGTCTGCTTCGCGGGACCTGGAACACCCATATCGGCATTCGGGATTCGGTGATCTTTGGATTGATGAAAACAGATCCGATGCCCGATATCGGCCCGGCCCCCGTCGTGATGATATGAATCCGGTCCGACAACACGACCGGAAGGCATCAATCCTGCCAGATCGGCCCACCCGAAAGAATGACTTGCGCGCGCGCCGGGTCTTCCGGTGCATAACCGCTATCTTCGGCAAAACGCACTAAAAACGGCTCATGCGACATTAAAAAGTCAATCGCACCCAGTTGGACTTCATTGCTGGTAATCCCGGCTTTCAGGTCATCAAGCCCCATACCGGTTTGCGCAAAAAGCCCCTCCAGCAACTCGTCATCACCTGCAATATGCGCGATTGCCCGAATGGCAAGCGTTTCTGCTGCTTCCTTGTTCATCGTCCATCTGCCCTTTGCCGCAAGACCTGTTTATTGACCAAAAGCACTAGCTGAACCACTTGGCCTTGGCCAAGGCTCGCCAGACAACCAGCCCGGCAATCACGATCAGAACCGTGCCGATCATACCGAAATTCTGCCCAAGCAACACGACAAGCCCCCAGAACCCGATAGTACCAAACCCGACAGCAAGTGCGAGGAACGCCGATTTTGTAAGGCTATCCTGATTTTTCTGGGCGGCTTCGGCGCGTTTGAGTTCGTCAACAATCTCGTACCAGGCAATCTGTTGCCAGCGGGAATATTTAAGGCCCTTGCGCGGACCTTTGCGCAGGAACTCGTCAAGCAGCTTGACGATATTGTTCGCGCGCTCTTCGGGTACGACATATTTGCCGAACCGCTCTTTCTTGCGCGGGCCCTCGTCTTCACTATCGATATCGTTCACCCAACCACTCCGAAAGCTGCCCGTTTTCAGGCCATGTCATCGGTCATAAGCGTTTCTGATTTATATCCGGTAAATCAGAAACGCCATGATGACGATCACATAGCACTTTATGTCCCGCAATGGATTGCAGGAAAAAGATCACGGCAGAAACCAGACGGTTGGAAATATCCAGGCTCAGGCAACAACCATTGCGGTAATTGCAATCACGCCAAATGCAAGAAGATGGATCATCATTTTCTCCTGTTGCTAGGGACATTCGTCCCGGTCAAACGTATGCATCTTACGTTTGTTCCTGATCCCTAATCTGCAAAACAGGTAATTTGATGGCGCAATTCCGCGCCAAAAACGGTGATCAAACAATCGTGACTGGGGGATATGGTGCGGGCGGCCGGACTTGAACCGGCAAGGTCTTTAAGGACCGGCGGATTTTAAGTCCGCTGCGTATACCAATTTCGCCACGCCCGCAAAGCGCTTACAAGGTTGGTGTCCAACCGGCAGAACAGGGTTCTAGCGCGGCTTTAAAAACGGCGCAATACCGGAATGCCTGATTTTATCAATCCGTAAAAGCCGAAATCCGATGCCATCGCACAAAAGCGAATGCGGCATTACGACAGAATTGCCTGTCTTTCACCATATTACCCCCATTTTTCTGCGACACGGTTGCAAGGATCCCATCGGAATCAAACAGGCGTACCGGTTGACCGTGAAGAGGCGCAGCTACATTTCACTGGCTATCTCAGCATGTCTGGCACTTGCCATGCTTGGCCTTTTGCTGCGTCACGAAATCGTCCCGAATGCCAATGCCGAAGATGACGGCTCCGGTCGCCCCGACGCTCCGATTTTGCGCAGCGAAACACTGAACCGCGCCGCCAACCAGCAACGCCATATCGACCGCCTGTATGACAAGATGGAAAATGACCTGCTGGGCAGCACCATCGGCCCCCTGTTTCTTGACGATTCTGTTCCCGCGTCCGAACAGCCGCCCAATGCCCTTGCGCTTGGCACCGGGAATGCGACCACGATTGAAACCTTTGGCGGGCGCTCGGCACTGGCATCCATCGCCAAGAAACTGGATTTCGATACCGCAAATGGCACCTTCCCCAACCAGACCCGCCGCGGTGCCTCCCCGATCAGCCTTTGGGTCCATGGCAGCCAGACCGATATCGAAAACAGGGTTACCGAGACCGGCTATAACCCGAACCTCAGCGGCGACGTCATTTCAATCGATACCGGGGTCGATTATCTGGTGGATGACAGCCTGATCATCGGGCTTGGCGTTGGCTGGGGCAGCACGCTTAGCGAGGCCGCCGCCCGTCAGGTACTGTATCGGGAAAACAACGTGACCTTTTCCCCCTATTTCGTGTCGCGCATGACCGAATGGCTTAACATTCGTGGCAGTGTGGGGATGGGCACAAGTACCATCACCCAGTCCGCCATTGATGGCGGCCCGGATGATCTCAGTTACGCCGAAAATCTTGAAAGTTCGACACTATCAAGCTCGATCGGTTTTGGCACCGAATACGACCTTGGTTTCCTGCCCGTCACCGTAAGCCTTGATGGCGACATCATCACCGCCCGCGAAGAATTTGAAAGCGCACGCGGTGCCGACGGGTCACTGATCCCGGCCAGAACCGCCCTGACCCAGCTTTTCGACAGCACCGCCGAGGCCCGCTACAACCTCGTGCTGGGTGATCATCGCCTTGTGCCCTTCGCCGGACAGGATCAAACCATCACCCTGATGAACCAGGGATACGGTCGATCCACCAATCGCCGCTACTTTGCCGGAAGCGAATATGCCTATGACCCGTGGAATTTCGGTTTATCACTCGAAGGATTCCGCGAATTTGCCCCCAATACCGATCCCTTGGAAGGTGTTCGCTCGGAACTCAGCCTCAGTTCCGAACTCCCCTATGGCTACGGTATTCTAAGCCCCTATGTGACAAGTGAAAATACCAGTACCTATTCACAGCTGGGCGGCGGCATCACCCATGACTGGGGTGGCATTCCCGGCCAGATGAGCCTCGAAGTACAGCGCAAACTGACCTTTGCGACCGAACACAACAACCTGTCAGGGCTGATGACAATCCATTTCGATTTCTGATGCTTTCCCATGCGCGCCCCCATCTTGTGTCTTGGCGTAATAGTGCTGTGCGGTTAGGGTGCACAAAGAATTGAAACCGCCAAGACCAGCAGGTTCGCGCCATGACCCGATCCGATCGCGATGCGCCCGATACGTCCGACGCGCCCAACGCGCCCACCGCGACAGATACACTGACCCCGCCGGTGTTTGATCGCACCTTTCAAAAACAGTTCATCGATCTGTTGTTATGGCGGCGTGACGTGCGGCGTTTTCGCACCGACCCGATCCCCAAGGAAGACATCGACGGCCTGATCAAGGAAGCCTGCCTTGCGCCATCTGTTGGCAACTGTCAGCCATGGCGCTTTGTAAAGGTCAACGATCCCGACCGCCGCAAAGCCATCCGCGACAGTTTCGAACGCGCCAATCAGCAGGCGCTTAACGACTATCACGGCGAACGTGCCAGACTTTATGCGTCGCTTAAATTGCAGGGCATGGATCAGGCCCCAGTGCAGCTCGCCGTTTTCGCCGACGAGGACACCGAGGCTGGCATGGGACTGGGCCGCAAAACCATGCCCGAAATGCTCGATTATTCCGCCGTCGCCGCCGTACAGCTTTTGTGGCTGGCCGCGCGCGTCAAGGGCATCGGGGTCGGCTGGGTTTCGATCCTTGAACCCGAAACCGTTCTCAAAACGCTAGACGTTCCGTCGCACTGGCGTCTGATCGCCTATCTGTGCATCGGCTATCCCGAAGAAGACCACGTCGTTCCCGAACTCGTCCGCGAAGGCTGGCAGGATCGCATCGATCCGGCTGCCCTGACGCTTGAACGCTAACCAAATTCGATCATCAAAGGAAACCCCGATGTCCGCCGACAAAGGCCAACCGACCAATCCCGAACAACCCGCCAAGAAAAGCCTGCCGAACGGTCACTATTTCAAGATCATGGGCTATCTGCTGACTGCGGCATGGGTCGGCTACATTCTGGCGATTTCCGGGGGCGATACCACGCACCCGATGTTTGATTATATCTTTGTCGTTCCGCTGGCATTCTGGATTGGCGGCATGATCATCGGCAAAATCCTGCGCGCGCGCAGTGGTGCAGATCGGCCCTAGAACCTTTTTATTCGCCCCTGCCGTCATTGCGGTCATTCCGGTGGCTTTTGCGTTCGTCCTCATAACGGTCGTTATCGGAAAAACCGCCCAGATTCATGATCCCGATGCCAAGACTGATGCCGCCAAACGTGATGAACAACCCGAAAAACAGCAACATGATAAAGATCGGCGCATCGCGTGATGCCATGGCAAGGCTGTAAATCCCGCCAATATCAAAAAACAGCACCAAGGCACCAAAAACCAGCGCCCCGAACCCGCCATAGGCGGTATGTTCAATCATGAATTTGACAATCGACCGGGCTTCGCGCGCAGCCCGGCTGTTGCGAATTTCATCCGTTTCCTTCGGGTCACCTGTCATACCGGTCCCTCCAACGCACCCTCAAACGATTGTCATAGCCGCAATGATAGCCCCGCCAAAATGATCAATCGCAATCCGCACGTTACGAAACGGCACCACTATCTTCGATAATCTCGCGGCCCAGCTCAATGATCACCGCGCGAATGCGCTCTGATGCAAGGTCAACATCCTTGGCCTCTTCGCCCCGCACCACAAGCGTCGTGCCCAGCTTCCCTTCGCGCAGGAACGGATAGGACCCGATATCAGTATCGGGGAAATCATGCTGGATCTCGCCCAGCACCTTGGCAATCGTGCCTTCCGGGATATAACCGCCAACTGATCGCGATACCATTGGTCGCCCGCCGGTCAGCTGATGTTTGATCCCCTGGAACATCGCCTGCATGATCATCGGCACACCGGCCATGACATAGACATTTTCCATCCGGAACCCTGGTGCCTTGGAAACCGGGTTATCAATCAGCTCCGCCCCCACCGGAATATGCGCCATGCGCAGCCGCGCCTCGTTCAGGTCGGCAGGGTTCTCATAATGGCTTTTCAGCAATTCATGCGCTTGCGGGTTCAGTTCGATCTCGACCCCGAACGCACGCGCCACACAGGGCGATGTAATATCATCATGGGTCGGACCTATGCCGCCCGTGGTAAAGACATAGTCGAACTTTGCCCGGCATTCATTGACCGTCTCGATGATCGTGGTTTCGATATCGGGAATCACCCGCGTTTCTGCCAGGCGAATGCCAAGCTTGTTCAGCTCCTCCGCCAGATAAGGCAGATTCTTGTCATGGGTCCGTCCCGACAGGATTTCATTGCCGATAATGATCAGACAGGCCCGAACCGCTTCAGACATCACAACCTCGCAAACTTGAACTCAGTATTCAAATACGACCGCCAAGAGGGGTCGGATCGTCACAGAAAATCGCGCAACATCGCCACCAGCGGCACATCGGCAGGCGGCATCGGATAATCACCCAACCGGATCGGGCGCACCCATTTTACCTGCTGGCCTTCCATCGGGGTGATTTCCCCTTTCCAGACCCGGCACAGATAAAGCGGCATCATCAGATGGAAATCATCATAGGTAAATGACGCAAAGGTAAAAGGTGCCAGACAGCTTTCGGTAATATCAATGCCAAGCTCTTCCTTAAGCTCGCGCACCAATGCCATCTCCGGCGTCTCGCCGGCCTCGACCTTGCCGCCGGGAAATTCCCAAAGCCCCGCCATGGATTTGCCTTCGGGGCGTTGTGCGATCAAGACACGATGATCGGCATCCACCAGCGCCACCGCACTGACAAACACCGTTTTTTCGGGGATTTTTCCCTGCCGCAAGTCCACCGACATGCAGCCTCTTTCTGGATTTTGAATGGTCATGCGATTGTTTTATCCTGCATGGCGGCTTTCGCCAAGAGATGCATTTGACGGATACCCGCCCCTTCCCGATCCGGGTTGAAACGGCAATATCCTTTGCGTCATATTTCCCTGAAATAAAAAAGAACCCGATAGCGGGCTATCGCGTACAACAGTCAAAATCAAATCAATAATATCTGTTTTACGGTGACAATGCGCGTATTCAAACTGACGGCAAATGCCCTGATCGCGGCCCTGTTTCTCGCCGGTTGCGATAAGCTCGCCGCATTCAATCACCTTCAGGCTGGCGACTATCAGCCGACCCTTGCCGATCTGCGATATGGCGATGCGGATCGCCAGAAACTTGATCTTTATCTGCCTGCTGATCGCACAAAACCGGCCCCGTTGATCGTCTGGTTTTATGGCGGATCATGGGATTCGGGCGATAAGGCAAAATACGCTTTCGTCGCCAAACGCTTTACCGAAATGGGCTATGCCGTCGCCATCCCCGATTATCGTCTGGTGCCTGAAATCCGTTTCCCGGAATTCATCAAGGACGGCGCAAAAGCCCTCGCCTTTCTGAAACAGTACGGCCAGGAACATCCAAACCGCATCACCGCGACCCCGATGATATTGGCCGGTCATTCCGCTGGTGCCTATAACGCGGTTCAACTGGTGGCCGATCAATCTTATCTGGCATCCGTGGCGATGACCGCCAACGACATTGCCGGGATCATCGGACTTTCCGGCCCCTATGATTTCTATCCCTACGACGTCAAGGCAACCCAAATCGCCTTTGGCGATACCCCCGCCGCCCAAAGCCAGCCGGTCGAGCAGGATTTATCCCACATGCCGCCGATGCTTCTGATCACCGGCAACCGCGATCACACGGTCTATCCCCGCAATTCCCGCCGATTGGCCGAACTCGCCCCGAACACGAAACTGATTGAAATCGCCGAAACCGGCCATGCCGGAACCCTCATTGCTCTGGGCAGTATCCTGACAGAAAACCGGGAAATTCTGGCACCAATGTCTACGTTTCTAACCAAACATCTGCCCGCGCCAACAAAGAGGACTGACGCATACTGAAACGTGCATCAGCCGCAATAGTCGTCGTCGCTCTCATTCAGTCCTATTTGTAACGCTACCCTATTTGATCTCGATATCCTGCGCCGCCTTACCTTCGCGATACAAGTCATATGCATGGGTGAAGGCCGCCTCCAGATGACGTGTGTAACGTTCGGAATCAAACAATGGATGCGTCGAACGGTTCTCGGCCAGTTTACGACGAATATCTGCCAGCTTTTCCGGATTCAAAGCCAGATCAAGGGCAATTTCTTCGTAATCCGCATCACTTCTGGCCACAAGCTCCGTCATGCCAACTGCATGCAGAAGACTTGCTGCGACGCGCGCAGCAAACTGTTTTCCGGGCCGTGTAATGACCGGCAAGCCTGCCCAAAGTGCATCACTGGCCGTCGTATGTGCATTGACGTTAAAGGTATCAAGAAACAGATCGGCATGCTTTTGCCGCGCCAGATGTTCTTTCTCAAGAAGCCTTTGCGCAAAGACCAGGCGGTCCGGGTCAACACCACGTGCCTTTGCCTCGCGGCGCAGGTTGTTCACCGCCCAGTCATTTGAATGAAACAGCCAAAGAACGCTTCCCTCAACCTTGTTGAGCAACCTCATCCAGATATCAAATTCTCGCGGGGTAATTTTGTAATTGCCGTTAAAACAACAAAAAACAAACCCGTCGTCGGGCAATCCGAAATCCGCGCGGGTCGTCTTTGTATCTGCTATTTCCCGGCAATTGTCATTTGGCTGATAACTGTCGGGCAGATAGATAACCTTTTCCGTGTAACAGTCTTTGTATTCCTGCGGGATGACAACCTTGTCGGCCACGATATAGTCGATGAAATCAGTGCCCAATGTTCCCGGATAACCGACATAGTTCATCTGGACCGGCGCCAGTTTATAGGCAAACACCGCTGTCCTGCCTTGGCGGGTGTACCCCTTCAGTTCAATGGCAATATCCAGATCCTTTTGGCGTGCGCGTTCCACCATTTCCTCATCGGAAACCCCGAACACATTTTCAAAAGAATCCACAAGACCCAGTAACCGGTCTCTCGTTTGACCCTGCTGGACTTGACCATAACTGAACGCATGGATTTCAAACTGATTGCGATCATGATGCTTAAACAGCCCCATCATCAGGGATACGGTCGCATGGTTATGAAAATCGGCAGAAAAATAGCCGATTTTCAACTTGGCCGTTTTCTCTTTCGGTTTTCCAAATACCGGCTGTGGTGGTTTATGGAAATTGGTACGCGCATATGCCTGTGACCGCTGAAGCTGATGCTTCGGATCATCCTCATAGGACAGCATGGTAAAGGGCTCGATGGCCTGATCTCGCTTACCAATCCGATCCGCAACCCGTTCAAATTCGGTTATTCCCGACCAGTCACATAGAATGGCCTGAATATAAAGCTTCTGGGACAGGGCACTCCAATAATCCGTCCTCATCCTGCAGGCAAAGGCAAAACCCTCCTGCGCTGCGGTAAGCTTGCCTTTGTCAAACAGGACAGTTCCAAGATTGTTATAAGCTTCGGCATATTTTGGATTGGCTTTGACCGCTTGAACAAAATATGCCTCGGCCGCGTCCAGCCTGCCAAGTTTGTAAAGCACACCACCAAGCGTGTTGTAGGCTTCTGCATCATCCGGATTTGCTTTAATCGCCGCAACCAGGGTTTCGCATGCGGCGTCCATCTTGCCCTGATGGAAATAAAGCGTGCCAAGATTTGAAAGTGCCTGTGCGAAATCCGGGCGAAGTTCGATTGATTTTTTCAAGCTGTCTTCGGCAACATCAAGCAATCCGAGACGAAAGGCTGATGCACCTCTGATGTTCCAGGCCATCGCCGCATCAGGGAATTCTTCCACAAGCGCGCTTGCACCCGAAAATGACTGGCTTACCTGCCCTTTCGCGAAAAGACTCACAACTTCTTCAAGTCTTTTCTGCAATGGTCGTCCCTGATCCTGTCTCTGCGCAGTCAGGTCCGCAAGGGCTTTGCGTGCACGTTCGTTTTTCGGGAAAGCATTCAGAAACTCTTGATAAAGCCCGACGGCCTGCCCGACTTCCCCGTCGCGCACCAACTTTTTTGCCCGTCGTGCGACCTGATCAAATGTAAGCTTCAAACCCCGTTCTCCAAACAACCCGCAACATAATTCACCAGCATCCCCCGAACGACGACACACCTCAAATATCTAACCGTTTATACGACTACGGTTACAATAAAGCTAATTGCTCCGTCCGTCTGGAAACAACTTTTACCACACAAAAAGCCCGGAAAATCTCTGTGATTTTTCAATCGTCATGCCTCGTCCCAAGGCCCATTTTCACCATCAGGCGCAGTCCCGGCACGGTGATTATCCCGGGCTCAGCCCCCTAACCTTACGAAACAAAAATATGATCTGGTTCTTTGCCTTCGAAATAACGGTCATATGCCTCAACATATGCTTTTTCCAGATGCTTGGTATAAGTCGCCGAATCAAATAGCGGCGCGCTTAAACGGTTATCGATCAACTGCTGGCGGATTTGAGCAAGCCGTCCGGGGTTTTCCACCAGATCAATGATCAACGCTTCATATTGCTCTTCGGTTTCTGACACCAGCTCAGGCAATCCAACCGCACAAAGCAGACTTGCCGCAACGCGCGCCGCAAAGCTCTCCCCGGTTTTTGTCACAATTGGCAACCCGGCCCAAAGCGCATCACTCGCTGTTGTGTGCGCATTGACATTAAATGTATCAAGGAACAGATCTGCATGTTTGTGGCGTGCCAGATGCTCGGGCTCTTGTAACCGTTCGGCAAATACGATCCGTTCCCGTGCAATTCCCCTGGCTTCGACCTCGCGCAACAGGTTTTCGCGAACGCCTTCATTGGCGTTCAACAGCCAAAGAACGCTGTCGTCATATTTCGCCAAAAGTCGCATCCAGATATCGAATTCTCTGGGCGTTATCTTGTAATTGCTATTGAAGCAGCAAAACACAAAACCCTTTTCGGGCAGTCCAAAGTCGCTGCGCGTCGTTGTTGTTTCGGGAATGATGCGGTTACGGTCATTGGGCTGATAACTATCGGGAAGATAGATCACTTTTTCGGTGTAAAACTGTCGCAGATTGTCAGGAATGATGACCTTGTCAGCAACGATGTAATCCATGAAATCTGCGCCAAGCGTCCCCGGATAGCCGAGATAGCTGATCTGGATCGGTGCCAAACGATAGGCAAAAAGCCCACTGCGCCCCTGACGGGTAAAGCCCTTCAGATCAACAGCGATATCAATTTTCTGCTGCCTGACGGCCGCCACGATCTGCGGATCGGACGCCATCGAAATATCGACAAAGCTGTCAACAAGCTTGCTCAATCGGTCCCGTTTGACACCCTGTTTGACGATCCCATAGCTATAGGCATGAATTTCAAACTTCTCGCGATCATGATGCTCAAGCAATCCGATCATCAGAATAAGCGTCGCATGATCGTGGAAATCGGCTGAAAAATAACCGATTTTGATTTTTTCCGATCGGGCCACCGGTCGCTCCGGCAACGGCACCGCATTCACGTGACACCGTTTGCGGATCATATTGGCCGCACGCTTTTGCTGGCGTTCTGCATTGTCATCGTATGACAGCATGGAAAATGGCTCGACGGCATCGCCTTCAATACCGATACGCGGCGCAAGCTTTTCAAAATCGGCAATTCCCGACCAGTCACATAACAGCGCCTGCATATAAAGCTTTTGCGACATGGCGGGCATATTCTCGCCCTGAACCTGTGCCGCAAAACCAAAACTTTGCTGCGCAGCACTGATCTTGCCGCTTTTGAAGAAGGTATTGCCTAGATTATAATAGGCTTCGGCATAGTTCTTGTTGGCCTTTATCGCCCCAACAAAGTATTTCTCCGCCGCGTCAAATTTACCCAATTTGTGGTAAATGCCGCCGATGCTGTTGTATCCCTCGGCATATTGCGGATTGGTTTTGATCGCGTTGGCAAAGGCTTCCAACGCGGCCTGAAGCCTTTCCTGCTGATACAGCAAAACCCCCAGATTGGCGTGGGCTTGGGTAATTTCCGGTTCCAGTTCGACCGCTTTGCGGAAACTCTGCTCGGCAAGGTCGAATTTCTTAAGGCCAAAGGCCGCCGCGCCGAGCAGATTCCAAACCACGCCAGAATTCGGCACTTCTTTTAACACCGCGTTCGCCGCATCAAATGACGCTTGGATCTGTCCGCTGTCAAACAACCTGCGAACTGCGGTCACTTTCTCCTGCAACGAACCCTTGGCGACTTCCGCTGGCAGCTTAAGCTCGGCAAGTGCCTTTCGCGCGCGTTCATTTTTCGGATAGGATTCCAGGAACTCTTCATAAAGCTTGATCGCCTCGTTCTTGCTTCCCTGACGCTCAAGTGATTTCGCCCGACGCCTGACCTGATCGAATGAAAGCTTCAAGTCCGGTTCCCCACAACACACAAATTATCAATCAACCTGCCCGATCCCAAACTTGGGACTCCTCGGTCTCATTGTTCCGTTCAGGCAGTATTTGTCTTCCATCATCATGAAAAAAGCCCGGATCAACAATCCGGGCTTTGTATTAATTTATGATTTCTGTCTTACGCCAGCTGACCGTGGCAATGCTTGTACTTTTTGCCTGATCCACACGGGCAGGCGGCATTGCGTGCAACACGGCCCCAGGTCGATGGATCGTTCGGATCAACATTACCCGATGCAGCCCGCGAATGGACCGTTGCGCTGTCACCCCCCTCACCTGCCATGGCTTCGGGTTCCGGGTGATTTTCGTGCATTTCCTGCGGCGCGCGGCGCGGTTCCAGATCTTCCGGGCGGGGCGTCGATTGCAATTCAACATGTGACAGCATCTGGGTCACGCGTTCGCGCAATGTCACCAGCATGCCTTCAAACAGGTTGAACGCCTCGCGCTTGAACTCGTTTAACGGATCGCGCTGGCCATAAGCCCGAAGCCCGATGCCCTGACGCAAATGGTCAAGGGCGAGAAGATGCTCTTTCCATGTCTGGTCAAGCAGCTGAAGCACAAGGCTCTTTTCAACCTGGCGCATGATATCGGCACCATAATTGGCAACCTTGGCTGCCATCTTGCTCTCGACCGCCTGCTCGATCCGCTCGCGCATGACTTCGACATCAATGCCTTCTTCCTTGACCCACTCGGCCACCGGAAGATCAAGACCGAACAGACGTGTGCATTCTTCATGCAGGCTGGCGGCTTCCCACTGTTCCGGATAAACCTTTTCCGGGCAGTATTTGGTCACAAGGTCCTCGACGACCTCGCTGCGCATATCCGCCACATCTTCGGCAACATTCTTGGCCTGCATCAGATCGCGGCGCTGTTCATAAATGACCTTGCGCTGGTCATTCATCACATCATCGAATTTCAGTACGTTCTTACGAATGTCGAAGTTACGCGCCTCGACCTTCTGCTGTGCCTTTTCAAGCGCCTTGTTGATCCACGGATGATAGATCGCCTCGCCTTCCTGAAGGCCAAGCTTCTGAAGCATCCCGTCCATGCGCTCGGACCCGAAAATGCGCATCAGGTCATCTTCAAGCGACAGGAAGAATTTCGATCCGCCCGGGTCACCCTGACGGCCGGAACGACCGCGAAGCTGGTTATCAACGCGGCGCGATTCATGGCGCTCGGTACCGATCACAAACAGACCACCGGCATCAAGAACCTTCTGCTGGTCGGCTTTGACTTCGGCCTTGATCCGCTCGATCCCCTCGGCGCGCTTTGCGTCGTCTTCGATATTGGCAAGCTCGATCTCGGCACGCATTTCAACGTTGCCACCAAGCTTGATGTCAGTACCACGACCGGCCATGTTGGTGGCAATCGTGATCGCGCCCGGCGCACCGGCCTGTGCCACGATGAACGCCTCGCGTTCATGCTGTTTGGCGTTCAGGACCTCGTGCGGGACTTTTCGTTCTTTCAGCAACGCGCCAAGAATTTCCGACTTTTCAATCGACACCGTGCCGACAAGGGCTGGCTGGCCGCGTTTGTGGCAATCTTCCAGAAGATCGGCAATCGCGTTCCATTTTTCCTTGGCCGTCCGATAAATTTCATCATCGGCGTCTTTACGGGCAATCGGGCGATGGGTCGGGATTTCGACAACCTGAAGATTGTAGATTTCCTCGAATTCCTCGGCCTCGGTCATTGCCGTGCCGGTCATGCCCGCAAGGGTCGGATAAAGACGGAAATAGTTCTGGAAGGTGATCGATGCCAGGGTCTGGTTTTCGTTCTGGATCTTGACCTTTTCCTTGGCTTCCAGCGCCTGATGCAAACCGTCCGAATACCGGCGGCCTTCCATCATGCGGCCGGTGAATTCGTCAATGATCACGACCTTGTCGTCCTTGACGATGTAATCGGTATCCTTCTGGAACAGCTTGTGCGCCTTAAGCGCCTGATTGACGTGATGCACCAGATGCACGTTGGCAACGTCATAAAGCGTGCCTTCGGTCAGGATGCCCATCTGCTGCAAAAGCTGCTCGGCATTCTCGGTGCCATCTTCGGTCAGGGTGACGGCACGTGCCTTTTCATCCTTCTCGTAATCGTCCTCGGTCAGTTTCGGGATCAGCGCATCAATCGCGCGATACAACTCCGAACTGTCTTCGGCCGGGCCGGAAATGATCAGCGGCGTCCGTGCTTCGTCAATCAGGATGCTGTCAACCTCATCGACAATGGCAAAGTTGAACGGGCGCTGCACCATGTCTTCAAGGCGGAACTTCATGTTATCGCGCAGATAATCAAAGCCCAGCTCGTTATTGGTCGCATAGGTGATATCGCATGCATAGGCCGCACGCCGCTGGTCATCGGTCATGCCATGCATGATCACGCCAACAGAAAGCCCCAGGAAGCCGTAAACCTGCCCCATCCATTCCGCGTCACGACGCGCCAGGTAATCGTTGACCGTCACAACATGGACGCCCTTGCCTTCGATCGCGTTCAGATAAACCGGAAGCGTCGAAACCAGCGTTTTACCTTCACCGGTTTTCATCTCGGCGATCTTGCCAAGTGTCAGAACCATGCCGCCCATCAGCTGCACATCGTAATGACGTTCGCCGCGGACACGTTTGGCGGCCTCGCGAACGGTGGCAAATGCGTCAGGAAGAATATCCTTCAGAGTCTCGCCCTTGGACAGACGTTCGCGCAGCCAATCGGTACGGGCGCGCAGTTCGTCGTCACTAAGCTTCTCGACTTCGGGTTCCAGGGCATTGACTTGCTCGACCGTGGCCCGCAGGGCTTTGACTTCACGATCGTTAGCTGAACCGAAAATTTTCCGGGCAATTACGCCGAGCATTAAAACGTTCCTGAACAAATGAAAAAACAGTTATGGGGCAACGGCTATATACCGAGGCCCGATCACAGATAGAACCCTGTCTGCCATCTGTCAACGGAACGAACCATTATCACTAATGTTAGGGCGGTTATGGCCGCAAAAAGTCCCGACCAAGGGCACGCAGTTATACAACCTTTGCCTGCACACGCAGATGTCACTTCCTTCACGCTTGAGGAAATCACAAAAAACACGTATGATCTGTGTTCAACTTTGAATTTCAGAGCAAGTAGCTCATCTTTTTCGCGATATCTCAGGGCTTGGGTGCCCTGCGCGAAAGAAGCCTCAGGAGGAGGAAATGGTGGATTTCTCCACGCTTAATCCCTTTCGACAGGGACAATCATCCCTGACCGACGCGCGTCAGCCGATTGCCACATCTGGCAGTCAGGCTGGTCAGAATGCAGGCAAAACCGGTGGCAATCCGACCCCGGTTGTTGATCCTGTTGACTTGTCCGAGGATGCGGTTGCCGCACGCAATGCGGATAAAAACCCGTTGCAGGCTGCCGGTTCGAAATCCCTGAAATCCGAACCGATGACCACCGACGAGCTTTTCGCCAAGGCGCTCGACGCCGCCCTTGAGCTGATCAAGGATGACATGGTCGAAATGTTCAAACTGGCCGGAATGGATGACAAGGAAGCCCTTGCCGCGACCAACGCGATGTTCAAGGGAATCCGCGAAATGGCTGCTGATGACGGCCAGATCGATTTCTCCTTCCAGCAGGCCATCGCAAGTCACTCGCGCACCGAAATTTCCTATGCAGGTGCCAATGGTGCGGGTGTCGGCGTTTCCGAGTCCGCGATGATGGCGATGCAGTCTCTTGATATCAACATCAACAGCGACACCGGCGAGTTTTCATTCAATTACGAGGCCTCCAAGATCCAGGTTGTCAGAACCGAAGCCGTTGCCATTGGCAACAGCATGGGGGCGGCGATGGGCGCGCTTGGTACCGTGATGAACGGCCTTGGCGGCGGCAATCTCGTCGATATGCTGGGGAATCCGGCCGGTGCCGGTAATGGCGGTCTTCTGTTTGATATGGAAGGCAGCGGAGTCGCTGACTTCATCCGCGATCTGATGCTTGATACCACCGGGGCCGCACCGGCCGCCGACGGCAAAGAAAATGCAGATGGCACCACCGAAGACGCCAGCATGCAGGAAATTCTCGCCAGCCGCATGGCCAAACTCAATGCCCAGATCATGGAACAGGCAACTCTGGTCGTACGTGGCGTGACCGAAACCATGGCCGAAGACGGTTCTGGTGATCCGATGCTGAAACTGTCGGTCGACATGCTGATGCCGATGGGCCGTTTCGGACAGGATGAAAACGGTGCCACCTTCCAGTTGCCGAACGGCGAAACCGTCTCCGTAATTGACCCAAGCCAGGAACAGGACGTTCTGGCCTGACCATAGCAGCACGGGATGGGGCCGCAGCAATTGCCCCCATCCCGCAGCCCTTCAGGAAGGAGGCGCTGAATGTTTGGACAAATCAATATCTCCAATTCTCCTGCCGACGCGACAGAACGCTATGTCGCTGCGACACCTAATGTCGTCACGAACGTCGTTGACGAAGCCAAAAGCACCGCGCAGCTAGAAGAAGACATCGCCCGGACGCGAAGCATCATCGACAATATCGAGATCAGCCAAGAAGCCAATGAACGACTGAAATCGACCGTCGAAGAGTTCGACAAGCCGGTTTTTGAATTTCAAAGCAGCGCACTTGACGTTCTGAACCTGATGAAACCTGCGCTTAGCGATGCGCAAAAGCGCATGAATAACGAGGCTTTCATCGTTCTTGCGATGATGGGAATCCCCCCGGAAAAGGCACGCGAAATTGCCAATTCCATGACGGGAAATACCCCCGAAGGGCTCGCCGTTTCAAATCTGGATGGCACCGCCGCCTCGGTCTCAGTGCAAGAACTGTCTTTAAATGCCACCAACGAAACATCTGTCATATCTGCTGGCGGGATGTCGATCGTTTCACAAAGCTTCAAGCTTGACCTGACCCAGCTCGAAAGCCGTTTCTCAAAGATCAAAGGCAGCGCGAACATCTCGATCTCGGAATTCCGCGCCCAGATCGAAATGATCCGCATTGAAATCACCCAAGTCTATCAGAAAGATCCGCTCATCCTTGATCTTGACGGGGACGGCATCACCACCTCACACGTCAATGATAACAAACAGTTCGATATTGATGGCGATGGAACTGTTGATCAAACCGCATGGATCGGCGGCAATGACGCACTTCTGGCGCTTGATCGCAACGATGATGGCATCATCAATGATGGCACCGAATTGTTTGGCGATCAAAACGGTGCCAAGGACGGCTTTGCCGAACTCGCCAAATATGACGACAACAATGATGGCGTGATAGACAATAAGGACAAGGTCTTTTCCTCTTTGGTCCTGCTGCGTGCTGATGGTAGCCAAAGCTCGCTTGAAAGCGAAGGCATCAAATCGATTTCGCTGACAATGATCACCCCGCTTGATCAGCGCCTGATCGGTGGTGATCTGGTTGCTAAATCACAATTTGAGCGCGATGACGGCACCACCGGCACCGTCGGCGAAGTCTTTTTTGACGTTCGCGCCTGAAGGCTATTTCTGGATTCTGGCAGAAACCGGTGGGCAAGGGCGCGAAATCACCCTTGCCCGCGCCATTATATTTTCCGCACTACATCAGCATTTCACATTTTAGCCAGATTGCTTTGAAAAAACCGTGACATCCGAGGGGAACCCTTGTGTGTCACGACCGGATGTGATTTATCCGTGGGGTGAGGCATGGGGAAAAATCCCCCTTAAATGAAAAGTCTGGAGAAAATATGCTGCGCAAAACCCTACTCGCTGCGTCACTTGCGACCGTCATGTTTGCAAGCCCGGTTATGGCACAGGACGCTGCACCGGCCGAAGACCAGGTTCTTGCAACCGTCAATGGCGAGGAAATCCTGGAATCCGAAGTGCGCGCGACACAAGAGGGCCTGCCCCAACAGTATCGCCAGCTCCCGTTTGAAATGCTCAAGCCGATGCTTGTCGACCGCGAAATCAATCAGCGCCTGCTGATGCTTGCCGGTCAGGATGCGGGTCTTGCCGACGATGAAGAGGTCAAGAATCAGCTCGCAGCTCTTGAGCGCCGCCTCGTTGCCGAAACCTATCTTGAACGCGCAATCGCCGAGAAAGTCACCGACGACGCGATCAAAGCCCATTACGACGAATTCATCAAAACCAACGAGCCAGAGCCGCAGGTTCACGCGCGTCACATCCTTCTGGAAAACGAAGACGACGCCAAAGCCGTGATTGCCGAGCTGGATGACGGTGCCGATTTCGTCGAACTCGCCAAAGAAAAATCAACCGGCCCGTCCGGTCCCAATGGTGGTGATCTTGGCTTCTTCAACAAGGGCGACATGGTCGCACCGTTCGCCGAAGCTGCCTTCGCGATGGAGCCGGGCACATACAGCAAAGAACCGGTTCAGACCCAGTTCGGCTGGCACGTGATCCTGGTTGAAGAGAAAAAAGACGGCGTACAGCCGACCCTGGAAGAAATCCGTCAGCAGATGGAAGCAGAAGTCACCCAGCAGGCCGTTCAGGACCTGATTGAAGAACTTCGATCCGATGCCGAGGTGGTGAACAACACCGAAACCCCGGCCACAGACGACAGCGCAGAAACCCCGAAAAACTAAGCCCCACGGCTTAACCGGTTTCAAAGCTGAGATCCAAAACGGGGTGAGCCGTCCGGCATCGCCCCGTTTTTTTTGTCATCCACCCGTGCCAAATGCGCTACCTTTGGATTAATGGCAGGGTTACGTTCAACGAAGGAAATTGAACAGATGGTTGCGACGTCGCTTTCTCCGCTGGCCCCGGCCAGCTTCCCCGATCTTCCGGCAATTCCCGGTGTCAAACTGCATACCGTGACCCTTGGCATCCGCTACAAGGGCCGCCCTGATGTCCTTCTGGCCGAACTCGAACCGGGCACACAGGTTGCGGGTGTCTTCACCACCTCGACCACGGCATCGGCCGCTGTTCGCTGGGGACGCGAGGCGCTTAAAGGCGGCACCGGCCGGGCATTCTTTGTCAATGCCGGTAACTCGGTTGCCTTCACCGGCAAGGCGGGCGAAAAATTCGTCGCAGACAAGGTCGAAGCCGCCGCAAAGGCGCTGGGCTGCGACAAGACCGAGATTTTCACCGCCTCCACCGGTGTCATCGGGGAGCCGACCACCGCAAACCGCATCACCGATGCCCTGCCCGATCTTCTGGCAAATGACGCTGGCTGGCTTGATGCCGCCAAGGCGATCATGACCACCGACACCTTCCCCAAGGGCGCATCGGCCACCGCCACCATCCACGGTGCCAAGGTCAGCATTGCCGGTTTTGCCAAGGGTTCAGGCATGATCGAACCGAACATGGCAACCATGCTGGGCTTCATCTTTACCGATGCCGCCGTGCCCCATGCCGTGCTGCAATCCCTGCTTGCCGATTGCACCAACCGGTCGTTCAATGCGATCACGGTCGATAGCGATACCTCGACGTCTGATACCGTCCTTCTGGCGGCAACCGGCAAGGCGGGCAATGCCGCCGTCACCGGTATTGATGATCCGGCACTGGCCGGTTTCAAAACCGCGCTTGAAGACGTCATGCGTGATCTTGCCCATCAGGTCGTGCGCGACGGCGAAGGGGCGTCAAAATTCATCACCGTCAATGTCACCGGCGCCATCAGCGAAGCAGAAGCCAAAATCACCGCCAAGGCGATTGCGAACTCTCCGCTGGTCAAAACCGCGATTGCCGGTGAAGACGCCAACTGGGGCCGCATCGTCATGGCGGTTGGCAAATGCGGTGTGCAGGCCGACCCGAACAAACTGACCGTTTCCATCGGTGGCATTGTTCTGGCGAAAAACGGCGAACGCGTCGCCGATTATGACGAAGCCCCGGTCGCAGCCCACATCAAGGGCCAGTATATCGATATCGATGTCGATCTTGGCTTTGGCGATGGCACGGCCACCGTCTGGACCTGCGATCTGACACATGGCTATATCTCGATCAATGCGGATTACCGTAGCTGATCAGCTTGCCAGACCCCAAAAGATCAAATCCGCCTTTCACCCGAAAGGCGGTTTTTTTTACAGATACCCCCGACCTTCAAAATCAGGCGTGATCGGGCAAACGCCCATTCAGGGCCGCGGCCACATTGGCCCCGGCAAAATCCACACTGCTCAGGTCCGTTTCACCAAATGCAACGCCGGAAATATTGGCGCGCACCATTTTGACTTCCGCCATCTTTGGCTGACTGAAACTGGCATTGCGCATATCGGCCTTGGAAAAATCCGCACCGCTCAGATCGGCATACCAGATCACACCTGTTTTTTGCCCATTGCCATCACGTTGTTCAACGGCACCAAACCGCGCGCCCTGGAATATCGCCTTCTGGCAGTTGGCCCCGTTCAACCGCACACCGTTTAATATCGCACTATTGAATTTCGCCAGTTTAAGGTCTGCCCGCCGCAGTGATGCCATGGCAAGAATGGTATCGACGAACAACGCACCGCGTAAAACGCAATTTTCAAAACATGCCGCCGAAAGATCCAGGCCCGAAAAATCCATCCCCGAAAGGTCACGCCCGTTCGCATCCAACGGCTTGCCCTGTCGTCCACCGGTCGAAAGCCATTCGCTATGTGCATTGACCAGATCGCGAATATCTTCGGGCAGGGGGGCCACTGCCTTGCTGCCAAGGCTGTTGGCGGTATTGGCCTGCGAAAGATCGACACCGTTCAGATCGACATTGCGAAGGTTCGCTCCGCTTAAATCGGTACCGGCCAGAACTGCATTATGAAGCTTCGCCCCCTTGAGGTTGGCGTTCTTCATCTTCGCCCCCGAAAGATTGCAGCCCGTTAAATCCGCCCCGGCAAGATTGACGGCAAACATGTTCGCATCACTCAGGTCGGCATCCACCAGACTGGAACCCGACATATTGGCTTCCGAAAGATTGGCCCCCGCCATCACCGACCCTGCCATGTCGGCATTGCCAAGATCGGTGGCCCGTTTGACCCGGCGTTCCCGCCCGGCATCCATCACGATCATCACTCCGGACCGAAGGTCGGCCGCCTTGAGACTGGCGTTTCGCAACTTGGCCCGCGCCATATTCGCCCCGCGCAAATCGGCCCGCTCAAAGCTTGATCCTTCAAGATCGGCTTCGACAAAGTTGGTTCCAAACAGGTCACAGAAATTGAAACTGACATCCTTGATCACGGCCTGGATGAAGTTTGCTCCGGGCAGGATGGCGTCTTCAAGGCTGATCTTGCTCATTTTGATACGCGAAAGGTTCCCGTTGCGAAGCTGCATGCGCTTGCCACCGGGCTGCTTTAAAACATATCGCTGATGCTTTTTGATCGCCTCAATCAGCTCCGGTCGTGACACCATGTGATAGAATCAATCCCCCAGCAACCTGCCCCAACCGCAAAATGCAACGTTACAAAATTAGTATAGCCGGGCCGGGCCCGTTATTTTCTGACACTATATGACATCTTGGAATTTGCCGGGCGCTTTCCAACAACCAGCCAACATAAATTGTAAAACAATTATGCTCGCCCAAGGCCTGTTCGATGCGGCATTGATCGACCCTGTATCGCCTGTGCACGACTCGCGGCCCGCCGCCGAAATGCGCCATCACATCCTGAACGTGCAGAATATCTTTTCCTGCAATTTTATTTAAATGTGATCGAGACCTTTGATCTGGCGGACAAAATCACCAAATTCATAGTCAGTTCTCGTGGCATGGACCTATTTTATGAACAATATCCTGTTCGTTGATGATGACGAAAACATCCTGAACGGCCTGCGGCGGCGGTTGCGCGGCATGCGTCCGGACTGGCACATGGTTTTTGCCACCAGTGCGGCTGCCGCCATTGAACTTGCCAGTCACGAAGAATTCGATGTGGTTGTATCGGATATGCGGATGCCCGGTATGGATGGCGCAACGTTGCTGAGCACCCTGCAAAAATCCCATCCACACGCCACCCGCATCATCCTTTCGGGCTTCGCCGAGGAAGAAGCCGTTCTGCGTACCGTAGGGCCAGCCCATCAATATCTTGCCAAACCGTGCGAAGACCTGGTGCTGATCGAAACCATCGAAAACGCGCTTGATTTGCGCAGTCTGCTGACCCGGCCGGAATTGCGGTCCCTCGTTGCCAGCATCGACACACTCAGTTCCCCGCCCGATACTTACCTTCGGCTGGTCAAGGCACTCGAAGACCCGAGAATATCCCAGGATCAGATCACCCGGATCGTTTCATCCGATATAGCCCTGACCGCCGAAGTCCTGAAACTGACCAACTCCGCCTATTTCGCCATCGCCCAGAAAATCAGTTCCGTCTCCCATGCCGTACGCATGATCGGGACCGAGACGCTAAAAGCACTGGCCCTTTTTGTTGGCATTTTCCGCGGATTTGATGGCCCCAAAAGCGAAGCCGACAAATTGCTGCGCCTCTGCCATCGCAGCCAGCAGATCGGCGTCACCGCCGCCCTGATTGCCGAATATGAAAAACTGCCGCGCGCCATCTGCCACGCTGTTCCCTCGACCGGCATGCTCAGCCACGTCGGCAGCCTGATCCTTTACGCCAACCGCAATGCCGAAATGGCCAAGGTGATTGACCGGGTCGAACAGGAACATATCCCCATCGAACAGGCCGAAATCGAACAGTTCGGCGCCGGTCATCCGGAAATAGGCGCCTATCTTCTGGGTTTATGGGGCTTCCCGGCACCCGTGGTACAGGCCGTTGCCTATCACCACCGCCCGATGGATACCCCGCATCGCGAAATGAACGTCCTTACCGCAATTTATGTCGCACAGGACCTCACCCGGCAGGTTGCCGCCGAAGAAACCGGCAAACAGGTCGAAAGCCATATCGACATGGAATATCTGAAAACCATCGGCAAAGCTGACCAGCTTGACGAATGGCGCATGATCGCGCGCGTTGTCGCCGACAAATACAAAACCCTGACCCAGTAAAGATCCGTGGCCATGGAAAAAAGCAAAGTCCTTTTCGTTGATGACGACAAAAACCTGCTGCATGCCCTGCAACGCAAGATGCGCCACAAATACGATTTTGAAATCGCCATTGGCGGGCAGGAAGCCTTACGTATCCTGATGGAAGACGGTCCCTTTGCCGTCTGCATCGCCGATATGCGGATGCCTGGCATGGACGGTGTGAAACTTCTGACCGAAATCGGGCGCGTCAGTCCCGATACGGTTCGCATGATGCTGACCGGCAATGCCGACCAGCACACCGCCGTCGAGGCCATCAATCGCGGCCATATTTTCCGGTTTTTCAGCAAACCCTGCGATGACGAGGTGCTGGAACAGGGGATCAACGATGCCATCCGCCAATATCATCTGATCACGGCGGAACGCGATCTTCTGGAACAGACACTGGCAGGCAGCGTCAAGGTTCTGACCGATGTTCTGGCCCAGCTTAATCCCCTGATATTCGGCCGGTCCATGCGGGTGAAATCATGGTGCGACATGATTGCGCGCGATATTGGCTATCCCCAGCCGTGGGAACTTGGTCTGGCCGCCCTTCTTGCGCCGATTGGCCTGGTCTCGCTACCACCTGAAACGCTGGCGCGTCTGGCCATGGGCAAGGTTCTGCAACCGCTTGAACGCGACCTTTTGAAACGCACGCCAGAGGTGGGAAAACGACTGATTTCCAATATCCCGCGTTTGAACCATATCGGCGAAATCGTCTATCTTCAGTTCCGCAATTTTGACGGGACGGGCTTCCCCACTGACAACAGTCCGAAGGGTACGGATATTCCTCTTGGCGCGCGCGTGCTGCGTATCCTCAATGACCTTGCCGAAATCAGCACCAGCGACATGCCACTGGCCCAGAATTTCGATGAATTGAAAGAACATTCGCATCGCTACGATCCGGAACTTTTCGGTCAGATTTCCGACCTGCTGGCAATAGTTGACGACTCTTACGATGTCGATATCCATCCCAAGGGCCGCGAACAGGATATCTTGCTGAAATCGCTGCGTGTGCACGACTTCCTGATGACCGATATCGAAACCGTCGATGGTCATGTGCTGCTGACCCACGGCAACCACGTTTCCGAGGTCCAGTTGCAGCGCCTGCGCGTGTTTCAACAGATTCACAAATTCCATGAACCGATCCGCATTCGTCGTGGCGGCATGAAACCTTCGCAAAACGGTTGAAACACGGAAAGCCGGTATGAACGACACACACCACAATGACGAAAACCTCAAGGTCATCCACCCGACCAGCGATTCGGCAGGTACCGACGACTTGCTCGACGCGATTGATCAACTTGATGTCAGCCCCGAAGCCCTGAAGCAGATTCATGCTCTTCTGAACGAACAGAAGAAACGCGAAACAGAGTCAAATCAGCGGCTTAAAACCATCCTCAACAGCGTTGTCGAAGGCATTCTGGTCATTGATGGTGCCGGGATGATCTGCGATTGCAACGAGTCCGCACTCAATCTGATGCGGGGCACGATGTCCGATATGCTGGGCCGGTCGGTTGATGCCTTGTTTGTCGATCGAAAATCGACCGTGCGTCACAAATTGCTCAACCGTTGCATCAATATCAGCAGCGGCACATTGCGCTATGACTATACCGAAACCATGGGACAGCGCCTTGATGGCGATACCTTTCCGATGGAAATCACCGTAAGCCCCGCCAATTTCACCGGCGAAATGAGCTACCTTTACATTTTCCGCGATATCACGCGCCGCAAACAGGCCGAAGAATCGCATCAAAAGCTCGAAGGTGAATTGCGCGAAGCCTTGAAACTCGAAGCCATCGGTCATCTTGCCGGGGGCATTGCCCATGAAATCAATACGCCCAGCCAGTATATCCGCGACAACCTGAAATTCCTCAATGACGGCTATGGGGCGCTGTCGCGCATTCTGGGGCTGGCGCTGCAAACGCTCTGGCAGAATCGCGACCGATTGCCTGAAAACACCTTCAGGAATTTTGCCCAGAAAATGCGCGATGCCGATCTGGAATTCCTGCTTGATGAAATTCCCCACGCCACCCAGCAATCCCTTGACGGCATCAATCAGGTCGCCCGCATTGTCCTGTCGATGAAGGAATTTTCCCATCCGGGCGGGGCGGAAAAAACCGCGACCGATATCAATCGCGTCCTGTCAAACGTCACCGTGATTTCGCGTAACGAATGGAAACATTATGCGCAACTCATCGAAGAATACGAACCGGAAGTGCCGCATATCCCGTGTCACATCAACGAAATCAATCAGGTCTTCCTCAACCTGCTCGTCAATGCCGCCCAGGCGATTGACGCCGCTGGACGCACGCCCGAAGAAGGCGAGATCAGGATCAAAACCACCTTCCTCGATGACAGTGTCCTGATCAGTATTTCCGATAACGGCACGGGCATCGCCAAGGAAAACCGATCCAAAATCTTCAACCCGTTCTTCACCACCAAGGAAGTCGGCAAGGGCACAGGTCAGGGCCTTGCCATCACCCACGACATCGTGCAGGTCAAGCATGGCGGACGCATCTGGTTTGAAACCGAAATGGGCAAGGGCACAACCTTCCATGTCCTGCTCCCGGCCGAGGATCGGACAGGCAAAGCCGATACGGTCAAAAAACCGGTTAACGCGGTGCGAACAAAATGATCCCCGCCCCGACCAGACAGACCGCAACCCCGGTCATGTCCCATCTATCGGGCATTTTGCCTTCAACCAGCCATAACCAGCCCAGTGAGGCCGCAATATAAATCCCGCCATAGGCCGCATAGGCCCGCCCGGCAAAATCGCTTTCAACCCTGGTCAGCGCCCAGGCAAACACGATCAGCGATAAAATGCCCGGCACGATCCAGAATGCGGATTTGCCAAGCCGAAGCCATGCCCAGAATGCAAAGCATCCAGCGATTTCGGCAATTGCTGCACCGGCATAGGCCGCGATGCTGTGCATCTTTCCCCCAAATCAGAATGCCGGGCGCAGATCCCCGGCATATTTGCCCGCCCAGTTGGTCAGAACCGGCGTCAGATAATTTTTAAGTGTTTCGGCACGGGCATCATCAATCACGCCATGCTGGCGCAGGATCGCGCCCATCGCAACCTCGGCCCCGCGCTGGGTGCCATCATCAATCTTAAGGGCAACGCCAAGACCCTGTTTGGGGAATGCTGCGCAATAAACGCCTTCCGCCCCAACCTTGACCAGCGCATCCTCGCCGCACACTTCCATGATCCCGGTGCAAAAACGCCCGGTGCCCGCCACCATGAACGGGGCTTGCGCACATCCCTTGCGAATGCGTTTGATCGCCTCGATGCGCTTGGGAGCCAATCCGCTCGGATCGGCCATCCGCGCCATGGCAAGGCCAAGGTCACGCAACCGCATCCCGATCACCGGAATGCCGCATCCATCAATGCCACGTGGCGTGGAAGACAGATCGCAATCGCCCATTTCCTCCAGAACCCTGATCAGGCGCTGCTGAACCGGATGGGCTTCCTCGATATAACCTTGCGGATCATCGCCCAGATACTGCGCGGTCGTCAGGAACCCCGAATGCTTGCCCGAACAATTGTTATGCGCCTTTGAAAGCTTCACATGATCAGACGCCTGCTTGATCGCCGCATTCAGGCTTAACGAATAATGCGGCGCGCATTCCAGCGTATCGACCGACAACCCGATTTTCTCAAGCCACGCCGCCACCGTCCGGGCATGTTCTTCCTCGCCATTATGCGACGAACAGGCCAGTGCAATATGCTTATCCTCAAGCCCGAACGCATCCGCCGCCCCGCTTTCAACCAGCGGGATCGCCAGCAACGGCTTGATCGCGGATCGCGGATACATCAACGCGTCAATATCCCCGCCCTCGGCAACCACCGTGCCATCGGCCTTCATCACGACATACCGCCCGCGATGGAAACTCTCGACCATCCCGCCACGCGTGGCTTCGACAAGGATCGGATTGGCGGCAATCTGGTTGGCAGAATTGGCAGACATCTTGGGGCTCTCCATGACTGGGCAAATTCAAAGACCGGGCGCATTCAGAACAGGATCAAACCTATGCCCGAAATCACCAACCAAAAGCAAGCATCACCCGTGACGCAGTGCAGCGCGATCACAATCAATCCGGCGGGACGTCAAATCTGGGCTTCCTTCTTTTCGAAGATGATCAACGAACCAAGGACCCACAAATGAAACGCCTCTATTCCCTACTCCTCGGATTGGTTCTGACACTTCCCTTGGCCATCCCTGTTATGGCTCAGAATCAGTGGGCAGACCCGCAAGATGCCATTGGACAATTATGGTCGGGCCGCGCACCAAACGGGGCTTCGCATACTTTCCCGGTCAATCAGTGCGATAACTGGGCTGCTTTACCCCAAAACGTGCAGGCCGTCTCGACCCAGACCCTATCCGGGTTGGTCGTGCCTTCGGTCAGTGCAACGCGCGCCGTTGTTACCAACGGCCTTCGCCAGATGGCGCAATCCCTGCACGCCTACAATGTCGCACAGGTGGCCGCCGGGAATTTCTATCCCGCTGCTGTTAATGGGCCTTTCGCGATGGGGCCTGCCTATTGGCAGGGGGCGGTTCGCTCACCACATGGCAACGCCGTTGATCACCTGCCCCGGATCGCGTTGGGCGGATTAAATACCGCCGCTTGCCCCAACTACGCAGGCAACCCAAACCAGCAACAAACAATGAATGCTCTTGATGCCTTGGGGGGCATGTCAAACAGCCAACGCTGGCATTGCGTTGCGCATCGTTTCTCTGTTGTCGGCGGTGTTGCAGTCCCGCTGACCGGCTATATCGAGTTTACCCAGCAGGAATATCCGGCCGATAACCAATATGCCTATGCCAACTCGGATGGCCGGATCGTTTACGACTATGTAAACAACCTCGTCTATTTCACCCCGGCCCATTATCGCCAATGGAAGAAAGCCGATTTTTCAATGGATATGACTGGCAATTACGGCTGCACGCCGGGTGGGACCTGCTGCGACCCGTTCTTCAAGATTGTGCCGTGATTTTGCAAAGCCGGTCCCAAAGAACTTCCCGGTAATTACAACCAATCATCAAGACGCTGTCGGCCAGGTCGAAAGTGCCTGGTCGATAACGCGTTCCAGCCTTTCACGGCTAAAACCTGCCTTGGCCTGTACTGCCATGCCATGCAGGATCGTCAGAACGAACGACGCAAGCACGCCCGGATCGGCTGTTTCAGGCAGATCACCCTCGGCCTTTGCCCTCTCGAACCGTTGGCGAAGCTGTTCTTCGCCGACTGCACGGGCCTCAATCAATGCCTGTCGCACCGGTTCCGCATCATCCGATCCGGCAAGAACCCCGTGGATGCCAAGACAGCCGGTATGATCGGGGTAACGTGTGTTCAGATCAGCCGCCTGATACAGGATATGCGCTGCAACTTCGCGGGCCGTCGGCAGGTCGAGTGCCACCGGAATATAATCAAGATAATGCGCGTAATAACGGTCCAGCGCCTTGCGAAACAGGGCTTCCTTGTTGCCAAACGCGGAATAAAGCGCGGGCCGTTCGACACCGGTTGCTTCTGTCAGATCGGCATAGGACGCCCCTTCGTAGCCCTTGCGCCAGAAAACACAAAGTGCCGCGTCGAGTGCCTTTTCCACATCAAATTCGCGATGACGTCCCATCAGTCCAATCCTGCTTTTTCATAATGACCGTTACTAAACCACTTGACAGCACATGTCCAGTTTTCATAATGATCGTTATAGTAACAATCGTTATGAAATATGCTGCCGCCATCTTGGCCGACCAGCACGGATCACACACAGGAAGGATTAATCATGACCGAAACTCTTGGCGGCAAAGTCGCCCTCATCACGGGCGGGTCGCGTGGCCTTGGGGCTGTCACGGCCGAAAAGCTTGCCGATCTTGGCGCAAACGTCGCCATCAGCTACGCGTCTTCCGCCGACAAGGCCCATGCCGTCGTCGAAAAACTCAAATCCAAAGGTGTTCGTGCGATTGCAATCAAAAGCGATCAGTCGAATCTGGCCTCTGCCAAACCGTTGATCGATGCGGTGATTGCCGAATTCGGCAGGCTCGACATCCTTGTGAACAATGCCGGTATCGCCATTCAGGGGCAATTGGTGGATGATCCCGAACTTGATGGCGAAAAATACAATCGCCAATGGCAGGTCAATGTCATGGGGACAATCGCCAATACCCGTGCGGCCGCCCCCAAACTTTCGGACGGGGGCCGGATCATCTTTATCGGCTCACTCCTTGGCAGCCACGTTCCCTTCGCCGGTGCGGCCGACTATGCCGGGACCAAAGCCGCCCTTGTCGGCTATGCCAAGGGTATTGCCCGTGATCTCGGCGGTCGTAACATCACGGTCAATGTCATTCAGCCCGGCGTGATGCCAACCGACATGGCCACCGAAGTCCTTGGCGACAGCGTGCCCGATGCGCTTCTTGACATGCACCCGATCCGCCGGATCGCGACACTCGACGAAGTCGCCGAAACCATCGCCTTCTTTGCCGGGCCGCATGCCGGTTACATCACTGGCGAAACCGTCAATGTCGCGGGTGGCATCGGCACCTGATGATCACCCTGATGCGGGCGGGAAAATTCCCCCTTTGCCTGCCCGCATCGCTTTCGTTGGCAAATCCAAAGTTAAATCTCCCGTGACGATCATCGGCATCATTGGTGCGGGCGAAGTTGGCAGCCATATCGTGCCTGCAACCCTCAAACCGTCGCCAATATCGGAATCGCCGTCTGGTTCTTGTATTCCTTAAGCACAAGGCTTGACTGCACATCACGCACATTGGGCATCGAGAGCAGCTTGTGCGTCACGAAATCCCCAAAGCTTTCAATATCGCGCGCCAGCGCCACCAGAAGGAAGTCCTGCCGACCGGTCATCGCCCAACAGGACATGATCTGCGGCAGGTCGTTCATCGCCTTGGCAAAATCCTCCGCCCCTTCTTCGGTGTGACGTTGCAGGCGGACCTGAATGGTTGCCAGCACGCCAAGCCCGGCCTTCCTGCGGTCCAGCAACGCGACCGTCTGGCGGATGATGCCCGATGCCTCAAGCTGCTTGACCCGGCGCAGGCACGGCGAAGGCGACATACCGACCTTTTCGGCCAGCTGCACATTGCTGATCGATGCGTCGCGCTGAAGGATTTGCAGGATTTTGATGTCGGTCGGGCTTAACAGCATATAGGTCATTTTTCGCCCTCAAAATGGTTTATGCGGTCATATTTGATCAACCATAACGCATTTTGATCCCTATATCGCGCGAAAATGACATTTGAATTGATGTAAAATGATCCATGCAGAAAGTCTCATCAGGGAGCAAACGAGGACCGTCATGGACCAGAACAAAAATCTGCGCGGCGATTACAGCCACATCAATGATGACTACACCGTGGCCCAGGACTGGGCATCCTATTCTGAGGCCGAACATGACCTTTGGCGCAAACTTTATTCCCGTCAGAAGGCGATCCTGCCGGGCTATGCCGCCCCCGATTACATCCGCAATCTTGAAAAACTTGATGCCGCCGATGGCATTCCGCATTTCGGTCGGGTCAGTGAGAAGCTCCATGCCGCCACCGGCTGGCACCTTGTCGCGGTGCCGGGGCTGGTGCCCGATGATGTGTTTTTCGATCATCTCGCCAACCGGCGTTTCCCGGTGACCGTCTGGCTGCGCAAGCCAGAGGAAATCGACTATCTCGTCGAGCCAGATATCTTCCATGACTTCTTTGGTCATGTGCCGATGCTTTATGATCCGGTCTTTGCCGATTATCTGGCGGCTTATGGTGCCAAGGGCCCCGAAGCCATTGCCAAAGGCGGGCTCAAGAAACTCGCCCGCATGTATTGGTACATGGTCGAGTTTGGCCTGATCATGACCGACCATGGATTGCGCGCCTATGGGGCGGGCATGCTGTCATCGCAAACGGAAACCATCTATTCCGTCACCGATCCAGCCCCCAACCGGGTGGCGTTTGACCTCGAACGGGTGATGGCAACCGACTATGCGATTGACGATTTCCAGAAAACCTATTTCGTGCTGACCGACTATCAGCAGCTTTTCGATGCGATGGATGCCGATTTTGCGGCACTCTATGACCGCCTTGCCCAACGTCCGACCATTGATCCGTCGGTCACACTTGCCGGTGATCAGCTTTATCATGTCCACGGGGACGAAAACCACACGATCACCATGCCATCAGGTGATCCGGCGCAACTTCGCCACGCCTGAGACGGCATTTGATATTATGATATGAGGAATACGAAAAATCGGGTCCAACGGCATTTTTTTGCCGAAAGACCCGATTTTTTGATTATTCACTGAAAATGAAAAATATGGACGATTACTAAAAATTACTCAGCAATGGCTCATGGATTTATCAAGCGCCCGGTTAAGCTGCTCGATCACCACCATCGGGCTTGCATCCTTGCTGATAAAGTCCGCCGCGCCAAGGGCATCGGCCTGGGCCCGCGTATCGGCATCATAATGGGCCGAGAAGAACAGAACCGGCACTTCAACCGCGTTCGGATAGCGGCGGCGAATCTCGCAAAAGGCTTCAAACCCGCTCATCCCGGGCATTTCAAGATCCAGAATGATCGCCCGCGGATAAAGACCGTCCAGTTGGTCGATCAGATCGTCGGCACAATCAAACCCTGCCACGTCATACCCAGCACGGCGCAAAACGGTCTCAAGGGCCGCCTTGGCGCTGGGGCTGTCGTCGGCAAACACCACCAGACCGTCATTCATTGGTCGGGGCGGCACGGCGCTAAGCGCATTCATGGATGGCAATACTCCGAGATTTGGGACAGCGCCAATCTGGCAGACGAAAATGTCAAATTGGTTAAACCCCGCAATTTTTCCCAGAAACCATCACAATCCGGCCAAAGTATAATGGCAGCGGCACGCCATTAATATCCGTTCATCAATCTCGTCCTTGGCAGAAAACAACCATTTTTCCGAAGGATAACGTTACGGAATGCTGATGGCTGGCCGCAACATTGACCTAAATAGGTATTTCCATGCCTATTTACGTAATTATGGGCGGGTGCTATAAACACCGCCATGTCGCAGATGCGATATGAAACATTCTTTTGGGAATTCGGTGCGATCCGCTGCATGTCCGCGATCAAGGCCGAAGCTGCCCTCGCAACTGTAACTGCGCCGTTTTTGGCGGCGCATAAGCCAGATACCGAAAGATGGCTCTTGTTTCTGCCGGACCGGGCGGGGTGTACCGGGCGGAGGGAATCCGTTGTAAAATAGATATCGGCCCAGATCCGAAAAGATCCGACCGCGACCGGGAGAGAGCATGACAGACCCGTTAAAGCTGGCCTCAGAGTTTCCAGCCGCCGATTATGCAAGCTGGCGTCAACTGGCGGAATCCGGCCTGAAAGGCGCATCCTTTGACAAGAAACTGGTCACAAGGATGCTTGACGGTTTCGCGATGCAGCCGCTTTACACCAACGACGATCAGGACGACGCAACCCGCCTGATCCATCAGGTCCTGTGTGCCGCCGTCGATGCCAAGGACTCCGCCAGCGGCTGGGACATCCGGCAGCTTCATGCCCATCCCGATCCCAAATCGGTCAATGCCGCGATTCTCGATGATCTGGAAAACGGCGCAACGTCGGTCCTGCTACGTCTGGATGCCGCCGCACGCACGGGCGCGGATATCACATCGGGCGATGCTGGCATTGACGGCATTGCCATTCACTGCCTTGCCGATCTCGATGCCACACTTGACGATGTCTATACCAACCTTGCGACCGTTGCACTTGATGCCGGTGCCGCCGCAATCCCGGCCGCCGCCCTTTTGGCCGCGCGCCTTGAAAAGGATGGGCAAAACAGCGCCGACGCGGATGACGATTTTGCAAGCGACGCCGCACCGGCCTTCAACATCGATCCGATTGGCACCTTGGCCGCAACAGGATGCCTTCCGGTTTCAGCCGATGATGCGATCAAACAGGCCGCCGATATTGCCGCCGATCTGATCGACCGTTTCCCGCATGCCACCGCCATCACCGTCAATGGCGCGCCGTTTTACAATGCCGGTGCAACCGATGGGCAGGAACTCGCCTGCCTGCTGGCAGTTGGTGTGACCTACCTTCGCGCGCTGACCGATACCGGTATGGTGATTGATCAGGCGGCAGGCGCGATTGCGTTCAATGTAGCGGTTGGCACCGATTTCTTTGCCGGGATTGCCAAGCTGCGCGCGCTTCGCCTGATGTGGAGCCGGATTCTTTCGGCATCGGGTGTGGATGACGCCACCATCACGATCAATGCGGTATCGGCCGAAATGGCCCTGTCGAAGGTTGATCCGTGGGTCAATATGCTGCGCACCACCGTCACCAGCCTGAGCGCCGGTCTGGGTGGGGCCGATAGCGTTATCTGCCTGCCCTATGATCATCTGATCGGCCTGTCTGATGGCTTTGCGCGCCGCATTGCGCGCAACACCCAACTGATCCTTCAGGAAGAAAGCAATGTTCATCGTGTGATCGACCCGGCAGGCGGTTCATGGTTCATCGAAAACCTGACCCGCGAACTGGCATCCAATGCCTGGGGCCGGTTCCAGTCACTTGAAGCCAAGGGCGGCATTATCAAGGCCCTTGCCGACGGGTCCCTGCAAAAAGAGATTTCCGAAATCTGGCAGACCCGCGAAAGCCGCGTTGCCACCCGGCGCGATCCGCTGACCGGCGTGTCGGAATTCCCCAACATCACAGAGGCCAAAGTCACCTGCGATGCGCCAGACCTGACGACAATTCGCAAGGAAGCCAAAGCCCGCCAGACCGGGTTTAAGGATGCAATCGGCATCAGCCTTGAGAATCTGATCACGGCGGCCAAATCCGGTGCAACCATCGCGCAGATGTATGAAGCCCTTTATGGCAAGGCCGCGGGCACAACCATCGATCCGCTGCCAACCCATCGTCTTTCGGAAAGTTTCGAAACCCTGCGCGATCGTGCCGATGCCCACAAGGCATCAACCGGCAAATTTCCGCAAATCTTTCTGGCCAATCTGGGCCCGGTTGCCAAACACACCGCGCGCGCCATGTTTGCCCGAAACTTTTTCGAAGCTGGCGGGATCGAGGCGATCACCAATAACGGCTTTGCAGACGCCCGCGAAGCCGCCAAGGCATTTGGCGAAAGTGGTGCCAGGATCGCGGTGATTTGCGGATCGGACCCGCAATATGCCGACATGGCCGCCGATACTGCCCAAAACCTTAAACAGGCGGGGGCGACCCGCATTTACCTTGCCGGACATCCCGGCGACGCCAGAGCCGATTACGAGACGGCCGGTATCGATGATTTCATATTTATCGGGGCGGATGTTCTTGCGATCTGCGAAACAGCCCTTTCACATCTGGGGGTAAAATAACCATGACCCGGATTCCGGACTTTTCCGATCTGCCGCTGTTTGATGGCGCAACTTCCGGCCCGACCAGCCCGGTCAACACCGCACCCTGGACCACGCCCGAAGGCATCGACGTCAAGGCCGTCTTTGGCGCGGATGATCTGGCGGGGCTTGATCATCTCAACACCATGCCGGGCATGCCGCCCTTCCTGCGCGGCCCCTATCCGACCATGTATGTCCAGCAACCCTGGACGATCCGGCAATATGCCGGTTTTTCGACCGCCGAAGAATCCAACGCGTTTTATCGCCGCAACCTTGCCGCCGGGCAAAAGGGCCTGTCGATTGCCTTCGACCTTGCCACCCATCGCGGCTATGACAGCGATCATCCGCGCGTAACCGGCGATGTCGGCATGGCCGGTGTGGCGATTGACAGCATCTATGACATGCGGACCCTTTTTGATGGTATTCCGCTCGATCAGATGTCGGTATCCATGACCATGAATGGTGCGGTCCTGCCGGTGATGGCGCTTTATATCGCCGCTGCCGAAGAACAGGGCGTGAAGCATGAACAGCTTTCGGGCACCATTCAGAATGACATTCTGAAGGAATTCATGGTCCGCAATACCTATATCTATCCGCCGAAACCCTCGATGCGGATCATTTCGGACATCTTTGCCTTTACCTCGCAAAACATGCCGAAATTCAATTCGATCTCGATTTCCGGCTATCACATGCAGGAAGCCGGGGCCACGGCGGACCTTGAACTGGCCTATACGCTGGCCGATGGCATCGAATATGCCCGTGCCGGTCAGGCCGCCGGGCTTCCGATTGATAAATTCGCGCCGCGTCTGTCGTTCTTCTGGGCGATTGGCATGAATTTCTTTATGGAAATCGCCAAAATGCGCGCCGCCCGCATGATCTGGGCCAAGCTGATCAAACAGTTCGATCCGCAGAACCCCAAATCCCTGTCACTGCGCACGCACAGTCAGACATCGGGCTGGTCACTGACAGCACAGGATGTATTTAACAACGTCATCAGAACATGCGTTGAGGCAATGGCATCAACCCAAGGCCACACGCAGTCGCTGCATACCAACGCCCTTGACGAGGCATTGGCCCTGCCGACCGATTTTTCGGCGCGCATTGCCCGCAATACGCAGCTTTTCCTGCAACAGGAAAGCGGTACGACCAAGGTCATCGATCCGTGGGGCGGGTCCTATTATGTCGAACGCCTGACCCGCGATCTGGCGGAAAAGGCATGGGCCCATATCCTTGAGGTCGAAGAACAGGGCGGCATGGCCAAGGCGATTGAGGCCGGCATTCCGAAAATGCGCATCGAAGAAGCCGCTGCGCGCACACAGGCCCGCATCGATAGCGGCCGTCAGACACTGGTGGGTGTGAACAAATACCGTGCGACCGATGATCGCCCGGTCGATGTTTTGCAGGTCGATAATGCCGAGGTCCGCCGTCAACAGATCGCCAAGCTGGAACGTCTGCGCGCCGAACGCAACAATGCGGATGTTGAAAGCGCCCTTACCGCCCTAACCAATGCCGCCGATCAGGGCAGCGGCAATCTGCTTGAACTTGCCGTGCAGGCTGCCCGGTCGAAATGCACGGTGGGCGAGATTTCCGACGCGCTTGAAAAGGTTTATGACCGTCATCAGGCGGTGATCCGGTCGATTTCGGGGGTCTATAAAACCGAAGTTGGTGCTGGTAACGAAGCACTGGAAAAGGTCGACCGGCTGGTAAACGAGTTTGAACAATCCGAAGGCCGCCGTCCGCGCATCCTGATTGCCAAGATGGGGCAGGACGGGCATGACCGCGGCCAGAAAGTCATTGCGACGGCCTTTGCCGATCTTGGCTTTGACGTCGATATCGGCCCGCTGTTCCAAACACCCGAGGAAGCCGCCCGGCAGGCGGTTGAAAACGATGTCCATATCGTCGGTGCCAGTTCGCTTGCGGCCGGTCACCTGACACTCGTGCCGCAGCTTCGTGCAGAACTGGACAAGCTTGGCCGCGAAGACATCATGATCGTTGCGGGCGGCGTTATCCCGCCGCAGGATTTTGACAAACTTTACGAAGCCGGGGCCGAGGCGATTTTTCCACCCGGAACCGTGATTGCCGAAGCGGCCTGTGACCTGTTAGAAAAGCTGAAGGAATCAACGTCCGAGGAAGCAGCCTGATTGTGAAGGCGAGATCGTGACAGAAACTGCACCAAAGAGTGCGCCCCAGAATGCGCCGGAAACGCTGCGCACCATATCGGGCGGCCCCAAGGGCCAGCCCCGCAAAACGGTGCGCAGACGGGTTCTTTCAACCGACCAGATTGTCGAGGGCATTCTGGCCGGTGATCGCACCATTCTGTCACGCGCAATCACACTGGTCGAAAGCCGCAATCCCAGACATTTTGATCAGGCGCAGGATGTTCTTTCGCGTCTGATGCCCCATACCGGCGGATCGCAGCGCATCGGCATTACCGGCGTGCCCGGTGTTGGCAAATCCACCTTTATCGAGGCATTTGGCAAAAACCTGACCAAGGCCGCTAAAAAGGTCGCCGTGCTGGCGGTTGACCCGACAAGTGCGCGGTCAGGTGGTTCGATCCTGGGTGACAAGACCCGGATGAACGAACTTTCCATCGATCCCAATGCCTATATCCGCCCATCGCCCAGCAGCGGCTATCTTGGCGGGGTCAATCGCATGACCCGCGAAACCATTTTGCTGTGCGAGGCGGCAGGTTTTGACGTGGTGCTGGTCGAAACTGTCGGAGCTGGTCAAAGCGAAACCATGGTCGCCCAGATGACCGATTTCTTTCTGGTTCTGATGTTGCCCGGTGCCGGGGATGAATTGCAGGGGATCAAGAAAGGCGTTCTTGAAATCGCCGATCTGATCGCGGTCAACAAGGCCGATGCCGACCCGGCCAAGGCGCGCGAAGCCAAACGCGAATATTCATCCGCCCTTCGTATCCTCCAACCCAGCAGCCATCATTGGCGCCCGCAATCGATCATGGTGTCCGCCCTGATCAATGACGGCCTTGATCAGGTTTGGGATTTGATCAATCAGCACCGCACGATCATGGAAAACGAAGGGGAGTTCACTGCGAAACGGGCGCGTCAGCAACGCGACTGGATGTGGACCATGCTGCGCGACCGTTTGCTTGAAACCTTTACCGCCCGCGAAGATGTCGCCGGACGCCTCAAAACCCTAGAAGCCGACGTGCTGGCCGGGTCAACCAACCCGACCGCCGCGGTCGAGGAAATGCTCGGACTGATCAAATCACCCCAAAAATAAAGGCCGCGCAAAAGCGCGACCTTTGATCGAATAGCTCATCGCAGCAGGTCTTATTTCTTTTCGCCAGCTGCTTCGAGTTTTGCCTTGAGAACCTTAAGCTTTTCGACGGCTTCATTGATTTCGGTGTCGAGATGCGCCAGGTCTTCACGCTTGTCACGCGGCATGGCTTCGATCTCGTTCAAAGCTTTTTCGATGATATAAAGCAAATTCTGTCCTCCGTTATTGGCTGCCGGTTATATGACAGCTCGAAATCTCTTTGTCTCAAGCAGACCGTAATCCGGCCTGTCATAATCGCTGCCGTCATAGCCCGGTTTGCTATCAGTCCCCATGATCCTGATCAACAATCCGGTCAAGCCGGGTCAACGGCTTATTGGTGGCGCACCCGTTTTAGTGCGCACCAATGAGCCGCCCGGATCGTATGCCGGACCCGCGCGTTATTCTACCCAAAACAGGGGCAAAGAAACAGGGATCAAGACGCTATTTGTTGAAAAAGCAGACCGGAAACTAGCCGTTGGTGGCAGGCTGTTCGAGTTTGTCTTTAAGGATTTTCAGATTTTGCGCGGTTGATTTCATCACGGTTTCAAGACGTGACAGTTTTTCACGGGCATCGCGCGATACGGCTTCGACTTCGTCCAGCGCACTTTCGATGACATACAGCATTTCCACACTCTCCTGCCCGAACCATTCGTTCGGGTCGTTTTATTGTGATTAGACCTTATGAAGGTGGGCGGGAAATTCGCTGAAACATTGTCGGAATTAAGCCAAATTGGCCTTAATTCGCCGATCCTGCTGTTGGCAGGACAAACCTGATCTGTGATTTTTGACCGGCATGATGTTGCGGTTTGTGTTAAAAGCCGCCCACTCAATTTCATTTAACGGGATAATCGGCAAATGACGCATCTGGTGCTTGCACCAATGGAAGGACTGGTCGACTGGCGCGTTCGGCAATTGCTGAGTGCGACAGGCGGGTTTGACCTATGCGTGACCGAGTTTATCCGTGTGTCGCAAAACCTGTTTCCGGCCCATGTGTTTTACCGTTATTGCCCCGAATTGCTTCAGGGCGGCAAAACCGCATCGGGCACGCCGGTTCTGGTGCAGTTGATGGGACATGATCCCGAATTGATGGGCGAAAATGCCGCCTTTGCCGCGTCCCTTGGCGCGCCGGGGATCGATATCAATTTCGGCTGTCCGTCCAAGACGGTGAATAAACGCGAAGCCGGTGCATCGCTTTTGAAATGCCCGGACAACCTGTTCAACATCGTTTCCGCCGTGCGTCGTGCGGTTCCCGATCATATCCCGGTCAGTGCGAAAATCCGTCTGGGTTATGCCGACAAGGAACTGTTTCTGGACAATTCTCGCGCGGTTGAGGCCGCCGGTGCCCAGCACCTGACGGTGCATGCACGCACCAAGCTTGAAGGATATAAACCGCCCGCACATTGGGAATATCTGGCGCGCATCCGCGACGCCATTTCAATCCCGATGACGGCCAATGGCGAAATCTGGACGGTTGAGGATTACGCGAAATGCCGGGATATTTCCGGCTGCACATCCTTCATGCTCGGCCGTGGCGCCATCGCCGCCCCGGATATCGCCAATAAGATCAAGGCGTTTGAAGCCGGTGAGATCCTTGAAAAGCAAAGCTGGTCCGATGTCCTGACGATGCTTTTGACCTATATCGATCTGATGAATGCCGATGACACCACCGAAAACCATCAGGCCGGGCGCATCAAGCAATGGGTGGCGATGATCCGCAAGGGGCATGAGCAGGCCGCCGATTGCTTTGACGAGATCAAACGCATTCGCGACATTCACGAGCTTCGCGCCAAACTGACCATAGACCGCGACAACCCGGAAAATCAGCGGCCAAATGTTCCCATTGCCGCCGAATAGCTGGCAAAGACAGACAATCAAAAGAAAAGGCAGCATGGTTGGCTGCCTTTGTCATTTCCGGGTCGGGTGATCCAAACGATCCGCGATCAGGTGCCAAACCCGAAATCATCGGCATCAAGATCATCGGTATCATGGATGCCCATCAGGGTGACGGATGCATCATTGCCAAGTTCAATCACGACATTGCCATCGGTATCAAGATGCATGTCGTTCTTGATCTGGTTGAAGTTGCTGTAATTCCATTCCGACAGGTTGATGATGTCCTCGCCCGGGGTGAAGTCGGTGATGATGTCGTGACCGTTGGTTTTGCCGATCTCGAACTCGTCCCAGCCCGAACCACCGGTCAGGGTGTCGTCACCGGCACTGCCATACAGGCGATCATTGCCCGCCCCGCCCAGAAGCACGTCGTCGCCCGAATTGCTCCAGAGGATGTCATTGCCGTTGCCACCATCCAGCGTAACATTGCCATAGGTTTCATAGGAGCTGGTCAGATCGATGATGTCATCGCCATCACCGGCTTCGATCACTTCGATATTGCGGATGCGCGGCGAAATGCCCGGATCGCTGACCGTATCGGCAAGGAATAGCGCGTCATTACCGCTGGTCAGTTTCAGGGTATCGGTACCATCGCCACCTTCGAAGATGTCATTCGACTGGTTATAGCCGTTCAGATTGACATATTCGCCGGTGCCGGAATCACCACTGTAATCATGGCCCCAACCGTTACCGTGATGGCCGGTATGGCCCCAGCCGGTATTGTTGTCATGGCCGTCTTCGCCCGGCGCGCCATCATTAAGCGCATGCCAGTTCGAGCTCCAGGTGTCGTCGGCATTGTATTGCAGGACGTCATCACCCGCACCACCATTCAGGATGTCGATCCCGGCACCACCGGCAAGAGTATCATTGCCCGCACCACCCCAAAGCGTGTCGTTGCCTTCGCCGCCATCAAGGACGTCGTCACCGGCGTTGCTCCAGATGATGTCATTGCCGGTTCCGCCAAGAACTGTCACATCGCCATAAGACTGGGTTTCGCTGGTCAGGTCGACGATGTCGTCACCGTTACCGGCATCGATGACTTCGATATTCGAAATGCGCGGTGAAACACCCGGATCGGTGATCTTGTCGTCAAGGAACAGGGCATCATTGCCGCTGGTCAGGGACAGGGTATCGGTACCATCGCCACCGTCGAAGATATCCTGCGAACGGGTATAGCCTTGCAGATTGATCTGTTCGTTGGTGCCGTCCATATCCGGATCGCCGACATTCTTTGCGGCATAGCTGCCCGACCAGGTCGCATCTTTCTGATATTCGATGATGTCATCACCGGCACCGGCATCGATCAGATCGCTGCCCGATCCGCCATTGATGACGTCATTGCCATCGCCCCCCCAGATGGTGTCATTACCGCCATCGCCGCCCAGAACGTCATCGCCCGACAGGCCCGACAGCAGGTTCGCACCATCGTCGCCAAACAGGTAATCATTGAAGTTCGACCCGATCAGATCTTCGATCGAAGACAGGACGTCATATCCGTCACCGCCAACGGCGGTACCGTTTTTCAGGCTGACACCAACCGCGGATGTTGCATTGGCATAGCTTGCGGTATCGCGGCCAGATCCACCCGAAAGGGTATCATTGCCCTGACCACCCATCAGGGTGTCATTACCGCCATCACCATAAAGCTTGTCATCGCCCGATCCGCCAAACAGGGTATCGTTGCCATCGCCGCCCCAAAGACGGTCGTTGTTTTCACCGCCATCCAGAACGTCGTTGCCGTCACCGCCAAGGATCGAATCATCGCCGGTGCCGCCATTGATCACGTCATTGCCGGCTTCGCCATAAAGCTTGTCCTGACCCTGACCGCCCAGCAGCGTATCGGCCCCGTTTCCACCCCAGACACGGTCATCGCCCGACCCACCATCCAGCGTATCATCGCCTTCGCCGCCGGTGATGCTGTCCTGACCGCTGCCGCCGTCAATCAGGTCATTACCGTTATCACCATACAGCTTGTCGTCGCCATCACCGCCATAAAGGCTGTCATTGCCATCCATGCCCGACAGCGTGTCCTGACCATTCAGGCCAAAGACGGTATCGTCACCCGCAAGGGCTGCAATCGTGTCATTGTTGCTGGTGCCATACAGGACATCGTCATAGGGGGTCGGCCCGGTCGAGGCTTCGACACCGACGAACATGTTCGCATTCAGGTCGCTAACCGCGACACCGATCAGGGTCAATGTCCCCTGACCATTCAGGTTGATCACGGCATTGCCATTGACCTCGGACATCAGGCCACGCAGTTCGGCCCAGTTATCCACATCAAGGGCAGACAGATTGATCTGGTCACTTGCCGGATTGAAATCGGTAACGACCTTGTCGCCGGAATTATCCGAAACGATGATCTGGTCCGAACCGGCACCACCGATATAGGTATCGTTGCCAGCCCCGCCATCCAGCGTATCGTTGCCGTCACCACCCAGCAGCGTGTCATTACCGGCATCGCCCGACAGGGTGTCGCTTCCGATACCGCCTTCGAGAAGGTCATTGTCATTGCCGCCCGACAGGACATCATTGCCGGTGCCACCCGAAAGCGTATCGGCACCGTCGCCACCCATCAGGGTATCGTTGCCATCCGCACCCGAAAGGGTGTCATTGCCCGCATCGCCCGAAAGCACGTCATTGCCAAGACCGCCATTGATGGTATCGGCACCATCCCCGCCCGAAATGACATCATCGCCCGCTTCGCCCGAAAGCTGATCATCACCGGCCGCGCCATAGATCGTGTCGGTATCATCACCGCCGGTAACAACATCATCGCCATCCATCGCATCGATGAAGTCCGAACCGCCGCCACCAGAAATCACATCGTCGCCCGATCCACCGATCAGGGTGTCATTGCCCGCACCGCCCGCGATCACATCATGGCCGTCATTGCCATGCAGGCTATCGTCGCCGTCGCCACCGTCGATCACATCATTGCCGTTGCCGCCCGAAATCGTATCGTTTCCGGCACCACCCGACAGGTTATCGTCGCCGTCATTGCCAAGGATGGTGTCATTGCCATCCCCGCCATCGACCACATCATTCCCAGCCAGTGCATCGATATAATCATCTTCGCTGGTGCCCAGCAGGACATCATCAAACGGTGTTGCGCCAACCGGGCCTTCGATGCCGACAAACATGTCGGACGTGACTTCGTTCAGACGCACACCCAGCAGCGTGACCGAGCCATCCGGGCCCAGATCGATGACGAGATTGCCATTGACCTCGCTCAGACGCGGGGCAAGTTCGGACCATTCGGAAATGCCAAGCGCATCAAGGGAAATCTGGTCAACACTGGTGTTGAAATCGGTAACAACCTTGTCGCCGACAAGGCTTGTGACCTTGACCAGATCGGCACCCGACCCGGTCGAGATACGGTCATTCCCCGATCCGCCATCCAGCGTATCGTTGCCATCACCGCCCACAAGGCTGTCATTACCAGCCCCACCGTCAAGCGTGTCGTCGCCTTTTTCACCGTTCAGATAGTCGTTGCCATTGCCACCGATCAGGGTATCGGCGCCATCGCCGGTCCAGATCGTGTCATTGCCTTCGCCGCCATCGACTGTATCGGCACTGACATCGGCTTCGACATTGTCAAACGTATCGTTGCCATCCCCAAGATCGACAACGTTGTTCTGGCTGTTGCCATAGACGTAATCATCATGCGCCGACGCAATGACGCGTTCAAAGTTGGCAAGAATATCGCCTGCGGCATCACCACCAAATGCGCGACCGCCTTCGCCCGGTGTTCTGGCATTGGCATCGGTATCGCCAAGATAAATCTCGACCCCGGCGTCTGATCCCTCATAGCTGATGGTATCAATGCCATCGCCGCCATCAAGCGTATCGGCACCCGCACCGCCTTCAATGGTGTCATCCCCGGCACCACCCAAAAGGACGTTATCGCCATCCGATCCGGCAATGTCGTCATTGCCCGCCGATCCGATGACATTTTCAAAACCGGAAATATCATCATTGCCGGTTTCGGCACTGCTTGCGGTACCGGCCGACAGATCAACCGTGGCTCCACTTGCCGCCTGGCTCAGGTCAAGGGTATCGGTGCCTGCACCACCCGAAAGCGTGTCATTCCCGGCACCGGCGATGATGGTGTCATTACCGGCCCCGCCATAAACGGAGTCATCACCCGCACCCCCGTCCAGAACGTCATCACCATCCGCACCAGACAGGACGTTTGCCCCGCTTGATCCGATAAGCGTATCCGCACCCGCCGTGCCCAGAACATTCTCGAAGCCGGAAATGGCGTCCGTACCGGTGGCATCGCTGCTTGCGGTGCCGGTCGACAGGTCAACCGTCACACCATTGGCGGCAGCGAAATCAAGGGTGTCGGTGCCATCACCACCGGCAAGGATATCGTTGCCCGCACCAGCAACAACCGTGTCATCACCCGTACCCGCATCAACCGTATCGGCACCGGCACCTGCGGTGATGACGTCATTGCCATCGCCCGCCAGAATAACGTCGTCACCCGCCCCGGCATCAAGGGTATCGTTACCGGCACCGCCACCCAGCGTATCATTGCCTGCCCCGCCATAAAGGCGATCAGCACCGTCGCCGCCGGTCAGGATGTCATCACCATCGCCACCATCGAGCATGTCGTTGCCGATACCACCATCAAGGGTATCGTTGCCGCCATTGCCGATCAGGCTGTCATTGCCCGCACCGCCCGAAAGCAGGTTATCGCCATTCGACCCGGTCAGGGTATCGCTGCCGCCCGAACCAATCAGGTTTTCAATGCTGACAAGGCTGTCTGCTTCGCCATTGGCAAGCTGTGCGGTACCGGTTGCAAGGTTCGCACGAACCGCCGCGGCCGAATTGCTGTAATCCGCCGTATCGTTGCCATCACCACCGCGCAGCGCATCATTCCCGGCACCACCCGACAGGGTGTCATCACCAGCACCACCATCCAGCGTGTTGTTCTGCGCATCACCCCTGATGATGTCATCATGGGCAGATCCGACAACATTTTCGACCCAGTAGATGCCGTCATTCCCGGCACCACCCGTCGCGGTGTAATTGGCAAGATCAACATTCACGCCCGATGCCGCGTCGTCATAGGTCACGGTATCGATGTCACCACCACCATGGATGATGTCGTCGCCTTCACCTCCGCGAAGCGTGTCGTTACCCTGCCCGCCGATCAGCGTATCATTGCCTTCGGCACCATCAAGAACATCGCGGCCATAACCACCATCAAGATAGTCGTCACCCGCGCCGCCATAAAGATTGTCGTCGCCAAGTTCGCCATTGATGCGGTCATTGCCTTCGTTGGCCCAAAGCGTATCGTTGCCGCCACCGCCATTGATGGTGACATCGCCATAGGCAATCGTATCGCTGGTCAGATCGACAACGTCATTGCCGTCACCCGCGTTAATAACCTCGACCCCGTCAAGGCGCGCGCCGTCGGCAACGGGTTCTTCGACCACCGCATCAAAGGTGATGGAACGCACGAAATAATCGCTGCTGTCACCACCCGATGAACCGTCGGCATAAGGCTCGCTTTCAAAGGCGAGGTAACGGAATTCAACCGGATTGCCCAGACTGTCGGTGACACTGATGGTTGCCGTGCCGACACCGCCACTGGTGTAACTGATCGTGCTTTCGTCAAGCACACCCGATGCCACCAGATTGCCATCGGCATCAAAGGCCTGCCAGGAACCGACTTCGCCGCCATGTTCGGCCGCAATCAGGTTGGAAACCTGAACCGTGGCATTGCGCGCATTGGCACCAAGATCGACAACGACGGCTTCGCTTTCGCCGGTATTGCCATTGTGGTTGATCTGGCTTCCGGCCGGTGAACCGCCGTTATTGCCAATACCGTTGCCATCAAAGGTCACGGTGTCATCGGCCGCGGCAAGGTTCAGTTTGCCGTCTTCACCGACATAGGATGTACCGAAATCAAAGGCGTAAAGATTTGCATCCGACCATGCGGCCTGCACCGCACCCGACGATGCCGAATCCGTCAGGCCCAATGTCCGGGTTTCAATCGTGCTACCCGTCGTCTGGCCATCGCCCAGTTTGCTGCCATCAAGGATGAGCGCATCACTGCCACCGGTCAGATTCAGGGTATCGGTACCGTCACCACCGATAAAGGTATCGTCCGAGATGTTCTTGCCACCGATATTGGCAAGATCGCCGGTACCATCGACGCCCGGGCTGCCGGTATTTTCGGTGGTGTCACCGCTTGCGGCCGTGCCATCGGCGTCGAAATTCAGGACATCGTCGCCGGATCCACCATCAAGGGTGTCGTCACCCGCACCGCCCGAAAGCGTGTCGGCACCATCGCCACCATCGAGTTCATCATTGCCGGTGCCACCGCCAAGCGTATCCGAACCGCTTCCACCATCGACCGTGTCATCGCCCGAACCACCCGTCAGGGTATCGTTGCCCGCACCACCATCAATCGTATCGTTACCGGCACCACCATCGACAATATCGTCACCGGCAAGCGCATCAATAACGTCATCACCATCGCCGCCGGTCAGGCTGTCGTCATAAGGTGTGCCGCCATCCGTCACACCGGTGAAATCATCGGCTGAAAGATCAAGCGGATTGACACCTTGCAGCGTGATCGTGCCGCCGGACGGCAGATTGATCACCGCATCGCCAAGCGAATTGCCGGTGATCAGATCACGAAGCTGGGTCCAGGTTTCAATGCCCGTGCCATCAAGGGTCAGCTTGTCGGTCCCGACTTCGAAGTCGGTGACAACATCATCATCGGTGCCGTCGGCAAAGATAAAGCTGTCATTGCCAGCCCCACCCGAAAGCGTATCGTCGCCAGCCCCGCCATCAAGGGTGTCGTTACCCGCTCCTGCGGCCATGACGTTATTGGCGTCCGATCCGGTCAGTTCATCATCGCCCGAACCGGTTGTGACATTTTCAAAATTCGAAATGCTGTCCGAACCGGTTTCTGCCGATTGCGCCGAACCTGCCGCCAGATTGACCGTGGCACCACTGGTTGCGTTGCGCATATCGATGGCGTCATTGCCGTCGCCACCATCAAGACTGTCATCACCGGCACCCGCGATAACCGTGTCATCGCCCGCACCGGCATCGACATAATCACTGCCCGCCCCATCAGACACGACATCATTGCCGTCACCGGCCACGATCCGGTCATTGCCATCGGCACCGTCAATCGTATCGTTTCCTGCGCCGGACGATATGGTGTCATCGGCGGAACTTCCGGAAATCGTATCGTCACCAGCACCTGTAACGACCTGTTCAAAGCCCGAAATGGTATCAGAACCGGTTTCCGTGCTGCTTGCCGTGCCATTTTCAAGATCAATGACGGCCCCGCCATCGGCATTGGTCAGATCAAGCGTATCGGTGCCATCGCCACCGGCAAGAATATCATTCCCGGCATCACCGATAACGCTATCGTCACCCGTACCGGCATCGACGGTATCGTTGCCATCACCTGATGAAATCACATCGTTGCCGTCACCCGCAGCAATCACATCATCGCCAGAACCCGCCGCGATATCGTCATCACCCGCCCCGGCGTCAATCACGTCACTGCCAGAACCCGTATTGATATGGTCATTGCCATCACCGGCAAGGACGCTGTCATCACCGGCACTGGTCCAGATGGTATCGTTGCCAGCCCCGCCATCAACCGTGACATCGCCATAGGAATGCACCTGGCTGGTCAGATCGACAACGTCATCACCGTCGCCGGTTTCAATGATTTCAACGCCACTGATTGACGGATTGGCAGCACCATTTTCATGATCGCGATCCAGAATGATCGCATCACCGCCCGACGTGCCCACCAGCGTATCAATGCCGTCACCGCCATCATACTGATCATCACTGACGCCAAGCCCGTCAAGATCGGCAATTTCGCCGGTGCCATCGACACCCGGACTGCCCGCATGATCGGTGGTATCACCCGATTGGCCGGTGCGATCCGCGCCAAATTCCAGAACGTCATCACCCGCACCACCGGCAAGCGTATCCGTGCCAGGCCCGCCGATCAGGGTGTCGTTGCCGTCACCACCGTCGAGCGTGTCATCACCATCCCCGCCATCAACCGTATCGTCCCCGGCACCACCACCAACAGTGTCGTTACCAGCACCACCACCGACGGAATCATTACCATCACCGCCATCGACCGTGTCATTACCGTCGCCACCGTCGACCGTGTCGTTGCCAGCACCACCGCCAACGCTATCGTCGCCCGTGCCGCCACCAACGGAATCATCTCCGTCGCCGCCATCGACCGTGTCATTACCGTCGCCACCGTCGACCGTGTCGTTGCCAGCACCACCGCCAACGCTATCGTCGCCCGATCCGCCACCAACGGAATCATCTCCGTCGCCGCCATCGACCGTGTCATTGCCATCGCCACCGTCGACCGTGTCGTTACCGGCACCACCGCCAACGCTATCGTCGCCCGATCCGCCACCAACGGAATCATCTCCGTCGCCGCCATCGACCGTGTCATCACCATCGCCACCGTCGACCGTGTCGTTGCCATCACCGGCACCAACCGTATCGTCACCGCTGCCACCGCCAAGTGTGTCATCACCCGGCGTTCCGACATTTTCGATTCCGGCAAAGTGATCCGGCGTCAGGTCGCCAACAGCAACCCCCGAAAGCGTTACCGTGCCACCGGACGGCAACGTGATCACCGCACCATCCGGACCATCGGACAGAAGCGACTGCAATTCGGTCCAGCTTGTAACACCGATATCGGGCAGGGAAATCACATCGCTGGCAAGGTCAAAGTCACTGACCAGATCGGCGTCGCTGCCATCTTCAAAGACAAAGACATCCGCACCATCGCCACCGGTCAGGGTGTCGTTGCCGTCGCCTGCAGCCAGGGTGTCATTGCCCGCACCGCCCGAAAGGACATCGTCGCCAGCGCCACCCTCGATCACGTCATCACCGGCACCACCATCAATCGTGTTGGCCGCGTCACTGCCGGTAATGGTATCGGCATCTGCCGAACCCGTAACATTTTCGAAATTGGCAATCGTATCGGAACCGGTTTGCGCACCATTCGCGGTGCCAGCGGCAAGATCAACCGTCACCCCGCCACTGGTGCCCGACAGATCAAGCGTATCAATGCCGTCGCCACCATCAAGGTGATCGTTACCGGCATCAATCGAAACCGTATCGTTGCCTGCACCGGCATCAATCACATTGTCCGCGGCATTGCCGATGATGGTGTCATCACCATCCGTCGCGATCACATTTTCAAAGCCGGAAATGCTGTCCGAGCCAGTGGCATCGCTGCTTGCCGTACCATTGGCCAGATCAATTGTCGCGCCATTGGCCGCAGACATATCAAGCGTATCGGAACCGTCACCACCCGAAAGCGTGTCATCACCGATACCGGCCATGATGGTATCGGAACCATCACCGCCCGCGATGATGTCATTCCCGGTTCCGCCATCAAGGATGTCGTTATCCGCACCCCCATCGATATTATCGGCACCCGCACCGCCCAGAATATTGTCCGAACCAGCCCCGCCAAGGATGACGTCATCACCGTCATTGGCCCACAGGGTATCGTCACCGGCACCGCCATCAATCGTGACGTCACCGTAGGAATGCGTTTCACTGGTCAGGTCGACAACATCGTTACCCGCACCGGCATTGATGTTTTCAATATCCACAATCGACGGGTTGGCGGCACCGCCACCGGCGTGATCGCGATCCAGGATGATGGCATCATCACCATCGCCTGCCTGCAGGGTATCGTTGCCTTCGCCACCGACAAAGCTGTCATCAGACAGGTTTTTGCCGCTGATATCTGCGACATCGCCGGTGCCATCCGTCGTCGGGCTGCCGACATGGTCGGTGGTTTCACCCGATGCCGCGACATGGTCCCCTTCGAAGGCCAGGACATCATCACCGGCCCCACCGTCAAGCAGATCGGCCCCGGCGCCACCGGCAAGGGTGTCATTGCCCGAACCGCCCGAAAGGGTGTCATCACCGGCACCGCCCGAAAGGATGTTATCGCCATCCGACCCCAGAAGGGTATCGTTACCCGATCCACCGGTCGCCCCTTCGATATCGATCAGCGTATCGTTGCCATCGCCGGTCGTGCCGGTACCCGCGGCCAGATCGACCACAACCGGATCGGTCCGATCCGAATAATCGGCGATATCGGTGCCATCGCCACCGACAAGGGTATCATTGCCGGTACCCGCCTGCAGGGTATCGTTACCCGCCCCGCCCAGAATGGTGTCATCGCCACCACCACCGACCAGCACATCGTCACCGGCACCGCCTTCGATCACGTTGCTAGCATCATCGCCCGAAATGGTATCGGCATGATCAGAACCGATCACGGTTTCAAAACCGTCAATCACATCATTTCCGGCACCACCACTTGCCGTGCCATTGGCAAGGTCGACGGAAACGCCGTCTTCGGCCCCGTCGTAGGACAGCGTATCATCGCCTTCGCCGCCAATCAGGGTATCGTCGCCGCCATTGCCATAAACGGTATCATTGCCAGCGCCGCCATTCAGTATATTGGCGTTTTCATCACCAATCAGGATATCGTCGCCATCCCCGCCGGTGACATTTTCGATGCTATCAAGGGTATCGTTTCCGGCTTCACCAGTTGCGCTACCTGTGCCGAGGTCAACAGTGACACCTTCGGATGTGTCGGAATAATCGGCGGTATCGTTGCCATCCCCGCCATTGAGTTCGTCATCACCGGCACCACCGGTCAGGGTATCGTTGCCCGCATCACCATTGATGACATCATCCCCGGCACCGCCATCAACAACATCGTCACCGTCCAGCGCATTGATTTCATCGCCAAGCTGGCTGCCCTGCAGGACATCGTCGAATTCAGTACCTTCGATGGTGACATAGCCAAAGAAGTTATCCGGCCCAAGATCATCGACCGAAACGCCTTCAAGCGTGATGCTTTCACCCGGGCCGAGCGATATAACCGCATTGCCATTGGCATCATCGAACATGCGATCGGCAAGATCGCTGTAATCCTCAATCCCGTAGGATGACAGATCAATCACATCTTCGTTGACGTCAAAATCGGTAACCGTATCGCTGCCGCCGCCCGGGGTCACAACAATCATGTCTTCGCCGTCGCCGGTGATAATGACGTCGTCACCATCGCCGCCAATCAGCGTATCATTGCCCGAACCACCATCAAGCGTATTGACCCCGTCCGCCCCGATCAGGGTATCGGCAAAGTCGGTACCAATGACCCGTTCGACATTGCGAACAATGTCATTGCCACCCGAACCCGACGCATACTGGTTGACCAGATCGACAACAACCGGGCCTTCGACATTGGAATAATCGACCGTGTCGATACCGTCGCCACCATCGATGATATCGTCACCGGTATCGCCATAAATCCAGTCATTGCCGGTGCCTGCCTGAACAATATCGTCACCCGCACCGCCCGACAGGGTGTCATCATCGGCACCACCGTCGATAACGTCATTGCCTGTACCACCGGAAAGTGTATCCGATCCCGTACCACCGGTAATTTCGTCGTCGCCACTTCCGGCATCAACAACATCTTTGCCATCGCCGGTGTCGATCACATCGTTACCCGCACCGGCCGTTATGGTGTTATCAGCAGCATTGCCATTGATTGTGTCGTTGAAGTCCGAACCGACGACATTTTCGATATTGGCAAGGGTGTCGTTGCCCTGACCGGTGGCTGTGCCTGTGGTCAGGTTGACATTCATCGCCCCGGTTGCGGCACTGTAATCCACAGTGTCAGAATCCGCACCACCGTCGAGCACATCATTGCCTTCGCCACCGACCAGCACATCATCGCCAGCCAGGCCCGAAAGGGTATTGCTGCCATCGGTTCCGGTCAGGGTATCTGCAAACAGCGTCCCGGTAAGATTTTCGATGCCGTCAAGGACATCATTACCGTCTCCGCCGGTTACGGTACCGGCCGTCAGATCACCTACTATTCCGGCACTTTCGGTCGAATAATCGACCGTATCGGTGCCAGCACCACCAATCAGCGTATCCGACCCGGAATTGCCAACCAGGGTATCGTCACCGGCATCACCCGACAGGGTATCGTTACCCGAACCGCCAATCAGACGATCATTGCCATCACCACCCGAAACGGTGTCATCCCCGCCCAAAGCATTGATGATATCGCCACCGTTTCCGCCAACCATTTCGTCGGCATTTTCCGTACCAAGACGAACGTCGACACCGATGAAGTTTGCCGCGGTCAGGCTGCCTGCCTGAATATTGTTCAGTGTAATCGTGTCGCCGCTATCAAGCGTGATGATCAGATTACCATCGCCATCCGCACTGAACTGGGATTTCAGGGCATCGAAACCGGCAATATTGAAATCGGTAAGATCAATAACATCAACGGCCGGGTCGAAATCGGTAATCGTGTCGTTGCCATCGCCCGGGCGGAAGACAACCTGATCAGCCCCTTCGCCAAGCGTCAGAATATCGTCGCCAACCCCGGCATCGAAGGTGTCGTCACCAGCCCCGCCAAGGAAGATGTCCGTGCCTTCCCCGCCAAGGAAGGTATCGCTGAATCCTGAACCTTCGATGATTTCGATACCGTCAAGCGTATCGGTTCCGGTTCCCGTCCCGCTGACGGTATTGTTCGCGGTATCAATAACCAGCCCACCGGTCGCATCCGAATAGGTTGCCGTATCAAGACCTTCACCACCGATCAGGACATCATCCCCGGCACCTGCACGCAGGATATCGTCGCCTGCACCACCATCTAGAACATCTGCCCCGCCGCCACCGGAAATGACGTCATTTCCTTCGCCACCGGTCACATGGTCATCGCCCGCACCCGCGGTGATCGTATCAGCGCCGACACCACCATCGACAGTATCGTTCCCCGTGCCGCTATCGATGACATCATTGCCTTCGCCACCAAGGACGACGTCATCGCCTTGGCCAGCAACAATCGTATCGTTACCGGTACCGCCGTCGACCGTATCGTTGCCATCACCGGCATTGATGACATCGCTGCCTGCCCCACCGGTAACAATATCGTTGCCGGAACCCGTGGTCACAACGTCGCTGCCGTCGCCACCATCGACGGTGTCATTTCCGGCACCGGTATCAATGATATCGTCTCCGGCACCACCAGAAACATAATCCTCGCCGCTGCCGGTTGTCAGCGTATCTTCACCGCCCGCACCGATAACCGTGTTATCGCCATCCCCGGCATTGATAACATTTACCTCATCGGTCGCGGTGATAACGTCATTACCCGCACCGGTAACAAGGTTTTCGATATTGGTGAAGATGTCGGTTGTTGTACCGTCTGTTGCCGTACCGGCGGCAAAATCAACAGTCAGATCACCCGAAACGTCTGACAGATCAAGGGTATCGGAACCTTCGCCACCATCAATGGTGTCTGCGCCGCTGCCACCGCGAATAACATCATTCCCGGCACCGCCCAACAGAACGTCATCACCATCACGGCCATCAAGGGTATCGTTCCCCGCACCACCATCAAGCGTATTACGACCTGCATCGCCTTTCAGAGTATCGTCGAAACGCGAACCGGCAATATTTTCAAAATTGGCAACCTGATCGCCTTCAGAACCACCGACTGCACCGGTTTGCAGATCAACCGAAACACCACCGGCGGCACTGTCGTAGGAAAGGGTATCTTCGCCGTCCCCACCATCGAGCGTATCGTTGCCGGCACCGCCATCAATCAGGTCATCGCCAGCCCCGCCGCTAATGATATCGCTTCCGGCACCACCAGATATGATGTCATTACCGGCACCCGCCGAGATGGTATCGGCGTTGGCGCTACCGGTGATGGTGTCGTCAAAATTCGTCGCAACAATTTGCTCGATATCGCTCAGGATGTCCGTGCCGGTATCCGCACCAGTCGCGATATTGTTGGCAAGGCTGATATCCATCCCCGACTGGGCATTACTGAAATCGATGATGTCCGAACCGGCACCACCGATATAGGTATCATCACCTGCTTCGCCGACGAATGTATCGTTGCCTGCACCGCCATCCAGCACATCATTGCCCGAACCACCAGACAGCGTATCGTTCCCCGCACCGCCCGATAGCACGTTATTGGCGTTATCACCGATAAGGGTATCGTCAAAATCGGTGCCTGTGACATTTTCAAAACCGGAAATGTCATCTGTGCCGTCGGCACCTGTCGCGACACCGGTTACCAGATTGACAACCTGCCCGCCGGATGCCTTGGAATAATCCAGTGTATCGACACCGGCACCACCGCGCAGCGTATCATCCCCGGTTCCACCCGAAACCGTATCATTGCCACCGCCCGCATTGATGATATCGTTCCCCGCACCACCGGCCAGGCTGTTTGCACCCGACGTCCCGGTCAGGGTGTCATCAAATGCGCTACCCGTCGCATCCTCGATATCCAAAAGCGTATCGGTACCGTCAATCTTGGTAGCAGTGCCACCTTCCAGATCGACATTAACCGCACCTTCGCTTGCGCTGTAATCAACACTGTCGGTGCCGGTTCCACCGGAAATCACATCATTGCCGGCACTTGTATTGAAAACATCATTACCGGCACCACCGATCAGCGTGTTATCGCCACTGCTGCCGGTAATGGTATCGTTAAGGTTTGAACCGGTAACGTTTTCAACATTCAGCACCTGATCGCCGGTCTCGGCACCGGTTTCACCGGTTTCAAGATCAATGGTAATGCCGTTCAGGCTGTTGCTGTAGTCGACAGTATCGTTACCCTCGCCACCATCAATAAGATCTGAGCCAGCGCCGCCGGAAAGTGTGTCGTTGCCACGGCCACCGAGCAATGTGTCATCACCGCCGCCACCAGCTATAATATCGTTGCCATCTTCACCCGACAGGGTGTTCGCGGCCTCGTTACCGACAAGGGTATCGGCAAACTGCGTGGCGATAATATTTTCGATGCCTGTGACTTTATCCTGTCCAAGACCGGAAACATCGCCTGTCGACAGGTTTGCCGAAATGCTGCCGGTTGCGGCACTGTAATCAACCGTATCAACCCCGTCCCCGCCAATCAGGGTGTCATTGCCCTGTGTTGCGGCAAAGAGGTCATCACCGGCCCCGCCATTCAGGACGTTCGCGCCGCTATCGCCCTTCAGGACGTCGTCGAATTCCGACCCGATGATATTTTCAATATCGATCAGTTTGTCCTGACCATCAGCACCGGTCGCACTAAGGGCGGACAAATCAACATTCACGCCACCGTCGGCATTTTGATAACTGGCCGTGTCGTTACCCGCGCCACCAAACAGCGTGTCGTCGCCGCCAAGCCCTTCGAGCAGGTCATCACCGGCACCACCGGCAAGAATGTTTCCTTCATCATTACCGGTCAGGACATCGTCCCCGGTACCGCCAATGACATTTTCAATATCAAGCAGCGTGTCGTTCTCAAATCCGGTCGAAGCCGTACCGTCTTCAAGATTGATCTGCATATCAGCGGTTTTGTCACTGTAGTCGGCGGTATCATTACCCGTACCACCGTCCAGTATATCGTCCCCGGCACCACCATCGAGCAGGTCATCCCCGGCACCGCCAAGCAGAACGTCATCACCTGCCAACCCGCCCAGCGTATCGTTGCCATCCAGACCCGATAACGTGTCTTCGCCAGCGGTACCGGCGAGAATGTCATCGCCAGACGTTCCGACGATGTCGCGGATACCGATGAAATTGTTGGCAGAAATCTGGTTCAGGCTGACGCCTTTGAGAACCATGCTGGTATCTTCGCCGAAATCAACAACCAGATCACCATCCGCATTGACCGACATGCGGCTGTAAAGTTCGTCATAGGTGTCTATCGCGAGTTCGGAAATGTCGATCTGATCGTAATTTACATCGAAATCTGTAACGGTGTCCTGACCGTCACCCGCAGACAATTTATAAATGTCCGCGCCGAAGCCACCGCTGAGCGTATCGTCACCCGCGCCACCACGAATAACGTCATTGCCAATTCCGGCCGAAATAACGTTTGCACCGTCACTACCGATGATCGTGTCATCACCGGTGGAACCGATAACATTTTCGACGTTTGAAATGCTGTCCGTCCCGGCCTCGCTTGTCCCAGTGCCCGCGGCAAGATCGATATTTACAGCGCCCGAACCAAAGAAACTGACGGTGTCCGTTCCCGTACCGCCATCAATGACATCGTCGCCATCGCCACCATACAAAAGATCATCACCAGCACCGCCGGAAACGGTATCGTTCCCTAAACCGCCCGCAATTGTGTTATTGGCAGAATCACCTGTAAGGATGTCGTCGAAATCCGAACCTGATATGTTTTCGATTTCCGAAAGCGTGTCATTGCCAGCCGCACCAGATGCCGTTCCGGATGCCAGATCAACGCTAACAGCACCTTCTGCGTCGGTGTAATCCACAAAATCCTGGCCCGCACCGCCAACCAGCTGATCATCCCCAAGGCCGCCATCAAGGATGTCGTTGCCAGCCCCACCGGAAATCTGATCGTTTCCGGCACCACCGCTCAGATCATCGTTGCCGGAACCACCTTCGATCCGGTCATCGCCAGCACCGCCATCGATGCTGTCATTGCCGCCCAACCCCTTCAGAATGTTGTTCTGTGCATCACCAGTGATCGTGTCGTTGAAGCTAGAACCCGTAACATCTTCGATATCGACAAGCGTGTCGCTATTGCCGTTGGCGATAAAACCACTGCCATTGTTCAGATCAACCGTAACAGCAGATTCTGATGAATAATCGACCGTGTCCTGACCATCGCCACCATCAAGCGTGTCATTGCCAAGCCCGCCCGAAAGCGTATCGTTGCCAGCACCGCCATAAACAGTGTCCGCACCAGCCCCCGCGTTGATGGTATCATTGCCACCAAGGCCATCGATGATTTCGTCAAAGCCCGTACCAACCAGAACATCGTCACCTTCGGTCGAACCAAGGCTTTCGATGCCAACAAAGTTATCAGCGGCAAGCTGATCCGGTGAAACACCGGTCAGGGTCAACGTCTGGTCATTGATGGAAATGACGGCATCGCCATCGGCATTGGTTTCGATCAGGCTTTTCAGTGCTTCCCAGTTCGGAAGGCCAAAGCTGCTCAGATCAATACGGTCTTCACCAATATCAAAATCGGCAATTTTATCTTCGCCGGAAGTCCCGTTGAAAATAAAGGTATCCGCCCCGGTGCCACCAGCAAGATAGTCGTTGCCTGCGCCACCATTGATCAGATCATTACCCGCGCCACCCAAAATGCTGTTTGCACGATCCGAACCAGTCAGAACATCATCGAAGTCCGAGCCAACTGCATTCTCGATTTCCTTGAGTGTATCGGTGCCTGCACCACCAGTTGCCGAGCCCGAACCCAAATTGACCTGAACGCTGCCTTCTGCACTGGCATAATCGACGGTATCAGAGCCATCCCCCACAAGGAGTCATTGCCCGCCCCACCGATCAGCGTATCGTTGCCTGCCCCACCAAGAAGCAGGTCATCGCCATCGCGACCATCAAGGATGTCATTTCCGGCACCGCCAGAAAGCACGTTATTCTGGTCATCTCCGGAAAGCGTATCGTTATAGGATGATCCGGAAACATTTTCGAAATTGGCAAGTGTGTCCGTACCCTGACCTGTTGCCGAACCTGCATCAAGATCGACATTCACACCACTGCCTGAATCCTGGAACGAAACGGTGTCAGTACCTTCGCCGCCGTCAAGTGTATCAGAGCCGACCCCGCCAACGATCACATCGTTGCCAAGACCACCATCTATGATGTCGTCGCCAGCATCACCGGATATAAAGTCATTCCCGGTGCCGCCATCGACGACGTCATTTCCAACGCCCCCCGAAATGACGTCATTGCCAGAACCACCTGAAATCGTGTCATTCCCAGCATTGCCCGAAATGCTATCGTTGCCAGCCTTGCCATCGATCACATCGCTGCGGCTGGTACCAACAAGGGTGTCGGCATTTTCTGTACCGTCCAGCGAACGAATACCTTCAAAGTTCTTGAAGGTCAGGCTATCGGGATCAACGCCCTGCAAGGTGACAATAGAATCACCAATCGTGATGGTCGCGTTTCCATCGCCATCCACACCGATAAAGTCTGCAATGTCCGAAAACAGCTCAAGACCATCGATGCCCTGAATGTCGATGATGTCATTTTCAGGATCGAAATCCGTGATCAGGTCATTGTCGCTATCGGCCGAAATAACAAAGGTATCCGAACCGGCACCGCCCGAAAGCGTGTCTGCGCCAGCCCGGCCATCAATCGTATCGTTGCCGGCACCGCCCCTAAGGATATCGGAACCCGAACTGCCCAGCATGCGATCATTGCCGGCCGAGCCTTCGACCTGCTCAAACCCGTCAATCTGATCGACAAAATCGCCACCGGTAACAGTTCCGGCTTCGAGATCGACGGTTACACCACCAACAGGGTTGCCTGCGGCGTCGCTATAGCTAAGCGTATCGAAACCGTCACCACCTGACAGCGTGTCCGAACCTTCACCACCAAATACGGTATCGTCACCCGCGCCGGTATCAATCTGGTTCTGCGCACCATTTCCGCGAACGGTATCGTTACCGTCACCGGTTGTCACATTTTCGATATCGATCAGCGTATCATTGCCATCGCCTGATGCTGTTCCGGCATCAAGGTTGACGTCCATATCCGCGTCAACGTCAATGTAATCGGCGGTGTCAGAGCCAGCACCACCGTCAAGGGTATCGTCGCCGCCACCGCCAGCAAGAATATCGTCACCGGCAAGGCCGGTCAGGATATTATTGCCGTCATCGCCGGAAATGATGTCGGAACTTGCCGAACCGCGAACATTTTCGAAGTTGGAAACGGTCGACAGACCGGAATTGGTCTGGACCGTGCCCGCCGCAAGATCAACAACCGCACCGGTTTCACTGCCAAGGGCGAGCGTGTCAGTGCCCTCGCCCCCATCAAGCGTGTCATCCCCGCCGCCACCGGCGACCAGATCGTCACCCGCTCCGGCCGAAATGACGTTATTGGCACCATCACCGATCAGAACGTCATTGCCCGCACCGCTGACAATGTTTTCAACGCTGCTAACCGTATCGACTTCGCCGCTAGTGTTGTCTGTGACGGTCCCGGAACCCAGATTAACCGTCTGCGCACCATCGCGTGCCGTCAGATCCAGCGTGTCGTTGCCCGCACCGCCGATATAGGTGTCATTGCCTGCCTCGGCGACAAAGGTATCGTCACCCGCACCACCATCAAGCGTATCGTTACCATCGCGGCCGGTAATGGTGTCGTTGCCAGCCCCGCCCCGCAGCACGTTGACACCGCTGTCACCGGAAATCGTATCGTCGGAATTCGATCCGATAACGTTTTCGATACGGTCAAGAACGTCATTGCCATCGGCACCGGTTGCGCTACCGGCGGCAAGGTCGACATTCACCGCGCCATTGGCACCGGAATAATCAACCGTATCAATACCTTCCTGACCGCGCAGGGTATCATTGCCCGCACCGCCCGAAAGCGTGTCATTGCCATAACCGCCCGAAATGACATCGTCACCGGCACCACCGCCAAGGATATCATTGCCGTCAAAGCCATACAGCGCATCGTCGCCGTCAGTACCTTCGGCAACATCGTCGCCATCGCCTTCAAAGATGCGCCCGAACCCGCGGAAATTATCCGCAACAAGACTGTCAGAACTGACCCCTTCAAGGGTCAGAACACCCTGTTCACCGAAATCGATAACAGCGTTGCCGTTGCCATCATCGCTCATCATCGATTGCAGGGTCGCGAAATCGGTGATGCCCAGCTTCGAAAGGTCGACCGTATCTTCGGCAATATTGAAATCGGTGACCGTATCGTTACCGAAATTCTCGGTCAGTTCGATGTCATCCTTGCCCGAACCGGTCGTCAGCGTATCGTCACCCGCCCCACCGGTCAGGGTATCGATGCCATCCCCGCCGATCAGCACGTTATTGCCGTCATTGCCGGTAATATGATCGTCGAAGTCCGACCCGATGACGTCTTCAACCATTTGCAGGACATCATTTCCTGCCCCACCGGTTGCCGTGTTCTGCGAAAGATCAACGGTTACCGCATCGGTCGCATCGGTGTAGCTGACGGTATCAGTGCCATCGCCGCCCTGGATATGATCATTGCCAAGACCGCCGCGCAGGAAATCGTCACCCGAACCGCCTTGCAAAACGTCATTGCCGGTACCACCAACCAGAAGGTCGCTGCCTTCGCCACCCTGAAGAATGTCGTCTTCGGAACCGCCATAAAGGCTGTCATTGCCTTCACCGCCCTGCAAGACATCCGCCCCAGCACCACCATCAAGGCTGTCATCGCCAAGGCCGCCCTGCAGCACGTCGTCACCAAGACCACCATCGATGACGTCATTGCCATCACTGCCCTGCAACGTGTCATTCCCGGCAGCCCCGCCAAGGAAATCATCACCATCAGTACCGTGGACAATATCGTTCCCCGATGTCGGGGTGTTGTCATAGATGCTGGTCTCGTCGCCTGTCTCATTTCCGCTGTCTGAAGCGCTGTCGCCAGTGTCGTCACCGGTAGCGTCCCCGGCTTCGGCATCCGTCTCGCTGGTGGTTCCACCATCAGTCTGTTCGCCCGATGTGCTGTCGCCGTCTTCAGCACCCGCGTCAATCGGGTCGGCTTCGCCATTCGTGGTTTCGCCGCCGGTCGCATCCTCGGCTCCGCCTGCATCCGCGCCAGCATCTTCACCAACAGTCTCATCACCTGTCGCGTCACCGGAAAGACCGGTTTCGTCCGTGCCGGTTTCGGGCGATGTTTCGGCCCCGGCCTGAAGACCGCTATTGGTGTTTTCCTGTTCGGTCTGGCTCTCTGACTGCGACGGCTGTTCTTCGCCGTCCGTGCTGTCATCACCATCACCCGACGCAGGCGTATCTTCATTCAGAACGTCTTCGCCCGCACCGTCCGAACCGCCAAGGCTGTCATCTTCGGCACCGTTACCCGAATTTGCTTCATCATCCGCCGCGTCCGAACCGGTTTCAGCCGGGGGTGTTTCCTGATCGGGCGGGGTTTCCCCGTCGATGACCTCATTCGATGAACCACCGGAAGTCTCACCATCGGTTTCAGTCGAAGGGCCTTCTTCGGTTCCGGATGTTTCCGAACCGTTTTCTGCCGGGGCCTCTTCGCCTTCCGTCACCGGATCGGTCGAACCTTCATCGGTGGTGTCCGCGGGATCGGACCCATCCGCGCCATTTGAAGTTTCTTCGCCAGATGCATCGGCTTCACCCGAACCATCACCCGATGCCGTATCATCCGGCTCGTTCGAGGATGCGTTATCGGATGCTTCATCCTGTGCACCGGTTTGCGTCTCACCCGTCTGCGGCTGATCCCCGCCGGTGGTCGATCCGGTTTCGGTTTCCTGCGAAGCACCATCGGTTTCGTCGGCACCATCCGTCTCGTCACTGCCGGTTTCCGATCCCGTGTTGGTATCGGCACCAGCATCAGAGCCCGCTTCGGCCCCAGTCTGATCGGTCGGGGTTGTTTCATCGACAGTGGTGTTCGGATCGGTTTCTTCATCCGTTCCTGCATCACCAGTCGCTTCATCACCCACACCCGAACCGGTGTCGGTTCCTGTATCGGTTCCTGTGTCGGTTCCTGCGTCGCCGCTTTCCTCGGCGATGGTGTCATCACCCGATCCGCCAGACGCAGAATCATCGCCAGCCCCGCCATCGCTTTCCGACTGGGAACTGTCTCCACCGTTACCGGAAGAAGCCTGATCACCGGTTTCGCCATCGGTCGTATCACTGCCGGACGTATCAGTTTCACCCGTCACCGGCCCCTCCGACGGGTCCGATGCCTCGTCGGTAGTGTCACCAGTATCTGCACCGGCAGTATCGCCGGTCGTTTCACCAGAAGGTTCGGTGTTGGCGTCCGTGCCGGTGTCAGTTGCCGTTTCACCGCCGGATGCATCGCCACTTGCCGTGCCGGAATCCGTGTTGCTGCCGGTTTCAGATGCGGCATCATCGCCGGTTTCAGTTTCTGTCCGGCTTTCGGTCGCGCCATTTTTCAGATCGACAACAACACCCTGTTCGGACGTGCTGTAATCAAGGGTGTTGTTACCCGCGCCACCGTCAATCGTGTCATTACCGCCACTGGCGCCAAAGGTATCGTCGCCTGCACCACCCGAAAGCGTATTGTTTCCGGCATCCCCGCGCAGGACATCATCGCCCGATGTCCCGGTCAGATTTTCGATATTGCTAAACGAAACGGTATCGTTGCCTGTCGCACTGCCTGCCGTACCGGTCGAAAGATCGGCCGTTACGGCATCATCCGAACCGTCAAATGACAGCGTATCGTTGCCAGAACCGCCATCAACAATATCGCCGCCGCCATTGCCCGAAATCACATCGTCGCCAGACGTGCCCTGGATAACGTCATCACCCGGTGTTCCGTCAATGATGGTTGCGTCGCCCGACGATAGATCGCCGGAACTGTCCAGCGCGACATCGGTCAGTTTCGGGGCATCAACAAGGGTGATTTCGGAAAGCTGGGCAATGCTAATGCCCTTAAGCGTCAGCTGATCGCCGGACGCAAAGGTAATAACAACATTGCCCTGACCGTCATCCGAGGCGCGCGAAACCAGATCGGCCGCACTTTCAATGCCGAGATCGTCAAGAGCCAGATAATCTTCGCCAAGGGTGAAATCGGTGATGGTCGCCTGACCAAATCCGGCCTGCAAAACAAATGTATCGCGGCCTTCGCCACCCGTCATTTCATCCTGGCCCTCGCCCGGTACCAGGATATCGTCACCCGCACCACCGATCAGGGTGTTGTCGCCCGCATCCCCGATCAGGATGTCGTTAAACGACGTGCCGATGATGTTCTGAATATTGGTAAAGACCTGCGTTGCAGGGGATTGTGAACCCGTCTCGCCCGACGAACCGGAATCAGAATTACCCGCAACAGAGCTATCCTCTGCGCGGTCATCCAGCACCTGTTCGATATCAGCATCCGTTAAACCGGTGCCATCGTCCTGATTGGCGGGCGAAGCCAAGATTCTGCTCCCTACTTGGGATTAATTTTTCAATCCATTGAATACAGAAGACAAAGCGGCCTTCTATATACAGTAGTATAGACACCAAACAAGCACCCATCAACGGAAGATGCGCACTGGAATCGCTAAATTACATTTTTTTCATGTTTTCCCGGGATTTGAAAGGCGAAATTCGCCTCTGACAGAATCTGTCAGGTTGTATAGGGTAGGTAGAAAGACCCCAAATCGGGCTGGAAGACCTATTGTTCGCGGAATGCGCGATCAAAACTGTCGGTGATCGGAGCAAACAGATAGGCGAGAATCGTTCTGGCACCGGTGACGATTTCAAGCTGTGCTGCCATTCCCGGCGATAAAATCATGCCTTCATGTTCGGCAAGGCTTTCCGAATCGATTTCGATCATTGCCTGAAAATACGGGCGACCTTCCGGGTCGGTCAGACGATCCGGCGACACATCGGAAACTATACCCTTTACCGGCGCAAACCAGCGCTGGCTGAAAGCCGTCACCCGGATATTAACCTCAAGCCCCTCATGCACGACATCAATGTCGTTTGGCGATACCCGTGCCTCGATCACTAGCTTGTCGTCCTGCGGCACGATTTCAAGCACTTGCGCACCGGGCGGGATCACTCCGCCAACGGTGGAAAACTGCAAATTGGTGACCGTACCGGAACGCGGTGCCTTGATGTCGGACCGCACCAGAATATCCTCGGCCGAGCGTAACCGTTCATTCAGGTCTGAAATCTCGCCTTGGATATCGCGAAGCTCGGTATTGATGGTTTGCAGATTGTCACGCGTCAGTTGGGCCTGACTGGATTTGACCTGCTGGATTTGTTGTTCGATGCGCGCGATATCGGCCGAAAACCGCCCGATATTACCCAAAACCTCGACCAACCGGCTTTCAAGCTGAAGCAGACGGGTGCGTCTGGCATAGCCAAGATCGACCATGGGTTTGACCATGGCCAGCTCTTCCTTGACGATGCCAACCTGCTGTTCGGATGCGGTTTTCTGTTCCTGCGTGCCGATGATTTCGCGGCGCAGTTCCTTGATCCGTTCGTCATAAAGTTCAAGTTCACCGCGAAACGCGTTTATCCGGCTTTGAAACAGGGTTTCCTGCGATTCAACAATCCCGGCATATTTCGGATCATAAAGCGGCGCGGGAAACTGAATTCTGTCCCTGCCGCCACGTTCGGCAATCAGGCGTGCCTGTGTCGCCAGCGCATTAAGATAGCGGTTGTTAAGCAGGTCATAACTGGCCCGCGCACGCGTATCGTCAAGCCGGATCAGGACATCGCCACCCTGCACACGCGCACCATTGCGCACCAGAATGTCGCGAATGATCCCGCCTTCAAGGTGCTGAACACTCTGCCTGCCCGAAAACGGTGCCACCACGCCGCTTGCCGTTGCGGCGGAATTGATGCGCGCCGTTGCCGCCCACAAGAACACCGACCCAACACCCAGGATCAGAATCAGAAGACCGATCCGCACCAGCGGTCTGACATCGGTTTCAAGTTCACGCGCGGTTGGAAGCTCCACCCCTGCCATCAGACACCACCCTGTCTGCGACCAGCCGATCCTTCAACCACCCGAAGCTTTGGCGGGTCACTGCGTTTCGGGCGCGGGGCGGCGGCAGACTGCTGTGTTCCACTTCGCGCCTTGCGGGCTTCTTCCCGCGCGGCGGCCTTTTTCGCCAGAACCTGTGCACGCGCTTCCTTGCGGCTGGCCTCAAGGGCGGCTTCACGCGCGGTTTTACGCGCGCTCAGTCTTTGTTTTTCCTGCTTTTCACGGGCAATGCGCATCCGTTCGGCACGGTCGTCCGCTGTTGTTTCGGCCTTCTTGCGGGTGGCCGGGCGCATGGTCATCATGGTGCCGCCCGGGGTCGGTTGCGGCACCATTTCGGTGCGCTCGATCCCGGCCTTTGACTTGGCCTGTGCGACACGGCTGGCCTGTGCGCGGGTCGGCGTCGGCATGATGCCTGCCGGTAGGGGCGGCTGTTCCGGTGTTTGATTTTGCGCCGAATTCTTTTCAATGATCGGGCGCGGTGCATCCGGGTTGGGCACGGCAATCCGTTTGGGCGTGATCCGCATTTGCCCATCAGATACCGGTGCAGCAGCAGGCGATGCCATCGGTGCCGGCGGCTCACCCATCTGATCGATCTTGCCCCGCACCGGCACAACCTGAATCTGACCGTTGGCAAGGGCAAGAATCGCATCGGCGCGTGTCAGAATTTCGCGTTCGTGACTGACGATAAAGGTCGTAATCCCGGCCCGGCGCACGATATCGATCAACGCGCTGATATGGCCAACACCATTGTCATCAAGGGCGGTTGTCGGTTCATCAAGCAACAACATGCGCGGCCGCCCGAACAGCGCCGCGGCAAGGGCGATCAACTGGCGCTGCCCGCCCGAAAGGTTGCGCCCGCCCCGTTCAACCCGGGTTTCATAGCCATCGGGAAGATCAAGGATGAATTTATGCGCCCCCGCCAGTTCGGCCGCCTGAATGATGTCGCGCATCTCTGCATTGCCAAGACGGGCAATATTTTCGGCAATCGTCCCGGGAAACAGGAACGGGTTCTGCGACAGATAGCCGACCTGCGGGCCAAGTTCGCCGCGATCAATGCGCGATGCCTCGATCTCATCAAGTTTGACCGATCCCGATCCGGGCACCCAGATGCCCATGATCAGCTTCAAAAGGGCCGTTTTGCCAACCCCGTTGAACCCGGCGATGGAAATCACCTGCCCCGGCCCGGCCTTGAAGGAAAATCCCTTGAACAGAACATTGCGGCTGCCCGGCGGGGCAAAAACCAGACGATCCACGGAAACTGACATACCGCGCCCGCGTGGGAGCGGCGCAGGTGTCGATTGACGTTTATCCAGAAGAATCTTGTTCAGCCGTTCGAACGAATTGCGCGCCGAATTCCAGCTGCGCCATGCCGAAACCGCGCCATCAAAGGGTGCCAGCCCGCGCATCCCCATGATCATGGAGGCCACCATGATCCCGATCGTGATGCTCTCGGACAGCACCAGATAGGCCCCAACCCCGATAAAACAGACCTGCATGGCCAGACGGATGAAATGCGAAAGCGTTGTCGATGTCCCGACCCGTCGGCTGGCCTGGCCTTCCCAATACAACGCATCGGACTGATCAGCCTGCCAGCGCTGGCGTGCGGACGGGGTCATGCCCATGGCTTCCATCGCCTCGGCATTGCGGATATAGGTTTCTTCCTGCGCGATGCCGCGGTTCTGGCTTTCTTCGGACCGGTCGACCGAAATCTTTGCCGCCGCCTCGTTGGCAATCGCGATCAGGATCAGGATCGTCGCCCCGGCACAGGCCACAAGCCCAAGCCGCGTGTCAAAGATGAACACCACACCGATATAGACCGGGGCCCACATGAAATCGATCAGGGTAAAGGGGCCCGATCCGGTCAGGAACCCGCGCAGACCATAAAGATCGCGCAACGGTCGCTGGCGCATATTGTTGCCGCGCGCGGCCTGTTGCACGACATGGGCAAACAGATCCCCGCCAAGCCGAAGATCAAGTGCGGTGCCAACCCGGATCAAAAGGCGCGAACGCAATTGTTCCATCGACGCAATGAACAGCAGCACCAACGCGATGCCAAGCGTCAGAAGCAAGAGCGTATCGACACTGCGGCTGGAAAGGACACGGTCAAATACCTGCATCGAATAGATCGGGATGACCATGTTCAGCATATTGATGACCATGCTGAATCCGCCGACAAGGGCAATCGACCGCCAGAACACCCGTTCCAGCGGGGTGCGATCCCCTTCCCGTGTCGCGCCCGCCTTGCGGACCGACTGGATTTTGTCCAGCAGGGTCATTGTGTTCCTTCCCAAACCCCGTTCGCAGCAAATCTTGTATCACATCAAATATGGCGCACGCGCCAAGCGACCCGCGACAAACCTGTTACGAGCCACCTATCCGATTGCATAAGCACTATTCTAGGGCAACATATAAGGATGTGTTAACAAATTAAGGAACTTCAACGATTTGCGGGCAATAATACGCTGGTTCCGGCATTGCGGAATGCTGCGTTTTGCCGCGAATCCGAAAAAACATGCCCGAAGGCGGACATGCCGGAATTTCCGACAACCTGTTGGAAATCTTCCTTTTTCTCATTTGAATTGCGCCAACTCAAATCAGGCGGCGCGCGTTTGGCTTACCCTTGGAGCACGTCGCAAGGCACAGGCAAAGGTATGTTGCCCTTGCCCTTAACATCTAAAAACATACCTTTTAAGTCAGGGAAAAAGAATCGGGACACCCCATGGAAAACGAACCCTCAAGCCTGCCTGTCTTCCTGCAACGCTTTCTTGCCATCAGTCCGGGCGGCAATTCGCACACCTTCCCGTTAATGGCCTGCATGGCCGGGGTTCTGGCGACCTGCGCATGGATGCTCGGTGGATTATCCATGGCAATTTCGGCCGCGATTGCCGTTGCACTGATGCTTGTGCTTGCCCCGATGATATCCCCCGAAGTCCTGATGAAATTATTGCGCGCCCGCCCGCTGGATGCCGCTTCCTTCCCTGCCATTCACGAAATGGCGGCGATGCTGGCGCGCCGTGCGGGACTTGATTACCTGCCAAAGCTTTTCCTGCTGCCGGGCAAGGGGGTGAATGCAATCACCACCGGCACCGCCGAAGAAACGACCATCGCGATATCAAATGATGCCCTTCATACGCTTTCCCCGCGCCAGATGCGCGCCCTGCTGGCCCATGAAATCGCCCATGCATGGCACGGCGATACGCGCATCCTTCTGATGACCGACGTGCTGTATCGGGCCACATGGACCATTGCCCTGTTCGGATTGATGCTTTTCATTTTTGGCGATTTTGATCCGCCGAACTGGATGGTCATTGTCTTTGGCGTGGTCCCGACCGTAAGCTTCCTGTTGCAGCGCGCCGTGATCCGGGATCGTGAATTCATTGCCGATCACGGCGCAAGCGACCTGTTGAACGGCCCCGAAGACATGATCGAGGCCCTTTTGCATATCGATCAGATCAATCGCCGCCGTTTGCGCCTGATCCCTTATCGCAGCACGCAACCACCCTTATTGCTTGATACCCACCCACCGGTCAGCGCCCGCATCCGGGCATTGCGCGACCTTAAACCCGGCACGTGGCAGAAATTCTTTGAAAACCGGCGACCTCCCGGCACAAAATAGCCCAACCTGACAATAACCACGTGCTTCTTTCATGCCCCTATCGCCCACGCCAGATCAGGAACTTGGTCCCTGCCCGATTTGCGGGCGGATGATGATCGCGGGCGACAGTGTCGACCGCCATCACTGGACGCCGAAATCAAAGGGCGGCACGGATACCCAATGGCTGCACCGCGTCTGTCATCGCATGATCCATCGATTGTTTGACGAAACCACCTTGGCGCGCGATTTCGATGTACCGGAAAAAATCATCGCCCATCCCGATATGCAGACATTCATCCGATGGATACGCAAAAAGCCCGTTGATTATATCGACTGGCCGGAAAATGCCGGACGATACGGACGCAATCGCCGCCGCAGCCGTTAAAATCACGAAAATCGACAACAGCCGATTGCATTTTGCAGCCGACATAAAGGTTTACCTTGCGCGACCGGGCCGATATACGGCCCCAGTTTTGCGGCGACAAATCCGGTCGCAATTGGCACTATGGCCAACGATCAGCTTACAGAACGGACAAAGGAAACCAGATGCCAAGCCTAGACATGCTGAGCGAACTGATCCCGGCCTTTGTCACGTTATTTGTGATCATCGATCCGATCGGGCTGGTGCCGGTCTTCATCGTCCTCACACAGGGCACCGATACCAGACATCGCCGCCGCATGGCGATCCGGGCCTGTATCGCAAGCTTCCTGATCCTTGCCGCCTTTGCCGTTATCGGCGAAAGCGTGCTTGGCATTTTTGGCATACATATGCCGGCCTTCCGGATTGCCGGCGGAACGCTTCTGTTCCTGATCGCGCTTGAAATGCTGTTTGAACGCCGCAGCCAGAAACGCAATCAGCGCGCCGAACAGGTTCATCAGGAACTTGAAGACGAACACGAACTTGATCAGCAGATCACCGATGCCAAACCGGCGCAACCCGACGAAGAACCGGACGACATTTCAATCTTCCCGATGTCGATCCCGTTCCTTGCCGGCCCCGGCTCCATCGCGACCGTGATGCTGCTGATGGGCAAATATGAAGACAGCGTGGTGATGCAGGTCAGCGTCGTCGCGGTTGTCGGCCTTGTCATGCTGTGCGCACTGACCATGTTCCTGCTGGCCAATCTGGTCGCCAAACGCCTGAGCCCGACGGTCGCCACGGTTATCTCCCGCCTGCTCGGCATGATCCTGGCCGCCCTTGCGGTCCAGTTCATCATTGATGGCATCAAACAGGCGTTTTTCTGATCGACACCTTCGACGTTACCTAGCCCTTCAACCCGGCATGGGCCAATGCGGCGATAAGGTCGGTTCGGGTGACAATGCCGATGATCCGGTTATCTTCAAGGACCGGAACCGCATCACAGGCCCCATCCGCCATCAATGGCAGCAGGGCGGCAATCGGAGTATTCGCCGTTGCCCGCGGTTCTGTCACCGACATGATTTCGATGGCCCGGATCGGGACATTGCGACGACGATCAATCAGGCGCGCCATGGCGGCAAGCAATCCGCGATCCAGACGAAGGGCGTCTTCGGTTGCACGCCGGATCAGATGGATCTGGAAAATCACCCCGATAAAACGTCCATCATCCTCAATGACCGGCAATGACGTAAATCCGTGCCGCCGAAACAGATCGGCGACCTCGTTAAGCGGGGTTTTGGCATTCACCGTCACCAGATCGCGTGACATGATCTGGCCTGCCGTGACCGGACCAGCGCGATGGGCCGCGACCTGAAATTCGGCCGCCCCGATCAGGCGCGCCAGGTCTTCAACGCCAAGGTTCAGCGACTGGCGATATTGCTGCAAAATCGAATTCAACTCCCCCTCGTCCAGACCAAGCCGTTCAATCGGGGAACGGTCCGCTGTCTGATACGGCCCCTTGTCATCGAAGTGACGCAGCGGATATTTCCGCCCCGTTGCCCGGGCATAAAGTACTGCCGTCAGAACAAGAATGGACGTGATTGCGGCAACCGGTGTCAGGGCAAACCGAAAGCCAAGCTCGTTTGCGATATCCGGGTTCATCGCAACAACCATCGCAACCGCCCCGCCCGGCGGATGAACCGCACGCGCCAGAATCATGACCGTAATCGCAAGCCCGACCGCCACCGCCACCCGCAAAACCGGATCGGGGATCACATAACAAACGGCAACCCCGGCAAGGGCGGCAACAGAGTTGCCGACAATCGCCGACCACGGCTGCGCCAGCGGGCTGTTTGGCACGGCAAACAGCAGCACGGACGACGCCCCGAACGGCGCAATCAGATAAAGCCCCGCCCCCTGCAGATCAAAGAACGACAGAACAAAACCGGCAATCCCCAGCCCGATCAGCGCCCCGAACCCGGCACGGATGGCTTCCTTATGCGTGCTGGCCGGTATGGCCGGATAAAGCGCGCGATAGTTGCGAAATTTCATCGGATTGGTTCATTTCCCGGCCCGTTATTGAACACTTAATTATTGTTCAATTTTTATAAATGCGATTTTTTCTAGTATTTGTAATTCGCATCCCCGTCAATAACGGCAACCGATAAATCCCCCAACAAAAAAGGAGGGCACGCGGCCCTCCTTTCGAACTTTTCCCGGCAAGGCCCCTGATCGCAATGCCCCGCACAAGGCCGGATCGCGGTCGTGCTGGCTGGCAATATTTCACTGTGCGGCAAAAACATATCCGCCATAGGCAACAAGCATCACGATCCCGATCCCCCGCCCGATGGTTTGACGGCGCAGCAACACAGTCAGAACCAGCGACACCGCGATCATGATCGGCAGATCAAAGGTCAGGAAACGGCTGGCAACCGGGATCGGGGTAATGATCGCGGTCAGGCCAAGAATACCCAGAATATTGAAAATGTTCGATCCGACGATATTGCCGATGGCAATTTCCGACTGCTTTCGCAACGCCGCGATTAACGAGGTCGCGAGTTCCGGCAAGGACGTGCCAACCGCCACGACCGTAAGCCCGATAAACGCCTCTGACACGCCAAAGGTCCGGGCAATTGTTACCGCCCCATCGACCATGAAACGCGCGCCAAACATCAACGCCACCAGCCCGCCAATCACCCAGACCAGCGACAGCCACAATCCACGCGCCGGAACCGGCAGATCACCCTCATCGGCAAGTGGCGCATTGGGCGCATTGCGCGACTGGCGATAGGCAAACACAAGATAGGCAACAAGCGATACAAACAGGATACCCCCGGCAACCCGCCCCATCATCCCGAAGGCAAAGATCGGCACAAGGGCAATGGCTGCCGCCATCATCACCGCCGTGTCGCGTTTCAGGGTATCGCCAGAAACCCGGATCGGCCAGACAAGGGCTGACACACCCACGATCAGCAGAATATTGGCAATATTCGATCCCACAACATTGCCAAGCGCAATATCGGAAACCCCGCGCAGGGCCGCATCAACCGAAACCAGCAATTCCGGGGTCGATGTGCCAAAGCCAACCACGGTCAGGCCGATCAGAAGCGGCGGCATCGCCAGACGCTGCGCAATCCCGACACTGCCACGCACCAGCGCCTCGCCGCCGAAAAACAGACCGACAAGGCCCGCCAGCAACATCAGATATTCCATAACCAAAGCCCCCAAAGCGCTAATGATCGATAGTGTCACAGCATACAGCGCGCAGATGTGTGCACATCCCAAGGCCAGCGCAAGTGACCCCGATTACATTTTCGCCGACAAAGCAAAATGGCCGGGAATTTCCCGGCCATTGATGCAGATTTCCAGATGGATATCAATCCCAACGCTTGGTCGCGCGAATGATCGCATCGGTATCGATCTGGTAATATTTATACAGATCAATGCTGTCGCCGCACTGGCCAAACGCATTGACGCCAAGCGGGGCGACCGCGTGACCGCGGACCGAACCAAGCCACGCCATCGCCGCCGGATGACCATCAATCACCGTGACAAGACGCGCATCGGATGCCAGCGGTTTCAGAAGGTTTTCGATATGGGCCATGCGGCCATCGGCCTTGCCTTCAAGTCGCGCCCGTTCCAGATCCTGCCATTCGTTATAAAGCCGGTCGGTCGAGGTCACGGCAAGCAAGCCAATCCCCGGATGATCGGCTTCAAGTTTTTCCCACGCGGCAATCGCTTCGGGGGCCATCGCGCCGCAATAGGCAATCGCCATCTTGCAATTCTCGCCCGGTTCACGCAGCCAGTACCCACCCGATACGATTTCAGATTTGGTGGCATCGGAAAGATCACGTTCGGGCTGCGCAAGCGGCTTGGTCGACAGGCGCAGATAAACCGACCCGCCATCGGGATTTTGCAGATGATCAAATGACCAGCCCATGATGGTCGCAAGTTCGTCGCCAAAGCTTGGCTCGAAACTGGTCAGGCCCGGTTGCCCCATGCCGATCATCGGGGTTGAAATCGACTGATGCGCGCCCCCTTCGGGCGCCAGCGTAATACCGCTTGGCGTGGCAACAACCATAAACCGCGCATCCTGATAACAGGCATAATTCAACGCATCGAGGCCGCGCGCAATGAACGGATCATAAAGCGTTCCAATCGGGAACAGCCGCTGCCCGAACAGGCTGTGCGACAGGCCAAGCGCGGCAAGGTTCAAAAACAGGTTGTTTTCGGCAATGCCCAGTTCGACATGCTGGCCTTCGGGCGATCTGATCCATTTCTGGGCCGAGGGCACCTTGCGTTCGCGGAATTCATCGGCAAGATTTTCGCGCGCAAACAGCCCGCGCTGGTTCACAAACCCGCCAAGATTGGTCGATACCGTCACATCGGGCGATGTGGTGACGATCCGGTCGGCCAGATCGCTATCCTTCATTTTCGCAAGCTCGTTCAGGATTTTGCCAAAGACTTCCTGCGTGCTCGATGTATCAACCCGCGCATAGGGCATTTCGGGAATATCGATGACGGTTGCAAGCTTCTTGCGCGATTTGCCATCATTAAACGGGGCGGCGTCGATATAGGCACGCACCTTATCCTCGGCGACGTCAAGACCGGCGGCGTAATCCCATTCCTGCCCGTCCCCGATATTGTTCTGTTTTTTGAATGCGTCCATCTGGGCCACATTCATAAGCCCCGCATGGTTGTCCTTATGCCCCTGAAGCGGGGTGGCATAGCCCTTGACCGTATAGGCGATAAAGATTGTCGGCTTGTCATTGGGCACGGAATCAAACGCATTAAGGACCGCTTCCATGCAATGCCCGCCCAGATTGGTCATCAGGTCATGCAGGGCATCGTCATCATAATCGCCAAGCAAACTTGCCAGCGCATTGTCGCCCGGCATATCGCCAAGGATCTGTTTGCGCCATGCCGCACCGCCCTGGAAGGTCAGGGCGGAATAGACATCATTCGGTGCCTCATTCAGCCATTTTTTAAGCGACTTGCCACCCGGCTTGGCAAAGGCATCATGCAGTTTGCGGCCATATTTGATGGTGATGACGTTCCAGCCGACCGCCCGGAAAAACCGGCCAATCACGCGGAACAGATGTGCATCAATCATGCCGTCAAGGCTTTGACGGTTGTAATCGATCACCCACCAGACATTGCGAATATCATGCTTCCAGGTATCAAGAAGCGCCTCATAGATATTGCCTTCATCCAGTTCCGCATCGCCAACAAGGGCCACCATGCGACCGGGCTGTTCCCCACGTGGCAGCATATCCTTGTAACGCAGGTAATCCTGCGTAAGCGCCGCAAAGTTGGTGACCGCCGCCCCAAGCCCGACCGACCCGGTCGAAAAATCGACAACATCGCCATCCTTGGTCCGCGACGGATAGGATTGCGCGCCGCCAAATGCGCGGAAGTTTTCAAGCTTTTCTTTCGACTGGCGACCAAACAGGTAATTGATCGCATGGAAAACCGGGGATGCATGCGGCTTCACCGCGACCCGGTCCTGCGGGCGCAGGACGTTGAAATAAAGGGCGGTCATCAAGGTTGTCATCGATGCGCAGCTCGCCTGATGCCCGCCGACCTTGATGCCATCGCGTTTCGGGCGGATATGGTTGGCGTTATGGATGGTCCAGCTTGATAGCCAGCGCACCTTTTTTTCAATCTGGCCCAGCATCTCAAGATCCTTGGCCGCCACGCGCCCGGTCGAGGTTGCTTCGATCATTTCGCCAATTTCAGGTGTGCTGTTTTGTGCTGACATCTTGTTCTCGCCTCTCGCTGGCATTTCGGCCCGATCTCATCGGTTTTGCCGCACGCCTTATTTCGGTATGGGATTGCGTATTTTTGCTGCTGCGCGATGCCAATCAAGCGAAAGCAACAAAAATCGCAGGATTGACGAAACTTTCAAAAAACCCTCGTTCAGCCCACGCAAGTTTTTTGAAATTCGTCGAATGTGGCACACAGGCCCGGAGTTGATTTTTATCCGTTACCGATGCCGATTCGGGATGCCCCAACGCCACCAAGGCGATTACGCATGGCGCGGAACGGCACCCACACCATGCGCAACCTTATACGGACCGCAAATCGTTTGGGGGATTTGCGGTCCGCCTCCCTTGTTCAGGGATTCCGGGATTATTCAGCGGCAATCGCCATCTGATCCCCGTCCAGCGCCTGTTCAAGATCGGCAAGAATATCGTCGATGCTTTCAAGGCCCGCCGACAGGCGGATCAGGCCATCCGTGATCTGATACTCCGCACGTTCTTCGGGCGTATAGGTCGAATGGGTCATTGATGCCGGGTGCTGGATCAGGGTTTCGGCATCGCCAAGGCTGACCGCGCGCGTGATCATGTTAAGCCCGTTCATCAGCTTGCGGCCCTCCTCGATCCCGCCTTTAAGTTCAAACGCGATCATGCCGCCAAAGCGGGCCATCTGCTTTTTCGCCAGTTCATATTGCGCAAAGCTCTCAAGACCGGGATAGAAAACCTTTTCGACCTTGGGGTGGTTTTCAAGGAAGGCCGCGATTTTCTCCGCATTGTCGCAATGGCGTTCCATACGAAGTTCAAGCGTCTTGAGCCCCCGCATCACCAGATTGGCATCCTGCGGCGACAGGACCGCACCGGTCATGTCTTTCAGGCCAACAAGGCGAACCTGCTCAAGGTCTTCCGCACGGCCAATCACCGCACCGGCCATCAGGTCCCCATGACCGCCCAGATATTTGGTCGCCGAATGCACAACAATATCAGCCCCCAGCTCAATCGGGCGCTGCAGATACGGCGTGCAATAGGTGTTATCGACCACGACCTTCGCCCCATGTTTATGGGCGATCTCGGAAATGGCCTCGATATCGACCAGGCGCATGTTCGGGTTGGCCGGGGTTTCGAAATAAACGATCTTGGTTTTGTCCGAGATCGCCTTTTCAAGTTCCTTCGGATCGGTCAGATCGACATGAGTATGCTTGATCCCGAATTTTTCCAGCCCGTGGCGGAAATAGGCAAACGTGCAGCCATAAAGCGTGCGATCGACAATGATCTCGTCGCCCGGCGCAATGAAGGTCCAGAAGACCGACGTAATCGCCCCCATGCCCGATGCGGTTGCAAGGGCCGCTTCACCACCTTCAAGCACCGCCAGACGGCTTTCAAGAAGGGCCAGCGTCGGGTTGCCGATCCGTGAATAGATAAAGCCCTGCTCTTCCCCGGCAAACATGCGCCCGCCCTGCTCTGCTGTTTCAAATGCAAAGGTGGAACTCATGTAAACCGGCGGGTTCAGCGCGCCATTATGGCTTTGCGGATCATACCCATGATGGATGGCGCGGGTGGCAAAACCGGATTTGGTGTGACGCGGATCAGACATGAAAGGCTCCCGTTATTTGAAGTGTTCTGCTGCCATCTCCGCAAGGCCCGTGCCAGAATTGAAAACCCTTTCATTTCAGATACTTGGTAAACCCCCGCATCGCTCAAGTGTAAACTTAAGTTTACGAATACTTTTCCCAACCGCGACATTTCGCCAAAACCACTGGAAAACAGTCCCTTACAACTGTATAGTTTTCGATACAGTGTAAACATTTCGGTACAGTCATGCGTTTTGAAATCACCGGGGAAAACAGGGTCGGCATCACGCGGGACGTCGTCAATGTGCTGGCGGATTTCAAGCTTGATATCCGCGCCTTTGAGGTCACGACCCACCATATCTTTGCCGATATCCCGGCAATCCGGCCGGAACGTTTTCCACTGCTGGCCCATCGTTTGATGCAACTACCCGGCATTGAGGACGTCAAACCGATTGACCGCCTGCCGACCGAACGCAGGCGCGCCCAACTGCACGCAACCCTTGCCGCCCTTGGCGATCCGGTGATCGCGGTGGATGCCAACGGCCTGATCGCACAGGCCAACCCGGCAGCACAAAATATCGCCGGTTCCCCCGATGCGCCGCTGCGCGACCGGCCACTGGCCGATTTCCTGACCGACCCGGATATTGATGACCTGCGCCAAAGCCATTTCCGCCTGCCGGAACGCGAAGTCACGCTGGGCGGGCAAACCTATCTGCTACAGGTCGAACCCATCGGCCATGTCGATGACGGCACCGATGCCGCCGATGACGCACCATGGGGCGGGGTCATGGTGTTTCACCGGGCCGCGCGCCTTGGCCGCGTCATGACCGCCCTTCAGGATCGAAGCCACACCGGATTTGACGACATCATCGGCCAAAGCAAGGTTCTGGCACGGGTCAAGGCACAGGCAAAACGCCTGGCATCGGTCGATGCCCCGCTTCTGATCCTCGGCGAAACCGGCACGGGGAAGGAGCTTTTCGCCCGCGCCTGCCACCGCGCAAGCAACCGGGCCGATCAGCCTTTTCTGGCGCTAAACTGTGCTGCCATGCCCGAAGGACTGGCCGAAAGCGAACTGTTTGGCTATGCCGCCGGGGCCTTTACCAGTGCGCGGCGCGGCGGCAAGCCGGGGCTTCTGGAACTGGCCGATGGCGGCACATTGTTTCTGGATGAAATCGGCGAACTGACACCGTATCTGCAGGCAAAGCTTCTGCGCGTGTTGCAGGATGGCCGGTTCCGGCGTGTGGGCGGCACGGATGAAATCGCGGTAGATGTCCGCATCATCAGTGCGACCAACCGCGATCTTGACGCCATGTCGCATGACGGCACATTCCGCGAAGACCTTTATTTCCGCCTCAACGTCCTTGGCATCACCCTGCCGCCCTTGCGCGACCGGCGCGAAGACATTGCCGAACTGGCCCTTTATTTCGTCACCCGCACCGCCCAGCAAACCGAACGCGCAACACCCCATATCGCAAGGGATGCCCTGTCCTGGCTTGCCAGCCACGACTGGCCCGGCAATGTGCGCGAACTGGAAAACACATTATTCCGGGCGGTCGCCCTTCTGGATGGCGATATCCTGACCGCACGCGACCTGACCACAACCGCAAGCAACCCGCCCGCCACGGCCACGGACGAACCCGGCAGACTCCGCGATCAGGCAACCACCGCCCCCGCAACCGACCCGATCAATGCCGCCATCGCCCAAGGTACACTTGCCGACGGGTTGGACATGCTCGAACGTGAAATGCTGGCGCGCCTTTACCCGGATTATCCAAGCTCGCGGAAGCTTGCCGAACGGCTTGGCATCTCGCACACGGCGATTGCCCGCAAGCTTCGCAAATATGGCATTTCCGGTTGATCTTGCCACCCATGTTGCATTGCGGCATGATCCATAGGGTCAGGACCCATTAATTTGATTGAAATGGTCAATCAGATTTGTGCGGATACGCGAAGCAAAACCGCAGGAAGATATTTATCTTTCAAGGTTTTGCGACAAAGTAGCCCGTGCAAATCCGATTGATCCGAAGGACAGGTGTTATATTTGCGAACTCCGGCGTCAAATCCCTTGTCCGGGATGCCGACCCGCCCGGCGTGCTTTTCCTTGGATTTCGCAAATATAACACCTGCCATTACAATCAAATTAGTGGGCCCTGACCCTCACTTATGAGGAGGAACAACTCCTCACCCACAGGGAGAAACATCATGCTGACAGGCAAATGCGCACTTGTTACCGGCTCCACCAGCGGCATCGGTCATGCCATGGCCAAGGCCCTCGCAGGGGCCGGGGCGGATATCATGCTAAACGGCTTTGGCGACAAGGACGAAATCGAGGCCACCCGCAAATCGCTTGAAACCGAATTTGGCGTGACCGCGCATTACAACGGCGCGGACCTCTCCAAACCCGATCAGATCGAAGCAATGATGATGGACGCCGCCGCAAAATTCGGCGGCGGTGCCGATATCCTGATCAACAATGCCGGCATTCAATACACAGCACTCATCGAAGATTTCCCGCCGGAAAAATGGGATGCGATCATTGCGATCAACCTGACCTCGGCCTTCCACACGACGCGCTTTGCCCTGCCGAACATGAAAAAGAAAAACTGGGGCCGGATCATCAATACCGCATCCGCCCACGGTCTGGTCGCATCGGTGCAAAAGGCCGCCTATGTCGCGGCCAAACACGGCATCATGGGCCTGACCAAGGTAACAGCCCTTGAAACCGCCGAAAGCGGCATCACCGCCAATTCAATCTGCCCGGGCTGGGTGCGCACCGAACTGGTCGAACGCCAGATCGAAGCCAAGGCCAAGGAAGGCGGCATTTCCATCGAACAGGCCGCAACCAATCTGGTATCGGACAAACACCCGTCTAAACAGTTCGTCACCCCCGAACAGATCGGCCAGACCGCCCTGTTCCTGTGCTCGGACGCCGCATCACAGATGACCGGCACGCATATGTCGGTCGATGGTGGCTGGACGGCACAGTAAATTTTTCATGCGCTACTTTGATACCGTTTGGTGTCAAAGTAGCGCATTTTGCTTGAATGATACCGAATAGTTACATAACCTTGCCTCAGGCAAGGAAGAAACCGTTCGGTGACATAATGATCATTCGAAACATTGACGATATACGCAAGGCCGCGCGCAGCTTACGCAAGCAGCGCGGCCTTACCCAAAGCCAGACCGCGGCCCTTATCGGCTACAGCCGAAAATGGCTATCGTCATTCGAGCGCGGCAGCAGCACCCCACCCATTGACATGATCATTCGCCTGTTCGTTTTACTGGGCAGTCCACTATCGCTGACCGATCTTCAGGCCACCACAACACCAAACGATGCTTCCGAAATCATCGACATTGACGAGGGGCTTTAATGGCACAGGAAGCCTCTGTTCGATTGCACGGTATCGAAATCGGCACACTTGGCACCGACGATAAGGGTGGCCTGCGCTTTCGCTATAGCCCCGATCACATCCACCGATCTGCCACTGCTCAAACCGTCACCCCCCAACTGTCCCTTCGCCTGCCGGTACCGACCCAAGCGGTTGAAAATCACTGGTTTGATGATGCTGAATGCGGGCCTTTCTTTGCCGGGCTGTTGCCGGACAACAAATTGACCCGCCGAAAACTTGCTCTTGTTCTAAGCAAAGATCACGACATCGCCGCAGATGACGAATTTGCAATGCTATTTGCCCTTGGCAAGGATTGTGCGGGGGCCGTATCCATCGCCCCGGTCGGTACTGCTGAAACCCCCGAAGATACAACCCATCCGGAATATCGCATTCTCGACGAAGCAGAACTTGCCAGGCACATCCGCGACTTGCCCGCACGTCCCCTATTCGTTGATGCGCAAGGCGAAGTCCGCATTTCGCTGGCAGGCGTGCATGACAAGGCCGTTGTTATTCGAACCGGCGAAAAGATTGCCCTGCCGCATGGCAACACACCAAGTTCCCACATCCTCAAGACCGATATTCAGGGCCTTCCGGAATCGATCCGCGTCGAACATTATTGCCTTGAAATCGCCCGTGAAATCGGGCTTCCCTGCCCCCGGTCACACATTTTGCAGGCAGAAGATCAGATTTTCATGCTTGTCGCACGATACGACCGGACATTGCGCGAAAGATCCGGCCAACGATATCTGACCCGCCTGCATCAGGAAGATTTCTGTCAGGCGCTCGGATATTTTCCGCATCAGAAATACGAGCGTGATGGCGGCCCAAACTGGAAAAAAATGTTTGCCGCGCTTGATTTCAGCCTTGATCCTGCCCGCGATAAACTGCTGCTGCTACGATATGCCATTTTCCAATATCTTGTCGGCAATCCTGATGCGCATGCCAAAAATTACAGCCTGATCTGGCAGGCTGGCGGTGTGCGCCTCGCCCCGCTTTATGACCTCAATAACGCCGCAGCATTTCGTAATTTTTACAAAGAGCAACGCATTCTCCTTGCCATGTCCATCGGTGGCGAACGCAACCCGAAACTGCTTGGCCGCGAACATTGGGAATCTTTTGCATCCGATATCAATATCAGTCCGAAACTGGTGATCGACGAACTTGCAACACTCTCCAAGCTAACCGAAAAAGCAGCAACCAAACTGCGCCAAGCCACGCGCGGAACAATTGCGGATACAAGCCTGCTTGATCTCGCCTTGGAAGACATTAAATCGCGCTGCCAGAACCATTAAGCGATACCGAACGGTATCATTTCCTCGATTTCAAGACGAATGATACCGTTCGGTAACAAAATCACCCCAAATACCGCCCCAAATGCTCCACCAGCATCCTGATCTTGGGGCTAAGATGCCGGTTGGTCGGGTAAAGCGCCCAGATGCCTTCATCGGTCGGCTGGAATTTGGACAGGACCGGGATCAGATCGCCGCTGGCGATCCACGGATCGACGTAATAATCCGGCAACTGGACAATGCCGATGCCCTTAAGCGCCGCATCCAAAAGCGCCTGCCCGCTATTGGCATGGATCGATCCGTGAATGCGGATGGTGCGTTCGCGACCGTCTTCTTCAAACCGCCAATAATCCAGCGTCCCGACAAGGCAGTTATGGCGCGCCAGCTCCGAAAGCGAATGCGGTTCCCCACGTTTGGAAAGATAGGCTGGCGATGCGCAGGCATAAAGGCGGCGGGTTGAAAGCTGCTGGCTCATCAAACTGCCGGTCGTGCCATCCAGCCGCCCAAGCCGGATCGCCATGTCATAACCTTCAAGCACCAGATCAAGTTTCTGGTTGGTAAAGCGGCACTGGACTTCAAGTTCCGGATATCGCGCGACGAAATCATTCACCAGCGGCGCAATCACGGTTTCGCCGTAGGTTGTCGGCGCGGTCAGTTTAAGCTTGCCACGCGGCACCTGTGTCAGGGTGCCGATTGCGCGTTCCGCCTCCTGCAAGCCATCAAGCAATTGTCGGCAATGCTGATAATAAACCTGTCCGGCTTCGGTCGCACTGACCTTACGCGTGGTGCGGTAAAAAAGCTGAACGCCAAGCTTTTCTTCTAACGCGGTGATCTGGCGGCTGACCTGGGCCACGGAAATGCCAAGCTGCTTGGCGGCTGCCGTAAAGCTTTTGCGTTCCGTCACGGCGACGAATTCGCTGATCCCGTCCCACGCATTCATTATTACACCACCGTAAAAGTCATTTACCGAAATACCGGATTATCAGATCAGGGGAAATAAATACACTGTTGGCAGTAAATCATTCAAGCCGGAGGAGCGACATGAGCGCCCAAATCATCACCTGCAAAGCCGCCATTGCCTGGGAAGCGGGCAAGCCGCTATCGATTGAAGAAGTTCAGGTCGCCCCGCCCAAGGCCGGCGAAGTCCGTGTGCGCATCGTTGCCACCGGCGTTTGCCACACCGATGCCTTTACCCTGTCGGGCGACGACCCCGAAGGCATTTTCCCCGCCATCCTTGGCCATGAAGGCGGCGGGATTGTTGAATCAATCGGCGAAGGTGTGACCAGCGTTGCGGTCGGCGATCACGTGATCCCGCTTTACACCCCGGAATGCGGCGAATGCAAATTCTGCAAATCGGGCAAAACCAACCTGTGCCAGAAAATCCGCGCCACCCAGGGCAAGGGACTTATGCCCGATGGCACCACGCGTTTCTCGCAGAATGGCAAACCGATCTTCCATTATATGGGTTGCTCGACCTTCTCGGAATATACGGTTCTGCCGGAAATCTCGATTGCCAAGGTCAACAAAACCGCCCCGCTTGAAGAAGTCTGCCTGCTGGGTTGCGGTGTCACAACCGGCATGGGTGCCGCCACCAACGCGGCCAAGGTCAAACCGGGCGATAGCGTTGCGATTTTCGGTCTGGGCGGCATTGGTCTTTCGGCCATCATCGGCTGCAAAATGGCCGGCGCCAGCCGCATCATCGCCATTGATATCAACGAAAAGAAATTCGAACTCGCCAAACAGCTTGGCGCGACCGATTGCATCAACCCGAAAAACTATGACAAGCCGATCCAGGAAGTCATCGTTGATATGACCGATGGCGGCGTTGAATACAGCTTTGAATGCATCGGCAATGTCAATGTGATGCGTTCCGCCCTTGAATGCTGCCACAAGGGTTGGGGGGAGTCGGTGATTATCGGTGTTGCCGGTGCCGGTCAGGAAATCTCGACCCGTCCGTTCCAGCTTGTCACCGGTCGTGTCTGGCGCGGCACCGCCTTTGGCGGGGTCAAGGGCCGTTCGCAACTGCCCGATTATGTCGAACGCTACCTGAAGGGTGAATTCAAACTGTCCGATTTCATCACCCACACCATGAAGCTTGAAGACATCAACGAAGCTTTCGACCTGATGCATGAAGGCGAAAGCATCCGTTCGGTCATTCATTACTAAGACCATCTGGCTTCATACAAAAATCCCGTCTTGCCGGTGAAATTCCGGCAAGGCGGGCGAACGGGAGAATAAAATGGGCATTGAAAATTCATCCAGCAACAAGGTGTTCGGCGGCTGGCACAAACAATATACCCATCGGTCCGATGTGCTGGGCTGCGATATGCGGTTTGCCATCTTCCTGCCGCGTCAGGCGGGCAAGGGCAACCGTGTGCCGGTGATGTACTGGCTCTCGGGACTGACCTGCACGGATGAAAACTTCATGCAGAAGGCCGGCGCGTTTCGCATCGCAAGCGAGCTTGGCATTGCCATCGTCGCCCCCGACACCAGCCCGCGCGGCGACCATGTCCCCGATGACGAAGAAGAAGCCTATGACTTCGGCAAGGGTGCCGGCTTTTACGTCAACGCGACGCAGGAACCGTGGGCACGCAATTACCGCATGTATGATTACGTGACCAAGGAGCTTCCGGCCCTTGTCCGTGATCATTTCCCGATTTCCGATGATGCGGTGATTTCCGGCCATTCGATGGGCGGGCACGGTGCGCTTATGATCGCGCTTAAAAATCCCGGCATGTTCAAATCGGTAACGGCCTTTTCCCCGATTTCAAACCCGATCAATTGCCCGTGGGGCCAGAAGGCGCTTGGCAATTATCTCGGCGATGACAAATCCGTCTGGAAACAGTGGGACAGCTCCGAACTGATGAAGGCCGCCACTGCCAAGGATATGCAAACCCCCGCCCTTGTTGATCAGGGCGATGCCGATGGCTTCCTTGCCGAGCAGCTTAAACCCGATACGCTTTTTGCCGCGGCAAGCCACGCCGGTTATCCGCTGAACCTGCGCATGCAGGAAGGCTACGACCATAGCTATTACTTCATCGCGAGCTTTATCGAAGACCATCTGCGTTTCCACGCATGGCATCTTGGTATCGCCTGAGACCAGGTAACCGCATCAGAACCCGCACCCAAGCGGTTTTCACCCGGCACGCGCCTCGTCCCTGTAGGCGTGCCGGGTCTTTTTTTGAAGATCAATCCGGGTCAAAGCTGCGTGCATCAATAGCATCGGCCACATCATCCGCCGTTTTAAGCGTGCGGATAATCAGCGGTACGACAAGTGCCAGCACCGATTTATCAAGCCCGCGCGCGCGTTGTGCATCGCGGATTTCATGACCGATTTGCGCAATCACCGGGATAAAGCGCAACACCATCGAAAAGGCCAGACTGACCTTTTCCGGGTTCACCCCAAACCGCGCCAACGGCCTCATTGCCCGTTCCAGCGCGGCCAGCATGTCGGACGTTCTGGTCGTCAGGGTGACAAGCCCGGCGAAGGTAACAATCGCGGCTAGCCGGAAAATCACCACAAGCCCCGCCTGCCAGTCATTGAGCCAAAGCTGCACGGCAAAGAACAGGACCAGCAACCACAATATCGGCCTGATCTGTGCCCAAAGGATGCGCGGGCCAAAACCCGAAACCGGATACAGGACAAAAACCGTCACCAGCACCACCGCCAGAACCGGCCAGTCAGGGATCAGGAAAACACCGGTCCCCAGCAGGACAAGGGCAAGCACCTTTAACCCCGCCGCCGCCCGGTGCAAGGCGGAATTGCCATCGATGTAAAGACCGGCAATCACGCCATCATCTCCCGATAGCGGGCAATGGCGATGGCCGGGACATCGTCACAGGCGATCCGGCCGTTTTCAAACACCAGCACCCGGTCATAACCGGCAATCAGATCAAGATCATGGGAAACGGTGATGACGGTCTGATCCAGCTCGGCAATCGCGCGTTCGACCCGGTTGCGATTGCGCAGGTCAAGCAAGGTGGTCGGCTCGTCAAAGATGATGTAACGCGGCGCCATCGCCAGCACACCGGAAACCGCCAGAAGCTGCTTCTGCCCGCCGCTTAACAAATGGCTGGGATGGGTTTTGAAATCCGACAGGCCATATCGCGCAAGGATCTCGTCGATACGACGGTCAATCTCGTCCTTTGGCAGTTTCAACGCCTTCAGGCCAAAGGCGATGTCTTCTTCGACCACCGGATAGACGATCTGATTATCCGGGTTCTGAAAGACAAAACCGACATGACGGCGCAGTTTGCGCCCGTCTTTGGCCGCATCGAAATCATCGATGCGCACAGTCCCCGACGATGCCACCTGAAGCCCGTTCAGAAGCCGGACAAACGTGCTTTTGCCCGATCCATTGGCCCCGACAATCCCGATCCGCTTTTCGGAAAGTGACAGTGAAATATCGTCAAGCACGCGACGCTGATCGAATTCCACGGTGACATTTTCAAGCGTGATCATCGGCACCCGGCGCAAAATTTCAGACAGGGAATAACAGCAAAAGGCGCGATCTGATGACCGCGCCTCATCAAAACCTAGCGTGCCCTGGAAATCAAGGGATAGGCGAGACGGACCGCCATGCAGGCCGCCGTCGCAATCGCAACCTTGATCACATCGCCAATCAGGAACGGTGCGGCACCGACGGTCGCCTTCCAGTAACTGATTTCAACAACGATGCTGACCCAAAGATTGCCAATCGCATACAGGACAACAATCCCGCCAATCGCGATCGACAATGCCGCGTTAACGACATTCAGCCTGTCCCAGAATTTTTCAATCAGCAGGCCGATCACAAAGGCTGAAATCACCCAGCCAACGATAAAGCCCCCCGTCGCCCCCAGAAGAACGCCAAAACCACCGCGACCACCCGACAAAAGCGGCAGGCCAAGCGCAACCAGCACAACAAACAGCAGGATCGAAAGCCCGCCACGACGCGCCCCCAAAATCGCCCCGGCCAGCATCGGCCCCAGCGATTGCGCGGTCACCGGCACCCCGGTAATCGGCAGGGTGATGGGTGGAAACAGCCCAAGCACGGCGGTCACAGCCGCAAACAGCGCGATATAGACGATATCTTTGGTGTTCATGATTTTACGATCCTTCCTTCCCGTTCTCCCCGACGGTGATGGCACAAGCCCCGACACATCACCGTTCGTTTTCCGGTCCTCCCGACCGGTTCAACGGCCGAAGGGATAGCCGCAAAACCGCAGATCGCAAAGCAAAATGACGCATCATCTCCATCAGGATGGGATAAGCATCGCCTAATAATATTTTGGTTTCAAAAGCTTGCCGCGGATTAATCGCTGCTTTGTTCAGCAAAGGACTTAAGCCGCATCAGGGCAGAATCCCAGCGCCCCGCAACATGGTCAAGCCACGCACGAGCAAGGGCCAACCGATCCGGGCAAAAAGCATATCGGCTTTCGCGGCCGATCCGATGACTTTCGACCAGCCCCGCCATTTCAAGCACGCGCAAATGTTTCGTCACCGCCTGCCGGGTCATGTCCGCATCATTGGAAAGCGATGCGATTGACCGCGCCTGACCGTCCGATAGCCGATCAAAAATCGCCAGTCGGGTCGGATCGCCCAAAGCGGCAAAGATTTCGGCAAACCCCGGATCACCACCAGATCCCGGCATGTGATTTTCAGTTTTCGACATATTTCCTGATATTTTCCAACTGGAACGCCCAGCCATTTGTGTTGGCCTGCAAGGCCGCCGAAAGACGATGTGCAGGCAGTTTGTCAAAGCCGGTTTCGCGCACGATCACCCGTGTCACACCCGCTTTTTCTTCAAGCCAGAATTCGACAAGCGTTTCCGGCTCCTTGCTGTAATCCACATCCGGCTCAATCGCATAGGGATGCCACGTATAGGCAAAATAGGCTGGTTCCTCCATCGCCTTGATGGTCGATTGCCATTTCACATGCGTGAAACCTTCAATCGTGATCTGGCCATTTGAAACCTGCCCGACGACAAAGGCATCTTTGATATTCACACCAAACCATGTTCCGAATTGCCTGTGATCCGTCAAAGCCGTCCAGACACGCTGGCGCGGAGCGTTGATCTCGATTTTCTTTTCAATGCTATTGGCCATTTAAGCAACCTCCCGGTTGCATTTAATCTGTCAGAATGCTCCCCATTACGCAACCAAAAAGCTGCATTTAAGGATAAGACCGATTTGGAAAGTCAACAATTCTTTCCCTAATGGACCACTTTGAAAATTGCCGGACAACCTCACCAGCAATGTATTGGCTGGTCATTACAAACTCACCCGCACTTCTTCGGTCAGGCTGAGCAGACGAGTATCTGTTTTCAACGAACTTTGGTAAAGCTTTGGAGGCATGGGACATTCGATCAAAATCTGCAGCGCTATTCTTCTCGCAAAATGCGCTCACACACTTGTCAAGATTATGACCTAGCCCTTTTAGCTGAGAGGCCGTGTATCCAGAGGCGGAAAGTCCTGCTTTAAGAACCAGTTCCGCTGCAAGCAGGCCACTTTGCAGTGCTCCCCGGTAATCAAAGGAACTACATAGGACCGCCGCAGCAGCGTGCAGTTGGTATTTAGCCAGTTCAAACTTTGGAAGCAGTTCATCTTCAAGTTTCACCGCATCATCGAAGCCAACGAGCCCTGCGCCAAAATCAAATACATCAATCAGCTGGTCTGCAAATTGGGCAAGGAACTCCGGATTCATACATAGTAGCTTTTTCTGCAAATCACTCATGTCCGTAAGACTAAGAATATCAAGTTCAACTTGCCCATAAATCATAGGGATGCTGATTTGGACAAAAACGTCACGGAACATGTACACACCACCATGCACCCCACCCGTAGCTAAATCTTTCGACCTATACATTGATGAATGAAGCCTCTGAATCCTTCCAACTAAAGGATCTTCGTGTAAGCCTGCTAGAACGTAACTCTCATATCCAAGCTGCCTCATTACCGACTGAATCACCGGAAACACACGCTTCTTAGGTTCAACTCCAGCAATGAAAGCATCATTGTCAGCTGAAACAACCATAGACATAAGTTTTTCGTCACTAAATTCCATAGGCTTATCCCCCCAAGACTTGATGCTATTTATTATACACGAACGTCCGGCCATTTTCAGTCCGAGCGGTATGTGCTCCCGTCATCCGGTATTATTGCGTACAGATCCCCATCAGGACGCAACGGATTAACGGATGCGACGGCAAAGCACCCAACCTAAAACCGGGCTTCCCGCAATCAGGGAAGTCAGGATAAACTAGGAGCTTCGGCATCCTCGCCAATGGGGCGCAGACAAGCCGCCTTCGGACGAACACCCCGCTCCGGTCAATCCCGGCCATGACGGGTTTCCGGCAACCGATGAAGCCCGGACGCACCTCGGGCGTCTGCCATCCTCACCGACGAACGGCCTTCGGGCTCACCCCTCGCTCCGGTCACTTTCGGCAATGGTGGTTTTCTCGCAACCGATGGAGCCCGGACACACTTCGGGCGCACGGGGCCCCCAGTGGTCCACCATCGACGGGTCACAGATCACCGCTGCCCGCTGCTGCCATTACTGCCGCTCCCGGCAAATTCAACGCTCCTTTTCCAACAAGACGCACCTCTCCCGTCATGACAAATGACCGGGTTAGCTCCCTTAGTCCTCTGCCTTAGTCCTTGGGCAGAATGCCGCCGTAACGGCTTCGCCATCCGCCGGTCAATACCCTGCGGATCGCCCCGCTACCCTGGCTCAATCTTTGCCGTTGCATCCTGATCACCTCTTTCATCCGGCCCCAAACGCAAAAACCCGCGAGGCACAAGGCCTCGCGGGTTTCGGTCCGGGTGCTTTTCTCCCGTTGACTTTTCTCTTATGCCACAAACAAAAGAACAAATCAAGAACTTTTTGAAAAAAGTTTTATATGCAGTCCGCGCACGCGGCTATCGACCGTGCTCAACCTTTCGTCCAAATAGTTCAGGCCCGGCCATTTTCAGGCCGGGCCCGTGCGCTCCCGTCATCCGGTATTATTGCGTCCAGATCCCCATCAGGACGCGGCGGATTGACGGAGCCCCCCTGTCTCGATGATGAAATTCTTGACGTCTTCAAGGCCATCCATCGCCTTGAGATTGGTAAACAGGAACGGACGGGTGCCGCGCATTTTTCTGGCATCGCGGTCCATCACCCCCAGATCGGCCCCGACAAGCGGTGCCAGATCGGTCTTGTTGATCACCAGCAAATCGGACCGCGTGATGCCCGGTCCCCCTTTACGCGGGATTTTGTCGCCCGCCGAAACATCGATGACATAGATGGTGATATCGGCGAGTTCCGGCGAAAATGTCGCCGACAGGTTATCACCACCCGATTCAATAAAGATCGCCTCAAGCCCCGGATGCTTGGCGCTCATATCCTCGACCGCGGCAAGATTGATCGATGCGTCTTCGCGAATGGCGGTGTGCGGGCAGCCACCCGTTTCAACACCGGCAATGCGGTCCGCGGCCAATGCCCCCGACCGGGTCATGAATTCGGCATCCTCGCGGGTGTAAATATCGTTGGTGATCGCGGCGATATTGAACTCGTCGCGCATGGCCTTGCACAGCCGTTCCAGAAGGGCGGTTTTGCCCGAACCAACCGGGCCACCGATACCAATGCGAAGGGGTGAGCTCATGATCTGAAAAGCCTCGTATATTGGGTTTCATGTTTCATCGACGTCCAGTCCACCATCGGGGCCGCCGCCCCCAGATTGACCGGATCGGTATTCATCGCGGTTTCGGTCGCCACCGCCACCGCCTTATCAAGGGACGCAAGCGTCCGCACACCATCGGTCTGTCCCAACGGCACCAGACGCACGGCACTCGACACCAGATTGGCCGCCATCGCGTGCAAAAACGCGCTCAGCGCATCACGCAACGGCACATCCGCCTCGGCCGCGGCAATACCAACCGCAACCGGATAGGATGGCAGACGGTCATCATCGCGCATTCGCTTGGCCCAGAGGGTCAAAATGCCATCGCCCCAGACCTTTTGCGCGGTCGAGACAAAGGCACGCCCCTGTGCGGTTGCCTCCAGCGCCATTTCAGCCGTCCCGCGCCAGCAATCGGCATCAACCCCGATATCAAACAGCGCATCCAGATCCCCCGCACGTGCCGCGCGCCATGCGGCACAAAACAGCACCGCATCAATCCGCCCCGCACCGAATTCCAGAACCCCCTCGATCCAGGTTGTCAGGCTTTCGGCACTGATGACCCGGCGATCCTCGACCGCGTATTCCACGCCGTGGGAATAGGTATAGGCCCCGACCGGGAATGACGGGCTAAGCCATGTCATCAGCCGCATCAGGCCACCCGGCGTCAGGTTGGCGGGGGAACGGGGATCAAGATCAGTGGTCATGCGGCTCCCCGATTGCATGGGCGTGCGCATGAGAATGGGAATGCCCGTGAGAATGCGCATGGCTATGGTCATGGCCGTGATCATGCCGGTGGTCATGATTGTGATCGTCATGATCATGCGGGTCTTCGAAATGATCATTGCCGTGGCTGTGACCATGACCGCCATCGCCGCCCAGCCCGTGATAGGCTCCATTCAGCGGATCAAACGGCGCGACTTCGGCAAAAACAACACCACCCAGCCCCTGCACCATATCGCGCATGACATGATCATCAATGATGCGAAGCCGCCCGTCTTTCAGGACCTGAAGCGGGGTATGACGGTTGCCGATATGCCATGCCATTTTGGCCGCCGCAATCGGGCCGGAACAGGTGATGGTCAAAACATCCTCGGCAGCCGCACGCACCACGATCACCCCGCCATCAACCAGACGCAACTTATCCCCATCCCCCAAACGCACCGCATGGGGCAGATCAAGCAGAAACGCATCCCCGGCATCATCCATCAGCCGGATGCGCCGCCGGTGACGGTCGGCAAAGGCAAGTGTTACCGTACCGCGCACTTCGGATGTGTCGGACTGGCTGACCGGGATATGTTCAATCGCGCGACGCATGATCCGGGCTCCTAGAACAGGAAGTAACGCTGTGCCATCGGCACGCGGTCAACCGGCTGACAGGTCAGAAGTTCGCCATCGGCACGCACCTGATAGGTTTCCGGATCGACTTCCATTTTCGGCAGGGCATCGTTCAGTTTCATGTCCTTTTTGCCGATATTGCGCGTGTTCGAAACCGCCAGAAGCTGCTTTGCCAAACCAAACTCGGCGGCAATCCCGGCATCGATCCCGGCCTGGGACACGAACGAGAAGCTCGATTTCGACAATGCCGAACCATAGGCACCAAACATCGGACGATAATGAACCGGCTGCGGTGTGGGGATCGAGGCATTCGGATCCCCCATCGCCGCCCCGATGATCATGCCCGCCTTGATGATCATGTCGGGTTTGACACCAAAGAACATCGGTTTCCAGACCACGATATCGGCAATCTTGCCAACCTCGATCGATCCGACATGGGATGCAATGCCCTGTGCGATTGCCGGGTTGATCGTGTATTTCGCGACATAACGCTTTGCACGGAAATTATCATTCCCCGGCCCGTCTTCCGACAGGTTGCCGCGCTGTTTTTTCATCTTGTCCGCCGTCTGCCAGGTGCGCGAAATGACTTCGCCCACGCGGCCCATGGCCTGACTGTCCGACGAAATGATCGAAAACGCGCCAAGGTCATGCAGGATATCCTCGGCCGCAATGGTTTCGCGGCGGATGCGACTTTCGGCAAAGGCGACATCTTCTGGGATTTTCGGATCAAGGTGATGGCACACCATCAGCATATCAAGATGTTCGTCGATGGTGTTCACCGTAAAGGGACGTGTCGGGTTGGTCGAACTTGGCAGAACGTTCGCTTCCCCACACAGCTTGATGATATCGGGCGCATGGCCGCCACCCGCCCCTTCGGTGTGGAAGGTATGGATGGTGCGGCCCTTGAAGGATGCGCGGGTATGTTCGACAAAGCCGCTTTCATTAAGCGTATCGGTATGGATCATCACCTGCACGTCAAGGTCATCGGCCACCGACAGGCAGGTATCAATCGATGCCGGGGTCGTGCCCCAGTCTTCATGCAGTTTAAGCCCGCAAACACCGGCTTTGACCTGTTCGATCAATGACCCCGGCAGGGTCGCGTTGCCCTTGCCAAAGAAACCGATATTCATCGGCAATCCGTCAGCCGCCTGCAACATGCGGGCAATGTGCCACGGGCCGGGCGTACAGGTGGTGGCGTTCGTGCCCGCCGCCGGGCCGGTCCCGCCGCCCAGCATCGTGGTTACGCCGGAATACAGCGCATCTTCGACCTGCTGTGGGCAAATCCAGTGGATATGGGCGTCAATCCCGCCTGCGGTGATGATGTTGCCTTCACCGGCAATCACCTCAGTTCCCGGACCGATGATGATATCGACACCGGGCTGCACATCGGGGTTCCCGGCCTTGCCGATCCCGGCAATGCGGCCATCGCGAATACCGATATCGGCCTTGATGATGCCGGTATAATCAAGGATCAGCGCGTTGGTGATCACGGTATCGACCGATCCCTCGGCACGCGATGCCTGCGACTGGCCCATGCCGTCGCGGATGACCTTGCCGCCACCGAATTTGACTTCCTCGCCAAGGATCGTGAAATCCTGTTCGACCTCGATCAAAAGATCGGTATCGGCCAGACGAACCTTGTCGCCCACGGTCGGGCCAAACATGGCGGCATAGGATGCGCGATCAATTTCATAAGCCATTTTTACGCTCCCAGCTTGCCGTTGATTTTGGCGTTAAAGCCATAGACCACACCCGACCCGGCATATTTCACCAGATTGACTTCACGCGTCTGGCCCGGCTCGAACCGCACGGCGGTGCCAGCCGGGATATCAAGACGGAAACCACGTGCAGCTTCGCGATCAAAATCAAGGCCCGGATTGGTTTCATAAAAATGATAGTGCGATCCGACCTGTACCGGGCGATCCCCGGTATTGGCGACGGTCAGTGTTTTGGTTTCGCGATCCTGATTAAGGATCAGGCTGCCTTCTTTGGTAATGATTTCACCTGGAATCATGGCCTGTTTCCTTTGCCTAGCGGATCGGTTCGTGAACGGTCACAAGCTTCGTCCCGTCGGGAAATGTCGCTTCGACCTGAATTTCGTGGATCATTTCGGCAATGCCATCCATCACCTGATCACGCGTGATCACGGTCGCGCCGTCGCACATCAGATCGGCAACCGATTTGCCGTCGCGCGCCCCTTCGACCACAAAATCCGTGATCAGGGCGATGGCTTCGGGATGGTTCAGTTTCACACCGCGTTCAAGGCGGCGTCGCGCCACCATGGCGGCCATTGAAACCAGCAATTTGTCCTTTTCGCGTGGCGTCAGATTCATGCCGTTCTCCTAAATTTCCCAAAGACGCGGCAGGCGCGCCGGAAGTCCCCGTGTTTCATGGCGGAACTGTTTCCACCACGCGCCGTAAACCCGGCGTAATTTCATCGGATCGCGCGCCATGAAACGCGTGATCACAATCCCCTTCATCGCGGTTGCCGCGCAAAGCACATCCGTTTCCGTCAAACCCTCGGATGCGCGCACCAGACAATCGCGTGCAATATCAAGCTTATCTTCGGCACCCTGCCCGACCAGAATGGCGGTCGCCGCCGCCCGCGCCCCATCAAAGGCTGCGGGATGATCCAGCATGCGCAAAACATCACCTTCCAGATGCAGCGCATCGCGCCAGACAGGCCGCCCATCAATCGACACATCCCATGCATCACGTGCCAGCCCGGTCGTGAAAACCTCACCACGCGCAAGGCGGCCAAACACCATAATTTCCCCGGCCATCACCTGCCCGGAACCGGTAACGGAAACACTCGTCTTGCGACGCAGACGCGCCTGATCAAACAGGATGGTTTCATGGGGCAACCATTCCAGCCAGCCGTTATCTTCGGCCGCCAGATCAACCGACATCACGCAATCCGGCCCGGCGGAACGGTAAATCTTTTCTGCGGCCTGGGCGGTAAACAGGGTGGATGCGCCTGCCTTGACCCGACCTTCAAATGCCAGATGATCGCCACCTACCATGCCACCCGACGTCGTCACCAGAACGGCAGTCACCAGATCCCCGGCAACCGGCCGCGGGAACAGGATTTTCATCGGGTCGCGGTAATAAAGATGATCAAGGGCTGCAAAACCCGCACCCGGCTTGAACGCAACCTCGGCCCGGCCGTCGGTGACGATCGGGTTGGAAGCGTCTGACATTTGCGGTTCCGCCTTCAAAACGCTGCGGACCGGGTTTTCGAATTTGCGAAGCTGCACAAAGCCACCTGAATATTTCAGTCACACAACCGGTTAACCCATGGTCAGACCGGTTGGTCCATCGGCAAACACAGCAAGATGCGGGCCAAACCGCGCCGCCCGCAATCGCGCCACTTGCAGGGCCGTGTCCAATTTCCCCATGCGCAAAATTTTGGCAAATGCTGATCAAACAGTCAGATACGACCGCACCTTTTCGCGATCCAGCGCATCCTTGGACCCCGCCAGCACCACCTCGCCACGTTCGAGCACGACGATCTCGTCGGCCAGTTCATGGGCGAAATCAAAATACTGTTCGACCAGAAGGATCGCCATATCGCCGCGATCCGCGAGCTGTTTGATGACGCGCTGGATATCCTTGATGATCGATGGCTGAATGCCTTCCGTCGGCTCGTCAAGCACAAGAAGTCTCGGACGCGTGACCAGCGCCCGCCCGATGGCAAGCTGCTGCTGCTGCCCGCCCGAAAGATCGCCACCACGACGGCCCAGCATGTCACGCAGGACCGGGAACAGTTCAAAAATCTCGTCAGGGATATGACGAAGGGCGCGCGGAAGGGCGGCAAACCCGGTTTCAAGGTTTTCCTTCACGGTCAGAAGCGGGAAAATCTCGCGCCCCTGGGGGACAATCGCGATCCCGGACGCCGAACGACGCCACGCCGGATCACGCGAAATGTTTTTGCCTTCCCACGTGATGTTGCCATCGGCAATCGGGTGTTGCCCGACAACGGCGCGCATCAGCGATGTTTTCCCCACACCGTTACGCCCCAAAACCGCTGTGACCTTGCCGGTTTCCGCACTAAGCGACACCTTGCGAAGCGCATGCGAAGCCCCATAAAACAGATCGATATTGGCTACATCCAGCATGATCAGCGCCCCAAATATACTTCGATGACCCGCGGGTCTTTCTGAACATGGTCAAGGCGACCTTCGGCCAGAACCGATCCTTCGTGCAGGACGGTCACCTTGCAATCAAGGTCGCGGACAAATTCCATGTCATGTTCGACCACCACAACCGACCGATCCGTTGCAATGGATCGCAGCAATTTCGCGGTCTGTTCGGTTTCGGAATCCGTCATCCCTGCAACCGGTTCATCCACCAGAAGCAATTCCGGCTCCTGCATCAGCAACATGCCGATTTCAAGCCACTGTTTCTGCCCGTGCGACAGGTTTGCTGCCGTCTCGTCACGCTTGTCGGTCAGCATGATGGTTTCAAGCGTCTGCTCAATGCGAAGCTTCTCGGCATTGCCCAAACGATGGAAAAGCGCCTGAAACACGCCGCGCCCGCCCGAACAGGCCAGCAGCAGATTGTCAAACACCGTATGGCTTTCAAACACGGTCGGCTTCTGGAACTTGCGCCCGATGCCAAGGTTCGCGATCTCGGCCTCGTCAAGTTTGGTCAGATCGACTTCGCTTCGGAACATCACATCCCCGGTATCGGGCCGGGTTTTACCGGTGATGATGTCCATCATCGTCGTCTTGCCCGCCCCGTTCGGCCCGATAATCGCGCGAAGTTCACCTGGCTCGACATAAAACGACAGGCTATTGAGTGCCCGGAACCCGTCAAAGGTGACGGAAACGCCATCGACATAAAGGATGGTGTTGGCTTGGGCCGCCTTGCGTTCGGCCTGCTCGATCATGATTTCGGCTGCCTCGCTCATGCCTTGCCTCCTTCGTTTGCGCGCCCGTTCAGGAAACGCTTGCGCAGGGTGCTAAACGCCGATTGCCGGTCGGGTGACCCAAATGCCGGGACCGCACCGATCACCCCCTTTGGCAGGAACAGGGTCACGGCGATGAACAACCCGCCCAGGAAGAACAGCCAGAAATCAGGCATCACGCCGGTAAAGAAGGTTTTGGCATAGTTTACGATGAAGGCACCCAACACCGCACCATACAGCGTGCCACGCCCGCCAACCGCAACCCAGATAACGATTTCAATCGACAGGGCCGGGGCAAATTCACCCGGATTGATGATGCCGACCTGCGGCACATAAAGCGATCCGGCAATCCCGGCCATCACAGCCGATACGGTAAAGACGAACAGTTTGTAATATTCGACCCGGTAACCGGTAAACCGCACACGCGCCTCGGCATCGCGGATCGCGATCAAAACCTTGCCCAGACGCGAATTGGTAATACAGCGCGCCAAGATGTAACAGATGCCCAGCATCACGCAGGAGGCGATAAACAGGGCCGCCCGCGTTCCATCGGCCTGTAACGAGAAACCAAGCAGATCCTTGAAATCGGTCAGGCCGTTATTGCCGCCAAAGCCCATGTCGTTGCGGAAGAATGCCAGCAAAAGGGCATAGGTCATCGCCTGGGTGATGATCGAAAGATACACCCCCGTCACCCGCGACCGGAAGGCAAGGAAACCAAACACAAAGGCCAGAAGCCCCGGCACGAACATTGCCATCACAATGGCAAACCAGAACATGTCAAAGCCGTACCAGTACCACGGCAGTTCGGTCCAGTTCAGGAACACCATGAAATCGGGCAGTTCCGGGTTACCATAAACCCCACGATCCCCGATCTGGCGCATCAGATACATGCCCATGGCATAGCCGCCAAGTGCGAAAAACGCCCCGTGACCAAGGCTTAGAATCCCGCAGAACCCCCAGATCAGATCAACCGAAAGGGCCAGCAAAGCGTAGCAAAGGTACTTGCCAAGCAGGCTCATCATCCATGTCGGAACATGAAAGGCCGATCCTTCGGGCACGATCAGGTTGCCGACCGGGATCAGAACCGATGCGGCAATCAGGATCGCAAGCAGGATCATCCCGCCACGATCACGCAACAACCAGCCGATCACCGGTGTCATTTGGTATTTCGTGCGATAGTCGGTCATATATCAGGCCTCCACCGCGCGACCCTTAAGGGCAAACAGGCCCTTTGGTCGTTTCTGGATGAACAGGATCAGCGCAATCAGAACAAAGATTTTCGCCAGCACCGCACCGGCCACCGGTTCAAGAAACTTGTTCACAATGCCAAGGCTGAACGCACCAAGGACCGTGCCCCAAAGGTTGCCGACCCCGCCAAACACCACGACCATGAAACTATCGATGATGTAGGTCTGGCCAAGGTTCGGACTGACGTTTGAAATCTGGCTAAGCGCGACACCGGCTATCCCGGCAATCCCCGAACCAAGCCCGAATGTCAGGGCATCGACATAACCGGTACGGATGCCAACCGATCCGGCCATGCGGCGGTTCTGGGTCACGGCACGCATCTGAAGGCCAAAGGCAGTATAGCGCAGCACAATCGCGATCCCGCCCACCACAATCAGACTGAACAGGATGATCCATAGCCGATTGTAGGTCAGCACCAGACCGCTTGAAAGTTCAAGCGCGCCGCTCATGAAATCGGGTGCCATTACCTGCTGGTTGGTGGCACCAAACAGGCTTCGGATCGCCTGCTGAAGCACAAGGCTCACCCCCCATGTCGCCAGAAGGGTCTCAAGCGGACGCCCATACAGGAAGCGGATGACACAGCGTTCGATCACAATACCGACCAATCCCGCCACGACAAATGCCGCAGGCACCGCAATCACCAACGACCACGGCGAACCGGACGGGAAGACAGATGAAAAAATCTGCTGCACGACAAAGGTGGTGTAGGCACCGATCATGATCATTTCGCCGTGCGCCATATTGATCACGCCCATCACGCCAAAGGTAATGGCAAGACCAACCGCGGCAAGTAACAGGACAGAACCAAGGCTGATACCGCGATATACATCGCCCAGCGTCTGCCACATCGAAAGTCGCCCCTCGACATCGGCGAGCGCGTCTTTGGCCGCTGCAACGACTTCGGGCTGATAACCTTCGGCTTCGGCACTGGCAACGAATTGCGACAATACCGCACGGATTTGCGGTGTGGTTTCGCTGGCCAGCACTTCGATGGCCGTCAGGCGTTCCTCGGTGGTTTCACCAGCCGCCAGCGCCATGGTTGCCCGTGCAAGCTCCATCCGCGCCAAAAGTGTCGCATCTTCTTCACGTTCGATCGCGCGGATCAGCAATGGCAACATCGACGGATCGCGGGCATCCATGACCTGTTCAACGGCAGCGGTACGGATACCGATATCCTGACTAAACAGGTTAAGGGCCGCCAACGCATCGCGCAGCGCACCGCGCAAACGGTTGTTGATCTTGATCTTGTCGAGTTCTCCGGAACCGCTTTCGCCCACCACCTCGCCGCTGACGACATCGATATGGCTCCAGACCTTGCCCTTTTTTTCGCCAATCACGACATGCTCGTCGCTGGCACGCACAAACAGATTTCCTTCAAGCATCGCATTCAGGATCGGCGCCACACGGGGGTCGCCATCGGCCGCCATGGCCTCGATTGCGGCAAGCTTTTTGGTCGAACTTTTATCGTTCAGCTGTTCCGTTACATTGCGCAGTTCTTCGTCGCTAAATGCGTGTGCTGGCTGCGGAAATGCCAGCGTCATAACCGCGCAAATTGCGGCAACAGCAAACAGAGCGGACAGGGAATTTTTTGCGCGGAAACAGAAACGGCACAGGACAGCGGTCATGACAGTACGCATGGTCACCAAGCCTTTGAAAATCGGATGTCAGAAAATTACAAAAGAATAGTCGCCCGATGATAAGGGCAACGAAAAACAGGCTGGCTGCATCAACAGCCAGCCTGTCCAATCCCGATCAGTACATCGGTTTTTCACAGTTGCCGCAGACCCACGGATAGGTCCAGTCGGCGGTCAGCTTCGCGCTTTCGGGCAGGAAGTCCGACCATGCATCGCCAACGACGGTGCCTTCGGTTTCCCAAACGATGTCAAACTGGCCATCATCCTGCACTTCGCCGATCAGAACCGGCTTGGACAGATGATGGTTGGTGTTCATGACAGCGATGCCACCGGTCAGGTTCGCAACTTCCTGGCCATACATGGCCTGACGGACGGCATCAACATCGGTGGTGCCAGCCTGTTCAACAGCCTGTTTCCACATGTTGAAACCGATATAGGTTGCTTCCATCGGATCGTTGGTTACGCGTTTTTCGTCACCGATAAAGGCATGCCATTTTTCGATGAAGGCCGTGTTGGCATCGGCTTCAACCGACTGGAAATAGTTCCAGGCCGCCAGATGACCGACCAGCGGCGAGGTATCGATACCAGCCAGTTCTTCTTCACCGACCGAGAAGGCAACAACCGGAATGTCTTCGGCTTTGACGCCCTGGTTGGCGAGTTCCTTGTAGAACGGCACGTTGGCGTCACCGTTAATGGTCGAAACCACCGCGGTTTTCTTGCCGGTGGATGCGAATGCCTTCACATCGGCAACAATCGACTGCCAGTCGGAATGACCGAACGGGGTGTAATTCTCCATGATGTCTTCATCGGAGATACCCTTGCCATTCAGGTAGGAACGCAGGATTTTGTTGGTCGTTCGAGGATAGACATAGTCCGTTCCCAGAAGAACGATACGCTCGGCACCGCCGCCATCTTCGCTCATCAGGTAGTCAACAGCCGGGATTGCCTGCTGGTTCGGCGCGGCACCGGTATAGAACACGTTGCGCGAGCTTTCCTCACCCTCATACTGAACCGGATAGAACAGCATGCTGTTCAGTTCCTCGAACACCGGCAGAACCGACTTGCGCGAGACCGAGGTCCAGCAGCCGAACACGACATCGACCTTGTCTTTTTCAATCAGTTCACGTGCTTTTTCGGCAAAAAGCGGCCAATCCGACGCCGGATCGACAACAACTGCCTCAACCTGTTTCCCCAACAGGCCACCATTTTTATTCAGATCATCCACCAGCATCAGGACCGTGTCCTTCAGCGTGGTTTCCGAAATCGCCATCGTCCCAGAGAGAGAGTGCAGAACGCCGACTTTAATCGTATCAGCGGCCTGGGCATTTGACATGGTCATTGCCGACCAAGCCAAGGCCCCAGCGCCCATAAGCGCCTGAAGCTTCTTATTCATTCTATTGCCTCCACTGCGAGTTTATTGCACCGCAGTGTTGCTTGCTAAAATCGTGCCAGATTCCGAATAATATGCTGCAACGCCAGAAATCGCGGCGACTCAACGCAATATCCAACTATTTAACAGGCAGAAAATGGAAAATATTTGCGCTACACGCGATTTCAATGATCACTTTTCGATCATTAATTAAAATTTGATTATTTTTTAATCACGTTGACCTTGGACTTCTTCCCCCTTATCTGAGGGGCGGAAGTTTCGCCTTTCTGCGGTTATTGCACCACAATGCCCATAGGCCGAAGCATCCCGCCCCGCCGGTTCGCCGGCGGGGTTGCTTATATACAGAAATCCCGGTCAATCATTGTGCCGCAATGGCACGCAGATCCGTTGAAATGTCGTCGATCACTGATCTGATCCGATTACGCAACCAGACCAACCCGACATCCTTGTCCGCCCAGATCGGCCAATTCATGGTTACCGGCGGAAAATTCAACGGGATGGGCATTTCGCAGAACACCAAACCAAATAACGGCGCATATTGCACGGCGATCCTGCGCGGCACAGTCGCGACAATCGGAGCGTTCCGGGCCGCAGCAAGCAACGGCATGAAGTCCGGCGCGGCCAGAACGACATCAAGATCAATGCCAATCGCCCGCAAGGCATCACCAACGCAACCTTCAACATTTCCCGTCTGGGACAGGACCGCATGGCGCGCACCAAGGTATGTTTCGCGAGATAGCGGCAGTGTCAGTTTGCAAATATCGGGATTAAAGCAACAGGCCACACTGGATTCAAACAATACTTCGCCGATCCGGCGGGATTCCTTGCATCCGATTGCCAGATCGATTTCCCCGGTATTCAGCATAAGATCGACTGTCTCGACAGTAACCGAACGACTCACCAGACGCACACCGGGTGCGGTTGATTGCAAATGGTGCACCAATGCCGGCAACAGAACCATTTCCATTTCGCCGGTGATACCGATCCGGAAAATGCGATCTGCCGTTTCCGGATCGAAACTGTCGGTCGCCTGAAGCGCACTTTGTGCCTGCGTCAATGCGGCCCGAACCGGTCCGGCAAGGGCACGCGCCTTTGCGGTTGGCTGCATTTTCTGTCCGACACGGACAAAAAGATCATCCTGTAACAGCATCCGGAGCGTTGATAAATTGTGGCTCATGGCGGACTGACCAATCCGCAATTTTTCCGCAGATTTTGTGACGCTCAGCTCTTGCATCATTGCGTCAAACGCAATCATTAGGTTGAGGTCAAATGACCTTAAATTGAAATGATCAATAGCATCCATGATCCGCATCGATTTGATTACTGACTGATTGGAATATAGCCTTTCTCTATCGCGTTACAAGCTGCCGGTTAAATCCCGGCATTTGATTGAGGGAGAATATTCTGATGCTGTCACGCAGAGACATGCTTAAAGGTTCGCTTGCTGCCGCTGCCATCGGGGCGACGGCCAGCACCGTTTTTGTACCGTTGCGCGCTAGCGCCAAGGCACCATTGGTTGGCACACAGGCCCCCGGATATTACCGCCTGATGGTGGGCGAGGTCGAAGTTACCGCACTTTCGGATGGTACCGGGCAGTTTCCACTTGCCGATCTGTATCTCAATACCAGCCCCGAACACGCACGCACGGCCCTTGCCAATGCATTCCAGGGCACACCAACAACGACATCCGTGAACGCCTATCTTCTAAACTTCGGTGATCGTCTTGTGCTGCTGGATGCCGGGACCAGCGACCTGTTGGGACCTGCCCTTGGCAAATTACCGGCCAATATCATCGCATCGGGCTATCACCCCGATCAGATTGATGATGTGGTGATTACCCACATTCATACTGATCACACTGGCGGACTGACGTTTAACGGCAATAAAGCCTTTCCCAACGCTACGGTGCATGTACCGAAACTTGATGCCGAATACTGGCTAAGCACGGAGAATCGCAACAAGGCCCCGGAAAGTGCCAAGCAATATTTTGATCAGGCCGTCCTATCGACCAAGCCCTATATCGACAGCGGCACACTTTCGACTTACGAGGCCAATGCATCACCCGTTCCGGGCCTGATCAATTCAACACATCGTCCGGGTCATACACCGGGCCACAGTGCACTTTGGTTTGAAAGCAAAGGCGAGAAGTTTGTTTATTGGGGCGACATCACCCATGGTGATGTCATTCAGTTTGACGAACCGGGCGTCTCGATTGCCTTTGATGTTGATCCAGATCAGGCGATCATCACCCGTGAAGCCGCCTTTGCCGAAGCCGTATCAGAAAAATATCTGGTTGCCGGGTGCCATATCGCCTTCCCGGGCATTGGTCATGTCATCGAAGACAGCACGATGTATGACTGGGTGCCCATGAACTATCGCGCTGACGTCTGATCCGACTTCCCCCGACCCGCGCTTAAGACGCCAGGCGAAAAAAGGGCGACCTGCATCACGCAGGCCGCCCTTGATTTCCGTCATCAACAGAACCGGCTATTCCGGCATCCCGGCACGGATCCACTGCCCCAGTTGCCCCCGTTCCTCGTCCGTCATTTCGGTCATATTGCCAAGCGGCATGGCACGCCCGATGACGGCCTGCGCTAGAACGCGCTGCGCATTGGCTTTGACCTGTGCGATGTCGTCAAACATCACCCCCATCGGGGCTTCGTCAAAACCTTCATCGGTCGGGCTGGCAGAATGACAGGCCGTGCAGCGGGTCTGAACAATCGCCAGCGCATGATCGGCAGTGATGATTTCCTGATCGGCCAGCTTGGCGGCATCGGGATCATAGGACGCAAACATCGCTAGGATCGCCATGCCCACCGCAGCCGATGGCAGTTGCCATGCAATCGCCTTGCCGCTGCCCCCGGCATTACGCGTGTTAAAGAAATGACGCACCAACCCACCAATGATCAGGATCAGACCGACAATCAGCCACGACTGATCATGGGAAAACAGCATCGAATAATGGTTGCTGATCATCATCAACAAAACCGGCAGGGTCAGATAGTTGTTATGCGTGGACCGTTGCTTGGCCTGCAATCCCAGGGCCGGATCGGGTTTCTCGCCCGCCATCAGGCTGGCGACGACCTTTTTCTGGTTAGGGATAATGATGCGAAACACGTTGGCAGCCATGATCGTGCCCAGCATCGCACCAACATGGATGAACGCCCCACGACCACTAAACACATGGGTAAAGCCATAGGCCGCAACCATCGCCAGAATGAACACGCCAATCGCGAGTTTTCCGGTGCTTTGGCCAATCGGACTTTTGCACATCAGATCGTAAATCACCCAACCGGCAAACAGGCTGGCAAGCCCGATCAGGATGGCATCCCATTTGCCAAGCGGCATGACATTCGGATCGATCAGATAGCTCTCCGCACTCCAGTAATACATTGTCACCAGAAGCGCAAAACCGGTCAGCCAGGTGAAATAGGCCTCATACTTGAACCAGTGCAGTTCGGGCGGCATGGATTTCGGCGCAACCATCCATTTATTCACATGGTAAAACCCGCCGCCATGGACCATCCAGGCTTCGCCATAAACGCCTTCATCCATGCCCGGACGCTTACGCAGGCTCAGATCCAGCCAGACGAAGTAAAAGGATGAACCGATCCACGCGATACCGGTAATCAAATGCGCCCAGCGCAGGATCAGATTGATCCAGTCCTGAAACAGAATATCCACCCGTTGAAACCTCCGTCTTGCCGGGCGTCGCTCATACCGCCCCGCTGCCCCCTTGCCGGTGATGCGCATCATGCGACCGCACTGATCCGGAATTATTCCAATCAGAGTCCTAACATAGCGTATCCGGGTGCTCTATTATTAAGGGCAGGTGCATAATCGAAATGACTTTCAAGTTATTTTTTAAAATGGCACAGTAGCCGTCAGGATTTGGAAACACACAAATTCAGAAAATAAAAAAGCTGTATCAGGAGCCCGTAACCCATGTCCGACTTTGAGGACATCCAGATTTTTGTCCGCGTAGCCGAACTTGGAAACCTGTCTGCCGCCGGGCGCGAGCTGCGCCATTCGGCGGCGGTCGTTTCAAACCGGATTGCGCGCCTTGAAGAACGGCTGGGTGTTCGGCTTTTGAACCGCACAACGCGCCGGGTCAATCTGACGACCGAGGGCGATGTTTATTACCGGCACTGCCTGCGCATTCTGGCCGAAATGCAGGAAGCCGAAAATGCCGTCGCCAATCAGAAAAACACCACGCGCGGTCCGGTCACGCTGACGTGCCCGATTGCGTTTGGCAACAAATATGTCGCCCCTATCATCCCGAAATTTGTTGAAAAAAACCCGGACGTTCAGATCAGGCTACACCTTTCCGACCGGTTGCTGGACCTGCTGCAGGACAAGGTCGATCTCGCCATTCGCATTGCCGAGTTAAAGGAAAGCTCTTTGATCGTGCGCAAGCTTGCAGCCAATAAACGTATGCTGGTGGCAAACCCGGCCTATCTGAAACGACATGGCATTCCCAAGGCGCCGGGCGATTTGTTGCATCACAACTGCCTGTTGTTGCGTTTTCCCGGATCACGGCAATATCAATGGACCCTTCATGGTGCCGAGACGGAAGGCCCGGTAACCCTGTCGGTTTCCGGATCCATGGATTCAGACAATGGTGAAGTGCTGACCCGCTGGTGCCTTGATGGGCATGGCATCGCGCTTAAATCCCACTGGGAAGTCGGCGACCATATCCGCAACGGCCAGCTTCAGGTGGTTCTGCCCGATTATACGCCTCCAGCCCATGCGGTTTACGCGCTTTATCCCGAAAACCGTTACCTGCCAACACGTGTGCGGGCATTTGTCGATTTTCTGGTAAGCGAGTTTGGCGGGACACCGCCATGGGATAAGAGCTGATACAAATCCGTATATCCACAAAACGCTCCGATAGATGCAAGGCGTTTTGAGGCTTTTGTTTGTATTACTTTTTGATTTCGGACAGATACCCACCCAGCACAGCCGCGACATTGAAACCGATGACGTCATGGGCATAACCACCTTCCATGACAAAGACGGTTTTCAATCCCAATCGCCCGATCATCTGGCCAATCCGTTTAAAATCATCGGTTTGCAGTTTGAAATCGCACAGCGTTTCGGCCTCATGAGCATCAACGCCGAGCGCGATTACCAAAGCTTGCGGCTGCCAGGTGATAATTTTTTGAATAGCCTTTGCAAAACCTTGTGACCACGGCCCGAAATCCGATCCGCCGGGAAGCACGATATTCAGGTTCGCCCCCTGCCCGTCCAGACGACCGGTTTCGTTTTCATAACCCATAAAGAACGGGAATTGATGCTTGGGATCTGCGTGGATCGACACGGTCAGAACATCACCACGGTCATAGAAAATATCCTGCGTTCCGTTACCGTGATGGTAATCGATATCAAGGATCGCGACCTTTTTCGCACCTTTGGTAATCATCTGCTGGGCGGCAATGGCAGAGTTATTAAGGAAGCAATATCCGCCATAACGATTGGCATGTGCATGATGCCCCGGCGGGCGGGTCAGGGCAAAGGATGCCTCTCCATCGTTCCAAACGGCTTCGGCCGCCGACACCACGGTTTGTGCGCCCCAATAGGCCGCCTTCCATGTCCCCTTGGTGATCGGGGTATCCGATGAAATGGCATATTGCCCAAGACGCGCGCTGATATGAGCGGGATAACCACCGGAAAAACCGGCTGTCGGCCAGACATAGGGAAAAGCATCATGATCATTGCCTGCGGCATTCCAGTCCGCCCAAGCGTTTTCAAGAAAGGACAGATAATCCGCATCATGAATGGCGGCAATCGGTGCCATGCCATGATCGGTCGGGTCAACCAGCTGCGCCTGTACGGAATGGGCCACCGCATCGCGGATGATTGCCATCCGGCGGGAATTTTCAAAGCATGGAATCAAACGCCCATGGTGCATTTCACCATTCCCGTCATGGGCATCGTGGCGGGAATTAAAAAACACACGCATGACTGACTTCCTTTCCGGCAAAGACGATAAGGGGCATCTATCCCCTTATCGTAGCAGAAAGTTCTTAACAGGTAGCTATTTGCGCGCGGTGCTGTACAGCAGTTCGGCGATGGTATCGAGGAACCCGCCCAGCTGCTTGCGCAGATTTTCAGACTCCCGCGCCAGTTTGCCCGCCATATCGCGGGTGGTATCGGCGGCCTCGCCAGTCTGACCGGCCATTTCGGAAACCACGGTGATATTGTCGGTCACTTCCTGTGCGCCGCTGGATGCCTGTTCGACATTGCGGGTGATGTTTGATGACAATGCCGTCTGGGTTTCAACATTATTCGAAATCAGATCCGAACGGATGGCCAGATCATCAATGACAGATGCAATCTCGCGGATCGAATTGACCGATGCCTCGATTGCATTCTGGATGTCCTGTACTTTTTCCTCAATCGATTCCGTTGCCTTGCTGGTCTGGTTGGCAAGGCCCTTGACCTCGTTTGCGACCACGGCAAAGCCCTTGCCCGCCTCGCCTGCACGGGCCGCCTCGATGGTCGCATTCAGAGCCAGAAGGTTGGTCTGTGCCGCGATATCGCGGATAAAGCTGACAACTTCGACAATCTCGCCTGCTGCTGCTTCGAGCTGGCCGATACGCCCATCCGTTTCCTGTGCCAGGCCATTCGCACGATTGGCGATTTCTACCGATTCACGAGCCTGATCGGCAACAGTGCGGATCGACTGATTGAGTTCTTCGGATGCCTCGGACACACCAGCAACATTGGCCGCCGTTTGACGGGCCGCGGCGGCAACGTTTGTCGAACGCGAACTGGTTTCATGTGCAATACGATTGGCGTCACCCGATGCGCTTGAAAGCGCACCCGCGGCCTCGGCAATCTGATCAACGGCTTCGAATGAACCGCTTTTGAATTCTTCAACGATGGTATTGAAACCGGTCAGTTTTTGTTCAATCGACGCGGTCGCCGCATTGATTTTCTGTGCCGACGTCAGATAGGCCCCGACAAGCCCGGTTTCGACAATCCGACGATAATACCGGTTTTCAGAAACAGCCCCCATCGAAGCCGCACTTTCGCGCAAGAAAGCGTCATTTCGGTCAATCAACCTGTTGATCGCGATGAAAAGTTCGCGCATGTCGGGATGACTGTCGACGCTGGTTATGCGCGCTTCGTAATCCCCTTCGGCCGCGGCCAGAACAACGTCCAGTGCCTTTTTGATCCCCGATTTGCTAGAACCACCAAATAGCGACATTTTGAAACCTCGAATTAGCAAACAGCCTAAAGGCTTTGAATGAATTTGTCGTATGCCAGACCGGCATCTGAAAGCTTTTGCGCCAGAGCTTTTTCCGCGGCGATCATGCCGTCCTTACGATTGGCGGTGCTTTCTTCGATCTGGCGGAGTTCCGCATAAAGCGGGATGATCGTGTCTTTAAGAACCTTTGGATCAGCCACCCGACGGTTCGAGTGGTAGCCGATGATTTTGCCATTCGCGTCAAGACTGGGCGTGATATGGGCGTACACCCAGTAATGATCGCCATTCTTTGACATGTTGACGACATAAGCGAAGATCTCGTGACCGGCGGCGATTTCATCCCACAGCAATTTGAAAACACAGCGCGGCATATCGGGATGACGAATAAGCGAATGAGGCTGCCCGAGAACTTCCTTTTCATGGTAGTCAGATAGACGCAGGAAAACCTCGTTAGCATATGTAATCCGGCCTTTAAGGTCAGTTTTGCTGACGATCAGTTCTTCCGGCTCGAAATGACGTTCCTTGCCCGTTGGCTTGGCCCTGACTGGCGTTTGGCTCACGTTTCTTTCCCCGATTTTCTGTCCGATTACCTGCTATTTTAGATCACAGCAGTTTGAATGCCCGGATACCATGTAACGATATATCCGCGAATGATAAATGTAAAATATCCATGTGATACATAGACTAAGCGTGATGATAAAAATTAGATAAATATAATTGGCGCCCACAATCCCAACATACAATAGTAGGATCGACCAACGATCATGTCTTGTCAGGCGGTCATCCTTTTGATCTTCTGATAAGGGGGTGTTTGCAGGGAAGCAACATGACAAAAGATCTTCGGGACTTTCCATTTCGCGTGGTGATCCATGAAAAGCGCTCTGCCCAGGGCGTGCTTGACTGGCTGGACAAGAATATCCGCAGCGACAGATGGACCATGGGCATTCGCAATATCGAACTGCCGCGCGCGACCCAATCCGCCCCCATCGTCGATCTGGTGATCTATTTTTCCCGGCGGGAGGATATGGAGCTTTTTCGCGAACGCTGGGCGGGTAAAACGCGCGAGCACAAGGTCAAACTGAAATTCTGGCGCGCTGCACTTTATGCCTTGCTACACCCGAAGATGGAAATGATCGCCTACGAAAAAGTCGATGACAGCCCAAAACGCATCCGTCCGGGGGATCCGGAAACAAGCATCAAGAACCCCTGAAACGAAACAACCCCGCACATCAGATGCGGGGTTGTTCAGTACGTCGCCGTTACAGGACGTGCAAATCGTGATTATTTCGGCAGTTCGGCATCAATGCCTTTGATGTACCAGTCCATGCCCAGAAGCATTTCGTCGGTTGCATCTTCGCCTTCCTTGATGCGCAATTCGCCAGCCTGATCATAGATCGGGCCTGCGAACGGATGAATTTCACCTGATGCGATCTTGGCTTCGGTTTCTTCGGCCAGTGCTTTTACGTCGTCCGGCATGTTGGTGTAAGGTGCCATGTCCACCATACCGGAATCAATACCGCCCCATGTGTCGATTGATTCCCAAGTACCATCCATGACAGCCTTGGCGCGTGCGACATAATATTCATCCCAATGGTCAACAATCGCGGTCAACTGTGCCTTCGGGGCGAATTTGATCATGTCGGATGCCTGACCAAAACCAACGATACCGCGGTTCTCGGCAACCTGAAGCGGAGCCGGGCTATCGGTGTGCTGGACCATGATGTCAGCACCCTGATCAATCAGGGCCTTGGCTGCGTCGCCTTCTTTGCCCGGATCGTACCAGGTGTTTGCCCAGACGATTTTGACTTTCACATCCGGGTTAACCGACCATGCACCCAGCATGAAGGCGTTGATGCCACGAACAACTTCCGGGATCGGGAACGAACCGACATAGCCGACAATGTTCGACTTGGTCATTTTACCTGCGATCACACCAGCAACGTAACGGCCTTCATAGAAACGCGCGGCATAGGTCGAAACGTTTGCATCACGTTTGTAACCGGTTGCATGTTCGAATTTCACATTCGGGAACTGCTTGGCGACCTTGACAGTCGGGTTCATGAAACCGAACGAGGTGGTGAAAATCAGGTTATGGCCGGTCTGGGCCAGCTGACGAATCACACGTTCAGCATCGGCACCTTCCGGAACGCTTTCGACGTAACTGGTGGTGGCATTGTCACCAAGGGCCGCTTCGATCGCCTGACGACCGATGTCGTGACGATAGGACCAGCCATGGTCACCAATCGGTCCGACATAAACAAAGCCGGCTTTGACGTCTTCGGCCTGGGCTGCACCCATGCCGAGTGCAAGTGCACCGGTTGCCACAACGGCGGCAAGCGTGCGCTTCACGAGGTTTGCATTCATTATCTGGTCTCCCTGTTAATCAGCTAATCAGGATTTAAACCCAATTGTTTACGCAATCAATGACGTGTTCTTGTCCAGACCAAGACTCAGCCAAACCGGCCTGATGATATCCAGAGATAATATTCAGAACGGCTTGATTGAGTTTTGGTCCGATACGCACTTCCTCCCACCGGGTCGGGGAATCTTTTTGGCGTTCCCCGATCCCGTTGCACCAGCCCTATTGTGCGGGCCGGAACGCCTGCCCGATACAGGCAGGTGCATTCAATCTGATCTTGGCGCGATCACTGGAAATGATCACCAGAACAATCACGGTCGCAAGGTAAGGCAACATCGACATGAATTGTGACGGGACATGAACACCCGCACTTTGCGCATGAAGCTGCAATACCGAAATAAGCCCGAACATATAGGCCCCGGCCAACAATCGCCCCGGACGCCACGTTGCAAACACCACAAGTGCCAATGCGATCCAGCCACGACCCGCGGTCATGTTTTCGGCCCACATCGGCGTATATGAAAGTGACAGATACGCCCCGGCAAGCCCCGCCATTGCCCCACCAAACATGGTCGCCATATAGCGGATTTTGATCACCGAATAACCAATGGCATGCGCGGAATGATGCGAATCACCAACCGCCTTGAGGATCAATCCGCCACGGGTCCGTGACAGGAAAAATCCGACCGCAATCACCATCACAATCGACAGATAAACCAGAAAATCCTGACCAAACAGAATTTCACCAACCAGCGGAATATCGGTCAGAATCGGGATATGAAGCCCCGGAAGCGGTTCAATCGCAAAACCGACAAAGCCGGAGCCAACAAGCGCTGAAAAACCGACCCCGAATATGGTTAGAGCCAAACCCGTTGCCACCTGATTGGCCATAAGGGTCAATGTCAGGAAGGCGAAGATCAACGACATCAGCATTCCGGCAACGATTGCCGCTAGGATACCCAGAATGGCCGATCCGCTTGACGCGGTAACCGCAAAGCCGGAAATTGCCCCGACCAGCATCATGCCTTCGACGCCAAGGTTCAGCACACCGGATTTTTCGGTGATCAGTTCGCCGGTCGACGCCAGCAAAAGCGGGGTCGATGCCGTAATCACAGTCAGCATCAGTGGAATGAGCCAATCCATTATGCGGCCTCCCCTTTGGCAGCAGGGGTTCCGAAACGAACCCGATACTTGGTCAAAACATCACATGCCAGCAGGAAGAACAGCAAAATCCCCTGGAACAGGCCGGTTACTGCATTTGGCAGCCCCAACGTAATCTGGGCCAATTCCCCCCCTAGGTAGGTCAGCGCCATGATCAGCCCACCAAACAGAATACCCAGCGGATGCAACCGCCCAAGGAAGGCAACGATAATCGCGGTAAAGCCATAACCGGGCGATATGGCGGGTTGCAACTGACCGATAGGTCCGGCAACCTCAAACAGACCGGCAAGACCGGAAAGACCGCCGCCCAGCAACAGGGTAAACCAGACCATGCGTTTCTGCCGGAACCCAACATGACGCGCGGCCTGCGGGGCCTTGCCCACCACGCGCAACTGGAACCCGATCACGGATTTCGACAGCAAAATCCACCCGGCAATCACCACCAGTACCGCAAAGGCCGTTCCAAGGTGGACCCGCGTACCGTCATAAATGATCGGCAACAGGCCTGCATCCGGGAACGGGCGGGATTCAGGGAAGTTGAATCCTTCGGGGTTGCGCCACGGCCCATGCACAAGGAAGCTCAGGAACAGTGTTGCGACATAGGTCAGCATCAGGCTGGTCAGGATTTCGTTGGCATTGAATCTGGTGCGCAAAAGCGCCGGTATCGCCCCCCAGAAGGCCCCGCCAATCGCCCCAAGAACAAACATTGCGGGCAAAAGGAACATGCTTTCACTGTCATGAAAATACAGCGCAAGACCACCGCCGAATATGGCGCCCATGGTCAATTGACCCTCGGCACCGATGTTCCAGACATTGGCGCGGAACCCCATCGACAGCCCGATGGCAATGATCACAAGCGGAGTTGCCTTAACAAACAGTTCCGAAAGTCCGTAGCTGTCGTTGATCGGCAGGATGAAGAAAGTATAGAGCGCATCGAACGGGTTCTTGCCCATAAAGGAAAAGATGATCCCGCCGACAAACAGCGTCATGAGAATTGCCAGAACCGGCGACAGATAAACCATCGCCTGACTATGCTGGCGACGGGGTTCAAGCCTGATCAACGTGATCTCCTTCGATAAGCTCTTTCGTCTTCAGGGTTACGTCGCCGTCCAGATCGTGAAGTCCCCCCATCAACAAACCGATTTCCTCGACACTGACGTCGGCCATCGGCCGCGGGGCGGACATCTTGCCTTCGGCCATCACCACCACCTGATCACAGATGGCGAAAATCTCGTCCAGATCCTGCGAAATCACCAGAACCGCCGTGCCCTTCGCCGCCAGATCAAGCAATGCCTGATGGATGGCACTTGCCGCACCGGCATCCACACCCCAGGTCGGTTGGGAAATCACCAGTACGCCCGGATCCTGAAGGATCTCACGCCCGACGATGAATTTCTGGAGGTTGCCACCCGAAAGGCTTCCGGCCTCGGCCGAGGCACCGGTGGTGCGTACATCAAATGTCTTGATGATCTTGTCGGCAAAGGTACGGGTCGGCACTTCGCGGATCAGACCACGTGCAGACAACGCCATACGACGAAACGCTGTTAAAAAACCGTTTTCCGACAGGCTCATATCGGGAACGGCACCATGCCCGTTACGTTCTTCGGGCACAAACGCAGCACCAAGCCGACGGCGGCGGCGCGGACCCAAATGCGCAACCGGATTACCATCAATTTTGATGCAGTCGGGCGTGCCGATGATTTCGGTTTCGCCAGCCAGTGCCTGAAACAGCTCGTTCTGACCATTTCCGGCGACACCGGCAACGCCCATGATTTCGCCGCCGCGCACCTTAAGGCCAATCCCCTTAAGGTCGGTGCCGAATTGTTCGTCGCTGATCAGTGAGAGATCGGAAATATCAAGACGCACATCCCCGAATTTGCGTGTCCCGCTGCGATCGGGTGCGGTCAGTTTCTGGCCGATCATCATTTCGGCCATGGATTTCGCCGTTTCCGCGCGCGGATCACACCCGCCAACGACCTTGCCGCCGCGCAAGACGGTCGCCTTCTGACACAGTGCTTTGACTTCGTGCAGCTTGTGGCTGATATACAGGATCGCGCAACCTTCATCTGCAAGACGGCGCAATGTTTCAAACAGCTTTTCGACTTCCTGCGGGGTCAAAACCGATGTCGGCTCGTCCAGAATAAGCAGTTTTGGATTTTGCAGAAGGCATCTGACGATTTCGATCCGCTGACGTTCACCAACCGAAAGTGTATAGACATGCCGATCTGGATCAAGCGGCAGACCATAGGTCTTTTCGACCTCGATCACCTGCTGACGCAGGGCGGCCATATCGCGCACGTCGTTCATCGCCAATGCGATGTTTTCCAGAACCGTCATGGTTTCAAACAGCGAAAAATGCTGGAATACCAGCCCAATGCCCATTTCGCGTGCGTCATGCGGGCTATGGATCGTGACCGGCTTTCCTTCCCACAGCAATGCGCCATGATCGGCCTGCAACACGCCATAGATAATTTTCACAAGCGTACTTTTACCCGCGCCATTTTCCCCCAGAAGGGCATGGATTTCGCCAGGTTCGATACGGAAACTGATATCGTCATTTGCCAGACAGCCCGGAAAGGCCTTGGTCACACCGCGCACTTCAAGCTGTGCCGGTTTCACCGCGCCTGTCATCACCAAGCCTTTATCTGAGCCGGTATTCCCGGTCCTCGACGTCACTGCTGCCACCCCTATTTTGCGATCCGATCACGCGCACCGTTGGTATTACCCGTTCACGGTTTGCTAATCAAACGGTCTCAATACGCGATTTTATCTTCTTTGGCATCCCAGGCCGCAAAGACATCACGCGCTTCCCCTAAATCCAGATGTTCGCACGGCAGGCTCCGATCCGGGATCGGTTTTGCCACTTCATCATACAGGAATTGATCGTCAAAGCCGATTGCCGCGGCATCTTCGCGGGAATTGGCATAATAGATTCGGTCAAGACGGGCCCAATAGATCGCGGCAAGGCACATCGGGCAGGGTTCGCAACTGGTGTAAATCTCGCATCCGGCAAGATTGAAGGTACCAAGCTTTTCGCAGGCCGCGCGTATGGCACTGACTTCGGCATGGGCGGTCGGATCGTTGCTGGATGTGACATTGTTCCATCCTTCGGCAACGACTTCACCGTTCCTGACAATGATTGCCCCGAACGGACCGCCACAGCCTTCTTCCATTTTTGCCCGCGATAAATTCACGGCATGGAGCATGTGTTCATGCTTGGCATCACACACAGCCAAATCTCCCTATATGAACTCCTGATCCGGTGAACGGATCCTCCTGATCAGGCCACTATTGGCGCGGCCCTTTATCATTTATATGCCTTGCAAAGAAGGCCTTTATCATCCGGCAAGGCCGTCTTGTGCGACCCTGTTCACCAGATTTTGCGCCATTCGTGCTTCACGCACGGACAGCAATTGCACAGCGACCGATGCCGCGATGATTGCCGGTTGTTTGCCCACAATGCCTTGAATTCCAATCGGGCATGTCAAACGACCGATTTCCGCATCTCCCAACCCGCGATCTTTTAATCGCCGGACAAAACGCGCGCGTTTGGTTTGGCTTCCGATCATGCCGACAAAACCAAGATCATCCCGCATCAAAGCCGCCCGGCAGATGTCAAAATCCTGCGCGTGACTGTGCGTCAGGATCAGAGCAAAGGCACCAGGCGGCATGTCGCCCACTTCGTTCTGTGGCCTATCGCTTTGATGCAGATGCAGTTTTGCTGTTTCTGGCAGGGTCAGGTATTCATCACGCGAATCGATCAGATGAAGATCGAACGGCAAGGGCGCCAGTGCCTGAACAATCGCCTGCCCGACATGCCCGGCACCAAACAGCCAAAGCGGTGTTGCCCCGTCGTCAAGCCGCAGGCAAAGTTTCCGTTCCTCGCCCGCCCCCGACAAACCGCCGCACACGCCTGTAAAAAGACGATCCAGTGCTTCGGCATCCGCAGCGCTGGCAGTTTCAAGATGTCGACTTTCGCCCATCGGCAACAATACCCAGTCACCATGACCAATACCGGCGCGGTTTTGTGTGCTGCTTATTGCGGTGGCCAGCTGATGCTTTTGCATCGGGTTCAGCCGGTGAAATGCAATATCGACAGCGCCCCCACAACATTGCCCAAGCCCCGGCCCCAAGGGGAACGGGACCAGTTCCGTGATGATATCGCCCTGCGAGGCAAGAGTTTGACGGGCACGCAATGTGACCTGATGTTCGAGATTGCCGCCGCCAATCGTTCCGGCAATGGCATTTTCGCTGACCAGCATAAACGCCCCTGCCTCCCGCGGGGTAGACCCGCGAATGGCCGCCACACTGATTAGCATCACCGGATCAGGGGACTGCAAAACAGCAATATGGGCGTCATGGGACAGGCGCATGATGCTATTCCCCCGCCGCCGGAACCGCATCATGACTTTGGGCGATCATGCCCTTTGCCACATTTGCGACCGCATTCAGGACGGCTTCGGGCGTTGCCGGCGCATCGAGCATCGGGATCACCTTGTAATTCCCGACCGATGCAATCGCATCAGCAATTGCGCGATGCACTGAAATCGCCAGCATCAGGGGCGGCTCACCAACCGCCTTGGATCTGTGGATGGTTTTTTCAACATTTCTTCCGGATGACCACAACTCAAGCCGGAAATCATCCGGACGATCCGAACATGCGGGAATTTTATAGGTGGACGGCGCATGCGTGCGCAAACGACCTGCATCATCCCACCACAATTCCTCAGATGTCAGCCATCCCATCCCTTGAATAAAGCCGCCTTCGATCTGCCCCCGGTCAATCGCCGGGTTCAACGACCGGCCGACATCGTGGCTGATATCAACGCGGGTCACCTTGTATTCACCGGTCAGGGTATCGATCATCACCTCGGAACAGGCCATGCCATAGGCGAAGTAATAGAACGGCCGACCCGATGCGGTTTCACGGTCATAATGGATTTTCGGTGTCGCATAATAGCCCGTTGCCGAAAGCGAAACACGCGCCAGATAAGCCTGTTTGACCAGATCGGCAAATTCCAGTTCGGCAACATCACCAACAATCACCCGGCCCGGGACAAAGCGAATGGCGGCCTCGGCCACACCGTATTTTTCAGCCGCAAATGCAATCAGGCGGGATTTGATTGTCATTGCGGCATCGCGCGCTGCCATGCCGTTCATATCCGCCCCGCTTGATGCCGCGGTTGCCGATGTGTTGGGAACCTTGCCGGTATTGGTTGCCGTGATTTTGATCCGGTCCAGATCAATCTGGAATTCTTCGGCCACAACCTGGGCGACCTTGATAAACAGGCCCTGCCCCATTTCCGTCCCGCCATGGTTCAGATGCACCGATCCGTCCTGATAAATATGGATCAATGCGCCTGCCTGATTCAGGAAGGTCGTGGTAAAGGAAATGCCGAACTTGACCGGCGTGATCGAAAGTCCGCGCTTGATCACCGGGCTTTCGTCGTTAAACGCATCTATTTCTTTGCGGCGCTTGCGATAATCGCAAGATGCCAGAATGTCGTCCGTCAGTTCCGGAAGGACATTATCCTCGACCGTCATGTGATAGGGCGTCGTGTTGCGGTCCGTCGTGCCGTAATAATTGGCGATCCGCACATCAAGCGGATCACAGCCAATCGTCATGGCGATTTCATCAATAATCCGTTCAATTGCCACCATGCCCTGCGGCCCGCCAAATCCGCGAAAGGCGGTATTGGACACCAGATTGGTTTTGCAGCGATAGGACCGGATTTCGACATCGCCAAGGAAATAGGCATTGTCGGTATGGAACATCGCCCGATCACAAATGGCGGCGGACAGATCGGCCGAGAAACCGCAATTGGCGGCATATTGAATATCCAGCCCGCAAATCCGGCCGTCATCATCAAAGCCGACATCATATTCGACAATAAAGTCATGGCGTTTGCCGGTCATGACCATGTCATCATCTCGATCCAGACGCATTTTTGCCGGACGCCCGGTTTTGACCGCAACAATCGCGGCCAATGCCGCCCATTGCGATGCCTGGGTTTCCTTGCCGCCAAAACCACCGCCCATACGGCGAACTTCGACCGTTACGGCATTGGCCGGACGACCAAGGACATTGGCGATATTGTGCTGCACTTCGGAAGGATGCTGGGTCGAGCAATGCAAAAGCACGTCACCGTCTTCCTGCGGGATGGCAAAGGTGATCTGTCCTTCAAGATAGAAATGATCCTGCCCGCCGATTTCCATCACCCCGCACCGGCGATGCTTGGCACGTGCCAGTGCCGATTTGGCATCGCCCTGCGCCATGACATGGGGCGGTGCAACGAATTGCTGTTTTTCCAGTGCTTCCTTAACGCTTAGGATCGCGGGCAATTCTTCATATTCGATCTCGGCCAGCTTGACGGCATTGCGTGCCTGTTCGCGGGTTTCGGCGGCAACACAGAAAACCGGCTGACCGTAAAACTTAACAATCCCGTCGGGCAGAACCGGATCATCATGGCTATGAGCGGGTGACACGTCATTGACACCGGGCACATCATCCGCCGTCAGGACACACACCACACCGGGGGCGGATCGCACCTTTGACAGATCCATTTTCGTGATTCTGCCATGTGCGATGGTTGCTGCACCGGGTGCCAGATGAAGGGTGCCGAACGGTTCAAGAATATCGTCGACATAAACCGCTTCGCCCGCGACATGTTTCGGACCACTGTCGTGCTTGCTGGCGGATCGGACCCCACCTGAAAGCCCCGGTGTCGGCGCCAGAAGTTCGTCCGGGTCTTTGGTATCGATGGTTTTGGATGCGTTGTCAGACATAGGCAGCCTCCCTGCCAACCAGACGGGTGGCAATTTCAGGTGCCGTTGTTTCGATAAACAGTTTGGTCAGAAGGTTCTGCGCGACCAGCATGCGGTATTCTTTTGATGCCCGCATATCCGACATCGGTGCAAAATCCCTGGTCAAAGCCAGTTGCGCCGCACTCAGGCTGGCCTCGTTCCAGTCCTTGCCGATCAGGGCCGCCTCGCACTTTTTGGCCCGCATCGGTGTTCCAGCCATGCCACCAAATGCCGCCCGGAATTCGACCACCTTGCCGCCATCAATCCGAATGGCAAAGGCCGCAAGAACCGCCGTAATGTCCTGATCAAACCGCTTGGAAATCTTGTAGGCCTTGAACTGCACCCCGGCGGCTGGTTTCGGAACGATGATGCTTTCAACGAACTCGCCCTTGGCCCGGTCCTGCTTGCCATAGGTGATAAAGAAATCTTCAAGGGCGACTTCGCGCCGGAAATCCCCCATGCGCAGAACAATCCGCGCACCCAGCGCAATCAGGGCCGGTGGTGTATCGCCAATCGGCGATCCATTGGCGATATTACCACCAACCGTCCCCGCGTTGCGGATTTGCCGTGACCCGATCCGGCGAACCAGTTCCCCGACATCACCGGCAATCATGCCAAGCGCAGCATGAGCATCGCTATAAGTCACACCGGCACCGATGGTCAGAGCACCGTCCTTTTCGCGGACCGATTTAAGATCGGCGACATCCCCGATATAAATGATCGGATCAATCCGCTTGAGCATCTTGGTCACCCAAAGCCCGACATCCGTTCCGCCCGCCAGCACCGTCGCATCGGGATGGGCCACCAAAAGTGCGGCCAGTTCATCGCTGCTGCGCGGGGCGAAGTAACGACCCACCGGCGTTTCGAGTGCCAGCATGCCTGCACCTTCGATCATCGCGGTCAATCGGGTCGTGATATCGGAACGGCGTTTTTGTTCGACCGGATCGGTTGCGCTTATGCCACCGGCCTTGCGGGCGGCTTCGATGATCGGTCCATAACCGGTGCAACGGCAAAGGTTCCCGGCAAGGGCGTCATTGATGGCACCCCGGTCATCCTCGCCCCCATCCAGCCAAAGCTGATAGAGGCTCATGACAAAACCCGGCGTACAGAAACCGCATTGCGACCCATGGGTTTCTACCATGGCCTGCTGCACCGGATGAAGGCTGCCGTCATCGGATTTAAGATGTTCCACAGTCAGAAGCTGCTTGCCATCAAGGGTCGGCATAAACTGGATACAGGCATTGACCGTCCGGTAACGCATGCTGCCCATTCCATCCGGTTCGCCCAGAATAACCGTGCAGGCACCACAATCGCCCTCGGCACAGCCTTCTTTCGTCCCGGTCTTGCGCTCGTTTAAGCGCAGCCAGCTCAAAACCGTCATTTGCGGATCGATATCGCGCAGGCGACGTTCCTCGTTTCCGAACAAGAACCGGATATCATCGCGTGTATCAAGGGCCGGTTTGGTCATGATGGCCTCAGCTGCCACGATAGGTGGAATAGCCAAACGGCGAAAGCAGCAGCGGCACATGATAATGTGCCTGCGCATCTGAAATACCGAACCGGATTACGACCTGATCAAGGAATTTCGGCTCCGGCAGATCAAGACCGATGGCGTCGAAATACGCCCCGGCATGAAAGACAAGCTGATACTCGCCCGGCTTGAACGAGGCACCATCAAGCATTGGCACATCGGTTCGCCCGTCGGCATTGGTTACGGCTTCGGCGACCAGATCATCATGGCCGTCACCAAAACGGTGCAGCTCGATCCGGATGCCGCCCGCCGGGCAACCTTTTGCCGTATCTAGAACATGGGTAGTCAGTCGTCCCATGCCGGGCCTCCTCTTTTCTCTCTCATGCGGTGGTCAGTCGCTTCTTCCCTGGTCGGCTTTTCTGATTGATCGTTTTATGCCGAACGAATTTATAGCGTTTCAAAAAGGTCGCATTAGGACACGGATCGTGGAAAGAGGCGATAAAGTGAAACTATATCAATAATTCTTTGAAAAACGATTGCCATAGCTTCGTGCAGAATACTATCAAAGTCGGATCAAAAGCTTTTAAAAGCCAATAAAAAACCGGCCAAAGCGATTTCCCGTCCAGGAACATTATCAAAGTCAGATTGATAGTGCGGCATTATCATCCACCAACCAGCGCGCAGGAGTTCTTCCTTGCTGCGCTTCGACCTATGGTTAATGCTACACCAAACAGCCCGCATGACAAAGCCGGGCGTTGCGATATCAGGAGAGGCCAAAGATGACCGAACAGAATTATGCACGCGACCTGATTGGCTATGGCCCCAATCCGCCAAAGGCCAACTGGCCGGGCAAGGCCCGTGTTGCGGTGCAGTTCGTGCTGAATTACGAGGAAGGCGGTGAAAACTGCGTTCTGCACGGGGATCGCGCGTCAGAATCCTTCCTGTCGGAAATCATCGGTGCCGACATGCGCGAAGGCGTTCGCCATATGAGCATGGAGTCGATTTACGAATATGGTTCGCGCGTTGGTGTCTGGCGGATCCTGAACCTGTTTCGCGAACGGCAAATTCCGATCACCATCTTTGCCGTTGCCATGGCACTGGCCCGCCACCCGAAGGTTGGCGAAGTCGCGATGCGCGATGGTCATGAAATCTGTTCACATGGTTATCGCTGGATCGATTACCAATATTTCCCCGAAGAACTTGAACGCGAACACCTGCACAAAGCCATCGACATCATCAAGGATGTGACGGGCGAACGCCCGCTTGGCTGGTATACAGGCCGCACAAGCCCTAACACCCGGCGGCTTGTCGCCGAAGAAGGCGGCTTCCTGTATGACGCGGATGATTACAGCGATGAACTGCCTTTCTGGTCGACACAGACAGAAACCCCGCATCTGATCGTGCCCTATACGCTTGATGTCAACGACATGCGCTTTGCCGCCATGCAGGGCTTCAATTCCGGCGAACAATATTTTCAATATCTGAAAGACAGTTTTGATACGCTTTACGAAGAAGGTGCTGAAACCCCGCGGATGCTATCGGTCGGTTTGCATTGCCGTCTTGTCGGCCGTCCGGGTCGGTTTGCAGCCCTGAAACGCTTTGTCGATTATGTTCGTGGTCATGATGATGTCTGGTTCGCACGTCGCATCGATATTGCGCGTCACTGGCGTGAACATCATCCGTTCACCGAAAACCAATAACCATGAAGAAAAACAAGAACTGAAATGGCCGATATGACCGAACCTGCAAAATCATTGTTCGAAACCCGACCACCCAGCACATTGGCACAAAGCGCCTTTGTCTCGCTGTATGGCGGGGTTTACGAACATTCGCCCTGGATCGCTGAACAGTTATATGATCGCGGCATCACGCCCGCCCTTGATACCCCTGATGCACTCGCCGATGCCATGGCAGCCGTGGTAAATGGCGCGGTTGATGGTGACAAACTGACACTGCTTCGCGCCCACCCTGATCTTGCTGGCAAGCTTGCATTGGCGGAACTCACGCATTCCTCGCAGAATGAGCAAACCGGTGCCGGGCTTGATCAATGCACGCCCGATGAACTTGCCCGTTTTACGCAATTGAATGACGACTACAAAAAGAAGTTCGGTTTCCCGTTCATCTTTGCGGTCAAAGGGTTCCATCGGACCGACATCCTGAACGCATTCGAACGCCGCGTTAAGAACGATGTCGAAACCGAATTTAACGAGGCCATCAATCAGGTACACCGTATCGCCAAGCTGCGCCTCGAAGCCCTTTGATCACCAATGACCGGCCCGAACAAAATAACCAATAATCAGGATCTAGAAACCATGAGCCACCACACAAACCATGATGCCCCGGAATTTACCCGGCGTTTTGTCAACCTGGCCGACGAACGTCTGGGCGCAGAAGCAATCTTTGCGACCGATGATTTCTTTGCCGACAAGCAACGCATGTTGCAAACCGCCGATGCCATTTTTTATCCGGATAAATATGATGACAATGGCAAGTGGATGGATGGCTGGGAAAGCCGCCGGAAACGTGTGGAAGGTCATGATTACTGTGTGGTACGGCTGGCAACATCGGGCCGGATTTACGGTGTCGATATCGATACCAGCCACTTCACCGGCAACTTCCCGCCCGCCGCATCGCTTGAGGCATGCTATTGCCCGGATGGTGATCCCGCCGAAGATGCGACCTGGATCGAAATCGTTGCCCCGATCGGGTTACGTGCCGGTGTCGGCGCAGAAGCCCACCATTATGCTGACGTCACGGCAGAGGGCGTTTTCACCCATGTCCGCCTGCATATCTATCCCGATGGCGGCATTGCCCGTCTGCGCGTTTATGGCTGCCCGGATCGGGACTGGTCAAAAATGGCAAGCAGTGCCGATCAGGTTGATCTGGCGGCCATGATCAATGGTGGCGTGGTCCTGACATGGTCGGATGCCCATTATGGCAACCCGAATGCCATTCTGGCCCCGGGCAGAGGCATCAATATGGGTGATGGCTGGGAAACACGGCGCCGCCGCGAACCCGGCAACGAGTGGCTTATCGTTGAGCTCGGCCATCCTGGCGAGATCGAGAAAATCATCGTCGATACCTGCCACTTCAAGGGCAACTATCCCGACCGGGTTTCCATTCAGGCCGCCTATGTGGATGGTGAAAAGGATAAGTCGCTGCGCGCACGTTCGATGTTCTGGCAAACCATTTTGCCTGAACAGAAAATGCAGGCCGACCATATCCACGAATTTGATGCGTCGGTCATCGCCAAGCTCGGCCCGGTATCGCATTTGCGCGTCAATTCCATTCCAGATGGCGGGATCAGCCGCCTGCGCATTCTTGGCAAGCCGGCAAAGCGATAAGACTATGAAACTGAAAGTCGAACCGCTAACCCCCGCGGCTTTTGCCCCGTTTGGCGAGGTGATATCCACCGCCACCGCGCGGGACGAATATAAAATCAATCTGGGCACAACAACGCGGTTTCACGACATATCGCGCGTTGATGTCGGGGACGAAGGTGGCACACCAATCATCAGCATTTTTCGCGGCACACCGCGCCCGATGCCGATTGAAATCAAAATGATGGAACGCCATCCACTGGGCTCCCAGGCGTTCGTGCCTCTAAGCGGTCAGAAGTTCCTGATTGTTGTGGCAGAGGGTTCAGACACCCCTGCTCCCGAAAATCTGCGCGCCTTTATCTCGGACGGGTCGCAGGGTGTGACTTATGCCAAGAATGTCTGGCACCACCCGCTTCTGGTGCTTGAACCAGAAAGTGACTTTCTGATCGTGGATCGCAGCGGCCCGGGCAACAACCTGAACGAAATTGATCTGCCGATGGTTGATGATACGCCTGTAACGCTTGACTGGCCCCAGACCTGAGAAAACGATCACAAGACATTGCACCCTGATCAATTGCGATCAGGGTCGTTTTGCCAGTCCCTGATTGCCAAGATACCGGTGCAGTTCGCTGGCATCACCGACAACATCCTCGGCACCGGCCTGCATCAACATTTCGGCATCTTGCGGATTTCGATGGCCGCCACCAAGAAAGCCGACGGATCGCATCCCGGCCGCCCCGGCGGCAATAATCCCGGCGGGGCTGTCTTCGATCACAAGGCAGCTTTCCGGTTTGGAACCGCATTCCCGCGCTGCATGCAGGAAGATATCCGGGGCCGGTTTGCCATTTGCCACTTCCTCGACCGAGAAAATCCGCGCCTCGAAGAAATCAAGCAAACCGGTATTTCCAAGACAGGTATCAAGGCGTGCCAAATCACTGCCCGATGCAACGCAAACCGGCACATCAAGTGATTTCAGAACCGCGTCAATGCCACCAATCGCCCGCAGATCCGTTTCAAAAAGACTTCCGAGCAGATCTTCACATTCTTTCTGATACTGCACGGCGTCAATCGCGGTTGCGTGATCATTATTCAGGCAGTCGACCATCCCGGCATAGGACACACCGCCAAAACGGCGCGCCAGGTCATCCGATGAGACTTCAATGCCATAGCCTGCAAGTATCTGAACATCGACGGCAAACGACAGCACTTCGCTATCGATCAGCACCCCATCGCAATCAAAGATGACAAGATTGATCATTGTGTTGCCGCGCCGCCACCGAGATCAAGGGCGAGCAACCGTTTCTGGATTTCCTGTGACAGCACCGCACTTGGCTGCGCCTCAAGGGCGCGCTGATAAGCCGCGCGTGCCATTTCGGTTTTGCCCATCGCAAGAGCATTGTCGGCAAAATGCGCAAGATGTTCAGCCGTCGGCATTGCCTTGTTTACAGCCACAAATATCTCTTCTGCTTCCTGATATTTGCCCTGCTTATAAAGCACCAGCCCGTAAGTATCGAGCGCACCGGGATCATCGGGTGCAACCTGCAAGGCACGCTTGATCAGACGTTCTGCTTCACCCAAATTTTCACCGCGAACCGCATAATGGAAGGCAAGCCAGTTCGCCGCACCGGCATTCCCCGCATTCGATGCCTGCGTTGCTTCTGCCAGCATGGTGTTGCGATAGGTTTCCATCACCGCCTTGATGGCATCGCTGTCAAGACCATCAACCCATGTCAGACCGACACGGACCGCCTTGCATCCCTTGCCACCCTTTTCCTGACAAAGGGCAACGGCTTCTTCCACCGCGCCCAGAACGGTCGCGCTCGGCCCGGCGGCATATTCAACCCCGGCATCGTCACGCGATAGCGCCTTGAAATCGATCATCGCCCGGTATCGTTCGTCAACCGGCTTTTCCGCAGGGCTTGCGAACATATCCTGGGGCTCCCATTTCGCAGAGGTATCGCCGCAGGCCGCCAGCGTTAGAAGGGCCAGGCCCGCAATGAGATGATGTGTCCGGATCAACAAAGCAGTCATTCCCTGATGCTGTTTCATGTGATGACAAAGCATAGCCTGTCCCGATTAGACAGGCGTTAACGATACTGGCCCCACTGCACCTCACCGATCAAAAGATCGGAATAGCGGGGCGAAACCGCTTTAAAATTACCATCGGCAAGATCACGCAACATTGCCGCATGGTCGATTTCGTTCTGGCCATGGAAGAAACTGGTCACAATCTGCCAATCATCATCCGCGACCTCATAACGATAGATATCAACATAATCACGCGCCGTGAAAAAGGCTGCTTCTTCCATTCCATCGCCGTCAAGATCGACCAGCAACAATGCGCACTGATCCGGGGTTGCTGTGCCTAAACCTCCCTTGCGACAGAAGCGGCGATCATATTCAAGCTGTGCTTCAAGCAATCTGGTTACGGCTTCCCCAGGCACGCGATATTCCGCAGGATAAAGCGGAATATTGTCAATTTCGACCATCATCCGTCCGGCATCAGGATCGATATAGCTGCGCAGTTCGGCAAGTGGCGGCACCTTGTCGGGTTTTGCCGCGTCAAGTTCAGCAAGTGCCTTTTCGCCCGGCATTCCAAGATTTCGGGCAATGAAAGAAAGGTCAGCCTTGTCCCAGTCTGCCATCGACAAAAGACGGCTTTGCTGATTTCGCGCCGAAATGCTGACCGGGTCAAGCAACGGCAGATGTATGATAAAGGCCGTCAGGGTCCCGCAAATGGCAATATGACCAAAAGCCCGGCGCAACGATACCGGGGTTGACTGGCGACGGCCAAATGCCGCCACCGAAAGCCATATCGTCGCCATCAAGACAAATACCGCCGCCCAGATCGCATAAATCCGCGATGGGGTCAGGCCGTATTCACGCACCCGGATATAAATCGTTGCCATCGCAATCAGGGCAAAAATCGGTGCCATCCACAATGTAAAGCGAAAGACACGATCACCGATCCGGCCAAACAAGGTTACACCTTCGCCTGCCTGCACCGCCCCAAACAGTAGGTAGCTTAACCCTGCTGCGGCGGCCATCACGGTCCACCAGACACCAAATTCCTGATCCAGCAGAACTTCCCAGCCACCCAATGCCGCCGCAATCAGAAACAGGAAAAGCCCCAGAGCCTGAATCGGATAAAGAATGCGGAACATTCCGCCAATCACCTGGCGGACCGGGATCAGAAGCCCCGATTTTTCACGCGCAATGAGGATACCTGTGGCAAAAGCCGCCCCCGAAAGGGGCATCGCAACATACGCCTCACTGATCAGGTCCCAAATCTGGTCGATCCCCACCAGCATAAACAGCGAAGACAAGGCATAAAGAACGGGCCAGACGACACCAACCCCGACCAAACCAAATGCCAATGCCAGCTTGATTGACCAGATTTCGGGCACCAGTGCCGCCCGATCCGGATAGTTTGGTAAAACAGTCGTCTGCAACGGCCCCCATATCCGCCATATGGCGACAGCAAGCCCGACCCAAAACGCCTGACAGGCGAGCAAACCTAAAATGGCGACATCATCGGTATGATCGAACCCGACCAGATGCTGAAATGCCAGCACCTGAAGGGCTGCGAGGGTTGGTAAAACAAACGTCACCGCAAGATCATCACGCAGACGACACACGCCAATGGCAAACCAGCTGCAATAGGCCAGTGCGGCAATAAAGGTCATCAGACTCGCCAGAAGATAGTCATCCTCCCAGCGATAATCGATCAGATACCAGAATGCGAAGCCATATGCCGCGCCGCTAAGGGGGAACAGCCAATGCGCTTTTTTCATCGGTTTGCCTTTGCTCGTGCCCGATTGTTCGGGTCAGGTTGTCTTTATAAACAGTATTAAAACAGAAAAAGCCGCCGGGATCATCCGATCTCCGGCGGCTTTAACTTTTTGTCTTAAAAAGACTTTTTTATGGTCTAAGCCGATCAGGCGCGGCGTTCTGCGATCATCTTTTTGATTTCGGTGATCGCCAATGCCGGGTTCAGGCCTTTCGGGCAGGTATTGGTGCAGTTCATGATCGTGTGGCAACGATACAGGCGGAACGGATCTTCGAGCGCGTCGAGACGTTCACCGGTATATTCATCACGCGAGTCAGCCAGCCAACGATAAGCCTGCAACAGAACAGCCGGGCCGAGATAACGGTCGGAGTTCCACCAGTAAGACGGGCACGCGGTCGAGCAGGAGAAGCACAGGATGCATTCCCACAGACCGTCAAGCTTCGCGCGTTCTTCACGCGACTGCAGACGCTCGCCATCGGGCGGAGTCGGGCTATCGGCCTTCAGCCACGGCTCGATCGAGGCGAGCTGTGCATAAGGCTGCGACAAATCCGGCACCAGATCCTTGACCACCGGCATATGCGGCAGCGGATAGATTTTGACCTCGCCCTTGATGTCCTCGATCGGTTTCAGACACGCAAGCGTGTTGCGACCGTCGATATTCATCGCGCACGAACCGCAAATGCCTTCGCGACAAGAACGACGGAATGTCAGGGTCGCGTCGATCTCGTTCTTGATCTTGATCAGCGCATCAAGAACCATCGGACCGCACTTATCAAGGTCAATGTCGTAAGTATCGGTACGCGGGTTATCGCCACTGTCAGGATCATAACGATAGATCTTGAAGCTGCGGGTGTTTGTCGCGTCAGCCGGTGCAGAGAACGACTTGCCCTCTTTAACGACCGAATTGGCGGGAAGATTGAATTCTACCATCTCTCAAATCCTCTCTTGCCGCGCCTTAATAGACGCGCTCTTTCGGCTCGATATACGACACTTCATCGGTAAGGGTGAAGTTATTGACCGGACGATAGGTCAGATCAACGCCATACCCTTTGTCCCAATCGACAGTCGCAATCGTGTGCTTCATCCAGACTTCGTCATCACGCTTCGGATAATCCTCGTGGGCATGTGCCCCGCGTGATTCGTGACGGGCCTCGGCGGAATTCATGGTTGCAGCAGCGCAGACCATGAGGTTTTCGAGTTCCATCGTTTCGACGAGATCGGAGTTCCAGATCAGCGAACGATCCGACACGGCAACATCAGGAAGCGTTGCTGCGGTCGCGGAAAGCTTTTCGACACCTTCCTTGAGAATCTCGGCAGTACGGAACACGCCGCAATTGCCCTGCATGACGCGCTGCATTTCCAGACGGATTTCGGCGGTCGGACGAGAACCCTTTGCCCAACGCAGACGGTCGAAACGTGCAATAGCCTCGTCGCCATCGGTGGTTTTGAGTTCCTTGTAGGATGCCTTGGCATCGACGACTTCGGCGGCGTGCAAGCCACATGCACGACCAAAAACAACAAGGTCGAGCAACGAGTTGGTGCCAAGACGGTTTGCACCGTGGACCGACACGCAGGCCGCTTCGCCGGCCGCCATCAGACCCGGAACGATTGCGTTCGGGTTATCCGCGGTCGGACGCAGGACTTCGCCCTTATAGTTGGTCGGAATGCCGCCCATGTTGTAATGAACCGTCGGCAGGACCGGGATCGGTTCCTTGGTCGCATCAACACCGGCAAAGATTTTTGCGGTTTCGGTAATACCCGGCAGACGTTCCCACAGCACTTCCGAACCAAGATGTTCAAGGTGCAGGTGGATGTATTCACCGTGTTCGCCAACACCGCGACCATCACGGATTTCCTGTGCCATACCGCGCGAAACGACGTCACGTGACGCAAGGTCCTTAACGGTCGGTGCGTAACGTTCCATGAAACGTTCGCCTTCGGAGTTGGTCAGATAACCGCCCTCGCCACGCGCACCTTCGGTGATCAGGCAGCCAGAACCGTAAATGCCGGTCGGGTGGAACTGAACGAATTCCATGTCCTGAAGACCAAGGCCTGCACGTGCGACCATGCCATGACCGTCACCGGTGCAGGTATGGGCCGAAGTGCAGCTAAAGAATGCGCGACCATAACCGCCCGACGCCAGAATGGTCATCTTGGCGTTGAAACGATGGATTTCACCGGTATCAAGATCCCAGGCGACCAGACCTTTGCACGACCCGTCGTCACCCATGATCAGATCAAGGGCGATATATTCGACAAAGAATTCGGCTTTGTGTTTCAGGCACTGCTGATACAGGGTGTGCAGCATGGCATGACCGGTACGGTCAGCCGCGGCACAGGCACGTTCGACCGGCGCTTTACCGTGGTCACGGGTATGACCACCGAACGGACGCTGATAGATTTTACCATCTTCGGTCCGCGAGAACGGCATGCCGTAATGTTCAAGTTCATGAACAGCCGGAACAGCGTTACGGCACATATATTCGATCGCGTCCTGGTCACCAAGCCAGTCGGAGCCCTTGACGGTGTCATACATATGCCACTGCCAGTGATCTTCGGACATGTTGCCAAGTGATGCACCAATGCCGCCCTGCGCCGCAACGGTGTGCGAGCGGGTCGGGAAGACCTTGGTGATACAGGCGGTTTTCAGTCCGGCTTCGACCGTACCAAGCGTCGCACGAAGACCGGCGCCGCCTGCGCCCATAACAACGACGTCGTAGTTATGGTCGATAATTTTATATGATTCGCTCATTGGTTCAGGCTCCGGCAAAAACGATACGCATGACCGACACGATGGCAGCAACCGACAGGAATGCGGCCACAGCCTTGATCAGGAACAGCGATACGATTTCTGCTTTACGGTTGTGCACATAATCCTCGATCACGACCTGAAGGCCATGCGTGAAGTGCACAGAAACACTGATGATCATCAGGATCATCATGGTCGAATGGAAATACGAGCTCAGCCAATCACGGACTGCATCATAGTCGGCCGTATGGCCAGACAGAATCGATATGATGAACCAGATGCCGAGCGGAAGGTTTGCGACAGCGGTAACGCGCTGGGTCCACCAGTGCGACGAGCCACTTTTAGCAGAACCGAGGCCGCGAACACGGCCCAGATCGGATTGCATTTTCATGACAGGTTTGTCCCCTCTTGCCCGGCCTTAGGCCAGACCGATAATCCAGGTAAGAATGGTCAGCACGATTGCCGCGCCAAAGACGATCGGGTTGCCTTTTCTGGCGCCCTCATTCGTCAGGCCGCGACCGGTATCCCAGACAAGGTGCCGGACACCGTTGCAAGCATGGTAATAAAATGCCGCCGTCCAACCGAACAGCAGCAGCAGACCAAACCACGAGGTGAAAAATGCGTGATAGCCGTCAAATGCATCACGACCAGCGCCGGCACCAATCAGCCAGGACGCCAGAAATACGAAACCAATGGCAAGACCGACACCCATCGCACGGAACGAAATGGACATCTTGGCTGCCATCGGAAGCCGGTACACCTGCAAGTGCGGAGACAGCGGCCGATTGGCTTTGCTCATAGCGGATTTGCCTCTTCTCAAAGTAGCTGGCGGGAAAGCAGGGTTTATTTACCCATGCAACGGGTTTGAGTCAATCTAGACACCTTTGAAATCCAAAGAAATCCGCGACCAAATTCCGTTTTCGCCTCGGTTAAACTACGTAGTTGACCTCTCTTGTGCCGTCTACGACCCGCGGGAAGGGCCAAGGGTTTCCCCTTAATGCAGAAAACGGCGTAACGTGCATTTAGCAATCGCACAATTAGACCTTAATACGCAAGACTGCACCTGCCAGATTATCTGGGAATTAAAACGGTATAATCAAAGTCCAGAAGAACGCCGGAGTCATATTTTCCTTCTGCGTCACGTAACGGGAAGTCAGATGCCTGCCGATCGCGCACCGCAACAAGACGCAAACGAAGCGCACCGATGTCTCGTCGCCCCGGAATTTCAAACTTGTCCAGAACCTCGGACCAGGCAAATACCGTATCGCCGGCAAAAGCCGGATTAACATGCGCACCGGCATTAATCGCAGCAATACGAAAACCGTTGCCAAGCCCGTTAAAGGACAATGCACGTGCCAGTGAAATGATGTGCCCACCATAAATCAGCCGCTTGCCAAACCGCCCGGCACCTGCCGCAACCTGATCAAAGTGAACCTTGGCTGTATTCTGGTAAAGACGGGTTGCGATCTGGTGTTCGGCTTCTTCGATGGTCATGCCATCGATATGATCGATTTTTTCGCCAATCGCATATTCACCCCAACGATGGGATGCCCCGGCCAGCTCAAAATCATAGGCCGACAGATCAAGGCTTTTGGGGATCTGCAATGCCTCTGGCGCAACGACGCCTGGCAATTCAGGAATGACTGTTTCAGGTGCCCGGGCACTTTCATCATGTTTGCGCACCATGACCCAGCGATTGTAATCCAGCACCATCTCGCCGCGCTGATTACGACCGATGGAATTGACGTAAACCACACCGCTCTTGCCGTTCGAGTTTTCCTTAAGCCCGATCACGGTCGATACCGTACTGACCGTATCGCCAGGATAGACCGGCGCGCCAAACACGCCGCCCGCATAACCAAGATTGGCAACCGCATTCAACGACACATCTGGCACGGTTTTGCCAAATACCATATGAAACGCCAGAAAATCATCCACAGGCGCGCGATCAAACCCGATCCGCCGGGCAAATTCATCAGATGACTGCACCGCAAAACGGGAACCATAAAGCCCGGTATAAAGTGCGACATCACCGGTCGTGATCGTGCGCGGTGTTGCGTGGCGCATTTCCTGACCGATGCGGAAATCCTCAAAGTAATTTCCTGGATTTGTTTTCGATGCCATGGTGCCTCCCTGCATGTATGGCGCTTGGTCTGACAAAATGGAATGCCGATGCTTTTCGCGCTTTTTATCCAGCTATGTGCGGGGCTTAAACCGCGTCCATTTCCGCAATCTGATCGGCCATTGCGACCAGACGCTTGGCCGAAACCACATGCAAATTCTCGATCAGCTTGCCATCGACCACGACAACACCTTTGCCCTCTTGTGCCGCTTCCTCATGGGCGGCAATGATTTTGCGTGCCCAGGCAATCTCGCTTTCGGCTGGGGCGAATGCGGTATTAGCAGCCGCAATGGTTTTGGGATGGATCAGCGTTTTGCCATCAAATCCCATTTCACGCCCCTGCTTACAGGATGCGGCGAAGCCATCATCGTCCGAAAGATCAAGATGAACGCCGTCAAGGATCGCAAGGCCATAGGCACGGGCCGCCAGCAGGCAAAGGCCAAGACTTGTCATCATTGGCAAACGATCAGGCGTATGAGCGCAGTTCAGATCCTTCGCCAGATCAGATGTCCCCATCACAAAACCGCCAAGGCGCGGATGAGCCCCTGCGATTTCCCTGGCATCAAGCATCGCAAGCGGCGTTTCCATCATGCACCAGATACGCATATCCGCATGCGCACCCTGCGCTTCCATGATGGTCGCAACCTGTCGGACCGTATCGGCACTTTCGACCTTTGGCAGCAAAATCGCGTCGGCCGATGTTTTGGCCGCAGCCACGATATCGGCATATCCCCACGGGGTATTTAACCCGTTGGCCCTGATCTGGATTTCACGTTTGCCATAACCACCTTCTGCCAGCGCGGCAACGATCTGATCGCGGGCAACATCCTTTGCGTCGGGTGCCACCGCATCCTCAAGATCAAGGATCAGGCCATCAGCAGGCAGACTGCGTCCCTTTTCCAGCGCCCGGGCATTGGAGCCCGGCATATAAAGAACACTGCGGCGTGGACGTGCGATTGCAGCCATCTGGCATCTCCCGTTTGATAATTTTTGTTCAATAATTATCGATATTGTTTCCGAAAATTACCGAAACTTGTTTTGCACTGCAAGCCATCTTTCGCGCTGCGGCATATTATTACCGATCAGAAAATGACCTAAAAATCCCATGCATCAAAGGCTCGGGAAAGTCGCACCACGTGCCTCCATCACCGTCACCGTCGCACTGCGCCCCGCAACCAGCCGGACATTTTCAGGGACGTTATCAAGCGAAACCCGCACCGGTACGCGCTGCGCCAGACGGACCCAGCTAAAGGTCGGTTTGACATTTGCAAGGTTCCCCCCTGCGCCCGACCGTTCACTATCCTGAATACCACCTGCGATGCTGACAACATGGCCGTAGATAGCGTTATCTTCACCCATCAAACGGACTTCGACCTGATCGCCGATTGCGATACGCGGCAGTTTGGTTTCTTCGAAATAACCCGCCACATAAAATGACTGGCTATCGACCAGGGCAGCAATCGCCTGCCCTGCACCAACATAGTTCCCCCGACGTAACGAGAAATTCGTCAGGATGCCATCAACCGGGGCAACAACCTTGGTACGTGCCAGATTCAAAACCGCAAGGTCAAGATCGGCCTTGGCCAGATCCATATCTGCCTGTGCGGTCGCGAGATTGGTCGCAACCTGTTCTTTTTTCTGACGCGAAACAACGTCGCTATCAAGCCCCCGGTAGCGTTTCACTTCACGCTTGGCCTGATCACGTGCGGCAATGGCACTTTCAAGCTTCGCCTGCGCCTGATCAACGGCCACCTGATAACGGGCGGGATCAATGGAAAACAGCAAATCCCCGGCATGAACAATCTGGTTGTCGGTGACATTTACCTCACTGACCAGCCCGGCGATGTCCGGCGCAATTGCCACAACGTCGGCACTGACCCGCCCATCCCGGGTCCAAGGAGAATTCATGTAGTAATCATAAAGCTGATAACCGCCAGCAGATGCCGCCAGAACAAGAACAAGCGTCACCAGAACGCGAAGGAAATTGGCAAAAGTCGGTTTCACATCGTCACCTATTGAACAAACAGAGCCGAAAGTGCCGTCAGGATCAGCACGAACAGGGCCAGATCCGTTAAAGCGGGATGCGCGGTTATCTTGTAAAAACCGATCCGCGCAAGGCCGACATGCAGCACTTTCAGGCAGAACCAGGCGCCAAGCGCCATTATCAGAAAGGCGGGTACAAACACGCCGTAAACATCGATCATCGGATTGATCATGCGGTTTCTCCGATCAGGGGTGGCAGATCGGAGACGAATGCCTTATCTGCCGAGCGATCCAGCACCGGTGCGCCCGCGCGGCATAAGGCACGGCGCAGCGCAATCAGAGGGATCAGCAATTTAGCGCGAAGCGGTGTGGGTGAAATTGCCACGACTTCACGCAGGATATTATCGACTTCATCAAGGATCACAGGATCGGGCAGTGCGCCAAAATCTCGACGGCGATTGTCAAAATGACGCGCCATGTTTCGCAAAACCACATCCAGTTTGGTCGCGATCCTTTGATCCGCCAGCGCCTTGAAACGATGCAGGTCATAAATGCTGGCAGCAATCGAGACCTCCGGCATTGACCGGATCAAAGTATCGCGATGGTCTGGTGCCAATGCCAATCTGGGCAAAATCAAACCCTGCCGATCCAGTAAACGGCGGATCATCACCATGCGCGGCAAACGGAGCGTCCCGCGCGCAATAGCACTAATGTCGCGCCAGTTTGACATCACCAGTCGCCGAATGCTGGCATCGACTGTCACGCTGCGCACAAAGGCCGTAACAAGTGCCGCGACAGCAAAACCGGCAAGCGATGCCAGACCGCTATCGAGCAGGGTGGCAAAGTCGCTGCTGTAACTGGTATCGACATTCAGGATCATCACGACATTGACCAGCATCGCCAGACCAAACCCGTATGTCTGCGGGGAAGTCATCAACACCCCCAGCAAAAGGAAATAGGGTGCAAACGCCATAACAAGAAGCGGGAAGCCATCAATGCCGGGCAGAATCGCAAGGCTGTAGATAATCACGACAACAATTGCCATCGCGGTATAACGGATGAAGCCCTTCAAGGCCGGAACCGGATTATCAAGGAACGACATGATACTGGCACCGACTGCTGCCATCATCGCCGCCGTCCCGCCTGCAGGCCATGCCGTCATGATCCAGAAACCGCATACAAGCAAGGTTGCAATCACCGCCGTCATACCGGACCGGAACGCAACACCGTAATCGCGATGCAAAGCCCGCTCCTGCGCGCTATCGCGCCAGCGATCCACGACGTCGACTGGAACATTGTCGACACGCACCCCATCCCACAATCGGCAGCAATCGGAATAAAAATTCAAAAGCCGATGCAGACGATTACAAAGATTAAGCTGCAACAGGCCATCCCATTCCGATGCATTCGAAAACTCGGCACCATATGCGGCAATTCGCGCATGAAGCGCCTGCGCTGACGAACCATCGTAGTGGCCGGTTGCCATATGGATCCCCACATCATCAAGAATGGCCCGCAAATCTTTGGGGATGCTCCCACTGTAATCGACAAGCGCGGTTATTCTGTCATGAACGGCGAAAAACACAGGCAGAAGAGCGGCTATCGCGCTTTGCAGGGCTTGCAATTGGCGGGTTCGCCCAGCAAATCGGGACTTTTCATATCCCAGATGAACAGAAAGCCCGTGCAATTCACCAATATCTGCCGCGATGCGTGTCCGGTCCTGATGCAATTTTTCAGGATCAGAACCAGCATCAAAGCTTAGCTTTGCCAGGTCGGCAATATCGCCCATCCAGCCATCAATCCGTGCCGCGACGACCGGGCCGACATGGCGTGGGAAAATGATATGACTGACCAGTGTGGCACAAATGATGCCAAGCGAAATTTCCTGGACGCGCGCAACGGCCGTATCAAAAATAATCCCGGGGTCCGTTACGCACGGAAAACCGACAATCGCCGCGGTATAGCCCGCCAGCATGAAAAGGTAGCTTTTGGGCGTCCGGTCCAGTCGGGAAAGATAAAGGCAGCCCCCAACCCAAAGTGCGAGCGCAAGCGATAGCAAAACCGGCGCATTCACAAGATTGGGCACCATTACAATCGCCGCAACCGCCCCAATGATCGTTCCGATCACACGATAAAGTGCCTTGGACGCCAGAACACCGGACAAAGGATGGGCAACGATATAGACCGTTGCCATCGCCCAGACAGGCCGATCAAGATCAAAGGCCAGCGCAATGAACAATGCAAGAACCGCCGCAGCAAACGTTTTTGCCGAAAACAGCCAGTCAGCACCTTTGGGACGCAGGGCAAGAATATTTGCAAACATCTTATTCCCCGCACCCTAAGCGTCGCCACCGCGTTGCGCCAGTTTGCCAAGCAATTGCTGCATGACATCAAGAGTGGTCGCAAGACTTTCGGGGTCGATATCGGCCGTGAGTTCGTTGCGGATATCGGCAAGAATGATCTCGATCTCGGCGGCTTTGTCTTTACCTGCTGCCGTTAGTGCAACCATTTTGGCGCGCCGGTCGCTCAGATCGCAAACACGCGAAATAAGTCCGTCGCGTTCTAGCACATCAATAACCCGCACAAGAGACGGGCCTTCGACGCCGATTTCATCCGCAATCAAACCCTGCCGTACGGGACCGGCAGCCCGATTGAGAACAATCAGGGGCATCACCATGGTTTGAGACAAGCCGTGCGATTGCAATGTGCTGTCGATCTCGCGACGCCAGCAACGCGCGACGCGCATCAACGTGCTTCCAAGACTCAGATAAGGGGTATCAAGATCATTGTTTTCCATGACGCAAAGCATAACAGAGAAATTAGATAGGATTCTAACTATTATAATCCTATCAGTTATGCGCTGTAAGCATAAATATCCTCCCGCATGCTCGCGATGAAAAATTAATCGATTAGTTTCAATTATTTAAATTGCACTGATCTATTGCGCCTTGCCAAACAGGCCCGACAACAGCAGGCCCGTTACAGGTAGCACCTCGTTCAACGCGCGCCCATTGGACAAGAAAACAATCGCGACATCCTGTTTGGGGAACCACGAAAATTCCGCAGAATAACCGAAATAAACCCCGTCATGCCCCCAAACAGGTCCCCAATCGGTTTTGCCGATCATCATGCCATAGCCATAGGAACCTTCGCCGGCGAACAATGTATCCGTCGTGGCCCGCTCCAGCGCGTTCGCGCCCAGCAAAATACCATCCGCAAACAGCGCCCGGCCAAATTTCAAAAGATCTTCTGCGGTTGAAATCACCCCGCCATCTGAAAGCTGATCGCCGACATCAAAATCGGTCACATCCTCAAGCTTGCCATCCCCATTGGCGTCATCAAAGCCGCGCGCAAGATCATCGGGGCGCGGATACCGGCCAAAGGATGTATTGCGCATTTCGGCTGGCTCAAAAATCCGTCGATTGAACACCGCTTCGATGTGATCGCCTTCGACCTGTTCTATCAGGACACCCAGCAGGATATAGTTGCTGTTGGACGGGTTATATTGGGTGCCGGGCTTGAAATGTGCTTCACGGCCCGCAATCAGCGGCAGCAATTCGCGATTACGCCATCCATGCTGGGGATCGCGCCCGACCAGCTCAAAGAAAAATTCCCCATCCAGATAATCGGGAATGCCTGAACTATTGCGCAAAAGATCACGAACGGTCGCAACATTGGCATTGGCAATCTTGTCGCGGAATTCCGCAGGAAGCCATTTGGCAATCGGATCGGAAAGGTCGATCCGCTTTTCAGATGCCAACTGCAACACAACCACCGCCGTCATCATTTTGGTCAGCGACCCGATATAGAATTGCCTTTCGCGCGTCATGCCTGTGTCGGGATTTACCGACGCATACCCGGTTGCGGCAAAGCGCATCTGACCGTCACCATAACCAATGCCGATTACTGCCCCCGGCAAACCGGCCTGCTCGACATATTGCCGCAAAAATTTGACAAGCGGCTCATCGGGCTCGTTTTTTTCCTCGGCATATGCCGCCGACGGCACCGATACTGCGACAAGCAGCAGAAATAATACCGGCACCAAACGCCGCCAAAACCCTGAAGTCACGACTTTGTCCCCACAAAACGTCAAATTTGGTGCCAGCATTGATGATATTGTTTATCGGCTGGTTAACCTGTTGATTGATCTATCTGTTTTATCCATGCGACCAGAGCAGCACGAAATTCCAAAGACGGGACCCAGACAATCTCTTCGCACTGCTCTTCATATGCCGGGGCAATTTCGCAAATTGCCGGACCCATTTTTAAGATATAGGCATTCATTGCCATCTCCCAATGGTCTTCACTGCCATTGATGATGGCATCAACCCGATCAAGCACGATTTGCGCCCATTCCGGCGCATTCTGAATATCCAGAACAAGACAGGCAGCGATGCGATCATGCCCTTCATCGCCAACAATCCTGCCGGGCCAATCGGGTACCATCATTTCACCGCCTGCCATTTTCAAGCCTCACATTTCACGGTTAACGCAGCGGGAACGCGGTGTTGATGTTTCCGCCATTGACCCCAACCGCGATGTAGAAACGGTTTGAATCGTCGTCACCTTCGCAATACGGCCCCTGTGTAGCCATCACCGGATCTGGTCGATTTTTCCCGCAGACCACCCAGCCGGGTGCTCCGGCAGGACAGGCTTCCTGATTGGCTTCCGCATAAAGGATGGAGTTCACAACCTCATCCTGGGAACAGCTGTCGGGGAACATTGTCGAAATCGACTTCTGAACCCCGTTCTTTTGAAAGGATATATTGTAAATTCCCATCGGGTTCGCTGGCTGGGTGATCACAACATTCGTTATCCCCCCACCCGCAGGATTGTTTCCGCCGGGACGTGAATGGAAACCGACAGCCTTGCCTTTGCTGTTTATCTCGCCACAGAAAACGTGATCGCCATTGATGTCGGGCAGCCCCGCATTTGTGATCACACCGACCGGGCACGCGACCTGAGCCATCGCGGATGTGGCATTGATCATCAACAGCCCGCAAACCACCAGGATCACGGCGACAAAAGTATGGGAGAGCTTTGAAAGTGTCGTCATAAACGACCTCCTTTGCCTTGTCCTAGCAGTTCCTGCCGCCACCATCAGGGCTGCGGCATACTGCCCGGAACAGACGCCATCAACCCAGCACTGTGACGCCGTTCAAAGCTGCGAGAATTCCAACCCGATCCGAAGTGCAAGGACACTCGCAGGTTCAAAACGCATTGGCACGCCACCGATTTTACCGCCATGCCATTGCGCCTTGGTCAGGACGAATGCCCCTAGTGGCAAGGCATGACTGGTGCGGAAATTGACCAATGCACGGATTTCCTTGGGCTTTCGAATGCCTTCATCACGCCATAGGCAGTGATAGGCAAAAAGCGGTGTTCCGCTTCGCCGGTCAAGGAAAACGAACGGCACCTCGTAATGCCCCCAACGCGCGTAATAAAGGCTTTCAAGCCCGACACTCGACGTCAGGAACTGGGTCTGGATCGCGGTTTCCGCCAGTCGGGTAATTGTCGCACTGTCCGCGGCCTTGGCACCGATCAATCCGGCGCGAAGCCCGGGGTGAATCAGATGGACCTTAAATGCCACCGCGCGCTGAAACGGTTTTGCATCCTGATCGACACGTTCCAGCCTGCGCACCAGCCATGCACTTTCAAGATACTCAAGATAACGGCGTAGCGTATTTTTGGCGATATCAAGTTCCCGCGCCAATGTCTCGATCGAGAATTCCGCACCGGTGTTATAGGCCAGCAACACAAACAGACGGTGCAAATCCGATGGATTTGAAATGCCGTGCAACCCGGGAAGATCGGAATGAAGCGATCGATGGATTGCCCCCGCCTCGCCGTCACGATCATGGAAACCGCCTTCGTTGATATAGGCTTCGAACAGGTCGTTAAGCTCGATCAGGCCATCGGGAATATCGGCGGTATAGCGCCCGACATTGGGTGTTTGCGGCAAGACGTCTGACGGCGCGATCCCGCGCTGCTCAAGATATTCGGCGAAACTGAAAGGCGGTAAAAACAGGCTTTGAATATGACCAAGCGCGTTTGGATTGGGTGCCAACGCACTAACCGCAACCACGCGCAACATCGGGTCCGCCACCAGCAATTTTGCAACCCGGTCTTCCCAATCGCGCTGATAGGACACCTCGTCGATAAACAGCCAAAGCGGATGATCTGCCGATATACCCCGCATGGAACGGAGTATTTTTGGCAGTCGCGGCAAATCGATTTCAAGAAACAGCGGGTGCTCAAGCGAGATATAGCAAACATGTCGACGTGGTGTATCGGCATTAAGCAATTCGGCAACGGCCTGCCGCAACATGACGGTCTTACCCACCCCACGCGGCCCGGTTAAAACAACGGCCTTTGTTCCGTCGTTTTTTTCAATTGCGGCCCAGAACCGTTTGAAAAACGCACGCTGCGGCAGATCATGAACCAGATCATCGGTGATGCCATCCCACCACGGATTATCAAGCATCAACCGATGCAGAAAATCCTGTTCGCCCGGATGTTCGATCATGGCCGCCATATCACCCCCCGTTTTGCTGGCAGGCTTTCCCGCCAGATATCGCCAGAGGACACCAAGCTAGTCAGAAAACCTTTAAATTAGGTATAGTGATAAATGCTATTTGGTTATTTTTCAGCAAATAGTTGCGATCACGAACAAAAACAAAAAAAGAAACCGAACCCGTAGAAACAGGTCCGGCTCGAAAGGTGAAGCTGCGGGATAACTCAATATCACTGCGAAGCAGGGGGGATTGATACCGATGTCATCGCAGCATCGACTACGCTTTATCGTTGGGGGAGGTCGAAGCATCATCGTCGCTGCCATCGGCGTCTTTCTTGCCGCTGGCATCGTCTTTTTTCATCTTTTCAAGTTCCGATGCCAGCCGGTAATCACCGGAAGCAACGTAACCTTCCATTGAACCGGTCCGGCGTTCAAGGTCATCGAATTTCTCGCGAAGGTCTTCCATCCAGGGCTCTTCGAAATCGACACCCATGGTCGGGCGCTCTTCTGGCGCGTCGGTATGCGCGGTCGAGGCATTATACGACCCCGTCCGACCGGCCCCGCGAAACTTGCCGCGCAGACCATCAAACCATTCCGGATGATGCACATAGGCCCACGCAAGGGCGAACAGCATCACACCGACAGGGAAGCTGAAAATCAGGATCAGGATAAAGGCGATCAGCACACCTTTGCGCGGGATACCAAACTTTTCGGCAATTCCCCGGGTCGTGCGGCGAATGACGCCACCGCACTCCTTGCCGTCCTGGCCCTCACGCCGGAAACGGCAACCGCCATGACGATGTTTATTTTGACCGCGCTGATAGCCGGCACCGGCAGCAGCTTGCTGTGCAGTCATATCCTGTTCCTCCATTCGGCAACCTCGGCATCCAACAGGCGTTCAAGTGTTTCGACACGATTTTCAAGGCGTTCTGCCCGGCCTTTGAGCGTGGCGACGATTTCCTTTTCCTTCGCCACCTGTTCCGGACTGGATTTTTGCTGTTCGGCTTTCATCCGTTTCCAAAGTGTTATGTAGTGAAACACAACCCAAACAGGGCCGACAACGACAACAAACACAATTAACGGTACAGCAATCGCCCACATCTTTGTCAGCTCAACCTTTGTTGCAGCTTATCGCATCGAAACACGCGAACCGCTGATTATTTGTCTTTCTTGACCCGTGCTTTAAGCTCTTTCAGATCGTCCTCGATCCCAAGCTCGGCTTCAAGGTCTTCGAACTGTTCTTCAAGGCTCTGCCCGCGACCAAGATCCCAGGAGTCCGCACCGGCCTCAAGCTCGTCAATGCGGCGTTCCATCTGCTCATAGCGCAGCAATGCTTCATCGATCTGACCCGAATGCAGCTTTTCGCGCATCTTGACACGCTTTTCGGCAGTCTGCATGCGGATTTCAACCGCACGCTGCTTACCCTTGGCTTCGTTAAGCTTGCTCTGAAGCTTGTTCAAGTCATCGTCAAACTTGCCAAGCGTTTCCTCGATCACTTCAAGCTCGCGCTCCAGCACGATGCTCTGATCGGCCAGACGGCGACGCGCCATCAGCGCACCTTTCGCCAGATCGTCACGGCCTTTGGAAATGGCAAATTCCGCTTTGCCTTCCCACTCAATCTGACCGTCATGAAGCTTCTTGAGCTTGCGCTCGACTTCTTTCTTATCGGCAATCGCCTTGACCGCGGCGGAACGGACTTCAACCAGGGTATCTTCCATTTCCTGGATCATCAACCGAACCATTTTCTCCGGATCTTCGGCACGATCCAGAAGCGAGTTGATATTGGCATTTACGATATCGGACAAACGCGAAAACACGCCCATTGTCTGATCTCCTTAAAAATACGGGGGACGCAAAAATTCTGATCTCTCTATTTCAAATGCCGTGCCAGTTTTGACATCCAATAAAATCAATGACTTAGAATCACCCGCCTTATCCAATTAACTTTTATCGCGACAATTTTGTCTTTTTTCGATAACGTTTTTCGCGAAATGGATAGCTTGCAACCGATATTGGGCGAAGACCCCGTTTTTCTGGCCGCCCTTGAACATGTTTCACGTCTGGCACCGATTGAACGGCCATGCCTTGTGATCGGGGAACGGGGATCGGGCAAGGAACTGATTGCTTCACGCCTGCACTATCTGTCCCATCGCTGGGGCGGCCCGCTGGTCAAGGTCAATTGCGCGGCCCTGTCCGAAAGCCTGCTTGATACCGAGTTGTTTGGTCACGAAGCAGGCGCGTTTACCGGGGCAACCAAACGTCATGTCGGGCGATTTGAACGCGCGCATGGCGGCACCATCATTCTCGATGAAATCGCCACCGCCAGCCCAATGGTGCAGGAAAAACTCCTGCGCGTTGTTGAATATGGCGAGATTGAACGTGTTGGCGGCTCCGAGGTGATCGAAGTTGATGCCCGCGTCATTGGTGTGACAAATGAAAATCTGCGCGAATTGGCCAAAACCGGGAAGTTTCGCGCCGACCTGCTCGACCGATTGGCTTTTGATGTCATTGCCGTACCGCCGCTACGCGAACGGCCCGATGACATCCTGCCGTTGGCCGAACAATTTGCGCTTGAAATGACCAAACGCCTGTCCCGTTCGGTCTTTGCCGGGTTTACCCCTGCCGCCGCCCGACAACTCCTTAGCCATTCATGGCCGGGTAATGTCCGCGAATTGCGCAACGTAGTTGAACGCAGCCTTTATCTGGCTGAAGATGATGAAAATCCGCTTGTGCATATCGTTCTTGATCCGTTTGCGGGCATCTGGAGCGAAACCGGGAGCAAAACCGAACCAACCAAGACCGAAACCCCGATATCAGGAGACGGTGCCAACACAGACTTCAAATCAGAAGTCGCAGCCTTTGAAATTCGCCTTCTGGAGAAGGCACTGGCAAACAATGCCAACAATCAGACCGAAGCTGCCAAACAGCTTGGCCTGAATTATCATCAGTTCCGCCGATTGCTCGACAAACACAATCTGCTTCCCGGAAAATAGACCCGGAACACAGGAATGTATCAGCCCCGTACCGCAGATTACTGCAAATCCGATCCTGTCAAACGCTGGAACCTGCCCGACAGGGTCTTTTTTGCTTGCGGTGCCTGTCACATTCTCGCACACGCCTTTCTTGAACAACACGCAACAAGCACGATGCAACCACTCTGGCTCCGGCCGTCTGAAGATTATACCGGCAACCATATCATCGTCATCTGGAACGAGTGGGCGTTCGATTATCATGGTTACAGCAAACGTACCGACCTGATCGCCCATTATTTCAAGCGGGCAAGGCAACGCTGGCCGAGATGGAACGCCGAACTTACCCTGCTACCTCGCAACGTTCTGATATCGGAGCAAAAATCAAAGGAAATCAAAGGCCTCTGGTTGCGCGAACCCGATCAGTTTCTTCACAACGCGCTGCCCCGTGCCGAACGCTATCTAGATCGATTTGGCCCACCACCCGGCACTTAATCGGCCAGTGATCGCGCGATCACCATGCGCTGGATATCGGATGTGCCCTCATAAATCTGGCAAACCCGGACATCACGATAGATGCGTTCGACCGGGAAGTCCTTCAGATAGCCGTATCCGCCATGAATCTGGATTGCTGCCGAACAGACTTCTTCGGCGATTTCGGATGCGAACATCTTGGCCATGCAGGCCTCGGTCAAACAGGGTTTGTGATCGTCGCGAAGTTCGGCAGCACGATGGACCAGCAACCGGGCCGCATCGATTTTGGTCGCCATATCGGCAAGGCGAAATGCCACCGCCTGATGTTCGATGATCTTTTTGCCGAACGTTTCACGTTCATTGGCGTAATCGCGGGCCGCCTCGAACGCCGCGCGTGCCATGCCGACCGACTGGGCCGCAATGCCGATGCGCCCGCCTTCAAGGTTCGCTAGTGCGATTTTATAGCCTTGCCCTTCTTCACCCAGCATGTTTTCACCGGGCACCCGGCATTCGACAAAGGTGATCTGGCAGGTGTCCGATGCATTCTGGCCAAGCTTTTCCTCGACCCGCGAAACGACATAGCCCGGCGTATCGGTTGGCACGATGAAGGCCGAAATACCGCGTTTACCAGCTTCCGGGTCTGTAACGGCAAAGACAATCGCTACATCACCCTCACTGCCGGACGTGATGAATTGTTTGGAGCCGTTGATAATCCAGTCATCGCCATCGCGCACGGCACGCGTGCGCAAGGAACTGGCATCCGAGCCTGCCTGCGGCTCGGTCAGGCAAAATGCGCCGATCTTTTCGCCACGCGCCATCGGGACCAGATATTTTTCTTTCTGATCTTCGGTACCGAATTTCAGGATCGGCATACACCCGACCGAATTATGCACCGACATGATGGTGGAGGTTGCCCCATCGCCAGCAGCTATTTCTTCGAGTGCCAGCGCATAGGCGACGTGATCCATGCCCGCCCCGCCATATTCTTCGGGCACCAGCATGCCCAAAAAGCCAAGTTCTCCCAATCCGGCAATCGCTTCGGCCGGAAAGGTATGGTGGATGTCCCATTTTGCGGCATGAGGTTTGAGTTCATTTTCGGCGAACTCGCGCGCGGTATCGCGCACCATGATCTGATGTTCTTCCAACCGCATGGCGGCCACCCTCCCAATTGGGCGATGCACCGGCCATGCGATCAGAAGATCGTTTTCATCAGGCCGGGCCTATTCTTCGCCCTGAACAAATTTGTCCTGCTCGGCATCAAAGCGCCACAGGATTCCTTCTTTCATGCCGTACCACCAGCCATGCAGCTTGAGGTCGCCGGCTTCGACCCGTTCCTTGATGAACGGGAACGACATCAGGTTTTGCAGCGAGTTACGGATCGAATGACGCGATACCTTGTCGACATCCGGGCCATGCTCCAGACAGCATTTCGCAATGCTGACCCACTCGCCGATAAAGTCGCGGTCCGGCACCTTGCCCGCTTCGCCGTGCTCGACCAGAGCCTCCATGCCACCGCACGCCGAATGGCCCAGAATGACGATGTCCCTGACCTTGAGATCACGCACCGCAAATTCGATCGCCGACGACGTCCCGTGGTAATTCTCATCGGGCTCATAGGGCGGAACAAGGTTTGCCACGTTACGGATGACAAACATCTCGCCCGGTTCGGCATTGGTCAGGATGGCTGGATCAACGCGGGAATCAGAACAGGCAATCAGAAGAACTTCCGGGCGCTGGCCCATATTGACCAGGTCCTCGACGCGTTCCGGGCGCTGATCATAATACATCGCCTTAAAGCTCTTGAACCCGGCAAGCATCCGATCAACGGTTGGCTTTGACATCTCGCGAAGTTCCCTATTCTGTCATAACGCTGCCGACAAAATAGGACCAAATTGCCCAAGTTGATAGTCCCCATTCAGACCTTTTGAACCATTCTAAACGCGCGATCTCCTTTGTTTCGCAGACAACCAAACCCTGACGTTTCTAGAAACGATCCGCGCGTAGCACCTGACAGTCACTGATCGTGACAACGCCGATATGACGATCCACCACCTCGAACGCGGCTTCAAGCATCCGGTCAAGCTTCTCCGGGCGGATAATACAGATCACCTGAACCATGCCGCCGCCGCGCGACACGGTATCGTCGCGGCTCCAGCTGCCTGACCGCCCCGATCCACCAAGCACCGGCAGCACGGAAAAGCCGGTAACCCCCGCCCCCTCAAGCGCCTGGCGCAGGCGGCTCTCCATAATGGCTTCGATAATGATCGCCACGCGTTTGGCATCATGCTTTTCCATGGGATTAACCTCCGTGAACGGCGCTGGCCATCGCAAGATAAAGCGGAATACCAAGCGTCAGGTTGAAGGGGAACGTCACGCCAAGCGACAGCGTAAGATAGACCGACGGATTGGCCTCTGGCAGGGCGACACGCATGGCCGCAGGCACCGCGATATAACTTGCCGAGGCGGCCAGAACCATCAACAGCACTGTCCCCCCCAGTGACAGGCCGATCAGCAACGCAAATACCAGACCAAGGCAGGAGCCGATCACCGGCATCATCACACCAAAGGCCAGTGGCCCCGCACGCAGCACGGCACGACCCTGTTTAAGCCCACGCCCCGCAACCAGCCCCATATCAAGCAGAAACAGGCAAAGAACCCCCTGGAAGGGTGAAACAATCAGCGCCTCGATCTTTGCCATGCCCTCAGCCCCGGTGATCCAGCCGATAAAGAAACTGCCGACAAGCAAAACGATGGAACCATTGAGCAGGATTTCACGGATCAGCGCACCATCCATCCGCCCCTTACCGCCCGATGACACAAGCAACAGGGCCGAAAAAATAGCCGGTGCCTCCATGGCCGCCGCGACAGCAACCATGTAACCCTCTGCCACAATGCCGGAACTTTGCAGGACCGAGGTCGCCGCAACAAACGTCACGATCGAGATCGAGCCATAATGCCCGGCAACGGCGGCGGCATCTGTCCGGCTGAGTTGCGATATCCACCGCAAAAGGCCAAAGGCGATAAAGGGCAGAACGAAGGACAGGATCACACCTGCCATCAGGGTCATACCCAAGGTCAGGTCGATCCCGTTATTTGAGACCGCAACCCCGCCCTTGAAGCCAATGGCAAACAGAAGATAAAGCGATATCCCTTTGGCCACGGCTTCGGGGATCGTCAGATCGGATCGCGCAAGGGCAGCCCCCACCCCCAGAACAAAGAAAAGTACGATGGGCGACAGAAGATTTTGCGCCGCCAGGCTCAACACATCTTGCATGGCTGTCCCTTGACTATGATACCTTGGTGTTGGTGTCGCGCAAGCAGTCTCGCCCCTGCGCCAAAACCGCAATTCCGATAGCAGGATCACGGTTTTCTGTCATCAGAAAGCCGAACCCTCCGATCACAGGGGCGTAACTTCGTTCACATAATTTACCAAAAACTTAAAGCAGCTCGATGGCGACCGCCGTGGCCTCACCGCCACCAATGCAAAGCGACGCCACGCCCTTGGTCCCGCCATGGGTTTTAAGCGCATGGATCAGGGTCACCAACAACCGCGCACCGGTGGCACCTATCGGATGGCCCAGCGCACAGGCACCGCCATGGACATTAACCTTGCCGTGATCAAGTTCCAGATCACGGATGGCGGCCATCGCCACCACGGCGAAGGCTTCGTTGATTTCCCACAGATCAACATCGTCCTTGGACCAGCCGGTTTTGCCCAGCACCTTTTTGATCGCATCAATCGGAGCGGTCGTGAACCAGCAAGGTTCTTGGGCGTGGGTAGACTGACCAACGATTTTGGCAAGCGGCTTAAGCCCGCGCTTTTCTGCTTCCGACGCGCGCATCATGACAAGAGCCGCCGCCCCATCGGAAATCGATGCCGAATGGGCCGCGGTTACTGTGCCGTCCTTGGCGAATGCCGGGCGCAAGGTCGGGATTTTTTCCGGCTTGGCCTTGGGCGGCTGTTCATCGGCATCAATGGTAACCTCGCCATTACGGGTGGCATATGTCACCGGGGCAATTTCATCAGCAAAATGGCCTGACTTGGCAGCATTCTGCGCACGAGTCAGCGACGTGATGGCATAGTCGTCCTGCGCTTTGCGGGTAAAGCCGTATTTTTCGGCTGTTGCCTCGGCAAAAGTGCCCATCGAACGGCCCTTGTCATATGCATCTTCCAGCCCATCCAGCGCCATATGGTCATAAACCATGTCATGACCGTATTTGTGACCCGACCGCATTTTCGGAAGCAGGAACGGCGCATTGGTCATGCTTTCCATGCCGCCCACCACCATGACATTGGCGCCTCCGGCGACCAGCGTATCATGGGCAAACATCACGGCCTTCATGCCCGATCCGCACATCTTGTTGATCGTGGTTGCACCGGCAGAACGCGGGATACCCGCCTTCCATGCGGCCTGACGCGCCGGAGCCTGTCCCTGACCAGCGGGCAGAACGTTACCCATAATGACTTCGTCAACATCTTCGGCAGCAACACGGCCATGCTCAAGCGCGGCCTTGATGGCAACGCCGCCCAGTTCGGATGCGGTAACGGTTGCGAAATCCCCCTGCAGGCCGCCCATCGGGGTTCTGGCACAGGAAACGATAACGATGGGGACTGAATTGCTCATGGATCTGATCCTGTATTCCAAATATGGGGATTAGGCGGTTTCGCCGAAAAGTTCGCGGCCAATCAACATGCGGCGAATTTCGCTGGTGCCTGCGCCAATCTCGTAAAGCTTGGCATCGCGCAGCAAACGCCCCGTCGGGTATTCATTGATATAACCATTACCACCCAGCGTCTGAATGGCTTCAAGCGCCATCCAGGTCGCTTTTTCGGCAGCATAAAGGATCACTCCTGCCGCGTCCTTGCGTGATGTTTCACCACGATCACATGCCTTGGCGACCTCGTAAACATAGGCCCGGCAGGCATTCATTGTGGTGTACATATCGGCCATCTTGCCCTGCATCAGCTGGAATTCACCGATCGCCCTGCCGAATTGTTTGCGTTCATGAATATAGGGCACGACCACGTCCATGCAGGCCCGCATGATGCCGGTCGGTCCGGCGGCCAGAACGACACGCTCATAATCAAGGCCGCTCATCAAAACACGAACGCCGCCATTCAAATTCCCAAGGATATTTTCATCGGGTACTTCGCAATCCTGAAACACCAGTTCGCAGGTGTTTGACCCCCGCATCCCCAGTTTATCGAGCTTCTGCGCCGTCGAGAAACCCTTGAAACCCTTTTCGATAATAAATGCCGTAATACCCTTGGGCCCGGCATCCATATCCGTTTTGGCATAAACCACCAGCGTATCGGCATCCGGACCATTGGTGATCCACATCTTGTTGCCATTCAGGATGAAACGGTCACCTTTTTTTTCCGCCCGCAATTTCATCGACACCACATCGGAACCGGATCCCGGTTCGCTCATGGCAAGCGCACCGACATGTTCACCACTCATCAACTTTGGCAGGTACTTTGCCTTTTGCTCGGCATTGGCATTGCGTTTGATCTGATTGACGCACAGGTTTGAATGCGCACCATAGGAAAGTGCAACCGATGCCGATGCGCGGCTGATTTCTTCCATGGCAATCACATGTTCAAGATAGCCAAGACCGGTACCGCCATCTTCCTCGGGGACTGTCATACCCAGCAGACCAAGATCGCCAAATTTGCGCCACAGATCATTGGGGAATTCATTTTTTTCATCAATCTCGGCCGCGCGCGGCGCGATTTCTGCCTCGGCGAAAGATGAAACGGTTTCGCGGATCGCTTCTGCGGTCTCGCCGAGATCAAATTTCAATCCGGGAAAGTCGAAAAATGCCATTTTACTATTCCTGCCCTGGGTGTTTTGATTTTTTGATAAAAGTGAATAATCAAACCGATTATGCAGCGTTACTTAATAATTCCGGCGGCAGCTTCATGACCTTGAGCGTCTGAAGCGACGTCGCACACAGAACCGGCTCACTATTCCTCATACCAAAGACATCGATGCGGGTGACAATGATCGACCGACCGCGTGAAACCACCTCGCCAACCGCGCGCAACTGATCGCCCATGCCCGGCGCGACGATGTTAAGCTTGTATTCGATGGTCAGCATGCCCTGATCTTCGGCAACGAGGCTCCATCCAGCAAAACCGCCCGCGATGTCGGCCAGACCGGCGATCAGGCCACCATGAAAATAGCCGTTATGCTGGATCAGATCCGCGCGTGACGGCACGACAATCTCGACCCGCCCCGGCTTCACATCAACGACCTCGGCCCCAATCGAAAGATTGTAGGGCTGCTGAGAAAACCGATGCCGGACTTCAGCATCATAGTTCGGATTTTGCGGCTCAAACTGTGCCATCTTGCGGTCCTGTCCTGCCTGCAGTCATGCCGGTTCAGTATATCGAGCACCGGTCATCACGGGTTATGAAGCAAATCTGTTGTAGTTTACGTTAACGTAAACGTCAAATCAAAATCCGCATCACTATACCTATTTATGATCACAACAGGCAAAAGGCCGGTTTTCAACTTTATATCAACTCATCGGGAGTCAGTTTGTGCCAGTGCTCCAGCGGGCGATGCTGGCTTCGAGCATTTCATCCATCACGCCGTCGCCCACAAGCTTGAAAAGTGCCTGAGCGATACGGCCACGCATCGCGCCGGTATTGCAGGGCGACTTATGCGACATGGTCAGATACAGGCTTTCTTCGCTTACGGCGATGTCATAGCTGCGAATATCGTCAATCTTTTCCCGCGCAGCAAAAGCTTTGCCGGGGAACTCTTCGTAAATCAGATATTCTCCGCGATTACGATCCAGCATCTTCAAACCTTGTTCAAGGCTTGGAACTTCCCGAATTGTCAGGTTTTGGGCCGCATAGCTGTCGAATTCCTGCCCGAAACTGTTGTTGATGACTGTAAGCCCCTCAAGCCCGCGCAGATCCGACCATTGGCGATAATTGATATCAATGTTGGCTTTGGTCCAGATGACCGTACGCGTTCCCTGGAATGCCGGATAAAAATAATCCATGTATTCAAGTCGCGGCACCGTAAAGAAGGCACCTGCGATCATATCGATGCCACCCTCACGCATGTGCTGCTGCACACGCCCCCAACTACCGGTATTGACGACTTCAATGTTAATGCCCGCGGCATCACCAACCCGCTGCAGGAATTCAGCAGCCGCACCAATAAGATGACCAGAACCATCGTCGGCTGGCCAAAGATAGGGTGGGTAATCCGGGTTTCCCGATGCAATCAAATGGTTGCAATCCCGCACGCCACCATTATCGACCGCAAAATTCTGTGAGGCGTCCTTGGCATGGGCAATGTTTGCTGCGATTAAACCAGCAACGCAAATGGACGCTAAATACCCTGTCCGGGTCATCAACTGCATATCCATCACTCTCCAACCGCATCACCAATCTCGCAGCGTCGATTATTTTATGAGTAATGTAAGGAGACTCACGAGCATATTCACCATCCGGTATGTGTTTTTTCGCACATTACCACAATCGCACACCAACCGCTGGATGATACTGAAATCAAAAAAGCCCCCGCAAAGCGGAGGCTTCTTTTAAAATCTTCAGATTGCCCGGAACTTTCAGCAAAAGGCGGAAAGAAAAAGGCAAAATGACTTAGGCGGAACGGCGCTTCATGCCCTGGTTTCCACCACGGACTTCACCACGACCACCTTCGGCACGGCGCGGACGATCACTGAAATCACGACCGCGGGTATCACGATCTCGATTTTTGAAACCGCGTTCGCTACGTGGTTTGTCAGCAAAACGACGCTCGCCATCACGTGCCGGTGCACCTTCGCCACGCGGGCGGAAGTTGGTGCCACGGTCCGTGCGCTCGGTACGATCAGAACGCTCTGCACGATCAGGGCGCTGGTCGGCAGCAGCGCGATCAAAGCGCGGCTTGCGATCAAAACGGTCACCACCGCGGTCATTGCGATCCGAACGGGCCGGACGATCACCACCGCGATCACCACGCGGCTGATCTGACTGGCCAAAACGACGGCCGCCATCACGACCACCGTCACGATCACCACCAAAAGCCCGACCGCCTTCGCGATCCCCTTCGAAACGGCGTACACCATCACGGTCGCCTTCGGCACGACGTGGACCACCGAATGAACGGGCACCGTCGCGGGCACCATCACGGCCACCAGCAAATCCACCGCGACCACCACGGCCAGCATCGCGACCACCATCACGACCGCCGCCGAAACCACCACGGCCACGACCGCCATCACGCCCGCCGCCAAATCCGCCGCGACCACCACGAGCACCATCGCGACCGCCGCCGCCCGACGAACGGACCGGAGGAGCCGAATGGAATTCATGATCTTCGTCGATCTCGACCTGCTGGCCGATCACCCGTTCGATGTTGCGCAGATGACGAACGTCACGCGGTTCGCAGAACGAAATCGCGATGCCTTCGGCACTGCCGCGACCGGTACGGCCAATGCGGTGCACATAGTTTTCCGGATCGGTCGGCAGGTCATAGTTGATGACATGCGTGATGCCCGGAACGTCAATCCCACGTGCTGCAACGTCAGTTGCAATCAGGACCGGGAACTGACCATTACGGAAGTTACGCAGGATTTTCTGGCGAATACGCTGCTGCTTGTCACCATGGATGGCGTCGGTATCGACACCTTCATCGCGCAGTTGGAACGAAAGCTCGTCCGCATCGGCTTTGGTTTTGGTGAAAACCAGAACGCGTTCGCTTTCCTGACGTTTCAGCAACTGAACCAGAAGCGAGGTCTTGTCGTGACGTTTCACGAACATGCCGCGCTGGGTCACACGCTCGGTCACGCTGGACTGCGGCGCGGTTTCAACCTTAACCGGATTGTTCAGCAAACGGTCGGTCAGATGTTTGACAGCTGGCGGCATGGTTGCCGAGAACATCACCGTCTGGTGATCACGCGGCAGCACTTCGGCAACGGTCAGAACGTCTTCCGAGAAGCCCATATCGAGCATACGGTCGGCTTCGTCGAGAATGAAGACTTCGATGTCATCAAAACGAATGGTATTGCGTGACATATGGTCAAGCAGACGACCCGGGGTCGCAACCAGAATGTCAACACCACGGCGCAGTTCCTGAATCTGCGGACCCATCGGCGAGCCACCGTAAACAACAGAAGAGAACAGGCGAATGCCTTTTTTGAAATCACGCAGGCACTGACCGATCTGGTTTACCAGTTCACGCGTCGGCGCAAGAATAAGCGCGCGCGGCTGGCCCGGTGCCGGGCGTTTCGGGTTTTCGGCAAGGCGCTGCAACAGCGGAAGGCAGAATGCAGCGGTTTTACCACCGCCCGTCTGGGAAATCCCCATCAGGTCACGACCCTCAAGCAAAGCCGGAATGGTTTTTGCCTGAATCTCGGTCGGTGCGGTGAAACCAGAAGCTTCAACGTTGCGCAGCAGGGGCTCGATAAGGTTGAGCCCTTCAAAATTAGTCATAAAGGAAAGTCCTTCAAAATCCGGTCGGCGCCATGTTCGCGCCATGATGTGCCTGCTCGACAGCAATAGCGACCGGTGCACGGCGATCAAGCCGCTGCTTCGGACCCTGCATGAGAGGCATATGATGAGGCCATGACGTCATCACGTCATCGCCGCCCTCGCCTTTTCACACAGTTCCTGACAGCTCAATCTGCCCTACAAGCGAAGGAATGAACGGGGTGATACATGCCCCCCGAAACAAAGTCAATCAATCCCTGCGCCGGGCAGCCATGCAAAAACGCATTCACCATTCCCATATGTAACGCGGAATTAATCTATGCATGCCTAATTTGTGTGCATTATCGGTCGCTTAAATAACGCGTAAGGGGAAGAAATATGCGTTTTCGGGTTGTTACGGGGATTTTTTCGATCCCGGCCATCTGCCTGCTGACACTTCTAGCGATTATCGCGACAGTCGCTTTGAATTATCAAAGCAGCCTGCGTAACGGTAAGTTCGAACAGATCGAACATCTGACCGAGGGTGCGGTAACGATCGTTGATTCATATATTGCCAAGGTCAAAGCGGGCGATATGGATGAAAACGCCGCCAAGGCAGAAGTGCTTTCATTGCTCAATGCGTATCGCTTTGATGGGGAGAACTACATATACGCCACCGATTATAACCATTGCATGGTTCTTGATCCGCTCAGCCCCGAAGATGTCGGCAAATGCAACCCCGACAGCAAAGTGCGCCAGATGATCGTCAAAACCGCCAAGGCCGGTGGTGGCGTGATAACCTATGAAACCAAAAAACCAGGCATGGGCGATACATTGGTCGAAAAGGCCGCATATGTTCGCCCGATTCCGGGCTGGAACTGGGCATTAGGTGCTGGCGTCTATATGGATGACGTCGCCGCAGAATTTCAGTCTGTGATGCAACGTATCGCTATTATCTCTGTGATCGCGATCGTCATCGCCGGCGTGTTGTCCTGGTTCGTCGGCACCCGTATCACCAAAAGCATCGTCGGCCTGAACCGTTCGATCGCGACAATTGCCGAAGGCAATTATCAGGCACCAGTTGAGACGGATTCCAACTTTACCGAAATCGGCGACATGGCATCTGGCGTTCTTGCCCTGCGTGACAAATCCGCGCAGGCCCAGCAGCTTGAAAAAGACGCCGCCATCCAGAAACAGAGAGCCGAAGAAGAACGGCGCACCAATATCCGCAACATCGCCAAAAAACTCGAGAGCGAAGTTGGTGGTATTGCCGGTGCCGTTGACCAATCGGTTAAACGCAGCGGTGAACTTGCAGTTAGTATGTCACACAACGCCGAAGGCATTCTTGATCAAAGCCAGCAGGTCGCATCTGCCGCCGGGTCCGTGTCACAGAATGTTGACGCGGTTGCCGCCGCGACCGAGGAACTTTCTTCCTCGATCACGGAAATCAACGTTCAGATTTCTCAGATGTCAAACACTGTCGAACGCGCAACGCATGAAAGCCAAAGCGCCTCTGACGATGTTGGCGGCCTGTCCGAAGCCGTTGATAAAATCAAGGAAATCGTCAGCCTGATTAACGACATCGCGGGCCAGACCAACCTCTTGGCCCTGAACGCAACCATCGAAGCCGCCCGTGCAGGTGATGCGGGCAAGGGCTTTGCGGTGGTCGCAAGCGAAGTCAAAAACCTTGCCACCCAGACCGGGCGCGCGACCGAGGAAATCGCGGCCCAGATCAACGGCATCGTCGAAGGCACCGAGCGTGCGGTTACGGGTATTTCGCGCGTGTCGGAAACCATTGATCAGGTCCGGTCTGCGTCAACCGCCATTGCGGCGGCAATTGAAGAACAGGGCGCAGCCACACAGGAAATCGCGGGCAATGCCAATCGCAGTGCGGATGGCGTCAAACAGATTTCGTATAGTGTCGATCAAACCATGAAGAACGCGCAAAGCACAACCACCCATGCGGGCGATCTGCGCAACGCGTCCGAAGAACTTTCGTCGCGGTCTTCGGAACTGACACAGATCATTCACCGCTTCTCGAACGATCTGATCAAGCAGGCTGAGAATTGATCGCTGCGAAGAAAATAGCCTCAAACAAAACGGATGAGGCTTAAGCAAAACGGGCCATTTCGCAGGAAATGGCCCGTTTTCTTTATCGAAAAGGATCTAAGCCGATCTATTCGGCGGGAAGATCATTTTCCCGACGGAAGGAATGAGACGGGTAAACACCCAAAATCCGGACCTCGTGCGAGAAGAACTGAAGTTCTTCAAGCGCATGGCGCAGACCAAGCTGTTCTGGATGGGCTTCGACCTCGGCAAAGAACTGGGTTGCGGTGAAATGTCCCTCGACCATATAGCTTTCAAGCTTGGTCATGTTGATCCCATTGGTCGCAAAACCGCCAAGCGCCTTGTAAAGGGCCGCCGCAACGTTACGGACGCGGAAGACAAAGCTTGTCACTACCGGCGTGCCGTCATTGGCGATATCAAGCGGCTCGCGCGCCAGAATGATGAAACGGGTCGTATTATGTGCCGCATCTTCGACCTCGGTGCGCAGCACATCAAGGCCATAAATCTCTGCTGCCAGAACCGGAGCAATCGCAGCAATGCTTTTATCGCCCAGATCGGCCACTTCCTTTGCGCAGCCTGCCGTATCTGGCCCGACAACGGTATTCACGCCAAGTTCCTGACGGATTTTACGGCACTGGCCCAGCGCGTGAACGTGGCTTCGGATTTCCTTGATATCCGAAATCCTGGCACCGGGAACTGCGACAAGCGCGTGGTTGATGCGCAGGAACGTCTCGCCAATGATATGCGCTCCGGAGTCAGGCAAAATGTGGTGAACATCCGCCACACGACCGGCCAGAGTGTTATCAATCGGGATCACTGCCAGATCGACATCACCATCGCGCAATGCACCAAATGCGCCCTCAAACGTCCGGCAAGGTACGGTCGTCGCACCCGGAAAGGCGCGCCGCGCTGCCTGATCGGAGTAGGCACCGTGCATTCCCTGAAAAGCGATACGTTGTTGGGCAGTCATCTGGTTGTTTCCTGATATCTAATATGATTTCCATGTCATGCCCCGCGGCTTTACCGCCAGACAAGACATAGAAAAGCCTAATTACGCGCCCAGCACAAGTCGTGCGCGTTCAAGGTCTTCCGGGGTATCGACGCCAAGCGGCACGCCGTTCACAAGTGCAACCGCGATCACCATGCCGTTTTCAAGTGCGCGCAGTTGCTCAAGCTTTTCACGCTTTTCAAGTTCGGCCGGTGGAAGACTTACAAACCGGTCAAGTGCTGCCCGGCGATAGGTATAAAGACCGATATGATGGTAAAGCGGCCCGTCGCCATGCGGGGCCGTTGCCCGCGTGAAGTAAAGCGCACGCGCCACACGACCGGCACCAAAGGCCGCTACCGCCTTCACCACATTAGGATTTGTACGTTCTTCTTGCCGCGTGATTTCAGCCGCCAGAGTCGCGATGTCGACATTCGGATCGACAAGCGGATCAAAAACCGCACGAATATCGGCTGCATCAATCGTCGGAAGATCACCCTGAACATTGACCACGGCGTCATATTTTCCATCCGGGTCAAAGCTTTGCAACGCCTGATGCACCCGATCCGATCCGCTTGGCAAATCCGGATCGGTCAAAACGGCAATACCACCAGCCGCCGTTACCGCGTCGGCAATTTCCTGTTCGGCGCACGCGACGATAACCGGACCGATTCCGGCCTCGGTTGCCCGGCGCCAAACATGAACAATCATCGGTTCGCCGTGAATATCAGCCAACGGCTTGTTGGGCAGGCGTGTCGATGCCATACGGGCAGGAATAACGACAACGGGGTTGCGCGGCGTAGTCATATAGGCCTCCGGTCTGGCTTGATCCTGCTTTGATCTCGCGCAAAGCGCGCGTCTGATCACCTGTGCAAGAAGCAATGTCGTGAATCGGCGGGACAATAGCCGGTTTTGGGGATTCTGCGAAAGACGGAATTGAATATGACGAAGGTATATCTCGTCTGTTTTCGCCTTTATGTTTAAGAAAGGTTGATGCAAATCTCTGAAACGTATAGTTTCCCTCCGACCGGTCTGACCTGCTGTCGCATGCGCGTTCTTGTGATCTTTAAGAGCGTTTTGGGGGCGCATGGGTCAGCTGTTAAAAAGAAACCTGAGAGTGATTAGGCTGTAGGGATCCCGTCATGAAAACGATGGAAATCAACAAGATCGTCGCCGGTGTTATCTGTGCTGTGCTTTTGGTTATAGTTGTTGGCAAGATCGGAAGTGCTCTTGTGCACCCCGAAGAACTGGAAACGCCCGTTTACCCGTTCTCCGAGGATCTGATGGCTGGTGCCAACGCACCGGCTGCCGCACCGGCAGAGCCGGCTGGACCAGAACCGATTTTTGCATTGCTGGCATCAGCTGACCTTGCCGAAGGCGAGAAAGTCTTCAAAAAATGCGCATCCTGCCACGACACCGAGAATGGCGGCCCGAACAAAACCGGCCCGAACCTTTATGGCATCGTCGGTAACAAGTTCGCCCACAAGGATGACTTCGCCTATTCCGACGCCATGGCAAACCATGGCGGAACCTGGGGCTGGGAAGAACTGAACCACTTCCTGTACAAGCCGCGTGATTATGTCGAAGGCACGAAAATGAGCTTCGGGGGTCTGAAAAAGGCCGAAGATCGCGCTGCTGTCATCGCATGGCTTAACAGCAAGTCGGACAATCCGCTGCCTTATCCTGATCCGGCAGAAGCCACCGCAGCTGAAGGCACCGACGCCGCAGCAGATGCAGCCGCAGATACCCCGGCCGAGGCCGCGGAATCCAACGATGCCCCTGCTGAAGAAGCACCTGCTGCTGATGCACCGGCAGAACCTGCAGCAGAGGGTGAAGCACCCGCCCAATAAAGGGGTGGGAAATTCACCGGATAATCGATTGATTTTTTACAGGGGACAGGTAACTGTCCCCTGTTTTCGTTTGCCACTAATCGTTTCAAAACAAGGAATGCGTTTTAATGGAAAATCTCGACCACTTTCTGGAGATTGCCCACAAACTGGCCGATACCGCCCGTCCGGTCGTGCACCAGTATTACCGCACCCCTGTTGCCGTGGACGTCAAGGCCGATGCAAGCCCGGTGACCATTGCCGACCGCGAAGTTGAAACCGCGATGCGGGCAATCCTGATTGCGGAACTTCCCGATCACGGAATTCTTGGCGAAGAACATGGCCGCCACAATATTGATGCCGATTTTGTCTGGGTCCTTGATCCGATTGATGGCACCAAGTCATTCATCGCTGGCAAGCCAAGTTTCGCAACACTTATTGCCCTTTGCCACAAAGGTGTTCCCGTTATTGGCATTATTGATCAGGCCATCACCAATGAACGCTGGGTTGGTGTTATGGGTCGCGCCAGCACAATGAATGGAGACGAAATCAACGCCCGCGAATGCGAAACGCTTGATGCTGCCACCTTCTTTACCACGGCACCGGAACTGTTCCGCACCGATGCCTCGGCGCGCGCCTATAAGGCAGTTTCGAACAAATGTCGGCAGCCGATGTATGGCGTTGATGCCTATGCATATGGGTTGGTTGCGCTTGGCTTTGCCGATACCGTGGTTGAATGTGGTTTGCAGGCCTATGATTTTTGTGCCCTTGTACCGGTCGTCGAAGGTGCCGGTGGCGTTATGACCGATTGGCAGGGCAAGCCGCTGACGATTTTCAGTGACGGTTCCGTCATCGCGAGTGGCGACGCCCGATGCCATCAGGACGTTCTTTCGACCATCCGGGCAGCAACGGTCTGATCTCTGTGCCCGCTTTCCGTTAGGCCGCATCATGTTCGAATGGGTCATCATCCTGTTTCTGGGAACCGGACTGCTTTACGGCCTGCAATCGCGAAGGCTGCAACGGCGTAACATATCCTCGCCGATGATGATGGTTCTAACCGGTGCGTTGATCGCATTGCCATTAGGCATATGGCACGAAGCACCCCTTGCCCCGTTCGCTGATCGCATCCATTTCGCCACCGGGTTTTCCGAAATGACGCTGGCGATCATTCTGTTTCTTGATTCCGCTGTCCTTGACTATCGCAAGGAAAAACCTGCAATACGGCTTGCCAACCGGTTGCTCCTGATCGGGTTGCCGTTGACCATCGGTGTGACATGGGCTTTCATCATTGGCCTTCACCCTTCCATCGGGATTCTTCCGGCACTGATCCTCGCACTGATTGTAAGCCCGACCGATGCGGCCCTTGGCCGACCGGTATTGGAAAACAAATCGGTTCCCGATCCGATCAGACAGGGGATCAATATCGAAAGCGGTTTGAATGACGGGCTGGTTTTACCAATATTCACAGCCGTTGTATTGCTCGAAGCCGATCTTGTCGGTGAAGGCAGCAACAACTGGCTGACCGAGGCGATCATCGAAATTTCCGTCGGGGCCGGGGTCGGGCTTCTGGCTGGCTATGTCATCGGCCAGATCGTCAATCACGCGGTTACCACCAACACCATCCTTGACCGGTTCGAACGCTTGCTTGGCGTGCTTTCAGCACTTTTCATCTTCTTCCTGTCTGAGAAGCTCGGCGGGAACGGCTTTGTCGCGGCCTTCGCTGGTGGTCTTGCATTGAACATATTCTCCGAAAAGGTCCGCGAAACTATCGAAAGTTTTGGCGAAGCAGAATCAGAACTACTTACCATGCTGACCTTCTTCATTTTCGGTCTGGTGGTTATCCCGGCTGTGTATCAGCTTTGGACATGGGAGATGCTGATCTTCTCGATTGTCAGCCTCGCGATCCTGCGCCCGCTTTGCGTCTGGATTTGCATGATCGGCAGCCCCTACAGTCTGGCGGAAAAACTCTATGTCGGCTGGTTTGGCCCACGCGGCATCGCGTCGGTTATTTACCTGCTGATCATGATCACCATGATCGATCCAAAGGGCTATGAATCCCTGATTGCTGCCGCCGTCATGATCGTCGCCATCAGCGTAACCGCACATGGTCTGTCGGCTGCCCCGCTTTCAAATATGCTGGTGCGTCACCTTGCAAAAAAAGGCGCCCGGTCCTGAGGATATCCCAGCCGGGCGCAAGTCTTGGTTTGCAGTAAGAGAGCTCTGGATGGAGTGCAAAATCCAGAGGGCCCGGCTACCAATCCGGACCAAGGACCTTTGCGCCTGAATGCAAAGGCCCGACATCGTCATCCTTCCCAACCGGTTGGGAACGAAGGGTGACGAATTCGATTATCAACGCTCGGTCAGCGCCAACCGGACACCCAACGCGATAAACATCCCGCCAAGTGAACGTTGCAGCCAGATACCGAGCGACCCGTTAGCCCGAAGGCGGGTTGCGGCAAATCCGATGGCAAACACCACGACCGTCTCGACACAAAAACCGATGACATTCACCAGGGTACCAAGCACCAGAAACTGGATCGCACCATCCCCCGCCACCGGATCGACAAACTGGGGCAGAAACGCCATAAAGAAAATCGCGACCTTAGGATTAAGGACATCGATCATCGCGCCCTGACGCCATGCGTGAAACGCTGTCATGGTTGGTATCGGAGGCCGCTTTACCGCAGATATTTCAGATGCCGCATCATCCGGACCACGCTTGGCAAAACTGCTGCGCAAGGCACCGATCCCCAGCCACACCAGATATGCCACACCAACCCATTTCACCACCGAGAATGCCAGTGTCGATGTGGCCAGAATGGCCGAAAGCCCAAGGGCTGCGGCAACCACATGGACAAACGCACCGGAACAAACGCCAAGACTGGAAAACACCCCGATCTTGCGACCATGGATCGCGGTCTGGGCACTGATATAAGCCAGATCCGGCCCGGGCGAGATATTGAGCAACAGGGCGGCAATCAGAAACGGCGTATATTGGATCAGAAGATCGGCCATCACGCATCGACCTCCAGGCAATAGTAAACCAGATCCATTGAAAGTGACTTGGCACCGGCCTCGATCAGCATGGAATGAAGCTGCCCGCGATGATGTGTTTGGTGGTTGAACATATGCGCCAAGACAATCTCGCGCGGCAGTGTATATGCCCCGGCCAGCATCGATTGATAGGACAGATCACTTGCCAATGTGTCCGCGTCAAGTTGTTCGGTAAAGGCGATGATTTTGGCATCCTGTGCCTCACGCGCGGTTCGAAATTCTGAAAATCCGGCGTACAGCACGGCATCAAGCGCCAGACGTTCAGGCACCCCGACCAGACGCCCCAACCACAGACGATCCGCCACCAAAAGATGGTTCAGTGTCTTGATGATCGACGGGAAAAAAGCAGCCCGCGGGGCGGTAAGTTCGCCCGCTTCAAGACCCGCACATGCGTCCAGAATATGCTGGTTCGCCCACGCATTATAATTGGCCATGCGTTGAAAGTAGGCAACTCCGTTCATAACATTTCATCCATCATGATTCCGCCTCCCCCGTCACTTCAAAAGCTTTATCCGGCCTTTGCGTCGCAGGGGCTTGTCGTCTGGTTAGCACCACCTGTCGCATCTGCTGTTGTGTTCATGGCAAGGACGGGCGGTTTGGGCATCCGTTTGGTCAGGATCACGATATTACCCAGCAAAGTCAGGCCAACGCCTAGAACGATATTGCTGTCCCAGACAAATCCTTCAAACCAGGTCGACAGTAATAGCGCTACTACCGGAAACATGACGGAACTGTATGCCGCGCGATCCGGGCCGATCTTGCCCAGAAGTGTCAGATAGGACCCAAACGCCAGAACAGAGCCAAACAGGGAAAGGTAAATCAGTGCGGTAATAAAAGACGGGCTGGTGTCAAAGGTAAACGGAATACCGGTAACAAGGATGTATCCGATCAACAGGATCGAGCCATACATCATGCCAAAGGCATTGGCCTGCAACACCGGAATACCGCGCGCCTGATTGCGTGCCGATGCCATATTGCCAAGCGACGCGATATAGCTGCCCGCAAGCGAAACCAGCAACCCAACGCTACCACCCGCCGCCAGATCAAACGTTGCGAGATCGCGCGCAAACACCAGCGAAATCCCGCCAAGCCCGATTGCCGCCCCGATCAATGTCCGGGTTTCCGGGCGTCGCTTGAAAAAGATCGCACCATTAATCATGTTCATGATCACGATGGTCGAAAACACTACCGCCAGAAGACCCGACGTCAAATGCGCACTTGCGATGTAAATCAGTACGTAGTTCAGCGAAAACAGGCATATGCCAAGGGCCGCCATAAACACATGATCACGCAGGGAATAGCGCATAGGCAAACGGCGGATAACACACCATGCCATCAAAATTACTGCCGCCAGGACAAAACGATAGGCAACAGCCAGTTCCGGCCCGACCGAAAGCTGATACTGGATTGCGATCCAGGTGCTTCCCCAGATCAGAACAACAACACTATATAATCCAAGCGGGTCCATGACGGCACTCCAACGAAATCAATCGTTGGTATTTAGGGCAGTTTTTGCCAAACAGACAAACCAGCAAAACTCATCTATTCATTAGGCACACTAATGGACTTTCCGTGCCATCGCTAAGATTTATCGCTTTTTCCCGATTCTGCCCGCACCGGTCCGATATCATCATTTTCGCCATCATTGGCGGCATCGTCGACAACCGACATGTCATCTCCGGGTTCTTTGACGTCATCGGTATCAAGAACATCATCACCACGCTTCTTGCGCATTTTTTCGCGCAGGCGACGACGCTGCCATTCCTTCCAGATTGCCAGCAATTCTGTGCGCGAATGGAACATCGGCAGATGGCGTTTGGGCTTGACCGGTTTCTGTTCGACCGCCATGCCAACTTCGACAATCTCGTGCGTATCATCGATCCGACGAACAATCAGTTCGACCATGCCATAGGCAACCCGGTCCCCTGGTTCGATATCGCCCGAAAGGTTGCGTTCAAGGATTTCGGCAACGGTCGCTTCTTCGTCCGCGTCCCCAACCACAAAGCCATACAAACGGCCAAGATCGGCAATACGGGTATCGGGTGGGAAACTGAAATCACCAAACAGGTCGACGTCATTTGCCCCCTCGGCCGGACCGGCGAACAACTGATCAAGCAGTTCGACATGGCGCGGTGGGGTAATGATATAAACCTGATCACCGCCTTCGATGCGCCCGGCACTGTGCGGGCGTAACGATTTGCCATCGCGCAAAATCAGGCTCGGCCGTGCCCAGCGCGGAATACGTTGCCCGGTTGCCACCGCACTTTCGCTGTGAACGCGATAAACGACAATTTCCTGATTGGCGTTGCCCGGCAGTTCAAGGTCGATACGATCGACCGGCCCGTGTCGCGGCGGAATCATAATGCCCAGCCAGCGCGCCATCAGCCGGATTGTCCACCCCTGCAACAGCAGCGACGTGATCACAACAATAAAGGCCGTGTTGAAAAGAAGCTGGCCATATTCAACACCTTCCACCATCGGCACGATCGCAAGCAGGATGGAAACCGCCCCGCGCAAACCAACCCATGAAATAAAGGCGGTATCATTGCGTGAGAAGTTGAAGAACATCAGGCAAAGCCATACCGCAACCGGGCGGGCGACAAACACCAGTACAAGCGCCAGAATAACCCCGGGAATGATCACATCGCCAAACTGTGACGGTGTTGCAAGCAACCCCATGGTGACAAACATCACGATCTGCGCCAGCCAGGTGGTTACGTGCTGGAACCGGCGCACCCCGACACTCATGCGCATCTGACTGTTGCCGGCATAAAGACCGGCGACATAAACTGCCAAAAATCCGCTGCCACCAACGATACTGGTTGCGCCAAAAAGGCTAAGCGCGCAGGCAAGCGTGACAATCGGAACAAGTGCGGGTTCAAGCTTGACCCGGTTGATCATCTGGACGATGGCCATGCCACCCAGCAGACCCAGAACAGCCCCAAGTCCGATTTGCAGGACAAACCGTTCAAGCAGTTCCAGTGCCAGATTATCCCCGCCGCCCTGCATGATCAGTTCGACCAGCGAAATGGTCAGAAACACCGCCATGGGATCGTTCGAACCGGACTCGACTTCAAGTGTGCTGCGCGTACGGTCGCGCAAATTTATCCCGCCCACCCGCAAAAGGAAAAACACCGCCGCCGCATCCGTCGAACTGACAATCGCCCCGAACAACAAGGCCACCAGCCATGGCACATCAAGCACAAGCCAAGTGACCCCGCCAACGACAAACGTGGTCAACATGACACCGACCGTCGCCAGTACGAGCGAGGGTGCGGCTGCAATCTTCAGGGTTCGAAGCTGGGTTTCAAATCCGCTATCAAACAGGATCATCGCAAGCGCAATGGACCCGATAAAATAAGCCAGCGGCGCATTATCGAAATTGATGCCGCCAATCCCGTCCTCGCCAGCACCAAGGCCGACAAACAGGAAAACAAGCAACAAGGGTGCACCAACCCGGAAACTGATCAGACTGGTAAAGACCGCAACAACGACCAGAACCGATGCAATCAGGATCACCAGATTCATCGATTCGATCATATTCGCGTCTCCATCCTGTTTGTCATTATCGTGAGACAGGTCGAAAAACCCGTCAGGTTCCTGTCGAATGTTTTCTAAGACAGGAAAGTTTGAAATGCGTTACGGCAACACATCTTGCAATGATGTGCTTAAAGCGCCCAAAGGCGGCATTCTTGCGGCAGGATTACCCGATATTTGGTCAAATATCAGGCAAATGAAATCAATTCTCTCCATCGGTTACAATTCAGCACAGCCAATCATTTATCGCCATCAAGCATTGCCGGAACAAAGCCGGTTTCTTTGGCTGTAGACAGGGCAATTTCCGGAATAACCTCGACCACGCCGGGGACTTCCTTGATCGTGTCCGTCACAAAGCTCTCAAGATGAGAAGTATCGCGCAGGCGCAACTTCAACAGAAAATCAAATCGACCGGTCATGTGATGACATTCAAGAACCTCGTCTGCCTTGATCAGCGACTTGACCAGTTTCTTGTTTCCCTTGGCCGGGTCGGTGCGCAACCAGACCATTGCGGTAAGCGCGCGACCAATCGCATTGCCGTCAACTTCGACGCGGTAAGCCTTGATAACCCCCTGCTCGCGCAATTTGCGCACACGGTCATTCACCGCCGAAACAGAAAGGCCGACCTTCGTCCCCAGCGCCGAATAAGACAAAGACGCGTCATCCTGCAAAATGTCGATCAACTTGCGATCAATGGCATCCATAAAACATCCCCCTGAAGAATTTTTATCAATATCAGACGATCTTACACGAAAACTGTGTAGGCATGAAACTTTCGGGTCGCCATCAACAAATGGTAGGACTATTTCGCTGATCAAGGCTGGATTTTTTATAAAATCAGTCTTATTCGTTGATGATCATGCATCTTTTTCGTGTTTCTCCGGATGACGATGCGCTTCGCGGCGCCCTTTTAATGACCGGTGCTGCAATCCTTTTTGCGGCGATGGCGGTGCTTATCCGCTACATCACACGCGAAGTTCATCCCTTCGAAGCAGCCTTTTTCCGTAATCTGTTCGGGTTGATCCCAATGATCCCCTGGATGCTGCGCGACCGGTTGGTTGGTCTGCGTACGCTGAAACTGAAATTGCATTTCATCCGGGCGGTCATCGGACTGGCCGGAATGCTATGCCTGTTTTCGGCACTTGCCATTGCCCCGGCGGCACAGGTGATTGCAATCAATTTCACGGTCCCGATCCTGACCACCATCCTTGCTGCCCTGATCCTTCATGAAACCGTCAGGGCGCGCCGCTGGACGGCTGTGGCACTCGGCTTTATTGGCGCAATGATCATTGTGCGTCCGATTGGACAAACGCTTGAAACCGGTGCGATCCTTGCCCTTCTGGCAACCCTGTTTACTGCCTTTGCCGTAACAACGGTCAAGATGCTCTCGCGCAGTGAAAGTGCCAACGCCATCGTCACATGGATGGGCATGATCATGACGCCCCTGTCACTGATCCCGGCTCTTTTCTTTTGGCAAAATCCGACATGGGAACAGCTTGGGGTACTTCTTGCAATCGCCGTTCTGGCGACTGCAGGACAACAGCTTTTTGTGCGCGCCAATCGCACGGCCGACCAGTCCTATGTCATGGCCTTCGATTTCCTGCGTCTGCCATTTGTCGCGGCCCTTGCCTTTATCATGTTTGGTGAAACCGTCGATTTCTGGACCTGGGCCGGGGCGTCGCTGATCATTGGCTCAACCCTTTATATCGCGCGCCGCGAAGCTGTTCTGGCCAGAAAGGAAAAACGCCGCCGCCGTATGCCGACAACGGCAGCCGCGGATTCTCAGGCGATCCCGGTCACCAAGGCGAAAACCATCAACCCGCCCGAATATCCGGAAAGCACCCCCGAAAGCAAAGCAGGCCGCATTGATGCGTAGGTGGTTCAACAGCCTGCCCCCCTATCTTCAGGCATCTGTTTTCGCCGTGACTGCATCGCTTATGGCCGCCCTTTTTTCGGTGATTGTCCGCATAGCAACCCGTGAAATCGATCCGCTGCAGGCTGTTTTCTTTCGCAACTTATTTGGGCTTCTTTTCATCGCTCCCATCGCGCTCCGGTCCGGTTTTGCACAGCTGAAAACACAGCGGATGCCGCTGTTTCTGTTGCGCGCTTTGCTGTCGATGGGGGCCATGAGCTTCTGGTTCTCCGCCATTGCCTATATGCCGCTGGCCGAAGCAACGACGCTGAACTTCACCGTCCCGCTGTTTGGTACCGTCCTTGCCGCGATATTTCTGGGTGAAGCGGTTCGAAAATACCGCGTAGCCGCCCTTCTGGTAGGCTTTATCGGTGTCGTCATCATTATCCGCCCCGGCAGCGAAACCATGCAACTGGCAAGCCTTCTGCCAATTGCCGCCGCCCTTTGCATGGCCAGCGCAGGGTTGACGATCAAGTCGCTGTCCAGAACTGAAAACAGTACAACCATCGTGCTTTACATGATGCTGTTGACCACGCCACTGACATTCATCCCCGCGCTCCTCGTCTGGCAGACACCAAGCCTGCAGGTGCTTGGTTTGATGGCACTGGGTGCGTTTATCGCCAACATCACCCAGATCTGTAACACCAATGCTTTTCGAATATACGATTACAGTTTCGTCGTCGGCTTCAACTATCTGCGCCTGCCCTTTGTTGTCGCCATCGCCTTGGTCATGTTCGGTGAGGTCCCTGAAATCTGGCTGTTGCCCGGTGCGGGTTTGATCATCGGGTCCGCACTGTTCATTGCACGGCGTGAAGCCAAACTCGCCAAAGAAGCAAGACGGATAAATCGCGGCCCGTCAGCCGCGGCGATTGACCTTGACCCGCCCCCGTCACGCGATAATCGACAAAATATTAATGGGCCAGAACGCAGATGAAAAACTGGTTCAAAAACCAACCTGCCACGATACAGGCCAGTTTTTATGCCCTATCGGCAGCGATTCTTGCAGCCTGCTTCACATTGACAATTCGCTTTGCCACCGAGGAACTCCACCCCTATCAGGCTGTATTCCTGCGATTTCTGTTCGGACTGCTGATGATCGCACCAGTAGTTATGCGCGGTGGATTCGCCCCCTTACGCACCAAACGCCTGCCGCTTCTTGGATTACGCGGTATTCTGTCGGCATCGGAAATGTGTTTGTGGTTCTTGGCGGTGCTTTATCTGCCACTGGCCGAGGCCACGACACTTAACTTTACCGTCCCGTTATTTGGCACCATTCTGGCCGCGCTGATCCTGCGCGAAACCATCCGCATTCACCGTTGGCTTGCTGTTTTTGTCGGATTTATTGGTGTTGGGTTGATCATTCAGCCCGGAACGGCCGCCATGCAACCGGCAAGCCTTCTGCCAATTGCCGCAGCCATCTGCATGGCGAGTGCCGGGCTCATCACCAAGCGACTGGTTGCCACCGAAAGCACCACCGCCCTTCTGTTTTACCTGATGCTGATTACAACGCCAGTTTCCTTAATTCCGGCCCTGTTTGTCTGGCAAACGCCAAGCTGGCATGTGCTTGGCCTGATGGTGCTGGCGGCCGCGATGATGAACGTCATGCAGGTTTGCAATGTCAAAGCTCTGCAACTTGCCGATTACAGCTTCTTTGTCGGATTTTCCTATTTGCGCCTGCCGATCATCGCCATTCTGGCCCTGATCCTGTTTGGCGAAGTCCCCGACATCTGGATATTTCCCGGTGGCGCCCTGATTATCGCAGCAGCAGTCTATGTTGCCTTGCGTGAACGCAAAATTGCCTGAACAGCAAACCTGAACAGTTCGAAAACCACCCGGCCAGCCGGGACCACACCCACGCCGCAACATCCAAACGCTTCCCCCTGAACTCAGACGGTCAAATGCCCTTGCCCGACAAACAAATAATTTGGTATAGAATTACCTATTATTTGTTTATCGGGATCAAAACAGGGAATTTCATGTCATGCAGGTCAAGGGATCCATTGCCATTGTCACCGGGGCTGCATCGGGCCTGGGCGCCGCCACCGCGCGCGTGCTTGCAGCCGCCGGGGCAAAGATTGCGGCCTTTGATCTGAATGAAGCAGGCGCCAAAACAACAGCAGTCGAACTTGACGGCATCGGTTACGGGGTTGATGTATCAAACGCCAAAAGCGTCGAAGACGCGATTTCCGACGTTATCAAGACCCAAGGCATTCCATCCATTTTGGTCAATTGCGCAGGCATCCTGCAAGGCGAACGCATTGTTGGTCGCGAAGGCCCGGCAGATCTTGATGCATTTGCGCGCGTGATCAATGTCAATCTGATCGGGACATTCAACATGATGCGCGTTGCCGCAACCGCCATGAGCCGCAATGAACCGACCAAAGGTGGTGAGCGCGGGGTTATCGTCAATACTGCATCCATCGCCGCCTACGAAGGTCAGATCGGACAGGCCGCTTATTCGGCATCCAAGGGCGGCGTTGCCGCGATGACCTTGCCAGCAGCGCGCGAACTGGCCCGGCACGGCATCCGTGTCGTTTCGATTGCTCCGGGCATGTTTGGCACGCCCATGGTCACCGCCCTGCCCGACGACATGCAGCAGGCACTTGCGGCCAACATTCCCTTCCCCAAGCGCCTTGGCGATCCGGCGGAATATGGCCGATTGGCCCTACATATATGTGAAAATGAAATGATTAATGGCGAAACGATCCGCATCGATGGCGCGGTAAGGCTGGAGCCCAAATAAGCCAGCCCCCCAAACGGGAACCGCTGCCACGAAAAACGCCCTGCCAGTCCCGCAATGGCAGGGCGTTTATTTTCCAGCTTTGATCAAGGATCAGCCCCTACCGTCCGAAACGGCACCTAGTGGGCGATAACCGTTTCGGCAAAAGTCGCCAGATCGATGTCTTTTTGCGTCACGCCACCCGCGTCGTGAGTTATCAGCGTGACCCCCACCTTGTTATAAACATTGAACCATTCCGGGTGGTGATCCATCTTTTCGGCCTGTATCGCGATGCGCGTCATGAAACCAAATGCCGAATTGAAATCACCGAACATGTAAACCTTGCCGATTGATAACCCGTCTTCTGCCAGTTTCCAGCCATCGAGTTTAACAAGCGCAGCTTCGATGGCGGTTTTGTCCAGTTTGCTCATTGTGACCTCCTGCTTTTTTCTTGATCCCATTTGACCATGACACCGGAAACTTGCCAAATATTGAACGGCGCAAAGCAGTCCCTACTTCAAAAGGCAATGCACACGTTCACGCAACACCGGTAAAAGGTCACTTTCAAACCACGGGTTCTTTTTGATCCAACCGGTATTGCGCCAGCTTGGATGCGGCATCGGCAGTAACCCGTCTGGCAAATACTCGGCAAATAGATGTACCGTTTCGGTCATGCTTTTTGCCCGGCGCGGGCCAAGATAACGTTCCTGCGCATACTGCCCGATCAGAAGTGTTAATCCAACATCGGGCAAATGTTTTAGCAATGCATCATGCCATGTCGGTGCACATTCGGGGCGCGGTGGCAAATCACCACCACGTTCAAACCGGCCGGGATAACAAAATCCCATCGGCATGATGGCAAGCTTGCCCGGATCATAGAAATCCTCAACCGGCATTTGCAGCCAATCGCGCAACCGGTCCCCCGATGCATCATTCCACGGCAGCCCGGTTTCATGCACCTTCGTCCCCGGTGCCTGCCCGATCACAAGGATTCTGGCACCCGCCGCCATCCGCACGACAGGTCTGGGGCCCAGGGGCAATGCACTTTCGCATATCCGACAGGCCCGGACATTGACCAGAAGATCGTCAAGTGCGGGGTCACCACCCGGCGGATCGATTTCGGGAAGCCTGCCGGTTAATCCGGCCATTGCATGCTCCTGTTTTGAGGTATCGAACTATGCGTCGGGAAGTTCGCCACCGGCAACAACCCATTCCTCGGCCATGGCGTCGCGATACCATTCCACCATTTCAGGCAATCCAAGAATGGTTTCCATATAGGCATTACCGATGGGATCAAGCGACACGTCATAAGTTTTGAACCGGGTCACCACCGGCGCAAACATCGCGTCTGCAATCGAAAAATGCCCAAAAAGGAAGTCTCCCCCCTGACCAAACTGCGTGCGGCATGTTTTGAAAATCTCGCAGATGCGCGCGATTTCTTTTTCGACGATCTCGCTTCGGCCACGCCCGGGCAATGTTTTGCGTAAGTTCATCGGCATGTTGCTGCGGATCGCACCAAACCCGCCATGCATTTCAAGCGAGACAGACCGCGCAATCGCCCTCACATCAAGATCAAGCGGCCACAACATCGCATCAGGTCGACTGTCCGCAAAATATTCCAGAATACTCAACGCTTCCCAAATGGTTTTCCGGCCATCAAAAAGTGCGGGGACCTTTTTGCTCGGCGAGACGACTTCGGCCTTGGCATGCCATTCTTCGCTATAAAGCGGGATCAGCTTTTCCTCGAAATCGATCCCTGCCACACGCAGGCCCAGCCACGCGCGAAGCGACCACGAAGAATAGTTTTTATTACCGATATACAGAATGGGGCGCGTTTCCATAGGAAGGTATCCTTCATTCAAACCAAAAGGGGGCGGCCAACACACTATCGGGCTATTCAAAACCCGGTTCAAGGCCGTTCAGTCACCGGGCCGTGCTCGGTTTTGGCGATCCGACAAATGATCATTCAAGGTCTGCCAATCAATGTCGCAGTCACCCAGCACATCCCGAATTATATTTCCGGATGCGGGGTTTTCTTTTGGGCGATTGCCGATTGACGGTGGCATCCGTAAGATCGAAGTCATATCTCGCAATAACAGGCCTAAACAGACTGCCTGCTCAAGAGCCCCACCACTCTCGCCAACACGTCACCACAAGGGAAGTATCAAATTGTTCGATCACATTATCTCGTCTGAAAAGCCCTCCAACCCGGTCCGCATCACGGCAGTTCAAGAATCCGATTTCAAAAAATGGCTCGGCAAACAGTCCGATGCTCATCAGGCATGGATTGCCTCGTCCGGCTATGACGGCAAACGCGGCACCCATCTTGCCCTTGCCGGTGACGCGGGTACCTATCAGACCATCGTGATCAGCTATGTCGACGATGCCAAAACCCAGTGGGATTTTGCTGGACTTCCGACTGCCCTGCCCGCGGGTGAATATATCCTGACAGATGATGTTACAAAAAATGATGCCATATGCGAAAAGGCCGTTCTTGGTCTTTACCTTGGCGGGTATCGTTTTGATCGCTACCGCAAATCAGAAGCCAGCACCGCGAAACGTGCGCTATTTGCCATTCCGTCAAACGATGCGACCAAACGTGCTGAAAATATCGCGCGTGGTATCGGACTTGCACGCGACCTGATCAACATTCCGGCCAATGATATGGGGCCGGAAGAACTCGAAGCCGCAGCACGTCGCCTTGGCGAAGAGTTTGGCGCAAAGGTGACGAGCATCATTGGCGAAGACCTGAACAAACGCAATTTCCCGGCGATCTACACGGTTGGCAAAGGCAGCGATCGTGCCCCCCGCCTGATTGATCTTCATTGGGGTGATGAGAACGCGCCCAAGGTCACACTGGTCGGCAAGGGTGTCTGCTTTGACACCGGCGGCTATGACCTCAAACCGTCAAGCAACATGCTTCTGATGAAAAAGGATCTGGGGGGATCGGCACAGGTTCTTGGTCTGGCCCGTATGATCATGGCATCGGGTCTTCCGGTGCGCCTGCGTGTTCTGATCCCGGCTGTTGAAAACATGGTTTCGGGCAAGGCATACAGGCCAAGCGACATCCTTCAGACCAGGAAGGGCATCACCGTCGAAGTTGGCAATACCGATGCCGAAGGTCGCCTAGTTCTCTCCGATGCCCTGACCGAAGCCGCGGCCGAGGATCCCGAAATCCTGCTTGATTTCGCAACTCTGACCGGGGCTGCACGTGTTGCACTGGGCCTTGGCCTGCCGGCACTGTTTTCCAACAATGACGACCTTGCCAATGGCCTTCTGGAAAATGGTCTGGCGCTGAATGATCCGATGTGGCGCTTGCCGTTGTGGGATGATTATCGTCCGATGCTCGATAGCAAGGCGGCCGACATGAACAACATTTCCGGTTCGCCCTATGGCGGTGCGATCATTGCGGCTCTGTTCCTTGATCGCTTCGCCGAAGGTGCAAAAGCCTGGGCCCATATCGACCTGATGGCGTGGAATCCTTCGGCACGTCCCGGACGTCCCGAAGGCGGCGAAGCCCAAGGAATCCGGGCCGCTTTCAAGCTCATTGCGGATCGTTACGGAAAGTAAACATTTCGATTTTCCCAATTAGACCTTTGACATCCGCGCAGGGGTCAGGTAGACAGGTTACGTATTCGTAACAAATTAATTGTTGGGCACAGGCATGTCGATCGAGATCAAACCGTCTCAGGCGCTTGACCTTTGGCGTATCGCGATTGTTGAAAGCGTGCGTCGGGACTCTCCCGACCTATCGGCTCGCCAGATGGCCCTTATGCTGACTGTTTATCTGACCCCGGCCCCGCATACCGTTCGGGGCCTTTCCGACGCCCTGAATATCTCCAAACCAGCGATTACACGTGCGCTTGACCGCCTCAGTTCACTGGGCATGGTCAAACGCAAGGTCGACGAAGATGATCGTCGCTCCGTTCTGATTCAGCGCACTGTGAAGGGTTCTGTCTTCCTGCGCGAATTTGGCGATATTATCGTGTCCGCGGGGAAGAAAACCGAATAGATTGATCTCTTGATCCGATGACGTTCGGGTCTCGTGGCAGTAGGTCAGGCGAAATTGAATTGATATTCTGTCGCCAATAGCTGGTCTGAATACCAAAGGTCGGGAAATGGGACAGAAAATCTGTCCTAAAGCTAAAACTCTCCCTTCTCATACGTAAGAATAGGCATCAAACAGACCAGTTGGTTTGTTCGAAGCTTCTGTATTTCGTCAAACAGAATATATTTTTAGTATTTAATATCAAAACGTTACTGACAATCACCTGTATCACGAGCCCAAAACACGCAGCTTTGACGCCAAGAAATAATACCCGATCCAACTTTCGGCCTAGCGGTTCCGCGCCACGCTTTCAGGCATGTCAATCAGGGACAAAAGCAGGGCGGCAACAATCAAAACACCGCCACTGATCCGGCCAATCGTGTTTTTTCCACCACGTTTCAACAACCATGGCATCAGTCTTGCGGCACCAAACGCATACATCATTACGAATGTGTAATCAAAAATCACAAACGTGATCCCAAGGATCACCAATTGCGACCAAAGGTCCACCGAAGGATCGATGAACTGCGGGAATAATGCACCAAAAAACGCGATCGCTTTCGGGTTACCCGCTGCAACCAGAAAACCTTCGCTAAACAACCGACGTTTTCGTACCGGCTCAAACCCTGTTCTGATTTTTATTTCGGTATCGTTATCATTTCTTGATACCTTGGGTTTTCGCAGGATTGCCGTCAGACCGATGACAATCAGGAACGCTACGCCGCACCATTTGACAACGCCAAACGCCGTCACCGATGTCGCCAGCAACGCCCCCAAGCCAACCGCGGCAATCACCATCTGGATCATGTTTGCGGTCACATCACCAAGGGCGGTAATCATGGTCGGGCGCGGTCCATAACGTAACGAATGCGACATGCCGATCAGGACACTGGGCCCGGGCGTTGCCACCATAAGCGATACAAGTGCGCAAAAGCTGAGCCATGTTTCAATCGACATTTCATTCCCCGGATTACGTCAATCAAGACGGAATATCACGCCCATGTCACCATACAAGTGCACTCTGTGCACTGCTGGCATCTGCCGATCAGGCATCCTGAAAACAGGTAACCCGGCAATGGATCACACCGAACCAAAACCATTCGGGTAAGGAGAAGGAAATTGTTTTGAATTACCGATACGGTATCGGCGGGTATGCCTTTAGGCGGGCGAAATAACCTTAGCGGCCCGGCTTCTTGTCGCCGGGCCAGTTATCATAAAATTTGCGCACCTGAACCGAACGAATTGATTCTGGCGGCACGATGCCGCGTGCGGTTGCCAGAAGCCGGTTCTGAAGTGCTGCAAAATACCTATTGGTTGTTGGACGGAACGGAGAGAACGGTGGCTCGGATTTGATTTCCTCGCCCTTTTCTTTCGCCGCTTCTAAGGCTTCTTTTTCTGCTTCGAGTTCTTCTGGCGTTTTGGGCGGCGGTGGTGCAATCAGCTCCGGCCCGTTATAGACAAAACCACGTTTGCCTGCTTCAAGTTTCTCGTATCGGTTCTGGGTATCGCGATACATGATGCGTTGCAGATCTCGCAGGAACGCATTCAATAATTTTGGCTCTGCCTGCTCGATGACCGCACGATCAGCAACACTTGATGCTTCAAGCCAGACATAGAACACCATTTGCCGGATCGCGCCGGTCTTAGGCAAAACAACGGTAAGCGCAATTGAATCCGGTTCGATCACCGTTTCCGGAATTTGCGGTTCTTTTGGCTCGGCACTTTCAGACGGCTTTGCATCCTCTTGCCCACCGCCCGATGCCTGTGCATCCGGACCAAACAGCACAATCCCGATCATCATCGCCAAAAGCGATTTGAAAAGGCAGTTCCTGAACGCTTTCGGTTTTCTTGCCGGTTCGGTCATGAACAGTTTGCTTTCAGCCCGTTATTAATTTTACGCAATACCCAACGAACGCCAATTGTCCTGTCAAGTTCCGATTTGGGGTCAGCTCTGCACAAGCTCCAGCCCCGCAGCACGCAAATCAAGCGCTGCTGCCAACAAAGCCTTTGTATAGGATTCTTTCGGATTTTCAAAGACTTCGTCGGAATTTCCGCTTTCGACAAGCCGCCCGCCCTGCATCACCATCACCCGATGCGAAAGCGCACGCACAACCCGAAGGTCATGGCTGATAAACAGATAGGCCATCTTGTGTCGCGCCTGAAGATCGCGCAAAAGATCAACAATCTGCGTCTGTACAGACATATCAAGTGCCGAGGTCGGTTCATCAAGCACCATAAAACGCGGCTTTAAAACAAGTGCACGCGCAATCGAAATACGCTGGCGCTGTCCACCGGAAAATTCATGTGGATACCGGTCCATCGCATTTACCGGCAAATCAACTTCGCGCAGGGCTTCGGCAATGCGTTCGGTACGCTCCTGCCGCGACATTTCCGGATGATGGATTTCAAGCCCTTCGCCCACGATCTGGCTGATTGACATCCTCGGGCTCAGGGATCCGAAAGGGTCCTGAAACACCACCTGCATGTCGCGGCGCAGGGCCCGCAAATCCGCCCCGGAAAACTGCCGCACATCTTTACCGTCAAACCAGATATCACCAGTGGACGACAAAAGCCGCAAGATCGCCATCGCCAGTGTCGTTTTGCCCGATCCGCTTTCGCCGACAATACCCAGCGTCTCGCCCTGCCTCAGGGTAAGCGATATATGGTCTACAGCATCAAGGTAATATTCCGGACGCCCCAAAATCCCCTTCTTGCCAATCGGGAACCGCACCAGAATCTCATTGGTTCGGATCAGTTCCTTTGCATTTTCGGGCAATGGCGGGGCATTACCACTTGGCACTGCCGCCAGAAGCTTTTGGGTATAAGGATGCTGCGGATTGTCAAAAAGCCCCTGGCCTGTGCCGCGCTCAACCACCTCGCCATCCTTCATGACGCAGACATTATCGGCCATCTTCTGCACGATCTGAAGATCATGGGTAATCAGCAACAAACCCATGCCAAGCTTGGCCTGCAAATCCTTCAATAATTCAAGGATCTGTGCCTGAATGGTTACATCAAGGGCCGTGGTCGGCTCGTCGGCAATCAGCAATTCCGGTTCATTTGCCAATGCCATGGCAATCATCACGCGCTGGCGCTGTCCACCCGATAATTCATGCGGCAATGCTTTAAGCCGCGAAGCCGGATCAGGAATACCCACCAGATCAAGCAGCTCAAGAATACGCGCCCGTGCTTTGGCACCGCGCAATCCCTTATGCAGCAGCAACACCTCGCCGATCTGCTTTTCAATATTATGCAGCGGGTTTAACGATGTCATCGGTTCCTGGAAAATCATTGCAATCCGGTTGCCGCGGATGTTTCGCAGAATTTTCGCATCCGTTCCGACCATTTCCTGTCCGTCAAACAGGATCGAACCACCCGGGTGGCTGGCCCGCGGATAGGGCAGCAATTGCAGGATCGAAAGTGCGGTCACCGATTTACCCGATCCGCTTTCCCCCACAAGCGCCATGGTCTCCCCGCGCTTCATGGCAAACGAAACGCCTTTGACCGCCGGGACACCGGCAAAACTTGCCGAAAGATCCCTTACTTCCAGAAGCGGCTGTGTCGATTGATTGGTCGTCATAACCGTTCCCCTAGAAGGTTTTTCGTGGATCAAAGGCATCGCGCACCGCCTCGCCGATGAAAATCAACAAACTCAGCATAATCGCGATTGCAAAGAACGCCGTCATACCAAGCCACGGTGCCTGAAGGTTGTTTTTACCCTGTGCAAGCAACTCGCCAAGCGACGGCGATCCGGGCGGCATGCCCAGCCCCAGAAAATCAAGCGATGTAAGGGCCACGATCGAGCCGTTCAACACAAACGGCAGGAACGTAATCGTTGCCACCATCGCGTTCGGCAGAACATGGCGATACATGATGCGATAATCGGTCATGCCCAATGCGCGCGCGGCCCGAACATATTCGAAATTGCGCGCCCGCAGGAATTCTGCACGCACAAGCCCCGTCAAACTCATCCAGCTAAACAGCACAAGAATGAACAAAAGCGTCCAGAAACCCGGCGCAAACAGGCTGGCCAAAATGATCAGGATGAACAACTGCGGCAATCCGGACCAGATTTCGATCACACGCTGGAAACCAAGGTCAATCCAGCCACCGAAATAGCCCTGTACCGCACCGGCCGCGATCCCGATCACCGAACTGATTGCCGTTAAGGCAAGGCCAAACAGGATCGAAATCCGGAATCCGTAAATCAGGCGCGCCAGAACATCCCGACCAAGATCATCTGTTCCCAGCCAATGCCGGAACGATGGCGGGGCTGGCTGTGCCTCGCGCATTTCAAAATCGATGGTGTTGTAAGAAAACGGTATCGGCGGCCAGATGGCAAAACCGTGTTCTTCGATCTTGCCAAGGATATAGGGATCATAGAAATCGGTTTCGACGTCAAAATCGCCGCCATAAACCGTTTCCGGATGGTCTGACAGGATCGGGATATACCAGTTATCGTCATATTTGACGAAGATCGGCTTGTCATTGGCCACCACCTCTGCGACCAGACAGATGACGAACAGGATCGTGAAAATCACAAGCGACCAGTATCCGCGCTTGTTTGAACGGAAATTTGCGATCCGGCGTTTGTTCAACGGCGAAAGAATGATGTTGTTCATGATCAATTCTCCCGCGCTTCGAAGTCGATCCGCGGATCAATCAGGTGATAGCTGAGGTCACTGATCAGGTTCAGAACAAGGCCAAACAACGTAAACAGATAAAGTGTCGCAAACATTACCGGATAATCACGCTTCATCACGGCCTCAAAACCAAGCAATCCAAGTCCGTCGAGTGAGAAAATCACTTCAATCAGGACCGAACCGGTAAACAGCAACCCGATCAGTGCACTGGGAAAACCGGCAATCACCAGCAACATCGCGTTACGGAATACATGTCCGTACAGAACCCGCTTTTCCGTCAGTCCCTTGGCCCGCGCGGTCACCACATATTGTTTGTTGATTTCATCCAGAAACGAGTTCTTGGTCAGCATCGTAAGCGTGGTGAATCCACCAATGGTCAATGCCGTAATCGGCAAGGCCAGATGCCAGAAATAGTCCGCAACCTTGCCCAAAAGCGACAATTCATCAAAATTCGATGATGTCAGCCCCCTTAACGGGAACAGATCGAAATAGGTTCCACCGGCAAACACCACGATCAGCATCACGGCAAAAAGGAAGCCCGGAATGGCATAACCGACAATGATCGCCGCCGATGACCAGACATCAAAATTCGATCCGTCCCGCACGGCCTTGGCAACGCCAAGCGGCACGGAAATGATATAGATGATCAATGTCGACCAAAGGCCAAGCGATATCGAGACCGGCATCTTGTCGATCACGATATCAACCACATCGCGATCCTGAAAATAGCTTTGGCCGAAATCGAACGTCAGATAATTTTTCATCATCATCCAGAAACGTTCATAAGCCGGTTTATCGAACCCGAACTGCTTTTCAAGCTGGGTGATGATTTCGGGGTCAAGTCCCTGAGCCCCACGGTAGTTCGAGGTCGAGGAAAAATTGTTTCCCTCGCTAGCACCACCGCCGCCGCCACTATCAGCCCCCTGATTGCTGATGCGCGCGGTTGCGGCAACATCCGTGCCCTGTAACTGGGCAATCATCTGTTCGACCGGGCCGCCCGGCGCGAATTGCACGATTGCAAAGTTCAGAACCATAATCCCGAACAGCGTCACCGGGATCAGCAAAAGACGACGCAGGATGTAATTCAGCATGGCCTAGTACCCTCCCTTCTTAAGCTGCCGCGACTTTTCGGGATCAATCCACCATGTCATGACCGATGTTCCCTTAAGCGGCACCTCGTCAGGTCGCCCGAATACATCCCAATAGGCCATCCGATCCCCGCCAAGATAATATTGCGGGATCACGTAAAATCCCCACTGCAACACGCGATCAAGCGCGCGTACCCGCTGCACAAGACTTTCCCGGCTGTCGGCATCCACAACCAGATCGATCAGTTCATCAATGACCGGACTTCTGATACCCGCGAAATTGCGACTGCCGGGTTGGTCGGCGGCGGCGGATGACCAGAAAATCCGCTGCTCGTTCCCCGGTGAAAGACTTTGCGTCCACCAGAAAGTCGTCATATCGAAATCATAGGCCTGAATACGATTAACCCACTGCCCGGTATCAATCATGCGAATATCCATGGTCACGCCAAGCTGGCGCAGGCGGGCTTTAAGAACCAGCGCGATTTTCTCAAGCCCTGGCTGGCGGATAATCAGCTCGAACCGGAACGGCTCGCCGGTCTTGCTGTTGACCAGTTGCATGTTGCGCAATTCCCAACCCGCCTCCTGCAAAAGCTTCATCGAATGACGCAATGCTTCGCGACGGCCATTGGGTGCATCAAAGTTCGGCAATTGCGGCGGCTGGGTGAACAGTTCGGGCGGCAGCTGGCTTCTGAATCCTTTCAGAATATCAAGCTCCTCGCCTTCCGGCACGCCGGTTGCCGCAAGTTCCGAATTGGCGAAATAGCTGACATTGCGCTTATACGCGCCATAGAACATCGCCCGGTTCAGCCATTCGAAATCAAACGCATATTGCAGCGCCTCCCGAACACGGATGTCAGAAAACAGGGGCTTGCGTGTGTTAAACACATAGGCCTGCATACCGTTTGGCAGATTGTCAGGCAGGAATTCCTTCCTGATCTGGCCGTTCTGGATTGCCGGGGTGTTGTATGCCGTGCTCCATTCTCGCGACGAATGTTCGCTTCTGATCATGTATTCACCGGCAAAGAACGCCTGACGTGATACATCGGGATCAAGATAGGTATCAAACCGCAGCGTGTCGTAATTATTGCTGCCGCGATTGACCGGCAAATCCGCCGCCCAGTAATCCTTGACCCGTTCATAGATGATCTGGCGACCGGCCTCGAAAGACTTGATTTTATAGGCCCCACTGCCGACAGGAGGATCAAAGGTCGTCTTGGAAAAATCCCGCCCTTCCCAGTAATGCTTTGGCATGATGGAAAGTTCGGCAACAATCATCGGCAATTCGCGATTATTGCCCGGCTTGAAATCAAAACGCACCGTCAGATCGTCAAGCGCTTCGACTTTATCGACCTGCGCGTAGTACTGCCGGTAAACCGGGCTGCCTTTTTCAATCAGGATATTGAATGAAAACACCACATCTTCGGCGGTGATATCAGTGCCATCCTGAAAACGTGCCCGAGGATCTAGATGGAAAATAACAAAGGATCGATCGACCGGATATTCAACGCTACGCGCAATCAAACCATAAAGTGACGAAGGCTCATCCGCACTCGACACCATCAGACTGTCATACATAAGCCCGAGGCCGCTTGCTGCCGTCCCCTTAAGCGTGAAGGGGTTTAATGTATCAAACGAGACGATGGAACTTTGCACCAGCGTCCCGCCCTTGGGCGCATCCGGATTGACGTAATCGAAATGCCGAAAATCAGGACCGTATTTCAGATCACCATAAAGCGATATGCCATGTGACACAGTGGTTAGCGGACTGAGCTGTTCCTCGGCTACCGGAACTGTCGGGGCCGCTGTAATGTCGGGCTTGTCGCCTGTCTGTGCCGCTGCCGGACCGGCCATTGCGATTGGTAGCCCGATCACAACCGCCAGAAGCATCCCCCCGACATAACGGGAAAACGTTCCCCGGCTCCCGTTTTTCCGTGCTATGCACGTCTCGCCTTCTTGCCGCGTCATATTTATTCCTGAAATGTGCCCGGCTCGAAGCCCGAACCCCGGCAGGGCCAATACGCATCATTGAACCATCTGACATCATTACGGACGCAATGATCGGAACGTTCCGGACAATTCCCGCCAAGAAAACGGGACCGGTTACGCCGACGTTACGTCCGCAAAGCCATTTGGTCCAAACGACATATTCATAATGAGGAATAAAATGGTTCAATTTCAAGGCATCATCTTGAAACTGTCATTCCGTTCCTGATTCTTTTTGCACAAGCTTGCGCTTGCCTGTCTCGATCTTGATTTCGCTCATCAACCAATCGCGAAATGCCTTCACTTTTCGCCGCTCCAACCTTCCTTCGGGATAGCACAGCGAATAGGCATAGGGACTATCAACCGGCAAATCGAACGGCACCATAAGTCTATTGGTCACAACATATTCACCGATCATCGCCGGATCGGAAATTACCGCACCAAATCCACTGGCCGCGGCCTCCATTGCCATATCAAGGGTCGCAAAAACAGGTCCCCGGTCCGGATCGACGCTCTCAATCCCGGTTCCCTTTAACCAGATGCGCCAATCCTCACGCTGTGCCGAACAATGCAGCAGGGGCACATTGCCAAAGTCTTCCGGTGTTTTCAGTTGCTTTGCCAGATTGGGATGACATACCGGCAAAAGCCGTTCCCCGGTCAGAAATTCATGCACCAGCTGGTCGCCCGGCGTATCAGCAAAACGGATGGCAATATCGGTTTCATTGAAATCAACCGGGGCGGCATCGTCACTATAGGTGCCAAGCTGTACCTGCAGGTCAGGATGTTCCATCTGAAACCGGCCAAGACGCGGCACGATCCAGCGCATGGCAAATGTCAAGGGCGACAGGACCTTAAGCTGCGTGTCATCAGGCCGGTTTTCGATACGCGAAACCGCAAGTTCAATCGAATCGAATGCCGCCGTCAGGGACGCCAGCAAGTTCCGCCCTGGCCGGGTCAGTTTCAATCGGCGGTGATGACGTTCGAACAATTGCCGCCCCAGCACATCCTCCAGGTGCTGAACCTGTCGACTGACCGCCCCTTGCGTAACATTAAGCTCATGTGAAGCTTTGGTGAAACTTTCAAGTCGACCGGCCACTTCAAAGGCACGAAGGGCGTTTAACGGTAATGGACGGCGTTTCATGACGACCATCTTGCATGATTAAAACTCATGCAATGATGACAAAAGATGGTTTGAGCGCAAGTGTTTTTAGGCGTAACTCTGGGTTTAGAAAAACGAAACACATTCAGGCCGCATACAAACTGAGAGCTGGCCGATAGATTGAAGGAATAAGATCATGGTCGCGATCACCAAAGATGCCGGTGCTTTTGTCACCACCCGACGTCACCACAACATCACAAATGTTATGGAACTCCCGCGTCAGTGGGCGAAACGTTATATTCTCCGCCAGAAGCTTGCGACGATGGACAGCCATCTGCTGCGCGACATTGGCTGGGACGTATATGAAGCCCGTATCGAAGCAGCCAAGCCGTTCTGGAAAGCCTGAGCATTTCGCTTAAAGGCGCCAAACCGAGAGTATTTATTATGTCTCCCCGACTTTTCCGCCTGCAGGGGCCACTTTCTTTCCCTCTGCAGGTTATTGAAGCGCTGACAAGCGTCTTCAGCCTCCCGACACGCAAAACCGAGACCCGCACCCGCTATTGACGGTTTTGTGTCCCTGATTGCCGGCCATCCCCCGATGGTCGGCATTTCTTTTGCCTGATCGGATCTGCAAGACGGATTATTTTGATGGATGCAGATACATCAGGTTCGCGGCGTTCAGCACCGAATACATCACTGCGAACTGGGCATCGAATTCATATTTATCTGGGCTTGGCTCAAACAGCTCGTAAATCTGGCCAACCGTGCGTTTGCCATCGATGCGTGACAGAATCCCCGGGCTTGCAGGCGGAAGACTGCGCGTTACCGACAATCCCGTAAAATTGATCTTGATATGGCCGGTCTTCGCGACAGAGCGGGCCAAAGCAGCTCCGTCAATACGCACAAAAAACGGCACCGCATGACGATCCGGGACCGGCGGCTTGATCTTGTTATCCGATTTGACCACATAAAACAGATGCTTGGTAATATTGCCCGCCATCAATTCAGCCAATGCCGCGCGCTTGCGAAACGGCACATGCACGGCCTTGTCCAGAACGTCGTGGCGCGAACAATAGGTCGTCGGATCATAGCGCATCGGTTCAATGAATTGCTGAAGCCGCAAACCGGCCTTCTCGACAAAATCAAAAACCTCGTCCACGCGATAGGCCCGATCCTGCTGATGCAAAAGCAGATCGTAAAATCCGGAATCGCCCCCTTGGATATGGTCATTCACAAACGGGTTACGCTTCAACCAGTTTGTACCCGGCAGTGAATCGAACAATGCCTTGCCAAGGTTAAGCCGTTTGCGCCCACCCGCCTCGGCCGAGAGGCGTTCCATCATTTCCTGCATATGGTAGACGCCGATCCGGCCAAGTTCGCCATACACCATCAAACCCATACCGCCCCTGGGTTTAAGCGCATCTGCCAACGCCTTTAAACCGGCGTCCGGATCAGGCAGATGATGAAGCACCCCGCAGCAATCAATATAGTCAAACGGCCCATATTTCCCGGCCAGATCAACGAACGACCCGGTAACGAATTTGACACTCTTTTCAAGATTACGGCGCTTGATCCGGGCCTCAGCGATCTTGCGCGAGCTTTCCGAAAGATCGATATAAACAATCTCGACCTTGGCCTTGCGATCACGCGCCTGCTGCGCGAGCATCACCAACGCATCTCCGGAGCCGCCCCCGGCAACAAGAACTTTTATCTTTTTGCCATCAGCCGATGGATCGCGGCCGCCAAACACGAAATGAACCACTTCGTCCCAATTGCCGGGGGACCCTACGACAAGACGCTTGTCCTCATCTTTCGGGTCACGCGCCGGATAAGGAAATGTTTCATATTGCGCCCGTGTTTTGTCGGACGGTTGCGGCGCGTCTGGCTTTTTCCGGATTTCGGACATCTATAAATTCCAATGGATCAACAGGTGCGGTGGCAAGCCCGAAAACAAGCCCGCAAGCAGTAATTCTATCAGGGACGGCAACATCCTATAAAATTTCAAGGATTTGATTAATAGAATAATCACCTTGGGACGCACTCATTCCCGACACCGGATCACAAGCTTCCCTGTTGCCGTCCGGTTACGGAGCGCCGCAAGTGCCTCCATCGCGTTTATCAGCGGATATGTCGCAGACACCAATGGCGATATTTCCCCAGACGACAGCAGCTCCAAAAGCTCGGCCATGCCAGCCTTTGCGATATCGGGGTTCTGTTCAAGATAAGCCCCGAAATAAAAGCCCAGTGCAGCAACATTCTTGACCAGAAGGATATTGGCAGGAATTTGTGGCACCGATCCGCTGGCAAATCCGATCAGAAGGATGCGCCCTCCCGGCGCAACACAGCGCAGGCTATGATCAAACACATCGCCCCCGACCGGATCATAAACCAAGTCGACACCTATTCGCCCGATGCGGGCACAGATTTCCTTTACCCGGGCCCGTATGCTTTCGGATTTGTAGTCAATTACATGATCCGCACCATGCGCTTTGGCGATGGCACATTTATCAGCCCCACCCGCGGTTGCGATCACGGTCGCGCCCAGAAGTTTGGCGCATTCCACCGCCGTCAGGCCAACACCCCCGGCAGCCCCATGAACCAGAACCACTTCACCCGGCAGCAAATTGGCGCGATACTTCAAACCAAACCATGACGTTCCATAAGCAATCTGGAATGCAGCCGCCACATTGAATTCAACATTGTCGGGCAACCCCGTCACCAGTCTGGCATCAACTGAAATCCGACCGGCATATCCACCCCAGTCAGGCAGGGCCATGACCCGATCACCAATGGTAAAACCCTGGACGTCCGTCCCAATTGCAGAAACGGTCCCGGCAATTTCAAACCCCGGCGCAAACGGACCAGTCGGGCGTTTCTGATATTTTCCCTCAAGAATCAGGGTATCGGCAAAATTAACGCCACAGGCGGCAATATCGATGATGATTTGATGGGCTTGTGCGATCGGTTCTTCGCAGTCGATCAGCATCGGCGCTTCGCCGAAAGCCTCGCATATCCATGCTTTCATCGCTGTCTTCCATCCTATGATCCTGCCCGATCACGCACAGTGTGCCGTGCACGCAGCGATCAGACAAGCGAAAGACAGATACGGTATTGAAAACGGTGGAATACAGACAGGAACGGCTTAGAAAAACTTCTGACGCCTGCGTTTTCGCGTCACCAGCAAAAGAAGTATTCCGGGCACCAGCAATATGACAAACGCCGGGGCCAATAGCACGGGCACAAACGCATTGTCCCAAATCCAGGCCGAGATATAGCGCTGAATCACGGACTGCAACAGGTTCAGGCTTCCGGCATCCAACCGATACCAGAGCTCCCCTGCCGCGACAAAGCGGAACGTTCCCGTCTGAAGCGAGGTAATGCCATCACCGACCAGTACAGCAAGACTGGAAAACAGCAATATCCATCCCAACGCTCTGAAAAGCCACATAGCCGTCTCCGAATTCCCGGTCTGAACTTTTCGTTATCATCACAGACATGCCGACGGCTTTGCCCCGTCAGCATAAAGGTTGCTGCGAATCACCCTATCGTCCCGGTACATCTGGAACCATAGCCTGAAACCTTAGAGGCGATTAATCAACAAGAAGTAAATATTGGACAAATTGCTACAACTTTATCCGTCAAGTGATTGTAAAAATGGCATTTGTTCGCTGTTTGGATAGTGACCAGAACAAACATCAAAAAGTAAGGGATTTTGCCTTGTCAACCGGGATCGGGTCGGCTAATGTCCGCCCGCTTTCGCGATATATACAAGATCGCATGTGGAGAGGTGGCCGAGTGGTTTAAGGCGCACGCCTGGAAAGCGTGTTGGGGTGTAAGCCCCTCAGGGGTTCGAATCCCCTCCTCTCTGCCACTTTGCAGCCTGCGGGCCGCAGCGATACCAAAAGCTGCAAAAAACTTCCCTTCTTCGATGTGAAATACGAAAATGCGCGCACAACTTTTGTGTGTCGTGTTTCTTATTGCCCGCTAAACTGCACGGTAAGGCACAAATCAGGTACCTGCATCATCATAGGGACGTGGCAAAACATGGCGACAATTGAAGGCGGCTTTCTGCATACGGCGGTTCTTTTCCTCGGTGCGGCCGTGGTTGCAGTACCGATCTTCAAGAAACTTCGCCTGGGTTCCGTGCTGGGTTATCTGTGCGCTGGGGCACTGATCGGGCCGTTTGGCCTTGCCATGATTGCGGAACCGGAAGAAGTTTTGCATTTCGCCGAATTTGGCGTTGTTCTTCTGCTGTTTATTATCGGTCTTGAATTGCGCCCCCAACGCCTGTGGGCAATGAAAAGCGAGATTTTCGGGCTGGGGATGGCGCAGGTGGCCATCACCGCCGCCCTTCTTTACGCCGCCCTGATTGCATTTGACTGGCCATGGCAGCAGGCGATGATTGCCGCCCTTGCCCTGTCCTTGTCCTCAACCGCGTTTGCCCTTCAAATCCTTGAAGAAAAGGGCACGCTTAACAGCGACCATGGCAACACAGCCTTTTCAATCCTGCTGTTTCAGGATCTTGCTATCGTACCACTAATCGCGCTTGTCGCGTGGCTCAGCCCGATAAGTGACGGCGACGAAGCCGGTACCGACTGGATTTATATCGCCAAAACCATCGGTGCAATTGCGTTGGTCATCGGGGCTGGGAAATATCTGCTCAATCCGTTTTTCCGCATCATCGCCCTGACCCGCGCGCAGGAAATCTTCACATCCGCAGCACTGCTGCTCGTGATTGGCGCGGCTCTTTTGATGCAGGCCGTCGGGCTTTCTATGGCACTTGGCGCATTTCTGGTCGGTGTCATGTTGGCGGATTCCGAATATCGCCACCAACTTGAAACCGATATCGAACCGTTTCGCGGCATTCTGCTCGGTCTGTTTTTCATCGCGGTCGGCATGTCGGTCAACTGGCCGCTTGTCGCGGATAATATCGGGATCGTCCTGGCATCGGTTGCTGGTCTGATGGCAATCAAGGGGATCGTCGTTTATGGACTGGCCCGGATATTTGGCAAATGTCACGCAACCGCATGGCGGACTGCGGTCACCATCCCGCAGGGCGGCGAATTTGCCTTTGTCCTGTTTAGTCTGGCGACATCGCTTGCGGTCATCAGCTCCACACGCGCCAACCTTCTGACCGCCATCGTCACCCTTTCGATGGCTGCCACCCCGCTTGTCGGTGCGATTGCCGAAAAACTGTCGGCCAAGCTTCGCAAGGATGATCAGCCCGATGTCGATGGCGTTGAAACAGCTGAACTGCAATCAGTGGTCATTGTCGGCTTTGGCCGTTTCGGACAGATCATTTCACGTGTTATGGCAGCCCGCGGCATCAATGCCACCGCAATCGACAACGACCCGAAACGTATTCAGATGGCCAGCCTCTATGGCAACAAGGTCTATTTCGGTGATGTCCGGAGAAGTGATGTTCTTGCCACCGCCGGGGCGGCGAATGCCGATCTGATCTGTCTGTGTATAAATGATCGTGACGCGACCACACAGGCCGCCAAATATATCAGCGAACTGTTTCCCAAATCGAAACTGCTGGTGCGCGTTTATGACCGCAACCATGCACTTGATCTGATGGAAATCGGGCTTGGCGTGGAACAGCTTTATCGCGAAACCTTTGATACGGGTGTTTCCATGGCACGACACGGGCTTTCAATGCTTGAAACCGAACAGGATGTGATTGATCAGATTGCTGATGAATTTCGCCGTCGTGATATCGACATGCTGCACGCACAAGTGGCCGAAGGCCGCATTGCGGGCATGGCAAAGGTTCATGAAAGCTATCAGCTTGACCGCAACGATGCCCGCACCAACAAGGATGACCCGGCAATGTCGCGGCTGTAATTATCCGGTCCGTTAACCTTGGGCAAAAGCCCGAAGCTTGTCGCGCATCACCAGAACCGAATGCTCGTCGGTGTAATCTTCGAGGCGGTCCAAAGCCACCCATGCCAGATCATCGGATTCATCGGTGATTTTAAGCGGATCGCGCATATCGGCCTCGAATAGGAACCGCATGTCATAATGCAGATGTGCAGGCCCCTTGGCATTTTCGGGAATTTCGTGGATATCGATATCAAATATCGCTGACGACAAGGGCCGTATCCACGAAAGACCGCTTTCCTCATAGGCTTCGCGCTGGGCGACAAACAATACGTCGCGCACTCCATCACAATGCCCGCCAAGCTGAAGCCAGCGTTTAAGCTTCCGGTGATGGGTCAGCACCACATGACTGCGTTCCGAATTCACGACAAAAGCCGATCCCGTGACATGTGACGTTACCGGATCATTTTCAAATGCCTTGGGTTCACCTGCGATAAAGTCACTGATACGCATGTGATTTTCCAGGTCACGATCAGACTGTGAGACAAAGCTGGCAAGGTCGATCTGCATGATATTCCGGTGTTTGAAATTGACGGTTTGCCGACCCTAGCCGAAGCCGCCACAACAGAACAACCGAAAACCCGGAAGCATAAAGACGAAGCCAACCTATTTCCGGACGATCCGATTTACCGCCTCGGAAATCTCCGTTCCCCCATCGGTCAGTTCAAGAATCTCCCGCCGGATTTCCGGGGTTTCGATCAATTTGGCCAGAAACTGCGCAACATTGCCACGCTTGACCGTGCCGTAAGGGATGGCAAATCCGGCGTTCACGCGCCCGTCCTGATCTTCATGCAACAATGTTCCCGGCCGGAGGATCACCCAATCGGCATCGGATGCCGCAACATCCGCATCGGCGCGCTTTTTCTCGGTCATGTAATGTTCAAACCGCGGGTTGGGGTCTTTGCCGCGCCCGGCTTCGGGGAAGGCAGAAACAAGATAAAGCCGCGAAATGCCTTCCTGCTTCATCGCGGCCACCACATGCCCCGGTCCGTCGCCGTCAATCCGCGTGGTCCGGTCAAGGCCGCTTCCTGCCGCCCCGGATGAAAAAACAACAATGTCGTGGCCCCGGATCAAAGGGGCGAGCGTTTCTGCCGTCAGTTCCATCAAGTCACCGAGAACCGGCGTAATCCCCGCATTCCTGAGGTTGTCGGCCTGTTCGGGTTTGCGATGCAGGCCCGTAACCTGATGCCCATTTGCCAGTAAAAGCGGTGCCAGACGATGCCCGATCCCACCCGTGACGCCGATAATGAAAATGCGTGCCATATCCTGCCTCTATCCTTCGCATCGGAAATCGAACCTACCTGAAAACTAGTTTGCGCCCCCGTGATGTCAACAAAGCCCGGCGTCACCGCGCAGCATGCAGATGGGCATAAAATTGCCACAAGAAATTCTGGAACGTTTTGAAATCACAGCCGTTGGTGAGGTGTAACGCTCGACATCAATGAAAGGAGAGACGTTATGCCTGCGATTGATACCGCAAAGATTCTTATTCTCGCCACCGATGGCTATGAACGTTCGGAACTTCGTGTTCCACTTGATAAGCTGTCGACCCACGGGGCCGATGTCAAAATCGCATCGCCCAAATCATCCCCGATCAAAAGCTGGGATAAAAAGGACTGGGGCGACACCGTCGAGGTCGATATCGAAGTCAAAAATGTCGATATCGACGATTATGACGCGCTGGTTATCCCCGGCGGTCAGATCAACCCCGATCTTCTGCGCAATGACGAGGCATCCGTCAGTCTGGTTCGTGAATTTGTCGCGTCAGGCAAACCGGTTGCGGCGATTTGCCACGGCCCATGGCTTCTGGTTGAAGCCGGTGCCCTGCGCGGACGCGCAGCAACCTCATACAGTTCGATCAAAACCGACTTGCTAAATGCCGGTGCAGTCTGGCGCGACGAACCGGTGGTCTGCGATCAGGCCATCATCACGTCGCGCAATCCCAACGATCTTGATGCCTTTGTTTCCAAGATCGTCGAGGAAGTTAGCGAAGGCAAACACAGGCGCGCGGCCTGACAAACCGCCTGGAAGGCAGCCTTGCCCACCCCGCAACTGCAAACGGACGGATGGTTCCCATCCGTCCGTTTGCGCATCAGCAATCCGATCACCCTATTCCGACCCCTTATTCCGGGCACGGATCCTTGGCATTCAGAAGATTGCCGGTCGAATACCAGATATCATGCACGCCCTGGCTCAGATCAAGGCGTACCGGTGCATCCTCTCTCCCCTGAAACAGGGTGTCATAAACCTTGGCTTGCAGCGGTGAACTGCACCCCAATGGTTGGGTTGGTATCCCGGGAAAATCAAGTTCAAGCCCCGCTTCGATCTGGGTTTGCGAAAACTCATCGGGCGGCGACGGCAATGTCAGAATATTCTGAAAATCAGGATCGCGAGCGATGTAATGCGTCAGATGCGCCTCATCCCCATAGCCAAACAGGTAATAGACAAGCTCGGCCGGTTGATCGATCCCGAAATTGAAATGCCGGAAAATAACGACATCCTCGATCTCGACCGCGACATTATCCAGTAATACCGGTCCCGGTGTCCCGCCGCCTGCATTGGAATAACCGTCATAGACTGTCGCGGTAAAGCTGGTCACCCTGCCTGATTTGATATCGGGCAGGGTGAATTTGTCATCATCGACATTGATCAGGTTATAGGGCTTATCAGGATTGGCTGCGCGCAATTTACGGTACTGCGCCATCGCATCATCCGTCAGACGTGCGCGCAGAACCATCTGGTACATATGCTTTTCCTGCGTAAACATCGGCATATGCAACAAAAACAGCGTTTCCGATCCAACCATAAACATACCGTGATTGCCCGGTGCATCGGCTTCGGCCCCATTACTGGTATGGCTCATTTCACCCATCGGCGGATGGGCCTTCGCCATCTCCACCAAACCAGAAAACATGGTAATGGTAACGGCAACCGCGATCATTATCGCCGGTTTCCTGAAGACAAGAGGTCCGATCATTGTGCCTGCTCCATGAATTGTTTTACCTCATCCACCAGTGACGGGTTTTTCGCCGATCCGGCATCGCGGAAAATGAATGAGAAATCCGATGCCAGCGTATCGCTGCCAGCAATCGTCGCATTGGCATGACAAAAATCGCAGGATTGATCCTGGATGTAGGTTTCCATGGTTGTATTGGCGACTTTCAGATTACCCTCGGACTCAAAGGTGCCATAGCGCAGCGGTATTGATGCATTCGCACCGGGCTCCATGACCGGGGGACTTGGGCTGCCATCCCACAACACATTGACCAGCTTGTAATACTGAAACACCGATTTCCCGCCGGTTTGCGATGCGATCTTTTGGGCAACACCGGCATTTAGCGTATCCATTTCGGTGGTTAGGGCCTGTTCGCGCGTAACCTGTACGGGCTGATCGCGGGGATAAAGGTCCTTGCACTGGTTCTGATCGTTACAGTCAATGCGCGGCTGATTGGGTTTGCAATCCGGTCCGGTACAATTCGGGTTGTTAAAGGAATATCCGCCAGGCGGTAAAGTTGCCTGCCCGTCGGGCACATTGTCGACCTGCTCGAAGGTTGCCCAGATCAGATCGGGGAATGTATCGGTCTTGTGAATGATATGAAGCCCGACCAAACCGACAACTTCTTGGCTGCATTCACCGGTATCAGGACGTTTCAGCCATGCAACCGATGTCAGATACCGGTCATAAATGTCGCTTTGCCCTGTCAGGACCCGCCACGCTGCCTTGATCTCGAACGCTCCAAGCGCATCCTGACCTTGCGGTTCCGTCGGTGGAACACGCAGGAACTTGCCACTTGGCAGGGACAATCCCGCCGGATGTCGACCATCAGCATTGGTTGCGACCCGCATCTGATCGGCTGCGTCATAAAGCGTATTGTTCATGATGTAATCGAACTCGGCCTTGCCGACCTTACGTTCGAAAAACACCAGATTGCCGTTCTGATCGGTCAGCCATCCGCCGGTGGCTTCCATGATCTCGTCGGACTGGGTATCACGCGTACCACTTGAAAGATGGAACCGATGGGCAGTATTAACCGCATTTTTTGAAAGCGTTGTTAAAATCTTTGCCGAACCAGCCGGATAGCCCAGCAACATCTTGTCACTTTTACATCCCGGCGGCACGGCTTGCGGCACGCCCCAATCGGTCGGCTTGGCCGCATCAGGCAGGAAGATCGCCTGCGCATCCTTGAAACTGCCCCAGACCGGTACGCTGGTTAAGGGTGAGGTCGGATTTTCCGGTACCCCCCAATTTTCCACCGAAACGTTTTGATCTGGCTCACCTGCGGCCGATGGTGTTCCCGGCCATGAACTGCTGACCGGCCAGTTCATCGCGATGAACATTTGCCACGCATAACAATTGTTACCCTGCTGGGTTGGCAGGAAAAGATTGTCACTGGTCATGAACGACCCGCTTGTCGGATCGAAAACCAGTTGATCCGGGCATTGCTGTGCCGATTGGGCTATTTCCGTCACCCGGCTGATATTGATTTCATCCGCCCTGCCAGCCGGAACATCAATCACCCAAAGAAGTCCCGCAATCGCCAGGATACAAAACCCCGCAAGCACACAGCCTGCCCCCAAATGTAATCGGTTCATCATAACGGCTCCCTCTGTCGCAAACAGCATCCGGGGCAGATCACAATCTTGACCCCACCCCGGATGCGTCCCCCCGCCCCTGTTAATGACTTGGAATAACCGCCAAACCACTTTCCCACGGATGATCAGCATCCGATGGATTGGCCGGTTCATTCGGGTTCAGAACCCGGAGACTGACGGATCCCGGCTTTGCGGATGACGATACAGCAACATCCATAATGAAGCCCTGCGTACCGCCACCGTCGGTCTGGCCCGGAATCGCCGATGCATCCGGCAGGAACTTGGTCACTTTGGCCTTGATCCCGGGGTTGGAAAACTCAATCCGCGCGTTGCCGATCGTAGTGTTTTTATCCGCTCCCTGCACGATCAGAACAAAGCTGTTCACCGTTCCCGGTACCATCAATGCCGGAAGATCGGTCGGAGATTCCCCATAAAACAGATCAATCGGCACGAACTGAACCGGCCAGGGCTGCATACTGCCGCTGCTGCGGCTTGAAACGCATTTCATCGGTGACTGCAACGGTTGGTTCGGAGTCATCTGCGTTGCCGAAAGGGCAATTTTCATCTGGTTGGCGATATCGCCAATATGAGCAATCTTCTGACCATTGATCGTGCAGTCATTGATCGTGAAACCGGCACTTGGCGGAATATCAAACACCGCATGCAGTATCTGGTCCGAATTGTTCGGACCGGTTCCCGCCGTGCCGCGGGTGATTTTCCAATACTGGCTGATATCCTCGCCATTCGGCCCCTTCCAGTTCGAAAGGTTCTGGGGCTGCTGGATATAAAGCCCGACCGGATCGGTCAGTGAAATACGGTAACGTGCCGCAGCCCGGTTGGCGATGAAACCGATATGCGGATCGGAATTGCGATAGTTCTGACCGTATTGCGCACAACAAATCAGGCTTTGCGGATCGCGGCTGCTTAAATCCGGACGCTGGATGGTTGCCGCCGCGGCAAGGTAAATTTCAGCACTCAGCGTATTGGGGCCTGACGTCAGATGCAGCGCCCCGCCCGACTGGCCGGGAACCCGCACCGTGCCGCGGTTCCATTTGTTGGTCACGTCATAGGCCGGACGTCCGGTGGTCGGATCCATGACCGGATCGCCTTTTTTACCGGTCGGCTGATCAACCGTGTAACGCAAATAAAGGTCTTCAAGCTTGACCGCCGGATCAACATACATCTGATAAAGGCCAAGGACCGCCTCGGGATTGATCCGCCACATCGTCAGGTAATAGGCCGGGTTTTCGCAGGTAAACATGACGCTTTGCATCTTGCTGCCAGACGCATCATAGGTAATCGACCATTCACAATATTCATCAAGCCAGCCACGTGGGCCGGATGGCGAGAAATCAACATATTCCCCGGTCCAATCGATTTCCGGACACCGTTTGGCCGGGATTTTCAGGATCGGAGCCGAACCGCTCGGATCATAGAGCTTGTAAAGCGTGCCATCGACGGTGATCTCGCCACTATCGGCAAGGCTCATAACCTCATCCATGGTCAATGGTCGATGCAGTTGCGGGTTGTTGGATGCCTCGGGTGGGGTCAGAAAGGCGATCAAGCGGTTCGGGAACGGGGTCCAACTGATGACTGCGTCACCGGCTTCACCAAATCCCTCGGTCAGCGGGTTATAGTAATCCGCCCGTGGTGCATCATTCAGGTTCGACCACGGATCACCAATGATCGCCATCTCGGTCCAACCGGCAACATTATTGTTCCAATCGGTTTCAAAAGCCGACAGTTCGTTTTCCATACCAAGCTTTTTGTAATCCTTGGGTGCCTGATGGGCGGGCGACGTAAATCTGGCAAAGGGTGTGCTCATTTTCGGTCTCCTGGGTCACGGTTATGATCAATGAAGCGAACAGCAGCCGCGCGGTGCCATCTGTCCAATAATCGGTTGGCGCGGATCCCCCCAAACCAGCTGGGGAATAAAGCCGGGTAGCGCTTTGTAATCGTCAGCCGTCACAACACGGCCGGTATCGAGGTGGGTCACAACAAGGGAAATTTGCGGTTTGTCTTCGGGGCGAAGATCAAGCGAATAGATGGTCGGCCCGGCATTCAGAACACGTGACACACCCTGTGTCACACAACGTCCTTTATCATCGACAAGCCCCATGCCGATCCGGCTGAACCGGCCGACATAATGCATGTTGCAGCTTGTCGCGTCGTTCGGAGTCGCGTCGGCCTGATTGATGAAAACATCGATCAGATAACTGTCATGGGTACAACGAACATCGTCAAAGACCACCCATGGACCATCGTCCATGATCTTGGCTTCGGCACGTGTTGCGACAAACGGATCGGCGGAAACACCGGCCTCTTTTGCCATTTTTCCCGGTTTGGATGGCTTCGCCTTTACTGCCGTCGGGGATTTCTTGCGCGCCGCGTCACCAGTGAACTGTTTGGCAAGAGGTTCGCCATAGTCATACCCAATACGACGGCTATCCTGCGACATTTCACCGATTGAAGTATAGCGCCAATGGTCCGCGCTGGAATAACTTACATCCGTCGCACCTGCGCCCAAAAACGGTTGAAGCGGTGTCTGGGTGGTGAATTGCGCGCCGGGATGATTGCGGATCCAGACTTCAAGCATCCGGTCGATATTGGCGTGATAGGACAGGAACAGCGGATCAAACGCGGTATAGGCATTGTCGCCCATATCCGGCCCCAACCAGCCGTGATAATTGTCGTGGGGCTGTTCATAAAGACCGTCAAAATTGACATCGCGATAAGGATACAGATTATCGGGCTGCGGCGGGTGAAACGCCGGGATATTAGCCCACGGGTAACCGGGAACTCCCTGCGGCGTGCTGAAAGTTTCGAATTCCAGCGCATCAACGACCTGCTGCTGGAAAATCCGCGCCATCGCATAAAACTTGGTGCGTTCCGCCCTGTCGGTATCACCGGATGTGTAAAATAACGGATTACGCTGGACGTATTTGCAGTCCGGTCCGCTCATCCTGCCGATCGCACACAGTTTGGAATTGCCGTCCTTGGCCGCAGCATAACGTAACGGGTTGGGGCGCTTCTTGCCGGTGCCGGGATGGATATATGCCTCGTCCAGAAACGCTTGGGGCAAGCCTGCTTCGGGGCTACCATCGACACTGGCATCTTGTGCCATCCAGTCCCAATAGGGGATCGCAAAATCGATCAGTTCTTCCAGATACAGAAGATACGCCCGATGCCAAAGCGCAAAGGCTTCCTGATAATGCAGGCACCAGTTGGTGTGGATATAGGCAAATATCTGCCACGGTGCGCCGCGGTCCGGATTGCCAATCTGCATGATATCGTCAAGCTTGGCACGATAGGCATCAAGCTCGTCCTGACTTAACGACCGGATATCGGCGCGGATACGTTTGACCTTTTGCGGCAAATCCGGCGGCGGTATGCGGTCGGCCGGATCGAAGGGGGACGTTTGATCAACCCGCCACCCCTGATTAACCCAAAGCCGAAAGGTTTCCAGCGCATCAATCGGCCAGAATTGAGTCTGATCGGTGGTCAATGGCATGCTACGCGATGCCAGATGATTATAAATCGTCACCGACCATTCCTTGACCGAATCCACCTGATCCAGATCGATGAAATAACCGCGCATGCACCCGACCCAGCCCCGCGCCACTGCATCTCGCTCGTTAGGCGCAATCCAATAAGGCGCGATAAACAGGTTTTTAACGTCAGAATTCCATGTCGGTTTCGCTACAATCATCGCCTTCCCCGAATAACCCCATGAGTTTTATTGAAGTTTTCTCCACTTTAGGTAGTGTTAAGTTTAGCCCTTCCGTACGGAGAAATTTTGCAAAGTTGGGCGAATAGTGATGGGGTTTTTGCAATTTCAGGGGGCTATTGCAGGATTTATGGCAGATGCGATTGATCTGAAGATTTTGGCGAAGCTCCAGAAAGACTGTACGCAAAGTCTGGAATCGCTTAGCGACAGCGTCGGGCTATCCCCGACAAGCTGTTATCGACGGATCAAGAAACTCGAAAGCGACGGGGTCATTCGCGCGCGCTGCGCAATCCTTGATGAAAAGAAACTCGGCTTTCAGGTCACTGCCATGTTTCTGATAAAGCTTGAAAAAGATAGCGCCGATATCGATCAACGCATGCAGCAGATCCTCAAAAACCGGCCTGAAATCCAGCATTGCTATCTGATCGCCGGTGATTTTGATTTTGTGATGATCGCCAAATTCCGCGATGCGACGGAATATACCGATTACATCTATCACTTCCTCGAAACCTACGCCGATATCCCGATCCAGACCTATACCTCCAAACTGGTGGTCCGTACCGTCCGGCAGGACTGGGCCCTACCGCTTTAGGCGACAAAAATGCCTCGGACAAGATCACGAGGCGCTTTTGAGTAGATGCTCAGAAAACCACGCTTGGCAACCATTGCGCCAAAGACGGCCACAACCAGATTACGAAAATGCCAAACACCTGAAGTGCTATGAACGGCACCACACCGGCATAAATCTGTCCGGTGGTGATTTCCGGAGGCGCGGCACTGCGCAGATAAAATAACGAAAACCCGAATGGCGGGGTCAGGAACGATGTCTGAAGATTGATCGCAATCAGGATCGCCAGCCACACCGGATCATGGCCCATCATAATCAGTCCGGGGGCTATCAGCGGCAGCAGGATCACCGTGATTTCAACGAAATCAAGGAAGAAGCCCAGAACGAAAATCACCGCCATGCAGAAGAACAGGGCCCCCATCGGGCCACCGGGCATGGATTCAAGGATTTCCGCCACATGGTCTTCGCCGCCCAACCCGATAAATACCAGCGAAAACATGCTGGCGGTCAGGATGGTGGCAAAGATCATCGCCGTAACGGTCATCGTCGATGTCAGTGCAGATTTCAGAACGTCCGCCTTCCATGCCTGTTTCAGGCACGCGGCAATCGCGGCAATACCGGCAATCGCCAGAACGACATATCCCGCGCCCAGAACATAATCAAACCCGGTCAGATCATTTCGCTGAAACCGGACCGGGGCAATCCCGGCCATAACAGCAAGGATCAGAAGGGCCGCAGTCCCCGCCAGGACTAGCTTCCGGTTTGCTCCCTGCCGCACACCGGCCATCAGGATCGCGCCAATCGCGCCGACCGATGCGGCCTCTGTCGGGGTGGCGACACCACCAAGGATCGCGCCCAAAACCGCAATGATCAGCAAAACCGGCGGCAGGATAGCCCGGATTACCTCGCCCATATCCGGGCGGCCATCGTCACTTTTGACCGGCGGCATATCATTTGGCCGGAAAAAACCACGCAACAGGATATAGGCAATATAAATCACCACCAGCGTCAGACCGGGGATGAGGGCCCCTGCAAAAATCTGCCCGACCGAAATGGTCTCGATGGTGAACTTGCCCTGTTCGTACTGTGCCTGCTGATAGGCCGACGACATCACATCAGACAGGATAATCAAAAGCGTAGACGGCGGAATGATCTGCCCCAGCGTCCCCGCCGTGCACACAAGCCCCGATGCCATTTTCGGGTTATAGCCAGTACGCAACATGGTCGGAAGCGCAATCATGCCCATGGCAATCACGGTTGCACCAACAATCCCCGTCGATGCCGCCAGCAACGCCCCGACCAGCACGACCGAAATGCCAAGACCACCGCGCAACTGGCCAAACACCCGGCCCATGGTATGAAGCAAGTCTTCGGCAATGCGCGATCTTTCCAGCACCACACCCATGAGGACGAAAAGCGGAATGGCAATCAGCACGTCATTGGTCAGAACACCAAACACCCGCTGGCCAAGGGCACCCATCAGCGCAATATTCATCGCGTCCGTTGCCCAACCGATAAAGGCAAAAATCACCGCCACACCAGCGATGGAAAACGACACCGGGAAACCAAGCAAAATGCAGCACATCAGGGCCGCAAACATCAATAAATCAAGGTATTCCATCAGGCGGTACGCCCCCGCAAAATGATAATTTGCCGCAGAAGACAGGCAACCGACTGAATAATCAAAAGAATACAAAAGGCCGGAATCAGGGATTTAAGCAACCAGACGGCCGGAATCCCCCCCACCGAAATCGCGCCTTCCAGCATCGAAACGGAATTAACCACCGACGGCCATGACCAATACAGCAATGTCGCCATCGAGGGGATCGCAAGCACGACATAGCCAAAGGCATCAATCCTGGCCTTGGTCGTTTCATGTGCCGCAGCATAGAAAATATCGACCCGCACATGTCGATCAACCAGAAGCGTATAACCCGCGCCCAGCATGAAAAGCCCGGAATGCAGGTAAAGCACGCTTTCATTCAACGCGATCGAACTGAACCCGAAAACATAGCGCAGCAAAACCACGGCAAACTGTAAAAGAACCATCAGAAGTGCAAACCACCGCACGGTCATTCCGGTCCACTGGTTCACCTGATCCAGCGCATCAGCAAGGCGTTGCATGAAATCCCCCGCGAAACAACAAGACCGGCGCGAGCAAACCCGCGCCGGTCTTCAGTTCTATCAGAAGCCAAGGACCTTGGCGCGCGCATTCATCTGACCATTATCGGCATAGGTCATGTAGCCGCCAATAAGATCACGATAGGCAACAAAGCTCTCAGTCGTTTTGCGTGTCAGTGCATCGTTGCTTTCGCGAAGCTCGCCAATCACTTCGGCTGCGGCCTTGCCCATTGCTTCGATCACATCATCGGGCAACATGCGCACATGCACTTCCTGCTCGGCAACGAGCTGTTTCAGGGCCATCGCATGCTTGGTCTCGTACTCGGTCCAGACCTCGTTATAAAGGCTGTCACAGGCAAATTTGACCACGGCCTTAAGGTCGTCGGGAAGGTCGGCATATGCCTTGGCATTCACCGCACATTCCTCGGCCGAGGACGGCTCGCCCACACCGGGCCAATAGTAATTCTTGGCAACCTGATAGAAGCCAAGCGCACTATCGGACCACGGACCGATGAACTCGCCTGCATCAAGCGCACCAGACTGCAATGCCTGGAACATGTCACGCCCGCCCATGGCCTGAACCGCCATGCCAAGCTTGGCACACATTTCCGAGGCAAGGCCGGTAGTACGGAATTTAAGCCCCTTAAGGTCTTCGGCCGATTTGATTTCATTGCGGAACCAGCCAGCCCACTGCGGGCCAGAGTTCCCGCACAAGAACGGTTTCAGGCCAAACTGGCCATAAATTTCGTCATAAAGTTCCTGACCGCCACCATGGGTCAGCCAGCCAACCTGCTCGTCTGCACGCAGGCCAAACGGCTGCGACCCGAACAGAAGAATGCCCTTGGATTTTGATCCCCAATAAGCCGGAACCGCGTGATAAATGTCCGCAGTCCCTTCGGCAACCGCATCAAACACGCCGTTGCCCGGCACCAGTTCACCGGCAGCATGCAATTTGACCTCGATCCGGCCACCCGAAAGGGTCGTGATGCGATCAGCCAGTTTCTGTGCGGCAACACCCGGCCCAGGCAGGTTTTTGGGCCATGCGGTTACCATGTTCCATTGGCGTTTATCCTGTGCAATGGCTGGCGTTGCAAAGGTTGCCGCCATGGCGGCAGCCCCGGCACCCGCGACACTGGCAGTCAGAAATTCACGTCTTTTCATTTTATATAGCCTCCTTGATGAAGAACCCTGATTGGCCGGGGGCATTTGCCCCCGGCCCTTCTTTTGTCAGATTACTTGCCGAGAATCCCGGGAAGATTAAGCCCGTGTTCTCGTGCGCAATCCAGTGCGATTTCATATCCCGCATCGGCATGACGCATCACACCGGTTGCCGGATCATTCCAAAGGACGCGTTCGACCCTGCGTGCGGCATCTTCCGTGCCGTCACAACAAATCACCATGCCGGAATGCTGCGAAAAGCCCATTCCGACACCGCCGCCGTGATGCAACGAAACCCAGGTGGCCCCCGATGCCGTGTTCAGCAGCGCATTAAGCAACGGCCAGTCACTGACCGCATCCGAGCCATCTTTCATCGCCTCGGTTTCGCGGTTCGGGCTTGCGACCGAACCACTGTCGAGATGGTCGCGACCGATCACCACCGGGGCTTTCAATTCGCCGTTTTTGACCATCTCGTTAAAGGCCAGCCCCAGACGGTGCCGCTGCCCCAGACCGACCCAGCAAATACGTGCCGGCAAGCCCTGGAACGCAATGCGTTCACGCGCCATATCCAGCCAGTTATGCAGGTGTTTGTCATCCGGGATCAGTTCCTTAACCTTCTGATCCGTCTTGTAGATATCCTCGGGATCGCCCGAAAGTGCAGCCCAGCGGAACGGTCCGATCCCCTTGCAGAACAGCGGCCGAATATAGGCAGGAACAAAGCCCGGGAACGCAAAGGCATTTTCAAATCCTTCTTCGAGGGCCATCTGACGGATATTGTTGCCGTAATCGACCGTCGGGATACCGGCATCGTGGAAGGCAACCATCGCCTCGACCTGAACGCGCATCGATGCGCGCGCGGCCTTTGCCACCGCTTTCGGATCAGATTCCTGCTTTTCGCGCCATTCCGCAACAGACCAACCCTGTGGCAGGTAACCATGCACCGGGTCATGTGCCGATGTCTGATCGGTGACGATATCCGGGCGAACGCCGCGTTTGACCAGTTCCGGGAACACGTCGGCAGCATTGCCGATCAGGGCAACCGATTTTGCCTCGCCCGCCTTGGTCCAGCGGTCAATCATCGCCAATGCCTCGTCCAGCGAATGGGTTTTTTCATCGACATAACGGGTCCGAAGGCGGAAATCGGCCCGCGTTTCATCGCATTCGACGGCCAGACAGCACGCACCGGCCATAACCGCGGCCAATGGCTGTGCACCGCCCATCCCGCCAAGACCACCTGTCAGGATCCATTTGCCCTTAAGGCTGCCGCCATAGTGCTGACGCCCGGCCTCGACAAAGGTTTCATAGGTGCCCTGAACGATGCCCTGTGATCCGATATAAATCCACGACCCCGCCGTCATCTGGCCATACATCGCCAGACCTTTTTTATCGAGTTCGTTGAAATGATCCCAATTGGCCCAATGCGGCACAAGGTTGGAGTTCGCAATCAAAACACGCGGTGCATCCTTGTGGGTGCGAAACACGCCCACCGGCTTGCCCGACTGCACCAAAAGAGTCTGGTCATCTTCCAGTTCCTTCAGGCTGGCAACGATCTGGTCAAAATCCTTCCAGGTACGTGCCGCACGGCCAATGCCGCCATAGACCACCAGCTCATGCGGATTTTCGGCCACATCGGGATGCAGGTTATTCATCAACATGCGCATCGGTGCTTCGGTCAGCCAGCTTTTGGCGGTGATTTCCGTGCCGGTTGCCGGATAGACGTCGCGCTGGTTATGCCGCGGATTGTTGCTCATGATTTGCCTCTTAACGTCGGGGCCAGTTCGGCCAATTTTTCAAGAATGGAAGTCAGATGCGTGCGCAGTTTTGCGGCACGGCTTTCGTCATAGGCCCAGGGTGCTGCCTCGGCCTGAAGATAGGTCGATTGCGCCAGTTCCATTTGAATGGCGTGCTGGTTGATATCCGGGCGACCGTAATGGCGCGTGGTCCAGCCGCCTTTGAAACGGCCATTAACGATGCTGGTGTAATCCTTCGCCGCCCCACAGATATCGCGCGTTGCTGCTTCAATCACCGGATCGCAGGTCGTACCCAGATTGGTGCCGATATTGAAATCGGGAAGCTTTCCGTCAAACAGGAACGGGATGTGCGACCGGATCGAATGACAATCATAGAGGATCACAACCCCGTGCTTTTCGCGCACCCGGTCAAGCTCGCCTGCCAATGCCTGATGATAGGCGCTGTGAAAATGATGGGCGCGAAATGCGATATCATCCTCGTCAGGTGCCTGATCCCAGATGTTTTCACCATCAAAATCAGTCAACGGCACCAAGGTCGTGGTGTTCTGACCGGGATACAAACTGACCCCTGCTGGGTCGCGATTGGCATCGATCACGTAACGATGGAACGTTGCCCGAACCGTCGTGACATTATCGAGAAGCCCGTCATAAAGCGTGTGGATATGCCAATCCGTATCGGCAAGTTCGCGCCCGCGATCATTCAGTTTTGCGGCAATGTCGTCTGGAACATAGGTCCCCGTATGGGGCAATCCCAGAACGATGGGACCATCGCCGTGCCTGACTTCAACCGGATTGCTCTTGGTCATGCGTTGCCCCCCAACACAAAACCCGAAAGTTTCGCCGCCGAAACAAGGCTGCCGTTGGTGACCAGCTCCGCCGCCTTCGCCAGATCAGGTGCCATGTAACGGTCCTGCTCGACGCTTGGAATGCCTTTGCGGACCATCGCCAGAACATCCTGCAAACCGGCACTGGTTTTCAGCGGACGGCGGAATTCAACGCCCTGTGCCGCACAGATCAGCTCAACCCCCAGAATATAAGAAAGGTTGGCATTCATCCGGGCCAGTCGGCGTGCACCGTGGGCGGCCATCGATACATGATCTTCCTGATTGGCGCTGGTCGGCGTACTGTCGGTCGAGCACGGATTGGCAAGATGCTTGTTCTCGCTCATAAGGGCTGCCGTCGTGACCTCGGCAATCATCAGGCCGGAATTCAAACCCGGATCGGGGGTCAGGAACGGCGGCAGATCATGGGAAAGTGTCGGATCAACCATCAATGCCACGCGACGCTGGGCAATCGCCCCGATCTCGGCAACAGCAAGGGCAATCTGATCGGCGGCAAAGGCCACCGGTTCGGCATGGAAATTCCCGCCCGACACAATGCGACCGTCTTCTTTGAGAACCAGCGGATTATCGGTGACCGCATTGGCCTCGATCTCCAGCGTCTGCCCGGCGAAGCGCAGCAAATCCATTGCCGCCCCGGTCACCTGCGGCTGGCAGCGAATGCAATAGGGGTCCTGAACGCGGGTATCGCCCTCGCGATGGCTTTCGCGGATTTCCGATCCGTCCATCAATGCGCGCATCGACCGCGCGACATTGATCTGCCCCGGATGACCACGCAGCGTATGGATTTCATCAACCAGTGGGGCTGTCGATCCCATGATCGCATCGGTCGAGAGCGAGGCGGTGACAATCGAGCTTGCCGCGTTGCGCCACGCCGAAAACAGCCCGACCAGCGCGCATGCGGTTGAAAACTGTGTGCCGTTAATCAGGGCAAGCCCCTCTTTCGGGCCAAGGACCACGGGCGTCAGACCGGCCTTTTTCAGGGCATCCGCACCGGCCATGGTTTCACCGCGATAGACCGCTTCGCCTGCACCGATCATAACCGCCGTCATATGGGCGAGCGGCGCCAGATCGCCCGACGCCCCGACCGAGCCCTGTGACGGGACAACAGGGGTTACACCATGTTCCAACATGCCCTCGATCAGGTTGATAATGTCCCAGCGCACCCCCGATGCCCCCCGCCCCAGCGACAGCAATTTCAACGCCATCATCAAACGCGTGGTCGGAATATCAAGCGCATCCCCGACACCGCAGCAATGGCTGAGGATCAGGTTGCGTTGCAGGGTTTCGGTATCCTTGGCCGCAATCTTGACCGATGCCAGTTTGCCAAAACCGGTATTGACCCCGTAAACCGCATCGCTGCCGTCGGCGGCGGCACGGACCATCGCATGGGCGGCCTCGACCCCGGCCTTGGCCGACGGGTCCAGCTTCACGGCGGCCTGACTGCGCCAGATATGTTCAAGATCGGCCAGTTTCACCGAAGCAGGGATCAGGGTGACGGTCATTTTGCATCCTTGTCGAATACAGGTTACGGGGCGCGTGGGCAGGGCTTCGATACGCTTAGTGCGCGACCGGAACCCCGCCGAAAATACGTTCAAACAGCGGGTTGAACCCGATGCGATATGAAAGTTCGGCCGGGTGCGACACATTCCAGATCGCCAGATCAGCCCGCATCCCTGCCCTGACCTGCCCGGTATCGGAAAGCCCCAGCGCACGGGCGGCATGGGCGGTTGCGCCGACCAAGGCTTCTTCGGGGGTCAGGCGGAATAATGTGCAGGACATATTCATCGTGAGCAGGATCGACATCAGCGGCGATGTGCCCGGATTGCAATCGGTAGCAACCGCCATCGGAACGCCATGCTTTCGAAAGGCCGCGACGGGCGGCAACTGTTTTTCATGCAGGGTATAAAATGCACCGGGCAACAGAACCGCGACCGAGCCGGATTTGGCCATCGCCATCGCGTCTTCTTCGTTAGCATATTCGACATGATCGACCGACAATGCGCCATAGCTCGCGGCCAGTTTGGTGCCGCCGATATTTGAAAGCTGTTCGGCATGCAGTTTGACCGGGATGCCAAGCGCGCGGGCAACATCGAACACACGGGCAATCTGTGCCGTGTCAAAAGCGATGCCTTCGCAGAAACCGTCAACCGCATCGACCAGCCCTTCGGCATGGGCGGCGCGCAATGTCGGGATGCAGACCTCGTCTATATAACGATCCGCTTCCCCCTTGAATTCCGCCGGGGTAGCGTGGGCACCAAGGAAGGTCGTTTTGATTCGAACCGGGCGATGTTTTTCAATCGCACGTGCGGCGCGCAACATGTTCAGTTCCGTGTTGCGGTCCAGCCCGTAACCGGATTTGACCTCGATCACGCAAACACCCTCGGCTAGCAGCGCATCGACCCGGGGCAAGGCACTTGCCAGCAATTCATCGACACTGGCGGCGCGGGTTGCGCTTACGGTTGAGACAATACCACCGCCCGCACGGGCGATTTCCTCGTAACTTGCCCCTTGCAGGCGCATTTCGAACTCAACCGCGCGATTGCCGCCATGCACGACATGGGTATGGCAATCGATCAGGGCCGGGGTGATCAGACGGCCTTCAAGATCGCGATAGGGGAATTTTTTGCTGTCTTTATAGTCTTCGGGGATCGCATCGGCATCGCCGACCCAGACGATCTTTTCGCCTTCAATCGCGACCGCGCCCTTATCAATCATACAATATGATAATTGATTTTCGCCCGGCGCTTTATCGATCGCGACAATTTTCGCATTCCCCAAAAGCATGTAAAGCTCACCCTTGATAAGTCTGTTATTAAATATAATATGTACGTACATAATATCACTGTCAAGACGGGTAGAAGCAATGACGGTTCTCTGGGCAAATCAGGCACTTACCACCAAAGGTTGGGAAAACAGCGTCCTGATCGAGATCGATGAAAGCGGCAGAATCACAAAGGTTCAGGCCGATTCCCCTGCCACCGGAAACCGCGTTGGTACGCTTCTGCCCGGCATATCAAACCTGCATAGCCACGCGTTTCAGCGTTCGATGGCCGGACTGACCGAAAAACGCGGCCCCGATCCCCGTGATACCTTCTGGACATGGCGACAATTGATGTTCCGCTTCCTGGATCAGCTCACCCCGGATCACGTGCAGGACATTGCGGCCTTTGTGCAAATGGAAATGCTCGAAGCCGGATACGCCAACAATACCGAGTTCCATTACCTGCACCATCAACCGGGCGGCGTTCCCTATGACAATATCGCCGAGATGGCCGAACGCATTGCGGCGGCGGCAAACATCACCGGTATCGGCCTGACGCTTCTGCCCGTGCATTACCAATTCGGCGGTTGCGACAAACGCCCGCTGGGCGCGGGGCAAATCCGGTTTGGCAATGATCCGGAACGCTTTGCCAAATTGTATGAGGAAAGCGAAAAGGCGTTGAAATCCCTGCCGTCCGACACACGCATGGGGGTGGCCCCCCATTCGCTGCGCGCCGTTGGTCGCGAGGACCTGATTGCCACCACGCGGCTGTCAAAGGACGGTCCGGTTCACATGCATCTGGCCGAACAGGTCGCCGAGGTCGAGGAAGTCGCGGCATCCTGGGGCAAGCGCCCGGTCGAATGGCTGCTTGAACATGCCGATGTCGATGAAAACTGGTGCCTGATCCATTGCACGCAAATGCAGGAACACGAAACGCTTGGCCTTGCCAGAACCGGGGCTGTTGCCGGGCTTTGCCCGATCACCGAAAGCAGCCTTGGCGATGGTATCTTTGATGGTGTGCGCTATCTGAATGCGGGTGGAAATATCGGTGTCGGATCGGATTCCAACATTCGCATTTCACTTTCCGAAGAACTCCGCACGCTGGAATACAGCCAGCGTCTGCGCGATAAATCGCGTGCCGCCCTTGCCACCCCGGAAAAATCCACCGCCCGCCGGTTGTTCGATGCGGTTGCCAAAGGCGGCGCACAGGCCGCAGGCCGCGATGCAGGCCGGATCGAGGTTGGCGCACTGGCCGATCTGATGGCGCTTGATGGCGCGGCAGTTGACCTTATCGGTCGGACAGGCGATACGATCCTCGATACATATGTCTTTGCCGGAGATGATCGCATGGTGCGTGATGTCTGGTCGGCCGGTCGCCATGTCGTGACCGAGGGCCGCCATATCGCACATGATACGATCACCGACCGGTATCGCAAGGTGATGGAACAACTCAAGGAAGCGGTGTGAGCACCACCACGGAACTGACAAACTGGCAATCGGTCCATGACGAGGTCCTGCGCCGCATTCACACCCGTGAATGGAAACCGGGCGACCAGATCCCCAAGGAAGTCGAACTGGCCGAGGAACTGGGCTGCGCGCGCGCGACCGTCAACCGGGCGCTTCGCGAACTTGCCACCGAGGGCTTCCTTGACCGCCGCCGCAAGGCCGGAACACGCGTCGCGACTCATCCGGTGCGGCGCGCGCGGCTTGACATCCCGGTCATACGGCTGGAGATCGAGGGCCGCGGCCAGAAATACGCCTATGCCCTGCTGTTTCGCGAACGCCGCAGCCCGCCGCCGGAAATCTGCGCCAATCTGGGTGTAACACCTGACAGCGACATGTTGCATATCACGTCGCTGCATCTGGCGGATGGCAAGCCCTATATGTTTGAGGAACGCTGGGTCTCGGTCGCCGCGACGCCGGAAATTGTTGATGCTGATCTGTCCAAAATCAGTGCCAATGAATGGCTGGTGCTTCATGCCCCCTACACCAAGGGCGACATTTCATTTTCCGCCGTGCTGGCTTCCGAAAACGAAGCCGAAATCCTGCGCACGCAAAAGAATGAACCGCTGTTCCTGATCGAGCGCACGACCTGGGAAGGGGAAAAAGGCATTACCTCGGCCCGGCTGGTGTTTGCACCGGGATATCGGATGCATACGGCACTTTAAAATACGCCTACATTTCTGAGATGAACGCATGTGCAGACTAACTTGCCGCGCTTCAATAAATCTTAAAAGCACCCACCATGCAAGTTATATGGCAGCAGTTAAACTTAAACCGCCTTTCCCACAGACATTACTGAATATAGCTCAGCCAAAAGGATAGGATAATATTAGAATTTATATCCACATAGATGAAATCAACTGACCATATGTCTATTTAAACTACTCCTTTGCAGAAGTTGCGCCGCACAAAAAATTCTCATAGGTTCGCTCTACTCTCTTGGTTTTTGAAACAAACTATAAAAGCAAAAAGCCGAGACTAGGGGCGATCTTGAGACGATGCGAGGCAGAAAATTTGCCGTGTTATTCTTGCTTACGGGGGTTTTGCAAGGAGAACTTTCCGTTGCTGCGCGGGCACAAACACCATCACAACGCGACCAGATTATCAGACAACAAGAGCAAATTCTGCGGCAACAGGAAGAACGTTTTCGACCTGAAGATCCGTTGATTCCCAAGGAGTTACCTCCGGGGTATGAGAAGCCTGTACCGCCGAACAAAACCGGAGATAGCACAAAGTATCCGTGTTTTAATATTCAGCGTATCGAAATCGACGGCTGGGAAGCCGATCTTCGCCCTTTGATTTCCCAATTCGAGATGCAATGCATCAACAAAGCCGACATCGACAAAATGCTAGAGATTCTCACAGATCATTTTGTCGAGAATGGCTATGTAACGACCAGAGCCTATGTGCCAGCCCAAGACCTAAGCTCCGGAATCCTCACGCTGACTGTTATTGAGGGTAAAGTTGAAAATATAAAACCCTCCACTCCCAATGTTTTATCAAATGGTCAGATTGTTACTGCCTTTCCGGGGCTAGAAAAACAAAGACTGAATCTAAGAGATTTTGAACAGGGCCTAGATCAAATAAACAGGCTGCCAAACTCCAGTGCGACAGTGGAGTTTGAACCCGGCTCGAAGCAAGGGCAGTCAATCGCGGTTATTGATAACACGATTGATAAAAGCTGGAGGGTTAGCGCTGGCCTTGACAATTCCGGCAGTGAAGCAACCGGAGAATTACAACAAACTTACAGTGGCGAAGCCTACAACTGGTTGGGGTTCAATGACCTTCTAAGTTTATCTTACGGACAAGACACGGAACCTGCCTCATCTCTGAAGGCAAGCAGAAACAAAACCGGTTTCTTCTCGGTTCCATACGGATACTGGCTGCTATCATTATCAGCAAACTACTTCGAGTACAGAAACCAGATTGAAGGCACCGTACAGGACTTCAAAAGTTCGGGCACTTCAACCACATGGCGCGCAGACCTTGCGCGTGTTTTACATCGTGACCAGACGAGCAAAACAACGCTGTCATCGTCATTCACCCACAAAAAAACAAAGAACTACATTGAAGACGTTTTGCTAGAGGTCAGCAGCCGACGCCTTACGATACTTGGCTTGAATATCAATCACAGCCGTCGACTTGGGCCAGGACTGGTTTCAGCTTCTGTAGGTTATGAAGCTGGCATCAAGGCCCTTGGTGCAAAGCAAGATGATGACAGAGCACAAGATTCACCAGAAGCCCAATTCGAGAAATACACCGCAGACCTTACAGTCATTCAGAATTTTGAAGTTCTGGAAACACCATTCACTGTAACCAGCGGGATGCGTGGGCAATGGAGCCCAGATACGCTCTACGGCAGCGAGCGCATATCGATTGGAAGTCTTGGAACGGTACGCGGTTACAAAGAAAGTTCCATAAGCGGTGACACCGGTGGCTTTATCAGAAATGAACTGGCGCTTCGTTTCCCGATTTCATCTCCCCAGCTCTCGCAAATTGCTAGCGAAATCCAACCATTTGTAGGCTTTGACTACGGTGTCATATCCCAAGACGCCTCAGAACTCTTTGAAGGCGGCAGAATTTCTGGATGGTCGGCAGGGTTCAAGGTTCGAGGCCCCTATCTCAATCTGGCGTTAACCTATGCCCGCCCCATTGATGCATCTTCCTTTGTTAACCGGCGCAATTCTGAAATTTATTTCTCAGCCAATTTGGCATTTTAGGGAGCACTGGGAACCATGCTCAAATCACTTGCTACGAAATTTCTCAGTGTAACTCTTAGCACAATTATTGTGATACAGCCTGTCATGGCGCAGGTTTCGGTCGATAGTCAGGCCGCATCAAACAATCAGGCATCTCTTGGAGCTGCTCCGAACGGTGTGCCAATTGTCAACATTGCCACACCGAATGGCGCGGGCGTTTCACATAACAAATTCTCAGATTTCAATGTTGGATCGGAAGGCCTGATCCTTAACAACAGCCGAAATGTCGGGCAATCCCAGCTTGGTGGTGTAATTGCAGGCAATAGCAACCTACAGTCCGGCACAGCTCGCCTCATACTTAACGAAGTTACCGGCGCAAACAGGTCTAACCTTCTTGGCTATCAGGAGATTTTTGGCCAGAGCGCAGAATATGTACTGGCAAACCCCAACGGCATCACCTGTAACGGCTGCGGCTTTATCAACACGCCACGCGCCACATTCAGCACCGGCAGACCACAGTTTGATGGTACCGGGGATTTACTTGGACTGGATGTTGAAACCGGCGATGTGCTGATTGATGGTGCAGGTCTTAATGCCAACAATACTGCTTATTTTGACATCATAAGTCGTACGGCAAAAGTCAATGCAGATCTGCACGCTGCGGATTTGTCCATCATTACAGGACGCAATAGCGTCAACTATGAAACGCGCGAAGTAACTGCAAAAGCAGATATCAGCACGAAGCCAAGTGTTTCGATAGATTCCAGCATTCTTGGCGGAATGTATGCCAACCGTATCCGACTAATTGGCACCGAACAGGGCGTGGGAGTTACGGTAGCAGGCGATATGGCCGCATCCAGCGGCGGTTTGACAATATCAGCTGATGGCAAGATCAGCGTTAATAATGTTGCGTCCGAACAGAATATTGATATCGCGTCAACATCCGATGCCGTCGACGTAAGTGGCACCCTCCAGGCCGCTCAAACCGCCCGCATCGCTACAGATCAGGACATTGATGTCGGGGCAAACGCAGCTGTTAGCGGTGACACAATAGACATCCAAGCAGCAAGACTGAACAATGCCGGGAAAATCAAAGGCGGACAGCAAACAACAATTGAAACCACGCATATTGATAACGCCGGAACGATCATCGGGATTGGCGATGTTTCGATTGTTTCAGCAACTTTAAACAATCAGGAAACCGGACTAATCAAATCGGATGCCAATGCCTCCATCCAGAGCACTCTGGCAAATGAGGGCCACTTGGAATCTGGAGGAAAACTCGAGATCACAAGTACCAGTGATCTGGTCGTAGGCGGCGTTCTGAGCGGCGGTAGCAGGCTTATATTAAGGGCCGCAAACGACCTCACCATTAACAGCGAAGAAGTTTTTGCCGCTGGCCCGGCGGAGCTAACGGTCGGCGGTCAACTGGTCAATAATGGCAAACTTTCAATTGCGGGCGATCTTGCCGGAACAATTGAAAACCTTGTTAACAATGGTGAGTTTCAGGTCGCCAATGACCTTTATCTGACAGTTAACAACAATTTCGAGAATCGCGACCTTGTTTTTGCCGCGGGCGATCTTTCATTCTTTGTCGGCGACACCCTTTTTAATAGCGAAGGGACATTGATTGCAGGTGGAGATATCACCTTGCAAGGCCTTGATGATGGGCGCATGGCATTGCTTGACAATGCATCATCAACAATCGAAAGCCTTGAAGGCGACATTAATATCAAGGCGGATCAATTGCTTAATCGCAAGCTCCGTTTTGCGATGTCTGATCAGAGAACTTTTAATCAATACTACGCCGCAAATCATACAACACATCCAGGATGTAACAGTGTTCCGGGAGCAGGAATATCACCCGAAGGTTGCGCCTATTTCTCGCGCGGGACAATCGCCTACGTTCCACATCCCTGGAGAAGCAATTACACCAGCTATTACAGCTCTGTATATGGTGGTGGCGGCATCACCGTCAGTGTCTATGAGAATGTTGTTTCGGAAGACTCAGCCAAATCCGTTATCTCTGCAGGACAGGATATTGCCGTTGAAGGCGGCACAATTAAAAATGACAAAAGTGATATTCAGGCTGTTCGTAACATTACCCTGACAGGGACAACCCTCGAAAATACCGGGTCGCAAGCGACCCGCCGTCTCTATCATTCCGCCTCTGTAAATGACACTCATGCTCGTTGTTATGGAGGGCCCTGCCAATGGTTCGAGTTCAATCACTCGGCGAAACTTCTTGAATCAGAAGTCATCGCCAGCCATGACGCTCAAATCGTTGCAGGCGGAATATTCAGCGGCTCCTTCACCGGGCAAGTCAATAACACCACAATCGTTCAAGGGGCTGCAAGCCTGCCGTCCGGCGGCATTTCCTATGTCGATGAACTGGTCGACGCAATTCCCGACCCAGCGAATATCCCGGTAACCGCAGCCCCAGAAGGTGGCACTTATGTTCCGCCAACACCCGGATTGTTTAAAAAAGCATCCGAGGATCAGGATTACATTTACGAAACCCGGTTTGAGTATACGGATTTTGGCACATTCTATGGATCCGATTACTTCTTTGATCAGATAGATGTCGATCAATCGATTATCGAAGACTTGCCCAAACGACTTGGTGATGCGTTCTTTGATACACGACTGGTACGCGAGCAGGTTCTGGCCGAGACCGGAAAACGGTTCCTCGGCAACGCCGAAAATGACGCAGCGCAAATGCGTCAACTTATCGAGGCGGCAGCGGCCCAGAAACAGGGGGTGGGGCTTAGTGTTGGCACAGCCCTTTCAGCAGAACAGATAGCAGCCCTGACCGAAAGCATTATCTGGTATGTCGAAGAGGAAGTGAACGGACAGACGGTTCTGGTACCCAAGCTTTATCTGGCAATCAGTGACAAAACCGATCTGACACCACAAGGCGCAATCATTGCCGCCAATGACATCCAGATGGTCGCAGATTCCATCGCCAATTCTGGAAAGATTTCCTCAACCGAAGACCTATCTCTGACAGCACTGGGATCGATTATCAATGTCGGCGGAACTCTAAGCGCAGGCGAAGATTTGCGGCTTGTTGCTGCGACCGGTGACGTCATCAATATGTCCGTCACAGACCGGGCAAGCGGTAGTGACGGTTATCAGGACATGCTGATTTCCAAAGGCAGTATTTCGGCAGGAAACACACTTTCCGTCGAAGCCGGTCGCGATATTGTCAATGAAGGTGCTGATATCGCGGCTGGTGGCAACGCAACACTGCAAGCAGGCGATGACATCACCTTCGCCGCAACTGAAATTTCGCGAAATGTTGCCTATGACACCTCCGGTTTCAGCCTGGAGCAACGCAGCACCCATAATAAGGGTTCGAACGTTACCGTTGGCGGCAATCTGTCAATCAAATCCGGCGGGGATGTGACCGTTGCCGGAAGTCAGGTTTCAGCAGGCGGCAACCTTGATCTTGAAGCAGATGGCAATGTTCATGTCGTTGCCCTTCAGGATTACGATTACCAGCACAGCGAACGACGCAAAAGCAATTCCTTTAACTCCGGCACGCGTGAGGCCCTGACATCTGTCATCTCCTCACTGCAGGCCGGTGGAACCCTTAATGTCGTTTCCGAAAATGGCGATGTTCTGATCAAGGCATCCAAACTTTCGAGCAAAGAGCAAACAACGCTTTCAGCCGAAGAGGGCCAGGTTGCCCTGCTTTCGAATACGGATTCTCTTTACGAACATAAAATCCGCGAATCATCAAATTTCGCATGGTTCAGCAATCGCGACACCGGCCATATCGATGAAACCGTTGTCATGACTGAAATAACCGCAGATGGCGGCCTGATCGTCAATGCGGGTAACGGTGTCGTTATCGAATATCGCGATACCGGAAATCTCGAGGAGTCCGTCGCAGCCCTTTCGGCAACGCCCGGCCTTGAATGGATGGGCGAGATGATGGAGCGCGACGACGCCACATGGCACGCGGTTCAAGAGGTCCATAAAAACTGGGATTATAAGGCCGAAGGCCTAAGTGGTGCAGGAGCTGCGGTTATTGCGATTGCAGTTACGGCCATCAGCATGGGCACGGGTGCGGGAGCCGCCCTAGGCGCCTTGGCGGCCAATGGCATGGGTACAGCAGGGGCTATTGCCTCCAGCGTCAGTGCCGCCGTATCCGCTGGCTTCACAGCCCTGGCAAGCACGGCCGCCATTTCACTGGTTAACAACAAAGGCGACCTTGGTGCCGTTCTAAAAGAACTCGGCTCCTCTGCCACCCTGCGCTCACTCGCAACCAGCATGGTGACCGCGGGAGTTACGGCTGGAATTATTGGCAGTATCAACGCTGATGGCACCGTAATTGAACTTGGAAAAACTGCGGAAATTAGTGACCAGATTGCATATCAGTCAATCCGCGCCCTGACAGACACGGTTGTAAAAACCGCGATCAATGGCGCGGACCTTGGCGATGCACTTAAAGAAAACATTATCAGCTCCGTCGCCAGTATTGCGTCCGCCCAGCTCGCCAAGCAGATAGGCGATTTGTCTAACACCGATCAATGGAACCTTGAAGAAGGCGACATCCGAAAAGTCGTTATGCATGCCATTGCCGGATGTGGCGTGGGGCAACTTTCAAGTCAGAGCTGCGCTGCTGGAGCCATTGGTGCAGGCCTGCAGGAAGTTTTGGGTGATCAGATTGACGCGATGTCCGACGACGAAGCAACTCGCGCACAGATTGCCGGTCTGGCCGGTGCGATTGCCGTTGCCTTGACGGGCGGGGATGCAGAGGAGGTTAATACCGCTTCTGAGATCGCCAATGCGGCCTGGACCTATAACCGAGAACTCCATCGGGAAGAAAAACAACTCAACATTTTGCTCGCAGAAGAGATGAGCAAGGAGAGTGGACGCACACCATTCCAGGAACGCGAACTTCTGGATCGTGTGAGCTGCCAGATCGTCCAGTGCGGTGCCACGACGGGAGCCATTGATCCGGAAAGTCAACAATATGCGGAAATGATCGAAAACCTGTGGGATCTTTATCCCAAGCAGATGGCTGTTCTTGCCGCAGCATCCGGTGTCATGACGTTTGAGAACGGCCAGCCAGTTTACAGCTACACCCGGATGGATCAGGTTTTTGACAATGATGTTCCGATTGAAGCACCAGGCCTTGTCTTTGGCCTTGCAACGGGTGGTGCAACAGGGCTTCTCAAAGTCGCCAGCAAGGAACTTGCCGTTCTTGGCAAAGTCATCGTCAGGAACATGCTGGATAATCCCGCAGCGATTGGTGCAAGCGGCAAAACAATTGCCCAAAACGTTGCTGCTGCTGCGAAGCAGGCGATGCAGAGAATTTCAACAGGTAAGGAAAATATTGATACCATCAATGATTTCTTCACGGGAGCTAAGTACTCACAAAAAGTGATAAATCAGATCAAAACAGGTGATTATCATGCTTTTCCGGATAGTGTTCTTGCATTCCAAGAGGCAGGACATGTGACGAAAATTACTGGAGGCGATGGTGTCGTGCGTGACATGTTGAAGATTCCCGGAGAATACAGAGGAAAGAAAGGCGTTTTTGAGTTCATTAAAGAAGCTGACGGAACTATTAATCACCGACTATTCAAACAAAATGTGGAATAATGATTTATGTGCCCTATTTGGTCCACGGAAATAGATTCGATTTTGAGTGTTGGATTTTCTGCCAACCACTTAGGAATAAAAAACTGGGTTCTAGATCGGGAAAAAGCTATTCGGGCAATCGCTCAGCTTGAGAACTTGAGAATTCCAGTACTTGGCGGCGATGTATTCGAAATTGAAGACGGGAAAATCTATCAGACTTATGACAGTTGGTACTGCGATCAAAAATATGACGAGAATGACTCGCATTTTATGAAAAGAAGCATAATAGAAGCTAGGAATTATATTTTAAAATACCCTCAAAAAAAGATGGGCTTTTCAATAGTTCCCAAAGTCTAAGGAAAAATGGGAAAGATTTACTTTCTCAAGTTAACTGGCAATTACTGGTTTTTGATGAAATCGTCAAAATCATTGGCAAAGTGGTGGAGCAAAGGGCACTGGGACGACCACGAAAAACAGGCACATAAAAATGAAACTGCCACCCCTTTTTATTATCAGATTTCCTGAAAAAAGTTCTTGATTTGTTCTTTTAATTGTGTCACAAGAGTCAAGTCAACGGGACAAAAGCACCCGGACCGAAACCCGCAAAGCCTTGTAGGCTCTGCGGGTTTTTGCGTTTGGGGCCGGATCAAAGAGGTGATCAGGATGCAGCGGCAAGGATTGAGGCAGGGCGGTGGGGTAATCCGCAGGATATGGGTCGGCGGATGGCGGAGCCATTACGGCGGCATTCTGACCAGACGCTAACAGGTTTCGAAAACGCTTATTTGTCATGACGGGAGAGGTGCGTCTTATCGGGGAAGGACCCCGGATTTGCCGGAAGCGGCAGCGATGGCAGCAGTGACGGCATCGGATTGTGGCCCGTCGGTGGTAGACAGGCTGGGGGCAGTATGCCCGAAGTCCGTCTGCTGGTGAAAATGGCGAACGCCCGAAGTGTGTCTGGGTCGAGGTGGCAGGTTGCCGCCGTGGCCGAAGCGGGCAACGAGCCGGTGGGCCATCTGTGGGTCGTCAGTTGGCGAGGTTACTGGGGGCCCGAGGTGTGTTCAGGCTTCATGGTCGTGGCATTGGCGAAGGGGCCGGAGCAGGCGCGAGGCTGTGGGCGTCTGGTGGTGAGGCTGGCGAAAGGTCGGGATTTGTCCGGCGTTGCCCGAAGTCCTGCATCGCTGGAAGTCGCTGTGGTGCAGGCCGTGAGCATGATGGTCGTCTGTGGGACCCCAGGTTTGTTCGGGCTTCGTCAGTTGCGGGGTGCCCGGTTTGGGGTTGGGTGTCCTGCTGTTGTCGCTGTCATGTTGACGTGGTCATGGGGGAAAACAGGGCAATGGAAGCATTACCCGTTTGATCCGTCATAGGCCGCGACCACCCGGAATTCCGGGCCATCGGCGGTGGAGTGGCTTTCATACAGGCAGAAGCGATCAACGGTGAAGCTGCGCGAGGTCAGGTCGATATTGTCAGCCACCGCCTGTTCGACGGTCGCACGGGCGGCGTCGCGGTTGCGGCTAAGGGTGATGTGCGGGTTGAATTTGCGCATATCCATGTCCGGGCATTCTTCAAGCCGCAGCAATGCCTTTTCCACGCGGTTTGCAAGACTGTGCAAGGCGGGTTGATCAGTGACACCGGCCCAGAAAATGCGCAGTTTGCGGGCAGACGCAAAGATGCCAAGGCCCTGCACGCGAAGGTCGAACGGTTCGAACGGGAGTTCGGAGAGGGCCGCATCGATTTCACGGGCCAGACCGGGATCGACATTGCCGATGAATTTCAGCGTGATGTGCATGTTTTCCGGGGTCTGGGCATCAAGCCCCCTGATCCCGCGCGCCAACGGGTAAAGGTCGTCGGCAATATCAGCCGGAATTTCAACGCCAACAAACAAACGCATATTCGGAACTCACGCACGGAAATCTGGCGGGTGGGATTTGATCGTTAAGTGGACGACCGCCCGGTATTTATCCGGTCGAACGGCCCGGCAGCGGGATGATGTCGTCCTCGCCCGGGATTTGCGGGAAGCGGCCCGAAGCCCAGTCGGCCTTGGCCTTATCGATCCGTTCCTTGGAACTGGAAACGAAGTTCCACCAGATATGGCGATAACCGACCGGCAACCCGCCGAGCAGCATCACGCGGCAATCGGATTGGGCGACGATATCGGGAATTTCTTCGGGCGCGATATAGATGAAGTTTTCCGGCTCATACAGATCGCCGTCAATGCGCAGGCTGCCGGAAACGACATAAAGGGCGGCTTCCTGATTTTCGCCGGGCAGCAGAAGCTGCGCGCCGGCATCCATGCGGACATCAAGATAAAACAGCTTGGACTTGACCGGAACCGGGGCGGTTTTGCCGAAGGCCTCGCCCGCGATCAGGCGCATATGCAAACCGGCATCTTCGATAATCGGCAGGTCATCCTTGGCGATATGGAAAAATTCCGGGTCGGATTCTTCTTCGTCTTCGGGCAGTGCCGCCCATAATTGCAGGCCATCGAGTTTATGATGGCTGTTGCGCACGGCATCGGTTTCGCGTTCGGAATGGGTGATGCCGCGCCCGGCACTCATCCAGTTGAGATCGCCCGGCTGGATTTCCAGAAGACTGCCAAGGCTGTCATGATGGCGGATCGCACCTTCGAAAAGGTAGGTGACGGTGGCAAGGCCGATATGGGGATGCGGGGCAACGTCAACCCCCTGCCCCGGCTCGAACGATGCCGGTCCCATGCGATCAAAAAACACAAACGGACCGACAGACCGGACTTCGCGATGTGGCAGGACGCGGCGCACGGACAGGGGACCAAGATTGGCTTCCTTGCCGGAAATCAGTATAGACATGCGCCGCCTCCTTTTTAAGTCTGCTTCAGACCTATCTGGTTCGTACCTGCCTTACGGGCAAGGGTTCGGCCAGGTGGTGTGGATTTTCTCGATCTCGGCCAGAACGTCGTCGGACAGTTCAACATAGGCAGAGCCGATATTTGATTTGAGCTGTTCCATGCTGGTCGCACCAATGATGTTGGCGGTCAGGAACGGGCGGGTATTGACGTAAGCCAGCGCCATCTGTGCGGGATCAAGGCCGTTATCCTTGGCGAGTTTGACATAGGCCTCGGTCGCCTTGATGCCATTTTCCGTCAGGTAGCGGCCGAAATATTGCGGCCAGATGGATGAACGCGCGCCTTCCGGGCGGGCACCGCCGAGATATTTGCCCGACAATGCGCCACCGCCCAATGGCGAATACGCCAGAAGACCGGCATCTTCGCGGATCGAGCATTCGGCCAGACCGACTTCATAGGTCCGGTTCAAAAGCCCATAGGGGTTCTGCACCGAAACCACGCGCGGCCAGCCTTTTTTCTCGGCCAGTTCAAGGAACTTCATCAAACCCCACGGGGTTTCGTTCGACAGGCCGATATGACGGATTTTGCCCGCCTGCACCAGATCATGCAGGGCTTCGAGGGTTTCCTCGATCGGGGTGAATTCCTCGTTCGCGTCATGAACGTAACCGAGTTTGCCAAAGAAGTTGGAATTCCGGTCCGGCCAATGGAGCTGATAAATGTCGAGATAGTCGGTTTTGAGGCGTGTGAGCGAACCGTCAATCGCCTCGTTGATCTGTGCGCGGGTCAGGCGCGGGCCACCCCGGACATAGGGAAAACGTTCTGCCGGGCCGACAATTTTGGACGCGATGACCAGATCATCGCGACGGCCGCGTTTTTCCAGCCAGTTGCCGATGATGGTTTCGGTTCTGGTGAAGGTTTCTTCCATCGCCGGGACCGGATACATTTCGGCAGTATCGATGAAATTGATTTCATTGGCGGTGGCGTAATCGAGCTGTTCGAACGCTTCGTCCTGCGTATTCTGCTGGCCCCAGGTCATGGTACCCAGGCAAATCACACTGACATTGATGTCAGTCCGACCCAATCGACGATATTCCATAGATCAATCCCCTTTTGCGCCCTGATTGGGCGCATTTTATTTTCAATGGTATGAATATATCCCGGTCGCGGAGTGATGAAAGCTTTTAGCGCAAATTTTCTTGCAACATCATGGAATTGCAATGAATTTTCGACGCATTTGATCCTAGATGAACAGGGTCAGAACCCCGGTATAGCTGTAAAAGCGATCATTGCAGACCTCGCCACTGCCGTAAAATCCGGTGAGCGGCAGATCCCCGATTTCATCGCGGATGATCATCATTTCACGGCTTTCGGTGCCAAACAGATGCGGTCCGCGGGCGACACAACTGCAATAAAGCGCGCCGCGCGGTTTGCCCGGCAGGCGTTTTTGCAAATCAGCCAGCATGCGGCGCAAATCCTGTTCAGCGGCAACGCCGTCACGCCGCACGAAACGGATGGTATCGCCGACCTGCACATCGCCGCTGATGGCCATCAGATTGTTGTGCGGATCAACCCCCATCAGGTTGCGGACGACAAAATCGCCGGTATCCGAGCCCGGCACCATCAGGGCAACGTGATAGCGGCCCGAGGCGATGGAATTTTCGTTGCCGTCGGCTTCCATTTCCGATTTGAAGACTTCGAGTGCCGGACGGTCATCAAGGGTTGCGATGATGCCATCGCGTCCCTCTGTCACGCGATGCACCGGTCCGACCGGGGTGCAGGCCTGACTGATCCCGACCTGCACAATCGTTTTGTCGGCAAACAAAACCCCCGAAAGGCCGCCTTCGACGACCTTGTCAGCGATTTGCGGCGCACCGCGTTCGCCCGATGCAATGCCGCCAACCAGATAGGTTGACCCCAGACGCGCCAGTTCGGAAAGAGTGGCCAGGCTGTCAGGTGCGCCCGGATCGCCGTGAACCAGACCGAATATCGGTTGCAGGCGATCAATCGCCCGCTGCAATTCCGGTGCATCGAGATCGTTATCGGTTTTAAGCGGTTCGAAAATATGAAAATCATTCGGATCAATCGGGGCGACCATCACGGAGGCGGCCGGAACCCCGAAATAGGCCCGGCCAGACCCGCACACACCAATCCCGACAGTGCCGACCCAGTGTTCAAGCGACAGGCGGGAACGCAGGAAGGTCAGGATGCTGCCAAGGTCGGCGGCCAGTGCCTCGGAGACATATAAAAAAGCCAGTGCCTGTTGCGGCAATGGCTGTGTTTGCAATTGATCGGCCAGTTCGGTGGCGACTGCTGCCCAATTTTCCCCGCTGGCATGTGCCGCATGAAATTCAGCCGTCATGCATTCTCCCGCTTTTTGAAAACCTGCCTGATGATGTGGCGGTCCGTTTTCTTGGTCTTGTGGTTATCCAAGCTCTATCTAAGCATTCGGGGGGGCCATTCACAATGGGCGAACAAAGATTTCAGCCCTGCCCCGTCAGGCAATATGTCGGCGCAGCAAATCCATCGCGGCATTAAGCTGCGTCATGCGCTGGTGCGATCCATAATTGCTATCGGGGTGGTGAATGGCGGCCAGAATGCGATATTTGGTGCGGATGGACTTCATGTCGGGACGGGCATTGGGCGCAAAGCCCATGACATGCAGGGCTTCGTTAAAGGTGGTGACGCCGCGATCAAGCGGTTCGAACGCCAGATTATCGACGATGGCGCGCAGACGTTCAAGTTCCTCGCGCGATTGCAGAAGTTCGACGGGCGGTTCGGCCTGACGTTTTCGGATGGCGTGGGCTTCTTCCAGTGCCTTGCGTTCGGCCGCAAGGATATCGGCCTTTTCAACGCGCATCTTGACTTCGCCCTTGTCGAAATGCAGCGCCATATTGAGCGCCTTGCGCACCGCGATGATTGAATGCCCCGGTGGCAAACGCAATTGCAATCTTGGTTTGCGCCGCCAGGGACGGCCTTCGGCGGGGCCTGATTTCAGGACGATGGTTTCACGATCACCCGGCGGCGGATCGCCGGGGTCCTCGTAATCTTCAATCGCGCCTTCGGGCACAATCAGCATGACGGAGCGCGCCAGATCGGCCGCATTGACCCCGCGTTTGGCGGCCAGTGCGAGAACAGCATCACGGAACATCGAAGAACACGGAATGGTGTAGGATTGTTTGACTGATTGTGCCGCCATCACCCTTGCCCGATATATATCAATTTAAATCAATACCTTACGGCGGAAAAACCACCGCAATCCCGACTGAGAAGATCAATTTGGCTAAAGTGTAGCGGCGGGAGAACCCACCTGCAACTGCGTTTGTAGGCAAAATTGAATCGCTTCCGATTCATCCACAGGCAAAACAGGCGATTTCGCAGGGGTTCCCGATACCGTAGAGACAAGATAAGTAATTGTTATTAAAATATCTTTTCCCGCATTATCGATTCTTCGCCTGAGTTTCGGCCCCTTAGCCCGCCCGCAAGAATGGATCACCCATGTTTGCGGCCCCATAAACGAGGGAAAATCCATAAGATATTGTCATTATTGAATTATTTTCAGTTTTTATGCTTTGGTTCGCCCCGGCGGCAACGGCGTCAATTTGGTTGAATTAACGTCTTGTTTGCATTTGTTCTGTCAGATCAAACCAGAGATGACTACAAATGTAGTTGCGGATCGGGATATTCGAAACATAACCGAAAGTAAATGATGTGTTAATTTCACACTCAATCAGGTGTTCTGAGGGCTTTTGGGCCATTTTCGGGCCGGTTTTTACCATTTCCCAGCCGACCCTGAAACCATACAACTCATTGATAATAAACACATAATTTCGCGAACGCGGACAGATCGACTTTGTCCTGCCCTGACCCACCAAAATCGTTTCGGTTTGCTTTCTAATTCTATCTACGTATGTAGTTTTTCGGGGCGGTTTCTGTCGAAACTGATCCTGGAGGACGATGGAAATCCTGTATTTTCATGCCAATGCCGCCCAGCAATTATTTGTTATAAAAGGAATTATCGAATTCCACCGCAAGAAGAAAAGGCTGCACCAACGGGTACAGCCTTTGAGAAATCCGGTCACCTGAATGCGGTTGGTGCGGAGGCGGAAAATCAGGAATCTGCTTCGAGAACGTCAATCACCTTCGGCAAAATGCGTTCCACGATAATCTTCACCCCGTCGGCATTGGGATGGATGCCGTCATCCTGATTAAGGCTGGAATCGGCGGCGACCCCATCAAGGAAGAAGGGATAGAAGGCGAGCTGATATTCTGCTGCCAGTTCGGGGTAGATTTCATTGAATTCAGCCCCGTATTCCTTGCCCATATTGGGTGGTGCCATCATCCCGGCCAACAGGACCGCAACATCGCGGTCGCGCAGCTTTCCAATGATTTCATCAAGATTTTCGCGGGTCTGGGATGGTTCCACCCCGCGAAGCGCGTCATTGGCACCCAGTTCCAGCAACACGATATCGGGATCATCGACCAGCGCCCATTCAAGGCGCGAAAGGCCCGCCGCCGTCGTATCGCCGGAAACCGAACTGTTGATGACCTTGACGTTATGCCCGGCATCGCGAAGGGCGGCTTCAAGCCTGGGGGCAAAGCCATCCTCGTGCGAGAGGCCATAACCCGCCATCAGGCTGTCGCCATAAAGCATCAGGGTTTGCGGGGCATTGCCCGAAGCAGTGTTTGCGGCATTGTCGGCAGCCTTGTCAGCAGCTTGCGCATCATGAATGCCAAACAGGCTCATGGCGCCAATCAGAATACCAAAACCCATCCCGGCACATCGAAACAGGCGGCGGGAAAGCCCTTCGAACAATCCGGGCTTTTGCTTGAAAGTGAACTGGTTAACAGCCGGGTCTTGCCCGAACAGCGTGTATGCCACAAATCTCACCTTATGTTTTGTCATCTTGCACAGACGGTTAGCCTCTGGTTACCTGCTGGTCACCCATCGGTTACCCTGAGATGGTCAAATCTGAAGTCAAATTTGAACTGGTGACACCAAATTCCGTACAGTTATTTAACCCGTTTATTCGCCCCTGCAATGCCTTAGCCCGATTGGACCCGTAATGAGTGTTACCGAAACTGCCTCTATGCCGGAAAAAACAGCAAATACGACAGAGGCAGCGCGCCAGCGCACCGTCGATGTTTCCGGTCTTAAGCTGAGCCTGAAGGGACCGGCGGGGATTGTTGATATCCTCAAAGGGGTCGATATCCAGATTGATGCCGGCGAACGTGTCAGCCTTGTCGGGCCGTCGGGATCGGGCAAAACGTCGCTTTTGATGGTGATTGCCGGGCTGGAACAGGCACAGGCGGGCACGATCAATATCTGTGGCGAGGATTTGCGCAAGCTTGATGAAGATGGTCTGGCCCTTTATCGCCGCCATCATGTCGGCATCGTGTTTCAGGACTTCCACCTTGTGCCGACCATGACAGCCCTTGAAAACGTCGCCCTTCCGATGGAGTTTGCCGGACGCAAGGATGCGTTTGAGCGGGCCGAGGCGGAGCTTAAGGCCGTCGGACTTGGTCATCGGATCGGGCATTATCCGGGCCAGTTGAGCGGCGGGGAACAGCAGCGCGTGGCACTCGCACGTGCGCTTGCGACCGATCCGGAACTGCTTCTGGCGGATGAGCCGACCGGCAATCTTGACGGGGCCACGGGCGAAACGATTATCGAATTGCTGTTTGATCTGGCGAAGCGCAAGGGATCGACTTTGCTTCTGATTACGCATGATCCGGGGCTGGCATCGCGGTGCGACCGGTCGATCATGCTGCGCGACGGGGAAATCGTTACGCAACAGGATGCCGACATATGAGCCGTATTTCCCAATCCACCAACGGGGCGGAAAAGCTGTGGTCGATTGCCTGGCGGGTCTGCCGACGGGAACTGCGCGGCGGGTTTTCCGGCTTTCGCATTTTTCTGGCGTGCCTTGCGCTTGGCGTTGGTTCAATCGCCGCGGTCGGAAACGTTTCGGAATCCGTTTTAAATGCGCTGGAGCGCGATGGCCGGGCCCTTCTGGGCGGCGATGTCGAGCTTCGGCTTGTCCATATGCCCGCAAGCGAGGAACAGCAAAGCTGGCTTTCGGAAAACACCGAACGCATGGGCAGGCTTGCGACCATGCGCGCCACCGCCTATGGGCCGGAGCAGCGCAGACTGGTCGAGCTTAAGGCGGTTGATGATGTCTATCCGCTGTTTGGCGAGATGGAACTTGCCGACGGTATTGCGTTTGACGGTGCCCTTTCTAAAAAGGACGGTGTCTGGGGCGGTGTGGCCGAGGCCGGGCTTCTGGAACGGCTGAAGATTACTGTCGGTGATACGGTTCGCCTTGGCGATATCAATATTCAGGTGCGCGGCGTGATCGCGACCGAGCCCGACAAGGCGGTTGGCTTTTTCAATTTCGGCCCGCGTTTAATGGTGTCGATGGATGCCCTTTCTGATACCGGGCTGGTGCAGCCCGGCAGCCTGATCAATTATTATTACGCTTTGGATTTGAATGATGCGGAAACGCCAAAGGTGTTTCGCGACCGGCTTGACGCGCAGTTCGAGGATGCCGGATGGCGCGTGCGTGACGTATCGGATGCCAATCCGGGCCTGCGGCGGTTTATCGAACGGCTGACGCTGTTTCTGACACTGGTGGGGCTTTCGGCATTGCTGGTTGGCGGGATTGGCGTTGCCAATGCGGTGCGCAGCCATATCGAAAGCAAAACATCCGTTATCGCGACGCTTAAATCCATCGGGGCATCGCATGGGCTGGTGTTGCGGATTTACTTCCTGCAAATCCTGATGCTGTCGCTTGTCGGGATCGGTATCGGGCTTCTGATCGGGGCGGTGACACCGGCGATTATTGCGCCGCTTCTGGCCGGGCGTTTGCCGATTGACGTGACATTGGGCCCGGCATTGCCGTCGCTTCTGATTGCAACCGCATTTGGTGTTCTGACCACACTGGTCTTTGCCATGCCGTCACTTTTACGTGCACGTGAAATTCCCGCTGCGCGATTGTTCCGCGCCAGTGCGGGATTGATGAATGGCAGCGCGTTAAGTAAGCGTGACCTGCCTTATGTTGGTGTGCCGCTTATCCTGTTGCTGTTGTTGACCGTGTTTACCGCGACGGACCAGAAGATTGCGATTGGCTTTATCGCCGGGTCGCTTCTGGCGATTGCGGTTTTTGCCGCAGCGGGCAAGGCAATTGTATCGCTTTCAAAACGGATGACGGGCGGGCGCAATGCCTTTAGCCGACTGGCGCTGGCAAACCTGCATCGGCCGGGTGCCAGCACGGTGCCGATTGCGCTGTCGCTTGGGCTTGGTCTGACGCTGCTGGTGACGATTTCGGGGATCGAGGGAAATCTGGATCACGAGATATCGGAAAATCTGCCGGACTCGGCCCCGGCCTTCTTCTTCCTTGATATTCGGCCTGATCAGATGGATCAGTTCAAAACGCAACTTCTTGAAAAAGATAACGTTTCGGATATCGAACAAACACCGATGCTGCGTGGCCGGGTGGTTGCGATTGACGGGGTTGATGCCAATGATGTTGGTCCGGGAGATGATCGCTGGTTCCTGCGTGGTGACCGTGGCCTGACCTTTGCCGCAAGTCAGCCGCCCGAAACCCAGATCGTGCGCGGGGAATGGTGGCCGGCTGATTATGACGACGGGGCCAAGCCGCTTGTTTCCATCTCGCGCGATATTGGCGAGGCATTCGCATTGGAGCCGGGCGATACATTGACCGTCAATGTGCTGGGCCGGGATATCACCGCCGAGATTGCCAATTGGCGCGAAATCGAATGGCAGAGCCTTCGGATGAATTTCGCCATGGTGTTTTCGCCGGGCCTGATCGACAAGGCACCCTATAGCCTGATTGCGACCGCCCATATGCCGCGCGACATGGAAGAACCGGTTGATCGCATGATCGGCATGGATTTCCCCAATGTGTCGGCGATCCGGGTGCGCGAGGCGCTTGAGGCCGCCAATGCCATTCTGGCCGGGATCGGCACCGCGCTTAACGCAACCAGTTCGATTGCGATTGTCGCCGGGGTTCTGGTCCTTGCAGGCGCAGTTGCCGCCGGGCGGCGCAAACGGATTTATGATGCGGTTGTCCTTAAAACCCTTGGGGCGACGCGCGGCAATATCCTTTATGCCTATGCGCTGGAATACGGGATTTTGGGCCTTGCCACCGGGGTGATTGCCGCCCTGTTTGGCAGTCTTGCGGCCTGGTCGGTTCTGGTGCTGATCATGGAAGCGAGCTGGACCTTCCTGCCGATGACGATCTTTGGCCCGATTGCGATTGGTCTGGCGGCGACCCTGTCGGCGGGCTTCATCGGGACATGGCAGGCATTGCGCAGCCCGGCGGCACCGCTTTTGCGTAACGAATAGCACGCAGTGCAGAACACCCAAAAGGGCCGGTCCATCACAGACCGGCCCTTTTCATTTCGATTGGGTATCGTCGGAAATCATGCCAGATCACGAAGCGCACGACGGACGACCTTGCCGGTTGTGGTCATTGGCAGTTGTTCCATGAAGGCAATTTCACGCGGATATTCGTGGGCGGCCAGCCGGGTTTTGACGAAATCACGGATATCGGCTTCAAGTTCCGGACTTTGCGCAATCCCGTCGGCCAGCACGACGAAGGCCTTGACGATCTGACCACGTTGGTCGTCGGGTTTGCCGATCACCCCGGCCATGCGCACGGCGGGATGGCCGATCAGGCAATCCTCGATCTCGCCCGGGCCGATACGGTAGCCTGCCGAACTGATCAGATCATCATCGCGGCCGACAAAACGGATATAGCCATCTTCGTCAAGCTGCCCCATATCGCCGGTCAGAAGCCATTCGCCGATGAATTTCTCGCGCGTGGCTTCGGGGTTGCGCCAATATTCCAGAAACATCACCGGATCAGGCGACCGAACCGCAATCCGGCCCATTTCACCGGCGGGCAGGACATTCCCGGCCATATCGATCACCGCGACCTCGTGCCCCGGCACCGCACGGCCCATCACGCCGGGTTTGGGGGTCATGATCGACTGACAGGAACTGACCACCATGTTGCATTCGGTCTGACCATAAAACTCGTTGATGGTGACGCCAAACACGCGACGCCCCCAATCAAGAAGTTCCGCACCCAATGTTTCACCGCCGCTTGCGATTGAGCGAATATTGCATTTGAACTTTGCCGCCACGTCATCACCGGCGGCGCGCATCATCTTGAGCGCGGTTGGCGGCAGGAAGGTATTGCGCACGCCATATTCGGCAATCAGGCCAAAGGCGGCCTCGGCACTGAATTTTTCAAAGCGGTGGGCCACGACCGGCTTGCCGTGATGCCAGGCCGGCAGCAGGACGTCAAGCAACCCACCAATCCATGCCCAGTCCGCCGGGGTCCACATGACATCGCCGTCCTGCGGGAAGAAGTCATGCGACATTTCCACACCGGGCAGATGACCCAAAAGCACGCGATGGGCATGCAATGCGCCCTTTGGCTGGCCGGTGGTGCCCGATGTGTAAATGATCAGGGCCGGTTCATCGGCGCGCGTCTTGACCGGTTCGAATTCATCGCTGGCCTCGGCCGAGAGTGCCTTGAAATCAAAACAGCCATCGGGCGCACCATCAATCACATAGACATATTCAAGCGCCGGAAGAAGATCGCGGATTTCAGCAATTTTGCGTGCCCCTTCCTGATCGGTCACCAGTGCCTTTGCGGCACAGTTGCCAAGCCGGTATTCAAGGGCCTCGACCCCGAACAGGTTGAAAAGCGGCACGGCAATGCCACCCATTTTATAGGTGGCGATATGGGCCACGGCGGTTTCGGGGCTTTGCGGCAACAGAATACCAACCCGATCCCCGCGACGAATGCCATGACGGCGCATGACATTGGCAAAACGGTTCGACAGGCGCTTGAGCTGCGCAAAGCTGTAATCGCGGCGCGATCCATCGCGCCTGCGATACATCAGGGCAAGACGATCAGGGTCGTCTGCCCATTTGTCGCAAACATCGACACCAATATTGAAATGAGTAGGCACGTTCCAGACAAAATCAGAACGCACCGACGCGTAATCCGCACGAACCGGTAGCATGTTTCCTCCCTGTATCCGCCACGTCTTTTTGATTTTTTGATTTCACGACGTTTTGGTCGGCACATGCTAGTCGATGCATCGGCAAATATGAACCATTTTGTCGTGATCAGACCGGCACCACATGACGCAGTACCCGCTAGCGGCCCGGATCGAGCAGGAAGGTAAAATTGGACGGTTGCCCGGCATCGGTAAACGCGGTGGAATGACAGCCAAGGCAGGTGCCATCCATTTGATGCTGGATAAAGCTTTCAAGGGCGACGTTACTTAAGAATCGGGGAACTTCGCCCACCCCGAACGGGGCCCCGCCGCCATTTCCGATCCATTGGGTGCCGACCAGAAAATAGTTTTTCCAGACACTGTCACCCAGTTTCCGCTGCCAGACGAAATTCGCCTCTGCCGTTCCGGAAAAAAGCCGCCAGCAACGGACGATATCGGGCGCAGTGACGCGATTGCCATCCGGATCACGGGCATAGGGTGGCTCGTCCGCCCAGCGTAAATCGGATTGTACGATCTGATTGGCAAGATGGTCGGCACGGTCGACACCATCATAAAAAACGTAATCACGATCGGTTTTATCCGGGCCCAGACAACCGTCGGGGAACAGGTCATTGGCGATGATGCTGTTGGGGCGGCGTGCATTTGATGCCAGTGGTGCGTTATCGACATGTTCGAATGTCGACCATATCCAACGATCCCCATTGCCGCTTTTGACACGCTGAACGATGTGCAAACCGACCATCCCGACCGTCACATCCAGACATTTGGCCCTGCCATCAACGGCATCCTTTGGCGCAACAGCAATCCGGGCCGGTTTTGTATAATAGCGTTCCTGATCGGTGGGATCGGTCATGATGCGCCAGGCAAACTTGATCATTTGCGCGCCGGGCTTGAAAGACGTCTTGTCGCTGGCCAGCAGATTTGCATTTTCGAGTGGCGAGGTTCCCGCCCCCGCAGACAGCTTTAGAATCGGGAAGCCGACAGACTGGCCACTTTGGGCAAAGGCCATGCGACCGGCGGCACTATCAAGGCCATTCCAACGGATATAATCAGCGGCAATATCATTCACGCGTGTTTCGTACAGAACGAAGTTTCCCGCCTGATCAATCAGCACGTCACCAGACGCCTGCACGAAGGCCGATAGCAACAAAGCCCCGTCGGGCAGATCGTTGCGACATTGATCATCGGGTGCCGACCCCCCGGCAAACAATGAATATTTGTCACGATAGGTTTCCCACCATGCGTACCCGGCATCGGGGTGCCGGTACCCGGCATCAATCGGATTCCCGTCACCATCGTAAGGCCAGACCAGCGAAACCATTGCCTGCCATGAGAAACGGTCAAACGGCCGCTGTGCTTCGTAGGCCACGAAGCGATAAATGAAATTGGCGTCAAATTCGGGCACATCAACCGGTTCGGCAGCACAGAGGCCACCGACACCCGCCGTCGCACAAAATTCATCTTCGGGATAAACCGCATCAAATACCGGCACCTCGTTTGCGTTTTTTGAGGCAACGAAATTCGGATTCTGTGCCGATGCGACAGAAACGGCGAAAAGCGACAGGACAAAACCGAGCAACGACGCACGCCCCACCCGCGAGATGAACAAGAAGATGTTCGATCCACAGGTTTCCAATATGCCGTTGTTATCGAAAACTTTTTTTCCCATCGACGCCCCAAACCGCCACCTGAACCGGGGCGAAACCGCGCGTAACAGTACCGATCCTTTGAAAGGATACGAAATTATAGGCCGAAATGGTCAGAAAATCGCGTTTCGAGACGAAGTGAACAAGATCACAATATTGTCAGTTCCGGGGACACCACAATTAGCCAAACCGTTGCTTTTCACGGAAATGCTGCCATATTTTCAGCATTGCAGAGTTCTATGAACATTCTGCCCGTTATGGATCAAAGAGGGATTTCAATGGCTTTTGAAACGCGTCAACGCGGCTATGACGTCTCGGTTGGCCGGTCGGCGGCCGAGATTGATGAAGGTCTCCGCGCCTATATGCTGCGTGTCTACAACTATATGGCATCTGCACTTGCCCTGACCGGTATCGTCGCGATGGCTGTGTCGACCAGCCCTACCCTGATGCAGGCGATTTTCGGAACCGGTTTGCACTGGATCGTGATGCTGGCTCCGATCGGGCTTGTCCTGTTCCTGAGCTTCCGCATCCATAAAATGAGCTTTGGTGCGGCACAGGCAACCTTCTGGGTTTATGCAGCACTGATGGGTCTGTCGCTGTCGTCGATCTTCCTCGTTTACACGGGTGAAAGCATCGCACGGACCTTCTTCATCACCGCAGGCACCTTCGCCGCGATGAGCCTTTACGGCTATACGACGAAGAAAGACCTTTCGGGTTGGGGAAGCTTCCTGTTCATGGGTCTGATCGGGATCATCCTGGCCAGTGTCGTGAATATCTTCCTGGGCAGCTCGATGCTTCAGTTCGTGATCTCGGGTGCGGGCGTTCTGATCTTTACCGGTCTGACCGCCTATGACACCCAGCGGATCAAGGAAAGCTACCATGAGCACGATGATCAGGCGACCGCAGGCAAGAAAGCCATCTTTGGCGCCCTGCAGCTGTATCTGGACTTCGTGAACCTGTTCGTAATGCTGCTTCAGTTCTTCGGTAATCGCGAATAGAACTGATCCCCGGCATTCGCAGTCGGAAAACCCCGCATCCGAAAGGCTGCGGGGTTTTCTTTTGTCTGATTTAAAGCGTTTTGTGTTTAATCTGCACCATTTTGCCGGAAATCCCTTACGAAGCCTTGGCTTCTCCTGCGCCGCCGGTCGCATCGATTACTGCCTGGCGTTGCGAAAGCTGATGCATCATGTTTTCGGCGCGGGTGAAACTGCCCGAGGCAGCGCGCGCTGCCCCGCGTGCGGCAGCCTCGTCGAAGGCGTCGTAAGCCTGAGAGAAATTCATCCGTGCATGCGAAATTGTCTTAAGGTCTTTTTCGGCGGCACCAAGGGAAAATTGCACACTGCCAAGCGCGAACATCGCCCGCCCCCAAAGATAGGGATGATCGCGTCTTGAACAGACTTTAAGAGCCGCCTGAAAGACCGGAATAACCTGTTCGGCAACGACACCGACGCTGCCAATCGTGGACTGGGCGACAACAGACTCCGCCAGACCATAGGCAATCTGGGCATATAAAACGGTGTGGGCCTTGGCATTCACAAGTCCCAGCGCCCGACGATAATGGCCACTGGCCGTTTCGGCCATTTCGATATCGTCAATTTCCTTGGCATGGATCATCGTGGCTTCGCCAAGTTTGCCAATGGCAATCGCGCGCGAAACCGGCGTGCCCGCCATCAATTCAAAACGGCGTTCCAGAAGCTTCCAGACGCCGATGGCTGTTGCGCCTGAACGCGCGTTCATATTGCTTACCATCGACCAGTTCAAAAGCGTGCCATACAACGCCATGATCGCCGACCGTTCCGGATCAATCAGTGACAGATCCGCAACCCCGCGCAACATGTCTTCGGTTTTGCTGATGGTTTCAACGGTTTCCTGCTGAACGACCCGTTCATTCAGAAGACCGGTCGGCTTTTTGATCGTTTTGCTGTCTTTTGGCGTTTCCGTAGCCAGGGTCAGGAATTGACGGACAATCGGTTCAATTGCCCGGATCGCGCTGAGGCAATAGCTGCGTTCACCCGTTTCAGCCAGCATAACCGCACCAAAAGCATAGGCGGTTGTCACGCCCTGCCCGACATCGGCAAAGTTTTCGCCGTTATTGATCCGTTCCTGAAGGTCATCAAGGTGAGACGCAAGGCGTGCCACCTGCAACGCGCGCAGATCACGGCCACGTGCACGCGCCAGCAATTCACATGTCAGAAGGATATGAAGGGCCGCTGCGGTATCTTTATGCTGTGGCTGACGAAAGGTGTGAACCAATGGCAGCAGCAATTCATAAAGCGGTGAAACCAGCATGTCGTTGCTGAAATGAACTTCCAGCAATCCGTTCACCGGATTGGTCTGCCCCCAGAATACCGCCGTAGCATCCTGACGCCGGGCAAGGTTCAATACACCAGCATGGGCTTCGCGCACCGCCTGAAAGGCATCGGCAATATCGGTACTGATTGTGAAATGCCGTCCCAACGACAGTGGCGCAGTATCGGGGATATCCGATAGGGTGCGTTTCACCCAGTCACCAACCTGATCGGGCAATGGCGTTCCGGATGAATCTTCGGGGACAAAGTGGGCAACGGCATACAGGCATGGCTCAACACGTTCGTCCGGTCCATCGACCGACGCAGAACCGTTTTCAACCGTTTCCCCGGCTGTAAAGATGGACTTGAAAACAAGCCCCACCATCGACCAGAAGCCCGCCATTTATCCCCTTCTCAAACATCCGTCGCCATCCGTCCGTGGCCGGAGGTTGACTTAGACGATTATGATATAATCTCGTGCAGCGGCGGCGGCGTCAATCATACGCCATCGCATTTCGCACCATACCGAAGGATAAAACCGGCAAGGTTTGTATAGGTCGGGGTCAGGAAATCCCCCAAAATTCTAGTAACTTAGATTAATTCCAGGGACGACGACGCACCCGGCGATCCTTTGCCGCCCCGGACCACGGACCGGATTTGGCCGGTGCGGCAGCTCCCGATTGTGGCGCGCCCGCCATTTCACGCAATTTGGCAATCCGGTTTGACATGCTCGGATGGGTTGAGAACAGATTGTCCACACCTTTGCCCGAAAGCGGGTTGGCAATATACATATGCGCCGTCGCCGGGTTGCGTTCGGCATCCATGTTCGGAATGGCATGAACGCCTTTGTCCAGTTTGTTAAGGGCGGATGCCAGCCACATCGGATGGCGGCAGATTTCAGCCCCGATCTTGTCGGCTTCGTATTCGCGGGTACGCGAGATTGCCATTTGCACCAGCATCGCGCCAAGCGGTGCCAGAATGGCAACAAGGATCATCCCCACCCCGCCGAGCGGATTATTGTTTTCATTGCGCCCCCCGCCAAACATGCCGGCAAACATGGCAAAGTTGGCCAAGGCGGAAATCGCCCCGGCGATGGTGGCGGTGATCGTCATGGTCAGGGTATCGCGGTTTTTGATATGGGCCAGTTCATGAGCCATCACACCGGCAATTTCATTGCGATCAAGCAACTTCATCAGGCCGCTGGTTGCGGCGACGGCTGCGTTTTCGGGATTACGTCCGGTGGCAAAGGCATTGGGCTGGGGATTATCGATCACATAGACCTTGGGCATCGGCAGCCCGGCATTGTGGGCCAGTTCGCGCACCATCGATACCAGTTCGGGTGCGGTGCGGTCATCCACCTGTTTTGCGCCACGCATGCGCAAAAGCATGGAATCCGCATTCCAATAGGCAAACACATTCATCGCCGCAGCAAACAGCAATGCGATGATCATGCCCTGTTGCCCGCCAATCATCATGCCGACTGCGCCAAACAGCGCGGTCAAGCCAGCCAGCAACAAACCTGTACGCACATAATTCATGGTCGACACTTCCTTTGACGAATACTCCGCGCAGAAGATAGGGAGAAGTTGCGCCAAGGCAAGCGTGACCGAAACCAGATGAGATCAATTTCACAGAAGAAAGAAACAGCCGGACCACGGGGTCGGGGGAACTTTATGGTCCGGCTGTTATGCAACGGTTTTCGTTACTCCGCGGGCTGCTGCGCGTCAGCCCCATCAAGTGAACGAACCTCGTTGCCACGGCCGATCTTGCGCACCAGCACGTAGAACACCGGTGTCAGGATCAGACCGAAGATGGTCACGCCCAGCATGCCCGAGAAGACGGCGATGCCGATGGCATGGCGCATTTCCGAACCCGCACCGCTTGAAATCACCAGCGGCACAACGCCCATGATGAAGGCAAGCGACGTCATCAGGATCGGGCGCAGGCGCAGGCGGCTGGCTTCGATGGCTGCCTGAACGGTTGTCCGGCCCTGATGTTCAAGTTCACGGGCGAATTCGACAATCAGGATGGCGTTCTTTGATGCCAGTCCGGCCAGAACGAACAGACTGATCTGGGTGAAGATGTTGTTATCCCCACCGAACAGATAGACACCAAAGGCCGCCGAAAGCGTACTCATCGGGACGATCAGGATGACCGCCAGCGGCAAGGTCAGGCTTTCGTACTGGGCGGCCAGAACAAGGAAGACCAGCAGAATACAGATCGGGAAGATGAAGATTGCCGTGTTACCCGCGAGGATCTGCTGATAGGTCAAATCCGTCCATTCATAGGACATGCCCGGCGGTAGGGTTTCATCAAGGATCTTGATAATCGCGGCCTCGGCCTCGCCACTGGAGTAACCCGGTGCGGCGTTGCCATTCAGATCAGCCGAACGGAAGGCGTTGTAACGCATGGCAGTATCCGGGCCGAATGTTTCGGAGACGGAAAGAACACTGCCAAGCGGCACCATATCGCCATCCGCGTTGCGCGTTTGCAGACGCAGGATGTCTTCGGGGCTTGAGCGATAGGGTTTGTCGGCCTGTGCGATCACCTGATAGGTGCGACCGAACTGGTTGAAGTCGTTGACATACATCGAGCCCAGATAAATCTGCATGGTCCGGAAGATTTCATCGACCGGAATGCCGAGCTGCTGGACCTTTGTGCGGTCCAGATTGGCCTGCAATTGCGGGACATTGATATTGTAGCTTGAAAACACACCGGTCAGTTCGGGTGCGGCCCATGCCTTGGCCAATACCTGTTTCATGGCATCGTCAAGGGCACGATAACCCTGATCGGTGCGGTCCTGTACCTGCAATTTGAAACCACCGACCGTGCCAAGACCCTGAACCGGGGGCGGCGGGAAGATGGCAACGAAGGCCTCGTCAAGGGCGGCATATTTCTGTTGCAGTTTACCGGCAATTGCCAGCCCAGACAGGTCATCGGATTTGCGTTTGTCAAAGTCGGTCAAGGCGACGAAGACGATGCCGGCACTTGAACTGTTCACAAAGCCATTGATCGACAGGCCCGGGAAGGCCACGGCACTTTCGACACCGGGTTCGGCCAATGCGATGTCAGACATTTCGCGAATGACTTCTTCGGTACGGTCCAGTGTCGCGCCCTGCGGCAATTGTGCGAAACTGACCAGATATTGTTTGTCCTGCAACGGAATGAAGCCGGACGGCAAAATCTGGAAACCCTGCCAGGTCAGAACCAGCAATCCGGCATAAACCGCCATCATGATGGTTTTCATCCCCAGCAGCCGTTTGACACCCCCGCCATACAGTTCCGTACTGCGGTTGAAGAACCGGTTGAACCAGCGGAAGAACCAGCCAAAGATAAAGTCCATGGCACGGGTCAGCCAGTCCTTTGGCGCATCATGCGGTTTTAGCAGAAGTGCCGACAATGCGGGGCTGAGCGTCAGGGAGTTGATGGTTGAAATGATCGTTGCGATGGCGATTGTCAGGGCGAACTGTTGATAGAACTGCCCGGTCAGGCCACTGATGAAGGCAATCGGCACGAACACGCCGGTGATGACCAGCGAGGTTGCGATGATTGGCCCGGTGACTTCGCGCATCGCAGCCACGGTTGCATCGCGCGGTGACAAACCACGTTCGATGTTACGTTCGACGTTTTCGACCACCACGATGGCATCATCGACCACGATCCCGATGGCGAGGATCAGACCGAACAACGACAGCACGTTGATCGAGAATCCCAGCAACAGCATCAGGGCAAAGGTCCCGACAATCGACACCGGCACGGCCAGCAGCGGAATGATCGAGGCACGCCATGTTTGCAGGAAGATCGTCACCACCACAACAACGAGGGCGACGGCTTCGAGCAGGGTTTTGATCACCGATTTGATCGAGCTTCGAACAAAGACGGTCGGATCGTAAACGATGCTGTATTCAAGACCTTCGGGGAAGTTCTGCTTAAGCTCTGCCATGGTTGCGCGAACGTTGCTTGAAATTTCAAGCGCGTTGGAACCAGGCGAGGCAAAGATCGGAAGGGCAACGGCGGATTTGTTATCAAGCAGGGACCGCAGGGCATATTGCTGTGCCTCCAGCTCGACCCGGGCGACATCGCCAAGACGGGTTACGGTGCCGTCTTCGTCGCGATTGACGATGATTTCGGCAAATTCATCGGGTGTTTCGAGGCGCCCGTGGACATTGATCGGCAACTGGAACTGCACACCGGTATCATAGGGCGCGCCGCCAATCGTACCCGCCGCGACCTGCACGTTCTGGCTTTGAATGGCCGATACGACATCACCCGCCGTCAGGCCGCGTTCGGCGACCTTGTCCGGGTTAAGCCAGATGCGCATGGCGTAATCACCCGATCCGAACAGTCCGACCTGCCCGACGCCCTTGATGCGGGCCAGCTGATCCTTGACATTCAGGGTCGCGTAGTTGCGCAGATACAGCATGTCATAGCGGTCATTTGGCGAGAGCAGATGCACCACCATCGTCAGATCCGGGGACTGCTTTGACACCGTCACGCCAAGCTGACGGACGATATCGGGCAGGCGCGGTTCGGCCTGCGAGACCCGGTTCTGGACCTTTTGCTGTGCCAGATCGGGGTCGGTCCCGATTTCAAAGGTCACGGTCAGGCTGAGACGACCATCAGTCGTCGCCAGCGAATTGATATAAAGCATCCCTTCGACCCCGTTGATCTGTTCTTCAAGCGGGGAGGCGACGGTTTGGGCAATTTCGGCCGGGTTTGCACCGGGGAATTGCGCTTCGACCACAACGGTCGGTGGCACGACTTCCGGATATTCGGAAATCGGCAAATTCAGCATGGCAATCAAACCTGATAACAATATCAGGACGGATAGAACGCCAGCGAAAATCGGGCGATCCACAAAGAATCTGGATATATTCTGCATAACAGTCAGCCTAGCTTTTGCGCGCAGTCAAGCATCCGTCAGGATGCCGAGGCCTGCAGAATTTCAGGAGCAACAGGCATACCGGGCCGGACTTTCATGATCCCGTTCACAATCACCATGTCACCGGGTTCAAGCCCGGAGGTCACGATGCGACGCCCGTCAACTTCGGCCCCCAGCGTTACCTGACGATAGGCAACCGTATTGTCCGACTGGACCACGTAAACGAATTTGCGGTCCTGATCGGTACTGATGGCGTCAGGTGCAATCAGGATGACATCCTGTTCGGCCGAGGTGCCGAGTTGCAGGCTGGCGAAACTGCCGGGCAGAAGTGCGCCGTCGCTGTTGTCAAACAGGGCGCGGGTCCGGATGGTGCCCGTACGGGTATCGATGCGGTTATCGAAACTGTGGATAAATCCGTCAATTGTCTTGCCACCGGCGATGGTCATGCGGACCGGGATTTTCTGATCCGCGCCGCTGACTTTATTGGCGTCATAGATGCTGGCGAAATAGGTTTGTTCATCCAGATCGAAATCGGCATAGATTTTACCGGTCGAGACTATGGTGGTCAGAACCGGGGCATTCGGCCCGGCATTGACCTGATTGCCGACGGTCAGTTCGACCCGGCTGACACGGCCATCAATCGGTGCCTTGACAAAAGCATGATCAAATTCGATTTCGGCAAGTTCGAGCTGGGCAAGCGCACGGTTAACCTGACTTTGCGCAACCTGTTCGGCACTGACGCGTTCATCAAAGACACGTTTGGAAACGGTGCCATTGGCCACCAGTTTTTCCGCGCGTGCCTTTTCCTTGGCGGCAAGCGACAGGGTTTGGCGGGCAGCCGCCAGTTCCGCCTTGGCTTCGTCAACGGCGGCCTTGTATGTGCGGGGATCGATCACGGCGAGAATATCGCCCTGCTTGACGATCTGACCATCTTCGAAGCGGATATCGACAATGGCACCACTGACCTGCGGGCGAAGCTGGACTTCCTCGACCGCACTCAGCCGGCCGGAGAAATTATTCCAAAGCCTGACGGACTGGCTGTGCACGTCCTGGACAGTGACGGGGGTGATTTGCGGTGCAGCCTGTGCAACGGCTTCGTCGGCACCCGCAGAACCTATGGTGCTAAGCCCGTAACCACCGGCAGCAATCGCAGCGATTGCAGCTGTGGCGGACAGCAGCATTCTCAGTTTGGATCGTGATTGCATCTTTCCATTTCCCAATAGCGTGACCCGCGCATTCGCGGACAGAATAACGGGAAGATGCGTACCGATCGGTTTGTTAGCAAGGGGAAAATGAAAAAAATTTACATGCGTTCTAAATTTTATGAATTATCCGGCGACTGACAACGAGGCTTCCTCGGCCTTAACATCCCTGAATTCACAGCGTAAATCCAGCATCCGGCAGATGCCGACACGCAAATCAGACCGAACAGTATCCAAACTGTTAAAAACTTTGCCGTAGGTCAGCAAGCCATGCACAAACTGGAAAACAAGACGCGCCAGCAGCGTCACATCGGCATCCCCGGAAAGCATGCCTTCGCCCTTAAGGCCGCGAATCATGGAGGCAAGATACTTGATCTGCTCCTCGGCAAGTTCGCGTGAACAGTCCTGAATTTCGATATCCTCGGGACCAACCTGGCCACCGGCAGTAAAAATCGGGCAGACACAAACCTCGGCATCCCCCGGAATAGCCTGCTTTTTCTGTTTGTTCATGATCAGATCGATATAGCTGTTCAACTGATCAAGTGGCGCAATTTCCGGGGAAAAGATCGCTCTGAGTTCGTCCTTTCCCTTATCCCAGTGATGGCGCGCCGAAGCTGCAAACAGGGCGGCCTTGCTGTCAAAGTGATGATAAAACGCCCCCTTGGTAACCCCTGCATGCTTGCAGACATCACTGACACCAATATCGTGATAGCTGCTGGTCCATAGCAATTGTATGGCGGTCTCCAGCAATTTTGTCCGGGTCTCGGCAGCGTTCCTCATTTTCACACCATTTTTCTCTTTTTCTGTATTCAATATACGTACCGGTTGGTATTTTTCAAGGCATCCCCTGACTTCATTTGGTTTTCATCATATAAAAACGGCAGGAGAATGGCAGTAAATTAAATCGATTCAATTACTTCGCATTCGTTATCCGGTTCAAAAAATTTACCAACCCGACGGCATCCGGTTGCTCCTGACATTCCGGGGGATATTTCAGCCCCCTGGGCGAAGGCAAAAAAAGAGGGCACCGAAGTACCCTCTTTTGCGAAAATGCCTTGCCTGTGCGGATCAGCCGCCGACCATGGCCCTGATCTGGCGGTTGGCAACCGTGATCATCGACAGGTCGATCTGTCCTGCGGCACGCAATTCATCGATCAGCTGATCACACCGTGCACAACCGCGCTGATGATCATCGACCCATTTCCTGACCAGATCACCACCAACCGTGCCGTTCGTGCCAGAAGAAAGCACCACACGCGTCAGTTCGCGCTGATGACCGAACAGATCATCAATCGCGGCGGCACGCGCCAGTTTCTGCCAATGGGTTTCGGCTTCGATGGACTCGGCTGCTGCACGCAGCAGGCCAAGCTGGAAGCGTGCCCCGATGGCAAAATAGGTTGCCCCGACATCGATGACGTCACGCCCGGTTGCCTCGGCAATGCGGACGATATCGCAAACCGCGACCATCTGCTGCATTGCCGCCACACGGCGCGCCAGATCTTCGGGCACGCCCTGATCGATCAGGGATTGCGATTTCTGATCCAGGGTCGTGCGGAAAGCCGCATCGGCCGGGACGATATCGTCAAAGGCCTCGATCACCTTGGCGACTGCCGGACGGAACAGCTCGATCTTCGCCCCGACATTCAATTCCTCGCAATTGCGCAGGAACCACAGGGTCACATCTTCGACCATGCGGTTGATGTGGGAGAACATCGCGATCTGGACCTTGGCATCAACCTTGTTATCAAGGGCTTCGATACCCGCCCACAGTTTGCGCAGGCCAAACACCGCACGGGTAATCAGATAACCGCGCGAAACATCCACCGCCGAAAGCCCGGTGGCTTCCATCATGTCATGGACAAAGGTCCCGCCAACGCGGTTGACCAGACTGTTGGTGCCGACGGTCGCGATGATTTCACGTTTCAGACGATGGCTGGAAATCGCCGCGCTGTATTTTTTACGGACAGCTGTCGGGAAATACCGCACCAGTTCTTCGACGAGGATCGGGTCATCGGGCAGATCGGATTTAAGCACCTCGTCATACAGCCACAGCTTGGCATAAGGCATCAGAACCGAGATTTCCGGACGGGTAAGGCCCTGATGGGCGGCCGTGCGACGTGCCAGTTCCTCGTCATCGGGAAGATATTCGATTTCCCGGTTCAGACGACCTTCGCGTTCCAGCATCCGGATCAGGCGAACCTGCGCATCAAGCGCATCCCCGCCCCCGGCAAAGGCATTCGAGATCGCCTGGCTTTGCAGATAGTTGTCACGCAGCACCAGATCACCGACCTCGTCGGTCATTTCGACCAGCAGTTTGTTACGCTGCTTTTCGGTCATGTCACCGGCGGCAACCACCTCGCCCACCAGGATCTTGATATTGACCTCGTGATCGGAGCAGTTGACACCCGCCGCATTGTCGATGGCGTCCGTATTCAAACGCCCACCAGCGTGGGCATACTCGATACGGCCACGCTGTGTGCAGCCAAGGTTGGCGCCCTCGCCGATGACCTTTGCCCGGATATCCTTGCCATTGATGCGGATGGCATCGTTGGCGCGGTCCCCGGCATCGGCATTCGATTCCGCCGACGATTTGATATAGGTCCCGATCCCGCCGAACCACAGAAGTTCGACATCGGCTTTCAGGATGGCCTTCATCATGTCGGCCGGCGTTACCTTGCCGGTGCCAAGATCAAGCAGCTTGCGAACCTCGGCGGAGGGATCAAGCGTCTTGGCCTTGCGGTCAAAGATTGCACCGCCCTTCGAGAGGACCTTGGTATCGTAATCGGCCCAGCTTGAGCGCGGCATGTCAAACAGGCGCTTGCGTTCGGCAAAGCTTTTCGCCAGATCCGGGTCGGGATCGACAAAAATATGCATGTGGTTGAAGGCCGCAACCAGCTTGATCTGTTCGGACAACAGCATGCCATTGCCAAACACGTCACCCGACATATCGCCAACACCGGCAACGGTGAAGGGTTCTTTCTGGATGTCTTTGCCAATTTCGCGGAAATGACGTTTGACCGATTCCCACGCACCGCGTGCGGTGATGCCCATTTTCTTGTGATCATAGCCCTGCGAGCCGCCCGATGCGAAGGCATCGTCAAGCCAGAAGCCATAATCACGGGCAACGCCATTGGCGATATCGGAGAAGGTCGCAGTCCCCTTGTCGGCCGCAACAACCAGATAAGGATCGTCATCATCAAGACGGCGTACACGTTCCGGCGGGATGATGTCGCCACCGACAATATTGTCGGTGATATCAAGCATGCCTGACATCAGCGTTTTATAACAGGCAATGCCTTCTTCAAGGAATGCTTCGCGCCCGCCATCGACCGGGGGCCGTTTGACGACAAAGCCGCCCTTGGAGCCAACCGGCACGATCACCGCGTTCTTGACCATCTGGGCCTTGACCAGACCGAGAATTTCGGTGCGGAAATCTTCCTGACGGTCCGACCAGCGGATACCACCACGCGCGACAGGACCACCGCGCAGATGGACGGCTTCGACACGCGGCGAATAGACGAATATTTCGCGCCAAGGACGCGGAAGCGGCAGATCTTCGACCATGCCGGAATTGAATTTTACCGACAGATAGGGTTTCGGATTGCCGTCCTTGCCATACTGGAAATAGTTGGTGCGAAGCGTTGATTGAACAAGGTTGAGGAAGGCGCGCAGAATGCGGTCTTCGTCCGGGTTCATCACATCTTCAAGGCGGGTGATAATGTCGCCTTCGATGGCCTCGGCTTCGGCGGCCAGCCCCGGATCACGATCCGGGTCAAAACGTGCGACAAACAGATCGACGATTGCAGCGGCGAGACTGGCGTTATTGGCCAGTGTTTTGGCCATGTAATCCTGCGAGAAGGCCGATCCCATCTGACGCATATAACGGGCATAGGTCCGCAGGATGACGACTTCGCGCCAATGCAACCCGCCCAGCAGAACAAGACGGTTAAAGGCGTCGTTTTCGACTTCGCCATGCCACATGCGAATGAAAAGTTCCTGGAACTTGTCACGCACATCATGCAGGTGGAATTCGCCGTCAACCAGTACCCCGAAATCGTGAATGCGGACATTCACATCGGTATCGCGTGGTTCGACCTTGAACGGGTTTTCGGTAATGACCTTAAGACCCATATTTTCAAGCATCGGCAAGACGTCGGAAAGCGGAACCGGTGCACCGGGGTTATAAATCTTGAAGCGCAGCTCGTTCTCGGCGGCCTCGATCGGGCGATACAGATTGACCCGCAAGTCCGATGATTTGATCACGTCCTCGATACGGTCGATATCAAGAGCCGCGGTATCGACACCGAACCGATCACGATAATCGCCGGTGAAGCTTTCGCCGTAACGACGATAAAGGGTCAAGCCGCGCTCTTCGCCCATTTCACGGACCAACACCTGACGGAGCGTATCAGCCCAGTCGCGTGCGGTTTCAACAAGCTGGCGTTCGATATCGGTAACATTGTATTCCGGCAACTCACCCGGCGTGGTTTTGACCAGAAGGTGCAACCGCGCAAGGGGGCTATCGCCGATCAATGTGTAATGTGCCGTCACCTTGCCATCAAAGGCGGCTTCGATCACCGACTGGAACTTCATGCGAAGCTTGGTCGAGAACCGGTCCCGCGGGCAGAAGACCTGACAGGAAACAAAGCGTTCAAAGGCATCACGGCGCACGAACAGGGCAATCCGCTGACGTTCCTGCAAATGCAGGATGCCCATGCAGATATGATACAGATCATCAAGTTCGATCTGGAAAAGCTCGTCGCGCGGGAAGGTTTCAAGGATATTGACCAATGCCTTGGCATCGTGGCTGGCAGGCGGGAAGCCGGCACGCTTGATGGTTTCGGCAAGCTTCATGCGCAGAAGCGGAATGAGGCGCGGGCTGAGGTTGTAGGCAACCGAGGTGAACAGACCGACAAACAGATGCTGACCGACAACCTTGCCTTCATCATCGAACTGCTTGACGACAATCGTGTCGAGATGCACCGAACGATGCACGGTTGACTGCTTGTTGGCCTTGGTCACCATCAGAAGACTTGGCTGGGCGACAAATGCCTGCACCTCGGTCGACAGATTGCCGATCTGGCGCAGCTCATCAAAGATATGCGTCCCTTCACGGCGCAGAATCCCAAGCTGGCTTTGCGGATTAACGTCCACTTTGGCCTTCTTGCCCGTACCGCTGAATTTATATTCACGATAGCCAAGGAAGGTGAAGTGATCGTTATGGACCCAGCCGAGGAAATCCTGGGCTTCCTTCTGGTCTTCTGCGGAAATACCGGTTGGCGCGGTTCTGATGCCATCAAGAACTTCAGCGACTTTTGACAGCATCGCCTGCCAATCCTCGACCGAAAGACTGACATCGGTAAGAACGTCTTCCAGACGATCACGGATTTTTCGCAGAACGGCTTCGTCGGTCTGCTCGTCAATTTCAAGATGCATCACGGATTCACGCGACGCATCCGAATTCTCGACCGCTTCGACCGACTGCAATTCACCACGATCATCACGCGCGATACGCATGATCGGATGGATGACCAGATGGACGGTCAGATCGAATTCGTTAAGCGCAGACGTTACGGAATCCACCAGGAACGGCATATCCGTATTGATCATCTCGATCACGGTGTGATCGGATTTCCAGCCGTGCTCTTCAAGATCGGGGTTATAGACCCGGATCTTGGCGGCATTGGCCGATGGGCGCTTTTGCGCGAATTTATATAATGTCAGTGCCGCGCCATAAAGCGAGTCGACGGATCGACCTGCCATGTCGTCGGGCGGTACATCCTTGTAAAAAAGGCGAACGAATGCTTCTGCATCCTTCGCCATCTTACCGGTCAAGCGTTGCTGGATCTGTTCGACAACCTTGTCGATGACTTCCCGTTTCGGGTCGTCGCTTCGGGCTTTCATGTCCAATTTCCCTTTTTATCGGCTCTGTTTGCCAGAACCGAAGTGCCGACCTTTGCGGGCGACACTACACACCTCGGATGTCACATGTATTTGGGAAGACAACCTGAAGTTCCCCACACCCGGAAATGACGGAAAACTGCAGCTTCCTTCCATGGCTACACATAGCGGATCATCTGCCTAAAAACTATGCTTCTGCACAAAAAAAAATCGTTCACTCAATAGGTTCCGATCAACGGAGCCCTGTATTCCAATTGGGGATTGTCACAGAATTTTACACTTTGCTGCATCGCAAAATCATTTAAGCTTTGTATCGCTTGCGAATCAGGAGTCCGCTTCGCATCCGCAAAACAACTCAAAGCAGGAGATGCCAAGTGCTGGCAGGAAAGAAGGGCCTTATCGTCGGAATTGCCAACGACAAATCGATTGCCTATGGCTGTGCCCGAATTTTCAACCGGGAGGGTGCAGAGCTTGCGATCACCTATCTGAACGACAAGGCCGAAAAGCATGTCCGCCCCTTGGCAGAGGGACTAAACGCCGCGATCATCACCCCGCTTGATGTTCAGAACGAAGACCAGATGGATCGATTGTTCGCGGCAATTTCCGATCAATGGGGAAAACTGGATTTTGTCCTGCATTCCATCGCATTTGCGCCTGGCGATGACCTGCATGGACGCGTGATCGACTGTTCACGCGACGGGTTTCTGACCGCGATGGATATTTCGTGCCATTCATTCCAGCGACTGGCAAAGCGTGCAGAGCCGTTGATGATCGACGGTGGCGCACTTTTGACCGTCACCTATATGGGGTCGGAGCGGGTTATTGATCATTATGGCGTGATGGGCCCGGTCAAGGCCGCGCTTGAAAGTGCCACCCGATACATGGCGGCCGAACTTGGCCCGAAAAACATTCAGGTCCATGCGATTTCACCCGGCCCCCTTCTGACACGGGCGGCATCGGGCATTGCCGAGTTTGATCACCTTATGACCACCGCCCAAAGCCGGGCACCGGGACGCAGGCTGGTTACCATCGACGAGATCGGGGAACTGGCCGCTTTCCTTGCCAGCGACCGGTCACGCGGGATCACGGGCGACGTCATCCATATCGATGGTGGTTATAACATCATGGGCTAAAGCAATTTGCCTTTAACCGATCATGCTGTCCTCGAACACAATATTGTCCTCGGTGAAATCGGCAAGATCGGTATTTTCAATCAGGACACCATAATCGTAATGCCGACCATCACTAAAATCGACATACAACCCGGCGTCCGTTTCCTCTGCATGCTCTAGAAAATCAGCGAAGTCATGGATGCCGCTTTTTTCCTGAAACTCGATTCCGAACTGAAGCCTGTCACCGTTGGAACCGGTTTCAAAATCGGCAATACGGTCGCGTTCGGCACCGCCTTCAAACACCCGCCACAAAAACGTGTCCGGGCCATCATCCTCTGGATATCTGTCGCTATTGCCGCGCAGGAAATCGTTGCCGTCGCCACCCTCGATGATGTCATGCCCATTGCCACCATGCAGCACATCATGCCCGTCCCCACCACGCAGAACATCATCGCCAAAATGTCCCTGCAGAACATTTCGACCAGCGTCGCCGATTAACAGGTCATCATGGATTGTGCCGTATAGATTTTCGATATCATGGACAACGTCGCCTTCGGCTTCGCCGCCCTGAAAAACACCGGTTTCAAGGTTGATCGAAACACCGGCATCACCATTGTAGCGCAATGTGTCGCTTCCAGCACCGCCATCGACATAGTCCGCATCGGCACCGGGGCTTAACATATCATCCCCGTCACCACCCAGAAGGGTATCCTCGCCGTCGCGCCCTGTGAGGGTATCGTTCCCGCTTCCGCCCAGCAGGGTGTCGTTGCCCGGATCATTGCCAAGATAATCGCCGTACAGAAAATCGTCGCCGTCACCGCCCAGCAGCAAATCGCTGCCACCGCGCCCCCAAAGCACATTGCTTGCGTCATCGCCGATTACGGTATCGTCAAACGGACTTCCTTCGACCACTTCGATGCCAACAAGCCGGTCGCCTTGTGCCTCGCCCCCGTGACCGGTTCCGGCTTGCAGATCAACAATCACGCCTTGTGTTGCGGTATCGGTATCGTAGTTGGCGCTATCACGTCCTCCGGGGCCACCGTCAAGCAAATCGGCCCCCGGTCCGCCCGTTAGCTCGTCATCCCTGCCAGCGCCATAAAGCTGATCATCTCCGGCCAAGCCATAAATCGTGTCATTATCACTTGATCCGACAAGGCTATCATTGCCTTCCGTTCCGGTAACGAGTGCCACAACGCCCTCCTGCAACTGACAACAACATCAACTGCAGATTTAAATATATATTCCCGCGTACAGCAACATTCGTAAAATAGAATGAAATATAAACTTGAATTATACAAAATGACCATTTTCAAAAAATGGCGATAACGCGTTTTAAGACATGAAATATTAGAAATTATTTTGCCGTTTTCTGGATTTTATTGCGTCATCTGCAAGCGGAGCCGCTTTGACAATTTGCTTCTTAAGGGCCAGAACCAGATCGGCATCGGGATCCGGTGCGCTGGCAGCGAACAAATCGGCTGTATCGCCGCCATTGATCGCAATCATGCGCTTTTCCGTCTCGGCCTGGGTTTCCACACGCCCGTCGGAAACCAGGTGCCGCAAATCAAACCCAGCGGCCTTGAGTACCGGCGCGATCAGCAATGTGCGGTGGCAATCCAGCGGATCCTTTTCCGCGCACATCAGGCAGATTCGGTATTTGCCTGCGCCCGAGATCAGACGATCAATCCCGGCTTTGAATTCCGGGCGTGCTGCCATCAGGTCATAGTCCAGTCGACCGTTCGGATAAAGTGTCGGGTCTTGTGGCTTTCCACCCAGCAGATCGCCCATGAAAACGTAAGCAATGCCGTTCTCGCGCAGGAACGGGCCAAAGGTATCGGCGTCAAACGCCTTCCAGTAATTCGATCCGCGAAAAGTCCGGATGTCGGCCACCGCCGTAATATCCTGCCCCTTCAGAAGGGCAAGCAAACTGTCGCGGTCATGACCCGCATAACCGACGGTCCAGATAATGTTTTGGGGGTAATCGTTGTCCTGATTGTCGTGCATTTTTCCAAAAAACGACATCTTATTGGGAACCGCAAGACCAAAACAAAAAAGGCCGCCCCGAAGGACAGCCGTTTTTAAACTTTCATCATGGAGCGGGCGAAGAGATTCGAACTCTCGACCCTAACCTTGGCAAGGTTATGCTCTACCCCTGAGCTACGCCCGCATCATCATGAAAGCATGATCAAGGAAACCACCTGATGGAGCGGGCGAAGAGATTCGAACTCTCGACCCTAACCTTGGCAAGGTTATGCTCTACCCCTGAGCTACGCCCGCATTCATCAGTATTTCCTGCCCCTGTGGAGCGGCGCGGATAATAGCCCAACAAAACGCGATTGCAACCCTTTTTTCCATCAAATCGCCGCCACATCCAGAATGGCGGTTTTCCTTGACTTTTTACCCTTAAAACAGGGAAATCACGCCAACATGCTGCAATTTGCGTCCTAATTGCAATCTGACGATCTTCGCGCGACCCAGCCAGAAGGAAAACAGGATGAGTGATCCATCAACCGCACTTTTCGATTATCTCGAAAATCTTGGGATCAAAACCAGCACTCACGCGCATGTGCCGTTATTCACGGTCGAGGATTCGCAAAAGCTGCGCGGGGATTTGCCAGGCCTTCATTCCAAGAACCTTTTTGTCAAAGACAAGAAAGATGCCCTGTGGCTTGTCGTGGCCGAGGAAAATACCGAAATCCGCATGAACCATCTGCACAAGACACTGGGCTGCGCGCGCCTTTCTTTTGGCAAACCGGAGCTGCTGCTTGAGACGCTGGGCGTCATTCCCGGATCCGTCACACCGTTTGCCCTGATCAACGATCATGCGCGCAAGGTCAACTTTGCCCTCGATTCAAAGCTGGCCAAAGGCGACATTCTTAACTTCCACCCCTTGCGGAATGATAGAACCACGACAATTCAATCGGATGATCTGCTTCGATTTATCACCAGTCTTGGCTACGAAATCAGAATTGTCGATTTTGACGAGGAAATTGGTTCGTTCTGATTCCGAACAAATGCTCACAAAGCCTTTTACCGCGAAACATTAAGCTATAAGACTTACCTAATGTTATGGTTGGACCCCTTGTCGAACAGCGGTTGCGGCATCATCTAGAATCCAGAATTAGAGAGTAAAGCAATAATGTCCATCATTCTTGACGCCACCGCTGCGAACACCACCCCGACCGCCGGACAGGACAAAGACCTGATCAAGGACAGCAGCGTAGAAACATTTGTCCAGGACGTCATCGAACCCTCGATGGAAGTACCTGTTGTCGTCGATTTCTGGGCCCCTTGGTGCGGTCCGTGCAAAAGCCTGACCCCGACCATCGAAAAGGTCACACGCGAAGCTGGTGGGCGCGTAAAGCTGGTCAAGGTCAATATCGACGAGAATCAGGAACTGGCGATGCAATTGCGCATTCAGTCCGTTCCAACGGTCTATGCCTTTAAGGGTGGCCGACCGGTAGATGGTTTTCAGGGCGCACAGCCCGAAAGCGAAGTCCGCGCCTTCTACGAGCGCCTTGCAGGCGGCCCGATTGAAAGCCCGATTGCCGCAATTCTGGATCAGGCGGCAGGCGCACTGGCGGATGACGACCATGAAACAGCCCACGGCCTTTATGTTGGCGTCCTTGAACGTGAACCGCAAAACGAAACAGCAATCGGCGGCATGATCCGCTGCATGGTCGCCATGGGTGAAATTGAAGAAACCCGCCATTTTGTAGATAACATGGCCGAAGCAGACCGCCTGAAAGCGCCGATTGCATCCGCGATCAGTGCGCTTGAACTGGCGGAAACGGGCTACAGCAAGGAAGACCTTGATGTTGCGCGTGCCAAAGTGGCCGCCAATCCGGAAGACCTGCAGGCACAGTTTGATTTGGGCATGGCCTGCTTTGCCACCAACAAGCGTGAAGAAGCTGTCAACGCCATGATTGCGATCATTCGCAAGGATCGCAGCTGGAACGACGATGCCGGTCGCACCCAACTGATTAAATTTTTCGAGGCCTGGGGCCCAATGGACCCGGCTAGCGTTGCGGGGCGCCGCGCACTTTCGACGGTTTTGTTTTCATGAGCATATGCGGTCCTTTTGATCCCAGTTTTTCGGATCTTCCAGATACAATGCCGGTTTTTCCGCTAAGTGGTGCGCTTTTGCTGCCGCGTGGCCATCTGCCGCTCAATATCTTCGAGCCCCGCTATCTGAACATGATCACGGATGCCCTGGGACAGGACCGCATGATCGGCATGGTTCAGCCACGCCCGGACGGGCGAAACACCTATCACATGGACCCCGACAATCCGCCGGTGTTCCAGACCGGCTGTGCGGGTCGCATCACGGCGTTCAGTGAAACGGATGATGGCCGTTTCCTGATCACGCTAACGGGTGTCTGCCGATTCAACATCATCGAAGAACTGCCGATGCAAAGTGGCGGATATCGTGCAGTGCTTGGTGATTTCGCCCCATGGAAGGATGACCTGCTGTTGCCATCCCCGGATTTGCAGCCCATCAATCGCGACCGGCTCCGTCAAGCATTGGAAGGCTATTTTGCCCAGCATTCATTGCGATCCTGCTGGGATACGCTGAGCGATACGGATGATGAAATGCTGGTGACGGCCATTGCAATGGGCTGCCGCCTCAGCCCGCTTGAAAAACAGGCTTTGCTCGAATGCGCAAGCCTGTATGATCGCGGTGACATGCTGACAACCTTGCTGGAAATGGCGGCCCATCCACGGGCCCCGCAAACAGCCACCAATTAAAGTGATATGAAGGCCAGACAATGACCGCGACACATAGCCCGGTAGACCCGAAATTGCTTGAAATCCTCGTTTGCCCGGTCACGAAGGAAACGCTGGAATATAATCGCGAACGGAATGAGCTGATCAGCGTCAAGGCGGGCCTTGCCTATCCGATCCGCGATGGCATTCCGATCATGCTGCCTGACGAAGCCCGTGTCATCGCAGACTGATTGTGACGGCTTTCATGTCGGAAGACAGCTTTACCCCGCGTTTCAGTCCGGTTGAGATCAACTATCTGCGTGATGAGCACATTCTGGAAATCATCTGGGATGATGGGCTGACGTCAAAATTCAGTGCCGAACTTCTGCGGGTCGAAAGCCCGTCTGCCGAGGTTCAGGGACACCATCCGTCCGAGAAAAAAATCATCCCCGGCCGCCGTCATGTCGGCATTATCGACATCGTCCCGGTCGGGAACTATGCAGTGCGCCTTTCATTTGATGATCTGCATGATAGCGGATTGTACAGCTGGCAGTATCTGCGTGACCTGCATGCCAATCAAGATCAGCTCTGGGCTGATTACCTTCGTGCACTTGAGATACGTGGCCTGTCACGCGATCCTGTGCGCCGTTAAGGCAACAGACATCCCTGTTTTCGATGAGCCGCCCATTCCATCCGGCCCCATAATCAAAAACGGCCCTGACAACAAAGTCAGGACCGTTCCTGGGATCAGACAACAAACCGGAAAGTTTGCCGTCGGCAGTGATCAGAAGCGGTAACCGACACCGATACCGAACAGCCACGGATCGAGGTCTGCATCGGCTTTCACCGCGCCACCGTTCACAGAGACGTCGGTATTCAGGTAAATCTTTTTAACGTCCACGTTCAGCGACCACGGCCCGGAAATGGCATAGTCAAAGCCAGCCTGGAAGGCATAGCCAAAGCCATCGTCATATTTGACGGAATTGAACTGACCCGGTTTGCTGTCATAGAAGAACGTGTAATTGATGCCGGCACCAATATACGGGCTGAAACGCTGATCGGCCATGAAGTGATATTGTGCGGTCAAAGTCGGTGGCAGCAGACGCACACTGCCAAGGTCCAGATTGCTGGAGCCGGTATTCCAAGTCACATCATGCTTGGAGGTACCAGCGATCAATTCCAGCGCAATGTTATCGGTAATGAAGTAGGAAAAATCCACTTCAGGAATAACATCGTCATCAACCTTGCCTTCACCCGCAAGCGTGCCGCTGGTGATGTCTTCGTCCGGGACCACGCCGACGATACGGCCGCGAATAAGGATATCGCCTGCCTGTTTGGTTTTAAATGCCGCTTCCTGCGCCTGTGCGCCAGTTGCCGCAATCATCATCGTGCCAACAACAGCGCAGCTGGCCACTGTGGTCATCAATTTCCGGGTAAGTGTCATGTTTATCCCCTGCATTCAAAAATACGTCATGGGGACACTGCATCTTCGCAAATGCGAAATGCTTGACTCAAATCAACACGGCACGACAAAAAGCGACACAATTTTGAATTGTTTTTAACTGTGCGCAGATAGCCAAACCAAAAGGCGATCTTTAGAAATCAAAGATCGCCTTTTGGCATCAATCACCATCTGGATGGGGGAAGATTAAAGCGGTTTACCCTGCATCAGGCGCGGCAGAGTCCCCGCATACCCCATGGCATGGGACATGAAAGTCTTTTTGAGCGGCGGGATTTTCTGAACCACAGCAAGCCCGATATCACGCGCCCAACGCACCGGCGCAACATCATTGGAAAACAGCCGATTGGTCACATCGGTAACCGCCAGCATCACGGTATTATCAAAGCGGCGCCATTGCTCGTATTCAGCCAAAACATCAGAACCACCGATATCGCGACCAAGGCGGCGGGCTTCGACAAGAATCTCGGCAAGGGCCGCGACATCGCGTATCCCCATATTAAGCCCCTGCCCGGCAATCGGGTGCATGCCATGGGCCGCATCCCCGATCAGGGCGATGCGCGGATCGGTGTAGCGATAGGCATGCTGCAAACCGAGCGGATAACAAAAACGCGGACCGATGACTTCAAGATCACCAAGGTAGCCGTCAAACCGCCGATGCAATTCGTCGACAAACGTCTCCTCGTCCAGATTGACAAGATAATTGGCGAGATCGGTTGTTTCCGTCCAGACGATCGAACAACGATCATCGGTCATCGGCAAAATGGCAAATGGTCCGGCGGGCAGGAAATGCTCCACGGCAAGACCGTTATGGGGCACCTTGTGCTTGACCGTACAGACCACCGCACTTTGCCTGTAGCTCCATTGGTAGGTCTTGATGCCCGCCCAATTCCGCAGCATCGAATTGCGCCCTTCGGCGCCAATGGCCAACGCGCCGCGGACAGACCGGCCATCTGCCAATGTAACCGTCATGCCGCCCTGATCACGTGCAATGGTTTCAACACGTGCCGGTGCGATCATTTCGACCAGATCGGTTTCGGCAATAGCCCGATAAAGCGCGCCACGTGTGATCAGATTCTCGACGATGTAGCCCAAAGGCTGGTTTCCGACATCTTTATGATCATAATGAAGGAACAGCGGACTTACGCCGTCTGCAATCCTGATATCAAGGATCGGTTCGGCTTCGTCCGCCATATATTTCCATACACCAATCACATCAAGCACGGACCGGGAAGCCGCAGCTATGGCGCAAGTACGTCCATCATAATTGGCAGTGAGGATGGCTTTGGGGTCAGCGTAATCAATCACAACGGAACGCAGGCCACCATGCGCAAGCGCAAGCCCCATCGCCGCACCATTCAGCCCCCCGCCAAGAATGATGACATCGGCCTTAATCGTTTCCTGCTGAGCAACCATCGTGCACACCTTTGCTTTCTGCGCCAGCCGGGCAAAGTCGCATGACACCTGACTGGAAAATCCATGCTTCGACAGTTTTTACGTAAAACAGCCGTCGAAAGATGCATCTGATTTAACGCGTCACGACCACGGCCACAAGCCGGACCAGGAAAATACCGCACATTGCGTCAATCCGGACATTCTCGATCCTGATGACAGCAATGCCGCCACGACATCGCCTTGACGGAAAACAGATTTTTAGATCGCTATAGTTGATTAAAATTTGTGCATAAATTTTAATCAACGCCAAAATCTATGCACAATTAGTATCCTGCCCGCGTTTTGCATCACCCGATCAGATGACCTGTTTGTTGAGGAATATATATAAGATTCAACGTATTAGAAGATTGATTTCGAATCTGGCACGATTCTTGGTTTGTAGGTTGCGACTGCGAAATCGTGATTACCACGTCGGTACTCAACGGATATGCCGGGAGGTCGCAATATTATGAAACTCGTTACTGCTGTCATTAAGCCTTTCAAGCTCGATGAAGTCCGTGAAGCGCTTAGTGCGCTGGGCGTTCAGGGCCTGACGGTGACTGAAGTCAAAGGTTTTGGCCGCCAGAAAGGCCAGACCGAAATTTATCGTGGCGCTGAATACATGGTCAGCTTCCTGCCCAAAGTGAAGCTGGAAGTCGCGATCACGGATAATCTGGTTGATCAGGTTGTCGAAGCCATCACCAAAACTGCTCAGACCGGGAAAATCGGGGACGGAAAGATTTTCGTTCTTGATGTGAGCCAGGCGGTACGTATCCGCACGGGCGAAACCGGCGACGACGCCCTGTAAGTCCAGAGACAAGGGGAGACATTATGAACATTCCGATGAAGAAAACCGGCTTTGCCGCTCTTGCCGGGGCCGCTGCGCTGGCAATCACGTCACCGGCCTTTGCTCAGGACGCGGGCGTTCCGGCCGAGACCCAATACATCCTCAACACCTTCAGCTTCCTGTTTAGCGGTGCGCTGGTGATGTGGATGGCCGCCGGCTTTGCCATGCTGGAATCCGGCCTGGTGCGGACCAAAAACGTATCGACCATTCTTTTCAAAAACATCGCCCTCTTCGCCGTTGCAGGTATCATGTATTACCTGATCGGTTATAACCTTATGTATATGGACGTTTCCGGCTGGATCGGTTCGCTCAGCCTCTGGAGCGCTGATGACGCTGCTGCACTTGGTGGCGATTTCTCTGGCGGGTATTCGGCGACCTCCGACTGGTTCTTCCAGATGGTGTTCGTTGCAACCGCAGCTTCGATCGTTTCCGGTACCGTTGCCGAACGTATCAAACTGTGGCCGTTCATGATTTTCGTCGTCGTCCTGACCGGTATCATGTATCCGATTACCGGTGCATGGACCTGGGGCGGTGGCTGGCTGTCAGAAATGGGCTTTGCCGATTTCGCAGGCTCGACCATTGTTCACTCGGTTGGTGGCTGGGCGGCTTTGACCGGCGCAATCATCCTTGGTGCACGTAAAGGCAAATATGGTGCGGACGGTTCGGTTCATCCGATGCCCGGCTCGAACCTGCCGCTGGCAACGCTTGGTACCTTCGTTCTGTGGCTCGGCTGGTTCGGCTTCAACGGTGGTTCGCAACTTGCAATGGGTTCGGCCGCTGACGTTATCGCGATTGCCAACATTTACGGCAACACCTCGATGGCTGCTGCCGGTGGCGTTGTTGCCGCAGCAATCCTGACCCAGATCCTCTACAAAAAGGTCGACCTTACCATGGCACTTAACGGTGCACTGGCTGGTCTGGTCTCGATTACTGCTGGCCCGGACACCCCGACCATCGGTTCTGCCATCATCATCGGCGCCATCGGCGGTATTCTGGTTGTTGTTGCGGTTCCGCTGCTCGACAAACTGAAAATCGATGACGTTGTCGGTGCGGTTTCGGTTCACCTTGTCTGCGGTATCTGGGGCACCATGGCTGTTCCGTTCACCAATGACGGTGCATCGTTTGGTGTTCAGCTGACCGGTGTTGTTGCGATGGGTGCCTTCACCATTGTTGCATCGGCAATCGTGTGGCTGATCCTGAAATTCACGGTTGGCATTCGCCTTAGCGAAGAAGAAGAAGCACTGGGCAGCGATGCTGTCGAGCTTGGCCTCGAAGCTTATCCGGAATTCGGTAAAGGTTCGCAGCGCTTCTAAGCGATCAGATTTCCTGACGGGTGCCATGTTCGCATGGCACCCAGCCTGTCAGACCGATTGACCCGCCTTGGGATTTCCCAGTGGCGGGTCTTTTGTATTTTGCCCATGCCACCTTTTTAAGCACAGTGATAAGCACAAAACATGCAAACGGTTCCATCCGGCCCGTATCCTGAGGATGATCCGCGTGCCAGCTGATCTGCCAATTCTTTGCCCGAATTTTCTGCCAAAAGCCCGGAGAGCGCAACTTTCCGGGCTTTTTCGCAACGGATACCATCGCCCTTAAATCTTTCTTTGTATTTTTGGCATAGGGGTAAAGTCAGGGGAGATTGCCCACATTTTGCGGATACCTGCATTTTGACGCCTGTCGATCTGCGAGATCCATTCATGACCGGAATGCCGAACGCGATGTTTAACCAGCGCCTTGATCAATTGCCCGCCTATCCGTTTCCACGGCTTGCTGCCCTGTTAGAAGGGCTTGAACCCGGCAAGACGCCATTGGTGATGTCGATTGGCGAGCCGCAGCACGAGCCCCCCGCGATGATCACCGAGGCCATGGTGAAATACGCCAGCCTCTGGCATAAATACCCGCCCGGAAACGGCACGCCGGAACTGCGCAGTGCGATCAAGGGATGGCTTGACCGCCGTTACAATCTGCCAGATGGCATGATTGATCGGGATGCTCATATTCTGCCGGTCGCCGGAACACGCGAGGCGCTTTATCTGATTGCGACCTGCGTTATCCCGCAGGATCAACCCGGCCCGAAACCCAAGGTTCTTTTGCCCAATCCGTTCTATCAGGTCTATTGCGGTGCGGCAGTCCTTAATGATGCGGAAATGGTGCCGCTGGCGGCGGGACCGGAAACCGGTTTCATGCCGGATCTTGATCAGATCGATATCGAAACACTTAAGGCGTGCCGCCTGTTTTTCCTGTGTTCCCCAGCCAATCCGCAAGGGGCCGTTGCATCGCGCGACTATCTTGAACGCATTATTGCGATGGCACAGGAACATGATTTCGTTCTGGCGATGGATGAATGCTACGCCGATATCTATGATCGCGAGGCCCCGGTTGGTGCGCTTGAAATCTGTGCAGCACAGGACGGCCGGATGGATAATGTGGTTGTTTTCCATAGCCTGTCGAAACGATCCAGCGCGCCGGGATTGCGTTCAGGGTTCGTTGCCGGTGATCCCGTGATTATCAAACGCTTCAACGCCTTGCGCAGCTATTGCTCGGCGACGATTCCGATGCCGATCATGGCCGCATCCGCCGAACTGTGGGCCGATGATGCCCACGCATCGGAAAACCGTGATCTTTATCGCGCCAAGATTGATGTCGCGCAGGAAATTTTTGGCAACCGGTTTGGTTTTTATCGTCCGCCGGGGGGCTTTTTCCTGTGGCTTGATGTCGGTGATGATGAAGCCGCAACCAAAAAAATATGGGTGGAAGCCGGGGTAAAAGTCATTCCGGGCAGTTATCTGTCGATCACGGATGCAGATGGCAACAATCCCGGAAAACGCTTTATCCGCATTGCCCTTGTTCATGACCTTGAAACCACCCGCGAAGGGCTTCGACGTATCGCCGATGCCCTGAGCTGAACCAAGTCTGCCCGATCAACAGCGACGAAACGACAACGGATACCCCGATGAGCAGTCAGTCCAACCTTCTCGCACGCAGCACCGCCTTTATGCCGGGCAGTCTTGTCAATCTGCTGAAACGAAGCGGATTGCAGCTTTGCGGGCTTGCGCTGGTTGGCGCAGCAATCGCCCTTTTCATGATGCTGATCGGTTTTCATCCCGGTGATCCGTCTTTCAACCATGCGGCTGATCGCGATGTGATCTTCAACCCGCTTGGAACATTCGGGGCTTATACCGCCGATCTGTTGTTGCGCACGCTTGGTCTGGCATCGGCGCTGCTTACTGTCTTGATCCTCGGCTGGGGTCTGCGGCTGATTGCGGTTCGGCCGTTCAACTGGATGTGGGCACGTTTTCTGGTTTTGCCGCTTGCCCTGCTGATGGTCGCCACCGCGGCGGCAGCGGTCCGACCGGGTATGCACTGGCCGCTCACGGTCGGGTTTGGTGGTTTTGCCGGTGATCTGCTGCTTTCCAAGCTTCAATACGGGTTCGAAATGATTGGCGTGCCAGGTGCACGTCCGCTGATTGCGCTGATTGCAATGATACTTGGTCTTTTCCTGACCATGTTCTGCATGGCCTATCACATGTCTGAATGGCAGAAAGTCGGCTCGATCCTGTCGCGTATCGCAGGCGGTATCATTTCCGCAATCGGCCGCGCCATTCCTGGCAATTCAACAGATGACCGCCCGGGCGAACGGACAGCAGCCCGCAATCCCCGCATGCGTCAGGAACCGTCGCTGGAAAAAGGCAAAACCGGCCTTGGTGCTGCGATCAGTACCCGTCTGCAAGCGGCAACATCGTCGCATAACAAGGACGATGATATCGAGGAAGACGATTACAACGACGCCGATCATGCGCCACCGGTTCATATTGTCGCAGCCCCGGCGGCAAAATTGCAGCCCGGCGAAAAAGCATCGGCCCAGCGTCAGGCGTCGTTTGATCTTGGATCAGACGATTACCGATTCCCGCCGCTTAGCCTTTTGCATGAACCCGACCCGGCAGACGCAACCCAGATTGATCAGGAAGCATTGGCGCAAAATGCCCGCCTTCTGGAAACCGTTCTTCAGGACTTCGGCGTCAAGGGCGAGATCGTTCAGGTTCGCCCCGGGCCGGTTGTTACCCTTTATGAACTTGAACCAGCAGCAGGCGTCAAGTCATCACGCGTGATCGGTCTGGCCGATGATATCGCGCGTTCCATGAGCGCGATTGCCGCCCGTGTTGCGGTGGTACCGGGGCGCAATGTCATCGGGATCGAATTGCCAAACGCACGCCGCGAAACCGTACATCTGCACGAAATTCTGGCATCGAGCGATTTCGAAAAGAATACCGGCAAACTGAATATGAGCCTTGGTAAGGATATCGGCGGCACACCGGTAATTGCCGACCTGTCGAAGATGCCGCACCTGCTGATTGCCGGTACCACCGGTTCGGGTAAATCGGTCGGGGTCAACGCGATGATCCTGTCGCTGCTTTATCGCCTGAAGCCCGAAGAATGCCGTTTCATCATGATCGACCCGAAGATGCTGGAACTGTCGATTTATGACGGTATCCCGCATCTTCTGACACCGGTTGTGACCGACCCGCACAAGGCGGTTGTTGCCCTTAAATGGGCAGTGCGCGAAATGGAAGATCGGTATCGCGCCATGAGCCAGGTGGGTGTAAGAAACATCGCGGGCTACAACAAACGCATCAAGGAAGCGGCGGCCAAGGGCGAACAGCTGACGCGGCGCGTTCAGACCGGCTTTGATCCGGAAACCGGCAAACCGATCTTTGAAGATCAGGAACTGCCGATGGAGCCACTGCCGTTTATCGTGGTCATCGTCGACGAAATGGCCGATCTGATGCTGGTGGCGGGCAAGGATGTTGAAGCATCGATCCAGCGACTGGCGCAGATGGCCCGTGCCGCTGGCCTGCATCTGATCATGGCAACCCAGCGCCCGTCGGTCGACGTGATTACCGGTACGATCAAGGCAAACTTCCCGACGCGAATTTCCTATTCCGTGACATCGAAAATCGATTCCCGGACCATCCTTGGCGAAATGGGTGCCGAACAGCTTCTGGGTCAGGGGGATATGCTCTATATGGGGCAAGGTGGCCGATTGCAGCGTGTCCACGGCCCGTTCGTATCGGACGAGGAAGTCGAAAGCATCGTCGCCCATCTGCGCGATCAGGGCGACCCGGCCTATCTCGAAACCGTTACCGAAGAACCCGAAGAAGATCCGGTCGCGGCTTATATGGCCGGTGGCGGCGGTTCAGACGGCGGTGGGAATGGATCGGATGATGATCTGTATAATCAGGCTGTCGGCATTGTCCTGCGCGAGAAAAAGGCATCCACCAGCTTCATTCAGCGCAAATTGTCTATCGGCTATAACCGCGCAGCCCGCATCATCGAACAGATGGAAGAAAACGGCATTGTTTCGTCGGCCAACCATGTCGGCAAGCGTGAAGTCCTGATGGAAAACATGGACGGATCGCCTTACGAATACTGATCGTCGTGCAACCAAAAATATCAACAACAAACGAAAGAGGGATGCCATGTGCATCCCTCTTTCGTTTACGGATCTCGCCGCGATACTGATTTCACTCACTGATTTCACTGAGGATTCTTCATTTTATCACGGGTTTTCTGATTTCGATCAGGAACAATTGGCAAAGCTCTTTTTATAAAACCGCATATCTGCACAACCTTATGTTGCAGGTATGCTGGCCTGACAGCTTTTGCTGCATGCAGTTTCCGCCGTTTACACCCAAACACGGAGAACCCGATGAAACTCTCCAATTTCTCGCTTTCCGCCAAATTGCGGATGGTACTGGTAATGACGGCTTTTGCGCTGGGCGGTCTGGCGGTCTTTGATCTTGTGACCCTGCGATCTGCACTGGTCGAAGAAAAGAAAGCCAATGTCCGGCAAGTCGTCGATATGACCCGTTCGATCTTTAGCCATTATGATCAGCTCGCCAAATCCGGTGAGATCACCCTCGACGAAGCGCAGAACCGTGCAACAGAGTTTATTCAGAATGCGCGTTACGCTGACAATAATTATGTGTTTGTACTGGGTCTTGATACCAAGGTCATACTGCACCCCATCCAGCCAAAACTGAACGGCCAGAACGGTAAACAGGTGATTGATGTCAACGGTGTCCCGATCCTTGATGAAATGGTCAAGGCAGCACGTCATCCCGAAGGCGGTTTCCTGACCTATGAGTGGAACAAACCGGGGCATGACGGGGTATTTCCCAAACTGGCCTATGCCGAAACATTCAAGCCGTGGGGCTGGGTGATAACAACCGGCGTTTATATCGATGATGTTGATGACATTTTCTGGCAAACCGCCATCAATGACATCGCTGTTGCGATTGCCATGCTGATCGTTATCGGAATGGCCGGACTTGCGATTGACAGATCAACAACCCGACCCTTGCGAATGATCACCGAGGCGCTTAACAGACTGGCCCAAGGCGATACCAGCGTCACCACAAACGAAACAGATCGGCGTGATGAAATCGGTGCCTTGGCCCGGTCACTTGATGTTTTCAGGTCAAACCGCGAACAGGCCGAAAAGCTTGAACGGGAACAGAAAGATACGCACAGAACCCAGATTGCCCGCGCGGAAAAGGTCGAAAAGCTGATTAAAAGTTTCGAGATCGAAGTCGAAGGCAATCTGTCGACGGTTCACAGCGCGTTGGAGCAATTACGCACCACGGCAACAGGCATGGCCAGCCAGTCTGACGAAACCACGAGCCGTGCGGCCAACGTTGCCGTGGCAACCGAACAGGCAGCAGCCAATGTCGATACCGTTGCAGCCGCGGCAGAACAGCTTGCTGCATCCATCGATGAAATCACGTCGCAGGTTTCGCGAAGCTCTGATATCGCACAGGCGGGTGCAAACGAAGCCGATGACGCAAGTACGATTTTTGCGGAACTTGGAACGGCTTCCGACAAAATCGGGCAAGTGGTTGAACTGATCCAGTCGATTGCCGAGCAAACCAATCTTCTGGCACTCAACGCCACAATCGAGGCCGCCCGTGCCGGTGATGCCGGAAAAGGCTTTGCCGTGGTTGCGGCCGAGGTCAAAAACCTTGCCAACCAGACCACGCGCGCGACCGAAGACATTGCCGGTCAAATCGGCGGCATTCAGGAATCGACCCAGAATGCACTGGGCGCGATCCAGCACCTTTCGGGTCGGATGAAGGAACTGAACGAAGTTTCGGCAAGCATTGCCGCCGCCGTACGTGAACAGGATGCAGCAACCGGCGAAATTGCCCGCAACGTTGCCGAAGCCGCAACCGGCACCAAGGATGTCGCGCAAAACGTCGTCGGCTTGCGCAAGGCCGCCGAAGAAGAACGTGAAGCATCCGGTCAGGTTCTGGCGGCATCCGGCAGCCTGAACAGCAAATCGCAAAACCTGATGGAGCAAATCAAACAGTTCCTGAACGATATCAGGGCGGCATAAGCCAATCTGATACTGAACTTTCAGCTGTGCCGTCCTGAAAACCGTCAACGTATTTTGGGACGGCACATTCGGAAAAGACAAAAAGCAACTTTCAGTTGATTTTGATCTATCGCAAGATTTCCAGTCTAGAAAAAGCCTAAAACCGGAAAAGAATAACAAAACCGGCAGAAACACCGTCCCCACACGTTTTGGAGATGAGGCGTGAATGCCACCAACGGCTTATCTGGAAACGCTCATGACCCTATCCAATCTTTCCATATCGACAAAACTACGACTGGTTCTGGTGCTCGTTGCGCTTGCGTTGACCACTCTTTCAGCAATTGATTTGATCAACCTTCGCGCGACCATGGTTGATGATCGCAAAAACACTGTTCGCAATGTTGTTGAAATGGCCAACACAACCCTGGAGCATTATCAGCAACTGTCCAAAGACGGACAATTGTCGGATGAAGATGCCCGAGAGCAGGCGCTTGCAGCCTTGAATGCGCAACGTTTTGGCGATGACAATTACGTTTTTGTATTCAAGCCGGATACCAGAATTGTTCTGCACCCTGTCCAGCCACAGTTGAATGGGAAGCAAGGCCGCGACATCAAGGACCCGAACGGAATTGCACTGTTTGTAGAATTGGCAAAGGCTGCCGGACAGCGCGACGGTGTTTTTGTCCCTTACACCTGGAACAAGCCGGGGAAGGAAGGCACATTCCCCAAACTTTCCTATGCCAAAGCCGCACCGTTTGGCTGGATCGTTGCCACCGGCATTTATATTGATGATGTTGATGCATTATTCTGGCAGCGCGCGATTACCAATATTGTGGTCGCATTTGCCATGCTTTTCATCATCGCTGTCCTCGGCGTCATGATCGACCGGTCGACATCTCGTCCGCTTAAATCGATCACCACCGCGATCAACAATCTGGCAAACGGCAATACCGAAATCGCCATCACAAATTCAGATCGCAAAGATGAAATTGGCGACCTGCAACGGGCCTTGCTGATTTTCCGCGAGAACCGGATCCAAGCTGACAAACTTGAACGTGAACAGCAGGAAAATCAGGAAGCACAGCTTCAGCGTGCCAAAAAGATCGATGCAATGATCCGCAACTTTGAAACAGAGGTTGCCGGGAACCTGACAGTTGTTAATGCAGCGGTAACGCAGCTTCGCAGCACAGCCAGCCACATGATGGATCAATCGGTGTCGACAACCAACCAAGCCACCGCTGTTGCGGCGGCAACCGAAGAAGCGTCGGCAAATGTGGACACTGTTGCCTCCGCCGCCGAACAGCTTGCCGCCGCGATCGATGAAATCACACTTCAGGTCAATCGTAGTTCGCAGATTGCCCAGTCGGGTGCCGAAGAAGCCGAGGAAGCCAGCTCTATCTTTGCTGCGCTCGGAAATGCATCCGACAAGATTGGCGAAGTTGTTGAATTGATCCAGTCGATTGCAGAACAGACAAACCTTCTTGCACTGAATGCGACCATTGAAGCAGCAAGGGCAGGAGAAGCTGGTAAAGGGTTTGCCGTGGTGGCCGCCGAGGTCAAGAACCTTGCCAATCAGACCACCCGCGCAACCGAAGACATCGCAACCCAGATCAACGATATCCAGTCATCGACACAAAATGCGCTGGGCGCAATCCAGCACCTTTCGGGTCGGATGAACGAATTGAACGAAGTTGCAGGTGGAATTGCCGCAGCCGTCAGCGAACAGGATGCCGCCACGGGTGAAATCGCCCGTAATGTGTCCGAAGCCGCCGAGGGAACCAAGGAAGTGTCACGCAATGTCAACGGCCTCAGGCACTCTGCCGAAGACGAACGAGGCGCTTCTGGCGAAGTCATGGATGCTGCGGAAAGCCTTGGCGACAAGTCACACGTCCTGATGTCCCAAATCAACGATTTCCTGGCGAACATCCGGGCTGCCTGATCAAACGGGCACAAGTCTTCGATACAAAGTTCAAAGAAAAAGGCGGGCTGCATGACACAGCCCGCCTTTTGATGTTTTAAGATCGTCACCGATCAGATGATCAGATCGACTGATTGATCCAGTCGACAAGAGCGCTTTTCGGCAGCGCGCCAACTTTCATCGCGGCAACTTCGCCACCCTTGAAGATCATCAGGGTCGGGATACCACGTACACCGTATTTTGCCGGGGTGTTCGGGTTTTCATCGATGTTTACCTTGGCAATCTTGAGCTTGCCGCCCAGTTCGCCAGCAATTTCGTCCAGATACGGCGCGATCTGTTTGCACGGGCCGCACCATTCCGCCCAGAAATCGACGAGGACCGGGTCATTGGAACCCAGAACGTCGGAATCGAACGAAGTATCGGATACTTTAATCGTGGTCATACTATCAGTTCCTGGTTGTTACGAGGCCAAGTCGGGTTTCCCCTTCCAACCTCGATCCGCTGTATGGAGGCAAAGGTAGGCAGCACCGACGCAAAGGTCAAGCGCGTTACAGTCTCATGATGTGTTCGGGCAGCTCGACCATCCATGGTCCGTTGGTCCACAGGATGAAACACCGAATGTTTTTATCAGGGTACATCTGGCCCAGTGCCGCCTTGTAAATCGACATCTGCCGACGATAGGCGCGTGGTGTGCCCTCGACATCGCGTGGGGGCGGCCGATTTGTTTTAAAATCAACGATCATGACGTCGTTTTCACGCACCACCAGACGGTCAATCTGGGCGGAAACGACGTCTCCGCCGACAATGCCAACCAATGGCACCTCGGCCCTTGATCCCGTATCAAACACCGGCGCAAATTCGGGATTTTCAAAGATCGCGATTGTTTCACTGGTGATTTCACGCTGCTGGTCTGCATCAAGCGCATGCACCGGCTGGGCAAGGAACCGTTCGGCGGCATCCCGCCTTTTGGCTTCGGGCAGGTCGGGCAACAGTTCAAGCAGCTTGTGAATCAGAAGCCCGCGTTTGAAACTTTGCCCCTGATCCCCGCCCAGCGGCGATTGCACAGAGGGCTCTTCTTCAAGCGGGCGGCTGGGTGCCAGGGGTTTTGGCGGGAAGGCTTCGGTCGGCGCGATGTCGCGAATCAGAACGCGCGTGGACAAATCGGCGGTGCCGGTCGCGGCAGTGACCTTGTCTGCCCGAGGCGCTTCGCGCTGATCGGTTTCCCATACCCAACCGTCGCCCGACCAGCCGGACCCCGAAAATTCCGTAAAATCGAATGTTTCGGAACTCGCATAGCCTTCCATCGCCTGCTGACACAGATTGTACCAGCAATGATCGGGGGCCTTGCGTTTTCCCTGCCAGCCACAGATGTAAAGCCGGTCTTCGGCGCGCGTCAGGGCGACATACAGCAGGCGGTTATATTCCTGATCACGCTTGATCGCGATGCCGTCACGCAACCGCGCAACCACATCGGTTTCCAATGCCACCCGCGGCAGCCAATACATCAGGTCGCGATCTTCCTGCCAGAACAGGTTGGGGGCCTGTGTCGGCACCTGCATGGTATCGGGCAGGAACACGATAGGTGCCTGCAAGCCCTTGGCCCCATGCACCGTCATGATCCGGACCTCGTCACGGCCGCTTTGTTCAAGGTCACGCTTGATTTCGGCGTCCCCTGCCATCAGCCAGTGCAGGAACCCCTGCAAGGTCGGCGCATGATCGGCTTCGTATCCCATCGCGAGGTTAAGGAATTCGTCAATCGGGTCGTTTGCCTCGATCCCGAGCCGCCCGACCAGACGGGCGCGCACCCCTCGGGCATCGTCGCCACGCCCGCCCAGAAGCTCGGCAAACAGTTCAAACGGGCGTTCGTAATCAACCCGCCCCAGCCATTTGAACAGGAATTCATAGGCCGAAAGGAAGGCCGGATCGGCATCATCACTGCCTGCCTTTTCGCGCAAGGCAAGCCAAAGGGTGCGCGGACGGTTATGGGCAATCGCAAACAACTGATCATCGTCAAACCCGATCAGCGGGCTTTTGAGGACCTCGGCCAATGTCAGGTCGTCTTCGGGCATAAGAAGAAACCGGCCAAAGGCGATCAGGTCCATCACGGCAAGCTGATCGGTGATCTGCATACGGTCCACACCGGCAACCGGAACGTTGCGTTCCTTTAACGCCTTGACGACCTCGTCGACAAAGGCCGTCCGACGCCGCACCAGGATCATGAAATCACCTGCCCGCACCGGACGTCCGCGCGATATCAGTTCCTCCCGGGTGTCGATTGCATGGCGGATACGCCCGGCGATTACCCGCGCAAGGCGGATTTCCGGGTCCTCAAGGCGCACGATACGGGTTGGCGGGGTCCACGGGTCCTCGGCGGCTCTTTCCTGCGGCTCCACCGCCGGCCACAATTCGATCCGACCGGCCTGCCCGACACGGAACGGACTGTGACTGACATCGGCACCATCATCGCCCACCCCCTGTTTCGCGATCATCCCGGCAAAAACCCGGTCCACCGTGCCCAACACGGCATCGGTTGAACGAAACGATATATTCATCGGGACTTCGCGCCATTCGGCTTCGATTTCGCGCGCCCGTTCGCGGAAATAGGCCCGCATCTGGGTGAATTTTTCGGGATCGGCGCGCTGGAAGCTGTAAATCGATTGTTTCGCATCCCCAACGGCAAAGATTGTCCGTGGCTTTTCATCATGCTGCCCGGCACCGGCAAAGAATTCCTCGGCCAGAATGCGCACCACTTCCCATTGTTCGGGGTTGGTATCCTGTGCCTCGTCAATCAGGATGTGATCAAGACCTTCGTCGAGTTTGAACAAAACCCACCCGGCAATCCCGGCCTGCTGTTGCAATAACTGCAGACTGGTCAGGATCAGGTCGTCATAATCAAGGCGGGCATGCAGCGCCTTTTTCGCGGCATAACGATCCAACATCGCATTGCCGATACGGATCAGGGCCGATGTGGCACCGGCCAATGCGGCAGCTTTGCGCAGCCGGTCGACTTCGATCAGACGGGCACATTCTGCCTCCAGCGCATCGGCCCCCATCGGATGGTTTTCGGCGGCTTTTTTCGTGATCAGTTTGGCACGCGGTTCGCCTGCGGCGGTAAAGAAGACACCGCGATAATCTGAAAACACCGCCAACCGATCCTCGATACCGGTTTTTTCAAGGAATTGGGCCAATGCGGGCACACGATCCTGATCGGTTTTGGTGCCCGCCTCAAGTGCGGCCAATCCACGCATCAGCCCATCCCGATCAAAGGCATCATCGGATAGGGCCTTGCGCAGGATATCATCCTCGCTTTGGCCGTTGGGAACGCCAAGTGCGGCATAAACCGCATCGCGCATGCGTGCCGCACAGCCATGGCGCATCAGCATGCGTTTCAAACGGCCGCGTTCACGCGCCAATTCGCCCATGACCTCGCCAAAGGCACCTTCGCGGACCTGCCCGGTCACGACCGACAGGGCGTCTGCCAAATCGTCATCCCGGCCATTTCGGGCAAAGGCCAGCACTTCTTCCTGAACGTCGGCCATGGTTTCGGCCGCGGTCCGGTCATCCATGATTTCAAAATGCGGTGCCAGACCGGCTTCGAGCGGGAAACGGCGCAGCAATGACTGACAGAAGGCGTGGATCGTCTGGATTTTCATCCCGCCCGGCGCATCAAGAACCGATGCAAACAGGCGGCGCGCACGGCGGGTTTCATCAACGCTTGGTGCGGTTCCGGCCAGATTGAAAAGATCGTCATGAAGTTCGCGATCTTCCATGGTGGCCCAATGACCCAGCCGTTCATTGACGCGGTTGGCCATTTCCGCCGCGGCGGCCTTGGTAAAGGTCAGGCACAGGATGCGATGGGGCTCGGTCCCCGACAGCATCAGGCGCAACACCCGGTCCGACAGGACCTTGGTCTTGCCGGCACCAGCCGATGCCGACACCCAGACCGACGCCATCGGATCGGACGCATTGCGTTGCAGGATATTGGGATCGGTTCCGCGAATTCCGGTCATGCGTCGCGCCCCCCATTATCTTTGATGTCCTCTTGCTCCGTATCCTCGCTGCCCATCCATTCGCGCAGGCGTGCCAGATGAACATAATCGGAATATTTTGGCGCATGATCCGGGTGCGGCACACTCAGGTAAGGTGTATTTTCGTCGTCAAATGCGGTGGCAAGTGCATTGACCCCGGCCACCGCATCACGTGCAAGCTCCGCCGGGGTGGTTTTCATGCGTTTGGTATCAATCTCGCGGATTTCACCTGCGGGGTCGCCACCGGACAGCTTCCAGAACGCCATGGAAGCCGGTGGACCGGCCGGGACATCCTTAAATCCGCCGTCCTGCGCAATGGCGGCCTCAAGCGGCAATTGCGGAGCAAAGCCATTGGCAACGTCCGTCTGGCTGGGCGGCATGCCGGTTTTATAATCAATGATCGCAATCCCGCCATCGCGCAGCATGTCAATCCGGTCCGCACGGGCATAAACTTCGAACCCGGTCGCGGTTTCAAGCGTGCCGGATTGTTCGGTATAGGATCTGCGCACATGATCCCGGCGTGCTGCCTCCGTCTGGATGAACCAGCGGGCAATCCTCTCGAACCGTGGCCACCAGAACGCCCAAAGGCCGGGCCGGGCCGCAAGCGGTTTGAACACCGCACGCCCGATCATGATCAATTCCTGTTCGCCATCCGGTGGCAGATGATCCGGGTATCTAGAAATAAACTGATCAAGGGCATCATGGATCAGGTTGCCGTAATCCGCCGCGCCGGGATCTTCGTCCACCCCGTCAAGTTTGCGCAAACCAAGGATATGCCGGGCATAGATCGCATACGGATCACGCATCCATGTTTCAATCTGAGTAACCGACAACCGTTTTGGACGGGCGGAAACCGGCGGCGTTGGTGCCGGACGGCCAATTTTGCGGCGCATGTCATCGCGCGGTTCATCCAGCAGATCGGCCAAGGCACGCCATGCATGGGCATCCGGCTTTTCCATTGAAACGCCCGATTTCCGAAGAATGTTTTCAATCCGTAACAACCAGCGGGACGGCACGGTCGGCGTGCCTTCGACGCGCAGGGCCCGGGTCATCACAACGTCTGGCGCACAGAAAAGCTGTTGAAAATCATGGGCGGATTGCCCGACACGATGTTCAGGTGCCGGAAGGCCAAAATTGCGCCGCATCGGACGGCTCATCCAAGGATCGGCCCCGGCCTCGGGCGGCCAGACACCCTCGTTCAAACCGCCCAGAATGGTCAGATCGGCCTGCTGCATCTGGGCTTCGACCGTGCCCCAGATAAACAGGCGCGGATGTTTGCCATAGCGCGGACGCACCGCGCGATCAGCCATCAAGGCATCCAGAAAGGCTGCATACCGGATACCCGGCATCGGAACGAAATCTGTCAGGGCCTGCAATAATTCGTGGACGAAATCAGCCAAGGCTTCGCCCGCCTCGCCACGCCAAAGCCGCTCGGCACCATCCTGCACGTCGCTTGCGGCAAGGGCTTCGGCGGCCATGATGTGACTGCGCAGGGCCCCCACCGGCGAGATCGATTTTTCATCCATCAGATCGAGCAAAGGCGCAAGACTGTTTTCAAACCGGGAAATCAGATCGGAAAGTCGTGCATGATCATCGCGGATGCGTTCAATCCGCGGGGCCGCGTTATCCCCCCCGTTTGCCGTAATCCGATCAATCCTCTCATCACGCCAGCCATCCAGCGCCACCTGCAAGCCGTCCAGCCCCGGACCGGGACGCGCACCGCGCAAAACATACTGTTCCATCTGCCGGGTCAGGACACGGAACTGTTCGGGCGGCAACCCTGCCGCACTCAGCGGATGTTTCAAAAGTTCCAGCAACGGTACCGGGGCAAATTGCTCCTGCACGGCGCGCACGACAAGGCGCAAATAGATTGCGGGCGCTGTGTCATGCAATGGAATGCCTGCGGAATCATCAATTTCGATTTCCCAGCGACGCAGTTCCGTGGCAACACGGCGCGCCAGGCCGCGATCCGGGGTTACCAGAGCACAGGTTTTACCGGGATGTTCCAGGGCGTCGCGCATCATAAGCGCAATCGTCGCGGCCTCTTCGCGCGCGCCGGAGCAGTCAACCCGCAGAACGCCATCCAGAATTTCTGGCGCGAAATTGGCGATATGGCGCCATTGGTCGGTTGTTTGCGCCGGGCGCAGGGCCTCGCGCGTCAATCGTCGGCGTTCTTCATCCTGCGGGCCCGATTGCGGTACCGATGGCCAGATCAGGACCGTCCCCGGATCACGCCCGATATGGCGCAACGTTGTCCCCAAAAGATGTTGCGGGTGGGTGGCATCCTCGTTAATCGCCTGCCAGTCATCACGCCCCAACCCCGTCATCAGGCCGGGCAGGACCACACGCCCCCGGGGCATTGCCAGCACGGCCTTCATCAAATCACGCAATGCCGGAAACGGGCCGGTTGACCCGGCAATGATCACCGGTGCAGCCGGCGGGTTATCGCGCCAAAGATCAATCTGGGCGGCAATCAGGGCATTGCGGCGCATGGCCCGGTCACTGACCTGATGGGTTTCCAGAATGGCCGGCCAGTGCAAGGTGAGGATTTGCAGAAATTCCAGCGTCAATTGCCAATGTTCGGCAAACTCGGCAGGCACCAGTCCCTTAAGATCATCAAATTTACAGTTTTCGGTCTGCACCTGATCGAGAAACCGCGCCAGTTCTCCGGCCAGACGGGCGGCCTGATCCGCGGTTGGTTTATCACCCTTATGATCGGGCCGGTTCATGATCAGACGGGTTAGCAGCAGTTTTCGTTGCAAATCCGGAATGGATGGCGGCAGATCAAGGGCCGCCTGTTCGCCGCCTGCACCATAAATCGCCAGTTCGTCCTCGTCAGCCTCGCCCAATGCGCGGATGGTCGGCAGCATGGTCACCGCCCCATTCGACTGACGAAGGAACGCATCGCGCATTACCTTGGCCGACCGGCGATTGGGTACCATCAGGACATAATCAGGTAAGGCAACCGGCTCTGCGGCGGTTTCCGCCATCAACTGTTTTGCGATCAGATCGGCAAATGCAGCGCCCGGCGGAATATAAAACAGGTTTTCAGGCTGTGCCGCCGGTGCGGCAAAGTGATCGGCGGCGTCCATATAATCGAACAGATCCGCCATCAGTCGTCCCCGGCTTTGGCTGCTTTTGCCATTCTGGCGGCACTTTCATGCGCCAAAGCGTCTGCGATGACGATTTCGGCATCGGCCAATGCTTCTGGCGTGCCGATATGGAAATAATCCCCGTCATGAACCAGACCAAAGCAGCGCCCCGATGCCAAAGCCTTGTCGTAAACCAGATTTGATGAAAACGCGCCATCAGGGGTATTTTCAAACAATCGCGGCGACAGGATTTGAACACCGGTAAAGAAATACGGGGCAGACACGGCATCGCCGCGACGCTTCAACCGGCCATCGACCTGCCAGAAGAAATCACCCGCACCGTCATAACCAAACGCCCCTTCGACCGGATAGATCGCAAGCAACGCGTCCATATGGTCCGGATCGAAGGCCTCTGTCAGGCGGTCAAAAAGCGGCTCCGCCCCCTCGGTCCAGAAAACATCCGCATTGGCAACCAGCACGGCCTGATCATCAAGCATCGGCAGGGCCTTTTTCACCCCACCGCCTGTTTCAAGCAAGTCTTCCTCGGGCGAGCACAGAACCCGTGGCAGGGTCCGGGTGGCAACGTGGTCGACAATCATCTGCCCCATATAATGGCTGTTGACCACCGCCTGATCAAAGCCCGCCAAAGCCAGTTTATCAAGCACATGATCAAGCATCGGCTTCCCTGCAACCGGAACCAGTGGTTTTGGCATGTGATCGGTGATCGGACGCATGCGTTTGCCAAGCCCGGCAGCCAGGACCATTGCTTGCGCCTTTGCGGTGTTATCCCTCATCAGGATGCCCCCTGTTCGGACGATTGGCGTGCGCCGGAAAGTGACGGGGCCATTCGTGCCTCAACCGGGATATGATTTGCAATCCATGCGGCCAATTCAGGTAAATTGCGGTCTGCATCGCGCAGGATCAATTCCCAGCAGCGCGGGATGAAATCAAAATAGCGCTGCTTGCCTGCCTTGATGGCAAGCCAGCCAAACCGGCCCAGTATCCTGAAATTGCGAACCATATTACAGGCCATATACGATGTTTCGAAATCGGAATGATCCAGATTTTCGAAGGCTGCACAATAACGATCCTTCAGACTGGCTTCGAGTTCCGAACCGATATCATGTCGGACATCACGCAATAACGACACCAGATCATAGGGCCGTGGGGCGATTGCCGCGTCCTGAAAATCAATGATCCCGCAATCCTCGCCGCCCTCGTCATTTTCAACCAGCATCAGGTTATCGACGTGATAGTCGCGGTGAATGATGACCGTGCCGGTTTTCCAGCATGACGGCAAAACGCCATCCAGCATCACGTCAAAATCAATCATGGCCTGATTGCGTCGGACCGGATCGGCAATGATCAGCGGCAGATAGTCATCCTTGAAGCTTTTCAGCATGCGCCTGAAATTATCCGGCCCGTAAACCACCAGATCGGCCTCTGCCTGCATCCCGGCCTGCGCCGTTTTTGTATCGCAATAGCGATGCAGGTTAATCAACTGATCCACCGCCCGAAGATAAAGGGCCGGTTTGGACGCCCCGTTCTGGTCGAGCGCCCGTGTAAAGGTCAGATCGCCAAAATCCTCGATCAGGACAAGACCCTGCGACACATCGCTGGCATAGATTGCCGGTACGCGCCAGCCTGCCTGCATGAACAGGTCTGTCGTTGTCATCACGGGCGCCACAGATGCCGGGCGTTCGGGATTTTCATGTATGCCGTGCGGATCAACGCTGATGGCATCAATGGGAAAATCCATCAACAAAGCGGTGCGGCGACCGTCATCCAGACGATAGTATTTCCGTGCAGAGGCGTCATCGACCAACGGCACCGGCACCACATCACGCCAGCCGTTTTTCCCAAGGAAAAGATCAATCACATCCTGTCGTGCCGCCGCATTCATGATGTAACCTCATCGAGATTTTCAATGCGCTTCTGCCAATCGGCACCGTGCGGAAAAAGCTGAAACACCCGCGCATCAATTGTTGATCCGGGTTCGATATGAATATCAAGACGATTTTCGGGCGTCAGATATTCCAGCCGGTCAGGCCATTCAATCAGACTGACGCCATCGGCAAAGGCATCTTCGATATCAAGCTCGTGGATTTCTTCGGGATCGGACAACCGATACAAATCGAAATGCCAGACAGGGATGGGGTCAAGTTCGTAAATCTGCACCAGGGTGAAGGTGGGACTGGGAACTTCTTCATGCGGATTGTTGGCCAACGCGCGGATATAGGCCCGGCAAAAGGCACTTTTCCCCATGCCCAGTGTCCCATGCATCAGGATCACGTCACCCGGCTTTGCCAATGCGGCAAGTTTCCCGGCAAGGGCTTCTGTCCCGTTCTGGTCGCTGACAGTAACTGTCCTGGTCATGATATCCGTCAATTGATTGCAAGCTGACCCTATTTGTAGGGTGACGGGACCATCCTTCGCAATGATTTTACGTGCAAGGATAAAGGCAACCCGCGCACAAGGTTAAAAACGGCGGGAAAGGCCGGTTTACATTGCGATAACCGGTCCCAGATGTTATCTCGCACATATATGATTCAGGCTATGAATTACCGTCGCTTTTATCGACCTGATGTTATTTGGATGGAATGAACATGTCAGACGCATCGTACAGCACCGATATCGCCATAATTGGCGCTGGCCCTGTCGGGCTTTTCGCCGTTTTCGAAGCCGGAATGCTGGGGCTTAAAACACATGTCATTGATGCGCTTGATATGGTTGGCGGGCAATGCAGCGCGCTTTATCCCGAAAAGCCGATTTTCGATATCCCGGCCCATCCGCAAATTGCCGGTCAGGACCTGATTGATCAGCTGGCCAAACAGGCCGCCCCGTTCGAACCGACCTATCATCTCGGTCAGCAGGTGATCAAACTTGAAAAGCGCGACGATGGACGTTTCACGCTGGAAACATCCGTCGGGACGGTAATTGATGCCGGTGCGGTTGTTATTGCCGCGGGTTGCGGTGCCTTTGGCCCGAACAAACCGCCGATGGACGGCCTTGAAGATTACGAAGGCAGCGGCGGCGTTCAGTATTACGTCAAACGCCGTGCCGATTTCGCGGGTAAGAAGGTTGTGATTGCCGGTGGCGGGGATTCGGCTGTGGATTGGGCGCTTTCCCTTCATGACATCGCCGAAAAGGTCATGGTTGTTCATCGTCGCCCGAAATTCCGCGCAGCCCCTGACAGCAGCGCAAAATTGCAGGCCCTTGCCGAAGCCGGAAAGATCGAGATGGTCATTCCCTATCAGCTCAAGAGCCTCAAGGGTGACAATGGCAAACTTTCCCATGTCGTCGTTGCCACGCTTAAGGGCGAAGAACTTGCACTGGAAGCAGATCACCTGTTGCCGTTCTTTGGCCTTGCCATGGAACTGGGTCCGATTGCAGATTGGGGCCTTAACCTTGATCGCAACCATATCGGTGTGACGCAGGCCACCATGGCAACGTCAGTTCCGGGCATCTTCGCGATTGGCGATATCGCGACCTATGACCACAAACTGAAACTGATCCTGTCAGGCTTTGCCGAAGGGGCCAGCGCCATCCATGCCGCGCGAAGCTACCTGTTCCCCGATAAGGAATTCCATTTCGAATATTCCACCACGACGGGCGTTCCGGCGGAATAAGCACACAGCAGAAAAAGGAAAAGCACACCATGCCCGCAGCCGATAAAACCATCCTTCATTCCGGCGGTTGTCTGTGTGGCGCGGTGCGCTTTTCCATTTCTGGCGATCCGACGGGCGGCAATCATTGCCATTGCGGCATGTGCCGGAAGGACAGCGGATCAGGCGTTTCGACCTTTGTCACGTTTCCGACCGCGACCCTGAAATGGGAAGGCAAACCGGCCGAGTTTGAAAGTTCGCCCAACCGGTTTCGCGGCTTTTGCCCGAAATGCGGATCAAGCCTTACCTGGCGGCACGGCGACTATCCCGAATTCCTTGATTTCAGGCTTGGCAGCTTCGACGACCCGACGCCCTTCAAGGCAAAAAAGCATCTATGGATGAGTACGGCCCTGCCCAGCTTTGCGGGAATTGACCCCGATATCGAACATATCGATCAATCGAGCTGATCGACCACGAATGTCCTTTTCCTAGACGGTCGGGACCGTGCCGCCATCGATGGTATATTCCGCACCATGAATCGACGACGCCCGACTTGATGCCAGAAAGGCAATCAATTCTGCGACTTCTTCCGGCTGTGCCGGACGTCCCAAGGGGATGCCGCCCAAGGCATCAAGGATGCTTTGGCGTGCGGCTTCCTCGGTGATACCGCCGCCTTCTGCAATCCGTTCGACCATCGCCTTTGAGGCATCGGTATAAATCCATCCCGGCGCAACGGCATTGACCCGAACACCTTTGGGGCCGACTTCCTTTGACAGAACCTTGCTGTAAGTCGTAAGCGCGGCCTTTGCTGCGGCGTAGGCGGTTGTTGCGTCAAATAACGGCAAACGCCGCTGAATTGAGGAGGTATGCACAACAACACCGCTGCCACGCCTGATCATTTCCGGCACCAGACAGCGGTCCAACCGCACAGCCGCCATCAGGTTAAGGTTCAATTCCTTTTCCCAACCGGCATCGTCGATCACGGCAAAGCCACCGGACGGGTTTGACGACCCGCCCAGAACGTGGATCAGGATATCAACTCCTCCCATGCGTTCTTGTGCAGCTGCGGCGAGTTTTTCGACGCCGGCCGTGGTTGAAAGGTCCGCCTGCACATAGCAATCGCTGTCGATATCATCGGGTTTCTCGCCCCGCGCCGCCGTAAGCAGGGTTCCGCCACCCGCCATCATGCGTTCAAAAACGGCCTTTCCTGTACCTTTGGTACCGCCGGTTACAATTATGCGTTTTTGCGCAAATTCCTGCGCCGGATCTGGAAGCTGAAACATTTTCGGGTCGCTTGTTTTGTTGGGAAAGTTGCGTCAAAAATCGCGGTCGATTAGCCGATCAAAAGCTTTTCGATCTTGCCATTCGCAAGTTCGAACCGATAATCAAGTTCAATCGGACTGTTGGGGAAGTCACCGCTGACCTTGGCTTTCACCGCAATTTGTTCAGCTTTATGGGCAACTTCAATCGGCTCGGCGACAAAGTTGTATTTTGCTTTGACGTCTTCCATCCATTTGCCGATTTCGGGTTGGCCGTGATGGCGTTGCTTTTCGTCTTCGACAATTGCAGTTTCATTGAAAGCCGCAACCTTCTGGGCAACGCTATTGGATGGATCAAAATATGCGGTGATCGGTTCAGGGAGTTTGATCATCTTGTTTGTTCCTGTCTGTTTGCTTGTCAGACAGGCATTTTTCAAACAAACTCCCATTTTGGGAAGTACGTACTTTAAAGTAAGTAACTAACAGGCTTGAAGCATGGCGAAAACCTACACGCCGGTCACTGCGGCATCAGACGTCGAAACGATCTTTAAAATGCTTGAAGGTCGATGGAAGCTGATCATTCTTTTCCATCTGTTTGGTGGCAAGGTGCAACGTTATTCAGATCTGGAAAAGCTGATCCCGGGCATTTCGCAAAAGATGCTCGCCCAGCAGCTTCGACAGCTTGAAGCCGATGGCATTATCGAACGCAAAGTTTACCCGGTGGTGCCGCCCAAGGTCGAATATCGCATGAGCGAATGGGGCCAATCATTGTGCCCCGCATTGGATGCCCTGCTTAAATGGGCAGAAGCCCGTCCTGCCGAACTGAAAGTTGGCTGACGATGATTGGCCGATAACCCGATACCCGAAACCGAACCGAGTCAGGCCGAAACCCCAAGAAAATCTTCAAGAACACCAACGATCATGCCGTGATCCTCGTGCGAGGCAAGGCCGGAAACGGTGATTGCCGCGATCACGCCAACGCCTTTGACGCGAACCGGGAAACTGCCGCCGTGGTCGGCATAATCGGCGAAATCAATCCCGTGATCGGCAAGCGTTTTGCCCTTGGCCTTCAACGCCAATCCGAACTGCATCGATGATTGATGTTCGCGAAGCGTCAGATTGCTTTTGCGATATGCCCAGGAATCATTGGCGGGTTTTGCCCCCAAAAGGGCCGCGTGGAACAGGGTGCGATCAGATGTACGGATGTCGACGACAACCGGGGCTCTCTGTGCCCGTGCCACTGCCACGAGGGCCGATCCGATTTCCCACGCCGTTTCCTCGTCAAAGCGATCAAAGACAAGGATGGCTTCCTGACGTTGAAGAATTTCAAGATCCATAGCGGGCTCCTGCAGCAAAACGGTATGACGACCTATCCATAACGCATGGCACGAATTGCCGAAAGCCCTCAAAGAAAAAGGCTGCATCCCCAATGGGATACAGCCTTTGTTTCGATACCGTAATATCGATTTATTTATCGTCGCTCATTTTAAGGGCGTTGATAAAGGCCGACTGTGGAATTTCGACCTTGCCGAACTGGCGCATCTTTTTCTTACCGGCCTTCTGTTTGTCCAGAAGTTTGCGTTTACGCGACACGTCACCGCCATAACACTTGGCTGTCACGTCTTTACGCATCGCAGAAACCGTTTCACGTGCGATCACCTTGCCGCCGATGGCGGCCTGAATGGCGACCTTGAACATCTGGCGCGGGATAAGGTCCTTAAGACGTTTGCAAATCTCGCGGCCCCGATGTTCGGCAGCAGACCGGTGAACCATCAATGCAAGCGCATCAACCGGCTCTTCGTTGACCAGAATGGATACCTTGACCAGATCGCTTTCATCGTAGCCCGCCAGTTCATAATCAAAGCTGGCATAGCCACGCGAAATCGATTTCAGGCGGTCATAGAAATCAAACACCACCTCGTTCAGCGGCAGTTTGTACACCGCCATCGCCCGGTTCCCGACATAGGTCAGGTCCTGCTGAATGCCGCGACGTTCGGTGCAAAGCGTCAGAATGCCGCCAAGATATTCGTCCGGCACCATGATGGATGCCTTGATCCAGGGTTCTTCAATCGCCTTGATCTTGGTGACATCGGGGAAATCCGCCGGGTTGTGCAGCAGAATATCTTCGCCCTTGGTCATCGAGATTTTATAGGAAACCGACGGTGCCGTGGTGATCAGGTCCAGTTCAAACTCGCGTTCAAGACGTTCCTGAATGATTTCAAGATGCAAAAGCCCCAGGAAGCCACAGCGGAAACCAAGCCCCAGTGCGGTCGAGTTTTCCGGCTCGAACTGGAAGGATGCATCGTTAAGGTGCAGCTTTTCAAGCGCATCGCGCAGCACGTCATATTCGCTGGTATCAACCGGGAAAATGCCACAGAACACTACCGGAATGGACGGTTTGAAACCGGCAAGCGGTTTTGCGCAGGGACGTTTTTCTTCGGTAATCGTGTCGCCGACTTCGCATTCGGCAACGGTTTTCATACCGCAATTGATAAAGCCGACTTCACCCGGCCCCATTTCATCAAGCGCAAGCGGCTTGGGCGTAAACACGCCTACGCGGTCAACCGTGTGGGTGACCTTGGCGTTCATGAAGCGGATTTTCTGGCCTTTTTTCAGGGTGCCCTCTTTGACACGCACCAGAATCATCACGCCAAGATATGAATCGTACCAGCTATCAACCAGCAAGACTTCAAGCGGTGCCGCCGGATCGCCCGTCGGAGCAGGTAAACGATGCACCAATGCTTCAAGTACATCGGGAACACCAAGACCGGTCTTGGCCGAAATCATCAGCGCGTCACTGGCGTCAATGCCAATCACTTCTTCGATCTGTTCCTTGACGCGGTCCGGTTCTGCGGCGGGCAGATCAACCTTGTTCAGGACAGGCACGATTTCGTGGTTGTTATCAATCGCCTGATAAACGTTGGCCAGCGTCTGCGCTTCGACGCCCTGGGCGGCATCAACCACCAGAAGCGATCCTTCGCACGCGGCAAGCGAACGCGACACTTCATAGGCAAAATCGACGTGACCCGGCGTATCCATCAGGTTCAGGGTATATTCCTGACCATCCTTGGCCGTGTATTTCAACCGCACGGCCTGCGACTTGATGGTGATCCCGCGTTCGCGTTCGATATCCATCGAGTCGAGGACCTGCTCGGACATCTCGCGATCGGTAAGACCACCGGTAAGCTGGATCAAACGGTCGGCCAGGGTCGATTTACCGTGGTCGATATGCGCGATAATCGAAAAGTTTCGAATGTTCTTAAGATCGGTCATATGGCTGCTTCTGGCACTGGGCGATGGTTATGTCAAAAATTCGGTTCGGTTTTTGCCAAAACTTGATCGCATTTCACATCGATCATTTATCACAAAGCCGGTGTCACGCCGTTTGCATCCTCCCGGTCAGCCCACCCAATCAGGGCAGCGACATCTGGAAAGGCACGGCAGTAAAAGTTGTGCTGCCGCGGAGCAAGCGGGCGATACCGGCAATTTCGGATCGTCTTGGCCGTCCTGGCGATAAAAACCAATCGCCAACAGCGGGTTTATAGGGGTTTTTAACTTCAATTAGAAGCACTGTGTTTGAATTCGGTTCTGCGAATTCGCCTTCACCCTGCCCCGGATTTGCGTGATCGTCCCTTCCTGATGGCAACAACATGCCCCGAACAAGAGCAAGTTGCTGTCACCGCGCGATTTTTTATATGAGATCATCCGCATTATTGCCGGTTGAAAGCTTTTCAACCCGACCAAAAAAACATAGGCTTTGATCACGGGGCAGTTAGGCAGGATCAGGCAAGGGTGCAACAAAGAAAATGTTTCTGACATCCATCGAGCCGTCATTGTCCCGACGCGGGTTAAGCAAACTGCGAAAGCGTCTGGCTGCGCTTACGATGACCGGCATGGTGATCCTGCTTTTTTCCTTCTTCTTTATCCAGAAAACACTATACGACAGCGCGATTGATCAGGCGCGGGCGCAAATGATGGCCATCACCTATCATCTGAGTGCCGTGCTGATGCAAAACAGCACAATCGACCTGCAACGCGTCATTGATGAAAATCCCGATCTTTCCGTTGGCGTTCTGGATACTGATCGCAATCAGATCAACGGCACCATCCCGCCCCATTTGGTTGATGATCTTTTTGACGAAATAGACAAACAAAAAGCCTCTCGCGGCAGTTTGCTGTGCATGCATGGCAATACCGTGATGCTGATGGCCTACAGTATTTTGCCGCAGCTTGACCGTATCGTTGTGACCTATATTCCGCGGCACATTTTATTGGGCAACTGGCGCGAATCCATCATGCTTCACGCCTCGTTGTTTCTGATCGTGCTGGTTATTATGGCGGGACTTTCTGTTTGGCTGTGGCAGCGCCTGAAACGACAGCATTTGCGCGCCGCCGACCTGGCCGAGCATTTCAACGATTCAGAAAACACGCTGTCTGATTGCGGCTGTGCGATTTTAAGCTGGTCGTCAAAGAACCCGTCCGGAATTCTTACATCTCGTCTGAACTGGCCGGAAATACTCGGCCTTGAATTTGGCGATGTCAAACCAACCGCCGATGCATTTCTGTCACGTCTTGGCGCGGCATCGCGGGCACAGCTAAGAAGTCCGCTGATTGACAACAAGTGGCAAGATAATCGTATCGGCACAATGGTCGATATACTGACATCAGCCGGTCAAACCCAGCGCTTTTATCTGATGGCTCAACGCCGCCAGGAAGAAGACAGTGAAACCATTACCGTCCTTTTGCTGGAAATCGCCCCGCAGCAGGAACTTTGTCACCCGTTCGAAACCTATCTGCATCATACGCCAGAACCTGCAATCGCAGTCGACATGGAAGGCATTCTGCAAGGCCTCAGCCCCGCATTGGCCGAACTTGTTGGAAAGGCAGTCTATGACCTGATCGGAAAGCCGGTCGAATTTCTTTTCCTGCCAGAAGACCGGGAAACTATCCGCACAAGTTTCATAAACCGGCAAAGTGGCGATACACAGGAAAGAGAACTGGTTTTACGTATTTCCGATCAGCGCGGCGAAACCCGATGGCTGGCGTGGCACGGCATTGGTCCGTTCGAGGGCATGACATTCAGCAGCGCACGCGACGTGACCCAGTTTGTCGAAAATGCAAACAAGCTTCGCGATACCCTTGATCAGCTCAAGCGGACCAATGAAGACCTTGAACAATTTGCCTATGTCGCGTCCCACGACCTGCAACAGCCATTACGCATGGTCGCAAGCTATACCCAGCTTTTGAAACGCCGTTATGGCGGATCACTTGATCAGGAAGCGGACGAATATATCGACTATGCGGTCGATGGCGCAAAGCGCATGCATAAACTGATCAGCCATTTGCTGGAATATGCCAAAACCGGCAGCAACGATGATGAAATGGCGGAACTCGACTGCAATCAGGTGCTTAACGAAGCGCAAGCCGACCTCAAGGCCATCATTGTTCAGGAACAGGCAACCATTACCCATAATGATCTGCCCGTGATCAACGGTGATCGGATCAGTTTGTCACGTCTGTTCCAGAACCTGTTGTCGAATGCGATCAAATATCGTCGCCCGGGCGTCCCACCTCACATCGATATTCATGCCATGCGAGATCCCGACATGCCCGGATTCTGGCGTATTTCGGTTCGCGATAATGGAATTGGCATTCATCCGGAACATGCACATCGTATTTTCCGCCTGTTCCAGCGCTTGCACAAAGATGAGTTCAGCGGAACCGGGCTTGGGCTTTCACTATGTCGGAAAATTGCAGAACAGCATGGCGGCCGGATATGGCTTGATACGACCCGCCCCCTGACCGATCCCGGGGCAACATTTGTCTTCACTCTGCGCGGGAAGCCATAAAAGCCCCCAAGTCCAAGGGTGGCAAGCATCTTGCTTTGAAACAGACAGCACAAAGCGGGTCGGTAAAACCTGCCCGCTTGATGACCATCGGCCACGACGGAGCATGGTATGACTAGCACCCGTTTCTATACGGCACTTTCATTGACTGGTTTGCTGCTTCTGGCGGCATGTGGCTCGGACATGCGAACCATGCCAAACAGCCACATGCAATCGCTGGCGAGCCTGTTTGCCGAGCGCGATGTTCATGCCCCTATGCCGCGTGGATGGCGGCAATTGAATGGTAAGGAAATCAACTACCGTTTCGCAAACGAAACTTACGCTGTTTACTCAGTTGACGAGGATGAAGAACTGCTGGTCATGCATCTGTCCGATAACGGAACCGGTCGGCTTGAAGCGGATGACGACTGGGAAAGCTGCACATGGAACAGCATGATCGATCAACTTAACATCGAATGCGATGACACCGATATGGAATGGCGGATTTACACCAATGGTCCGGACATCGTGGCCGTCGACCTTGATGAAGAAGAATTTGCCGTCTTGCGTAAACGACCAGGTGGATAGCTTCCTTGCGCCTTCGCGCACATTCCCACATTCGGACAACAAAAAACGGGCCGCCAGACAGGCGACCCGTTTTTATTATGCTTGTCGGGGAAAACCCTAGGCGCGCAAAGAACCGCCTGTTGCCTTTTCGACAGCAGCGACAACCTTTTTACAAACCCCGTCGATTTCTTCTTCGGTCAGGGTTGCCTTGGTCGGCTGCAAGGTGATCGAGAAAGCAATCGATTTCTTGCCATCCTCGATACCTTTGCCGGCATAAAGATCAAAGATCGTGACATCCGAAATCAGGTTACGGTCCACATTCCGTGCTGCCTTGACAATGGCTTCGGACTGAACATCCGCATCCAGAAGGAAGGCAAAATCACGTTCGACCGACTGGAAGCTTGATGCATTCAGTAACGGGCGACCGGTGCCTTTTTTCTTTGGCACCGGAACGTTTTCAACGAACAGCTCGAACGCAACGACGCGCCCTTTGACACCCAAAGCTTTCAATACTTTCGGGTGCAGTTCACCGAAATAGCCAAGGATGTTTTTCGGTCCCAGCTGCAAGGCGGCTGATCGGCCCGGGTGATACCACGACGGGGCACCATCGGCATTCACCTGCACGTTGGCTGCGGCAGTACCAAGGGCTTCCAGCAATGCCTCGGCATCCGCCTTGACATCAAACAGGTCAATATCGCGACGGGACCCTGTCCAGCTGCGCGGAGTAGTCGATCCCGACCGCAAACCGGCCGCAACCAGACGCTGATCCCCCGGCTGATCGCCAAAGAATTCCGGACCGGCTTCAAACAGTGCCAGATCGGCAAAGCCGCGCGACTGATTGCGACCGACTGCGGCAATCAGGTTGATCAGCACATTGGGCCGCATCACATCAAGATCGGAACTGATCGGATTGGCAAGGAACAGCCCCGGTTTCAAATCCGCAAACAGTTTTGCCCAACGCGAGTCCGTGAACGACCACGTGACGGTTTCAAACATGCCGCGCGAAGCCAGTGTCCGACGGGTCAGACCGACCCGCTTCTGGAACGGGCTAAGGGCCGGAACCGGCAGGCTGGTTTCACGTTCCAACGGAACTGTCGGGATTTTATCGTATCCGACAATGCGCAGCACTTCCTCGACCAGATCGGCTTCGCCAACGATATCCGGACGCCATGTTGGTGCAACAGCCGTAATAACGGGCGCATTTCCGGTAACTTCGAAGCCAAGCGACTTCAGAATTACAATCGCCTGATCGGCGTCAACTTCGACACCCCCCAGTTCCCGGATGCGATCAATGCGAAGATCAAAGCTGTTCCGGGGCGCGGGAACTTCCCCGGCCTTGACCACGTGCGAAACTTCGCCACCACAAAGTTCCGTGATCAGACGGGTGGCAACTTCCATACCCCAGACAATTGACTGCGGATCAACGCCGCGCTCGAACCGGTAACGGGCATCGGAATTGATCTGCAGTTTGCGACCGGTTTTTGCAACACTGATCGGATCGAACAGGGCACATTCGACAAACACATTGACAGTGTCTTCGACACAACCGGTTTCTTCACCGCCGATAATACCACCGATGCCAAGTGCCTTTGCCTGATCGGCAATCACGACCATGCTGTCGGACAGCTCGTATTCCCTGTTATCAAGTGCAGCAAGCTTTTCGCCATTGGTCGCATAGCGCACATTGATGTCACCCGACAGTTTATCGGCATCAAATACATGCAATGGACGGGCAAGGTCATGGGTCACGAGGTTTGTGATATCGACAAGAGCCGAAATCGGACGCAAACCGATGGCTTCCAGACGGGCTTTCAGCCATGCCGGGCTTTCGCCGTTTTTAACACCGCGAATGTAGCGACCATAAAATGCCGGGGCTGCGGCATTTTTTGCAATATCTGCTGAAATCGTGACACCCACCGGGCTATCGAACGATCCGGCAACAGCTTCCTGACGTGGATCTGCCTTTAGCGCCCCAAGACCGGCAGCGGCAAGATCACGTGCGATCCCGCGCACACCGGTACAATCTGGACGGTTCGGGGTCAGGCCGATTTCAATGATCGGATCGTCCGCACCAAGAACCGTTGCAACCTGTGCACCGATTTCGGCATCTTCCGGCAGTTCGATGATGCCGTCGTGATCTTCACCCAGGCAAAGCTCGCGGGTCGAACACATCATGCCCTGGCTTTCGACGCCCCGGATTTTACCCGGCTTCAGTTTCGAACCGTCAATCGGGATGATCGCGCCCGGCTGTGCCAGTGCAACCTTGATCCCGGTTCGTGCGTTCGGTGCACCGCAAACGACCTGAATGATTTTATCACCGGTATTCACCCGGCACAGTTTCAGGCGGTCGGCATCCGGGTGCTGACCCGCTTCTTCGATATAGGCGACACGGATATCCCTAAGCGCTGCGGCCCGGTCGGTGACGCTTTCGATTTCAAGCCCGACATCGGTCAGTTTTTCGGCGATAACATCAATCGACGCATCGGTATCGAGGTGCTGCTTCAGCCAATCGAGTGTGAATTTCATGATCTTAGCCTCTCACCATGTTCGGTACATCCAGCGGCACGAAACCGTAATGTTTCAGCCAGCGCAGATCGGTATCGAAGAAGGTGCGAAGATCGGGAATGCCGTATTTCAGCATCGCGATACGTTCGATCCCCATGCCAAAGGCAAAGCCCTGATATTCATTCGGATCAAGCCCACAAGCCGCCAGAACGCGCGGATGAACCATGCCGCAGCCCAGAATCTCCAGCCAGTCGTCGCCTTCACCAATCTTGAGCTCCCCGCCCTTGCGCGAACAGCCAATGTCCATTTCGGCACTCGGCTCGGTAAAGGGGAAGAAGCTCGGACGGTAGCGAACCGGAACTTCGTCCAGCTCAAAATAGGTTTTAACAAACTCCAGCAGGCACCCTTTCAGATGGCCCATATGGGTTTTCTTGTCGATCACCAGTCCTTCGACCTGATGGAACATCGGCGTATGGGTCATATCGCTATCGGAACGATATGTCCGCCCCGGCGCGATGATCCGGATTGGCGGGGTTTTGCTCTGCATGGTTCTGATCTGCACCGGCGAGGTATGGGTGCGCAGCACAAGGCGCGACCCGTCTTCCTGCTCGGGCAGATAGAAGGTGTCCTGCATCTCGCGCGCCGGGTGTTCCGGCGGGATGTTCAGGGCGGTAAAGTTATGGAAATCGTCTTCGACATCCGGACCTTCGGCAAGCGCAAAGCCCATCTCGCCAAAGATCGAGATGATTTCGTCCATCGTCTGGCTGATCGGATGAATCCGGCCTGCAGTCTCGTCCATGCGCGAAGGCAGGGTTACATCGATCCGTTCGCCAACCAGGCGTGCATTCAAGGCCGCGTCTTCCAGGCCGGATTTGCGGGTCTCGATCGCCTCGGCAACCTGATCCTTGACCGTGTTCAGCGTTTGACCGAATTCACGGCGCTGATCCGGATCCATCTGGCCAAGGTTTTTCATCAGGCCGGTAATGCGGCCCTTTTTGCCAAGAGCACTGATACGAACATCTTCAAGAGCCTGCAAGTCGGCTGCTTTTTCGATTTCGGCCAGAACCTCTTCGCGCAATGCTTCGATGTTTTCCATAACTTCCGATGCTTTGCTTAAAGTGAATTGGGATAAACAAAAGAAAGGGGACGGCCAATATGGCCGCCCCCGATCAAATCAGGCAAGTGCCGATTAAACCTTTTTGCAAAAGGTTTATTAGCCGAGTGCAGCCTGCGCCTGGGTAACCAGAGCTTTGAAAGCATCGGGTTCGCGCACGGCGATGTCGGCAAGCACTTTGCGGTCCAGTTCAACGCCAGCCTTCTTGAGGCCGTTCATGAACTGCGAGTAGCTCAGACCGTTTTCACGAGCACCGGCGTTGATACGCTGAATCCACAAGCTGCGGAACTGGCGTTTCTTAACGCGACGGTCGCGATATGCATATTGCAGACCTTTTTCAACGGCCTGCACAGCAGTGCGGTAAGCATTCTTGCGGCGACCACGATAACCTTTGGCAGCCTTGATAACCTTGCGGTGACGGGCGTGAGAAGACACGCCCCCTTTTACACGAGCCATTTAACTCTCCTTAGCCTTAACCGTACGGCAGGAATTTTTTGACGATGCGGGCATCTGCGTCACAGAGAATCTCCGTGCCACGTGCCTGGCGCTTCATCTTGGTGGGTTTCGCAGTCAACAGGTGACGCTTGTTAGCGACATTGCGACGAACTTTACCCTTTGCGGTCAGGCTAAAGCGTTTTTTAGCGCTCGCTTTGGTCTTCATCTTGGGCATTTTTCTATCCTTGCATAAGCAATGAAACACGAAATTCCCCACGGCGGCTGGGCATGCCCTGAAAGATCAATGATCTTTCCAGCCTCACCACCTGTTTTGGGGACGGGTGGTTATAGACTCCACCCCTTCCTTTTTCAAGGACCTTTTCGCCCCTGTTACCCGCGATTTTCCCCGCTTCACCACATCGCGTAAAAGATCAGACTGAAACGGTCACAACAACACACCGTTGGCAGAGATCCTCGCATATCTGCGTGATCCGAAATCGTATTGTGAAAGTCAGGGAAAAAGTCGGACGATCAGGATGCACTCATATCTGGCGACAGATCGATGTCAGCCCGGCAGAAATATGTTAAACTGCTGTTTTAATTGTGTGAACCCGACTGATCCACTTCTCGATTCGGCTCAGCAGTTTTTCGCGATTGATCGGCTTTAAGACGAAGTCATTTCCACCCGCGGCGACACCGCCACGCAAATCTTCTTCGCCCTGACGGGCCGTGACATAGATGATTGCACAGGCACGATCAGGGAAACCCGTGCGAACCCGAAGCGAAGTTTCAAAGCCATTCATGCCGGGCATCATGATATCCATCAGAATGATACGCGGCTTTTTTGTCTTCAGGACTTCCAGAAGTTCCTTGCCAGAGGAAACGCCAACAAAACTGTATCCGCCACTTTCGACGATTCGTTTCAGAAGCACGAGACTTTTAGGGTCGTCATCGACCCCGACGATCAGAAGATCATTCCCGGCTGCCATGGCATTCCCTCTTGCTTGGAAAGGCAAAACGCCGCGGGTTAACGCGGCGCCAGCACCATAATCATTATGCGGCCTTCCATCTTCGGCATCTGTTCGGTTTTGGCAAGATCTTCAAGATCCCCCGAAAAACGCTGCAGCATGCCAAGACCAAGGTCCTGGTGAGCCATTTCACGTCCACGGAAACGCAAAGTGACTTTCACCTTATCTCCACCGCCAAGAAACTTCTGCGCTGCACGGAGCTTCACATTGTAGTCATGGATATCAATGTTCGGACGGAGCTTGATTTCCTTGACTTCAATAACCTTCTGTTTCTTTTTGGCTTCGTTCTGTTTCTTGCTTTGTTCGTATTTGAACTTGCCGTAGTCGATCAGCTTACAGACGGGAGGCTCGGCATTCGGAGCGACTTCGACAAGGTCGAGTCCAGCTTCCATCGCCATTTCAATGCCTTCACGAACCGTCATTGGATCAGACATATTGCCTTCAGCGTCAACGACACAGATGGCACGGGCTTTGATATCCTCATTGACGCGCGGACCTTCCTTGGTCGGCTGCATCGGTTTACGTGGTCGTGCTATGGATAATCTCCTTTGGTAATCAAACAAAAAAGCACAGAAACAAGTCGCTGGTGATGCAATAAGTCGCCGGAAAGCACATCCGGTCATGCGTACTGCAAAACGGACCTTTGCCTAGCATATCGGGCCGTCATCAGAAAGCAATGATTTTAGCCTTGGGCAACGGTATTCAAAGCCTTGAAGTCCTTCGCATTCAATGACGCACGACCGACATGGCAGAAACGGCGATATTAATCGACAAGATCAAGGCGATGACGAACCTCATCCATCACCCGGTTAACCGTCAATTCCCTCAGGTCATTCTCTCGCACGATGCTGACGGCGTTGTCCGTTGTCCCGCGCGGCGCACTTTTTTTGGGGTCGGAGTCCCGCGAAAACAGCACAATAGACGGCGCCCCGGCCGCTGCTGCAATGTGCATTGGCCCCGTATCATTGCCAATCGCCAAAACAGAGCGTGCGGCAAGTCCCGCAATATCAAGAAACCCTGTACGTCCCATCAGGTTTCGCGCCTTGGGGCACATACTATCGATTTTGCCAAGAACCTCGGCTTCCTTATCAGTTCCGATCAGCACCGGCGTCAGACGATAGTCGGCAATCTTTTTTGCCAGCAAACCGAACCGCTCGGCAGGCCACCGCTTGTCAGGACGGTGCGGGGCACCGCCAGGACAAATAAGAACAAAAGGACTTCGAACCCCAAAACGTTCCAGATCAATATCCGATCCGGCAATAAAAGGCGGTGGCACATTTTCGATCCCGGAGCGATGCAGCTGATCCGCCAAACGGTCAATGGTATGCAGACTGTCACGATCCGGGTTATCGTGTGGATGCGAGCAGCCCTTTGCAATTCCGGACCACTCCGGTGCTTTCCCCGGCCAAAACAGCCGATAGTAAAACCCGCTGCGATCCGATGTTTGCAGATCATAGATCCGATCAAAGTTGCCATTTCGCAGGAAGCGGCGCAGCGCAAGAACCTCGCGCACCTGATAAAGCTTTGGCCGCCGGTCTATTGCAATGGCGTCAAAATAACCCGTTGATTTTATCAGGTCGACATAAAGCCGTGTTGTCAGAACCGTGATATGAGCGCGCGGATGCGCGGATCGAATCGCGGCAAACGCCCCCATGGCAAGAATAATGTCCCCCAAGGCAGACAGCTTGATGACAAGAATGCGTTCCTGCCTGGCATCCGGCATCACACCCGCGACAATTTCAGCATCTTGCGACATGTCCGAAGTCATCGTTTCTGTCATGCAGCGTTCCTGATCGCGCCTTTCAGCGCCTTTTCATAAACCGCCAGCGTTTTTTCCGCCATCTGGGTCAGGGAATAGTTTTCGATAACGTGCTTTCGCCCCTTTTGCGCCAAAGCGGCACGCTTTTCCGGGGTCAACCGCAACACTTGTGTCAATGCCACAGACAATTGCTCAACTTCATTCGGCGTAACAAGCCATCCGGTTTCACCGGGCAAGACCGTCTCCATGGCACCGCCATGGGCCGTCGAAACAACCGGACGCCCCATTGCCTGCGCTTCGGATGGAATTCGGCCGAAGGCTTCGGGCTCGATTGACGGACACGCAACCACATCCGCCAGCATGTAGGCCGCTGGCATATCGGCACAATGATCAACGATATGCACAATATCTTCGAGGCCAAGCTTCCTGGTCAAAGCCAGCACTTCATCGCGATAAGCCGTGCGCCCCTGATCGGAACCGACCATCAGACAACGCACGTTCCGATGGCCAAGAGCTTCAAACACTGCCGGTAAAGCCTTGATCAGGAAACAATGCCCTTTCCAGCGCGTGATCCGCCCCGGCAACATGATGACATATTCTTCACCGGTCAAACGCCACTGGTTTGACAATGCAATCAGGCGTTCCTGACTGACATTTTCCGGATTGAACAAATCGGTATTGGTCCCGCGCGGCACGATATTCAGGCGCGCCGGGTCCATTTTATAAAATTTGCGAATATGGTCCGCGATATGATTGGAAATGGCGATGACCTGATCACCCATTGTCATGATCGCGTTATAACGCTTTTTGAACAGGTTGTTATGACCGGAATAAGTGCCATGGAATGTCGTAACAAAGGGAATCCCCGCCTTGCGCGCAGCAAAATAGGCACTCCAGGCCGGCGCGCGCGAACGCGCATGAATAATATCAACGCCCTCTGCACGGATAAGATCAACCAGCGCATCAACATTGCGGTGCATGGTAAACAGATTTTTTGACTTCAGTGGCAGGGTAATATGACGGGCACCAAACCGGTCTAGCTCCCGCTCAAGCCGACCGCCCTGTGAAGCGACCAGCGCAACACCACCACCATCAACAATGGCACGCGCAATATCAACCGTACCGCGCTCCACACCACCGGTATCAAGTTCCGGCAGAACTTGCAGAATTACGGCCGGACGATAAGCCGAACCTTGCACCTGCTGTTCCGGACGATAAACTGACTGGGTCTTGATCTCTGACGCGCTCATGCAATTCCAACCACTAACACCCAAGGATACCCTTCCCGGATGACAAATGACATGCCGACGCCTCAGTATCTCGAGCGGCCTGACGGATTAAAAATCGCATACCATGCGACTCCCGGCAAGCTGACAGAAGTACAAGGCCGACAAAAGCCTGGTGTTCTGTTTCTGGGGGGCTTCATGTCCGATATGACCGGCACCAAGGCCACCCATCTCGAGGCCCATTGCGTACAGCAGGGGCTGGCTTATACCCGCTTTGACTATTCGGGTCACGGACAATCGGCAGGCGCATTCAAAGACGGGACGATTGGACAGTGGGCCCGCGATGCCATTGCCATTATTGACGAAATCACCTCAGGTCCGCTTATTCTGGTCGGATCATCAATGGGGGGCTGGATCATGCTGTTGGCGGCACTGGCCCGGAAAGAACGCATCGCCGGACTTGTTGGCATTGCGGCGGCCCCCGACTTCACCGAAGACCTTATGTGGGCGCAATTCAGTGATGCCCAGAAATCTGAAATCACCAAGAACGGAGCCCTGATCGAGCCGACCGAGTATGGCGACGATCCCTATACGATTACGCATGCTCTGATAGAGGATGGCAGAAATCAGCTACTTTTGCGAAATCCGATCAAACTTGAATGCCCGGTTCGCCTTATCCAGGGCATGCAGGATCCGGATGTCCCTTGGCAGACCGCCATTCGTCTGACGGAAGCACTGGTTTCCAAGGATGTCCGCATAGATCTGATCAAAACCGGTGATCATCGCCTGTCCGAACCGGATCAGCTTGATGTCATCACCAAACATCTTGATGAGGTTATCGAAAAGGTGACGGTCGCCTAAGACCGTCACCATGACGCAGAATTTCAGGCCAGAACGACTTTCTCGTTCTCAATCTTTACGGCAACGGGTTCCAGCATATCGCCGTCACAAGGACCCGATACGCATAGGCCATCTTCGATCCTGAAACGTGCGCCATGCGTCGAGCAGATGATTTCGTTGTGAATATCACTGATGAATTCATCGGACTCAAGTTCAAGCGGCACACCAATATGGGGGCAACTGTTGACGTAACCGAAAACCCCTGCAGCGTCCCGCACGATGAAAATCCCGGCCCGACCAGAATTTCCGTCAAGCGATATGCCTTTAGCCCCGGTCGCATCCAGATCAGAAAGCGCACATAACACTGTTCCGGAGGGCGGCAGATCAACCGTCATGCCGAAACACCACCCATCTCGCAAATCGCTGTCCAGGATGCATCATCTATCGGCATGACCGACAAACGGGATTGTCTGAGCAACGGCAATTCGGCAAATCGCGGATCAGCTTTGATATCAGCCAGCGTCACCGGCCTTGGCACCGGTTTGACGGTTTTGAAATCAACCTGAACAAATTTGCCGGTGGCGTCAGTTGGATCGGGATAGGCTTCGCGGACCACCTCGACAATGCCGACAATCCGTTTTTCATTCACCGAATGATAAAAGAAAGCCAGATCACCGATCTGCATGGTCTTGAGGTTTTTTGCCGCCTGATGGTTGCGAACCCCATCCCATCCCTCGACACCCTTCCTGACCTGATCGTCCCACGACCAGCTTCCCGGCTCGGTTTTGATCAGCCAGTATGCCATGGATCAGAATACCTTTTTGAACGGACGGATAATCACGGATTCGAAAAGACCTGCCTTGCCATAAGGGTCATTTGCCGCAAATTCCTCGGCCTCGGCCTGATTATCAAACTCGATAATGAAGACCGAGCCATTCATGCCCTCAAGATCGGGATCAAGTGTGGGGCCTGCTGCAACGATCCTGTCGGCAAAACCGTCCTTGATATAGGCAAGATGCGCATCACGATTGGCTTTGCGCACAGCAAGATGCCCCGGTTTGTCGACACAGCGAATGTAAAAATGCATGGCAGCGTTTCCTGTCAAAATTGGTTTTGATACCGGTAAATTGACAGAACCTGCTCAAAGGCTCAAGCCGAACAAAAGCTGATAGCGTGGATGTGACCGGATTATTTTCCGGTTTCAAGCTCATCGCGAAATGGACGCTGCAACAATGCATTGATCGTGCTTCGCAGGTCCGCATCATGGTTGGCGACCTGATCCACAGCACTGCAGATTGGCATTTCAATACCATATTTTGCCGCAACCGCCGCAATTGACGCGGCTGTATGAACACCTTCGGTCACCGAACGTCGTTCGGCCAAAATGGCATCAGCCTTCTGCCCCTGCCCAAGGGAAAACCCGAAGGTGTAATTGCGCGACAACGTGCCGGTGCAGGTCAGCGTCAGATCGCCAAGTCCCGCCAGCCCCATCATGGTTTCAATCCGCCCCCCCATCGCCACCGCCAATCGCGACATTTCGGCAAGGCCACGGGTAATCAGGGCTGCGCGCGCATTATCGCCAAGCTCAAGCCCTGCAACCACGCCACTTGCAATCGCCAGAACGTTTTTGATCGCACCTGCAACTTCAACACCAATAACATCGGTACTGAAATAGGGCCGGAATGCCGACGTACCGATCAGATCCACCAGATCCTTGCCGAGATTCCTGTCGGAACAGGCGAGTGTAATTGCCGCGGGCAGACCTTTGGCAACTTCCTGGGCAAATGTCGGGCCAGACAGAACCGCAACCGGAACATCGCCAAGCGTTTCGTTCACGACCTGCGCCATAAGCGCACCGGTCCCTTTTTCGATCCCTTTGGCGCAAATAACGGCAGGAAGCGTTTCGGGCCAATGCGGGGCAAGCTTGATCAAAGTGCTTCGAAGATGCTGTGCCGGTGTAACCAGAAGAACTGCGTCTGACTCTCTCAATCCATCAATCGCAATTGTCGCTCTTAATGCTTTCGGAAGCTTTATGCCGGGCAGGTAGACGTCATTTTCACCCGATGTATCGATCCGTTCGGCCAACGCACGATCACGCAAAACAAGCTCAACATCAGCACCAGCCCGTACAGCCTGAATAGCCAGCGCAGTACCCCATGCGCCGCCGCCGACTACCGTTATGCGCTTATCCGACATAGTTCTTCTCGACCCCGATGATAAATATTCGAACAGTTTGGCGTTTGGAGAAACTCAGGCCTTCACGCCCGCACCCGGACGCTTTGGTGCCTCTGGGTCAAGCGGCCAGCGCGGTCGCGGCTTGAAATCCAGTTCGTCATGCTGACCGAGGCGAAAACGTTCCAACCCTGCCCAGGCAATCATGGCGGCATTATCAGTACAAAGCTCCAACGGTGGCGCAACAAGCGTCATGCCGGCCTGATCGGTCAGTTCCGTCAAACGGGTACGCAGATATTTGTTTGCCGCAACCCCACCGGCAAGCACCAAAGTCTTGCCCGTCGGATAATCGCGCATGAATTCGAAAATTGCATTTCGTGTGCGATCAATGAGCGTATCACCCACTGCCCGCTGGAACGAAGCCGCCAGATCAGCTTTGACTTCGGCAGTTTGCTGTTCGACAGGAAACCCGTCGAGATAGATGCGGACCGCAGTCTTCAAACCCGAAAACGAAAAATCACACCCGGGACGCCCGCGTAACGGTCGGGGCAGACCAAACCTGTCCGGGTTCCCGGCCTCCGCCGTTTTTTCAAGCGCAGGGCCGCCCGGATAACCAAGCCCCATCATTTTAGCGGTTTTGTCGAATGCTTCACCCACCGCGTCATCGATGGTCGTCCCGATCCGCTTGTATTGGCCAACACCTTCAACGATCAGGACCTGGCAATGACCGCCGGAAACCAGCAACAGCAGGTAAGGAAATGCAACATCATCCGTAAGGCGCACCGTAAGCGCATGACCTTCAAGATGATTGACGGCCAGAAACGGCTTCTGGGCTGCAAAGGCAATCGCCTTCGCGGTCATGGCCCCCACCATAACGCCACCAATCAGACCGGGGCCACCTGTGCAGGCCACGGCATCAAGATCGGCAAAATCAACACCCGCATCATCCATCGCTTCGGCGACAAGACGGTCAAGATGTTCAAGATGCGCGCGTGCCGCAATTTCCGGAACAACACCACCATAAGGACGATGATCGTCAAGCTGCGAAAGCACCCTGTTGGACATAACCTCGCGCTTGTCATTCACGACAGCTGCCGCCGTTTCATCACAACTGGTTTCGATACCCAATACGATCATTTCTTGCAAATCCGGCAATAAGTCGCGTCAGATTGACGCATCCTGTGTGGGAAAATTCTGGCAGTGATGTAGCCTAAACAGCACCCGCTTTCCACCCCAAGGCAATGCATTTGCCCTATGCAGGAAAAGCGTCAGAGAAAAAACACTACCACATAAGTCAATGAAACAGGGACATTCATCATTATAATCCGATCCGGTTTGGGTAAGGTGGCATACGCTACCGCCCTTGTTTTCAATCGGTTTTATGACTACAACTCGGGCTCATGACAAACACATCTGATACCGTAAAACTCCGCATCGGCACACGTGGCTCTCCCCTGGCGATGGCTCAGGCGCATGAAGTCCGCGACAAGCTTGCGAACGCGCATCCCGAACTCGCCGCCGAAGGCGCGATTGCCATTACCGTTATTACAACGACGGGCGACAAGATTCTTGATCGCGCATTGTCGGAAATCGGTGGCAAGGGGTTATTCACCAAGGAAATTGATGATGCCCTGATGGGTGGCGAGATTGATCTTGCTGTTCACAGTATGAAAGATGTGCCGACGGTGCTGCCAGATGGCATGATTTTGCCAACGATCCTGCCGCGCGAAGACGTGCGCGATGCGTTTATTTCTCTGAAATACAAAAGCTTTGCCGAAATGCCTGCGGGATCGGTGATCGGGTCGGCATCGTTACGCCGCCAAGCAATGATCCTTAATAAATATCCCGATCTCAAGGTTGTGACATTCCGTGGTAATGTCCAAACCCGCCTTCGCAAGCTTGAAGAGGGTCAGGTGGATGCCACGCTTCTGGCAATGGCAGGTTTGAACCGGCTAAACCGTCCAGAAGTTGCAACTGCTGCAATTTCCGAGGACGACATGCTCCCCGCTGTTGCCCAAGGGGCAATCGGTATTACTATTCGCGAAACTGACAACCAGACGCACAACTGGCTTTCTGCTTTGAACTGCCCGGCATCGGCCATCCGCGTCGCGGCTGAACGCGCGGCGTTACGTGCGCTCGACGGTTCATGTCGCACCCCTATTGCTGCTCTTGCCGAATATCTCCCGGATGGCAGAATGCGTTTACGGGTCAGCATTGTGCGCCCGGATGGCAGCGAACGACTGGATACTGAACGAATGATTGATGACCCGGACCTGGCAAATGCCGCAGCCGCCGGAACCGATGCCGGTAACGAGCTCAAAGAACGTGGCGGGTCAGACTTTATCTCGGCCTAGTCGGGTTAATGGCGCGATCTGGAATATCAGCGGGGAGACTATGGGACCATTGATCCTCAATACCCGACCGGAAGCCGATTCGCAGGAACTCGAAACCACGCTTCTGCAACGTGGTTATCGCCTGCTTTCGGCACCGATGTTGCGGATCGAGTTTCCCAAAAACCCGGATCAGCTTGATCTTGCTGATGTGCAGGCATTGATATTTACCTCTGCCAATGGTGTGCGTGCCTTTACCCGGCAATGTGATGACCGGCGTTATCCGGCTTTGTGTGTAGGTGATGCCACTGCGCGCACCGCACAACAGGCCGGTTTCACCGATATACGAAGTGCTAACGGTGACATTCACGATTTGGCACGCCTGATCAAAGATCAGATTGATCCGACAAACGGGGCGTTATTCCATCCTGCGGCCCGCAAGGTCGCCGGAGATCTGGGATCACTTTTGCGAGACGGAAACTTCGATATCCGAAGGCAAACCATGTATGATGCCGTTCCGTCCGATTGTCTTCCAAATGAGGTCGTCAGCGCGATTTCTGCCCATCATATTGATGCAGTTTTATTTTTCTCTCCCCGTACGGCGGAAAGCTTTGTTAAGCTGATTGAAAGACACAAGCTGCAAAAAGATCTGGTCGGTACACGTGCAATTTGTCTGAGTTCGGCAGTGCAAGATCGCCTAAGCGTCCTTACATGGCTAAAGACAGAAGTGGCAAAACACCCGACACAGGAATACCTTCTTTCGGCACTAGAGAACGCATTCGCCTGACTTTTCCGCGCCAAGTGATGTCTCGGAACAACCGCAAACTGCAATGGTCCGACCGTGAAAAAACCAGAAACGCCAAAAACCCACGCTTCCACAGACCCAGCCGAGACAAAATCCGGCTCGTCCGAAACCATTTCCATTGATAGCAAGGGCAATGCAAATATTGCCAAAGAACCTGCTGATCACAAGCCGGGAACGACGTCGGGTGGGTCAGAAGGTGCGAAACCTTCATCCACGTCAAACGCTACCTCAAAGTCAGACAGCCAGAAGTCCGGCTCCAAAACGGCAGATGCAAAACCTGAAATCAAACCGGGTATGAGCCAAAAGACTGCTTCCGACAAGCAAGCCACAGACAAGACAGACAAAACCGTGCAAAAAAAGCGTGGTGGTCGCGCGATCCTGTTGTTTGTGATCATTATTGCCGGTGCTTTGGTCACCGGATGGCTGACACGTACCATTTGGTGGCGTGACGCGGAACCCGTCCTGAGCCAGTATGTGCCTGCTGAAATCCTGGCGGAGATCACACCGGCAGAAGTGGCGGATAACCAGTCGTCAGGAACTGGTAGCGAGCCGACAACCGATAGTGCCACACCATCCACATCTGCCAATGATGCACCCGGAACTTCATCAAGCATAACGCCTGGTGCGCCGGAACGTGACGATGCAATGATCGGCAATGAAGACAACCTGTCTGAGCCGACAGACAATGCTTTTGCCCGCAATGAAAAAGCACCATCAGAAGGTGATGAAACAGTCGTCGTCGATACGGCATTGACCGAACGCCTGTCACGTCTCGAAGGTACGATCAACGCCTTGCGTGAACGCCTTGACAGTGAACGCGGCGATTCGCTGAACTCCACGGTTGCACGCCGAATGGCAGAAATTGAAACCCGCACCGCACCGATTGAAGAACTGGCACGGGTCGAAGCAGAACTTTCTGGTGTTGCAGCAGAAATGCGCGATCTGTCAGCACGTCTGTCAACCATGGAAGAGGAAGTGCGGGCAACTGCCGGTCTTCGGGTTGAAAGCCGTGGCCAAGCCATTGCCATGGCCGTTACGATCCTGCGCGATGCCGTGCAGCGCGGCGGATCGTTTATGATCGCGCTTAATCAGCTGGAACGCAGCGGCTCGGACGATCCCGTCATTGCAGAACAGATATCAGCCCTGAAACCACTTGCGGATCGTGGCGCGCCCACCATCGAAAAGCTGCGCCAGTCATTTCCGGCAATGGCACAGAAAGCCGTGCAGGCATCAAGTGACGACCATTCCGGTAGTGTTCTTGATGCGACCTGGGCCAATATCAAAAAACTGATCCCGGTTCGGCGTATTGATGTTGTCGGCGAAGAATCGCTCGATGGACGTTTGGTGACCGCAGAAACAGCGCTTGAAAGTGATGATCTTGATGGTGCCATTGCCGCCCTTGATGGTATCGAAGGTGACAATGCCCGGGCCGCCGTCAACGAGTGGCTTGAAGACGCCAAAAGCCGTCAGGTGTTGAACGGTGCCATCGCAACGCTCAGTGCACATGCGATCAATCTTCTGACCGGTGATGGGTCCGCAAATACGGGGGACAGCCAATGATCCGTCTTGGCCTGTTCATTCTGATAACTGCAATTCTGGTCACCTGCACGGTCTGGTTTGCCAATAATCCCGGTACAATGACCATCGTCTGGCTCGGCTACAGGTTTGATGGCTCTATTGGCATGGTCGCCCTTGGCCTTCTTGTTCTGACCGGGGTTCTGGTCATCCTGTGGCGCTGTTGGTCCACCATTGCCAATTCTCCCAATTGGCTTGGCCGTATTCTGGGCAGTCGCCGTCGCAAAAAAGGTCAGCAGGCCCTTACCATGGGATTGCTGGAACTTGCATCTGGTGATGTTCGACAAGCATTGAAGCATACCCGTGCGGTCGACCGGTATCTTGAAGATGATACCCTGACCCGCCTGTTAACAGCCCAAGCAGCCGAACTTGACGGAAACAACGAGGCTGCCAAACGTCAATTTGAAGCAATGCTTGAAAAGCCTGATTCAGCATTTTTCGGGTTGCGCGGTTTACTGCAGTTATCGCTGAAGTCCGATAACCGGTCGGAGGCACTCGATTATGCGGAACGGGCCCACCGCCTGCGTCCGCGCAATCCGTCCGTGCTTGTAACGTTATTTGATTTGTTACTGGGTGCAAAACGCTGGGACCGGGCCCTGACCCTGCTGGTGGATGCCCAAAAGGCAGATATCTTTAACGAAGATGAACTGACACGTCGCCGTGCACTTCTGATTACAGCCAAAGCCGAAGACGCAATAACGGATGGTGAAAATGCCGAAGCCATCAAACTTTTGCGCAAAGCTTTGAACGCGCGCCCGGACTTTACCGGCGCGGCTGTTCTTCTGGCTAGGCTTTATGCCGACATTGATCAGCCTGCGAAAGCGCGCGACGTTGCCCTGCAAAGCTGGCAGACATCACCATCCGCTGCCTTGGGTCAAATCTATCTGGACAGTCTTTCCGAAGACGCCTTGGCAAAAGTCAAAGCTGTCGAGAAGCTGATTGCCGCCAATCCGGAACATGTAGAAAGCCAGCTTTTGCTTGCCGAAGCCGCACTTTCTGCCGATTTGTGGGGCATGGCACGCAGCAACCTGGAAAAGGCCATCGCCCAAAAGGCGCAGTCACGTCACTACCGTCTTCTGGCTGATCTGGAATTCCGTGAAAAGAAAGATGCCGCAAAAGCACGTGAACTGCTGGTAAAGGCAAGTCACGCCAATCCCGACCCCGGCTGGCGGTGCGGCGCATGTGGTACGGAAACAGATAAATGGGCAGTTACCTGCCCGTCCTGTCATTCCTTTGGCAGCATTGACTGGCGGGCACCGATGCGCGTGCATAATGATCAGCCCGCTTCCGATCCGGCAACGCCAAAACAGCCCGCCGCCATAAAGCGGGATGGGGCAATGATCGAAAACTCCGATCCGACTGATAAAACTGTGAACAGCAGCGCAAAAGTGGAACATCCAGCAACGGCTGTCTGACCCCTGATATCCATCCACTGAACACAAAAAACAGGCCGCGGACATAAAATGTCTGCGGCCTGTTTGCTTAAGATTAATGGCGGAAGTGACGCATACCGGTAAACACCATGGCAATACCGTGTTCATCGGCAGCCGCAATGACTTCTTCGTCACGCATTGAACCGCCCGGCTGAATAACCGCTGTGGCACCGGCATTGACTGCAGCCAGCAATCCGTCTGCAAACGGGAAGAACGCATCAGACGACACGACCGATCCCTTGGTACGCAATTCGCCTTCACCCGCATTTTTACCGGCTTCTTCGGCTTTCCATGCGGCAATCCGTGAACTGTCAACACGGCTCATCTGGCCGGCACCCACACCAACCGTTTTACCGTCTTTGACATAAACAATCGCGTTTGATTTGACATGTTTGCCAACACGGAAGGCAAACAGCAGATCATCAAGTTCGGCTTCGGTCGGCTTGCGCTTGGTGACGACTTTAAGCGCGTCACGCTTTACACGACCCGCATCGCGGTTCTGAAGAAGATATCCACCAGCCAACGACCGAAGCGTCATGTCTTCACCTTCCGGATCAGCCATGCCACCGGTCACCAGAAGACGCAGGTTCTTCTTCGCTGCCAGAACTTCCTTCGCCGCGTCATCGGCATCCGGGCAGATCACGACTTCGGCAAACAGTTTGGCAATTTCTTCGGCAGTGGCTTTATCAAGAGTACGGTTAACGGCAATGATGCCGCCAAAGGCCGAAACCGGATCACAAGACAGGGCCTTGTTATAGGCTTCAATCAGAGTTGCCCCCTCGGCAACGCCACACGGATTGGCGTGCTTGATGATGGCAACAGCCGGTTTTTCGTCAAACTCGGACACCAGTTCGAACGCCGCATCCGTGTCATTCAGGTTATTGAATGACAATTCCTTACCCTGAAGCTGGGTCGCGGTGGCAACGCCCGGACGGTTTTTACCGTTGGTATAGAATGCTGCCTGCTGATGCGGGTTTTCGCCGTAACGCAGGGTCTGTTTCAGTTCGGCAGAAACATTCAGGCGCTGCGGGAACGTTTCGCCAAGCTCGCCAGCAAACCAGCTTGAAATGGCCGAGTCATAAGCACCCGTGCGGGCAAAAGCCTTGGCCGCCAGAACACGACGGGTTTCTGCCGTCGTGGCACCGGCATTGTCTTTCATCTCGGCAACAATGCGGTCGTAGTCAGAAGGATCGACAACCACAGTCACCGACTCATGGTTCTTCGCCGCCGAGCGGATCATGCTGGGCCCACCAATATCGATATTTTCGATGCAGGTGTCGAAATCGGCACCTTTGGCAACGGTTTCTTCGAACGGATAAAGGTTCACACAGACCAGATCGATCGGCGAAATGTCGTTATCCTTCATCGCCTGCATATGGCTGGAAAGAGAACGGCGGCCAAGAAGGCCGCCGTGAATCTTCGGATGAAGAGTCTTGACGCGACCGTCCATGATTTCGGGAAAACCGGTATGATCGGCAACTTCCTTCACAGGGATACCGGCCGCTTCGATGGCCTTGGCAGAACCACCAGTCGACAGGATTTCAACACCCTGTTCATGAAGGGATTTGGCAAATTCGACCAGACCGGTCTTGTCGGAAACAGAGATCAGCGCGCGCGCAATACGAGCAGTCATCGGGTTCGCTTTCAAAAGATCGTCAGTGATGAAGGCACCGGACCCATTGATGATATATCGGCCCACAAAAGAAACCGTTCCGTATGGCTGCGCGTGGGCAAGACTGGCCTTCTGATGAATGAAAACGGATGGTTTTCATTCTGGCCGACACATGATCAATGAGTCCGAACCATGTTTCGCGCGGAGCTTTATCACGCAGACGATAAAATGTGGACCCCGAAATGTTGCATGGCCGCAGACCAAACTGCGCAGACGTGCAGTCTTTAAACAGATATCAGGTTATTGACCACTAACCGCCTGATCGAGTTTTCCCGGATCGCTATCTGCAAAGAAGGATTTAACCCCAATCTCGGGCGGCTGAAATTCGGGGACAAGACGCCCCATCAGTTCCAGCGTTTTGTGCGTATCACGCCTTGCTGCACTTTCACCAAGCTCGTCAAACACCTGCTTGATCAACGCATAATCAACAACACGCGGGGCCGCCAACATAACGCCGTCGGTTTCAGTCGGTTCTGGTGGCTCACCATCGTGGAACAATTCTTCGTAAAGCTTCTCGCCGGGACGTAATCCAGTTACCTTGATATCGATATCCTTGCCCGGACGCAGGCCCGACAGCAGGATCATCTGACGCGCCAGATCGATGATCTTGACCGGTCGCCCCATATCAAGAACGAATATCTTGCCACCATCGGTGACACCATGTTTGCCAAGTTCGGCGGCCTGCAAAACAAGTTCCACCGCTTCGGCAATCGTCATGAAGTACCGCGTGATGCCTTCGTGCGTCACCGTCAACGGACCGCCGGCCTCCAGCTGGCGGCGGAACAGGGGCACGACGGATCCGGTTGAGCCCAGCACATTGCCAAACCGAACCGTCACAAACCGCGTCGGGCCGCGCTGATCCGCGGGCAGCGTCTCAAGCGCCTGACAATAGCATTCCGCCAAACGTTTTGACGCCCCCATGACATTCGCCGGATTTACGGCCTTGTCCGTTGAAATCAGAACCATGGTGCCAACCCCGGCCGCACGGCATGCCTCGGCAACGTTGCGGGTGCCCAACGTATTGGTCAGAATACCTTCATTGGGATTGTGTTCAACCAGCGGCACATGTTTATAAGCTGCGGCATGAAAAACAATCTCCGGCTTTTGTTTTGCAAAAACCTGATCGATCCGGGTTCGATCACGAACATCGCCTAAAATACTTTCACGCGGAAGATCGGGATATTTTTCCGCCATCTCCATATCGATGGCATAAAGATTATATTCCCCCGCATCCAGCAAGGTCAGACTTTCCGGACCATAGGCAGCAATCTGCCGCACCAGTTCCGAGCCGATTGATCCACCGGCACCGGTCACAAGCACCCGATGCCCGGCAATCATTTGACGAACCTTGTCTCGATCAAGGCGCGCCTGCGGACGGCCCAGCAAATCCTCGATCGCTACGGAGCGGATTTGCAGTGGGTCGGCAAGACCTTCCCGCAGATCATTCAACTTTGGCAGGCGCGCAAGCGTAATGCCCCTTTGATCAGCAATCTCGACCCATTTCGTTATATCTTCGTGACGCAGTGCGTCACCGGTCAGAACCAACCGGCGCGGCAGCCCACGCTTGCTATTGGCGAGCTTGCCAAGGATCTCCTCAAGACGGTCTACGGTCGCAAGAACGTCAACACCGTGCATGTTGCGCCCAACGCGGCTATCGGTCAGCGAAACAATCCCGACAACATCAAACGGTGTATTTGCTGAACGACGCGTTTCGCGAATGAAGGCTTCCGCCTCGTCGCCTGCACCAATCAACAGAACCGGCAAACGATGCGTCCCCTGCCGCAGCATTTCACGGGCAGAGGTTTTGTCCTTGGTGATCCGATAAATCAGCCGGGATCCCCCCAGCAGCGCCATTAACAGGAACCACTGAATAATCGGTGTTGATCGCGGCAACCAGTCAAGCCGCGCGGTCAGGAACAACACAAGAAATAACACACCAACAGCAACCGTTACCGCCTTGGCAATTCGCGTCAGATCGTTCAAAGACGCATAACGCCAAATCCCGCGATAAAGGCCAAAAAACCAGAAAGAGACTGCGGCGATAACGGTAAAGACTGATGCTGAAAACAGAATGTTCTGCGGATTATAAAAAACCACACCATCGCCCACGCGCAGATAAAGTGCTGCGGGCAATGAAACAGCTGCCATTGTCACATCATGGACAAAGGCAATCTGGCTACGTTGGAATAAACGCGACATTCGGTTCCTTACCGGAATACTGGTGTGGTTCATACTAGCCCCAAGCCTTTGGCAGGGACACGGTTTTTCTTTTCGCGTTCGGCCTGTGACAAGTCAAGAAGCTAACAAACAAATTGAAACAAAGAAGCTTTTAAGTTGAAGCTTATAGAATCGTTAGACTGACAAAAGACATCTGTATCGCCCGTTCCGTTCAAATCATCCGTCTGGATTACCGGGCACTCGTCCCCATCGCAAGGCTTTTAAGTAGCCGACAAACCATATCCAGCAGGCCAGCCATGCCAGAAATCGCGCGGCTAAGTGCTTTACAGCCCCCCAAAGGGCGCTTACTTACAAGCCACAACCCGAAACCGGAGATATTCCTTTGACAGAACGCCGCGCCCGTCCGGGCAACCGCCACGCGCCACACCATAGCCAACCGGCCGATCTTCCCGATCCCCGGATGCTGGCGCTCAAAACCCTGCAGGAACTGCGCGGGGGGGAAGTCACACTGGACGAGCTTCTGTCAAAACACGGGTTTGGTCTGCCGTCACTGGATCGCAATTTTTTGCGTCAATTGCTCGGCACGACATTGCGCCATCTGGGTGAAATTGATGCCATGCTCGCCCCGCGCTATCACCCGCCACAAGATCGCACCGCCGCACGACTGACCAATATCCTGCGTCTGGGTGTTGCCCAGCTGTTTTTCATGGATACAGCCGATCACGGTGCAGTTGACAGCACGGTTAATCTGGCGCGCGATGCAGGACTTCATCGGTACACCAAACTGATCAATGCCGTCTTGCGCGGTTTGCAGCGCGACGGCTTTGAATGGCCTGAAAATGTCGAAGACTGGCAATTGAACGTTCCGGCATGGCTGCGCGGATCATGGAAAAAGGCCTATGGCGCGGACGTGGCCCAGGGCATTGCACAGGCAAGCCTTGGCTATGCCATGCTTGACCTTTCGATCAAAGACCCGGCCGAGGCCGCCGAATGGGCGGAAAAAATGGACGGTATTGTCCTTCCAACCGGCACGGTCCGGCTTGAAGGCGGGCGTCGCATCCGCAACCTGCCGGGCTATAAAGACGGCAAATGGTGGGTGCAGGACGCGGCGGCATCCATCCCGGCCAAACTGTTTTCGGCTCACAAGGGCAAAACCATTTATGATCTCTGCGCTGCACCGGGCGGAAAAACCATGCAGCTTGCGGCTTTCGGTGCACAGGCCATTGCCGTTGATAAATCCGAGGGCCGCCTGAAACGCGTCTATGAAAACCTTGAACGGGTTGAACTCGGTGCCGCCGTTGTTATCGGGGACGCCACCGATCTGGCCCCTGATACGCCACGTGCCGATGCGGTTTTGCTTGATGCGCCTTGTTCGGCAACCGGCACCATTCGCCGCCATCCCGATATTTTGCTGCGTCAGAACGACAAACTGATGCGGTCGCTTTTGCCGATCCAGACCAAGCTGCTTAATCAGGCTGACAAGCTTCTGAATGTTGGTGGCGAGCTGATCTATTGCACCTGTTCGCTTCAGCCTGAAGAGGGCGAGCATCAGGTCAAATCGTTCCTGGCCGACCACCCGAATTACGAACGCAAGCCGATTACCGCCGACGAACTGGGCGGTTGGAGTGAGGCCATCAACGATGCCGGTGAATTGCGCATCCTGCCGCTACATATGCAGGAATATGGCGGGATCGATGGTTTCTTCTGCGCACGGCTGGTCAAGAAATCCTGATTGGTATCTTGAACGATACAGATCAAGACAGACATTCGCCCCGCTTGGGTGACAGGACCGCGTTTTTGGGGTATGAGAACCGCGAAATTCCCATATCCCAACCCGCTTCAGGACCTTTGCCGCGCCATGACCGCATCAAACGCCATTAAAATCGCACCTTCGATCCTTTCCGCCGATTTCGCCCAGCTGGGTGTTGATGTCCGCGCGGTTGATGCCGCCGGGGCGGATTATATCCATATCGATGTCATGGACGGCCATTACGTGCCCAACATCACCATCGGCCCGGATGTGGTCAAGGCACTGCGCCCGCATAGCGACAAGGTGTTTGACGTTCACCTGATGATCGCACCGGTCGATCCCTATATCGAAGCCTTCGCCAATGCCGGTTCCGATATCATCACCATCCATGCCGAAGCAGGCCCGCATCTGCATCGTTCGCTGCAGCTGATCAAGTCGCTGGGCAAAAAAGCCGGGGTGTCGCTGAACCCGTCAACGCCGGAAAGCGCGATCGAATATGTCATGGACATGGTTGACCTTGTTCTGGTCATGACCGTGAACCCCGGCTTTGGCGGCCAGAAATTCATTCCAAGCCAGCTTGAAAAAATCAAACGCATCCGCAAGATGATCGACGCGACCGGACGCGATATCGACCTTGAAGTCGATGGTGGCGTAAACCCGGAAATCGCGCCCAAGGTGATCGAAGCCGGTGCGAACGTTCTGGTCGCCGGTTCCGCGACCTTCAAAGGCGGCCCATCCGAATACGCCAACAACATCAAAGCCATTCGCGGCAACTGAGCCCGGCGGACTGCTTTATCTGGCAATTCAGAAATGAATAGGGTCGGCGCAAAAATGCCCGACCCTATTCATATATGGATCACCTGAAGTCACTTCCGGGAATGGCTGCAACATCAAAAATCGATGCAGCGACCCTTGTTTTCCCAATCGCCAAAACGGGTCGGCTCGGGGCCTTTGGGCCCGCCGATTTCGCGCTGTTTTGCAGCAGCTTCCTTGGCGGCCTTGGCTTCGGCCAGCGCATTGATTGCATCCTGTGACAGAACAGGTGCCATGTCTGCACCGGCAATGGCTTCATTCTTTTCTTCCGAGGTTTTCGGTTCGGCCTTTTCTTTTGGCACCTCGTGAATGACGGTTTCGCGGAACTTTCCGGCCATCCTTATTCTCCGGTTGTCGGGACTGCCCGATGGAACTGTTATCCCAGAAATAGCCCGCCTGCACCGTCGGGGCAAGTTATAGGGCAGCAATATCTGGCAGGATTTCCAAAATCCGTTCGATTTCAGCAGCTTGTGATTTCAACGACAAAATCCACCAAATATGCAGACAGCCATTTATCCGAAACTGGCTCTTTCCCCCCTGCACGAAAGCCGTTATTTCAGGCAGACGAGCAAACCAAGGAGAAACCATGCGTCCAATTCCCCAGCGTATCGCCGAAGAACTTTCATGCCGGCCGGAACAGGTCATTGCCACCATCGAGATGCTCAATGAGGGCTCCACCGTTCCATTCATCGCACGCTACCGCAAAGAAAAAACCGGCGGCCTTGATGATACCCAACTTCGTACGCTGGAAGAACGCCTGCGCTATCTGACCGAACTGGAAGAACGCCGTTCAAGCGTGCTTGAAAGCATCCGCGAACAGGAAAAGCTGACGCCGGAACTTGAAAAGGCGATCAACGAGGCAGACACCAAAACCCGCCTTGAAGATTTGTACCTGCCCTATAAGAAAAAGCGCCGCACCAAGGCCCAGATCGCTCGCGAAGCCGGGCTGGAGCCGCTGGCGGATGATCTGTACGGCAATCCGAACCTTGATCCGGAAACCGAAGCCGCCAAATATGTCGATGCCGAAAAAGGCGTCGAAGATACCAAGGCCGCCCTTGATGGTGCCCGTCAAATCCTGATGGAACGCTTTGCCGAGGACGCCGATCTGGTCGCCAAGCTGCGCGATCTTTTGTGGAATGACGGTGAAATCAGCGCAAGCGTGATCGATGGCAAACAGACCGAAGGCGCCAAGTTTTCCGACTATTTCGAACATTCCGAAAAAATCAAAACCTGCCCGTCACATCGCGCTCTGGCCCTGTTCAGGGGGCGCAACGAAAACATCCTGCAACTTAAACTGACCCTGGGTGCCGCCGACGAAGACCGCCCCCGCACCGAGCAGGGCCGGGCCGAGATCATGATTTCCGCCCATGTCGGGATTGCCGACCGTGGCCGTGCCGCAGACAAATGGCTGGTGGATACGGTTCGCTGGACCTGGCGGGTCAAACTGTCGCTATCCATCGAACTTGATTTGTTCGGCACCCTTCGTGACAGCGCCGAAGAAGACGCGATCAAGGTGTTTGCCGATAACCTCAAGGACCTGCTGCTGGCCGCACCGGCCGGGCAGAAGGCCACCATGGGTCTTGATCCGGGGGTGCGTACCGGTGTCAAGGTTGCCGTGATCGATGCCACCGGCAAGATGGTTGATACCGCAACCGTTTACCCGTTCCAGCCACGCAATGACGTCGAAGGCGCGCTGAATACACTGGCCGCCCTTGCCGCCCGCCACAAGATCGAACTGATCGCGATTGGCAATGGCACCTATTCGCGTGAAACCGATGAGCTTGCCGGTCAGTTACTCAAACGCTTCCCGGCCCTTAAGGCGACCAAGGTCATCGTCAACGAATCCGGTGCATCGATCTATTCCGCCTCGCAATTTGCCGCCGAAGAATTCCCCGATCTGGATGTGTCGCTGCGTGGCGCGGTATCCATCGCGCGCCGCCTGCAGGACCCGTTGGCGGAACTGGTGAAGATCGAACCAAAATCCATCGGTGTCGGGCAGTATCAGCACGACGTATCGGAAACCAAACTGGCCAAATCGCTCGATGCCGTGGTCGAGGATTGCGTGAACGGCGTGGGTGTTGACCTCAATACCGCGTCTATTCCGCTTCTGACCCGTGTTGCCGGACTTTCGGAAACACTGGCGCGCAACATTGTCGGCTATCGCGATATCAATGGTGCGTTCCGGTCGCGTGCGGACTTGCGCAAGGTAGAACGCCTCGGCCCCAAAGCGTTCGAACAATGCGCCGGTTTCCTGCGCATTCGTGGCGGAGAAAACCCGCTTGATGCATCGGCGGTGCATCCGGAAGCCTATAAACTGGTGGAACGTATCAGCACGCGTTCCAACAAACCGCTGGCAGAGCTGATTGGCGACTCGCCCTTCATCAAAACCCTGCGCCCGGATGACTATGCCGATGATGTGTTCGGCGTTCCGACCATCCGCGACATTCTGGCCGAGCTTGATAAACCCGGCCGCGATCCGCGCCCCGAATTCAAAACCGCGAAATTTACCGATGGCGTGAACGAGATCAAGGACCTCAAGACCGGTATGAAGCTTGAAGGTACCGTCACCAACGTCACCAATTTCGGGGCGTTCGTGGATATCGGTGTCCATCAGGACGGGTTGGTGCATATTTCACAACTAGCCGACAAATTCGTTTCCGACCCGCGTGAAGTCGTCAAGGCAGGCCAGATCGTGTCGGTTACCGTCATGGAAGTGGACGCCCCGCGCAAACGTATCGGTCTGTCGATGAAATCAGCACCAGACTATGAAGGCACCCGTGAAAAGCGTACCGAGTCCCGTGGCAATCAAAGCAATACCGGCCATCAGGCCCGCGGCAACACCGGGCGAAACAACCAGCACGGCGGAAATTATCAAAGCAGTCCGCGTAACAATCAAGGCAATACCGGAAATGACGGTGGTGCGATGGCCGCAGCACTCAAGGCCGCGATGGAACGCCGAAAGTAATGATTTCATAAAAATTTCGCGCACGATCTGATTGTAGAAAGCCCCCTAACCTTTTGTTCAGGGGGCTTTTTACCTGTGACCGATGGAAAATCGAAACATTCGGCACGGAAATGCCGCATTTGCGCCGCCATTTTCCCGTCTTCACCGCGCATCTTTGCTTCACCAAAAAGAAGCGCGAGGAAACAACATGTTTAGATCTTTGCGCAGCAAGCCGGTTGTAATCGCCCTCGTCGGAGTTTTGACAGTGACGACAGCCGCACTGGCTGCAATCCGCGTCGCACCGAAAGCGACCACCGACAGTGTCACCATCCATGCTGATCAGCCGAAAGGCGAAGTCATCCTGTCCTTTCAGGACGGATCGATTGCGCTGAACAAAGATTGCGGCTCTTTTCCGTGCCGTATCGATATTTCCCGCCTGCAAAAGGGGGAATATGACGTGATGATCCGCAATGGCACCGATATTCAGAACATGGTCAGCCTTTATAAGGAATAGCGGGCTGACCGGTTATCCGGCTCGGGGTACATGACGCCCGATAACAGAAGCCTGTCGGGCAGACATTCGCAGAATTCAAAATATTTTCGCATCCATGGAACGATGCGCGCCTCAGCTTGTTTAAAGGGTATGGAATATCGCAAAGCCGCCCAAGGCATTGCGCGCTGCTTCCTTTGTCCTAGATAAAGGCCGAGGATTAAGACCACGAGGTTTTCCATCATGCCCGTTTCCGAACCCGCCAAAAGGCAATGATCATCCATAGCAACAAGTTTTCCAACAGGTTGCATGGGATTTTCACTTTTACGGCAGGTGGTAATGGGGATATGTTGCGGAAGCCCTGTGCTGACCGCACAAACCAATAACGAAAGTCGAGGATCTGTATCATGGCTCTTGAACTCCCTGCACTCCCCTATGCCTATGACGCGCTTGCACCGGTCATGTCGGCTGAAACCCTTGAGTTTCACCATGACAAACACCACAACGCCTATGTTGTGAACGGCAACAAGCTGCTCGAAGGTTCCGGCCTTGAAGGCAAGTCGCTCGAAGAAATCGTTGTTGCATCCTATGGCGATGCATCCAAAGCCGGCCTGTTCAACAACGCTGCCCAGCACTGGAACCATATCGAGTTCTGGCAGATGATGAAGAAAAATGGCGGCGGCAACATTCCGGGCGAACTGGAAAAGAAAATCGTTGAAGATTTCGGCTCTGTCGATGCCTTCAAGGAAGCTTTCATTCAGGCTGGCGTGACCCAGTTCGGTTCGGGCTGGTGCTGGCTGGCCCTCGACAAATCCGGCAAGCTGGTCGTGACCAAAACCCCGAACGCGGAAAACCCGCTGGTTCACGGTCAGACCCCGCTGCTCGGTTGCGATGTCTGGGAACACTCCTACTACATCGATTACCGCAACGCGCGCCCGGACTATGTCAAAGCGTTCATCAACGACCTGGTGAACTGGGAATATGTTGCAGAACGTTTCTCCAAAGCTGGCTGATCAGCTCAAGCTCAGAGACAGAATCAAAGAAAACGGCTCCCTCGGGGGCCGTTTTTTATTCAGAATTCATCCGGCCAGCGGCGTGCAGCATGCAAGACGGCAATGACTGTGACCGTGTTGTCGCCAAGGCAATAGGCCACAAGATACGGTGTACCGTTCACAATCATCTCGCGGGTTCGCGCCACGCGGCCAACCCGTCCGATAAACGGGTGAGTCGCAAGCTGGGAAACCGACCCGGCAATCAATTGGTATGTCTTTAGTGCTGCGACTGGATTGCGTTCATCAATATAGTCAACAATATCGCGTAAATCCTCGACCGCCCGGCTGTCCCATTCGATCTTCATCCAGCTTCTTTATCGGCAAAGCGTTGATCAAACGTGGCAAGCACATCCTCATGCGATATCAGGACGGCTTTGTCTGCTTCGAGACTTTCGGCACGCTCGGCAATCAGGTTCACCTGCCATTCCTGATGATCGGCATATTGCCGAAGGGCATCGTTGATGATGCTTGAACGCGTCTGACCAAAGGCATCTGCAAGCTTGTCCAACCGTTGGCGCAAATCGGAATCGACACGAATGGCCACTGTATCCTTGCTCATAACCGGTTTCCTGTTTGCATTGTCATACAACGTATTCTATCGCATTTTCACGCAAACAAAAACACCGCCGGTTTCCCGACGGTGCTTCATGATCAAAACCGATCAAACGCGTGATCAGATATCGAATTTAATCCCCTGTGCGAGGGGCAGTTCGCGGGAATAGTTGATCGTGTTGGTCGCACGACGCATGTAACCTTTCCATGCGTCCGAACCGGACTCGCGTCCGCCACCGGTTTCTTTTTCGCCGCCAAACGCACCACCGATTTCCGCACCCGACGGGCCGATATTGACGTTGGCGATACCGCAATCCGAACCAACAGCAGACAGGAACAGTTCGGTTTCACGCAGATCGGTCGAGAAGATGCAGGATGACAGCCCCTGTGGCACACCGTTCTGAAGCGCAATGGCTTCTTCAAGCGTTTCATAGGTCATGACATAGAGGATCGGCGCAAAGGTCTCGTTGCGCACGGTTTCGGTCTGGGACGGCATTTCAACAACCGCCGGGGTGACGTAATAGGCATTCGGATACTGATCGGCCAGTGTCCGTTCACCACCATGAACCGTACCGCCGTCCTTTTTGGCATTGGAAAGCGCGGCTTGCATGTTGTTGAAGCTGTCTTCGTCAATCAGCGGACCGACAAGCGTACCATCGGCAAGCGGATCGCCAATCTTTACCGATTTATAGGCAGCAACGATTTTCGGCAGCAATTCGTCTTTGACGTCCTTATGGACAATCACGCGACGCAGGGATGTGCAACGCTGGCCACAGGTCCCAACCGCCGAGAAGACCACCGCACGCACGGTCATATCAAGGTCGGCGGACGGGGTCACGATCATGGCGTTGTTGCCACCCAGTTCCAGGATGGTCCGGCCAAAACGTTCCGCCACACGCGGGGCAACTTCGCGGCCCATGCGGGTCGAACCGGTTGCCGAAACAAGTGCCACATCATGGCTGTCGGTAAGGGCCTCGCCAATGCGGCGATCACCGATCACGACATGATGCAGGCCTTCCGGGGCATCACCAAATTTCGCCAATGCCTTTTCAAAGATTTTCTGGCAGGCAAGGGCGGTAAGCGGGGTTTTTTCCGACGGTTTCCAGATCACCGCGTTGCCGCAAACCAGTGCAAGCGCAGTGTTCCATGACCAGACGGCAACCGGGAAGTTGAACGCGGAAATGACGCCAACAACGCCCAGCGGATGCCAGTTTTCCATCATTTTATGGCCCGGGCGTTCGGACGCGATGGTCAGACCGTAAAGCTGGCGCGACAGGCCGACGGCGAAATCGCAGATATCGATCATTTCCTGAACTTCACCAAGACCTTCCTGATAGATCTTGCCGCATTCAAGCGACACCAGACGCCCCAGCGGTTCCTTGGCCGCGCGCAGTTCCTCGCCCAGAAGACGGGCCAGTTCACCACGGCGCGGGCCGGGCACCTGACGCCACTGGGCAAATGCCTTTTTCGAACGCGCAATGATGTCGTTCATTTCCGACGGGTCGGTCTCGGCAACAGCCGCAATTTCAGAACCGTCAACCGGGGTCTGAACCTTAAGCGTACCATTGGAAATCTCGACCTCGGACAGGCCCAGTTCGGTCAGAATGTTTTTGAAACTCACGGTTAAGCTCCCTTCTTTTTGAGTTTTACGGCAATCACGACCGGTCATCCGCATCCGATACCGCCGCCAGCTTTGGCAGCAACCTGCCGATGATGGCAAAGGCTTCATCGACCTGTTCGAACGGAATGGTCAGCGGGGCCAGAAGGCGCACCACATTGGCGTGTTCACCACTTGGCATCAACAATAGCCCGCTTGCACGAGCCAGTTGCAATAATGTTTGCAGACGTTTCGGCGACGGTGCCCCGTCATCTGCAACCAGTTCGAAGGCGCGCATCGCGCCAATACCCCGCATCGCGCCAATCACATTCCCACCGGGCAAATCACGTAACCACGCAATATGGGTGGCATATTTTTCGCCAAGCTGCTTGGCACGGTTCAAAATGCCGTCTGTTTCCAGCACCTCGAACACGCCGGTTGCCGCCGCACACGCCACCGGATTACCGGAATAGGTCCCGCCCAGACCACCGGGCAGCAGGGCATTCATCACATCCTCCGCCCCCGTGATCGCCGCCAGCGGGAAACCACCGCCAATACCCTTGCCCATCACGATAATATCGGGGCAGACATTGGCATGTTCGATGGCGAACATCTTACCCGTCCGGCCAAAGCCTGACTGGATTTCATCGGCAATCAGAACCATGCCATTGGCATCGCAAAGACGGCGCAGTTCGACAAGAAAGGCCGCGTCACAGGCCCTGAAACCACCTTCGCCCTGCACGGGTTCGATCACCACGGCACCGATACTGCCCGGATCGACCGATACGGCAAATAATCTGGCAATTGCATCCATTGCATCGGCCACGGATACACCGGTTTCACGGCAGGGATATGGCAAATGGTAAACCGGCCCCGGAAGCGGCCCAAGCCCGGTCTTGTAGGGTTTGGTTTTACCCGTCAGCGCAAGGGTCGCAAGGGTTCGGCCATGAAACGCCCCTTCAAAGGCCAGAACACCCGTCCGGCCGGTAAAGGCGCGGGCGAGTTTGAGGGCATTTTCCATCGCCTCGGCACCGGAATTGGTCAGCATCGATTTCGCCGGACCTTCAATCGGGCAATTTTCCGCAAGCCAATCCGTCACCGCGACATAAGGTTCATGGGGCAACGCGTTAAAGCAGGAATGGGTAAAGCGCTCGCACTGCGCCGCCACACGCGACATCACGACCGGATTGCGGTGCCCGGTATTCAGCACCCCGATCCCACCGATGAAATCGATATAACGATTGCCATCGATATCCCAGGCTTCGGCATTAAGCGCCCGATCCAGATAAATCGGGTGCAGAGTGCGAATACCATTTGAAACGCTGTGTTTCTGGCGTGCCGTGACAGTGGTGGCGTCCATCGCGGCATCTTGTGTCTGGTTGGTCATATCGTCACGGGGCATGTGGGGTTGCTCCGGCTTTCATCGTTAAGTTATTGATTTCGAATATTCGTTACGAAATCGATTTAAATCACGTTCAGTTCCAGAACCGGGGCATTGTCGCGGATGCGCTCATACCCGAACACGGACATATCAAGGGTCTGGTAATGGCCTGCGACGATCAGTTCCGAAAGACCACGGCCAACTGCCGGGCTTTGCTGCAATCCATGGCCCGAAAATCCATTGGCAAAGAAGAAGTTCTTTACCTCTGGATGCGGACCGATGATCGCGTTCTGATCAAGCAGGTTATAGGAATAATGCCCGGCCCAGGCATTGACCATCTTGATCGCCTCGAACCGTTCGCACCGCTCGTAAAGCCCCGGCCAGATGATATCGTCAAACAGGCTGTAATCGACTTCGAAGTCCCAGCATTCCGGATCACGATCCGCAGGCGGCGCAATGCCGGTGATGAAAAGATCGCCTTCAGGACGAACATAAAGGCCACTTGGATCAATCAGCATCGGACAGGCCGCGTTAATGTCGGCCGCATCCCGGCAATCAAACACGAAAATGCAGCGTTTGCGCGGCTCCACCGGGATTTCAAGCCCCGCCATGCGGGCAACTTTTGATCCACCGGTTCCCGCTGCATTAATCAGCGCCCCGCAGCCAAACCGCCGCCCGTCTTTCAGAACCACACCTGTGACCTGATCGCCATCGCGCAGGACTTCGACAACTTCGCCGTCGATATAATCAGCCCCCTGACGGCGGGCCTGTTTGCGGAAGGATTGCATCAGGGAATAGGCATCAAACCAGCCTTCCCCGGTGCGGCCCCAGCAGGCCGCCGCCAGATCGGATGTGTTCATCCACGGATATTTGGCGGCCAGTTGATCGGGCTCCATCCAGACGATATCAGCCCCCAGCTTGGTCTGGGTTGCGTGATTCTGTCGCAGGATATCGCGGCCGGACTCGGTCGCCAGAACCAGATAGCCCTTTTCATGGAAGGAAATATCGACGTCGGGATCAAGATCACGTTTCAGGTTGCGCAGGAATTCAATGCCAAAACCCGACATTTCAATATTGATCGGGGTCGAAAACTGCTGACGGATCGATGCCGCCGACAGGGTTGTCGAACAGAATTCGTAATTCGGGTCTTTTTCAATGACCAGAACCCGGCCCTTGAAATCATCCCGGCCGGTCAAAAACCACGCGGCGGAGCTTCCGATAACCGCCCCGCCAACAATGATGACATCATAATTTTCGTCCATTGAACCCATGATCGCCTGCCACCCGATAGAATGTTTTGAAACCGGAACGGTATAACCCGTTCCGGCATTCCGGTCTTTTTGCTTCCTTATGCCGCCTTGCTTCCGGCGGTCATTTTAAAGATGCCCTGTGCATTGCTGCTGTCAAATCGAAGATCCAGTTTTTGTTCCCCGGTCGTCTCGTCACGCACGTGATCACGGCTGATGAATTCATAGAAGGAACCGGGCACATCGCGGCTCACCAGATCGCCATTGGCATCGCGCATCTGACGCAGGACACGGGTTGCCTTGAATGCGGTCTGACGCACCGATCCGGTGCTGGAAATCTCGACCTTTTCCTTCATCGGGCGGCCTTTGGCGCGCTGTTCGACGGCGACCGCCTCGATATCGTCAACCCGGTCCGTTGCATGGTTGAACGCATTGCCTTCGGTTGAAATCCACGCCATTTCGGCGGATTCGGCCAACAGGACCTCATAATCGGCCTCGGCTACCGGGCCGTGCTGCGCGCCAAAGCATTTGACCAGAACCGGCAGAAGCTTGGTCGCATCGGCAAAGCCGATATTGCCGTTAGCAGCCAGTTGATCCAGCAGGACCTTGGCACCGGGCGACAGCGGATCAACCGATTTGCCAACCGTATTGGCAACCGCCTGCTGAAAGGCCGGGCTGAATTCTTCAACATGAAGTTCGGACACAAAGAACTGCGCAATCAGTTCCGGTTCATCTGCATGGCAAAATGCCCGGCCCGTCATTTTCAAACGCGACAACGGGTAAACACCGGCAATATCGAACCCAAGCGGGGCCAGGATGCGCGCCATGGCAACATGACCGCGCGGCAATGCGCCGGTTGCGGGGCCATCGACGGTACGAATGGCACCATGATCGAAAATGATCGGCTCGCCCGCCGCCAGCTTATCCTCGGAATAGGCTTTGCCTTCGGGAACGGCTTCCAGCAGACCATCAAACAGGATCATGTTAAGCGCCTGCGCCATCGTCAGGCGGCTGACTTTTCCGGCATCATTCGCAGGATCGGCCAAAAGCCGGTCATTCACATCAATCATCCGAAACAGATAATCGGCCTTTGTCTCGCCAATAACGGCCTTAAGCACCGCGCCAAGCTGGCTGTTCAAGGGGGATTTAACTGGCTGGGGCATTTCTGCCTCTCCTTCCGTAATATTATCAATTACCCGATCAATTTTACTGTCCGGAAGGATCATGTGGTGGCACGAGGGGTTCCGAACCATTGAAATGCTAAGACTTGGCAGGAAATCTAACAAACGATATATTCGCACCATATCATTCCATTTGGTAATGAACTTTGGGATCAAAACATATGCGTCGCGTCCTGCCGTCCCTCACTGCCCTGCAATTTTTCGAAAGCTCCGCCCGGCATCTGAGTTTTACCCGTGCGGCAGAGGAACTGAATGTGACGCAAAGTGCTATCAGCCGCCAGATCCGCGCACTCGAGGAATATCTGGGCCGGGATCTTTTTCGTCGGGTAAAAAAACGCCTGAAACTGACGGCGGCGGGCGAAGCCTATGCCGCACAGGTGCGCGATCTTCTGGATCGGGCAGAAGCCGCAACCCTGCAGGTCATGGCTTATTCCGATGCGGGCGGGATGCTGAATGTCGGGACATTGCCGACCTTTGGCGCGCGCTGGCTGGTGCCGCGACTGGGTGATTTCAAAACCACATGGCCCGATATCCAGCTTAACCTGATCACCCAGACCCGCGAATTCAATTTCACCCGCGAAGGCATCGATATCGCCATCCATTTTGGCGAAGACAACATGCCCGGCTGCGTGTTTCACCGCCTGATGGGCGAAACCCTGATTGCGGTTTGCGCGCCCAAAATCCTTAAGGAAAATGACGATCTGCCGATTGCGCGTGAACGGGTGCGCAATTGCACCCTGTTGCAACATTCCACCCGTCCCCGCGCCTGGCAGGACTGGCTGGCGGCAACCGGCGTTGCGGTTGTGGATGAACTTGCCGGTCCCAGGTTTGAACATTTCCATATGGTCATCCAGGCCGCTGTTGCAGGGTTGGGATTGGCCCTTCTGCCGGAATTTCTGGTGCGCGAAGAACTTGATAACGGGCGGCTTGTCGCCCCGTTTGACGTATCGATCCCCAACCGGCACGCCTATTACGTTGTTTATCCCGAAGAAAAGGAAAACAACTTTGCGGTTCGCGCCTTCCGCGACTGGATCATCGCGACATGCAGGGCGGAATCAGCACAATCAAACGCCGCATGACATTCTTCAACGGATATATCCCGACAACGAATTTTATTGCCGATTGAATTCACGCCCCCTAAAGTTCCCATCCATATGTATAAGAGCCGCCATTCAGGCGGTCAGGCCGGGGCATCCGTTGCAGGATGTTCAGACAGGGGTGGCCCTTCGGGGAATGACTGGGGTATAGGGAAATGGTTGTGTCACAACTGGAAAACCGTCTGGCGATTTACAACATCCTGCCGGAAACATTTGGTGCCCTTCGCAAGGCATCAGGACTGATCCACGATAAATCGGCCCAACGCGCCGAGACATTTTACCGGACCATCAGCCAAAGCGAAGATCTGAAATCTGATCCCCTTTCAGACGCCACCATCGCATCCCTGACGAAATCATTGCAAAATCACTGGAAAAACCTGTTTGACGGCAAGATCGACGAGGATTTCGTCCTTGAATCCAACCGGATCGGCCAGACCCACGAAACCCACGGCATTACCCCAAAACTTTACATCGCGACCTACAATGCGATCACCGATGCCCTGATCGAGGCCATCATAACCCGCTTTCGATGGAACGCCGGTCAGGCGGCAAACATCGTCACCTCGCTCACCTCGGTCATGCTGCTCGATATCGAACTGACGCTGACCGCCTATTGCGATGCCAGTGCTGTCAAACGCCACAACGCATCGGAAAATGCCTTCGCCGATCAGCAGCTTGATCGCACGATGGAACTGTCGGTTGCCATCAATCAAAGTGCCGTATCCAATGCCCGCATGATGAATGTCATCGAGGATGTCGACCGCAAGGCGCAATCGATTTCGGCCGCCATCGATCAGATGGTTTCCGGCATCAGTCACATCGCCGAAAATGGCCGCGCTGCTGCCGATAACGCAACCGATGCCATCACCGCCACCCGCAACGGCCAGCAAACCGTCAAGGAAGCTGTCGGCAGCATGGATGACATCGCACATGCGGTGTCGGACGCATCTGGCCGGGTCGATGCCCTGGCCGAGGCATCGGAAAAAATCGGCGAGATCGTCGCCTCCATCGAAGCAATTGCCGCCGAAACCAACCTTCTGGCGCTCAACGCTACAATCGAGGCCGCCCGCGCGGGCGAAGCGGGCAAGGGTTTTGCCGTCGTCGCGGGCGAGGTCAAGGCCCTTAGCCAGCAGACTGCACGCGCGACCGAGGAAATCCGCAGCCGCATCGTCAATCTGCAAGGCGAGACACAGGGCATCGTCGATGCCATGGCACGCGGCAATGATGCCGTATCACGCGGCCAGAATGTGATGAATGATGTTGCCCGCGAAATGGGGGATATCGGCAGCAAGATGGAAGACACCACACGCCGCATTGCCGATATCTCAACCATCCTTGATGAACAGAACAAGGCAACCGATGCCGTCCGCGATGGCATTACCGGTATCGCCGGGCAAACCGGCGGGCAGGTTGCGGCCATCCGCTCGGCCATTGGTGTCATTGGTCAGGTCGAAGGCCTGATCGAAACACAGGTTTCCGAACTGGTTCAGTATGAAATTCCGAACCGCACCATACGAAGTGCCCGCGCCGAACATGCCGTGTTCTTCAAATCCGTTGCCGAATTGCTCGCCGGACTGGGCAGCAGTGCCGATATCCAGATGGGCGATGCCAAAACCTGCCGGTTTGGCAAATGGTATGACAGCCCGGCATCAAAACCGTTCCGCCATCTGCCGTCTTTCGACGCGATCCGGGCACCGCATCTGGCACAACACGAAGCCGGTCATGCGGCAATCACGGCCTTCAGGAACCGCGATATTGCGGCTGCAGAAACAGCCTTCGCCCGTATGGAAACCGCGACCCGTGAAGTCCTGCAGAAACTCGATCAACTGGCAAACGAAGCGCGCAATATCACCCCACTCGCCGAAGCCGCCGAATAGCCGGCCATGTAAAAAGACCCGAACAGCTTGAAACCTTATCCACCGATCTTTGCCGCCGATCCCGCACGAAGGGCTGCAATCATCTGAATGCACACAATCACGAACAGGAAGGACAAGGCCGCCTCCCAATTGCCAAGCAGGTCATGCAGGGCCCCGAACAAAACCGGGCCGACCGCGGCCAGCAAATAGCCAACCGACTGACACATCCCCGACAATCGCGCCGAAGTTTGCGGGTCCGCCCCGCGGATACCCACCAGCGTCAATGCGATGCTGATCATCGCCCCCTGCCCAAGCCCCATGCAGAACGCCCAAAGATAGGGAAGCTCGGTCGTGGCAAAAACAAACCCCGGAATGCCGATCATCAACGGAACATGCAAAATGACCATCGCCAGTTTCTTGTTGGCGATTTTCGAATAGATCAGCGGTGCGGCAAACGCCGCCGGAATGCCAAACACGTTAAAGATCGTCAGAAGGGTTGCGGCCTCCCCCTCGGAAATGCCGCTATCGATGAAGACCTTCGCGACCCAGGCCGTGCCGGTATAAAACATCAGGGACTGGCACCCGAAAAACAGCGCAAGCCACCATGCCTCGGCGTTTTTCCACAGTGAAACCTGTGTGACAGAAACGGGTGCCGGGCCCTTATGTCGATAACGCAACATTGGCAACCACAACAGGAAGGCAAGGGCGGCGAATACCGCCCAGATCCCCAATGAATAGCGCCAATCACCATCCGCCGCATTTCGTATCGGAATTGCAACGAATGCCGCAACAGTCGCACCCGTTGACATCGTAAAGGTGTAAAGCGCTGTAATCAAAGCAACACGGGTCGGGAAACTGCGCCGCACCAGCGACGGGGTCAGCACGTTTAAAACGGCAATCGCCGACCCCAGAATGATCGTGCCAACAATCATGATGCCATAACTGCCGGTCGCGCGAAGTCCCTGCCCCACCGCAATAAACAGCAACATGGTCAGAAGGGTTGCCTCCAACCCGAACCGCTGGCCAAGGCGCGGCGCAAAGATCGATAACACACCGAAACTAAGAACCGGGATGGTCGTCAACAGCCCAAGCTGCACGCCCGAAAGCTGCAGATCAATACCGACAATCTCGGCAAGCGGCCCCATGGCAACGATACTGCCGCGCATGTTCGCTGCCAAAAGCAAAAGCGCCAGCAGAAAGCCGATATGCGGACCAAGGTGATGAAATCCGCGTGCCGCAGGATCGGCTGATCGCGTGTTTCCATCCTGCTGCGTTGGGGACACAGCGGGCGAAGCTTCAGACGGTGCAACACCGCCCTGATTTTGGATCATCGGAATACTCCGGCGAGTGTGGTGGCGGCGAAAGCCTGAGTAACTTTGTTATTCATGCATAAGAAAGATCGATCAAACCGGCAGAATGCCAATCAGAACACGCATCGCAATCACGACAAACAATATCGCGATGATGCGTTCGATCCACATTGAATGTGCGCGCAGCCATGGCAAAACCGCACCATGCGACAAGCCGACAGCAACAAGGCAGTACCAGGCGGCATCAATCCCCGCCGCGGTGAAAGCCAGCAGGAATTTACCGCCCCATTCAAATTCCGGGGACACGAACTGACTGAACAGGGCAAGGAAAAACAGCGCAATCTTCGGGTTCAGAAACGCGATCATGAAACCATCGCGTGCCGCCTGCGTCATTGTATCTGCAACCTGCCCACTCTGATCAGATTCGAACCGTGCGCCTGACCCTGCCGCACGCCAGGCCTTGATCGCCAGATAGATCAGATAAAGTGCGCCAAGGACGCTAACAATATTGCGAAATGCCGGAACCGTCTGGAAAAGTATGCCAAGGCCGGTCATGGTGATGACGGCATAAAAACCGACGCCCAATCCATGGGCCACCGCACAGGCAAACCCCGCCTGACGTGATTGCCCGACGGAATATCGTAAAACAACGGCCAGACTGGGGCCGGGCGTCATCGCGCCAAGGATGCAGATTGTCGCAACGGACAACCAGGCCGCAAATGTCATGACGTTTCCCTTGGTCTTTCTGAGTTTTTTTATCGCGCCTAATGCCGCGCCATCAAGCTAGCGGGATGTCTGAACCGTTTCAACGCAAATGATGTTTCAAAATCGCATCAATCACAGGCGAAAACGCGTTCTGAATCAAGGCATTCCCCGATGCCTTTTTCTTACCTTATCTGCCGCACTCTCTCCTTAAAGCCGCCCGATGCCTTCCTTATTGCCCGATCAGACTGTCTGATCGGCGGCGTATCCATTTCCCGGAATGCCACCACGATAAAACAAAATGGGAAGGACACGAGAGATGCGAAACGTAGCTATTACATTGGCCGTTGCCAGCACACTGGGATTATCGGCCTGTAGCGGTTTGGGTGACAGGGATCAGAAAATGCTGAGCGGTGCCGCCATTGGTGCCGGTGTTGGCGTTGTGGGCACTGCCGTCACGGGCGGATGTATTTCCTGCGGGGCTGTCATTGGCGGGGTCGTGGGCACCGGTGCCGGTTATATCCTTCATGAAAATGAGGAACGCCGGAAGTGACAGGCTTGAAATGGTCCCGACGCATTATGGCCGCTGCGGTCTCTGTTGGCATCGTCACACCGGTTGCCATTCCGGCGACGGCCTTTGCCGACCCGCCACCCTGGGCACCGGCGCACGGTCATCGTGCGAAGCATAAGGATAAACAACACCATCACAGGGATTATGACCGCGGATATCGACCCGATATGTTCGTATCAGACGGGAATTTCCTGCGATGCAACCGCGATGTGATTGGCGCATTGATTGGTGGCGGTGCGGGAACGGCAATCGGATCGACAATCGGCAAAGGCAGCGGTCGTGACGTTGCCATGATTGGCGGTGCGATCCTTGGCCTGCTGGGTGGGTACTCTGTCGGGCAAAGCCTGGATCAGGCCGATGTCGCCTGCACGGGATATGCCCTTCAACAAATACCGGACGGACAGACCGCCCGATGGATCAACCCGGAGTCGCAACGCCAGTTTGACATGACACCAACCCGGACATGGCAAAACACGGCGGGACGTTATTGCCGCGAATATACGGCAACAACCGTCATCGGCGGAAATCAGCAGCAAAGCTATGGCACAGCCTGCATGCAACCCGATGGAAGCTGGCAGATCGTATCCTGATATCGCCTGCCGGAAATACGACCTATACGCGTAGTTGTATATTGAAGGACCCGGAATTTCCGGGTCCTTTCTGCTGTCTGGAACCGCAATTTTGCGGTCGATTATTTATCCAGATCAGTGACTTAATAGGAGCCCAACTATCCATATCGTAATTTGTTTTACGTTAACGTCACTTTACGTTACAGTGCTGACATAAACAGAAAAACAACATCAGCTTCACAGGGAGGCGTTCGTGGAGGATATCCTCGAATCCGTAAGACAGAAACTTCCGCAATTGCGCGGTCTCAATGCCGTGGTTGCCTTTGATTGCGGCGATGACGGGCATATTGTCATTGATGCGACCGGGCCCGAGCCGGAAATCAGCGATGACGATATGAGTGACGCGGACTGCATCCTGAAAATCAAGAAAGCCAATCTGGAAAAGATGATTGCCGGCAAACTTGATCCCATGCTCGCCTTTACAATGGGCAAGCTCAAGATCAAGGGCTCCATGGGAGTCGCGGCAAAACTTTCATCCATGCTGGATTGATTTCTATCGTCAGGGGAACAGGGATGCGGCACAGCTTTATCAAAAGCACCGTTCTTTGCACTTTGGCCGCCGGACTGATCGGAAGCCTTGGTGCAACTTCATCGGCGCATGCCGACGAAACACTGAATTATCAGGTCTTGAAGGATGGTGAACCCATCGGCTTTGAAACGGTCGAAATCACCGATACGCCAGATGGTTATACTGCCACCATCACCACGCGTACGGATGTAAAGGTCCTTTTCCTTCAATTCCAGTATGGCCATTCACGCCTTGAAAAATGGCGGAACGATCAGCTTGTGTCCGTTGATACCGACACAAATGATGACGGCACCCCCTATGTCTACAAGGCTGAATATGACGGCGACTGCTATGAAGTCGCTGGCAAGCGGATCGCGAAACGTGATGCCTGCGACGGTGCATGGCCCCTCACGCTTTGGCGCGAGGATATCACTGCGAAAACAAGTCTTTACAGCGTCATCAATGCCGAACCTTACGCTGTGACAACCCGGAAAACCGGGACAGAAACACTTGCCATCAAGAACCGGGAAATACCGGCCACACACTATGCCATGACCGGGGATGTTCAACGCGACCTTTGGTATGGCTCCGACGGCAGGCTTCTGAAAACAAGCTTCAAAAGAAAGGGTTACGACATCGACTTTATCCGGGTCGATGCCAAAGACCTTCAAAAATAAAAGCGGGCGCAAAAAGCGCATTCTTCAAAACCGTTATGATTCAGGGAGATACCCATGACGTCCAAATTCAAGAAAAGCTGCCTGTGGGGGGCAGCTTCCGGAACGGCACTTATCTGCGCACTTGCGGCAAGCGGCAGCGCCCATGCATCAGGCTTTCAGGTCCGTGAGACCAGCGGCACATTACAGGGTTCCAGCTTTGCAGGCATGTCGACGCTCTCAACTGATGCATCAACCATGTTCTACAATCCCGGAACCGTCGGACAATATAAGGAAACGAGCTACAGTGTTGGTGGCTCACTGATCATGCCCGTCGCGAAAGCAAAGAACATTGTGGCCTCTGGCGGAGCTGTAACGAATACTCAAACCTTCAATAACGGCAGCTATAAAGATATGGCACAGGACGCGTTTGTGCCTAACGCCCATGCCGTCTGGAAACTAAATGACCAGTTAAATATGGGTATTTCAATTACATCCCCTTGGGGACTGGTAACTGACTATGAACCTGATTTTGCGGGGCGCTTCTATGGTACAACCTCCAAAATCAAGACCATCAATATCAAGCCTGTTCTTGCCTACAGATTTGATAACGGGTTGTCGGTCGGTGCTGGACCTCAAATTCAGCAGATGGATGCGTCGCTCGCTAGGTCAGTTCCAAACCTTGCTGGTGCTGGCGAAGGAAACAGTGAAGTAAGTGGTGATTCAGTAGACGCTGGTTGGGCCGCAGGCATCAACTGGGAAGTGATTGATGGTACGAAAATCGGTCTTTCCTACAACTCTGAAATCAAGCACGAACTTGACGGTAAAATTGACTTTGATACGGCCGCCAACGCACTTGGTTATACCGACCGGAATGCGACGGCAAAGGTTGCCACGCCAGAATCAATCACCTTTGGCGTCTCCCAGGAACTGAACAGTCAGTGGACCGTTATGGCGGACGCACAGTGGACCAACTGGAACTCCATCGACACGCTCACCTTCAATTATGATGGTGACATCAGCCCGCAAGCCGGAACGCAGAGCTCAACCTCGGACGAATACAAGTGGGGCAGCGCCTGGTTTGCATCACTTGGCGCAAGGTACCAGTATGACGATAACTGGTCCTTTACGGGTGGCGTCGCCTTTGATGAATCGCCAATAAAAACCAAATATCGCAACGTTCGGCTGCCTGACTCCGACCGGTATTGGGTCTCTCTTGGTGCGGCATACAAGGTTGCAGACTGGGCGGCCGTAAGCCTTGGATATACGCATGTTTTCGCAAACTCGGCACGCGTTGACGAGACGGATACCTTCCTTGGCAGCTACGCAGCGGATTACGACGCACAGGTAGACATCATCGCTCTACAGGCGAATTTCAAGTTCTGATCGGTTATACTGTTCGATGCGGGATGGTGGTGGCCATTCCGCGTCGGGCGGTTTTTTTTGCCCGCAAAGTGACGTTAACGTAATGGAGTTAACGCGTATGAACCAAATAAACGTCCAAGACGCGCCTGTCCTGCAAAACGGTGTCGATGTCAGCTCGCCGGTGCGCATGCGCCCGGTTCACGAGATTTTTGATGATGCCGCAAAACGTTTTGCCAAGCGCCCCTGTCTTGATTTTCTTGGTCGTATTTACGACTACGAAGACATTTCCAGACAAATTGATCGCGTCGCCGAAGGCTTTCATCAGCTTGGCGTGCGTAAGGGGGACAAGGTCGGGCTTTGCCTGCCCAACACGCCTTATTACGTGATCTGCTACTATGCCGTGCTGAAATGCGGCGGTGTTGTTGTCAATTTCAACCCGCTTTATGCCAAGCGCGAGATCGCTTACCAGATCGAGGATTCCGGTTGCCGCCTGATGGTAACGCTTAATCTGAAACAGATTTATTCCAAGGTGGCAGATTGCCTTGATGTAACCTGCCTGAAGCGGATCGTCATCTGCGAGATGAGCGATATCCTGCCCCCGGTCAAAAGCGTCCTTTTCAGCCTGTTCAAGCGCAGCGAACTTGCCGAAATCCCCAAAGATCTGCGTCATATCCCTTTCTCCCGGCTGATCGACTGCAAACCCATAAATTTCGTCGCAGACGTAACAAACGACGATTTGGCCGTACTGCAATATACCGGTGGCACCACCGGTCGCCCGAAAGGCGCGATGCTGACGCATGGCAATCTCAGCGCCAATGTCGATCAATTGACCCGCTGGATGCCCGATGCAAATCCGGGGCACGAAGTTACGCTTTGCGTTCTGCCGTTTTTCCACGTCTTTGCCATGACGGTGGCGCTTAACACGTCGATCAATCTCGGGGCGGAACTTGTCCTGCAGCCGCGCTTCGAACTTGATGCCTTGCTAAAGGCACTGGATAAAAAGAACGTTACGATCTTCCCGGGCGTGCCCACGATCTATACCGCGATCAACAACTCGCCCGAGACATTGAAGCATGACCTGTCAACGATTCGATGCTGCATTTCCGGCGGCGCGCCCCTGCCGGTCGAAGTCAAACACCGGTTCGAGGAAATTACGGGCGCAAAATTGGTCGAGGGATACGGCCTGACAGAGGCAAGCCCCGTCTGCACATGCAATCCGGTAAAAGGTGTCAACAAGGAAGGATCAATCGGTATCCCGATGCCCGGTACCGAAATCCAGATCAGGTCGCTTGACCGACCGGATCAGATCATGCCGACCGGCGAGAAAGGCGAGGTTTGCGTCCGCGGCCCGCAGGTAATGCCCGGCTACTGGCAAAACGACGCCGCAACCAAAGAAACCTTTGTCGATGGCTGGCTGAAAACCGGCGATGTCGGTTATGCCGATCAGGACGGATATATCTTTCTGGTTGATCGGCTGAAAGACGTTATTTTATGCAGCGGTTACAATGTCTATCCGCGCGCCATTGAAGAAGCGCTTTATCTGCATGAACAGATCGCCGAGGTCACGGTTATCGGCGTTCCCGATCAGTATCGCGGTCAGGCACCAAAGGCCTTTGTCCGGCTGAAGGACAATGTCACGGACGTAACCGCCGAAGATTTACGGGCGTTCCTTGATGACAAGGTTTCGAGAATCGAAATGCCACGCGAAATCGAGATCAGGGAAGAACTTCCAAAAACCATGGTCGGCAAATTGTCGAAGAAGGAACTGGTCGAGGAAGAGCGTCTGAAAAGCGAGGGAAAAGCACAATAATTCAATACGTTAACGTCACGTCACACAGAATGGAAAAAATCCAAGTGACGTTAACGTAAACTAATTGACGTAAAGATAAAAATATATACCATAAGGGCGATCAAATGACGAAAATTGACGACCGGTTTTATACCGTTCCCGAACTGGCTGAAAATCTGGGGGTCACACCACGCACCATCCGGTTTTACGAACAAAAAGGTCTCGTAGCACCACAGCGCGCTGGCACCACCCGGATTTATACCCGTCAGGACAGAGCCAGAATGCTGATCATCCTGCGGGGCAAAAGGCTGGGTTTCACGCTGAAAGAGATTGCAGATTATCTGGATCTTTATGGCGCAGACCCCACCCAGGCCGAGCAGATCAAGATGCTGCTGACCCGGGTTCGGGACCGAATAGAAGCCCTGGAGGATCAACGCCAGGCACTGGACGTCACTTTGGACGAATTGCGCGAAATCGAACAACAATCGATTGATGCGCTGAAAGAAAAAGGACTCGATCCGGTAGCGTAACAATTGCTTTCCGGAATCGCTGACAGCTCAGGAAGGAATACTTCGCCATGACCAATGCCGTTATTGCCGGATATGTCCGGTCGCCTTTCACCCCGGCACGCAAAGGTGCCCTTGCCAAGGTCCGTCCTGACGATCTTGCTGCACAGGTCGTCAAAGGTCTGGTGGATAAAACCGGTATCGATCCCAACACGATAGAGGATCTGGTTCTGGGTTGTGCCTTCCCGGAAGGCGAACAGGGGCTTAACGTTGCCCGACTGGTTACTTTTCTTGCCGGTCTGCCGCGTTCGGTCGGCGGTGTTACGGTCAACCGTTTCTGCGGATCGTCCATGCAATCGATCCATCAGGCAGCCGGTGCCATCGCGATTGGTGCCGGTGACGCCTTCATCTGTGCTGGCATCGAAAGCATGTCACGCGTGCCGATGATGGGCTTCAACCCGATGCCAAACCCGGCCCTGTATAAGGAAATGCCCGAGGCATATATGGGCATGGGTGACACGGCAGAAAACGTCGCAACCAAATACAGCCTTTCGCGCGCCGATCAGGAAGCCTTTGCCGTTGAAAGCCACAAAAAGGCCGCCGCAGCACAGGCAGCAGGAAAATTTGTCGATGAAATCATCCCGATTGAAGGCCCGGACGGCACAATCGCCGAAGACGGCTGCATTCGCGGCGACACCACAGCCGAAGGTCTGGCCGATCTGAAACCGGCTTTCAAGGCGGATGGTGTTGTCACTGCGGGCACATCCTCGCCGCTGACCGATGGCGCATCGGCCGTTCTGGTTTGCTCCGAAGAATATGCAAAAAAACACGGCCTCACACCACTCGCACGGATCAAGTCCGTTGCGGTGGATGGTTGCCTGCCCGAAATCATGGGGATCGGCCCCGTTGGTGCCTCGAAAAAGGCACTGGCCCGTGCCGGCGTCAAGGCATCCGACCTTAATGTGGTGGAACTGAACGAAGCTTTCTCGTCGCAGGCAATGGCCAGCATTTCCGACCTTGGTCTGGATATCAAAACCGTCAATATCGATGGCGGCGCACTGGCCATCGGGCATCCCCTGGGTGCAACGGGTGCGCGTATTGTCGGCAAGGCCGCCTCCCTTCTGAAACGTGAAGGCGGCAAATACGCACTTGCCTCGCAATGTATTGGCGGGGGTCAGGGGATCGCGACCATTCTGGAGGCGATGTAATGGCCCAGGAAATCAAACAGGTCGCCGTTATCGGCGCCGGTGTTATGGGGGCCGGGATTGCCGCCCATATCGCCAACTCGGGCACGCCCGTTCTGTTGCTTGATATCGTTCCCGAAGGATCAAAAAACCGCAACGCGGTGGCCGAGGGTGCGGTTGCCAAAATGCTGAAAACCGATCCGGCCCCGTTCATGTCCAAACGGGTGGCAAAGCTGATCACGTGTGGCAATATCGAGGACGACCTTGATAAACTCGCCAAATGTGACTGGATCGTCGAGGCCGTCATCGAACGCCTTGATATCAAGCAGGATCTGTATCGCAAGATTGACGCGGTTCGCGCCAAGGGATCGGTTGTCTCGTCAAACACCTCGACCATTCCACTTGTCACACTGATCGATGGCATGGGCGACGGGTTTGCGCAGGATTTCATCATCACGCATTTCTTCAACCCACCGCGCTATATGCGTCTGCTGGAACTGGTCGGATCAGAGGTCACCCGAAGCGGCGTCATCGACATGGTCGAGCAATTTGCCGATCATAAACTGGGCAAAACCTGTGTCATCTGCCATGACAAACCGGGCTTTATCGCCAACCGCCTTGGTGTCTACTGGATTCAGGCCGCCATGGTCGAAGCCATGGACCGGGGATTGACTGTCGAAGAAGCCGACAGCGTCATTGGTCGCCCGTTCGGTATTCCCAAAACCGGTGTCTTTGGCCTGATGGATCTGGTGGGTCTGGATCTGATGCCGCATGTGCAATCCAGCATGGCAGGTAGCCTTGATAAATCCGATCCGTTCCACGCCATTTACCGCGAAAGCGATCTGGTCGGAAAACTGATCGCGGATGGCTATACCGGTCGCAAGGGCAAAGGCGGGTTTTACCGTCTGAACCGCGAAGGGGGCGAAAAGGTCAAGGAATCCGTCAATCTTCAGACCGGCAAATTCGCCAGATCGGAAAAAGCCCGCCTTGAAAGCGTCCGTTCTGCCGGTAAAGACCCGCGCAAAATGATGGAAGCAAAGGACAAGGGGGGCCTTTATGGCCGTGCCGTAATGGCCAAAACCCTTGCCTATGCCGCCTTCATCGCCGAAGAAGCCGCCAATTCGATTGTCGATGTCGATGACGCGATGAAACTTGGCTATGCGTGGAAAACCGGCCCGTTCGAACTAATTGATGCCATCGGGGTTGATACCCTGATTGCCATGCTTGAAGCAGATGGTATCGAGGTCCCGGCATTACTCAAAAAGGCCGCCGGGAAATCGTTTTACAAGGTCGAAGACGGCACGCTGTTCTTCCTTGGTTTTGATGGCAAATACGCCAAGGTCGTCCGCCCGGACGGTGTTCTTCTGCTTGAAGACATCAAACGCAAATCCGAACCGGTTGTTGGTAACCGTGCCGCATCGCTTTGGGATATCGGTGACGGCGTTGCCTGCCTTGAATTCCATACCAAAATGAATGCGCTTGATGCCGACGTTCTTGGCATGGTCAAGACATCCATCCGGACTGTCAAAAAGCAGTTCAAGGCGATGGTGATCTATAACGAAGGCAGCAATTTCTCTGCCGGGGCCAATCTTGGTCTGGCTTTGTTTGCCGCCAATATCGCCGCGTGGCCGGAAATCGAAAACCTCGTTGAAACCGGTCAGGAAACCTACAAGGCCCTGAAATATTCGCCCTTCCCGGTTGTTGGCGCACCAAGTGGCATGGCACTGGGCGGTGGCTGCGAGGTCCTTTTGCATTGTGATGCGGTGCAGGCCCATGGGGAAACCTATATAGGTCTGGTCGAACCCGGTGTTGGCCTGATCCCGGCCTGGGGCGGGTGCAAGGAAATGATCCGTCGCTGGTCCGAAAACCCGAAATTCCCCAAGGGCCCGATGGCGCCAAGTGCCAAGGCGTTTGAAATCATTTCGGTGGCAACCGTTGCCAAATCCGCAATGGAAGCCAAGGAAAACCTGTTCTTCCGCGAGGGTGACGGCATCACCATGAACCGCAACCGTCTGCTGGCCGATGCCAAGGCGCGCGCGCTTTCCATGGTCGATGGCTACGAAGCCCCCGAAGAATTCACCTATCGCCTGCCCGGCGAAAGTGCGCGGGTTGCCTTCGAGATGGCGGTTGATGGTTTCTATCGTCTGGGCAAGGCCACCGATTACGACCGTGTCGTCGCAGGTGAACTTGCCAGGGTTCTGGCCGGTGGTGACACCGATGTGACCGAAGAACTTTCCGAAGACGACATTCTGGAACTGGAGCGCGAAGGCTTCATGCGTCTGGTCCGCAACGAAGGCACCATGGCCCGGGTCGAGCATATGCTCCTGACCGGCAAGCCGTTGCGAAACTAGGACGAGGAGGACAGAAAAATGGCCCAATACAAAGCACCGCTGCGCGACATGCGCTTCGTCCTGACCGAACTGTTTGACTATAACGACATCAACCAGATGCCCGGATGCGAGGACTTCACCCCGGATGTCGTCGATGCCGTTCTCGAAGAAGCCGCCAAGGTCTGCGAGGAACTCCTGTTCCCGATCAACCGCACCGGTGACGAGGAAGGCTGTCATTGGGATGATGGTGTCGTCACCACGCCCAAGGGCTTCAAGGAAGCCTATCAGACCTTTGCCGAAGGCGGATGGACGGGTATTGCCTGCGATCCCGTCTATGGCGGTCAGGGCGCACCGAAAACAATCAATGCCCTTGTCGAAGAAATGATCTGTTCGACCAACCTGTCATTCGGGATGTATCCGGGTCTGTCTTTTGGGGCCTATGCCGCCCTTCACAGCCACGCCTCGGACGAACTGAAGGATAAATATCTTCCGAAAATGGTCGACGGCACGTGGGCCGGTACCATGTGCCTGACCGAACCGCATTGCGGTACCGATCTTGGCATCATCAAGACCAAGGCCGAACCGCGCGAAGATGGGTCTTATGCCATTTCCGGCACCAAGATATTCATCTCGGCCGGTGAACATGATCTGACGGAAAACATCATCCATCTGGTTCTGGCCAAACTGCCCGATGCGCCCAAGGGGACCAAGGGCATTTCCCTGTTCCTTGTGCCAAAATTCATGGTTGGTGATGACGGATCGCTTGGCGATCGCAACGCGGTTAAATGCGGTTCGATCGAACACAAGATGGGGATCAAGGCATCCGCCACCTGTGTCATGAATTTTGACGGCGCAATCGGTTATCTGGTCGGTGAACCGCACCAAGGCATGCCCGCGATGTTCACCATGATGAACCAGGAACGGCTTTCGGTCGGCATTCAGGGTCTTGGCCTTGGCGAAGCCGCGTATCAGGGGGCTGCGGCCTATGCCCGTGACCGCCTGCAGGGCCGGGCATTGACCGGTCCCAAAAGCCCGGACAAACCTGCCGACTCCCTGCTGGTTCATCCCGATGTCCGCCGGATGCTTCTGACCGCACGCGCGACCAACGAAGGATGCCGGGCAATGGGCATTTGGGTTGCGCGCGCGCTTGATACCGCCAAACACCATGCCGATCCGGTCAAACGCGAAGAAGCCGACGAATTTGTCCAGCTCATGACGCCAATCGTCAAGGCCCTGTTCACCGACTGGGGGTTCGATAACACCAATCTTGGCGTTCAGGTCTTTGGCGGTCACGGTTACATCCGCGAATGGGGCATGGAACAATATGTTCGTGATGCCCGCATCGCCCAGATTTACGAAGGCACCAACGGCATTCAGGCACTTGATCTTGTCGGGCGTAAAATGCCGGCAAAGGCGGGGCGTTACCTTCGGCGCTTCTTCCACCCGGTTCAGGAATATATCGAAGCCAATGTCTCGAAGGACGGGCTTGGCGATTTCATACAGCCGCTGGCAAAGGCCTTCATGCGTTTGCAGCAGGCCACCGGTGAACTGGCCCAACGCGGCATGAAAAACCCGAACGAAGCCGGGGCCGCGGCCACCGAATTCCTGCGCCTGTTTGGTCTGGTCGCGGTTGGCTATATGTGGGCTCGCATGGCGGAAATCGCGTTGGCGAAACAGGACGACGATCCGGACGGTTTCTATAAGGCGAAACTGATCACCGCCAAATTCTATATGGAACGCATCCTGCCGCAGTCCGGCGCGCTGTTCAGCGCGATGATGGCAGGGTCTGGCACCATGATGGAACTGGACGAGGATCTGTTCTGATCATGCAAACGGGCCGCATCCCTCACCCGGCATATATCGGCACAAGGAGCCTGTCGTGAATCTGATTTTCCGACTGATCCGTGTGCTGGTTCTGTCCTGGTTGCGGCCCGGCCTGCATCCGCTTGACCCGTCTGTCTTGTCATTCCGGGCGTGGCCATTGGATCTGGATATCAATGTCCATATGACCAATTCGCGCTACTTCGCATTGATGGATCTCGGACGAACCGAACTGATCCTGCGTAACGGCATTGCCAGACAGATGCTCAAACGCAAATGGCAGCCCGTCGTGTCCGGGTCCACCATGCGGTTCAAACGCGCGATCAAACCGTTCCAGCGCTTCAAACTCGAAACGCAGGCCCTTTATTGGGACGACAAGGGTTTCTATCTGGAACAGCGTTTTATCGCGAACGGCAAGACATTGGCACTCGGCATCGTAAAGGCCGTGTTTGTCGGCCCCGATGGCATCGTCCCGCCCGAACAGATTTGCAGGCTGGTGGGTGCGGATGAAACATCACCGGTCATGCCCGACTGGCTTTCAGGCTGGCCGGACATGGAAACCGCCATCGAAGCACGGCTTGCCGCCTGACAATAATAACCGGGCACAAACCCGCGGGAGGAATTCTTATGACTTCAAATGATGCCGTCTTGCTGTCGATCACCGATCAGATCGCAACGATCACCCTGAACCGGCCCGACCGGATGAATGCGCTTGATCAGTCCATGATCAAAGGATTTGGCACCGCCCTTGATCGGATCGAGGCCGACATTGCCAATATCGGCGCGGTCATTATCGAGGGATCAGGCGGCACGTTCATGGCCGGTGGCGATGTGAAGTTCTTTTATGAGCTATCAAAAAACCCGGTGGAAGAATCCCGGCCCCTGATCGAAAACATGATCAACCGGGTCCATGACATCATCATCCGCCTAACCGCCCTGCCCCGCCCCGTTATCGCAAAGCTCGAAGGGGCGGTTGCCGGGTTTGGCATCAGCCTGATGAATGCCTGCGACCTTGCGGTTGCCGCCGAAGAAACCGTTTTCACACTGGCTTATATCCATATCGGCACGTCACCAGACGGCGGATCAACCCATTCGCTGCCCCGCCTTGTCGGCATGAAAAAGGCCAAGGAAATTGCCTTTCTGGGTGACCGGTTCAACGCGACCGACGCCCACGAATGCGGTCTGGTCAACAAGGTCGTCCCCGCCGATCAGCTGGCATCCGCCACGGCCAAATATGCCGCCCGCCTTGCCGCCGGCCCACGCGATGCCCTTGCCCGAACCAAGGCGTTGCTCAACACCGCGCTTGAACATGATCTGGCCGAACAATTGGAACTGGAAGCCACCGCCTTCGCCGATTGCGCCGGAAGCCACGACTTCCGCGAAGGTGTCCGCGCCTTTGTCGAAAAACGCAGCCCGCAATTTGGCAAATCATAAGAAAATTCAGGGAAGAAAATCATGGCAAGTTTAGCTGGCAAAACACTGTTCATCACCGGCGCATCGCGCGGGATCGGCAAGGCAATCGCACTGCGTGCGGCACGCGACGGGGCAAATGTCGCGATCATCGCCAAAACCGATGAACCCCATCCCAAACTGCCCGGCACGATTCACAGTGCCGCCGCCGAGATAGAGGAAGCCGGTGGCAGAGCACTCGCCCTTAAAACCGACATTCGCGAAGAAGACCAGATCGCCGATGCCGTTGCCCGAACCGTCGAAACCTTTGGCGGGATCGACATCCTGATCAACAATGCCAGCGCGATCAATCTGACCCCGACCCTGCAAACACCGATGAAACGGTTCGATCTGATGTATCAGGTCAACACCCGGGCCAGTTTCGCCTGCGCGCAGGCCTGCCTGCCGCATCTGATGAAATCCGATAACCCGCATATCCTGACCATGTCGCCACCGCCCAACCTGTCGGCACAATGGTTTGCCAACCACACCGCCTATACGATTTCAAAATACGGTATGAGCTTGGTGACGCTGGGCCTTGCTGCGGAATTCGAAGACGAAGGTGTTGCTGTCAACTCGCTGTGGCCCGTCACCGTGATCGAAACCGCCGCCCTTAACATGATCCCCGGCCTTGAACAGGGTCGCGCGCGTAGCCCCGAAATCCTTGCCGATGCCGCGCACGCCATCCTGACATCGCCCGCACGCGACGTTACCGGGGGATTCTTCACCGATGAAAGCGTGCTGGAGGCCATCGGGATCACCGATTTCGAACCCTACAACCTGACACCGGGCAAGGCCCCCTATCCGGACTTCTTCCTTGAACTGGACCGGAACGGCAAAAACGATCCGGCCGTCGCCCGGCTTCTTGAAAAACTATCCGCCGCACGCAAAGCGGCCTGAACCTTTTTTCGTCGGCGTTGGGGAGTGTGTGCCCTGACGTCATCGGGATCTGATTTCATTCGGGATCAGGTCCCACTCGCCCGCTGAACTCGACCCGCCCTTTTGGGCGGGTTCTTTTTTTGCATGCCCCAAAACCAACAAAGCACCGCCTGTGTGGCAGTGCTTCATTGGGAATGCGCAAATGACGTTGAGGGTAAAACAAGTCAGCGCAAATCTTTAAATTATTCAGGATGCGGCGCGACGATCCAGCGACTGGCGCGGCATCACACAGCTTTTCACCGCCGGGGTCGGGCACATCATCTGTACCGACAGGGCAAGGGCAAGGTCGTTGTTGCTGTGTTCACGATCCAGAAAACGCTCGGACCAGGCGTTGTCGCAGTTGGCCGACAGAAACGCACAACGCATCATGGCAAAACCGGAAGAACCAAAACAGTTGTTCTGGCCGCTCAGATCAGCAAACCAGCTTGCGATGGCATCATGGGCCGCCTGATCAAGAATGTCCTGCATACTTTCTTTTTCCGTTGTCGCAACGGTGTCCTGCTGCAAGGCAGTACGCAATTCGTTCACCAGACGCTGATGAGCCTGCGGATTATCAACACTGAACGAACGCAACCACGCACGCGCGGTCTCGTCAATCAGGCGAGTCACAGCAGCAGATTCAAAAGCAGCGTAGGAAAAGCCTTTTGATGCGATGGTCAGATCAGTCATGTTTGCGGCCCCTTCGGGCTAAATGGCGACAATCGGTGATTAACTCTTTGGTAAGGATTATGATCACCTAAAAACCGCGGCATATTTTGATTAAATCAGGGCGTTTTTGTGGCGCGACCTATGCAAGAAAATCAATGCACTATGACGAATTAGCGGGCATTTTTGCGTTTTCGTCCTTTTTGCCAGCCATAATCTGATCAAGCGGTTTGACCGGCCACGATAGAATCTTGAGTTTCTCGTCTTTTGTCAGGCTTTCGACCCCCAACCGGGACAGCTTTTCATAGATGATCCCGATCTCGATCTGGGTACGACGATCGGGTTTACGCGCGGGCAAAAGGGCCGAATGCAACGCGTTGGCAAACGGGTCCTCGATCAGGCGCAGCAACCCGTCTTTGACATCTTCATCGGGCGCTTCCGCTGTCAGGCGCGCCAATGTCGCAAGTTCTTCGGGGGATTCGGTTTCTTCGGGTGTCACAAAAAGCTTCATCCGGCGCGCCGCACGCCCGATGGCAAGGCTGCTTGACCAATGCGTCAGCCACGGTGCCAGAACAAGCCCCGCCAGAATCGGCGACAGCCACCAGAAGAAGGCCGTATCCACAAACAGCGCTACCGCCCCCCAGATAAGGCCAATCACGATGATCGTCCGATGGGTTTTCAATGCCGCCTTAAACGGCACCCCCGTATCGTCACGTTCCTGTGCATCCCAACCCACCTGATTGCCGGTCAGAACCGAAAACACGAACTGCGCATGCAACATCATCATGATCGGTGCCTGCAAGGCGGAATACAGCGTTTCAAGAACACCACTCGCCAGCACCATGACCCCGCCATACTTCTTGCGGTCCCGCCCGAAACAAACCATCAGGATCGAGATGATTTTGGGCACCACCAGCATACCGATGGTAAAGACCAGCAACACCAGCATCTCGAACGACCGGTCAACCGGCCATTGCGGGAACATCGTGAACTGGCTGGGAAAGAAGCTATAGGTCAGTTGCGTGTTCTGCAGCGTCGCAATCGTCGAAGACAGCAACAGCAAAAGCCACAGCGGCGAGGAGCCAAAGCTCATGACCCCCATAAAGAAATGAAGACGGCTAAGCGGCCTGAATCCCGGCGCAAACAGAAGCCGCGCATGCTGCATATTGCCCTGGCACCAGCGGCGATCACGGATTGCATAGTCAATCAGGTTCGGCGGCAATTCTTCCCAGCTGCCTTCAAGCTGCGGGATCAGCCAGCAACGCCAGCCCGCCTTGCGCATAAAGGCGGCCTCGACAAAATCATGGCTCAGGATATGCCCGCCCATCGGCGGCTTGCCCGACAGAACCGGCAACCCGCAGCAATCAATGAACGCCTGCACGCGAATGATCGCGTTATGGCCCCAATAGTTCGAACTACCCATGCACCAGAACGAAAGACCCGCCGACATGGTCGGGCCATGAACGCGCGAAATGAATTGCAGGATACGGGCAAACAGGGTCTGGCGGCCGGTCGGCTGCGGCGGGCTCTGGATGATCCCGGCATCGGGATTGTTTTCCATCAGATAGGCCATATTCACCATGGCCTCGCCCGACATCACACTATCGGCATCAAAAACGATCATGTGATCGTAATGCGTCGCATAGGTTTCGCAGAATTCCTTAAGGTTCCCGGATTTGCGTTCGGTATTTTCAGCCCGACGGCGGAAGAATATCTTGCCGCGCGCTTTCAAATCCGCGCAGGCCTTGGCCCATGCGACTTCCTCGGCGATCCAGATATCGGGATCACGGGTATCGGACAGAACAAAGAAATCAAACGCATCGATTTCACCCGTCGCGACAAGGCTTTCATAACTCGCACGCAGTCCGGCAAAAACACGGTCCGGGTCTTCGTTATAAACCGGGATCACCACCACATTCCTGGATCTGAGCGACCCTTCGCGCGCAATCGGCTTCAACCGTTTCAGCGTAATCGCATCCAACCCGAACCCGCGCAGGAATATCCCGACAATCCCGGTAAAGAAGGACACTGAAATCCAGGCAAAGTTGATCGTAAAGAACGCAATAACCACCATTTCCATGACGGTCAGTTGGTCGGCCCCCAATACATCGGCCATCAGCCACGCGGCATAGGCGGTCGCAAAAATCGATGCGCCAAACAGGAAAATGCGCCGTGATCCAACACCCGGCCCACGCAGTTTGACTGTCGGGTCAAGGTCATCCTCGTTGACACCATGATTGGCTGCGCTATCAGGCATAGGATCGGAAATCCGGCTCATAAGGTTTTACTTTTCCCTGAATTCAACTTGCGACTGTCGGGCAAAACGCACCACACAGGCAATTGTGCCCGCATGATGGGGCCAAAGGCGTCAAAACACCCACGGCATTGTCCAGGTTTCACTCAGCACCCTGTCGTCATATTGCAGGAAGGCCCGTAAATTTGAACTTTGGGCGTCACCTGTCCCAATCAGATCAAAGATCACGCGAACACCACCGTTTTCCGAATCCTTCATGATACGGACATTACGTATTTCGGCATTGGACGCGCTGATATTGGCTTTAAGATTGTCGAGGTCAGCCAGATAATATTCAAGCTCTTCACCAGCAAAATTCAGGATGAAACGGGTTGCCGCCTGCGCGTCATCACCCTCAGGCTGGATACGCATGATGCGCGTATCTGTCGCCTGTGACAGCTTGTGCAGGTCGCTTCCATCCTGTGTTGCCGCAATCTTATATTCGAATGTCAGCTCGGTTCCCGCCTCGGGCTTGTTCTGCGGGACCCAGAAGGCAACAATATTGTCGTTACCTTCGCTCGGGCTTGGTATCTCGACCAGTTCAACATGCCCTTTGCCCCAATCACCTTTTGGCGTCACCCAATATCCCGGCTGCTGATCGAAACGGGTATCGAGATCCTGATAATGGTCAAAGTTCCGGTCACGCTGCAAAAGCCCGAAGCCGCGCGGATTTTCATCCAGGAACGAACTGATCTGCAAGTTGGCCGGGTTATCAAGCGGCCGCCAAAGCCATTCATTTTTGCCGTTATTGATCAAAAGACCATCACTTGAATGAACTTCGCCACGATAATCATCAAGGCGGCGGCGCTTCTGTTCGCCATAAAGGAACATGCTGTTCAATGGCGCAAGGCCGATCTTTTCGACACGATCCCGGAAGAAAAGCGTGCTGCTGACATCGACTTTGCTGTTGTTACCCGGACGAATATCAAACCGATAGGCACCGGTTACGCGCACGCTATCAAGAAGCGCAAATACCGTGATCGTACGCTCGCCTTGTTTGGGCGCAACGATCCAGAATTCACGAAATACCGGGATTTCTTCGCCGGACGGACCGGCAAGATCAATGGTCAGGCCGCGTGCCATCTGTCCGGCAACCTGATCACGCCCCTGAATACGGAAATAGGAAGCGCCAAGGAACGTCGCCAGTTCATCACTGCCTGCAACATTCCCCAACGGATACCGCAGACGGAAACCGGCATATCCCTGTGTCGAGAAATCATTACCCGAAAGGCCGGTCTCGCCAAAATCGAACAATCCCGCAGAATAGGGAACAGCCTGCACCTGACCTTCACGAATAAGGTTTATGGCAACCGGCACGTCATACATGTTGCCCGGATGATAAAGGTCCAGTGCGAAACCCGAATTCGCCTGACTGAAAAATGCTTTCTCGGATTTAAAGCGGATCTTCGCGTAATTATCGGAGCTAAGATTTGCCAGTGCTTCGGGCAGCTCACGATGCGGGTTCTCGAACGGTTGCTTTGCAAGATTGCGCGCCCGCTCGATCACCTGTGCGGGATCAAAGGCCACTGGCACGGAAACCGCCGGTTTTTCAGCTATCTCTGGTGCCGCCGCACCCTCAGCAGGTTGCACAGAATTATCAACAGAATCATCAGCAGGGGTTTGGGCACTATCCGCCGCCGGCTCTGTGCTTTCTGCTGCCGGGCTGGCCGTCTCGGCCTGTACGGGTACAGCAGGCTGCTCGCCTGACGAAGTTTCGGTCGTGGTGCTGCTATCCTGCGCGTGTACCGGGCCACTCGCCCCAAACGTTAAAAACCCCGCCAGCGCAACCGCAAGCAGAGCATGAACCGAGACACTGGTGACACGCTTTTGAAATCTGTACATATTTCCCGTCTGAGTTTTCCAACTGATCGGCGATTTTCCCGCCAAAGATGTTTTGCTTAAAGAACGGGGCAGCAATGTGACAGCATATTGATAAGAATCCGGTGCTGCCAGCATTTCAAATTCCGCATCTTGCGTCTTTACGCTTTTCCGGCCCAGACTCAAAGCAGCATTTTTGCATGGGCTATCCCCCTGAATTGCGGTGATTTCCATCTTGACGAACCGAAAAACATTAGCAGATCAAAATATCGGATTTTCATAAGAATTAAGGCCGGTCAAATTAATGACCGGCCTTTGCACCAGATGAATTAAGGGGAGCTCATCTGAATTGAGGATGGGAAGATTAATATCCGACGGCACAACCGTCTTTTCGCGGATCAGAACCGGCAACATATCCGGCATCGGTTTTCGCGATAAGCTGCGCACCACCAAAACCGAAATTGGTGCTATCGGGGGCCTCAACCTTGATCACATGCCCCTTGGTTTTCAGGGCATCGATCACATCCGCCCCGACCGAGGCCTCAACGGCAACCTCAAGCCCGGAAAGCGCCTGCCAGCGCGGCGCATCTGCCGCCGTTTGCGGGTCCTGCCCCCAAAGCTGGGTGCGAAGCGTCATCTGCAAATGGCCCTGTGACTGCATCGGGCCGCCCATCACGCCAAAGCTCATGACCGGGTTGCCGTCGTCCCCCATCAGGAAACCCGGAATGATCGTCTGGAACGGGCGTTTTCCGCCTGCCACCTGATTGGGATGACCGTCTTTCAGGGTGAAACCGAAACCACGGTTTTGCAGGCTGATTGATGTGCCCGGCACAACAACACCAGACCCGAAACCCATATAGTTCGACTGGATGAACGACACCATCATGCCGCTTTCATCCGCCGCCGTGACATAGACCGTGCCGCCATGCTTTGGCGCACCGGCCTTGAAATCCTGCGCCTTGTTGGCATCAATCAATGCCGCACGCGATTTCAGGTAATCATCGGACAGCAGATGTTCGACCGTCACATCGCGCATGTGATCCAGATCGGCGACATATTCATGCATATCCGCAAAGGCGAGCTTCATCGCCTCGATCTCAAGATGCAGGGCCTCGACCGAGTCCGGTGCATGATCGGCGATGTTGGTATGGCGCAAAATACCCAGCGCAATCAGGGCTGAAATCCCCTGCCCGTTTGGCGGGATTTCATGCAGCTTGACCTTGCCAAAGCTTTGCGAAATCGTTCCGACCCAGTCGGTTTTATGATTTCCAAGGTCCTCTTCGGTCAGGACCGCACCATTTTCCTTGGCAAAGGCCGCAATTTTGGCCGCCAGCCGCCCGCGATAGAAACTCTCGCCACCGGTTTCGGCAATATCTGTCAGGCTTTCCGCAATCGCACGGTTGATGAACAATTCACCCGCTTTCGGTGCCTTGCCACCGGGCAGAAACGCCTCGGCAAAGCCCGGTTGCTTCCCCAAAAGATTGCCGCCCTTTTCCCAAAGGGTCGCGATGATCGGGGAGACGGCAAAACCACGGCTGGCATATTCGATGGCTGGCTCGAACAGTTTTTCAAACGGCAATTTGCCGAACTTGTCGGAAATTTCGCGCCAGGCCGAAACCGCCCCCGGTACGGTAACCGATTCCCAGCCGCGTTGCGGCATGGCATCCGCCCCGGCAAAGCGTTCCGGCGACCATGCCGCGGGCGCACGACCCGATGCATTAAGCCCGTGCAGTTCCTTGCCATCCCAGATGATGGCATAGGCATCCGAACCAAGCCCATTGCCGGTCGGCTCAAGCACCGTCAATGCGATGGCGGATGCCAGCGCGGCATCGGCCGCATTTCCGCCCGCCAGCAACATGCGCAAACCGGCCTGTGCGGCCAATGGCTGGGATGTCGATACAACATTGCGCGCAAGCACCGGCGAGCGGCGTGAGGCATAAAGCGCGTCATGACGAAGTTTCATTGAAGTCTCCTGATCGGCTTAATCGCCGTCCTGTTCATCGGTGGCGGGACGGTTCTTTTTGCGCATTTTAAGGATGGAACGGACACTGAAGATAACCGACAGCAACGCTGCCGCCAGAAGGACGGCTGAAATCGGTCGGGTAAAGAAAGTCATCCAGTCGGGATCACTCATCAATGCGCGGCGTAAATTGGTTTCGGCAATCGGCCCCAGGATCACACCCAGCACCAGCGGTGCCAGCGGATAATCAAGGCATTTAAGGCCATAGCCAACCAACCCGATAATCCCCAGAAGATACAGGTCCGTCACACGGTTATTAAGCGCAAACGCCCCAATAACGCAGCAAATGATGACGGTCGGCACGATGAACTGTTTGGGAATGTCGGTCACCCGCAGGAACAGGCGCATGGAAGCGACACACACCACCAGCATCATCAGGCTTGAAACGATCATGGCAATGAACATGCCATAGGCCAGATCGGCATGATCCATGATCAGGCGCGGACCAACCGAAATGCCGTGCACCATAAGCGACGCCATCAGAATGGCATCAACCGCAGACCCCGGAATGCCCAAAGCAATCATCGGGATCAGACCACCACCCGCCGTGGCAGAATTCCCCGCCTCGGACGCAACCACACCATCGGCACAGCCTTCGCCGAATTTTTCCGGGTTTTTCGAACTGCGTTTGGCCTGATCATAGGCCAGCAGGTTGGCGATGGATCCACCCGCACCGGGCAGCGCCCCAATCAGAACCCCGATCATCGATGACCGGAACAGATTGACCGGTGCCATCAGGACTTCGCGCATGACTTTCCATGTTTTGAAGTCGATCACATCGGGGATCAACGCCTGATTGGTCTTCTTGCCATGAATTTCGACTTCGCTCAGCAGTTGGCTGATCGCGAAAATACCAATCAGCACGACAAGGAACGGCAAGCCCGGCATCAGAAGATCGGTATCAAAGGTCAGGCGCGATTTGCCCATCATCGGGTCCGGGCCGATGGTCGCAATGCCAAGGCCAATGACACCCGCGATCAAACCACGGATTAACGAGTTTCCGACAAGGCTTGCGACAATCGTCAGTGCAAAGACGATCAGCGCGAAATATTCCCACGGGCCAAGCTTGACCGCAATCAGCGCCAGCGGCGGGGCGGCCACGATCAGAACGATGGTCGAAATCACCGTCCCGAAGAACGATGCCCATACACCCAGTGAAAGGGCCCGGCCCGGTTCCCCCTTGCGTGCCATCGGAAAGGCATCAAAGGTTGTGGCAACCGAACTTGGTGTTCCGGGAATCCCCAGAAGGGCGGCACTGATCAGACCACCGGTATACCCACCAACATAAACCGACAGCATCACCGACACCCCCTGCAACGGTTCCATCGCAAAGGTCAGCGGCAGCGTCAGAATGATTGCCATTGTCACGGTAAAACCGGGGATGGCCGCGGCGACAATCCCGGCAACCGACCCGATCAGCATGTATGTCAGGGTATCAAAGGCAAATACCTGATGGGCCCCGGCAAGAAACGCATCCAGCATAATTTAAACTTTCCCGCCTAACCCGCGAACAGAACGCCGCGCGGTAAGAACACATTGAAAACTTCTGCAAACAGCAGGTTCAACCCGACCGAAAAAATCAGGGCGGCGATGATCGACTGCATGACCGTGCGTCGCGAAACACCCGCAATCATCAACTGCGCAATCAGCAGAAAGACAAAACTTGCAAGCGAAAACCCGGTCCAGGGCATGACACCAAGATAAACCGCAAACAGCGCAAACAGGCCGATGGATACCCGACGCACATAAAGCCACTGGGTAAAGGCAGCCCCCACACCCGCAAGACCACCCGCCCGCACGATTTCAATGATCGAGCGAATAGCCGCAATCAGGCAAAGCACCGCCAGCAGCGCAAAGACAAGTTTCGGGAAGGTGCCCGCCCCCAGCGGTTCCCAGCGTGACGTCGGCAAACCGGCCGCCATCGAGGACAGAACAACAGAAACGCCACCAAAAACGATATAGGAGATCAGCCGCGCCAATTCGGTGCGGGCGCGCGAAGCAGCGGATACACCTGTATCCGCTGCTGCTGCCTCCGTCACCTTGACGGTCATCCTTCGAGCTTGCCGACAAGCTTCGCGATGGTCGCATTAAGCTTTTCAAGATAGGCGCTGTATTTTTCCTGACCATAAAACACCGGATCGGCACCGGCATTTTTCATCAGCTTGATCACGTCTTCGCGCTGCATGACTTTTTCGATATGGGCTTCAAGCGCATCAACGGTTTCCTGCGGCGTACCTTTCGGCAGAACCACACCACGCGTGATCACCAGCTCGGCATCCATGCCAAGTTCCTTAAGCGTCGGAACGTCCGGTGCATCGTCGGTACGTTCCTCGGTACCAACGGCGGCATAAACCAGATCGCCATTGTCGACGAACTGCTTGGCCGACGAAATATCACCAATCGCGATATCGATGTTGCCACCCATCAGCGCACGGATACGCTCACCCGTATCGGTGTAACCGACATAGGAAAACTGAAGCCCCATGGCTTCTTCGATCATCGCGATATGAACATGCGGAATCCCGCCCAGCGTCACACCGGCGCGAACGGCACCCGGATGCGCCTTGGCATAGGCGACCATTTCTTCGAAGTTCGAAAAATTATCGTTCTTCGAAAGCGTCAGATACTGCGGCGACGATGCCACCAGTGCGACGGGGATAAAGCTGTCCCAGTTAAGCTCGGTAATTCCGGTCTGGCTCGATACCAGAAGACCTTCGTGAATCTGCGAAATGGTATAGCCATCTGCCGGACGTTTGGCGAATTCGGCAAGGCCGACATTGCCACCCACGCCGGGCATATTGATGACAGGAATGGCCTGACCGGTTTCTTCGGCAAGGCCCTGGGCAACGATACGCATCAACGTGTCACTGCCGCCACCCGGCCCCCACGGCACAATGAATTCAATCGGTTTTTCGGGATAGCTCTGCGCCTGCGCGGGTGCGGCAAAGGCAGCGGCCATCAAACCGGCGGCTACGGCAATCTTGCGGAACATATGTTCTGCCTCCTGATGAGATTTGATACCTGAGTCTGAACCAATTTATATTTGGTTTGTTCATTTTGTCGCCATATTGTTGGCATTCTTGCATTTGGTTCGCAACTATTAAATCTGGTTAATCGTGATTAATTGCCAGATTAAGCTGCTTAATGGCGCAAAACATTTGCCAACTACGACCAATCAGAGTTAGTACCAATACACCTAGATAGTCATTATTGGTTTGGATTGGTTCATCATGATTGAAATCGAAGGCACCATGAGCCTGTATCTGCTGTGGGGTGCGGCAATGCTGTTTGCCGGCATCGTCGGCGGCATCATGGCAGGGCTTCTGGGCGTCGGCGGCGGCATCGTCATTGTGCCGGTGCTGTATCATTTCCTGACCACCATGGGTGTCGATGAAAGCCTGCGCATGCAGGTTGCCGTTGCCACTTCGTTAACGACGATTATCGCCACCGCGATTTCATCCACCCGAAGCCACTACAAAAAGGGTTCGGTTGATATCGCCCTGCTCAAACACTGGGGCCCGGCAATTGTCGTCGGTGTCCTGATTGGCACCGCGATTGGTGGCTTTGCCGATGGCCGGGTTCTGACCATCGTGTTTGCCGTCGTCGCCCTGCTGGTTGCCGCCAATATGATTCTGGTCCGGGATCGCGAAACCGATACCCAGAAAAACCCGCCCAAATCCGTCTGGGCGATACTGGGTGTGATCGCAGGCAGCCTGTCGGCGATGATGGGGATCGGCGGTGGCACGATCTGCGTACCGGTATTAAGCTTCCTTGGATATGACATCCGCCGTGCGGTGGGCACATCGGCCGCAATCGGCCTGATCATCGCCCTGCCCGGCACCATCGGTTATGCGATGTCCGGGATCGGTGTGGACGGGCGCCCGCCCTTTTCGCTGGGATATGTAAACGTTCTGGCCGCGGCCCTGCTGATCCCGATGACGGTTCTTTTCGCACCGGTTGGCGCGCGCATCGCGCATTCCATCCCAAGGCGCGCGCTTCGCATCTGTTTTGGCCTGTTTCTGGCCATCACATCATTGCGCATGTTCTATGATCTGATTTCCTGATATCTGATTGGGATTGATGCTGTTCCGGGCTGACGAAACCGCAAGGGTGCAACATGCGGGCAACAGGCCGGAACAGATAAGATTTAAACGTCCAGATAACGATAAAAAAAGCCATGAATGACATAGCAACCCAGAGGTTGGCAGAAAAGCTGAGAACAAGCTTCGCCGCGGGAGAATTCGTCAAGAACGGGCGCGTCATCGCCGAACGCGAACTGGCCGAACAGCTTGATGTCGGGCGTCGTGCGCTCCGCAAGGCATTGGATCAGCTTGAATCTGATGGTCTGATCTGGCGTCGTCAGGGTCAGGGCACCTTTGTCGGCACCCCGCCAACACCGCGCCTTCGCAAACTCGAAGGACTGGCCACCCGAACAAGCCCGTTTGAAATCATGGAAGTCCGCCAGGAGATCGAGCCCTCCATGGCCCGGTTTGCCGCCCTTCGCGCCTCTCAGGCCGATATCGACACCATGCGCACCATGATCGAAAACGCCGCCAAAGCCCAAAATCAGGGCGAATATGAAAAATGGGACGCGGCCTTTCATCAGAAACTGGCCGAAAGTGTCCGCAACACCCTGTTTCTGGCAGTGTTCGAAGCCGTCAGTGCCGTCCGCCGCGAAGCCGCATGGGCCCGTATGCGCGAAAGCAGCCATTCCGACCGCCTGATCAATGACCTGAGCACCCAGCATCGCGAAATCGTCGACGCGATAGAACAGCGCGACCCGAAACGCGCAGAAGACGCCATGCGGCGTCATCTGGTTCAGGTTGAACAGGCGTTAAAGCAAATCTGACCGGAAATTTGATCGTCGATCACGCCACCGGGGCAAACGCGGCAAATATCCCGTCATAGGTTTTCACCGGCGGGCTGGCATACGCCCCCGCCTTGCTGGTCTGAAGCCCAAGCATCCCCATCGCTTCAATCAGCTTGACCGCCGCACTGACCCCGTCAATCACCGGCACGCCAAGCTCGGCCTGCAATCGCTCGGCAATATCGGTCATTCCGGCACAGCCCAGAACAATCGCCTCGGCACCATCTTCGGCAAGGCAGTTTTCCGCCGAAATTTTCAGCGCCAGATAGGCCATATCCGCATTTTCGCCCTCGAAATCGAGTGTCCGGACACCCGCCGCCCGCACCACACATTGCGATGACGCCCCATATTTCGACACCAGATGTTCAAGCGGACGCACCGATACCGCCATCGGGGTGACAATGGCAAAGCGCGACGCAACGATGGCCGCAAACCGAAGCGCCGCCTCGCATAACCCCATCACCGGCGCCTTGGTCAGGCAGCGCGCGGCATCAACACCGGTATCATCAAAACACGCCACGACATATCCGCTGATCTTCCCGCCCAATGCCCCGTCTGCCTCAAGCCCGCGCATCGCGGCAAGCAACCCGACGCTGGCAAACGCCTCGTCATAATAACCCTCGATACTGGCCGGGCCGAATTTCGGATTAAGGGCCAAAACCTCGGTCCCCGGTGCAACAATACGGCGCGCCTGCGCACCAACCTTTTCGGTAAACCCGACCGACATATTGGGATTGATAACCGCGATCCGGGTCATGCCTTTTGCCCCTTGCGATGCCGCAGGATCAGGACCGAACCAAGTGCGATGGCAATCACCACAAACGAAAAGCCCGTCGTCACCGTGCCCAGCGCATAAAGTACTGGTGTCGTCACGTTGGTTGTCATCCCGTAAATCTCAAGCGGTAGGGTATTAAGCGCGCCCGCCGTCATCAGCGTCCGGGCAAACTCGTCATAGGACAGGGTAAAGGAAAACATCGCGACCCCGATCAGGCTGGGGGCCACCATCGGCAGAACAATATGCCAGATGGTCTGCCAACTGCTCGCCCCCAGATCGCGTGCCGCTTCCTCATAAGACGGATCAAACCGGTTAAACACCGCAAACATGATCAGAAGCCCGAACGGGAAGGTCCATGTCAGATGCGCGCCAAGGGCTGATGTAAACCATTGCGGTTGCCAACTGACGATATTGAACAGCAACCCGATACCAAGCGAAATCAGGATCGACGGCACGATCAGGCTGGCAATCGCCAGATAGAAAATCACGCTGTCGCCCTTGAACCGCTTGCGAAACGCCAACCCCGCCATAAAGGACACCAGAACCGTCACCACCATGACAATCAGGCCAAGCTTGAGAGATCGCAGGAACGATCCGCCAAAATCCCCGACCGCCTGCTGTTCAAACAGATTGCCGAACCAATGGACCGACAATCCATTCATCGGAAAGGTCAGACCGCCATTCTCCCCTTGGAATGACAGGATAAAGATCGTCAGCATCGGCCCATACAGGAACAGCACAAACAGCGCAAAGAAAGCCGCCAGAAAATAGAAACTTGTCGGGCGCTTTTCACGGGTCTTCGCCATCTCAAAGCTCCTTCCTGATATCGACCATGCGCAGCAACGCCGTCACGATCAAAAGCACGGTCACCAGAAGCACCACCGCACTGGCCGCCGCCGCCGGATATTGCAGCAACCCGATCTCATTGGAAATCTGAAGCCCGACCGACGCACTCTGCCCGCCACTCATCAAACGCACCGTGATGAAATCACCCATCACGACCGTGATGACAAAGATCGAACCGATTGCAATGCCGGGCTTTGATAACGGCACAATCACGTGGCGCAGGGTTTCAAACCCCGATGCCCCGGCATCGCGCGCCGCCTCAATCAGGGACCGGTCAATGCGCATCATCGAATTGAAAATCGGCACCACCATAAACAGGGTGTAAAGATGCACATCCGCCAGAACGACCGCAAAATCCGAAAACAGCAGGAATTCAAGCGGCTCATCCACAATCCCCAGCCCCATCAGGGCGGAATTCAAAAGCCCGTTGCGCCCCAAAAACGGAATCCACGAAATCATGCGAATGATGTTCGATGTCCAGAACGGGATCGTGCACAACATGAACAGGACAATCTGCCATGTCAGGCTCCGCACATGGAACGCCAGGAAATAGGCAACCGTAAACCCGATCAGAAGGGTAAAGCCCCAGGTCAGGGCGGCATATTTGAAGGTATTAAGGTAAATCTGCCAGGTTACTGAAGACCCCAGCAGGTATTTGTAATTTTCAAAAATGAAGTCGGGCAGAATGCGGTATTCGTCATAGTCCCAGAAACTGACGACAATAATCGTCAGCAACGGCACGACCAGAAAGATCGCAAAGATCAGCGCCATCGGCGAGATCAGGAAATACGACGATCGTTTGGACATATCAAACGCCATTGTCTGCCCTTTGAACCGGAAAAATCATCAGGGAAATCAGGATATCGGGCGCAACCGAAGCTGCGCCCGATCAAATTCAGATGCCGTTAGGCGGCGATGAATTCGTTCCACTTGCGGACCATGTGCTTGTTCTCGTCCATGACAGAGTTCCAGCACGCAACCGATCCCATGCGTTCCTCGTACGAACCGCCATCGCGAACCGCACCGGCCTTTTCCATCACCTTGCCATCCGGGCTAAGGATATCGCCCTGGGCTTCCTTGCCTTCCATCCAGAAGCCCCATTCGTCTTCGGACATGAATTTCTGTGCGGTTGCCGGGGCTGCACTGTAATAACCCTGACGGTTAAGATACGCCCCGACCCAGCCCGACAGGTACCAGTCGATATATTCATACGCCGCCGCAAGTTCGAGGCCGGTAAGGTGCTTGGCAAGACCAATGCCACCACCCCATGCACGATACCCTTCCTTAAGCGGCTGGTATTTGCATGCAATGCCCTTGGACCGAACGGCGGCAACCGCCGGTGACCACATCGACTGGATCACGACTTCGCCCGATGCCATCAGGTTGACCGACTCATCGAAGCTCTTCCAGAATGCGCGGAACTGACCGGCTTTCTTGGCATCGATCATGATCGCAATCGTCTTGTCGATTTCTTCCTGGGTCATGTTGCCCTTGTCACCATAGGTGACTTCACCCATGGCTTCGCAAACCATGGCCGCATCCATGATCCCGATGGACGGAATGTTCAGGATCGACGCCTTGCCCTTGAAGGCCGGATCAAGCAGATCGGCCCAGCTATTGATCGGACGCTCGATCAGGTCCGGGCGAATGCCCAGCGTATCCGCATTGTAAATCGTCGGAACAAGGGTCATCCACTGGGTCGGCGCAGATGCAAATTCGACACTGTCGGCACCTTCGACAAAGCCAACCGTGTGCGGTGCCGTGCCCTGTGCGATCTCTGAATCCGGGGTCAGTTTGCCATCGATGAACAGCTTGGAGATATACTGATAGTTTTTAAGCTTGGTGGTATCCATCGGCTGCATGGTGCCCGCCGGGAAGACCTTCTTACAGATCCAGTATTCGATATCGGCAATATCAAACGATTTCGGCTGGGTTACCGCACGCTGGGCAACCGCATCGGAATCAAGGGCCGTCATCTGAAGCGTGAAACCAAGGTCTTCCTTAACCTTGTCGGCAACCGCATTGATGTTTGAAACACCCGTGCCGAACTGGCGCAATGTCACATCCTTGATGTTCTGCGCCCAGATGGTCGGGAAACCGGTGATCGCACCTGAACCAATCGCGACACCGGCAGTCGCAGCCGCACCCTTAACAAAACCGCGGCGGGTGACTTCCTTGGTCGAAAGCAGGTTTTTCGTCGTTTTGGAATTGTCGGTCGTCATGTGAAGCTCCTGATAAATGATGTTTTTTTAGGCCAGAACATGCGCGTGTTCGGGTTTCCAGTAGGCGATGAACTTTTCCTTCCGGCGCACGGGCGCCTGCCGAAATTCACTTTCGGTCTTCATCAGGGTGATTTCCTTGCCGTCATTGGTCGTCGCCACAATCCGCACCCAAAGGCCGAGATACTCGACCGTTGTGATTTCGACGGGAATCTGACCGTTTTCGGCATCACCGGGCGCTGTTTCACCCAGTCCGATCAGGTCGGTACGAATTGTGAATTCAAGATCCTCGCCCGTGGCACCACCGCCATAACCGGGCAGGAAGAAACTATCGGGACCACGGCTCAGAAGCGTTCCCGCCGGACTGCTTTCCGAAACCGTTCCCTTGAAGATATTCTGACCGCCCATGAAATTGGCGATGAAGCGCGAACGCGGCTTGTTGAATATTTCCTCGGGCGTGCCTTTCTGGCGAATAACACCGTCTTCCATGACAACAACCATGTCCGAAAGCGCAAGCGCCTCGTCCTGGGCATGGGTGACATGGACAAACGTGATGCCAAGCTCCTGCTGAAGGCGGCGCAATTCGTCGCGCATCCGCGCCCGCAGGAACGGATCAAGGGCCGAAAGCGGCTCGTCCAGCAACAGGACGGAGGGCTGCGTGATCAAGGCACGTGCAAGCGCAATGCGCTGCTGCTGCCCACCCGAAAGCTGATCGGGCTTGCGATCCGCAAATTTTTCCATATGGACGCGGGCCAGCATTTCCTTGGCCCGTTCATTGCGCTCTGCCGGGGAAACGCCCTGCATCCGCAGGCCGAACGCGACATTTTCCATGCAGGTCATATGCGGAAACAACGCATAATTCTGGAACATCATCGCCGTGCCGCGCTTGACCGGCGGAAGCTCGGTCACATTGCGATCCCCGATCAGAAGATCACCTTCGCTGATCACCTCATGCCCGGCGATCATGCGCAATGTCGTGGTTTTGCCGCAGCCGGATGGACCAATCAGGCAGCAATAGGCCCCTGCCGGTATTTTGAGGTCGATCGATTTGACTGCGATGGTACTGCCGTAATGCTTACTGACAGCGATCAACTCAATGGCCCCGTTACCCTTCATGCGCCCACCCGTTACTGCATGCAAAATTGTTAACAATCCATATTTTCGATTGTAGGCAAATTGCGTGCCATTTTCAGGATCGGCGGTTTTCCGCGAAGCGCATACAAAACCCCAAGGCGACAAAACCGGCCAATGCCCGATTCATACGCAACTTGTGCGCAATTTTTGCGCAGCAGCATTGTTTTGATCAAACCGAAGGCAAAGCCATTCCGACTCATCCGAAAGGGCTGTCACATTTTTTTGTTTTGCAGATAGTCAACAATTTTGTAGAAAAGAATTAACCCCTCGAATGAACAACCGGAAAGACGCGCCGCAATGGCCAACCCCGCACAGCCCACCCCCTATAAAGGCAGCGGTAAACTTCGCCCGGAAGAACTGATTTATCGGGAAATGCTCGACGCCATTCTTGACCGGCGACTGGAACCGGGCATGAAACTGATCGAAGAAGATCTTGCCAAAACATTCTCGGTCAGCCGTGCGCGCATCCGGGCCACCTTTTTACAGCTCGCCCATGACAAGCTGATCAATCTGGTCCCAAATCGCGGTGCCTTCATCGCCGAACCGACCATTGACGAGGCCATCGAAGTCTTTTCGGCGCGTCGCATGATCGAGGATGGGGTGGTCCGCAAAATCGCCGCCAACATGACGCCCGACCGCGCAAGCCAGATCCGCGAACATCTGGAACGCGAACATCAGGCCCACCACGCAGGCGACCACCGCGCCGCGATCATTCTTTCCGGGGAATTCCACCTTTTGCTGGCACGCCTTGCTGGCAATCTGGTGATCGAGGAATTTCTGGAACGCCTGATCCTGCGCAGTTCCCTGATCATCGCGATGTATGAAAGCCCGCAACCGGTTGATTGCTCTCACTCGGAACATGAAACGCTGTTAAACGCCCTTCTGGGCGGCGATCCGGACGCGGCAGCCGCCGAAATGGCCAAACATCTTGATGCCATTCGCGACCGGTTACAGCTTCAACGCCCCAAACCGGCCAAAACCGATTTCGCCAGCATCTTTGGCCGAAATCCCAAATCGGTTGCCAGCTAATCCGGCCAGTGATGGGTCGGGATTTTCAAATATCAGCACCCGCCATCGGCTTCCATAAGGCATGGGGCGGACCGCGCAGCTTCCGCCCGGACACGCCAGAAATCCTTGGCCAGAAATCCCTAGCCAGTAATCCTTGGCCGTAATGCGCGGCACAACACAGCGCAGCACTATACGGCACGGCACGGGCATACACGCCCGCAGGCTACTGACACAGCATTCCCAACCAGATCATCATTCCCACGACGGCGGGAATCCAGTCTGTTTCAATGGGATATGGATTCCGGGTCTGCGCGCCGCTTTGCCCGAAATGACGATTTTGATCCATTCCGGGCTTTGTCAGTAATCTGAATTCTGACGGACACACACGCCCGTCGCTTTCTCTGACCAAACATAATTGTATAAATTATCCAATGATGCTTAACTGTTTGAATCTCTACTTGCGGCTGCCGATGTCGATTTTGTCATATAATATGATATTTACATCGCCGCCCCGATTTCCTAAGCTGCGCCGAAGAAAACCGCGCAAATCGGGCGTTTGCAGATTACCGCAATCCACGGCCCAACCCTTTGCGCGGTATCATCATACAAACACGCCAACCCCACAGGAGGCTCCATGCTGAATGGACAGCACTATATTGCAGGCGAATGGCTGAACGGTCCGGATGTGTTTCAGGCCGACAATCCGTCGACGGGTGAAAAACTGCCAACAAAGTTCCAGCACGGCACCGAGGAACTGGTGGATCAGGCGGTTCAGGCGGCAAATGCCTGTGCCGAAGAATTTGCGGCGATGCTGCCGGCCAAACGCGCGGCCTTCCTGCGCGCGATTGCCGATGAAATTGATGCACGCGGCGATGAAATCACCGAAATCGGCAATCTTGAATCAGCCCTGCCCGCGGCACGCCTGACCGGCGAGCGCGGCCGCACCGTGGGCCAGTTGCGCTTCTTTGCCGACTGGATCGAAGAAGGATCATGGTTCGAAGCCCGTATCGAAACCGCCCAGCCGGATCGTCAACCCCTGCCAAAGCCCGACATCCGCGTGATGCACAAGGCACTTGGCCCGGTCGGTGTTTTCGGTGCGTCAAACTTCCCGCTGGCATTCTCGACTGCGGGCGGTGACACCGCATCGGCACTGGCTGCGGGTTGCCCGGTCGTGTTCAAGGGCCACGCGGCCCACCCCGGCACGTCCGAAGTCGTTGCCAAGGCCATCGAAGCCGCAATTAAAAAAACCGGCATGCCCAAAGGCGTATTCAGCCTGATCCATGGCGGCACCCGCAAGGTCGGTCAGGCGCTGGTCGCCCATCCGCTGATCAAGGCGGTTGGCTTTACCGGTTCGACCGGTGGCGGTCGTGCGCTGTTTGATATTGCCGTTTCGCGCCCGGAACCGATCCCGTTCTATGGCGAACTCGGCAGCAACAACCCGGTCTTCCTGATGCCCAAAGCAATGGGTGCCAAGGCCGTTGAAATCGCCAAGGGCTGGGTTGGGTCGCTCACCATGGGTGTTGGCCAGTTCTGCACCAATCCGGGTCTTCTGATCGCGCTTAAGGGTGCCGATCTTGACGCCTTTGTCGAAACTGCTGCCGCCGAACTCGGTCAGGTTGGCGGTGCCGCCATGCTGACGGATCGTGTATCAAGCGCCTATCATCATGTAACCGATGCCATGGCCGGTCACGCCAAGGTAACCTGCGCGCTTAAACGCCGCGACAGCGACGGCCCGTTCGAAGGCAGCCCGGCGATCTTCCGCACCACCGCTGCCGACTGGCAGGCCAACCCGGAACTGGCCGAAGAAATGTTCGGCCCGGCTGGCATCATTGTCGAATGCGACACGCCCGAAGAAATGGTTGCCCTGTCCGCCACCCTGATCGGGCAGTTGACCGCGACCGTTCATATGGTTGATGCCGATGCCGAACTGGCCGGGAAACTGCGCCCCGCCCTTGAAAAATGTGCGGGCCGCATCCTGATCAATGGCTGGCCAACCGGGGTCGAGGTCTGCCACTCCATGGTGCATGGCGGACCCTATCCGGCAAGCACGGATTCCCGTGCAACATCGGTCGGGTCGCTCGCGATCAAGCGTTTCATCCGCCCGGTCTCCTATCAGGCCTTCCCGGATGCATTGCTGCCCGAAGCCCTCAAGGACGCAAACCCGCTTAACATCCCGCGCCTTGTAAACGGCAAATGGCAGATGCCGAAATAATCCCGGCCACATCAAACAATCTGCAAAGGGCGCGTCACAAAGGCGCGCCCTTCTGCCTTATGAGGCGGTCAAGGACACCCGGATCATCCTGACGGCAATGGCAGGATAGAACGCCAGACTCCGAAAGCACGGCAACAGGCCGGCTTTCCCGTAAGCTGGCTCAATGCCCCGCCCGGCCAAAACACGGGCCTCCAACAGCCCCACCAACGAACGATCCACTGACAGCCACAGGCTTACCGCCCGCTCCAGTCCCATCCGCCAATGGCATGACCACGAAGCCCGGAAAAACCTCGGCTTCCATCAACGTCGCCAACAGACGACCATCAGGCTCACGGCCTGCTCCACGGCGACTTCCGGCGATGCAGGACTTCCGGCAACTCTGGACAAATCCCGGACTTTCGCCACCCTCGCCGACAGACGGCCTTCTGACGAATGCCCCACCTGTCAACTGTTGACGGATCACGACCCAATGCTGCCCCTGCTGCCTCTTCCGGCAAATCCTCCACGACGACTGGCAATGCGGAACTTCCAGCACCCCTCGACAAACCTCGGGCCTCCGCCAGCCCCACCACCAGACGGTCCACTGACGCCCACGACCTCCATGCCCACTCCAGCCCCTTTCGCCAATGCCATGACCACCAAGGACGAACTTCGGGCCTCCAGCAACCTCGCCAACTAACGCCCCACGGACCGCCCACAACCTCGCCGCCCGCTCCGACCCCTTTCGCCAATCCCATGATCACCGACGCCGGACAAACCTCGGGCCTCCAGCAACCGTCGCCGACGGACCACCACCGGCTCGCTGCCCACTTCGGTCACTTTCCGACCACGGCGGTAACCTGCCACCCCGACATCCAGACACACCTCGGACGTTCGCCATTTTCACCAGCAGACACTCTTCGGGCGCACTGCCCCCAACCTGCCCACCGCTGACGGGTCACAAATCACCGCCGCCACTGCTGCCATTGCTGCCATTGCTGCCGCTTCCGGCAAATTCGGGGTCCGTTCCCCAACAAGACGCACCTCTCCCGTCATGACAAATAAGCGTGTTTGAAACGTGTTAGAACTAACGCAGAATGCCGCCGTAATGGCTTCGCCATCCGCCGATGAGCATCCTGCGGATTGCCCCGCCGCCCTGCCTCAATCCTTGCCGCTGCATCCTGATCACCTCTTTGATCCCGCCCCAAACGCAAAAACCCGCGAGGCGCACAAGGCGCTTCGCGGGTTTCGGTCCGGGTGCATTTCTCCCGTTGACTTTGTCCTTATGCCACAATAAAAAGAACAAATCAAGAACTTTTTGAAAAACTTTATACCCGGTCAGAAAAGCGGGAAGCAGGCTACCATCCGGGGCTGTCCTGTATTTTCATAAACCCTATGCGTCGCGCGGCACCCCGTTCGGGTCCTCGCTGCCGCGATGGTATTTGAAGGTGCCGGTCGCGGTTGCGATCACTTCGCCCGCCGCGTTATAGGCCGTGGCTTCGGTAAAGACGATCTTGCGCCCGCCGCCCTGTTTGCGTCCCTCAACCCGCACCGTGCCGCCGGTTGCCATTCCGATGAAATTGGTCGTCAGTGACAGGGTCAAAGATTTACGGACATTCCCCGGAACGGCACAGTAACAGACGGCACAGCCCGACGCCGTATCCATCAGGGTCGCAATCACGCCACCATGCAGGATGCCCGCCCGATTGCGGTGATGATCCCTGATTTCAAGTTCCACCACGGCACGGTCTTCGTCCCATTCAACAACCTGATACCCCAGATAAGCCTGAAGCCCGCTACCATGCGCCTGTTCCCAGGCAAGATTGTCATTCACATCACTCATTGCGCCGACCTTTGCGTAAATCCTGTTTGCCAAGCTATAGCAGATAAATCCGACATTTTGGACCATGCGAGTTTGGCAATGGATTGTGCATTGCGATATAAATTTATCAATCAATATCAATTAGTTATATCTATCGTTCTCCAAACAAGAAGGGGATAGCGGTGAAACGAGAATAGTGGGTTCGAACGGCTTCTGGTACATCTGAAATCACCCCAGACGCAAAGGAACCTAACCATGGCAACGCTTGCACTTAAAGACACCACCACCATCGAACGCGAAGTTCGCGTCAACTGGTTCACCAACCTTGTTCATGCGCTTCAGGTCGCCGTGATCATGAAATCGTCGAAAGCACGCACCCATGATGAACTGATGACCGAATGGAACAATGCATGGCGTCAGGTCGAGGGCTAATTCGCCCTCTCTGACCCTGCGGGTTTGAGGATTGGCATCCAAAAGATGCTGTCAATTCATCGCCCTTGACGGTTTCAACCAAACAACCGAAAACGGTTGAATGCAAAAGTTTGATATCGTCACGATCCGGTTGTTTGTTGCCATTGTGCGCGCCGGAAGCATCAATGAAGCCGCCCGGCGCGAACATATCGCGACATCGGCTGTAAGTCGCCGCATCGGCGAACTTGAAGCCATGCTTGGCGTCAAGCTGCTGCGCCGTCTGCCCCGCGGTGTCGAACCGACGGAAGAAGGTGCCATTTTCGCGCGCTACGGCGAAAAGCTGCTGGGTGATCTTAATCACCTGTCAAACGAGCTGCGCGATTTCAACAGCGGCGAAAAGGGCAAGATTTATCTTGCTGCCGTAACCTCGGCAATCCTCACCGGACTGCCTGCATTTCTGGCCGATTTTCAACGTGATTTCCCCGATGTGACCGTCGATGTCCGCGAACTGACATCGCGCGAGTCCTCTGATGCCGTCCGCGAAGGCCGTGCCGATCTGGCGATCATGGCCGATAACGGCCCGTGTCAGGGTTTGTCGAACCACGTCTTTTGCGACGACCCGATCTGGGTCGTGACGCCCAAAGGCCATCCACTGATCCCCGATCCATCCAATCCGGCCCCGGTTACCTTTGCCGAAGCCGCAAAATACGACATCATTTCCCTGCATGAAGGCGGCGTGATTGATGACCTGATCAGCGAGGCCGCAGGCAAACTGCATCACGACATGCATCCGCATATCAAGGTCATGCGTTTCGGCTCCTTGCGCCAGATGATCGCCGCCGGACTTGGCATCGGCTTCCTGCGGCAAAGCTCGGTTGCCGGTTACATTGACCACATGAATATTTCCGGCGCGCCGATTGCCGATAGCTGGGCCAAACGCCAGTTGCTGATCGTGCATGACGGCGAAGATACCCTGACCAGTTCAGCGAAAATATTCCGGGACTATCTGTTAAAGAAATCGTCCGAAACAACAGTCAAACCGGGTCTTGGCTGATCACGCCATTTTATACAATGGCTGCACTGCTTGCGGCATGGCCGTCTTTGGCATTCGCGCTTAACCGCAGATTTGGCCTGCCCATTTCAGACCGGACGTATTTTGCGGCTTCCTTCAGGATCAAGTCGGGTAATTCGGCCCACTCGCCAATCGGATCAAGTATCTCAATGGCTTCATCGGGTTGCCCGGCAATCATTTCCGGCAGATCGGTAGTGGCGTGCGTGCCGCCGCCAGCCAGCATCGGAACAATCACAGCCCGTTCGCGCGAGCCAATTTTCCGCCAATCGCGAAGGGACGGGTTGCCTTCGATATTTCCAATGCAAATTTCTGCATCGGGGCAGAACTGACCCACTTCATTGGCAAGCCTGACGGTTTCCGGCAATGCTTTGGTCAGGGTTTTCAGGCCATGCGGCACAAGAAATACCGACGTTTCCGAACAATCCCAGCCACGCCGCACCATCGCGGAATTCACATGACGTGAAACCATCTCCGCGAAACCGAGCAAATTGATTGCAGGCGGCAGAATGACCGCACGATCAAGTCCGGCATCACGCAAATTGCGCGGCAATTCCTGAAACACCAGATAACCTTCACTGAAAAACAGCGGAAAGACGATCAGTTCGCTGGCGTCATGATTGCGTTTCAGCTTTGCCAATTGATCCGCAACCGAAGGCTGGCTACGCATATAGCCATGGTGCACAAAACCAGCCCAATGGTCGCGCACGGCTTCTGCCAGTGTTCCCGCAGGATCACCGCCATTACCACTGTTACCGTGCGACACAATCATCAGGGTCGGCATATCGAATTCCGCCATGTCCTTGAACAGTTCCAAAGCTGGTCCAGATCTAATGCTCAGTACGGATCTCGCAAGAGATCGGATTTCACCACAGGCAGATTATTGTACCAGATCCCAACGCGGTTGCCCGCCAAACCGGTCATAAAGAAAATCAACCAGAAGCCGGATACGCGCCGATAACTGCCGACTGGGCGGATACAACAGATACAGGAAAAGCTCTGGCGAGGTATAATCACACAAAACACTGACAAGATTGCCGCTTTGCAAATCCGGACCGGCGATAAAGGTCGGCAATAATGCCAATCCGAGATCAGCCAGGGCTGCATCACGCAGAACCTCGGCATTGTTGCAGCAGAACACGCCATTCACCTGCACCGAAACCGGTCCGTCCGGTCCGGTCATCTTCCAGCTCGACCCGGCGGGCAAGCTACCGTAATGCAAACAAGGCAAGGTTGCCAGATCACGGGGCGATACAGGTTCGCCATGCTTTCGGATGAATTGCGGCGATGCACACAGAACCCGGTTCATTGGAATGATTTCTTGATCAATCAGTGCCAATGTCTCGCTTGGCTGACTGATCCGCACCGTCATGTCGTAACCATCAGCAACCGGATCGATGAACCGGTCCGAAAGTGCCAGCTCCACCCGTATTTCAGGGTATTCACGGGCAAAATCGACCAAAGCAGGCCCCAGATGCAGGGTGCCAAAGGACATCGGCGCATTGATGCGAATATCCCCCGACGGGGTTGCGCGGTTTTCACGAATGGCTTCTTCTGCCTCGCGCAAGTCTGCCAAAACAGCCTTGGCCCGGTCATAAAAAGCGCGCCCGCTTGGCGTGACAGCAACCTGACGGGTCGTACGGTTCAAAAGCTGCACGCCCAGGTCTTCTTCAAGTGCAATAACAGCACGGTTAACCTGGGATCGTGACTGCCCGATGGCACGTGCCGCAGCGGCAAAGCTTCCTTCATCAACCACTTTTACAAAGGTTTGCAAGCTTACCAGCTTGTCCATCCGAACGCTCCATCTGGCGAAGGTCACAACAATTGTCGCATAATTTGCGACAGTATGCACATTATTACGATAATTGTCACTTTCATCGAAAAGCGTATTCTGGCTCCAACAAACGACAACCCAGCGATGGAGACCAACATGATTACCAAGATCGAATCTGCCGACCGTGGCCGCGCCCAGTTTGGCTGGCTTGACTCCCATCACACTTTTTCCTTCGGTCACTATTACGACCCGAAACGGATGGGCTGGGGCCCGCTGCGCGTGATTAACGAAGACCGGGTTATCCCCGGTGCCGGTTTTGACACCCACGGCCACAAGGATATGGAAATCATTTCCTATGTGCTTGATGGCGCGCTTGAACACAAAGACAGCCTTGGCACCGGTTCCGTTATCCGTCCGGGCCGCCTGCAACGCATGACTGCCGGTACCGGCATCCGTCATTCGGAATACAACCATTCCAAGGAGAAGCCGGTTCATTTCCTGCAAATCTGGGTCATACCCGAAGCCGCGAACCTCGAACCTGGTTACGAGGAAAAGAAAATCGCACGTTCCGATACGGGTTCGGGCCTGTCACTGATCGGCAGCCGCACCGGCCGGGATGGATCGATCACCATTCATCAGGATGTTGACCTTTACGTTGCTCATCTGGGTGAAGGTGAAACGGCATCCCATAAAATCGAACCGGGCCGGATTGCCTGGGTTCAGGTGGCACGCGGCATGCTGAAGGTTAATGGTGAAACCCTGAAGGCTGGCGATGGTGCCGCCATCCGGGACGAAGATGAACTTGTCTTCACCGACGCAACCGAAGCTGAAGCTCTTGTTTTTGACATGGTCGCCTGAGCCGGTCTTCCGGTCCGACCCTTCAAAGGAAAACGAATATGTCGTCCCTAGAACACACCAAACCACGTCCGATTATCCCGGCCCTTGGCAATCTGTGGACTGCCCTTGAACCTCTTTCACCCGTGATCGTCCGCGTCACCACGGGTCTTCTTCTGGTCCCGCACGGTGCACAGAAACTGTTTGGTGCCTTTGGTGGCTATGGCCTTGAAGGTACGGCTGGCTGGCTTGAAAGCATCGGCTTTGCCCCGGGCTTCCTGTTTGCCCTTCTGATCGGGCTTCTGGAATTCGTGGGCGGCCTGATGCTGACTGTGGGCCTTCTGACCCGTCCGGTTGCCGCCGCTGTGATTGCCTTTATGGCTGTTGCGGTCACCATTCATCTGCCCAACGGGTATGCATGGAACAATGCCGGGTTTGAAATGCCGGTCTTCTGGGGCCTGATGGCACTTTCAGTTCTGATCCGTGGCGGCGGAAAATATTCGATCGATCACAAGATTGGTATCGAATTCTGATCCTGCTCACCCCAACGCAACGACCTTCCCTCTTCCCTGAACAACGACTTCGGGCTGCCTTTGCCGGCAGCCCTTTTTTGTTTCCCTCCCTATATAGGGATATGTGGCTCTTCTCAATCGACGTAACATCCACACATAAAAGACTGCCAACTGAACCAGTATTTTGATCAACCGGTCTTCAGGAAACCATTACGGTCAGAGTTTGAGAAATGAACGCGATAAAATCCAATAGCCATAATGATATTGCCATTGCCGATGGCTTGCGTCGCTGTAAGGGTGACAATGCTTTTGGCAAACCGAACGCGCAGAAAAAGTTCCTGATCGTGGACGACAGTATCGAAGTCCGCTTCTCTATCCGTCGGATTTTGCGCAGCGGCGGAGCACAATCCGTCGATGTTGCAGAAAACGGTGAAACCGCACTTCAGATGATGGCGCAACTGTCGCGAAAACAGCAAAGCTATGACGTCATACTGATTGATTACATGATGCCCGGCATGTCGGGGATCGAAACGCTTTATGAAATCAAACGCCGACAAATCAAACATGCAGAAGGCACCCGCATGATCATGCTGACCGGCTTTTTTGATCCGGATATGGGCAAAGAAGCCGTATCGGTAGGAGCCGCATTTGTATTGTCAAAACCCTGCGATGCTGCCAGCCTGATGGCAGCAATTGCCTGAACCCTTCCGCGAAGGAGCCGGGATGCCAGAAAGCGCTTCAATCATTTTCGTCGATGATGATCCCCATGTCCTCAGCGGATTACGCCGCCGTATCGTGTCCAAACGCCCGAATTGGAAACTGCGGTTTTGCACCAGCGGCGCAGAAGCACTCGTAAATCTGGATCAGCATAGTGCAGATGTCATTGTTTCGGACATGCGCATGCCCGAGATGGACGGGGCAGAATTGCTTCGGTCTGTTGCCCGGAAATATCCGGATACCGCACGCATCCTGCTTTCCGGCTACGCCGATGAACAGGCTATCCAGACCGGTCTTGCGGCAACCCATCATTTCCTGATGAAACCCTGCAGCGATCAGGAAGTTATTCATGCCATCGAACGTGGCCTGATACTGCGCAACTATCTGCGAGACCCCCAGCTGATCAATATTCTGTACCGCATGCCTGCTGAACTTGTCTGGCCCCCGGTGTTTTACCGGCTTCATGCAATTCTGCAATATAAGGGACCACACAGTCAGAACGAACTACAGGAATTCTCCTTTGAAAATCCTGGTTTTATTATGCTGGTATGCGAAATGGCGCGGCGCGAAAAGCTGATCCTGCCAACAGAGGGTCCGGATCTCGTTACCCTGATTGACCTGTTCGGTCTTGAAACCATCAAGGCACTATGTGTCATTTGGACCTTGCATGGACAGCAAACCAGATTTGATCCTTACAATATCGACCAGCCAATAGATCGCTGCCTCATTCTGGGCAATATGGCGGCCGGGATCGCAAAACTTGAAGGCATGCCCTCAGAAACAATTGATCTGATTCGGGCAGCAGCATTGCTGTGTCATATCGGCCTGAATGTGATGGAGCATGTAATACCTGATCAGGTTGCTTTAAGCCGCAAGCAGGCCGACGACGATCAATGCGATATCATTTCCACTGAGATCGGCGAGATTGGAGTGTCTCATCCTGCCGTATCGGCATGCTTGGCCGCTCTCTGGGGTTTTAAACACGAAATTATCGAAAACATTGCTTTTCATCATCGCCCCGAAGCTGCGCCAACCCGTGACTCGCTGTCTCTTTTGATCGTTTATGCAGCCCAGCATTTTGCCCGCAAGTTTGGCAATGACCGTCATATCCGGGCGGCAAAATATGATCGCGCTTCGGGTTTCATCGCCCATTGTGATGCCCAGCAAAAATGGGCGAATTGGGAACGTCATTGTGCCCCACTTGGCGATAACCAAGCCTGACCAATCACCTTCTATCTCAGTCAAACGATACCAACGACCATGAACATCACGACCGGATGTCATAGAATTCATCGGTCGCAGTGTAATTCAATGCACTATCATCATCAGTTGATCGAATACCGGGTTTCGGAATTCGAATAACGAATTCCGCCCCTTCGCCGTCCGGAGCGGAAAGGGTCAAGTCACCGTTAAAATCGTCCTGAATCAATTTCCGACATATCGGCAAACCCTGCCCCGTCCCAACGCCCCGTTCCTTCGTCGTGAAGAAATAATCGAAAATTCGATCTCGTAAATCCTCGGGAACACCACCGCCATTATCCCGTAATCGGATAAAAACATTCTCAGCGTCCGATGTGACATTCAGTTTGATTTTGCCGAAACGTTGGCCCGATTCGCGGATCGCCTGCGAAGCATTGACGATCAGGTTGATCAGGGCCTGTGACAAATGGTTCCGCCGCCCTTCAACTTCGGTGACGTCCGTATCATAGCTTTGTTCGAGTTCGGCGACATGTTTGACCTGGTTGCGCGTCAACGTTATCGCTGTTTCAATTTCCTCGGCGATGGAAATCCGTTCCACAGAGTCCGTTGTAGGATGGGCAAATTTCCGGATACCACGAACAATTTCCGCTATGCGATCAAGCCCCTGAATACTCTCACGGATCGCAAGCGGTATTTCTTCGGTCATAAAATCGATCCGTTCCGGCGCCAGTTCAAGACGAACAGCTCCGTCACCTTCGTCTTTGCGGAGTGCATGAACGAAATCGTCAAAGCTGTCAGAGAGAAATTCAAGATTGTTCTGTATGTATTGGGCTGGGGTATTGATTTCATGTGCAACCCCACCAGCCAGCGTCCCCAAAGCATGCATTTTCGCGTAATCTGCAGCTTCTTCAATCACTTCCTGTTCCTGGCGTGCGCGTCTTGCATCGATATCAGCAGCAAATGCACGTTGACGGTGACGAATTACAAAGATCGCCAGGCCAATCATCACGATCATCCCGGAAAAGAATAGATATGACAGAATCTCTATGTCGGACTTTACGCTCGCGATGTTACTTGCATTGTAGACTGACACAAAATTTGTTGTCCGCACCACCGCCTGCTGCAAGGGATCATCGATCGACACAAGTTCTTCGCGGATAAATTCCACCAATGCAGTCGCGTTCGATACGCTTTTGATCCGCTCATCAATCCGTGCGATCTTTTTATCAAGCATCCCAAGCAAATCGCCAACTTCCGGGATTTGGGCTAAAACCTGAAACCCTTCGCCCTGCTTGACCAATAGGGTTCTGCTAACAAAGATTTCATATTCCAGTAAAACCTTTTCAAGCTCCTCCCTCTCAACAACGCCATCGGAACGGGCATACTCGATATACCGTTCGATTTCGAGGAACTGCCGCTGAATCTGGAAAACTGCCCATGCAAAATTTTCGCGATAGGCAAATTTCTCATCTTCGAGCTTTCTTACGATTGCGATCGAGAAAACCCCATAAAGAACAACGAACAGAGCCAAAATTGAAAAAATGGCCCTGTTCGATATTTTTGACAGAAAATTTCTAGTTTTGCCCATCAATCGACTTCACCTGCCAGACGGAATAAGACCAATAGGTATCAGTCTGGAAACGGGTATCGCTGTCATAGGGGAACACAACCCAAAACGGCCCTTTGTCTCGTACCGACATTTCCGCATCATTAAGTCGATAAACCAGGATGGCATTGTCACGACGCAGGACACCAGCCGGAACCATCACGCTATAATCATTTAGCGCAGAAACGCGGACTGTATCGGCGGTGATGCCATAGGTATCGAACAGAACGTCGAAATCGACACCCTGAAATTTCTGAACACCATCCGTCCATGGGGTCGAGGTGTAAAACTCGGTGCTTGGCAGTTTGGTCAATTCATCAAACGAGACAGTCACCGTTTCACCGCCCGTGTTTGAGAGCATTAGCTTTCCGGCTGCTCGGGCGTTTTCCGTTGAGAGAAAACCGATGACACACAAAGCCATCGTAAATTTAATGATCGTTTTCATCATCATAGTTGTACTCCGAAACTGATTTACACATTGGTCACGCCAAAGGGTTACCACAATAGCTGGACCGGAAAAAATGGCTGCATGGCCGGTTCATTTCGTAAAGATACTTGGAATATGTTCTTCAATCGGTTGTGGCATACCAAACAGATATCCCTGCAATTCATCAACGCCATAACTTCTGAGACGAAGGGCTGTTGCCTCATTTTCAACGCCGGTGGCGACGACCGAATAATCAATCTGTCGGCATATCTGGACAATCCAAGAAATAAACCTGCCCGTATCGTCATTTTCCATCACCTGGCGGATCAATCGACGATCAAGTTTAACGCCAACAAAAAATTCGTGGCGCAGCAACTCCAACGCCCCTTTATCAGCCCCAAACCCATCGATAAAAATTCGTATTCCGCGATCTGAGAGAAACCTCGCGTTTTTTATAAAATTTTCGTCAATCTTGCCGAGCTGCATTTCATGAATTTCAAACGCGACTTCCAAACCATATTTCTGCATTTCAGCAGCAAAACCAGACAAAGCCTGAACGAACTGGCGGTTGCAAACCGAGGTGTAATCAAGATTAAGTGACAACAGGGCACCTGAACCCAGAATTTTGCGATAAACAGGCGCTGAATTAATCGTCATATCCATCAAACACATCGTCAGACGATCCATGACAGGCTGATTTTGGCACTGCCTGATGATTGTCCCGATATCATAACCTTTATGCACATCAGACGTTCGGCAAAGAACCTCGCCCCCCGTTCGCGAAAAGTCTTCGGCTCTGACACGGGGCTGGAACGCGGTTGTGACTGCGGATCGATCAAGAAGCTCATTCAACGTATCGGCAATGAGTTGATCAGCATGATTTTCTTTGCGTTTGTCCTCAATCGTCTTGAAAAGCACTTCCTTGAAGGTCGCAATCGAAATCGGCTTTGTCAGAATTTTACTGACTTTTGCCAGACCGTTTGCTTCACGCATGGGAACTGCCGAAATATTTCCGGTTAGCAGAATCCTCGGAATATCGGGGGCGCACCGAAATGCACGTTTCAGAAAGCTGATTCCATCAATCGTCGGCATCACCAGATCAGCTACAATGATATTCACACCCGAACGATTTTTGGATAACCATTCAAGAGCCGCTTCACCATTGATATATTTGACTAAATTAAAGCTTCCGGACAAAGAACGGGATACCGAAGCCAGAAGATTCTCATCATCATCTACTATCAGAACCGTCGGAAGACCGGCTGCAGCAACGCTCATCTGAAACAACTCCGGTTAGTACGAAACCTTAAAGATTCTGGGCACGAACGATCTTCACCAGTTCATACAGGTCTTGATATACTGAAGAATAATGTCAGGATGGACGCACCAATATCCCCATATGTGGAGTGTGCATGACAATGGTGTCGGATCAGCCTGTCCGCATTGCTTTTGTCGATGATGATGAAAACCTTCTGTCATCGCACCGGCGGAATTTCGCGCGTCTCGCCCCGCATTGGCAGGGATTGTATTTCAACAATCCGCAAACCGCGCTGGCAGAAATTTCTGGTGATCCCGATGTTACGGCGGCGATCCTTGACATTCATATGCCGATCATGACCGGGCTTGAGCTGGCGGCCAAGCTTCGAAATCTTCGAAGCGATCTGATCATCGTCATGTTGACCGGCTATGCCGACCTGCAATCAGCATTAACCGCGGTCAATGAATTCGGTGTATTTCGGTTCTACCCCAAACCTACCGCCCTGAAGACGGTTCTTGAGGGCATCGAAACCGAAATCGCCCGCAAACGCGGAGAAAGCCGCGATACCATCCCCGCGGCATTCCTGGATCTCTTTCATCTGGGGCTGATTGCAACCGACAATCGGCTTGCGATTTCACATATGAATGCACAGGCTGCGGAAATGCTACGCCGATCACCCGCCATGCAGGTTAATCCTGAAAACCGGCTTCTGATCGACAATGCCCCGGATGATCTGGATCGGTTTCTGCACCCCCCCGCCGGTCGTGTCCCAGCGATGCAACGCGGTTTTTCGCTTGATCATGAACAGGGTGCCCTTTCGGTTTTCCTGCGCCGTGTGCGAAATGGTGCTGACAAGAAAGACAGTTTTGTGTTCATTCTGGTTGAACCGGAACGAATGGGGCCGCCAACAATTGATGATCTGATTGATGTGTTTGGTCTGACCCGGTCCGAGGCCAAACTGACACAAAAACTGGCAGAAGGAATGTCCCTTGATCAGGCCGCAGATCTGGTCGGTATTTCGCTAAGCTCGGCGCGCACCTATCTTAAAACGGTGTTTTCCAAAATCGGAGTTAACAGGCAGCCGCAATTAATGAAAACCGTGCTGTCGACCATCCCAGCCCTTCGCCGTTAAAGTGCGTTTTATTGGTCTGATGCCAACCGGAAACGCACCGAGAAGATCGCGCCGCTGTGATTTTCGGGTTCATCCAGCCCGATACGGGTATCGTGGCGCAAGGCGATTTCGCGCACGATAGACAGGCCAAGACCACATCCGTCTTCCCCGCCATCCGACACGCGATAGAACCGCTCAAACACATGCTTGCGATGTTCAAGCGCAATGCCCGGCCCATCATCCTCAACCACCAGCTTGATGAATGCAGTGTTACCTGCCTCGGGTATTAACCGAACCGTGACCGAACTGCCTTCTGGGCAATAGGTCAACGCATTGTGGATCAGGTTCTTCAGCAATTCCTCGATCAGCGTCGCATCGCCCATGATCGGGGCCGCCCCGTCAATCCCTTCGTATCCGAGATCAATACCGCGTTCCAGTGCCTCGGGCACCTTGCTGCCCGTGACCGCACGGGTGATCTCGCCCAGATCAATACGGACAAAGGGTCGTCCGGCCAGACCTTCGGGTGCGGACCGTGCAGATGCCAGCAACTGATTGGCAAGATGGGATGTCTGACGCGTTGATGCCGCCAGCTTTTCCATGACATCATGCAGCTTTTCCGGATCCTTTTCACGCAGTCCCAGCTCGGCCTGGGTAAGTAACGCCGCCAATGGTGTCCGCAACTGATGCGCGGCATCTGCGGTAAAGCGCTGCATGGTCGAAAGCGTATTTTCCAAACGTTTCAGCAAATGGTTGATCGCCCCGACAAGGTGGCGCACTTCGGTTGGGACATCATGCAAAATCGGCCTCAGGTCCGAAGGCGATCTGCGGTTAAGTGCTTCTTCCAATCGCGCCAGCGGTTTAAGCCCCTGCCCGATCCCAAACCAGACAATAAGAGCCGCAATCAGGATCAGTCCGAATTGCCGGACAGCGGCACGTGCCAGAATATCCTCGCTCAGGCTTTCGCGTGTTCCGGTAGTTTCCGCGACCAGTACGTGAAAACGGGTCGCCATCCTTGCACTGGCAACATACCGCGATAACGCCCCGATCCGCACACGTTCACCGTTATATTCCGCGTCATAAAATACCGGCTCTTCAAGTAGTGGCATCAGTTTTTCGGGAACCGGTGGTAATTCCTCATAACCAGTGATGAATTCACCTTGTGCGGTGCTGACCTGATAAAAAACCCGATCCTGTGCGGAGCTTGTCAACATCTCAAGCGCGACATAAGGCACGTCAACCTCGATCTGGCCGCCAATCAAAACCACACGATCAGCAATTGCCAGTGCAGAACTCAGAAGCGCACGATCAAACGCCTGATTGGCGGAATGCACGGCATTGCTGCGCACCTCGAACAGCATCAGCGAACTGATCAGAAGCAACGGGATCAGAAGCCAGATCAGCAATCGCCGGCGAAGGGATGCGTTACGCCACTTCATGTTTTTTTCAGCAGATAGCCAAGGCCGCGGATGGTCTGGATTTTGACATCAGCCGTTTCGACGCGTTTGCGCAATCGACTGATATAAAGTTCGACCGCGTTTGCACTGATATCATCCTCAAACCCGGCAAGCTGGTCTGTAATCTGTTCCTTGGATAAGACATGCCCAAGTCGCAGCAACAGAATCTCAAGGATATTCAGTTCTCGCCTTGGAATTTCGATATCCTCGCCGTCAATCATCGCACGACGGGCTACGGTATCATATGTCAGGCGGCCACAGGTGATCCGGGTATTATGCGTACCGGAATGGCGACGCATAAGGGCGCGCACACGCGCTTCAAGCTCGATCAGTTCAAACGGTTTTGCCAGATAATCATCCGCACCAAGATCAAGGCCGCGCACACGATCATCGATATCGTTGCGGGCCGTAAGGATCAACACCGCACTTTCTGACCCGCGATGACGCAACCGGCGTAGTATTTCAAGTCCGTCCATCCTGGGAAGGTTGAGATCAAGCACCACAAGACCGTATTCCTGTGTACGCAGAATTTCATCCGCTTCCTCGCCATCGGAAATCACATCAACTGCGTAGCCCGCCAACTGCAAGGAGCGGGCGATGCCATCGGCAAGTGCTGCGTGATCTTCTACGACAAGGACTCTCATTGTATCGGGTCCGGTCCCCTGTTAAACCAGAAAGGTCTGGTACATATTGCCCGAACCACATGAATTTTCCAGATTTTGCCGGATCGGGAAAGCCTTGATATAATCATCTGGCATCACGCCTGCGCGTAAACGGTTAATGAGGGCCTGTAAGCAATGAAACTGCGCAGTACTATCATTATTGCAGTTTTCTGCGCAGCAATTTTCCGCGTTTTTCCCGCGTCTGCCGAGTTGTTTGTTTTTCCTGCACAGCAAAATACAGGTCCCGGCGACCCGGAACAGAACCTGTTATCGGAAAGTCGAACTGTCGTCATTTATGGATCGGCCGACATCGAGGCCTTTCGCCCTGTGATTGATGGCTTCCAGCAAAGTAACCCTGAAATTCGCGTCGAATATCATCAGCTACAAACGCTGGAAATGTATCACCAGACCCTGGCGGAGCATGAAGCCGAAGAACCAAACGCCGATCTGGTGATCAGTTCTTCGATGGACTTGCAGATGAAACTGGCGAATGACGGTTATGCCATTTCCCATCAAAGCGATCAGACCCGCGCTTTGCCAAACTGGGCGCGCTGGCGCAACGAAGCATTTGCCGTCACGCAAGAACCCGCCGTAATGGCGTATAATCGGCAGTTCTTTCGCGAAAACAATCTCGAACCTCCAAGAACACGTAACGACCTCATCCGGCTTCTGAACGATCATGATGATCTGCTCAGCGAAAAAGTCACGACCTATGATATCGAGCGCAGCGGGGTTGGCTTCCTGTTTCTGGCACGCGATGAACGCTTTTTTTCGGGGATATGGGATTTTGTCCGCACACTGGGGCAGGCAAGGGTAAAACTGTATTCCAACACATCCCCGATGCTTGAAAAAATCGCCGACGGCCAGTTGGTCCTGGGATACAATTTGCTGGGATCATATGCAGAAACATTCAGTCGCCGAAACCCCAATCTTGGGGTGATCCTGCCTGATGATTTCATCGTTGTTTATTCCCGTATCGCCATCATTCCGCGCGGCGCGCGCAACCCGGAAACTGGCGGCAGATTCCTTGACTATATCCTTTCTATCGAAGGCCAGAGCATCCTGCAGGATGAAGGGAATTTTAACCCGGTCCGCCCCGATGTCCCACCCAGCCCGTTTTCGTCGCTGATTTTCGACCGCTACGGCGAACGGGTCCGATCATTCCCCGTAGGGCCAGGGCTTCTGGTTTATCTTGATCAGGCAAAACGCCAGCGGTTTTTAAGCCGTTGGCAGGATGCATTGCTTAATCGCCGGTAAAAAATTTTGTGCCGGCCGGAATAAAATACCATGCGGCGGTGTCTTGCTTGATGAAGGCGGATTTTCGATCCGTCCCTGTTCCAAGGAGGAATTCATGAAGAAGCTTATGATCGCTGCCGGCCTGTTCACTGTGATGTCCCTGCCGCTTTCGACCGTCGCCCTTGCTGCCCCCGATACCATGACCGTTGAAACCGGCATTGGCCCGGTACTTGCCGGTGGAAATGGCATGACCCTTTACACTTTTCGCAAGGACACGGACGGACAATCGAATTGCTATGATGCCTGCGCAAGTGCTTGGCCGCCCTTTATTGCCAAAGCCGGTGCAACTGCGGATGGCAACTTCGGCCTGATCCAGCGTAAAACCGGTGAAATGCAATGGGCCAAAGACGGAAAACCGCTCTATTTCTGGGTCAAAGACACTAAAAAAGGCGACACAACGGGTCATGGCTTCAAGGATATCTGGGATGCTGCCCGTCCTTAAGCGATCAATCCGTAACAGGTCTGACTGCAATTTGTTTTGCAAGTCTTCCGGGGCAGTACGAAATTCGTTTCGTGCTGCCCGGAGGATAATGTGATGTCGCGACAGAGTCAGGCGATGCTTGATCTGATCCCGCAATTGCGCCGCTATGCGCGCAGCCTGACCCGATCATCGCACGATGCCGAAGACCTGTTGCAGGACTGCCTGACAAATGCTGTAGAGAACGAGGCATCCTGGCGCGGCACCAATCTGCGCGCATGGATGACACGAATCATGACCAATCTGAATTACAATAACCTGCGCAAAAACCGCCGCACCCCGCCACATGTCCCAATCAATACCACCGACAGCGATCCGGGTCTGCAAAGTCCCAATCTGGCTGTCGAACATTATGCCTTTCGCCAGGCAGTGGAAAAACTGCCGGCCGATCAGCGATCTGTATTGATGCTGGTGGCGATTGAAGGATACAGCTATGGCGAAACTGCAGAGATTCTTGACATCCCGGTAGGCACGGTAATGTCACGCCTGTCACGTGCCCGTCACTTCCTTGCCAAACAGCTTTCCGGCAACAATATTGTTGAACTACGGAGTTCCAGATGAACGATAGGAACAACACATCCGTAACCGAAAATGATCTTCATGCGTGGGTCGACAACCAATTATCTGATGAACGTCGACAGACTGTCGACGACTGGCTTGAAACCCACCCTGAAGACCGGCAAAAGGTTGAAACCTGGCGCAGACAAAATGTAATTCTTAGGGGTCTGTTCCCCGAACCCGATGCAGATCTGGGACTTCCCCTATCACGACGTCGCGCATCAACAACAGAACATCATCGCACAATCTGGCGCAACCTTGCTGCGGCTTTGATCCTGTTTATCGCCGGAGGGGCCAGCACGCTTTTGGGACAAAAAATAATTGGCCCAACCAGCCTTGAAGCCTCCTATATCGACATCCTCCAACAGGCATCACGTGACGGATATGGAATTTATGCCAGCGAAGTTCGCCATCCGGTAGAAGTCTACGCCAATGAAAAGGATCATCTGGTCACGTGGCTAGGCAAACGTCTTGGCATGTCGATGACGGCGCCTGATCTGGAAACACAGGGTTTCGAACTCGTTGGTGGGCGATTGGTGCCCTTTGATGGCAAACCCGGTGCGCTTTTGATGTATCAGGATGGCAGTGGTGCAAGACTGACCGTAATGATCGCACGCGATCCTGATAATGGATCAACGGCATTTCGCTATGATCAGAAAGGGTCTATCGGCACCTTTTACTGGGTCGATCAGGGGATCGGTTATGCCTTAAGTGGCGAATTTGATCGGGATCTTCTGGAAAGTGCTGCGCGCAGCATCTACGCGCAGCTGCCGACCTGAAACCTTACTGATCGCCGACATCTTTCGGGAACGGGCGGCGTTCCGGACCGTCATAATTCCAGATCAGACGACGCGGAATTGGCCCCTTGTTGCGCCCCCCCTCATTGGTTTGCTCCCAGGCGTGGGCCAGTATCCCAACCGAACGGGACAAACAGAACAAGCCCCGTGCAAGAGGTGCTGCAAATCCAAGCTCGGCATATATCACCGCCGTCGCACCGTCGATATTCATCGGGATGCGTTTGCCTTTGCGTTGCAGAAGGGTTTCCTCGATCTGACTGGCGATCTGTCCAAAGCGCCCGGAAACGATGCCCTCCGCAGCCGCCTTTTCAACAAGCGACAATAAACGCGGGGCACGCGGATCAAGCGGATGGAAACGATGCCCAAATCCCGGAATATGTTTGCCATGTTCGGCAATCTGATGATCCAGACCAGCAGCTGTCGCATCGGCCAGGCTTGCGCCGCTATCCATGCGCGCGGCAATATCGTGGTAAAGTCCGACAGCCTGTTCGCCCGCCCCACCATGAACATCACCCAGAACATTTACAGCACTGGCCATCGCGTTATTCAACCCGACCCCGCAGGTCGCAGCCATTCGCGCGATTGCGATACTCGGTGCCTGCGGGCCATGATCGACTGCCGCGACAAGCGCGGCCTCAAGCAAGGCTGCCTGTCCCTTTGATGGTAACTCACCGCGCGTCATCAACCAAATCATACCGGGGAAACTGATATTGCCGATCAGGTCCTCAATGGCGTAACCGCTGAAATGGATTTTGCCCGGTTCCATATCGATGATGGATGTTTTCCACCAGTCGCTGACTTCGTTTTCAATGTCTTCTGCAGTTTTATCGCTCATAGCACGCCCTCGGCTTTCAAGGTGGCGACCTCCTCGGCGGAAAGACCAAGAGTGGCCAGAATGGTTTCGTTGTCCTGTCCCAGAACCGGTGGCGGCGCATTAACCGAAGGCGCGTCGCCATTCATCTTGATACCGGTACGCAGAATGCGGATGTCACGTTCGGCACCCGGTACATCGGTAAAATCGGCAAGCATCCCGCGATCAGCAATTTGTGGCAGCGAAAGTGCCTGCGGCACGGTCAAAACCGCGCCTGCCGGTACGCCAGCGGCGTTGAATTTTGAAACCCAGTGATCTGTTGAACGGGTTACGAGTATTCCTTCAAGCAGATCGCTTAGTTCCCTGCGATGCGACAGGCGTTCCGTTCGGGTAATGAAACGCGGATCGATTTTCAGGTCTGGCAATTCCAGAACATCACAAACGGCTTCAAACTGTTCCTGTTTGTTTGCTGCAATGTTGATCTTGCCATCCTGTGTGCGGAAAGTACCCGACGGCGAGGATGTGAAATTATCGTTTCCGTTGGCTGTTGGCTGTTTCCCGGCGATCAGGAAATTCGACACCACCCACCCCATGGTGGCAATTACGGATTCCAGCATCGAAATATCGATAAAACTGCCCTTGCCTTCATTGCTTCCCATGGCACGCCCGGCAAGTGCCGCTGTGATTGCGTATGCGGCGGTAAGGCCCCCTATCGTGTCAGCCATCGGATATCCGACACGATAGGTTTCCTTATCTTCTTCGCCGGTGATTGTCATAATGCCCGAAAGCCCCTGCACGATCTGGTCATAGGCAGGCAGCTTTTTCATCGGTCCGGTTTGCCCGAAACCCGAAATCGCACAGTAAACCAGCGCCGGATTTACTTTCGACAGCACATCATAGCCAAGGTCAAGCCGATCCATCACGCCGGGTCGGAAATTTTCGACAACGACATCCGCCTTCGCGACCAGCTTTTTGAGTATTTCCTTACCGCGCGGATCCTTGAGGTTCAGCGTGACGGATCGTTTCCCGGCATTCTGCGCCATGAACGAAACCCCCATCAGCTTTTCATTCAATCCCTGATCCGCGCCCAATTGACGTGCAAGGTCCCCCCGACCGGGTGCTTCGACTTTGATGACATCAGCCCCCAGATGGGCAAGCTGATGGCAGCAAAACGGGCCCGCCAGAACGTTGGTCAGGTCCAGAACGGTAATACCGGCAAGTGGTTTGGTCGTATCCATGAGATTTCCTTAAATTCTGTCTGGTAGAATTTCGTTCTATTATATAGAATTTTGACCAATCACAAAACGCCCAATAACATTGCATCGGGTCCAACCGTCACGCGGAAATCGGATTAATCATGTCAGAACAGAATGTTAGCGCGGTTGAACGTGCCCTGGTCATTCTTGATGCCTTTACAGATCGCGACGCCGATCTTTCGCTCAAGGACCTGGCTGAACGCACAGGGATGTATAAAAGCACGATCACCCGATTGGCTGGAACGCTGGAGTCGCGGGGGTTTCTGGCAATATCGGGGCGTGGACGTTACCGGCTGGGACCAGCATTGTGGCGTCTGGGGTCAATATATCGTCGTTCATTTCGTATGGATGACGTGGTTCGACCACATCTGTCGGCGCTTGTTTTGGCCAGCGGCGAAACAGCCTCTTTTTATGTGCCCGAAGGAGAAAACCGCCTGTGCCTGTTTCGCGAAAATTCCCCCAGCAGCCTGCGCCACCATCTGGAAGAAGGTGCGATACTCCCCTGTGATCGTGGCGCGGCCGGGCACGTGATACGCGCATGGGGTAATGGCGTCGATGATCATGCAATTGACGTTCTTGAAGCCGGTTTTTCCCAAAGCGAAGGCGAACGTGATCCGGATATATCAGCAATCGCAGTACCCGTTCTGGACCGGCAGAACAGGCTGCTTGGTGTTTTGACTCTTTCGGGACCGGTCAGCCGGTTCAATCAATCGAAACGCAAGGAAGCACTTCTTTTCCTGAAGAAACATGCCCTTGAGTGTGGACGAGCATTGTCGGCATAAACCGTTTTCCGCAGCGGCTTTTGCCGCATGATCATAAATGCTGTGAACTTTTTTCACTCTGTTTGGTGCGATGACAGGTTGGTGACAGGTTTGCCTGTTACCGTCTTCGCGCTGCCGATCCGTCAGGTCGAATGATCTGATATAAGGACAATCAAAAAGGATCATCGGCAAGGGAGGCCTTCAGCTGTTTGTTGTCATGGGGTACCGGCATGTCGCCGGAATGCAAGCGCAGCCAGACCTTCATTGCAGATGCCTTGTCCTGAACTGATCGGCCTGCCGCCAATCGGCGGCCAGGGAAGGTTTTTGTGTCTGGAGGAGACGACAACATGACGAAGCTGACGATGTTCTCACGTCGCGGATTCTTGGCTGCAGCAACTGCTGTTGCCGTTTCAACTGCTGCATTTGGCGCCTTTGATGCCAAAGCGCAGGAAGTTAATGATATCCACTTCATCGTTCCGGGTGGTGCCGGCGGTGGCTGGGACAGCACTGCACGTGGTACCGGTGAAGCCCTGACCAAATCTGGTCTGGTCGGTACGGCGTCTTATGAAAACATGTCTGGCGGCGGTGGTGGTAAAGCCATTGCCTACATGATCGAAGCTGCAGATCGCCTCGACAACACCCTGATGGTCAACTCCACCCCGATCATCATCCGTTCTTTGACCGGCGTATTCCCGCAGTCGTTCCGTGACCTGACCCCGATTGCCGGTGTTGTTGCTGAATATGCCGCGTTTGGCGTTCCGACTGACAGCCCTTACAAATCCTTTACCGATGTTGTCGAAGCGATCAAAGCTGATCCGAGCTCGGTCAAGTTTGGTGGCGGTTCGGTCCGCGGCGGTATGGATCACATTGTTGCGGCCTATGCTGTTCAGCAGGGCGGCGGTGATGCCAAACAGGTGAAATACATTCCTTACGACGCAGGTGGCAAAGCAATTGCCGGTCTCCTGTCGGGTGAAACCGAGGTCATTTCGACCGGTCTTGGCGAACTTCTTGAACTGCACAAAGCAGGTCAGATTCGTATTCTGGCTGTGACCTCGACCGATCGGATCGAAGTTGCTCCGGACGTTCCTTCGCTGGGTGAGCTTGGCATTAATGCTGAATTCATCAACTGGCGTGGTTATTTCGGTTCCCCGGCTCTTTCGGCTGAAAAGGCGGACGAATACGCCAAGATTCTGAAAGACGTTCAGGCAACCGAAGAATGGGAAGTCGTTCGCAAGCGTAACGGCTGGGAAAAGTTCTACAAGCCGCGTGCCGAGTTTTCCGCGTTCATGGAAAATCAGGAAAAAACGGTTGGCGATCTGATGCGTGAACTTGGCTTCCTGAAATAAGCCATCCCGACCTGCAATAAAAAAGACCTCTGAAGGAAACCACGCCATGTCCATCAATCGTGACAAGTTCGGCGCACTGCTCTTTTTGTGCCTTGCGCTGATCTATGGCTATTATGTTCGCGATATCCCGCTTCTGTTCGGTGACGAAGATGCCCCGTTCAATGCCCGGACCCTCCCTAATGCCGTGGCGTGGGTACTGGGTGTGGTTTCCTTCGTCCAACTGGTACTGCCGGCCAATCGAGAGGCCGGCAGCCTCCTTGCCGCATTCCGCGGCATGAAATGGAAACCGGTCATCATGCTTGCGGCATTGATGATCTTCTATGGCCTGACCATTCGCTATCTCGGCTTCCTGATCTCGACCACCATCTTCCTGATGGGCGGTTTTGCCGTTCTTGGCGAACGCCGCATCAAGGTCCTGCTGGGTGCAGCCGTACCTGTCGTTTTCGTGTTCTGGTTCCTGCTATCCCAGTTGATGGGGATTTATCTGGCACCGGGCGACATCTTCGAAATGCTGGGCTAAGGCGAAAGAAATGCTTGAAGGAATTTTCTCCGGTCTTTCGACCGCGGTCATGCCGATCAACCTTCTGATGGTTGTTGTCGGTTGTTTTGCCGGTACCTTTATCGGCATGTTGCCTGGTCTCGGTCCGATCACGGCCATTGCGCTGATGATCCCGATCACCTATGGCTTTGATCCTTCTACCGGCCTGATCCTTATGGCTGGTGTGTATTACGGCGCGATTTTTGGCGGGTCGACATCATCAATCCTGATCAATGCGCCCGGCGTTGCCGGAACCGTTGCCACGGCGTTTGACGGTTACCCGATGGCTCAGCAGGGCCATGCCGGCAAGGCGCTTGCCATCGCGGCCTATTCTTCCTTCTCTGGGGGCACGATCGCTGCCATCTTCCTTCTGGTTGCAGCACCGGCACTGGCTTCGGTTTCGCTGTCCTTCCAGTCGGCTGATTACTTTGCATTGATGGTTCTGGGCCTGACTGCCGTTTCCGCGTTCGCCGGAAAGGGACAGGTTCTGAAGGCAATCACGATGACCCTGTTTGGCATCATGCTATCAACCATCGGCACCGATCCGGCGGCTGGCGTTGCGCGCTTCACCTTTAGCAGCATGGACCTTGTCGACGGCATCAGCTTCCTGTTGCTGGCGATGTCGACATTTGCCCTGTCCGAAGCCCTTCTGCAGATTCTGCGTCCGACCAAGGATACCCGTACTGACGAACAAAAAGCACTTAGAAACCTCGGCTCTATGAAGCTGACGAAGGAAGAGGTCAAAATCATGACCCCGGTCATCGCCCGCTCCTCGGTGCTTGGTTTCTTCACCGGCGTTCTTCCGGGTGCCGGTGCAACGATCGCGTCCTTCCTTGCCTATGGCCTTGAACGCAACCTGGCCAGTGCCAAGGAAAAGCTCAAGTTTGGCAAGGGATCAATCCGGGGTCTCACAGCACCGGAAACGGCAAACAACGCGGCATGTTCCGGTTCGTTCGTCCCGCTTCTAACGCTTGGTATCCCGGGTTCGGGGACCACTGCCGTGATGATGGGTGCGCTGATTTCTTATGGTGTTCAGCCAGGTCCGCGTCTGTTCGTCGAACAGCCTGACGTGTTCTGGTCGGTCATCATTTCGATGTATATCGGCAATATCGTTCTGCTGGTTCTGAACCTGCCGCTGATCCCGTACATCTCGCGTTTGCTGGCACTGCCGCAACAGTTGCTGGTTCCGTTCGTCCTGTTCTTCTCGCTGATCGGTGTTTATCTGGTGACGTTTAACACCATGGATATTCACATGATGGTCTTGGCCGCGGCAATTGCCATTGGCCTGCGCCTGTTGAACTATCCGATGGCACCCATGCTGCTGGGCTTCATCCTGGGCGAAATGATGGAAGAAAACCTGCGTCGCGCATTGATGATCAGTGATGGTTCGATTTCCTTCCTTTGGGAACGCCCGATTACGCTTATAATCCTTTTGATCAGCATTGCCTTCCTGTTGGCACCTCTTGTCGGGAACACCCGTCAGTGGTTGCGCAACCGCAAGGCCGTTCCGAACGACGGCGAAATGTAAGACCAAATATCTTCGACGCGAAGGATACAAAAGCGATGCGTTTTCTCGATAATCTTTCAATCGGCCCGAAAACCCTTTTGGTTCCTGTTTTTCTGATGGTTGTGATCATTGCGATGGGTATCGCAACGGTTCTGACATTGGAAAGCGAAAAGGAAACGCTGAACAACCTTCGCGTCGAAGCTTATGAACGCCGTTCCGATGCACTGACACTCAGTGACGCACTGAACGAAGCGCACGGAAGCCTTTTCCGGATTCTGACGTGGGATTCCAACGGCGTTAATGCCGCCGCGGTTCCCGAACTTCGCGAAAAGGCCGGTAATCTGTCTACCGAACTGGCCCCGCTTGCCGAACGTCTGGCAGCAGTCGGCGGCGATGAATTTACCACCGCCTACGACACCTATATGAACGAAGTCGATCAGTTCCTGATCGAAAGCGAGATGAATATCTATGGCGCGCTTGAGGTTATTGCGCGTGCCGATGAGTCCTTCCGCGCACTGCAAGTACCGTTGCAGAAAATTCTCGCGCAGTCTCAGGAAGTTGCCACCACATCATTTGGCAACGCCCAAGCGCAGGCCGAAACACTTCAGAAGGTCTTCGTCATTGTCGCGATTGTCGTGATCTTTGTCGCGGCAGTCGTTTCAGTTTTTGTTTCACGCCGTATTTCGCGCCCGATGACCGATCTTGCGCAACTGATCGAACAGATTTCCAAGGGTGACCTTGATGTGGAAATTCGTGGTGTGCAGCGCCGTGACGAGATTGGCGTGGTTGCGCGCTCGGTAACCGTTCTTCGCGATCAGTCAAAAGAAGCCGAAACACTGCGTCATGAACGCGAACGCGTGCGAAAGATAGAACGCGAACGCCAGCTTGAACTGGTTAAGGCAACCGACAATTTCCAGCGTGCCGTCCAGGAAGCTCTCGGCGGATTTGACCGTGAATTCGGGTCACTGAACGGCTCGGCCAACGACATGGAACAGATTGCGACATCGGCCACCGCACGTGCTGCTGATGCCAACCATCATTCCGAAGCTGTCCTGCATCATATCGAGGCCGTATCACAAACCACCGCCAGCCTGTCAGAGGCCATCGGAGAAATTGGCCAGCAGGCACAGAAATCAGCCGAAGTTGCCGGACGCGCCCGCACTGAGAGTGAACATTCCCGCGCCCTGTTTGAACAGCTGACCGAAGCAACTCAGCGAATTGGTGATATTGTTACGCTGATCGAAGACATCGCCAACCAGACAAACCTTCTGGCATTGAACGCAACGATCGAGGCAGCACGTGCCGGTGACGCAGGCAAAGGCTTTGCCGTTGTCGCAGGCGAGGTTAAAAACCTTGCATCGCAAACCGCCCGCGCGACCGAGGATATTTCGGCACAGGTCGAAGAAATCCGCGGTCTGACGGACAATGTTGTCAGTGCTCTTGAATCCGTTGCCAATGTTATTGGTGAAGTTGATCAATCAGCCGCGGCCATTGCGGCGGCGGTGGAAGAACAACAAGCCTCGACCAATGGCATATCGACCAGCATCCATGATGCCAATGGTGGCATGCGAACGGTTGCCGATGCAGTTGGTGCATTGGACACGGAAACCGCCCGCGTTCACACCGGATCGGAAAACGTTTCGCGTGCGACAAACACCCTGAATGCCGAAGCTGCCCGCCTGCGTGATGCGATCGACGGCTTCCTTGACCAGATCAACAAGAACAAGGCCGAGGCATAATAATGAGCGTCCCGCCGGAAAGGCCCGCAGACGACAGTTGGATCAACCGCCTTTCCAGCAGCCTCACCCCGAAATTTTTCAAAAACCTGTTTGTGGCACTTGGCATTGGGCTTGTTGGCGGGTTGATCGCACACGGCATCAATATGCCGCTTGCCTGGATGATGGGGCCAATGCTCGCGACATTTGTCGCCAGCCTGCTGCGTGTCCGCATGGGTATCCCGATGCGATTTCGCTCCGTTATTCTGGGTGTGATCGGCGTATTTCTCGGCGCATCCTTTACCCCAGATACCCTTGATCAGGCGGCCCGATGGCCGATCAGTATGATTGCGGTTCTGCTTTACGTTCCGATCATCACGCTTGTTGTTACCTGGTTCTACAGCAAGGTCGCAAAACTTGATCCGGCAACAGCTTTGTTTTCAGCCACACCGGGCGGTTTGACGCCAATGGTGGTTCTGGGTGCCGCCGCAGGCGGCAACGAACAGGAAATCGCCCTCACACAGGGTTTGCGCGTTCTGCTTCTGGTCATGTCAGCACCATTGATCGTCCTTATGATCACCGGTGTCGTCGCAAGTGGTCATGGCGATAGCGAAGCCATCCAGATGACGTTGTCCGAGGGACTGATCACGGCATTCTGTGCGATTGCAACCGTCCTGGTTTTCCGAAAGATCGGCATTCCCGCCGCCGAAATGACCGGCGCCATGATGGCCAGCATGGTTTTGCATGTAACCGGCCTTGTGGAGGGCAATCTGCCCGGATGGTTATTGGCCGGAAGCCTTCTGATCCTCGGCTCGGCAATTGGCAGTCGCTTCGCCGGGGTAAAGCTTTCCTTCCTCGCCCGTCTTGCAGGTTATTCGATCTTTGCCACTGTGCTGATCCTTGCCTTCACCGGCGGAGTGGCCTGGTTTGTTTCTGACTGGCTGGATCTTGATTATATTGCTGTTCTGCTCGCCTTCGCACCGGGTGGCGTTGCGGAAATGTCCCTGATCGCGCTAGCGCTGAATGTCGAACCAAGCTTTGTTGCTTTCCATCATATCGTCCGCATTTTCGAGATCGTATTGCTGGCACCAATCATGGCAAAGTGGTTCGAACGATATCGTCAAAAGCGTTTAAACAACCTTTAGTTATAAAGCGTTGGCGTCTTACGATTAATTCGCTAATCTTTTCCTGCACATTCCGGGCGGGGAACAGAAAATGCAAACGAGGCTTTCGGGGCGGAGCTCGCAAACATCCGGCTTACACGGCCAAAGTCCTTTGCCGAAACGGCTCTTTGATATTTCAGTTGCCACAACCTTACTTATCGCGACCCTGCCTTTACTACTTTTGATAGCGATAGCCCTGAAATGCGATCATCGTGGCCCCGTATTTTTCAAACAGGTTCGCATCGGGTATCTTGGCAGGCCTTTCAATATTTATAAGTTCTGCACTCTTTGGGGTTCGATACGCCCGGACGGCACACCTCTGCCGCCGACAAAATTCTGTAATTTCATTCGGCGCTGGGGTCTGGACGAGCTGCCGCAGCTTTTCAATATCGTTCGTGGTGATATGTCACTTGTCGGGCCGCGCCCGCATACACCAGCGGACAATCACGATTTCGCCCGGCACTTTGCGCTTTATAATGCACGCCATCAGATGCCACCTGGCATCACAGGTCTGGCCCAGATCAATGGTTGGCGCGGCCCAATTCAGTCCAGTTTTGATCTGAAAAGCCGCCTTGACTGTGATCTTCTCTATATCAACCAGCAATCTTTGACATCTGACATACTTATTTTGATCTGCACAGTCACGCGCCCTTGGTACTGGGTGAATGGCCCAAAGCGCACATCCCCTGAAACACTGTCATCATGTCGTACCGGATGAAAAACGCTGGCTTTAAGACTGCTTTACTATGTTGCTGCATTCTGCTGGCCAACTGTTTCAATCCTGTGGCTTTTGCAAAGTCTGAAGCGACACAAAAGAACAGGCGAGATACAACAATTCAGCTTGGCCTTTTTGATTTGGTGCCATCGCTTTCGGTGACAGAGGAATTCAACGACAATATTTTTCTGTCCGATAGCTACCAAAAGTCCGACACCATTAGCCGGGTAGTACCTGCTTTAACCTTGCAATCAAATTGGCAACGGGCCCGCTTACGACTTGAAGCTCTTGGTGATGCTGGGTTTTACGCCAAATCAGGCGAAGATGATTATCTGGATGGCGAACTTGGTGTTTCCGCCGGATCGGATATCGGCCCGGCATTTGCTGTTGATGGCGATTTCCGTATCGCCAAAGGTCACGAAGATCGCGGCGGTGATGATATTCCGGCCGGTGCCAGCGAACCCGTCACCTATGACGAGAAAAATACTGAAATTGCCATTCGCTATTTTGCCGGTGATGTTCACTACCGAGCCGCCATGGCCTTTCGACAGCTTGATTTTGACGATACCGCGCTCACCAATGGGGGTATTGCCAATAATGATGATCGGGATCGGACTGAATTGCGGCTGATCATGCGGGCTTCTTATCAACTGGGACCAGGCCGCGAAGCTTATGGCGAGACCACCTTTAACCAGCGAGAATATGAAAATACCCCCGACGATCAGGGAATTTTTCGCAATTCAAACGGTTACCGATTGCTGGGCGGCATGACATTTGACCTTACCGATTTGATTAAGGCCGATCTCGGGGCTGGATGGATGTCGCAAATTTATGAGGATTCCCGTTTGCAAAATAACGAAGGGTTTTCACTTCGTGCCGCAACAACATGGAATATTACACGCATGACTGCGTTGGATTTCCGTGCCAAACGCGAAATCGGGGAAACCACCGTTACCGGTGCCAGCGGAATTATCGGTGAAAGCTTCGATGCCGGTATTGAACATGAACTACGGCGCTGGCTAAGCATCCGCCTTAACGCTGGCTATCAGCAGGATCGGTTTGAGGGGGCTGGACGGACTGACAAAGTAACGCGCTTTGGCGGAGGTGTGCGTTATGAACTCAACCGTTTTACGGAACTGGATGGTTCCTGGCGATATGACCAGCGTAAATCAAACGAAACCGGCCATGATTATCGACGCAATCGCGCTTTGCTGACGCTTCGGTTGAAAATGTGATGTCATGAAAAACATAATTCTGACTGCAATCCTTTTGTTCGCGGTTTCAGGTGGCGTTCATGCCCAGACCGTCTACACGATTGATAGCGGAGACGAGCTGCGTATCACGGTTTTCGACGAGGAATCTCTTTCAGGTGATTTCTCGGTCGGTGCAGACGGATCCGTCACTCTGCCCCTGATCGGAACGGTTACCTTGCGCGACCTCACGCCACAAGCTGCACAGCAAACCATCGCCAACGTCCTTGCAGACGGTTATCTACGCCATCCCGTTGTATCCATTGATGTTCTTCATTTCCGCCCCGTCTATATTATTGGCGAAGTCAATGAGCCCGGTGAGTACGGATATGCTTCAGGAATGAACGTATTGAATGCCGTCGCACTTGGTGGTGGTTACACTTATCGCGCCGATCAGGATGACATCATTATCATGCGTGGCCGCGACGATAATCGCGTCGAGATTCAGGCCAACGAGCAAAGCATTGTATTGCCTGGTGATATTATTCACATCACTGAACGGTATTTTTAAAATTCGTTGTAAGCGAATAAGCGATCAATCTAATTGGAACGATTTCAAAAGATTGACGAAAAAATCTGTTTCAAGGTGAACCCCATCTTTACGGGCCGGTTTAACCATGATGAAATCCGGTCACGCGCAAAAGCGCCCCACCAAGACAATGCGCATCTCAGGGAGCCCCGAATGTCGAATACTGCGGAAATGCGTCACGGCGGACGCATACTGGTCGATCAACTTGCCCTTCACGGCTGCGAACGGGTTTATCTTGTTCCCGGTGAAAGCTATCTGGCCGTTCTGGACGGTCTGGTCGACCATCCCGATATCGAACCAATCATCTGCCGTCAGGAAGGCGGTGCCGCCATCATGGCCGAGGCACACGGAAAACTGACCGGAAAGCCCGGCATCTGCATGGTCACGCGCGGTCCAGGTGCCACCAATGCATCAGCAGGCGTTCATGTCGCCCATCAGGACAGCACCCCGATGATCCTTCTGGTCGGGCAGATCGGACGGGACATGGTCGACCGTGAAGCATTCCAGGAAGTCGACTATCGCAAGATGTTCGAACCGCTTTGCAAGTGGGTCGCCCAGATCGATGACATCAACCGCATCCCTGAATATATCAGCCACGCCTATCATATCGCGACCTCCGGTCGCCCCGGACCGGTCGTGCTTGCCCTGCCGGAAGATATGCTGTCCTCGGCAGCCGAGATTGCCAATGCCAAACCCTATGTCCCGATCGAAGCCAAAGCCGCCCCCGAAGACGTCGCCCGTTTCCGTGGCGCACTGGCAGATGCAAAACGGCCGATCATGATCGTTGGCGGTGGTGGTTGGACCGCAGAAACCACTGAAAACCTTAAATCGTTTGCAAAACGAAACAATGTTGCGATCGCCACCAGTTTCCGTTGTCAGGACTATATTCCGAACACGCACAGCCATTTCATTGGCGATGTAGGCATCGGGATTAATCCAGAACTGGCGAAATTTATTCGCGAAAGCGACCTTGTGATCCTTGTCGGGTCGCGCATGGGGGAAATGACCAGCAGCGGTTACAGCCTGCTTGAAATCCCCTGCCCGAAACAGAAACTGATCCATGTTTACTCAGGCCCCGATGAACTGGGTCGTGTTTATCGTCCTGATATCGCAATCAATGCATCCCAACGATCATTCATCCGTGCGATTGCCATGATGGAACCGGTGGATGGAAGTGAACGTGAAGAACAGATTGAAACGGCCCACGCTTCATATCTGAAATTCTCGACCCCGCTTGATACGCCAGGCGATGTAAAGATGGCGCATGTTGTCGCAAAGCTTCGCGAAATCCTGCCCGAAGACGCCATTGTGACCAACGGGGCCGGCAACTATGCCGCCTTCCTGCATCGATTCTTCCGGTATGGCAAATATCGTACCGAACTTGCACCGACTTCGGGCTCGATGGGCTATGGCCTTCCGGCATCTGTGGCCGCCAAGCTGACACATCCGGACCGGCCGTCGATCTGCCTTGCCGGTGACGGATGCTTTTTGATGCACGGCCAGGAATTCGCAACAGCAGTTCAGTATGGTGCGAACATCATCGTAATCGTGGTCAATAACGGTATGTTCGGTACCATCCGCATGCATCAGGAACGCAATTATCCCGGTCGCGTTTCCGGTACCCAATTGCACAACCCGGATTTTGCGGCCTACGCCGTTGCCTTTGGCGGGCATGGCGAAACCGTCACCAAGACCAAAGATTTCGGCCCGGCTTTTGAGCGTGCCATGAATTCGGGAAAACCGGCGATTATCGAGGTACAGGTTGATCCGCAGGCATTAACCCCGATCAAGACACTGGATCAGATTCGCGCGGGCAGTTGATCTGTGAAGCTATGAAATACGACGAGGTCACTTACCATTCGGCAGGGTGATCTCGTCATTTTCAAGCGCCTTGCGCAACTTGCCAACCGCGGCTGCCAGCTTCTCATCAATGACATGCAAATAAGCTGTCCAATCCGAAAGCTTTTTGAGCTCTTCCTTGCCATCGGAAATTCCGCGCAAACCGATTAGCGGCACGTCAAACTTCTGGCAAACGCGCAGAATGGCATAGGTTTCCATATCGACCATATCGGCATCAATCGCGTCATAAGCGACACCCGATACAACGTTTGCGCCCGTAGACAAACGTGCTTCCGCGATACCTGAAATGCGATAAGGCAATTCCATAACTGCCGGAAGATTCAGATAGGGCGTAATCCCCTTCTCAAAACCAAGTGCTGAGCAATCCATATCGCGGTAAGACACAGATGACGCCTGATAAACCGCCGCCTGCTTAAGCGTGCGCGAACCTGCCGATCCAAGGGTTACCACCAGATCGGGCAAATCGCTCACCAATTTCAGCTCCGTCAAGGCTGCGCTCAGATTAAGTGCCGCCTCAACCGGACCGATGCCGATCATCAGTGGTTTGAACAGTTTTTCAAGATGAGGGCCATATTCCTGATTTGCCGCCATGGCAAACAGCACATTGGTTCCGGCAAAATCATGAAGATATCCGTGCATGTCTCATCCATCTCATCTGCGATTGATCAAGATGCAGATTAGTGGTCAGAAAACGCTTTGCCAGCCCTTAATTGGGCGGATTTGAAAATATTCTTGGGAAATTGGCGCACCCGACAGGATTCGAACCTGTGGCCTTTGCCTTCGGAGGGCAACGCTCTATCCAGCTGAGCTACGGGTGCGCAATAGGCATCGGGCAGCACGACCCGAGCGGTTGGGTGATACAGGTTTTGTCCGTCGCGGGCAAGGATTTTTGACGGCCCCTGCCAATCAGCATCCTGTCGACCGTTTGGTTAAATTCTGGTTGCTGCATATCACAGCGATCAGCTTTCGACATCACGTCGCTCATAGGGATCCCGTACGATCCAGGTCCCGTTCCATTCCCGGTCCTGTTCACGGCGCTGCAGACGTTCCATTCGGTTAAGCATGAGCTGGGCGGCAAAATCGCTGCCGATACCCTCCTGAACTTCCTCAAACAGCGGTTGCGCCTTATCAAACTGGCCCTCGCGATAAAGCGCAATCGCCATCTCATAGGTTTTGCGCCACTCGCGACGTTCATCGCTCAGCTGTCCGGACTGCGCCAGCACTTCATAGAGATAGACCACATGCTCGGTCCCCAGCAGCACGACATGGTCAAGATCACGCATCTCGATTTCGCCGGCTGCCATGCTGGCGGTTTCATGCGACGCCAGAATTTGCGTACCATAAATCCGGTTGGCCTTTTCAAGACGGTTGGCATAGTTCACACAGTCGCCGACCACCGTATAAGACCGTGATTTATCCGTCCCGATGGAGCCGACAACGACCTCGCCGGTTGCAATACCAACGCGAATATCAAGTCCGTGATCGCCAATCAGGTCGGCATATTTGGTCTTTAGCGCATTAAAGCGTGCCACCTGCTCCAACGCTGCCAGACAGGCATGCCCGGCATGGCTTTTTTCCCCACAGAAGGGCGGGCCCCAGAAACCGATCACCCGGTCCCCGACAAAGTTATCAATAATGCCGCTGTGGTTGGCAATCGGTTCGGTCATGGCGGTCAGATAATCATTCAGAAAATCGACGAGTTTCTCGGGCGGGATATGCTCCGCCATCCAGTCAAAATTGGTCAGGTTGACGACGCTAACCGTCATTACACGCTTCTGCGAGGTCTCAAGCGCGGTTTCCTGCGACAGCAGGTTATTGATAATCTTTGGATCAATATATTTGCCAAACCGTTCGCGCATCCGGAACCGGACACGTAATTCACGCGTCATTCGGTTAAAGGCATCCGCCAAACGGGCAAAATCGCCCTTGCCCTTGAAATCAAGGCTGGTATCGAGCTTTCCCGACTGCACGCTGTTTAACGCATTGGTCGTATCACGAACCGCTTTGACCACTGCCTGCGCCAGATAGTAGGCCAAGGAAATGCCAATCACCACCGCGGCCAGCATCATGATGAATTCGGCCTGGATCAGGAAATCTTCGCGGGCTGAGACATTTTCGACTGTTTCGCTGGAATATTTTTCCAGCAGCAAAATCTCGCTGCGCAGATCAAGCACGATATTGCGATGAATGCCACGCACCAGATTTTCCTGACGTTGCGCATCGTCAAGATCGCCATCGCGTACCCTGCCAAGCAGCCGTTCAACCCCCAGATTGAACTGGGCGGCAATATCGGCAAATTCACGCATCCGCACGTCAAGATCAAGCAAGACGCCCTGATCAAAATGACCTGATGCCTGTGCCCGGCCAAGGGCTGCCGATGTGAACGCCTTGCGAAAAGCCTGTTCGATCTGGGTCTGCTTGGCATCAATTTCGATTTCGATGCCACTCAAAAGCGATGCATCCGGTCCTTCATTCTCGACCACACGCATATAACGGTCGATCAGCGAAATCTGCTCAAGCTGACGGGAACGCACATCGGAAAGCGCATCCTTCACCGGCGTGACATAGCGCGACACCGCTTCAAGATCGCCATTGATCCCCAACGACTGAATGACGGAGAACCCGGTAGCCACCACAAGCCAAACGACAAAAAAGGCCGCGACACCCAGGAACTTCGCCCGAACGGTCCTTAGCATGCCGGTCCTGATCCTCCGAAAAACATGGCTGAAAGCACCACCAAATACGCAAAGGCGATAGGTGCCATATCGTGATGGTCGCACCGCGTAACAAGCATCGCAACCATATGCAACTGATTAAAAATGCTACCTGATCGGTGATCCACGGTCAAAATGCAATCAGTTGACCCGACACGAAAAATCCCGCGCGGTACCGCCACCCTTTATCCAACGTCCGATATCGCCGATCACCGTTGGCCCATTCAGGTCCCGCAACAGCATGTGATAGCCGTCGCGATAAAGACAAATCGTGCTTTGATCGCTATTTGACGCCCGCATGTTATCTGCAATCGCGGCAACCGCCCCCGGTGGAATAACCTGATCCTGCTGACCTGACATCAAAAGTGTCGGAATATCGATATCTCCACCGCGCTGATGCGCCAAATCCATCAAATCTGCCAGTCCTGCAACCATGTCGACCCGCACCGATTTCATCATGTACGGATCACGAGATAGACGACGAAGCATTTCTATATTGTCAGACGGCCATATATCAAGCCCCTGCCCCGACAGGGGCAACCACGGCAAACTATTGGAAATCATCGATAATGGCGCTGTCTGATACCATGGCATCATGTCGCGGTTCCAGACTGCCGGTGCGACCAGAATAACCCCGTCCATCCATTGGGGGCGCGACGCAGCTGTCACAATTGCAACTGCACCCCCCATCGAGTCCCCCATCAAATAGATCGGTCGCCCCGGATATCGCATGCGAAGAATGACGAGCATATCAGATGCATCATTGATCAGGCTTTGCGTTCCCGGCCAGAATGGCCGTGTCGCCGTGCGGCCAAATCCGCGCTGATCATAGGCAAAAAGCGCAATATTTTCAGAAGCTAACGCCGTTCCGGCTTCGTCAAACGCGTTCGCATAATCGCCAAACCCATGCAGACCAAGGATTACCGCATCCGGATCATCAACCGGCCCCCAATACTGCAACGGCAAAGATGCCCCATCAGACGCCATAAACGCATTTTCGGTCATTCTAACGCTGGCGATCGGATCGCCAGCGGGAATTACCGTCGGCGCGCAGCCCGCCAGCCAAAATGCGAACCCAAGCCCGACAAACCACGACAATGCCTTCTGAATGTGATGAATTGCCGTCCCCAAATCATGTTGCTTTGCATTTACAGATCAAATTAAGGCCAAAAAACAAAACCCTGCAAGCAACTTGCAGGGTTTTGAAGGATGGTGAGACGCCCCGAAAATCAGGCCGCCTTGCCCGCACGGGCCTTGTCGTTATCACGAGTCAGCATCAGGAAGATATCTTCAAGATCGCCCTCCTCGGTCGACAGGTCGGTAATCGCAAGACCGCAGCCCTGAATGGCGTTGAGAATTTCAGCCATCTGGGTGTTGCTGGGCCGGTAATTCAGCGCGATCTGGTTTGCGGCCTTAAGCTCAGCACCCCACGGGGTCAGTTCCTCGGGTACGGCATTGAGTGCATTTTTAACTGTCAGAATCAGGGTTTTATGATCGATACGACGCAGAAGACTGCGCTTGTCTTCATGGGCAATCACATTGCCCTTGTTGATGATCGCAATCTCGTCACAAAGCTCTTCGGCTTCTTCAAGGTAATGCGTGGTCAGAACAATCGTAACGCCCGCCTTGTTCAGTTCCTTCACATAGGCCCAAAGCTGCTGACGCAGTTCGATATCAACCCCGGCCGTAGGTTCATCCAACACCAGAACCGGCGGCATATGAACCATCGCCTTGCCGACAAGAAGACGTCGACGCATCCCGCCCGAAAGTGAGCGGGAATAGGAATCGGCCTTGTCAGACAGTCCAAGGGCGGCAAGAATCTCGTCCGTACGACGTTCCGCTTTGGGGACACCATACAGGCCTGCCTGCAATTCCATCGCCTGACGCGGCGTGAAAAATGCATCCAGATTAAGTTCCTGCGGCACGATCCCGATTGAGCAACGCGCAGCACGCATTTCGGTTTCGATATCGTAGCCCCAGATTTTTGCCGTACCGCTTGTCTTGGTGACAAGACCAGCCAGTATATTGATAAAAGTGGACTTTCCGGCACCATTCGGACCAAGAAGGGCAAAGAAAGAACCGCGTGGAATTTTCAACGACACATTGTCCAGTGCCAGTTTTTCGCCGTTCGCACCCTTATAGAGCTTGGTCAGCCCTTCGACTTCGATGGCGTAGTCGGGCATTGCAGTCATGAATGCGTGATCTCCGCTCTTTTCCGCGTGGCTTGTTTGCGCTAAGACCATGCGGAAGTGTTGATTGAATATGCGCAATCGGTATCATCCCCATGAAAGCGGGGTCAATGGCTCTTGGACCTGTTTCAGGCCGATGATCAACCGATGGCAACACCGATGCCTGTGCTAACTGGGAAGCTGGATATATGAAGATCACCGAAGAAATCAAAGTCGGCAGCCTCAATGTTGCCTGTGACGGCGGCAAAGGTCACCTTGGCCATCCCACCGTTTACCTCAATCTTGAGGAAAAGGGCGAGGTGGTCTGCCCATACTGCTCAAAGAAATATATTTTCGACAAATCCCAGGCCGAGCACGCAGCCCATTAATCTATTTTGCCTGACCACAGGTAAAAGGAACCAGCGCCAAAGCTGCCAATATCGTTCATCCCGGCAGCTTTTCGCTGACTTAATGACTGTCGCATGTCTTTGCCGTCGCGGCATTGTTCGCGGCACATCCACGGGGAAATCCTATGACGTCTGCACCAACCGCTCTTAACAGCTATCGTGCCCTTCCGGATCCGGACGGACATTTCGGCAATTTCGGAGGCCGCTTTGTCGCCGAGACCCTGATGCCGCTGATTCTCGAGCTTGAGCAGGCCTACAAGGATGCCAGGAAAGATCCGGCGTTTCAGAAAGAACTCGACTATTACCTGAAGCACTATGTCGGTCGCGCAAATCCGCTTTATTTCGCCGAACGCCTGACCGAACATCTTGGCGGTGCCAAGATCTATTTCAAGCGCGAGGACCTGAACCATACCGGCGCGCACAAGATCAATAACTGCATCGGTCAGATCCTTCTGGCCAAACGCATGGGCAAAACCCGCATCATCGCCGAGACCGGCGCGGGTCAGCACGGCGTTGCAACAGCGACAGTTTGCGCGCGCTTTGGTCTGCCCTGCACGGTTTATATGGGCTCGAAGGATATCGAACGTCAGTCGCCGAACGTTTTCCGCATGCGCCTGCTGGGTGCCGAAGTCAAACCAGTCAAATCCGGTTCCTGCTCGCTCAAGGATGCGATGAACGAGGCCCTTCGTGACTGGGTCACCAATGTCGAAGATACCTTCTACATCATCGGGACGGCGGCGGGTCCGCATCCCTATCCGGAACTGGTTCGCGATTTCCAATGCGTGATCGGCAACGAAGCCAAAGAACAGATTCTTGAGCAGGAAGGTCGCCTGCCCGATCAGGTAATCGCGGCCGTTGGTGGTGGATCAAACGCAATCGGTTTGTTCCACCCGTTCCTTGATGACAAGGATATCGAGGTGGTTGGAGTCGAAGCTGCCGGTCATGGCGTGCACACCGGTAAACATGCCGCCAGCCTGAGCGCTGGAAAACCGGGCGTTTTGCACGGGAACCGCACCTATCTGCTGATGGATGACGACGGACAGATCAAAGAGGCCGACTCGATTTCGGCCGGTCTTGATTATCCCGGTATTGGGCCGGAACATAGCTGGCTTAAAGATATTGGTCGTGCGCGTTACGAGCCGATCACCGACAAAGAAGCGCTGGAAGCTTTTAAACTGTGTTCGGAACTCGAAGGCATTATTCCCGCGCTGGAATGCAGTCACGCCATCGCGCAGATCATGAAAGAAGCCCCAAAAATGGGTAAAGACAAGATCATTCTCATGTGTTTGAGCGGCAGGGGCGACAAGGATATCTTTACCGTGGCCGAAGCACTGGGAGTAGAACTGTGAGCGACGCAATCATCGGCGGCCAAGACCGCATCGCCAAACGTTTCGCAAAGCTCAAAGAAGAAGGTCGTGCCGGTCTGGTCACGTTCATCACCGCAGGTGACCCCGACCCGGAAGCATCGTTTGAAATCCTTAAAGCCCTGCCTGCGGCAGGTGCGGACGTCATCGAACTCGGTATGCCATTTACCGATCCGATGGCTGATGGTCCCGCCATTCAGGAAGCCTCGATACGTGCCTTGGCAGCGGGGATGCACATGCGCAAGACCCTGTCGCTGGTCCGCGGTTTCCGCGATCAGGATCATGAAACGCCAATTATTCTGATGGGGTATTACAACCCGATTTATATTTATGGCGTGGCAGAGTTTCTTGAAGATGCCCGCAATGCCGGTGTTGATGGCCTGATCGTTGTTGATCTGCCGCCCGAAGAAGACGCCGAGCTTTGCGTCCCGACCGTGGAAAAAGGGTTGTCGTTCATTCGTCTGACGACACCGACCTCTGATGACAAGCGCCTGTCGAAACTCGTTCAGAATACGTCGGGCTTTGTTTATTATGTTTCAGTTGCCGGTGTTACCGGTGCCGGTTCAGCAACCAATGACCAGATTGTTGAAGCGATGGCGCGTCTGCGTCGCCACACGGATCTTCCGATTGCAGTTGGCTTTGGCATCAAGAACGCGACCCAGGCCGCAGAGGTTGCCCGGCAGGCCGATGCTGCTGTGGTCGGCTCAGCAATCGTATCAAAAATTGCCGAAAGTCTTGACGAAAACGGCAAGGCCACCGATAAGACCGCCTCTATGGTCACAGGCCTTGTTCGCGAACTTGCAGACGGGGTACGCAACGCGCGTAAATAACGCTGCGCGTTGCCGTGAAATGACCGATATAGGCAAAACCAAGGATCAGTATCCGATATGTCGTGGCTGACAGAATTCGTCCGTCCCAAGATTCAGAAACTTGTTCGCCGCACCGAAGTGCCCGAAAATCTCTGGCATAAGTGCCCGTCTTGCGAACAGATGATCTTCCACCGTGACCTGGCAAAGAACAAACATGTTTGCCAGCATTGCGGCCATCACATGCGCATTTCCGCCAAGGAACGTCTGGAACTCCTGTTCGATGATGGTAAATACCAGACCATCGAACTGCCGAACGTTCCGGTCGATCCGCTGAAATTCCGCGATCAGAAAAAGTACACCGACCGCCTGAAAGCAGCACAGGCCAAAGCAACCTATAAGGATGCACTGGCTGTTGCCCACGGGGAAGTCGGTGGCCATGCAACCGTCATTGCGGTATTCGATTTTTCCTTCATGGGCGGATCGATGGGTACTGCCGTTGGCGAAGGCATTGTTGCGGCTGCCGAACTGGCAACCGTTCAGGATGCGGCCCTCATCATCGTTCCGGCATCGGGCGGTGCACGCATGCAGGAAGGCATCCTTAGCCTGATGCAGATGGCGCGCACCACGGCCGCGATCGAGAAGGTCAAGGAAAAGGGCCTGCCCTATTTCGTCCTTCTGACCGATCCGACCACCGGTGGTGTTTCTGCATCCTTCGCCATGCTGGGTGACATCCAGATTGCCGAGCCAGGCGCACAGATCGGTTTTGCCGGTCGTCGCGTGATCGAAAACACCATTCGTGAAAAGCTTCCCGATGATTTCCAGACAGCAGAATATCTTCTGGATCACGGGATGGTCGATATGGTCGTGCCGCGCGGTGAGTTGAATGAAACCATCGGTCGCCTGATCGATATGATCCGCCGCACCAAGCCGGGTGCCGCGATCGTTCCGATCAAGGATGCAAAAAAGAAACCCGCGAAAAAGGCCGAGACCGAAGGTGACAACGCCAAGAAGTGACGCCATTCTTGCGCGTCTGGGCCAGCTTCATCCAAAAGTGATCGACCTTTCATTGGGTCGGATTACCCGCTTGCTCGACAAGCTGGGTAATCCGCACCTCAATCTGCCGCCAGTCATTCATCTGGCCGGAACCAATGGCAAGGGATCAACGCTGGCTTACCTGCGTGCCATCTATGAGGCCGCAGGCCTTCGTGTTCACACTTCGACCTCCCCGCACCTTGTTCGCTTTCACGAACGCATACGTCTGGCCGGTGAACTGATCAGCGAAGACATGCTGTGCGACCTTCTTGAAGAAGTCGAAGCAATCAATGATGGCGAACAGATAACCTTCTTTGAAATCACCCAGGCAGCAGCTTTTCTGGCCTATTCACGGGTTCCGGCAGACGTTGTTCTGCTTGAAACCGGTCTTGGCGGGCGGGTTGATGCATCCAACGTGATTGATAAACCGGCTTTGACCGTCATTACACCGATCTCGCTTGATCATCAGGGGTTCCTTGGCGATACGATTGCCAAAATCGCCTTTGAAAAGGCCGGAATCATGAAGCCGGGTGTGCCGTGTGTACTTGCGCCTCAAAGCCTTGAGGCATTTGATACGCTTGCCCGCCACGCTGGCGATATAGGCAGCCCCCTGATCACGAATTTCGCCGTTACCGCCGAGCGCGAGGATGGCTTCACACTTCGTATCACCGAAGAAGAATTTGATCTGCCCTTGCCCGCCTTGCCCGGTCGCCATCAATTCATCAATGCCGCAACCGCCATTATTGCCGCCCGCAAGGCCGGTATTCCGAATATCGCAGGCCCGGATTTGGCAACGATTTCCCGCGGCATTACCCAAGCCAGTTGGCCCGCCCGCCTTCAGAAGCTGACCAAAGGCCCGCTGTGCGATGCCATGCCTGACAAATGCGACCTGGTTCTGGATGGTGGCCACAACATCGCCGCCGCAGAAGTCATCGCAGACTGGCTTTCCCGACAATCCACGAGTGAAACGGTTGTGATTATGGGAATGCTCGACAACAGGGATCCCATCGCATTTCTGCGGCCGCTGGCCCCGCATATCGCATTATTTGCCGGGATTCCGATCCCGGGTGATCATGAAGTCCACAGTGCAGAAACATTGCGTGATGCTGCCGTTAAGGCCGGAATTGCCAATGCTTATGCCTGTAACACGTTGAATGATGCGCTGGCAGTTCTGAAAAACAGCATCAATCAACCCAAAAGGGTTTTGATTTTGGGTTCGCTCTATCTGGCGGGTGTTGTTCTGGAAAATCACACCTGAACTGACACATCCGGCAATCAGATTTCCGGCAAACGCACTTTGCTGTGTACCGCGGATGAATTGCCGCCGCCCATACCACTACCACTTGATGACCCGTCATCATCTTTACGCAGGCGAAGACTGCCAGCTTTGTGCACCTTGCGCCGGTCGCCGGTTACACCGGGCGGCAACCCACCCAAAGCAGTCTCTTGCGAAACCTGATTTCTGACTTGTCCGATCCGATCATAACGTTCGGCTTCACGCCGAACATTACGACCAGCGACCCATGTATAACCCAGCACATAAAGCAGAAATCCACCAACCCCGATGGTCAGGGTCAGGAACTGCAAAACTGGCAGGAAGCTTCCGAATAGCTGTCCGCCGCCGTAAATCATGAAAATGCAAACCGCCGCTACGGGTGCCAACGCAAGAAAGAATATTCCGCGCACCTTGTGACGGATCGGCCCGTAATGCATCAACATCGCATAAAACAGATACATCAGCGCGATGAACACGACGAGCTTGATCAGCAGCACAAAATGGTCGGCCGCAGGAAGGCGCTGATTGCGATCATAAACGCCAAAAACCACGAACAGACCGTGCAGGAAAAACCCGAAAATCCCAAAAGTAATCAGAAAGCGCAGCCACGAGGACACGCTAAAAAATCTGCGCCATCCCGATCCGTTGGATCGCGCAACCCGTTCAGCTTTCCTGATTTTTTTGTGCCGATTTGCCAGCTTCATGTCGTCATGAAGCTGGCGCGTCGGTTCTGCGGTTTCAATGCCGATGCCTTGCGGCTTGAAAACCGGTTTATCTTCCATCGCCGGCAATGACCGGTTCTCCCGTTTCCCAGAGCGAAGTTGCACCGCCATCGACCATATCAATCCCTTTGCATCCTGATAAGCCCAAAGCGACATGCTGCCGCAAATGGCAAGAATCATATCCTGATCAAAAATTTCATTTTGATTTCGATATGATATCAAAATACCTGTCATCAACTGACAAGCTCCTGTCAGAAGTAAAGCCGAAAACAGGTGACATATTCCCGCTTTCGACGATGCCCCACTCGACTTAGCCGACCGGATCGGGCATTCTGCGGACCATCAAATCACATGAATGAATGAGCATTAGACGCATGACAGATTCTGCGCCATCCACTGGCAAAGCCCCACGCCGCGTCGTTCTGGTTGACGGTTCCGGTTTTATCTTCCGGGCCTTTCACGCCTTGCCACCAATGACAAGCCCCGACGGTACGCCGGTGAATGCAGTGTATGGTTTCTGCACCATGCTGATGAAATTGCGCGAAGATACCAAGCCCGATCATATGGCGGTGATCTTCGACACCAAGGGAAAGTCGTTCAGAAACGATTTCTATCCCGAATACAAGGCGCACCGTCCGCCGCCGCCGGAAGAACTGGTTCCACAGTTCGGGCTTATCCGTGATGCGACGCGTGCCTTCAACCTGCCTTCGATCGAACTCGAAGGATACGAGGCCGACGACCTGATCGCGACCTACGCCCGACAGGCTGAGGCCGAAGGTTCTGATGTTATTATAGTATCTTCGGACAAGGATTTGATGCAACTTGTCTCAGACCGGGTGCAAATGTTTGATGCGATGAAGAATCGCACCATTGGCGCACCGGAAGTTCTGGAAAAATTCGGCGTCACACCGGATAAGGTCATTGATATCCAGGCGCTTGCTGGCGATTCCGTTGATAACGTTCCCGGCGTGCCCGGCATTGGCATTAAAACCGCGGCCCAACTGATTGACGAATATGGCGATTTGGATGGCCTGCTGGAACGTGCAAGCGAAATAAAGCAACCCAAGCGCCGCGAAAAACTGATCGAGAATGCCGAACTGGCGCGCATTTCACGCGATCTTGTGACCCTCAAAACCGATGTTCCGGTTGTCGAAAAGCTGGATGGTTTTGAACTGCGCGAACCTGATCCGGATGTTCTTTTAAGCTTTGTTTCAACACATGGCTTTAAATCACTGATTTCTAAAATAAAGGCAAAGTTCGGTGGCTCTGTTGATGCCGATGGCATTGTCGAACCGGGTACCGGTGTCAATGATATCAGTGTCGAAAAGGCAGAATATGAACTGGTGCAGGATGAAGACCGCCTAAAGCACTGGATTTCAATGGCTGAATATGCCGGTACGGTTGCTGTCGATACAGAAACCACATCGCTTAATGCCCATCAGGCCAAACTGGTTGGCATTTCGCTTTCGACCGAACCGGGCAATGGCTGCTATATCCCTGTTGGGCACGGACAGGGTCACGGCGAAAGTGGCGAAGCACAGGGAGGTTTCGATTTCGATGCCCCTGCCGAGGCACCGACAGAAATCGAAGTGCCAAAGCAAATCCCGCTGGATCGCGCGATTGCCTTGCTCAAACCCCTTCTGGAAGACCCGGGTGTTCTCAAGGTCGGCCAGAACCTGAAATACGATATGATCGTATTGTCCCGTCACGGCATTAATGTCGCCCCGATAGACGACACCATGGTGCTGTCCTATGTTCTGGACGGCACAAGCCACGGCCATGGCATGGATGAATTGGCCGAACTGCATCTGGATTACAAACCCATCAAGTTTTCCGATGTTTGCGGATCGGGCAAAACCCAGATCACCTTTGATCAGGTGCCGCTCGACAAGGCGCTTGATTACGCCGCCGAAGACGCCGATATCACGCTGCGCCTGCATCGACTTCTGAAGCCGCGGATTGCACAGGAACACATGGCCAGCGTTTATGAAACGCTGGATCGGCCACTCGTCCCGGTCCTGGCCAAAATGGAAAGCCTTGGCATCCGCATTGATGCCGACAAGCTCAAAACCCTGTCGAATGACTTTGCCAAGCGGATGGCTGCCCTTGAAGAAACCATCCATGAAATGGCCGGTGAACCGTTCAATCTCGGCAGCCCAAAACAGCTTGGCGAAATTCTGTTTGAAAAGATGAGCCTGCCGGGCGGGAAAAAAACCAAAACCGGTGCATGGCAGACTGGCGCGGATGTTCTTGAAGCATTGGCGGCTCAGGGACATGACCTGCCGACCAAAATCCTTGAATGGCGGCAGCTTTCAAAGCTCAAAAGCACCTATACCGATGCTCTTGCCAATCACATTAATCCTGAAACCGGCCGCGTTCACACAAGCTATGGCCAGACCAATGTGAATACCGGTCGCCTTTCGTCAAACGATCCCAATCTGCAAAACATCCCGATCCGAAGCGAGGAAGGCCGTAAAATCCGTACGGCCTTTATCTCGGAACCCGGTTGCAAACTGATTTCTGCCGACTATTCGCAGATCGAGTTGCGCCTTCTGGCGCATGTCGCCGAAATCGACGCCCTGCAGGATGCCTTTAAAAATGGCGAAGATATCCACGCCGCAACAGCATCCAAGGTGTTTGGCGTTCCGATTGAAGGCATGGACCCTATGGTCCGCCGCAAAGCCAAGGCCATTAATTTCGGCATCATTTACGGGATTTCGGCCTTTGGCCTAGCCAATCAGCTTGGTATCCCGCAAAAAGAAGCCAAGGCGTTTATCGAAGCCTATTTCGAAATCTATCCCGGTATTCGCGATTATATGGAACGGGCAAAAGACTTCGCCAAAAAGCATGGCTTTGTCAGGACCCTGTTTGGCCGTCATATTCATATCAACGGCATTAATGATAAAAACGGGATGCGGCGAAGCTTTGGCGAACGTGCGGCCATCAACGCCCCTATTCAGGGCGGTGCCGCTGACATCATCAAACGCGCCATGATTGCCGTTCCCGGTGCCCTTCTTGATGCGGGGCTTAAAACCCGCATGCTGCTTCAGGTTCATGATGAATTGATTTTCGAGGCCCCCGAAGATGAAACCGAAAAGGCCGTTAAGGTGATCCGCGAGGTTATGGAAAATGCCGCACACCTGTCCGTACCGCTTATCGCAGATGCCGGTATCGGGGATAGCTGGGCGGATGCACACTGATCAGTTCAATATCCAGATCCTTAATCATGACAAAAGCCCCGGCAGTACTGCCGGGGCTTTTGCGTAAAATGCGTCGATTGGCGATGGTTTATAGGCCCAGAACGTCACGCATTGAATAAAGACCGGGCTTCTTGCCCTCGGCCCATTTCGCGGCACGTACCGCCCCCTTGGCGAAAACTTCGCGTGATGATGCCTTATGAGTAATTTCGATCCGCTCACCCTCGCAGGCAAAAACAACCGTATGGTCGCCCACAACGTCGCCACCACGCAGCGTTGCAAAGCCAATGGTGCCGTTTTCGCGTGCGCCGGTATGCCCGTCGCGTGAGCGTACCGAAACCGCATCCAGATCGACCCCACGGCCCTTTGCCGCCGCTTCGCCAAGGCCAAGTGCCGTGCCGGAAGGTGCATCAACCTTGTGCTTGTGGTGCATTTCAACGATTTCAATATCAGCCGTATCCTTATCAAGGATCGCCGCAACCTTCTCGACCAGCGCAAAGGCAAGGTTCACACCGACACTCATATTCGGTGCGAAAATGATGGTTGCTGTTTTGGCTGCGACCTTAAGCTCTGCTTTCTGATCATTCGAAAGCCCGGTCGTGCCAATCACGAGGATTTTACCGGTTTCAGCTGCCAGCTTGGCATGGTTCATGGTTGCCGCCGGTGCGGTGAAGTCAATCACCGCATCAACAGCTTCAAACAAGGCCTTGGGATTGTCACCTACCAGAACACCGCTTTCTTCCAGACCGGCAATCAGGGTGACGTCCTTGCCAACAAAAGGGCTGTCTGGCAGATCGGTACCACCGCCAACCTCGCAGCCTTTGGTTTTGGCCGTTTCATTGACCAGCATGCGCCCCATTCGGCCGGCACATCCGACAATCCCGATCTTCATTTCCGCGTCTCCTAGCAACAAAGCGTGCAAATCATGCCTTTGCTTTAGCACAGGCCTCTAACCGCGCAAAACAAAACCCCCGACACGTCCGCCGGGGGTTTGAATTTCAGACTGAAATGCTGTGTTTGAACCTAGTCGGTCAGGTCTTTCCAGATTTCCTTCATCTTGGAAAAGAAACCTTCGCTTTCCGGGTTACTGCCCTCTTCGCGCGAAATCTCGTCAAACTCTTTCAAAAGTTCTTTCTGCCGCTCGGTCAGTCTGACCGGGGTTTCGACACTGATTTCAACGAACATGTCACCACGCGCCTGCGACCGCAGGATGGTCATGCCCTTGCCGCGCAGACGCAGCTGCTGTCCCGATTGCGTACCTTCAGGGATATTGATCCGGGTGCGCGTCCCCTCGATTGTTGGCACCTCAATGGTGCCGCCAAGGGCTGCCTTGCTCATCGGGATCGGAATCCGGCAGTACAGGTTCGCCCCGTCGCGCTGGAAGAAGCGATGATTCTGGATATCCAGGAAGATATACAGATCACCTGCCGGTGCACCATTGGCACCAGCTTCACCTTCGCCCGCCAGACGAATACGCGTACCATCCTCAACACCGGCCGGAATCGTCACCGACAGGGTCTTTTCCTGCTCAACGCGGCCAACACCATGACAGGATTTGCAAGGATTCTTGATGATTTTGCCTTTGCCATGACAGCTCGGGCAGGTGCGCTCGATCGTAAAGAAGCCCTGCTGCGCGCGGACCTTGCCGTGACCATTACAGGTCGGACAGGTTACCGGCTGCGAACCGGCCTCCGCACCGCTGCCATGGCATTCTTCACAGGCAACCGACCCCGGAATGGTGATCTCGGCCTTTTTGCCTTCAAACGCTTCTTCAAGCGAAATCGCCATATTGTAGCGAAGGTCGGCCCCGCGCGACGATCCACCACCACGACGACCACCGCCCATGGCACCGAAAATCTCGTCGAAAACGTCGGCAAACCCGCCGCCGCCGAAACCACCGCCAAAGCCGCCACCGAAACCACCGGCACCGCCCGGCCCACCTTGCTCAAACGCAGCGTGACCAAAACGGTCATAGGCAGCACGCTTTTCCTGATCTTTCAGGACTTCGTAGGCTTCGTTAACTTGCTTGAATTTTACTTCGGCTTCGGTATCGCCCGGATTTTTATCCGGATGATACTTCATAGCCTGTTTACGATAGGCGCTTTTGAGCGCGGCAGCATCGGCGTCTTTGCCAACACCCAACAGCTCGTAATAATCTTCTTTCGCCATCTGTAACTCCGAAACACGGTCGGGCCGTTCCCGCAATTCTCTGCGTCCGGAACGGCCCGATTTTTATTTACAGGGCGTCGTTCAAGACGACCTCTGCGGTCGCCTTACTTGTCTTTTTTGCTGTCATCGACTTCTTCGAAGTCGGCATCAACAACACCGTCATCGGCCTGTGCGGATGCGCCAGCAGATTCACCTTCGCCACCTTCTTCGGCCTGCTGTGCCTGATACATGGCTTCGCCAAGTTTCATTGCAGCCTGCTGAAGTTCGTTGACCTTCGTGGTGATTGCTTCCGGATCTTCGCCATCCTTGGCTTCTTTAAGCGCAGAAAGAGCGTCTTCGATCATCGATTTCGCACCGGCATCAACCTTGTCTCCGTGTTCGGCAAGGTTTTTCTCAGTCGAATGAATGACGGCTTCCGCCTGGTTACGGGCTTCGACAAGCGCTTTGCGCTTTTTGTCGGATTCCGCATTGGCTTCGGCATCCTTGACCATTTTTTCGATCTCGTCATCGCCAAGACCACCAGATGCCTGAATACGGATCTGCTGTTCCTTGTTGGTCGCCTTGTCTTTGGCAGACACGTTGACGATACCGTTGGCATCAATGTCAAAGGTCACTTCGATCTGCGGAACCCCACGCGGTGCCGGCGGGATACCGACCAGATCAAACTGGCCAAGCATCTTGTTGTCGGCAGCCATTTCACGTTCGCCCTGGAAGACGCGGATGGTCACGGCCGTCTGGTTGTCTTCAGCGGTCGAGAAGGTCTGCGACTTACGGGTCGGGATCGTGGTGTTACGGTCGATCAGACGGGTGAACACGCCGCCAAGGGTTTCAATACCCAGCGACAGCGGGGTCACGTCAAGCAGAAGAACGTCTTTTACGTCGCCCTGCAAAACGCCACCCTGAATTGCTGCACCAAGGGCAACAACTTCGTCCGGGTTTACACCTTTGTGCGGCTCACGACCGAAGAACTCTTTAACGCGTTCCTGAACCTTCGGCATACGGGTCATGCCGCCAACCAGGATAACATCGTCGATTTCGCCTGCAGTAATGCCAGCATCTTTAAGCGCGGCCTTACACGGGGTCATCGTGCGTTCGATCAGATCACCCACCAGACCTTCAAGCTTCGCACGCGACAGCTTGATGTTGAGGTGTTTCGGACCAGATGCATCAGCCGTGATGAACGGCAGGTTGACGTCGGTCTGCATCGACGAGGAAAGCTCGATCTTGGCTTTCTCTGCGGCTTCTTTCAGACGCTGCAGGGCCAGACGATCTTTGCGCAGGTCGATCTGCTGTTCTTTTTTGAACTCGTCAGCAAGATAGTCAATGATCTGTTTGTCGAAGTCTTCACCACCAAGGAAAGTATCGCCGTTGGTTGACTTAACTTCAAAGACACCGTCGCCGATTTCCAGAACCGAGACGTCAAAGGTACCGCCACCAAGGTCATAAACGACCACGGTGCCACCATCTTTCTTGTCCAGACCATATGCCAGTGCTGCTGCAGTCGGCTCGTTAATGATACGCTTTACTTCGAGACCGGCAATTTTACCGGCGTCCTTGGTTGCCTGACGCTGGCTGTCGTTGAAATATGCCGGAACGGTAATAACGGCTTCGGTTACCGGTTCACCCAGATGGGCTTCTGCGGTTTCCTTCATTTTCTGAAGCACCATGGCTGCGATCTGGCTCGGTGCCATTTTCTCGCCATTGACTTCAACCCATGCATCACCATTGTCACCCGCGACAATTTTGTACGGGACAAGGTCTTTGTCTTTTTCGACTTCCGGGTCACCATAACGACGACCGATCAGACGTTTAATCGCAAACAGGGTGTTTTCCGGGTTGGTCACTGCCTGGCGTTTCGCAGGCTGACCGACAAGGCGCTCACCGTCATTGGTGAATGCGACCATCGACGGAGTGGTACGGGCACCTTCGCTGTTCTCGATCACGCGGCCTTCTTTGCCGTCCATGACTGCGACGCAGGAGTTGGTGGTGCCAAGGTCGATACCGATAATCTTGCCCATAGTAAGTTCCTCTTTTAGCGGCCGGTCCGTCCCGCAGCCTTCACGATCTAAGCGCTGCGCAGGACCTCCTGGGACCAATGGTTGTAATAGTCTCAAAATTCATGGGGTAATTACCCCGCGCACCTATATATGAAAGTCATCAAAAACTCGCAAGCGGTGAAAACGGGGAATCTCGGGTGAATTTTACTCTGAAACGTGTATTTCGGTGTCCTGAACCGGTTCGAACACCGTTTCCCCGAACGAAATTACATCTTTTCCAGCTGTTTGCACGGACAAGGTTAATGAAATTCGCTGGAAGCATATCGGGGTTGCCGACACAGCAAAACCACTCAAAGAATCTCGAGAACCCGCTTCAAACCTCGACTTTCACTAATCACACTACACGAGGATCGGGACTGCATCGAGCCTGACGCAGCAGGCGATCAAGCTTCCCGGCAAGATCGGTTTTTTCTTCCGCACCCAAAAATCCCCCAATCTCGAAACGCTTTCCATGTGATCGCAAATAAAGTTCGCATCGGTCATCATCACCCCGTTCAAGCACCACCTGAAGCCAATAGGGTTGAAAATCAAATTCCTGTCGCGTCCCGCGCGCCGAAATTCTGGTGACCCGCAAATTGCCGTGACGCAATTCAATCCGCTCCTCTGCCCGTGCTGCACGGAAACTGAAATAAAAGGCAAGCGACAATAGTATCACGTCAACACCAAGAAAACCGATCACCGGCCACGCCCCGACCAACCAGAAAATAAGACCGATAGTCGATGTGACACACGCCATCGCAATAACGATATTGCGCGCCGCCCGCCTGCCAAGCGAACGCGGCGGATGCAGATTAACCCGAAATATCGGCATTTCTGTTCTTGGTACGGCTGGCATGGCTATCAACCGGTTTGCGGCATTTCCAATGTTTCAATTCTGGAACGCTTCCAGATCCGTCGCAATCAAAATTCGACCTTTGCAAAGCAGCCGTTTATATATGCTGATAGCAGGAGATCAGATCAGGAATGCGGAAAGTCAACCATCCCTTGTCCCGGAAATGACCGCAAAAATACGGCATCAACACAGAGACGAAAATCCATGTCCCGCCCGATGAGCAAAACCGCCATAGAAGAATTTTTTCAGCGTCTTTCGGATGCCGATCCGGAACCAAAGGGGGAGCTGGATTACACCAATCCCTATACGCTTCTGGTCGCTGTTGCACTATCAGCGCAGGCAACCGATGTTGGTGTCAACAAGGCCACCCAAAAGCTGTTCCAGATCGTCGAAACCCCGCAGGACATGCTTGACCTTGGCGAAGAAGCCCTGATCGAACACATCAAAACCATTGGGCTCTATCGCGGCAAGGCAAAGAATATCATGGCTGCTGCACGCATTCTTGTTGAAAAACATGGCGGGATCGTCCCCAACGATCAGGATGCGCTTGAAGAATTGCCCGGCGTTGGTCGCAAAACAGCCAATGTTGTCCGCAACATTGCGTGGGGCGAACACACGATGGCTGTTGATACCCATATTTTCCGGCTCGGTAACCGGACGGGGATGGCAAACGGCAAAAACGTGCTCGCTGTTGAAAAGGGTCTTTTGAAAAAGGTCCCGTCACGCTTCATGAACCATGCCCATCACTGGCTGATCCTGCATGGTCGTTATATTTGCAAGGCACGCAAACCACGCTGTGGTGACTGCATCGTCAATGACCTGTGCAATTACAAAGACAAAACACCCGCCGAAGCATAATCGGCGGGTGTTTGAGAGCGTTACAGCAGTCTCCAAATCCGAACAGATCAGAAAACCTGATCGAATGCAGCAGGTGCCGGTGCGACAACCTTTGCGCCATCAGGCTGGATTTGCATAACTGCATAGCCACGTTCCGAACGTCCCTGAGCCGTCAGACGGAAAATACCGTCCACCCCGACAAACCCGTTCGGGTTCGTAACAGCTTCGTTGGTCATCTGACCGGAATCGCGCGACAGCACAGCGGCAAGGGCCGCACTGTCATAGGCAAGGCTTGAAATACGCGGGGGTTGTTCACCAAAGGTCCGCTGGAAGCGATCCGAGAACAGTTTCCAGTTTTCGGGATCCAGTGCAGCAAAAATGCCGCCCTTAAGTGCCGGCTCGGAAAACAGGCCCGGATCATTCCAGCCGAATGTCCCGATAAACTGAACCTGCGCACCATCGACATCAAAATAGGCCAACAGCGCAGAAACCTGACGAAGCTCGCCACCGGTTGCCGGCAGGATCAACGCGTCAAAATCAAGTTCACCAAGTGTATCGACACCTTCCAAACGCTTCAAAGCACGTTGGGATGCTGCCGAACCATCGGCCTGCAATTCGCGTTTACGTGCCCGCAAGTTTGCCCGTCTGGCATCATAATTGGCAAAATCACGAATTGACTGTTCCAGATTTTCCGACCCCGGTGCATAGAACGCGACCCGGCCAAGGCTGCCACCGACACGTGAAACAACACCCTGCAATGCGCCTGCGATCTGGCGCCCATAGTCGTTTTGCGGCAGCAGGGCTGCAAATCGGTATTTACCCTGTGTTGTTGCATAGCCAGCAGCACGCGCAATCTGGTCTTCGGGGACAAAGCCGTTAACCCAGACACCGCTTTCGGCAACCCGCTGATTGTTCGAAAATGCGATTACCGGAACACCGGCGGCCTTGGCGATTTCACTGGCACCGCTAACCGATTCGGCAAAAAGCGGGCCAAGAATCATCTTTGCCCCGGCATTGATCGCCTGATGGGCTGCGGCCTGTCCACCCTGATAAGTTCCTGCCGTGTCAATCGGCATCAGGACGAAATCGTCACCGGCAACATCAAACATTGCAAGTTCGGCCGCATGGCGCATCGCCCGGCCAAGCTCCTCGTTTGGCCCGGAAAGCGGCAGCAGAAGTGCAACGCGCTTTTCATTTAATGCCGCTTCATCGTTATAAAGCGTCAGAATCTCCTGACCCTCTCCCTCCGGCAGGGCGGCATCGCCCGGCCAAGGGTTGGCATCCGTAATAAGCCCCTGATCGGGGGCTCTGGTCGGATCGTTTGCAGGGTTATTTGCCGTTTCCACAGGCGCCCCATCCCGTTGCATGCCCAACAGGTCCGTGATACTCGTGGTCGCGTTACATGCCGCAAGCCCCAGCGAAAGGACCACCACAGATGCCGTCCGGCGCGCGACCCGGCACCATGCCGAATTCCCGTCCTGATTCTGCAACGGATGACGTTTCGGAAAACCCACTCTCACCTCCCGATAGCTCGTTTCGCACGCAGGGTAATGCGCGCGACGGATCAAGTAAACCAGATGAACGACACTTGCCACTTTCATCAGGTCTTTATCTTGTCGCTACTCCAATCGGTAATTTGGGCGATATTACGTTTCGTGCGCTCGATATCCTCAAACGTGCCGATATTATCCTGTGTGAGGACACCAGAACATCGGGCAAGTTGTTGTCGCGATATGGCGTAAAAACCAAACGGATCGCCTATCACGAACATAACGCCGCCAAAATGCGCCCCGAAATCATGGAACGCCTTGGCAAGGGACAGGGACTTGCGCTGATTTCGGATGCCGGAACGCCCCTGATCAACGATCCCGGCTACAAGCTAGTCCGTGATTGCAAGGCAGAAGGCTTCAATGTCACTGCTGCCCCCGGCGCCTCGTCACCGATTGTGGCTCTTATTTTATCGGGACTTCCCAGTGACCACTTCTTTTATGCTGGCTTCCTACCCCCCAAGACATCGGCACGCAAAAAGGAACTGGCACGATTTTCAAGCATTCCCGGAAGCCTGATCTTTCTTGAGAGTCCCAAACGACTGGCAAGCAGTCTTGCCGATATGGCTGAAATGCTGGGCGAAGCGCGCGAAGCAGCCGTCACCCGCGAACTGACAAAAATGTTTGAGGAAGTTCGAACCGGAACACTTGGCAATCTGGCGGCTCATTACGCCACCGAAGGCACGCCCAAGGGCGAAATCATTGTTGTTGTCGGGCCGCAGAATGAACAGGACGCCGAACCCGACGCCGATGACATTGATGCGCGCCTGACCGGACTTCTGAAAACCCTGCGTACCAAAGAAGCAGCCGATCAGTTGGCCAAGGAAACCGGCCTTAAAAAGCGTGATCTTTATAATCGGGCGCTTGAACTTTCCAAACCATCCGGGGGATAGCCATGAAATCCGCCCGGACAACACGCGACACAGTCCGATCTGATCGTCGCAAGGCCGAGCAGGCCGGTAGACGTGCTGAATGGTTATGCGCAATGTGGCTTCGGCTATGCGGTTATCGTATTATCCAAACCCGGTATCGCTGCCCGGTCGGCGAAATCGATATCATCGTCAAAAAAGGCAATCTGATCGCCGCAATCGAAGTCAAAAATCGCGCTAACCTCGACGATGCGCTGCATGCTTTGCGACCCAAACAGCAACAACGCATTGCCCGCGCTCTTTCAAACTTCGCCTCAAACATAGGGCATCATGGCGATTTGCGGTTTGACATCATAGCCGTACGGAACGGCTGGCGTATCAGGCATTTGAAAAACGCCTGGATGCTGTGATCAGATTAATCACGGATGCATCTTTGCGCCCTTGATGATTTTGTCAGTCACCCGTTTTTCCGCGCGCAAAGCAATTCCGACCGCTTTGGCATCCTCTGGCGAAAACTGCCCGAAAGCATCGCGATTGGCTTCGTCATGACCGGTTGAAAACATTTCCTCGACATAAAGCGATGTGGTTACCCCACGCTCAAGGGCACGGCGGTGAATCTTTGCCATTGTCGCGGCATCAGCCGACAGAACGATCGCCGGTTGGCGGGACAAGGGGTTATAGATATTATTGTCACGGTCTTTATAGGGTTCCCCGATGATTTCGGGAAACTGGGCGACAATACCGCTCATTAGAAATGCCGTCACATTCAGCGATTGCCAATTTTCGAGATCATTGCGAAGAACAATGGCGACTTTGGTATCAAACATTTGCACATCCGTTGATTTTCAGGTTCGGGAGGTTGTCGGAAAAACCGTAATGCTGGATTCTGTAAACCAAACCCCATCTGACGGTCTTGAACGTTTGTGCAAACCGCGCGAGCACTTCATTTCTGCGGCCCCGCTGCCGGGGATCGAGCGAATGGAAGCCCTTTTCTTTGGTAATATGTTTGCCCCCCATCGCCACGATACCTATGCGCTGGGCATCACCATGCAGGGCGTTCAGACCTTCAATTATCGCGGCTCTTCCTGTGCCAGTCAGCCCGGTAATGTGATTATCCTTCACCCCGACGAGGTCCATGACGGAGGTGCAGGAACCGAGGACGGTTTGCGCTATCGCATGCTTTATCTCGAACCATCACTGCTACGGCAGGGCCTTGGCACGGATACGGCTTCCCTGCCCTTTGTTTCTGATCCCGTCATTGCCGACTCGCAGCTGGCAGCAACCCTTGCCTCAATGCTCGCCCATCTTGATGAAGATGTTGATCCCCTTCTGATAGATCAATTTATCTCTGACATCGCCACCGGCCTTGCGCGTCACACCAAAAACTCAATGAAACCGATTGGCTTTCTGGCGTTGGAACGCATGGAACGGGCCAGACAATATCTTGAAGACAACTTTGATCGCCCGGTACAGTCCGCCGAGCTTGAAGAGGTCACGGGACTTGATAGATATCGTCTTATCCGTCAATTCCGTGCCTGTTTTGGGACAACACCATATCGTTATCTGATAATGCGTCGCCTGCAAAAAGCCCGCATCCTTATCAGCCTTCGCCAGCCGATGGTCGATATTGCGGGCGATACCGGATTTGCGGATCAAAGCCATCTTAATCGGCATTTCAAACGTGCATTTGGTATCACACCCGGCCGTTGGGCCGAACTCACATGCGAAAAAAGTCATTAATCGTTCAAACCGCGCTTCGAGTTTAAAACTCCTTAACCGGCTGCGCTCATATTGGCAGTTGAGACGACGGGGGAACGCGGGGCGAGAAACCGATAGATGACATTGCTGTCACGCACATTGCGACGATCAAAGGGCCGTATTGTTAAAGTCAGGAATTATATTGCGCAGGCAGGACCCGTTCTGGTGATCCTTGCTTTTATGCCACTTGCGGGGTGCACGTCTCTTGCAGTGGGTGCAGGTGCAACTGCCGGTGTGGCCGCCCTACAGGAACGCGGATTTGGCGGCGCGGTCAGCGATACCGCAATCACGGCCGAGATCTGGCAGAAGTTCCTGACCGAAGATGAAAACCTGTTTCGCCGGATCGAAATCGAAGTAGTTGAGGGGGAAGTTCTGCTTGCCGGAACGGTTGAAAATACCGACAGCGAACTTAAAGCGGTCGAACTGGCCTGGCAGGTCAATGGCGTAAACCGTGTCATCAACGAAATCAATGTCGGTCAAGGCAGCAGTTTAATGGACAGCGCCAATGATCTTTTGATCACGACCCGCATCAAAACCGCACTGATGTTTGACACAGACGTCTATGCGATTAACTACAGTGTCGAAACCATCAATGGTACCGTCCATATCATGGGGATCGCGCAAAGCGAACATGAGCGCAACCTTGTCATCGCTCATGCACGCGCTACCAGTTATGTCAGACGCGTCGTCAGTCATGTAAGACTTAAGGACGACCCACAACGCCAGAGGACCTGAGCATTATTATTGATCGGGAAAAGGACATCACAGCAAAAGATCGCCAATGGCTTACCAATTACGGTAACGGCCAATATCCCGATGCAACTGCGGCCGAGGCCGCTTTGCATTTTGCACGGTTAAACGACCCCAGCCGTGATATCGCACCTTATATCGATTTGCTTGAAGCCATTTCTGGTGATGTCCGCAACCGGATTGGCTCCCTATCTGCGCAATCAAGAGATGAAGATGGCCGCGCCGCCATCGACCTAATCGTGCGGGCCATGCAGGATGTTATCCCCGGTCACTATCAGTTTCAGGGCGATGCGGAAAATTATGACGATATCGCCAATGCAGATTTGATGTCGGTCATTGATCGAAAGCGCGGTCTTCCTGTGGCGCTCGCATTGCTTTATGTACATGTCGCAAAACGTTGCCAGATAGAGATCACGGGCATCGATTTTCCTGGTCACTTTCTGCTGCGTCTGCAATCCGGGGGGGCGCGAAGAATGATCGATCCCTTCCATGGCGGCATCACATTGGGTTCTGCCGAGTTACGCGAATTGTTGAAGGCGTTTCAGGGGCTAGATGCAGAACTGCAACCCGCTCATTATCGTGAAGCATCTGATATTGCGATATTGTTACGACTTCAAAACAATATAAAGGTTAGGGCCCTTCGGCAGGGTGAGCTGGCCCTCGCCGCGCGTGTGATTGACAACAGTTTGCTGATTGCACCTGATCATGACGGGCTTTGGCATCAGCTCGGCGCGCTTTACGCCCGCCTGCACGAAGATGCAAAAGCACTCCATGCCTTCACCCGGTTCGTTAAACTGTGTAAGGACCCGATGCATCGGGCCCGCATAAGTGCTGTTGTCGAAGAACTGCGTGATCGCCTAGGTCATCAATCTTCTGACCGCAAGAATGACACGCGCGACGTGCCAAATTCAGATGCGCCAGTGCAGCTATATCCGATCCGGTCGCAAAACACGGATCACAAAAATCCCTCGGACAATCCTGATTCCGGTCAACCCTGAACTCCTCAGTAGTGTCAAGGCACGAGGAAGCCACTTCAGACTTAACAGCCACTTTTCCCAGCATAAGATTGATAGCATGTTCCTATATTGTAGTTTTTAGGGATTTTATGTATATCTAGATGAAGACATACCAGTCTGTTTGAATTTTAACACGCCTCTTATCTTCGCTAATTTCATAATTAAGATAAATAAAACGATCTTATAGTGAGATTTATGAGTGACAGCAGAGCACTAAAGACATCACATCGACAAACAATAGGTAAAGAGCCCTCATCATGCCTTGGAGGAGTCAAAAAGCGCGGTTTTCTGCGCATCGTGGAATCGGCGACCAGAGGTGCGACGAATCAATTTCCGACAATGGCAAAAAATTTCGGTCAACAAAGATTGAATTGATTTCGGAAAGCCGCGTGAAAAACTACGGATGCAGTTTTTTACGTCCTTAACGCAGGGTTAAAAGACCGGACGCGAAACGGTCGCGACGCTTGCACCGCGATTTTCATTCTCTATACTCCCGCTCCAGATCATCCGACCCATAAAGGCGATGGCAGCCAAGCACTATGACTTGCAGAACCTTGACTGTCGGGAAATACCGAAAAAAGCTTAGGAAATTCAAGTCAATGAGTGACACCAAATTCGACGTCGTCGGAATCGGCAATGCCATTGTCGACGTTCTTTCTCACTGCAAGGAAGAAGACCTTGGCCGTTTGAACCTTGTAAAGAACGCCATGACTCTGATCGACGCCGAAACCGCCGACAGTCTCTACGCCCAAATGGGCCCTGGCCTTGAAATGTCCGGTGGATCCGCTGGCAATACCATGGCGGGGATTGCGGCCCTTGGCGGCAAAGGTGCTTATATTGGCAAGGTGCGTAACGATCAGCTGGGTGAGGTTTTCCGCCACGATATCCGTGCCATCGGCGTTTCCTTTAATTCTACCCCTGCAACAAGCGGCTCCCCAACGGCGCGCTGCCTGATCTTCGTGACACCGGATGGTCATCGTACCATGAATACCTTCCTTGGTGCCTGCACGGAGCTTGGCCCGGATGATATCGATGCCGAACTGATCGCATCGGCCAAGGTCACCTACATGGAAGGATATCTTTGGGATCGGCCCGAAGCGAAGGAAGCTTTCATCAAGGCCGCACAGGTCGCGCACGATGCCGGACGACAGGTTTCGATCAGCCTGTCTGATTCCTTCTGTGTCGACCGTCATCGTGAATCGTTCCGCGATCTGGTCCATAATCATATCGACGTACTGTTTGCCAACGAAGACGAGATCAAATCGCTTTACGAGGTCGACACCTTCGAAGAAGCCCTGGCGGAAATCCGTAAACACTGCAAAGTCGCAGCCCTGACCCGCAGTGAAAAAGGTTCGGTCATTGTATCGGATGACGAAGTCATACAGGTTGATGCCGAACCGGTTGCCCGCGTGATTGACACCACCGGCGCAGGTGATCTTTTCGCATCGGGCTTCCTTTATGGCTACACACGTGGCGATAGTCTTGCGACATGTGGTCGCCTTGGCTCGATTTGTGCTGCCGAAGTGATTTCGCATATGGGCGCACGCCCCGATGCAGACCTTAAGGAACTGGTTGCGAAGACTCTTTGACCCTTCGCCATGGTTTCACGATAAAATTCACGGGACGGCAACATTTGGTTGCCGTCCCGTTTCTTTTGTAGCAATTGCCGGTATTCTGCCGTTTTGCAATGCACACAAAGATTGACTTTCTCCAGTTAATAGCGCAAGAACCCGGCATTGCATAAAAATCAACCCCGCATGGCATGCACAAGGCTGGTCATTCGCCTCGACATTGGCTATGACAGGGCGGCTTCCGAGCCAAACTGCAATTTGTCTTTTGGGCCAGTAAACATTCAGCATGTGCAGTGCTGCGCTAATGCGCGGGTTTGAACTTGCCGACCGGGCAACACCGGTCCTGCGGCAGCTGAATATCTACTGGCCTTGAAACTTTTACTGACCGATGCGCAAGGGATGTATCCCGGCGCGCGGCATTTTTATTCTGGAGTCCGCGCCAATGAACTTGCGCAATATCGCCATTATCGCACACGTCGACCATGGCAAAACCACCCTCGTCGACGCGATGTTCCGTCAGTCCGGTGTTTATCGTGACAACCAGCGTGTTGATGAACGCGCCATGGACAGTAACGATCTGGAACGCGAACGCGGCATCACCATCATGGCAAAGCCGACCGCAATTCAGTGGGGCGATACGCGTATCAATATCGTCGATACCCCGGGCCACGCCGATTTCGGTGGCGAAGTCGAACGTATCCTGTCGATGGTTGACGGTGTTGTTCTGCTGGTTGACTCGGCCGAAGGCCCGATGCCGCAGACTAAATTCGTTCTGGGTAAAGCCCTGAAACTCGGCCTGAAGCCCATCGTGATCATCAACAAGATCGACCGCCCGGACCAGCGCGCAGAAGAAGTTCTCGACGAGATATTTGATCTGTTCGTGTCGCTCGAAGCCAATGACGAACAACTTGATTTCCCGGTTCTGTATGCCTCCGGTCGTGATGGCTGGGCTGCCGAGGCACCGGAAGGCCCGAAAGAAAACCTGACACCGCTGATGAACCTGGTTCTGAACTATGTTCCGGCACCGAAGGCAGAAGTTGACGCGCCGTTCGCAATGATTGCGACCATGCTGCATGCTGATAACTTCCTTGGCCGTATCCTGACTGGCCGTGTCGCACAGGGCCGCGCAAAACTGAACATGCCGGTCAAGGTTCTGCGTGGTGATGGCACTGTCGAAACCGGTCGTCTTTCGAAATTGATGGGTTTCCGTGGTCTTGATCGTGTCCCGCAGGAAGAAGCTGTTGCTGGCGACATCATCGCGATTGCCGGTCTGACCGACGCAACCGTTGCCGACACCATTTGCGCACCGGAAGTCACCAGTGCAATTTCAAGCCAGCCGATTGATCCGCCGACCCTTGCCATGACTTTCTCGGTCAACAACTCTCCGCTTGCTGGGCAGGAAGGCGACAAGGTTACATCGCGCATGATCCGTGCCCGTCTGGAACGCGAAGTCGAAGGCAACATTGCCATTCAGCTGTCGGAAACCGCCGATAAGGACGCCTTTGAAGTTGCCGGTCGTGGTGAACTTCAGCTTGGCGTTCTGATCGAAACCATGCGTCGCGAAGGTTACGAACTGTCAATCTCGCGTCCGCGCGTTCTGATCAAGGAAATCGACGGCGTCCTGTCCGAGCCGTTCGAAGAAGTCCAGGTCGACGTGGACGAAGAATTTGCCGGTGCCGTCGTTGAAAAGATGAGCCTGCGCAAGGCCGAAATGACAGACATGCGCTCAAGCGGTGGCGGCAAGACCCGTATCATGTTCCTGGCACCGTCGCGTGGCCTGATCGGTTATCATGGCGAATTCCTGACCGATACCCGCGGTACCGGCGTGATGAACCGTGTGTTCCATTCCTATGGCCCGGTCAAAGGTTCGATTGCAGGTCGTCGTAATGGTGTTCTGATCTCGAACGATCAGGGCGATGCGGTTGCCTATGCCCTTTGGGGTCTCGAAGATCGCGGTTCGATGTTCATCAATCCAGGCGAACGTGTCTATGAAGGCATGATCATCGGCGAACACAACCGCAACAACGACCTTGAAGTTAACATTCTCAAGGGTAAAAAACTGACCAACGTCCGCGCATCGGGCAAGGATGATGCCATCACCCTGACCCCGCCGCGTCGTATGTCGCTTGAAGAAGCGCTGGCTTATATCCAGAACGACGAACTGGTTGAAGTTACCCCGCAAAGCATCCGTATTCGCAAGCTGCACCTCGACCCGAACGTGCGCAAACGCGAAAGCCGCAAATCGGAATCCGAAACCGTTTAAACCGGTTTGGGTCGTGATTTAGAAGGGTCGCCTGATTGGGCTACCCTTATACATTGAGAGGCACGAACATTTGCTATGATGTTCGTGCCTTTTTCATCAGGGGTCTCGTCCCGAAGTCGACATTGTCTGCGCCTATAGCTGACAACGTATTTCAGGACGAGACATACAATCGCCTGCACCGTTTCGGCATTCCTTAACGTGTTTCCGCTAATTTCGCACAAGGCCGCATTCAGACCGGGAATATCCATGCACGACACAGCCTTGCGCAGTTGGGGTGATTCATTTCGGGCGTTCATTCATCCACGCGTGATTACCATGCTGTTCATGGGACTGTCGGCCGGGATTCCCATCCTGCTGATTTTCTCAACCCTGTCGATCTGGCTACGCGAAGCCGGCGTGGACCGTTCTACCGTCACCTATTTCAGCTGGGCCGCCCTTGGTTATTCTTTCAAATTTGTCTGGGCCCCCCTTATTGACCGGCTGCCGTTCCCGATTTTGCATGGGGTTCTTGGACGTCGGCGAAGCTGGCTGATTATCGCCCAATGTGCCATTATCGGCGCCATCCTTTGGATGGGCTTTACCGATCCGGCCGAAAACCTGACTACTATGGCCTTTGCTGCTGTTGCGCTTGGCTTTGCATCGGCAACACAGGACATCGTGATTGACGCCTATCGCATCGAGGCAGCAGATACCGACCTGCAAGCCATGATGAGCTCGGCCTATATCGGTGGGTATCGTATCGGAATGATTGTCGCCGGTGCCGGAGCATTGACCATTGCCGGACTATTTGAGGCCGAAGGCAGTTATGAGCCGATTGCTTGGACAATTGCCTATGGCTGCATGGCTCTGGCCATGGGGATCGGCGTTATCACCACGCTGATCATTCGCGAACCCACCGTAAATCGGACTGACAGCAAGTATTTTCATAAAACATCCGATTACGGTCGTTTCCTTCTGATGTTTGCGCTGACTGTGATCGCCTTCATCATTGCCAACATTTATGCCAGCGACCTGACCGAGCCGTTAAAAACGGCTTTAGTCGAAAACGGAATGATCGACGAACTGGCTGGTTTCATCGCCGGGTTTCTCAAACTAGCCATCTCTGTCGCAGCCGCAATCCTTGTCGCATGGCTGACCACCCGTATCGGCGTAACCCCAACCGGCATGGTTCAGGAAACCTATCTCGCACCGGTTAAGGATTTCATCGACCGCTATGGCAAGGCTGCGATAGTTGTGCTGGCACTCATTGGCGTCTATCGGATTGCCGATATCGTCATGGGGGTCATGGCAAATGTTTTCTATACCGATCTGGGCTTTTCCAAGGAAGAAATAGCAGCTGTTTCCAAAACATTTGGCCTGTTCATGACCATCGCAGGCAGCTTCCTTGGCGGTCTTCTTTCGGTTCGCTACGGGGTCGTGCGTATCCTGTTTCTTGGCGCACTTCTCTCGGCAATTACCAACATCCTGTTTGCAATTATGGCTCATCTGGGCCCGAACACGATCATGTTTGCCGGTGTGATTATGGCTGACAACCTGTCAGGTGGTCTTGCAACAGCCGCCTTCATCGCCTACCTGTCGGGCCTGACCAATATTTCCTTTACCGCCATGCAATATGCGATCTTTAGCTCGATCATGACACTGTTCCCCAAAATCCTTGCCGGATTTTCGGGCAGTGTCGTCGATGCGTTCGGTTACAGCTGGTTCTTTATTGGCACAGCCCTGATTGGCATACCCGTGCTGTATCTCGTTGTCCTGGCCGGTAGGCTGATGACACAGAATACCGCAGAAAAAGCCGCGCACGCATCAGCGATAAACGAAGACGGGTAACCAACAGTTATTCATCAAGGCAAAATAAAACCGGGCACCACATAATGGCACCCGGTTTCAGATTTTCTGATTTCACGACGTTCAGGCGGCTTGTTCAGCCTCATCCTGTGTCAGCAGTGCATAGATTGCATCCGCAGAACCCGCACCGCGCAACTTGTCGCACATGCCCTGATTACGCAGAAGGCGGGAAATACGCGCCAGTGCTTTCAGGTGATCTGCACCTGCTTCTTCCGGGGCAATCAGCATGCAAAACAAATCGACAGGATGTTCGTCAACGGCATCGAACTCAATCGGGTTCTGAGCACGCGCAAAGATCATGTGCAACCGGTCAAGATCCGCCAGCTTGCCGTGTGGAATCGCGACACCACCACCTACGCCGGTGCTGCCAAGTTTTTCACGGTCAAGCAAAACGGAAAAAATCTCGCCCGCTTCACGCCCGGTGACGTCAGCTGCCTTTTCGGCAAGTTCCTCAAGGACAGCCTTTTTCGCACCGGACCGCAGGGCCGGTATTACCCCCGAAGGGGAAAGAATCGATGATATGTCCATTTTTCGCGTTGCGTTGTTTGGCTCGGAAGAATCTGTATCCGTCACGCTGCACCAGCCTCCTTATCGGATGGGTCAAGCCACCCGATATTGCCGTCAGCACGACGATATACAACATTCAATCCGCCATGTTTGCCATTCCGGAACATAAGTGCCGGAATGTCCCCCAAGTCGAGCCGCATAACAGCTTCTCCAACAGAGAGCGTATCAATGCGATCCGGTGTTTCAGCGACGATCACAGGCTCGAAGCCGTTGACATGTTCGTCATCTGAATGATCGTCGTCTTCCTGTGCGATCACATAATGTGTCGCATCAATTCTTGCCTGCTCATACTGATCACGGTTGGTATGATGGTCACGCAGACGCCGCTTGTAGCGTCGCAACTGTTTAGCGACACGATCACAGGCGGAATCGAAGGCAGGATACACTTCATTCGCTGATGCCTTCGCCTGAACCAACATGCCCTTGCCGACATGGACCGATATCTGCGTGATGTAGAGATGTGCCTCTTTGGTGATGGTCACCGTGGCTTCGATCGCGTGATCGAAATATTTCTCTACCGCAGGGTCCAACGTCTCGACGACGTGTTGACGGAGTGCGTTACCAACGTCGAGTTGTTTACCAATAACCGTAATTTGCATGGATCGCCTATCCCCAGTTGAGTGACTTCCCAGTACATATGGACATTCAGTGCCCCTCAATCAGGAGGCCGCACCATATTCCCTCGTTAATGCCAAGTCAACATTTGGGTATTATTGCTGAATATACAATACCTTAAGGTATATTTTGCAGTGTTTGACTGGCTAGGAAACCCGCGGCTTTTTTTCGCGCCGTCGCTGGACCGACGAGGGAATTCTCATCGATTCGCGGTATTTTGCCACTGTTCGGCGGGCGATGTCGATCCCTTCCTTTTGAAGCAGCTCGACAAGTTTGTCATCAGACAAAATCTTTTTCGGATCTTCCCCGTCTATCAATGACTTGATGCGATGACGCACAGATTCAGAAGAATGCGCATCTCCGCCATCCGCAGATGAAATTGCCGTGGTGAAAAAGTACTTCAACTCGTAAACGCCACGCGGGGTCGCCATAAACTTGCCATTGGTCACCCGTGAAACCGTGCTTTCATGCATGCCGATTGCTTCGGCAATATCGCGCAGGATCAACGGGCGCAAATGCGATACGCCGTAATTGAAGAATCCATCCTGCTGACGCACGATCTCGCTTGCGACTTTCATGATCGTGGTAGCACGTTGGTGCAGTGCCTTTACCAGCCAATTGGCGTTTTGAAGCTTCTCGCTAAGAAAACTTCGTTCCTCGCGATTACGCAGCCCCTGTCCTATCTTTACGGCGTAATCCTCGTTCACCAATACGCGCGGCAATGCATCGCTGTTCAGTTCAAGATGCCAGTTGCCGCTTCCGGCTGCGCGCATCAGAACATCGGGAATGACCGGCGTTGCCGGTTCCCCATCGGCGGTTCGCCCCGGACGCGGATCAAGGGTGCGAATTTCGGAAATCATGTCCGAAAGATCATCGTTATCCACGCCGCATATCCGGCGCAAGCGATCAAATTCACGACGCGCAAGCAAATCCAGATTGGACAGCAACGCTGCCATCGCCGGATCAAACCGATTAAGCTCACGCAATTGCAGTTCGAGGCATTGGGCAAGGTCGCGGGCGAAGATGCCCACTGGCTCAAATCCCTGCATAACGGCAAGAACGCGCAATACATCGCTCATTTCGCATTCAAGTGCCTCAGCAACCTCTTCAAGCGGCCCGGCGACATAGCCATTTTCATCAAGCATATCGATCAGGTAGCTGCCAATCATGCGTGAAATAGCATCCGCAAACGCGATGTTAAGCTGATCATCAAGTGACTGACGAAGTGTCGCCTTGTCGGCAAGCGTCTGTTCCAGGCCCGGCAGATCTTCGCCGCTGCCTCCACCACCCGTTCCACCGCTATAGGGCGACGAATAATCATGGTTTCCGGCAACCGGGGCACCATCGGGAGTGATTTCACCTTCGCCGTTGTAAAGGGCATCTGGCGCACAATCGAGCGGACCGGAATCGCCGGTGCTCGTGGTTTCACTTGACGTCAGGCGGTCGGTGCCAAAACGATCTTCTCGATCCGAAAAATCATCGCTGGTACGGGAATCGATACCCTGATCGCCATTCCCGACGGCCCCGTCACCTGTTTCGGCAAAGGTTTGCCCCGGATCTGCGCGTTCCAGCAGCGGATTTTCCAGCAATTCACTATCAATGAAATTGGAAAGTTCGATGTTGTTAAATTGCAGCAGTTTGATCGCCTGCTGCAACTGAGGCGTCATGACGAGAGACTGAGACTGACGAAGATCAAGCCGCGCCTTCAGGGCCATTATGAACTACCCCTCGTCAATCCGAACCCCCTAGAAACAAGGTGTGTGATCAAAGGCTGAAACGATCACCCAGATAAACCCTTCTGACATCGTCATTTCTGACGATTTCGTCAGGACCACCTTCCATCAAAACCCGACCGTCATGCAAGATATATGCCCGGTCAATGATGTCCAGAGTCTCGCGCACATTGTGGTCGGTAATCAAGACCCCAATGCCACGATCTTTCAGATGACGTACAAGATCGCGAATATCACCGACCGCAATCGGGTCAATCCCAGCCAGCGGCTCGTCCAGCAGAACGAAGTTCGGATGGGCCGCAAGGGCACGTGCAATCTCGCAACGGCGGCGTTCCCCACCCGACAGGGCAAGGGCAGGAGTGCGGCGCAAATGCTCGATGGCAAATTCCGCCAGAAGATCTTCCAGGTTCTGTTCACGCTTGATCCGGTCATCTTCCACGACCTCCAGAACCGCCATGATGTTCTGTTCGACCGTCATCCCGCGGAAAATCGATGCTTCCTGCGGCAAATAACCGATTCCCATGCGTGCACGCTGATACATCGGCATCATGGTGATATCGCGCCCATCAAGCGAAATATTCCCCCGATCCGGAGAAATCAGACCCGTGATGATATAAAAACTGGTTGTCTTTCCGGCGCCATTTGGTCCCAGAAGGCCGACGGCTTCGCCGCGTTGTACCGACATCGACACGTCTTTAAGCACCGGTCGCTTCTTGAAGCTCTTGCCAAGATTGTGCGCCACCAGCCCCTTGTTGGCTGTCACCAGCCGCGGGCCCGTACCGGAGGATGCATTGTTGCCACTACCGGTCTTTGGTGCATGTGTGTTGTCGGATTTTCCGCTTTTGCGCGACCAGAACAAATTCCCGACCCTTCGTCAGTTGCCATTCCCGGATTGGCCCGGGCTGTTTTCGTCGTCTTTTTCCGGCACAAGCAAACCGCGAACGCGGCTTTTGCCATCGCCATTTCCGTTGGCGGTCAATCGGCTGACACCTGTATTCAGGTCGACAACAGCGCGATCCCCATTCAGCTGGTTCTCGCCGCGCGTGATCTTAACCGATCCGACAAGGGTTGCGATACCCGTTTTCGCATCATAAACGCCTTGATTGCCAACTACAAAATCGGTTGACGTTCGGATGGTAACATTTCCATCACCGTCAATGCGGCTCAGTTCGTTTTCGCCATTCTTGCCTGCTTCGAACCGTGCCGTCAGAACATCACCGCGAAGGGTACGATCATCGGCAACGGCAACCGCATTACCGCGTGCAACCGCCATACGTTCGGTTTCCCAGTATTCAAGGCTTTCTTCAGCGGTCAGGGTTTCATTGGGTGTTTTGTATCGCAGATCTTTACCCGTCAAAACGACAACGGCATCGTCAATGTCATAGATCGCCTGATCACCGGTTGCGACATCGGTTTCTGAAGACAGTTTTACGTTGCCCGTGGCAATGATACGGTAAATCTCGCTTTGACCGTCACGATCCCGATAAAGGGCACGCAGTTCATCTGCGTCCACACGGGAATTGCCGCGTTTAGCCACAGCATTCCCTCGCGCAATCAGGACCTGCTCGTTACGACGCCATTCAATGCCGTTATCGGATTCGACCTCAAGCCCCCCGCTTCCTCTTTGGGCAAGACCAAGTGGATCGGCATATGCCGCCACTGAGGGAACCAGCAGCGCGCCCCCAAAAACTGTCGCCATCAAAAAACGGCGCACCGCAAAACGCGCAACTGCGATCATGATTTACCTTTCAAAGCACTATCGAAAATCACCAGACGAGCATTCCCCAAAAAGCGGATCACGGCACCCTTGTCCTCAAGCTCAAACCCGGTGTCAGATTTGATCGTCCCGAACGGTCCCTGTCCATCGACAGGTTCATTGCCTTTGGCACTGCCGCTATTCAATGCGATCTCGGCCTGCTCGGTATGAATTTCAAACCCCTGATCGTGATACATATTCACGGTCCCGACCAGATCAAGCAATTCATCGGACTCGGTATAAAAACCTTCATCCGCCGTAAGTGCAATCCACGAACCATCTTCAAGCGTTATATCAGCCTGTGGTGCATCAAGATGCACATGTGCCAGCCTCTCGCCGTTTTCCGGCTGCTCAACCGCGTCGTTGGCTGTCACAGTGAAGGGTTGCTTATTCCCATCCACGCCAAAAAAGCGCGGATTGCTCATGGTAACATTTTCCATCAAATCATCAGGTGTCGTCGAAAAGCCAAGACGAAAACCGCTTTCCTGAACCTTCTCGATTTGTGGCCACAGCACAACAAGAGCAACAAGCGATGCCGCAATCAACGGCAGCACAAGTTTCAGCATGTTAACGATCGAACGGCGAAACGGATTGATTCGCACGTCCCGCCGCCCGGACGGAAGACGATCGTTCATGCGCGCATTACGCGCGGCCCTTTCGATCTCGGCCTTCCGCTCTTCGCTCATGGATTACGCAACCCCCAGACGCAGAAGGTCATGGATATGCACAAGGCCAACCGGCTTGCCTGCATCATCAACGACAAACAAGGCGGTGATGCTGCGATCATTCATAATCGCAAGTGCCTCGACAGCCAGAACATCGGATTTGGTCGCCTTGGGATTGGGTGTCATCACATCACCGACCCGCATTGCCACCAGATTGTCTGCCATATGCCTGCGTAGATCACCATCCGTTACGATGCCGCTCATCAAGCCTGTATCGTCGAGCACACCGACACAGCCAAATGACTTGCCAGTCATGATGACCAATGCCTCGGACATCAGCGCATTTTCCCCAATCAGTGGAATATCCGCAACGTCATGCATAACGTCACCAACACGCAGCAATCGCTGCCCCAGTTTGCCACCAGGGTGGAATGTGCGGAAATCATCGGCGCTGAAACCACGACGCTCCATCAATGTCACAGCAAGCGCATCGGCAAAAGCCAGCATTGCTGTCGTCGACGTCGTCGGTGCCTGCTTGTTCGGGCAGGCTTCCGGGCTATTGGGCAGAATCAGCGGATAATCACATTGAGCTGCCAGCGAACTTTCCGGACGCCGGGTCATACCGATCAACGGCACGTTAAAGCGGCGCGTATACGCGATGATATCTGACAGTTCAGGTGTTTCGCCTGAATTCGACAGGGCCAAGACGGCATCATTTTTGCCAATCATCCCCAAATCGCCATGGCTGGCTTCAGCCGGATGGACAAAGAAGGATGGCGTTCCTGTCGAAGCAAAAGTTGCTGCGATCTTTTTGGCAATATGACCACTTTTACCCATGCCGGTTACGACAAGGCGGCCCGCAAGGCTCTCGATCAGATCAATTGCCTTGCAAAAATCGCCGTTTAAGGATTTTGCAAGATCACTGAGTGCATCGGCTTCAATTGCCAGAACCCGGCGGGCGACTTCAAGGTCTTTCTCCGATGCCGGTTCAGGCGTGTTTTGCGGTTTCGGGGTCACTGTCATCAGTTTCTTTATGCGTTTCCCGGCGGAACTAACTACGGGGAAAGATGGGCGGGATCATCTGCACTGGCAAGCGACAAAAGCAACGATCAGGTTAATGATGTCGCAGGGATCATTTCCTTACGCCAAAGGCCGTTGACGCAGAATTAACAATGCAGGCTCACCAGGAAAAATTTCAACACACCAAAAAGGCAAATCAGTGGGCAAAAATATCTATCTCTTCCCAGCCAGCAAGATCAAGCGCCGCCCGTGTCGGCAGGAAGTCAAAACAGGCCTGGGCCAGTTCCGTTCTTCCTTCGCGCGCCAAACGACGATCAAGCTCTTCCTTGGCCTTGTGCAGATACAGCACATCGGACGCGGCATATGCGATCTGTTCATCTGACAGATCAGAAGAACCCCAGTCAGAGCTCTGCTGTTGCTTGTCGAGGTTGATTCCAACCAGCTCCCTTACAAGGTCTTTTAAACCATGGCGGTCGGTGTAGGTGCGCACGAGTTTGGATGCAATCTTGGTGCAATAGACTGGTGCACACCGCACACCAAGATACTTGTCCATCACAGCAATATCGAACCGCCCAAAGTGAAACAGCTTCAAAACCGACGGATCGGACAAAAGCTTTTTAAGGTTGGGCGCTTCGTAGCTTTCCACGTCAAACTTCACCAGATGAGCATCGCCATCACCCGCCGAAAGCTGGACCACACAAAGACGATCACGATGCGGATTAAGGCCCATGGTTTCACTGTCAATGGCAACGGTTTTGCCAAGATCAAGCCCGTCGGGCAAGTCTCCATGATGAAGGAAATTGGTCATCGCACTTCTCCAGAATGCTGGTTTGACGCTGTCTTAACACAGCAGTACCAACGTCGCGATGCAAAAGACTCATCAAGATCAGCTTTTTACGTCGATGAAATTTCGCAAAAAGCCTAATCGATCACATAGATTTAATCTGATGCTTTTCAGACAAGCGCAACGCAGCAACGGCAACAGCAATCGAATTCCACGCAACAATCGCAGGCCAATTTGAAAATGCACTTTGTGTTGCCGCCAACGGAAATAAGGACAGAACCAGCGTACCGAAATACAAACCAGCGACCAGACTTTGGCGATCCCCGTTACGGAAATGGCGCAGCCCGGCCCAAACAAGTATTCCAACAAAAGCCAACCAAGGCAAAGTGCCCAGTAATCCAGTATCCGACAACCATTCTACATAGAAGTTATGCGGATGGGGATGACATTCGCTAATCAAGCCTTGTGCTTCGTAACTCGGACAAACCAGACCAAAGTTCCCCATACCGGTCCCGGTAATAGGATGTTCCGCGAACAAGCGCCAACCAAGTGATGTCAGCTCCCCATAGATCGAGTTGCTATAGTCATTAACAACGCTAACAAGCTCCATAACACGAGCAACGATACGATCACTCAAAAGAAGGAGTGCACCGATTCCAGCCGCAACAAAGATAGCGATTGTCGCTGCTGCATAGCGCCATTTCCCCCCGACAAGAAAAAGCCCGAACAGACCGCAGCTAATGGCCAAAAGAGAAAGAACACTTGCTGTGCGTTCCCCACTTAAGAATACGATTGCGAGTAAAAACGGAAAGCCTACCAGAGCGACATAAAGCTTGTTCTGTTTTGATGTCCGAACAAATTGCGCGCCTATCAGAGTAAGTGTGGCAAAACCAGTCTTCGCCAGATAAATCCCGACATTTGGTCTATCCAGCGGCCCTGTAAGACGACCTCCCTCCATAGGCTGCCCCCCCAAAAGGGAATAACCCAAAAAGAACTGATAGAACGCATCAGCAACCGCGACAGCAGCCGTTATCATAAAAGCCTTGCAAACCCATCGAACAGCTTTCTCATCAGCGAGAATCCAACGCGTTACCGCCGCATAGAAAATCACAAACCGTATCCAGCTCGCTGATCGCCCGAAACTTTTGCCAGTAAATTCGGCAAAGGGTGAAACCAGTAAATTCAGGATCAGCCAGATCATCAAAAGGATCGCGATATCTACTTCTCGCACCCAAGACCAATCCCGGTACACAGCACTACGCACGAGAAACAACAGTCCGATTAAAACCAAAGCACCATCAGCAACGCCACGCGCAAACAATAGGAAAGCTGGGATCGTGCAAAGGAAGAATGTCGCAGCAATGTGCATACGGCGATCAAACACACTGGAAGACTGGGCGGAAATCACGGTTTGATCGGCCTCCTGATGCCGGAAATTTGTTCAAAAACAGGCACGAAGCGGTTCAAACTCGTTGAATCAGCAGGGCCAATAGAAAGTTTGTTTGCCAGATATTGAAGCTGAAGATCAAGCCAATTGAACGGCGCACCATCACGCTTGGCTTTACGTGCCGCAGAAATACATTTGCCAAACACTTTGCGACGCTTCGCCAAGTCCAGCTCGGGATGGGCGCGTAAAAAGTTTGCATAGGCAAAAAAACGATCATGATGTTGCTGCATTTTATTTGCCGAGAGGTGGCTGCCTGCGTCCGGAACAAGTGTCACAACCATGTCGGCATCAACGACCCGACGACCATGGTACGACAATCTCAAAGGCAAAGACTCGTCCTGAATGAAGATGTTAGGGTCGCATCCCCCTGATTTTTCAAACAGCTTCCTCTCAACCAGCCAAGTCATTCTAACCATGCCCCGGCCTAAAATCCGCTCCAAGGCATCATCAAATATCTTGGCATCAATATTGTTGCCAATCATGTCGATGTTTGCCCGGGCAATTATCGCGTCAGTCTTTCGTCCGCGGCCATGCACCATGTCAGCATTGTATTCTTCGGCAAGCCGGAGCATGCAGGAAACCGCATCGGGCGCCAGAAGCTCGTCACAATCAAATAACGCAAGATATTTGCCACGCGCGCGTTCCGCGCCCTGATTTAGCCGGATCGCGGGACCGGCATTGTCATCATTGGCAATGACGCAAACAAAATCGTACTGCTTTGCAAAACCCTCCAAAACAGCACGCGAGCCATCGGTTGACGCATCATCGACAAATATCACCTCGCACGAAAATCCACCCTGTTGCGCAAGCAATGTCTCAAAAAAATGCGGCAAAGCATTTGCCTTGTTGAACACCGGCAGTACAAAACTGACATCAGGCATCACGCCATCAGAAGGAGAGGAAATCATCACAACTCTCAACTATGCAGATACTTCATCGTCTTAACACAGTGCTTGATGCGCCGCGACGCAAAAGTCATGTGTATCTATGGCTTTAAAGGTCCTAGAACGACAATACCCCAGCACATCGTCGATGTGCTGGGGTATGGTGCCCAGGAGAAGACTCGAACTTCCACGACCTTGCGGCCACTGGCACCTGAAGCCAGCGCGTCTACCAATTCCGCCACCTGGGCATAGGGGCTTGTGGTATTTGCCCGGCGTAATCCGCCGGAACGGGGCGCAATATACGCTGCCAAACTTCAGTGTCAACAACCTTTTTGAGGGTTTTGCAAAACGCGTCTTTGAAAATCGCCCACCGTCGCAAGACATAAGGAAAATCTTGATTTTCCCACTCATCCGCGATCACGCCGAATGGTCGAACAAGTATCTGAGAACCCCGTTCAAACGGTTCCGCCCCTGATCGGTCGTGCTCAATCCTGCCTGATCGCAAATCAGATCGCCCGACGCAATCAGGGTTTCAAGCCGTTCTGAATCCAATGCCTCGCGCGGGGCTTTGCCAATAATCCGCTCGAAGCGTCCCACCGGAATCGGTTCATTCAGGCGCAGCCCCATCATCACCATTTCAATAAGGCGTTCATCCGCAACCAAAGCGGTTTCTTCCTGCGTGCCGTGTCCCTGCTTTTCCACACGATCAAGCCAGATTTCCGGCGCACGATGACGGCGCACCGCCATTGGTTTCGTGTTGCCATCTGGCTGAATAACAGCTTCGCGGCCATGTGCACCCGGACCAATGCCAAGATAATCGCCATAGCGCCAGTATACGAGGTTATGGCGGCTTTCCTGCCCGGGTCGGGCATGGTTCGAAACCTCGTAACAACCATAACCGGCGGCTTTGGTTTCTTCCTGGGTGATTTCATAAAGATCGGTCGCAAGATCTTCATCGGGTACAACAAGATCACCGCGCTGATGCAAGGTATGGAACTGCGTTCCCGGTTCGATCGTCAACTGATAAAGCGAAATATGACCGCGCGCGATCTCAAGTGCTTCGCGCAGCTCATGGCGCCAGGCTTTCGGATCTTGTTCGGGCCGGGCATAAATCAGATCGAACGAAAACCGGTCAAACACATTCGCCGCAACATCAAGGGCACGCATGGCTTCAGCCGCATTGTGCTCCCGCCCCAGAAATTTAAGATCGCGGTCATTGAGCGCCTGAATGCCAATTGAGACCCGGTTGATGCCATTGGCAGCAAAAGACGAGAACCGGTTGATTTCAACCGTACCCGGATTGGCTTCAAGCGTGATTTCGATGTCATCGGTTACCGGCCAGAAGGTTTTGATATCGGCGATCAGGGCCCCTGCGGTTTCCGGATCCATCAGCGACGGTGTCCCACCACCAAAGAATACCGATCCGACCGTGCGGCCGGGATGACGCGCAGCACCTGCGGCAAGTTCCGCACGCAATGCCGCCCTCCAGCGCGCATGATCAACCTTGTCAGCAACATGACTATTGAAATCGCAATAGGGACATTTCGACAGGCAAAACGGCCAATGAATATAGATGCCAAACGGGACAGCTTCTGCGGTTGCTAGGGACACGCGGTTCTCGATCTTCGACTGCGGGAAAGACGGATAAAGTAACACGCACCACCGATAGTTACATCAGCGATGCGTGCATAGGTTCGATGCAGACAGTTAGCCGCCTAAAATCCTTACACGAAGCAAGCCTTGACCAGCTGGCGAAACGCATCCGCGCGATGGCTCATTGCATGTTTCTGTGCCGGGTCCATTTCCCCAAAGGTCTGCTCATAACCTTTTGGCTGGAAAATCGGATCATAGCCGAAACCGTGACGGCCACGTTTGGGCCAAACGATTTCACCTTCAACACGACCTTCAAAATTCTCCACATGACCGTCTGGCCAAGCCAGAGACAAGGCGCAGATAAAGGCCGCCCGGCGGTCAGGATGGTTCCCGATCCCGTTCTGGACCTTTTCCATCGCCATATCAAAATCCTTGTCCGGCCCGGCCCAGCGCGCTGAATAAATGCCCGGCGCCCCATCAAGGGCGGAAACCGCCATGCCGCTATCATCAGACAGGGCTGGCAGATTGGCGGCCTTTGTTGCCGCCAATGACTTCAGCTGTGCATTGCCAATAAAACTGTTTTCGCTTTCTTTGGGTTCGGGAAGATTCAAATCGCCTGCTGAAACCACTTCGATCCCGAACGGATCAAGCAGTTCGGCAATCTCCTTGATCTTGCCTTTGTTGTGGCTGGCGATAACGAGTTTTTTTTCCGTAAAGCGACGGGCCATGATGCTGCCTAGAGATATTCGGGTCGTTAAGACGAAGACGGGTGAAAACCGCAAAAACAATATCGGGCGAGCCATATCCCGGCTCGCCCGAATAAATTCTTAGATGCCAATCGCTGCTCGCTGTTTGGCAAACAGTTCCTTGCAGCCTTTTTCCGCCAGTTCAAACATCTTGTCATAAGCAGAACGATCAAACGGCACATCTTCCGCGGTCGCCTGAACCTCAACAATGCCGCCACTGCCCGCCAGAACAAAGTTCGCATCCGCACCCGCATTGCTGTCTTCGGCATAATCAAGATCAAGAACCGCTTCATCCTGATAAATACCGCACGAAATTGCGGCAACCGGCTGAGTCAACGGGATTTCCTTGATCAGGCCAAGACGGCGTACGCCCTGAAACGCTAGATGGGCGGCAACATAGGCACCCGTGATTGATGCGGTGCGTGTTCCGCCATCAGCCTGGATAACATCGCAATCAAGGCGCATCTGCATTTCACCCATGCCCTTAAGGTCAGCGACCGCACGGATCGAACGCCCGATCAGGCGCTGAATTTCCTGAGTCCGGCCCGACTGACCACCGCGTGCAGCTTCGCGCTGCATTCGGCTGTCGGTTGCACGCGGCAGCATGCCATATTCTGCAGTGATCCAACCCTTGCCGGAATTACGCATCCAGCCTGGCACCTTGTCCTCGACCGTCGCGGTACAAATCACATGGGTATCGCCAAATTTAATCAGGCAGGAGCCCTCTGCATATTTGGAAACACCTGTCTCAATGGAAACGTCGCGAAGCTGATCGAAATTACGGCCGGATGGACGCATGGGGTCTGAACCTCTTTGTTCTGAGTCGGATCAACCTGCATGGCTGATCAACGATGGCTGAAATTGCGGCCAAAGCTACTGAGCATCGTATCAAAGGTCCAGCAATTTCCCCGAAAATAACGGCAAAATCCCAGCAACACCATGCCTCAGATCCACGCGCAAAAACCATAAATGGCACTCGATTCGCGACGAATTCAAAGATTTGGCAGGACTAACTTGCTGATTGATACCATCGTTTTCCCGTCCACCAGCTATCACCAATCTGCCAGCTTCATTGACGCCTGCCCGACACCTTACTAAATTCCACGCTACACATTTGGTTTTGACAGGTTTGACATGGCGCTGTTTGACGACACATTGCTGGGCGACATGAACGCACGATCCCGCGAAGTCTTTCGCCAGATCGTAGATGCTTATGTCGAAACCGGCGAACCGATCGGATCTCGATCCATCGCACGCCGCATGTCAGAAAACCTCTCGGCGGCGACCATCCGCAATGTCATGTCCGATCTTGAGGAAATGGGGCTTCTGGTTGCTCCCCATGTTTCGGCCGGTCGATTGCCAAGCGAGAAAGGCCTGCGTCTTTTCGTCAATGCCCTGATGGAAGTCGGTGATCTGCCAAATGCCGAGCGCGATCAATTGACCAAAAATTGCGAGCAGGCCGGATATTCCCTTGATCAGATGCTGGGCGAGGCCACAAGTATGCTTTCAGGGCTGTCACGCTGTGCAGGGCTTGTGGTTGCACCGAAAACCGATGGAATCCGTTTAAAACAGATTGAATTTGTTGCGCTTTCGCCGGGCAAGGTCCTTGCGGTTCTGGTTTCGCAGACCGGTAATGTTGAAAACCGTATCCTTGATGTTCCGCCCGATTTGCCGACCTCGGCATTGACAGAAGCATCGAACTATCTAAATACCCGGTTGGCCGGAAAGACACTTGATGACGCCCGGCAATTGATGAGTTTGGAACGCGACCGCATCAAACAGGAACTCGACGAATTGTCGGCTGGACTGATTGATGCCGGACTTGCGACATGGGCCGGCGGGGTCAAGGGTTCGTCCCTGATCGTAAAGGGCCAGTCGCAATTGCTTGAAAATATCGACACGATCGAACAGCTCGAAACCGTAAGAAGGCTGTTCAACGTGCTCGAAGCACGCGATCAGATGATTGAATTGCTTGATGTCACCACGATTGCCCAAGGTGTGCAGATTTTCATCGGGTCCGAGAACAAATTGTTCGGCGGATCGGGGCTTTCGATGGTGATTTCGCCCTATCAGAATGCCGAAGGCAGCATTGTGGGCGCAATCGGGGTTGTCGGGCCGACCCGGATCAATTATGCCCGGATCATTCCGCTGGTCGATTACACCGCCAAGCTGGTCGGGCGACTGATTGGATAAACGTTGGCGCTGCGTGTCAGGCCACACAAATTGAAGGTACAGGTTAGCCATGTCGGAAACCGCAAAGAACAACCAGGACGATCTGCATGATGCCGCGTCGGCAGAAGAAACTGCCGCAGAGGATGTCGTCTCAGAAGCAACCGAAGCCGAAGGTGGCGAAGCCACCACAGATCCGGTTGCAGCACTTGAAGCAGAAGTTGCTGAGTTGAAAGACCGCCTATTGCGCGCCGTCGCCGAGGTGGAAAACACGCGCCGTCGCGCGAAGAAAGACGTCGAGGACGCCGGGAACTATGCGATTACCAAATTTGCCCGCGAACTGCTTGATGTAGGTGACAACCTCCGCCGCGCCCTTGAGGCTGCTGGCGACACGTCCAATGCCGACCCGACGATGAAAAAGCTGGTTGAAGGCGTTGAAATGACCGAACAGACGCTTCTTAAGGCACTGGAAAAGAACGGCGTTGAAAAGCTTGAACCGCTTGGGGAAAAACTTGACCCCAATCATCATCAAGCCGTGTTTGAAATGCCAAATCCTGCTTATCCAGACGGCCATGTCGCCCAGGTAATGCAGGCCGGTTACGTGCTCAAAGGTCGCCTTTTGCGCCCGGCAATGGTCGGGGTCACCAAAAACCCCGCCGGTCAGGCAGCCGCAAAAAACGACGAACCTGGCAGCAATGTTGACACCTCTGCCTGATAGCGCTGGCTGATTTCTGGTCGGGAATCCGCAAACCGGTTTTGAAAGATCAAATATTTAAACGGCCCTGCCATTTTCACGGCGGGCCGTTTTATTTTGTCCATTTCAGGTCTAATCTGGCTTGGTTGCAACAATGACATCGGAACACGCCATGCCGCTTCGTCCTGACATTATCAATATTCTGCGCGATGAAGCCGCAACGATTGTTATCTTGACCGGGGCCGGTATTTCGAAGGAAAGCGGCCTGCATACCTTCCGCGACCCAGATGGTATCTGGGCAAAATATGACATTTCCGAAGTCGCAACGCCTGAGGCATTCATCAACAATCCCGATCTCGTACATCACTTTTACAATGACAGACGCGCAGGGCTGCTTGACCCTGCGATACAGCCAAACAAGGCGCATCTTGCCCTTGCCCGGCTCGAAACCAGATGGCCAAGCGACGTTCTGCTGGTAACCCAGAATATCGACGATCTCCATGACCGCGCCGGATCAAAAAACCTTATCCATATGCATGGCGAATTGCTGAAAATCCGCTGCAATCATTGCGGGCTTCTGACGGTCTGGTCTGCACCACTGGGACGAGACACTCCCTGTACCTCCTGCACCAAAACCGGGGGCCTACGCCCACACGTTGTCTGGTTCGGGGAAATGCCGCTTGAAATGGAACGCATTTATGCTGCTCTTTCCAAATGTGGCCTATTCATTTCCATCGGCACATCAGGGAACGTTTATCCGGCTGCCGGGTTCGTCCAAATCGCCAGTGAAGAAGCTGGTGCAGAAACGGTCGAGATCAACCTGGAACCTGGTTCCGGGGCGTCCTTGTTTGATCACAGTTCATATGGCCTGGCGACTGAATTGGTTCCGGCACTGGTCGACAGCCTATTGATGGATCAAGTCTGACAACTATTAACTATCGCACAGCGCCTTGAAGTTGCGTTCGCCTTCGGGGCTGAAAATCACCACACGCGACTCCTTACTTCGGTGTGCCCAGCCCAGATCATAAAACCGGTCCAGTAACGCAGCACCAAACGACCCTGCCAAATGAGATTGTCGGGCGCTCCAATCCAGGCATTCCCGGCAAAGCGGCCTGCGGCTGGTGCGCAGTTCATTCAGATTAATCCCGAACGCCTCGGCGAAATCTGCACCGGCATCTGTCAAAGCCACGCCATTATGATCTGTCGAAATCAGTTTGCGGGCCTCAAGCCCCGAAAACAGGGCAACCCCCATTTCTCCGGCCAAATGATCATAGCAAACACGTGCCTTGCGCAATGCCGGGTCCTTCGGCCCGGTTCGGACCCGATTATGTCCGACCCGGCTGGCAATCCCCATCAGGACTTCCAATGCCTCAACAATATCGGGGCCCGAAAGCGTAAAATAACGATGCCGCCCCTGCTTTCGCGGGATAACGATCTGACCAGCCTCAAGCTTTGCAAGATGTGAACTCGCCGTTTGCGGCGTCACACCGGCCTCCTGTGCAAGTTCGGCCGCGGTCAGGGCTCGGCCACTCATCAGGGCGGTCAACATGTTCGCGCGTGCCGGATCGCCAAGCAATGCAGCCACGCGGGCAATATCTGGTCCTTCTTTCATAGTTCGATATTAATCGAAGCATTGGTCGCCAGCAATCGGTTATTTGTTCAGAATTGCCCCCGCCCCGGAGATCCGAATGACATCGTCCAAAATATCGCTACCCCTTGAAATCGGTTTGCTGACTTTGCTCGCCCTGCTTTGGGGATCGTCTTATCTGTTTATCAGAATCGCCCTAACCGACATCCCACCGGTTACGCTGATTGCGATCAGGGTTGGCATCGCATCGCTGTTTCTTCTAGTCGTCATGTGCTGCCGTAGCGAACGTTTTCCGCGCGATGGCAAGGTTATCGGCACATTGCTGATCCAGTCGGTTTTCAACAGCCTCGGCGCATGGACAATTCTTGCTTGGGGACAGCAACATGTCGAAAGCGGCCTTGCCAGTGTGCTGAATTCGACGTCACCGGTTTTTGTGTTCCTGTTCACGGCCCTTCTGACACGGCATGAACGGGTTGACCAGTTTCGTCTTGTCGGTGCGTGCCTTGGCGTTGCTGGTGTGGTTCTGATTGTCGGCCCCGGTGTGATTATCGGCCTGGGGCAGCATGTTGGCGGGCAGCTTGCCGTTCTGGCCGGAGCGATCCTCTATGCCGGAGCAGCAATCTATGGCAAGCGCTTCAACACCCTGCCCGCAACCGTTACCGCCGCCGCAACCATGATCTGGGCCAGCACCTTTCTGATCCCGGCCAGTCTGGTGCTGGATCGACCCTGGAACTTGACACCGTCAACGTCCGCCATTCTTGCAACGCTTGCCCTGTCGGTTTTTTGCACAGCAATCGCTTTGCTGATCTATTTCAGGCTGTTACGCACGCTTGGCTCAATGGGTGTTGCCAGTCAAAGCTACCTGCGTGCCGGGATCGGCGTCGTGCTTGGCAGCCTGTTGCTTGGCGAAACCATAAGTTCCCCGGTTCTTGCTGGAATCCTCTGCACGCTTGTCGGCGTCGCAATCATCAATCTGCCGCGCACATTCTGGCGACAGTCACCCTTTCCTAAATCGTAAAATCGTCTCCCAATAAGGATATAAAGCCAATGATCACGTGTTTCATCCGCTATGAAATCGACCCTTATAAGAAGAATGCTTTTGTGGAATATGCGCGTAACTGGGGCGAAGCAATTCCACGATGCGGTGCTGATCTGGTCGGCTATTTCGCGCCTCATGAAGGAACAATATCGACTGCTTACGCAGTTTATCATTTGCCGGATCTGGCAGCATATGAAGCCTATCGCGCCCGCCTGTCACAAGACCCACTGGGGCGTGAAAACTATCAGTTCGCCCAACGTGAAAAATTCATCCTGCGCGAAGAACGCCAGTTTTTCAAAATCGCCTCTACCCCGCATGCGGAGCTGGTCAAGCCATGATTGCCGTCATTTTCGAAGTCCTGCCTAACCCGCAACATCGTAACGAATATTTCTCGATCGCAAAGGACCTCCGGCCGGTACTTGAAACAATCGACGGCTTCATTTCCATCGAACGGTTCGAAAGCCTTAACGAGCCGGGCAAGGTTCTGTCTCTTTCGTTCTGGCGCGATGAAGAAGCCGTCATGGCATGGCGCAATGTCAGTGAACACCGCATTGCACAGCACAAAGGCCGTAACCGGATTTTCGACGATTATCGTCTGCGGGTCGCCCATGTCATGCGTGATTATGGAATGCATGAACGGGCCGAAACACCCGATGATTCCCGCAAGCAACACGACGACAGTTCATAACGGATAAACAGGTTTTCCGAAGAAAGGCTAAACTTTCGCCGTTGCGGCCTTGCGATTTCCATCACTTTCATCATCTTCGGCGGGCGCAACCGAAACCGGTTTTGCCCCGCCTCTGTAATCCAGCAAGGCAACCGCCAGCACGACAATCGCCGCCCCGACAAAAATCACCGGCACCGGAAACATGTCAAAGAAGATCAGATCCATTGCTACAGAAAACGGCAAGGCCGTATAGGCTGCAGGCGAAATGACACTGGCATCCGCAACCCGAACAGCCCGCAGAACCATGTAGTTGGTCAGCATGGCAAAGAAACCTGCACCCGCAGAATAAAGCCAGTCAGAAAAGGCCGCCGGTTGCCACATGATGACGGCAACCGGCACCCAGATCACGATGGCGATAATCTGGGGCCAGAACAGCATGGAGAAATTCGTCTCGGTCCGGGTCAGAACCTTGGCATAAAGCGTTTGCGCGGAAAAACAGAACGCCCCGACCAGGGCTGCGGCAACCCCCAATGGAACGCCAAATCCGTCCATTTTGGGAACGCACATCACCCAAACGCCAACAAGTCCAAGAAGGGTTGCGATTACTTTACGTGCCGTCAACTGCTCGCCAAGAATCACAACGGCAAGCATCACGGTCAGCAAGGCCTCAATGAACAGATAGGCATTTACCTCGGCAATACTCATCTGGCGAAGGGCAAAGAACACAAAAAACAACGATCCGTACCAAAGAACGCCGCGCGCCAGATGCGCATAAGGTCGCTTGGTCCGGATCGACCTGGTGCCAATAAACATCAGGATGATCACGAACACAGCCACCGTCGTCACTGCACGCATCGCGAGAATTTGTGCCGTCGGCACATCATGGGATACCAGCTTGGCACAGACATCGACAAAAACGCCCGATGCCATCGCCGCCGTCATCCACAAAACGCCGCGAAAATTGCCGCTGAGGCGCAAAAGCGTCCCGGTCATCACCTGATCCTGATCTCTGGAATTAAATTGGGTTTCCGACAGCGGGGAGACTGCTGCGGGGTGGCGCAAGGAGACTATCTATCGATCAGCCGGAAACCCTTTTCATTCGGCAGTGTGCCCGCAAAAATTGAAAAATGCGAATGAGGAGTTTTCAGCCATTGATGAGAATTTTTTGCCCCAAACCACATTCAGGCCTGTTACACAGGAATAAACTCTAAAAACCCTGTCCCACGGAAATGTTCGATGCGCCGCAAACTGCCCCCCTTACGCGCGCTTGTCGCTTTTGAAGCCACCGCCCGCCATCAAAGTGTGAAGGCAGCGGCGGAAGAATTGCATGTCACCCAAAGTGCGATCAGCCATCAATTGCGTCAGCTTGAAGAATGTCTTGGCGTTGTCCTGTTTGTTCGCAAGGGACGCGGGCTCAGTCTGACCAAATCGGCAACCCGTCTGCTCCCGCGCCTGACAGAAGCCCTTGATGGCATTGCCGATATCACCGGCGAAGTCGGGCCCGACAAGGGCAAGGCGATCCGTATAGGCGCATTGGCAACCCCTGCCTTGACCGTTCTGTTAAACGAGCTTGGTGACCTGCAGGCCCGTATGCCTGCCGATATTCCCGTTCAGTTTCGCAAGATCGAATTTGATGATGATCTTGATCCACTTGAAATCGACATCGCCCTTCAGATCGCACCAAAAGATTTGCCGGGGCTTGATGGCTGGATCACCGAACTTCTGACTCCCGAAATTTACAATGCCTTTGCTGCGCCTGAATGGCTGAAAAAACGCGGACTTGATCCCTGCAATATCGATGTCGGTTCACTTGGATCGCGCGATATCCTGCTGATCGACAGCGACAGCGAACAATTTTCGCAGATTGCCAACTGGTTTGATCGCGCCACCTTTTCACTCGATGATTGCTGGACCTTCAGCCATCATATCTGGGCACTCGAAGCAGCCCGTGCTGGACAAGGCATTGTTGCCAGCACCGATGTGATCGCCCGCAACTTTGTGGAACGCGGGGAACTGGTCTTGCTTAATTTCCCCGATTTCGTATCGCACTGGTGGTATCGCCTGCTGATACGCCCGGCCCGTGAAAAAGACCCGGCCGTCATCGCCACCGCCAACTGGATCCGCGAACTGATCAATCCACATACGGCGTCGCTGAAAGGCAAAATGCTTAAAAAATGATCTGCCAGACAGAATTCACCTAATCTGTATTTCTAATACGACCAAATCATTGGCTGGATATTGAACAGAACGGAAGCTATGGAAAAAATACTGGTAACAGGCGGCGCCGGATATATCGGATCTCATATATGCCTGAAATTGCGAGAAAGTGGCTATCTGCCGGTGGTTCTTGACAATTTGTCGAACGGTCACCGTGACGCGATTTCTGGTGATATCCCATTTGTTCATGCAGATATTCGTAATCGCACCGCTCTTGACGATACCTTTAAAAAATTCCAACCAGCTGCCGTCATTCATATGGCCGCCCTGATTGAGGCAGGTCTTTCAATGCAGGAACCAGCCAGCTTTTACGAGGTGAATACGACCGGCTCATTTAATCTGCTTGAAGCAATGCGTCATCATGAGTGTCGGCAGATCGTTTTCTCATCAACTGCCGCCATATACGGTAACACCAATCTCGACATGCTTGACGAGACTTTACCGGCTCAGCCTGAAAATCCCTACGGCCGCTCAAAGGCGATGGTTGAAACAATGATCGCGGACTATTGCGCGTTATATGGTTTTCGTTCCATTGCTCTGCGTTATTTTAATGCCGCGGGTGCGGACCCTTCAAGGCGAACCGGTGAAAGACATGATCCGGAAACTCACCTCATTCCGCTTGCTCTATTGGCGGCGGCCGGGCGAAGAGACGGTTTAAAAATATTCGGCAATGACTATGACACGCCGGATGGAACCTGCATTCGTGACTACGTTCACGTTGATGACCTGGCAGCGGCCCACGTCAAGGCACTTGAGCATATAACAGGCGAAACAAAACCATTTTTTGATTGCGTCAATATTGGGACGGGCAAAGGCTGTTCTGTACGTGAAATATTGATGCTTTGCAGAGAAGTTACGGGTATCGAGTTCCCGATATCTGACGCGGCACGCCGCCCGGGCGACCCCGTAAAACTGATTGCCAATCCGGCGAAAGCGAATTCACTATTAAACTGGAAACCGAAATATACAGACCCACGTGAAACGATTGCTCATGCTTGGGCCTATTATTGTTCTAACGCTCGAAAGTCTGAATGAACACAAATTGGTAACCTGTTCATGTGATATCCGATTTTAATATCTAGAACTTTTTTGTAATTGACGAGACGGAGCGGAAGTCGGCTCCATGCATTATGGACCAGAGGGGATACTGGTTGAATGCGTTCTGTAATTGGGGGGAAATTACGTGCATAAGGTTTCTGTGATCGTTTCGACCTATAATTGGCCCGAAGCGCTTGAGATGGTCTTGCAGTCGTTAATCGACCAGAAAGACAGGAACTTCGAGGTGATCGTCGCAGATGACGGGTCCGGCCCGGAGACGGCAAATACCATTATCCGCATGCAGAAAAAATCACCCGTGCCGATCAAACATTTCTGGCAAGAAGATATGGGCTATCGCCTGTCACGTGTCCGCAATGGTGCAATCAAACTCGCAGAGGGCGATATTGTTGTTTTCACCGATGGTGACTGTTGTCTTCTTCCTGATTTTGTCTCAAACCACCGAAAAGTTGCCGAACCAGGCTGCTTCGTGACCGGCAAGCGCGTTTTTCTTAAACGTCGCTTCACTGAATTCGTTATGAAAAAGCGCTTTTCATTTCACAAATGGCCTCGCATCCTTTTGTTCATGCTGGGTCTGATGGGACAATGCAATCGCCCCTTCCAGTTTGCCCCTCTCCCGCAAAACAAGAAAAGCCTTTGGGCGCATCAGAAATGCTGGAAAAAGGCACAAGGGTGCAATATTGCCGCCTTTCGAAATGACATTCTGGCAATCGGCGGTTTTGACGAAGCCTATGAGGGACACGGTCTCGAAGATTCCGATTTCGTGCTGCGCATGATTCGATCTGGCGTGAAACGCAAAAGCGTCGAATACTGCTCACCCGTTCTGCATCTGTATCACGGACGCTCCATAGGGCAACGTCACGCCAACAAATCAAACAACGGTATGTATTTTAACGAGCTAGAAGCAGACCCGAGCCGCTTCCAACCGAGACAGAGTGAACTTATTCCAATCGCCGCTTCAGCATAAAATAGTCCAGTTATCTGCGGGGCTTGGAACAACGCCAATTTCAAGATAAAAGGACCACCTGATTTTTGCATCCTCGATAGATTTCGAGTGTTTGTGCGTTGTGACAGCCCCGGCAACGGGGCACAGCCTTATCAAAAAGCGAAAGGGATTTTCCCACATGGATCTCAGCAAGATTGCCGTTGGCAAAGATGTTCCCTGGGACGTTAACGTCGTCATCGAAATCCCGCAGGGCGGACCGATCAAGTACGAAGTCCACAAAGACTCCGGTGCTGTCTTCGTTGACCGCTTCCTCCATACCTCGATGTATTATCCGGTAAATTACGGTTTCATCCCGAACACCCTTGGACTGGATGGTGATCCGGTCGATGCCATGGTCATGTTCCGTGAACCGGTTGTTGCTGGCTCGGTCATTCGCGCCCGTCCGGTCGGTGTTCTGATGATGGAAGACGAGGCCGGGCAGGATGAGAAACTGATCTGCGTGCCGCACGACAAGATCGATCCGTACTATACCGATATCAAATCCCACGAAGATCTTCCGCAGATTCTGCGCGATCAGATCCAGCATTTCTTCGAGCGTTACAAAGACCTCGAAAAAGGCAAATGGGTAAAAGTCACCGGTTGGGAAGGCGCTGAGAAGGCCGCCAAACTGATCGAAGAAGGTGTAGCCCGTCTCGGCAAATAAGCCGATTTATGTGCGATGGCTTTCTAACGCCCCGCCCGGATTCCGGTGCGGGGCGTTGTCATTTTAACATGACGCCAAAAAACATACATAATCTCAATTCGCTCGGGACTATTGGACAAAGGATTTGTTCCGTGCAGGCGAGGCACACCTGACGCAGGCATTAAGCCTTCCGCCCCTTTCCAAAGGTATTTTTGGTTACCTGCGAAACCTGACAGTCTGCATTCCCGTATCAACTTTGCGTGCAATCATTGTAGCCGATACGGCATTGCCACAAATTCACCTTTGTTGTTTCTCAACATCTTAAAGAAATTTTCTGCAAAACGCTTTGGCGACAGCACTTTAGACAACAGGAATTCAGAGTTTCAGACCAATGCAAAGCAACCTGCAAACCAGTACGCCGTCCGATCCGGTCGAAATGATTGTCTCGACAGATGGATTGCTGCGCTTTGAGGACCGGGAATTTCGCTGTGCAATTGGCAAAAACGGTGTGGTCTCTGCCGATGCCAAGACCGAAGGTGACGGTAAAACGCCGGCTGGAACCTGGCGACTGCGTTATGTTATGTATCGGTCTGATCGCCGTGCAAGCCCCCATACAGACCTTCCAGTCACCACTATTTCCTTTTCTGATGGCTGGTGCGACCATCCTACCCATCCGGACTATAATCGCCCCGTGCGGCTTCCGTTTGATGCCAGCCATGAGAAACTGTTTCGCGACGACGGGCTTTACAACCTCATCGTCGTACTTGGTCACAACGATGATCCTACCGTCCCGGGAAAAGGGTCGGCGATTTTCATGCATATTGCCCGCCCGGATTATACCGGTACCGAAGGCTGCGTTGCGCTTAGCGAAAAAGATCTCGAAACCGTTTTGTCCATGTGCACGACTGAAAGCTATATTCGGATCGATATGTAAAATCATGGACTTGCCGTTGTGGCAATGACACCCTAGTTTCATGCTGCAAGCCATTGACCGGGACGGATCATGATTGAAGACGATTATCTATACAAAAAGAACGGTATTTCCGGTTTCGGAGCACGCATCAGGCGTGTTTTCAGCTCCCGAAAGTTTTGGGTGGGCAGCCTTACCGTTATTGTGTTGGTCGCTGTCATCTATTATCCGGTCGGCATGGCACTGGTGCACAAGATCGACGACAATCCCGATTTCACTGGTAATTATCAGGGCGGCAGCCATTCGGTAAGCACCGCATCCGCACTGATAGATCGCGAAATCAATCAGAACCGTTGGACGGCGAACGATCCCTTCTTCCTGCCGAGTGCCGCACTGGACAATATGCCGAACTTCCAGACGGGTATCGTCTATGCCCTGTCACGCTTTGCAATCGAGTTGTCCGATCAGATTGGTCGTACGCGTGGCTCAAGCCAGGTTGACCCGGATCTGGATGATGCAGCAGGCCTTCTGAAATTCAGGGGTGACAAATGGGTCTTTGATCCCAGCGTGTCGCTTTTGCCCGGTGTAACCTCCGAACAGCAATACCGGCAGGCTATTGCAGCGCTTAACCGTTACAATCAGCGCCTGGCAGACGGTCAGGCCGTTTTTGAACGCCGTGCTGACAATCTGCAGGAAACGCTGAACCGTTTCGCCAATGATCTTGGATCAGCATCCGCACTGATTGATGACAAGGTCGAAGACCCATCCCTGTTTGATCGCACTGCTGATGATGTCTTTTATGCCACCAAGGGCCGTCTTTATGCCTATAGCCTGATCCTGCGTGACCTCGGCACCGATTTCGAACAGGTCATCAACGAACGTCAGGTAGCACCAGCCTGGGCGGAAATGATCGGCTCGTTGCAGGCAGCAGCGGCTCTTGATCCGCTGGTTGTGGTCAACGGTTCGGCCGATGGCATAATTTTCCCAAACCACTTGGCCGGGCTTGGTTTTTATCTGCTGCGCGCCCGTACCCAGATGCGCGAAATCAGCTCTATCCTGCAGCGATAAGACAGGTTCCCCGCACCGGGTGTCAGATCACGAATACCTGAGTTGCGCGCTCAGACTTGATCTTTTCCTGTTTTTGCCCCATTTAGGGCCTAACCAGATGAAATCGGGAACGCCGCGCGGGCAAGATTTGCTCCGGCCCCCAGAGTGAGAGGACAAGCCGACATGTTCATTCAAACCGAGCCGACTCCGAACCCGGCAACACTGAAATTCCTGCCCGGCGAAGATGTTATGGGCCGTCAAGGCACCGCCAACTTCACGGCAACCGATACAGATGTAAAATCACCGCTTGCCCGCAAGCTGTTTGAAGTTGAAGGCATCACAGGGGTGTTTCTGGGCGGTGACTTCATCACCATCACCAAGGATGATGCCAAAGACTGGCAGACACTGAAACCGCAAATCCTTGGCGGTATCATGGAGCATTACACCTCCGGACAGCCGGTTCTTGATCAGAATTCCGGTGCCGCCACCGGTGCCAGCACCGCATCAGATGGAGATGATGAACTGGTCAGCCAGATCAAGGAACTGCTTGATACCCGTGTCCGGCCGGCCGTCGCGCAGGATGGCGGCGATATCGTCTTCCACAAATTCGAAGACGGCGTTGTCTTCCTTGAAATGCACGGCGCATGCTCCGGCTGCCCGAGCAGCACGGCGACCCTTAAAATGGGCATCGAAAACATGCTGCGTTATTACGTGCCGGAAGTTCAGGCCGTAGAACCGGTCATGGCTGACTGATTTCCCGATTCGCAAAATTTTTTCCGCCCGGCGCGCACAAATCACGGTGCCGGGCGTTGTTATTGCGCGCGCGGACGCAAACGCGGTTAAGGAAAAATTAACCTTTTCGATATTGCAGGTTGCGATCCGCGTGACACGCAGGCATAGATAACGGCTCGCATGAACCGACAGTTTTACTGATCCTGGAGAAACAACATGAATAGCGCAAAAGAAGGAAGTTACCGTAAAATTGCGCTTGCTTCAGTGTTTGGAGCGGTAGGTTTACTGTATTTTGGTATTTTTGGCGGATGGGATATCTCCCCGTCGCCCAAAGGTATGAGCTTTGACGAGGTCGCAGCAGTTACCGTTGCACCAGAAAAGAAGAACGTCAAACCGCTCTACCGTCGCGATCCAGAAGTGATCGCGCTTAACCAGTATTATCAAAGCATCGGCTATAGCCTGTCGGGTGTGCAGGAAGTTCCACGCGTCTATATCAAACGCGTTCCCAAAGGCATGCGCGATCTGGCATCCGCAGACGAGCGCAAACAGATTTTCATTCGAATCATGCTGCCGCTGGCATTGCGTGTGAACGAGGAAATCACGGCGCGACGTGATCGCCTGATGGCCATACAGAGCAAGAAATATTCCGGCGACCCAATCAGTACGGCTGAAAAGGAATGGGTCGACCAGATGATGAAACGCTATCGCGTGACGGATGGTGGTGTCACCGCACTGCTTGAACGCATCGATATCATTCCGCCATCTCTGATGCTTGCTCAGTCCGCTGAGGAAAGCGGCTGGGGCACGTCGCGCTTCGTGCGCAAGGGTAATGCCCTGTTTGGCCAGTGGGCCTGGGATGAAGACGGCATCGTTCCAGAAGACCGTGCCGAAGGCAAAACCCACGTCATCAAATCGTTTAACAGCCTGATCGACAGTGTTCGTGCCTATGCACGCAACATCAACTCACACCCGGCATACGCCGAACTCCGTACTGAACGTGCCAAATTGCGTGAAGGCGGCGAAGTCGTGCTTGGTTGGGATCTGGCCGATACACTAACCAAATATTCCGAACGTGGTGAAGAATATGTCGACTCGCTTCACGCCATCATGCGCGTGAACGGTCTTGAAACATTCGACGGGATCGGCTTCGCGTCCGGCGATATCCCGCCACCGCCAAGTGTTCTGGCACTTCTTGAAGATTGATCGCACCAATCGTGGATAAAAAAGGGACCGTTTTCATGCGGTTCCTTTTCTTATTTCCGTAAATGGATATCTCCAGATTCTATGGCCGGTAAATCCAGCCTTTCTCGGATTTGACCAGCCGGATCTCGCTTTCGACAATGCGCCTGTCACCCGCCTTGAACTCGCCCTCCTTCAAGGCCAGCATCTTGGTCTTCACCAGATCAATTGCTTCACTGACAGTGTCACCAACCGTATCAAGGTCCCCGGCGGCCTTGCCCTTTTCCGTGACGTCATCGGCAAAATCCGCGACCGAGCGATCAAACACCAATTCGTAACGCACCATAACTGTCGTTTCATCGTCGGCTTCTTTGATGCTGTTGGTCTTTGTAACATTTTCGACATGACCAACTTTGGCATAAGGATCATCACGGAAACGTTCGATCACGGCCGTGGTGATCTCATTAGCTGTTGGGCCTTCGGTCTTTGTATCGTCGCACGCAGCCAGGGCCACAAGCGCCGGAACAAACAGAATAAATGCAAAAAAATGACTGATGCGATGCATCGACAAGTTCCTTATGCCTGAAATACGGTTATGGCGCTAACCTGTTACAGTCCGATGTGGCAGAAATCGGGTCGATCCACGCTATTGCCCAAACGATAAACGCCATCAGGGCTGCGCGATCCATTTGCCTTTGATCTTAACAAAATCGACGACCCGGGCGACGTCAAAGCGCTGATCTTTTTCAAATTCACCATAAAGGCTGGTCAGGCCCGTCAATTCAACAGTTCCAAGAATACCAAGATAATCACGAAACCGCTTACGCTCAGCTTCCGAAGCTGCCCCCGGATCGGCAACAATGCGAATGGCATTGGCAAAATCAATGTCAAACACCAGTTCGTATCGCACAGATACACGGCTGCGATTGTCGCCTGTACGCTCCGTATCGGATATCTCGATATTTTCCAGATGCGATAGCATGCCTATCAGGGCTTCATCGTGCAGTTCGTTCAAGCTGGACGTAATCAGTTCTGACGAAGGCTCGGAAGCATTGCACCCGAACAGAATCAAAAAAACTGTGCATAGCCCAAAACGCCATTTGCATGAAAAATTCAACGTCACGTTCCCACGATTACCGGTTGTTTTTTGTTATATTCCGGCCTCTTAAAGTAAAATGGCGGAAATTGCATCAGCAATTCCGCCATTTTAACAATATTGTTTAGCGCAACTTAGCCGTGTTCTGCCTCGTGTGCGGCCAGTGCTGCCAGGTTGACAAGGTCGTTAACCGTACTGCCCATCTGGGTGATCTGTGCCGGCTTTTCGAGCCCGATCATCACCGGACCAACAACCGTACCACCGCCCAGCTTGTCGAGAAGCTTTGACGCCGTTGTCGCCGCATGAAGGGCCGGCATTACAAGCACGTTGGCCGGGCCGGAAAGACGGCAGAACGGATAAAGCTTCAACAGTTCAGTATCAAGAGCCACATCAACCGCAATATCACCATCGAATTCAAAATCGACATTACTGCGCTCAAGGATACCGACCGCCTCGCGGATACGGTCGGTATCTGCACTCCACGGGTTGCCAAACGTCGAATGCGATACCATTGCCACACGCGGCTCGTGACCAAGCTGACGGGCTTTCTCGGCCGCCTGGATCGCAATCTCGGCAAGCTGCTCCGCATCGGGCATGTTATGCACGCGCGTATCGGCAATAAACACCGTCCGGCCTTTGGCAATTGCAATCGAAAGACCCATCGGGATTTCGCCCGACTTGGCATCGATCACCGAACTGATATCGGTAAAGCTGCGATGGAAGTTTCGCGTCAAGCCGGTAATCAGGCCATCGGCGTCACCCTTGGCCACCATGACGGCGGCAAAGACGTTACGCTTCTGGTTGACCATGCGTTGGCAATCGCGCCACAGGAAGCCTTTACGCTGCAGGCGACCATACAGGAACTCGGCATATTCCTTGTTCTTGTGAGAAAGGGCCGCGTTGCTGATTTCAACACCCTCAAGGCTTTCGATACCGAGCGATTTGGCCGATTCCGCGATCCGGTCCTCGCGCCCGATCAGGATCGGGGTACCATAACCGGAATTGCGATAGGCCACAGCCGCACGAATAACGGTTTCCTCTTCACCCTCGGCAAAGGCAATCCGTTTCGGATGCGCCCGCACATAATCGGAAATCAGTTGTAGATGGGCCGCCGTCGGATCAAGGCGACCGCGCAGCTGATTTTCATATTCCGCCATGTCAATGATCGGTCGGCGTGCAACACCACTGTCCATCGCGGCCTGTGCCACGGCCTTAGGCACCGCAATGATCAGGCGCGGATCAAACGGTGCCGGAATGATATATTCCGGACCATATTGCAGGCGACGGCCGGAATAAGCCGCAGCAACCTCGTCAGGCACATCTTCTCGCGCCAGTGACGCCACCGCATGGGCCGCGGCAATCTTCATTTCCTCGTTGATCGTGGATGCCTGAACGTCAAGCGCCCCGCGGAAGATATAAGGGAAACCAAGCACGTTATTGATCTGGTTGGCATAGTCCGAACGCCCGGTGGCACAGATCGCGTCATTTCGGATCGCGGCGACGTCTTCCGGGCTGATTTCCGGGTCCGGGTTTGCCATGGCAAAGATGATAGGCTGTTTGGCCATGCTTTTGACCATGGCCGCCGTCACCGCGCCCTTGACCGACAGGCCAAAGAACGCATCCGCCCCGTCCATCGCTTCTTCCAGCGTGCGGGCATCTGTTTCGGCCGCGTGCGCCGATTTCCACTGGTTCATGCCGTCTTCACGGCCCTTGTAAATCACCCCGCGCGAATCGCACATGATGACATTATCGGGTGTCACTCCCATGCTTTTGACCAGTTCGCAACATGCAATCGCCGCCGCACCCGCACCGTTGATCACAAGCTTGATGTCTTTAAGTTCGCGCCCCGTCAGGTCGCAGGCATTGATCAGGCCGGATGCGGCAATAATCGCCGTACCGTGCTGGTCGTCATGGAATACCGGAATATCCATCAGTTCGCGCAAGCGTTGCTCGATGATGAAGCATTCCGGGGCCTTGATGTCTTCAAGGTTGATCCCGCCGAACGACGCTCCAAGGAAGCGCACGCAATTGACGAACTCGTCAACATCCTCGGTCGACACTTCAAGGTCCAGCCCGTCAACATCGGCAAAACGCTTGAACAGGACCGCTTTGCCTTCCATTACCGGCTTGGATGCCAGCGCACCCAGATTGCCAAGCCCCAGAACGGCCGTACCATTCGAGATCACGGCGACGATATTGCCCTTGGACGTATAGTCATAGGCCGTTGCCGGATTCTTGGCGATTTCGAGGCATGGCACCGCCACACCTGGTGAATATGCAAGTGAAAGATCGCGCTGTGTGGTCAGCGGCTTCGACGGAGTGATTTCGATTTTTCCGGGGCGGCCACTTGAATGAAACAGCAGCGCTTCACGGTCACGAACCTTGATTTCTGAATCTGACATATATTTTCACTGACGCTTGCGTGGTGGATTGGAAAGCGGCGAGAACCTGTAAACTTTAACCCGACAATCAGGTGTGGAGCCGTCATGCCGGACCGCTCAATAAATCAGGCTTCTGGCCCCGGGTCAAAGGCGACGTTAACGGCAACCGCAAAATTACGTAGCGTTTTCCGTATGTTGCAGCGCATCATATGCCAACCGGAAATAAGAAAGGCGATCATTTCTGATCGCCTTTTACGTTTTAGCAAACCATGTCCGTCATGCCGAAAAATGCAAATACGCACTCAAAATCAAGGGATTATCCCTGATGCAGATGAATGTTTTCCGCGCCGTGCTTTTTCAGAATCGCGGTCGCCTTGGCTTCTGCATCGTCCTTGTCGGGATCAATCCGCACCCACAGGATCACCGACCCGGCATTGATCGCGCGGGCGAAATCTTCGGTATGCGGGGTTGATGTAACTTCCTCGATAAATTCGCGAAGCGCCACGGCGCCAACGCCCGCACCAACCGCAAGCGCCACCGGCGCGGTTGCCGCCCCGCCAAACAGTGCAATCGCCCCCGATGCCACCAAGGGCACCTCGTATTTTGCTTCACCGACCAGCGCGGTCAGCACATCGGACCAGGACCGGCCATCCGACCCGGCAACATCAATTGATTCATGGGAACTTAAAACTGACAGGTCCGTGCGCGAAAATCCGCTATCGCGCAATTCCCGAACCGCGGCATCAAAGCCGTCTTTTGTATCGAATAATCCAACCAGTTCCGGTGCCTGACGGGTCGCTTGGTCTGCTGCCATCTTCTTATCTCCTTGGTCACTGGTCAAAGGGCGGCAAATCGGCGATGATCGCGCTACTTTGCTGCCTGCGTATCTTAACATATTTTACAGAAAATCAGGCATTGCAATGGCATAGGTCAAAAACTGCTCCCGGGCCGTTTCATCCCCTCGTCAATGCCTTCAGGGTTTGCTATCACACTCGCTATGAACAATATTGCCGATCCTTCCGATACTCAGACCGTCCCCCTTTCGTTCGATACCGAAGGTGCGACCCCGATGATGATGCAGTTCCTTGAAATCAAGGAACAGTATCAGGACTGCCTGCTGTTTTACCGCATGGGCGACTTTTACGAGCTGTTCTTCGACGATGCCGTCAAGGCGGCCGAGGCACTCGATATCGCGCTGACAAAACGTGGCAAACATCAGGGTAACGAAATTCCCATGGCCGGTGTTCCCGTCCATAGCCACGAAACATATCTTCAGCGTCTGATTCGCAAGGGTTTCCGTGTCGCTGTCTGCGAACAGATGGAAGACCCGGCCGAGGCCAAGAAACGCGGCGCCAAATCTGTCGTCAAACGCGGCGTTGTCCGACTGATCACGCCCGGCACCCTGACCGAAGACAGCCTTCTGGATGCCCGGCGCCATAACTATCTGGCTGCGGTGTCCGAAGTTCGCGGCAAGGTCGGTCTAGCCTGGCTTGATATGTCGACCGGCGATTTTTATGTTCAGCCCTGTGATATGGGCGGGCTTCCTGCCGCCCTTGCCCGTCTTGACGCTGGTGAGCTTCTGATATCGGACAAACTTCTGAATCGTTCGGAAATGTTCGATATCTACGCCGAATACAAAAACGTCATCACACCGCAACCCGCATCACGCTTTGATGCCGAAAATGCCCAGCTGCGCCTTAAAAAACTATATGAAGTTGCGGCCCTGGACGCTTTTGGCGGATTCGAAATTGCCGAACTTTCGGCGGCCGGGGCGCTAATCGATTATGTCGATCTGACCCAGAAGGGTCAGATGCCGCGCCTTGCCCCACCGCAACGCATGGCTGCGGGTGCTGCAATGGAAATCGATGCCGCCACCCGCCGGTCACTGGAATTGACCCAGACCCAATCAGGTGAACGCAAGGGATCACTTTTATCGGTCATCGACCGTACCCGCACTGGCGCAGGTGCACGCTTGCTAGCCGCCCGTCTGTCCGCACCGCTGACCGATGCGGGCACGATCAATAAACGCCTTGATCTGGTCTCCTATTTCCATGATCGCGATGCCCTACGGTCCGATCTGCGCGCTGCCCTTGGCGAATGTCCGGATATCGAACGTGCATTGTCACGTCTGTCCGTCGGTCGTGGCGGCCCACGCGATCTGGCTGCCATGCGCGATGGTCTGTCCTGTGCCTTTTCGATTGGCAACCTTTTGCACAAACCCGATGGCGGCAATGACGGCCTGACCGCGCAACCTGCCGCCCTTGTCGATCATTTGACCGATATGGGCCATCATGGCGATCTGGTTGATCTTCTGCGCCGGTCGCTTAGCGAAAATCTGCCGTTGCTGGCGCGTGATGGCGGTTTTATCACAAGTGGCTATCACCCGCCGCTTGATGAATTGCGCATGCTTTCAAGCGAAAGCAAAAAGCTGATCGCCAATCTGCAGGCCCGATATACCGAACAAACGGCCATCACCAGCCTTAAGGTCAAACACAACAACGTCCTTGGCTACTTCATCGAAGTACCGGCCAAACAGGCTGACCGGATGATGGAAATCGATGAATTTATTCATCGCCAGACCATGGCCAATGCGGTTCGTTTCACCACGGTCGAGCTGTCCGAGCTCGAAAGCAAGGTTTCCAAGGCCGGGGATCAGGCGCTTGCACTTGAACTCGAACTGTTTGACTCACTGGTCACGGGCGTCCTTGAACATGCCGACGCCATCGCGCGCTGTGCACAGGCGCTTGCCGGGCTTGATGTGTCGGCCGCGTTGGCCGAACTGGCGCGTGATCAGGGATGTATCCGCCCGACCATTGATGATAGCCTTGCCTTTGATATCCGTGGCGGTCGCCATCCAGTGGTGGAAGCCGCCCTGCGCGAAAATGGCGACAGCCCCTTTGTCGCCAATGACTGCCGCCTTGAAGGCGAACAAAGCCTTTGGCTGATTACTGGTCCGAACATGGCCGGTAAATCGACCTTCCTGCGCCAGAATGCCCTGATTGCGGTTCTGGCCCAGATCGGTGCCTTTGTCCCGGCGGAAACAGCGCATATCGGTGTGATTGACCGGCTGTTTTCGCGTGTCGGGGCGGCGGATGATCTGGCGCGTGGCCGGTCGACCTTCATGGTCGAAATGGTCGAAACCGCCGCCATCCTTAATCAGGCATCCGATCGTTCGCTGGTTATCCTTGATGAAATCGGGCGCGGCACGGCAACATTTGATGGTCTTTCGATTGCCTGGGCGGTTGTTGAAAACCTGCATGAAGTCAATAAATGCCGTGGCCTTTTCGCAACCCACTATCATGAACTCACAGCCCTTGCCGCCAAGCTTGCCCATCTGTCCTGCCACACCATGCTGATCAAAGAATGGCAGGGCGAAGTCGTCTTCCTGCACGAAGTCGGTGCAGGAAGTGCGGATCGGTCTTATGGCATTCATGTTGCCCAGCTCGCAGGCCTGCCTAAACCAGTGATCAAACGCGCAGAACAGGTACTGAAAACCCTGGAGAAGGGCGAACAGGGCGGTGCGGTTTCCAAACTGGCCGATGACCTGCCGCTTTTTGCTGCCGCAATCGAGCAGGTCAAACAGGAAGAAAAAGCCAAATCCCCTGCATTGTCGCCGGAACAAAAGGCCCTTCTGGATGCTGTGGCTGAAATCGATCCCGATAACATGACCCCGCGCGAAGCACTTGATGCGCTATATCGCTTGCGCGCCATACGCGGTTGATTTCGCATCTGTCGCGAAAAATATCGGCCAACGCATTAAAAACAGGCACTTTGCCCTTATATCAGGCAGGTGCCTGTTTGCTTTTTGATGTTAAACTCCGGCGATCAGCCTAACACTGGCATCGGAAACACGGCATGCCATATGCATTGGGATGGACCCAATAGGGCAACCAACCCGTTCATGCCAGACCCGACCGAGGAAACCACTTCAAGTGACGTATAGAATCAAGAAACAGCGCGAAATCATCGACCGCCGCAAAATCTTTGCCGAGCTTGAAACCATCGCTGCCAATTCGGATCTGACATCCTTCAAACAGCGTGCGGAAATCCTTAAACACCTCAAAGCCGTTCTGGAAGATGGCCGCAAGGTCATCCGTGCCCGTTTCGAAGAAACCAATTCCGGGCAGGACGCGGTCTTTTCCAACAGTTTCCTGATCGATCAGATTGTCCGTCTGATCCATGATTTCGCCCTGAAATTCGTCTATCCGCTGCATAATCCAACCAATGAGCAACGCATGGCGGTTGTCGCGGTCGGCGGTTACGGTCGCGGCGATATGGCGCCGCAATCTGATGTCGATATCCTGTTTCTGTTCCCCTACAAACAAACTGCGCATGGCGAACAGGTTGTCGAATACATCCTTTATATGCTCTGGGATCTAGGGCTGAAGGTCGGTCATGCCACCCGTTCGATTGATGACTGCCTGCGCATGGGCAAACAGGACATCACAATTCGCACCAACCTGCTTGAAAGCCGGTTCGTATGGGCGGATGAAGAAGTCTATAAAGCCTTCCGCACCCGTTTCATGGAAGAACTGGTCAAGGGCACGGGGCTTGAATTCATCGAAGGCAAGCTGAACGAACGCGATGAACGCCACATTCGCATGGGTGATTCCCGCTATGTGGTTGAACCCAACGTCAAGGACGGCAAAGGCGGCCTTCGCGATCTTCATACCCTGTTCTGGATCGGCAAATATCTTTACCGTGTCAGCAACCCGCTTGAACTGGTCGACCTCAAAGTCCTGACCCGCAAGGAAGCACAAGGCTTTCTGAAAGCACAAAACTTCCTGTGGTCGGTGCGCTGCTGGCTGCATTACCTGACCGGACGCGAAGAAGACCGCCTGACATTTGATATGCAGCGCGATATTGCCGATAAGCTTGGCTATACCGACCATGCAGGCGCATCAGGTGTCGAACGCTTCATGAAACACTATTATCTGATGGTGAAACATGTCGGCAACCTGACCCGCATCTTCTGTGCCGCACTTGAAGAACGCCATCAACGCAAACCGCTAATCCGCTTCCCGGCACGTTTTTTCGGTAGCAAGGAAATCGACGGTTTCCAGTTGCGCAATGATCGCCTGACCGTCGACAGCCTCGAAACCCTGCAAAGTGACCCGATACAGATATTACGCCTATTCCTTGTCGCCCATCAGAACGGGGTCGGCATTCATCCCGAAACGCTGCGCTGGGTAACGCAAAGCCTGAAACTGGTCGATCACAAACTGCAAAAGGATCCGGCCGCGAACGAGGTCTTTCTTGAAATCCTGACACACCGCGATACCCCCGATATTCCGCTTCGCAAAATGAACGAAGCCGGGCTGCTTGGCCGTTTCATCCCGGATTTCGGCCGTGTCGTTGCCCAGATGCAATATGACATGTACCACACCTATACCGTGGACGAGCACACCATCCGTGCGATCGGCATATTGAACCAGATCGAACGCGGCGAACTGGCAGAAGAAGCCCCGGTCGCCACCCGTATCATGGAAAAGGTGATTTCGCGCCGCGTGCTTTATGTCGCGGTATTGCTTCATGATATCGCCAAGGGCCGAGGCGGTGATCATTCGGAACTCGGCGCCGAAGTCGCCGAAAAGCTTTGTCCGCGTCTCGGCCTGTCGCCTGCCGATACCGAAACCGTCGCTTGGCTGGTCAAAGCCCATTTGTGGATGAGCCTGACGGCATTCAAACGTGACCTGAATGACCCGACGACGATTCGCGCCTTTGCCGATCTGGTCCAGTCACAGGAAAGACTGCGTTTGCTGCTGTGTCTGACGGTCGCCGATATTCGCGCTGTTGGCCCGAATGTCTGGAACGGCTGGAAAGCGACCCTTCTGCGCGAACTGTTCTATGCCACCGATGATTTGCTTTCGGGCGGCCTGAATGCCGACAGTCGCGATTCGCGCGTCGCTCGTGCCCAGCAGAAATTGCGCGACGCCCTTGCCGCATCCGGTTCCAACTGGCCAGAACAGGATGTCGAGGACTTCATTGATCGCGGTTATCCGTCCTATTGGCTCAGTTTTGACACCGAAACCCATGTCCGTCATGCCCATCTGACCCGTGATGCCAAGGCAAGCGGTGCGGACATCACGATCGATATGCGAATCGAAACCGATATCGATGCCACCGAAATCATTGTCCACACCACCGATCATCCCGGGCTGTTTTCCCAGATTGCCGGATCGATGGCGCTGTGTGGCGCCAATGTCGTCGATGCCAAAATCCTGACCCTTGCCGACGGCATGGCACTTGATACCTTCTTTATCCAGGATACCAATGGCGAGGCCTTCAACGACAAATCCAAGCTTGATAAATTACGCAAAACGCTTGAACAGGTGATTTCAGGCCGTCTGCGACCGAGTCAGGAAATCGAACGTCGCCAGATCAAGGATAACAAGCACCGTACCGCCGTGTTCAAAGTCGAGCCAAACGTCATCATCGACAACAAGGCCAGCCGCACCCACACGGTCATTGAAATTACCGCGCGCGACCGGCAGGGTCTGCTTTACGACGTCACACGCACATTACGTGATCTTTCGCTGCAAATCGCATCGGCGCGTATTTCGACCTTTGGCGAACGCGCAGTCGATGTTTTCTACGTCAAGGACGTGTTTGGTCTGAAAATTGATAGCCGCACCAAATTCCTGCAGGTCAAGGAAACCCTGACCCAAACCTTGGAAAACGGCTGAACACCGACCCGAAAACACAAAATCCCCGCCCCTGCGATTGGCCAAACGCCAAATCGCCCCGGCAGGGATCCGTGTTCAATGGTGCAAGCACCATGATCGAATTTTGATTTGTATCGGAAGTTTGAACGGACGAGGGCTGGTCGGTCCTGAAACCTGATGTTATGGCCTGTTGTCCCGTAACATCATATTCCTCGGAGTGCAGCAGGTTGAGGTGGAGCGCCTTTATCCCTCGTCCGGTCAGAATAGCGAGGCTCGCGTCCCAACGAATCCTCAGCGAGTTGCAATGTATGAGTATTGCAGCATATTTTCTGTGACGGTTGTCACAACCCCGTGCATTTTTTACAAAACCACAGCCCATTTCACAAAAGTTCAATGTTTGTGCGCCCATTTAGGCAAAAATTATCGCGGCTCACTCACCGCTAATCCGCCGTCATTACGAGTTATTCACCTTCGACTGGCAGATTTCATGACTATCGAACCCGGTGGGACTCTTTGCCACGGTTAAAAACACATTCTGGTTCATAACTTTTTTGGATTTGATCGCGAATGTCGCTCGTACGTTCCATTGCCACAGTCAGTGGTTTTACCCTGATCTCGCGTCTTCTAGGTTTTGCCCGCGACATCATGATTGCCGGGATGCTAGGTGCCGGTGGCATGGCCGATGCCTTTTTCGTCGCCTTCAAATTTCCCAACCTGTTCCGCCGCCTGTTTGGCGAAGGCGCGTTTAACGCAGCCTTTGTACCTTTGCTCGCCGGTGATATCGAAAAACGCGGCCTTGATGTCGCGCGTGAATTTGCCGCACGCGCCATGTCGATGCTGATCCTGATTACCGGTTTTCTGGTCGCGATCATCGAAATCACCATGCCTTGGGCAATGCATGTCTTTGCGCCGGGCTTTGCCGAAGACCCGGAAAAATTCGCCCTTGCCGTCGAACTGTCGCGTATTACCTTCCCCTATCTCGCCTTCATTTCGGCTGTTGCCCTGATGTCGGGTGTACTTAACACCCTGCACCGCTATGCCGCGGCAGCGGGTGCGCCCATCATCCTCAATATCTGTCTGATCGCTGCCCTTCTGGGACTTACACCGATGACCGAAACCCCGGCCCATGCCCTGGCATGGGGGGTTGCGATTGCCGGTATCGCGCAGTTCATCTGTCTGATGATTGCCTGCAAACGCGCCGGTTTTGCCATCAAATGGCAATTGCCCAAAATTGATGACCGGATCAAGTTGCTGGGCAAACGCATGATCCCGGGCATGATCGGTGCAGGCGTCTATCAGTTGAACCTGCTGATCGATACCATGCTGGCATCTCTTGTTTCGGATGGTGCCGTATCCTGGCTTTACTATGCCGATCGCGTGCATCAATTACCGCTTGGCGTCATCGGGATCGCGATTGGCACGGCCCTTCTGCCGACCCTGTCACGCCAGCTTCAGGGCGCGGATGCCAAAACCGCGATGTATAGCCAGAATCGCGGCATCGAAATCGCATTGCTGCTGACCCTGCCTTCCGCGGTTGCGCTTGGCGTAATGGGTATTCCGATCATCAATGTCCTGTTTGAACGCGGTGCCTTTGGCGCCAGCGAAACGCTGATGACTGGCATGGCACTGACCATTTTTGCCTTTGGCCTGCCCGCGTCGGTTCTGGTCAAAGTTCTCGCGCCGGGATTCTTTGCGCGCGAAGATACCAAAACGCCCATCCGCATCGGCATTTCCGCCATGGTGATCAATATCGTTCTGATCATCGCCCTGATGCCGACCTTCGGCCATCTTGGCATTGCAGCAGCAACCTCGACCTCGGTCTGGATCAATGCAGGCGCGCTTGGCTGGATTCTGCACAAACGCGGTGATCTGGTCTTTGACGACCGGCTTAAACGCCGGGTACCACGCATCTTGCTGTCATCGGTTCTGATGGGGCTTGCCCTATGGTTTGCCATCGAATGGCTGTGGCAAAATGACGCCCTTTCAATCACGCGCGTCATCACCATGGCCGGGCTGGTCAGTGGCGGGTTGCTGATTTACGCCGTCACCGCGCAGCTTTCGGGCGCGACCAGTTTCTCGGAACTGAAAGCAACTCTTAAACGCGGCAACACTGCCTGAAGACGACTATTGCACCTTATTTCCGTCATTTCGGGACAAGCCGCTTGACCAAATCCGGTCCGGCGGCTTAACTCCCGCCCGAAGATTTGCAGGCTCGTCCGCCGGCGGGTGTCCAAAACCTGGCGGAGCATGCAGGTCACTCAACACATTTTTGGAAATGGACGATATCGTTATGGAACGTGTTTTTTCGGGTGCTCAGCCCACCGGTAACCTTCATCTTGGCAACTATCTTGGTGCGATCCGCAACTGGGTCGCGCTGCAGAAAGACTTCGAATGCATCTTCTGCGTCGTTGATCTGCATGCCATAACCGTCTGGCAAGAGCCCAATGAACTGCGTTCCAACATCCGCGAACTTGCTGCCAGCATGATTGCATCTGGCATCGATCCGGAAAAACATGTCCTGTTCAATCAAAGCCAAGTTTCGGCACATGCCGAACTGGCCTGGATTTTCAACTGTGTCGCGCGCATCGGCTGGCTGAACCGGATGACCCAGTTCAAGGAAAAGGCCGGCAAGAATCGTGAAAACGCATCACTTGGTCTTTATGCCTATCCCAGCCTGATGGCCGCCGACATTCTGGCCTACAAGGCGACCCATGTGCCGGTCGGCGAAGACCAGAAGCAGCATCTTGAACTGACCCGCGACATTGCGATCAAATTCAACAACGATTTTGGCGTCGAGTTTTTCCCACAGCCAGATCCGCTGATTCTTGGTCCGGCAACGCGCGTGATGTCACTACGTGACGGTTCGAAAAAGATGTCGAAATCCGATGCATCGGATATGTCGCGCATCAACATGACCGACGATGCCGACACGCTGGCAAAGAAAATCCGCAAGGCCAAAACCGATCCGGAACCGCTGCCAAGCGAGGCTGCGGGTCTTGAAGGCCGCCCCGAGGCCAAAAACCTGATCACCATCTATGCTGCACTGACCGATGCAAATGTTGCTGACGTTCTGGCAGAACATGGTGGAACCCAGTTCTCGGGCTTCAAACAGGCGCTGACCGATGTTGTTGTCGAAAAACTGGCACCAATCACCGAAGAAATGGCACGTCTTAAAGCCGACAATACCTATATCAACGCAGTTCTGGCAAAGGGTGCAGAACGTGCGGATGCCATTGCCCAGCCGATCCTTAAAGAGGTCAAGGAAATCGTCGGTTTCCTTAATCGCTAAAATCGCCAAGGATTCGTTACCAAATCAAAACAAAACCCGACATCAAACGATTGTCGGGTTTTTTGATACTTTATGATCAGGTAATCAGATTGAATTGCCTGCGGGCTGCTGGCGACCTTCCTGCATTGCCTGGTATTTCTTAAGCCCGTCCATCATGGTCTGACTGAACCAGACTCCGACCGGGGCGTCACTATTGCTGTGGCTTTGTGCTTTTTCCATCAATGGATGGACCATTTCGGCACTGCCTGCGCTATCATTGCGCGCTATGTCGCGCTCCAAATTTGCCCTATCATCGCGCTGAATCTGCTGACCTGATGCAGGCTTGTCCTGTGCCACCGCATTGGTCGATGCAACGGCATCATTTGCCATGGTTTGCGACCGATCACGGCCAAGGGCTGCGTTAAACCGTGCGGCCATTTCCGCAGCACTCAAGGGGCCCTGCTGCCCCGAACCTGCTTCTTGTGAATTTGCCGGTTTGGTTACGTCACCCTGCTTGATCTTGGCATATTTTGCCTCCCGGGCAGCAATTTCGGGCGCAACGCCAAATTGCGATGTTCCACGGCTTAACCGCCCGGAACTTTGCGCTCGTGCCCAGACCGTATCACCATTTTCGCTACTAAAGGATGCGCGCTGTATCATGCCCTGATGCCCATTGCGGCTGTCCTCTGCGGTGCGCATGGTCATGTTTGATGCAATATCACTCTGCCCGGCACGTGCAATTGCTACGGCCAGTTCGGCCGGATCGGCATCCTGCGCGTCGATATTGGTTCCGGCCACATCATCCCCTGCCTTGGCCAAAAGACGCTGGGCGGTCTGTATTGCGGGATCATCGCCTGCTGACATTGAAGCTGACGACGTTGCGACCTGCTGTCGGGCAACTGATTGCACCAAGGTTTGAGCATTAGAGACAGCCGGACTTGCAACTGGTTTAACAGCACCATAGGCAGCTGCGGCATTGGCATTGCTAACCGCCCCGCCCCAAGGCGTCACCAGATCAGCCGCATTATAGGCCATGGTACCTGTTTGGGTCGCAGTACCCGGCTGTTCGTTCATCGCCAGTGTCTCAACACCGGCCACCGGGGCAGCATCGGTAATCGTTGCTTGTTCGGCGGGATCGACCGGTAAACCGTCCTCGCCGGCCATTGACCTGTCACCAACCATCCACGGCAGGACAAGATCGCTTGCCCCGCCAGTTGGGCCACCTTCGAGCGATGCATCGGCCATCATCGGCTGATCTGCCGGGGCCTCGTCACCTTCAAACATCGCCATGATATGCGCACCGGTATCTTCACCGGTCGCCAGATCGACAACCGCATCAACCGCCGCACCGGCCAGACCAAAGATACCGCCAAACAGACCGCCACCAACAACGCGCGCACCATTGCCAAGCTCGTCGCCTGTGATGCTGCGGTAAACCATGCCCACACCGGGGATATGCTGCAAAGGATTGATCACATCGAGGAAATCGGTGAATTCAAAGCCGTCCTTTCCGAACATATATTCGGAAAAGCTGCGGCCTTCTTCGGCACCATCAACAAGCTGCTCGGCTGCACCCGATCCAGCAGACCCGCCGCCTGCCGTTCCGTTTGCGATGCTTGCCCCGTTACCGGGCGATATTTGCCGCCAATCTGCACCAATCGACATATCAGTCCTCCTCTTGCCAACTATTTTGCAAAAGGAGTGCCAGTTTTGTTTCTGGTTAAGGTATTGATTTTAAGGGAGTTTATTGAAAGAGAATTTGACGCAGAACTGCCTGTCGGAATCTTCTGCCGGGTAGCATCAGGCAGTCATAATCAGGCGGATTCCGTTATGCGCGACTCAAAACAGGTGGCCGGCGCGGTCCTTTTTGGTCTGAAGATAAAATTCGTTATGACCATTGGACGGAAACTTGTGCGGCACACGTTCGGCAACCGTCACGCCCCAGCTTTCAAGCCCGGTAAGCTTTTCGGGATTATTGGTCAGGAGCCGGACAGTTTCAAACCCCATCTGACGCAGCATTTCGGCAGCTGGCCGATAAACCCGTTCATCAGCATCAAAACCAAGTTCCTCGTTGGCATCCAGCGTATCAAAACCGCGGTCCTGCAATGCATAGGCGCGCAATTTGTTCACAAGCCCGATACCGCGCCCTTCCTGTCGCAGGTAAAGAATAATTCCGCCCTGCCCACTTTTCGCAATTTCGGCAATCGCTCCGCGCAATTGCGGTCCGCAATCACATCTCAGCGACCCGATCAAATCGCCGGTAAAGCATTCTGAATGCAGCCGGATCAAAACCGGCTGATCTTTTGCCGGCTCATCAATCACAATCGCCAGATGTTCCTGACCACCATCTTCCGGACGAAACGCGATAACCGTTGCGTTCTCGGCATTTTCCAACGGAACGCGCGCTTCGCTGACCTGGCGCAGGGTTGCGGCCGATGCGTCTTCGTATCCATTGATGCTCTCGGACTGAAGCACCAGAAGGTTCTGCGCCTTTGACAGCATTTCAAGCTGTTCGGGGTCAACCGGTGCTGTCACCACCGCCGGTAGCAACCGAGCCAGCTTCGCAAGGCGAATGGCCGCACTTTCGGCCATATTGACCGGACGCCACGCGCCAGCTGGCATGCTTTCAAGATCCAGCAACGGATTGGCTATCTCGGCCAACGCTTTCGCATCAACAGCGGATTTTTTGGCGCTGACAAAAGCAATGAAATGATCGTTTTTACAGGTCTTGCCGAGCGATCTGGCCCGCACGCGCGGCAAAACAATCGCGGTGTTTCCGCTTTTGCCAGCAATGTCATGAAGGCGCGCCAATCCGTGGTCGGAAAGCGGTTCGGCAGCAATCACCGCCACACAATGGGCAATGCCATTTGCCTGTCCCTGGACCAGAACGATTTCACCGCGCCGCAAATCGGCAACAGCACGCGATACGGTCACCAGATCGGTCGCGGAAACATTGGCTTTTGATGGCACGGCAGCAGATTGGGTCATTGCAGTCTTTGTTTCTTCTGGGTCATACACGGATGATCACAACATCGCGATCCGGTCGGTATGGGGCTGGATAAGGTGCACGTCAATGGGCTAAAGCGAAAACAGTTTGTTCTTCAAATCGCAGTATGAGACTCTAATCCTAAGTATATGGCGGGCCTACGAGAACAATGCCACAAAAAGAACCGTCGGCAGGCCCAGAATATAGGCGGGATTTAGCAAGCAGCAAGGGATGGCGAATGTCGACAGGTAAACAGGTTCTGGTGGTCGAAGATGACGCGGCACTTAGCCAGTCTCTCACCGAGCAGCTCCGGCTTCATGAGGAATTCGAATGTGTCGTCGCCAATAGTGGCCAAAACGCCCTCGAAGTCGCCAAAGAAAATTACTACGATATTATCCTTCTTGATGTCGGCCTGCCCGATATAGATGGTCGTGATGTCTGCAAACTGATGCGGCGCGCCGGGGTCAAATCCCCGATCATCATGCTGACCGGTGCCGACAGCGATTCTGATACGATCCTTGGCTTGGAGTCGGGTGCCAACGACTATGTCACCAAGCCGTTCCGCCTGAACGTGCTGCTGGCGCGTATTCGTGCCCATATTCGCCAGCATGAACAAAGCGAGGATGCGGTTTTCGTCATCGGCCCCTACAGCTTCCAACCCAGTGCCAAGCTTCTGATCGAAACCACGACCGAGAAAAAAGTCCGTCTGACGGAAAAGGAAACCTCGATCCTTAAATTCCTGTTCCGGGCGGGCGACAAACCGGTCACACGCGAAACCCTGCTTGACGAGGTCTGGGGCTATAACGCCGGGGTCACCACCCACACGCTGGAAACCCACGTTTATCGCCTGCGCCAGAAAATCGAAAAGGACCCGTCAAACGCGACGATCCTGGTCACCGAGCCTGGCGGCTACAAGCTCGTTCCATAACCAGACCCAGACAAACCGCAGAAATACAAATAATTTGCAAAAATCCCGCCGGGCTAAATTCACTTGGCGGGATTTTTGATTTTTTTCGTCACAAAACGGCTTTGAACGCGTCTTATACGTCCGGGCCAGTTATCCACATTTTCTGCCAAATTCGGGCAGTTGACCGAAATCACACCTTAAAGATAGAAAAATCGGCGTTTACAGCATCAGATTTGCGTCGAAAACAATAAAAACAGGGTTTCAGCCGTCTTTAAAAGGCTTCATCTGGCGATTTAATAGCCCCGTGAGCCGAAAACTGCTGTCCCGACACGGATATGGGTCGCGCCAAGCCGGATTGCTGCTTCGTAATCGCCACTCATGCCCATGCTTCGAATGGCCAAACCATGACGGTCGGCAATTTTGCCTAACAGGGCAAAATGCAGTGCCGGTTCCTCATCCACCGGCGGGATGCACATCAATCCCTTGATCGGCAATTTCAGGCGTTCGATGCAATCGATAATAAAATCATCGGCATCGGCCGGGGCTATTCCGGCTTTCTGCGGTTCTTCTCCGATATTGATCTGGATATAAAGATCAGGGCATTCGCCGGTCGTATCGCGATGCTTTGCCAGCGCATTGGCAAGTTTTGGACGATCAACGGTTTCGATCACATCAAATAACGCAACCGCATCTTTTAGCTTATTGGTCTGAAGCGGCCCGATCAGATGCAGTTCGATATCAGGGAATTCATCCCTCAGGCCCGGCCATTTCCCTGCTGCTTCCTGTACCCGGTTTTCACCAAACACCCGCCGCCCGTCGACAAGAGCGGGTCGCACATGATCGGCATCGTGGTTCTTGCTGACACAGATCAGGGTGACATCGCTGGGTGCGCGACCAACCGCTGTACAGGCTTTATCGATATTTTGCTGGATCTCGGCAAGATTGGCCGCGATGTCGGGATTGCCGGATGACAGATGCTGATCGCTCATGGATGATGGCCCAAATCGGTACAGGAATCGGTGAAACAGAATCGGGATACTATCAATGGATGCCACACTGGCAAAGCAGGCACGCCAACTCAATTTGCGCAATGGCGGTCCTGATTGCCTAATCCCGCCGATCATATTGATGACCGACGACAAACGCATGCCCGATCCGATCCCGGCAATCATCGGTCTGCCGCGCAGAAGCATGGTAATTTTCCGACACTACGGGCTCAACCCTAAGGACCGTGCAAACCTTGCCTACATCGTTCGGCGAACCTGTCGCCAATATGGTCACCTTTGCCTGATTGCCGATGATCTTGCACTGGCCTTGCGCCTAGATGCCGATGGTATTCATTTGCCGGAATACCGCATCGAGAAAAGACCACATATCTATCGGCAAATACCACACGACATGTTTGTGACATCCGCCTGCCACAGCTTGCAAACGCTGCGCAAGCTGGCACTTCTCGCACCCGATCAACGTCCCGATGGTGTTCTGATCTCGCCGGTTTTTGCCACCCAAAGCCATCCCGGTCAACCGGGCATGACGTTTTCGATATTCCTTCAAAGAACTGCTTTTTGCCTCAGTCTTGGCCTTATCCCCGTTGCCCTTGGCGGCATAAAACCCAACAATGTTGCCCTGTTAAGGGGATCGGGCGTTGCATCTTTGGCCGGGATCGGGTTCTCTGCCACATAACACCGAGCAAAAGGTGACCGGAGATCGCCCGAAAATGCCTGCACATCACCATCCCGCCCGTAAGAAATTTACCCGGTTTGCATCAAAACAGCCGTTTCAGTTCGGCCTGCCCAATGTCAGCCCGGACCTCATGCAGGCATCGGATAACAGCCCGGCCTATCTGACGCGCACCTCATCGCTTTTGCGCCAGCAAATTCTTGCCAATGCGCCATCAGTAAAAATCATATCAGATAGCGTTCAACCTGATGTGCTTGCCAGCGATGCATGGGCCGATACCGATTTTGACCGGAAACAGGTCCTGTTTTTGATCCCGGACGATGCGATTGGCGATTGTGTCGGCATGGTTCTGTTTCTGCGTGCCTTTGCAACAAAATATCCCGGCGCGAAAATCGCTGTGCTCAATAGCGGTACGGCGTCTGACATATTCGCCACCATCCCCGATATCACGATCTTTCAGCTTTTCATCTCCGCCAAACGCCTCAAAACATTCGACTATCTGATCGATTTCAGCGAGATGGAAGGCTGGAAAGATATCGCGACCATGCCGGTTAACCCGGAAGAGGCACTTTGCGAGGCATTCGGAGTTCCGCCGATCCCGCTTGCATCCGAACGCGCACCGAAACTGGCATCGGGTATGAAAATTGGCATCCTGCCAATGGCCTCATCCCCCCTTCGCACCCTTCCCCCGGAACTAGTGCACGAAACCACGGAACTCCTTGCACAAGCCGGATTTGAAACCACTCTGATCCTCAACGCCTATCAGGGGGTAATGAAGAAATATAAGGACACGATCGGGTCGTTCAACACACCGAATATCCGCGTCGTTGACGGTTTCAAAACCATTGGAAATCTCGTGTCCTTCATCCGGGAACAGAATTATGTCGTGCTGGCCGATAGCGGACCTGCCCATATCACCAAGCTGTTTCAAACGCCCGGCATTGGTATCTATAGCTCGGCCTCTGCCACCGTTTTACAGGGCCGCCATCACAACCTTTACCCTTGGCAAAGCAGTTATAAAGGCGAGTTCTGCGAAGCGCCCTGCGGGCTTGCAAAATTGCGCGCAACCACATCGGGTGAAATCGGCTGCATGGGTAGCCTCCGACTTCCAATGTCGGAACTCGGAAACCTGCCGGTCAATTCTGACAGGGCACTGGCCGAACGGCTTGTGACCGAAAATCCGGTTCCCTGCGTCGCCGACCTTGTCGCACAGAAAGACCGCTTTTTAGCTTTTCTGCGTCAGGATATCGGGATCTGAGCCAGAACAACGGATGTTGGACAAAAAAGAAAAGGGCGGAAAACCGCCCTTTTCAAATCACGCTAATTCCCAGGAATTAGAAGGTCAGTGCCAGACCGGTGACAACGCCGTAACCGTCATTGTCCTCTGCGCCATCGACTTCGTCATCGAACCAGAAGATCGATGATTTCCAGGCAACGCCGGCACCAAGGGTGTAGGCAAGGCCAAGGTCGGCGGTGCTAATTTCACCGGTACCGTTACCACGGCTGCCATTACCATATTCAGCATAGCCATAGGTCAGAGATACAGCTGCTGCATCCATTTCATAGGAAACACCAACGTCGAACTGATCGGTATCGTCCGGATTGCGGCTACCTTCGCTGAAGCCATAGTCATCGTCGGTATGGGAATAGGAGCCGCCAACGGTAAAGTTGCCGAAACCAACATTCAGACCGCCACCAAAAAGATTGCCTTCACCCCAGTTTTCGCCAATCGCGGAAACGCCAAGTGAAATACCGTTGAAGTCACCGGTATATTCAAGGGCACCAGAAACGATGTTGTCGCCAGAACCCGAGGTATCGGAATGCAATCCACCGATTGCGCCGTTCGAGACGTTTTTGTCGAAGGAACCATTTTTACCACTATCATCCGCAAAGGATACACCAGCGCGGAAGCCGCTGAAACTCGGCGTGAAGTACGTGACGCGATTCTGATCACCATTCGGGACAGTCGTGTCGATCAGATAGGAGTTAACCCAGATGTCGAGGTCGCCATCGTTAACGCCAACCGGACCTACTGCTGGCGCAACGATCTGCATCGAATCGGCTGCACTATCGTTTTTGCCCATCTCAATACGACCGAAATTACCGCTGACATACAGGTACTGTTCATCGATCTGGTCACTGGACGTTTCGCCTTCTAACTCGACCACCGCACCAACTTCAATACCATTATCAAGGGTGGTCGAGCCCTTGAAATGAATTTCGGTATCGGATTGGAAGGCATTGTTGCGATCACCGACTTCCTGATCGGCAAAACCGGCCCATTGGTTCATGTAACCACCAACCGACAATTTAATCGGCTCTGACGCCTGAGCCTGACCGGCAAATGCAACAGCGACAAGTGCACTGGAAGCAACAAGGATCTTTTTCATCTTACCCTCTTGGTTTTACGTGTGAACCGGACATTTGTATCGATATACATGCCCGAACTCTCCCGGCTGATAAAACGATTAAAATGACCGTCGGTCAATTACAATAAAGCCGCCGTCTTTATTTTGCCCCTCCCTTTGACATAATTGGCACACCCGACGATGACGCCTAATTTTTAGCGGAGAATCACGTTATTGAAGAAGGCCTTGCAAATTCGGCCCTACCTAATTATATGACCTATAGTCATTTAACTTTGATACCAAAAGCAACAAACACTGGAAAGATGGCCTTCCACACACATGGACAAAGATGACATTATCGCGCAGGCATTCCCTCTGCCTGCGCGAATTTTTGTTTCCACGGCATAAAACAAGCATAGGTCGTTTAATACCGACAAAAATATATCCGGCGGATAACCCCTTCGCAACCGACAGAAAAATCGATCATTTCTAAATAAAAATCCCGCTCAGCGTCTTTCAACGCAGCGGGATTGGCAATAAGAAGGGGGCTGAAAACCGCCCCCTTCAAATCGTACTAATTCTGGATGAATTAGAAGTCGAGACGCAGACCGGTTACAACACCGTAGCCGTCGTTATCAGCAGTGGTATCGTTCTCCTGATCGAACCAGAAGACCGACGAACGCCACGAAACGCCAGCACCAAGAGCATAGCGCAGACCAAGATCAACCGCGCTGACGTCACCGGTACCGAAATCTTCATAACCATAGGTCAGGGAAACGGCAGCAGCATCCATGGCGTAAGACACACCAATATCAAATGCGTCCAGATCCTGGCCGGCAGTGTCACGCGAGCTCAGACCATAATCGTCGTCGGTATGGCCATAAGAACCACCAACGGTGAAGTTGCCAAAGCCAACATTAGTACCAAAGCCGTACCAGTTGCCTTCACCCTGGTTTTCACCAACAGCCGACAGACCAAGCGATACACCACCGAAGTCACGGTTGAATTCCAGACCAGCGGAGATGATGTTGTCGCCAGCGCCCGAAGTATCGGAGCTCAGACCGCCAACAGTGGTTGAAGTACCTGAAGTGGTTACGGTTTTGTTGAAGGTACCGTTTTTGCCGCTATCATCAGCAAACGACACACCTGCACGGAAACCACCGAAGACCGGGGTGTAATAGGTCGCACGATTCTGGTCGCCGCTGGAGCGAACGGTGTCGATCAGATAAACGTTCGACCACTGGTCCATGTCACCGTCGTTGACGCCAACCGGGCCAACTGCCGGTGCGGTGATGCCCATGTCATCGGCGGCACTATCGTCTTTACCCAGTTTGAACTGACCGAAACCACCATTAATGTAAAGGTACTGTTCGTCGATCTGGTCAGAGGAGGTTTCACCTTCAAGTTCGATTACAGCTCCGATTTCAATGCCGTTATCAAGCGTGGTCGAACCTTTGAAGTGAACTTCTGTGTCCGACTGGAAGGCGTTTTTACGACCACCGGAAGCAGTGGTATCTTCGTCAGAGAAGCCAGCCCACTGTTCCATGTAACCGCCAACCGACAATTTGATCGGTTCGGAAGCGGAAGCTTGGCCTGCAAAAGCAACAGCAACGAGCGCGCTGGAAGCAACAAGAATCTTTTTCATCTTACCCTCTTTATAATCTGTAGCCGATCAGCAACACCGTATTCCACACAACATGTCAGCTGATCACTGAGCGAGAGTAAAGCGGATATAATGACTTATGGTCAATTGATTTAAATGACCGATGACCAGTTATGTCATTACGTGTGATATTTTAATCACAAATATTGCCGTTTTTTCGTCATTTTTTCTGACCGTAAGCTACAAGAATAAAACCCGATGGCCTCCGGTAAAATATGCTTCCAGATAAATGACCGCCTATCCATTTATGTGTGCTCGCTACGAAAGGCTGAATTATCAGTTCTAAGTCGTAAAACGAAGATCAGCCATGATGTCATAAAGATGATCTGACGTACCTAACCGCTCACAGCTTCCTAAAACAAAAAAAGAAGGGAGCGATTTCTCGCTCCCTTCTTCCGCTTCTAGCTCTCGATAGAGAATTATTAGAAGGACAGCGCGATACCGGTAATAGCACCGTAGCCGTCGTTGTCGCTGGTCGTACCAGCTTTGTCTTCGTCGAACCAGAAAACAGACGACTGCCAAGAAACTCCTGCACCGAGCGTATAGTTCAGACCAACCGAAGCACCCTGAGTTTCGGTGCTGCCGGTTTCCTGATAAGCATAGGTTGCCGAAACAGACGCTGCGTCCATGGCGTAGGAAACACCAAGGTCAAATGCATCGGTATCGTCAAGGCCAGCGGTGCTGTTACGCGAAGTCAGACCGTAATCTTCTTCTTTGGTGCCGTAAGAGCCGCCAACGGTGAAGTTGCCGAAGCCAACGTTTACGCCAGCGCCATACCAGTTACCTTCACCCTGGTTTTCACCTTCAAGCGACAGACCAAGCGAGAAACCATCGAAGTCATTCGAGTAAGCAACAGCAGCAGAGACGATGTTGTCACCAGCACCCGAAGTATCGGAGGTCAGGCCACCAACATTCGTAGAGGTAACGCCGTTGGACGTGGTGGTCGTTACGCTCTTGTCGAAAGTGCCGTTGGTACGGCTGTCATCAGCGAACGACACACCAGCCTGGAAACCGCCAAAGTTCGGGGTGTAGTAGGTAACGCGGTTCTGGTCACCAGAAGACGGAACGGTATCGATAATGGTCATATTGACCCAATCTTCCATACCACCATCGTTCGGACCAACCGGACCAACGCGCGGAGCGGTGACACCCATAGCGTCAGCCGCACTGTCGTTTTTACCCATTTCGATACGACCGAAGCCGCCGTTTACGAACAGGAACTGCTCGTCAACCTGGTCGGTCGAAGATTCGCCTTCGAGCTCGATACGAGCACCGATTTCGATGCCGTTATCAAGAGTGGTCGAACCGGTGAAGTAAACTTCGGTGTCAGACTGGAACGCGTTTACGCGACCACCAGCTGCATCGAGGTCCTGGTCAGCAAAACCAACCCACTGTTCCATAAAACCGCCAACCGACAGTTTAATCGGCTCAGAAGCCGAAGCCTGGCCTGCGAAAGCAACAGCGACGATTGCGCTGGAAGCAAACAGAATCTTTTTCATCTTTTCCCTCAACGTCTTTGCAAGTGCGGAAAACCGCCTACAAAAATTAGATGAACGACTTTTCGCCGTTCGGTTCGGGAGTAATGGAGCCAGTAAAACTATGGCGCGTCAACAACACTGTGATCGAAAAGATACATTTCCGCATCTTAGTTGCATATTTGACACACATGTTTTTGTTTGCTCCAAGCCGTGTCGGCCCTATAGTGCGGACAGAAATTCTGATGCCTTGGACAAGGAATGGACCGTGCGATTGTCTCTTGTTAAATTTTTTGCCCCGGTTGCAATATGTTTGCTGCTTGCAGCATGTGGTGCGGGCACCCAATCCGAATATGATAGTTATCCGGGCTCCGCGCCGGGTGACAAACGTGTTGGAACAACCGGCCGCTCGCAAACAATCGCGGATCAGAAAAAAGAAGGGACCCTGTTTGGTCCCGACGGCTTTAATTTTCTGGGTGGAGACGATAGCAAGAATCAAGGCGGAGGCACAGGTATAGGTGTGAACAGCTTCCTGTGGCGCGCATCGCTTGATACGCTGTCCTTCATGCCGCTCAATTCGGCCGATCCGTTTGGCGGTGTAATCATCACCGACTGGTACAGCCCGCCGGAAACACCAAACGAGCGTTTCAAGATTACCGGCTATATCCTAGGTACCGCCCTTCGCTCCGACGCAATCAAGGTCGCTGTATTCCGCCAGGTCCGCGTTGGCACGGACCAATGGGCGGATGCTGTGGTTGAACCAAGTACGGTAACCGCAATGGAAGACTCGATTCTGACCCGTGCGCGTCAACTGCGCATTGACAGCGCAACCGCACAATAAGCATTCTGTTTGGATATGCTAGACACACCTATATATGTGTCAGATCAATACAACCCCCATTCGCTGACACGTGAATGGGGGTTTGTCTTGGCCCTTCATCGACCTGCATTATCACAATACGGGGATGATCTGCGCGCTGGGCGACTTGCAATCGCGTGCGAAATTCTTGGCCTGCTTCCTGCTTGGGAAGAACAAAAGGATTTTCCCCGCCAGCCAAAAAATGCAGGATCGGTTTCAACAGACTTCATCGAAAACAATCTGGCAAAGCTTCATTCCCAGATAGGCAGTGATATCTTGTGCCTCACGCTTCTGGCAGATGTGCCACTTGATCGTCCTTTGCATATTACCCAAAGCAGCCTGATCGGCCATTGGCGATGGCTGCGTCAGGTTTGGAGCAAACTGGCGATAGGCGAGCAGCCCTTTACCTTTATGCCTGAAGCCCAGACTCACAGTTTACGAGATACGCCGAAAAGCAAAATTGTGGACGAGCTTGAAAAGGGTCGGTTCAATACGGCCATTGCGAACCTGCGCAGCGACTTCAAGTCTCTTTCAAATAACAGCGATTCAGCTAAAGATCTTGAACTCAGACTTTCTTTCATCACGAACCTAACTCTGTTTTGCCCTTTGATCGGATCGGAACTATTGTATCGTCTTGGTCATGCGCCTTTTGGCAAAAACCATCACGCAAAAAATAGCGAGGAATGACGTTGCGCGCCCTGTTATCGATTATCGCCGTGCTTGCCCTGACCGGCCTCACCGCTTGCGGCTTCCGCCCTCTTTATGCCGAGGATAAAGGCGGTGACAGTACCGCGGCCGATATGGCGAGGGTCAAAATATCGATGATGGAAGACCGAATCGGACAAATAACACGTAACGTTCTGGTCGAAACGCTGACCCCGCGCGGCCAAACTGTTCGGCCGGAATATACCCTCGATATTACTCTTGATGAATCAACTTCCGAACTCGGTTATACCAAGGACAATGAAGCAACCATTGCCGACTACATTTTGAGCGCCCAGTACCAACTTTCTCGAATTTCCGACTCAAGAATACTCCGTTCAGGCACGCTTCGCGCCCGAACAACTTACAACCTTGTCGACTCCGACTTTGCATCACTAGAAGCAGAGTCCGCCGCCCGCTCAGACGCTGCCCGGAATCTTGCCCGACAGCTTGCCAATCAGGTCGCCGTTGGCCTGCGCAGCGGACGTTAGGTAATATCACGCCATGAAGCTCAAGGCAGCACAGGCCGAAAATTTCCTTCGCGCTCCCGATGCCAAGGCGCAACTCGTCCTGATCTATGGCGAGGATGAGGGGCTTGTACGAGAACGTGCGGTCAGACTTGCCAAAACCGTGGTCGAGGATCTCAAGGACCCATTCCGCGTAATCGAACTTGGCACTGCCCAGCTTAAGGAAGACGCCAGCCGTCTGCGCGATGAAGCCGCCGCAATCAGTTTCGGCGGTGGGCGCCGTGTGATCCGAATCCGCGACATTGGCGAGGCACAGGCCCCCGTAATTGCCGATTTCCTTGCCGATCCCGCCGGTGATGCCCTGATCGTCATCGAAGCCGGCAGCCTTGCGTCCAAATCGAAACTGCGTCAGACGGTCGAGAAAGCCGGTAATGGTATGGCGCTGCCCTGCTATGCCGACAGCGGCCGGGATATCGAAGCCCTGATCAATTCCGTCATGGAAGATCACAAACTGCGCATTGATCGCGATGCCATACGCTATCTGGTCGGTAATCTCGGCTCTGACAGGATGATTTCACGAAGCGAACTTGAAAAACTGGCTCTTTACGCTCTGAAAGAAGGTCAGGTCACATTGGCTGACGCGATGGCCTGTGTCGGGGATAGTTCCGCCCGCCATTATGACGATGTCGTGCAAGCCGTATCCCAGGGCAATGTCGCAAGCCTCGATAGCGCCCTGACCCGCCTGGTCGAAGAAGGCCTCAATCCGGTTGGCGCACTTCGCATGATGATCGGCTATTTTCAAAAACTGCATCTGGTCAAAGGCCAGATGGCACAAGGCACGAATGCCGAACAGGCGATGAAATCGTTGCGGCCCCCCCTGTTTTTCAAGGCCGCAGATCAGTTTCGCGCCAATCTGCAGAATTGGGCATTGGGAAATCTGCAACGCGCCCTGCAAATCCTGCTAGAAGCCGAAAAGGATTGTAAAAGTGGGCTCGCCATCCCCGAAACGATCGCACACCGCGCGATGATCAAGGTCGCCGTTGCCCGCCAGAAGCAGGGCAGACGCTAACGACCGTACATATTTCGCAAAAAGAAAACAGCCCCGCTGACCGAGTCGTACGGGGCTGCTTATCGTTTGCGGATTGGCTATAAAAATCTATTCGTCGCTATTACTTAGGGCTCCATGAGCTTTACTCTTCAGGACTTTCGCGTCCGACAATGTCTCAAGCGCCTCTTCACCGACTTCATCCTGCTCAATCGGCATATCGCCTTCTGGCTCGTCTAGAAACGAGTCATCGGCATCCAGCGCGATCTCGGTCGCGTCGGCAATCGATTCGAGCTCGTCAGTCAGAAGATCATCATCGATAAACATCGAATCGAATTCGTTGTCCCCCTCACCTTCGGGAACAAGCGGATCATCCTCGTCATTAACCTGTGCCGACTCGCCCAACCGTCCCTGACTCAAACGTTTGAGAATATCGTCAAGTTGCTCAAGGGTTTCATACCTAACAGAGATTTTACCACCCGCCCCGTCAAAATCGATATTTACTGCCAACCCCAACATATTGCTAAGATCATGCTCCAGTGCCACTGTATCTGGATCTTTATCGCTTGTGCGTCCCGACGAAGGCTTCTTCTGGCGCGCGGTTTTACCGCCGTCACTTTTCACCAGTTTCTCGGTCTGGCGAACGTTTAGCCCCTTCTTGACGATCTGGTTTGCGAGCTCGACCGCGTTATTCGCCCCCAAAAGGGCCCGCGCATGACCGGGGCTCAGCACACGATCCGACAACATCTGCTTGATCGGTGAAGGAAGCGTCAACAAACGCAGGCTGTTCGCAATATGACTGCGGCTTTTGCCAAGCGCCTGAGCCAATGCCTCCTGGGTATGCGAAAAATCGCTCATCAGGCGGCTATAACCTTCGGATTCCTCGAGTGGCGACAAATCCTGCCTTTGCAGGTTTTCGATCAGGGCAATCTCGGCGGTTTCCCTGTCGTCAAAATCACGTACCAGAACCGGCACTTCGTGCAATTGCGCCCGCTGTGCAGCTCGCCAGCGACGTTCACCGGCAATGATCTCATAGCTGGTTTCACCTGTAGAGGACGCCCGCACAAGAATCGGCTGAATAATACCCTTCTGACGAATCGATGCCGCCAGATCGTCAATCGCCTCGTCATCAAAATTGCTGCGCGGCTGGAATGGTGATGGCTTCAGATCGGTGATGGCAATCAGCTGTGTGGTCCCGCCAGGGCCTGGATGAGCAACAGCCTCATTGCTACCAGCAACCGCTGCACCGACATCATCGTCTTCCTCGCCCAGCAGGGCCGATAGCCCCCGTCCCAAACCGCGTTTTTTTGCCTCACTCATGCCTTCACCCCTTCGCGTTTCAGAACTTCGCTTGCAAGATTAAGATATGCCCGCGACCCCGGACATTTCATATCATAGACAAGCACCGGCGTACCGTGGCTTGGCGCCTCTGATACACGGACATTGCGCGGGATCACCGTGCGGTAAACGACATCACCAAAATAGTCGCGTACGTCATTGGCTACCTGTGCTGACAGGTTGTTACGCTTGTCATACATCGTCAAAACAATGCCCTGAATTTCAAGAGCAGGGTTAAAAGCCTTTTTCACCCGCTTAATGGTGCGTACCAGATGGCTGATCCCCTCCAGTGCGAAAAACTCGCACTGCAGCGGCACCAGAACCGCATCACTGGCAACCAACGCATTAAGTGTCAGCAAGCCAAGTGACGGCGGGCAATCGATCAGCACATAATCGACATCATGCGGCAACCGACCGAGCGATTCTTTAAGCTGCATCTCGCGGCGTTCAAAATCGACAAGCTCGATCTCCGCCCCAGAAAGATCCATACCTGATGGCACAATCGTCAGGCGCGGAATAGCAGTTGCCTTGCGTGCTTCTTCCAGCGTGTTGCCGTTGATCAGCACGTCATAAGAACTTATCTGGCGCTCAGACGGACGCAGGCCCAAACCGGTGCTTGCGTTGCCCTGCGGATCAAGATCAACGATCAAAACCCGCTGGTTCACAGCCGCCAACGCAGTTGCCAGATTAATCGTGGTCGTGGTTTTACCAACCCCGCCCTTCTGGTTGGCCACGGCAATGATCCGCGGCCGGTGACCGGCCTCGGAAGAGATTGAAAGCGGCAAATCAATAACGTCGGTCACCGGTCAACTCCTTGCAAAATCAACACCACGCCTTCTGGATCAACCAGGCTGGCATGGGTGGTTACAGTGAATGCCCAACCGGCTGCACGTGCATCGGCCAGCTCTTCCTCAAAGGCACGTCCTTTTAGCAACACATAATGCCCGCCCGGTTTAAGATGCCGCTGCCCAAGCTCCAGAAGCTTTGGCAATGGCGCAAATGCACGGGCTGTAATCACGTCGGCTTCACGCGCGTTGGCGACTTCAATACGCTCGCGAGCAATTTCGATCTGGCCCAGCACCCCACAAACCCGCGCAGCTTCCAGCAGAAACACGGTTTTCTTGGTGTTTGATTCCATCAAAATCACGTCATTCGCACCCAAAATCGCCAAAACGATCCCTGGGAACCCTGCCCCGGAACCGAAATCGACAATTTTCCCGCCACGGGCAACGTCTTCCACATACGGCCAAAGTTGCGCAGAATCCTGTAAATGACGTGTCCAGACGTCATCAGCCGTGCTGGCACCAACGATATTGATCCTCGGCTGCCATTTGACAACAAGGTCAGCATAAAGGCCAAGACGGTCCAATGTTTCACGTGAAACATTCAAATCGGTCTCAAACCATGTTTTTACGGGTTCTGAAATGGATTGCATGTTCGAGTTATAATCCGCGTTAATGATTCGCACCAGACTTGATTTTTTAAGCAAACACGTTTTATCGCGTCGAAATCAATAATTTTTGGGAAAAACACGAAAATGTTTCACGTGAAACATTTTACAGACAAGTAAAAGCATCACGCGTGCAAAGCCGGTGGGCCAGAATAAGACCATGCAGATATTCAGATATTGTATTTAAAGCCCGCGGTGAATGAAGCCCCATCGTCAATGATAAACAGCGGCACATCAAAAAAGAGCAGCACACTTATACAAAATGTGCTGCCTTTCCGAAATTATGAACAACCCAACGTAAGTTCCAATCAGGCGCTGCGTATCGCCTTATGCTTGTGGCTTTTGATATGCCCAAGCAAGGCGGTCACTGCCGCGGGGGTGACACCTGGAATGCGTGATGCCGCACCAATAGTTTCGGGCTGGATTTCTTTCAGTTTCAGACGGATTTCCGCCGAGAGGCTGCCAACGCTATCGAAGTCAAGATCGCGCGGCAGACGCAATTCTTCATCCCGACGGAAGGCCGCAACATCGGCGGACTGGCGATCCAGATAGCCTTTATATTGCGCATCGATTGAAACCTGTTCTCGGATCGCCGGGGTAATTTCAGAAAGCTGCGGCCAGACGCGGGTCAAGGTATCGAAATCAATATCCGGATATGCCAGCAAGTCATACGCCGAGCGCCGCACACCATCCTGGTTGATTTTGATGTCATGCTTCGCCAGACCATTCGGGGTTTCGGTCAAATCGGAAACGGTGCGTTTGGCTGTTTCAAGCGAAAGTTTTTTATCACCCCAAACCTGCTGGCGGTGCGATGCCACGCAGCCGATGTCAAGACCACGATCCGTCAGACGCTGGTCAGCATTGTCCGCACGAAGCATCAAACGATACTCAGCGCGTGAGGTAAACATGCGATAAGGTTCGCGCGTGCCCAGCGTCACCAGATCATCAATCATCACGCCGATATAGGCGTCAGCACGATCAAGAACAAATTCGCGCTCAACCGCCCCTGCTGTGCTTCCGGCGACAAGGGCAGCATTAACACCCGCGACAAGTCCCTGCCCGGCAGCTTCTTCGTAACCGGTCGTGCCATTGATCTGCCCGGCAAAGAACAGTGCACTGACTTTCTTGGTTTCCAGCGTATGGCGCAGCTCGCGCGGATCAACAAAATCATATTCCACTGCGTAGCCAGGACGGAAAATCGCGACCTTCTCGAGACCCGGAATGGTGGCCAGCATCGCAAGCTGAACTTCTTCGGGAAGTGAGGTTGAAATGCCGTTCGGATAAACCGTCGGATCGTCGAGCCCTTCTGGCTCCAGAAAAATCTGGTGCTGGTTCTTTTCGGCGAAACGCACAACCTTGTCTTCGATCGACGGGCAATAACGCGGGCCACTGCTTTTGATCTGGCCACTATACATCGGAGCCCGATGCAGGTTTGCACGGATGATTTCGTGCGTCGCCTCAGTTGTCCAAGTCATGTGACACGAGATTTGCGGTACGGTGATTTCTTGGGTCAGGAAGGAAAACGGATCGGGCGGATTGTCACCCGGCTGTTCTTGAAGACTGGCCCAATCGATCATTCGGCCATCAAGCCGTGCCGGGGTGCCGGTTTTCAAACGCCCCAAACGGAAGCCGAATTTTTCCAAAGTTTCCGAAAGACCAAGTGCTGGCGCATCACCGATACGCCCGGCCGGAGTGGTTTTTTCGCCAATGTGAATAAGACCACGCAGGAATGTTCCCGTTGTCAGAACCACCGCACCGGCATCATATTCGCGCCCGTCTTCGGTGATCACACCGGTCACGCGGCTGTCATCGCCCTCGGCAATTTTAAGGTCGTGAACCGCGCCTTCGATGATCGTCAGGTTTTCCTGATTGGCCAGAATATCCTGCACCGCTTCGCGATACAGCTTCCGATCAGCCTGCGCGCGTGGGCCGCGCACAGCCGGTCCCTTGGAACGGTTCAGCATTCGGAATTGGATCCCAGCGCGGTCAATCGCACGACCCATCACACCGTCAAGCGCGTCGACCTCGCGAACCATATGCCCCTTGCCAAGCCCGCCAATAGCCGGGTTGCAAGACATTTCACCGATACGATCAGCACGGTGTGTGACCAATGCGGTTTTCGCCCCCATGCGCGCAGCCGCAGCCGCAGCCTCGCACCCGGCATGGCCCCCGCCAACAACAATCACATCAAATCGGTTATCCGACATCGAATTCCTCGTTGAATTCCTTGACTACGCCAAGCCATGACATCTGCTCAATGCAACACAGCTTGCGAGTCTTATTCAGGTCTTAATTCAAAACCACGTGTCATCGAAATGGCCGATGTTTCACGTGAAACAATTTCTGATAATCTTATTTGCCGATACAGAAGTCGCCGAAGATAATATCAAGCAGGTCTTCCACATCGACGCGTCCGGTGATTTTACCGATTTCACGCACGGCAAGGCGAACATCCTCGGCCGCCAATTCGGCAATATCGGTCTGCAATCCGCGATCCAGATGATCACTGGCACGCTCAAGTGCCTGGCGGTGCCGCAGCCGTGTCAGGGGAACTGGTCCCGCAAAACCGAGCCCTTCTTTTACGCGAGTCTCCAGCAGTTGCAAGAGGCTTTCCATCCCCTGCCCGGTCATGGCCGATATGGGCAAAACGGGCAGCTCAAGCCGATCACCTATTGCCGATTTTCCAGACCAGACTGTCGGGATATCGCCAACATCCACACCATCCACCTTATTGACCAGAAGGATCGTATTGGCATCAATCAGGCGCGCAGCCTCTGCGTCGATGTGGGGCCAGTCGGAACGATCCACCACAACAAGCCGCAAATCCGCATCCTCCGCGCGGGCGGTTGCACGGCGAACACCCTCGGTTTCGATCACATCGCCACTTTCGCGAAGGCCCGCAGTATCCACCATGGTGACGGGAAAACCACCAAGATCAAGATGGACTTCGATCATATCGCGCGTGGTTCCAGCGATCTCGGACACAATCGCCGCCTCACGCCTTGCCAGCCGGTTCAGAAGGCTTGATTTACCGGCATTAGGCGCACCGAGAATCACGATCTGGAAACCTTCGCGCAACCGTTCCCCGCGCCGGTTGTCGGCGAGATGTTTATCCATCTCGCCGTGAACGGATGACAAATCACCACGCACCACCGGCACAATACCACCAGGCAAATCTTCGTCCGGAAAATCGATATCCGCCTCGATGTAGGCCAATGCCTTCATTAAACGCGCGCGCCAGTTTTCGTAAAGGGCGCCCAATTCGCCTGCCATCTGGCGCACGGCCTGCCTGCGTTGGGCCGCAGTTTCGGCATCAATCAGATCGGCAATGCCCTCGGCCGCGGTCAGGTCCATTTTGCCATTTTCGAAGGCACGTCTGGTATATTCCCCCGGTTCGGCGATACGCAGGCCCGGTCGAGCGGCCAAGCAATCAAGAACACCGTCGATTACCGCACGCCCGCCATGAGTATGAAGCTCGACGACATCCTCGCCTGTAAAGCTGGCCGGACCTGCAAAATAGATCGCTACCGCATCATCAAGTCGCTCGTTCGTTTTCGGATCATGGATCGGCGCATAGATCGCATGACGTGGTTTTGGCAGGCTGTCGCGGCCCAGAAGCGCGCACAATGTCGCCCCAGCCATTGACCCGGATAGCCGGATAACCGCCACCCCGGCCCGCCCAGCGCCGCTGGAAAGGGCAAATATGGTGTCTGTCTGGCCCACTCGGATCGGGGTTCCACTGTCGGTCACGTTAATCGTCATCCGTTCTGCTATCCGTCACGCCATCTGAAGAAAAATGTTGCTGGCTGTCCATATCGGTCAGCATTCCGCGAAGGTCAACATATAGCTGCAATCACAAACGGGGCTTTAAGGCTGCACAAGATAGCTGAAAGCGGCATATCATCAGCTTTCTGACCACCAAACAATCCTCGCGGAAACCGGTTTCTAGTTTGATTTACAGATCTTTGGAAACGGCACCAACTTGTCACCGTTCTCGTTGCCGGAAAACACAAAACGACCCCTGTCGGAGCCGTTTGAAGTGATTGTCCTAATGATGATGCCGCGCATCGCGCCTTACCGGTTTATCGATCCGGGCTTAGGCGCAGCCGTTCAACCACCTTTCCCCCGACCAGATGGTCATTAAGGATGGTATCAATATCTTCGATCGTCTCGTAACGATACCAAGTGCCTTCGGGATAGATAACCATCACCGGCCCCAGTTCGCAGCGATCAAGACATCCAGCGGTATTGATACGAGTCATCGGCAGACCCAGTTCCTTGGCGCGAACCTTCATGTAATTGCGAAGCTTCGTAGCACCCTTGGAATTGCAGCATCCGCGTTCGTGCGTCGCGGGGCGCTCGTTCTGGCACACGAAAACATGCGCCTGATAAAAATGTGCCTCGGTCGTCAAGCTAGTCAGTCCTTGCTGTTCTTGCCAGTGGTGTTTCCGGCAGCGTTAAACTGGCTCCAGAAGGCTTTCTGAAGCTGTTCCCAGTTCTGCATGCCCTGCGGCAGCCAGGTATTGAGCATGGTTTCGGGATCCATCGCCGCAAGATTAGCTTTCATCCGGTCCTCGATATCTTTCATCAAGGCCTGCTGCATAGGCTGCACATCGGGCAGACCAAAAAAGGTGCGCAGTTCTTCCGGCGTGCAATCAATATCCACGGAAACTTTCATCGCCCTGATCTCCTCTGTTTGATCTTCTGCTTTTTATTGGGTCCATTATGGACGCCCGTGCGAAGTTCTCAATCACTATCGACCTCAGAGCACTTCCAATCAGTTAAAAGCCGATAAAATCGCAATATATTGCTAATCCAATCCCTTTACCCCCCTTGTCTTTCGCTTCAGGGGCTTTACCCTTACATCCATAGAATGAATATCAGCAATGGGATGGAACACTTCCCTTCCCGCAAACCATAAAAAGCCCGCCACCTTCACAGGAAATCCGGACGGGCACAGGATACGACGCCATGAAACTTGCGCAGAACAATCTTGGTTCGGAAACCAGCCCCTATCTTTTGCAGCACCGTGACAATCCGGTGCATTGGCAACCCTGGAGTACCGAGGTTCTTGCCGCGGCCAAGGCCGCAAACAAGCCTGTTCTGCTGTCGGTTGGCTATGCGGCGTGTCACTGGTGCCATGTTATGGCACATGAAAGTTTCGAGGACGATGGTATCGCGGCCCTGATGAACGAGCTGTTTGTGAATATTAAGCTAGACCGCGAGGAACGCCCCGATCTTGATAGTGTCTATCAGAATGCGCTGGCATTGCTGGGTCAGCAGGGCGGATGGCCGTTGACCATGTTCCTGACGCCGGATGGCGAACCGTTCTGGGGTGGGACCTATTTCCCCAAGGAGGCCCGGTATGGCCGCCCGGGATTTGCCGATGTTTTGAAGTCGGTTTCAGAAATCTATACCCAACAGCCGGATAACATCCGCCATAACGTTGCACAGATCGGTCAGGCGCTGATTAAAATGAATAGCGGTGCAACCGGGTCGATGCCGTCGCTCGCGATGATTGATCAGTGCGGTCATGGCTGCTTACAGATCATGGACGGCGAAAATGGCGGCACCAATGGTGCACCAAAATTCCCGCAACCAAGCCTTCTGGCCCTTATATGGCGTGTCGGAGTTCGCACCAACGATACCGATCTTAAACGCATCGTCCGCCACAGCCTTGATCGCATGTGCCAGGGCGGGATTTATGACCATGTCGGTGGCGGTTTTGCCCGTTATGCGGTCGATGACCAATGGCTGGTGCCGCATTTTGAAAAGATGCTGTATGATAATGCGCAGCTGATTGATCTTTTGTGTGATGTCTGGCGTGAAACCGGCAACACGCTTTATGAAGCCCGCATTTCCGAAACCATCGACTGGATACTGCGCGATATGCGAGTCCCCGGCGGAGCCTTTGCCGCCAGCCTTGATGCCGACAGCGAGGGTGTAGAAGGCAAGTTCTATGTCTGGGACGAAGCCGAAATTAACGCCATTCTTGGCAATGATGCCGCCCTGTTCAAGGATATCTATGACGTCAGTCCCTCGGGCAACTGGGAACATAAAAATATCCTGAACCGCACGCAATCGGGCCTTGGCCTTGCGGACCGAACGACGGAAAAGAAACTTTCGGAAACACGGACAAAGCTTTTGGCAGTGCGCAACAAGCGCATCTGGCCGGGATGGGATGACAAGGCTCTGACCGACTGGAACGCTATGACCATCGCAGCTTTGGCTGAAGCCGCAATGGTGTTCAAGCGCGCAGACTGGCTTGATTATGCAAAGCTTGCCTATAATTTTGTGATCAACAGCCTGATGACTGGCGAAAGCAATGACCGGCGCTTCCTGCATAGTTATCGCAATGGAAAGGCACAGCATGCCGGGATGCTCGAAGATTACGCGCACATGATCCGCGCTGCTTTGCGGCTTTATGAATGCTTTGGCGAGGATGCATACCTTCGCGAAGCCACCGAATGGTGCGAAGCAGTCGAAAACCTGTTTGCCGACACCAAAGGTGGTTATTTCCAATCGGCATCTGATGCCGATGATCTGGTTGTGCGCCAGAAACCGCATATGGATAATGCGGTTCCGGCTGGGAATTCGGTCATGGCACAAAATCTGGCGCGGCTTTATGCCCTGACCGGCGATACCAAATATCGCGACCGGGCGGAAATCACCATTGCCGCCTTTGCCGGGCGATTAAACGAACAATTTCCCAACATGCCTGGCCTTCTTCTGGCAGCCGAAATGCTGCAAAATCCGCTTCAGATCGTGCTGATCGCCAAGGAACGCAGCCAGATGTACATGGAAATGCGGCGTGCCATCTTTGCCGCCTATCTGCCAAACCGTGCGATCACCATTCTGGCCGACACCGATGCCCTGCCCGACCTGCACCCAGCCAAGGGAAAAACCGCGATTGACGGACATGAGACAGCCTATGTCTGTAAGGGGTCGGTCTGTTCCGCCCCGGTTACTAATGTCGCCGACCTTGCCAAGCTGCTTGCCAATTTACCAAATAAGTCGACATAAGAAGAGCCGCTGATACGATGCCTGCTCAACTCGGATGTTTCACGTGAAACATCCGATGGTTGGCCTCCTCCTCCGGCGTCCAAAAATTAATTATGCCTTTTACCCCTTCCCACAAGCCGCAGGATTTCGACCATGCCGCAGATTTCGATGAACAGCCCGGTCGGGGCGATTACAATTTTCGAATTCGACGATCAGATCGTCGCCGTCGATTGGGGCTTTGTCGAGAATATGGAACCGAGTCCGGTCCTGAGCGATGCCAAAGCGCAACTCAATGCCTATTTCGATGGCAAGCTTGATGCCTTCAACCTGCCGCTGGCGCCCGATGGCACCGATTTCCATAAGGCGGTATGGGATGCGATGTGCAAAATCCCGCGCGGCAAAACAGCGACTTATAAAGATTTGGCAATTGCCGCCGGGGCACCAACAGCCTATCAAGCGGTCGGCACAGCCTGCGGGCTTAATCCGATCCCGATCATCATTCCGTGTCACAGGGTTCTGGCAAGCGGCGGCAAACCGGGTGGTTATTCCGGCGATGGCGGGCTTGAAACAAAACGCGCGCTTTTGAAAATAGAAGGCATCGATCTGGTTATCCCAAGCGATCAGGGCAACCTGTTCTGAACAAAGCGGCTATCAGCCAATTTTGTCTGGCATTCCATCAGATGAAATACCGTCTTTTAACATCCGTCGGAACGGGCAAAACCAAACCTGCCGGATAGCAAAATGCCGTTTTCTGACATAGACTTGGTCCATTGATCAGACAAGCGCCAAAATGGCGCATTAACGGGAGGTCTCCATGACCAAAGCTTTCCGATTTTATGAAACCGGCGGCAGCGATGTCCTGCGTTTTGAAGATGTCGAGGTTGGTGCACCAAGTACCGGTGAAGTTCGCCTGCGACAGGAAGCCATCGGACTGAACTATATCGATATCTATTTCCGTTCCGGGGTTTATCCGGCCCCGTCCCTGCCATCGGGCCTAGGGCTTGAAGGTTCGGGCGTGATCGAGGCGGTTGGTGACGGCGTAGCCGACCTTGCAGTTGGTGATCGGGTTGCCTATGCTGCACAACCGCTTGGCGCCTATGCCGAGGCCCGCGTGATGCCAGCCAAGGGTCTGGTTAAAATCCCGGACGGAATCAGCTTTGATCTTGCAGCCGCCGCCATGTTGCAGGGCATGACGGCACAATATCTGCTGCGCCGAACCTATCACGTCAAAAAAGGCGATACGATCCTTATCCATGCGGCTGCAGGCGGGGTTGGCCAGATTGTCTGCCAGTGGGCCAAACATCTGGGTGCCACCGTAATAGGCACCGTCGGATCGAAGGAGAAAGCCGAGATCGCCAAATCCAAGGGCTGCGATTATCCGATCCTCTATCGGGAGGAAAAGGTATCCGAGCGCGTCAAAGAGATCACCAACGGCCAGGGCGTTGAAGTTGTTTATGATTCGGTCGGCAAGGATACCTTTGACGACTCGCTCGATTGCCTGAAACGTCTTGGCATGATGGTCAGTTTCGGCCAGTCATCAGGCGCCGTTCCGCCAATCCCGCTTAAGGCACTCGCACCCGGGGCCTATTTCCTGACCCGGCCAAGCGTCTTCCAGTATACCGCCACCCGCGAAGAGCTTCTGGCGACTGCAAACGAGCTGTTTGACGTCCTGAAAACTGGTGTGGTGAAGATTGATATCGGCGCGACATATGACCTTGCGGATGCAAAACACGCACATGACGACCTTGAAGGCCGCAAAACAACGGGCTCGGTCATCCTGAAACCGTAAGACGGTATCGCATTGAAAAACATCGATTCACGCCTTTGCGGAAATGATAGGAAAAGGAAGAGGCAGGGTTAAACCCCCGCCTCTTCCTTTTCCGTGTGCCAGGCACGAACATCGCGCGCGATAGCATCGAAACGATCCGACAGGCCGGAGCTAACCGCACGGCACGGAGCAATGACAGCTTCAGCCCAATCGACATAGCGCAGAATCTGTTCTCGGTCCCAACCAACCGGGGTATCGGTCAACATCGCGCCAACATTGGCGACCTTATCGGCCAGACGGACCAGTTTAGCCCCGTTACTAAGATGCGGGGCGGTTTCGATCTGGCGGGCTTTGCGCTCATCGCGCGGCAGCGCCTTGTCATCGCTGACTTCAAGGACGATATCGGCGATCATTTCATTGAAACAGGCGGCAATTTCATCGCGAGTCGCCCCGCAATCCTCGATCACATCATGCAGGACCGCAGCACAGAGCACGTATTCATCCGTATGCGGTTCACATTCGACGATCAGGCGCGATACCTCGATCGGGTGATTGATGTAGGGTTCATGGGCCGGGCCTTTGCGGCGCTGGTCACGATGCGCGCGGGCGGCAAAATCGACGGATTTCAGTAAAAGCTGCATCAGCCTTGAAAAAAGTAGTGGAAGAACGAGACCAGAGTCACATTTGATTGCGGCTACTGCAAGCATTGATGGCTATCGACATCAAAAATATATGCCCCACATACAGGAAAGAGCCAAAATCAAAGAGGTACGCGAGACATGCCCGAGGAAATGAATCTTAAACTAACCTTGCAAAATACCGGCACCGAACCTCTGCATTTAACCAGTCTGGCACCGCAAACCGGCTGGAAATCAGCCCCGCCCCATCATCTGGCCGCCAATAACCAAATCGATTGCGAAATCGTCGCTGCTGATGAGCTGACAATCACCCTTCGATACGGGGTGCATCATATAGGGCTTCATTTTGGTAATGGAAAGCTGCATGTCGAACCGGGTGATAGCAAACTGATTCGGCAGAAACTTGACGGTCACAATGCCGAACTAACATTGGCAATGACCTGAATAGCGAAGTGTTTCACATGAAACATCCCGCAAGGTTGCAGATCAGGCCCGGTTCCGGCGAGTGCCTGCCATTCGGCGGCCCGCACAGCACAGATATATTCATCGCGCAAAGGCAACCTGTCACTGTTCAAGCGAAGTAGATCACAGTGATCTACCGCACTCATAAACCTGTCGGATACCTCCTGTCGGCAAACAAAAACCCCCGACAGATTGTCGGGGGTTTTCCATGACGGGTCGATTACAGGATCGAACGGCGATCAGCCATTCATTGAATCGAAGAAATCGTCGTTGTTTTTTGTCGATTTGAGCTTACCGAGCAGGAATTCCATCGCATCCTGCGGCCCCATCGGGTTGAGGATACGGCGCAGAACCCACATTTTGGAGAGCGCGCTTTTTTCGACCAGCAGTTCTTCCTTACGGGTACCCGATTTAAGAATATCGATCGCCGGGAAGATACGTTTGTCGGACAGTTTGCGATCCAGAATAAGCTCGGAGTTACCAGTACCTTTGAATTCTTCAAAGATGACCTCGTCCATGCGCGAACCGGTATCAATCAGGGCAGTTGCGATGATGGTCAGCGAACCGCCTTCTTCTATGTTACGTGCCGCACCGAAAAAGCGTTTCGGACGCTGCAGGGCGTTGGCATCGACACCACCGGTCAGAACCTTGCCGGAGCTTGGAACGACAGTGTTGTAAGCACGTGCAAGACGAGTGATGGAGTCCAGCAGGATGACGACATCGTGCTTGTGCTCAACCAGGCGTTTTGCCTTTTCCAGAACCATTTCAGTGACCTGGACGTGACGCTGTGCGGGTTCGTCGAAGGTCGAACTGATGACCTCGCCCTTCACGGAACGGTCCATGTCGGTCACTTCTTCCGGGCGTTCATCAATCAGAAGAACGATCAGATAGGCTTCCGGGTGGTTTTCCTCAATCGCGTGCGCAATGTTTTGCAGCATCACGGTTTTACCGGTGCGCGGCGGTGCGACGATCAGGGCACGCTGACCTTTACCAAGCGGGGAAACAAGTTCAATCACACGGTTCGTGATGTCCTTGTTGCCTTCCTGATCAAGGTGGCGCTCCATCTTGAGCGGTTCGTCCGGGTAAAGCGGGGTCAGGTTATCGAAATTGATGCGATGGCGGACTTTTTCGGGCGCATCAAAGTTGACCTTGTCGACCTTGAGCAGCGCGAAATAACGCTCGCCCTCCTTGGGCGAACGAATCTGGCCTTCAACCGTATCGCCCGTGCGCAGACCAAAGCGCCTAACCTGGCTCGGCGAGACATAGATATCGTCCGGACCGGCAAGATAGTTTGCCTCGGGACTGCGCAGGAAGCCAAAGCCGTCTGGCAGAACCTCCAACACGCCTTCGCCGAAAATGGCATGATCGTTTTCGGCCAGCTGTTTGAGAATGGCAAACATCAGCTCCTGTTTACGGAGCGTGCTGGCGTTTTCGATTTCGAGTTCCTCGGACAGGGCAAGAAGCTCCGTCGGGGATTTCTTTTTGAGTTCCTGAAGATGCATATGTGCGTTTAATGATCTTGTGATTGCCGGGAAAGGCGATGATTGAAAGGAGAGGAGATATAGAGAGGAATACGGTTGACGATCAGGCAGATCATAGTTTCTGCGGACCGGTCAGAACCTTGTAGTTGTGAAGCAGACAGGACTGTTTCATGTTTCGGGTGTAAAACACCACAGATTGATAACGCCGATTGAACCAATAGTCAAACCGTGTTTCAAGCCATTAAGGCAATATCACGTGCACCTGTTGCAGAACTGCCATGCCATCGCCTGCCCAAGCTAAACCGGCGAAAGATATTCTTCAACCAACTGGCGAACCTTCGTGCATCTGTCTGGTCAACCAACCCGTTCGCGGACTATCGCCAGCATACGGGCAAGCTGATCATCGCTTAAACCGGCAATCCGTTCCGACAGAAGATTGGCAAGTTCGGTTGCCTCTGGCTCAAGCCCGGCGGTATCTACCGTTACCTTGGGATGAGAAAGCTGTGCCAGGCGTTTGATTTCGTCAACTTCATCCCAGACCAGATTGAAATAGCCGCAGATTTGCTGCACCAGACCCGGGCTTGGCCGGCCACGATGGCCATGTTCAAGCGCGGAAAGGTATGCTGGCGAGAGCTGCAAGGCGTTTGCCATATCGGTCAGGGTGACATTATGCCGCGCCCGTAATTCGCGAATACGATTGCCAAAGGGTGTCACGGGCGTCTCCGTTTCAGCAGAACATAAAAAGCGCCCGATCCGCCGTGCTGGATACGGGCTTCGCTGATGGCAAGAATACGGGTGCGGAGCCTTGGCGCGCTTAGCCATTGCGGGGTGCGTTGGCGCAAAAGACCGGTGCGGCCATATTCATCAGCACGCGATCCTTTGCCCGTAATCACCAGAACACACCGTTTTCCGGCCCGCCAGCTGTCTTCGATAAAAGCATTCAGTGCATGGTGGGCGACATCCTGGGTCATGCCGTGCAGATCGATACGTCCGTCGATTGACATCTGGCCTTTCTGGAATTTTTTGGCCGTCGACTTATCAATGTTATCGGTGACACCGGGTTCAAGTTCGGCCAAGGCGCGATTCTTTATCTGCGGGCCTCGATCAGCATTGCGTGCAGATGGCAGATTGCGCGCAGCCCGGACTTCTTCAGCCTTCTTGATTTCGCCTTGCAGGTCATCAGGAAGCGGCATCGCCGTATCGCTTTTGGGATGATCTTCGTCCAGTTCGAACACGGCGTCGCTGCCCTTGCGCTGTTTGGAATGCAGGGGTTTGACATCACGCGTGAAAATTTCCCAAAGGGCCTTTTCTTCGTCGCTGACGGAGCGCCGTCTTTTATGGGTTTTCTTTTGTGTCATCCACCAGAACGATATGCAAACGGCGCGGTCCGTGCGCGCCTAGCTGTATCGTCTGTTCGATATCGCCTGTTCGCGACGGGCCTGTCACCCAAAGGAATGTTCGCGGCATATTGCCGTTTCCTTCCCATTCGCGCAACCGTGCCCATACTTCTTCGTAAGTTCCGACGATGTCGCTGACTTTTAAAACGACAATACGGGTGTCGGGAAGCATATTGAGCGTAAAGGCATATCGGCCCAGAGTAAACCAAGCCATAGGCATGACCGCCAACCGCGCCATAAACCGAACAATGGTGGGTCCAAAGCCTGATGATCACTACATGTGCGAATGTTCATAAACCGTATCAATCATCCCGCCCGAAAAGATCAAGACAGGCAACACCGTTATTGTCGAGGTTCAACATTGCTCGCAGAAACGCACTGTCGGTATTCGAAGACAAGCCATGTCTCTCACGTAAATTAATGAATTGGCCACTTTGCTTAATCTTATCGAGAGAGTTCTGAAGTTTTTTGATCTCGTCAATCGGGGCCGCATTGCTGATGGCAATATAAAGAAAACAACTGCGATATGGTAAAATCCCGTCAATATCGCGTTGCTGAGCACTGGGATCGACAATGTCGCGATATTGGCGCAGAACCGAACCACCAATTGCAATCAGATCCACACGATCAGCATGTAACATAGGCAGTAAAAGCTCTTCGCGTGGAACCAGAACAAGCTGTTGTGCGCCGCGTTTACGTAAATAGGGTTCACGCGCCGATCCCAACAAAACACCGATCCGTGCCGAGGACAGGATGTTATCAAAGCTCATATCCTGCCATTTGGCACCGGCGTAACCATAAAGGTTCCAGATGGTGCGACTGATCGGCCCAACCCATTTGAAGCTGTCTTCGCGATCCGCGGTTCGAGTTGTCGGATAGATTACATGCCGGGTGCCCTGCACCGCCTGTTCCATAACCCGCTTCCAGGGTGCTTGCGCCGCAATGACATAGGGCAGACCAGCATCGTTAAACAGAGTCGTGACAAGATCATCAAAATAGCCCGGTTCGGGACGGACTTTATCACGACCGCCCTCAGACGCATGAATGGTATAGGCAAGTTCGCCATCGATGAGGGTGTCTGTTTGCTGCAACTGGATCGGGGATTGGTCACCCAATTGATATTGGGCGCTCGCATCGCGGGTTGGGATCCCCGACAGAAGCATTGCAGTGATCAAACATCCGATTACACCCGGCTTGTTGAAAAGCGGCGAGTTCAAGAACGGGAGTTCAAAAAGCAAAAAGACGATCTGACAAAAAAAAGAAGTTCTAAAAAAAACGGCATATCGGGAAAACATGCCGGTCACATCATACCTCTTCGTGCTTTAGCCAAAAGGCACCGGAAAGCTTTGTTTCAATATAGGCGCGATGTGCAGCCAATTCTTCGTCGCTGACGATATGGAGCCGTGGTTCAAGACGATTTTCCTTTGGCCCCACCACCATGCGCGGGGTATTCGCGGTCTCCTTTGCTTTGTCCTTGGCATTGGAATCAAGCAAAAGTCCATGTTGCCGCCCCCCCAGCAGTTCAAGATAAACCAGCGCCAACAGATCGGAATCGAGCAGTGCGCCGTGCAGGGTACGGTTCGAGTTATCGATCTTGAAACGACGACACAGCGCATCGAGGCTGACCGGAGAACCAGGGAATTTTTTGCGCGCCATCTGCACGGTGTCAATCGCGCGATTCATGTCAATTTTCGGCTTGCTCAGCCATTCAAGTTCTGCGTTCAGGAATTTCATATCGAACGCAGCGTTATGGATCACAAGAAGCGAATCATCACCGATAAATTCGAGGAAATCATCGACAATTTCGGCAAAAACAGGCTGGTCTTTAAGGAAATCGTCACCCAGACCGTGAACGTCAAATGCCTCTTTTGGCATCGGACGCTGTGGATTGATATATTGGTGATATTGCTGTCCCGTCGGCATGTGATTGATCAACTCGATGCAACCGATTTCCACCAGACGATGGTCTGCATATGGATCAAGGCCGGTGGTTTCCGTATCAAGGACAATTTCACGCATGTCGGGTCCGATTTTCCAGTTGGTCAACGATGGTCCGTATCTTAGCGAAAGTTACCGCCCGCCCCAAGCCTGTCGGGATGATGAAATCGGCTTTGCGACGTTTTTCGCGATCGGGCATCTGTTTGGCAAGAATGGCGGAAAATTTGGCCTCCGTCATCCCCGATCGCGCCATAACACGTTGGCGTTGAATGAACTCCGGCGCTGATACTACTGCAACTTGATCGCAGCGTTTTTCGCCCGCCGTTTCAAACAGAAGTGGGATATCAAGTACAACCAATGGTCTTTGCGCCAGACGGTTCTGCTTTAGAAATCGGTTTTCTTCACCGCGAACCAGCGGGTGCAGGATTGCTTCAAGACATTTCAGCGCATCGGAATCGGCAAAAACGATTGGTCCGAGTATCTGGCGATCAATACGGCCGTCTTGCAGGACATCAGGGAATGCCGAAATGATCGGTTCAAATGCCGCCCCATCCGGTGCCATCAAATGATGTACGCTGGCATCGGCATCATGAACCGGCACACCGAGATAGCGGAACATCCCCGCCGCTGTCGATTTACCCATGCCGATGGACCCGGTCAGTCCCAAAATCACCATAATAAATAGTGTCCTGTGATCTTAATTCGGATTAATCTGGCAAAAGCACGAATTCGCGAAGCTCTGGCGTAACCTCTGGATCAATCCCGAACCAGCGATGGAAACCCGGTCGTGCCTGATGCAGCAACATGCCTAACCCGTCAACCACTTGATTGCCGCGTTTTTTGGCCTGTGCCAGCAGATCGGTTATCAGCGGTGCATAAACGATATCGGTAACAAGGGCTGTTTGCGGCAAACCTTCAAGATCGATTTCAAGTTTCGGCTGTCCAACCATGCCAAGGCTTGTGGTATTGACCACAAGTGCCGCATCGGCAAGGCTTGCGGGATCAAGCGGCCAGTTCACAACATTTATCCGGGGATCATTAATCTCGGTCGCCAGATCTTCAGCGCGTTTGCGTGTACGATTGGCAATACGGATTTCGGGACTGCCTTCGTCAAGCAGGGCAATCAAAACCGCGCGCGATGCCCCACCCGCACCCAGCACCACCGCCGGACCAGACGCAAAATCGATATTCGGGGCTTCTTGGCAAAGGTTTTCGATAAAACCGAACCCATCGGTATTATCGCCCAGCATGCGGCCATCCTTGGCAAAGGTCACGGTATTGACTGCCCCAATGCGACGGGCACGGTTGGACAGTTCATCACATTCGGGCATCGCCATTTCCTTTTGCGGAATGGTGACATTGACCCCGGAAAAACCCAGATTACGCAAGGATTTCAGGGCATCCTGAAAATTATCCGGCTCTACCGGGAGCGGCATATAGCAACCGTCGATCCCGTATTTTGCCAGCCAGTAACCGTGCAGACGCGGCGATTTCGAGTGCGATACCGGCCAGCCCATCACACCGGCAAGGCGCGAGGTACCCGACAGGGTTCGATAAGGGGTTCGCGAAATCATAATGAAGAATTTCCTGCCTGAATGTCTTTTATTATGCCTTGAGAATACCGTGATCACGCAAGAAGCCAATCAGCGGCAAAAGAGGCAGGCCCAGAACGGTAAAATAGTCACCGCGTACTTCGGTGAAAAGCTGCGCGCCAATACCTTCAAGCTGATAACCTCCAACACAGTCGTAAATGTCGTCGCCGGCGGCATCAAGATAGTCTTCGAGCCATTCATCCGTAAAGTTGCGCATGGTCAGATGGGCGGTATCGATGGTGCCCCAGATACGTGATCCTTCCTTATAGATCACGGCCGCCGAAACCAGTTGATGGGTTTTACCGCGAAGCGCCAGAAGCTGGGCACGGGTATTGTCGCGGTCACGCGGCTTGTCAAACCAGATCCCGTTGCATTCCAGCATCTGATCCGCCGCAATAACGATACCATCGGGTTGCTGTCGATACATGCGCAATGCCTTCATTTCGGCGAGCGTTTCGGCGGCTTCGGCAGCACTGGCACCTTCGGCCTTCATTGATTGCTTGTAACCGTCTTCGTCGATCATGGAGGCAATTGCCTCGCAATCCACACCTGAATTTCTCAGCATGGAGTGGCGAGCTTTGCTGCTGGACGCCAGAATCAGTCTGGTCATGTATCGGTATCCTGTAATTTTCTGATGTCTTTGAATTAATCGAATTAATGACCGCGGCGATCATACATGGTCGATAGAATGATCGCCGCGGTTTCTTCGATGGATCGTCTGGTGACGTTGATAATCTTCCAGCTGCGATCAGTAAAATAACGGCGTGCCTGATGGACTTCGTTTCGCACGGCAACCGGGTCAACGTAATCTCCACCCTCGCCGCGCTCGATCTGGCGCAGTCGATTTTTGCGGATCGATACCAGTTGATCAACATCCTTGATCAGGCCAACAACCAGCGGATTTTTAAGCTTGTCGAGTTCAGGGGGCAACGGGCACCCCGGCACAAACGGCACATTGGCGGTTTTGATGCCACGATTTGCCAGATAGACGGAGGTCGGTGTCTTTGACGTACGCGAAACTCCGACAATCACGACATCGGCTTCTTCAAGATCCCAGGTCGATTGCCCGTCATCATGAGACAGCGTGTAATCAATGGCTTCGATCCGGTTGAAATAATCTTCGTCCATTTTATGAAGGGCGCCGGTGCGACCGCGTGATTGCTGTCCCAGATACCCCGCCATCATGGTAATGGTATTATCAAGCACATGGCTGTGCGGTACCTGCAAACGACGACAGCCTTCTTCGAGCTTACGGCGGATATCCATATCGAAAACCGTATAAAGCACGATACCGGGATTGCGTTCGATATCGGCAAGCACACGGGCAAGCTGCGCATCGGTTCGGATCAGCGACCAGACATGTTCATGGGCCCGGACATCGGGAAATTGTGCAATGCAGGCACGTGCCACCCCGTCAACGGTTTCACCGGTCGAGTCCGATACCAGATGGAGGTGAAAGATATTGTCGTCATCAATCATTGCAGACCCGCAATTTTCCAGCATTTCATATTACTTAACCGAAACCCGGTGTTCGATATTTCGATCATCTGCCATATGTCAGGGCACTGCAATCCCAACCATAAATTAAACTGACGGAGTCGGGCCTGTGGATAATTGTGGATAACGGGGGCGACTCCGGCCAAATGTTTTCCACAGATTTTATCCTGCACGTCATACAAAATTTCTCAATGCATTCGTCCCACGGGGGATAAGCGGAAAATTTTTTCCCTAATAGCAGGGATAACAGGGCGAAAACCAGATTAATCCCCGCTATCCCCATTATTCAAAAACGGCTTTTCCCAAGCTCATCCTTGGGAGTCGTTCGGATTCGTCCCCAGTTTTCCCCAAGACCGTTTGAGATGAATCATTTTTCCCGAGTCGCAATGTGGATAAGTTGTGCACCAAATTTGATCCCCGTTATCCACAGGGAACCACTAACAAACAACATCCTTTTTTATTAAAGAAGGTTTTGTTAGAGACACGGTGGAAAAACGGATTGGAAAGGCTTCAGGACACAATTAACGGGTCAGGAACCGGGAACCAGACATAAGCGCCAGATCATCGTGTCTGACAAAAGGATCGGGACTATCATACCCGGAAACAGCCAGCTAAAAGGCAGTTACCGGCAGTCAAACAGGAAACGTCATGCCAAAACCAAACAAGACCTTTTTGCGCGCCCTTGCCGGTGAAATATTGCCGGTACCTCCCATCTGGCTCATGCGTCAGGCGGGTCGCTATCTTCCGGAATATCGCGCAACACGGTCCGAAGCAGGTTCGTTCCTCGATCTTTGCTATAATCCTGATCTTGCGTGTGAAGTTACCTTGCAGCCGTTGCGGCGCTATGACTTCGATGCGGCTATTCTGTTCTCCGATATCCTCGTCATACCACAGGCACTTGGACAGCATTTGGCTTTCAAGCAGGGGGAAGGCCCGCAGCTTGAAGCCATTAGAGATGCTTCGGGACTTGGCATCCTAAATGTTGATCGTATCCATGACACACTGGGGCCGGTTTACGAGACGGTTGCAAAGCTCTCTGCATCCATTCCGTCTCATACCTCTCTCATTGGTTTTGCAGGGGCACCTTGGACGGTTGCGACCTATATGGTTGAAGGAAAGGGCAGCAAGGATTTTGCCAATATTCGCCGCTTTGCTTATGGCGATCCAGACGGGTTTTCACGTCTGATAGACATCCTGGTCGAAGCCACCACGCAATATCTGCTAAAACAGGTTGAAGCAGGTGCGGAATGCATCCAGCTTTTTGAAACTTGGGGCGGAGTACTGTCGGAAAACGGGTTTGAACGCTGGGTGATCGAACCGACCAAAAAGATTGTCGCAAATCTTAAGGTGGTACATCCGGATTTGCCTGTGATTGGCTTCCCAAGGGGTGCTGGCTTGCATCTGATCGACTTTAAACAGCAGACTGGTGTCGATGCCGTTGGTCTTGATAGTGGTGTTCCTTTGAAATGGGTTGCGAAAAAACTTCAGCCATTGGGCCCGGTGCAGGGTAATCTTGATCCGATGTATCTGATTACCGGTGGGGACGAAATGATTGATGAAACCCGCCGTATCCTAGATGTGCTGCGTGATGGTCCGTTCATTTTCAATCTTGGACACGGGATTACCCCGGAAACATCGCCGGAAAATGTCGGCAAGCTGGTCGATTTTATTCGAAATTATCGCTGATAATTGAAATCGATCAAATCGATTGAAAAATTCAATGCGTAAAATGGTTTAAACCCGTTGCACTTCGATACTGATTGGCCATTATAATCGGCAGGATTAAAAGAAGTGGGACGGGTTTATCCAGACAAAACTTCCGGGATGAACCGGACAGTTTCAAAACGCCATGAAGGATATGCCGATGTCCGAACTAAAGCGTAAAAAACGCGCGATCATTCTTTTCAATCTGGGCGGCCCGGATGGGCCGGATGCGGTTAAGCCGTTTCTTTTCAATCTCTTTAATGATCCGGCGATTATTAGCCTGCCCAATCCGTTCCGGTATTTTCTGGCAAAGCTTATTTCATCGCGCCGCGCACCGATTGCGCGCGAGATCTATAACCATATCGGCGGAAAATCGCCGCTGCTGGAATTGACTAAAGATCAGGCGGATGCGCTTGAAACAGCGCTTAACGGGCTTGATGACGGCTATGAAAATCGCTGTTTCATTGCCATGCGTTACTGGAAACCGTTTGCCGATGAAAGTGCGGCCGCGGTTAAGGCATGGGGTGCGGATGAACAGATTTTGTTGCCGCTTTATCCGCAATTTTCAACAACCACCAGCGGATCCTCGGTCAAGGACTGGAAACGGGCCTGTCACAAGGTTAGCCTTGCGGCGCCGATCAAAACCGCGTGTTGTTATCCAACCAATCCTGGCTTTATTGATGCATCGGCTGAAATGGTTAAGGCCGGGTATGAAAATGCCCTGAAAAAGGCTGCCGATCTTGGTGTTGGCAAGCCACGCCTGCTGTTTTCTGCCCATGGTGTGCCCAAGGCAGTGATTACCAAACGTGCTGATCCATATCAGTCGCAGATTGAAAAATCAGCACAAGCCGTGGTCGACAAGATGGCAATTGCCGATCTGGACTGGCTTGTGTGCTATCAAAGCCGTGTAGGGCCGATGGAATGGATTGGCCCGTCGACCGAGCATGAAATTGAACGTGCCGGCAAGGATGGCGTACCATTGGTGATTGTTCCGATTGCCTTTGTTACCGAGCATTCCGAAACGCTGGTCGAGCTGGACATTGAATATCGCGAAATTGCCGATGAGCTGAAAATCCCGGTTTACGAACGTGTTCGAACGGTTTGTTCGCATCCGCTGTTTATCAGTGGCTTGGTTGATGTGGTCAACGAAACCCAGCAGGAACTTGATCAGAACGGACCAGATGATTACGCGGTGGAAACACGTGGCTGGTGGTGCCCGGATGAACATAGCTGTGCGGTGGCCAAACAGCCGATGGGTGCGGGCCCTGCCTGATTATATTGCTGATCGGGCAATTTGACGTTTATCCTGTTTGAAACAAACAATATCGATTGCCCTGTGCCCCGAATCGACCAGAAGAGAGAGACATGGATACCTACAGCGTTATCAAATCCCTGCATGTCATCAGCATTATTGCCTGGATGGCAGGGCTTTTGTATCTGCCGCGGCTTTTTGTCTATCACTGCGAAGTGGCACCGGGTTCCGAAGCCAGCGAGAAGTTCAAGATCATGGAACGCCGGTTGCTGCGCGCGATCATGAATCCGGCGATGATTGCATCATGGATTTTCGGCGGTTATCTGATCCATGCAGCCGGTGTGATGACCGAGGGATGGTTCCACGTCAAATTGCTGTGCGTGGTGCTGATGACCGGGATGCATATGATGATGGCGCGCTATCGCCGTATGTTTGACGCCGATGCAAACACCAAGTCCCAGAAGTTCTTCAGAATTTTGAACGAGGGACCAACCATCCTGATGGTGATTATCGTCTTTATGGTCATTGCCCGCCCGTTCTGATCCGGATGATTTCAGGGTGATTTATCGATCATTTGAAAATCATTTCGGTATTAAAATAAAAAGGCCGCCCGTTTGGCGGCCTTTGTTTTGGTATCGTATCAAATTGACTCAAAGCAGGAAATCAGGCGTTGCCCGCAGGCTGACCTTCCATCTGTTTGGCGAATTTCTTGCGGAAAAGATCAGCAAAATCAATCTGCTGCATCATCAACGGTGGGAAGCCACCATCGGCAGTCAGGTCAGAGATGATTTTGCGTACATACGGGAACAGCATACGCGGAACTTCAATAAGAAGAACCGGCAAACGATGTTCGTCAGCCACATTAAGCGTCACGACGGCACCATAGTGAAGTTCGGCGATGAAGGCGACTTTGTCGGCAACGTCGGCTTTGACGTTGATCTTTACGGTGACTTCGTGAAGTTTCTGGTCTTGGGTCGTGCGCGCCTCGACATCGACATCGATGTTGATTTTCGGCTGCTGTTGCAGGGCTACGCTTTCCGGTGCATTCGGATTTTCGAAGGAAAGATCCTTTATGTACTGGGTGTGGATCGTGATCGGGTTGCCAGTCGGCTTCTGTTCTTCGCCGCCCTGTGCTGCACCGGTGGTGTTCTCGGCCATTAAAGTATAACTCCCTTAAATCTCGGTCTTGATCAGAAACAAGCCGTTCAGAACGTATCTGCCAGGGGATTGGCAGCATGGTCAGATGTTCTGAAACTGGCTGATATGCTTGTTTCTGACGCCGCAACCTTGCGGCATGTCCTTTCATGGCCTAGCATGTCTTCTGGATACGGGCAAGAAAATCGCCGTAACACCCGGTCTAGGTCACAAATGGCGCAAAAAGGCCACTTTGGGTGTGACCAGCAGTAGGTAGCCAAGCCTTGCAGAATGTCGCGCAAGACGTCGAATAGCCGCCAAAACGACAAAAGGTCCCAGCGCGTGGCCAAAGTCCTGTCAGGAACGATCAATGTGATCGGTTATGCCAAACGTGGCGAAGAATTGTCGTTATGAATTCTTGGGCGGCAGATTGCGGGGATCATCGTCATTTCTGCTGTGATCGGTTGTATCCCTGCTTTCGCCATTACCATTGGTGGGACTGACATTTTCGAAATCACCATCAATGATCGGTCCAGTACCCGGACGCCGTCCGCGGCCAGCAGAAGTACCGCCCGACGACGAGCTCTCATTGCTATAGGTTCGGCGCGAGAAATTGGTCCGGATATTGCCCGACTGAACCAGTTTCATGATGACGCCGGCACCAACCGCCTTTCGCAGCGGCGGGACCAGCAACAGAAAGCCCATGGTATCGGTGACAAAACCGGGGGTCAGCAGCAGCACACCAGCAACCAGAATGCAGATGCCGTCAAACAGCTCGCCAATCGGCATTTCGCCTTGATCTATCTGGGCCTGCGCACGTGCTAAGGTTTGCAAACCTTGGGCACGCATCAGTGAGGTTCCGACCACGGCGGTCAGGATGACGATGCCAATCGTTGGCCAAAGGCCAATCAGTTCGCCTGCCTGAATGAAGACGGCAATTTCGATGATCGGCATGGCCACGAAGATGGCCAGAAAATAAAAGCCCATTTTTGCTCCGCTCGGCTTTGCATTTGGTCGATGTGATCAGGTTTGATCACAGTCTGTCAGGTAAACATACTTTGACAGGACCTGTCCGCAAAGCGCAGTATTACATAAACATGTTGGTTTTCAGGTATTTCGCTTTAATCTGACCTGAAAGACTTTCTGAATTTGTCGGCAAATTAACGGTATAACTGGACGAAAATGCGGCAGTTTACCAACGTGTTCGCGACGATATGATGATTGTGCGAATGAACATGGTGAAACCGATCACATTTTAAATGCGATAGGGAGTTGCCCTTGCATTCGCTTCGGTTCATACCATTTCTCGACCACAGCAGTTTTGCTGTTTTTGGCGTTTTTCGAAACCTTACAGATCAAGAGTCCGGGCTTGCAGTATTTCGACATCATTCTTTTCGCATTGATCGCTGTTTTTCTGGTTTTGCGCCTGCGCAGTACCCTTGGGCGCCGCAATGGCGAGGAAAAACAGGGTCCAACGGATGTTTTTGGCCGTCGTTCGCACGAGGATGACAGCAAAGGTGCCACCAATGGCGCGCCACAGCCGACGGACAATGTCTATCGTCTGCCTGATGCCGACAAGGTAGTCGGAAAGGATGATGCAACTGTTGCGGTTGACAGCAGTGCCTTTAGTGTGTTGCGGCAAATCCAGAAAGCTGATCCCGACTTTACCCAGCAGGATTTCCTGAATGGGGCGCGGATGGCATTCGAAATGATCGTCGAATATTTTGCCAAGGGCGACAAAGACGGACTGAACCCGCTTCTTTCGGCCGAAGTCTATAAAAACTTTGCCGCCGCCATTGATGCTCGCGCCGAAAAGGGAGAGCGCGAGGAAACCACGCTGGTCGGAATCAAAAGTGCCACCATTCACGATGCCAGCCTTGAGGGCCGCACCGCCTATATCACGATCAAATTCGTCTCCGAGGAAGTATCAGTCATTCTCAATAATGAAGGTGATGTGATTTCCGGCGATCCGAATCAGGTGGTCGAGGCCGAAGACCTCTGGACGTTCGCACGCAATATTGAAAGCCGCGATCCAAACTGGCAGCTGGTTGCGACCGAAACGCCGGAAGAAGAGACCGCGCAGTAATTTGGCGGTCTCCACTGGCACTGAATTGATAAAGGTGATCCAGACGGGTCGCCTTTTTTATTGCCTGATTTTATGGATTTGATGGCCGTTGTGGGTTTCGATTATCGGCTTGTTAAGCATGTTTTTGGACAATCGCGGCAGATAGTTGAAATGGGCAAGCATGCGTCAAATCATCTTGCCGGTTCTGATCGGATTTTGCAGATAGCGGGTTTTGCCTTGAAAAGACGTCTGGTTTTGTCGCGACTTCTTTCATTCATTGCGGTTTTTATCGGGGCGACAGGTGCTCTTGTCTGGCTGTTTTGGACCGATATTGCCGGTTTTGTCGGATGGGGAGAGGTACCGGAAAAACCGGCAGATGCACTGACACTGAGTGCCACGGACTTTAATCATCTTGATGGTTGGCAGTCTGACGACATGCGCGGCAGCCTGAAAGCGTTTCAGCGGTCCTGTGCAGCAATGATCAAACGTTCTGATGACCGCGATATCGGCCCGGACCCGCGGATGGGAACGGTTGGTGACTGGCGCGGATTGTGCGAAACCGCGCTGGCACTTGAGCCCGATACGATACGCAAGGAAGACGCACGCACCTTTTTCCAAAGCAGATTCAAACCGTGGCTGGTGGGCAATAACGACGATCCCGAAGGATTGTTTACCGGTTATTTCGAACCGGAACTGCGCGGTAATCTGACCCGAGAAGGACCTTTCCAGACGGCGATTTACCTGAAACCTGACGATATGGTGTCAATTGATCTTGGCGCGTTTCGTGAGGATCTTAATGGCACAACACTGGTCGGTCGGATTGAGGGTAAAAATGTAAAGCCCTATTACGACCGTGCGGCGATTGAAAATGGTGCACTTGCCGGACGGGATCTTGAACTTGTCTGGGTTGATGACGCGATTGATGCATTTTTCCTGCAAATTCAGGGATCGGGCCGTGTTGTTTTGCCAGATGGCAGTGTTTTGCGCATCGGATATGCTGCGACCAACGGCCATCCCTATTTCGCAATTGGTCGGGAACTGATCGAACGGGGCGAGTTGACGCGCGAAACCGTATCTTTGCAAACCATCCGGCAATGGTTATCCGATCATCCCGATCAGGCAGCTGATGTTATGAATACCAACGCATCCTTTGTGTTTTTCAATCCGCTGAAAACCGACCCTGATGACCCTGATGCCGGGCCGCTTGGATCGCAGGGCGTACCGCTGGAAACAGGGCGGTCATTGGCTGTTGATCGGCGTTTCCATGCCATGGGGGTTCCGATCTGGCTTGAAACCGATGATGCGATGAATGCCGATGCCAGATTTCATCGTCTGATGGTTGCGCAAGATACGGGCGGCGCCATTCGTGGTCCGGTACGCGGGGATATTTTCTTTGGCCCTGGCGAGGATGCCGCCCTGCATGCCGGTCATATGAACCGCAAGGGACGCAAGTTTGTTCTGCTGCCGGCATCAATTGATCCGGTCAAACTGACAGAGGTTCAACCCTGATGCTGCGCCATATAGTCCTGCTTCAGATCAGTGATGCAGTTCCGGCATCGGAAATTGACGGATTACTCCGCGAATTATCCGAAGTGGCGCTTGAAACGCCGGGAATATGTGCCTTTGTTGGTGGTCCCAAAACACCGGGAAGCGGCATGAGCCAGGGTTTTACCCATGCCTTGACCATTGATTTCACCGATGCGCTGGCGCGCGATTCCTATTTATCAGGTCTGGATAAAGACGGGGTGGGTCGGCGTATTTCGGAAATGACAGTTGGGGGGCTTGGCGGAGTGTTGGCAATAAATATCGATATTTCAGATATGAAAGCACCTGACGACATGGCACCTAAAAAGCTTCAGGCGAAATGGGCCTGATGATAAATTAGAATCAATGGAATGATCCTGATGCGATTAAACCAGCTAAGAAGTGCTGATAGTTTTCTACTGAAAACGTTAATCAGAAAATCAAAATAAAACGGGCAGGATAACCTGCCCGTTTATAATTCCAGATGTTCGCTAGGTTGTACGGGTTAATTATTGCGCGGCAACGACATTGGCATTTTCACCATCGGATGCGTTGCCACAACCACCGACGCGTGATTTGCGTTGGCGCTGGCTTTCGGATTTCAACTGGCCGCAAGCTGCCAGGATATCGCGGCCGCGCGGCCAGCGGATCGGCGCTTCGTAGCCGAGTTCAAGCAGCGTATGTGCGAATTTCTTGATGTCGTTGGTCGGCGTGCATTCATAGTCCGAACCCGGCCATTTATTGAACGGGATCAGGTTGAATTTGCAATGAACGCCCTTGACCAGTTTTGCCAGTGCGCGTGCATGTTCAGGTTTGTCATTCACGCCTTTAAGCATCACATATTCCATGGTGATCGGGCGCGAATTGGACATGCCGGGATAATGGCGGCAGGCATCCATCAGTTCCTTGAGCGGGTATTTCTTGTTGATCGGCATGATCTCATTACGCAGATCATCATCAGGCGCATGCAGTGAAATTGCCAGACCAACACCGAGTTCCTCGCCACAACGCACGATTTCCGGCACAACGCCAGAAGTCGAGAGGGTAACGCGACGGCGCGAAATTGAAATTCCTTCACCATCCATGGCGATTTTCAGCGCTTCACGGACATTTTCATAGTTAAACAGCGGCTCTCCCATGCCCATCATAACGATGTTCGACAGGCGACGGATACCGTTCGCAGGGGTTGGCCATTCACCATAACTGTCACGGGCAACCATGAACTGGCTGATGATTTCGCCAGGGGTAAGGTTGCGCACCAGAAGCTGGGTACCGGTATGGCAGAATTTGCAGGTCAGTGTGCAGCCGACCTGCGATGAAATGCAGACAGCACCACGATCTTCGTTACGATCAGGGATATAGACGGTTTCGGCTTCGTTACCGTCATGGAACTTCATCAGCCATTTATGGGTATCGTCCGAGCTTTTCTGATCGGCTGTCAGAATCGGGCGGCCAATATAGAAGTCCTGCGACAGTCGATCGCGAAGCTTTTTGGAAATGTTGGTCATATCCTCGATGTCTTTGACACCGCGGTTATAAATCCAGTTCCACATCTGCTTGACGCGAAACTTGCTTTCACCCATTTCGCCAAGCAGTTCGGTCAACTGATCGCGCGACAGACCCACAAGATCACGACGTCCGTCAGCAGCCTGCCCGTTGGCGGCGCGCGTTACGAAATCGGTCAAAGTCGGGCCGGACGGTGTGGCACTGTTTTCGGCGTTCTGGGTCACGTTTTCGGACAGGACGTCGGTCATCCCGGGCACTCTCTTTGGTGTTTGGCGTTTATCGGCGTTTGTTCTTCGTTACTGGCAGCATCGTACTGTTTCCGGTTGTTTCCGGTTTTGTGCATCCGATGCGCGCCGATTTGCAACGGGGCGGGACTATAACAGATTTTCCCGCGAAATGCTTTTGGCGCATAAACCATGGCCCCGCATATAGCGGGGCCAGGGCAATTTACAAACGATAAAATTCACATTGCAGCTATTTGCCGAACGCGATGCAGCTATACAAGCGCCTACAACCACTGGGATTTATCGGTTTTCTGTTCGGTTAGTTAACCGGTTTGGCGTCGCAAGCCTTTGAAATTGCATTATAGGCAGCGGTGAAACCGGAAAGAGAATAAGTATCGGTAGTTTTCGTGCCGCGTGATGAGTTCCCGACAACAACCATCGTGCTGCCCGACTTCATGGCACTGACCAGTTTTCGGTCTTCTTCACCGTTCACGGCCCAAGCTGAATCTTCGTAGGTGAACAGCTTGAAGCTTTTGGAATCGATTCGAAGGTCAACATCGCTATCCTTTTCATAGGTATAGCCGGTGATGAAACTGACTTCGTTGAACAGTTTGAGCGCCGGGCGGTGCGTGACCATGACATAGATCTTGCCGCGCTGGGTGTAGTCACCTTTGGCCGAGGTCGGCTGACTTCCGATATAGCAAACTTTCTTGCCTTTCTCGGAATAGCTATAGGCCTCCCATTTTCCATATACATCAATTAGTTGCGGCGCATTTTGCGCAATCGCAGCCTGAGAGATCAAAGCGATAAGGGCGGCAGCTGCACCTGACAGCGAATTTCTGACAAGACGATGGGCGTGTTTTTTCATGGGCTCGCGTATCGTGTCTGAAGTTTCGGGACGAAGACCTTAAATCCACCCGATTTGGCGGATTCATGAGAAATTTTCCCAAGGGTGACGGGAAAAGGTAAATATTCGACCAAGGAAATAACGGCATATCGCGAAATTTGAAAAAATCGGCTGCGATATGGCAAAATGGTGCAAATACCTGTTCCTTTTGGGCTTTTAACCCTTGTTGTTTAGGGCAGATCGGGCTTTTACGACCTGATCGAGGCAATCTTGGACCGAGATTTTATCGGCACTTTTGCGTTTGCGGGCAAGCATATGGGTCATTTTGCGTTTTTGCCCTTCGGCAGCCGGGAAAAAGAACGCATCAAAGGAGCAGTCATCGGACCGGTATTGCCAAACCCGTGCGGGGCCTTCGCCGCGGGTCATTTCCGGTTCGCCGATTTTTTGTTCTACAGCGTCCTCCGAAAGACCCATCAGGGTTTCAGCCTTGATTGATTTGAAGGGAACAGGCGGAATGGCAACCGTGATATGCGGCGACTTCGATTTGGATGTGCCAGTCGAGCTTGCCGCGGGTTCTGTTGCCATTGCCGTCGTGCTACCAGTGGCAGACGCTTCGGGTTTTTTCGGGATGTCCTGGGTCACGCGCGGCGAACTGGCCGATGTAGCCTTGCCATAGTTCTGATTGGTACTGCCCGGCGGGAGGGCATTGCCGCCACATGCCACAAGCGATGTCGCGATCAGGATCATCGCGCAAAGAAGCCCGGCGGGGTGTGCTTCACCACGCCGGAGCTGTATCGGGGTCGTATGGACTGGTGATCGGTTTATGCCGGTCACGGATCAGATATCGTCGCTTTTGCGCGGAATGGTGATCGCAGCCGAATGACCTGTACGGCTGGTGCCGTCGTCGCTGCCTTCAACATATTCCAGCGAGCCCTTGATACGGGCACCGTTTTCGATCTGAAGTGCACCATAGGTGATCTTGCCGTTGATGTCGGCTGTGCCGATCACGATGACGCGGCGTGCTGTCAGATCGCCTTCGAAGGTGCCGCTGATTTCGGCTTCGTCGACCTGTGCGGTACCGACAAATGTCCCACCCTGGGAAACTTCAAGACGGGTGCATTCCTTGATCTGGGCTTCAACATGGCCCTCGACGACAAGTATGTCGCAGGAACCGATTTCGCCAGCCAGACGAATATCGCGGCCAACCGTCAGCTTCTTGCCTTCGGTGTTGTTTGGTGTTGCGCTCGGACGGCCAGCACTGCCGCGGGTCGGAATTTCAAGCGGGCGCTTCGGGATTTCCGGGCGGAAGCTGGTGGAATGCGGTTTGCTGGACATTTGCGGTTCTTCCTTTGTGCGCGGCTGGGTAAATAGCTGCGGCTCACTACGTTTTTCTGTTTTTGTGGCGGTATCGTTGCTGGCACTCGCACTTTCGTCCGAAGTCGACGTGTTCGGCGAGGAAGCTGTGCTGTTGGAAAGACCGCCTGAATTCAATCTGGAAGAAGATGTATCTGACGAAGCCGGGCTGCTGTCGACTGTTTTGTTGGCTTTTTTCTTTCCGAACATGGGGATGACCAAATCCTTGTCTTGCAGTTTTGTTTCAGGTTTCCGCCGTTTTATCCGATGCCCACCGGAATGGCGTCAGGCTGTGGTCCGGTTTTCGAACGCGCCCAGACGGACGGAGTAATGTACCATAAAGGCAGTCGCAATGATCGGAGCCACAAGGTTGACCAGCGGCACGGTCATCAGGAATGTCAGGCCGATCCCGGCAAACCACAGTTTCATCTGGCGGCTCTTGCGAATGGCATTCACCGTGTGCACATCATAACGACGTGCGGCGACCAGTTCAAAATATTCGCGCGAAAGCAGATACCCATTCATCGCATAGAACGCGATGATGTAGACCGGTCCGGCCAAAAGAAGCGGCAGTATCAGGATGTTAAGCGCCAAAGCGGTCAATGCGAATTTAAGGCCGCTGATCAGGGCTTCGGTGATCGGTTGCGGGCGGGTGTTGGGCAGGGTTGGATAATATTTATCTTCAACCGCATCGGCGATCTGATCAAGCAGCAGGCTTGAAATCAGCACGGTCGCTGCCGGGAACATCAACAGCACCAAAAATGCCAGACCAACGCCAAGCAGCCAGTCTGCCGCGGTTTCCATCCAGCCGCCATCGGCAAAAAAGGTTACCGAATTCAGGCCAAAGCCAATCAGCATCCAAAGCCCGACAATTGTTGCCAACGCGCCGGCAACGCCGATCCACACAACCTTGCGAAAACGCGGGTCGGAGAACTGGGAAACGGATTTCAGAAAGTCATTGATCATTGGCGGAATTTTATCCTGCTGGCACTGTCGTAAATACGTTCCAAGGGAATCATGCCAAACATTACTAGGCAATCAAAATTAACAGGCCGTGAAATCGGTAGCGGATTTGACAGATTTTTTGCCCAAAGCGTCGGATATCGTATGTGTTGGGCAGAAAAAAGGCGTCCGGTCAGGGGGGAGAACCGGACGCCAGCGCTCCGATGATCTGGAGCGTGAGGAAAGGTAGGGGAGACCTGTTCCTCACACTTGGCTCCCACATCAAAATTCGGGAACCTTGTGACAGATTTTCATATAGGGACTATAACCCCCGTCTGCCATAGATCAGGGCCGCTTATCGGCGATAAATTTCGTGGATGCCGGTGAAAAATGTCATACCGATTGATCGTTGCGAAACAACAATGTTTGCAAGAGTTTGAATCGGAATGCTTAACCGCTTTGGCAGGCAGATTTGACATTTTCGTGAAGTTGACCGGGAATTTTGAAATCAGCCGCGCTGATTGGGCCAGATGCGGTCAAATTTGAATAATGCCGGGTCCAGCTTCATGCCTTCTTCGGTATTGAACAGGGTCACGGTCGTTTCTACCCCGGCGGGGTCGGTGACAATCCATTGACGCAACTGCATCGGATTTTCCTGAAACACCAGTGTGACACTGCCAGCACCCGGATCGGATTTGCGCACCATTTCAACCCGCATGGTTTCGGCGGTACGTTTGAAATCAATAACCTTGACCTCTCGCGTCAGAGACACGTCCTTTGCCAGAATGATACCAGCTGGGGTTTCGTCGATATTGAAATAGGTCGGGGCGTTGATTTCCTTATCATAATAAATGAAATCAGACCCGGTGGAGACCAGCAGGATTTGAGCAGGCGGGTTATATTCAAACCGCATCTTGCCGGGCCGCTCCATATAAAGCTTGCCCTCTGCGGCACCACCATCCGACGAAATCTGGACGAAATCACCTTTCAGTGTGGTGATGTCCTCAAGATAGTTTTCGATTTTCTCGATGGTTGCCTGGTCCATCGCGCCTGACTGCGCCAAAGCACTTGCGGGCGTCAGGCTGATTGAAACCGGTGCGGCAATCACAAAGGCTGTGGCAAAGACAGATGCCGCCGTCATGGAGCGGAAGCGCGCGCCCACCTGTTTGATGCGGAATTTGCCGAATTTGCTGAAGAATGCCATGTGACAGCCTGTCTACCCGTTTTAAGAAATTCTGTGATCGCGATTGCGAAACCGGAATGGCGAATGATAAAAATTCAGCCAAATTGTAACCAACCACAATATGTACAACATATCGCATCATTTGGCCGGGAAGGCCAGCCGGGTCAAGTCACGCCCGCAAATGATCACAATTGGCCGGGTTTGGCCGCATTTGCAGCAGTGATCGGCTTTCCGGCAACAGGAGAAAGCGTTTTATGAGTCGTATCGTCGCAATTCAGATGGATCCAATCGCATCGATCGATATCAAGGGGGATTCAACCTTTGTGATGGGGCTCGAAGCCCAGTCACGCGGTTATGATCTTTTGCACTATCATCCCGATGACATGTTTTATGACCGCGGTCGGATCAAGGCCGAAGTCCGCCCGATGACGCTTCGTTACGACAAGGGCAATCACTATGATCTGGGTGAGGCAAAGATCATAGATCTCGCCAAAGAAACCGATGTGATCCTGATGCGTCAGGACCCGCCGTTTGACATGAATTACATCACGGCGACCCATCTGCTTGAAGCCGTTCATCCGGAAAGCTTCGTGGTCAACCACCCCGGCCATGTCCGCAATGCGCCGGAAAAGATTTTCGTTACAGAGTTTTCCGATCTGATGCCGCCGACCCTGATTACCCGGTCGGCTGCGCGTATTCGGGATTTCCGCGAGGAATTCAAGGACATCATTGTCAAGCCGCTGTTTGGCAATGGCGGGGCTGGTGTTTTCCATCTGAAACCGGGTGACGAAAACCTGAATTCGTTGTTGGAACTATTCGCCGCGCAGTCGCGCGAGCCTTTGATGGTGCAGGCTTACTTGCCCGATGTGCGCAAAGGCGACAAACGCATCATTTTGGTCGATGGCAAACCTGTCGGTGCGATCAACCGTGTCCCGGCCGAGGGCGAGGCACGGTCGAACATGCATGTTGGCGGCGTAGCGGAAAAATCCATGCTCACCCCGCGTGAACTTGAGATTTGCGAACGCATTGGGCCGGAACTGAAAAAGCGCGATCTGATCTTTGTCGGGATTGACGTGATTGGCGATTATATGACGGAAATCAACGTCACCTCGCCGACCGGGCTTCAGGAAGTGAACCGTTTTGACGGATCGAAACTGGAATCCCTGATCTGGGATGCGATTGAAACCCGCTTGTCCTGATCGGATTTGACGACGGGACGATTTTCGGGGCAAGTGGTTTAACCGCTTGCCCCTTTTTCTGGCCCCCCTGTCTGGTCGGAATGGATGGCCGCGAAATGGCCGGATTTCATCGGCAATTCTGCACCAATTTGCTGCCCATATCCGTTGATGTGACTGAATTCATGCCCGCAGGCTGGAACCAAACGCCTGTTTCTGCGTATGATTTTGGGATCAATCATCAACAAGGCGGAATCCGATTGCATGGCGGATAAGCAAAACAGCGCAATTTCAACAAACGGTACCTTTGGCCCGTTCCTGTTCGCGCGTGGCAGCGACGATAAAACGGCCCGTCTGGCCGCCCTTGTTGTGACGCCGGAAGGAGCCGATCCGGCCGAGTTTCGAATCATGGGTCAGGATATTGTAACCCCGACAAAGCTTGCGAACCGGTTCGGGCGTCATTACTGGCGTTATGATTTCGAGCTGCCGGTTGCGTCGGATGCGCGTTATAGTTTCGATATCGAAACATATTATGTGAATACCGATTTGACTCATGACCTTCGGATCGGGTTTGTCTCGTGTAACGGACAAGAAGACGGCGATTTGGACCGACCTTTGGCGGATCGTAATGCGCTGTGGATTGATTTGGCCCGCGAACATCAAAAACGGCCTTTTTCCCTGCTTTTGCATGGCGGGGACCAGATTTATGCCGACGGGGTCTGGGGATGCCATCCTGATATTGTCACCTGGAAAAAGACGAGACGTCAGCAGAAACTGGCAGCGAATTTCACCCCCGAGATGCGCAATAGTGTTCTGAAATTCTATCTGGAACATTATCTTGAAATTTATGGACAGCCGCAGATCAGCCATATACTGGCGCGGGTGCCCTCTTTGATGATGTGGGATGACCACGACATTTTTGACGGTTGGGGCAGTCACAAGAAATGGTTTCATGACAGCATGGTCGCAAAGGGCATGTTTGCCTGCGCGCGTGAAGCATTTTGCCTGATGCAGCTTTGCACCGCGCCCGACGAATTGCCGCAGAAAATACTGGACCGTTCGGGGCAAAGCCTGGGCTGGCGTACGGATTTCCCCGGATTTTCGGTGATTGCGCCCGACTTGCGGTCGGAACGGACCCCGCATGCGATCATGGGCGAACATGGTTGGCGGGACATGATTGCGGTACTCGATACGATTCCGGAACATCATCGTATTTTGTTGATGTCGAGTGTGCCGGTGATTGGCCCGCGCCTGTCACTGGTTGAGGCGATCCTGCATCTGATGCCCAGTGCGCAGAAATACGAAGATGACCTGCGCGATCAGTGGCAAAGCCGTTGGCATCGTAAGGAATGGTGCCGTTTTCTGGAAACCATTGAAGATGTCGTCGTCAAGGGCGGTTATGACATGACCATGCTTTCGGGGGAAATTCATGTGGCGACCCGCGGCACGTTTGAAACCCATGGCAAGTCCATTCACCAACTGGTGGCATCGGGCATTTCGCACACTGCCCCGCCGGTGGCGTTTGCGCGTGTGCTTGGTCTTTTGGCATGGATTGGCGATAATCCCCTGCCCGGTCGCCCGACCAAGCTTAAGCCGCTTCCTGGGCGGATTGGCACCTATTGCGCTGCACGCAATTACCTGACACTGGACCGAAAGGGCGAAAACTGGCGGGCCAACTGGCATCTGGAAAATATTGGCTGGACACCGGATTTAACGATCTAGGGAGGATCCCATAGTTCCTACCATGCAGCTTTACTATTCGCCGACATCGCCCTTTCCACGGAAGGTGCCGATCAATGTTCGCGAATTGGGATTGGAAGGCGATATTTCTGAAATTATGATCAATCCTTGGACGGATGCGGCTTTGCGTGACGGTATGATGTCCTCGACCGGGCGGTTATACGCCGATAGCAAACGCCCGGAAACTGAACGTTCCGATTTCGTAATGGATCGTCAGCGTGCCGCGGTTCATGCAAGCATTGACGCCATAGAAGCCGGGATCAGCAGCCTCGCAACAGATAGGCCAGATATCGGCACTCTTTCGGTGGTCGCGGCCCTTGAATATGTTGATTTCCGCTGGCCCGATGGGTGTTTTGCTGTTTCAGACGATCTGCGCCATTTGATGGCGGGCATGGCCAATCGCCCAGCCATGCTTGCCACGCGGTATCATTTGCTTCCGGTTTGACAGATCTGATCTGCATGGATGCAATATTGTCCGGGCCGGTTAAACAAGCTATAGCGTGGCGGGGCAGCGAGATGTGTTATGATGTCGGGCAGCAACTTTTCAGATGAAACGGGTTTCATGACCGACATTACCAAATCCATGCGTGAACGGGCCTGGGCCCGGGCCGGAAAAATTCAGGGTGAAGATTCCGCCGAAGTGCGCAAGCACCGTTCCAGCGGCATCACGATGAAAAAAGAAAGTTTTGGCAAGTTCCGCAATTTTGGCTGGACCGTTGTAGATGGCGTTGCTGTTCCATGCCGCAAGGAATTCCTACCGCCGCGTGACGGCGATGCGACTGATGGCGATGCATCTGAAGATATGGCCAAATCCGAACCGTCCGAAGACTGATCATCTGATTCTGTCCTAGCCATTCGTCAGGTTGATCAAATCTGTCAAAAGGTGGCGCGAATCGGAATTCGCGACCAGTGCGTTGAGGTCTTTCTGGGTCTTTTGCCAGATCGGAAAGGCTTTAACAATCAACGCCATTCCCTGATCGGTTAGAGTCAGCAAACGACTGCGTTTATCCTTGGGGTCGATATCGATTGCAACCAGCCCCCGTCGTTCCAGCGGTTTAAGATTGGCGGTCAGTGTTGTGCGATCCATCGCCAGCAAATCAGCAACATCTTGCATGTGCGGCGGGTGTGGCCGGTTAAGCGACATAAGCAAGGAATATTGCCCGCTGGTCAGGTCAAGCGGGCGAAAAGCATCGTCGAACCGGCGCGCAATCGTGCGCGCGGCCCGCCGCACATGCAGACAAAGACAACTGTCACGCACCATCAGCGTCGATGAAAACGGGACTTTATCGTTCTGGTTGAAATCTTTTTTTGACATGAATTAATTATGTTGATATCAACGTATTTGTCAAACGGGAAAATAAGAAAAAACTGATCAATCGTTTGGTTCATAAAGCGCCACCACGCTTTACCCGATTTGGAATTCACTTCTGAACGGCAAGGAGGAAGCCCGATGCAGAAGATCAGCCCCTTTCTATGGTTTGACGGCAACGCCGAAGAAGCCGTCAATTTTTATGCGTCCGTTTTTCCAAATGCCACGATCGGCAAAATTCTCCGCAGCAGCAAGGCCGGACCCGGACGGGAAGCCCATGTTTTGACCGTAAGTTTTGAGCTTGAAGGTCAACAATTCACAGCCCTTAACGGCGGGCCGCAGTTCAAGTTTACCGAGGCTGTTTCCTTCACCGTGTCCTGCAATGATCAGGCAGAAGTTGATTATTACTGGGACTGCCTTTCCGAAGGTGGGGAACTCAGACAGTGCGGCTGGCTAAAAGACAGGTTTGGCCTTTTCTGGCAGATCACTCCGGTTCGCCTGATCGAATTGATGAACGATCCCGATCCGGATGTAGCGGCCCGGGTGGCAACAACCATGATGTCGATGGAAAAATTCGATATCGCCGGGATTGAACGTGCCGCCAAAGGCATCTGAAAACTCCACGCAAAATTTTTGCCAATCCCTCGCACCACCAACGCAAGGAAATGCCCCCATGACTGATAAACAAAGCAAAGACAAAGTTGCTATCCGCGAGATTTTCACCCGCTGGTCAACGGCGGCGCGTAACAAGGATCTCGACGGTATCATGGCGTTATATAGCGATGATATCTGCTCCTATGACGCGGTTGGTCCATTACAATTCAAGGGCCGCGACGATTATCGTGCCCATTGGGAACGCTGCATGGCGTTCGATGACGAATTCATCATGGAACCGCAGGAACCCCTTATTCGCATTTCCGGGCATTTGGCAGTTGCACGGTTCCTGATCCGGTGCGGTATGCGCAAGGAAGATGGGACCGAACAGGCAAGCTGGATGCGGTCAAGCTATCACCTTGAAAAACACGATGGTCAATGGCGCATCATGCATGAACATTTTTCCGTGCCTTTTGACTTTGAAAACGGTTCCGCCCAGTTCGGGCTGCAGCCGTAAATCTCCAAACCAACCAGATTTTTACACATAAAGGAACGCTCCGATGAGACTGATCACCTATCTGAATTTCGATGGTAATTGCCGTCAGGCTTTTGAATTCTATCAATCGGTCCTGGGTGGTGAACTGATCATGATGCCGTTTGGCGATACGCCGATGGCCGGCGACACTGCGGAACTCAACGACAAAATCGCCCATGCATGTTTGATGGGGGATGGCTGGCACTTGATGGCGTCCGACTGCCCGCCGGGCTATTTTGCTAAAATGCAGGGTATGACAGCGTCCCTGCATTTTGAAAAAGCGACCGATGCCAGAAAAATGTTTGATACTCTCTCGTCAGGTGGCGAAGTCACCATGCCGTTCGAGGAAACCTTTTGGTCGCCGGGTTATGGCATGTTTACCGACAAGTTCGGTACGCCCTGGATGATCAATACCGAGATGTCGCCAGAAGACGGAGCAGGTTGTGCCTGATGACCGGGGATAAACGACTTGTTGCCTTGATCCCCGTTTCCCGCCAAAGTGGTATATATAACTTGGGGTTACGGGGATCAACACCACATGACAGCAAGGGTTATGACCGTCGCCTTTGCCGGGATTGATACAATTCCGGTCGATGTGCAGGTTCAGATGGCAAGCGGATTGCCCGCTTTTAGCGTGGTTGGCTTGCCCGACAAGGCGGTTTCCGAGGCGCGCGAACGTGTGCGATCCGCGCTTTCAGCGATGGGGCTGGCATTGCCGCCCAAGCGCATCACAATCAATCTGGCCCCCGCCGATTTACTAAAGGAAGGATCGCATTTCGATCTGCCGATTGCGTTGGGTCTTCTGGCCGAGATGGATGTGATCGGACACGAAGACATTGCGAATTTTGTCGTACTGGGTGAATTGGGGCTTGATGGCAGTATCACCGGCGTCGGCGGGATTTTACCGGCGGCCATGCAGGCAAGTGGCTTGGATCGGGGGATTATCTGCCCGGCAGATAACGGTGCGGAAGCGCTTTGGGCAGGGGAACTTGAAATTCTGGCACCATCGCGTTTGACCGGATTGATCAACCATTTCAAAGGAACTCAGATCCTGTCGCGGCCATGTGCGCCGAAAGTTAGCTCATCTCCCGTATCATTGCCAGATCTACGCGATATCAAGGGGCAGGAAAGTGCCAAACGTGCGCTCGAAATTGCTGCGGCTGGCGGTCATAATTTATTGATGAGCGGCCCGCCCGGTTCGGGAAAATCGATGCTTGCCGCTCGTCTGCCGGGGCTTTTGCCAGAATTGAATGCCAGACAGGCCCTTGAAACTACCGTGATCCATTCGGTTTCCGGGATGCTGCCCGAAGGCGGTCTTATCCGCACACGACCCTTCCGACAGCCCCACCATTCGGCATCCATGCCTGCACTTGTTGGCGGTGGCCATCGTGTCCGCCCTGGCGAGATTTCCTTAGCCCATCATGGCGTTCTGTTTTTGGATGAATTACCGGAATTTCAGCGCAATGTCCTTGATGCGTTGCGTCAGCCACTTGAAACCGGACAGGTATCGGTTGCGCGTGCCAATGCGCATGTAACCTATCCGGCGCGTGTGCAACTGGTTGCGGCAATGAATCCCTGCAGGTGCGGCTATTTGGGTGATAATGATCTGGCGTGCACGCGGGCACCGCGATGTGGCGAGGATTATCAGGCGCGGCTTTCCGGCCCGCTTCTGGATCGTTTTGATATCCAGATTGATGTTCCCGCAGTCACACCCGAAGAACTTGACCTTCCGGCGTCGGGCGAGACGACGCAGGTGGTGCGTAAACGGATTTTGGTGGCGCGCGAAACCCAGTCATTACGATATAAAAATGATAATATTTTGACCAATGCTGAAGCAGATGGCGAGGTCTTGCAAAAAGCAGCGGTTCTGGATGAGGATGGGCGTGCCTTGTTGCAGGATGCCACGCGTCAGATGAAGCTTTCAGCTCGCGGGTATCATCGTGTTTTGCGTGTTGCCCGCACGATTGCCGATTTGGCGGGCATGGATAACGTCAAGCGCGGGCATATCGCCGAAGCCCTTGGTTACCGGCATATGGCTTATCGGAGATGATCAGGCAACGCGGGAAATCCGGTAAACGGACGATGGTGGTACATTGCGCATGATCGTTCCGATCCGGCTGGCGCGAAGGCCCATCCGATCAAGAATGGTGCTTGGAATCGGGCAGCGTGGGCCATAGGTGAACTGATAGAGGGCACCGGTAGGTCCAAGATAACGGAATGCACCATTCAAAACGCCCATCACTTGGCGGGGTCGCATGGAAAGCAATGGCAGGCCGCTGATGGCAGCACCCAGATCATTGGATGGATAAAGCGGGTTTAAGGTGATCCGGCTGGCATCCATATGCAGCACCCTGGCACGTGGGTAACGATCTGAGAGCAATCGGGCAAATTCGGCCCCGGCTTCGACCAAGGTCAGATCGCCCTCATCAAGACCGCGCGCGATCAGGGCCCGTGTAAAAACACCGGTACCCGGACCAAGCTCAAGCACGGAGCCGGTTGCGGGGGAAATTTCGGATGTAATCAGTTCTGCCAATGCCGAACTGGAGGGGGAAATGGCCGAAACCCGTTTGGGATCGGCCACCCAGGCCCGAAAAAACGGCAACAGGTCCGACATCGCATTTACTGCCTTTTGATCGAATTTCGATAATGACGTCAATCTCATCATCCTTCATGTCGCCAAAAGTGCAGGTTTGTGTTCATTTTGTGAGAACACGTGAAAAACCGGGATATCGCGATTAATGTGTGTTCCGACGCAGATCATCAATCAACTGTGCCTTGGCTGGATCAGTATGAAAACTTGAAGGGATGATCATCATTCCCTTGGTGCCATCGCGGGCTTCGATCATATAAAGGGTGGCATCATCCCCTGGATCGGTACCTGCATCGACACTGTTGCTGTGCACGATTTTCAGATCTGCCGGATCATAGACCGGGCCGCCCCCATCACAACGCAATACGCCATCTTCATAAACGAATTGATGCGAAAAGCCGTGGCGGATGGCATTTTCCTGAAGTTCTGCGAGATTCATGACTTGGCTCCTTGCTCGTTTTGATATCCGTGTTTCATAAACGCGCAAAGAGAATGTCTGTTCCGTCAGGATTAAGGATTGCCCGATTTGCTTTCGCGTTGCTGACTTCGCAAATGGTCAATCAGTTCGGCTTTTTCATGTTCTGTGTAAAAGCTGCTCGGTACGATCAGGGTGCCACGCGTACCGTCGCGGGCCTCGATCATATAAAGCGTCGCATCATCACCCGGATCGGTGCCGCTATCGACGGATCGACTGTCGATAATAGTCAGATCATTGGCGGAATAGCTTACTTCCTTGCCATCGCAGGTAACATGGTTTCCAGCCGCACTGAAATGATGGGTGAAGCCCTTGAGTGTGGCAATTTCCTGCAGTTCGGAGAGATTCATGGTGTAAGCTCCGTTTGCCAGTGTTTCGTGGGATTTCAATCATAGCATGATAAGGCCGGGAAATATTGCCATTACTATGACAGAAAACCTCAGATTTCCTTTTTCATACCTTCGTGGCTGGCAACAAAACCAAGCCGTTCGTAAAAGCGGTGCGCATCCTTTCGGCTTTTATCGGTTGTGAATTGCACAAGCGATGCACCAAGTAATTTCGAAATCGAAATGGATTCGGTAATCAGCTTTTCCCCCACCTTCTGGCCGCGACATTTTGACGACACCCGCACCCCTTCGATCTGCGCACGCAGACGACCTTTGCGCGAAAGCCCGGCAATCAGGGTCAGTTGCAGACAACCGACAATCTCATCCCCGCGACACGCCAGCAGGTATTTGTTGGGAAGGGCTTGGGTGCTTTGGCTTTGCATGGCATCGAACGCGGCATAATAGACATCAGGCAGCGGATCGCGCAGTTCTTCGCGGGTTTTGCCCTTTTCGTCATCTGCCAGAAGCGCAACGATGGCAGGCAAATCTTCATGCGTGGCATAGCGGAAGGTAATATCGGTCATAAAGGCATCCTTGTTCGGGGCGTGGCCATCATGGGTTAAAATCAGGGGCTTGCCAATTTGCTCGGTGGAGTTTTTGCGAGTTTCTTGTCGCTGTTTTGGCAATAGGGCCTTCGTGGAACGGCAAAGGTGCCGTCCTCATGTTTTCAGGACGGCACCTTTGTGTAATCACCCTGTCGCGCGGGATCGGGGGAAAAGCGGTAGGGCAATCAATTTAATGATCAGGATCAGGCAAGGCCGCCATTGGCGCGCAGCGTCTGTCCATTGACCCAATCGGAATCCGGCCCAGCCAGGAAGGAGACAACACCGGCGATATCTTCTGGCTGTCCGAGGCGTTCAAGTGGCGGCATTTTGGAAAAATGTGTAATCTGTTCGTCGGTCTTGCCGTTCAGGAACAACTCGGTAGCAACCGGGCCGGGGGCAACGGCATTGACCGTGATATTGCGGCCGCGCAGTTCCTTGGCATAAACACCTGTCATGGCTTCAACCGCCGCCTTGGTTGCATTGTAGACCGCATAACCCGGCAATTTCAGATGAAGGGCCGTGGTTGAAAAGTTGATTACCCGACCGTTATTGCGCAGGCGTTTGGCCCCCTCGCGCAGCATGTTGAAGGTACCGCGTACATTGGTATCCATCATCGAGTCATAGACCGCGTCACTCATTTCCGAGATCGGCTGTGTGGTCATGACGCCAGCATTATTGACGATGACATCAACCCCGCCAAAACGGGTTTCGGCGTGATCGAACATCTGTTTGACGGCATCGGCATCGGTGATATCGGCCTTGATTGCCATCGCCTGATGGCCGCTTGTTGTCAGTTCGTCGACAAGGGCGTTTGCGCTGTTGGCACTGTTGGCATAGTTGATAACAACGGCAAACCCATTCTGTGCCAAGCGTTTGGCAAGGGCCACACCAATGCCACGTGCGGCACCGGTGATAATGGCGGTTCTGGTTTCATTTGCATTTGTCATGTCGGTTTTCCTGCCTGGTGATGAACCAATTTCGATGGGCGGAGTATGAACCGGATGACATTTGGGATAATTACCCCATAATCGACAATACTGTTCGATAAATCATAACAATTGGAAATGCGATGGACCGGTTTGAGGAAATGCGCAACTTCGTTCGAATTGTCGAGCGCAGAAGTTTTACCAAAGCAGCGACGGATCTTCAGATACCACGCGCCACGATGACCAACGCCATTCAGCGCCTTGAAGAACGGTTGGGTACTCGGCTTCTGAACCGCACCACCCGACAGGTTCGACCAACTCTGGACGGCGAAGCTTATTACAAGCGCTGTATCCGGATACTGGGCGAGCTGGAGGAAGCCGACGGCCTTTTTCGGCCTTGTGCGCCCAAGGGGCTTTTGCGCGTCAATCTTCAGGGGACACTGGCCCGGATGTTTGTCATTCCGGCCCTGCCGGGCTTTATGGATGAATATCCTGATATCACGCTTGTGGTGGCGGATGGTGATCGGTATGTCGATCTGGTTCATGAGGGATATGATTGCGTGTTGCGCAGTGGGGAACTGGTCGATTCATCCATGATCAGCCGTCGTTTGGCAACAATGCCCGAGGTGACGGTTGCAAGTCCTGGCTATCTTGAAAAATATGGCATACCCGAACGGATCGAGGATTTTGAACGCCAGGGACACCGGGTTGTTTCCTTCCTTTCCGGTGCGGATGCCAAGCCGATGCCGCTTGATTTCACGATTGACGGTCTTGTGCGGCAGGTGGAGATTCCTGCCAATATTTCCGTGACCGGGGCGGATTTATATATCGCGGCGGCTATTGCCGGGCTTGGGATCATTCAGGTCCCGTATTACCGCGCGGTGGCCGATCTGAAGGCTGGTCGGCTGGTCGAAATCCTGCCGCAATATCCGCCGGAATCGATGCCTGTATCGGTGCTGTATCCACATAACAGGCAACTTTCACCGCGCGTTCGCGTATTTACCGACTGGCTGGGGCAGCTTTTTGCCAATGGGGTCGAAGGACTGATGGCAAGCTGATTGCGGTTCGAGGTGACTAACGTTGGCAGGCAGAATGGACTGGCATAGCCAACCATTCTGCTCCTTTACCAACGATGCGGCTTAATATCCTGTTTTACGATCAACAAGGCCGCGCGGGGTTTCGCCGCGTGAGATGCGATCAATATTTTCGGCGATCTGATCGACCGATTCCTCAATCCGTGTCGCGGCCGCGATATGCGGCGTGATGCGGATTTTCGAATGATCCCAGAACGGGTGGCTTTCGGGTAGCGGTTCGGTTACCGCCACATCAAGGAACGCCCCGCGCAGATGCCCGGTATCTATCAGGCGCAGAAGATCCGCCTCCACAATCATCGCACCGCGCGCGGCATTGATCACTGCGGCATTTTTTGGCAATTGGGACAGAGTGTTTCCGTTCAAAACGCCCTCGGTTTCGGCAGTACGCGGCAACATGCAAACCAGGATGTCGGATTGTCCAAGGAACTCGTTGAGGGTTTCGGCCCCGGCATAGGTGGTGATGCCATCAATCGCCTTCATCGTGCGGCTCCAGCCGGATACGGCAAAGCCAAGCTGGGTCAGGGCGGTGGCGACCGCCGCACCAAGTGCACCCAGCCCCATCACCCCGACCCGGCATTTCGAAATACGTGCGACATCGTGCTGGGTCCAATCGGCCTTGGCCTGCTGACGGGCATAAATATCGAAATCGCGCATAAAATGCAGTGCGGCATACAGATGATATTGCACCATCTGATCGGCCATACCGGCATCTTCAAGGCGAATGACTGGCACTTCTGTCGGAAGGCTGGGCGCTGAAAGTACATGATCAACACCCGCGCCAAGTGAGAAGATCGCCTGAAGTCCCGTCAGGCTTTTAAGCAATCCCTGCGGCTGTTTCCACAACAAGGCAAAATCAATCGTTTTGGGATCGTAATTTTCATATTGTGTGACGATATTTGCATCCTGCAGGCGGGCGACCATGGCCTCTTTCCAGCGATCATCCTCGCCCGCCGCCGCAATCAGGATGCTGGGGGTTTTGCGGGTAGTATTGGCGGAACTGGCGGCGGACATGGGCAATTCTCCTGACGGACGGATGATGTGGATCGACGATTTAGGGATGTCGCGGATACCGATCAGAACCGGCATCGCTTATATTACCTGATCATATAACGCATTGCAGGGCAAAGCGTTCCGCGACATCAAAGCCAAAGTCGGATCATCTCTGCCTAAAATGCCAATTAATGCGCAAAAATCATCGCCGGATCGCGGAATGTCTTGAATTCCAGACCATTGCCGGCCGGGTCTTCCACAAAGAAAGTTCCCTGTTCGCCCGGTTCATCTTTAAAGCGGATTTTCGGCTCCAGCAGGAATTTAACCCCCGCTTCTTTCAGGCGATCTGCCAGATCATGCCATTTATCCCATTCCAGAACCGCGCCAAAATGCGGGATTGGCACCGCATCACCATCCACATTCCCCGCGCCCGCATTTTGTCCTGCTTCGGGGCGAACATGGGCAGAAAGCTGATGACCAAAGAAATCAAAATCAATCCATGCCTCGGTCGAACGACCTTCGTTACAACCAAGGATATCGATATAAAACGCGCGTGTATCGGCAATCGATTTAATCGGAAATGCCAGATGGAACGGGGACAGTGGCATGTGAACCTCGTAACGTTAAGGAAATTGCTGCGGCCTAGGCCTTTGGTTTTCGAAGATAAATGCTGTGCAACAAATGGTCTTTCTTCGGGCCAGTTATTTTTATTTTAGTTTCGAAATGATTTTCATCATGCCAGATCATGCAATGATGATAAAAATCATCACCACAGGGATGAATGTCGCGTGCACAAAGCACATCGGCTGCATCCTCTCCAAATTGCAGCAGGACATAGCGATTGCCAAAGCTTAACGGATCGCGAAACAGAAGCTCAATCCCGGGCGGGTCTTCATGCAGAACGAAGTCGTATTCGCGGTAACCGTCAAAGCGTTTGCCATCCCTGCGCTCAAGAACTCCTTCCTCCCGATAGCGTATAATTCCGGTCTTTTCAGGCTCTATCAGACGAAAAGTCACATCGCCTTTGAACTTTCCTGTGGGACCAATATCTCGCACAAGCGTCCAGTCACCCGGAAGGCTTTGGAAAATCTTAGCGGCGGACGAGATATCTCGGATCATGACATTCCGGTAAATCAAAAAGGCAGGGACGCCATAGCCGCCCTGCCCCGAATTCTAGTCTTGCAGGCGTCAACCTTAGTCTTTTGGCAACATCAGGCCCAGCTTTTTGCCGCCGATGATATGGACATGAAGATGCGGGACGTCCTGGCGGCCATGGTCGCGGGTATTGGCGATCAGGCGATAACCGTCCTCGACAACGCCTGCTGCGGTAGCGATTTTGCCGATTGCACGGGTATAGGCGATGACTTCTGCGTCCGATGCATTGGCTGCAAAGTCGTCATAGCTGGTGTAGGCACCCTTCGGGATCACAAGGATATGGGTCGGGGCCTGCGGGGCGATGTCGTGAAAGGCAAGGACATGATCGTCCTCAAAAACCTTGTTGCACGGGATTTCGCCACGAAGAATTTTGGCAAAGATGTTTTGCGGATCATAGGCAGAGACGGCCATGGGGATGCTCCTGATCTTGACGGGATATGACCCTATTTATCGGTGCGGGATGCCTTTTCGGCAATACCGGAAATACCCTGACGTTCGGCCAGTATGTTCCATACATCTTCCGGCTTTACCCCTTGATCAGCCCAAAGCACGGTCAGGTGATAGAGCAGATCGGCACTTTCGGATGCTACTTTTTGAGGTGTTTCGGCAAGGGCCGCGATCACGGTCTCAACGCCTTCTTCGCCGACTTTCTGGGCGATTTTTGCCGTGCCTTTGGCAAGAAGTCTTGCTGTATAGCTGGTTTCGGGATCTGCGCCCTTGCGTTCGGAAACCACAGCGTAAAGCTGATCAAGGATATGTTTATCAGTCATAATCACCCCTCGCGGACCGGGATGCCGGCGGCTTTCATGTGGTCCTTGACCTCGCGGATACGATAGGTCCCGAAATGGAAGATCGAGGCAGCCAGAACCGCCGAGGCATGGCCTTCGGTCACACCTTCGACCATATGGTCCAGCGTCCCGACACCGCCCGATGCAATCACCGGCACATGTACGGCATCCGCAATTGATCGCGTCAGCGGCAGGTTAAAGCCCGACTTGGTGCCATCGCGATCCATCGAGGTGACCAGGAGTTCCCCGGCGCCATATTCCGTCATTTGTTTTGCAAACGAAACGGCGTCAATCCCGGTTGGTTTGCGACCACCGTGGGTAAAGATTTCAAACTTGTCCGGGCCGGTCGATTTGGCGTCAATCGAAACCACAATACATTGTGATCCGAACTTGCGTGCTGCTTCGCGCACGAAATCGGGGTTATTGACCGCGGCCGTATTGATCGAAACCTTGTCGGCACCTGCCAAAAGCAGTTTGCGAATATCTTCAAGCGAACGCACGCCGCCACCGACTGTGACGGGCATAAAGCATGCCTCGGCGGTGCGGGCAACAACGTCGAAAATGGTATCGCGATTGTCGCTTGATGCGGTGATATCAAGGAAACAAAGCTCGTCTGCGCCTTCGGCGTCATAGATACGTGCTTGTTCCACTGGATCGCCGGCATCAATCAGATCAACGAAATTGACTCCCTTGACGACGCGACCGTCCTTGACGTCGAGACAGGGAATGACACGGGTTTTCAGCATGGTCGGTTTCCTGTTTGGGTCCGCTTAGGACAATGCCCTGATAGCTTCTGCCAGATCAATCCGGCCATCGTAAAGTGCGCGTCCGGAAATCGCGCCGTCAATCCCGGCATCGGTATGTTTGGCAACTGCAATCAGATCATCCAGCGATGAAACCCCGCCCGATACGATTACCGGGGTCGAAATGGCACTGGCAAGGGCTACCGTGCTTTCGATATTCGGGCCGCCCATTGCACCATCGCGGTCAATATCGGTAAAGATGATCGCGGTAACCCCGCAATCCTCGAATTTCTGCGCCAGTTCAAGTGCGGTGACTTCGGATGTTTCGGCCCAACCTTCAACCGCGACATAGCCATCGCGGGCGTCAATGCCAACCGCAATACGACCCGGCCATTTTGCACAGGCTTCTTTGACAAAATCCGGATTACGCAGGGCGACAGTGCCAAGGATCACACGGGTGATGCCCTTGTTAAGCCAGTAATCAACCGTTTCCATTGTGCGGATACCGCCGCCAAGCTGGGTTTTGGCCTTGCCTGCGACTGCGGCAATGATGCTGTCAACCGCAGCTCCATTGACCGGTTCACCGGCAAAAGCGCCGTTCAGATCGACGATATGGACCCAATGACAGCCGGCAGCGACAAATTCACCAGCCTGTGCACCCGGATCGTTGTTGAATACGGTGGCCTTGTCCATATCACCGCGCAGCAGGCGAACGCAGGCGCCATCTTTAAGGTCGATTGCCGGATAGAGATTCACTGGTCAGTGTCCTGTATTTTTTTGGTGTAGTAGTAACCTTCGACCATTTTACCGTTGACCATTGCGTAATAGGGATTGATGCCCCAACGGACATAACCCAGCCCGTTATAAAGTGCGATGGCAGCAGTCTGGGTTTCACGAAGATCAAGTTTCAAAACCGAATAACCGCGTTCGCGCGCATAAAATTCGATGCTGCGCACGATGGCCTTGCCATTACCGCGCCCGCGCGCCCACGGTGCCACGAAATGGCCGGTAATCTGGGCTGAATGCCGTTGTGCTTCAAGGTTGGACGGCGTTTCAAGCAACTGGGCCGCGCCGGAAATCACACCATCCACGCGCGATATAAACAGATGGCGCCCCGGCATCAGCAAAACGCCGCGCCAGTATTTTTCCATATCCGGACGATCCGGCGGGGTCAGCCAGCCAAAACCGCCGCCTTCGACGATTGCCTGGGTACAGGCATCGACGATGTCAGAAAGGTCGCCCGCGCTCAGTTCCGTAACGCGTTCGGCGGTAACACTGGGTTCGATCGTATTGCTGGGTGCGGTCATGGTTTCCATCCCAGGAAGTTACCAATGATGGTAAGTCCCGTTTTCTGGCTTTTTTCCGGATGGAATTGCGTGCCGATCATGTTGTCACGCCCGATCATTGCGGTCAGCGGCCCGCCATATTCGACCGATGCCAGACGCTCGGCCGGGTTTTGCACATGCATGTGATAACTGTGCACAAAATAGGCGTGATCGCCATCCGAAACGCCCGATAGCACGGCATGTTTCCTGCCCGACGGATCAAGTACCAGCTCGTTCCAGCCCATATGCGGGATTTTAAGCGATGGGTCTGCGGGTTCAATTGCAACCACTTCGCCCTTGATCCAGTCAAGACCCGGGGTGTCGGCAAATTCGCGACCAACCGTCGACATCAACTGCATGCCGACACAAATGCCAAAGAATGGCTTACCACCTTTGATGACCTGCTCGTTCAGAACTTCGACCATGCCGGTAACGGCATCAAGGCCGGCACGGCAATCGGCATAGGCACCAACACCGGGCAGGACGATATGGCTGGCATTGCGGACCTTTTCCGGATCATCGGTGACAATGATATCGTCGGAAAAGCCGGTTTCGCGGGCCGCGCGTTCAAACGCCTTGGCAGCAGAACGCAGGTTGCCTGAACCGTAATCGATAATCGCAACACTCATGGGTAGGGGGTGCTCCCGTATAAGGGGGTGGGCGCAGCATTTTGCAGGGTATCGTAAACAGCGCGTCCGCCACGCAGGCGATCAAAGAAACGATGTTCGGCTGCATTTTCGTTGGGGCCTGCGACAATTTCGACAAGCTTCCAGCCACCGGCCGCAAGCTTTTTGCGCCGCAAGTCATTGGCAATCAGGCCAAAACCGATGCCGGTCGCAAGGGCGAGGGCAAAATCCATTTCCGGACCGCCATCGAATAGATAGATCACAAGATTGCAAAACAGCGATACGCCGATCAGACCAAAAAAAGCGGCCCACAAACGATGATAAAGCGCCCAGATGCCGCTAAAAATAAAGGCCCAGAAATTAAAGCCTTCGCGGATCAGGATCGCATTTTCCATCGGATCGGCATCGCCGGGATGGGTATAGACTGTGTAAACCTTCATCGAAAACCGGCTTCCTGTTCCGGGTGATGGATCACCCGGTCAATCGGATCAGACCAAGGGCACCTGGCGGGTTAAAGCGACCCGCCGAGAACACCCTTGGTCGAGGGAATGGCATCGGATTTGCGCGGATCGATTTCGATCGCGGCGCGCAGGGATCGTGCCAGCGCCTTAAAGGCACTTTCGACGATATGATGGTTGTTATCGCCATACAGATTTTCAACATGCAGCGTCAGGCCTGCAGCCTGTGCAAAGCCCTGGAACCATTCGCGGAACAGTTCAGTGTCCATATCCCCGACCTTGTCGCGAGTAAACTCGACATTCCAGATCAGATAAGGACGGTTTGAGCAATCCAGCGCCACACGTGTCAGTGCCTCGTCCATCGGAAGCAAGCAACTGCCGTAACGATTGATGCCCTTTTTATCGCCCAGTGCTTGCGAAAACGCCTGACCGATTGCGATGCCTGTATCTTCGGTGGTGTGATGGAAATCGATATGCAGGTCGCCCTTGGCCCGGACTTTAAGGTCCATCAGGCTGTGGCGTGAAAGCTGTTCGAGCATGTGATCAAGGAAGCCAATCCCAGTCTCGACATCGTATATGCCGGTCCCGTCAAGATTAAGCTCGACCGTGATCTGTGTTTCGTTGGTATTGCGCTCTACGCGGGCCTTGCGCATGCAAAGCTCCTTTCCTGCAGGTATCAATGCATCTGTTGGGTCGTATTTAGCAATAACAGCAGCGAAAAGCCAGTTTAACCGGCTAAGTATTGGCCACAAAACGTAACCGGTATTTGTCATTGTTAAACTGTCTGGTTTGATGGCTTAGACAAAGTCGAACTTGTCGACGTCAAACAGGCCCTTGTCCGTCATTTTCAGGTGCGGGATTACCGGCAAGGCCAGGAAAGCGACCTGCAGGAACGGTTCTGGCAGGACACAGCCAAGATTCTTGGCGGCAGCGCGCAGCCTGATCAAGTCCTTCTCGACCACCTCAAACGGTTCCGTACTCATCAGTCCGGCAACGGGCAACGCCAGTTCGGCCGTGATCCTGCCTCCATCTGCAACGGCAAAGCCGCCACCCAGTTCAATCAGGCGATTGACCGCGGCGGCCATGTCGGCGTCATTGGCACCAACCACAGTGATATTGTGGCTGTCATGCCCGACCGAAGATGCAATTGCCCCGCGTTTCAAACCAAAACCACGGACGAAACTGCGCCCAATATTGCCGTTCTTGCCGTGGCGTTCGACAACGGCCACCTTGATCACATCCTTTTCAAGATCGGGTTTAAGGCCGTTATCGCCAATTTCAAGGGTGGCTTCACCTCGGAAGGTCAGGATCAGGCCCGGTTTGACGCGTATCACAGGCGTTTGGTTCTGACCCGGTTTGGGTTCGGCCATGAATGCCTCGGCGGTGACCGGTTTGGCCTTCATCGAGGTCAAGCCAATTGGCGCAACGGTTTCGCGGGCATCAAACAGACCGTTGGTGACCAGACGGCCACCGGCAATCACATCGCTGACCGCGCAGGTTTCCAAATCATCAAGTATGGCTATATCGGCCCGCCAACCAGGCCCGATCAGTCCGCGGTCACGCAAGCCGAAAATACGGGCCGCTGAATGCGATGCGGCGCGATAGACATGATGGATAGGGCAATTACGTGCTTTTAAATGACCGATTAATCGGTCAATAAGACTATCAAGGTGACCCTCTTCACCAATATCAAGCGGATTGCGGTCATCTGTGCATAGTGCAACGAAGCTTGACGTATTTTCATCCAGAATTTCGGCCAGCGCCTCAAGATCCTTGGAAACAGATCCTTCGCGGATCAGGATTGCCATGCCCTTGGCAAGCTTTTCGCGCGCTTCGGCGGCTGATGTTGCTTCGTGGTCGGTGCGGATGCCTGCGGCCATATAGCCGTTCAGTGCTGTGCCCAGAACCAGTGGTGCGTGACCGTCAATGTGACCATCCTGAAAGGCTTCAAGCTTGGCCATGATGCCGGTATTAAGGTTCAGCACACCCGGATAATTCATCATTTCGGCCAGTCCGACGACCTTGGGATGGCTTCGGAATTGCAGAAGATCATCGATTTCAAGCTGCGCACCTGATGTTTCAAAACTGGTGGCAGGAACGCAGGATGACAGATTAACGCGGATATCCATCACCGACCGTTCGGCACAATCCAGAAAGTATTTGATCCCGTCAGATCCCAGCACATTGGCGATTTCATGCGGATCACACAGGACCGTCGTCACACCATGCGGCAAAACACAGCGATCAAATTCAAGCGGCGTGACAAGCGAGCTTTCAATATGCAGATGCGTATCGATAAAGCCCGGGACGGCGAATTTACCGGCACAGTCAATTTCGCGGTCGCCCTCGTATTTGGCATGCGTACCAACAATCCGGTCACCCACAATGGCAATATCGGTTTCAGTTACCGTGCCGGTAATGACATCAAGCAATCCGATATTGCGCAGGACCAGATCAGCCTTGATCCTGCCCTGACCGGCCAGAATGCATTTGCCAAGATGGGTTTGCGCAAGGTCAGGATTGCCCATGATTATTTTCCTTCGTTCTTTGAAATTCTTTTGTGGTCTAAGGGTAAAGCATGTGGTGGTGATACGTCCTGAATTTTTTCTGTTCCGTCGCATTGAAACAGTGTTTGTGATCCGGGCATGGTGGTTCGCGGGGCTTGGCCCTTGACCGGGCGGTTGTGCGTGCTAACTCTTGATCGAACGCATTGGATGAAAATCTAGGGATTATTTATGAGCGAAAAATCGCAGCCGAGCTGGCATGGCACGACGATCCTGTCGGTGCGCAAGGGCAATGAAGTGGTGGTTGCCGGTGACGGTCAGGTTTCTTTGGGCCAGACCGTGATCAAGGGCAACGCCCGCAAGGTGCGCCGTATCGGCCAGAAAGGCGAGATCATCGTCGGATTTGCCGGGGCGACGGCGGATGCCTTTACCCTTTTGGAACGTCTTGAAGCCAAGCTGGATCGTCATCCAGGCCAGACCATGCGCGCCTGTGTCGAGCTGGCCAAGGACTGGCGCACGGATCGTTATCTGCGCAAGCTTGAAGCAATGATGGCGGTGGCCGACAAGGATGTTTCGCTGGTCCTGACCGGGATGGGCGATGTTCTTGAACCGGAAGACGGCATTATCTCCATCGGATCGGGCGGGAATTATGCCCTTGCCGCGGCGCGGGCCCTGATTGATCTGGACCTGAGTGCCGAGGAAATTGCCCGCAAAGCCATGGCGATTGCCGGTGATATCTGTGTTTATACCAATGACAGCGTTACGCTGGAAAAGATCGAGGATGCGAAATAAGGGTGCCGTTTCGGGCCTGACATCGCATTTCCGTCGCAAGAACTAACGGATAAATTTAATGACCCAACATTTCAGCCCGCGCGAGATCGTATCCGAGCTCGATCGCCATATCATCGGTCAGAAAGATGCCAAGCGGGCGGTCGCCATTGCCTTGCGCAACCGTTGGCGCCGCCAGCAGCTTGACGACACGATGCGCAATGAAGTGCTACCCAAAAACATTCTGATGATCGGCCCTACCGGTGTTGGCAAAACCGAAATCGCCCGGCGTCTTGCCAAACTGGCAGAGGCCCCGTTCATCAAGATCGAAGCCACCAAATTCACCGAAGTTGGTTATGTCGGTCGTGATGTTGAACAGATCGTTCGTGACCTTCTGGAAGTGTCGCTGGACCTGACGCGTGAAAGCATGCGCAAGAAAGTCCGTGCCAAGGCCGAAATGCAGGCCGAGGAACGCATTCTTGATGGTCTGGTTGGTGAAAATGCCTCGGCTGATACCCGTCAGAAATTCCGCAAGATGCTGCGAGAAGGCGAATTGCAGGACAAGGAAATTGAAATCCCTGTTCAGGAAAACAGTTCTTCTTCGATGCCGACCATTGATATTCCCGGCATGCCAGGCGCACAGATGGGGATGCTGAACCTGTCGGATGTGTTCGGCAAGGCCTTCGGCGGCCAGACCAAACCAAAACGCATGACCGTCGAGGAAGCGTTTGAACGCCTGATCGACGAGGAAGGCGACAAGCTTTTGGATATGGACAAGGTCACCGCCGAGGCCATCGAAAACGTTGAACAGAATGGTATCGTGTTCCTTGACGAGATCGATAAGATTACCGCTCGTTCCGAGCGTGGCGGTGATGTATCGCGCGAAGGTGTGCAGCGCGATTTACTGCCGTTGATCGAAGGGACAAGTGTCTCGACCAAACATGGTACGGTCAAAACCGACCATATCCTGTTTATCTGTTCGGGGGCATTCCATCTTTCAAAGCCATCGGACCTGCTGCCGGAATTGCAGGGCCGTTTGCCAATCCGGGTCGAGTTGAAAGCCCTGACCGAGGAAGATTTCCGCCGTATTCTGCTGGAACCGGAAGCATCGCTGATCAAGCAGTATGTCGCACTGCTGAAAACCGAGGATGTTACGCTGGAATTCGCCGACGATGCGGTTGATGAACTTGCCCGTATTTCGGCCAGCGTCAATGAAACGGTGGAAAATATCGGCGCACGTCGACTGCATACGGTGTTGGAAAAGCTTTTGGATGACATCAGCTTTACCGCAACTGACCGCGGCGGTGAAACGATTAAGATTGATGCGAATTACGTCCGCGAGCAGGTCGATGGCCTTGCCAAGGATGCGGATCTTTCGAAATTCATTCTCTGATCCGCGACAATCATGGAATGCAAAGACCGGCATATCGTTGCCGGTCTTATTTGTTTCATATGAAATATTCTGAATTTCCAGATGCCTTTGAGGCTGAAATCAGGCCCGATGCAAGGTGCGGATATTATCGCTGGCCTTGGCGGGCAGATAGACGGTGAATACCGAACCAACCCCCTGTTCGCTGTCGATGATCATGGTGCCACGGTGGCGTTGCACCAGATGTTTGACGATGGCGAGACCAAGACCGGTGCCACCAACGGCACGCGACCGTGCCGTATCGACCCTGTAAAACCGTTCAGTCAGGCGTGGTAGATGTTCGCGTGCGATTCCGTCGGAATGATCCCGGACGGCAACGGCCAGAACACGGTCATGCCGGTAACGGGCCAATGCACCCGGGGTCTTTTGGGCCAGTGTGATCGATACATCAATACTGGTTTTGGGATGTCCGTATTTGATGGCGTTTTCGACCAGATTGACAAAAACCTGGGTCATTTCCTTTTCCTCGCCAACAATTTCGGTGTTGTCGAGGTCGCAGGAAATCCTGATTTCCATGCCCTTGGCTTCGGCCTTCATCGCCAGTGTCTGGGCGACTTTGTCGATGATCTTGCCGATATCGCAATCATCAGATGGCGGTGTATGTTCGTTCAGCTCGATCCGTGCAAGTGACAGCAAATCTTCGATCAGGTGCTGCATACGCTGGCCCTGATCACGCATGACCGGCAGGAACTGGTGCAACGCATCGGGATCGTCCTTTGCCGGGCCTTCAAGCGTTTCGATAAAGCCCAGCAGCACCGAAAGCGGGGTGCGTAGTTCATGCCCGGCATCGGTCGCGAAATCGGCACGCATCTGTTCAAGTTTGCGAAGCTCTGTCAGGTCCGAGAAGGACAGAACAAAGTTCCGGTCCCCGGTTGCGGCTGGCAGGCGCGCGGTCAGAACATCGAAATGACGATGGGCGTCGCTTGCCAGAACGAATTCGGCATGTTTCATCTGTTCGCGTTCGCCCGCGACATCATCAAAGGCATCAAGCAGGATCGGATCGCGGATATAGCGTGTCAGATCGCGACCGATTTCCAGATTGTGGAACAGGCCGCGTGCCGCCTGGTTAAAACCGGTCACAACGCGTTGTCGGTTGACCATCACAACCGGATTCGGCAGGTGATCAAGGATTTCGGCATCGGTGCTGGTCTGGGCTTCAAGATGGGCGATGCGTTCGCGAAATGCGTTGGTGATCTGGGTATAAAGGGACGACAGCTCGGACGCCGCACCGAAAAAAAGATGCTGTGGCGGGGTGCCGCGGAACTTGTCACGCAATGCGGTGGCGTAACGCGCAACACGGCGCAGATCATCGAAATAGATACGTAAAACCCCGGCGACACCGACCCACGCCAAGACCGCACACAGAATCGCTGTGCCCCAGCCAAGCAATTCCATCGATGCCAGTACGATAAAGATCGCAGCATTGGGGAATGCAACCGCAAATGCGGTCATTAACAACTGGCGAAAGCCCAACGGATGCTCCTGATGTCGGGTACCCCAAGAGGGTACGCATTAACGCATGCAAAAAATTTCGACTAAAATGATTATGCGCCGGTAAAGATCAAATAAAAGTTAGATGACAGTTTTCAAGTATCGGAAAAGCTTGAAAAAATACGTCGTCCGAACCCTGATCATACAGGTGTATAATCCGATTTTGCCAAAAAATCTGCGAATGCGCCAGCGCGGCCATCCCGCGTCGGTTTCGACTTCAGATAGAAATCAGATAATTTCGGCACCGTCGTCAAACGCAAGGCGAGGGCTGCGATCAAACAGTTTTGAGGGGTCGCCATAGCCGATATTGATCAGGAAATTGCTTTTGACCGACGTGCCCGCGAAGAATTCCCCATCAACCTTGGCATTGTCAAAGCCTGACATCGGGCCGCAATCAAGTCCAAGGGCACGTAACGCCAGAATGAAGTAGGCTGCCTGTAATGTTCCGTTACGAAACGCAGTGGTGGCAATCAGGTCATCATTGCCTGAAAACCACGATTTTGCATCTGTGTGCGGGAACAGTTTCGGTAATTTTTCATGGAATTCCATGTCATAGGCAATGATGGCTGTGACCGGAGCTGCCAGGGTTTTTTCCCGATTTCCTTCGGAAAGTGCCGGTTCGAGACGTTGTTTGGCGTCCTGTGATTTAACAAACTTGATGCGCATCGGCTCGCAGTTGGCGCTGGTCGGGCCCATAACCGTAAGGTCCCACGCCTTTTTCAGAAGCGCTGTGTCGACATCGCGATCCTGCCAGCCATTGTGGGTTCTAGCTTCATTGAAAAGAATGTCCAGTGCGTCTGAATCCAGCATGCGAATCTCCGTTAATACTGCGGTTGAATTGAGTGCCTTTCAGGTAGGTTGCAGTGAACTATACACAAGCCGAGTGACGAAATTGTGGAAAAACAATTGGTTCGCTGGTAGGTTCACAAAAAACATAATTACCGGAAACCATAAAATGAAGACTGTGGTTTTGGGGGCTGCAGTGACCAATGAGTGGGGTCGCAACAAGATGGATGTGGCAATGCAAGCACAGACCAATGGGCAGCAAACTTCTGATGCTGTTGCGCGCGCCAAACGCGCAAACATGTTTCGTTGCATGGTATTCGGCACGGCCTTTGCGGTCGGTCTGACATTTGGTGTCTCGCCGGGCATGGCTCAGAATGCCGATACAAGCGGTACTACAACTGAAATACAACCTCCTGCTGCTGATGTGTTGCAGTCTGATAATCGCCAAAGCAACAATGATGCCTCCGGTGACGTACAGGCACCATCGGGTGATGCGACGTCGGCCGTTGTGTTTATGTATCATCGGTTCGCGGAAACCGATTTCCCGTCGACCAATATTCGTGGTCCGCAGTTCGAAGCCCATATCCGCGAACTGACAAGTGGCAAATATACGGTCATGGGCATCCCGGAAATCATTGATGCCATGCAAAATGGCAAAGGACTTCCCGATTATGCCGTCGGTATTACGGTCGATGACGCCTACCGTTCGGTTTATGACGTTGCGTGGCCAGCCTTTAAAAAGCACAATATCCCGATGACGGTATTCGTCGCGACCGAGCAGGTTGATGCTGGGTACGAGAACTACATGACCTGGGATATGTTGCGCGTACTGGTCAAAGACGGGGTAACCATTGGCGGCCACAGCCAGCATCATTCGCACTTGCCAAGCTTGCCAATCCAGGAAGTGAAGGCCGAACTTGCGCATTCGGCGCAGCGTTTCAGGGAAGAACTGGGCTTTGTCCCGGACATCTTTGCATATCCGTATGGCGAGGCCAGCGACGAAGTTGTCACCGCGGTCAAGGAAGCCGGTTACAAGGCGGCATTTGGCCAGCAAAGCGGCGCGATGAGTACGGAATCGGATATGATGTATTTGCCGCGCTTTGCCATGAACGAGAATTACGGCGAAATGGACCGCTTTATTCTGGCGGCAAATTCCCTCCCGTTATCGGTCAGCGATGTGACACCGCCAAATTACACGCTTGAACGTAATCCGCCAGCATTCGGCTTCACCCTTAAGCAGAAGGCAGCCCACATAGCCTGTTACCCTTCCGAGGGCGAACCGACCATGAATCGGCTGGGCGATGAGCGGGTTGAAATCCGTCTGGATGCCCCAGTTTCATCGGGGCGGTGGCGGATCAACTGTACTTCGATGGGGCCGAATGGACGGTGGCGCTGGTTTGGAATGCTTTATACTGTTCCCTGATAAGTAATTGAAAATCAACAATGAAATGGCGCCATGGGTTTTACGAACCTGTGGCGTTTTTTCTGATCACTTTGGACGCTTGCGCGCAATCAACGGAGAAGGTAGGTTAATCACACTTCTTCAACGTAAATAGCTGGTAACCACAGTGCAGGCAGGAAAAAATATCCTTCTGATCATCTCGGGCGGCATTGCCGCCTATAAGGTTCTTGAGGTGATCCGGCGGTTGCGCGACCGAGATATTAATATCCGCGCGATCCTGACCAAAGGCGGTGCAGAGTTCGTTACACCGCTGTCGGTGGCCGCCCTGACCGAGAACAAGGTTTATCAGGATCTTTTTTCTCTGACCGATGAGGCCGAAATGGGCCATATCCGCCTGTCGCGTGAGGCCGACCTTGTTCTGGTCGCCCCGGCAAGTGCCGATATCCTTGCGAAAATGGCCACCGGACAGGCGGGTGATCTTGCAACGACGGCCCTGTTGGCTACCAACAAGCCGGTGATGGTCGTTCCGGCGATGAATGTCGAAATGTGGAACCATGCGGCGACACAGGCAAATATCGCGACCCTTGAAGGGCGTGGCGTGATGCGTGTCGGGCCGGCGGCGGGTGATCTGGCTTGTGGTGAGACCGGATCGGGTCGTTTGGCAGAACCTGCTGAAATCATCGCAGCGGTTGTTGATTTTCTTGAAGGACAGCCGGTTTCAAAACCGCTTTCAGGGAAAAAGGCCGTTGTAACCAGTGGCCCGACATACGAGCCGATTGATCCGGTGCGCTACATCGCCAACCGGTCTTCTGGCAAGCAAGGGCATGCGATTGCCGCGGCTCTTGCTGCGGCGGGTGCAGATGTGACGCTGGTTAGCGGCCCGGTAAGCCTGCCTGATCCGATGGGTGTCAAAGTTGTGCGTATTGAAACAGCCCGCCAGATGCTTGATGCGGTGCTGGCCGCCCTGCCTGCCGATATCGCGGTTTGTGCTGCCGCAGTTGCAGATTGGCGTGTGGCCGAAGAAGCAGGTCAGAAGCTTAAAAAAGATGGCTCTGGTGTGATTGCAGACCTGAAGCTTTCGGAAAATCCGGATATTTTGGCGACACTCAGCCAGAAAGGTCCTAAACGCCCGCAATTGGTTGTTGGTTTCGCTGCCGAAACGGAAAATGTCATCGAACATGCCCGCGCCAAGCGCGCGCGCAAGGGGTGTGACTGGATTCTTGCAAATGATGTCGCCCCCGGAACCGGGACCTTTGGCGGTGATCATAATGAAATTTTCCTGATTTCCGGGGCGGACGCCACCAGTGACGAAACCTGGCCTCGCCAGGGCAAGAACGGTGTGGCGCGGGCGCTGGCAGAACGAATTATCCAGCATTTTGCATGATATTATGGATTTAACCCGGTCAGTGTTTGTGTGGCATTGCCACGCACCTGACCAGAAAAGTGAAGACAAGGATTGTTTATGACGCGTTTGACTGTCGATCTGAAACAGCTGCCCCATGGTGCGGATTTTCCGCTGCCCGATTATGCCACCGCACAGTCGGCGGCCGTCGATTTGCAGGCAGCGATTGACGATACGCTTGTGATTGCTCCGGGTAAACGGGCCATGGTTGAAACAGGTATTGCGATTGCCCTGCCCGCCGGGTTCGAAGCACAGGTTCGCCCGCGTTCGGGGCTGGCTGCGAAAAATGGCGTCACGGTTCTGAACAGCCCGGGGACGATCGATGCGGATTATCGCGGTGAAATCAAAGTAATCCTTATCAATCACGGTGACGCGGCATTCACCATCGAGCGGGGTATGCGCATCGCCCAGCTTGTGGTCGCACCGGTAACCCAGGTGGCGTGGAATGCGGTTGCCGATCTGGATGAAACGGCGCGTGGTGCAGGTGGCTTTGGATCGACCGGTGTTGCCGCACCGGCGGAAAAAACGGTCTGATTGCCGTTAAATACAGCAGCAATATCATCGAAAGCATTTGGGTTATCTGATGATGTTGCTGCGTTGTGAACTCTGATAATCGCCAGTCCCGATATTTCCGGGGGATCAGCGGGACTGCAAGGGGAGCATGAAAGAGACGATGTTAAAACTGTCAAAGAAGATGCTGTTCGCCATCGAGGCGGTGGTGGACATCGCCTATAACGCTGCGGGTGAACCGGTGCAAAGTCGCGATATCACTGCACGTCAGGGCATTCCGAAACGTTATCTTGAACAGACCCTGCAACAGTTAGTGCGTGCCGACATTCTGGTCGGTGTGCGCGGTCCGCGCGGCGGGTATCGTCTGGCACGTGAACGTCGGCGCATTACCCTTGCCGATATTGTATCCGTCATCCGGTCAATGGAAACATCCGACGACCCGATCGAGGATCCGGCAGGATCGCCGTTGGGTAAGGAAGTTGTCCGTCCGCTTTGGCGGGAATTGCAGGACGAAATGATGGTGGCGCTGACTCGGATCACGGTCGAGGATCTTTGCAACCGTGCGCGTGACGCAGGCCTGCGCAGCGGGATTGAGGAATCACCGGATTTCATTATTTAGTCGTCGGAACGGGCTGCGGATTGTTGTATCGTTAAACCACAAGAATCCGCTGCGGTTCATATCCAATACACAGGCATCGGAAACCGGCCAAACCAAGTTTTGCGTAAAAACTGTTTAAACCCAATTGACTTGGGTGTTAAACGGGATAAATACAAATCAAGAATGTGGTTGGTTTTAAATTACAAGAAATTGCGAGGAAAACATGACTGAGTTTCGCGGCAAGATTTACGACAGCATCATCGACACCATTGGTGCGACGCCGCTGGTTCGTCTTTCACGTCTGGCAGCGGCCGAGGGTGTGAAGGCCGACCTGATTGGCAAGCTTGAATTCTTCAACCCGCTGGCCTCGGTTAAAGACCGTATCGGTCTCGCAATGATCGAGGACGCCGAAAAGTCCGGTCGGATCAAGCCGGGTGCAACACTGGTCGAACCGACATCTGGCAATACCGGTATCGCGCTTGCTTTTGTTGCGGCGGCCAAGGGTTATAAGCTGATCCTGACCATGCCCGAAAGCATGTCGCTGGAACGCCGCAAGATGCTGATGCTTTTGGGCGCGCAGATTGACCTGACCCCGGCAGCCAAAGGCATGAAGGGTGCTGTTGCCCGCGCCGAGGAACTGGTCGCCGAGATTGATGGCGCGATCATGCTTCAGCAGTTTGAAAACCCGGCAAACCCGGAAATTCATCGCAATACGACGGCCGAGGAAATCATCAAGGATACCGCAGGCAAGATCGATATCTTTGTTGCCGGTGTCGGTACTGGCGGAACATTGACCGGTGTTGGTGAAGTCCTGAAAAAACATAATCCGAATATCCAGATCGTCGCGGTCGAGCCCGAAGACAGCCCGGTTATTTCCGGTGGCGCACCTGGACCGCATAAAATCCAGGGCATTGGTGCTGGTTTCATTCCAGGTAACCTTCATACCGATGTGATTGACAAGGTCATGACGATTGGCAATGAAACCGCCTTTGCCACCGCACGCAAACTTGCCAGCATCGAAGGTCTGCCGACCGGGATTTCGTCCGGTGCGGCCGTTGCTGCCGGTATCGAGCTTGGCCAGTTGCCGGAAAACGAAGGCAAACGTATCGTGATCATCATCCCGAGCTTTGCCGAACGTTATCTTTCGACCCCGCTGTTCGAAGGTCTGCAGTAATCCGGTTTTGCTGACCGACGCATCTTAAGAAGGCCCGGATTTTCCCGGGCCTTTCTTGTCTGTGCCATGCGCGCTATATGCAATGGCAGACCCGTTTGGCATGAATGAAAGAAACCGCCTGTGAGTGATTTTGATTTCAGCGAAAATGAAGTGCAGCGCTATGCCCGGCATATCGTTCTGAAGGATGTTGGCGGCACAGGGCAAATGAAGCTGAAGCGCGGGCGGGTGCTGATTGTCGGCGCGGGTGGACTTGGATCGCCATTGGCGATGTATCTGGCCGCGGCCGGGGTTGGCAGCATCGGGATCGTCGATGCGGATACGGTCGAACTTTCCAATCTGCAGCGCCAGATCGCGCATGGCATGAAAGACCTTGGCAGCCCTAAGGTCGAAAGCGCCAAATCAACCATGCTTGATATGAACCCGGAAATCACCGTGCAGACGCATAATGTGCGGCTTGATGCGTCCAATGTTATGGACCTGATTGCGGATTATGATGTGATTGCCGACGGGTCGGACAATTTCGAAACACGATTCCTGCTAAACGATGCATGCTATTTTGCGGGCAAAACACTAGTGTCGGGTGCGGCCCTTCGGTTTGACGGGCAGGTTTCGACATTCAAGGCGCATCTGGGCGATCCGCATCCCTGTTATCGCTGCATCTATCACAGTCCACCGCCCGAAGATGCCATTCCGTCCTGTGCGCAGGGCGGTGTTCTAGGTTCGGTCGTGGGAATGATTGGCGGGATTCAGGCAACCGAAATTCTCAAGGAACTGATGGGGATTGGCGATGGTCTGTCCGGCAGGCTTGTGATTGTCGATGCACTTGGTGCATCCTTCCGAAAGATTAAAGTCCCGCGTGATCCGGGCTGCCCGCTTTGTTCCGAAAATGCCAGTATCAAGGACCTGTCCATTCATGAGCACTGAAAACGCGAAACAGTCGGAAAGCCCACGGAAATTGTCACTGGTGGTGTTTTCAGGAAACTTTGAAAAGGTTCATTACGCACTCGTAATGGCGTCAGCTGCCCTTGCATCCGGGCGTGAGGCCACCCTGTTTTTCACTATGGAAGCCAGTCGTGCGGTCCTTGCGCCGTCGGGCTGGCGTCATCTTCGGACCGAGGCCGAGGGGGCAACTGCAACCTCGATTGACCTTAGTTATTCGATGCGCGGAATTGGCACTTTCGAGGAATTGCTGTCGGCCTGTGTGGCACTGGATGGGAAGTTCATGGTCTGCGATATGGGTCTTCGTGCGCTTGGCCTTGAAAACGAAGCAAAGCGCGAAGAGCTTAAAATCGAAACGGGCGGCGTGGTAACGTTTCTGAATGATGCCCGTCAACAGGGCGAAATGCTATTTATCTAAGACGTTGAAGAATTCAGTTGGTGCTTGTCAGTAGCTTGATGCCAAGTCCGGCAAGACACAGGCCCACACCACGTTCAACCCAGATTTTAATAGCTGCGATGCGCGCTTGCACCGAAGGCAGGGTCAACGCGACCGCGACCAGCGCAAACCAGATCATGTGGCATGCTGCGATATACAAACCGTAACCGATTTCCATCAAAACCGGTGTATCGGGTGAAATCATCTGACTGAACAAAGAAACGATGAACAGCATCGTCTTGGGGTTAAGGGCATTGCAGGCAAAACCGATCCAGAAAGCGGATCCGTTCCGTTTTCGATCTTCTTCCGGCCTGTTGGTGCTTTTGTTTGTCATTCGAGTCTGAAGTGCCGCGGGTCTTTTCGAAAATAAAGCCCGAATATCTGGCCAAAGTGCGGATATCCCCAGCCATATCAGATAGGCAGCACCCAGATAGCGCAAGCTGGTCAGAACCCAGACATTACTGGCAAATACAACGCCAAACCCGATCAGCGTATAGGCCAGATGTACTGAAACACCGCTGCCGATCCCGATAGCGCACAGAACACCAGCGCGACGACCCCGTGTAAGTGCAATACGCGTCACCATGGCGAAATCCGGTCCGGGGCTGATAACGGCAAGAATGGTGATGATGGCGACGGCAATGACTTCGATCTGGGCAATGACGGGCATGTTCGTGGTCCTTGATCTGTGAGTTGATTCAGTATCAAATTGAAAAGATCACCAGAAAATCGAAAATTCGTGGGAAATTTCGTGAGTAATTTTCACAGAAAGCGCAATCTGCCGCCACTTGCTGCGTTACCTGCCTTTGAGGCCGCCGCACGGCATCAAAGTTTTTCGCGCGCCGCCGAAGAATTGCACCTGACGCATGGTGCGATCAGCCGTGCAGTCGCGCAGATCGAGGAACGGCTGGGTATTGATCTGTTTGTTCGTCGCAACCGGCGTGTCTGGTTGACCCCGGCAGGCGAACGGCTTTTCAAGTCGGTCGTAACAGCGCTGGACGGGCTGGATGGCACGGTCGAGGAAATTCACCGCCATGACAGTGCATCGCCGATACTGTCAGTATCGTGCGAACCAAGCCTCGCCATGCGCTGGTTGATGCCAAGGCTGGGTGCGTTTCGCGAAGCCAATCCTGACTTGAATATCGATCTAAGGCTGGCCGGTGGGCCGGTTGATCTGCTGGTTGAGGGATGCGATCTGGCAATCCGGCGGGCTGATTTCGGCATTGCCGAGGATTACGAGGTAACCCGCCTTTGGCCGGAATTTGCCGGGCCGGTTTGTGACCCGGATTGCTGGGAAGGCATTCTGGTTCGCGATTTGTCCAATGCGCGATGGCTGCATAGTCGTACGCGGCCGGATGCCTGGGATATTTGGAAACGGGCGAGTGGAAGTAATGCAAGTCCGGCAAGCGAGCAATATTTCGACCATTTCTTTTTTACACTTCAAGCCGCTGTCAATCGTTTGGGGACTGCAATCGGGCCTTTGCCGCTGGTTTATGATGATCTCGTGGCTGGCCGATTGGTTGCGCCGCACGGTATGGCACCTACCGGCTATGACTATGTCCTGATTACATTGGATAGACCGGGGCGCGACCCGCGGATTTTGCGCTTCTTTGACTGGATGATGGTCGAAGCCAAGGGAATTGAAAGTGGAGTCGTGCCGCAAGACTGATTGATATCGGGCTGCCCGATTGACCGTTGGTGGAACAATGCACGAACAGGGCGCGTTTCGGTCTGTATATCAAACAGATTAAGCGCGAACTGGAAGCGGCATGACCAATCTTTCCTATCTTGCAACCGTCGAAGGCTATTTCGATATTGCGGTAATCGACATGATCCTGCGGCTGTGCGCGGCAACCGTCATTGGCATGCTGATCGGGTTAAACCGGGATGTGAATGGCAAGCCGACCGGCATGCGTACATTGGCATTGGTAGCACTTGGTGCGGCGGTTGTGTCGGTGGTTGCGGTGCATTTCGAGGATTTGATCGATCACCCTGATGCACTATCGCGCGTCGTGCAGGGGATTTTGCAGGGCGTTTTAACCGGCATCGGCTTTATCGGGGCGGGTGTTATTCTGCGCCATCCAAAGGATATGTCAGTCAGCGGCCTGACGACGGCGGCAACCGTCTGGATCACGGCGGCACTTGGCATCGCGTGCGCCCTTGCAGCCTGGCATATCGTGGTGATCGCGACGGTGTTGACGTTGATTGTCCTGATTGTTTTAAAACCGGTCGAACTGATGCTGGTTCGGCTTCTGGGTAGCGACGAAACGGTGGAAGATATCAGGAAAGACAACGAGGGGTGATTGCCATCGATCAGAAATCCTCCCCCTCCCGGAAAGCGGCAAGGTCATCAATCCGCCGATAAGGCAGCAGTGTTTGCAGTTCTTCGGCGGGTGTGCCGGTCATCAGGCTGTGCAAATGTTCTGACAGGACTTTTCCAACCTTGCGTTGCGGCTGGTAGTAATAGGCAAGTTTCTGTTTTGAAAGCATACGGAACGGCATGCCGCCAAAGCCGACAACACCAATTCCGTCACGGATCGTATCCATGTCCAGTTCCAGCAATGCTTCGAGTGCGCCAATCATTGTCATCTGACTTGCGCAGACCACGGCAGTAGCATCGCGCTGATCAGTCAGCAGGCGGATGGTGGCTTCGCGGGCCGCGCGGACGGAAACATCCGAGGTCATCCAGATCAGGCTTTCTGGATCAAGTCCTGCCTCGATCATGGCGCGGCGCGCACCGCGTTTGCGATATCCGAAAAAGGTCAGATCTTCAGGCGGATCAATCATGCCGATTTTGCGTTGGCCGTCATCAATCAGGCGTTTGACCGCATCATATGCCGCCTGTTCATCATCGTGATCGACAAAGGCATGCGGGGTTAAAAGTTCGGTCCGGCCAAAGCTGACAAAGGGAAAGTCATGTTGCAGGCAGTATTTGGCGCGGCTGTCCTGCAATGTGGTGCGCGAAAAGACAACCGCATCGGCCATGTGTTGCGTATGCACGCGGCGAACGGGTTCAAGTGGATCTTCGCTGCTGGTCTGGGCCAGGACAACCAGTGAATAGTGATCGGCCTCCAAACCTTTTGCCAGGCTTTCAACCTGGGCCAGAAAGCCCGGGTCGCCATAATCACCAACTTCGGGGGAATACAGGATCGAGCAGACCTGCATGGTTTTGCCGGTGCGCAGCATGACGCCACGGGCATCGGGGTGATAACCGATTTCGGCTGCCGCGGCTTTGACGCGTGCGACCGTATCAGGTTTGACCTCCGGCCCGTCTTTCAATGCACGAGAAACCGTTGTGACCGACAGGCCAAGACGGTCAGCAATAGTGCGAAGGTTCGGGCGGGAGGCTGACATACACAGGTCCGTTCATCTATTCTTTGGCGGACAATCTAATCGCCCGTTTGTGGTTAAGGCAATGCGTTGCTTTCGATCACGCGCCGCATGAAGTCATAAGACGCCTTTGGAGTCCGTTTCAGCGTGTTGTAATCGACATGCACCAACCCGAACCGCTTTTCATAGCCATATGCCCATTCGAAATTATCAAGCAGGGACCAGGGCATATATCCTTGCACATTTGCGCCTTCGTCAACGGCGCGCAAAAGAGCCGAGAGATATTCACTGTAGTAGGCAATGCGATCCTGATCGTCGATATAGCCGTCATGACCGGGAAGATCGATGAAGGCACCGCCATTCTCGGTCACGAAAACTGGCGGATTGCCGTAGTTCTCCTGCAGGATTTTCATGGTGCGATAGAAGCAGTCACCATCAATCGCCCACCCCATTTCTGTGCGGCGGAAATATTTTGGCGGTTCGGCGTGTTTGAACGGCCAGGCGCGTCCGTCGGTGGTTTCGATATAGCTTGGGAAATACTGGTTCAGGCCCTGAAAATCGACTTTGGTTTTGATCGTTTCAAGGTCGCCATCCTGAATATGGGGTTCCATGCGATCAATAATCAGCTCGGGATAGCGGCCGAAATAGACCGGATCAAGGAAGGTGCCATTCCATTTGGCTTCGAACAGATCGACCAGATGGGCGTCCTGTTCGCGCCGATGCGGCAGTGTATAGGCCTTGTGCATTGGCAAAACGAATCCGACCGGTGCATCCGGATAATGATGTTTGATCACGCGGGTCGCCCGCGCATGGCACATATTCAGATGATGGGCGACGCGCATCGCTGCGCGTGGATCGGTAATGCCCGGTGCGTGGCGGCCTTCTTCGTGACCGACCCATGCAACCACGTTGGGTTCGTTAAATGTAACCCATGATTTGACCCGGTCGCCAAACCGTTTCACAAGCAATTCGGTGTAATCGCCAAACCAGTCAACGATATCGCGATTCGCCCAGCCCCCGCGATCCTGCAAAGCCTGTGGCAAATCCCAGTGATAAAGACAAAGCCAAGGATCAAGACCGCGTTCGCACATTCCGTCAATCAGCCTGTCGTAAAACGCCATGCCGACTTCATTAACTTCGCCGGTGCCATTCGGTATGACCCGCGGCCACATGACAGAAAATCGATAATGTTTCGCGCCAAGCCGACGGATCAGGTCAAGATCCTCGGCCCAGCGATGGTAATGATCGCAGGCGACGCTGCCGTTGTCGCCATTGGCAACCCGGCCGGGTGTGGCGCAGTAGGTGTCCCAGATGCTGGCGCCGCGCCCGTCGTCGCTCGCGCCGCCTTCAATCTGATAGCTTGAGGTCGAGACACCCCAGCGGAAACCGTTGGGAAAAGGTTTGATCATGATTGTTTCCTTGCCCTGTCGCGGATCGCATTCGTTGGCAGATCCAAAATCGTAACGTTTCGGAAATTTCGGCAAAAAAATAATGCCGGGTCGATTTCGCCTTATTATGGCCGGGTTTTCTTGATTGACAAGAGTGAATAAAGCGCTTATCAAAAAAATCGAAACGTTACGAATTTTCGGCCATTAAGAAGTCGGGCGCGAACGTATCCATTAGGGAGGACATCCGTTATGAAGAAATTTTCAAGGGTCGCAGCACTTGCGACATTTCTGAGCGCCGGTGTTTCTGCCGGTGCGCTTCACGCCCAGACTGCCGAAGTTCTGCATTGGTGGACATCGGGCAGCGAGCAGGCTGCTTTGGGCGAAATCCGTACCGCTTTCGAAGCACAGGGCGGTAAATGGGTCGATACACCGATTGCGGGTGGCGGCAATGCCCGCGCGGCTGCGGTCAACCGCATGCTGGGCGGTGACCCGGCGACTGTTTTCCAGTTTTCCATCGGGCAGCAATTGCGTGAATTGGCCGATCAGGGGCTTCTGGCCGATGTGAATGCGGTGGCCGAGGAAGAAAACTGGGATGAAAAGCTGCCGCCACTTATCGTTCAGGCGGCAAAATATGATGGTGATTATATCGCGGCCCCGATCAACATCCATGGTGAAAACTGGATGTTCTACAACAAGGAAGCGCTTGAAAAAGCCGGGATCAAGGTGCCGAAAAGCTGGCCGGAATTCGTTGATGCGGCGAAAAAGCTTGAAGATGCCGGTGTGATTCCGATCGGCCTTGGCGGGCAGCCCTGGCAGGAACGCATCCTGTTTAACAGTGTCCTTCTCGGTGTTGGCGGGCGTGAATTCTACGCCAAGCTATACAGCACGCTGGATGATGAACTTCTGGCATCCGACACCATGCGCAAGGTGTTTGAAACCTTTGCAGCGCTCAAGCCCTTTGTCGATGAAGCGAGCCCGGGTCGTAACTGGAACGAAGCGACCAATATGGTCATCCGCGGCGACGCCGCGTTTCAGTTTATGGGTGACTGGGCCAAGGGTGAAATTATTGCGGCCGGTGTCGAACCGGGCACAACGGTCGGCTGTGCCCTCGCCCCGGCCATCGATACCGCCTATATCATGACGGTTGATGCCTTTGCCTTTTCCGCGATGGATAGCGAAGAAGCACAGGCGGCCCAGGAAAAAATGGCGCATGTGATGCTGGAGCCTGATGTCCAGATTGCGTTCAATAAGAAAAAGGGTTCGATCCCTGCCCTTCTTGATGTGCCGGGTGATAGTTTTGATGTCTGTGCACAAAAGGCCATGGCGACATTGCAGGACAAGAAAACCCATCTGGTCAGTACCGGTCTGTTTGGTGTTCCAAGTGCCGTTTCCGGGGCAATTGATGACAGTATCTCCAATTTCTGGAACAGTGCTGACATGAGTCCGGAACAGGGGCAGGAAGAATTCCGTCAGGCGATTTCCTACGCCAAGTAAGGCAGATGGAATGACACGGCTTTGCAGGTGTGCCGCTGCTTGATGCAGCGGCACCTTTACAAAGAAGCGAGATTACTTATGGCCGAACCGGCACAGGGTGCGTTGAAAACTTCGCACAACGGCAGACGGCGCTGGCGTCCGCAATGGACGGCAAGAATGGCGCTGATCCCTGCCATGACGATTACCATCGTCTGCTTTTATGGCTTTATTATCTGGACCTTTGTGATTTCGCTGACGCGGTCGCGTTTGTTGCCGGTCTATAAATTTACCGGCTTTGACCAATATGTGCGCCTGTTCGCCAATGAACGTTGGTGGACGGCAATGCAGAATATTGCCATTCATGGCTTCCTGTTTATCGGTGGATGTATCGTTTTCGGTTATTTGCTGGCGATTCTGATTGATCGCGGGATCAAGGCCGAGGGCATGTTTCGCACGGTTTTCATGCTGCCGCTTTCGATGTCTTTCATCGTGACAGGTGTCATCTGGCAATGGGTGATGAATCCGGGTTTGGGGCTTCAGGATGCTGTGCGCGAACTGGGCTGGACCACATTTGAATTCAACTGGATCGTGCGTCAGGATCGGGCGATCTATACCCTTGCCATTGCCGGAATCTGGCAGCAGGTCGGGCTGTGCATGGCACTATTTCTCGCAGGGCTGCGTAATGTAGATCCCAATATCTGGAAGGCATCACGAGTGGATGGCATTCCGGTCTGGCGGGTCTATCTGCATGTGATTACGCCGATGATGCGCACCGTATTCTTTACCGTATTCATCCTGATGAGCGCGATTGTCATGAAGGCCTATGACCTTGTCGTTGCCCTGACCGGCGGCGGGCCCGGCTTTTCATCGGATTTGCCGGCGAAATTTGTGGTCGATCATATCCTGAACCGGCAGGAACTTGGCCTTGGTGCGGCCGGTGCATTTGTATTGCTTTGTACCGTGATTGCAGTCATTTCGCCCTATATCCATTTTGAACTGCGCAAAGCACGCGACGGTGGAGGGCATTGACCATGCGATTTAACCGTCTTGCGCTTTATGGACTGCTCGGGATTGCTGCCCTGATGATTTTGGCGCCGGTTTTTATTATGGTGTCGACATCGCTTAAGCCGATGGATGAAATTCGTGATGGCAGCATCTTTGCCCTGCCGGTGGAACCAAGTTTTGACGCGTGGCGCGAAGCATGGTCTGGCGATTGTAGCCAAACCGCAGGCGGAAATTGCGGTGGTCTGTCATCCTCCTTCCTGACATCAGTCAAAATCGTCATTCCGGCGCTTTTCCTTTCGGTCGGACTTGGTGCGGTTACCGGTTATGCCTTGGCAGCGTGGAAAATGCGCGGGGTCAATCTGATGTTTGCCGCCCTTCTGGTTGGCATGTTCATCCCGCCACAGGTAACACTTTATCCCCTGATCATCATGGTGCGCGAACTGGGAATATTTGGATCCATTCCGGGATTGGTTCTAGTGCATGTCATATGGGGCGTCGCCTTTACCACCATGATGTTTCGTAACTTTTTCAAAACCGTTCCACAGGATCTGCTGAAAGCCGCCCGCATTGACGGAGCCGGTTTCTGGCCCTTGTTCTGGCATGTCATGTTGCCCATTTCGTTGCCGATCCTCGGTGTCGCGATGATTTTGCAGTTCACATATATCTGGAACGATTTTCTGTTGGGCCTGACCTTTGGTGGGCGATCCGGACAACCGATGACGGTTGCGCTCAATAACCTTGTCGGATCGCAGTTCGGCGAGAAGGAATATAACGTGGATATGGCTGCCACCATGCTGACGGCGCTTCCGACATTGGCTGTTTATCTGCTGTCGGGGCGGTTGTTTGTTCGCGGAATTGCGGCTGGTGCAGTGAAAGGATAACGGACATGAACGGCGTTGAATTACGTGGTGTGACCAAGGCCTATGCCGGTCTGACCGTGATGAAGGATATCAATCTCGAAATCGAGGATGGTGCGTTTCTGGTCCTGTTAGGGCCGTCGGGGTGCGGCAAATCGACGATCTTGAACATGATTGCCGGTCTGGAACCCGTCACCGGTGGATCAATCCACATCGCAGGGCGGGATGTCACGGAACTGGAGCCTGATGAACGCGATATCGCGATGGTGTTTCAGTCCTATGCGCTCTATCCGACCATGTCGGTGCGCAGGAATATCGGTTTTGGCCTTAAAATGCGTGGCATGCCCAAGGCCTATATCAAAAAGCGTGTCGATGACATTGGTGAACTTCTGCAAATCACCCCGCTTCTGGATCGCAAACCGTCGCAATTGTCCGGTGGGCAGCAGCAACGCGTGGCGATCGGCCGTGCGCTGGTGCGCGAACCATCGGTTTTCCTGTTTGACGAGCCTCTATCGAACCTTGATGCCAAATTGCGTGCCGATATGCGTGTCGAATTGAAACGCCTTCATGAACGGCTTGGCCGGACCATTGTCTATGTCACCCACGATCAGATCGAAGCCATGACGCTGGCAACCAAGGTTGTGGTGCTGGACAAAGGGTCTATCCAGCAGGCTGATACACCGGAAAATGTTTATCGCCGACCGGCCAACCGGTTTGTCGCCAGCTTCGTTGGTGCCCCGACCATGAATTTCATTGATGGCAAGCTGGTTCAGGTGGGTGACGGAATTGCGTTTGACGGGGGATCGGGCCAATTGCCATTGGTAGATTTGCCCGGCCGCGCCCGTGAACTTATCGGCTGCCCCATGACATTGGGCGCGCGGCCGGAACATCTTGTATTTGATGACTTTGGTGCAAATGCCCGGGTGCTTCTGGCAGAGCCGACCGGGCCTGATCAATATGTCCGTCTTGCCGTCGCCGGGGCGGAGGTTACGGCCCGTACAGGCCCCGAACAGCATTTCAGTTCCGGCAGTGATGCCCGGATCATGATTGATGGTGCGCGTGTATCGCTGTTTGATCCGGAAAGTGGTCAGGCCGTTCTATAGAAACCGGGCCAACCGCGTGCTTATTGCGGTTGGCCCGGCAACTTTGTTGCCCAATCAATTATTTCATCATGCTTTGCGGCAGGGAACTGTCGGAAAACAGGGGGTAATTGCTGCGTGCGTTGGGCAGTTGATAATGCCACCATTCGTGGTTGTAATATTCGAAACCCGCACTAACCATGATGCCCAGAAGCAGCAAACGGTTGGCCTCGGCGTCTTTTGAAAGCCCATCCGCTCCATGATAGGACCGGATATGCATTTCATCAAACCCTGCCCCCATGTCCAGTTCCTTGCCGTTTGCGTCCAACAGCGTTAGATCAATGGCAACACCACGGCCATGTGGCGATCCAAGATCGGGATTGGCGATGAAATCGGGATTGGGTGTATGGTTCCAAAGAGCCCGCTGGGCTTCTTGCGGGCGGAAGGCATCCAGAATGCGAATGCGTTTACCGTGACGTCGTGCCATGGCGACAGCCTTTTTCAGGCAGTCCGCCGCATCACGATGAAGATAGCAGGCAGGCCGTGAATAAATCGGTGCCCCGGTGAAATTGCGATCCGTGGCATAAACAATATCAATTTCGACATCATATTCTTGTGGCGTAATTTCGACCAGCGCCATTGCCGGAGGCCCCCTGTTCTTGTCGTTTACCGATTACATCAAAAAAATGCTGACCGGTCAGTTGCGTAACAATCCCCATAGCGCAGATCAGATCGCACCGCAAACGTCATCCGGGGCCATTGAAAAAACGGGCCCAACGCTTTTGGCTATCGACACCGCGTCAACGTCACTTTCAACTGCCGTGCTGGTCAATGGCGAGGTCAAGGGCGAGCTTTATGAGGATATGGAACGCGGGCAGGCAGAAAACCTGATGAGGTTTATTGCCGAAAGTCTGGATCAGGCGGGAATCACCTTTGACGAGGTTGATGGTGTCGCCGTCACCGTCGGACCGGGCGCTTTTACCGGTATGCGGATCGGCCTTGCGACCGCGCGTGCGCTTGGGCTAGCACGTAAAATTCCGGTGGTTGGTGTCAGTTCGCTTGAGGCGGTGGCCTATGGCGTTTCCGAACGTGATCAGCAGGGACGAAATATTCTAGTGGCACTCGACAGCAAGCGGAACGAAATTTTTGCCCAGGCCTTTGATGGCAAGAAGCGCCCGCTCAGTGCGCCGGAATGTGTTGCACCCCGACAGGCTCTGATGATGGCCCCACCGGGCGATACGCTTCTGGCCGGCGATGCTACTCCACGCCTTTTGACTGCGGCTGCCCACGCGCCGGATGCGTTTTATGACTGCACGGCGCCGGGGCTACCGCGAGCCGGAAATGTGGCGCGTATTGCCGCGGCGCGCTGGGGAACGGATGAAAACCTGCCGCCTGTGCCAATGTATCTGCGTGCACCCGATGCGCGCCGGATCGAGGATCAGGGACCGGCAAAAAACAAGCCGGTACATGAGGAATGAGTGCTTCATCCCACCAGCCGGAAGTTGAAGACGGGATTGAAGTCGTTCCCCTGACTGCGGCGTTTTGCAATGTTGCAAGTGCGCTTCATGCTGAAGGGTTCGAAGATCAGGATTGCTGGTCGGCGGATGAGATGATCGCACTGCTTGATGTGCCTGGGGCCTTTGGGTTTCTGGCCTTTGCACCGGGGAATGAGGCGGAAAACCGCCTTGATATCCCACTTGGTTTTATCCAGATGCAGGCAGTGCTGGACGAGGCGGAAATCAACACCATCGTTGTCGCCAAGGAAGCGCGTAAACGCGGCGTTGCGAGAAAGCTGCTGTCTGCGACCTTTGATCGCTTGCGCGAAACCGGTGTCGGGCGGATTTTACTGGAAGTGGCCGATGATAACGCACCGGCGATTGCGCTTTATCGTGATTGCGGCTTTGTCGAGATCGGGCGGCGCAAGAGATACTATCGCCGGAAGTCCGGGCGTGAGGTCGATGCGCTGATTATGGAGCGTGATCTTGGTGCTTGTGTTTTGGGCTGGGGCGATTAATGCAAGCTGGATGCATTCTATTTCGCTATATCCACATCAAATGTGTGGTTTTGACCGTCAAGCTGTTATAGTCTAGGCCTTGATGACGACGCGCGGGATTTGTTCAACCTTTTCGTATCGTTAAACGGTATGTGTTCGGTGCGTCGGCAAGTTCGACAAGGTCAATGACGGTGTCGCCCATTTCGGTGACAGAACGCGGAACGTTTTTTAACGGTTCGCCAGCGCCTAGTGTTACTTCGAGAACCTGACCCTGTGTCATGGTTTCAAGTTTCAGTCGGGTGCGAACAAATGTCATCGGGCAGACATCCTTTGTGATGTCGATCTTATGATCGGGCGTGATGTCGTCCATATGCTGTCTCCTGATTGGGCACCGGAAACGTGAAGTAGCGTTTCATCGGGCTGGAGGCAAGCTGGAGAGAACAAATTATCGCTATTTGTACCTTGCGATATGTGACAGTTTTCTCGATATTTAGCCCACATGAGAGCAAAAGCCTGGGAGCATCCTGGCTGGGGACAGGCGGAACCGGAAACGAGAAACAAGACTATGCTTACAGAATCAACCATCGAGCAGAAGTGCATCGACGCGGGTTTGAAAATGACCGGCCAACGCCGGGTGATTGCCCGGGTCCTGTCGGAATCAGAAGATCATCCCGATGTGGAGCTCGTTTATCGCCGGGCGACCGAAATTGACCCGAAGATTTCGATTGCAACCGTTTATCGGACCGTTCGCCTGTTTGAAGAGGCGGATATTCTTGAAAAACACGATTTCGGTGATGGCCGTGCACGTTACGAGGAATTGACCGAGGAACACCACGACCACCTGATTGATATGCGATCAGGTAACGTGATCGAGTTTTCGAACGAAAAAATCGAAAAGTTGCAGGAAGAGATCGCCAGAGAGCTTGGTTACAAGCTTGTCGGTCATCGACTGGAGCTTTACGGCGTTCCGATGAAGGACGAAAAGTAACCGATTTCTGACAATACGGTTGCGAAAATCGCAGATTTCAAGCCACCCGTTCATGCCGAGCGGGTGGTTTTTCATATTCCTGTTACGCGTTCTTAACAAAGCCTTCACTCGCCCCTGGCGCGAAACTTGCGCAAAATCTGCGCAGATGAACGAAAGGGAGTTGCGATGAGCGATGATCGACAGCAGCGGTTAGAGGTGCGCCTCGCCGAAACCGAGGACGAAATCCTCGCCAGTCAGAAACTTCGCTACAAGGTGTTCTATGAGGAACGCGGGGCAAAGCCCAGCGCGGAAATGGCTGCGGCCGAGCGCGACTTTGACAATTATGATCCTTTATGTGACCACCTGCTGGTAATCGATCATAATCGCGGCCAGGGACCAGACGGTGTTGTCGGAACCTATCGCCTGCTGCGTCAGTCGGTTGCCAATCAGCACGGCGGCTTTTACAGCGCTGATGAATACCACATCCAGTCAATGCTTGATGCGGCACAAGGCAGCGGCGAGATCATGGAACTTGGTCGTTCCTGCGTTGAAGAAGCCTATCGCACGATGCCGACCCTGCAACTTCTCTGGCAGGGAATTGCTGCCTATGTTTTCAAATACGATATCAAGCTGATGTTTGGCTGCGCATCTTTCCATGGCACTGATCCGGATGCCTTTGGTGATGTTCTGACCTATCTGCATCACAATCATCTGGCACCCGAAGAAATGCGACCGCGCGCAGTCGAAGGCCGGTACGAGCCGATGGCGCGCACGACGATTGATGCAATTGATGCACGACAGGCGCTTCGCGATCTGCCGCCATTGATCAAGGGCTATCTGCGATTGGGTGGTTTCGTCGGTGACGGTGCGGTGGTTGATCATCAGTTTAATACCACTGACATTTGCATCGTGTTACCGACGGAAAAGGTAACTGATCGTTATTACAAGCATTATGAGCGGACCGCGAGGGTATCGTGAACTGTTATGCGTGTGCAGCCATCCGGCTGTTGGCCTATGCTTTGCTGACTTTGATCCTGATACCGGTTCAGGTGATGGCGATTGCGTTTCGACTGCGATTGGCCGATGATCTGCCGCGGTTTTATCATGCGCTTTGCCTGAAAATCCTTCATATCGAGCTTCGCGTTTCCGGTGCAGAGTTGATGGATGGGCCGGGTGTTATTGTGGCCAACCACGCATCCTATCTCGATATTCCGGTGCTGGGGGCCTTGGTTCGCGGTAGTTTCATTGCCAAGACCGAGGTCGCCAGCTGGCCGATCTTCGGAACGCTTGCCAAGTTGCAGCGATCGACTTTTGTCGAACGTCGCCCGGCCCGCGCTCGCGACCAGAATGATCAGATTTCCCAGCGTCTTGCTGATGGGCACAAACTGATCCTGTTCCCGGAAGGCACAAGCAACGACGGCAACCGTGTGCTGCCGTTCAAATCGACTTTGTTTGGTGTTGCCGAACGCACCCTGCCCGATGGATCGCAGGTAAAAGTCCAGCCGGTTTCGATTGCGGCTACCCGTCTTGATGGAGCACCGATCGGACGCGATTTGCGTGCTTTCTATTCCTGGTACGGCGATATGGACTTGGCGCCGCATTTGTGGCAGTTTCTGGCTCTTGGCAAAGTAACGGTTGAGCTGGTTGTTCACCCGCCTGTGACCTTGGCCGATGCCGGGTCGCGCAAGGAACTTTCCCGGATGTGTGAAACAGCTGTTGCACGTGGACATCATGCAGCACTGACCGGCATGCATCAGGGGGTTGCGGTTCCGCTGATTGATAATGGACGTACCGGTGACCTGATTGGCTTTTCGCCGCTGGCCATTGTTTCCGAAGATTTTCGTCTGTTCGGACCGGATCGTCAGTTCGGCTCCTGACCGTTTTGCCGTATGATCCGATTGCGTGAATTGGGTTTCATGTAACCGGAATTTCAGATATCGAAGATGTCCGGTCTGCGGTGTGAGCTTTCACACCGCTTTTCGGCGTATTCGAGAAAGCAGAAAACGGATCCAGAAGTGAGTGTGACGAAAAAGCTTTTTGTAAAAACCTATGGCTGTCAGATGAATGTTTATGACAGCCAGCGCATGCAGGACGTATTGGCGCCGCTGGGTTACCAGCCGGTCGACGATGCCGCAGGTGCCGATATGGTTATCCTCAATACTTGCCACATCCGCGAAAAGGCTGCTGAGAAGGTCTTTTCTGATCTTGGCCGTATTCGTAAACACAAAAAAGCCAAGGAAGCCAATGGCACGGACAAGATGATTGTCGCTGTTGCCGGTTGTGTTGCGCAGGCCGAAGGTGCGGAATTGATGCGTCGCGAACCGATGGTCGATATGGTGTTCGGGCCGCAGACCTATCATCGTTTGCCGGAAATGGTAGCGCGCGCCAATCGCGCAGTCGGGCGTGATCGCATCATTGATACCGATTTCCCGGCCGAGGAAAAGTTTGACCACCTGCCTCAACAGGTTTCAAGACAGGGTTATTCGGCCTTTCTGGCGATTCAGGAAGGTTGCGATAAATTCTGTACCTTCTGTGTTGTGCCTTATACCCGTGGTGCCGAATATTCCCGACCGGGCATGGATATCATCAATGAAGCCCGCCAGCTCGTTGAAAAGGGCACCCGTGAAATCACTTTGTTGGGGCAGAACGTCAATGCGTATCATGGCGACGGCCCGAATGGCGGCGAATGGACGCTTGGTCGTCTGTTACGCGAATTGTCCGAGATTGATGGACTTGATCGCATTCGTTACACAACCTCGCACCCGCGCGATGTTGATGATGACCTGATTGCAGCCCATCGTGACCTTCCCAAACTGATGCCGTTTTTGCATCTTCCCATTCAGGCAGGGTCGGATCGTGTGTTGCAGGCGATGAACCGCAAGCATGATGGCGCATCTTATCGCGAAATCGTTACAAAACTCAAAGATGCCTGCCCTGATCTTGCGCTGTCGTCTGATTTTATCGTGGGTTTCCCCGGCGAATCCGACAAGGATTTCGAAGACACGATGCAAATGGTGCGCGATATCACCTTCATTCAGGCGTTCAGCTTTAAATACAGCCCGCGCCCCGGCACTCCGGCATCGGCCATGGAACTGCAGGTTCCCGAGCCAGTAAAGACCGAACGGATCATGCGTCTTCAGGCGCTTCTCGCCGAGCAGCAGCTTGAATTCAACCGAAAGTGTCTTGGTCGGGAAATGGATGTCCTGCTGGAACGCCACGGCAAACTTGAAGGACAGCTTGTCGGAAAAAGCCCTTATATGCAGCCGGCTCACGTCAGCGGTTTACCAGAATCCGCATTGGGACAGATCGTAAGGTTGAAAATCACCGAAGCACTGCCTAATTCCCTTGGCGGTGAACTGGTCGATGCCCCGGTTCAAAACCGGGATTCTGAAAGGAAAATTGCGTGACTGCCACTTCAGCCAAGGCAAAAAACACGACAAAAGCCAAGTCTTCGACCAAAGACACTGACCAGATCGAATTTGCAGATAATGCACTTGCCCAGCTTTTATATGGGCCGCAGGCCGAAAACCTGACCCGCCTTTCCGAAGGTACCGGCGTTCAGGTTTCCAGTCGTGGATCGGTTGTGACCCTTGCCGGGCAAGGTCCCAAAGTAGCCCAGGCCAAAAAGGTTCTTGGTCAGCTTTATGCGCGCTTGCGCGACAAGGAAATAGATCATGTCGATGTCGAAACAGTTGATGGTGCCATCCGTTTGTCCGAACCCGACGAAGCTGACCCTTGGACCGGGCAGACCAAAGATATGTTTGGCGGGTCGCGTCTGACCATCCAGACCAAAAAACGCCGGATTTCGCCGAGATCCAAACGCCAGAAGGATTATGTCGAGGCCATGCTTGATCACGAGCTGGTCTTTGGCATTGGTCCGGCCGGAACCGGCAAGACCTATCTGGCGGTCGCCATGGCGGTTCAATCGCTTATTCAGGGACAGGTTGATCGTATCGTCCTGTCACGTCCTGCGGTCGAGGCCGGCGAACGGCTTGGTTTCCTGCCGGGTGATCTGAAGGACAAGGTCGATCCGTATCTGCGTCCGCTTTATGATGCGCTGCATGACACCTTGCCTGGCGACGTCGTGATCAAGCGAATGGAAAGTGGTGAGATCGAAGTTGCCCCGCTTGCTTTTATGCGTGGCCGTACTTTGGCCCATGCCTTTGTCATTCTGGACGAAGCACAGAATACGACAGCCATGCAGATGAAAATGTTCCTGACCCGTCTCGGCGAAGGATCGCGGATGGTGGTGACGGGTGACCTGACTCAGGTCGATTTGCCCGATGGCACCAAATCGGGTCTGCGGGATGCGCTTGAAACCATCGCGGATGTCAAAGGTGTCGCGACGATCAAGTTTGATCAGCGCGACGTTGTTCGCCATGCGCTTGTCACCAAGATTGTTCAGGCTTATGACGCGGCAGATGCATTGCGGGACAGACTGAAAAAAGGCTATCGCGGAATCAAGGACGAGGGTCAGGGCGATGACAGCACCGCTTGATCTGGACCTTGATGTTGAAGCGGGTAATTGGACCAAGGCGGACATTGATGCGATTGAAAATGCTGTGCGTGCCGCCCTTGATGGCGCTGTGCGTGACGGTGCGCTTTGGGAAGAAGATGCGGCTCCAGCCGATGGCACACCCGACCAAGGAGATGGTGCATCGCTTTTAAGTATTGCGCCGGTGGTTGAGGTCGGTGTTCGGTTATCCGATGATGCGTCTGTCCGGATATTGAACCGTGATTATCGCGGCAAGGATAGTCCGACCAACGTTTTATCGTTCGCAGCCCTCGAAAGTGCGGATGATACAGCAGCTTTCATGATGTCATCCGATATGCCCCTGATGCTGGGTGATATCGTCATTGCACGTGAAACATGCGAACGTGAAGCTTCGGAACAGAACAAGACGCTGATAAATCATCTTGTTCATCTGACTGTACATGGCACGCTGCATCTTGTCGGCTATGATCATATGGTTGATGATGAAGCCGAAGAGATGGAAGAACTTGAACGGCAAATTCTTGCCGCACTAGGGATCGATGATCCCTATGAACCGATTGAAGATCAAGATATCGAAACAGGACAATGAACGAGAATAGTCAGCGCGACGACGACCACGAGAGTACGAGCCCTCGCCAGGGCGGGGAGAATGTTCAGGATTCCGATAACGGATCCTTGTGGGGAAATGTCGCATCGGCATTAGGCCTTAAGCGTGGCAAGCCAAGGAATGGCGAGGCATCGCTTTCCGACACACTTGAAGAACTTGCCGAGCGCAGTGAAGAAGATGACGAGCCCGTCTCGCTTCACGAACGGTCACTTTTTGAAAATATCATCGCACTCCGCGATATGACGGCCGAGGATGTCATGATTCCGCGGGCCGATATCGTTGCGGTCGAAAAAAACATCACGCTTGACGAGCTTGTTGACGTGATGGTGAAAAAAGCTCATTCACGCCTACCGGTTTATGGCGAGTCCCTCGATGAAATTGCCGGGATGGTTCATATCAAGGATGTGCTGGGCTGTGTCGCTGCCGGCAAGGAATTCAAGCTGCAATCCCTTTTGCGTCGGGTGTTGTTCGTATCGCCCGCCATTCGGGTGCTTGATCTTCTGTCCGAAATGCGTTTGTCGCGAACGCATATGGCATTGGTCGTCGACGAGTTTGGCGGCATTGACGGGCTGATCACGATCGAGGATCTGGTCGAGGAAATCGTTGGCGAGATTGATGACGAACATGACATTGATCAGACACCGAAACTGATCCGGCTTTCCGATGGCTGTTATATCGCCGATGCCCGCTACGAGGTCGAAGACCTTGAGGAAAAGCTGGGCTTCGGCCTGTTGGATGAAGACGAGGACGAAGATATCGATACATTGGGCGGGCTGGTCTTCTCGCTTGCGGGGCGTGTGCCTGCGCGTGGGGAACTGATCGAACATCCGTCCGGTATCCAGTTCGAAGTCCTTGATGCCGACCCGCGCCGAATTCGGCGTTTGCGTATTCATCTGGTCCGGACCGAACCGGCCGAGATTAGTGACGAAAGTTCCAAACAGGGATCATCGAATGATTGACAGACTAGCGGCGCGCCTCGCCAACCTTTCGGGTTGGCGCAGGCGCTTCCTGTGGTTGGTGTCTGGGGCGGTTGCGGTTTTGGCGTTACCGCCTTTCTTCTTTTTGCCGGCCTTGCCAGTGGCTTTTGCCATACTGCTCTGGTCGCTTGAGGGGGTTAAGTGCAACAAGGGGGCGCTGTCCGCCGGTTGGTGGTTTGGTGCCGGGCATTTTGCCGCTGGGTTCTATTGGATCAGTCATGCGTTTCTGGTTCAGCCGGAAATCTATGGATGGATGATTCCATTTGCTCTTTTGGGGCTAGGCGGCGGGCTGGCAATTTTCCCGATGGTCGCCGTTTGGGCAAGCTGGCGGTTGACGCGGCAAATCATTGGTCGTGCCATAATGCTTGCAACTCTTTGGGCTGTGGCGGAATTCCTGCGGGGCCATGTATTGACCGGATTTCCGTGGAATTTGCTGGCGCATGTCTGGGCTTTTGATCCAGCACCAATGCAGTTTGCCTCGATTGTCGGTGTTTACGGTCTATCCGTATTCACGGCTTTGTTTGCGACCCTGCCGGCAACGTTTATTGCCGGGCGCGTGGGCAGAATAAGCGCTATTGCCGGCATTATGATTGCGGTTCTGCTGTGGGGCGGTGGTGCCATTCGTTTGTCGCTGGTTGGTCCCGCGACAGCCGACGCAACGGTTTCTGACGATCTGCCCGTCATTCAGGTTGTTCAACCCAATATTCCCCAACGTGAAAAGTGGATTCCCGAACTTCAGGATCAGCATTTCGCAAAATTGCTGCGATTGTCGCGTCGCCCGGTTGATATGGCACCAGATCGAAAACGTATCGTGATTTGGCCAGAAACGGCTGCAACATTCTTTGTGGAAGCCCAACCTGTTCGTAGGTTGCAAATGGCATCGGTTCTTGGACCTGATGATATCCTGATTACCGGGGCACCTAGGACCTATCCGCGGGATACGAATGAATTCAAGGTTTGGAACGCCGTTCAGGTTCTTGACAGCAACGGGGAAATTGTTGCGAGTTTTGACAAGTTTCATCTTGTGCCATTTGGCGAATATGTACCTCTCAGGGAATGGATTCCGATCCCTAAGCTGACTGCTGGCCGCACAGATTTTTCATTTGGTGAAGGGCCACAGACCCTTGAAGTGGCCGGGATGCCAAGCTTCTCGCCGTTGATATGCTACGAGGTCATTTTCCCGGGCGCTGTTATTGACGATGCAAATCAGCCTGACTGGCTGCTCAATGTTACCAATGACGGGTGGTTTGGCAAAAGTGCCGGTCCGTATCAGCATCTGGCAGCAGCACGGTTCCGCAGCATCGAAGAAGGCCGACCGCTTGTCCGCGCTGCCTATACCGGGGTATCGGGAATGTATGACGCCTATGGTCGAGAACTGGCAAAACTCCCCTTAAGAACAGAGGAGATCATGGTTCACCCCCTTTCGGGGGTGTATAACCATACCACAGTATATTATTTGTGGCGCGATATTCTATTTTACGGTATTGTAACCTTTCTAGCCGTTCTCGTTTTGGGATATAGTAGGTTATTCAAATCCCTTAAAGCGGCTGTGTGAAGCACCGAACCGCTCCCTGATTGTCCCACCAAAAATAAGAGCGGGTAGGTCGGAGTGAGAGAAGGACAACACAAAATGTCGCCTAAGGATGAAAACACGATGGTCAAGAATACCCGTGGTAGAGGTCGGGGCCGGACCGCAAATGGCAAGCCGAACCCCGTCGACATTCATGTCGGTGCACGTGTTCGGTTGCGCAGAACCCTGCTTGGTATGAGCCAGGAAAAACTGGGTGAGGCCATTGGGCTGACATTCCAGCAGGTCCAGAAATACGAACGCGGTGCAAACCGTGTCGGTGCTTCGCGCCTTTATGATTTGTCGCGCGTTCTGGAAGTACCGGTTTCATTCTTCTTTGATGATATGCCTGACGAGATTTCGACGAAATCCGTGCATGAGCGTCGCGAAATGTCGGAAAGCCCGGATCCGTTCGATAATGATCCGATGAACCGCCGTGAAACCCTTGAACTGGTACGTGCATATTATCGGATCACCGATCCGACCCAGCGCAAGCGTGTTTTCGAGCTGGTTAAATCGATGGGCATTCTTGTTGCCGATAACGAAAATGCGAAATAGAAGACACCCGAAATTATGATTTCAAAAAGCGCATTTGCCAGAAAGTTGCAGATGCGCTTTTTCTTTGTTTCCTTCGAGTTTCTGGCCGAAATGCGTCAGGCGCGTTACGCTTATGCGTCGATCTTTCTTGACCCTAAAATGTCATTGGGGCAAAACCGCAGCTTGGGTGATAAGCCCGATTGAATACGTGGACGGATTTGGACCGCTTGCCACCACGTTAAAAAAGGCTAAGTGGGCGCAATTGGTGCAAACTTGTACCGATGCCCTCCGGTCCAGTTTTGGAACTCCTTTTTTACCGGAGAAGGTTTTAATGTCTCTTTCCGAATATCTTTTTACCAGTGAGTCGGTTTCCGAGGGTCACCCGGACAAGGTCTGTGACCGCATTTCCGATTCCATCGTTGATGCGTTTCTGGCCGCCGATGAAGATTCGCGCGTTGCCGTTGAGACTCTGGCAACTACCAATCGTGTGGTTCTGGCTGGCGAAGTTCGCGGTCCTGAAAGCGTTTCGAAGGAAGTCATGGTCGAAGCTGCACGCGAAGCCATTCGCGCCATTGGCTACGAGCAGGAAGGTTTCCACTGGAAAACGGCCGAGATTGAGTGCCACGTCCACGAACAGTCTGCAGATATCGCTCAGGGTGTCGACTCCGCTGGTGAAAAAGACCTCGGCGCGGGAGATCAGGGCATCATGTTCGGTTATGCCTGCAACGAAACGGATGAGCTGATGCCGGCTCCGATCCAGTTCTCGCACCGTATCCTGCGCAAAATGGCCGAAGACCGCCATTCTGGAAAATCGGCTGAGTTCGGTCCGGATGCAAAAAGCCAGGTTACCTTGCGCTATGTAGATGGCAAGCCGGTTGGGGCGACGTCGGTTGTTGTTTCGACCCAGCACGCAGATGGCCTTAATCAGGCCGATGTGCGCTCGCTTGTTATGCCCTATATCCAGAACATTCTGCCGGAAGGCTGGATGCCAGCCGAAGACGAGATTTACATCAACCCGACGGGTCGTTTTGTTATTGGTGGCCCTGATGGCGACGCCGGTTTGACCGGTCGTAAAATCATCGTTGATACCTATGGTGGCGCTGCACCGCATGGCGGTGGTGCATTCTCGGGCAAAGATCCGACCAAGGTTGACCGCTCGGCTGCTTATGCTGCGCGTTATCTCGCGAAAAACGTTGTTGCCTCTGGTCTTGCTGAACGTTGCACCATTCAGGTTGCTTATGCGATCGGTATTTCCAAGCCGCTGGCTCTTTATGTGAATAACCATGGCACCGGTAATGTGGATGAAATCAAGCTGGGCAGTGTGCTGCGTCAGTTGATGGATCTCAGCCCACGTGGCATTCGCGAACATCTTTCGCTGTGTCGTCCGATTTACACCCCGACTTCTGCGTACGGTCATTTTGGTCGTCAGCCGCAGGAAGATGGTCACTTCTCTTGGGAACGTACCGATCTGGTGGGTGATCTTAAGTCGGCATTCGGTGCCTGATTGGCTGAAAAGCCAACGCGCGATTTGCCAAAATCGTGTGACATGATATGAGGCGGGCGGCCCCGATACAGTTCCGGGGCCGCCCGTTTGATTTTGAACCCCTTTTCGAACCCGTCCTGACAGATAAGACAATGCGCAACAGCAACCGCCCGCTACCAACTCCGGATCGTCCAAATTTTTATGGCCGTCGTGGCAGCCGTCCTCTTAAGGACTCGCGCCGGGCGCTGGTCGACGAACTGTTGCCGAAAATCGGGATTACCTATCCCGATCAGGCTGATGTTGATCCGAATAGCTATTTCGAGGAGAAACCGGAACAGCTTTGGCTCGAGATCGGCTTTGGCGGGGGGGAACATCTGGCGGGCCAGGCTCAGGCCAACCCGCAGACGGGGATTATCGGGGCTGAACCGTTTATGGACGGGGTTGGCAGCCTGTTGCGCCATATCGATGAGCGCGGACTGACCAATGTTCGGGTCATTGCGGACGATTCCCGACCACTGCTTTATAAGCTGGCTGATGCCTGCTTTGATCGGGCATTCCTGCTGTTCCCGGATCCGTGGCCGAAAAAGCGTCATGCTGAACGTCGATTCATTGGCCCCAAAAACCTTGCATTGCTGGCGCGTCTTCTCAAAGATGGGGCCGAGTTCCGGGTGGCCAGCGACGATATGCAGTATATTTCCTGGACACTGCAACATCTGCACAATCATCCGGATTTCGAATGGCTTGCTGAAAGCCCCGAAGACTGGCGCAATCCGCCCGTTGATTGGGTCAAAACCCGTTATGAACAAAAAGCACTCCGTCAGGGCAAAAAGTGCAACTATTTGCGGTTTCGTCGTAAAAAGCGTTCCTGATCTGCACGGTTTTCTATTGTTATCTGAACCGCACCAAAGGCTTTTCGTTGTGTGCGGGTCTTCTTTTGCGTGAACAACATAACGGCACAATTTCAATAAGTTGAAATTTTAATTGAGAATGATTGTCATGTGCGATATTCATGTTGTTCCACTGATATGACATTGTCGCAAAAACGCTTGTGCCAAATGCCGGTAACAACAATTTTTGCGCATAATTCCAAAGGTCCGAACCGTGACACACTGGGATGTCAACATACTGTTCCGAACCTATCGCTCCCGGTTGCTGCATTTTGTGCAGCGGCGGAAGTTGTCGTGGCACATGGCCGACGACATCGTGCAGGACACCTTCCTTCGGGTTGTGACCACACCATCGCTACCCGATCCGCAATTTGCCCAGTCCTATCTTTTTAGGACGGCCCAAAATCTGGTGATCGATCATTTCCGGCGGGAACGAATACTGACCTTCGTTCAGGAACCCGATAAAGCATTTGAATTCGTTGCCGATGACGCTCCGTCCCCCGAACAGATCGCATGGTCTCGGCAGGAATTGCGCCATCTACAGGCTTCACTGAATGCTTTGCCAAAAAACCTTCGGACTGTTTTCATTCTTGCCCGGCTTGAAGGCAAAACATACGTCGAAATCGGCGAACAACTTGGCATTCCGACACAAACCGCGTTTAGCCGCATGGTCCGTGCCCTGACACTTGTCAAAGAGGCAATGGATAAATCGGAAAAAATTTGACTGTCAGATCAGAAATATGCGCTTCAGGTTCGTCCCAATAGTTGGGGTGTTTGTGTGATATGCCCAAAGACCATCTGATCAATGACGCACGGAACCCGGCATTCATGGCTATGACAGGTGAAAATCACCTCGCAAATCTGCCCGATACGGTGTCGGAGCAGGCGATCTATTGGTTTGCACTGTTGCTTGATGGCAGTGAAACCGAAGAAGACCGTCGGGCATTCGCCCGCTGGGTCGAGGCTGATGCGGCGCATCTTAAGGCCTTTGGCGAGATAGAAAGGCTTTGGAGTGGCAGTACTAGCCTTAATCTTTCAACAGGCAATAAGGTCGGTCGACGTGCCTTTATGACGGGAACGGCGGCAGCGCTTGTCATCAGTGCGGGTTGGGCATTCGCCCCGCGTCACCCTTTTGCCGATATCCGGACTGTAACCGGCGAACGGCATAGTTTTTCCCTTCCCGGCGGTGTTGAGGCCGAACTAGCGAGCGATACCGTTATGTCCTACGTCGCGCGTGACGGGATAAACGGTGTCGAACTCCATAGCGGCGAAGCATGGTTCAATCATTCGGCAACAGGCAACGCCTTTTTTGTTGCTGCTGCCCATGGCGCAAGCTGGTCGTGGGGCGGAAGGCTCGATGTGGCTGCTTATGATGGGGATGTCACGGTAATCGCCGAACAAAATCCGTTGATTGTTCGTGTTGGCGGCGCGCAAACCCAAGTGGCTGCGGGAAATGCCGTGCGCTATCGAGATGTGCAAATCGGGCGGCCTTACGAGGTTGATCTTTCGGCAGAGCTGGCCTGGCGGAACGGCCAGCTCGTCTTTATGGGGAGGCCGCTCGGCGAAGTCGTTCGCGTTTTGCAGCGCTGGCAGAACGGCAAGATCATGATCATCGGTGAAGAACTCAAATCCCGCCCGGTAACCCTTGTGGTCGACCTTGAACGGTCAAAGGATGTTCTGCCGGTTCTGGCCCGCGTTCTGTCGATCAATGTGCATCGGTTTACAGATTACCTGACCGTCATTCGCGCCGCCTGACCCTATCAAACTCCAAAATCACCAATCGATATGATCCCTCGGTTCGGTCAGAATATTTTGATAATAAAAATTATTATCAAAAAAAAGCAATGAATATCAGATATCTGAATTTCAGCCTCGTCTAACTGAGTAACGAAATAACGAATGAGACGCAATCTCATAGGTATGCATTCGTGACTCAGGAGACAAAAAGAATGCTCTCGAACGGGGTGGGTCGCATTGTCGACACCAACAAAATAATTCGTAAATCCAGTACACCTATTGGGGGTGTTCGCACAATTGCCCTGACAGCAGTTGGCAGTGGCATGATTGCTTTGATGCCGCTTGCCGTGGGGGCTCAAACCCGGGGCGCAGAAATATTGCAACAGGCTAACAAGGCTGAAATTGCGCAGGCCGCTGAAGGGGGCGTGACCTTGTCAAATGATATGCTCTCATTTGATATATCCGCACAACCGCTTGCCATGGCATTGGTCGATTTTTCGCGTGTATCGGGGATCGATGTTGCCGTGGACGGGACATTGCCCGACGGTACACAAAGCGTTGCCGTCCAGGGGAATATGACGGCTGGCGCAGCCCTTGATCGCATGTTGTCGCAAAGCGGTTTGATCTGGAATGCCGTCAATCCGACAACCATTTCCATCATTGATCCTGTACGGGAAGATGCCGGTAACGCCTCAATCATAACTGTTCCGGTCACCGTAACGGCGACTGAAAGGGCGCTTGGTCCTAATGGGGTACCGGACAAAGTGTATGAAACGCCGGGCTCGGTAGCGGTAATTACCCAGGAAAGTATGCGCAAGTCGCCCGTACGCGAAGCGCGCGAGATTTTCAACAATGTTGCCGGTGTGGATATTTCCAATGACGCGCGTGACCCCGGTTTGACAGTCAACGTTCGCGGTCAGCAGGAAATGGGGCGTGTGAACGTCAATATCGACGGCGCGCGTCAGAACTATAATCAGATGACACATGGCACATCTTCTCGTGTGTATCTGGACCCTGCTTTGTTGGCAGAAGTGGAGATCGAGAAATCCAATCTCAACCAGAATGGTGGTGCCGGGTCTTCTGCAGGTATCGTCACAATGCGTACCCTCAATACACAAGACATTCTTGATGATGGCGAAAAATGGGGCGGCAAGGTAAATGTCAGCCACGGCACGAATGATTACGAATTTGCGGGCGATGCTGCTGGAGGTGTTAGGCTTGCGCCAAGGTTTGACATCTCAGCCGCGGTAAGCCGGAAGGTCATTGGTGACTATAGTCCGGGGAAACGCAATCCAGCCCTGTTTACTGACGGAAACGGCAATTATCACGATGTACACAGTTCCAGACCTGAATACACTTTCCTTCGCCAGACATCCGGTTTGGTGAAAGCCAATGTCCATCTTACAGATGATCAGGAACTGAATCTTGGGTATGTTGGCTCAAAAAGCAATTACACCAAAACCAACGACGTCACGAATACAAGACCGGATCTGAACGAAACCAAAACCCATACCCTGACCGCCAAGCACAACTGGAATCCGTCGACTGATTTGGTCGATCTGGATACGCACGTTTATTGGACCCGAACAGAAAGTAACCAATACAGGCCAACCAGATTTAACACCAGTGGATCAGTTAGCCAGAACCCCTACGACACGGACTATACGCTTGATACGACAGGGCTTGATTTGGCCAACAGTAGCAAGTTCGAGCTATATTCAGTGGGTGATGGCCTGAGCAAGGTTAGCTTTGACTATGGTACCGAGTTCTTTCACGACAGGGCAAAGACAACCTCTGAGGTCGAGGACCTTGGAGGATCAGGTTCTGCCTATCAGGCAGAAGGAACAACCCCATCCGGGGAGCGTGATGTTTATGGTGGACATGTAACGGCGACGTATGGCTGGAACGACGTGTTTCAAATCAGTGGTGGTTTTCGCTACGACCGTTACGAATTGACAGGTGACTCGTATTGGTGTGAAGCGTTACCCGGTGGTTTTACATCACAGCAGTGCGGAAGCGGCAATGACGTACCTTTGGACGTTGATTTGTCGGAGGACCGGGTTTCGCCGTCTTTTGGTGCAAGCGTGACGCCATTCCCCGGTCTGCAATTCTTTGCCAACTATCGCGAAAACCTGCGGGCGCTGACAGTGATGGAAGCCATGTTCAAGGGCATGCATATCGGTGATCAGCCGGTTACCTATTTTTCGAACGCCAATCTCAAGGCTGAGGAAGTTGAAACCAAGGAAGTTGGTGTCAACTTCATGTTCGATAACGTCATAAAGCAGGGCGATGGATTCAGAGCCAAACTGTCCTACTACCGTTCAACAATCGATAATTATACGACTGTTGGTTTCGTGCCTTTGCCCTCACTGCCGTCAGTGAACTGGCCATCGGTTGGGGCGGGCATGGTCAACCTTAGTGACCCTGTCTATATGACCGGTACGGAGCTTGAGGCCTTCTATGATGCTGGTGAGTACTATTTTGGCGGTACGTTGACGACATCGGACATTGATCTGATCGGGAATTATAATCAGTTCATTCTTGATACCACCTATTCTACTGCAGCGCAGAACGCAGCTACTTACGGTACAGTTGGCGGATTGTTTGGCATTTATGCGCCGCCCAAACGCAAATACACGCTTGACGGCGGGTTCCGTCTTTTCGATCAGGATCTTGTCTTGGGAATGCGGGCGACATTCGTTTATCCGGAAGAAAACTATGGTTCCCAGGTCGGGTCGGTAAGTCTCTCGACCGTTGGTGGCGAATATTACAAGTACCGCGTATTCGACTTTTACAGTTCCTATGACATCAACGATGCCGTGAAACTGCGGTTCGCCGTCAATAACCTGTTCGATGAGGGATATGTTCAAGGAAGCGGGGGAACGTATGCCCCGGCACCGGGACGTACCGCGATCATCAGTCTCAGCGGCAACTTCTAGGCCGCTTAAAAGGAAAAATGCCAATCACCGGTCAGGTCATCGACCTGACCGGATAGGTTTGTCTTTCTTTCAACTAAGTATTTGATTTTAAACATTATTTTGTTGACTCATGATGATAATAATAGTCATCCTCATCATGTTGCTCCAATGGTTGGGGCGGAAACAAACCAGGAGATGTCTAAATGACTATTACAATTGATCTGAACGCAGATGGTTCCGGAAACGGTGTTGATCTGCATGGTCTGTTGGAAGATTTCGACGCCAACTTTTCCAAGGGATTGTTCAACTACGGCGAGTTTCTGAATGGTGGGCTCTTTGACGGTCCGCAATACTATCTCAGCGATGAAGACAGTTCATCAAGCTACACCGATGGCTTCCTTGCAACGACCGGTGGCGGAGATGACTTCACCTATGACATCAGCACCCATCAGATTGTCGGAAATCTTGATCAGCTTTCATTCGGGGAAACGTTGGTTCAGGATTCTAGCGGCGACTACAATCTTAGCGACTCGTCGGTCGATATTTCTGGCCTTGACCTAAGCAGCAGCAAGACTGGTATGGTCCTGACCGCGCTTTTTGGTGGTGACAGTTCAGAATTGCAGTCTGTTTTTGCCTCCGAAGGTGTCGAAATCAACGGCAGTTCCGGCGCGGATGTGATCGGCGGTTTTGCAGGTGACGACGTCCTGACTGGCAATGGCGGGGCAGACACTTTCGAGTTCGATACTTCGGCATCGTTCGGTGATGACACCGTTACCGACTTCACCGATGGCACCGATCTTCTCGATATCGATTACAACTCGGTCACGATTGGAGATGATGGTGCTGGCAATGCGCTCATTACCCATGCCAACGGCACCATCACCCTGACTGGTGTTGACTTCAACGACCTTGACGCAAGCGACTTCGTTTAACGAAGACGGCCCGCTCCGCAGGCGGCGGAACGGGCACAAGGTCTTTGATTGCAGGGCACCGCGGAACAGCGGTGCCCACCTCATCCTATCTTTTTCTTTTCCGGAATGGAAACAGCGTGTTCGAACAGGTCCATTCGCAACATTTGTCCAAATCGTCCGTATTCTCGCCGTTGGCGGCCGCCATTCGATCCGTGCGCGGAGCGTTCCTGTCGGTCGCGGCGTTAAGCGGCGTGTCAAATATCCTGATGCTGACTGGGCCGCTTTTCATGCTGCAGGTTTATGATCGGGTTCTGGCGAGCCGCAGTGTGCCGACGCTGGTCGCGCTCGTTGTTCTGATGCTGGCGCTATACATGTTTCTGGGAACTGTCGATGCGCTTCGGGCGCGGATGCTGGTGCGGATTGGCTGGCGGGTGGATGAGCAAGTTGGGCCTATGGCACTGGCAACTACACTCGATCAGGCGCTGCGAAATGATAATGCAACCTTAAGGCCGCTCAACGATCTTGATCAAATCCGACAGTTTCTGGGTGGTGCGGGCCCTATTGCGATTTGCGATATGCCTTGGATGCCGCTGTTTCTGGGGATCGTTTTTGCTTTTCATCCCTGGCTTGGTTTTCTTGCCCTTATTGGCGGTATCATTCTGGTGATTTTGACATTGATCAGCGAGCTTGCCACCCGTCGCCAGGTTGAACGGATGAACCGCCAAGCCGTTTCACGTGCAAATCTTGTCGAAGCTGGGCGTCGAAATGCCGAAGCCATTCGCGCGATGGGCATGCTGGCGAGTTTCACGGACTATTGGGCACGTCTGAATGACAGGTATTTACGCGACAATACCGGTGTCGGTGACGTCAATTCGACCTTCTCGGCCTATATCAAGGTCATTCGCCTTGCGATGCAGTCCGGCGTTCTGGCACTTGGTGCGTATCTGGCGATCCTGCAGGAAGTCACACCGGGTGTGATGGTTGCCGCCTCAATCCTGACAGCACGAGCATTGTCCCCGGTCGAACAGGCGATTGGCAACTGGCGCGGATTTGTTGGTGCCCGTCAATCGCGACAACGTCTTGAACGCTGCTTTGCCGACACACAAAAAACGTCTGAACGCCTCGAACTGCCTGCCCCGCAACAAAGCCTGCATGTTTCCAATCTGATCGTTCGGGCCCCTGCAAAGCGGGTGGAAGGAAAGCTGGCCGCACCGGGGCGCGTATTGCTGCGCATCAACGACGTGCTCCTGAAAGCAGGCGACGGGCTTGGCATTATTGGGCCAAGCGGATCGGGGAAATCGACATTCGGTCGCGCACTGGTCGGGATTGGTGCGATCCATAATGGCACCATCCGCCTGGATGGGGCGGAGCTTGACCACTGGGAGCCGGATCGGCTGGGGGTGCATGTCGGTTATTTGCCGCAGGACGTCGATCTGTTTGACGATACTGTTGCCCGCAATATTGCGAGGCTACGGAGCGATGTGGACTCTGCGGCAATCGTTAAGGCCGCGCAATTGGCCGGGGTGCATGACATGGTCCTGTCTCTGCCCAAGGGATATGACACGCCGATCGGAAGTGGCGGGCTTATTTTGTCGGGTGGGCAACGCCAACGGATCGGGCTGGCGCGTGCCCTGTTTGGTGATCCGTTCCTGATTGTCCTTGATGAACCCAATTCCAGTCTCGACAGTGCCGGGGAACAGGCCCTGATCGAAGCGGTCCGTCTGGCCCGGCAACGCGGGGCGATTGTTGTCATGATTGCCCATCGCCCCGGCGCACTGGCAACGGTCAATCTGGCGATGGTTATTAAGGATGGACGCCAGATTGCCTTTGGTGCGCGTGACGACATTCTGCGCAAAACCATGCGTCAGGTCGGAGAAAGCGCATGAGCCGAAAAAAGTCGCACACGTCGTCAAAAACTCCATTCGCCAGCCCTGCAATGCATAGTTTGCGTCGACATACCCTGTTTGGCGTATCCGTGATGCTGGCATTGTTTGCTGGTCTGGGAAGCTGGATGGCGTTGGCCAATCTTTCCGGGGCGGTGGTTGCTACCGGCAAACTGGTGGTCGAAAGCAATGTCAAGGATGTGCAGCACCCTGACGGAGGCATTATTGGTGAAATCCACGTGCGTGACGGGGATCGGGTGCAGGCCGGTGATCTTCTGATCCGGCTGGACGATACGATGGCACGCGCAAGCCTTGGCATTGTCGATAGCCAGATCGATGCCTTGCGGGCGCGCAAAATGCGTCTGGTTGCTGAACGGAACGAAGCGAAAATCGTTGCCGTGCCCGATTTGTTCGCGGCCCGTATGCAGGACCTGGCAATCGTTGAGCTGGTTGCGGCCGAGACAAAACTATTCGAAGCAAGGCGTAAAAGTCTGGAGGGTGAAAAGGCCCAGCTTGAGCAAAAACTGTTGCAGCTTTCGGAGACGATCATCGGGCTTGAGGCCCAGAAAGCTGCCAATGAAGAAGAAAGCCGCCATATTCGCGATGAACTTGACGGGCTTGAAATGCTTTACAAAAAGCAGCTTGTACCGATTACCCGTGTTGCGGCATTGCGTCGTGAACGCGCCAGTCTGAGGGGCAAACACGGGGAGTTGACGGCACAGATTGCCGCGACCGGCATGCAAATCTCGGAAACAGAAATGTCGATCCTGCAGCTTGACCGGAACCGCCAAACCGAAGTCCTGACGGAACTGGGTGACATTGATCAACAATTGGCTGAATTGATGCAAAAGCAGGTTGCGTTGCGCGATCAACTGCGTCGTGTCGACATCCGTGCCCCCTATGACGGGACGGTCTATCAGATGACGGTACATACGATTGGCGGCGTGGTTGCGGGCGGGGACCGGATCATGGGGATTGTGCCTGATCAGGATGAGCTGGTGATCGAAGCCCGAACCAACCCGCGCGATATTGACCAGGTCCATCCAGGGCAAAAGGCGATGCTGCGTTTTACTGCCTTTAATCAGCGCACAACGCCGGAACTTTCCGGGACGGTGTCCTTTGTGGCAGCGGACCTGTCACGCGATGAACTGACAGGCGAAACCTACTATAATGTCCGGGTGAAAATTGCCGGTGGCGAGATGGAAAAACTTGATGGGCAAGGTCTGATGCCCGGCATGCCGGTTGAAACCTTTATCGCAACGGGGGATCGCACCGCACTTAGCTATCTTGCCAAACCGCTTACCGATCAGTTTGCCCGCGCGTTCCGCGAAGAATAATTTTTCACCGGTTTCGGATATCGAACGCCCCGAATCGTTTCTGGTTTAAAGGGCTGCGAATTCATGCGGCATTTGCGGACAGGGACGAAAGGTAATCGGGATGACTTTGGATATAACAGCAGACGGTGTGATAAAAACCCGCCTTCAGAACCTCAAACAGGCAACAACCGGCGACCATCAGCACATTGATGACATGGTGATGGAAATGGCACCGTTTGAAAGCCGCGATAACTACGCCCGGTTTGTCGGGATGCAGTATGTGTTTCACCGCGCTGTAAAACCGCTTTATGACGCCAGTGACCTGAACGACCTGATACCCGGGCTTTCGATGCGCAGTCGGTTCAATCATGTCTGTGCAGATCTTGCAGACCTGCAATGCAGCCTACCTGAAAATACCAAACCATTTCCTGTTCCCCAAACCGGAATGGGTCGTCTGGGATGGTTATATGTTTGTGAAGGTTCGTCGCTTGGGGCGGCATTTTTGCTGAAAGCAGCCGGAAATATCGGGCTGAATGCCGAGTTTGGTGCCCGTCACCTGGCTGGGCACGAAGACGGTCGCGGCAAGCATTGGCGCGAATTTGTTGATCAGGTCAATGGCTTGGCTTTAAGCGCTAAACAAGAACAGGAAGTGATTGATGGTGCTATTGCTGCCTTTGACTTTTTCCGAACCCTTTTGATCGAAGATCGCAAGCTTGCCGCATAGGCGCAAATCCCTTGGTTGAAAGGCTTGCAGAGACAGGATCGTGACTTGATTTCTGGCAAAGTCGGCTGTATAAAGCCGCCAAGCTTTTTGTAAATTCTGACAAAGAGTGGGCCCTTCGCCCGCTCTTTTGTGCTTTTTGGGGTATGGCATCGCTATATGGCTGAGCTGATCGGACAACAGTTGAAAGACCCGCTGATGATGCGGATCACGGAGATTATCGAGCCGTCGATCAATGCGCTGGGTTTCGAACTGGTACGTGTGTCCATGATGGGCAAGGACAGTAATGTCTTGCAGATCATGGCAGATCGTGCGGATGGCAACGGCAGCATCAATGTAGAAGATTGCGCCGAAATCAGCCGTACCGTCTCTGCCCTGATGGATGTCGAGGACCCGATTTCCGGGGCTTATCACCTTGAAGTCAGTTCACCGGGTATTGACCGCCCGCTGACCCGTGCCAAGGACTTTGATGTCTGGCGCGGGTTCGAGGCAAAGGTCGAGCTGGTGATGGCCCAGAATGGCCGTCGCCGTTTCAGCGGAAAGCTGGATGGAGTTGAGGATGATGCGGTCGCCCTGATTGTCGATGGCGAACGTGAATTGTTGCCGTTGGCCGATATCGCAAAGTCGAAATTGGTGCTGACGGATGAATTGATCGCGCATGTCACCGGCAAGGGCCGGTCTGACGAAAACGCAGAATAGAGGTTGGATATGGAAGCAACTTCGGGAATGCCGCGGCCGGAACTTTTGCAGGTTGCAGATGCCGTTGCCCGTGAAAAGGGCATTGATCGTGATGAAGTTCTTGGCGCAATGGAGCAGGCCATCCAAAAGGCCGGCCGTTCCAGATATGGCCACGAGCATGACATCCGTGCCCATATCGACCGTAAAACCGGTGAAATCAAGCTGGCCCGTTTCATCGAGGTCACGGATGATATCGAAAACGACTTCACCCAGATGTCGCTGGAACAGGCGCGTATTCGCAACGAAAATATCCAGCTTGGTGAATTCCTGATTGATCCGCTGCCGCCGATCGATTTCGGACGTATTGCTGCGCAGACCGCAAAACAGGTTATCGTGCAGAAGGTCCGTGATGCGGAACGTGAGCGTCAGTTCGAAGAATATAAAGACCGTGCAGGTGAAGTGATCAACGGCGTCGTCAAACGAGTCGAGTTTGGTAATGTTTTGGTCGATATGGGCCGTGCAGAAGCCATTCTGCGCCGCGAAGAACTGATCCCGCGTGAAACTGTCCGTCAGGGTGATCGCGTTCGTGCGCTGATCCTTGATGTGCGTCGCGAACAGCGTGGGCCGCAAATCTTCCTGTCGCGTACCCATCCGACTTTCATGGCAAAACTGTTTGCCCAGGAAGTTCCGGAAATCTACGACGGTATTATCGAAATCAAATCGGTTGCCCGTGATCCGGGGTCGCGCGCCAAGATTTCCGTTCAGTCGTCGGATAACTCGATCGACCCGGTCGGGGCATGTGTCGGTATGCGTGGTTCGCGCGTGCAGGCTGTTGTTGGCGAACTTCAGGGCGAAAAAATCGACATCATCCAGTGGTCGGAAGACCCGGCAACCTTCGTTGTGAACGCATTGGCTCCGGCCGAGGTCACCAAGGTTGTTCTTGATGAAGAAACCAATCGTATCGAGGTTGTCGTTCCCGACGATCAGCTGAGCCTGGCCATTGGCCGTCGTGGTCAGAATGTGCGTCTGGCGTCCCAGCTGACCGGATGGGATATCGATATCCTGACCGAGGAAGACGAAAGCGAACGTCGCCAGGAAGAAGCCCGTAAACGGGCGGAGATGTTCATCAAGGCACTTGATGTTGATGAAGTCATTGCCCATCTCCTGGTCGCCGAAGGCTTTACCTCGATCGAGGAAGTCGGTTACGTGCCGTTGGCCGAACTGGCAGAGATTGAAGGTTTCGAAGAAGAAATCGCCGAAGAGCTGCGCACGCGCGCTCGTAACTTCCTTGCCGAAGAAGCCGAACGTCTTCAGAAGCGTCGTGAAGAGCTTAAGGTTGCCGATGACCTCGTCGAATTTGGCGGACTGTCGCTGGCCGTTGTTGTTCGCCTGGGCGAGAACGATGTCAAAACCCTTGAGGACTTTGCGGATCTCGCAAGCGACGAGCTGATCGAATATGTCGGTGATGCGGACAACATGACCATGGATCAGGCCAATGACCTGATCATGGACGCGCGTCGTCAGCTTGGCTGGTTCGAAGGACTTGAAGAAGAAGTTTCCGAAGATGCCGAAGAAGGCGAAGACGCCTGAGGGCTGATCGGAGGACGCCATGTCGCACCGTAAAGGCGGCAAGGTAGCCGAGGTTCCGGAACGCCGGTGTATCGTCACCGGCGAAGTCCGGCCCAAGGAAGACCTTCTTAGGGTTGTGATCGGACCGGATGATTCGGTTGTTCCCGACCTTGAGGAACGGTTGCCTGGACGGGGATTATGGTTGTGCCCGTCGCGGGATGTGATAAATACCGCCTGTGCAAAAAATGCCTTTGCCAAGGCGGCGCGGCAAAAAGTCGTGATTGATCCTGCGCTGGCAGACCGGATCGAGAAGCTTTTGCTTCAGAAAAGTCTCGATCTGCTGTCGCTTGCGCGCAGAGCCGGTCAGGCGGTTGCCGGTTACGAAAAAGTCAGGGCCCAGATTGACGAGGGCGCGGCAATGATATTGGCAGCCCGAGATGGTGCTGCGGACGGAAAATCCAAGATCGAGGCGAAAGCCCGGGATCTGCCGATTTATACCGTTCTGGATGCTGCCGAGATTGGCGCGGCCTTTGGCCGCGAAAAAGCAGTACATGTGGCTGTTGCGCCAGGTGGACTGGCAAAACAGTTAAGTCGCTCGCTTAGGCGGCTAGAAGGATTTCGCGCGGTCTGAAGGCAGGCTTGCGCAGAACGGACAGGACAGGACAGGCAAAGGATGCCGGTCCCGCAGGAAATGAGGAAGTTGGACGGATTATGAGTGATCGCGATCAGGAGAAGAAACCGCTGAGCCTCAACAGATCGAAACTTGAACTGAGCAAGACGGTCGAGGCTGGGCAGGTACGGCAAAGCTTCTCGCATGGACGGTCCAAATCTGTGACTGTCGAAGTGCGCAAGAAGCGGACTTTCGAAAAGAACGAATCCGGCCGCTTCCGTGAAGTGAAGAAGGATGCGGTTGCTGAACAGCAACCTGCCGCACCGGCGCCGGCAGCAAAACCCGAACCGGTTGCCAAACCGGAACCGGTTGAAGACCACGGCAATCTTACCGATAGCGAGCGTGCAGCACGCATGGCTGCCCTGAAAGCAGCCGAAGAGCGCCGCAAGCAGGAAGAAGCCGAAGCAGCCCTACGTGCCGCTGAGGAAAGCAAGCGCAAGGCAGAAGAAGCCGAACGTCGTAAACAGGAAGAGGCCGAAGTAGCAAAAGCTGCTGCGGCAGAAACCCCTGTGCTGGAAAAGGATGCCCCGGTTTCTGTAGAAGAAGTCGAGAAAGCCCTTGAAGCATCGACGACCAAAGGCAAATCCAAACCGAAGCCTGCTGCTGTTGCCAAGAAACAGGAAGAAATCATTCCTGGCGAACCGGCAGAACCGCTGGTTCCGGAAGAACGCCGTCGTGCCGATCCGTCCACCGTCAAGCCGAAAAGCCGCAAGGAACTGGACGAGGAAGAAGCCCGTACCGCAGCCGCACGCAAACGCGCCGAAGAGGAAGCTCTTGGCCGTGCCGCGCGTACGAAGGGTGACGAAGGTCGCCGTCGTGGCAAGCTTTCGATCAATAATGCGATGACCGGTGACGAAGGTGGCCGTCGTCGTTCGATGGCCTCGATCAAGCGTCAGCAGGCAAAAGCAAAGGCCCGTATGCAGGGCCAGCAGAAGCCGAAAGAGAAAATCGTGCGTGATGTTATCGTTCCGGACGTTATTACCGTTCAGGAACTTGCCAACCGTATGGCTGAACGTGCTGCCGACGTCATCAAGTGCCTGATGGGCCTTGGCGTTATGGCAACCATCAACCAAAGCCTTGATCCCGATACCGCACAGCTGGTTGTCGAGGAATTCGGCCACAAGATGAAACGCGTTTCGGATGCCGATGTTGAAGAAGCGCTGGTCAGTGCCGTTGACAACGAAGATCAGCTGATCGGTCGTCCGCCGGTTGTGACCGTCATGGGTCACGTTGACCATGGTAAAACCTCGTTGCTCGATGCCCTGCGCAAAACGGACGTTGTCAGTGGCGAAGCCGGCGGCATCACCCAGCATATCGGTGCCTATCAGGTGACGATGGAAACAGGATCGAAGATTACCTTCATCGATACCCCGGGCCACGCTGCCTTCACGGAAATGCGTTCGCGCGGTGCCAAGGTTACCGACATCGTCGTTCTGGTTGTTGCTGCTGACGACTCGGTCATGCCGCAGACGATCGAAGCCATCAGCCATGCGAAAGCAGCCGGTGTGCCGATGATCATTGCGATCAACAAGATCGACAAACCGGGTGCAAACCCGTCGAAGGTTAAAACCGAACTGCTTCAGCACGAAGTCGTCGTCGAGGAAATGGGCGGTGAAGTTCAGTGTCTTGAAGTTTCCGCCAAACAGGGCCTTGGCCTGACCGAGCTGGAAGAAGCCATTCTGCTTCAGGCCGAGGTTCTTGACCTTAAAGCCAACCCGGCACGTGTTGCTGACGGTGTTGTCGTTGAAGCCCGCATGGAAAAAGGTCGCGGCCCGGTTGCCACGGTTCTGGTTCAGCGCGGTACGCTTAAAAACGGTGATATCTTTGTTACGGGTGCCGAGTGGGGCCGCGTTCGTGCGTTGGTCAACGATCATGGTGTTCGCATCGAAGAAGCCATTCCGGGCATGCCGGTCGAAGTAACCGGTCTGAACGGCGTGCCGTCTGCCGGTGATGACTTCGTTGTTGTCGAAAACGAAGCCAAAGCGCGTGAGATTTCCGACTATCGTCAGCGTCGCATCCGCGAAACGCAGGCTGCTGCGATGAAGAAATCGGCACTTGAGAACATGTTCTCGAGCTCGGGCGACGTCAAGGAACTGCCGATCCTTATCAAAGGTGACGTGCAGGGTTCTGTCGAAGCGCTTATCGGTACCCTGCAGAAGCTGGGTAACGAGGAAGTCAGTGTACGCGTCCTGCATAGCGGCGTTGGCGGAATCAACGAGTCCGATGTCACGCTGGCGCGCGCGTCGAATGCGCTGATCATCGGCTTTAACGTGCGTGCCAATCAGCAGGCCCGTGAACAGTCCCGTCGCGACAATGTCGACATTCGTTATTATTCGATCATCTATGATGTTGCAGACGACATCAAAAAGATGCTGTCGGGCATGCTGTCGCCGGAAGTTCGCGAGAAGTTCCTGGGGTACGCAGAAATACGCGACATCTTTACCATCTCAGGCAACAAGATTGCCGGTTGTATGGTTACCGAGGGTACCGTCAAGCGTGGTGCGGGCGTTCGCCTGCTTCGCGACAACGTCGTGATCCATTCGGGCGAGCTGTCGACACTGCGTCGCTTCAAGGATGAAGTAAAAGAAGTCCGCGAGGGCTATGAATGTGGCATGTCATTCGCCAAGTATAATGACCTGCAGGTCGGCGATATGATCGAGTGCTTCGAGCAGGAGGAAATCGCCGTCGAACTTTAAGACGGTGGATTGACGATATGGCGAAGCAACCGGCCAAAGCACCAAGTCAGCGACAGTTGCGCGTGGCGGAGGAAATCCGCCAAGCCCTGTCGCAGGCACTTGAGCGCGGAGATATTTATGACCCGGACCTGACCCGGCGCCCGGTAACCATTACCGGCGTCAGTTTGAGCCCGGATATGCGCAATGCCATGGTATCCTTTACGCCGCTTGGCGGGGGCGAGGCGGAAACCTCGCTTAAGGCGCTAACGCGGCAGAAGGGCCATTTGCGTACCCATGTGGCGCGTACGGTTCATATGAAATACGTACCGGCGTTGCGTTTTGTGGAAGACAAAAGTTTCGATGTCGCCGACCATATCGGTGCCCTCCTGCGTGACCCTCATGTCGCACAGGATCTTGCGGCGGACCGGTCGGACGACCATGAGAATGAGGACGACTGATGGCGCGTCGGCGTCGCGGTAGAAGCATCAATGGCTGGCTGGCAGTCGACAAACCCTTGGAAATCACCTCTTCGACGGTGGTCAATCAGGTGCGTCGTCTGCTTGATGCGGCAAAGGCCGGTCACGGCGGGACACTTGACCCATTGGCGAGTGGTGTCCTGCCTATTGCATTTGGCGAGGCGACAAAAACGGTTGCCTATGTCATGGATGGCAGCAAAAGTTATCGTGTGACGCTTAAATTCGGCGAAGCACGCAGCACCGACGATGCCGAGGGCGAGGTTACTGCCACCTCGGATCATCGTCCGGATGCAGACGAAATAAAGGCCGTGCTGGGTGAGTTTATTGGCGAAATCCAGCAGGTGCCGCCAAAGTTTTCGGCGATCAAGGTTAATGGCAAGCGTGCCTATGATCTTGCCCGTCGCGATGAAGACGTGGTGCTTAAACCGCGTCCGATTCTGATCAAGGATCTTCGACTGGTCGATATGCCGGATCGCGATCATGCTGTTCTCGAAGTTGTTTCGGGCAAAGGGGCATATATGCGGTCTTTGGCGCGCGATATTGCGCTGCGCCTGGGTTCTGTCGGCCATATATCCGCCCTTCGCCGCACGTCGGCGGGGCCGTTTCCTGAAACGAGTTCCATTCCGCTTGCGGAGTTGCTTGAAATGGATCCGGATGCGGTGTTGGAGAAATTGCTTCCGGTCGAGACCGCGCTGGACGACATCCCGGCGCTGGCCCTGACCGAAGTCGAGGCGCAGCGTCTATCGAGTGGGCAACCTGTCGGGTTGTTGCCGGTGGCAAAACGCAGTGCCCTCGAAACCCCCGTCGTGCAGGACGATATCGTCTGCGCCATGCTCCATGACCGCGCGGTTGCGTTGGCGGAGATAAGTGGCGGCGAAATCCGGCCTGTACGTGTTTTTAATCTCTAAAGGCGAAAGGATGCCTGATGTCGATTACTGCTGAACGCAAAGCTGAGCTGATCAAAGAATACGCTCAGAAAGACGGTGACACCGGTTCCCCCGAAGTCCAGGTTGCAATCCTGACCGAGCGGATCAAGAACCTGACCGAACACATGAAAGAACATAACCACGACTTCCATAGCCGTCGTGGTCTTCTTATGATGGTTGGCCAGCGCCGTCGTCTGCTGAAGTACCTGCAGCGCAAAGACCAGTCGCGTTACGAGACCGTTATCGAACGCCTCGGTATTCGCCGCTGATATCGAACTGCGGCGGAGGTGGTTGATCCCCTCCGCCGTCGTTTTTTTAATGTCCCGAGCGGATCGGGAAACACGGGGAAGCAGGGTCGGATGGGCCGACCTCTTTGCTTGGTCCGGACCCATTAATTATGCAGCTTTTATGAAAGCCTCATAATTAATGTGTTCGGAACTCGTGTATGACTATCCGGGTCCGCTGAAGGTTTGTAAGAGGAAGAGAAAATAATGTTTAATGTCGTCCGCAAGGAAATGCAGTGGGGCAATGCCAAGCTGGTTCTCGAAACCGGTAAGGTCGCGCGCCAGGCCGATGGTGCCGTCATGGTCACCTACGGCGAGACCGTTGTGCTTTGTACCGCTGTTGGCGCGAAATCACCGCGCCCGGATATCGACTTTTTCCCGCTGACCGTGAACTATCAGGAAAAAGCATTTGCTGCCGGTAAAATCCCGGGTGGTTTCTTCAAGCGTGAAGGCCGTCCTTCGGAAAAGGAAACTCTGGTTTCGCGTCTGATCGACCGTCCGATCCGTCCGCTGTTTCACCCGCTTTATCGTAACGAAACCCAGATCGTTTGTACCGTTCTGTCCCATGACATGGAAAATGATCCGGACGTGGTTGCGATGATCGGTGCGTCTGCGGCGCTGACCATTTCCGGTCTGCCGTTCCTCGGCCCGATCGGTGCTGCGCGCGTCGGTTACAAAGACGGGGAATATATCCTGAACCCGGCAACCGAGTCGGTTAAGGAAAGCGACCTTGATCTGGTTGTTGCCGGTACCCGTGACGGTGTGATGATGGTTGAATCCGAAGCCAGCGAGCTTTCGGAAGAAATCATGCTTGGCGCCGTTAAATTCGGTCACGAGCAGTTCCAGTCGGTTCTTGATCTGATCATTTCGCTGGCCGAAGACGCCGCGAAAGAGCCGCGCGACATTGCAGAACTGCCGGAAGGCTATGATGAGCTGGTCGAAAAAGTCGCTGCCCTTGGCACCGACGGACTGACCAAAGCATACAGCCATGTCGTCAAGCAGGAGCGTTCAGCTGCTGTTTCTGACGCCAAAGCCGCGATTGCGGAAAAACTGGCCGAAGAAGAAATTGCCGATGCCCTGAAAGGCAAGGTTTCGTCGATCATCAAGGATCTGGAAAAAGACATCGTTCGCGGTGCGATCCTGAAAACCGGCAAACGTATTGATGGCCGTACAGGTGCTGACGTTCGCCCGATCCTTGGCGAAGTTTCGGTTCTGCCGCGTGCACACGGTTCCGCGATTTTCACCCGTGGTGAAACCCAGGCACTTGCCGTTGCCACCCTTGGCACCGGTCAGGATGAACAGATCGTTGACGCGCTTGACGGCGAATATCGCGAAAACTTCATGCTGCACTATAACTTCCCGCCCTACTCGGTTGGTGAAGCTGGTCGTATGGGTTCGCCAGGCCGTCGTGAAATCGGTCATGGTAAACTGGCATGGCGTGCCCTGCACCCGCTGATGCCGGGCAAGGACGCGTTCCCTTACACCATTCGTATCGTTTCTGAAGTAACCGAATCGAATGGTTCGTCCTCGATGGCGACCGTTTGCGCAACCTCGCTTGCGATGATGGATGCCGGTGTTCCGCTGGCACGTCCGGTTGCCGGTATTGCTATGGGTCTGATCAAGGAAGGCGATGATTTTGCCGTTCTGTCCGACATCATGGGTGATGAAGATCACCTTGGCGATATGGACTTCAAGGTTGCCGGTACCGAAAAAGGTATCACCTCGCTACAGATGGATATCAAGATCACCTCGGTGACTCCGGATATCATGCAGATCGCACTGGGCCAGGCCCGTGACGGCCGTCTGCACATCCTTGGCGAAATGTCCAAAGCACTTCCGGAAGCACGTGGTGAAGTTTCGGGCAATGCACCGACCATCACCCAGTTCTCGATCCCGCGTGACAAAATCCGTGACGTTATCGGGTCGGGCGGCAAGGTCATTCGCGAAATCTGCGAAGAAACCGGTGCGAAGGTCGATATCGAAGACGATGGCTCGATCACTGTTGCACATACCGACGGTGCAAAAGGCAAACAGGCAGTCGATTGGATCAAATCGATCGTTGCGGAACCTGAATTGAACCATATCTATGATGGTAAGGTTGTTAAGGCTGTCGACTTTGGTGCATTCGTCAATTTCTTTGGCGCGCGCGACGGTCTGGTCCATATCTCCGAACTGGCGCAGGAACGCGTCAAACAGGTTTCGGATATCGTCAAGGAAGGCGACGCGGTCAAGGTCAAGGTCATTGGCTTTGATGATCGCGGCAAGATCAAATTGTCGATGAAACGCGTTGACCAGGAAACCGGTGCCGATCTCGACGCCGGCGACGCTGAATAATCCGATCTGATAGACCGGACGGCGATAACAACAACACGCCGTCCGGTTTTCCAAATGCGATGCCGGGGCATCGCTGGCGATGAAAAGCCGAATGGGAGAGACGAATTTGAAAGCCCTTAAACCGCTCGTCATGTCGGGAAAAGAGGTCTTGCCACTGATTGAAGGTGGCAAAGGTATCGCTGTTTCGACGGGTAAAAGTTCCGGCGCATGGGCAGCTGCTGGTGGCATCGGGACGTTTTCCGCCGTCAATGCCGATTCTTATGACGAAAATGGCAATCTGGTTCCGGTCGAATATGCCGGAAAAACCCGCGGTGAGCGCCATCAGGAACTGATCGCCTATGGCATCCGCGGCGGTATCGCCCAGGCACAGATCGCACACGAAATGCGCGGCGGTGAAGGCCGCCTGCATATGAACGTTCTGTGGGAAATGGGCGGTGCGGAAGAAATTCTGCGTGGCGTGCTTGAGGGCACCAAGGGTCTTGTCCATGGTGTGACCTGTGGTGCGGGTATGCCTTACAAGGTATCGCAGATCGCAGCCCAGTATGGCGTGCATTATTACCCGATCGTCTCGTCGGCGCGCGCATTCCGTGCCTTGTGGCTGCGGTCGTATAAAAACACCCCGGAATGGCTTGGCGGCGTGGTCTACGAAGATCCATGGCGTGCCGGTGGCCACAATGGCCTGTCAAATTCCGAAGACCCGCTTGTGCCCGAAGACCCGTTCCCGCGGGTTGCAGCCCTTCGCGAATACATGAATTCGGTCGGCCTGAATGAAGTTCCGATCATTATGGCGGGTGGCGTCTGGTTCCTGCGTGACTACGAAGACTGGCTTGATAATCCGGAGGTTGCCCCGGTGGCGTTCCAGTTTGGAACCCGTCCGCTGCTGACCAAGGAAAGCGAAATTTCCGAAGAATGGAAAAACCGTCTTCTGACGCTGCAGAACGGCGACGTGTCGTTGCATAAATTCAGCCCGACCGGTTTTTACAGCTCGGCTGTTCGGAACGACTTTCTTGAAGACCTGCATCAGCGTTCCGATCGTCAGGTCCGTTATTCGCGCACCGCAGAGGCCGATCTGCATGTCGGTATTCCGCTGGGCCGTCGCGGTCGTCCAATCTATGTCCGCGAAGATGATGCCGACAAGGTTCGGGCATGGCTTGATGCTGGTTATACTGAAGGCATGCCGACACCCGATGAAACCATGGTGTTTGTCACGCCTGACAGTGCGCTGACGATCAAGAAAGACCAGATCGATTGCATGGGGTGCCTGTCACAGTGCCAGTTCTCGAACTGGGAACAGCATAGCGGCACCACCGGCAAGCGTGCCGATCCGCGTTCATTCTGCATCCAGAAAACGCTCCAGAACATTGCACATGGTGCGATGGTTGAAAACGAGCTGATGTTTGCCGGTCATAATGCCTATAAATTTGGTGAAGATCCGTTCTACGCCAACGGCTTTGTCCCGACGGTCAAACAGTTGGTCGACCGGATCGCCACGGGCGATTAGGTTGGACAACAAATCAGACACTGGTCTTTTACGGATCAAAAAGGGGTCGGGTTTCCGACCCCTTTTTGTTGTTTGATCCCCTATGGGCCATTGAAAATCGGTATGATTGGAGTTGATCAAAATCAAAGAAAGGTGCGTCTTGGTTCCTTAATATACGCTTGGATTTGATCGGGAACCGGGCATTGGCCGGTCCTGAAAAGCGTATGAAGGGACAATTTCATGACGACGAACCCGCGTCCTTACACCCATGCTCTGAACCGCCTGAAAGAGGCCGGGTTGCGCCCGACCCGTCAGCGCTTGGCATTGGCCCGCCTGCTGTTTGATAATGGTCATCGGCACATCACCGCCGAACAGCTTCATTCCGAAGCCATGAGCCAGAATATCAAGGTATCACTGGCGACCGTATACAATACGTTGCACCAGTTCACCGAGGCAGCGCTTCTGAATGAAATCGTGATTGATTCCGGTCGATCCTATTTCGATACCAATACCGCCCCGCATTACCACTTCTATTGCGAAGAAGACGGCATGCTCAGCGACATACCCGCTGATGCGGTGCAGCTTGCACGCGTCCCCAATATGCCCCGTGGTACGGAATTGGCATCGGTTGATCTGGTGTTTCGTTTGCGGCGCCAGTCGGCCCGCAACGCTGCCTGATTGCTATTGGGTCGGTTTATTCGGCAGGGCTGTGTCGCAAATATAGCGGTGCGGTGACAGCGAAATGACGCGTCGATGAAAACCGCCTGAAATGGCGCGAAACGTCCCTTCAGTGCTTGACGGGCAGGGTTTTCAAGACAAATACAGAGGCGACGGTTCCACATGGAACGGTCGCCCTTTTTTTACCTATGTGTGTGACAGCAACACCGCATATTTCAGACTTCAACGACAAAAAAGGAAGCCCGTAATGGTGCTCAAGGGAACACGGACCGAGGAACTTCTGCGTGCGGCATTCGCATCTGAAGCACAGGTCAATCGTCGTTATCTTTATTTCGCGCAGCAGGCTGATATCGAAGGCCATCCGGAAATTGCCGAAATGTTCCGCGCCACCGCCGAAGCCGAAACAGGCCATGCCTTTGGCCATCTCGAATTTCTTGAACAGGTCGGGGACCCTGCAACCGGGCAGCCGATTGGTACCACCAGGCTTAATCTTGAAGCCGCATTTGCCGATGAACAGAACGATGCCAGATCCCGATATCCCGAAATGGCCCGTATTGCGCGCGAAGAAGGTTTTAACGATATTGCCGACTGGTTTGAAAGCCTTGCGCGTGTCGAAGATGCCCATGCCGCCCGAATGGAACGCGCCCTGGCATCTTTTGGGACTGTTTCCGAACCGGTGGAATAAGGTTGAAGACAATCCGACGATGCCTTTACAGAAATAGCGCCTTTCTGCTTCTGGTGATGTTAATGGCACCGCTTGCGGCCAAGGCACAATCGTCGGTGGACCTTGACGATATCCTGACCCATGCGGGGCGTTTGGAGCCCTTGCATGCCGTGATTATCGCCCACCGTGGTGACGTGATCGCGACGCAGGGCTACCATGGTAGTTCCCCCGATCAGGCGGCCAATATCAAATCCGCATCGAAATCGATTATTTCGGCATTGGTTGGCATTGCCATAGAACGTGATGTTTTGACCGGTACGGATCAGAAAATCGCCCCCTTGCTGCGGGATCAGTTACCTGCCGATCCCGACCCCCGACTGTTTGATATTACCATCGGGCATCTTTTGTCGATGCAGGCCGGCCTGGGGCGGACATCGGGGCAATATTACGGTCAGTGGGTCGCGCAATCGAACTGGGTGCGTGCTGCTCTTGCCCGCCCGTTTGCCGACGATCCGGGTGGTGACATGCTGTATTCTACCGGCTCAAGCCACCTGCTGTCGGCCATCCTGACGCGCCAAACCGGAAAATCGACGCTGGAACTGGCGCGTGAATGGCTGGGGCCATTGGACGGTTTTGCTATTACCGCTTGGGATCGCGACCCTCAGGGTATTTACTTTGGTGGGAATCAGATGGCGATGAGCACCAGATCGCTTCTGGCTTTTGGCGAACTTTACCGGAATGGCGGGCGTACCGCGGATGGCAGACAGATCATCACGCAAAACTGGATCGATCAAAGCTGGCAGCATCGGACAAATTCACGCTTTACCGGCGATGAATACGGTTATGGTTGGTTTATGCGCGATCTTGCCGGGCAGGATGTGGTCTATGCGTGGGGATATGGTGGGCAGATGCTTTACATCGTTCCTAGCCTTGAATTGACCGTGGCGATGACATCGGACGAAACAAAACCCTCGGGCCGAACCGGATACCGCGATCAGCTGCATGGCTTAATGGCCGATATCATCGACAGGATAGAAGCAGATGCAGGCTGATCGGGGTGAGCGGACTTTTTATTGAGCCGCAATCCGTTCTGAAAGGTATTCGGCGGTGTGGCTATTGCCGGTGATCGGTCCGCGCAAAACAACATGCGGATGACCAAGCGAATTGCGTTCGACATGCCCATCAACCTGATACACATCACGCAAAAGATCACGATCAATCACATTGGCGCATTCGCCAAATGCCACCATGCGGCCATCGCGAATCGCCATGGCGTGATCACAATATTGCAGCGCATGGTTCAGATCGTGGATCGCGATCAGGACGATTATTTTCTGGCGCTTGGCGATATCGCGCATGAAAGACAGGACCTCCATCTGACGATGCAGATCAAGGGCTGAGGTCGGCTCGTCCATCAGCAGGATTTCGGGTTCACGCACCAGCGTCTGGGCAATGGCAACCAACTGGCGTTGACCACCACTAAGTTCGCCCAGATTGCGGGCAGCCAGATCAGAAATCCTAAGGGCGGCCAGAATATCGTCAATCCGGGCCAGTTCATCGGTCTGAACGCGCAATGACGATCCCTGTTTGGCAGCAAGGATAACCGACTCGTAAACAGAAAGAACCGCGTTTGATCCGGTGTCCTGCGGCATGTAGCAAATCGTGTTGCGGCTATAATTCGCCGTTTCGACATGCACTTTTCCGCCACCCTTGGCAAGACCGGCGACCCGTTTGAACAGGCTTGATTTGCCCGCTGCATTCGGGCCGATGACGGCAATTACGTCGCCCCCCGTCAGAACCGGTGTACTAACACCGGAAACCACCTCGGCGCGGCCATAACGGGTGCCAAGGTCTTCAAGACGAAGTGTTGTTACCATGATTTTCTCCGGCTTGCGAAAATCAGCGAGAAGAAGAACGGCACGCCGACAAGCGCGGTAATTACCCCAATGGGCAGGATCGCGCCGGGGACCAGAAGTTTTGACAGAACCGACGTCGCCGACAGGATCAACGCCCCGCACAGGACGGATGCCGGCAGGAAGAAACGCTGATCCTCGCCCACCAGCATGCGGGCGATATGCGGCCCGACCAGACCGATGAACCCGATGGTCCCGACAAAGGAAACCGGGATTGCCGCCAGCATACTGACCAGCAACATCGTCTTCAGGCGCAACGACTGGACATTGACGCCGAAACTTTCCGCCTTGGCATCGCCTAACCGAAGAGCGGTCAGTGCCCACGCCTGGCGGGTAAACAGCGGAAGGGCGATGGCAACCGCTATGGCCGTGATGGCAACCTTGGACCAGGTCGCTTTGACCAGACTGCCCATGGTCCAGAATACGACCGCGGCCAATGCCTGTTCGCTGGCGAGATATTGCAGCAACGCCAGAAGCGCGTTGAAGGTAAAGACCAGCGCGATCCCCAGAAGGACGATGGTTTCAACCGTGACACCGCGCATCCGGCTGAAGAAATGAATGATCAACGCGGTCGCCATCGCCATGAGAAAGGCATTGATCGGAATAATGAATTCGACAAAAGCCGGCAGGATCGCGACCCCGAGAACCAGTGCCAAGGCTGCACCGAAACCGGCCGCAGCCGAGATACCCAGCGTAAACGGGCTGGCGAGCGGGTTGGCCAGGATGGTTTGCATTTGCGCGCCCGCGGTCGAAAGGGCCGCACCCACGGTAAGCGCCATCAGGGCGACCGGCATGCGAATTTCCCAGATCACGACGCGCAACTGATCGCTGGCATCCGACGGGTTCAGCAGTGCGAAAATCACATCAGCCAGCGGATAATTGGCCGGGCCGGTTGCCAGATCAACAGCAAATGACAGGAACAGCGCAATTGTCATGCCGCTCAGGATCAGGATACGATGCAGGGAACGCGCCTTGTAATGCGCGCTCCCTGCCATAACGGTGGTTTGATCGGAGATCATGGAAATCAGTTCTGATCGCTGATGGAAATGAAGTAACCCGGCTGATAATCGATCGGTAGAAATCTTTCATGCAGTTCGCGGAATGATGCCTCCGGTTCGATATCGGCAAACAAATCCGGGTGGAACCATTTTGCCATTTGTTCGATCACCACGAACTGATAGGGGCTGTTATAGAATTGATGCCAAACGATGTGGATATTGTTGTTTTTGGTCGCCTTGATATCCCGGAATGCCGGGCGTTCTGTCAGGCCAATCAATTTGCGTTTGGCTTCTTTCATGTCAGCTCCGGGACCAACAGGAACCCAGCCCATGCCGGGTGCATATGCTTCCCAGTCACCGCCAGTACCGACAAACTGGTCTGGGTTGCTGGCAACAACCTGTTCCGGGTTAATTGTGCCGAAAGTGCCCGGAATGATATCGGCTGCAATGTTTTTGCCACCGGCAAGTTCAACCATTTTACCGAAATTCTCATTACCAAACGACATGCAGCATTCGTCGGAATAACCGGCAGCACGTTCGATGAAGACGTCGGGTATTTTGGGGTTGGCCTTGGCAAGGCGATCAGTGACCAGTTTGATATGATCGGCGCGGAATTTGATGAATTCCTCGGCGCGCGTTTCCAGACCGGTTAACTGACCAAGAATGCGCATACTGGTTTCCGTGTTCTTCATCGGTGATTCACGGAAGTCGATATAGACCAGCGGAATACCTACAGCAGCGAGTTTTTTGTCAAGGCTGGCATCATCGGTCGCACCCTTTGCTTCAAGGTTCATCACAATGACATCAGGTTTAAGCGATATGGCCTGTTCGACATCGAATGTCCCATCCTTGATACCGCCAAACGTCGGCAAGCTATCAATTTCCGGATACTTTGCTGCATATATGCCGTAACCTTGCGGATCGGCTTTTTTAAGATCATCGCGCCAGCCAACGACTCGCTTGAACGGCGCGTCGGTATCAAGCGTCGCGAGGCCATAAATCAGACGACCTTCGCCAAGAATAAGCTTTTTTGCCGGAACTTTGACCGAAACTTCGCGGCCTGCCACATCGGTGATCGTGACGGTTTCTGCTGCGTGAACGGTCCCTGCGACCATTAACGCAACGGCAGCAATAGCGCCAAAAATTTTCATCCCCGTACCCTTATTTAGGATTGCCTGACCGCGGCATTATCATTTATTGAGAATGCAAATCAATACTTTTCGCAATAATTGATTTTTTTATGGATTTGGTGATATTTGGCGCGGTATCTGCCGCCGTGTGATCCCCGCAAGATCGCGCGGCCTTTTGCAGAGACAGGCTATTGGGGATTCTTCGAACGATGACGACGCATTCAAGCAATTTCAATTTGCGTGACGAGATCAAGGAATACTGGTCAATGCGCGCCGCCACGTTCGACCAACAGCCCGGACACGAGATTTTTTCAGATCGGGAACGTCTGGCGTGGCACGATCTGTTTCGCCGTCATCTGGGCGACGGGACCGGCAAACGGGCGCTTGACCTTGCCAGTGGCACCGGGGTTATCAGCCATTTGATGCATGACATCGGTTTTGAGGTTACCGGGCTTGATTGGTCCGAAGCGATGCTGGAAAAGGCGCGCGCCAAATCGAAACAGCGTCAGTCCAATATCCGTTTCCTTCTGGGCGATGCGGAAAACACCCTTGAAGACGATAACAGCTATGACGCCATCGTCACCCGGCATCTGGTCTGGACGCTGGTTGATCCGGCTGCAGCCTTTGCCGAATGGTTCCGGGTTCTGAAACCGGGGGGCAAGCTGCTGGTGGTGGATGGTGATTTCGTCTCGCCCACTTGGATCAGTACGCTAAGCAAGGCGATAACGGGGTTCCTGCAATCCATCGGATTGAAGCGCGATGTTGCCGAAATCCCGCAACTCAAAACCCATCAAGATATTCTGTCGCGCGTTCATTTTTCGCAAGGTGCGCGGGCCGATGAAGTGACATCGATGTTGAAAACCGCCGGATTTGATCCGGTTGTTGCCGATTTCAACATGCGCCAGATTCACCGCGCCCAGTCAAAACACCTTACGCTTGCCAAGGGCTTGGAACGCGGAGCCCAGCACCGTTATGCCATCTGCGCGACCAAGCCGTAGAAGGTCACACAGAATTGGCTGATTGCAGGCGACCGGAAAACATTGCGATGTCGTGGCGCATCGCATCCAGCAACGGGTGAAGTAGCGCAAGTTGCGCATCTTCCGTGCCCAGCTTAACCGTCAGGTAATTTACCCTAATCAAGTTTGATGCTGATTTCGGTTTTGACCGAATTGGCAAGAAAGCAGGCCTCGTGGGCCGCGTGATGCAGTTCGGCCTCGACCTCGGCCGTCGGTGTTGCGGCGGCATAGGTGACCTTGGGGTAAAGTTCGACCCGGGTGATGATGGTTTTGCCGTCCTGCTTTTCCATGACACCGGTTGCAGCATCGACATAACTGTCGACGACGATTTTCCGGCGTGATGCGAAGTCAAGGAAGAACAGCATGTGACAGCTTGAAAGGGCCGCCACATAGGCTTCTTCGGGATCGACATTTTCGGCGACGGAATAGGGCAGTGGCACGACATGCGGGGATGAGGATGCCGGGACTTCGACCCCGCCGTCAAACCGCCAGAGATGACCACGGCTATAACGGCGGTCGGCAAAGTTTGCGCCGTCGCGTTGCCATGTGACTTCTGCACCGAAATTGCTCATTGTGGGGCTCCGCTTTCGGGGTGGACGACAAGTTGTCGTGATGTGATGCCGATGTGTTTTTCAATGATTTCGACGGCTTTGTTGACATCGCCAAGGCTGCATACGGCCAGCAAGTCATTATGTTCTTCATAAAACGCTTTGCGCGCCTGCGATCCTGCGGGTTGCCGGTGATAGGAACGGCGCGCTTCGCCGCGTAATTCGTCAATCATCTGCATCAGGCGACCATTACCACACGGGGCATACAGGGTCCGGTGAAACGCGATATCGAGCTCCTCGATGATCGCCGGGTCTTCTTCTTCAAAAAGATCGTCGTTCAGGCGGATCCCCTTGCGCAGGTCGCGTTGTGTCAGATGCGGGATCGAGAGGATAAGAGCGGTTGATTCAAGTGAAATACGTATTTGCGACAGTTCGTGGGCCTCGTTGGCGCTTAAACCGTTTACTGCGAGGCTGCGGTCGGAACGTTTGGTCAGTAATCCGTTTGCCAGCAAGCGTTCCAGCGCTTGACGCACCGGCTGGCGGCTGACGCCAAATCGTTCGGCCAGCCGTTCCTGTTTCAGGATTGTGCCGGGCGAAAGGGTGCCGTTTTCGATTTCGCTTTGAAGCGTTTCTGTAATTTTATTTGGATCCATGGATCCAAAATCAAGCAGATTTGCCAAAGAGTCAAGTGGGTTCGTTGGGATGAATTCACCCGAAATTTGATGCGACAGCATCGTAAATCCCGGTCGCATTTTATTTGTATGAGGATTTAACCTGGGGCATTGTCGATGTGGTGTGGACGTTGGGCGTTTGCCCGAGGGATGCTCAAGGGCTCCGGGGGCTAAGGGGCGGCGGCTTCGGCGGGCATTCCCTCGAGTTATTGGGCCGGGATGGCTGCGGTCAAGGTGCTGTCGGCCGGGGCGGTTTTGGAGACGAAGTCGATCACGCGATTGACCGCATTGTCGATATCCTCGTTCAGGATGCCGTGCCGGTCGGATGCGAGCATCTGGATATCCAGTTTGCTGCATCCTGTGGCGTGGCGTTTGATCAGGGTGGCACTGGCGGGGTCAACCACCTGATCGCCGTCGCCCTGCAAAATCAGGATCGGACAGGTGATATCGGGCAGACGGTTTTGCATTTCGGCAACCGTCTGGCGCAGATTGTGCAGGCCGCCAATCGGGATGTTGCGGTAATTGATATCGGGATGTTCGGATTCGTTAAGCCGGAAACTGAGCATTTCCTGTGCCGAAGGTACCCAGCCCATCAGTTTGTTGGCACCATAAAGCAACGGCACAAACATCAGGTTACGGTTTCGGAATTTAAGCGGTGTTGATGCCACGACGAGCCCGGCCAGTTTTTCGGGCCGGTCGGCTGCCAGAATGGCCGACAGCGCCCCGCCGGTTGAAAAGCCGACAATAATGATGTTGTCGCAAAAGGCCGACAGGATTTCATAGCCGCGCCGAACCGATGCCAGCCAGTCACCCCATGTGCGTTTTTGCAATTCATGCGGTGATGTGCCGTGCCCGGCAAGGCGCACCCCCATTACGGCATAATCGCGCGCGGCCAGCCGATCCCCAAGATTTCGAAGTTCTGCCGGGGAGGCAAGGAACCCGTGGACGACGAGAACGCCGGTGGTGAAATGTTCGTTGCCATTGGGCAGCAACAGATAGGGACGGCTATCGGCGGTTGCCGTTTCCTGATCATTGATCGCGGCGTATTTCGGTTTCTGGTATTTGGCGCGGTTCCATTGCCATGCACGGATTTCATCATCGAACCGGCGTTTGGCAAAATCGCGTGGTGTCAGATGATCGACTTCGTTCCGCGCCTTTTCAAGTGCAGTCCAGGCCGCATTGATCGGGGCCATTTCATTGGCATAGACCATCACCGGATTGTCCATGCGGATCTGGTCAAAAGTGGCTTCTTCCTGCAATTTCGGCAGGAAGCAATATTTGCCGTCAGCGCGTTCGATCAGGCCAAGTTGTACAGCGGCATCGATATATTCGCGGATTTGCGGGCATTTCAGATCAAAAATGCCAATATAATCTGCCGGGTTGCGCATGCCGCGATGCAGATGAACGCCTTCGGCCTGCTGGACATTTTTGATCGCCAGATAAAGGGTGCGGTCGAAATGGGCAATATCGACCTCGGTCACGCCATCGGCCAGCCACATCATGATCAGGCGCGATGCCAGATGACTGACATTGAGCGTGAGGTTCGAATACATCACCGCCATGCAATGATCGCGAAGCGGGCTGATATGGCGGGTAATGGCGTATTGCGTGATGCGATCCGGGATTTTTTCAAGCGTCTTGGCCGGGCGGAACAGATCATCGATGCAGGTCGCGGTTTCAACCCGATGGGCCAGCATACGCCGGTCAATCCAGTTGAATTGATGGCGTGGATCAACCGGATCGCCAAGCCGGATATCCATATCTGTGCGTTTGAACAGAAGATTGCCTTCGATGATCAGTTCTTCGGCCATCTTGGGGCTAAGCCCGCCGGCGAAAAGATCGGCACCGCGCGCCAGCAGGTTCTGATCAACGCGGAGCGGATGGAAGGTGATGTTGGCGGGAAACATCAGGGTCGGCTTGGCAAGGGCGGCTTTGAGAATTTCGGGCGTGGTATCAATCGCAGTTGCCCAGCGATCAAGTTCATCGTGTTTGCCTTTGTCCAGCAGCATCGACAAACCGGTTTTAAAACCATCGATGCAAAGTGCGAGCAGGGCCGCGCCGCTATGATGGGCGCGCCGTTGATCGGCGGAGCGGGAATAGATGCTGTAATCCGGGCGTTTGGGATGCGGACGTTCGGCGGCCAGAACGCGCCGGTCCTTGACCATGCCGCCTTCGGGAAAGATCACGACCTTACCGCCGCGCAGGATTTCTTCGGCAAGGAACGGCAGCAGACGTTCGTAATCATTGGGCACACCGCCAAGAGCCCGCAAGTACCGAGAAAATTTGTTGTCTTCGACGAAAAACTCGCCCGACGCGATGGACCGGCAAAACACCCCGGTTTCAAGCGCGATCAGATATTGCGGGATAAAGGTTTCAAACCGGGCGAAATGGTTGAACATGAAAATGTCGCCCTGGGCCAGATGATCGCGGTCGCCATGCATCTTGATGTTGATGTCGACCTTGGCGCGCAGTGCGGTCATGGCCCTGAGGGTCCATTCGCAAGTCTGGTTGCGGATCGCGAATTTTTCGCGCTCGATTTCCCGAAAGTTCTGATGCATGGGTGTTTCCGCCCCGAAGGCATGAATGCCGTGTTGATCGGCGTTATAATTAACTGCTGTTGTTTCCTTTAGGTCCTGATGCCTGAAACAGATATGTGTTTTCCCAACGGGTTTGAGAAGGCCAGATACACGCATCAGGCGAACAATCTGTGGCACGCATCTTTGCGTATCCCTATAATCGTTACGATACGTTAAATTACTGTTCTGTCCGGATAGCAGGCCATTTCGCCCCAAATATGGCCGTCAAATGCAACCGTCCGGTGCAACATGATCCCGCCCCGTCATGAAAACTGGAAAATCCGTGCTGCCACCAACCGCCGAGCCATCCCGGAAATCGATCTTTCAGGATCGCAACTTTGTCCTGTTTCTGATCGGGCAATGCATCACCACACAAGGACTTTGGGTGCAGAAAATCGCCATGTCGTGGTTGGCATGGTCATTGACCGGGTCGGCATTCTGGACAGGGTTGATTGCGGCACTTAATTTCGCCCCGGCTTTTATTCTGGGGCCGGTTTTCGGCGTGATGGCGGATCGGGTCAATCTACGCAAAACGGCGGTGACATTGAACCTTATGATGGCGGCGACGGCATTTCTGTTGATGATGCTGTCGATGGCAGGGCAAATCAATCTGTTCTGGATGGTGGTTCTGGCCGGGGCGAACGGGGTTTTGGCCAGTGCGATGACGCCCATTCGGCTTTCACTGGTGCCGGTGATTGTTCAACGCGAATTCATGAGCCGGGCGGTGGCCTATGCCGCGATGAATTTCAATATTTCACGTCTGGTCGGCCCAGCGGTGGGTGGTGTCGTGATCGCGACATGGGGAACCGGGGCGGCATTCATGATCAATGCGGCATCCTATATCCCGATGATCTTTGTTCTGGCGACTGTCAAAATCCATGTTGAACGGGCACCCGATGCCAAAAGCAAACGGGTGCTGGCTGCCCTTGTCGACGGGGCCAACTACGCCCTTCATCATCCGATGATCCGGTCTGTTCTGGCGCTATCGTGTTTTGTCGCACTGGTCGGAACCGGGATGGTTGAACTGATGCCGGTCTTCGCCGAGGCGGTTTATGACCGCGGCGTCACCGGGCTTGGCATGCTGGCATCGGCAAGCGGGGTTGGCGCAGTTGCATCGACATTCATGTTGTCGCGGGTCAGATCCGATCCGGCCGCCTTTCAGCGGGTGACGATTATCGGGGCCTTTGCCGCCGGATGCGGCATGCTGGGGCTTGGTTTTGCACCGTGGTACGAGCTTGCCGTGGTTCTGGTTGCGATTACCGGCTTTGGTTTGACGGCGGTCGGGGTTGGGTCGCAAACCGCATTGCAATTGACGGTGGATAACAAGCTGCGCGGTCGGGTGATGAGCTTCTGGAGTGCGACAAGCTTTGGCGGGATTGCCTTGGGCGGCACGATGCTGGGTGCGATATCGGAGGCCGGACACATTCAATATACCGCACGTGGATCAGGGATATTGATTTTGTGCGCGGCGGTTTTCGGGTTTTGGCGCTTGTATCGCATTGCGACAAATAGTTCGAAACCTGCCACAGAAACGGCAAAATGATCTTGTTTTTCGGGGCTCTTTGTAAACGCTTGTTTAAAACTCGTCGGGTTAGGGTGACGGATCATTTTGCATTTCTTGGGGGAATATCGCATGCGGCTGGCGGTCGTTATCGGATTTTGTATGCTTGTATCGGGATGCTTTGCATCTGCAAGTACGCCAAAACCCAATAGCGGCCTTGAAAGTGACGGCGTTTCGACCGTGACCAATGTCAGCTTGCCGTCATCGCGTCTGTTGCCCTTTGCCCCCACCGACGAATTTTTGCAATGCGTGCCTTATGCGCGTGCTGTGTCGGGCATTGAAATTTATGGCGATGCCTGGACATGGTGGGATCAGGCGAAAAATACCTATAACCGGGGCAAAAAACCCGAAGTCGGTGCGGTTCTGGCGCTGAAGAAGACATCGCGGTTGAGATACGGGCATGTGGCGGTGGTTGCCGCCATCCTCGACAGTCGCAAGATCATGGTCAATCATGCCAACTGGGGCAGCGATTCGCGTACGCGGGGCAAGGTGCATTATCGCCAGCCGGTTGTGGATGTTTCGCCCAATAATGACTGGTCCGAAGTGCGGATGATGAACACGATCGGCACATTCGGTCGGGTTTATCCGGCACATGGCTTTATCTATCAGCCACACGAAACCGCCGAAGCCCACTAGATTTTCCGTCCTTTTCCTGCCTGCTTTCCTCTTCCCGCTTTCCTGGCCCGGTTATAAAAAAGACGAAGGCCCGACTGAGGGGCGCTTCGCCAAGGGGAACATTGCGCGGGTGGGTCGCACAAGTTCGGGGGTTGATGTGGATATTGTCAGGCCACCGACGCCGGAATCGGGCCAAGGGCGGCGAACAGGGCGGTGTCGCAATCTTCTTCCGGGTTTGGTGTGGTCAGAAGTTTTTCGCCGTAAAACACCGAATTGGCCCCGGCCATCAGGCACATGATCTGGGCTTCGCGGGTAAGGTCGGTACGCCCGGCCGAGAGGCGGACGGTTGATTTTGGCATGGTGATGCGTGCGGTTGCGACCATGCGAACCAGTTCAAGGGCATCGACCGGGTCGCGGTCGGCAAGCGGTGTTCCGGCCACCGGCACCAGCGCGTTGATCGGTACACTTTCGGGATGTGGCGCGAAACCGGCCAGAACATGGAGCATCGATGCCCGGTCCCGGATGCTTTCGCCCATGCCGATGATCCCGCCGCAACACAGGTCAATCCCGGCACCGCGCACGGCAGCCAGCGTATCGAGCCGGTCCTGATAGGTCCGGGTGGAGATGATCTGGCTGTAATATTCCGGGCTGGTATCAAGATTGTGGTTATAGGCGGTGAGGCCTGCCCCGGCGAGGCGTTCGGCGTGGCGGGTTTCAAGCATGCCAAGGGTCACGCAGGCCTCCATGCCGAGGTTGCGGACACCGCGTACCATTTCGATCACCGCATCAAAGGCCGCACCATCGCGCACGCGACGCCATGCGGCCCCCATGCAGAAACGATCCGCCCCAGCGGCCTTGGCACGCGCCGCCATTTTCAAAACCATACCGGGGTCCATCAACTGTTCCCTGCCCAGCTTGACCTCGCGGTGGTGGGCTGATTGCGGGCAATAGGCGCAATCTTCGGGGCAGCCGCCGGTTTTGATCGACAGCAGGCTGGCCTTTTGCACTGCATTGGGATCGTGATGGGTGCGATGGACCGCGCTGGCGCGGCCCATCAGTTCAAGCAGGGGCAGGCGATAGATCGCCTCGATCTCGTCCACCGTCCAGTCGTGACGGAGGGTTTGATCGATTGCCGGGTTTTGTGCGGGAAGGCTGTTCATCAGGCGGTGCCGCCTTTGTTGTGTTTGATGAAGCGGGTGCAGGCCGCACTGCCAAGGGCAACGAGGGCGATTTTGATGGTGTCGCCCAGAATGAACGGGGTGAAGCCATATTCAGCAACCTTTTCAAGCGGCACAAAGGCGGCAAGCCATGCCAGACCCAGAAGATAAACCGGGATCATACCGGCCATCATGATGCCAAATCGCGCCAGCGTACCGCGCCCCTGTGCCAGTGCGCCGACCAGCCATGAGGCAATCAGATAACCCAGCAGATAGCCGCCGGTCGGCCCGGCCATATAGGCAAGCCCGATGCCACGTTCCGGCGTTCCGGCAAAGACCGGCAGACCAACCGCACCCGCTGCCAGATAACCCAGCATGGTGGCACAGGCGACGCGCGGACCGGTCGTCAGTGCAATTGCCATGATCGCCATGGTTTGCAGGGTCATTGGCACCGGCCAGAAGGGAACGGTGATTTTGGCGCTGGCGGTCAGGATGGCGATTCCGGCCAGAACCATCAGGCTGTATTTCATTCCCGATGATATGCGGGTTTCGGCCGGTTTGGAGACTGCATTGCTCATGGTGATTTCATCCTCCTCTGGATCGCATTCAAAATTATAGATAAAAAACGAATCTCATCTATTAATTACGCCGTGATCGGAGGGTGAAATCAATCCCCAAAATAGATAATTGGATGAAATTGGCCGATATTTGCGGAAATGTATCGTTAGTATATTGATTTATATGTTATATTTTTATCTATAAAATTGGAGATTTGCACATAAGCAGGTGTCCTGCATTGCCAAAACGCAGGCAGGAACAGGTTCGAACCGTGGATTTTGGGTTCGGGAGACAGTTCTGGAAGGGGTCAGGAAAGGGTTTGCGGGCGGATTTTAGGCCCCGGTTTGGTGCCGATCCATTTGACGTGACGCGCAAGGGTGGCGGCAGCAATGTCAAACTGCCGTTCGCGGAGCGCCTTCAGGATGGCGCGGTGATCCTGATCGGTCGGGGCTTCCCATTCCATGCGGAAGCCGGAAAACAGGAAACGGGCACTTGCGGCATGCAGATCGTCAATGGTTGCCAGCAGGCGGGGCATGCCGCACGGGGTCAGGATCAGGCGGTGGAAGGCGCGATTGGCTTCTTCCCATGCCCGGACATCGGGGGCATTTTCGCCCGCACGGTTGATCGCCTCTGCCTCGTCGAGAATGGCGCTGGTCAGGTGCGGGGCGGCATGGCGAAGGGCGAGGACTTCGAGGGATGCGCGCATTTCAGCGACTTCGCGGACTTCTGCGATATCAAAGCTGGCAACCCGCACACCGCGGCGCGGTTCGCTGACGACCAGCCCCTGTGCTTCGAGGCGGCGAAAGGCTTCGCGGACCGGCACGTGGCTTGCGCCGAATTCCTCGGCAAAATGGTCCTGGCGCAATTTCGTGCCCGGGGCGATGTTCCCGGCGATGATGCGGTCGGCCAGTTCGCGGGTGATCCTGCCGGTAACGGTATTGTCCATGTCGCTTTTCATGATTTTATAGATAATTTTTATTATCCGTTATGTCGAGAGTTTTAGGTTATTCTATGAAGCTTTCGTACTGTGGTTGATACTTCAAAGTTTAGGTCAGTGATGAGTGAAATTGGGCCATGGGCAGATCCGGCAAAAGCATTGATTGAACGTGTTTCTGATGCGATCGGAGGGATGTTGGTGCCATGGCAGATTGAGCGCACTGCCAAAGCTGAGGCCAATGCTAAAATTATTTCCGCTAAGGCAGAGCTAGAAGTGAGCTCACTACGTGATCGTGCTGAACGTCGAAAATATCACGAAGCAATAATTGATCAGAAAAACATCGAGAGTGTTGTTGTGCGGAGTCTTGTTTATCTGAATGAAGACGCTAGGCCAGAAAAAATACATGATGACTGGATAAGGATTTTTCTTAGCAAGTGTAAAATGTATTCTGACGAGGACATGCAGGATCTTTGGTCTAGAATACTTGCAGGAGAAGCAAACATTGCGAGTTCATTCTCTCGCAAGACGATAAATTTAGTATCGCTTTTGGATGAAATAGAGGCACGATATTTTGCTGCTCTATGTGATTTTTCTATCAAAGTAGATTATGGAAAAGGTGTCTATTTCCCATTCGTAAATAGCTTCGACGAGAATATACATCTTAATGCTGGGCTAAGTTTTTCGGTGCTGAAGAATCTTGAAAGTTTGGGGCTGGTTCACCTTTCCCAAGTGGGAGGATTTCGCGAGGGGTTGGGGAAAAACGAACTGGAATTTGAGTACTTTGAAGAAAAAATAAAGTATAATACCACAAAAGAGAAGTATTTTGATGCCGGTATAGTTAAATTTTCAAGTGTAGGTTTGGAATTGCGTCGGGTATGTGACGTTGGTCCAGTGAATGGGTTTGTTGATTATTTTAAAGAGAACTTTGAAAAAATTAATCCATCGCTGAAATTAGTAGATTTATAACATTTTTACGTATTTAATTTCTTCATAGATAATATTAATCGCGCGATATCAGGTTTAACAGTCCGGCGCACAATGTTCGTCGGGCATATCGGCGAATGCCTTGCGCAATGCCTGCGACCAGGCGTCCGAAAGGGCCTTGAACCCGGCATCTTCGGCATCAATCCGGCGATGTTCGGAGAATTGGCATGATCCTTCGGGCAGGACGGCAAGATCAAGCGGCATGCCGACTGAAAGGTTCGAACGCAATGTTGAATCCATCGACAGCAATGCGGCTTTGACGCCATCGGCAATCGGCGTTTCGGGGGTGATCACGCGATCAAGGATCGGTTTGCCGTATTTATGTTCGCCGATCTGAAGATAGGGGGTGTCTTCGGTGGCCTCTATAAAGTTGCCTGCCGCATAGACCAGAAACAGGCGCTGAGCCCCGCCCTTGCGCTGCCCGCCGACCATGATCGAGGCGGAGCTGCTTTCCTTGCGCTGTTCAAGGGTGTCCTGATATTTGTGCTGAACTTTCTGCATCGCCTCGCCCATCAGTTCAGCGACGCGGAACATGCTGGGTGCGCTCAGGATACAGTCGCCCGGTTCGGTTTCCGGGTTGTCGATGGCTTCCTGCAGGGTGCTCATGACTGCCTGCGTGATCGCGAGGTTGCCCGCCGTCAAAGCCACGATGGCGCGTTCGCCGGGGACTTCCCAAGTGAACATCTTGCGATAACGCGAAATGTTATCAAGCCCGGCATTGGTTCGGGTGTCGGAGAGGAACACCATCCCCTCATCAAGCATCAAGCCCACGCAGTAGGTCATATTCTATTCTCGGGTCCGGCTATTGCTGTGATTGCGCAACGATGACTGTTACATCCAAATCCTCGTTTGCACCACCAGTATGTACACCCCGTATAGGTGTGGCACCCTGCGCATCAAGTCCAGACCCCAGACGAATATAATAATCGGTCGGGCAGCAGCGGTTGGCCGGGTCAAACCCGACCCAGCCGAGTTCGGGCAAATGCAGTTCCGCCCACGCATGGGATGCTTCGTGTGATTTGCCATCCTGATCGGCAAACAGATAACCCGATACATAGCGTGCGGGAATGCCAAGATGGCGGGCGGCCGAAATCATGACATGGGCGTGGTCCTGACAGACGCCCTGACCATCGGCCAGGGCGTCGGCGGCCGTGGTATGGACATGGGTGCTGCCCGGGACATAGGCGACGGCATCGGACACGGCTGCCGAAAGGGCGTGGGCCCGTTCAAGCAGGTTATCCGGGCTGGTTTTCTTTTCGACTTTGGCGGCGAGTTTGCGGATCGCGGCACTGGATTTTGTTACGGGCGTTGAACGCAGGAACACGGTTGGAAAGGCGCGTTCCTTATGCCCGCGAAGCATGCCTGTGGTATCGGTGGTTTCGACTTCTCCGGACACAACGACATCAACAGAATCAACTGGCCCGGTTGCGGTCAGCGTGCTGATGGTGTCGCCATTGCCATCGACAAATTCTGAATTGATCACGCATCCCTCGGCCTTGATCGACCAGCGGATGATTTTTTGTCCGTCAAACAGGGACGGCGTCAGCTTCAGACTTTGCACGACATAGCGTGCCGACGGGGAAAACCGATAATGGGTGCGGTGTTCAACAGTCAGGCGCATCTTACTGGCCCCCGAAATAATAGGTTTCGGCAATTGCCGATGACAGGGTCTGATTTCGTTTGAGGAAATCAGACAGGAATTCGTGAAGGCCCTGGCTGAAAATTTCGTCCATGCGGGTTTGGGTCAGCAGGGAATATGTTTCGACTGCCAGGCTGTGCACCGGGCTTCGTTGGCCGTAATGGCGGGCCAGATGTTCCAGATGGTTGGTGATCTGTTCCGAACAATGGGCCAGCGACCGGGGACTGAACGGATTGAGGATCAGGAAGTGCGCGATGTGATAGGGTGAATAATCATCGCGATAAACCCAGTGGAAGGCACGCAGGGATGATGCCGCCCGCAGAACCGTCGTCCATTGGTAATTATCGACACCGTCGCCGACCATGCTGGTTTCGGGTAGCAGGACATAATATTTCACGTCAAGCAATCGTGCGGTGTTATCGGCGCGTTCGATGAAAATGCCAAGACGGATAAAATCGTACCCGTCGTTGCGCAGAATTGTTGAATCGGTCGCGCCGCGAAACAAGGCACCCTGCCGTTTGACCCAGTCGATGAATTCCGGCAGATCGGTTTTTGCAAGGTTATGCATTGCCGTTCGGCGCAATTCCATCAGGGCATTGTTCAATGCTTCCCACATTTCGGCGGTGATGGCGGTACGCATGGCGCGCGCGTTGGCGCGTGCATTTTCAAAACAGTTCAGGATCGAAGACGAATTATCGCGATTGAAAATCAGATAATCGGCAACCTCGGCCTGACGGAGCGGCATGGCGGGATCGTAACCCTGGGCGCAGCCCGATGCAGACAGGACGGAGGCCCATTCTGAGCGGTTACCGTCACCGGCGGCCGGCATCAGGGCCATGCGATAGCCCATTTCCATCAGCCGGGCCATGTTTTCGGCCCGTTCCACGTAACGGGACAACCAGAAAAGGTTGTCTGCTGTACGACTAAGCATGTGACTTCCCTTTCTTCTCTACTCGGCCATGATCCAGGTGTCTTTTACCCCGCCGCCCTGCGACGAGTTGACGACTAGTGATCCTTCGCGCATGGCAACGCGGGTCAGGCCACCCGGCGTCAGCCGGATGTCATCGCCGACAAGGCAGAAGGGCCGGAAATCGACATGGCGCGGGGCGATGCCGCTTTCAACGAAGGTTGGGCAGGCGGAAAGGGCAAGGGTCGGCTGGGCGATGAAATCGCCCGGATCGGCCTTGATGCGCTCGGCATAGGTCGTCTGTTCTTCCTTGGTGGAGGCCGGGCCAACCAGCATGCCGTACCCGCCCGAACCATGGACTTCCTTGACGACCAGTTCGCCAAGATTTTCCAGCACATATTTCAGATCGTCCGGGTTGGCGCATTTCCATGTCGGTACGTTATTCAGGATCGGTTCCTGCCCAAGGTAAAACCGGATCATGTCGGGCACATAGGTATAGATTGCCTTATCGTCGGCAACACCGGCGCCCGGTGCCGAACAGATCGCAACCCCGCCTGATCGATAGACATTCATCAGGCCGGGAACGCCCAGCACGGAATCGGGCCGGAAACAGAGCGGATCGATAAAGGCATCGTCGATCCGGCGATAAATCACATCAACCCGGGCGGGCCCGCGCGTTGTGCGCATATAGACGCGGCCTTCGGACACGAACAGATCCTGCCCTTCGACAAGCTCAACACCCATCTGGTCGGCAAGGAAGGAATGTTCGTAATAGGCGCTGTTCATTGCACCGGGTGTAAGGACCACGATATTTGGCTCGCGGTCGCACCGTTTGGGCGCGATGCTTTTGAGCGTCTTATGGAGCATGTCCGGATAGCTTTCGACCGGTTCGATCCGTAATTTCGAAAACAGTTCCGGGAACATCCGCATCATGATTTCGCGGTTTTCCAACATATAGGAAACGCCAGACGGGGTGCGGCAGTTATCTTCCAGCACATAGAAATCATCCGGGCCGACGCGCACGACATCAACGCCGACAATGTGGCTATAGACCTTGCGCGGGGGATCGATGCCGATCACGGCCGGCTCAAACGCGGCGTTCCTGAACACCAGATCGGCTGGGATGATCCCGGCCTTGATGATTTCGGCGTTGTGATAGACGTCATACAGGAAGGTGTTGAGCGCGCGTGCGCGCTGCTTGACGCCGCGTTCGAGCTTGCGCCATTCCATGGCGGTGAAAATGCGTGGAATAAGATCGAACGGGATCAGCCGTTCCGGATCGCCACCTTCGCCATAGACCGCGAAGGTGATGCCGATTTTGCGAAAAAGAGTTTCTGCCTCTAGTCGCTTCTGCTGGAGGGTTTCGGGCCCGCTGGCCTCCATCCAGTCAACCAGTGCGCGATAAGGTTCGCGTACTTCATCGTTCATCATCATTTCGTTGAACATGCACACTCCCCTTGCTTATCCTTTGATTAAAGGCGGTGCTGCAAGGGGCGGTCAAGCATGTTCACGGTTGAAATGTTTCTTTTTTCAGCAAAAACAGGATTTGCTGAAAATTTGGGCCGGGTCGTCTAACTGATTGTGCAAAAAACGGGCGTTTTACAGTTCGGTTACGGTTTTGCTGGCCGCAAAACATGGGTGTGATCGGCAGCATACAGGCGGGAATCGGTGAAATCCTTCCGCCCAAAGACCCCGCCCACCATGATCAGAGCCGTCCGGGTGATACCACTACCTTTGACCTTGGCGCGGATATTGCCAAGCGTGCCGTGGATGAATTGCTGATCGGGCCAGGTGACGCGATAGGCGACAACAACCGGGCAATCTTCCCCGTAATGCGGGATCAGATCGCGGACGACATTGACCAGATTATTGATCGACAGATGCACCGCAAGGGTGGCGCGCGAACGACCCAATTCGGCCAGACTTTCACCTTCGGGCATGCAGGATGATCGCATGGCGGTCCGCGTCAGGATGACGGTTTGCGAAATATCGGGCAGGGTCAGCTCTGCCCCCAGTTCGGCGGCAGTGGCGGCATAGGCCGAAACGCCCGGCGTGATGTCATATGGAATGCCAAGATCATCAAGCCTGCGGATCTGTTCGGCGATTGCGCCATAGATCGACGGATCGCCAGAATGCACGCGCGCGACATCCTGTCCAGCGGCGTGGGCGGCTTCAATCTCGGCCAGGATTTCATCAAGGTTCATCGGCGCGGTATCAATCACGCGCGCGCCGTCGGGGGCGGATTTGACGATTTCCTCGGGCACGAGTGACCCGGCATAGAGGCAGACCGGGCATTTTTCGATCAGTTTAAGCCCGCGAACGGTGATCAGATCGGGGGCGCCGGGACCGGCACCGATAAAATGAACGGTCATCAGTTTGCCTTATCGTTTTTGGGATCGTTTTTGGGATTATCGAGGCTGTGGACCGGGGCGTTTGCAGCGTCCGGGCCCTTTTTGGCATAGCCGCGCGGGGTATAGACCCAGCTGTTTTCGCCGCGTGTGATATGGCGGCTGTTGCTGGAGCCGACCAGAACGGTGGTCAGCATATCGACCATATCGACTTCAAGTTTCGCAAGCGGAACGACTGTTATCTGTTCGTCAGGGCGGCCAAGCTGTCGACCCAGCACGACCGGTGTTTCCGGCCCGCGATGTTCAAGCAGGATATCGCGGGCTTGTGCCAGAAGATCACGGCGGCGTTTGGATACCGGGTTATAGAAGGCGATGACAAAGTCGCCCTCGCCCGCGGCCTTGAGACGACGCAGGATATCCTCGCGCGGGGTCAGAAGGTCCGAAAGCGATATCGCACAGAAATCATGGCCCAGTGGCGCACCGATCCGTGATGCGGCGGCTTGCAGGGCGGAAATGCCCGGAGATACCTGCACGGCAACGCGGTTCCAGTCAGAACGATCTTCGCGATCCAGCAGTTCAAACACAAGCGTCGCCAGCGCATAAATCCCGGCATCGCCAGACCCGATCAGGGCGACGTCCCTGCCAGTGGCGGCCAGTTCAAGTGCGTGTCTGGCACGGGCTTCTTCAGCGCCAAGGTCGGAATGATGGCGGGATTTGCCGTCAATCAGTGGCCCCAGAAGATCAAGATACATCTGATAACCGACAATATCGGTCGCACGCGCAATCAGGCTGCTGGCTTCGGGACTGCGCCAGCCGGGCTGTCCAGGGCCGATGCCGACAATCGACAAACGTCCCTGCGGACGACCCGATTGCAGCGGATCAATGTCATCGATTGAAAGCCCGATGGCACAGGTGGCGCGTTTTGATTTCTGTTTCGAAACGATCAGAGTGCCGTTCGTGCCGATGGTGGCAAGGGCCGCGCCCTCAGCAACGCCGTGACAGCCGGTTTCGGCAAAGACGATTTCGGACGGATTGGCAAGGCGGGGGGCCTCGGCTTCGAGTGTTGCGGCGTCATAGAAACGCGCGGGGACGCCCAGATGATCGGCCAGTGCGTGAACGGCGGCTTCATCGGCCTTAAGATCGATGGACGCAATACAGGCAACGCTTTGCGCGCTCAGGCCATTTGCGGCGAGGGTTTCGGTGACGAGTTTTATCAGCTCGTCCGGTTCGCAATGACGTTCGCATCCGACGCCAAGCGCCAGAACCGGCGGGTGATAGACAATCTCGTGATTGTTCTTGTCGTCCCTGTTCGTGTCCATCGCCTTGGCGGTGGTGCGAATGATGACATTGCCAGTGTCGCTGCGTTCGATATTGCTGTTGGTCAGCCAGGCCGCCGATCCTGCCTCGATCTCGAACCGGGCGGTTTCACCAGCCAGAAGGGCTGCGGTGGCTGGTTTGACAGCTTGCGGATTAGCAAGATGCCAGCCGACCGGCAGTTCATCAAGGGCCAGTCCCAGCATCGCATCGCCGGGTGTGGTGATCGCCGCCTGCCCGCCCAGCCGTTCGGCCAGATCGCGCGCCAGCCGATTGCCGCCGTGATGGCCGCCCAGAAGCGGGATGAAGGTGCTGCCGGCTTCGTCGACGGCGATGACCGCCGCGTCCTGCCACTTGCCAGCCAGAAGCGGTGCCAGTGCGCGGATCAGGATGCCTGATGCGCAAACACCGATAATCACATGATCAGCCGAAAATGTTTGTTGCAGATGTGTAATGGTATCATCGAACGCGACATCGACATCGCTTGTCGAGACGCGTGTGCGCAGGCCGTGGACTGATGCACCCTGCAGGTTTGCGGCAATGCGTTTGGCGGTGGCAAGGGCGCGCTGCGTCAGACAGATGACCGCAATTGGCGCAATCGGGTCCGTCGGCAGGATCGGGTTGGTATTGCTGGCGGTGGGGATATTCGGGGGCGTCATCGCCATGCGTCTCCGCGACGGTGGATCAGGATCATCGAGAAATAGGGTGCTATGGTATCTTCCGGAAGGTCACCAAGCGGGACCATTTTCTGGGTTTCAAGCGTCGCGCGTTCGATATAGCGCGCCCGGTCGGTCAGGCCAAGTTCTTCGATCACCTTGCGGACTTTGGCGAAGTGACGGCCAAGTTTGATGATGGCGGCCGCATCGGTGTCGCCAAGCTGCGCGCGCAGGCGTTCTTCGGACAAGGGTCCCGGAATGACCTGCAACACATCGTTTCTGGCGGCAAGCGGTGCGCCAAGCTGGGCGGCGCAGGCCATCATGGAACTGACACCCGGCACGGTTTGAACCGGATGCCCGGCTTCGGCCAGACGGCCAAACAGATACATGAAGCTGCCATAGAAGAACGGATCGCCTTCGCACAGAACGGCAACGCTTTTTCCGGCTTTCAGATGGTCGCCGATTTCAAGGGCCGCGGCGTCATAGATCGGGTCGGCGGGCTGGCCCATGGTAATGCGGATGGCGATCTCTATCCGTCCTGTGGGGACATGCGGTGTGACGATTTGCCGGGCAAGACTGGCGCCGTCTTCGAGGGCGGGATAGGCAATCACATCCGCCTTTTGCAGTATGTTATAGGCTTTGAGCGTGATCAGGTCGGGTTCGCCCGGCCCGATGCCAAGGCCATAGGCCGTACCCGCCACGGGTAGTGCGCTGGCGGGTGTTGTGGCCGCGTCGCTCATGCTTTTACTCCGACATAGTGGGTGACGGGGGCAAGGTTGCTCCAGCCCCTGAAACTGCCGCGTGGAACCAGCCGGGAAACCGACAGGCGCGATAGGGTGCCACCGTTTTTATTGTAAAACCGTAATAATTCTTCTTCGCCTTCCAGCGTGACCGTATTGGCCACCAGCCGCCCATGCATCGGCAGGATATCCCAGCACCGATTCATCAGACCGGATGTCGTGATGCCGCCGCCAACGAAAATCGCATCGGGTGTCGGAAGTTGATCGGCGAAGGCAATCACATCCTCGATCCCCTTTTGGCGGATCATCAGATCTGGTGTACCAAGGCGGATGGCATTTTTTGCGATCAGGTCGCAGCGTTTTGCATCGCGTTCTATGGCGATGGCCTGCCCCCCGGCGCGCATCCATTCGATTGAAACCGAACCGCATCCCGCCCCCAGATCCCAAAGCATGGCATCGCGCCAAGGCGCAAGGGATGACAAGGTTTGGGCACGGATTTCGGATTTGGTGATCATCCCGTCATGGATGAAGGCATCATCGGGAAGACCGGCCCCATTGCCCAGAACGCGGCTTTTGGGACCGGCCACCAGATCAATCATGATCAGGTTCAGTGGATCAACCGGTTTGACATCGGGCATTGAGGTTGCCGTGGACTGCCATGTTTGGGCGGTCTGGGTGGTAATGCGTTCTTCTGTACCGCCCAGCCGTTCGCAAATCGTCATATGGCTTTGATCGTAGCCGGCTTCGCACAGCATGACGGCAACCAGTGCCGGGGTGCTGCCATCGGCACTGAGCGTGATCAGTTTGCCGCGCGGGCGCAGGTGCGATCGCAGGATTTCCGGGTCGCGCCCGTGCAATGTGATGACATCGCATTCGGCAAGCGCCCAACCCATGCGGGCGGCTGCCAGACTGATGCTGGACGGGTGTGGGATCACGGTAATTGATCTGGATCCGAAATAATTAACCAGTGTATTGCCGACACCAAAAAACATCGGGTTGCCACTGGCGAGAATGACCGGGTTCTGATCAAGGCAATCCTCGATCAGGGGCATATTGGCTTCGAACGGCGTGATCCAGCTGTTCTGGATGGCAATATTTGATCCGGGCAGCATGGCGATGTGGCGTTTGCCGCCAAAAATCACGCTGGCGGTTTCCAGAATCTGACGGGCAATCGGGCTTAGTCCGTCATAACCGTCTTCGCCAATGCCGATCACGGTGATTCTGCCGTTCAGGGGCGATTGTTCGTTCATTTGCCATTCCCCTTGTCAGGGTCGGTGGGTTTTGTGGCCGTGCCATCCGGTGTCTGCCCCGGCGATGCGAGGCGCGCCAATGCGTTAAGCGTTGCCGCGGTGACCGCACTGCCGCCAAACCGGCCGCGCAATGTGACGAACGGGATGTCACCGGCATGGGAAATCAGGGCTTCTTTGCTTTCCTCCGCACCGACAAAGCCCACCGGCATGCCGATGATCAATGCCGGTTTCGCCAGACGGTTCGAAATCAGGGCCTCAAGCAGATGAAAAAGCGCAGTTGGCGCGTTGCCGATGGCAATTATTGCACCATCGATATGATCTGCCCAATCTTCGATGGCGGCAGCCGACCGTGTGGTAGCAAACTTGGCTGCGCGTTCGGCGTTGCCATCTGTATTCAGGGTGCAAATGACCGGGTTCTGTTGGGGCAGAAGGCGGTAAATGATCCCGTGACGCACCATTTCCGCATCACACAGGATCGGTTTGCCATTTTGCAGGGACCTGATTGCTGCGGTCACCACGTCGCCGCCAAAAGCAATCAGATCTCCCTTTTCAACCATGCCACAGGCATGAATGATCCGTACGGCAACCGGCCGCAATTCTTCGGGAAAGCGGGCGAGATCGGCTTCGGCTTCGATGGTTGCAAAGCTTTGCCGATAGATTTCCTGCGGGTCCCGCAGATAGTCGAACATCGCCACACCTTTCGCAAAGGAACGAAGGGCGACCGGTTAGGAACCGGTCGCTTTATTGGTTTCGTGGCTGTGATCGTGGCTGTGCCCGTGATCATGGCTGTGGTCATGGCTGTGGTCATGGCTGTGGTCATGAGAATGATCATGAGAATGACCGTGGGAATGCCCATGATGATGGTGACCGTGATCATGACTGTGGCCGTGACTATGCCCGTCGGTGCCAATCCCCATCACATGATGATGATGGCCGACCTGCGGGGTTGCAACGTCGCCTTCATATCCAATGATCTGTTCGCGATATTTGCAAAGCTGGCAGTTCATATTGTTGTCGCCGGTGTCAATTTCAGCCAAGCGTTCGGCAAAGCTTTCCAGCACCAGCGGATGATCGCGCAGATATTCCGCCTTGATGAATTCAACATCTTGGAATTCGGCCGCGATTTCGTCTGTATGGGCGTAAATCCGGTCGATCAGAATGCCAGCAAACAGGAAATACGGGAATACCACCACACGCTTGTAGCCAAGCTTCATGGCTTCGCGCAGACCGGCATTGACGCGCGGATGGGCAACCCCGGAATAACTGATTTCGGTACGTCCGAAACCAAGCCCTTCCTGTAACATGCGTGCGACCTTATAGACGTTTGAATTGGCATCCGGGTCATTGGTGCCACGCCCGACGACCATCAAAAGCGTATCCTTGCGCGTGATGCTGTCGTCAGCCGTTGCAAGGGCTTCTTCGATGCGATCAGCACTGGCACGCAGAAGTTTCGGGTCAATCGCCAGATCACGTCCGAATTTAACGTCGATATCCGGGTTTTCATGGGCGAAATTGTTCACTTCGCTTGGCAGGTCATTTTTGACGTGACCGGCGGCAAACAACATGCCCGGCAGGGCATAAATCTTCTTGTGGCCCATAGCTTTGAGTTTTTCAAAGCCATCGCGCAGGATCGGGTGCGCAAATTCGAGAAAGCCGCTTTCGACATCATAATCGGCCAGATGGGTCTGCTTCATTGTTTCAACCATGGCGTTGAACTGTGAAACAGCGCGCTCATCACGCGAACCGTGTCCGCATATCATTACGGCGCCTTTGGGGGACATAAAAGGCTGCTCCTTTGTCTCTCTCGTGTTTTGGTGCATGGCGGTCACAAACCGCCACTGTACCCGATGCCACCCCCGTTTTCACCGATTGGCCTGCGGAATGCAAGCCACAGCTTATTGGATAATCGTTGTAAGGGCGGGTCGGATAGAAAATACAAACTGTTGTGGTTTGTTTTACGGGCGATTGCAGATGTTGTGGTCACAAATCTTGCTACCCGAAATGATGGAAGGGGTAAGTAACAGGTTTGAGGCCTCCTGATCTGGATGTTGAAGTGTTGTATGAAGAAAAAAATAAAAGTATGAAATACTTTTATCAAAGCCCGTACCGTTTGGCAAATCGTGCTGTTTGTTCGGTAATTTGCCCGTGTAATCCCGGATGATGATTGACGGGCATGTGCCTGCGACGCACATTGCCGCAATGGAAACCATGATTCTTGAATTTCTGATTCCGCAGCCCGGTTTCATGGGCCCGCTTTTCACCGTGCTGGTTCTGGCACTGGTGCTTGATGCGGTTTGTGGGGATTTCCCTTGGCTGTTCGGGCGGGTGCCGCATCCGGTGGTCTGGGTTGGCAATCTGATTGCGTGGTTTGAAAAACGCCTGAACAAACCGCGATATGGCAACAGTGATCGCTTTTTACGCGGAAGCCTTACCAGTCTGGCGGTCATTGCCTGTGCTGCGGCGTTTGGCGGCGTGATCCAACTGATATCGTCATTTGGCGATGTTTTCCGGTTTGCCGATATTCTGCTGCTTGCCATCCTGATTGCGCAAAAGGGGCTTTATCAACATGTCAAGGCCGTCTCGGTCGCGTTAAAGCGCGATGGCCTTGCAGGCGGACGGGAAGCGGTTTCGATGATTGTCGGCCGCGATCCGCAATCACTTGATGATGCCGGGGTCAGCCGGGCGGCGATTGAAAGCTGTGCGGAAAACTTTTCGGACGGGGTGGTCGCGCCGCTGTTCTGGTATGTGCTGGGCGGGCCGATCGGGCTTTGTGCCTATAAGGCGATCAATACACTTGATTCGATGATCGGTCATCGCAGTGACCGTTATCTTTATTTCGGCAAGTTCGCGGCACGTCTTGATGATGTTGCGAACTTTGTCCCTGCACGGATTGCCGGTGGGGTGATCTGCCTTGCCGCTGTGATGGGCCGCAAAACTTCCGGCGCGCATGCCTGGAAAATCATGCTGCGCGATGCGTCAAAACACAAATCGCCCAATGCCGGGTGGCAGGAAGCAGCCTTTGCCGGGGCGCTTGACCTATCGCTTGCCGGGCCGCGCCAATATGGCGCGGAACTGGTCGAAGACCCCTATATCGGTGATGGCAGGCGGGATGCGGATGCCAGCGACATCGACCGTGCGCTAAAACTTTACACCACGTCCTGTATTCTGAACGCGGCGTGGCCGGTGGTGTTAAAGATGATCTGGGTCGGGCTGGTCTAGTCTTTGCCCTGATTGATGCGCGCAATGGTCGATGTCGTCGAGAAGCCATCGGCGAGATTGGCTAGAACAACCTTGCCGCCATATCCTTGCACGATATCTGCGCCGACAACCTTGTCGATGGTGTAATCGGCACCCTTGACCAGAATATCGGGTTTTAGGGCCTCGATCACCGTGATCGGGGTGTCTTCGCCGAAAATCACCACACCGCTGACGGTTTCAAGAGACCCCAGGACAGCCGCACGCGCGGCTTCGGATTGCACGGGGCGTGCTTCGCCCTTAAGGCGTTTGACCGACGCATCGGAATTAAGCCCGACAATCAGCCGATCACAGTTGGATCGCGCCTGTTGCAGCAGGCTGAGATGGCCCGGATGCAGAAGATCAAAGCAGCCATTGGTGAAGCCGACCTTATAACCCTTGCGCCGCCAGCGTTCGACACGGTCCACCATGCGGTCAAGCGGCATCAGTTTGGCTTCGCCGATCATCAGGTCGTGATGATGCAGAACAGAAATCAGTTCGTCCGGATAAACAACAGCGGTGCCGATCTTGCCAACCACGATGCCCGCGGCAACATTGGCAATACGCGCAGCGTCTGAAAGTGATGCGCCCCCGGCAATCGCCGATGCAAGGCAGGCAACGACCGTGTCACCGGCCCCCGATACATCAAATACTTCGCGTGCTTCGGTCGGAAGGTGGGTTGCCTCACCTTTGCTGGTGACAAGCGTCATGCCATCCTGGCTTCGGGTCAGAAGGACGTTTTCAATACCGCATTCGGTTATGATTTTGGTGGCTGCGGCAATTGCATCCTCGTCACTTTGAATGTCGATGCCGGTTGCGGCCTGGGCTTCGGCTCGGTTCGGGGTGACGACCGTCGCACCGCGATAGATGCTGTAATCTGTACCCTTGGGATCGACAATAACCGGTTTTCCGGCCTTGCGCGCGGCAGCAATGGTTGCGGCGACAACGTCACCATGCAAAACGCCCTTACCATAATCGGAAAGGATAATGGCACTGACATCGGGCGCTAGTTGTGCAGCCAAGGCAGACAGGTTGCTGATGGTTGGGGCGGCAAGCGTTGCGGTGGTTTCGTTATCAGATCGTAACAATTGTTGTCCGCCCGCGATATAGCGGGTCTTGATCGTTGTCGGGCGGTTGCGTTCAATCTGGATATAGGGCTCGACACCCTTGTCATTGGCGACATATTCCATCACCTCCCGGCCTGGAAGATCATCACCGACAAGGGAAAGAAAACGAACCGATGCGCCAAGGGCCGTCACATTGCGGGCAACGTTGCCCGCACCACCCAGCATTGCACTTTCGCGTTCGACCCGGATGATCGGGATCGGTGCCTCGGGCGAAATACGGGTGACCGAGCCATAGACAAACCGGTCAAGCATCACATCGCCAATGCAAAGTACCTTGGCATTGGGCAGTTGTTCAACCAGTTGGGCCAGATGGCTAAGATCGGTCATGTGCGTATCGTCTTCTGTTCGTTAAATCGAAAGTGGCTCGGATCAGGCCTTGGTCAGGCCAAGGGTATGTTCGAGTGCGCCAACAAGCATTTGCCCGAGCTGTATATGCATTTCCTGAATACGGGCGGTGGTGTTGCTTGGCACGATCATCAACGGATCACACAGATCAACCATGGCGCCACCGGTTTTACCGGTCCAGCCAGTGGAAATCAGCCCCATCTCGCGCGCCTTTTCAAGGCCGAGATTGACGTTTTTGCTGTTGCCCGATGTCGAAATACCAATTGCGACATCTCCTGGCCGACCCAGTGCCTCGATCTGGCGGGAAAACAGATAATCAAATCCGAAATCATTGCCGATTGCGGTCAGTGCCGAGCTATCGGTTGTCAGGGCAATGGCCGGCAATGCACGCCGGTCATTGATGTAACGAACCGTGAATTCGGTTGCGATATGCTGCGCGTCGGCGGCCGATCCACCATTGCCAAAGAACAGGAGTTTGTTGCCTTCGTTCAGCGCATTGGTGCAGATCGATACCAGTTTTGCAAAGGGCGCACGCGTTGCTTCGCGGGTTTTGTCGACCAGGTCAAGATGCTCGTCAAATTCGGCATCGAAGAAGGCATTGATATCCATGTTTTGATCTCTGGAATGTTCGAGGCTGATGAAATCGGCCTGAAACTAGCAGCTTGGATGATCCATTGCCATGACTTATCGTTTTTAAAAGTGGTGTTTTCGGCAAATATCGGAACGTCAGGAAATGACTGATTTTCGGGTTTGGTTTCAATTTGTCACAATGATAAATACATAAGCTGTTAACGGCCCGCGAACTATTGTATTTCAATCGGGACTTTCGCCGCGCGTTGCACATTGGAAAATCTGGTCATCCTGTATGTCTGAAAGCACGTTACCCTCACCCGAAGCCTTTTTGGTCGATTATGTGCGCCGTCTTGAGCGTCGCAAGGATGGCGTGGGGGCGGTTCATGTGCATTTTTCAAAGCTGCTGCCGTTCAACCGGCGCGATCATCATATCCGGACGGCAATTGCATCATTCGAAGAAATCGTTCCTGATGTGACCGGGCGTATTTTCACGCTGTCCAATCAGGATCTGATTTTCATCTTTGATGCGGCCGAGATTGACGAGGTCAATGCAGTCATCTTCCGGCTCAAATTCCTTTTCAATGATGATCCGCTGATCAGTGACGGCAAGGATGAAAGCGGTGCGCCTGCGACCTTTACCGACTATTTCGATGTCGCACAGCAATACAAGGATTTCCTGCATCTGACACAAACGCTTGTGCGCTCAAACGCCAACCGTCCGCGTCAGGTCAGCAAGGCGGCCGAGCGTCACAACGACAGCCCGATGCTTGAAGATGATCGTGCACCGCTGACACCCAAAATACTGGGGCGTATTGACGAGGCATTGCGCAGGGCCGATCTTTCGAACCTGATGCGCAGGCAGGCGATTTGTGCGGTTGTCGGTGATGCGAACCCGACGCCGGTTTTTCACGAATTGTTCATTTCGATCAAGGATTTGCAGCAAACACTGCTGCCCGATGTCAATGTTTTGTCCAATCGCTGGCTGTTTCAGCATCTGACGGAAATTCTTGATCGTCGCATGTTGTCGTTGCTGACACGCAGCAATGACGCATCGGTGACCGGTTCGGTCAGTATCAATCTGAATGTTTCGACCCTGCTGTCGCCGGATTTCCTGACATTTGACAGCAACGTCAAGGCAGGTCAGCGCGGAACCATCGTGCTTGAACTGCAAAAGATCGATATATTTGCCGATCTTGGCGCATTCTTTTTTGCGCGTGATTTCTGCCGCGATCGTGGTTACCGGATTTGTATTGACGGGATCAGCCATCTTTCGCTGCCCTATATCAACCGCAACAAGCTTGGCGTTGATATGATCAAGATGATCTGGGACCCGGAAATGGAAAATCTGGACGAAAAGCACGGCAACGCCATGCGCGAAGCTGTGGCGCAATCAGGCGATACGCGCGTGATCATGTGCCGCTGCGATGATGAGCGGGCGATCAAATTTGGTCATTCGATCAATATCACCATGTTCCAGGGTCGCCATGTCGAGCATCTGCTGAGCGAGCGCACCAAAAAATAACGCCAGCAAACGGCCGGTACCTTTTTAATTCCGAAATCAAAACGATTACGCGTCGCGGCTTGTGACACCTGCCTTGGCAAAGGTTGCCATGCCGTTGTGGCATTCCGCCGATGCCCGCAATAGCGGAATGGCAAGGGCAGCACCCGATCCTTCGCCAAGGCGCATGCCAAAATCGAGAAGCGCCTGTTTTCCAAGCTTTTCGATCAGTCGTTTATGGCCCGGTTCGGCCGAAACATGCCCGACCAGACAATGGTCAAGGGCATCGCTGCGAAGAGTGCCAAGGATTGCCGCGGCTGCACAGGAAACATATCCATCAAGAAGAACCGGTACCCGTTGGTAACGCGCGGCCAGAATGGCACCGGCCATCGCGGCAATTTCGCGTCCGCCGACACAGCGCAGAACGTCGAATGCATCATGGAACTGATTTTTGTGCAGGATGATGGCATCCCCGACCACGCGTGTTTTGCGTTTAAGCGTTTCATCGTCGATGCCGGTGCCGCGTCCGGTCCAGTCGGTGGCTTCACCGCCAAACAGGGCATAGGCAATGGCGGCGGCCGAGGTGGTATTGCCGATCCCCATTTCACCGGGCACAAAAAGGTCAATCCCCTTTTCGATGGCGCTCATGCCAAAGGCCATTGCTTCGGCGCAGCCTTCGTCATCCATGGCGGGTTCTTGCGAGAAATCGTTGGTCGGGATTTCAAGGGCGACTTCCATCACGCGCAGTTCCGCGTCAACCGTTTTGCAGATCTGGTTGATTGCCGCACCGCCATTGATGAAGTTTTCAACCATCTGCTGGTTGACCTCGACCGGGAATGCCGACACACCCTGTGCACAGACGCCGTGGCTTCCGGCAAAGACCGTGACACGCGGGCGTGTCATGTTCGGTCGTGAATTTCCTTGCCACCCGGCCAGCCAAAGGCTGATATCTTCCATCCTGCCGAGCGCGCCTGCGGGCTTGGTCAATTGTGGCTCGCGCGTACTTACGGCTGCCTGTGCCTCTGCATCGACACCGGGCAATTGGGCCATCAGGGTGCGGATTTCATCAAGACTTTGGGGGGGATGCTTGGGATCGAACATGGAAAATCTCCGGCTGGCGGACAAGGATGCAAAGCGTCTTCTGCTTGGCTTCTGTCGCGCCCATGATTAGTCTGATTGCGTGCAAAATGCCAGTTCGAATATCGGAACACACCCGTGAACAATGATCATAATCAAGCCGGAATGAATTTGCAAAACCTTGATGATGATCAAGTTGATGCCAAAAAGCCAGAAACCGGATCTGAATCAGAACCTCAGCCTGAAGCACCCCCCACGGGGATGCTTGCTGATTTTTGGCGTGCTCTTGCCCTGCTAAGCCGGATACCGGTTTTCATTCCATGTGACTTCAGCGCGCATGCGATGGCACGATCAGTTTGGTGCTGGCCGCTGGTTGGGTTATTCATGGCTGGGATTGCGATCATTGCGGCCTACGTCATCGAGATTCTGACCGGCAATGTCATGATTACGGCCATTATCGCGACTTTTACCCTGATCGCGTTGACTGGGGCGATGCATGAGGATGGCATTGCCGATTGTGCCGACGGGTTTGGCGGTGGATTGGACCGTCAACGCAAGCTTGAAATCATGCGTGACAGCCGGATCGGGACTTATGGTGTTGTTGCGCTTGTTTTATGCCTAGCGATGCGCATCGCCCTTCTGGATGCTGCGGGTGAAAGTGGCAGCATGGCCGCCATCCTGATTGTGATGGCGACACTATCGCGTGCGGCGATGCCGATCGTGACCTATGTGTTTGATCCGGCGCGTGAAGATGGTCTTGGCAAAAGTGCCGGGCGACCCGACATTAAAGTGGTGAGCGCGGGTATTGCCATCGCCTTGGTTCTGGTGGTGATTGTTGCGGGTGCGGTGACCGCGTTCATGTGTCTGATTGCCATGATGGTCGGGGCATCGGTTGTCGGATGGATCGCCCGGTATCAGATTGGCGGCCATACTGGCGATGTGCTGGGCATGACTCAAATCATCTCCGAACTGCTTGTCGGTATTGCATTTATCGCGATACTGCAGATTGCCTGATGATAAGATCATGAAAAGGACCGTTCAAAACCGAGCCCAATCCCGGATCGTATTTTTCGACCGCATTTTTCCTTGGGGGAAGAATGGACAAAGCAGTGACAACCCGTTGGTGGCTTGTTCGCCATGCGCCGGTTCTCAACCCGGAACGGCTTGTCTATGGCCGAAGCGACATGCCGGTTGATCTTACCGATGAAAAGGCATTGCGTGCCCTGTCGCGCCATTTGCCAAACGACGCGGTCTGGATTACGAGCCACCTTTCGCGCACGCTTGATACCGCGCTTAAACTTCTTGAGCTGATGGATGAAAACATCCTGCCGACGCGTGAAACCGGCTTTGCCGAACAGCATTTTGGTGCATGGGAAAAGAAACACTGGAATGATCTGCCCAAAGGGGAAACCACCCGTTTCTGGGCCGATTTCGCGCGCCAGCATCCTCCGAATGGTGAAAGTTTCAGCGACGTTGTCGAACGGGTTGGGCCAATATTTGACCGGCTGACAAGATATTGGGCCGGGCGTGATATTGTCGCCGTTATTCACGGTGGGACGGTGCGCGCGGCCCTTGCCAATGCGCTCGGTCTGTCGCTTGAGGCGGCTTTATCATTTCATATCGATACGCTTGGCGTGACACGGATCGAACATATAAACGGCGTCGATCAGCCGGGCTGGCGGGTGACCGGTGTTAATCTGCGTTACTGATAAAAGGGGGGGGGGCTGGGCAGTACCCATCTGCCGATACCCTGTGGGGCTTGAATGACATGCCACACAGGGTATCAGTTTTCAGGCGGATTTCCGTTGATCGGTTTCCTGCGCATCGACAAGCGCATATTCCGACAAAAAGCGATCTACCATATCGGCAGAGACATCGTATCTGCCACAGATTGACGCGACATCGTCGAGATAGGCTTCGTAGTAGGGAATAGGCCGGCTGCGCGATTTGCCGCGAAGCTCGCTGATTTCCGTAAAGTCGGATGCAAATTCCGGTGCTTCGATAACCTGAATGATCGTGTCGTCGATGATGGCGGCGGGTTTGCCTTTGTATTTCTTACCACAGGCTGAAAGCATTTTGCTGGCGGTCGGGATGGATATCCCAGGCTGGCCCAGAAGCAGTGACATTTGATCTTCGTCGAAATCGTCATTTTCGAACAATTCCACGAGTTTCGTTAGGTCACGGACCAGAAGAGAAAGCGCATTTACGCGGATGCCACGCGCATGCGACCAAATGATGGTCGCGACAACACCACAGGTCGGACGGCTGGCATAAATGTTTCGAACATCACGACGCGCCAATGATATTTCACCATTTACAGCATGATGTTGCAGGAATTCGGGAAAGGATTGATCATTATAGCTCAATCTATCCAGCAGCCCGCGCCACATGTCTTCGCGTGATACGGTCTGCCAGGTTGTTGATTTCAGATTCCGAATTCGTTGAATTTGTTCATGAATTGCCATTTGATCAGCAAATTTCCAATTAACCCCAAGAAGTTTTTCCGAAACCCTTTGCGGTTTCGGCATCCGGACTTTGTTTGTTTTGTAATGTCCGGCGGTCACGCGGGCGGCTTTTGTCGGCTCTGATCCAACGTGACAAAATTATGTTCTCCTAAAGAATAACCGCCGACAAGCAGTCAATTCTTACAAATACTGACCTTATGGTTAGGTCGGAGTTTGGGCTTTGGTCGTGGGGGTAAAGCTGCTAGGTTCGGCGCTGCCGTTTGGTGATGGGAAACCGGTGTGATGCCGGTGCTGCCCCCGCAACTGTAACGGGTTGGGTGATCCGGGTGATGTGATGTCACAAGCCACCGGTAATGTTGATTTGCAGACAACATGCCGGGAAGGCGGATTGCTTTCATGCCCGCAGCCAGGAAACCAGCCATCGGTATCCCTGTTCGTAAGGATATGGGGTAACGCAATCCGGCCTCGGTGGGAGGTCAAAGCGAAGGAAGGCGGCTATGACCCATAATATGGCTGATAACAGCCAGTTTGCCGGGATCCATCTGATCCTTGGCGGTGCCAGATCGGGCAAAAGCCGGTTTGCCGAAAACCGGATCAACCATGCAGGCGGCGGTATTTATATCGCGACCGGCCGGGCATGGGACGAGGAAATGGCAAATCGCATCGAACTTCACAAATCATCGCGCGGCGAGATATGGCAAACGATTGAGGAACCGCTTGATCTTTTCGGTGTCCTGTCTGCCTGCAATCGCGACGGCAGCAAACCGGTACTGGTCGATTGCCTGACGCTTTGGCTGACCAATCTGATGCTGGAAGATCGCGATATCGAGGCCGAGTTTGACCGGCTTTGCGACCTTTTGCCGGAGCTGGATATCCCAGTTCTTCTGGTTTCGAACGAGGTCGGTTTCGGGATTGTGCCGGAAAATGCCATGGCGCGCAGCTTTCGCGATCATGCCGGACGATTGCATCAACGGATTGCCGAGCTTGCCGATCAGGTGACGCTTGTGGTTGCGGGCATTCCGATGTCGGTTAAATAGATCAGAATTCATAGATTTAAGGGTAATTGAATATGGCACAGCTTGGAAAAATTCCGGCAACAGTGATCACCGGTTTTCTTGGTGCAGGCAAAACCACGATGATCCGCAATATGCTGGAAAATGCCGGGGGTAAGCGGATTGCGCTGATCATCAACGAATTTGGTGATCTGGGCGTGGACCGCGAAGTGATAAATGGTTGTGGCATTTCGGGATGTGCCGAGGACGACGTTGTCGAACTTGCAAACGGTTGCATCTGTTGCACGGTGGCCGATGATTTCCTGCCGACCATCAAGGGCCTGATTGATCGCGACACGCCGCCTGATCATATCGTTATCGAAACATCAGGGTTGGCACTGCCAAAACCGTTGGTCAAGGCGTTCAACTGGCCGGAAATCCGTTCACGGGTCACGGTAGATGGTGTGGTGGCTGTTCTGGACGGGGCGGCATTGCGCGACGGGTTGTTTGCCCATGATCATTATGCGGTTCAGGCCCAACGCGAGGCGGATGATAATCTTGATCATGAAAGCCCGCTTGAGGAACTGTTTGAAGAGCAGCTTCATTGCGCCGATATGGTGGTTCTGAACAAAACCGATTTGCTGAGCGCTGCCGAAGTTGCCAAGGTCGAGGCAGATATCCGGGCCGAGCTGAAACGCCCATCGGTCAAGATCATCGCGACCGCGCATTCGAAGGTCGAAAATGCTGTTTTGCTGGGACTTGGAGCGGCGGCCGAAGACGATCTTGATAGCCGCCCCTCACATCATGACGATGGTCACGAACATGACCACGACGATTTTGAAAGCTTTGTCGTGTCACTTGACGCGGTTGACGATGCGGCCGTGCTTGAAAAACGCCTGATTGATGTCGTGCGTCAGTTCGATGTCCTGCGGATCAAGGGTTTTCTCGATATTCCCGGCAAGCCGATGCGCCAGGTTGTTCAGGGCGTTGGTGAGAGGTTCCAGCGTTATTTCGACCGGCCGTGGGCCGAAACCGAAACGCGCCGGTCGGAACTGGTGGTGATCGGCCTGCATGGCTTGGATCGCGGTGCCATCGAAGCGGCAATCAAGGCATCGTGACGTTTTGAAATTGTAAGATCATCCGGTCGACAACGTTGTGCGGGCGGATGATCTTGAACCAGCACACGATAAAAGAAACGGACATTTCCGATGCATCTGCTTGCCGCCCAGCCTGGACTTGTTACCGATGGAAGCGAAGCCGTCGATCTGGGGCAAAGCCCGGGCGATGTCGTTATCCTGTCGGCAGCAGAGTCCGAGCTTGCCTGTCTGGCCGGGGCGCAGGCGCGATTGCATTCAGCATTTGGCGACGCGACACCGTCGCTGCGATTGGCAAGTCTATTGCAGCTGGGTCACAACATGTCGGTCGATCTTTATGTCGAGGATGTTCTGACCGATGCCAAATTCATCATCGTGCGCATTCTGGGCGGGCGGGGATATTGGGAATACGGGATCGAACAGCTGGTCGAACTGGCCCGTCGCAACGACGTGCCGTTGGTACTGTTGCCAGGTGACGATCAACCCGATGCGGAACTGTTGTCGTTATCGACGGTAAAGGGTGCAACGTATCAGCAAATCTGGCGTTACCTGATCGAAGGTGGTCCGGGAAATGCTGAACATTTACTGCGTCTTATATATGAAAAATTGAACCCGTCTGTCAGTTGGGACTGGAAGCCGGCGGCACCATTGGTCAAGGCAGGCCTTTATTGGCCGGGGAAAATCACCGCAAATCTCGAAGAAATTGAACAGAATTGGAAACAAAATCATGCTGTTGTTCCGATCATCTTCTACCGTGCATTAATTCAGGCTGGTAATCTGGATGTAATTGATGCGCTGGTTGAGGAGTTGTTGGGTAATAGCCTCAATCCATTGCCTGTTTTTGTTGCCAGCCTCAAAGACCCGGTTGCGGCGGCCTTGGTTGAAGAATGGCTGGGGTCAACACGTGCGGATTTGATCCTGAACACCACCGGCTTCTCTCTTTCCGTTCCGGGTGTGGAACGAAAAGATGGGCCGTTTGATGTTGTCGATGCACCGGTTTTCCAGGTGGTGCTATCTGGCGGTGGTGAAGCATCGTGGCGGGATGGGGTGAACGGCCTTGCCGCGCGGGATATTGCGATGAATGTCGCACTTCCCGAAGTGGATGGCCGTATTTTATCGCGCGCCGTGTCGTTCAAGGGATCGGCGGGCAAGGATGCCCTGACCCAGATTGATCTGGTCAAATATATCCCGGTGCGCGATCGGGTGGCGTTTGTTGCCGAACTGGCGGCCAATTGGGTCAAATTGCGCAAGACGGATGCCCCGGTGCGCAAAGTTGCGATGATCATGGCCAATTATCCCAACAAGGATGCGCGCCTTGGCAATGGTGTGGGGCTTGATACACCGGCCGGGATGATTGAAACCCTTCGGGCGATGAAGGATGCCGGGTACAGGATTAATGAGCTGCCGGAAAATGGCGATGCCCTGATCGCGGCGGTCAAGGCCGGACCGACGAATGATTTCAAGTCGCTGGCGGATCGCACCGTTCGTGTGACGATCCCGGTTGCCGATTATCGCGCGGCATTTGCCGTCCTGCCCGCACGCATCCGTCAGCAGGTAACGGATGCCTGGGGAGAGCCGGAGAGTGATCCGTTTTATCTGCCAGATCGGTCGGCGATTGCCCTTTCGATCCTGCCGATGGGCAATGTTGTGGTTGGGCTGCAACCGGCACGCGGATACAATATCGATCCCCTTGAAAGCTATCATTCGCCCGATCTGGTGCCGCCGCATAACTATTTCGCGTTTTATATCTGGCTGCGCCATCATTTCGGGGCGCAGGCAGTCATTCATTTCGGCAAACACGGCAATATGGAATGGCTGCCGGGCAAGTCATTAGCGCTGTCGGAAGAATGCTTCCCCGAAGCCGTGTTTGGCCCGACACCGCATTTCTATCCCTTTATCGTCAATGATCCGGGGGAAGGCACACAGGCCAAGCGCCGTGCGCAGGCGGTGATCCTTGATCATCTGACCCCGCCTTTGACGCGAGCAGAGAGTTACGGACCCCTTAAGGATCTTGAGGCACTAGTTGATGAATATTACGACGCAGCAGCAGTTGATCCACGCAGATTGATCATCCTGAAGCGTGACATCCTTGAGCTTGCTATTCGCATCGGGCTTGACCGTGATTGCGGAATAGAGCCAGACGAGGACGAGGAAAGCGCGCTTGCCAAGCTTGATAACTATCTGTGCGAGTTGAAGGAACTTCAGATCCGCGATGGTCTGCATATCTTTGGTAAGGCACCGGAAGGCGATCTTTTGACCGATCTTCTGGTCGCACTAGCAAGATTGCCGCGCGGGGCGAGCGAGGGGTCGAAGGCGTCACTTCATCGGGCCTTGGCCGCCGATATCCTTGGTGATCCCGATTTTGATCCGCTTGATTGTGCCTTTGCCGAATTCTGGCCAGGAATTAGGCCCGAAATTCTTGCGCAATATGACGTTGGTGCGTGGCGTACCATGGGCGATACGGTGGAGCGGATCGAGCTTTTGGCGCGTGATCTGGTACGTGGGGAGGTGGTCGCGGATCAGGCATGGCAGCGGACAATTGAAGTTCTTTCCGATATCGAAATATCTATTCGTCCGGCAGTGACAGCCTGTGGCGAGGCAGAGATTGCCGGATTGCTGCGCGGTCTTGCGGGCAAATTTGTCGAACCGGGACCATCGGGGGCCCCAACGCGCGGCCGACCGGACGTGTTGCCGACCGGGCGAAATTTCTATTCGGTCGATACGCGCACTGTGCCGACCCCGGCAGCATGGCAATTGGGATGGAAATCCGCCGAATTGCTGTTGGAACGGCATGTGCAGGATCATGGTGAATGGCCCGTGGCCCTTGGCCTTTCGGTTTGGGGCACCAGCAATATGCGCACCGGTGGTGATGACATTGCCCAGGCGTTTGCCCTGATGGGTGTACGGCCAACATGGGACAGCGCATCGCGCCGTGTGACCGGGTTCGAGATTATGCCGATATCCCTGCTGGGGCGGCCGCGCGTTGATGTGACGTTGCGCATATCGGGGTTCTTCCGCGATGCATTCCCCGGCCTGATTGACCTGTTTGACAGCGCGGTACGTGCGGTCGCCGTGCAAACTGACGAAGCGCCCGACATGAACCCGATTGCGGTTGGGGTGGCGGCAGAAACGGCAAAGCTGTGTGACGCCGGGGCCAGTCCTGATCAAGCCAGAAAACAGGCAGCATATCGCGTGTTTGGTGCCAAACCCGGTGCCTATGGCGCGGGATTACAGGCAATGATTGATGAAGAGCTTTGGGAAGATGACGCCGATCTGGCGGATGCCTATCTGGCGTGGGGCAGTTATGCCTATGGCAACGGGGCGGAGGGCGAAGCCGCGCGTGATATGTTTGAAACACGGCTGTCGCGGGTTGATGCGATTGTCCATAATCAGGACAACCGCGAACATGATTTGCTGGATTCCGATGATTATTATCAGTTCGAAGGCGGAATGACATCGGCAGTTCGGCATCTGTCCGGCAAACAGCCGACGGTTTATCATAGCGACCATTCCCGCCCGGAAAGCCCGAAAATCCGTACATTGGAAGAAGAAATTGCCCGTGTGGTCCGGGCACGCGTGGTCAATCCGAAATGGATCAAAGGCGTAATGCGCCATGGTTACAAGGGCGCATTTGAGATGGCGGCGACGGTGGATTACCTGTTTGCCTTTGCCGCAACGGCGCGCTGTGTTGCGGATCATCATTTTGATCTGGTTTATGATGCGTATCTCGATGATACGGATGTGCGTGATTTTATCAGGGATTACAATCCCGACGCACTTTCTGATATCCGCAACCGCCTGCGCGAGGCGATTGATCGTGGTTTGTGGCAGCCGCGCCGAAATTCCGTATCAGTCGATCTGATGGGGAATGGCGCGGCATAACCGGGCCTTAGACGTTATCGTAAATCACGAGAATTTTACCGTTGAAATGGATGGTCGGAACAAACCGGGCGGTTGAAACGTTTCGTTTTCGCACCATATCTCTTTTAACCAAGTGTTAATCTATTGGTTGAGGGACGGGGCACACCTATCGAGCCGATAACCGCACAAGACGGATCGGCAACAGAGTTAGGAGGCCACTATGGAAAGAACGAAACACGTTCGTTTGCCTGACTATCTGCGGACACCTCTGCCGGTTCATGCCGGACATGCAGAAATTGTCGATTTCCTGCTTGCTGATGCCGACCTTCCTGACTGGTTACGTGCCGATTTGCACGGCCAGGGCCGTTATCGCCCGGCCCGCGGTGCGATCCATTCGGTTCTTGACCTGCGTGAACGGTTTCACGGCGTTCATGCACCGGTCAGTATTGAAGAATTCCGTGATGACCTGGACGAACTTGCGCGCCATCTGCCGGGGCCGGATCAAACAACCATTGAAATTGATGCCAAGGTCCGGATTTACTGGCGTTACCTGCAAGGTGTTGAACGCCAGATATGGCGTGCAACCATTTCAAGGGCCCATGTGGCGTTAAATCATTTCCCGGTGGTTCGCGAATTGAAGTCACTGATTGCGGATGTGGTTTCGACGCGCAACTGGCTTGAGCGTCGGCTTGAAGTGATCGAAAAAAGCTTCCAGAAACCGGTTCATGCCCCGAATGATGCGGTGCGCAAGGCATTGCTTCGCCTGCGTCAGATGTCGCCGGGCGACCGGTTGCAGTTATTTAACAAGGCGCGGATGCGTCGCCCCGAATTGCGTAATACCGACATGCGTGAGCCTGATAAATGGGCCGATTTGGTGACCGGCGACCTTGGTTTATCGTCAGGCTGAAGGGCTAAAAGATATATCGATTGACCGAGCCCGGCGGGTTTCGGGGGATCGCACCCGTTACGGGTGCAAGAGCGCGGCTGGAAACGGTCGCGTTTTCTTTTGGGAGGTTGTCTATCGCCCTTCAGACGGGCAAAGTCGCAAGATTGATTTTCCGGGGGTATTGATGCGCGCGTTTTTTACTGTTGCCGGTTTTGTTTTGCAATTTGGTGCCGGGGTCGGCATTGCGGCGGCGGATGACTGGTCAACGGTGCCGGACGGGCCGCTGCACTGGCAGTTGCAGGGCGACATTGAAATCGGCAGCAATATCCGCGTAATCGATAGCGATCTGTTTGAAACGACGGCCGAGCGGGTTCGGGAATGGCGCGCGGCCGGTATTTTTCCGATTTGCTATATCAATGTCGGTGCGGTCGAGGAATGGAACGAGGATTATACGCAATTCCCCAAAGATGTGATTGGCAACCCCTATTGGGGATGGGAAGGCGAAAACTGGCTTGATATCAGCCGGTTTGACCAATTCGCCCATATTATGGAAGCCCGGCTTGACCTGTGCCGGGAAAAGGGTTTTCTGGCTATTGAGCCGGATAACATTGATGCCTATGAAGCTGATACAACCAACAAGAAAACCGGGTTCAATCTGACACGGTCCGATCAGGTTCGATATATCGGATGGCTGATTGAGCAGGCGCATGCGCGCGGGCTTGCCATTGGGCAGAAAAATGCTGCCGAACTGGTGCCTGATCTGATCGACAGAATGGATTTCGCCCTGCTTGAATCATCCTATCGGTTTGGCTTCATGGATGCGTTTTTGTCCTATGTGCAGATGAACAAGCCGGTCTTTGCAATTGAATATATCGAAGAAGGGGTCAATCCGGACCGGTTCTGTCCCGAAGCCCGAAAATACGGTTTTCAGGGTGTCATCGCGCATGTCGAACTGGATCGAAAACCCGAAAACTGTCCTTGATCCGGCGTACGCTTCGCCGCATTGTTCGGGCAGAAATGCAAAGGGATGAAGCAATGACCGACACCAACACGCCCGATACCGATCTCAATACCCGCCACGACGAAAAAATGAAGAAGATCAAGGCCGCGCGCGACAAGATGATGGCGCAGAAGATCGACAAAAAGGGCCTGATCATCGTTCATACGGGTAAGGGGAAAGGCAAATCATCGTCGGCATTTGGCATGGCGATGCGCTGTGTCGGGCACGACATGAAAGTTGGCGTTGTTCAGTTCATCAAAGGCGGCTGGGAAACCGGCGAGGCAAAGCTTTTGAAGAAATTCCCCGATCTTTGCGAATTTCACGCCATGGGAGCGGGCTTTACCTGGGAAACCCAGAACAGGGCGCAGGATGTGGCTTTGGCGCGTGACGCCTTTAACAAGGCGCTTGAGATGATGCGTGATCCAAGCTTTGCCATGGTGATCCTCGACGAGATCAACATCGTTCTGCGCTATCATTTCCTGCCGCTTGATGATGTTCTGGCAGCCTTGGCCGACAAACTGCCCGACCAGCATGTAGTCCTGACCGGGCGTAATGCGCCTGATACCCTGATCGAGGCGGCAGACCTTGTGACCGAGATGACAATGATCAAACATCCGTTCCGCGAACAGGGCATCAAGGCACAGATCGGTGTCGAGTTCTGATTTGCGATCTTGGCATACAGCCAGATAAAAGAAAGTTTTGAAACCGGAATGAGCGCGCGCCCTGTTCCTGCTTTGATGTTGCAAGGTACCGGTTCGGATGTTGGAAAATCCTTGCTGGTGGCGGGCCTGTGCCGTGCCTTTGCGCGGCGGGGGCTTCGGGTGCGACCATTCAAACCGCAAAACATGTCCAATAATGCGGCCGTAACCGAAGATGGCGGCGAAATTGGCCGGGCACAGGCGTTGCAGGCGCGGGCGTGCGGTGTGCCTGCGTCGGTTCACATGAACCCGGTTCTGTTAAAACCCCAAAGTGAAATTGGTGCCCAGGTCGTGGTACAGGGCAAGGTCCTGACCAGTGCCAAGGCACGGGATTATTATCGGTTAAAACGCGATTTGATGCCGCGTGTGGTGGAAAGCTTTGATCTGGTTTCTGCTGATGCCGATCTTGTGCTGGTCGAAGGTGCCGGATCACCGGCCGAGGTTAATTTGCGTGCCGCCGATATTGCCAATATGGGCTTTGCCGAGGCGGCCAAAGTTCCGGTCGTTCTGGTGGGGGACATTGATCGGGGCGGGGTGATCGCATCAATCGTCGGTACGCATGCCCTGCTGTCCGAGGGGGACCGCCACTGGCTGCGTGGTTATATCATCAACAAGTTTCGGGGCGATGTATCGCTGTTCGAGCCTGCCCTGCAGATCATCCACGATCATACGGGGCTTGAAAGTTACGGTATCGCAACATATTGGCAGGGGGCCAATCGCCTGCCGGCCGAGGATGGCGTGGCGCTTGAAAAAGCCGGGCGTTATGTGCGGTCGGGCGTGGATGAGAACCGGATCAGGATTGCAGTGCCGCACCTGCCGCGGATTGCGAATTTTGATGATCTTGATCCACTTGCCGCCGAACGAGATATTGATCTTCTGATCATTAAACCGGGCGAAGTTATTCCTGCCGATATTGATCTGGTACTTTTGCCTGGCAGCAAATCGACCACATCCGACCTTCGTTTCCTGAAACAGCAGAGCTGGGATATTGACATTTTGGCGCATTACCGCCGGGGTGGCCATGTCGTCGGAATTTGCGGTGGTTATCAGATGTTGGGGCGCATGGTCCATGATCCCGATGGTATAGAAGGTGCGGCGGGATCAGAAGCCGGGCTTGGATTGCTTGACGTTGAAACCGTGATGGGCGGTGACAAGACGCTGCGTCAAACCACCGGGCTGGCGGGACTTGGTGGGGTTATGGCCGATATCCCGGTCAGTGGTTATGAAATCCATATGGGCGAGACAACCGGGCCGGATCGTGACCGAAGCTGGCTTTGTCTTGATGGCGGAATTATTGACGGTGCGCAAAGTGCCGATGGACGAGTTACGGGATGCTATTTACATGGCCTGTTTGGCAGTGATCCGTTCCGGTCGGCTTATCTGAGCGCGATCGTCAACCGGGACCGGAACAGTACCATCGATTTTGAAGCTGGCATTGATGCCGCCCTTGATGAACTGGCCGATCATGTTGGGGCGTGCCTTGATCTTGACGGGCTTTTGGCATTGGCACAAAGCCGGTCAGGATGACAGGATGACAAAAAGCGCAAGATTGGTGCTGTTTGGCGCGACAAAGCCTTTACATCGGCGCATTTGCGTGGTTTGAGAGAATTTGAAATTCCGGTCCTGTAATGAATGGCGCACAGACGCCATATGGTATCAAACTGCCATATGCGGCCCGGTTTGCAAAACGTTCATCCTTGGTTGGGTATCTTCAATTCCATGCGTCAATTACATCATTTCTGGCTATCACCGTTTTCGCGCAAAGTGCGTCTGGTTCTGGCCGAGAAGAAGCTTGAATTCGAGCTTAAGGCAGAACCGGTCTGGGAGCGACGCGATGCGTTTCTGTCGCTGAATCCGGCGGGTGAAGTGCCGGTTCTGGAAGAAGAAGATGGCACGGTGTTGTGCGATTCAACCGTCATCTGCGAATATCTGGATGAAGTTTATACCGACACGCCGCTTTTGGGTTCGGATGCCAAGGAACGTGCGGAAATCCGCCGCCTTGTTGCGTGGTTTGATGGTAAGTTCAACCGCGAGGTCACCGATCATCTGCTCGGCGAGAAGTTGTTGAAACGATTCTTTTCGACCGGGACGCCGGATACCAAAATCCTACGCGCCGGACGGACCAATGCGGCCTATCATCTGGATTATATCGGCTGGCTGTTTGAACGCCGGAACTGGCTGGCGGGCGAACATCTGACCATGGCTGATATTGCTGCTGCGGCACAGATTTCTGTCATTGATTATATGGGTGACATCAACTGGTCGAAACATCCGCGTGCCAAGGATTGGTATATGCGGATCAAAAGCCGCCCCGCGATGCGCGATATTCTGGCGGACCGGCAGGCAAGCTTCCCACCGTCTCCGCATTATGCAGATCTGGATTTTGAATGACGGGTTCATCGAAGGTCGACAGCTTTTACCCGCAAGGTGGCCTTAACGCCGCCAGCTACGACCTTCGTGCCGATCTTGATCGCAAATTATTCGAAGATCCGATTCCGTTTTATCGCGATATTGCCGTCAAAACCGGTGGCCCTGTTCTTGAACTGGGGTGTGGAACCGGGCGCATTGCGGCTGCCATTCACGAGGCCGGTATCGCGATTGAAGGACTTGATCTTTCCGATGCGATGCTGACCCAGGCACGGACGAAATATCCCGATATGGTCTGGCACAAGGGCGATATGTGCGACTTTGATCTGGGACGGAGATTTGCCCTGATCATCATCCCGTTTCGTGGTTTTCAGGAAATCACCGATGGCGAGGATCAGAGACGCTGCCTGATGACGGCCTTTGATCATTTGCTGCCTGGCGGGATGCTGGTTCTTGATCTGATTGATCCCGACCTTCGGTATTGCCTTCCGGAAGGTGATCCGGAAAGTGTTGAACTGCCGCTGTTTCCGATGCCAGAAGGTGTTGGAGCACAAGATAGCAGGTTGCGGATCACCGCAATGGAGCGCACAAGCGACCCCCTGACCCAGCGGTTTGAAGAACATTGGCGGTTCGAGGAAATTGATCCGTCAGGAAATGTTCTGCGATGCGAGGATTGCTGGCATCACATGCGATGGGTTCATCGTAGTGAAATGCGCCTGATGTTAGAGATTTCAGGTTTCATTTCGGTGTCGGAATTTTCGGATTTCAAAGGCAGCCCGCCGCGATATGCAGCCAATCAGGTCTGGATGGCAAAACGACCGGACTGATGTCCGGCCGTTTGTTCATCCATTTTGCGCGGGCTTAGTTCCCGACGAATTTCTTTGCCCCGGCAAGGGCGTCGGCACGTTCATCATCGGGCAACGGGACCAAGCCATTTTCGGCAAGCAGGCCTTCCTCGCCAATCACCGTGTCCGAGGTATAGGTCGAAATGAACGAGCCAAGCGTTCTGACCAGTTGCTGGTGATCATCTTTAACATACAGGTAAAGGGCGCGCGATCCAGGATAGCTTCCGTCAAGGATCGTATCGTAATCGGGGGCAACGCCATTGATCGATACACCCTGCATGGTGTCGCGATTGCGGTCCAGGTTGTTGAAACCCATAATGCCGTAGGACTTCGGGTCTTTCTCAAGTTTGCTGATGACCAGACGATCATTTTCACCGGCAGCGATATAGGCACCGTCTTCGCGGATGGTGCGGCACAGAAGGCGGAAGCTTTCGGGGTCGCTGGCTTCGAGGCTGGCGATGTCACTGAAAGTTGCGCATCCCTTGTCCATGAGAAGCTGTCCCATAAGGTCGCGTGTACCCGATGTCGGCGGCGGACCATAGACGCGTATCGGAATATCGGGCAGGTCGGCATCGATATCGGACCATTTGACATTCGGATTGGGAACGCTTGCGCCCTGAACCGGGACAGTACGGGCCAGTGCCAGATAAAGCTGCCGTGCGGTCAATGACATGGTCGGTGCATTACGTCCTCCCATAAGCACGATGCCGTCGTAACCGATTTTTATTTCGCTGATATTGCGTACCGAATTGGCAGCACAGATGGCGGTTTCCGACCCGGTGATCTGGCGTGATGCATCAACAATATCGGGATATTCCGCACCGATCCCGCCGCAGAACAGTTTAAAACCGCCACCAGAACCGGTGCTTTCAACCACCGGGGCGGGTTCACCGGTGGTCTTGCCAAAATATTCGGCGACCTTGGTGGTCAGCGGAAAGATGGTCGAAGAACCGACAATTCTTATCTGGTCACGCGCCTGCGCAGTGTTTGCGGCAAGCATCATGGATATGGACGCGGCGATGGCGGTCGTGGCAATCAAACGACGCATGGGGTCCCCCGGCTGAAAATCTGGCGATATGGTCCCGAAACCGACGGGCACATATCAAGTACGGATCAGAACCTATTCCGATCCGGTTTGAACATCCATCTTTTCTATATTCGCTCTTGCCGCATCAGCGACAGGGGTTCCGTTTGAATTTTCTATGACAGTTAGATAATCCTGACGCGCAAGGTCATTGTCTTTGTTGATCCGGTGCAGGTTCGCACGTTCAAAAAGCGCCTGAATATTTTGGGGCGAGAGTTCCAGCGCGCGTTGAATATCGGTCATGGCAAGGTCGTATGTTTCAAGCATGCGCCATGCCGTGCCGCGATAAATCAGTGCTTCGACATTGTTTGGATCAAGATCAAGCGCGTTGTTAAGGTCATCGATTGAATCCCAATATTGACCGGCCATGCCAAGTACCATTGCCCGATCAACCCAAAGGGTCGGATCGTTTTTAACAATGCCAAGTGCGCGGGACTGGTCGCGCCAGGCAAATTCCAGATTTCCCGCCATCATCCAGCTTTGTCCTGCTTGGGCCAAAAGCCCGGCGACAACCTGTTGGGGGGATGTGCTTTCATCGGCAAGTGCATCAAGGCGGGTTGCGGCTTCTTCGTATTTTTCAAGTGCAATCAGGGCGACCGCAACGCAATGTTTCGCCGGTTCACCGCCGCCCATATCGCGCCACGCGATGGCGCTTTCAAAACCGTCTTCGGGTTTCAGGCGGGCGAGTTTCAGGCAGTCCTGATATTGTTTGGCGTCCTCCGCGCTCATATCCGTGCCTTGCGCCAAGGCTTGCCTTTGAAGGCCGAGCGAAACCAGAACCATGCCAAACAAAGTCATCGTAACAAGGGATGATGCGCGCAGGGTTTTGCGTGCAAGCAGTTCAGACATGATGGGCCTTTCAGTTTGGCGTTGGTTGCAAGGCGGATCGATAATGATCAGCATAGGCGGATGTTGTCGATTCTGACCAGAAGCCGTTTATAAGGGCCGCATTGCAAATCATGAAAGCGGCAAGAAAATGATTGTGATTTCAAAGTTTCCGAAAACCGACCGGAAAGCTTTTGTCATGCGCGTTCAGGGCCGATAGTGTTCCACACAAAGATAGTCGCCCCGACATATGGATTTGATAATGACCGAAAAGCTGTTTTGCTTCGGATTGGGATTTTCAGCGCGCCTTGTCGCAAATCAGTTACGCGAAGAAGGCTGGGAAATTGCCGGTACCACGCGTAGCGCAGAAAAGGCCGATAAACTGCGCGCAGAGGGGATTGAGCCGCACATTTTTTCCGATGACAAGCCGGTTGCCGATATTCGCGATGCCTTGAAATATGTGACACATGTCCTGATTTCTGCACCGCCAGGTGGAAATGGTGATCCTGTTCTGGCCCATCATGCCGGTGATCTTGCCGCGCTGCCGGGGGGTACATGGATCGGATATCTGTCGACAACAGGTGTTTATGGCGATTACGACGGTGCGACCGTCACCGAAGATGACGACCTGATGCCAAGCGGCAAACGTGGTCGCAGACGGGTGGCCGCAGAAAAGGCATGGTTCGATCTGGGGCAGCGTCATGATCTTTGTGTGCAAAGTTTCCGATTGGCCGGGATTTACGGACCGGGACGTAATGCCCTGGAAACGGTTCGATCCGGACGGGCGCGGCGGGTTGTAAAGCCCGGACAGGTTTTTTCACGTATCCATGTCGAAGATATTGCACAGACGGTTCTGGCATCCATCAAACGTCCGAATGCCGGTGCGGCTTATAATGTGTGTGACGATGATGCCGCTCCTCCGCAGGATGTGATTGCGTATGCCTGTGGTTTGCTGGGTATGGACCCTCCGCCGGAGGAAGATTTCAAGACGGCATATCTGAGCCCGATGGCTGCAAGCTTTTATGAAGATAACAAGCGGGTTGCCAATGGCCGGATCAAGGCCGAACTTGGTGTGAAGCTGCGTTTTCCCGACTACAAGGCGGGTTTGCTGGCGCTCCATGATGAAATATTGGCCAAAATCAACGGGGGCGGGACACATGCGCTTTAAAAGCGCATTGTTGACGCACCCTATGGGTCGTATATAACCGCTTAGGAATTTTGATCGGGCCGATATCCGCATTTGGCCCTGATGGTACCCAGCGCCGGATCGTGATGGCGGGATCATCGCGACATTACCGACCGGCAAGGAGAGAGCAAGCATGGATCGTCGTATCGTAACCGTTTTTGGCGGCACCGGATTTGTCGGGCGTCATATCGTCAAGCGCCTGCTTGAGCGCGACTTTATCGTCCGCGTTCCGACCCGCAGCTTTGAGCGCGTCAAGAAACTGAAGCCGATGGGCTATCTTGGGCAGGTGGTTCCGGTGCATTGCGATGTCCGCAATGAAGAGTCGCTCAAAAGCGCGATCGAAGGTTCGGAAGCGGTGATTAATCTGCTGGGCATTCTGTATCAGCGCGGCAGCAGCAGTTTCATGAATATCCATGTCAAAGCGGCCAAGCGTATTGCCGAGGAAGCCAAGGCATGCGGTGTGAAAACCTTCCTGCATATGTCGGCGCTTGGTGTGGATAAGAACCCGCATGCGCTTTATGCGACTTCGAAACTGGCTGGTGAAAAAGCTGTTCGCGCAGCCTTCCCGGATGCGGTGATTTTCCGTCCGTCGGTTATCTTCGGCCCGGAAGACAATTTCCTGAACCAGTTTGCCACCATGGCGCGCTATTCCCCGGTTCTGCCGGTCATTGGTGCGCCGGGCTTGCCGAAGGTTGAACTCGACAAAGGCAAGGTCGACATGCTTGGCGATGGCGGACCGAAATTCCAGCCGGTCTATGTTGCCGACGTTGCCGAGGCATTCGTGACGGCACTGGTCGAGGGTAAATCTGCGGGTAAAACCTATGAACTGGGGGGGCCGGAAGTCTATAGCTTCATGGGACTCCTGCGCGATATGCTACAGATCACCCGCCAGCGCGCCATTCTGATGCCAGTGCCGTTTTGGCTGGCGTCGATCAAGGCGTTTCTCCTGCAATTCCTGCCAAAACCGCTTTTGACCCCGGATCAGGTTCGTCTGCTTAAAACCGATAATGTCGTTTCTGACGGTGCCGAAGGTTTTGCCGAGCTTGGCATTACGCCCAACAGCGTTGAAGCAATTGCGCCGACCTATCTGAAGCGTTTCTGCCCGCCGCGCAAAAGCGGTGAGTTCCGGCGTTTCGTCTAATCACTAAATCTTTCAGAACTGATATTAAAATCCCCGCCGATCATTTCGGCGGGGATTTTTGCTGATTTCAGGCATTCTCAAGCAGCCTAACCGGCGCGAACACGGGCTACAAAGCTGTTGGCTTCGTCCTGCAGACGATGGGCCTTTTGCAGAAGCTCTTCGGCAGTGTTGCGGGTTGAACCTGACAGGTCCTGAACCGCCTCGGCGGCACGTGATACATTGAGCATGTTTTCAGACACGTGACGCACACCGTTGGCGGCTTCTTCCGATCCGCTGGCAATCTCGGCCGTGGCAGCACCCTGTTGACGCATGGCGGCTGCGATCGAGCTTGAGATCGTATCGATTTCGCCGATAGTCCGGGCGATGGTCGAAATCATCTCGACGGCTTCGCTGCTGACCGAACGCATTTCTTCGATCTGCTTGCCGATATCCTCGGTCGCGCGCTGGGTTTGGGATGCCAGATTTTTGACCTCGTTTGCGACCACGGCAAAACCCTTGCCGGCATCACCGGCTCGCGCGGCTTCGATGGTAGCGTTAAGGGCCAGCAGGTTGGTTTGGTCAGCAATGGTCGTGATCAGTTCAATGACTTCGCCAATGCGATTTGCCGTGTCAGACATCTGGCGAACGGTTTCATCAGATTTGCGGGCTTCGGAAACGGCAGCGCGGGAAACTTCCTCTGCCTTGGAAACCTGTCGTTCGATTTCGGCAATCGATGCAGACAGTTCCTCGGTTGCGGACGAGACCGAGCTGACATTCTGGGATGCATTCTGGGATGCTTCGCTGACTTCGATTGCGCGGTGAACGTTGTCACCGGCGTTATGTGCCATGTTGTCGGCGGCATCGCGCATGTCACCAACCTGGGACAGCAGTTCCGTGACCAGCCCATTGACGGAGCTTTCAAAGCCGTTCGCCATTTCCAGCAATGCTTCGCGACGTTGTTGTTCCGCACGAATTTCTGCGGCTTTGTTTTCTTCCCGAAGACGTTCTGCTTCCTTCGCGTTTTCCCGGAACAATTCGACTGCCGATGCCATATCTGCAATTTCGTCGCTGCCATGATCGGTTACCGGTGTTTCAAGGTCGCCTTTGGTCAAGCGATCCATGGCAACGTTCAATCCGATCAGACGGGCCAAAAGATTGCGTTGGACATAAAACCATATGATCAGTGCAGAAATAATCAGTGCTGCGGTCGCAACCGCGATCATGATGTTTTTCGCAATGCCGATGGTGGTTGTAACCCCCTGATTGGCATCGTTGATTTTCGCGCGCATATCTTCCAGAAGTCGTTGCGCGGTTTGGGCCATTTGTTGGGATGTCTCTGTTGTTTGTGTCAACAGATCGGTCAGCAAAGCTTCGCTAACGAATTCGTTCTGACGCAAATTGAACAGATTGTTACTGCCGTTCGATGTCAGACCATTTGCAATTGTTTCAACCGACGATCTTGCCGTTTCGCGATCTTCATCCGACGGAATTTCATCTGAGCCACTTTGCATTTGGGGGATAAGCGGCGTTGATAAATTCTTGATCTTGTCGAGTTCTTCGGGGCTGCTTGCCGTGAAAGTCATGCGGGCCAGTGCGGGAATCTTAAGTGCCACCGCGCGCAGTTCCAGCATGTTCTTTGTTGTTGGCGCGTCCTCTCCACGAAGCGTATTCAGCGTTTGAAAGACTTCTTTGGTTTTCTCCGGATTGCGGACCAGGCCATATAGCTGGCTTAAGTTGTTTTCCAGATTGCTGTTCGCCATGTCACTGGCGCTGATTGTGATCGATTCAATTTCATTCACGGCGCGAATGATGTCACTCATGATAAGTTGACGCGTTTTCTGCGTGTCAAATCGTGACTTCATGATATCGGACAAGCTATTAATATTATTGATCATCTTCCCTGTTTGTTGGGAGAATGAGTTTAGTATTTCGCCATCAATATCGTATCTGGCCAACTCGGCGATTTGATCGTTCATGCGATTTTCGATCATGCCGAGTGCTTTGGTCGTGTTTTCCAACTGTGCTTCTGATTGCGCAGTTGTGACACGACGCGCCATGCCGGTGACGGCATCGCTAAACGCGCTTAGTTCCTGGCCGGAAATCAGGGCCGGGATAGCTTCTTCTGCTACGACTTTTTGCTGTTGTTCTGTGATTTGGAAAGAAAAAACCGCTAGGGCGGCGGCACATACAGCGAGCAAGGCGATTGGCACAATTGCCAGCATCAGCCTTCCGCGCAAACCAATTTTGCCGGTCATGACAATTCCCATTAAGGATTTCAGGGTGTCGGCGGCTTATTTTGCCCTTCTCGACTGTTGTTACTTGGACCGCCCTGAAAGGTCCAAATCACGAGAAGAAATATCTTTTTGAGTCAGTGTTTTGCAAGCGTATTTCTGATTTTTTCTATTATTTCTTGTATTTTCTCTGCTTGTTCAACCGGAGCTGCACCGGGCCGTTCAACCATGATGATCGGTATGTTCAGTTCGCGGGCAGCCAGAATCTTGGCTTCGGTAGCATCACCGCCGCTATTTTTGCTGACGATGACATCGATTTTGTGGCGTTGCAGAAGTTCGATTTCCCCTTCGACCGTGAAGGGACCACGGGCAATCAGCCATTCACCCAGAGTCAGATTGAATGGATCTTTGGGAGACTCGACAGTCCGCACAAGCAGCCATGTTTTTTCCAAGCCTTCGAAATGGGCAAGATCCTTGCGTCCGCTGGCGATCAAGGCGCGTTTTCCGTGTTCGGGCAGGATTTGAGCTGCCTCTGCGAGGCTTCTGACGATGATCCAGCGGTCTTTATCCGTTTTTTGCCATGCCGACCGCTGAAACTGAATGCAGGGTGTCGCCACCGCGTGACAGGCTTGGGCAATGTGGCTGGATATCTGTGTGGCATAGGGGTGAGTTGCATCGATCACGAGATCGATTTTTTCCGAACCCAGACAGGATATGATGCCTTCGGCTCCGCCAAAACCACCAATGCGGACGGGAATGCCATCCGGTAATCTTGGGGCACTGGTACGACCGGCAAGAGAAAGCTGCAGACGCACATCTGATCCAAATTCCTGTAACAGGTCAGCAGCTATACGGTTGGCATCCCCCGTGCCGCCAAAAATAAGAATGTTCAGCGGGGTTTCTGTGTTTCGAGGGGGAGTCATATGTTGCGGGCCTGTTCTTGTTCATTTTAAAGGTTTGGCTTTGTGCCTTCGGCAGGAAGAAAGGCGTCAAAATCACCATGTCCGGCACGGGCGATGATCCTGCCAACACGATCAACAACGACAATTTCGATGGCGGAAGCACCGTCGATGGTTGCGCGGGCGGTTTCAACAGCCTGAAGGGCAATGGTGCGTGCTATATCAACGTTTCTGGATGAGCAAAGTTCCAGAACCTGTTTGGCCGTATTGGCGTTGGCAATTTCAGATACCAGTTCGGCATCACCGCCAAGTGCGGCAACTGTATCAGAGAGCTTGTTGAAATCGACTTCGGACCGGCTGCTATGCAGATCCATATGGCCCTGCGCCAGTTTGACCAGTTTGGCAAATCCGCCTGAAATTGTGATATAATCGACTGGATGGCGACGCAGATATTTTAGCATGCCGCCAACAAAGTCGCCCATATCCAGGATAGCCTCGTCCGGCAGATTATAAAATTGCCGAATGGCTGCTTCGGACGTTTTGCCGGTGGCCCCGGCAACATGTTTGCGGCCGGTGGCGCGCGCGACATCAATGCCACGATGGATGGAATGAATCCACGCCGAACAGCTGAACGGAATCACCACGCCGGTGGTTCCCAGTACGGAAAGACCGCCAACAATTCCCAGTCGCGGGTTCCAGGTTTTCAGAGCGATTTCCCGCCCGCCGGGAATGGAAATTTCAATTTCGACATCGGTAGTCGCGTTAAACCTGTTTGCCAGTTCGACGATCTGCTGTGTCATCATTTCGCGCGGTTTGGGGTTGATCGCGGCTTCGCCCACCGGGATGGGCAGGCCAGGTTTCGTAATCATCCCGACACCGTCGCCGGCATGGAAGGTGATGCCGGACCCCTGTTGTCCATGGCGGATTGTTGCAATGATTTCCGCGCCATGGGTGACATCGGGATCATCGCCTGCATCCTTGATCACGCTTGCCCGTGCCCAGCCATCGCCGGTTTCAGCCTTGATCAGGTTAAAGGATGGTGTTTCACCCCGGGGAAGGATGATGGTGACCGGATCAGGAAATTCGCCAGACAAAAGCGCTTGCCACGCCGCGCGGGTTGCCGCGGTGGCACAGGCCCCCGTTGTCCATCCCTTGCGTAGTGGTCCGTCCGGTTTTCGGGTCATGGGGCGGGCGATCCCGGTTTAGGGCTTTGAAGATTTGGGTTAACCATTATTATGGCACCACGCATTTTTTGACAAAGCTCATATATTAAACATTATAAATGATGTGGTATTAGGTAAATAACGAAAAAAATACGGATTAATATGTTGGACGTAGCACCAAGATGCTGTTTAACATATCCAAACGATCCGGTCCTGCACAGATGGACCAGTTGGCTGAGAGATAAAGAATTCCGCAATGACGACACTTGGTCTTGATTTTCCGGTATTTGAGCCGGGTTGGGTTTGGCTGGTCGGCGCAGGTCCGGGTGATCCCGGTTTGCTGACGCTTCATGCTGTCAATGCGATGCAGCAGGCCGATATTGTTGTCTATGATGCGTTGGTTGATGACCGGATTCTCAATCTTTTGCGTTCGGATGCCAAGCGTGTTTATGCCGGGAAGCGCGGTGGTCGGCCGTCTTCAAAGCAAACGGATATATCCCTGCAGCTTGTTGATTACGCCAAGCAGGGCTTAAGGGTTCTGCGGCTTAAGGGTGGTGATCCGTTTGTTTTTGGTCGCGGTGGTGAAGAAGGCCTGACGCTGGTTGAACATAATGTGCCGTTCCGGGTCGTGCCGGGTATTACGGCGGGGATTGCCGGTGCGGCCTATGCCGGGATTCCAACAACGCATCGTGATTGCAATTCATCGGTAACCTTTGTCACAGGCCACGGTTCAAGTGGCGAAATGCCCGATAACATTAATTGGGCGGCTCTTGCCAAAGGGGCGCCGGTATTGGTGCTGTATATGGCGATGAAGCATTTGCGCCGTATTTCATCGGAACTGATGGCCAATGGACGATCCGGTGACGAACCACTTGCGGTTATCAATCAGGCAACAACCCCCAATCAGGGCATTCTGATTTCGACGCTTGCCAATGCGGCCGATGATGTCGAAAAAGCCGGTGTGGAACCGCCGGCAGTTTGTATTCTGGGCAAGGTGGTCGACTTGCGCGACCGGTTGAACTGGCTTTCGCCGCAGGATGACGTCAAAGCCGTGCGCCATGTTCCGTTCGAACAGGTTCTTGACCTTATTACCATGCCGGTGGATGCGAACGTTTCCAAATCCTGAGTTCCGGATTGATCTATATCGTTGTTCACAATGGATCGGCGCGTCACAATCGACGTAACTGATCATTCCGGGTGGATCATGGACGAACAACAGATACTGATCCGCATCATCGAAAGCGGCTGGGCACAATGCGTGACTGTTTTGCAAGAAGACAGCGGCGTTTTGGCGACAGCATTGATTGCCGGACTTGTCGGCAGTGCCACGCACTGTGTCGGGATGTGTGGGCCATTTGTGATCAGTCAGGTCACATCGCGCATGGAAAAGCTGCCGCTTGAAAAGATGAGCGAGCTTCGCCGACTTACCGGGGCCGCCTTATTGCCTTATCAGTTTGGCCGATTGACGACCTATACCCTGCTTGGTGTGATGGCGGGCTTTTTCGCCGATAGCATCACGGTGCTGACCAAAATCTGGTGGTTGGGGCCTATGTTGCTTTTGTGTGCGGCATTTTTCTTTCTGGTATTCGGGGTAATCGGTCTGGTGCCACATCTTGCCGGGCTGTTTCCAAACGTGGCTGGAGGAAACGCTGCGGGGGCATGGTGGAACCGTGTGGTTGGTGACCGAACCAAACCGCTATTTGGTGCGCCATTTGGCTGGCGGGGTTATCTGCTGGGGATCATGCTTGGATTTATTCCCTGCGGCCTGATTTATGGTGCGCTGGTTCTGGCGGCGGCAGGTGGCAATGCATTGACCGGCGGGTTCGTCATGGCGGTATTTGGTCTTGGCACCGTGCCGATGCTGTTTGCAACGGGCGTGATCGGCCAGTATGCCACCCGACGTTTTCGTGCTTTTATGGCACCGGTTGGGCGGGGGCTTATGGTCGTTAACGCCATCATCCTTGCCATGCTGGCATTTCATCAGATCGGATAGTTTTGCGAATTCGCAATGACGCTATTGTGAGCCATGGCACAGTCACGAGTCTTGCATGATCGTTTTGCGGATTTATAGTGCCCGCAAGACAGTGGGTTATTCATCCGGTTGATTGCGGCAAAGGTAATCCCGGGACAAAAGGAACAGGTAGCGGCGTGAGCAGGAAAACACTCGTAATCATTCTGGCGATTGCGCTGGTTCTAGGAATCGGATTGACCTATCGACTGATGATGATGGGATCGGAAACCGCATCTTCAAGTTCGGGTGCTGCGGCAATTGGCGGCCCGTTTGAACTGGTTGATCAAAATGGTCAGACCCGCACCGAACAAGATTTCCGCGGAAAATACATGCTGATTTATTTCGGTTATACCTATTGTCCGGACGTTTGCCCGACCGAATTGCAGGTGATGGGCAATGCGCTTGATGCCCTTGATCCCGAAATTGCCAATGAAGTAACACCGGTCTTTATTTCGGTTGATCCGGAACGCGATACAGTTGACGCGATTGCGGCTTATGTTCCCCATTTTCATAAACGTATGGTCGGCCTGACCGGAACGCTTGAACAGACTACAGCCGCGGCAAAGACTTTCCGTGTGTATTACGCCAAGGCATATGCCGACGGGGAAGCAAAGGATTCGGATGCCTATCTGATGGACCATTCGTCCTTTGTGTATCTGATGGGACGTGATGGGTCATTTATCCGTCACTTTAATTACGGAACAGCCCCGGAAGATATGGCAAAGGGCATTGCCGAAGTCGTTAAGAAGAACGGATGATTACCGCGTTTCTGTAGGGATCAGTTTGTGCGGCATGCAGGGAAACCGGAAGAATATGGAATTATCTGCAATGCAGCTTCCGGGCCTGATTATTGCCGCACCTTCGTCAAATAGCGGCAAGACGGTTCTGACGCTTGGCCTTTTGCGTGCACTTGCCAATCGGGGTGTTCGTGTAGTGGCGGCGAAAACCGGACCGGACTATATAGACCCGGCATTTCAGGCCGCTGCATGCCGAGAAAAATGTATCAATCTTGATCCCTGGGCGATGTCCGGTGATCAGATCGTTGCCCTTGCCCAGCGGCAGGCCGGAGAGAAGTCACTTCTTCTGTGCGAAGGCGTGATGGGGTTGTTTGACGGGGCGGCGGACGGCAGTGGGTCGACGGCCGATCTTGCGGCGATGATGAATTGGCCGGTGGTGCTGGTTATTGACGTCAAGGGGCAGTCGGCATCGGCTGCCGCGGTGATCGCCGGGTTCGCCGGCTTTCGCAAAGATGTGAAAATTGCGGCTGTGATCCTGAACCGGGTTGGCAGTGATCGGCATCGTATGATGATTGAAACGGCATGCCGCGAACATCTTCCGGAAATTCCTGTGATCGGGGCGGTCCGGCGCAGTGATGCATTATCGCTGCCCGAACGGCATCTTGGCCTTGTGCAGGCAGGCGAACATGACGCGCTTGATGTGTTTCTTGATCAGGCGGCCGGGATTATTGCCGAGGATGTCAATCTTGATCAGTTGATCGGTCTGGTACGCGGGCGGAAACTTGCGGTGGGGGCTGGTGATGGTTCGGATGCGGTTGGCATCGGTATCCCGCCATTGGGGCAGCATATCGCCATCGCACGGGATACGGCTTTTGCCTTTGCCTATCCCCATCTTCTTGAAGACTGGCGCCGTCAGGGGGCGGAATTATCGTTCTTTTCCCCGCTTGCCGATGAAACCCCAAGCAATGGGGCGAACGCGGTCTATCTGCCGGGCGGTTATCCGGAACTGCATGGGGAACAACTGGCGAATGCGGGAAATTTCAAAGCGGCACTCGCGGCGCTGGCAGCCAGAAATATCCCGATCTATGGCGAATGCGGTGGCTATATGATGCTGGGCGAGGCATTGATTGATGCAACTGGCCAACATCACCAGATGCTTGGGCTTTTGCCCCTTGTGACGAGCTTTGCTGATCGCAAGCTGCATTTGGGATATCGAACACTGGTTTTGTCCGGGGCAACAGCTTTGGGGCCGGTTGGGACCGTTCTTCGCGGGCACGAGTTTCACTATGCCTCGACCATCAAAGCCGATGGTACGCCCCTTGGAAACATGGCCACGGCAATTGGTGATGACCTTGGCAGTGCCGGTTTGATGAAGGGCAGTGTTTTCGGCTCGTTCTTTCATCTGATCTGCCAGTAGCTTCGATTGATGATCTTTGCGGTTTGGAAGTCCGCCATATGTTACAATCCAAAAATAATAAAATGATGCCGGACGAGAGAGACGATGACAGAGCCGACGGTTGAGACAGGGAATGAACCGTTTTGGGAAACCAAGACGCTTGATGAAATGACTACCGAGGAATGGGAGTCCATTTGCGACGGATGCGGCAAATGCTGTCTGCATAAGCTGCAGGATGAGGACACCGACTTTGTTTATTATACCTCGGTAGCCTGTCGATTACTCGATTGCGAAACCTGCAGTTGCAAGGATTATCCAAATCGAACCCAGCATGTTCCTGACTGTGTGCAACTTTCACAGGAAAACGTCACGACATTGTCCTGGATGCCATCGACATGTGCCTATCGTTTGATGGCCGAAGGAAAAGGATTACCTGACTGGCACCCACTAATTACAGGACGCACAGACTCAACGATTGCGGCGGGAATGTCGATCAAGGGAATGGTGATCTCAGAGGATGACGCCCACCCTGATCTGACCCGATATATTGTAAAATGGCCAGCTTGAACGTATAATCCAAAGTATGTTCACCTATGCTAAAATAGGCGGTTGATTACTTCATCGGTATAGATATCCTGTGATCCGAACAATTGCGCAGTATATGCGGAATTGTTCGTTTTGTTTTTATACAGGCCTCTAAATGACCGGGTCTTCAGTTAGAAACCCGGGCAACACAAGGAAGACATTTGGATGGGTTTTGCGTCACTTTTCAGTAATGACAAGTCGCAGGAAGGTCAGCAGATTGTAAATGCGCTTAGCCTGTCGATGGCTGTTATCGAGTTTTCGATTGATGGCAAGATTCTGACCGCCAATGATAATTTCCTGAAAACAATGGGTTTCTCGCTGGAGGAAATAGTTGGTCGGCATCATTCGATGTTTGTCCCGCGTGAAATCAGTAATGGCGAAGAATACCGGAAATTCTGGGAACAGCTTCGCAGCGGTAAATTCTCGTCGGGTGCTGTGCCGCGTGTGCGCAAAAATGGCGAGATGATATGGCTTGAAGCGACTTACAACCCGATTCTTGGCAAAGACGGAAAGCCGACGAAGGTCGTCAAATTTGCATCCGACATTACAGCGCGTCGCGTTGAGCGTGCGGTTTTGCAAAGTGTCTTTGACGCGATGGAAAAATCGCAGGCCGTGATCGAGTTTGACCTGAACGGCGTTATCCTTAAGGCAAACAAGAATTTTCTCGATGCCATGGGATACAGACTCGATGAAATTATCGGCAAGCATCACAGCATGTTTGTTGAGCCAGAATATCGTGACTCTGCCGAATATCGCTCGTTCTGGGAAACCCTGAAAACCGGGAATTTCCATACGGGCCAATTCAAACGCGTCGGCAAGGGCGGCAAGGAAATCTGGATTGAGGCGTCCTATAACCCGGTGCTTGATCCGGTTGGAAAGCCTTTCAAGGTGATCAAGTTCGCGACAGATATTACCGAGCAAACCCTTCTGTTGCTTGAGCTCAAGACCATGATCGATCAGAACTTTACCGAGATCGATAGTAACATCGCCGCTTTGGGCAATTCGGCCAATCAAAGTGTCAGCACATCCGAGGAAACCTCGCATACGGTGCAGACCGTTGCGGCAAGTGCCGAGCAGATGGCGGCATCAATTGCAGAAATTTCGCGTAGTATGGCGCAGTCTCGTGACGAAACAGAGCGCGCATTTGATCAGACGATCAGCGCCAACAGCTCGACCCAGCGTATGGCGGAGGTTGTCGAGTCAATGGGGAGCATCGTTGAAGTCATTCAGAATATTGCCGGGCAGATCAACCTTCTGGCATTGAATGCGACGATAGAGAGCGCGCGTGCGGGCGATGCTGGCAAGGGGTTTGCCGTTGTTGCCAACGAGGTCAAGAACCTGGCCAATCAGGCCGCTCGTGCGACCGAGCAGATTTCCGATGAAATTTCAGGCATTCAGTCGATCTCGTCGGAGGTTGTCGGTGCCCTTGAAACCATTCGTCGTTCGGTGGAAACGGTCAGGGACAGTGTCACCAACATATCCTCGGCGGTTGAGGAACAAAGTGCGGTGACTGAAGGCGTTTCGGAAAACATGCGCATGATGGCAGGTGCGGTTGACGGTCTTGCCCGGAACCTTGATAACATCAAGTCCACCACGGGTATGGTCGCCGACTCGGTCAGTCGAACTCGCAAGGCTGCGGAAGTCCTGGCGCGTTAACCGTCTGATTTCCTATACAGATGTATCGAACTGCAGGATGGCCGATGCATTCAGCCACCCAGTTTTCTTTGTGCGGTGACGGTTTTGAGACTTTATCGCGAAAACAAATCTGAACAGCTTGCCTAATGTTCACTGTCTCAGCAAAAATAGACACTCGTTGCAAATGATCCGCAAACAGCGCGGTGACAGGGAATGTCGAGTGAATATATGCGCATAGATGTTCTGGGTGTTGGCGAGGCATTCGATCCCGCCTTTGAAAACTCATCCGTCGTGGTGAGTGCAAATGGCTATCGGTTGATGATTGACTGTGGGGCAACGGTGCCCGGATTGCTGATGCGCAAGTTTCCCGATCCGGATGCCATTGATGCGATTTATTTCACCCACATGCATCCCGATCACGTTTTCGGACTGGTGCCGGTTATGCTGAACTGGCGCGATGACGGTCGATCAAAGCCGATCCATATCATCGCGACACCTGCGGTACGCAATCATCTGGAAAAGATCATGGAGCTTGGCTTTGCCGGGCTTGGAAGTGCGTGGCCGTTTGAAATTATCTGGCATGCGGTGCCGGAAACCACGCAGATAGGTCCGTTCGAAACCAAATTTGCCCGTTCCGATCACAGCGTTCAGAACCATGCAATTTTGCTGCGTTTCGAAAATAAGGGTTTTGCCTATTCCGGTGACGGTAATGTGACAGCCGATACTACAGCGCTTTTTACCGCTGCTGATCTGGTGTTTCAGGAAACATATTTGCCCAAGCATGATCCAAAACATGCCGCGCACTGCGATTTGGAAACTGTTCTGCAATTGGCATCTGATATGCCCGGATCACGTTTCTGGCTATATCACATCAAACGTGATGTAAGACGCGAGATCGCCGAACTTCTACGCGAAAATCCGCAGGTACGGGTTGCCGTACCTGGCGAAGTGATCGAAATTCGTTAGGGTGACACCTGATCAAACCCAGCAAAAAGGCAGCCCATCGGCTGCCTTCTGATTTCCGAGATATCCTGATCGGGTCGTCTTAGTGAACCGAACGCGGGTCCATGTCGTGCTGGCGGATTGCCGCATGGGCTACGGCCTGACTTTCGAACGATGCGATATGGGTACCATCGGCGGTAAATACCCCAAAGACCGTTTCGTTGCTTTCGTCTTCAGGATTGGCCATCGCGCGCACATAAGCAAAATCGTGAATGCCAAGCATGGCAAAATCACCAGACGAAAGCAGGTTCAAATCCTGTTCCGCGCCGCGGGTTTCTTTGGTCTCATGGTCTGAGATGCGATTGCTCATAAAACCACTCTCCTTGTTACGCCTTGCGGCTTTTATCTTCGACCGCGTCTGCGCCATTTTCAGCATCGACGGTCATATCTATGGTGCGTGACGAGACGGCTTTCTTCTTGGCAGAGTTGATCGCAATTTCACGTACAACCGGTTCAGGAACCGGACGGTTCAAATCCACATGCAAAAGTCCGTTATCAAGATGGGCGCCAACAACTTCAATACCCTCGGCCAGTACAAAGGAACGCTGGAACTGGCGGGATGCTATACCGCGATGGATATAGATGCGGTTGCTGTCGTCTTCCTGATGCTTGCCACGAATAATCAACTGGTTGTCTTCGGTCGTTACCGACAGATCGTCTTCGGCAAATCCTGCGACCGCGACCGTGATACGCAGATGGTTTTCGCCGATTTGCTCGATATTATAAGGCGGATAGCCTTCTGCCTTGGTTTTGGAAACCTGATCAAGAACACGTTCGATCTGGTCAAACCCCAACAGCAGCGGACTGTTAAACATTGAAATTCGTGACATAGGCAGCACCTCCTCAGTAGAGCGAGTGTGATATCGACCAGACCCCACGCTTTTGGCGTTTCGGGCGTCTGAACATCTGACCCGACCCGTTCGGCATCAGACATATCTATCTAATCGAATAAATGTGGTTTTCTATCGCATAGTCAAGACCCGGATTGATACTGTAACCGCGGAAACCTTGGGAATATGCGATATCAGACCTGTGTAATACGCAGATCATGACCGATAAGAGATGATCATACAACGCGTTCTGGCAGTTCGGGCATATTTTCCAGTGCATAGTAGGCAACAGTCTGATCCTTTCCGCGCAAGGCCACTTCATGCATCACCGCATTTTCAGGTAATGGAATTGGCCCATGGTCGAAAATTGCCTTTGATATCACCAGCGGCACACCATGCTTTTTGGTCTGGCTTTCCAGTCTTGCCGCCGTATTGATCGTGTCGCCGATGGCGCTGATGTTTTCGCGGCCGGGTGGCCCCATTTCGCCAACAATCGCTTCGCCCATGTGAATGCCAATACCGATGCGCAATGTATGCGGAAGCTCTGATTTCAAATGTTCATTCAGGTTTTCGATTCGGCGCAACATCCCCGCCGCCCCGTGAAGGGCATCACGGATCATGGTTTCCGTATCGTCCGTATCAAGACCATAAAGCGCCATCAGGCCATCACCGGTGAACTGGGCATAGAGCCCGCCACTTTCGCGCAAGGCTTCTGTCATTTCGGCAAAAAACTGGTTCAGGATGAACAGCACATCGTAGGGCATTTTCTTTTCGCCCAAACGTGTCGAATCCCGAAGGTCGGTGAATATGGAAACAACCTGACGTTCGCTACCGGACAGACCGCCGGGGCGGCGTCCATCCTGTGCGGTGGCGTTCGGCGGCAATAACGGCGCAACCGCAAGATCGTTTACCGGTTTGATCTGGCAGGCCAATCGCATACCACGCGGCGCGTGGATGCTCTCAAGCGCGGCTGCTTCGATCTTGCCGGGGGCTGCAAGCTGATCAATGCCCGATCCGCAATGGATGCGGCATGTCGTGCAACGACCATGTCCGCCACAAACCGATGCCATCTGCACACCGGCATCGCGAAGGGCTTCAAGTGCCGTTGCCCCGGGGGCGACGCGGATCAGCTTGCCGTTGGGCATCGATAGCATCGGTCCGCGTTTGATGCGATCAACGGTCTGGCGAATTTGCCGCACGACAAAGGGTGCCAAAGCCAGAGAAATGGCAATTATCGTGCCTGGGAGAAGCGCATTTTCATAAAATTTTACTGCCGCGTCATTGACGTTTGCGGCATCCAGAACACCAAAAACATATTTGCGTCCGCCTTCTTCGGTCCGGCGAATGATTTCAGCGGATGCCGCGCCAAATCCGGCCAGTGCCAGTGTCGGGACAAGTACTGCTGATGCGCCAAGCACACCACGCCAACGCGGGTAAAATGGCTTTAATCGCAGCCAGAAATGAATACCGATACAACCATGGGTCCAGACGACAATCACAGCGATTGCATGCAATACGCCCTGGCTCGGAATAAACACGGCAAGATCAAGCAAAACACGTTCAAACGCGGAATCAACACCAAATCCGAGGTCGATGATCCGTGTTGCGATGATATGGCGGAACAATAGAAATGGAATGCACAGACCAAGGACCATCTGTGTCCATTCGGATTTGCGCAGGCGCAGGGAGCGCCTGCTGGTCAGTCGAGCTGTCGCAAGAAGGAAATGCGTGATCGCAGCGCATAAAAGAAGAATTTCCAGCGGTGGGAATTGCCAGATACCGGTTGTAACCGGGACGATGGCTTCCATTGCTTCGGGCGAAATGATGCCAGCGGCCTGATTGATCAGATGCATGAAGACATATGCAAACAGCGTCAGACCGGAATAAAGCCGTAAATTATGGATCATGGCATTCCATTTTACTGGCAGAAATTTTGCTAAAGTCCAGTATCAGGCGCAATCATAAACAAATCGTATTGCAGAATGTTCTGAAAACTTCCAGCCGGTTGCGCATGCATCACTATATCTTAAAACGCAAAACGGACCGCCATCGAAATGCAGCGGTCCGTTATAAGGGTATAATGCCTTCCCGATCCTGGGTCAGGCGGCTTTAACCGCCCGATTACCCCGCAGGAAATTGAGCATCCATTTGGCAAACAGTTGGCTATCAAGCGTTTCGTCAAGTGACTTGGTTGCCTTTGAATGTACGTCTTCGGGCAACAATGTGTATCGTGCCTTCAGCAATGCTTCTTCATAGGGGCGCTGGAATTCCGGATGCGGCTGGATCGAAGCAGCGGTTTCGCCGTATTGAATAGCGGCATAGGGGCAGAATTCGGAGCTTGCCCAAACATTTGCGCCTTCGGGCAATTCTATAACCTGATCCTGATGGAATGCGTTCAGCTTGAACTTGGCCGGCGCATTTCCAAGCCAGATCGGGGCCGTTTTGCTGGTGGTGTATTCATGAACACCAATACCCCAGCCTTTGTCAGATTTGACGACCGTGCCACCAAGGGCGGCTGCCAGAATCTGGTGACCAAAGCAGACCCCGAAAACAGGAATTTGTGCGGCGACGATATCGCGAAGCAATTCCTGCAAACGGATCATCCAGGGTTCGTTTTCATAAACACCATGCTTTGATCCGGTCACAATCCAGGCATCGACGGCATTCAGGTCTTCGGGGAATTGATCCAAAAGTACAGTCCAGGTCTGGAAGGCAAGCTCGGGATCCAATGCGCCAAGCATGGTTTCGAACATGGATGGATAGCTTTTGAATTCATCGCGAAGTTCTTCCGGAACAAGACCGGTTTCAAGAATGCCGATTTTCATGCGAGGCCTTTGAAATCATACTGTGATGTTGTTTTGCACATATGCCAGTGTCGCTGCAAAGACAAGCATGTTGCAGCAAGATTTCAGGCTTTCCAGACTAGTCGCCACAAATTTTGAATGCTAACAGATTGATTTCCCTGCGAATGGCAATTTGTGGCGTATGGCTGGTTTGCGTGGCGCACTTGCCATAAAGGTTAAGGTTTTCGCTATTTTTGCGCGATTGCGGCCTGATCCAATGTGTTCATCATCAGTTTATGCACGATCATTCCGGCGATCATCGCGATCACAAAAATGATTGTTTCGATATGCCCAAAGGCAAGCGCACTAATCGCGGGACCCGGGCAATAGCCAACCATGCCCCACCCAATGCCGAACAATAGCCCGCCAATAACCAGATTGCGGTCAATGTCGCGTCGTTTCGGCAGTTCTATTGTCCCGCCGCAAATGGCAGTTCTGCGGGATTGGGCAAAGCGAAATATCGGGAATGCGATAACAAGGGCACCCGCCATGACGAACGCAAGGCTGGGGTCCCAGTTTCCGGTCTGGATCGCTGCGATATCAAGGAAACCAAGAACCTTTTGGGGGTCTGTCATCCCCGAAATGATTAGGCCCAAGCCAAACAGGGCGCCACAGAAAGCAGAAGCAAGAATACGCATTGATTTAGCCCCCGATAACATGACGAATGACAAAGGTACTGGCCATGCCCGCGCCCATGAAACACAGGGTGGCGACCATTGATCGTGCTGACAGACGCGACAGGCCGCAAATTCCGTGTCCGCTGGTGCAGCCACTGCCAAGTCTCGTGCCAAACCCGACGATCAAGCCGGCTGCAATAATGACCGGCCAGGAAGCGCTTACAATGCTTTGGGCATTGATCGGCGTGAGGGCCAACAGGATCATTGGCGCAATGATCATGCCAGAGATAAAGGCAAGTTTTTCAACGCGACCCGATGTCGGGCCTTTGCTGGTAAGTAGGCCTCCCAGGATGCCGCTGATGCCCGCAATGCGGCCATTGAGTAAAAGGTAAAGGCCTGAAGCCAGTCCGATCAGCGCACCACCCAGAAGTGCGGAATAAGGCGTAAAGTTTTCCATCTTGTTTCCCGGCAGCAAGAGGTTGAGGTAAATATTTATATTAATACATTATGTTTTAATCAAGTTATTCTGGTGATCGCCCGGATCATCCAAGACTATTCATCAACTGCGAAGTTTGTCGTGAATTCTGATGCAGAGGGACCAGATAAAATGATTTTGCAGCGTTCAAAAGCGATAAAATTAGATAAACATCTGATTTTAAATGATATTATCCATATTGCCAAAAGCGCGGATTCAGCTGATATAGCGATGATCGAGTTTTGATGCTGCCGGTCATTTGGCCGGAGCCTTTTCGGATTTCTTCATATACATGAGCAAAGATCGTTTGTTGGCCAGTCGGCGGCTTGATGTCGCGCTGGCGCTTGTCGGGCAGAATGATACCGAGGCCGCAATCGATGTGACCCGGGCGGCAATTTCGGCTGATCCCGATTGGGAAGAAGCACATTTTGTGCTGGGCGATATTTTCGAACGCATGGGACAGCACGAAAATGCGATCGAAGCTTTTCGTCAGTGCCTTGCTCTTGATCCGGTTGACCGTATGGGAGCCGAAGTTCGACTGACTTTGCTGGGGGCGGTTGCCATGCGCGATCGCTTGCCGCCTGATTATGTTCGGGCCCTGTTTGACGACTATGCACCACGTTTTGAAATCTCGTTGCGGGATCGCTTGGCCTATCGTGGGCCGGAGCTTCTTTTTGAAGCCATCCGGCCATACTTGCCGGAATTGTTGCGCCCGTTGCGGGTTCTTGATCTTGGTTGCGGTACAGGATTGGTCGCGGATGTTTTTGCGGGCCATGTTGACGTGATTGACGGTGTCGATCTATCGCCGCGCATGATTAACCGGGCAAAGGCAAAGGGTCTTTATCGAAATCTGATTGCCGCGGACATCACGGATTTGCCTGATGCGCTTGATCGCGACTATGGCTTGGTGGTTGCTGCTGATGTTCTGAATTATCTGGGCGATCTTGTCCCGGCGTTGCGGGCTGCCCACGACCGGCTTGTACCAGGTGGATTGATGGTTTTCTCACTTGAACATGGTGACACATTCCCGTTCGATCTTGGGCCGGGGCAAAGGTTCCGCCATCATGAACAGGCAATTCATGACTGGTTGAAAGATTGCCAGTTCGAAGTCATTGCCGATGTGATTGGAATTTTGCGACAGGAAAAGGGGACCCCTGTTTCAGGCCGTATTATGGTGGTTCGTGCAGGAGATGGTATCGCCGAATTGCTTGATGGTTTTGGACATCTTCCCGATCCGGAGCGTTCAATCGATCGCACCGTGCACTAAGCAGTATTTTGCATCCAGACGCTTTTGAAGGTCGTCCTTTGGACGGCCTTTTCATTTGGGAAAAGAATACTGAAACGACAAAACCCGTCGCTTTAGGCGACGGGTTTTGATGGTGGAGCCGATCAGGATCGAACTGACGACCTCTACAATGCCATTGTAGCGCTCTCCCAACTGAGCTACGGCCCCATTTTAGTCCGCGTCGCAACGATTTTGAGTGTTTCCGTTGCGGCGCGGGCGATATTTAGAAGGTTCACCAAATCTTGGCAAGACCTATTTTTAAAAAATCCTAGCGGTCGTCTTCGTCGCTTTCGACATGTTCGAGAACTTCGCCAAGATCATCGTCATCTTCACCAAGATCAGACGCATCCTCAAGGATATCGTCATCAATATCGGTGTCGACGTCGTCATCGAGATCGACGTCATCATCAAGATCTTCGTCTTCTTCCGGCTTCGGCTTTGCAACCGCGGCTTTCTTGATTTTGGTCACCCCGTCCGGGGTTGCGCATTTGGGGCACACGACCGGCGTACGATTCAAATCATAGTATTTGGTACCGCAGGCTTGGCAGTGACGTTTCTTACCGCGTGCTGACATTACGGCAAACCCTCTTAAATACCGTTTCATCAAAGAATGGGTTGAAGGCCGAATTCACCTTCTTCTAGTTGGCCCAATTGCCATCTTGGGGCGGGCTTGTCAAAAGGAAATTGTCCGATTTTATTCCAAGCCTCAAAAAGGCGGGATTCTGCGCTACGCGCCGCCATAAGCTTCAAGCAAAATTTGGCTTCGATACTGGTGCGTCAGAAGCGCATATGATACGAGTTTGCCCCCCGGCAATCGAACGTACCATTTGCGCCTGGACTTGCGGCGGCATCAAAGTGCGGTTCAATGGCCGGAAAACGATTATTTGATGGTCACAACAAGAATAGACAGGCAGGCCCGATGAGCTCTTCGCAGACCAAGCGTCCGCTTCAATCGCTGAATTCCCGTGCGCTTAAAGGCGATATCCGGGTTCCCGGCGACAAATCAATTTCCCATCGTTCCCTGATGTTTGGCGGCCTTGCCATTGGTGAGACGAAAATTACCGGCCTGCTCGAAGGTGAAGATGTACTGGCAACCGCAGAAGCCATGCGCAAGCTTGGCGCGACCGTTAATCGCGATAATGACGGGACCTGGCATGTGACTGGTGTCGGGGTTGGCGCCTTGCGGGAACCTGATAGCGTCATTGACATGGGCAATGCGGGAACCGGTATTCGCCTGATGGCCGGGATTGTTGCGACCCATCCGATCACCACTTTCTTTACCGGTGATGCGTCGCTTTGCAAACGTCCAATGGGGCGTGTTGCCGACCCGCTTGCTGAATTCGGTGCGCAATTCATCACGCGTGAACGTGGTCGCCCGCCGATGGCCGTCATTGGAACCGATGAAGCAAAACCGGTGACGTATACGCTGCCGATGGCATCCGCGCAGGTAAAATCAGCCGTGTTGCTTGCCGGTTTGAATACCGCCGGAACGACCACAGTGATCGAACCGAAACCATCGCGTGATCATACCGAACGCATGTTGCGTCATTTCGGTGTCGATGTTGATGTCAGCATCAATGACGATGGCGGCCGCACGGTCAGCCTGACCGGCCCGGTTGAAATGAAGGCGGCTGATATTGTGGTTCCCACAGATCCGAGCTCGGCGGCATTCCCGCTGGTGGCGGCTTTGATCAATCCGGAATCACAGGTTACCATCCGTGATGTCTGTTTAAACCCGTTGCGGACCGGCCTGATCACGACGCTTATTGAAATGGGCGGTGACATCACGATCACCAACGAACGTGAAGAAGCCGGTGAAACCATCGGTGATCTTGTTGTTAGTGGTAAAAACCGCCTGACCGGTATTGTTGTGCCAGCAGAACGTGCGCCATCAATGATTGACGAATATCCGGTGCTGGCTGTTGCTGCTGCTTATGCGCAGGGTGAAACCCGAATGTGCGGACTTGAAGAATTGCGGGTTAAAGAATCGGATCGTCTTGCCGCTGTGGCCGCGGGTCTGGCAGCAAACGGGATCATTCATCGTATCGAAGGTGACGACCTTATTGTTACGGGTGGCGATGTGCCGGGTGGCGGCATGGTTGAGACCCACCTTGATCATCGCATTGCCATGTCGTTCCTTGTTCTTGGACTGGGCGCGAATGATCCGGTTGCGGTTGATGATGCCAACCCGATTGCGACCAGTTTTCCGAGTTTCGAAGCGCTGATGCGCGAACTTGGGGCCAACCTTGCCCCGGCTGGTTCGTAATCTGTTTCGCGGGCGGGCTTCTCTATTCACATACCGGGGCTCGTAATGCCGTTATTGGCACACAAGTATTAAGTGACATCAAAACAAACAGGGGCACCCGCGCATGATCATCGCAATTGACGGACCGGCAGCATCGGGAAAAGGTACTTTGGCGCGTCGAGTCGCTGCAGCAATGGACTATGCCTACCTTGATACCGGACTTTTATACCGGGCAACGGGCGCAAAGGTTTTGGCGCTTGGGCTTGATCCTTCGAACGAGGACGCAGCGGTCGGGGTGGCAGAAAAACTTGGTGCCGACGATCTTGAGGGTGAAGAGCTTCGTAGCGAAGAAGTTGGAAGTGCCGCATCAAAAGTTGCAGCGATTCCAAAGGTTCGCGCGGTATTGCTAGCTTTTCAGCGCAACCTTGCCAGCAGCCCGCCTGATGGCAAACGTGGTGCTGTTCTGGATGGTCGTGACATTGGCACGGTTGTCTGTCCGGATGCCCCGATCAAGTTCTATTTGACGGCCAGTGTCGAAGAACGTGCAAACCGTCGGTTCAAACAGTTGCAGGAAAAAAATCCCGCTGCTATATACGAGCGCGTTCTCAAGGAGCTTGAAGAACGGGATGCTCGAGACAGTGCGCGGGACGTTGCACCGCTCAAGATGGCATCGGACGCAATCCACATCGATACGGATCGTCTGAATGCTGATGCGGTGTTTAATGCAGTCATGGCGCATATTCGGACCCATATGGGCGAGAATGACTGACACACGGGCGTTTTAACCGTCAAGCGACAGAACGATCTCAGGGGTTGTTACCCTAAGGTGAACGACATGTGCGTTCACCTTTTCGTCTATGGAAAACCGTTTGGTTTTTCGCGAACGGGATCGGGACATCGATTGGCAAAAACCCGCCACGATTTTGTGGCAAGACCATCGGATACAACCGATTGGCCGGAATAGTGACGATACACTCGAAAGGAAGTCTCTTTAATGACAACCGCTGAACAAGCACAATTCTCCACCGGCGAAGATTTCGCCGCCCTGCTGGCCGAAAGCCTCGGTTCTGAAGACGAGGGCTTTATTGGCCGCGTGATGACCGGTACGGTCGTCAAAACCACCGACGACGATGCAATCGTCGACGTGGGGCTGAAGTCCGAAGGCCGCGTGCCGCTTAAAGAATTTGGCGCAGGCGACGTTAATATCGGCGATACCGTTGATGTTTATGTCGATCGCTATGAAAACAAAGATGGCCTGATCGTTCTGTCGCGCGAAAAAGCGCGTCGCGAAGAAGCCTGGGTCGAGCTGGAAAAACAGTTCAACGAAGGCAAACGCGTCGACGGTACCATCTTTGGTCGTGTTAAAGGCGGCTTCACTGTCGACCTGTCGGGCGCCGTGGCATTCCTGCCGGGCAGCCAGGTTGACATCCGTCCGGTTCGCGACGTTACCCCGCTGATGAACAATCCGCAGCCGTTCCAGATCCTGAAAATGGATCGTTCGCGCGGTAACATCGTGGTTTCGCGTCGTGCCGTTCTCGAAGAAACCCGTGCTGAACAGCGCGCCGAACTGATCCAGAACCTCCAGGAAGGTCAGGTTCTTGACGGCGTTGTCAAAAACATCACCGATTACGGCGCATTCGTCGATCTCGGCGGTGTTGACGGCCTGCTGCACGTCACCGACATCGCATGGAAGCGTATCAACCATCCGTCTGAAGCCCTTCAGATCGGCCAGACCGTCAAGGTCCAGGTTATCCGCTTCAACAGCGAAACCCAGCGTATCTCGCTTGGCATGAAACAGCTTGAAGCTGATCCGTGGGAAGGTGTCGAAGCCAAATACCCGGTCGGTTCGAAATTCGAAGGCCGTGTCACCAACATCACCGATTACGGCGCATTCGTCGAACTCGAAGCTGGTGTCGAAGGTCTGGTCCACGTTTCCGAAATGTCCTGGACCAAGAAAAACATCCACCCGGGCAAAATCGTTTCGACCTCGCAGGAAGTCGAAGTCATGGTGCTCGACGTCGATGCACAGAAACGCCGTATTTCGCTTGGTCTCAAGCAGTGCACCTCGAACCCGTGGGATGCCTTCCTGGCCGCTCATCCGGTCGAGTCCGAGATCGAAGGCGAAGTCAAGAACATCACCGAATTCGGTCTGTTCATTGGCCTTCTGGGCGGTATCGACGGTATGGCGCACCTCTCGGACCTGTCATGGGACCGCGCTGGTGAAGAAGTCATCAAAGAATACAAAAAAGGTGACATCGTCAAAGCCAAGGTTCTTGACGTTGACGTCGAGAAAGAACGCATCTCGCTTGGTATCAAACAGCTTTCGGGTGACCCGTTCAAAGAAGCCGTTACCGGCATCAAACGCGGCGAAACCGTAACCTGTGAAATCACCGAAGTTAACGATGGTGGTATCGAGGTTGCTGTTGGTGGCACCGATCTTAAAGGCTTCATCCGCAAGGCTGAACTCGCACGTGACCGTTCGGACCAGCGTCCGGAACGTTTCGCAGTTGGCGAGAAAGTCGATGCGCGTGTGACCACGATCGACGCCAAAACCCGCAAGGTTACCCTCTCGGTCAAAGCTCTTGAAGTTGCAGACGAGAAGAAAGCCATGGCGGATTATGGTTCGGCTGACAGCGGTGCATCGCTTGGTGATATCCTTGGCGAAGCACTTCGCAAGAAACAGGAAGGTGCCGAATAAGGCATCTGTTCCTGATCGAACAGGGTCTGCTACGGCAGATCATGAAGACGGGTCGTGCATTGCACGGCCCGTTTTTTTTATCGCTTTTGTTGAAAATTCCCCGTTTGGACGCGACTTTGCCGTCGCCGTGTCATTTTTTAGCGAGAATTTTGGTTTCAAACAGTTTTTGTCCTTGCCAAGCGAATGAAGAAAAACCATTTGAAAAGGCAGGTTTTTGAAGCTGTTAGTTCATACTGAATGCCGGGGCACATTAAATGGCACTTGATGCCGATATCCTTCTTGATCGTCGACGTTTGAAAAAATCGATTTTCCGCTGGCGGGTCCTGGCGGTCGTTACCGTCATCATTGCCATTGTGATCGCCTTTGCACGCAGCGGCGCAAGTGACGCCGTATGGGGCAATATTGGTCCGCGCATTGTCGAGGTGAACATCGAAGGGGTGATTACAGAAGATCCCTATCTTCTGGATGCGCTGGAGGAGATTGAAGAAGACAGCGATGTCGCAGGTGTAATTGTCCATATCAACAGCCCCGGTGGCACCATGGTCGGTGGCGAGGCGCTGTTTGAAAGCCTGCGCCGGATTGGTGAAACCCGACCGATCGTTGCTGAAATGGGAACCGTGGCCGCATCGGGTGGTTATATGGCCGCCATTGCCGCCGATCATATTGTCGCCCATCGCGGGACGGTGACGGGATCGATTGGTGTGATTTTCCAGTCGATGAATTTCAACGGCACGCTGGAAAAGCTTGGTGTCGAGCCGCTAACGGTTAAAAGTGGGCCGCTTAAAGCCGTGCCAAACCCGTTTGAACCGACGGACGATGCCGCGCGAACGGCTATGGAAAGCCTGATTTCAGACATGTTTGGCGTGTTTGTCGACATGGTCGCTGAACGACGCGGCATGGATACCGATACCGTACGGAAATTGGCCGATGGTCGGGTTTATACCGGTCAGCAGGCCGTTGCGAACGGTCTGATCGACGAAATTGGTGGTCGACGCGAAGCTTTGCGTTGGTTGCAGGATGAAAAGGGTGTTGCACCCGATGTGGCAGTTGTGCCGCTTGAAATCGATTATCCGGATGACTCCCTCATGACTGTGTTATTCGAGGGAAATATCGGAAAAATGCTGTCATCTGAGGGGCTTAAACTTGACGGGTTGCTGACTGTCTGGCAACCTGAGTGAAAGCGCCGACGTGACGTAATCTAACCTTTGGTTGATTGGATATCTGTCAGAACGAACAGGATGGGGCCTGAATATGACAAAATCAGAACTGATCGCCCGGCTGGCCGAGATGAACCCGCATCTGTATCAGCGCGATGTGGAACGGATCGTGGCGACGATCTTTGACGAAATTACCGAGGCGCTGGCACGCGGGGATCGGGTTGAGCTGCGCGGCTTCGGCGCATTTTCCGTGAAACAGCGTGATTCCCGGGTCGGACGCAATCCGCGTACCGGTGAGGCTGTGCCTGTGGGCGAGAAAAAGGTTCCTTATTTCAAAACTGGGAAGCAGCTGCGCGAGCGTCTTAACTGACAGTTTACCGTTTTGAGCGGCTTGCTGTTCGTATGCAAACTGCGTTAAACCAAGCCTGCCGGGTTTTCACGGTGGCTGTAAAGTCATTTGAAAATATTTCCGTTTGACCATATCGGGTCCATGCTTTGGCTTGTCTGAGGTGTGGGCTATGACACCATGCCTTTTTGCCCGTCGGCACCAGGAGTTAAAATGCGCATTCTCTATTGGATCATTTCCATTCCGCTTGCGATCCTGATTGCGATTTTTGCCGTGTCGAACCGGGCGTTGGTGACATTGTCGTTGTGGCCGTTGCCCTATGAAGTCGATATGCCGCTTTTCCTGCCGATCATGGTCGCACTGTTGATCGGGCTTGGTATCGGGTTGACATATGAATGGCTGGTGCATGGCAAGCATCGTCGTGCGGTCAAGCGCATGGATACAGAATTGCGTCGATTGCGCCCGGAAGAAACCGGCAACGACACGCCAAATGACAACAAGGCGATCAGCCAGCAGAAAGCGTCCTGACAGGAAAGACTGCGACGCGCGGGCCAATATTGTGCCTAATTCGGGTTGGTATTTCGGTTAAAATCGGCTAAGTCATGCCCGGTCCGCCGCAACTTCGTGGGCCAATCATGAAATTCCAGCCCGCCGGAGGACCCATGACCCAAGCTATAGCCCCCCAAGACCGTATTTTTTGCGCCATCGACACCACTGATCTTGCACATGCAGTTGGTCTGGCTTCTCGTTTGTGCGGAGTGATTGGTGGGGCGAAGCTTGGCAAGGAGTTCTTTGCGGCCCACGGCCCGCAGGGCGTGCGTGAAGTTGCAAAAGCCGGGCTGCCGATTTTTCTGGATGTCAAATATCACGACATTCCCAATACCGTTGCTGGTGCCGTGCGTGCGGTAACGCCGCTTGGCCTCAGGATCGTGAATGTTCATGCCACGGGCGGCCTTGAGATGATGAAACGTGCTGGTGAAGCCGCACGTGAAGCCGCCGACAAAGCAGGTGTTAACGTGCCGTGGGTTATCGCGGTAACGATCCTGACCAGTCTGGATCAGGCTGACCTCGATGATGTTGGTCTGAGGGGACCGATCAGTGATCGTGTTGTCAAACTTGCCGAATTGACCCAGAAGGCCGGTCTGGACGGGGTTGTTTGTTCCGCACAGGAAATTACAGCGGCACGTGCGGCATGTGGACCTGATTTCAAATTGATCACACCGGGCATTCGGCCAACCTGGGCAAGTACCGATGATCAGAAACGCATTGTCACGCCGCACGATGCCATGGCGATGGGAACGGATGTGATGGTGATTGGTAGACCGATTACCAAAGCTGATGACCCGGTTGTGGCCGCAAAACGCATTGTTGCAGAACTCTCCTGATCCGATTTATCCATTTTGTAATTCACGCAGGTCCGGTGTTCAACCGGGCCTGTTTCAGTTGTGACGTAACCGCATAGTTTTTATGCCAATTTCGCGATGGTGGAATTTGTGCGCTGCACGCAGAATTGAATCGTTTCAAGCTTTCGGCTGATTAAAGCGCTTCGCAAACACGTCCGAAACTTGTCGCCCGACATTATCCCGCATTGGTGCGATGCACCCCTGGACATCCTGATCATGATAACTGCTGCTGCCCGTAATGGTTTCTTTGGAAACCTTCCGATCCTTGCTCTTGCGCTCGCATCCTTCGGGATCGGCACGACCGAATTTGTTATCATGGGATTGTTGCCGGATGTGGCGACAGATCTTGGTGTAAGTATTCCCGATGCCGGGTTGCTGGTTACCGGTTATGCGTTGGGTGTTACGTTTGGCGCGCCGTTTCTGGCGATTGCGACGTCAAAAATGGATCGTCGTCATGCCTTGCTGATGCTGATGGCAATTTTCATTTTCGGCAATTTCCTGTGTGCGATGGCACCGGACTACTGGCTTTTGATGGCGGCCCGTGTTGTGACCGCATTCTGCCATGGGGCATTCTTTGGTCTGGGGGCTGTTGTTGCGGCAAATCTTGTTGCGCCACATAAACGGGTACAGGCCATTGCCTTGATGTTTTCCGGTCTGACATTGGCGAATGTTCTTGGTGTCCCGTTTGGCACGGCACTTGGTCAGGAACTTGGTTGGCGTTCGACTTTCTGGGCGGTTGTCGGGATCGGGGTTTTTGCGGCTGTGGCACTTTATTTCTGTTTGCCGCGTAAAATCGCCGCATCGGGCGGTAGCTTGATTGCCGAAGCCCGGGCTCTGGCGAAAACCCAGGTTATCTTTGCCATGGCGATCAGTGTTCTGGCTTCTGCCAGCATGTTCAGCGTGTTTACCTATATCACCCCGATGTTGCAGAACATCACCGGCATTTCGGCACGGCAGGTGACCTATGTTCTGTTGCTGTTCGGTGCCGGTTTGACGATAGGCAACTATATCGGTGGCCGTCTGGGGGATTGGCGCCTGATGCCCGCGATCATTGCGACGTTTGTTCTCCTGATTGCGATACTGGTCGTATTTGCTGAAACCATCACCAATGTGATCCCTGCTGTGGTAACGGTTTTTGTCTGGGGGGTGGTTTCCTTTGCACTGGTTTCGCCGCTTCAGATGCGGGTGGTTAACGAAGCCACGGAGGCACCCAATCTTGCATCGACCCTTAATCAGGGGGCCTTCAATCTTGGTAATGCTTCTGGTGCCTGGTTTGGCGGTATCGCGATTACACAGGGCGTTTCCTATCAGGATATCCCATGGCTTGGTGCCGGGATTGCGGTGATTGCCTTAGTGTTTGCAGTCTGGAGCCACCTGATTGATCGCCGGGACGAGGCCTTTATCGAAACCGCAGCCAGCGCCTGACGGATTTCTGAACCAAATACAAAGCCCGCCGGAAACCATTCGGCGGGCTTTGTCGCATCGTAAATAAGCTATGTAGAACCTTATCCGGTCCAAACCTGCATCTGATCCCAATACTGGCTGATGGTGCTGCCGTACTGGTCGATGATCAGTTTGATCGAAATCGCGATAGAGGTGACAACCAGAAGCGGGCGTACGAGCCTTGCACCGACCTTCATCACCATATGCGATCCGATCTGGGCGCCGATCAAAGAGCCGACGGCCATAACCGCTCCGATGATCCAGACGACTTCGCCACCGGCAATGAACATGACCAGTGACGCGAAATTTGATGTGAAGTTCAGGACCTTGGTATGAGCAGTTGCCTTTGTCATGTTGAAGCCAAGCAAGGCGACAAAAGCGATGGAAAAGAATGATCCGGTACCCGGTCCGAAAAAGCCGTCGTAAAAGCCGATGCCAAATCCAGCCGTAAAGGCAAATACGGACTTGCTGATGATCTGATGGGCGTCAATGTCACCAACGCGCGGCGAGAAAAGGAAATAAAGCGCAATCAGGATCAACAGGGCCGGAAGGATTTTAAGCAGGATGCTGGCATCAAGCATCTGTACCAGCACGGTGCCAAGTGCTGATCCGGCAAATGTCAGGACAATCGCCAGTACCATATCGCGCGGATCAACATAACCCTTACGGATAAAGTTGATTGAAGATGTCAGGCTGCCAAAGCTGCCCTGCAGCTTGTTGGTTGCCAAAGCCTGTGCCGGGGTAATGCCCGCCCAGAGCAGGGCCGGGATGGTAATCAATCCACCGCCGCCGGCTATTGAATCAACCATGCCGGCGAAGGCTGCGACAGCAAAAAGTATCAGTAAAAGATCAACGCCAAATTCCATTGACTGAAATCCTGTGGATGGCACGTAAGGTGGGGCAGACGGGCCGGGTGGCAATAAACGGCGCAATCATATGTACTTGGCGGTCATCGTCCATTGTTACTTTGTAATGGCGACAATGTTGTTTGGTGTGCTGGCTTGCCAATCACCGGGCCGGGTTCTAGATATGTTTGACCCATTCATTTTGCGAGTTTTCCAATGCCTGAATTGCCTGAAGTCGAAACGGTGACACGCGGTCTGACGCCGGTGATGGAAGGTTTCGTGGTTGATCACGTTGTGCAACGCCGTCCAAACCTGCGTTTTCCATTTCCGGAAAATTTTGTGGAGCGCATGGCGGGGCGCCGGATCAATCAGCTGACCCGTCGGGCAAAATATATCCTGGGCTATCTGGATGACGGGCAGGTTCTGTTGGTCCATCTTGGAATGTCGGGCCGGATGACGATTTTTGATGATCCCTTGGTGCGGGTTCCGGCCCCTGCAAAGCACGATCACGTCGATTTTGTCATGCAGAGTGGCGCGGTTGTCCGGTTTGCCGATCCGCGGCGGTTCGGGGTTATCACCCTGATTGCTGCGGACGAGGTTAACACCCACAAGATGCTTGCCGATATTGGGCCGGAACCATTGGGCAACAGTTTTAATGCGACCGTTCTGGCGGCGGGAATAGCCAAACGCGCAAGTCCGATCAAAACGGTGCTGCTTGATCAGCGATTGGTTGCGGGACTTGGTAATATATATGTATGCGAAGCATTGTTCAGATCGGGCATCGCGCCGGACCGTTTGGCCAAGGATTTGAAACCGGACGAGATTGAACGTCTTTATCGTGAAATCCGGTTGGTTCTTGAGGACGCGATTGCCGCCGGAGGATCGAGCCTGAAAGATCATCGTCAGGCCAATGGCGAGCTTGGCTATTTTCAGCACAGCTTCCGCGTCTATGGCCGAGAGGGTGAGGGTTGCTTTGCCGATGGTTGCGGCAGCACCGTCGGGCGAATCGTTCAGTCAGGGCGATCAACCTTCTTCTGCCCGACATGTCAGAAATAAATCCCTGACCCGCATGTGAACCGGGAAACCGACCTGGTTATCATTTGATTCTGCCGGTTTGGTTGCGGCCAGCAAATAAAATCGGTAAAACAGTATCAAAATATGGTTTCGATCGAATCGGCCTGCTTTTGAATATGGGCGCGATTCTCCGACAAAGGATTAGCAGAATGTCATACGAGAACATCATTGCCGAGGTTAAGGGTAATGTCGGTCTGATTACCCTTAACCGCCCGCAGGCGCTGAACGCACTTTGTGCGGCACTGATTACCGATATCGGTGAAGCGCTTGATCAGTTCGAAAATGATGAAAACATTCGCGCCATCGTCATTACCGGATCGGAACGGGCCTTTGCCGCCGGGGCCGACATTAAGGAAATGGCCGATTACAATTACATGGATGTTTATAAGAACGACTTCATTACCAAGGGCTGGACGCGGGTGGCAAGCTGCCGCAAGCCGGTTATTGCCGCCGTAGCGGGCTTTGCGCTTGGCGGCGGTTGTGAGCTTGCGATGATGTGCGACATCATTCTTGCGGCTGACACCGCAAAGTTTGGCCAGCCCGAAATCACCATCGGAACCATCCCCGGCGCGGGTGGGACACAACGCCTTACTCGCGCCATTGGCAAATCCAAGGCAATGGAAATGTGTCTTACCGGTCGGATGATGGATGCAGAGGAAGCTGAACGTTCGGGGCTCGTTGCGCGAGTCGTCCCGGCCGACTCGCTTTTGGAAGAAGCCATGAAACTGGCCGATAAAATCGCTTCTTTCTCTGGTCCTGTTTCGATGAAGGTCAAAGAAAGTGTCAGCAAGTCCTATGAAATGACCCTGACCGAAGGGCTGATGTTTGAACGTCGCGAATTCCATTCGACCTTTGCCCTTGATGACCGTGCAGAAGGCATGAAAGCCTTTTCTGAAAAGAGAAAACCGGACTTCAAGCATCGTTGAATCTGATGGCTTATTGCCCCGGTACCGGCGATGTATTGCTGCCCGGTAGCAGTCAAGAGTCGTAAACCGCGGAAATTCACCGGGATTGAAGGTATCGGGGGTTGACGAGGGTTTCCGACGGAGCTATAAGCCGCGCTCCGAATTACGTAACATTTGTTTTAAGAGACAGGTTCGCAATGGCTCACCATAAATCGGCCAAGAAGCGCATTCGCCGCAACGCCGCACGTGCAGAAGTTAATGGTGCACGCATCGGTCGCATTCGTACCTTCGTTAAGAAGGTCGAGGCTGCGCTGAACGTTGGCGACAAAGATGCTGCTCTGGCTGCGCTGAAAATTGCAGAGCCGGAAATGGCGCGTGGCGCGCAGCTCGGCGTTCTGCATAAGAACACCGTCGCTCGCAAGGTCTCGCGTCTGACCGCTCGCGTCAAAGCGCTCTAATTTATCCCTTACGGGATGGCGAGTCGAAGGCCGTGCTTGTAGCACGGCCTTTTCGCTGCCCGGATTTCGTCGAATCACCTTTTGTTCCTTGGTTGCGGCATCGCAAAAAACCGCACAAACAAAGGACTGTTTTGGTGCCGAAATCCTTTTAACGTTCTGTTAAAGATCGCCTTGCCTGATGTGGATCGCATCAGTACAGTGTTTTGACTTCGCTGGCCGCGCAACGCGGCGAAAGACGAAGAACCAAAAAACAAAAGGCGCGAGTACGCTTCCAAGACTTGGTGGAAGACAGGCGTGTTGATCATGATCGTGATCAACGCGGGCGAGTACTTTTTTGTCTTTCGCGTTTTGTTTGGTAGTGAAGATTGATTAAGCGGGGAAAGGTTCTAACAGTGCAGCACGCCGTTAGGGGAACGCAATCGGCACTCGGGGAGTCCAACGGGGGGATTCCGGGTGACCAGCAGGCGGCACTAGACGATCACGCGAAAGCGACATGGCAGGTTGTCCGCGAAAAGCTTCGTTCGGAGTTTGGCGCGACTGCCTATCGCTATTGGCTTGATCCCGTCGCATTGATCGCCGTCGAAGCGGGGGTCGCACGTCTTGGTGCGCCAACGCGTGCGATGCGTGACTGGGTAACCCAGCACTATCTGGATCGTATTCAGTCCTTCTGGCATTCCGAGGATGAGAATATCCATTTTGTCGAGATTGTTGTTGTCCAACCGGCAAATGGAAACGGACAAAAAAACGCATCTTCTTCCGCAACTTCTAATTCAGTGGCCCAGTCTGCCAATAGCAGTGCACGCGGACGCATCTCTGACGATGTCGCACGACTGGATAAGGCTGCGAACGAGGTGACTGGTGCCGTGTCCTATGCGGGCAATGCAAAAGGGCTGGTGTCGGGTGGTCGCAAGGCAATTGGCACCATGTCCGACGACGGCATATCGGCGGCTCTTGATCCGCGATATACTTTCGACAATTTCGTGATCGGAAAGCCGAACGAATTCGCCTATGCGGCAGCACGCCGTTTGGCAGAGGCCGAATCGGTGCCATTCAACCCGCTGTTCCTTTACGGCGGCGTTGGCCTTGGTAAAACCCACCTGATGCACGCGATTGCATGGCATATTCGCCGCACGCAGCCGCACCGCACGGTGATTTACCTGTCTGCCGAAAAATTCATGTACCGCTTCATCCGGGCCCTGCGTGACAAGAACACCGTCGATTTCAAGGATCAGTTCCGGTCCGTCGATGTTCTGATGGTTGATGACGTTCAGTTCATTTCGGGCAAGGACTCGACCCAGGAAGAATTCTTCCACACCTTCAATGCGCTGGTGGATCAGGGGCGTCAGATCATCGTGTCTGCTGACAAGTCGCCATCCGATCTGGAAGATATCGAAGAACGCCTGCGTTCGCGTCTTGGCTCGGGCCTTGTTGCCGATATTCATGCTACGACCTATGAGCTGCGTCTGGGTATTCTCGAATCGAAGGCAGAGCGTCAGAACATAGAGCTGCCACAGCGTGTGATGGAGTTTCTGGCTCACAAGATCACCGCGAACGTGCGCGAGCTTGAAGGTGCGCTTAACCGCGTGATCGCCCATGCGCAGCTGGTCGGTCGTGAAATCAGTCTCGAGATGGTTCAGGACGTGCTGCACGATGTCCTGCGCGCATCCGAACGCCGGGTTTCAATTGAAGAAATTCAGAAAAAAGTTGCCGAGCATTTCAACATCAAGGTGTCGGACATGCATTCCGCCCGTCGCGCCCGGGCAGTTGCCCGTCCGCGTCAGGTTGCGATGTATCTGTCCAAACAATTGACGACGCATTCCCTACCGGAAATCGGTCGTAAATTTGGCGGTCGTGACCATACGACCGTCATGCATGCAGTTCGCAAGATCGAAGAGTTGCATGTGAGTGATCCGTCGCTGTCGGAAGACATCGACCTGTTGCGTCGTATGCTTGAAGGCTGATCGCAGTTTGAAAATACTCTACGGGTCACGGTCCAGGGGCGGTGACCCGTTCTGATTCCTGTCGGATATTTACGGTAATCGACGGGCTGAAAATCAGGCATCGCGCGGGGTTCCGCCTTTTGCGTGCATTGGGTGGAAAAATATACAACGACTCGTTTTGTTTGCTTGGGTTTAAGCCTTAAAAATCCTTCGATTTCCCAGCATGCATGTTATAATGCGTCTGCCTTGCCCGAAAGGGTGGAGCAAAAGCGACAAAACCGATTATAAATCAATTTGTTAAACCAATACTGACAGACGGATAGGACGGGCATGAAGCTGACCATTGAACGCGCGGCTCTGTTGAAATCTTTGACCCATGTTCAAAGTGTGGTCGAACGGCGCAATACCATTCCGATTCTGTCCAATATTTTGCTGCGGGCGGAGAATGACCAGCTTTCTCTGACGGCAACGGACATGGATCTTGAGGTGATTGAAACCACCACTGCAGAAGTCAGTGAAGCCGGTGCAACCACAACCCCCGCCCATACCCTTTACGAGATTGTCCGCAAGTTGCCGGAAGGCTCGCAGGTGCAAATCGCGCTTGAGCCAGGTGCAGGGCGTCTTACCCTGTCGGCGGGTCGTTCGAAATTCAATCTGGCGGTTCTTCCGGTTGATGACTTCCCGGTCATGTCTGGTGGTGAGCTTCCGGTCAGCTTCGGCCTTGCCGCGGCGGAACTTCGCGGTCTGATTGATCGTGCCGAATTTGCGATTTCGACCGAAGAAACCCGTTATTACCTGAACGGTATCTATTTTCATGCGACAGACGCCGAAGGAACCAAGATCCTGCGTGCGGTTGCAACCGATGGCCATCGGTTGGCGCGCGTCGAAGCACCGCTTCCCGATGGGGCGGAAAACATGCCGGGCGTCATTGTGCCGCGCAAAACCGTTGGCGAATTGCGCAAGCTGATCGAGGAAACCGGCGAAGCGGTCGATATCGCATTGTCCGATACCAAAATTCGCTTTGGTTTCGGAAAGGCGGTTCTGACCTCCAAACTGATCGATGGTACGTTCCCGGATTACGAGCGTGTCATTCCGTCTGGCAATGACAAGACCCTTGATATCGAATGCAAGGCTTTTGCAGACGCTGTTGACCGCGTTTCCGCCATTTCGATCGAAAAATCGCGTGCGGTCAAAGTCGTCATGTCGGGTAATACCCTGACCCTTTCCGCGTCGAGCCCGGAACACGGAACCGCATCCGAGGAACTCGAAATCAATTATGATGCTGATGACATCGAAATCGGTTTCAATTCGCGTTATTTGCTCGATATCGCCAAGCAGGTGAAGGGTGACACCCTGAACCTTCTGATGTCGGACGGATCATCGCCGACCATTCTGCGCGATACCGATGATCTGTCGGCATTGTATGTTCTGATGCCGATGCGCGTCTGACGGTTAGCGCACTTTTGCTGTGGCTGTTCTTGCCCATAATCTTCCACACCAAGACGGTACGTCGATGACGAACCGTCTTGCCGTTTCCCGTATACAGCTTGGTGACTTTCGGTGTTACGAAAGCCTGCGCCTGTCGCTTGACGGGGCTCCGGTGGTTTTGACCGGTCCGAACGGGGCCGGGAAAACCAATCTGCTTGAAGCGTTATCGCTTCTTTCGCCGGGAAGCGGGTTAAGGCGAGCCAAGCTGGGCGAGATATCGCGCAGGGTGCCGGGCGAAGACGAGGGTAGCGTAAGGGCCTGGGCCGTTTCAGCGCACCTGACCACACCGGATGGTGAATATCAGGTTGGATCAGGCCTTGATCCTGCGGCTCTTGCGCAGGGGCGCGAAAAACGCGCCGTGCGTATTGATGGTGAAAGCCAGCGTGGGCAGGCATCACTGGGCAGGGTTTGTGCCGCGGTCTGGCTGACACCTCAAATGGATCGTCTGTTTCTGGACGGCCCATCGGCCCGTCGCCGTTTTCTGGATCGTCTGGTTTATGGCCTTGATCCCGAACATAGCAGCCGGGTCGCCGCGTATGAACATAGTTTGCGCAGTCGTGCCAAGCTTTTGAAAGAAGGCAAAGGTGACGACAGGTGGCTGGCCTCGATCGAGGATTCGATGGTGCGTCATGGTATTGCCGTTGCGGTTGCGCGGGCTGAATTGCTGGCAAAGCTTGGCCGTGCCGGGACTATGGTTGTTGGGCCTTTTCCGGCGGCAAGACTTGCACTTGCAGGGGATCTTGAAAACTGGCTGGAGCAGTTGCCAGCGATCGAGGTTGAAGACAGGATGCGGGCGGCATTGCGCGATGGACGGTCACGCGATGCTACCTATGGCGGGGCTTCCGTCGGACCACAACGCAGTGATTTGCTGGTGTGGCATGATGCCAAGAACCAGTCGGCAGATCAGTGTTCGACGGGCGAACAAAAGGCCCTGCTGCTATCGATGATTATGGCCAATACCCGCTTGCAGAGCAAAGCACGCGGAGCTGGTCCGTTGCTGTTGCTTGACGAGGTTGTGGCGCATCTGGATGCAGAGCGTCGCCGCTACCTGTTTGATGAAATCGTGGCGCTTGGCGTCCAGGCCTGGATGACAGGCACGGACCGGGCGCTGTTTGAAGGTTTGGACGGACGTGCGCAATTCTTCCGCGTGGAAGATGCCACACTGACCGCTGAAACCACTCCGTGAATGCCGAGGTTGTGACGCTATGACCAACGAAACAGAAGCTCCGAAAACCGCCGAACAGCAGGCGCAGGATTACGGTGCAGAATCGATCAAGGTTCTTAAGGGCCTTGAAGCGGTGCGTAAACGCCCGGGCATGTATATCGGCGATACCGATGACGGCAGTGGCTTGCACCACATGATCTACGAAGTCGTCGATAACGCGATTGACGAGGCACTGGGCGGGTATTGCGATACTGTCTGGGTGCAGTTGAACGGTGATGGGTCGGCAACGATCCGCGATAACGGCCGTGGCATCCCGACCGATCTGCACAAGGAAGAAGGCGTTTCTGCAGCCGAGGTCATCATGACCCAGCTGCATGCCGGTGGTAAGTTTGACCAGAACTCCTATAAGGTTTCTGGCGGTCTGCATGGCGTGGGTGTGTCGGTTGTGAACGCCCTGTCGACTTTGCTGAAACTGCGCATCTGGCGTAATGGCAAGGAGCATTACATGGAATTCTCCGGTGGCGATGCGATCAAGCCGCTGGAAATTGTTGGTGATGCGCCGATGACGGCAGAGGGCAAGCCGCTGACCGGGACCGAAGTTACCTTCTATCCCGATGCCGAAATCTTCACGATGACCGAGTTCAACTTGCCGACGCTTGAACATCGTCTGCGCGAACTGGCTTTCCTGAACTCTGGCGTGATCCTGACGCTGCGTGATGAACGCCATGGCGAGCCGGTTGAAACCAAGCTGCATTACGAAGGTGGCATTCGTGCTTTTGTCGAATATCTCGATCGTAACAAGACACCGCAGATTGAGGAGCCAATCGCCATTGTGGGTGAAAAAGACGGTATTACCGTTGAAGTTTCCCTGCAGTGGAATGACAGCTATCACGAAACCACGCTGTGCTTTACCAACAACATTCCGCAGCGTGATGGCGGAACCCACATGGCCGGTTTCCGTGCGGCTCTGACCCGTCAGATCAACTCCTATGCGCAGGAAAGCGGAATTGTGAAAAAGGAAAAGGTCAGTCTTTCGGGGGATGATGCCCGGGAAGGCCTGACCTGTGTGATTTCGGTCAAGGTACCGGATCCGAAATTCTCATCCCAGACCAAGGATAAACTGGTTTCATCCGAAGTCCGTCCGGTCGTCGAGAACATCGTGAACGACAGGCTTCAGCAATGGCTGGAAGAACATCCGCAGGATGCACGCAAAATCGTCACCAAGGTTGTCGAAGCCGCGTCGGCCCGCGAAGCGGCGCGCAAGGCACGTGAACTGACCCGTCGTAAAGGTGCGCTTGATATCTCATCCCTGCCGGGCAAGCTTGCCGATTGTCAGGAACGTGATGCGTCCAAAGCCGAACTGTTCATCGTGGAGGGTGATTCCGCAGGTGGATCGGCCAAACAGGGCCGTGAACGTGGCTTCCAGGCAATCCTGCCATTGCGTGGTAAAATCCTGAACGTTGAGCGCGCGCGTTTCGATAAAATGCTTTCAAGTCAGGAAATCGGTACGCTGATTACCGCCCTTGGCACCGGGATTGGCCGCGATGATTTCAATATTGAAAAAACGCGCTACCACAAAATCATCATCATGACTGACGCCGACGTCGATGGTGCGCATATCCGAACCCTGCTTCTGACCTTCTTCTATCGTCAGATGCCTGAATTGGTTGAACGGGGATATCTCTATATCGCACAACCACCGCTTTATCGCGCCAAGCGAGGTAACTCGGTCCAGTACCTCAAAGATGACCGCGAGATGGAACAGTACCTGACCGCACAAGGGACCGAAGATGCGTTGCTGACGCTCAATGGCGGCGTGCAGGTTGCTGGTTCGGATCTGGTGCGGATTGTGGAACTGGCGCGCAAGGCCAAGGGACTGCTGGAGCCGCTTTCACTGAAATTGCCGATTTCGATTCTCGAACAGGCCGTGCTGGCGGGTGCCCTGAACCCGGCATTGCTTGACGATGATGCCAAACGTCAGGAAGCGGCGAATACGCTTGCTGGTCGGCTTGATCTTCTGTCCGAAGATTTTGATCGCGGCTGGAAGGGCGAAGCATCGCAGGATGAGATCGTCATGTGGCGTATACTGCGTGGGGTTGAAGAACGTCATGTTATTGATGGTAATATTTTGCGTTCTGCCGAAAGCCGTGCGATTGCCGGGTTGCTCGTTGAACTTCGCGAATTGTTCGAAAATGGCGCTGAATTCGGTGCCAAGGACAAGATCTGGAAAATCAATGGTCCGGTCGATCTTGTCAACGCGGTAATGGAATATGGTCGTCGCGGAATTTCGATCCAGCGCTATAAAGGTCTGGGCGAAATGAACCCCGATCAGCTTTGGGAAACCACCCTTGATCCGAATGTCCGTTCGCTCCTTCAGGTGCGTGTTGATCACGCGGACGAGGCAGAGGAAGTCTTCTCGACCCTGATGGGGGATGTCGTTGAGCCGCGTCGTGACTTCATCCAGTCCAATGCGCTCAAAGTTGCCAATCTCGACGTTTGATCGGTTCGGAAGTCGCAGAAATATGCAGGGCAGTCCATTGGGCTGCCCTGTTTGCGTTTGGGAGAAGTACTTTCTTAATAGCTTGTCGGTTTACTGTACGTTGGCATAGTAAACTTGTGGGAAAAGCGGAACCGGGCGTGGCAGAAGAAGAACGGGACGAACCGCAACGCGGTGGTGCAAATGCCGCGCAGGCGGCAATGCAGGAAATTGCAGAGCGTGAACTGCGTATCATCAGGCGCCGGCGTCGTCGTCGGCGCACGCTGCTGATCGGCTTTTTCTCGTTAATCGGGTTCGCTGCCGTGATGGCGATTGTACTGACAATTCAGTCCAATCTTGATTTCAGCCGCAACATGATCAGAAGCCCCGAAGTCCGTATCATGGGCTTTGATGGTGCAACGCTTGAAATTGTTCAGGGGCGATACAGCCAGGACGTATCCCTTACCACCATTCCGGAACGCATACAGAATGTGTTCGTCGCAGGAACCGATCCCGGATTTTATGGCCACTTCGGGGTATCGACCAGCGACTTTGTGCGTGTCTTTTCAAGCAACGATATTCCTGGTTCGACCATCACGATGCGGGTTGCACGAAGCTTCTTTAAAACCCCGGAAGTCAGTGCAGGTCGCCACTTGCAGGAACTTCTGGTTGCGCTATGGCTTGAGTTTAAATTCAACAAGAAAACCATTCTGCGCAGCTATCTTGAACGCAGCTATATGGGGCGCGGGATATTCGGGATCACTGCGGCATCGCGTATCTGGTACGGCAGTCCGGCCGAACGGATAACGCTGCATCAGGCCGCCGTTCTTGCGGCTGCGATGAATGACCCGAAAAAATTTGATCCGCTATATCATCCCCGTGACGCAGCGAATGCGGCCAACGAAATCCTTCTGAATATGGGGCGGTATAAATATATCGAACTTGATCGTGTATCCGCCCTTACACTGGTCGAGCCAAAGCTGGATGTTCAGTACAGGGATGGCGTGGTTTCAAGCTATGTTGTCGATATGGTGATGGATGAGGTCGCTTCTCGGATCGGTTATACAAGCCGCGATATCGAAGTCACCACCAGCATTGATTTGACCATTCAGCGTCTGGCGCAGGACGTCGTGCGCGAGGTTTCCAATCTTCGCCTGAAGCCCAAGGGCGTTGAGCAGGCGGCCTTGTTGTCCATGAGCCCGGATGGTCGTATTCGTGCGATTGTTGGCGGTGCCAGTTACAGCCCGTTTCGTCCCAACCGGGCATTGGATGTTCGCCATTTCCCGGGCCGGATGATCAAAATCGTTCCCTATTACTATGCGATGAATGAAAACAGTGATCCTGCCCAATGGGTGCGTGACAACCGTATGGCAGTGGGCGGCTGGCGACCGGTAAATCCGGATCACGAATATCGCGGACAGATTTCACTGCGCGAAGCCTTTGTGCGTGATGTCAATACTGTGCCGGTCAATCTGGCCGATCAGTTTGGTTTGCTCAAGGTCAAGGAATACGCCCAGGCCATCGGGGTCAAAAGCCCGCTTTCGAACGATATCCGGACGGTAGTGGGTCTTGATCCGGTGACCTTGGCCGATATCGCATCCATTCACGCCCTACCGCAAAATTCAGGTAAACCGGTACAGCTTAGTCTGGTCAACAGGGTGGCTTTTGCCGGAACCGGCGAATTGGTTTACCAGCGCGTCGAGCAAACGGTCCAAAAGCGCCTGACAGACGAAGCCATTCAGGGTGCCTATACGCTATTTTCCAGCGTCACAGACCCACAGCTTCGTCTGGACCGACCGTTTGCCGGGTATGGCACACAGGATAGCGGTGCGTCCGATGCTTGGTTTACCGGCTTTACGTCCGACCTGATTACGGTTGTCTGGGCGGGGAATGACGATAATAGCCGAATTCCGCAAATCCGCGGCGATGTAGAGCTTGCGTCTCTTTGGCGGTTATTTATGCTAGATGCACATGACGGTTTACCAATTCGTTCGATGATTCGAGCCGCATCACAACGACGCCGTGAAAGTGATGGCGTAGCAGATATGTGGAAAAACGATTTGTCGAATGAAAAGCAGTAAGATCGTCGAATGAGCAGGGGATTGGGGTCTTCTGCCGATGTTGGGGCATAACCTGTAAATTTCAGTCGAAATGGCTGAGTGGCGCGGTTTGGCACCTGTCGTCCGCAAATCTGGCAGATACGTTGACAGATCGGGCGTTCACGGGCACAAACCGGCGTCCCTATTTGATATCAAAGGTGCTTCGTGGCCCAAAGACCATTCAAACGACAGCAGACCGTGCGCAAGGGGGCAACGACGCCGCGTAAACGCAACAAGAAGCGCGTTAGCAGCGGAAGTAGTACCAGCAGCAAGAAAAACGGGTCGGGCATTTTAAGCAAAATCGGTGGGATGATCCCAGGGCCCGAGGCGATTGCACGTTTTATTGTTATTATGGGCATTTGGGCGCTGGTTATTGCTGGCGGAGTGGTTGCCTATTACGGTTACGGACTGCCTGAAAAGGTAAGCTTCGAGGTTGCCAGCGAACGTAAGCCTTCCATCCGCGTGGTCAGCGTTGATGGCGTGGTACTCGGTTCTTACGGTGATCGTTATGGTAGCCCGGTAGAGGTCGGAGATCTGCCGGACCATGTCGGACAGGCGTTTGTTTCCATCGAAGATCGCCGGTTTTACGATCACTTTGGTATCGATATTCTGGGGATTCTGCGTGCCAGCTGGGTCAATCTGATGTCAGGGCGTATTGCCGAGGGCGGCAGCACGATCACCCAGCAACTTGCAAAGAATCTGTTCCTGTCACCGGAACGCAATTTCGGGCGTAAAATCGAAGAAGTCCTGCTGGCGCTTTGGCTGGAATTCAAATTTTCCAAGCAACAGATTCTGTCGCTTTATCTGAACCGTATTTATTTCGGATCGGGGATGTATGGCATTGATGCCGCGTCCCGGCACTATTTCGGAACCGACCCTCGGCGCCTTAATCTTTACGAGGCGGCAGTTCTGGCTGGATTGCCAAAGGCGCCAAGTCGTTACAACCCGCTGGTTGATCCGGAAGATTCCGCAAAACGTGCCAATATTGTTCTCGATGCCATGGCATCAAATGGCGTGATTACTGGCGCGCGTGCCGAGCGCGCCAAACAACGGACTGTCCGTACCACTCGACAGGGAAAAAGCGGGCCCGGTGTCCGGTATTTTACCGATTGGGTGCTTGATCGTGTCCGTGATTACATCGGTTACGTTGATCAGGATTTGACGATCAACACCACACTTGATTCCCGTCTTCAGGAAATTGCCGAACTCAATCTTGAACGTGCTTTGGCAAGCCTCGTCGCGCAGCAAAAGCGTGTAGGCCAGGCATCCCTTCTGGCGATGACCCCGGATGGGGCCGTTCGCGCAATGGTTGGGGGGCGCAACTATTTCGAAAGCCAGTATAACCGTGTGACACAGGCACGGCGCCAGCCCGGTTCCGTGTTCAAACTGTTTGTGTATCTGGCAGCCTTGGATAAGGGGATCGGGTCGAACGACTGGATGCGCGACATGGCAATATCCGTTAACGGATGGGAACCGCGAAACTTTGATCGCAAACACCACGGCACCATGTCGATCCGCGATGCGGTGGCAACATCGAATAATTCAATCGCGGTTCAGGTCGCCATGGAAGTCGGGTTGGATAATGTGATCAAAAAGGCTCACGATATGGGTGTTTCTGCCGAACTCGGGCGGGAACCCAGTCTGGCACTGGGCACCAGCGAGGTTTCGATGCTTGAGCTGACCGGTGCCTATGCCATCGTCGCCAATGGCGGATTTTCGGTGTTTCCGCATGCGATCCGTAAAATTGTCGGTCAGGGCGGCGAAGTTCTATATGAGCGCAATGACGAATTCCCTGTCCGTCTGATGAACCCGCTGCACGCGGGGGAAATGAACAATATGCTGTCATCTGTTGTTGCCAAGGGCACGGGACGCAATGCGATCATTGATCGCCCTGCTGCGGGCAAGACGGGCACAACATCGGATTCCCGTGATGCGTGGTTCATTGGCTATACCGCTGAACTGGTTGCAGGGGTCTGGATGGGGAATGATAACGGCAGTCCGATGGATGATGTGTCCGGGGGGGACCTTCCAGCCAAGCTTTGGCATGATTTCATGCTGCATGCTCATCAGAACCTGCCTGTTCGCTCGCTTGGCAAGGCCGCGCTTGCGCGGTCGCAAAAGGTGGGCGAAGACGGCAGTTGGCGTGACTTTACTTCTGGCTTTACAACCGGCAACAAAAAGCAGTAACCGGCTTTGACACAAGTACCGCAAAGGTGCTTCAGGGGCGGTGCGGATGCATCGCCCCTTTTCGTTTCGGCCAAGAAAAAATGGCCGGTATCCGTTACGGAAAACCGGCCATCAAGTTTGCAGTTTGCATGGCTTCATCGGGGGAGTCCGACGAAGCCGAGGGAGGTCTCACCTGTCGAATATCGCGATGTGATCAAGGGTCAGGGGTGCAATCTTCCCCTTGCATCGCAAGGACATCCGCATGCACCGTTCAGGGCGGTACATCGGCGAGAGCATCAGGCCGCTACAGCCTGATCACTGAGCTTCTCGAGGAATTCCAGACATTCCTCGATCTGCGAAATTTCGATGAATTCATTGGCCTTATGGGCCTGTTTGATACTGCCAGGACCGCAGATGATCGACGGGATATTGCCCTGCTTTTCGAAAATCCCGCCTTCGGAACCGTAAGAAACCTTGCCCGAAACTTCCGGGACGATGTTGCGAACCAGCTCGAACGCCTCTGCATCCGTGCAATCACCCATTCCGGGATAGGAAAAGATTTCTTCCCATTCAAATCCGGTTTCGGCTTCTTTGGCTTTCATTTCCGCATCGAGGGTTTCAAGGATTTTCTTTTTGATCCCATCAAGAACTGCCTTGGCGTCGTGTTCCGGCAGATGGCGAATTTCGAACGTGAATTCACAGAAATCCGGTGTGACATTGGTCGCTGTTCCGCCGCCAATGGTGGTGGTCAGCATGGTGCTATGCGGCACAGTGAAGTCATTGTCGAAGGGGCCGTTTTCTTCAAATTCACGAGCCAGATCGGAAATCATCGTAATGGCGCGTGCCGCATATTCGATGGCGTTGACGTGGCGGGGGGCAAAGGATGAATGCCCGGCTGTTCCGGTGACGGCAACCCGCATCGAAAATTTGCCCTTCTGACCATTGATGACTTTCATCTCGGTCGGTTCGCCAATCACGGCAAGGCGTGGCGGAGTTTTAAGGTTTGCCAAATGATCGACCATCGAACCCACGCCAAGGCAACCGACTTCCTCGTCATAAGACAGGCAAAGATGGAACGGGATCGCCAGATCGCGTTTGACCAGTTCCGGAACCATTGCCAGCGCACAGGCCGAAAAACCTTTCATGTCGGCAGAACCGCGACCAAACAGTTTGCCGTCGCGTTCGGTCAGTTCAAATGCCGGGCTGATCCAGCTTTTTTCAAGGGCGGGAACCACGTCTGTATGCCCCGAAAGCGCGATGCCAGGGACATCCTTCGGACCGATGGTTGCCAGAAGGTTTGCCTTCTCGCCGGTTTCGTCATGGAACAGTGTGCTTTCGATGCCATATTGCGCAAGATAGTCACGGACAAAATGGATCAGACCGAGATTCGAGTTCTTGCTGGTGGTGTCGAACGCCACAAGTTTGCCAAGCAGATCAATGGCATTATGCAGGCGGGACATGTTTGGTTTGCTCATTTTATTATCGCTTCTCGTTTCTCGGAATGTTAGGCCGACTGCGCCGTATTGCGGGACTTCTCGCGCCATTTCTGCCATTCACGGCGAATGGTCAGGGCGATGAACAGGACGGTCAGGGCAAAGAACGCCCATGAAATCCACGAATGGAAGAATACGCCCAGATCGCCGCGCGAAATTGCCAGCGACCGGCGCATATTGTCTTCGAACATCGGCCCCAGAATGAAGGCAATCAGGAACGGTGCTGCCGGAATGTTCAGGATCATCATGACGAAGCCGACAATCCCCATGACCAGAAGGACGCTGACATCAAACGGGCTGGCACCGATCGAATAGATGCCAAACACGCACAGAACCAGAATGCAGGGCAAAAGCAGCGTCTGGGGAATGCGTGAAATTTTCGCAAAGGCACCTGCCGTCAGTTTGCCGGCAACAAACAGGAACACCGAACTGAACAGGATGCCGATAAACAGCGAATAGACTTCACCGATATTGTTCTGGAACAGCAGCGGACCCGGCGTCAGGCCATGGATCATAAATGCGCCCAGCATTACACCCGTAATGACGTCACCCGGAACACCGAGTGCGAGAAGCGGGATCATGGTCGCCCCGCAGCAGCCATTGTTGGCAGACTCGGATGCCGCAACGCCTTCCAGCTCGCCTTCGCCGAATTTATCGCCGTTTTTCGATGTCCGACGGGCTTCGCTATAGGAAAAGAAAGCGGCAGTTGACGGCCCGATGCCCGGAATGGCGCCGAGTATCACACCGATAACACTGCCCCGCAGGATCGATTTCACGCTGCCGCGGAATTCGGCCATGGTCAGGCGGTTATCGCCAAGCTTCATGGCCGCATTGTTGTCCTCGGGCCGGAAGACGATCATCTTGATCAGTTCCGGCAAGGCAAACAGGCCGATCAGCACCGGTACAACACCAAGACCCGATTTCATGTCCTCGGTTACGGCAAAGCGGAACGAACCATAAATATCCTCGCCCACGGTTGCCAGAAGCAAACCGATACAGGCGGAAATGATGCCAAGAACAAGTGACCGACCTGAAATGCTGGCAACGATGGTCAGTGAAAAGGCCATCAGCATGAAATATTCCGGCGGTCCGACCCGAAGTGCAAACATCGCAAGCGGCATCGCCAGGAAGAACAGCGAGATATTCGAAATAAAGTCGCCAATGCAGCTTGAAACCAGCGCCATATTAAGCGCCTTGCCACCTTTGCCCTGCTGGGCCAGCGGATAACCATCAAGAACGGTACAGGCCGCAGACGCGGTACCCGGTGTTTTGATCAGGATCGCCGAAATCGATCCGCCATAGGTCGACCCTTTGTAAAGGGCAACCAGAAGCAGAATGCTGGTGACCGGCGGCAGATAGAAGGTAAATGGCAGGGCAAGGGTCACGGCCATCGTACCGGTCATGCCCGGTATGGCACCGATGATCACACCACCCCAAATCCCGGCCGCCATGGCAATGAAGTTGGGCAGCGTTGCGACGGCTTCAAAGGCGTAAAGCAGTTCATTCCACATGAAGGGGCGCTTTCAAATCAGATCAGGGTCACGAAATTGGCTGTGATGGCCGAAAACAGATGGCCTTCGGGGAAAGGCGTGTGGGTGACTTCGGTGAAAACAAGATAAAGCAGGATCGGAAAAACGATTGTCAGTCCGATCATCCAGATTTTGCGGCTGTAATTGCCGGTCATCAGGAAAAGATAGGCGAGAAGCAGAATGGTCGCGGGGACAAAACCGATTTCCGGCATCGCGTAGGCAAATGCGGCAAAGCCGATCAGGACTCCGGCAAAACGCACAATCAGTTTACGATTTCGGTGCATTGTTGCGCCAATTGACATGACACGGTCGTTCGCTGTCGCCCGCATCTTTGGAATGGCAAAAAGAATGGCAAGGATGCCCATAACCAGCCCGACCACGGTAATAACACGTGGCCACATATCAGGTGGCGGGGCAAATCCGGGAATGAAAGACGGAACCTTCACATAGATCGGGATCAGGACGAACAGGACAAAGGCAAAGAATGCCGTTGCGATCAGTCCGGTATAAAAATCGCGATTGGGAGTCATGGTTCCGTCTCACATTCAGAAAATTAAGGGGTGCGGATTACTGAATGTAACCGAATTTCTTGGCCATGCCGTTATAGAGCTCGTACTGGCTCTTGACGAAGGCAGCCGGGTCCTGGTCACCAACGACGGAGACAGAGCCGCGTTTCTTGGCAAGATCAAGCCACTGGTCGTTGGTTGCAACGTTCGAAAGGATGTCTTTCCATTTTGCAACAACGTCTTCCGGCAGATCTTTCGGGGCGAACAATGCGCTCCAGCCGTCAACCTGTCCGGCAAGATTGTAACCAAGTTCCTTGGCAGTTGGAACGTCAGGAAGGGCATCCATGCGTTTCGGAGCGTAAACCATCAGTGCACGCATTTTGCCAGCTTCGATGTGAGGCATCAGCGAACCGGCCGCAATAGCCAGGAAGTCGACGTGACCGCCAAGAAGAGCTGCGGCAAGGGCGCTGCCGCCTTTGTATGGCACGAGGGTGGAAGCAGACAGCGGATCCAGATCGGCATCGGCGAGAAGGGCCTGAACCGTAAAGCCGTCAATCGCGGTGGGGCCGGATGCAGCATAGGTGGTCGCGCCATTGCTTGATTTGATTTTGGCAAGCAGCTCATCAACGGTTTTGATGTCCGAGTTTGCATTGACTGCAAGGATCATCGGGGTTGATTCAAGAATGCCAAGGAAGGTGTAATCATCCCAGGCAACCGGGCTGTCGGTGTAAACGGCCGGGTAAAGCGCCATGCCAACGCGTGACAGCAGCAGGGTGTAACCATCCGGCTTCTGTTCGGTGACGTAACGGGCACCATTCATGCCACCATTGCCGGTTTTGTTCACAACCACGACCGGCTGTTCGTTGGTGTAATTGCGCGCGGTTTCAGCCAGGGCACGACCGGCAAGATCCGATGCGCCACCTGCGCCATAAGGCACGACAAGGGTGATGGCTTTTTCTGGATAGTCAGCGGCCTGTGCGGTCGAAACCAGTGTTGTGGTTGCAAGAACTGCAGCCGCAAAAGTCGCGGCCTTTTTGAGCTGTCGAAACATTTTTCATGTCTCCCTGTTTGGTGGTGGCAGGATTGCCCGAGCTCGTCGTTTTTTGTTTTGTATACATTCCATCGCAAACTATAACTCGTGACGCAAAAAATTAATTTCAGTATAACTAATTTACATACTGAAATGAGTCGCGGGCCAACCAATGAATTTGCGAGAACTTGAAAGCTTCAACGCCTTTATGACCTACGGTTCCGTCACCAAGGCGGCACAGGCCATGAATATCAGTCAGCCCATGGTCAGTCGGTTGTTAAACAGTTTTGAAAAATCTGTCGGGTTTGCGTTGTTCAACCGCAAACGAAACCAGCTTTCGCCAACGACCGAGGCATTGCAGTTTCACACAACGGTTCTGCGGTCGCTTAATTCTCTGCGTGAAATCGAAACACAGGCCCGCGCCATTGCCAACGAGCAGCTTGGCAGCATCCGGATCGCGGCCCAGCCGATCTATGTTGATACCTATCTTCTTGATGTGGTCGCAAAGTTCAAGTGTGCCCATCCCAATGTTGCCGTCAGTATTACCGATACCGGTCTTGAAGGCATGCTTGATATGGTCACGACCCGGCAATGTGATTTGGGAATCGGCATCACGCTTGATCTTCAGGATCCCAATATGGAAGTCATGCCGCTTGCGCAATGTCGCGCGGTGTGCCTGATGCCGCGCAATCACCGGCTAGCTGGATTTGAAACCATTGATATCGATCTTTTGCGCGGTGAAAGCTTTGTCGAACTTTCGATCGGATCGCCGCTTCGCACCAAGATTGATTACATTTTCCAGATCGCAGGCTGGCCGCGCAAGATCGCGGTCGAAGCCCGCACCATCCGAACCATTTCCCGACTGGTTGAACGTAATGTCGGTATCGCTGTTATTGATCCGTTCGCCACTTTGCTGGTCGACGAGGAAAAGGTTGTCGCACGCCCGCTGACCCCGGCAATTGAATGGGATGTCGCACTTTTCCGATCATCGGGGGAACTCAGCGCGGTCGAACGCAGTTTTCTAAGCTTCCTGCGTGCTGAATTGCCCGACCTGCGAAAGGCGGGATGTGTTCTGTGATGTGTGTGCTATGCCCGTTTGTCAAAAGCCAGCCGGGCGGCAAGTGCAAGAAATACGCAACCGGTGAAGATCTGGAACGCGCGTGCCAACCGGGCCGAGCGTGACAGAAACTGGCCAAGCTTTCCGGCAAAACCGCCCACCAGACAGTTGATGATCGTGCCGCCGATATTGAGGATCACACCAAGGATCAGAAACTGCGCCAGCACCGATCCGCGTCCCGGATCGACGAATTGGGGAATGAAGGCGAGAACGAACACAATGATCTTGGGATTGAGCAGATTGACGACGATCCCGTCGCCCCAGGCTTTCATCGCGGTTGCCGGTGCGGTTTTCGTTGGTTTCAGAACGTCCCCGCGATCCCGGAAGGACTGAATGGCCAGCCATACCAGATAGCCAATCCCGGCCCATCGCAGAATTTCCAGCCCAACCGGATGGGCGGCCATCACGGCAGCCAGTCCCAAGCCGGCAAGAAGAGTATGGATCATTGCCCCCGTCGCAATCCCGAAGCTGGCGGCCAAACCGGCACGCGGACCGGATTTGATCCCTTGCCCCAGACAAAACAGCATGTCGTTACCCGGCGTCATGTTCAGCGCCAGCGCCGTCGGGATGAAAATCAACAGGGTTTCAACAGGGATCAGCATATCGGGGCTCCGTTGGGATCAAGTACCAGCACCATAACGATGCAGGGCTGAACCGTTCTTCTTTAACCAGTGCTGCTGTTTCTTTGATGGGCCATAAAGATCTTCGACGACAGCCCAGAAACGCGCACTATGGTTCAGTTCCTGAAGATGGGCGACTTCGTGGGCAACCACGTAATCCAGCACATCTTCAGGGGCGAGTACGAGTCGCCAGCTAAAGGACAGATTGCCATTCGATGAACAACTGCCCCAGCGCGTTCGCGTATCTTTCAGCGAAATGCGATTGACCTTCTTGCCGATCCGTTCGGCATAGGCGTGCGCACGGGGCGCGATTTCAAGCTTTGCCTGCTTTTTCAGCCAGTCGGAAACCCGGCGATTGGTATGCTCCGGAAGTCCCGAAACCCAGATGACACCTGCTTCGGCCCAAACACCGCGCTTGGCGTCGGGCACCGTGCGGATCGCATGTTCATTACCCATGAACGGCACCCAGGCCCCCGGAACGAACTGCACACGTTCAGGCAGGCGGCTCATATGGGCGGTGACCCAGTCGCCATGCTGATACAGCATCGAGATCGCTGTTTTGCGCGATATGCCGTTCGGAACGACGATTTCAACACCGTCAAAGGCCGGATCGATCCGCAATTTGAGTCGCGTCGCACGCGCGCTTGGCCGCAACCGGACCGGCAAGGGGCCGATTTGCGGCAGATCGATTTCGGTTTCTTCGATATCTCGCAGCATTCAGGGTGAATTTTTCCAAAAGCGGGGTGGAATTTTCGTACTTTTTGCGCCTTTTTGGCCGGAAGGGCATCTTGCCCCTTGCCCGGCAGTAGTGTTTTCCTATACTCCGCGCTCAAGGTCTAGGGGACTTTTGCAATGTATGTGTTGCAACCCCGCAAGGGACGTTGGCCTGAATGTGCCGCGCCCCGGTTTACATCGGAAGAAGAAAGGCGTCACTCCAATGAGCGATCAGGTCAAAAAGGTGGTGCTTGCCTATTCAGGCGGGCTTGATACCTCCATCATCCTGAAATGGCTGCGCGAAGAATATAACTGCGAAGTCGTGACTTTCACCGCCGATCTCGGCCAGGGCGAGGAACTGGAACCCGCCCGCAAGAAAGCCGAGATGTTTGGCGTCAAACAGATTTTCATCGAAGATCTGCGCGAAGAATTCGTTCGCGACTATGTCTTCCCGATGTTCCGTGCGAACGCCCTTTATGAAGGTGTGTATCTGCTCGGTACCTCAATCGCGCGTCCGCTGATTGCCAAACGCCAGATTGAAATCGCCGAAGAAGTCGGTGCAGATGCCGTTTCCCACGGTGCCACCGGCAAGGGCAACGATCAGGTCCGTTTCGAGCTTGGTTACTATGCCCTTAAGCCGAATGTAAAAGTCATTGCGCCTTGGCGTGAATGGAAACTGAATTCGCGTACCGCCCTTCTTAACTTTGCCCGCGAACATCAGATTCCGATCTCGGCTGACAAGCTGGGCGGGGATGAGCCCCCATATTCAACCGATGCCAACCTTCTGCACATTTCCTATGAAGGCAAGGCGCTGGAAGATCCGTGGGTCAAGCCGAACGAACAGATGTTCGAACGGACCGTATCGCCGCAGAACGCACCCGATGCGATCACCACGATTGAAATCGAGTTTGAACAGGGTAACCCGGTTGCCGTGAATGGCGAACGTATGAGCCCGGCTACCCTTCTGACCAAGCTGAACGACGTTGCGGGCAAAAACGGCATCGGTCGTCTTGATCTGGTCGAAAACCGTTATGTCGGCATGAAATCGCGCGGCGTTTACGAAACCCCGGGTGGCACCATCCTGTCGGTGGCGCACCGCGCAATGGAAAGCATTACGCTTGACCGTAATGCCGGTCACCTCAAGGACGAGCTCATGCCGCGTTACGCCGAGATGATCTATAATGGCTACTGGTGGTCGCCGGAGCGTCAGGCCCTGCAGCGCCTGATCGACGAAACCCAGAAAACCGTCAACGGTGTTGTTCGTCTTGACCTGTACAAGGGCAACGTCACGGTTACCGGCCGCAGGTCGCCGAACTCGATCTACTCCGAAGAGCATGTCACCTTCGAAGCAGATACTGTTTACAACCAGCGCGACGCAGAAGGCTTCATCAAACTGAATGCTCTTCGCCTGCGTCTTGGTTTTGATCGCGACGGCGTGAAGTAAGTTTCACTGTCGTGATGCATTACGAAACGAGGGGTGATGAACACCCCTCGTTTTTGTTTTGAAGCTTGGTTATAAGCACCCGATGCAGCGCTATAAATGTACCGTCGAATATAATGGGCGTCCCTATCACGGATGGCAGTTCCAGGACGAGGTGATCTCGGTCCAGCAGGTTTTTGAAACCGCGCTGGAAAAGTTCATCGGCGAATTTGTGCGCGTATATGTATCTGGCCGAACCGATGCCGGGGTACATGCCTTTGGCCAAGTCGTGCATTTTGACCTGCCCCGCACCTATCCGGCCGATGCCGTAATGAATGCAATCAATCATCACCTCAAACCTGACCCGGTTGCCGTGATTGACTGCGTTGAAGTCGGTGAAGACTTTCACGCCCGGTTTTCATCCAAGAAACGGTACTACATGTATCGCATCGTCAATCGGCGGGCGCCCCTAACCGTTGATGCCGGTCTTGCATGGGGCATTTTCAAGCCGCTTGATATTGATGCGATGAACGAAGCTGCGGCCTATCTTATCGGCACGCATGACTTCACAACCTTCCGCGCAAGCGAATGCCAGGCCAAAAGCCCGATCAAAACACTGGAAAAGCTTGTCGTGACGCGCAGCGAGCATGATCCGCTTGATATTCGTGTGCATACCGAAAGCCGGTCATTCCTGCATCATCAGGTCCGTAATATGGTCGGTACTCTTGTTCTGGTCGGCAAGGGCAACTGGAAGCCGATTGACGTCAAAACAGCACTGGAAGCTTGCGATCGTAAGGCAGGCGGCCCGACTGCTCCGGCTGACGGGCTTTATTTCGTCAAGGTCGATTACTGAACATTACGGATCTGCCGAAATTTGGCTTTCTGGTCGTTTTGATCATTTTTTGCACAAATGTTCAGTTGTTTTGATATTCTGTTATTGAACTGACAGTTAAAGAACACCAGATTCCAATAAGATAAATGCGATTTTTAAATCGCTATGTTGTTCAGGTCTGATCCATCCTGACTATCGGTCAGGATTATGGGTTGTGGGAGTTTTTTGCGTTGGTGTCTTGGGGGCCAGTGCAATGGGGTCAGGGGACGATCGATCATGTCCAGAAGTATTGTTTTCAAGGTTGCGTTGGCCGCTTTGATCATTTTGATCAGCGGTATTTTCCTGCTTGGTGTTGTGATCATGCAGCGCATTGATCAGCAGGTCAGTGATACCAGTCTGCAATCGCAAAAGCTCAACCTGCGTGTTGCCGCTCTTTTGTTGCAGAATGCCTATCCGGATTTGAAAGTTACCATTGGTGCAGACGGTGAAACGACCAAACTGGTTATGCCGGAAATTCCCGATCTTTCATCGCATAGCCTGATCGACCGTATCGGAACCGCCACAGGCCAGACGGCAACCGTGTTTTCCTGGGTGCCTGCCGAAAAGGACTTCATCCGCGTTTCGACCAATATCATCAAGCCGGATGGCCAGCGGGCCGTTGGTACGATGCTGGGGAATGGCAGTGCTGCCTATGGCCCTACCATCTCGGGAAAAACATTCCGTGGCGAGGCGGTCATTCTTGGCACCGCCTATATCACCCAATATACGCCGATCTTTAATCCGGGCGGTGATGTGATCGGCATTCTTTATGTCGGTATTGCCAAGGCCGAAGTTGCCGAAGTTGCAACTGCTATCGAGCTTCGTATCGCGATTGCAGGTATTGTCGTTGCCCTGATCGCCGGGGTGTTGCTGGTGGTTCTGTTGCGCTGGCAGCTTGGTCCGCTTCACGTTCTGGGCAATACCATTGTCCGGTTTGTCGACCGCGATTTTTCCGGCGATGTTGCCTATACGATGCGCAAGGATGAAATCGGCGTGATCGCCGATGGTCTTGTCCGCTGGAAAGAAACAGCAGGCCAGATCAAGGAAGCCGAAGAAGCACGCATCACAGCCGAAAAACGTAACGAGGATGAACGCGTTCAGCAACGCAACCGTCTTGCGAAGCAACTTGAGGAATCGGTCGGTCAGATCGTTTCGTCGGTGCGTCAGGCGACCGAGGGCATGATGCGCTCGACCCGTCAGATGCGGGATTCTGCCGATCATTCTGTCCGTCAAAGCAGCCATGTCAGCGAAGCCGCCAATGAGTCGGCCCGCAGTGTCCAGACGGTTGCCGCCGCGACCGAGGAACTTTCGGCATCAATTACAGGCATCGGAAGCCAGGTTGACGAATCGACATCAATTGCGGAGACCGCCGTTACTGAAGCATCGCGGGCCAACGAAATGGTTAGCGGCCTCGCCGAAGCTGCCGAGCGGATTGGCGAAGTCGTCAGTCTGATTAACGATATCGCGGCACAGACCAACCTTCTGGCACTAAACGCCACCATCGAGGCCGCCCGCGCTGGCGAGGCGGGCAAAGGCTTTGCTGTTGTTGCGCAGGAAGTCAAAAACCTTGCCAACCAGACGGCAAAGGCAACCGATGAAATTGCCCAGCAGATTGGCGCGATCCAAAGTGAAACCAAACTGACGGTCGAGGCCATTGAAAAAGTGACCCAGACCATCGCGACCATCAACGATATCACCAATGGCATTTCGTCGTCAGTGTCCGAACAGAATGCTGCTGTTGGTGAAATTGCCAATAGCGCCTCGACCGCATCGCGTGGTTCAAGCGAGGTCGTCAGCAATATCGAGGAAATCCATCAGGCCGCCAGCAGCAGCGGTGCTGCCGCAAACGAGCTTGATACAAATGTCGGTGCGTTGTCAGGACAGATCGAAACCCTGCACAGAACCGTATCCGACTTCCTCAAACAGCTGCGTGCCGGCTAATCTGCCTTTGGGCTTCGGGTGAGTTTCGGCTCACCCGAAGAACCAATGCCACAGAAACGGCAGGGTGAGCGCGGTGGCCAGCGTATTTAACCCCATTGCAAGACCCGAAAACGCCCCGGCCGTTTCATTGACCTGAAACGCCCGTGCTGTTCCGATCCCGTGTGCGGCAACCCCCATGGCAAATCCGCGCGCCCGCCAGTCTTTCAATCGTGCCAAGTTCATCACCATCGGACCGAGCGTTGCGCCGACAATGCCGGTTGCGATTACGCAAACCGCAGTCAGGGCCGGGACACCGCCAATTTCATCGGCAATACCCATAGCAACAGGTGTCGTAACTGATTTCGGTGCCAGTGACGCCAGTGTTTCCGGGCTGGCCCCAAGGGCCCAGGCCAGCACAACCGTGCTGACACTCGCAACCAGCGATCCGAACAGCACACCGAAAATAATCACCGGCAATGCCCTTTTCAGTGTCTCCATCTGGCGAAATAGCGGCACGGCAAGGGCGACCGTTGCCGGGCCCAAAAGAAAGTGCACAAACTGCGCCCCTTCGAAATAGGTGGCATAAGGCGTACCCGTGCTTTCCAGCAGAAGCGCAATCAACGCAATGGCGATCACCACCGGATTGCAAACCGGATTGCGGTTGGTTTTCTGATACAGCCAGAACCCGATGGAATAGGCGACAAGCGTAATGGTAAGGCCGGTCAACGGCTTGGTCGAAAGATAAACCCAAAGCTGTGTGATATCTGTCTCGCCCATTATTTTGCCTCCCCATCGCTAACGGATGCCTTCGGTTTGGGAAGAAGTTTCGACATCAGAAGGGCGGTCAGAACCATCGCAAGCAGGGTGGAAAAAATCAGGGCGGCGGTAATTGGCAACCAGTCCCCGCGCAGCCGGTCAAGCTGTGTCACGACACCGACACCGGCCGGAACGAACAGCAGCGAAAAATGGATCAGAAGGTTATCGGCTGCATCTGTCAAAACCTTGGGCGGGTGGCGTTTGACAATCAGCCCGATAAACAAAAGCCCAAGCCCGATCACCGGGCCGGGGACCGGCAGGTCAAACAGTTCCGATATTACCTCGCCAAACAGCTGGCAGACGAGGATCAGGGCAAACGCAGCAATCATCAGCAACCTCCCGACATCTATGTCTTTGGATTAGACATAATGACTTTGCGTCCGTTCGACTTTTATTAATAACGAAAAACGCCCGTGCGGAAATGGCACAGGCGTTTGAAGTCATTCGATATTTCAGGTGGCCCTAAAGAATTTCCAGAACACTTTCCGGCGGTCGCCCAATGGCGGCCTTGTGGCCATTGACCACAATCGGGCGTTCAATCGCGCGCGGATGGGCACAAAGGGCTTCGATCAGCGCGTCACCACGAAGATCGGCAATGCCTTCTTCTTTGGCTTCTTTTTTGCGCAGGATATCTTCTGGGGCCATGCCCAGCATGCCAAGAATTTCGTTTAATTCCTGCGGGGTGGGCGGCGTATCCAGATACTGGATCACGTCGGGGGTGATCCCCTGTTCCTCAATCAGTGCAAGCGTCTGGCGCGACTTGGAACAACGCGGATTGTGATAGATACGGACCATCATATTCATGGTTCTCCTTCACGTAAAAGGCAGCCTGTATCGGTTCTTTTTAGGGGCTCGATACCGATTGCACCAGTCTGTTGTTGCCTATTTCACCATCATCCAGATCGCCATCGCGACCATCATGATGTTTTCCGTCAGTGAAATGAAACCAAGCGGAACATTGCTGTCCCCACCGACACAGGCACATTTAAGATCGCGCTTATCGATATAAACCGCCTTGAAAACCGATATCGCCCCGATTGTCCCGATGAAAAGGGCAACGGGAACGGCAATCCACATAAGCGCGCCAACAATCATAAGCACACCTGCCAGTGCTTCACCAAACGGGTAAAGATAGGCATATCGCACCCACCGTTGCGCCAGCAGGTCATAACCCAGAAACATGTTGGAAAAACTTTCGATATCCCGAAGCTTCAGGATGGCAAGGATGCACATCGACGTTGCGATGAACCATTCAACTGCCCGAACAGTCAGAAAATCACCAAAAGCAGCCCAGCTAAGGCCCAGCGCCATAAGGGCTGCCATGCCAAAAACGGCAATGACCGGCTGATAGGTAACCGAATTGCCATCATTTACCGGCTTGCCGAAATATTCCCGCAATTCGTCATGGCCACCGATCCGTTCGCCATCAATGAATGTCTGCGGTGTCGTATCGACATTGTGTTCTGCCTGAAAGTCGTCGGTTTCTTTCCGGGTGGTCAGCCAGTGATCATCGACGGCGTATCCTTCGCTTTTCAAAAGATCGCGCGATTTCAGGCCGAACGGGCAGATATGCTCGTCCATCACCATCCGGTAAAGCGTTGCCTTGCGTGTCTGTGCGGTCATGACTTGATCTCTCTCGTCTTGCCTTTGGGTCTACGCTTTTATGGAACTTGTCGGGGCGGCATTTGTTCCACATAACGCAGAAACGCCTTCTTTCGGGGTTTGAAAAACGCCAGGGCAGTAATCAGATGCCGTCAATCATGGAGAGCAGATCGTTCAGGTGATCCAGATCGCCATCAATGATCCGGGTGGCGGTGTCATAGCCAAACGCCTGTCGTGCAAGTGCAGCCAGATCCTTGTCGCGTTTTTCATCGCGCTGTTCCGGGCGGCGAAACGGGCCAAGCCGACGGCGTCGGGCATAGGCCGCGGCGGCGGCAAGGTTGGGATCGGTACCCCGGACATCTTCGTAGGCCGCCTGATCGGCTTCCTGTCTGAGGTCGGTGATGGTGTCATCAATCATGTGCGATGCAATGCCGCGTGCATTCAGATCGGCGGCGATAACCCGCATGGCTTTGCCCTTGCGCAGAAGTGACCTTGCTCGTCCCTTGGCATAGGCGGTGTCATTGATAAATCCGGCATTCTCGCAAGTGTTCAGAACGCTTTTCATCCATTCTTCGGCTTCCTGCGGGTCGGTGCCGTATTCCGCAACCGAAAGCCTGATTTTGCCGCGCATCAGTTTTTCAAGCCGGGCGCGTGACGCGGCAAAGCGTTCCAGATACCAGGTGGCATAATTCATCAGATAGTCGCGCGTGACCCGGCGCGGCTTTTTGGGTTCGCGTGGGTTATGGTCTTTATCTTTAGCCCTGCCTTTGCCGGTAAAACTGGCGTTTCCGCCAAATTTTTCCGCTTGGCTGTCAGGCGCTAAATCACTGCGGTTTTCGTGTGATTCTTTCATTTCACCCAATGCTGATCGATACGCACCCTTGCACTTGATGCCCGACTCTCCCTATTTTACCGGCAATTGTCTGCATTTTTTCGAAGGATATTTCATGCAAGAGCTAGCACCGCGTCAAATGGGCGCGATCAACTGGCTCGGTCTGTGGACGCTTTATGCCAAGGAAGTTCGACGTTTTCTGAACGTTCATCTGCAAACCATCGGGGCCCCGGTGGTTACCAGCCTGTTATTCATGGCGGTCTTCCTTCTGGCACTCGGGCGCGCGGTCGAGACGGTCAATGGCGTTCCCTTCGCCACCTTCCTTGCCCCCGGTCTGGTCATGATGACCATGGCCCAAAACGCATTTGCCAATACCTCAAGCTCGATCATCATATCGAAAGTACAGGGCAATATTGTCGATGTTCTGATGCCGCCGCTTTCGGCCGGTGAAATGGTTGCCGGTTTTGCCTTCGGCGCGGTTACGCGCGGCATCATGGTGGGTGTCGCCACCACCATTGTCATGGCGTTCTTTGTTGATGTCGGCATCCATAATATCTGGGCTATCCTGTATTTCGGAATTTCTGCATCGCTGATGTTGTCGCTTCTGGGGATTGCCGGTGGTGTCTGGTCCGAGAAATTCGATCACATTGCTGTTGTTACCAACTTTGTCATCACCCCGCTTTCCTTCCTGTCGGGCACATTCTATAGCGCCGAAAATCTGCCCGAAGCCGGCAAGGTACTGGTCCATTACAACCCGTTCTTCTACATGATTGACGGGTTCCGCTATGGCTTTACCGGGGTTTCGGACGGCACGGTGATGACCGGAGTTGTGGTGCTGGCGGTGGTCAATGTCCTGCTTTGGATTCTGTGCTATCGGATGATCAAAAGCGGTTACAAGCTTAAGGCCTGATCGCCAAAACAGGGCGGATTTCAGCATTAAATTCCGTTTAAGGGCAGCATTCCGCATCGGATGCTGCCCTTTTTCATATCAGCCCTGTCTATCTAAGGGGTTTTGCGTCGTTGACAGAGGTCAGGAATCTCTTGATACTCCGCGGCTTCCCGGTATTCTGCCGGAGCTGACCTGTTGGTCAGGAATGATTTTTTACCCCTGATTGAGGAATGAAGAAGTGATTACTCCCGTCATGCCGACCTACGCGCGGGCCGATCTGGCCTTTGAGAAAGGTGAAGGACCTTATCTCTATGCGCAGGACGGCCGACGATTCCTCGATTTCGGGTCGGGTATTGCGGTGAATACCCTTGGCCATGCGCATCCGCATCTGGTCGAAGCCTTGACCGAACAGGCCAAAAAGGTTTGGCACACGTCGAACCTGTACCGGATTCCGGGGCAGGAAAAGCTGGCAGCACGTCTGGTTGAAAATACCTTTGCCGACACCGTGTTCTTCTGCAACTCCGGGGCGGAGGCTAACGAAGCCGGCATCAAGATGCTGCGCCGCTACCAGTATGTCAGCGGCCATGCCGAAAAGAACCGGATTTTGGTGGCAACCAATGCCTTCCACGGTCGGACTCTGGGCACCCTGACGGCTGGTTACAGCGATAAATACCGTGAGGGCTTTGGCCCGATGCCAGATGGTTTCGACCGCGTTGCATTTGGCAATCTGAACGAATTGCGCGATGCGATCACGCCCGAGACCGCCGGTATTCTGGTCGAACCGATCCAGGGTGAAGGTGGTATCTGCAAGGCCCCCGAAGGGTATCTTGAAGGGCTGCGCAAGGCTGCCGACGAGTTCGGCCTGCTGGTTATGTTTGACGAAGTCCAGACCGGCGTTGGTCGCACGGGCAAACTTTACGCCTATGAATGGTCGGACATGGTTCCCGATATCATTTCGTCGGCCAAGGGCCTTGGCGGTGGTTTCCCTGTCGGGGCTTTGCTTGCCAATGAAAAGGCGGCGGCTGCCCTGACGGCGGGTATGCATGGCACAACCTTTGGCGGCAACCCGCTTGCCATGGCGGCTGCAAATGCGGTCCTCGACGAAGTTCTTAAACCCGGTTTCATGGACAATGTTCTTGCCATGAGCCAGTTGATCCGTGACGGCCTTGCGGCCATTGCCCGCAAACATCCGGGCTTTATCGCGGAAGTTCGTGGCATGGGCCTGCTTTTGGGCATGAAAACTGTGCCGACCAATGTTGATGTTGTCGCCAAGTTGCGTGAACTGGGTCTTTTGACCGTTCCGGCAGGCGATAATGTGGTGCGCCTGTTGCCGCCGCTTAACATCACCAAAACCCATGTCGACGAGGCGCTGGCAGCAATCGATGCCGCCGCGGCAGCCTTGGCGCAATAAGGAAGACTAAAATGACTGATATCAGGCACTTTCTCGATCTCGACAAATTGTCGGCGGGAACGCTGAACGATATTCTTGAACTTGGAGCGGTGGAAAAGGCAGGCAAGGCACCGTTTGGTGACAAACCGCTGGCGGGCAAAACCCTTGCCCTGATCTTTGAAAAGCCGTCAACACGTACGCGTGTGTCTTTCGAAGTCGGCATGCGACAGCTTGGCGGTGACGTTGTGATCCTTGATGCCGCAAGTTCGCAACTTGGCCGTGGTGAAACCATTGCCGATACCGCGCGTGTCCTGTCGCGGTTTGTTGATGCGATCATGATCCGTACCACGGACGAATCGAAACTGCTGGAACTGGCGAAATATGCCACCGTTCCGGTGATCAATGGCCTGACCGATCAAAGCCACCCCTGCCAGATCATGGCCGACCTTATGACCGTCAAGGAACACAAGGGCCGCCTTGAAGGACTTAAATTCGCCTGGGTCGGGGATGGCAACAATGTTTCGGCGTCCTTTATTCATGCGTCGCCGAAATTCGGGTTCTCGCTTGATATGGCCTGTCCGGCTGGTTATCGCCCCAATCAGGGCCTGATCGAAACCGCTAATGCGGAGGGTGGCAAGGTTCGCATGACCGATATGGACAGTGCGCTGGACGGGGCCGACGTTATCGTTACCGATTGTTGGGTTTCGATGGGGGACGAGGACGCCGATGCCCGCATGGAAGCATTGGCCCCCTATCAGGTCAATTCCGCCGCGATGGCAAAGGCAAACAAGGATGCGATTTTCATGCATTGCCTGCCTGCCCACCGTAACGAGGAAGTCACCGACGATGTGATCGACGGGCCGCAATCGGTGGTGTTTGACGAAGCCGAAAACCGTCTGCATGCGCAGAAAGGGGTTCTGCTATACTGCTTTAATGGCTTGCCTTCCTGACGGTGCAGACTAAATAAGCATCAGAATTTTGGGGCGGACAGTGATGTTCGCCCCTTTGCTTTGGCGTGACATGGCTGGACAATGCGGTTCTGCTGTTGTTATACGCCCCGGAACACGTAAAAACGCGGAACCCGAAAATGCAGATCGCTGTCGATTTTTGTCAGCCCTTCACGCTGGATCATTCCAATATTCGCGGCCGTTTCGCACGGCTTGGCCCGACGGTGCAGACCATCATCGGTCAGCACAGCTATCCGTCGCTCGCAAATCATCTGCTGGGCGAGATTATCGGGCTGGCTGTCCTGCTGTCCTCGGCGCTGAAATACGAAGGCCTTTTCACCCTTCAGACCTCGTCTGATGGTCCGATTGGCATGATGGTTGTCGACGTCGATAGCGATGGCAACATTCGCGCCTGTGCGCGTGTTGACGAAGACCGCCTCAGCACCATGATTGCAGCCGAAGACGGCGGTGAAGACGCCCTGCGCGGACAGGTGCACAAGCTGATGGGGCATGGCCACATCGCTTTCACCGTGGACCAGGGCGGTGATCATGAACGCTATCAGGGTATTGTCTCGCTTGAAGGCAATACGCTTTCCGAATGTGCCGAGGCCTATTTCCGTCAGTCCGAACAGATCGAAGCTTCCTTCAAGCTTGAAGTCCATCAGGGTGAACAGGCCAATGACTGGTGGGTTGGCGGTCTGTTCCTGCAGCGTCTTCCGGCCAGTGCTTCGGGCGATGCTGCAACCCCGGAAGAAGCCGAAAAAATCACCGAGGACTGGAACCGCTCCAAGATCCTGATGGCAAGTGCGACCGAAAACGAACTGGTCGATATTTCGCTATCGGCGCATGATCTGATCTGGCGTCTGTTCCACGACGAAGAACCGCGCGTGTTTGATCAGACAGCGTTGCAGTTCAAATGCCGTTGTTCGCGCCAGAAGATCGAAGGCGCGCTTGTATCCTATCCGCTTGAAGAACTTCTGGATATGCGCGAACCCGACAGCGGCGAAGTCGCGGTTTCCTGCCAGTTCTGCAACACGCGATATGGCTTTAACGAGGCCGATCTGCGTGCGCTCAAATCCGGCGACGATGCATAAGTTTCTGCATCGGGGCGGTTTTTGATCGTCACAGCCTTGCCTTAATCATCAAGCAAACTCACCATGCCCACACAAAGGTATGGTGGCGTTTTTATTTGAGGCAGGAGAAAGACTTGATGAAGGCATTGTCCATCAATGGAATGCGCATGGCCCTGGCGGGTGCGGTTGTTGCTCTTCTGGCGGCCTGTACCAGCGCACCGGTGCAAACCTATCCCGATGTGACCTGGCGCCATCTCGACCCGATTGTATTTGCAGCCGGGCCGATTGAAAAAGTGGCAGCCTATCCGGCCGGGGGTGACAACAACCTTGAGAGCTATCTGCCGTTCAGCCTTGGCAAGATGGCGATGAACTGGCCTGATGACCGCATCCAGACGGCAGGCACCAGTGATGTTTTGCGTTATAGCGTGACGGAGGCATCAATTACCTCAAGCGTGCTTAAGACGAAGAAGGGTTTTTCGGGTGTTTTTACCGATGATCAGTCCGAAAAGGTCGAAATGAAAGTTTCGGCCAAGCTTGAAGTCCTTGATCCGAACGGCACCCAGAAGGGTGAAGTTGCTGCAACCGCAGTTCGCACCCGGACCCTCGCGGAATCGATGTCCGTCGCCGAACGTGAAAAGGCGGTCTATGACGAAACCGCAACGCTCCTGATGGACCTAGATCGTGAACTGGAACGCCAGATCAATAACAATCTGGGGCGTTTCCTGCTGCAGTGATCGACTTCCTGTTTGGGATTTGAACAAAGCCCAAAGACCGCGATGATCGGCCATCGCGGTCTTTTTTGTTGCGCGCCACTGCGACACGCGGGACAAACATCGAGTTACGATTTCCAGTTGCCAGATTGTGCCAAGCCTTATGTTTGAGATCCCGTTGCCCTTCGTTGTTGCCTTGTTGCTGGCGATTTTGCTGGTGCGCCTGACCCTGCGCGGTCCGGCCGGGCCTGTCGGGCGGAGCATGCGGATATTCGTTGCCGCCAGTCTGGCATTGGTGATTATGGTCGGGTTGCGCTGGCAATTTGATCTTTTGGTTTTCCGTTTCTTGCGACCCTTGTTTGCCGCGATGCTGCCGCCCATCGCCTGGATATGCTTTGCCGCACTCGGTTCGGAGGAGCGGTCGCAAACCAGATGGCGTTGGCTGCACATTATCCCGGTTTTGGCGATTTTCATCGCAAGTCTGACCTGGCGAAAATGGCATATCCAGGTTGATTTCCTGATTGCAGTGGAGTTTGCCGGATATGGTATTGCGCTAATGATTCTGGCCAGCCGCGGCGAAGACCGTTTTGCGCAGGCACGGCTGGGCGATATCGGATCGGTTCGGGGCATTGTTGCCGTGGTTGGCGGGGCGCTGATTTTCTCAGGGCTCGTTGACGGGCTAATCGCCCTTGATTTCAGCATCACGCAAGGCACAAACGTTACAACAATCGTCGGCTATGCGCAGTTGGTTGTTCTGGTGGTGTTGGCGTTGCTCATGGTCCGGTTAGAGCGGCTCAGTCCGCAGACCACGCAGTTGACTGACAGCGTGACCGAACCCGCACTTGCGCAGCATAAAGACGACCGCAAAGACAACAACGATATCGCCGGGGATGATGCCATCCTTGCCGCGATTGATGAGGTCATGCGCACGCAGCATCTGTATCGGGATCCTGATCTGACACTGGACCGGTTGGCGCGCCGTGTGGTGATCCCGGCGCGGCAAATTTCCGGGGCGATTAACCGCCGGTTCGGGCGCAATGTGTCACAGGTCGTCAATGAATACCGCGTGGCAGAGGCGCAAACTCTGTTGCAGACGACCGCTAAGCCGGTAACCGAAATCATGTTTGACTGCGGGTTTCAGACCAAATCGAACTTTAACCGCGAATTTGGTCGCGTGACCGGGATGGGTCCACGGGCATATCGCGACGCGGACCCAAGTTCTGATCAACTGGCCCCCGATCAACCGTTCGGTCCGATCAGGAAGCTGTTTTTAGAGAATGCAGAAAGTCGAGAATAAGCGTAATGGTCTGTTGATGCAGATCTGATCGATCCGTTGCGTCATCGCCATCGAGACAGATAATGCCATCACCCGGGACGTCCTGTTCAAGGAGGATCGCGGCATTTGGTTTGCATTCCGGCAGGAAGCTGAAATGCGCGGCACCGGGCAGGTCATGATATTGGACTAAGTTGGTCGGCATGTGTTGGATCAGATAACCCGATTCAAGTTCCTTGGGGATTTTCGGATTGGATGAACCGGCAGCAATGACCAGAACCGGGATGTCGATGGCCGCCAGACTTTCCGGGGTAAAACCACGGGCAAGGCCAAGATCAAGTGAGATCGCAGCACGAATGCGTTTGTCTTTAAGGTCGGCGGCAAGCTTTGTGCGTTCTTTTGGTGTACGGCCTACTTCAAGTTCTTTGAGGCCATCACAGGCGGCGAGTTCGGGATGCTGTTTGCAGTCCCCGTCCATGTGATCCATGTCCATCTGCGCGCCTGCGAGCTCAAGTGCAGTCCATCCGCCCAGTGAATGACCAATGACCGTGATGTTGGTTCCGTCCAGATGGGGCGACCATGCGAGATCTTCGGTCAGCGATGTGATCAGGTGACTGATATCAAGCGGGCGGAGCCATAATGCAGATCCGACTTCGGCGGTAACATCGCGGCTGGTGGTGCCGGGGTGATTGATCGCGGCCACCACATAGCCCGCCTGCGCCAGTGCGGTGGCAAGCCATCCCTGATTGCGCCAGTTGCCGCCAAACCCGTGCGACATCACGACCAAGGGATGGCGTCCGTCCTGAATTTTGGCATCAGGCTGCACCATCTGACCGAAAAAGACCGGGTTTTCGCCGACAGATACCGTTGGGTATGTATCGCTGGTCGGATACCAGATTGCACCAACCAATGCGCGGTTCCCATCGCTTGCGGCGATGGTGGTTTCCGTGAAACCAACGGCATAGGGCGCGCCATGAGATGGTGTGGCCATGACAAAAGCCGCCAGAGTGGCCAGCGTGGTGACGGTAAAACGCAACATGCTTGATCCTTCAAACCAAATGAAATGATGCGATGAGTTTTACCGGTCGGGGAGCTGTTGGCGTCCTGGATCGCGATCAAGGACCTTTCAGTGTGCCGTCCTAAAATACGTTGACGGTTTTTCCAGAAGCCAGCGGCCTAATCATCCGCTGGCTTTTTGATGCACGCATTCTGGTGTTTGCATTGCCAGAGCGATGTGCGGTCGCATGGTATTGTAAGCATTGATGGCTTCGTTGAACAGCTTGGCTAGATCTTCGAATGTTTTGCACCGGTGCAGGATGAACTCCTGTTTGAGAATGCCATTGACGCGCTCGGCCAAAGCGTTCTGATAACGGTCATATCCATCCGTCATCGACGGGGTGATTTGATTTTTCAAAATTTTTTCCAGCATCTGGGAATAATTGGGCCTGCCAGCTGTCTAACCTTTATGTCGTCATTGAACATAGAGGTCCCCCGATGTCCTACGCTTCGTTTTCGCCCCGTTCCTTTGTTGCGCGCCGCATCATGGCGTTTGGCGTATTTGCCTGTATGTCGGTTGCCGGAATTGTCGGCATGGCTATTGTCGCCAATGCCCATAACGGTGTTGATCATAGCAAACAGGGTTCAATGCCCCGTGATGATCACGAAGCCCATAGCGGGCATACCATGCCCGAAAGCGCATCGGCTGATATTCCCGAACATGAAAAGCCGTTTCTGGCAAAAAATGCGGCCGCCATGGACAAGATGATGGCTGATATGAATGTCGCGCCGACCGGCGATATTGATCGGGATTTTGTGGTCATGATGGTCCCGCATCATCAGGGGGCAATTGATATGTGCGCGGCCTATCTGCCTTATGCCGGCAATACGCAGCTTAAACGCCTGTGTCAGGAAATCATTGTGACCCAGCAACAGGAAATTGTTGCGATGTATCTCGCCATCGGGGCGGAATTGCCGCCTTCGGCCCCGGCATCGACTCGTTAACCACGAATGCCCATGCCTGCGCAGTGGCAACCGTTCACCGTCTAACATTGGCCGCCTGTTACCTGCCTATCGCCTTTCTTCGATATATTTCTACGCCTGCTGCATTTCCGTGCGCCATATCTCCGCCCCTGGTCAGAAGAAACCAAGGGCAGGGTAAGTCGCCTTACGCCAAGGAGTACTCATGAAGAATATTTTTGCCAGAACCCTTATGGCCAGAACCCTTATGGTCTGCACGCTTTTGGCGGGCAGTTCCGCCATCGTTCTCGCCGGACAGGCCCCCTATCCGGCGGCCAGCTCCGACCGGGTGCTGGGCCATCAGGATCGGGTTTATTCCGCCGACCAGTTTTCAAATACAGTGTCGGTGATTGACCCTGCCGATAATAAATTGCTGGGCGTGCTGCGCCTTGGCGATCCGCAGCCGCGCAACCTCAGCCCGCTGTATCGCGGGCAGTTGCTGGTGCATGGCTTGGGATTTTCGCCCGATGGCAAAACGCTGGCGGTTGTCGCGGTCGGCAGCAACGCCATCAGTTTTATCAACACCCATGACAACACTGTCCTGCACACCACCTATCTGGGCCGGTCCCCGCATGAAACCTTTTTCACACCCGATGGAAGTGAAATCTGGGTAACCATCCGCGGTGAGGATTATGTTCAGGTGCTGGATGCCAAGACATTCGAACCCAAAACCCGTATCCAGACCCCTGCCGGTCCGGGCATGCAGATTTTCTCGCCCGATGGGAAATATGGCTATATCTGTTCGTCTTTCAATCCGGAAACACTCGTGGTTTCGGTGGCCGATCACAAGATCGTCGGCCATGTGAAGCAGGCCAGCCCGTTCTGCCCGAACATTGCCGCCAACCCCGACGGCAGTCAGGTGTGGTTCACCCTTAAAGATATTGGCAAAGTACAGATATTTGATGCCAAACCGCCCTTTGATGTGATCAAGACGATTGATACCGGCCCGATCACCAACCATGTAAACTTTGCCCGCACGGCCAAGGGTAATTTTGCCTATGTCACGATTGGTGGCCTTAATCAGGTCAAGGTGTTTGATACGGAAACCTTTGAACAGGTGGCGACCATTCCGGTCGGGCGGCTGCCCCATGGTCTGTGGCCATCTGGTGATGGATCGCGGGTATATGTTGGGATTGAAAACGATGACCAGCTGATGGCGATTGATACCGCCACCAACAAGGTGATTGCATCCATTCCTGTCGGTCAGGCCCCGCAGGCCATTGCCTATGTCCCCGGTGCGGTAACCGAAGGGGCGGGAACCGACAATCTGGAACCGCTGAAGGCAACGGACAATTCGGTGCAGCTGTCATTGCGTGCGGTTGGCGGGGCCAGGGATGGTTCGGCCCCCAGCAACGTGTCGCTGTTTGATCAGGGCCTGACACAGGTGGTGCAGGCCTCGGTCACCGGTCTGGAACCAGGCAAGGAATACGTCCTTGCACTGGCGGGCAATCCGGATGGCAGCGGAACATTGCAGGCCCTGTCGAATTTCAAGGCCAACCCGACCGGGGCAAGTATTGTCAATGCGCTTGGTCCGATCCGCCAGTTGGTCAAGGGCGAGGATGAGCAGCCCAAACGTTATCTGGTAGTGGCCCCGAAAACCGCCGATGGTATTGGCGCACCGGTGCAGGTTCAGGCCGACTGACCCCATATGGTATTTCACCCCGGTTCCGATGCGGGCCGGGGTGAAACGGATTATATACGAAACGGATTGCATTATTTGTCCTGCAATCCGTTTGGTGTCCTTCATTGCCAGATGCCCGGCACCGTATTGGCAATGGAGGTGTCTGGCCCCAGCACAAGAATTACCAGTGCCACAACACGCCCCTGTCACAGGACGATAGGAATGCATGATGACATGATCCGGCGGATAGAACCGCTGATCCCGGCCCTTCGGCGATATGCGCGTGCCCTTTGCGGTGATCGCGCGCAGGCCGATGATCTGGTACAGGATTGTCTGGAACGCGCCATCAGCCGCTGGCACCAGCGCCGCGACGATGGCAACACACGCACATGGATGTTTACCATCCTGCATAATCTAGCGGTCAATTACTGGCGCCAAAACCGGTATCGCGGACCGCATATCGCTCTTGATGATACGGTCGAAACCGCATTTGCCCATGACGGCACACAGGAAAACAGCCTGCATTATCAGGATGTGATGGGCGCGATTGCAACCCTTCCCGATGATCAGCGCAGCATTCTGCTGCTGGTATCGATCGAAGATCTGTCCTATGCAGAAACGGCAAAGGTGCTGGATATACCGTTAGGGACGGTTATGTCGCGTCTGTCACGCGGGCGAGAAAGATTGCGCCAGATTCTGGATGGTGACAGGCGGAACAACGGGGATCGTCAAAGCACCCCAAATTTGCGGAGGGTCAAATGAGCCACAGCCCCATTTCAGAAGACGATCTGCATGCTTTTGTTGATGGTGCGCTTGATGGGGCGCGCCACGATGCGGTGGCGGCCTATATCGCGCAGCATCCCGATATTGCCAGACGGGTTGATGCCTATGCCCGGCATCGCGACCTGATGCGCGCGGCTTTTGCCCCGGTAGCCGATGAACCGGTGCCATCGCAATTGAATTTGCATCACCTGATCGAAAACCGCCGTCATGACGGCAAGTCGGTAACCGATCACCGTCAGGATGGATTTCAGGACGGGAATGCGGGCGGTCGGATTGCGTGGTTTGGCGGTTGGCAGGGGGCGGCAGCCGCGATTGCTTTGCTGTGTGTTGGTGGCGGGGCCGGATGGGGATTGCACGGATTTGTGCAAAATCCCGATGTGCCGGTTTTGACGGCATTGTCGGCACCTGAAGGGATTGGTGCTTTAGCACGCGAGGCATCGGCCAGCTATGTTGCCTATGCCCGAGATCGCAACCGGCCGGTCGAAATCCGGGCGGATAAAACCGATGATTTGCTGCGCTGGATCAGTGATCGTGTCGGAATGAATTTGCATGTACCCGATCTGACGGCGGATGGATACCGGTTTATGGGCGGGCGGGTTGTTGCTACCGATCACGGCCCGGCGGCAATGCTTATGTATGATGATGATCAGGGGGTGCGTCTGGTGATGCTGGCCCGACCGATGCAGGCTGACCAGAATGCCCCGATGCAGGAACATCATGCCGATGGTGTCACCGGTATTTCCTGGGCATCGATGGGCACGGGTTACAGTGTGGTCGGGCCGCTTTCCGATGACCTGTTGCACCCGGTTGCCGATCAAATGCGCAAACAGCTAACAACCCCGGCATAGGCCGGGACGGGTTGACGAGTACCGGATGCAGGACCGTTTTACACAGTCCGGCATCCGGGCCGGTGATAGAGGCCAGAACAGCGCGCTTAGCAACGACTGCGTTCGCTGCTGCCCGATCAGTCATTTAGCGGAACATCATTACCGGCACATGGCAGGACCGAACCATTTCGGTGGTGGTGCTGCCGATGATCAGGTTGCGGATGCGCGAATGGCCGTATGCGCCCATGATCAGAAGGTCGATGCCATCCGCCTCGATCCGGTTTTTGATCATGTCTTCGGGTTCACCGGCCTCGAAACCGGCGTCAACATCGTATCCTGCCTTGCGCAAAATGGTCGCCGCGTCATCAAGCTTTTCCTGAAGGCTATCTGTTGGTTTGCCAACGCAAAGCAAGACGCACGGAAGTCCGGTAAACAGCTTGCCACCCGCAATGTGGCGCACGGCCTTCATCGCACTTTCGCCGCCGTCAAACGCAATCAGGAACTTGTTGATCGGCTTGAATGCGCGCGATGCGACCAGAACCGGTTTGGTCGCAGACCGGACAACCCGTTCAAGATTTGATCCCAGATGCAGTTTGGCAAAATCGGCGGCCTCGCCCCTCTTGCCAATGATGATCAGGCCGGCATCGCCTTCAAACTCGCCAATTGCATCAATCAGATCGCCATGACGAAGCTTGGAGGTAACGGATGAAAGTCCGGCTTCTTCAAGGCCCGATTTGGCTTCTTCAAGCAACAGCCGCCCGCGTTTTAGCTCTAGCTTGGCCTTTTGTTCATCAAGGTCGGCCAGTTCCTGCAAAAGTGCGCTACGTGCACCAAGTTTGAGGTTACCACTAAGGTCGGCGGGTTCGGAGCCCACGCCGCGACGGCCCAGCACATGCATCAGCTCAACCGATGCCTCGGTGCGTTCCGCCACCCAGCAGGTCAGGTCGCGAACGCTTTGCGAATAGCTCGATCCGTCGATCAGTGCGATCAGATGTGTCATTGATCGTCCCCTTCCCTAATGGCCCATCAGGCGTTCAAAAGCGCCGGGCTTGTCATGTATGGCCAGTTTATCGACAATTGTTTCGCTGGCTTCATTGAGACCGATCAATTCGACTTCGGCCCCTTCACGGCGGAATTTCAGCACGACCATATCAAGGGCCGCAACACTTGAAATGTCCCAGATATGCGCATGGCTGACATCAATCGTGACCTTGTCCAGCGCTTCCTTGAAATTGAATGCCGCGGTGAAATCATCGGCAGAGGCAAAGAAAACCTGCCCTTCGACGTTATAGGTCCGATGCGTACCGTCTTGTGAAAGTGTGCTGGACACGCGGAAAATCTGCGAAATCTTCCACGCAAAGAAAATGCCGGACAGCAAAACCCCGATCAAAACGCCAATCGCAAGGTTATGGGTCGCGACGACCGTTACCACGGTTGCCAGCATCACGATGGACGAGCTTCTCGGATGGTCACGAAGGTTTTTGATCGAGGACCAACTGAATGTTCCGATCGAGACCATGATCATGATCGCAACAAGGGCTGCCATCGGAATGATGCTGACGATATCGCTTAACACGACGATCATGAAAAGCAGGAAAACCCCGGCAACAAAGGTCGATAAACGTCCGCGCCCGCCCGATTTCACATTGATCACGGATTGCCCGATCATCGCGCAGCCCGCCATGCCGCCGATAAAGCCGGTGGCGGTATTGGCAATGCCCTGGCCGATGCATTCGCGGTTCTTGTTGGACGGTGTATCGGTCAGATCATCGACGATCTGGGCCGTCATCAGACTTTCGAGCAAACCGACAACCGCAACAGCCGCCGAATAGGGCAGAATGATCATCAGGGTTTCAAGGTTCAGCGGAATGTCGGGGATCAGGAAGACCGGCAGGGTCGAAGGCAGTTCGCCCATATCACCCACGGTTCGCAGATCGGCATTGATAAACAGCGAAATCACCGTCAGTACAACGATACAGACCAAGGGTGACGGGATTGCTTTGGTAATGCGCGGGAACAGATAGATAATGGCAAGTCCGCCCGCAACCATCACATAAGTCACCCAGGTGACATTGGTCAATTCGGGCAACTGTGCCATGAAAATCAGGATGGCCAAGGCGTTGACAAAACCGGTCATCACGGATTTAGAGACAAACCGCATGACATAACCCAGCCGAAGCAATCCGGCCCCGATCTGTAACAACCCGGCCAATACGGTAGCCGCCAGCAGATATTCAAGACCATAATCGCGCACGAGCGTAACCATAAGTACAGCAGTCGCGGCGGTCGCGGCTGAAATCATGCCCGGTCGCCCGCCGACAATTGCGGTAATCACGGCAATCGAGAAGGACGCATAAAGTCCGATCTTCGGGTCGACCCCGGCAATGATCGAAAAGGCGATGGCCTCGGGGATCAGGGCAAGGGCAACGACAATCCCGGCGAGGATATCGCCGCGAATATTGCCAAACCATTCGGTCCGCAATTGCGGAAGGAAATCGGTGTTCACAGGCTTAACTCCAGTCTCGCAGTCCGCCAGCAATCCGGCAGACGGGTTTCTGTTATATGATCAGGGAATAAAAAGTGGGGCGGAAAGCTGTTTCGTCACTGCCACGCGATAACATCGGCGCTGTTGATACAGCCCGGTCGCAAGCAGGAATTATCGAAACAGTTCTTACATCGGCCCCGTGTCCGTCAAAGGATAAACAAGTTTTGCTGCGTCGCAACGCAGCCTATTTAAAGGAATTCCAGAACCGGCACAACCAACAATATTGGAAGGCTGCGGGTAAAGTGCTGTGATCCAACGTAAAAGACCCCGCTTAAATCAAAGCGGGGTCTTTGTGCATCAACAGGTTGGGCCTGAAATTCTATTTACGATTCTGGCGATTTTCGATCAGATCATCAACCACACCCGGATCGGCAAGGGTTGATGTATCGCCAAGCTGGTCATATTCGTTCGCCGCAATCTTGCGCAGGATACGGCGCATGATTTTGCCCGAACGGGTTTTCGGCAGCCCCGGCGACCACTGGATATAATCGGGGCTGGCAATCGGGCCGATTTCCTTGCGCACCCACTGAACCAGTTCCTTGCGCAGTTCTTCGGTCGGTTCTTCACCGGCATTCAGCGTGACATAAGCATAGATGCCCTGTCCTTTGATGTCGTGGGGAACACCGACCACGGCGGCCTCGGCCACCTTGGAATGTGCGACCAGTGCACTTTCAACCTCGGCGGTGCCCATCCGGTGGCCTGAAACGTTGATCACGTCATCAACGCGGCCCGTGATCCAGTAATAACCATCTTCGTCCCGTCGTGCACCGTCGCCGGTGGTATAGACATTGGCGAATGTGCTGAAATAGGTCTGGATGAACCGTTCATGATCGCCATAAACCGTGCGCATCTGCCCCGGCCAGCTATCCTTGATCACAAGGTTGCCATCGGTTGCGCCGGTAAGTTCCTTGCCTTCATTATCCAGAAGGGCGGGCTGCACACCAAAGAACGGAAGCGTCGCTGACCCCGGTTTAAGGTCGGTCGCACCCGGAAGCGGCGTAATCAGGATGCCGCCGGTTTCGGTCTGCCACCAGGTATCGACAATCGGGCATTTCCGTTTACCGACATGCTCGTGATACCATTCCCATGCCTCGGGGTTGATCGGCTCACCCACCGAACCAAGGATCCGCAGGGACGAAAGATCCGCCTTGTTGACCCAGCTTTCGCCTTCGCGCATCAGGGCACGGATCGCTGTCGGCGCGGTATAGAAGATATTGACCTTGTGCTTCTCGCACACCTGCCAGAAACGCGATGCATCCGGATAGCTCGGCACACCCTCAAACATCAGGGTCGTGGCACCATTGGCCAGCGGGCCATAAACGATATAGCTGTGCCCGGTGACCCAGCCAACATCGGCCGTACACCAGTAAATATCGCCTTCGTGATAATCAAAGACATACTGATGGGTCATTGATGCGTAAACAAGGTAACCGCCCGACGTATGCAAAACGCCCTTTGGCTTGCCGGTCGAACCCGACGTATACAGAACGAAAAGCGGGTCTTCGGCATTGACTTCGGTCGGCGGGCAGTCAGGGGATGCTGCCTCGCAGACCTCGTGATACCAGACGTCGCGGGCATCGTTCCACGCAATGTCCTTGCCGGTGTGCTTGACGACAACAAGCTTTTCGACGGATTTGACACCCGGATGCGAAAGCGCTTCGTCTGCATTGCGCTTCAGCGGCACACCGCGCCCGCCACGAAGGCCTTCATCCGATGTGATGACAACCTTCGCACCGCAATCTTCAACGCGGCCGGCCAATGCTTCGGGCGAAAAGCCGCCAAATACGATGGAATGGATCGCACCGATGCGCGCGCAGGCCAGCATCGAAACCGCTGCGGCCGGGATCATCGGCAGGTAAATGACAACGCGGTCGCCCTTGCCCACACCCATCGATTTAAGCGCGTTGGCAAACCGGCAGACACGTTCATGCAGGTCTTTATAGGTGATATGTTCGGAAACGGACGGATCGTCGCCTTCGAAAATGATCGCGGTCTGATCACCGCGTTTTGCCAGATGACGATCAAGGCAGTTGGCCGCAACGTTCAGCGTACCGTCTTCATACCATTTGATATAAAGGTCCTTGGTGTCAAAGCTGACATTCTTGACCTTGGTAAACGGCTTGATCCAGTCGATGCGTTTGCCATGTTCGCCCCAGAAGCCTTCGGGGTCTTCGACCGACTGCTTGTACATGGCGTCGTATTTTGCCTTGTCGATCAGCGCGCCCTTCGCGATGTCGTCGGATACGGGATAAACGTTCGCAGACATATGTGGCCTCTTGTTCGTTTCCTGTTGTCTGTACGTTCGCACCGGTTACCTGCCCGCTGAAAGGTCTTTGGGCCGGTGCGATATTCTTGTGCGTTTCAGGTACCGGTTTTCGCAGTCGCAATAATTGGTGCGGGACAACCGAACGGGCGATGCAAGATCATCCGGTCGATATGGCGTAAATCGGTTCCTGTCGCTTGCGCCCTATGCTAGTGCGCTGATGGATTTCAGGGAATACAACTTAAGACGGGGGGCAAAATGGCGCGCAACTGCCGCGGCACCGTTCTGATTTCCCTGCCTTGCGTTTGGATGCATTGTTGCAACACAACCAATCCATCCCAGCAATCCTGTCTGGATGCTGACAAACGAGCATTCCCTGAAGTAGGTAATTGAAACATAGTGATATTATTGCGATTTCGCCAGTCACGATCTGACGTTTTGCGACGTTTCACAGCGATATATCAAATCGGTTGCGTTCTGGATTTAATGGAACAAAACAGATACAAAGAAATCAGGCTATAACCAAACGGTGGGAATATGGATCCGATCTCTCTTGCAGCGGGCGCAATTGCGGCACTTGTCGTCGCACTGGTTTTCAGTGTGCTGATGGTCAAACGCACCAAAGAAGCCGTGATGGCAGAGGCAGAGTCGCGAACCGCCTTGCTGGCAGCACAACTCGATCAGGTCGATGCAACCCGGCGTGAACTGGCAAACGAATTGGCAACCACGCGTAACCGGCTTTCCGAAGAATCCGAAAAGCGTGCCATTGCCGAAACCAGACTGGAAAAAGAGCGCGAAGCCACCACCGAAAAGCTCGCGATGCTTGATGATGCGCGCACCAAACTGCTTGATAGCTTCAAGGCATTGTCGTCTGACGCGCTTAAAGTCAACAATGACGAGTTCATGAAGCTGGCACGTGAGAATTTCTCGCGCATGCAGGAAGGGGCCAAAGGCGATCTGGAAAAACGCCAGCAGGCCATCGACAGCCTCGTCAAACCGATTCAGGAACGTTTGCAGGCGTTTGATACCAAGGTCAATGAACTGGAAAATTCGCGCAAGGAAGCTTATGGCGAATTGCGTAATCAGGTCGGCCAGCTGGTTGAATCGCAAACCCGTCTGTCCAAGGAAACCCAGACGTTAAGCTCTGCCCTGCGGTCTAGTTCGTCGGTATCAGGCAAATGGGGTGAATTGCAGCTGCGCCGGATCGTTGAGCTGGCCGGCATGCTCAAACATTGCGATTTCGAAGAACAGGTGCATTTCAATACCGACGAAGGCGCGCAGAAGCCCGATATGGTCATTCATCTGCCGGGTGGTAAAAACATCGTCGTCGATGCCAAGGCCCCGACATCGGCCTATCTTGAGGCGATCGATGAAAAGCACGACGACATCCGTCGCGAGGCCCTGATGGGCACCTATGTGACCAATGTGCGCAAGGTGATTTCCGACCTGTCAAAAAAATCCTATTGGAAATCGGTCGATTCGCCCGAATTTGTTGTTCTGTTTCTGCCGGGCGAAAGCTTCTTTTCGGCGGCCCTTGAACGAGACCCCCGCCTGATCGAAGACAGCTTCCGCGATGGTGTCATTCTGGCGACCCCGACAACCTTGTTGGGACTTCTGAAGGCCGTGGCCTATGGCTGGCGCCAGGAAGCCTTGGCCGAAAATGCCCGCGATATCAGCGAAATCGGTCAGCAGCTTTTTGATCGTCTGGGGACCCTTGCCAAAAACTTTGCCTTGATGGGCAAGTCGCTTGAAAGCACGGTCAAAAACTACAACAAGACTCTTGGCACGCTTGAAGGAACGGTTCTGGTTTCAGCGCGCAAGCTCAAGGAAAAGCATATCGTTGCCGACGACCGCGCCATCGAAGAACCACTTCATGCTGAAACCCATGTGCGTGAAATCACCAAAACCGAATTGCTTGGCGCACCTTCTGATGTTTTGACGGCCCAAACCGATGATGATGACGATGAAACGCCCCATACCGCTACCGATCATGGGTGAGTTGCGCGTAAGTGCAGGGCTGTTGCTTGACTAAGCTGCGACGAAACCTTATCTCGAAGCGCTGATTTCGCTATAATGCGATGAACACATAGATTTCCAGACCGGACAAAAGACACATGGCCCTGCGCGACATTCTCATTGTTCCCGATCCCCGCCTTAAGCAGGAATGCGAAGAGGTGGCAGAGGTGAATGACGAAATCCGTGAATTGCTCGATGACATGCTTGAAACCATGTATGCGGCACCGGGTATCGGCCTTGCTGCGCCCCAGATCGGCGTGATGAAGCGTGTGGTTGTCATGGATGTGTCCGATGACAAGGAAAAGCCCCAGCCGCTGAAACTCGTGAACCCGGAAATCATCTGGGAATCCGAGGATACATCTGTCTATCAGGAAGGCTGCCTGTCGATCCCGGAACAATATGCCGATGTCGAACGCCCTGCCGAAGTTGGCCTGCGCTATCTGGATGAAAACGGCAAGGAGCATGAAATTGAGGCCGATGGCCTGCTTGCCACCTGCATCCAGCATGAACTTGATCACCTTGATGGCATTCTGTTCACGGATTATCTCAGTGCGCTTAAGCGCAACATGATCCTGAAAAAGGTGCAGAAGCTGCAAAAGACGAAAAAGTCTGCCTGAGTCGATCAGTTTTCAGTCTTAAGAAGGGCCGTATGATCGGCCCTTTCATTTTGTGCGCGGTTTGAGGGAGCCGATATCCATTCCGATGATCCAGCCTTCGCGTTTGCGGATGATCGGGCGATCAGGCAGATATTCGGGATGTTTGCCATCGGCAATAAGGATCAGTCCCAGGGCTCCGACCAGCGCATCAAACGCATCGTCCTTGCCCTCGTCGGGGCCGAAACCTGATTTGATGTCGGCCGCAACTGCGGTGTTTATTTCAATTCCATTTCCCACGGCATAGTCGATCAGGGTCGCAATAGCCAGAGTACGGCTTTTATGATTTGATTTGGTCACCTCATCAATGCCGAGCCAGCCATAGATTTCACCGGGATAGGTTTCAATCAGGGTTACGCCGTTCTGTTGGCAGCATGTCGAAAGATCACCGGTAAAGGGCCATATGTTAAATCCATCGCGATAGCCGGGAGTGATCAGATGTTCGAGCCCGTGCAACATTGCTTTGCCAACCTGATTGGCACCAAGGGTCCAGAAAGACGGGCAGGCGGCGGGGCGGTGATAGGTGGCACCTTCGCACAGGCGATAAAGCTTATCAAAGCTTGATACACCAAGGGCATCTGCAAGATGTTCACGCTTTACGCTGCCTTTTACGCGGGCTGTTTTGGGATAGAACGGTCTGTGATGGGTGATTTCGTCCGGGTTTGTACAGACGTCGGAAAAACTATCCCATTTGCCAGTGAAAATAATATCCAACAAAGATTTAAAGTCTTGAATATTCACGCCATCATACCAGTGATCGACAAAGCCGACCGGCATATCAAGACCAAGCCAAAGGGCGTGGTCCCGACCGTATTGTGAAAGTGACTGGCGAAACTGGTTTAACAGTCCGACCGGCTCGATCGCATAAATCAGCCACCCGGATGTATTGCGACGTGCTTTGGCGACCCATCGGGATTTGGCAGATATGCTCCAGTCCGCATGCCATATATGTTCGACCGGGTATTTGCGCGGCTCGGGAAAGGCTTGGCTTGTCATTTCCACAAGATAGCGCCAAATTGCCGACCAGTAATCGAAAAATACCCCCCGACATTGTGATGAATGGACGTGACCGATGACCAAGCTGCGCATTGCCTTTATGGGAACTCCGGATTTTGCCCTTGTGGCGTTAAAGCAACTGGTCGCAGCCGGTCATGATGTTGTCTGCGTCTATTCCCAGCCGCCACGCCCGGCCGGTCGTGGGCAAAAGGAAACGCCGACTCCGGTTCATGCATGGGCGCAAGAACAGGGGATCGAGGTCCGCACGCCTGTTTCCCTGAAATCAGATGACCAGAAACAGGCCTTTGCCGACCTTGATCTTGATGTTGCGGTGGTCGCGGCCTATGGCCTGATCCTGCCAAAGGCTATTCTCGATGCGCCGAAATATGGTTGTCTGAACATTCATGCGTCCCTGTTGCCGCGCTGGCGTGGTGCGGCCCCGATCCAGCGCGCCATACTGGCGGGGGATGACAAGACCGGTGTGACCATCATGCAGATGGATGTCGGGCTTGATACCGGTGACATGCTGTTGGGTGGTGATATTCCGATCACGTCCGAAACTTATGCCAATGCCCTTCATGACGATCTTGCCGAGCTGGGTGGCAAACTGATTGTCGAGGCGCTTGAAAAGCTTCCGGTCGGTGGATTACGGGCAACCAAACAGCCTGAAGACGGCGTGACCTACGCTGCCAAGCTTGAAAAATCCGAGGCAAAGCTTGATTTCACCGATGATGCTGCGGCACTTGAACGCAAGATCCGCGCATTTACCCCATGGCCGGGTGCCTATTTCGAATTTGGCAAGGAACGTATCAAGGTGCAGGCCGCCATCGTTACCGACCAGACCGGTCCGGCGGGCACCATCCTTGACGACAGTCTGACGATTGCGTGCGGCACCGGTGCGCTGCGCCCGACCCGCATTCAACGGCCGGGCAAGGCAGTTATGGATACCGATGCGGTTTTGCGCGGCTATGACAAGCTTGCCAAGGGCGTGGTTTTACAGGGCTAAGTCCATGGAAATGGTATTCGACATTCGCAAAGCCACTAACCGGGACGGCGATCAAATCGCAATCCTGATTGATGCGGTCTTTTCTGACTATCCCGGTTGCATCTTTGACCGTGCGGGCGAGTTTCCTGAACTTGATGCGATTGCCGATGATTTTACCGCCGGGAATGGTTGTATCTGGGTTGTCGAGGGGGATGGGCGTGTTTTGGGATGCCTTGGCATCAAATACGATCCGGCGCAAAAGCAGGCGGAATTGCACAAGGTCTATCTGGATCGTGCCACCCGCGGGCAGGGCGTTGCACAACGCATGCTGACAAAGGCACTTGATTGGCTGATGCAAACCCATCCCGATTGCACCGAACTTGTCCTGTGGACCGATACGCGGTTTGAAGCCGGACATCGCTTTTATGAAAAATGCGGGTTCACCCGAACTGGCGAAACCCGCATTCTTGATGATCTTAGTGCCTCGTCGGAATACCGGTTCAAAGCTCGACCGAACGATGTTCTGCTTCGGATTACCTGACCGTTTGCGAACTCAGCTTTGCAGCCCGGTAACCGGGGCTGCAATGGCCTTGGTTTCGGTACCGGCTTCGGGTTTGCGGACGGAACGAGCATCGCGCAGGCCCAGTTCCCATGGCGGGATCGGGGTGAATTTTTCGGCCAGAAAGTCTACAAAGGCACGAACCTTTGGCGACAGGTGACGTTTGTGTGGATACACAGCCGAAATCCACGCCAGATCGTGAACATATTCCGTCAGAACCGGCGTCAGGCGGCCCGCACGGATATCTTCATGGACCAGATATTCGGCCAGTCGCGCCATGCCCAGTCCGGCAACGACCGCTTCGTGCAATGCGTCACCGTCATTGGCGGAAAAACTGCCCTGTGCCCGGAACGAAACATGACCTTCGGGGGTATCGAAATGCCAGTCGTTGAAGCTTTCGCGCGAAGACAGATGCAGACAGTCGTGGTTTTCAAGTTCCTGGGGTTTACGCGGGATACCGTTCTTTTCCAGATATTCCGGCGATGCGACGATCATGCGGCGGTTGACCGCATATTTGCGCGCGATCAGCGATGAATCTTCAAGGGCTGACAGGCGAATCGCCAGATCGTAACCATCGTTGACCAGATCGGTGAATTTGTCATCGAGCGTCAATTCAATGCGGACATCGGGATAACGCGCCAGAAATTCCGGGATCAGCGGCACGACCTGATACTTGGTAAACGCCACTGAAGCATTGATGCGAAGCGTTCCGCGCGGGGCGGCATAAAGCTGGGTTACGACTTCTTCGGCTTCCTCGATCTCGTTTAGGATCGTGCGGGCGCGCTCGTAAAAGGCACGGCCTTCCTCGGTCAGGCTAAGCTGACGGGTTGTGCGCATCAAAAGTCGTGCGCCAAGCCTGTCTTCAAGGCGCGAAATGTATTTTGAAACCGCCGAAGGTGACAGACGCATGGTCCGTGCAGCAGCTGAAAAGCTGCCTTCTTCAACGGCATGGACAAAGATTTCCATTTCTGCGGCGCGATCCATCGGTATGTTTCCTATTTATGACGCATATTCACAAGTAATGTGCATATTGAGGTAATTCTCTTCTGCCGTAAAGGAAATTAGATTGGGTTCATCAAACGCGACACGTTGTCGCAATGAACCAAATTCTTAAAGGAGGTCTGCCATGACCACTTATGCTGACATCACCAAGCTGAACATCAAAACCAGCGAGATTGAAGCTGGCGTGCGCAAAGGCCAACAGCTTCGCGCTGAATATATCGGCAGCCTGTTCCGCAGCCTGTTCAAAGGCTCTGACAAGTCCGCCGACATCAAGCATCCGGCTGGCACCGTTGGCGGTGCTGCCTAATTGACGACCTCGCGGTCGAGCGACGTTTGATCTTCCTCCCCAAACGACGCTCCCGCGATGGACTACCGCGTTTTTTCTAGCGTCTTCCTCCCTAGACGACGCTGTTTTCCCGACTGGCCCGGGCTCTTTTGAGCTCCGGGCCATTTTTTTGTCTTATCGGCGATTTCCGACATTGAAATCCCCCGGCCTTATTCACCGGTTTGGCGGGCGACGCCCGGCGGGATATAGAAGCCCGGCCGTTCCGACATCCATGACAGCACCGAAACAACCGCCATTGCCACGATGGTGATCCAAAGCGTCGTCGCGATATCAATATCGGCGGCAAACATCCAGCCATAGATCGCCGGGCCAATCGCCGATGCCAGAACCATGACCGCAGTCAAAGTGCTTCGAACCGCACCAATTTCATCCAGTGGCACCAGTTCCGGGATAATCGCGGTACGTAATGTTGTGGCAAAGCCGGTGGTGATCCCCAGCATCCCCATATAAACCGGGATCATGACCGGGGTTTCGGTGATCGCCAGCAACGATACCGCCCCGATGGCCGGGATCAGATGATAGGGGAACAGCTTTCGTGCAGTATGGCTGTCAATCAGCGGTCCGCTGCCAAAGGCCCCGATCACCGATGTGATGGCGAAAACCGTAAAGCCCGCTGCAAACCAGGTGAGGTCGATGTCTTTACTGGCTGAAATCGATCCCTGATGGAAGAACAGGGCGGTCATCACCAGCGGCGGGGCGGCCAGCATCGGCATGCAGAACCAGATATAGCGTGACCGGAACAGGCGTGGATGGCTGCTTGTGGGTGACGTATCCCGGGCGACCTCCTGATTCGCACTAGCGGTCTTGCTGTTGTTTTCCATTTTGCCCGGTGCTTCGCGGAATTTCGCGTTATCGCGGATCAGCAGGATCGCAATCGGCATCAGGATAACCACGATGAAAATACCGGCCCCGGCATAGGTGGCCCGCCAGCCAAATCCGGCAATAAGTGCCAGCAGGGTTACCGGCATGATTGCCTCTGCCAATGGAAAGCCAAAGCTTGCAATGGCGAGGGCACGTCCACGACTGCGGTCAAAATAACGCGCAATGCCGGTCATGCTGACATGGCTCATCAATCCCTGCCCAGCCAGACGCAGAATAAACAGGGCCGCAATCAGCATCCAGGCCGACTGTGCAGCGGCAATCACAAGGCAGCCGATGGTCAGCAACACCATGGTCGCCAGGCTATAGCGCAGCATATCGATGCGGTCGATCAATCGCCCGATGAACGGCAGGCAAAGCGCGCTTGCGATGGTGATCCCGGCATAAATATTGGCAAACTCGGTTTCATTGATTGCAAGGCTGGCCCCGATGAACGGAACGAAAAGGGCGACCAGAAAGGTCTGGCCGAATGACGAGCCAAAACTATGAAGCGCCCCGAATGCCAACGGGCGGGGTGCCTGACGCAAAAGACTGAGGAATTGCATGAGGTTCAATCAATAGTATGAGGAATTCTTCCGGCGATATTATCTAGGGCGGTGAAAAGCGTCTACTGCCCGAATGCATAGGTATTATGTAAGCAAATAATAAGAAAAAACCCCCGCAAGAACATGTTCTTGCGGGGGTTTTCGGATCAAAAGTAAGTCGTTTCAGCGGTGAAATCAGGCAGCTATTTTGGCTGCCGGACCATCCGAATGACGGCTTTTCCACCAGTTCAGGCCCAGTATCGCCAGAATGACGACCGTGCCTGCGATCTCTGCCCGAATGTCAGGATAGAAGATGCCAATTGTCGCTGGAACAATCAGAATGCGTGACACCAGATCAATCTTGGCAAACATGAAGCCTTCGAGTGCGGCGGCAAAGGCTGCCAGCGACAGGATCGCGGTAAAACCAGTCCAGAGCACAAGCGGCAGCGGGCCACCAGTGATGATTTCCGGATTGAACACCATGAAGGCCGGGATCAGATAGAGGCCCTTGGCAAATTTCCAGGCCTGCATACTGGTTTCCAATGGACTTGCCCCGGCAATCGCGGCCCCGGCAAAACCGGCAAGCGCAATGGGCGGGGTCACGTTACTGTCCTGAGAATACCAGAACACCACCAGATGAGCGATCAGCAACGGAATGCCGAACTCGTTGGACAGTGCCGGTCCGACCAGAACGATCAGAACGATATAGGATGCCGTCACCGGCAGGCCCATACCGAGAATCAGGCTGGCGATCAACACCAGAACCAGTGCCAGAACAATATGGCCGCCCGAGAAAGCGATCATCATCGACGAGAATTTCAGACCCAAACCGGTCAGTCCGACGACGCCGACAATAATACCGGCAACAGCGCAGGCCATGCTGACCGCAACCGCATTTTTTGCACCGAGTTCAAGGGCGGCAATTGTAATCCTGACGCCATTGGCAAGGGCAACCTTCAGGCGATCATGGCTTGCCTTTTCGCCGTTCTGCGGCGCGACATAGAAGAACCAGATCGCGTAGCGCAGGGCGGCAACCGCAAGGACGGAAATGATCGCCCAGAAACCGACACGCATCGGTGAAATGTTCAGCACCAGAAGGTAAATCAGAACGCCAAGCGGCAGAATGAATTGCCAGCCTTCCTTAAGCACCTGCTTCCAATCGGGCAGTTCTTCGACCGGCATGCCGCGCATACCGTTTTTCAGCGCGACGATATGGACAAACAGATAAACCGTGCCGAGATACAGGATCGCCGGGAAGATCGAGACCATAACGATTTCAAGATACGGAACTTGTGTATACTCGGAAATCAGGAATGCACCTGCCCCCATGAGAGGTGGCGTGATCTGGCCGCCGGTCGAGGCGGCGGCTTCGATACCACCGGCCTGTGCGGGGCGATAACCCAATTTTTTCATCAGTGGAATGGTAAAGGCCCCGGTGGTGACAACGTTGGCAATCGCCGAACCGCTGATTGATCCCATACCGGCAGACGCCAGCACCGCGGCCTTTGCGGGACCGCCAGCCTTTCTGCCGGTCGCCGCATAGGCCATGTCGATAAAGAATTTACCCGCACCGGTCACTTCAAGGAATGCGCCAAACAGGACGAACATGAAGATGTAGGTCGCTGCAACTCCCATCGGCAGGCCATAAATGCCTTCCTGACCAAGATAAAGCTGACCGACTAGGCGATCCACATCAGCGCCCCGGTGGCTAAGGATGCCGGGCAGCCATTCACCAAGCCATGGCAATGCACCACGTGGACCGGAAAGTGCATAGACGATTGCAACGATGCCAATCACAGTCATGCCAAGGCCAACAGCACGACGGCTGGCTTCGAGTACGGTGACGGTCGCAATGATGCCGATGATCAGATCGGTACTGGTCCAGAAACCCGCCCGGTTGAAAATCTCGTCCAGATAGAAGGACAGATAGAACCCCGTAATGAACGCACCAGCCAGAAATCCCAGATCGATAACCCAACCCAGAACGCCCCGTTTGCGGTTCGATCCGAAAACGGGGAACATCAGAAAGGCCAGAAACATCACAAAGGCCAGATGGATCGAACGCTGATAAAACAGGCCAAGCGGCTCGATCCCAGCGCCATACATCTGGAACAGTGAAAGTGCAACGGCGACAACAGAAATTGCCAGTACAACCAGTTTGGGTTGTGGCAGTTTGTCCGCCAAGGACGGAAGCGGTGCCGGTTCAGACATGAAACTTATTCCCCGGTATCAAGGCGGATGGTGACACGGGTGTGTTCAGCCATCTTTGAAAGATATATTTCGTCACCCTCTGTCGTGACGATACGATGGTCGACTGCAAGACTTCCGACGCGCAGGGCATAGGCATTGCCCGGCACAGGTTCGTCGATGTCCTCGATCCAGTATCCGCCACCTTTGGCGCTGGTCAGGACTCCACGACCCGGATAATGGCCAAGACCTGCTGCAAAATCGGGTTGGTATGTACGATGCAGGACCATCCTGCCCAGATCATCGACATAACAATCGATAACCCCGTCACCAGTGACCGAATGGTTCCAGTAAAGGCACCAGCCAGATTGGCGTGGAATTCGTGTTCTGGCCAAAACCGATCCGTCAGCGGCAATGACTTCCAGATGGTCCGTTGCCGTACCCGGCGTGGTTTCAGCATGACGAGCTGGCCCGCTACATGCCGATATCAGAAGGGTAAAGGCGGCCAATGCTGGCCGCCCCCAATTTAGTGAAATCATGGATAAAGCTTAGGCGGAATCGGTGAACCGGTTTCTTCGTAGTAACGAAGGGCACCCGGATGCATCGGAATTGGCGTCGAGTTCAGAGCGAAATCAACGGTGGTGTCGTTGGCAGCCGGGTGAATGGCGATCAGTTCATCAACTTTTTCAAACAGGGTTTTGGTGATCTGATAGGCCAGTTCGTCATCCATTTCTGCATTCACGAACAGAACGTTCGGGGTTGAAACGGTGTTTACCGGTGCGGTTACACCGTCATAGAGCCCTTTGCGCAGCGCATAGGGTGCGAAGGTCGGTTCGGCATCAAGAGCAGCAACGATTTCCTCATCGCTGAGAGCGATCAGCTTGATCTCACGCGTGGTTGCGAGGTTGAGGATCGAGCTGGTGGGCGGGCCGACGCTCCAGAAACCTGCATCGATATCGCCGTCACGAAGTGCGTCGGCGGTTTCGTTGAAGTTCAGGCGCTGTTCTTCGATGTCATCATAAGAAATGCCGTTGGCTTCAAGCAGGGTTTTGGCAGAAACTTCGGTGCCGGAACCTGGCGCACCAACAGAAACGCGTTTGCCTTTAAGATCGGCAAGGCTGGTAATGCCGCTATCTGCCATGGTCACGATCTGAACGGCATTCGGATAGATCGAAGCCAAGGCGCGAACATTGTCAAGTTTGCGGCCTTCGAATTTGCCTGTACCCGTGAAGCCGGCATAAACAGTATCGGCCAGACCGATTGCAATGTCGCTGTCGCCACGGGAAATAAGGCCCATGTTTTCAACAGATGCACCGGTGACTTCGGCAACTGCGGTCGCACCGTCAACATATTTGCTGATCAGTTCCGCAAGACCGCCGCCATACGGATAATAAACGCCACCGGTACCGCCGGTCGCGATGGAAAGCTGACTTTGGGCGAATGCCGGGGCACCGAACATCATCAGTGCTGCCGCTGCAGAAAGCAGATTCCGCAATTTCATACTTAGTCCTCCCTAGGATTAGTGTTTACTGCGTTGATAACAACAGAAACGGTCAATAAAGAAATATTGGCAGTTATCTTTTGGTATCTCCTCAGTTGTTGGTCGTCCTGTTCTCTAACGAATTATGGTGTCGGGTGGGCACTTAACAGGTCGTCGGGATAATAAAGCAGTGTCCGATCCGGTCGCCAAATACGGCACGCGCAAATCGCCCGTGAAACTGATTCACAAGGATGCTGTCAGAAATCCGACAAAATGCGGTGGCATTCAGATGCGATTGACCCGTTATCGGGCCGATCAAGCGTCATGCGATGAAAGCATGCCTTCCCGGACATTGGTTATTCTCCCTGACGAATGTTGTTTATTGTTTTGCCCTGATGATTGGCAAACATCATGCCAACCGGGGATTCTATTTTTCTATTTATATATCAAGCAGATACAAAAATCAGCCCGATCATGTCGGCGGAATCTTGCCGATGTACCATTTCTTTTTCGGCGGATTTTTGCCGATAGACCCGATTCACAAATATCCTAACACTTTAAAGCTGCGGGACAAATTATCGCTCTTCAATGGTATCACGGCGAATGTTCAGCTTTTTCATTTTTTCGTTCAGGGTGCGACGCGGAATGTCGAGTTCGTCCATTACTGTTTTGACGTTGCCGTTATGGCGCGTCAGAGCATCGCGGATGATGTGCTGTTCGAAATGGCGAAGCTGATCTGCGAGTGATCCGGTTTTGTCGGCAGGGTCGGCGGCACCATTGCCAATGCTGTTGCCAAACAGGCGTGCCCAGCGTTCTTCGGCGTTGCCGGTCAGGAGCACATAGCGTTCCGCGAGATTTTTAAGTTCGCGCACATTTCCCGACCATTCATGAGCCAGAAGTCCGCCCCAAAGTTTTGCAGGCGGTTTTTCATAAGGGCGATCAAAATTTTCAGCCGCGCGTTCGGCAAAGATATCGAAAAGTAACGGCAGGTCATCCTTGCGCTGGCGAAGCGGGGCGATTTGCAGTTCGAATGTGTTGATCCGAAACAGAAGGTCTTCGCGGAAACGCTTATCAGCAACGGCGGTCGGCAAATCTTCGTTGGTGGCACAGATCAGCCGGAAATTGACCTTTACCGGGGTGTTTGACCCAAGGCGCACGACTTCGCGCTGTTCGATGACGCGCAGAAGCTTGGCCTGCAAGGCCAGCGGCATGCTTGATAATTCATCAAGAAACAGGGTGCCATTATCGGCATGTTCGATCCAGCCGATCCGGCGGTTGGTTGCGCCGGTAAAGGCCCCTTTTTCATGACCGAAAAGTTCGCTTTCGGCAGTGCTTTCAGGAATGGCCGCACAGTTGACGGCAACAAATCGCCGATCATGTCGGACACTCAGATCATGGATGGCGCGCGCTACAAGTTCCTTGCCGGTACCGGTTTCACCGGAAACCAGAACTGGAACTTCGGTCGGGGCGATATTGGCGATTTCGGCCTTTAGCGCACGCATCGACGGGCTGTTGCCGATCAGGCGGCTGTCAAGCGTGCCCTGTTGGGCGATTTGCGTGCGCAGGGCGCGGTTTTCGATGACAAGTTTGCGTTTTTCAATTGCGCGCTCAAGGCTTTCGAGGATGTCGTTCGGCTCAAACGGTTTTTCAACGAAATCATAGGCCCCGCTTTTCATCGCTTCGACCGCCATCGGGACATCGCCATGACCGGTCATCAGGATCACCGGAATGTCACGGTCGATTGCCAGAACCGATTTGGTAAAGGCGATGCCATCAAGCTTTGGCATTTTGACATCGGTCAGGATGACGCCGGCGAAATCGGGTGTGATATCTTCAAGGGCTGAAATCGCGTCGGCATGAACACAGATGGTGTAGCCTGACAGGTCAAGCCATTGCGACAGGGAAACGCGCAGGGCTTCTTCATCATCGACGATGATCACCTGTGCCGTTTGTGGTTTTGCGCTGGTGGTATCGATTTTCGAGTGCGGCATTACTTCTGCGTCCCCCGCATCAATGGCAATTGTATTTCAAAGCAGGCCCCGCCACCCGCCCGATTATAGGCGCGGATCGTTCCACCAAAGTCACGAACAATTCCATAGCTGACCGACAGGCCAAGCCCCACACCCTGTCCCGGGTCCTTGGTGGTGAAGAACGGGTCAAACAGCAAAGCCAGGCTTTCCTCGCCGATGCCAGGACCGGTATCGGAAATGCGAATGGTGGCTTTATCCCGGGTTTGCGTAAGATCGACGATGATGCGTTTTTCCGTCTTGCCGTTCGCATTATCCGTTCCCGGTATTTCGGCCATGGCATCAAGGGCATTGCGGATGATATTGACGAAAACCTGTTCGATCCGAACCAGATCGGCATGGACAATCAGATCACCGTCAAATGCCGACTGTTCAAGCACACAGCCTTCATTGTGCAGCTGTGATGACAGTAATTGTATCACATTATCAAGGGCAGCCCGGATATTGACGGGTTCAAGCACGCCGGTTGATTTGCGCGAGAAGGTTTTAAGTTGCCCGGTGATCGATCCCATGCGTTCGGTCAGGGCAGAAATCTGTTCGATATTGGTGCCCAGATTTTCGGGCTTTCCGCGTTCCAGCATCAATCTGGCACTGGCGCAAAAGGTTCGGATTGCGGCAATCGGCTGGTTGATTTCATGGGCGATTGCGGCGGACATCTGCCCAAGGGCGGCCAGTTTACCCGCCTGAACCAGTTCATCCTGTGTGCCGCGCAATTCGGCCTCGGTCTTGCGGCGTTCGGTGATTTCCTGTTCAAGACGGGTGTTAAGCGCCTGAATGCGGGCAAATTCCATGGATTTGCGCTGGGATGCCAGTTTCAATTCACGTTCGCGCAGGAACAGCACAATCAGGATGATCAATCCCGACCCGATCAGGGTGATCAGCATGACGCTTGTGCGTCGTTCTGCGACATAGTCCATCGGAGTCAGATAAAACAGATTCCATTCACTGCCGCTGATCGGTTTGATGTCAAACAGGAAGCGTTCATTACCGATTTCAAGCAAGCCATCCTCGCCAGAAGGATTTTCAGCAATGTTCAGTGACCGGAGTTCCTGACCGGAATATTGGCGATTGCGCAAGATGCGCTCACGATCGGTTTCGGTCAGCGGGCGAATGGTGCGATATTTCCAGTCGCCGCGACTGGTTAACATGATCACACCGTCGGCATCTGAAACAAAGACTGTTTCGCCCCCGTCCTGCCAGTTCCGTTCAAGCTCATCGAGTTCAATTTTGACAGCAACCACGCCGACAATTTCGCCGGATTTCGATATCGGATGGGAAATGAACAGGCCTGATCGCCCGGTGGTCACACCGATCCCGTAGAAAAATCCTTCCTGCCCGGCGAAAGCTTCGGTGAAATAGGGGCGGAAACTGTAATCCTGACCCACGAAACTGTCGGGTGTTCCCCAGTTGCTTGCCGCGACCGTTTTGCCGGTTCGGTCCATGACATAAAGTGCGGCCGCGCCCGACCGGCCGTTGACCTTTTGCAGATACTGGTTGGCAATATCCACAGTGCCGTTTCCGGTGACGACATTGACGATTTCATGATTCCGCGCAACGACATAGGGCAGATATCGATAGCGATCGACAGCGGCGCGCAATGTGCTTTCATAAAGTGCAAGGCGGGCCTGGGATGTTTGCTGTAACTGGCTGATGGCAAGGGTTTCGGTCGAATTGACAGCAAGCCAGACGACCAGTCCGGCGATGATAATCCCGGCAAAACTCAACGACGCGCGACTATAGGTGCTTAACCAGTAGAACAATCCTGCCTCTCGCGCGTTAGAGTTTGGTCTTTTGCTTCATACAGGGCGTTTTGGCGTCCGGCCTGTTGGCTGGGGTGTCCGGCTTCCTGTTCGGGTGCACGATAGTTATGTGGCATCGGGAGGGGGAGTCAATAAAGACGCAGGGCAGTACCGGTATTGAATGTCACTTTCCCATGGGGTGGAACGGCAGAAATCAGGTAGGGTCTTGGTGTCGTACATGAACAAAGCCTCAAATATGCCTCAAGTGGTTATTTTTTCGCCACAATGGGATGTATTTTGTTAGGCTTGTTTCAAATTTTAATCTGTCTAACTGACGAGGTTCAGGTGAGTAAGATCGCACTTGTTGATGACGACCGTAATATCCTGACATCGGTTTCGATGGCGCTTGAAGAAGAAGGGTATGAGGTCCAGACATATTCCGACGGGTCTGAAGCGCTGCATGCCTTGACCAAGGAAGAGCCCGATCTTGCCGTGCTCGATATCAAGATGCCGCGCATGGATGGCTTGGAGCTTCTGACGCATCTTCGCAAAAAGACCCAGATGCCGGTGATTTTTCTGACATCCAAGGATGACGAGGTCGACGAGCTGACCGGTCTGAGACTTGGGGCAGATGATTATATCAAAAAGCCGTTCTCTCAGCGTTTGCTGATAGAGCGTATCCGGACCTTGCTGCGTCGTGCCGAAATCATGCGCGCAGGCGGTGTTCGCCCGAGCGGTTCGGAAGACGTTATTCAGCGCGGGGAACTGGTTCTTGATCCATCCCGCCACATGTGCAGCTGGAAAGGCCAGCATGTGAACCTGACAGTGACGGAATTCCTGTTGATTCAGGCGTTGGCAAAGCATCCGGGCCACGTGAAAAACCGTGATCAGCTGATTGATGCGGCTTACGGCGAACATATTTATGTTGATGATCGTACCATCGACAGTCACATAAAACGTCTGCGCAAGAAATTCCGCGAGACAGACAAGGAATTCAAAGAAATCGAAACCCTGTATGGCGTTGGTTATCGTTACCGCGACACAGCGACGGTTGCGAGTTGAAGTCCTGAACACTCTTGTCGCAGTGCCGGGCCGATATTGGCCCGGCCAGAATTGCGGGTCTGAATGAGCGATTTACCTGCCTCGGCTGAACAGCAATCCGTGCCGCAACACGAAACCCGTGTTGCGCGGATAGAGGAACGCCACGGACTTTTTTCCCCGTTAACCTGGCGCATTCTGGCGGTGAATGCGCTGGCTCTTTTTGTGCTGGTCGCGGGTATCCTTTATCTTGGCCGTTACAAGCAGGAATTGATCCATTCCGAACTTGAAGCCATGGCCGTGCAGGCGGAAATGTATGCTGCGGCATTGTCGACCTCTGCCGTCGGGCAGGGTGATGATGCAACCAATCGGGTGAAGCTTGAAGTCGCGCGCGAAATGGTGCGCCGACTTGTCGGGATTACCGGGGCACGGGCACGGCTGTTCGGGGCGAATGGCCAATTGATCGCTGATAGCCGCAATGTCCGGACATTTGGCAGCGGTGCGGTTCAGGCAGAAGAGCTGCCAGCACCGGGTGAAGATGACCAGCTTGCCGAAATCATGCGCAAACTGACCGAGGGGATTCTGTCGCTTTTTGAGGGCGAGCAGCCGCTTCCGCTTTATGTAGACCCCCCGGTCGCAAGTGCCAGTGATTATCCGGAAGTACGTGCCGCCCTTGCCGGATATTCACGCGGCGTGGTCCGGGTGGATAGCCAGGGGCGCCGGGTTTTGTCGGTTTCGGTGCCAGTGCAGCGTTTCAAGCAGGTTCTGGCGTCGATCATGCTGACCAAAAATGGTGATGCGATTGAAAATGCCCTGCATGCGGTTCGGCTTGATATCCTGAAAATCTTTGTTTTTGCGTTTGGTATTACGGTTCTGCTGTCGATTTATCTGGCCGGGGTGATTACGCGCCCGTTAAACCGTTTGGCGCGTGCGGCCGAACGGGTCCGGCGCAGCAAGAACCGTCAGTTTACCATCCCCGATCTTTCGGATCGTCGCGATGAAATCGGCGATCTGTCGACGACGCTTCGCGATATGACCGAAACGCTTTGGGATCGTATGGACGCGATTGAACGTTTTGCCGCCGACGTCGCCCATGAAATCAAGAACCCGCTGACGTCACTTCGCAGTGCGGTTGAAACCGCGACCCGTCTGAAAGACCCGGAACGCCAGCGCCGTCTGATGGAAATCATTGCCGAAGACGTTCAGCGCCTTGATCGCCTGATCAGCGATATTTCCGATTATTCACGCATGGATGCCGAATTGTCGCGCGCTGAAACCGAAGAAGTTGATCTGCGTGTTTTGCTGCAAACCCTTTGCGAGCTTTATAACGCCGATGCGGATGGCCCGCCGGTCAAGGTATCGGTGCCTGAAAACCTCATTGTGCCGGCCCTTGAAAGCCGATTGGTGCAGGTGTTCCGCAACCTGATTTCAAACGCGATCACCTTTACCCCCGAAGGCGGGTCGGTGCGGGTGCGTGCGTGGCGGGACAAGGATCAGGCGGTGGTCACGGTCGAAGATGACGGACCCGGCATTCCGCCCGGCAAGGAAGAAGCGATTTTCAACCGGTTCTATACCGAACGCCCATCAGGCGAAAAATTTGGTCAGCATTCCGGTCTGGGGCTTTCGATTTCCAAACGTATCGCCGGGGCGCATAACGGCGACCTGACAGCGACAAACCGAATCCTCGATGGCGAGGTCAAGGGCGCGATCTTTACCCTGCGCTTGCCGCTTGAAGAAGGTGCGTAATCCGTCGAATTGCCGGTAATTTCTATCCATGAGGATAGACCTGCATGTTTCACGTTTGACAAGCCGGTATCACCCGCGCATCGTTTTGCCCGCTATGACACAAATCCATGCAAATTGTGTCGCGCTTGGGTCCTATGCGATTTTGTTGCGCGGGCCATCAGGCAGCGGCAAATCCAACCTTTCGCTGCGGCTTGTCCGGGCCGGAGGGCGGCTTGTTTCCGATGACAGGACCGACATTTTGGCGCGCGATGGCAAGCTGATTGCCAGCGCGCCGCCACAGATTGCACGATTGTGCGAAGTGCGCGGGATTGGTATCGTCCGCGGGCTTGCCCATCAGGCAGCCGGCGATGTGAGGGTTTTGTTCGATCTGGTGGCCGACCCGGCCGAGGTGGAACGGATGCCCGAGCCCCGTTTTGAAACGTTTTATGGTATTTCGATTCCGTCCTGGAAAATCTGGCCATTCGATATGGCAGTCGACGCCAAGATTGAGGTCGCCTTGTCCTTGGCAACAGGTGAGATGCAGCTCGAAACATGACCGATGCAGACAATGCAATAGGCCCGATAAACACCGATGGCGGCACCGGCGAGAATGGCGAGGATACGCGACTTGTCCTGGTGACCGGGGTTTCCGGTGCCGGACGAACGACGTCGCTGAAAATCTTCGAGGATTTCGGCTTTGACGCGGTCGACAATCTGCCGTTGCGGTTGCTGCCAGCTCTGCTGAGCGGGGGGACCGACCTTGATCAGCCGCTGGCGATTGGCCTTGATATCCGTACGCGCGATTTCGGTGTCGATCAGTTTGTCAACATCGTCAGCTCTTTGCGCGAGCAGCCCGGCGTTAACCCGATGGTGGTTTTTGTCGATGCCGAGACAGGCATTTTGCAGCGTCGCTTTACCGAAAGCAGACGGCCCCATCCTTTGACCCATGACCGGCCGCTTGTCGATGCGATTGAACATGAAAAACGCCTGATGGCGCCGATTGCGGCGACGGCGGATATGATTATCGATACCTCGCGGCTTAAATCGGCCGAGCTTCGCAAGATCCTTCAGGACCAGTTTGCGATTGGCGAAAAGGATGCGATGGCGATCTTTGTCAAAAGCTTTTCGTTCCGTCAGGGCGTGCCCGGCGAAGCCGACCTTGTTTTTGACGTTCGTTTTCTGCGTAACCCGCATTATGATCCCGAGCTTCGTTTGCTGACCGGGCTTGATGACCGGGTTGGTGCCTATATTGAAACGGATCAGGATTTCGCCGGTTTCATGGATCGGTTAAAAGGCCTTATCGGCCCTGTTCTGCCGCGTTATGCGCAGGAAGGGAAAAGCTATCTGACCATCGCGGTCGGTTGTACGGGCGGTCAGCATCGTTCCGTTTACATCGCGCGCATGCTAAACGACTGGATTGCCGGTCTGGGATATGATGTTCATCTCAGTCATCGTGACAAGCCAGATGAACCGAAACCGGGGGAGTGAATTGATGGAGAAAACGGCATGATCGGGATGGTGCTCGTCACCCATGGCGATCTCGCGAAGGAATTCGTATCGGCCTTGCAGCATGTTGTCGGCGAACAGGAAAATGTCGCTGCCGTCTGCATCGGACCCGACGACGACATGGAACAACGTCGTGCCGACATTCTTGCGAGTGTCGAGGCTGTCGACGATGGCAAGGGTGTTGTGCTGTTGACCGATATGTTCGGCGGCACGCCGTCGAATCTGGCAATTTCCATCATGGAACAGGCCAATGTCGAAGTGATTGCAGGGGTTAATTTACCTTTGTTGATCAAACTGGCATCGGTGCGCATCGATGGCACGCTGGCCGAAACGGTCAATGCAGCGCAGGAAGCGGGCCGGAAATATATCAATGTGGCGTCGCGCCTACTAAGCGGCGAGGAATAAACAACAAAAACAGAAGTTCGGGCGATCGGGGATGGCCCGGATCTTTTGAAAGTTTGCCGACGGGGACTTGAAGTCGGGACTAAGGCGGGACAAATATGGCGCAGACGGAAAAGCGGATCGTAACCATCAGCAATCAACGCGGATTGCACGCGCGGGCGGCCGCAAAATTTGTTAAACTTGCCGGTGAATTCGAATCCCGGATCATGGTTCGCAATCGCGGCACAGAGGTTTCAGGCGTGTCGATCATGGGGCTTATGATGCTTGCAGCATCGACGGGCACGGAAATCGAGATCGAAGCATCAGGCACGGATGCCAAAAAGGCGATTGATGCGCTTAACGAACTTGTTGATGCCAAGTTCCACGAAGAATAATACGCAGAATGAATAGGATTTCCGCATAGGCGGGAACGGGAATTTCTGGAAACAACAAGAACGAGTTGGCAGCAAACCAGGCTTGCAAGTTCCACCAAAAGACCAGACCACAATCGATGACCAGTCGCCGTCCGACCGCCGGGTAATTACAGGGCTTGGGGCATCGGGCGGGATTGTAATCGGTCGGGCCTTTGTCATGGACCGGCAATATGTCGATGTCAGTCGCACACGTATCGATGCGGCGGCCATCCCGACCGAAACCGAACGCCTGCACAAAGGCGTTTCGGAAAGTATCGAACAGCTTAAACGCCTTAAATTCCAATCGGCCAATGTCGGCGGGGCCGCATCCGAGGAGCTTGGATTCCTGCTGGATGCCTACGTTCATATGCTCACCCAGTCGCGCCTTGTCCGCGGGGCAGAAGAACTGATCCAGACGCGCCATATGAATGCGGTACACGCGGTCAGCGAGGTCATCGATGCCATCGCGACCCAGTTTTCCGGTATTGATGATCGTTACATCGCAGCACGCGCGTCCGACATCCGCGAGGTTGGCCTGCGTCTGATGCGGTGCCTGATCGGGGAAACTGACCGGGCATTTGAAACTGCGCCCAAAGGTGCCATTCTGATCGCCGAGGAAGTCAGCCCGGCCGATATGGCGCGCCTTCAACCCGGCCAGATTACAGCATTTGTCACCGCGCTTGGCGGGGCGGAAGGCCATACCGCGATCATGGCCCGGTCACTTGGCATTCCTGCGATTTTGGGTGCGGCCGATATCATTCACGGGGTTTCGGGCGGTGATCTGATCATTGTTGATGGCGGTCGGGGTGAAGTTATCCTGCGTCCGACCGAGGATGATCTGGTCCATTATAGCCAGCGTCGCGAAGACTGGCGGGCGGCACGCGCCAAACTGGCCAGCCTGCGCGATGTCCCATCGGCGACCCGCGACGGGGTCGAAATTGATCTTCATGCCAATATCGAACTGCCGATTGAACTGTCGGCGGCACTGGAAAATGGTGCGACCGGCATTGGGCTTCTGCGCAGCGAGTTCATGTTCATGAACAAGGACTACCTGCCGGACGAAGACGAACAATATGCCGAACTGGCCGATATCGTGACCCGGATGAATGGCAAGCCGGTCACGATCCGCACCCTTGATATCGGTGGTGAAAAGCTTGCGGTGTCATTACAGGCAGAAATCGGATCCGGCCCGAACCCGGCATTGGGGCTGCGTGGTATTCGGTTGTCATTGCGCAAGCCCGAATTGCTTGAAACACAATTGGCTGCGATCCTGCGCGCATCCCTTCATGGTTCTGTCCGGGTGTTGATACCGATGGTGGTTAGCGTTCATGAAATGAGCCGTGTACGCCAGATTTACCAATCGGTCGCAAAGCGACTGCGCAAGGAAGGTCATGCCATTCCGGATGATCTGCCGCCGTTGGGTGCCATGATTGAAATACCGGCCGCCGCACTTGCGATTGATGCTCTGGCGCGCGAAAGCGATTTCTTTGCCATCGGCACCAACGATCTGACGCAATATACGTTGGCGATTGATCGTACCGACGATCAGGTGGCCGGGCTTTATGACCCGCTGCATCCATCAGTTTTGCGCCTGATTCGCGACGTGATCAAATCATCGCGGGATCGTGACATCCCGATCAGTGTTTGCGGTGAAATGGCCGGTGATCCGCGATATACGCCGCTTTTCATCGGATTTGGATTACGTAATCTTTCGATGTCATCGGTCAGCCTTTTACCGGTCAAACAGCGCCTGCGCCGACTGGATACGCGAAATTCCGAACAGCAGGCAGCCCGTGTGATGGAACAATGGGATTCAGCGCGCATCGCCATGATGCTGGATGATTTCAACGATCTTGCCTGACCGGCGATCATAATACCTAATAAATCAATCGGTTATGAAATGGGCCCATACAGCATGGGCGCTCTGCCTGTGCGCGTATTTTTCCGGCATTGAAAATTCATCGAAGAAAAGACTTGAAATCGATATAAAGAAATCTTTATATGTCTTCTATCGCGAACGGGTAAACCGTCGCACAGGAATTTTCGGGCGTATCTGCAAGATCCATCTGGTCGGCGGTTGCGCTGTTTTTGTTTGATTGGAGACGACATGTCGAACTTTACCGATTGCAAGGTCGCAGACATCTCGCTGGCCGCATGGGGCCGCAAGGAAATCGCGATTGCCGAAACCGAGATGCCGGGCCTGATGGCGCTGCGTGAAGAATATGGCGCGGCCAAGCCGCTTGCCGGCGCGCGCATCGTCGGTTGCCTGCACATGACCATTCAGACTGCGGTTCTGATCGAAACCCTGACCGCACTTGGTGCAGAAGTTCGCTGGTCGTCGTGCAACATCTTCTCGACCCAGGATCAGGCTGCTGCGGCGATTGCGGCAACCGGCGTTCCTGTCTTTGCCTGGAAGGGCGAGACCGAGGAAGAATTCTGGTGGTGCATCGAGCAGACCATCACCGGCCCGAACGGCTGGAAACCGAACCTGATCCTGGATGACGGCGGCGATGTTACCCAGCTGATCCACGACAAGTATCCGGAACTTCTTGAAGACATCAAAGGTCTTTCCGAAGAAACCACCACCGGTGTGCACCGCCTGTATGAAATGGCGAAAAAGGGCACGCTCAAGGTTCCGGCGATCAACGTCAATGACTCTGTCACCAAGTCGAAATTCGACAACCTGTATGGCTGCCGCGAAAGCTTGGTTGATGGCATCAAACGTGCAACCGACGTCATGGTTGCCGGTAAAATCGGTGTGGTTGCCGGTTTTGGTGATGTTGGCAAAGGTTCGGCTGCGTCGCTGCGCAGCCAGGGTGCCCGCGTTCTTGTGACCGAAATCGATCCGATCTGCGCGCTGCAGGCCGCGATGGAAGGTTACGAAGTCACCACCATGGAAGATGCTGCACCGGTTGGTGATATCTTTGTCACCACCACGGGCAATATCGACATCATCACGCTCGACCATATGCGTGCGATGAAAGACCGTGCAATCGTTTGCAACATCGGTCACTTCGATTCCGAAATCCAGATCGGTTCGCTGCGTAATTACAAGTGGGACAATGTCAAGCCGCAGGTCGACGAAGTCGAATTCCCGGATGGCAAACGTCTGATCGTTCTGGCCGAAGGCCGTCTGGTCAACCTTGGTTGCGCAACCGGTCACCCGAGCTTCGTGATGTCGGCATCCTTCACCAACCAGGTGCTGGCCCAGATCGAACTTTGGAAAAACCACGCCAACTACGAAAACAAGGTTTATGTCCTGCCGAAACACCTCGACGAGAAAGTTGCCGCCCTGCATCTCGACCGTCTTGGTGTGAAACTGACCAAGCTTTCGAACGAACAGGCCGAATATATCGGCGTGCCGCAGGCTGGCCCGTTCAAGCCGGATCATTACCGCTACTAAGCGCAATCGCGTTTTGCATCAAAGCCGGTCCGTTCATTCGGACCGGCTTTTTTGTGTTTTGCGACGACGCGTTCGGGTAAGAAAGACAACACCACAACAGGGAAGCAAGCCATGCCCCAGCTTGAAATCGAATATTCCGCCAATTTGCCAATCGCCGAGCAGCTTCGCGGGTTGGCGATCAGCCTGCATCGTGAAATTGCCAAGGCAGCCGATGCCGATCTGGAAAGTTTCAAAACACGTTTATCGCCACTTGAAAATGTCGTGATTGCCGATGGCGGGCCAAAACATGGCATGGTGCATCTTGATGTGCGGCTGTTGTCGGGACGCTCTGACGATGTCAAACATGCCGTTGGTGCCATCGCACTTGAAACCGTGCGGGCGCATCTGGAAAATCTGGTCGGGAATTTCGATGTACAGTTTACTGTTGAAGTACATGATCTGGACCGGGCCAATTATCACAAGCATGTGACAAACGCCTGACGGCCCGATCGGGTTGGCAGTTACATCAAAAGTGCTTCATGGATCGGATGATCGGGGCCGTAACGATCATTCATCAGTTTGATCAGCTCGCGCGAAAACTGCTTGCCGGCATCCAGCAGGGAACGGAGTTCGGTGTCACTGCGATCATTCGGGTCGACTTTTTCAAGCCGTTTGCGGACATCCGGATCGCTGAGTTCGCTCAGAAACCGGTCATAGAGTTCGAGCGCGGGAAGGCTTTTGTTACCAAAAACCGTTTGAACACGTGTGATCGGCGGTAACTGCAAAAGTTCCGATAGTTTCGCCCGTTTGCCGATATAATCACGACCTGCGGTTTCCGCGGCTGCGATAATGCCGCCGAAATAAAGCATCTTACGCGAAAAGACGAGTTTAAGGCGTCTGGGGGCCCATGCCTTGCTGGCGTCGCCTTCGCGGGTTTTGATTTCGAAATCGACGCTGATGGTGCGGTAATAGCGGATGACGTCATTGACCAGAAAGCGTGCGATGGATTCCCGTGTAACCGTTTCGGTGACATAGTTGGCAATCAGTTCGTCAAAGAAGGCACGTTTGCCGACTTCGTTATAAAGCCATTCACATTCCAGCAGAAACAGCAGGCGGCGTGTGGTGATCGAATTGGTGTCGCCATCAAGGCCGATGCGGTTGACCAGTTCCTCGGCCGGGACATAGGATGAAAACGGGCCGTTAACGGCCGCCTTTTTGGTCACCATGGCACCAAGAATTTCGGAAACGTCACGGTGGGGGGCCAGATCACGGTCAACTTCACGACCGATGATGAAGTAATCCAGATCCGATTGTTCTGATGCCTCGTGCCGACCAAACGACCCGGTAACGACAACGCAGAAAGCGCTGCCATGCAGCTGATTGGCGAGTGCGCTTCGCATCTCGTCGAGCCGCTTTGCGGTATAGGCCTGATTGCTGGCGATGGTATCTGGCAACAAGATTGAAATGATTCCGTTGAATGCGGCAATTAATTCAGTATCGACCTAAAGGTGAAAGATTAAAACCGGGTTTATGGGATAACTGCGGAGTCCCTTGTAAAACCGGACCGGATTTCACAATCCGGCAGAGGCTTGGCACATAATTGCCATTACTTGCCGATAAAACGGCCTTAAAGTCGAATAACCCTGTGCCATATGTCGTTTGTCGGGGCCGTTGGCCAAAAGACCTTTTGCATATTTCCCCGATTGGAAATCACCCTGGATTATGGAGAAGTCCGATCAAAAATCTTCATCGCACCCTGCTTGCCGTTCCGCTTCTTGGCCTGATGGCAATGCCTGCCTTTGCCCAGTCCGCCGATATGAAATCGCCCGAGGAGATGAAGGATATGGAACCCGATGCGTTGCGCGACGGGATCGAAAATCGCCATCCATCGGCCTATTACATTCTGGCAGCCAAGCAGTTTAATGCAGGCGAACGTGATGACGCGGTTTTCTGGTTCTATACCGGCCAGTTGCGCTATCGCACGCTTTTGGGCTGCAAACCCGACCTTGCACCGGATCAGGACCCGGCATTGTTCGCGTCCCTGAACGAAACCGTCGGTCGCCCCCTTAATGGATATGCCTTTGGGGATGTGGAGGAACTAAGCAGCACGATCGAGGATGTTCTCGAATGGGATGCCGCGCATGCCAATGGCTATGTCGCCAAAGCCGAATGCGAACAGGTCATTACTGCCGAGCGCGCCGGACTGGACGAGTTGCGTGAAATGATCGTCGCCAAGGCAGATGAAATCCGCAAGCAGCGCGAAGAAAACGGGCTGGAAAACCGGTAAATCATTTTACGAAGATTGATAAAAGCCCGGTCCGCGTGCCGGGCTTTGTCTTTGGCTGGATGTGTTGACGGAAAGTTTGGAAACGCGATAGCGTCATGAAATTGTTATCCGGTTCCTGGTGGCAGTTGCCCCGCATATCTCTTGAAAGATTACCATGGAAATTTCCAATCTCCCGTTCGGCACGACCGACTGGTCGTCAATCACGCCAACCGAGCATTCCGGCGATACCGGCATGGCATATTGGCGCACACAGCAATTTGGTCCGATCCGGGTGCGGATGGTGACATATACGCCGGGCTATCTTGCCGATCATTGGTGCAAGAAGGGCCATATCCTGCTGTGTCTTGAAGGTGAATTGGTCACCGAACTGGAAGACGGGCGGGTTTTCACCCTTAAACCGGGCATGAGTTATCAGGTGGCTGATAACGCCGAAGCCCATCGTTCATCAACAGAGCCGGGTGCCACATTGTTTGTCGTTGACTGAACTGACGGTTTTGGGAATTACCCCAGATACACCTGACTTGACGGATAGGAAATGCGCGGCGGAACACGACGGGCAAGGAAGAATCCCAGTGTCAGCGGGCCGACACGGCCAATGAACATGATCAGTTCAATCACGATCCGGCCCAGTGTATCGAGTTCGTCGGTCGTCCCGCGCGAAAGACCGACCGTGCCAAAGGCCGACGTCACTTCAAAGACAAGATCAAGAAAATCGCCGTCGTGAGACATGGTGATCAGAAAGATACCGCTCATGACGACGAACATTGAAATCATCGTCAGGGCCAGCACCTTCATCACTTCTTCAAGGCCGATGCTGCGCCCAAAGGCATGCAACTGATTATGGCGTTTGAAAAAGGCGATGGTTGCCAGAACCAGTACGATAAAGGTGGTGACCTTGATCCCGCCTGCTGTTGATGTACTGCCCGCCCCGATCACCATCAGAAGGATGAACATCAATGCGGTGGTGTCGTGAATGGATCCGATATAGACCGTGTTGAACCCGGCAGTGCGGGTTGTCAGGCCTTGAAACCAGCTGATTTGAAGTTTGTCGATCGGGTTGGCAAAAGCCCCGAGCGTGTCGGGATTGTGCCATTCAAGGATGGCAAACATCGTGACAGACCAGACGATCAGAATGGCAGAGCCGGTCAGCATCAATTTGCTGTGCAGGGATAAATGACGCCAGCCGCGATGAATCCACAGATCGGAAATCACGCTGAACCCGATTCCGCCAATCAGAAGCAATGCCGGGATTGTCAGATTGATCACCGGGTTTGTGGCCCATCGGCTCAGGCTGTCGGGCATAAGGGCAAAGCCCGCATTGTTGAAGGCCGATACCGAATGGAATACCGCAAACCACGTTCCGCGTGCCCAGCCAAAATCGGGGACAAAAACGGTCAGCAACAGAATGCCGCCGATCAATTCGCAGAAAAGCACAACGGCAAGGATCGTTTTGACCAGACCCACGAGCTGATGCAGCGATGTCTGGTTCAAATCTTCGCGCAGGAAATTGTGATGACGCAGCCCAATTGGCAAGCCAAGTGCGGATAAAACAAGGGCTGCAAATGTCATCAGACCAAGACCGCCAAGCTGGATCAGGATCAGGATCATGGCTTGCCCGAACAGCGTGAAGCTTGACCCGGTATCAACCACGGCAAGGCCGGTGACGGTGACGGCGGACGTGGCCGTAAACAAGGCGTCGGAAAAGCTGATCGGATGGGTGACGGCAACAGGGAGCACCAAAACAACCGCACCGATCAGGATCAAGGCCAGATACAGGATGGCGAGCAAAAGCGGCGGTGGTATTCGGATCGGTTTTCCGGTGCGGTTCGGAAAATAAAAGGGCATGGCTCAGATGCCGTCGCTGAAGTCGCGCAAATTCTGGCGGCGACCAAGGATCAGGATCTTGTCACTGGCTTCCATCGTGACGGTCCCGGTATCACAGCCGATAAATTCCGATCCGCGCAAAATGCCCAGACAGCGCAGTTCGTGGGACTTTTCAAGATCAAGCGACTCAATGGTTTTCCCCGCCATGCTTTCCGGGACTTCCAGATTGATGACATGCATACCGTTACCAAGGCTAAGGTAATCGCGTACGGCGGGGTTATGCAGTTTCTGGGCGATGTGCTGGCCGATTTCCTGTTCGGGTAAAATGACCCGGTCGGGTTCAAGTTTGGTCAGGATGCGATGATGGGTTTTGTTGATCGCCTTTACCCAGACGGTTTTGACCCCCAGCATTTTGACATTCATCGTGCACAGGATATTGGCTTCAAGGTCTTCGCCAATGGCAATCAGGGCGACGTCATATTTATCGACCCCGGCCTCGCGAAGGGCTTCTTCATCGCGGCCATCGGCGATGATCGCTTCGGACAGGATATCCGACAGGGCGGCGACGGATTTTTCGTTGATGTCGATGCCCAGGACGTGATTGCCACTTCGTGCCAGATCGGTCGCAACCGTGCTACCAACGGTTCCAAGCCCGATGATGACAAAGGTTCGGTTGCGCTTCTTTTCGGTTTTGGGGGCCATATCGGTTACTCCCTTTGCAATGGATTGCCCGATGCAGCGAAATTCGCACGGCGATTTTACGTCCGACGGACGAGCATATCAGTCAAACAGACTTGCTGCAGCAGCCTGTTGTGCCGGATCGGTCAGATTGCCGACACGCCGCAGGAACGAGTTCTTTTCCTCGTAATAGCGTTTGCCAAGATCGGCAAAGCTTTTGACCTCGGCATTGGTATTGATGTGAAATTCGCGTTTGGGCACTTTGGTTGCGGTTTCATCCATCAGGACCGCGCTGATTTCCGGATCGATAACATCGGCAACACCGTCAAGCTCGATCCGGTTTTTCAGACTGAACAGAAACTTTTTGAAAGCCGGATGGCGCTGCAAAAATGCTTTTTCGGTCAGAAGGAAATCATTGGCGGCAAAGTCGGGTGCATTTTTGACAACGAATTCGCGGCAAAGATGATCGGTGGCAAAACACATCGGGCCGAAAATGAAATTGCGATAGATGTCTTCTTTAAGCTGCCAGAACTTATCAAGGCGTTTCAGGGCATCTTCATCAAGCTTTACCGCCGCCTCAAGCAACAGGCGCGGATGACAATGGACATAGTTCGGATGCACATAGGTCTTGGTCCGGCTGATGCCTTCGAGTGTGTCGATATTGACCGGGCCAGACAGCAGGCTGGCATGCGGGTGGGTCGATTTTTTTGACAGAAGGGCAATGACCTCGTCCGGATCAACACCGTGTTTGACCAGAAGATGATTGACTGACAGATCAAGCTGAACTTCGCCGGTGATGATCTTTTCGGTCAACTGGTGATGGTTCAGGTTGAACCGCCGGGCAAATTCCGGCTCCAGTGTATGCGAAAACGGGCCATGGCCGATATCATGCAAAAGGGCCGCTGCCCCCAGAAGATCGCGATCAGCCTCCGACAGGCCCATCAGACGGCAATATTGCTGCGACAGCAGGGCAACACCGATGGTGTGGTCATATCGGGAATGGCGGATATTGGCCGGGCGTCCGTTGGGATGGAACAGGTAATCAATCGCCCCCAAAAATGAGATTTCCCGCAGGCGTTCAAACGCGTGCGACGCGATCAGCTTTTTATGCAATGGGCGGTCAAAGGCCGACGCGATTTGCGAACGTTTGAAATGATAGTTGTATTGTGGCGCATCTCGAAACAGCAGTTCCCATTCTGCGATGTCATCGGCGCTGAAATTGGTGTCGAACAGATCGCGCATTTCCGGTCCCGCCGGTTTGGCCGCGGCAGACTCCTTTTGGGGCGCGACCGGTTTGGCGGCCACGCGCGGCGTAAAAAGGTCTAGCTGCGGTTTGGGACTCATTTTTGAAATGACGAGATCGTTATAGCTGTTGTTTCGACAATAGCGCAGACATAGCCCGATTTGGGGTATATGTCATCGCGGATTTTCCTGCGATCACGGGCGTTCGGCCGGGTATCGGGAAAACGTCGTGAAACAGTGGTAAAAGCAAGACGTTTTCACCATAATAATAGCTCATAAACACAAACGGTTAACAACACGTGACACGGGCTACATCCAACCATCAAAGGGGGAAAGAACCAATTGGTTCCCGCAAAGGGGGATCAAACAGGTTTGGTTTGTCCAGACTGTGGCAATGGGGATGCTATGGTCTGACGTCGCTTTTCATCGCAGCCGACCTGCATGCACAGGAAAAATTCCGTGTTGGCAGCGCACCGGAAGCCGCGCCGAACGCAGGCGCTGTATCAGACGCGGCCTCGATTTTAGGCAGTTTCGCCGATCTGAGTGATCGCGATTGGCTGGTTGTTGGTTTGGCGGCAATTGGTGGTGCTGCGATTGCCGGTGGAATCGGGTGGCGATTATCGCTGCGCATGCGCCGCCATCTTGAAGAGGCGGAAGATCACGAATCCGAATTGGCGGATTCGACCGAACAATTTACCCATCTGTTCTTTGCCGGGCCGGACCCGGTTTATTATTGGAGCCAGGCCGGCTTTGCCGAGGGGGCAAGCCCGTCGCTGAAACGTGCGTTCCAGCTTGGCAAGGATGGGCGTTTCCCCGATGTGCTTGACCAGTTGCGCGATGATGATGCCAGGACCCTTAAGGAACGTGTGCGAAACCTGAAATCCACCCACGAGCGGTTTGAGCTTTGGGTTACAGCTGTTGATGAACGCAAATTCCACGTCACCGGGGCGATGGCACGCAAGGATCGGACTTCGCCGGTTCTGGCCCATGCACTTTGGTTCCGTGATGAAACCCGCCATACCCGTGAACGCGAAAGCCAGTTCGGCGATTTTACCGCGCTCAAACGCGAAGTCAGCGGGTTGCGGCTTTTGATCGACAGTCTTCCGTTTCCGGTGTGGCGGCGCGATGGCGATTTGCGTTTGATTGATTGTAATGCGGCCTATGCGACCGCGGTGGAACTCGACACGGTCAAGGATGCCCTTGCCAGACAGGCGGAACTGGGCGGCGGGGTGATCCCCGATAAGGGCAAGTCATTGGCGGCGTCGGCATTGCGCAACGGCGAAACCATGACACGCGATTATCATATCGTGATCAAGGGTGACCGGAAGCTTCTGCGCATTACCGAATGTCCGTCACAAACGCCCGAAGACCTTGATGGTCTGATCGGCTTTGCGATTGATTGCACCGCGATCGAGGAACTGCAATCCGACCTGTCGCGTCATATTCGTGCCCATGCCGAAGTCTTGGAAAACCTTGGAACCGCGATTGCGATTTATGGCGGTGACAAGCGGCTTATCTTCTTTAACACCGCGTTCACCAAACTTTGGGATATGGACGAGGACTGGCTCTGGGCGGAACCGTCGCTTGATGATGTGCTGCGCCGGATGCGCGATGAACGCAAATTGCCCGAAGTCACCGACTTCACGCAGTTCCGCAATATCGAAAACCAGCGCTTTACCGATCTTCTCAAGCCAGAAGAAGATTTGATGCATCTGCCGAACGGCATGACCTTGCGCCGGTTCATTTCACCGCATCCGTTTGGCGGACTGATGTTCGCGTTCGAGGATGTCACCGACAAGCTGGTTCTCGAAAGCAGTTACAACACCCTGATCGCGGTTCAGCGCGAGACGCTTGAAAACCTGCATGAAGCGGTAGGCGTGATCAGCGGCGATGGTCGGTTGCGGCTTTACAATCACGGTTTTGCCGATGTCTGGGGCCTTGAAGACAGTTTCCTCTCAGGTGCGCCGCATATCAGCGAAGTGGTCGAAGAAGCCCGTGATTACTGGCACGAGCGCGAAGACTGGGACAAATTCAAAAGCCGGATGGTCGCGCGTATCACCAACCACGAACCCATGAGCGGTCGTATCGAGCGTGCCGATAACAGCATCATCGATTTTGCCATTGTACCGCTGCCTGACGGGGCGGTGATGATGTCTTATATCGATGTCACCGACACGATCCGGGTCGAACGGGCGCTTCGCGAACGCAACGAAGCGCTGCGGACCGCCGATCAGATGAAGTCGGACTTCATTTCGACCGTGTCGCGTGAACTGACCCGGCCGCTTGACCATATCAATGGCGAGGCAGATCGCCTTATTCCGCATTTACAGGGCAATGTCGCGCAGTCGGTTGAAACCATCCGGGCCGAAGCCCAAAGCATGCTGGCACTGGTGGATGACATGCGGGACCTTGCAACGCTGGGATCAGGGCAGGTCGCGCTTGAACTTGATACGGTCGATCCAAGGCGTTTGTTACGTTCGCTCGAAGCACTGACGCGGGCGCGCCTGGCGGAACTTAACGTTTCGCTACGCCTTTACTGTTCGCGCAATATCGGCTGGATGATTGCCGATGAACGCCGCCTTAAACAGGCGTTGTTCATTCTGGTGACCAATGTCCTGCGTACCGCCCCCGAAGGCAGTGAGGTTTCCGTGGTTGCCCGTCGTCGGGGCGAGGATATCGATATCAGCATTTCACTATCGGACGAAGCACCGCAACCGATGCTGTTTGAAGGATTGCGCGAGGGAGAATCACCATCTGCGCGCCGCGCACTTGGCATGGCAATGGTGCGCGCAGTGGTCGAAATCCACGGCGGCCGGGTCAAGGTCAGCCGGGATGGACATGAAATTTCCTGTATCCTGCCCGCAGGCGAAGAAAGCGATCTGGAATAACAAAAGGCGTCCATCGGTCGCCTTTTGTTCCAACATCATCAAACTTTGAACGGTACTTCCCTGCCGGCAATGAAGGCATCAATGTTATCAAGTGCCCGGAATCCCATAGCATTGCGGGTTTCGACCGTTGCCGATCCCAGATGGGGCAACAGGAACGTATTGGGCAGATCGCGATAGGTCGGCTCGATATTCGGTTCCCCGGCAAAAACATCAAGTCCGGCGGCGGTCAGTTTGCCCGATTTGAGTGCCGCGATCAGGTCCTTGTCATTGACGATATCACCGCGTGCCGTATTCACAATGATCGCCCCATCTGGCAGCTCGGCGATAAAATTGCGATTGACCATACCGCGTGTTTCCGGTGTTGACGGGCAATGCAGTGACAGGAAATCGCAATGGGGCAGAAGGTCATCAATGGTTGGGTGATAGGCCGCGCCGAATTCCTGATCTTCGGGCAGGCGGCGACGGTTGAAATAATGGACTTCCATATCAAAACCACGCGCACGTTTCGCGACGGCCTGTCCGATCCGTCCCATGCCGACAATGCCGAGTTTCTTGCCGGTCACTTGTGTGCCCATCAGATGGGTCGGACGCCAGCTTGACCAGGTTGCGTTGCGGACTTCGGCCTCGCCCTCGCTGGCGCGGCGTGCAGCACCCAGAATCAGAAGCCACGCAATATCCGCCGTTGCATCGGTCAGAACCCCGGGGGTATTGCCGATGACGAAACCGTTGGCTTTTGCCGCGGCCAGATCAATGTGGTCGGTGCCCACCGAAAAGGTGGCAATGATGCCAACCTTTTGGGGCAGGGCTGCAAAAAAGGCCGCATCAATCGGATCGCCAACCGAAACCAGGGCGGCATTTGCGTCTTTGCACAGGTCAAGAATCTGATCGCGTGACAGCGGATCATCGCCGTCCTGCATGCGCAGATCATAACTTTCGCGTGCGCGTTTTTCGACAGCTTCCGGCAGGCGTCTGGTGATGGCGAGAACCGGTTTCATTCTGATGCATCTCCCTGAATTTTAAGACTTGTTTGTTGATTGTGTCAGAATAGCTGGCCAAGTGCGAGACGAATGCCGATTGTCGTGATGGTCAATGATAGCAGGAAATCGGCTGCAACAATGGCACTTGCCGTGGCAATCGGGACCGCCAGTGTCAGTTTCGCAATATAAACCCCGTAAATCAGCATCGCGATCACGGCAATCAACACAAATCCACCAACGCCAAGCATCGGAAACGCCGCGCCAAGAAGCAGTGCCAGCAGATAAACGCCCATCTGCAAGACGCTTGACCAGTTATAGACGGTGATAAACGCGATATAGCGATTGGCGCGGCCAATCATTGGCGCGACATGCAGCATCAGCAGCGGAAAGGCGAACCATTTCATCACATAGGCGATGGTTTCCACCAGCATGTAACGACCAACCGGGAATTCATCGGGAACCGTGTCGAGATCATGCCAACGCAACAGCGCAAAGGCCGGAAAGACAATCACGGCGGCAAAGAAAGAACGCCAGAACGCTTCGATGGAATAATCAAAGAAAGCAAGGCCTTTGGCGTCACCACGCGCAATACGCCAGGTTCCATAAAGTGCGCGCAGGGTTTCAGTCGACATGGTCATGGAGGGTCGTCGTTTCACATAAAATGGGGCTGATAAAGAGGACGAAAATCTTGAACAGGGATCTCAATCACAGCTTATCCCTGTTTGACCCGTCTTCACAAGACGGGTGCTTGCCCGTCTGTTAACCGGCGCACATTGGTCCCGGAATTCAGGCAGAAGCAGGAAAAAGACATGTCGGACAAACTTGCCGGATATTTGCCGCGCCTGTCATTCCTGCGGGCGACGGAACCCGGTTCGTTAACGCTCGCACGTCTTTGTCTTGAAATGGCAACCGCACTCGATAAATCCGAACGGATGGTAGCCCTTTCCCTGTTTGACGAGGCAGATCAAATCTTTGCCTCCCACCTGCAAACGGCACCGGATGCCGCCCGTGCCGGATTGGCCCATAGCCTTAATAACAGGGCAGCCCTTGAAATCGGTGCAGAACAATGGGCGGATGCAGTTGATGCCGCATGCCAGGCTGTTGTACTTCGTCGTGATCGGCTGGCCAGGTTACCATCGGGGCAGAGCGAAGCCGCCCGACTTGATCTTGGATATTCGCAAGGCGCGCTTGTTTTGGCACTGCGGGGGGCCGGGCAGTTCGGGACCGCGCGTGAAATATGTGGCGAGGCCTTGGTTAATCTTGCGGTGTTTGCCGGAAAGAAAAACCAGCAGGCGTTTATCCTGCTGGCCAAACTGATTTGTCTTTATACCGAACTGTGCGGCATCACCGGCGAGAAACCCGACCCGGTCCTGCTGCTGCCGCTGGCCAAGGCCTTTTATGACAGCAACCAGACCGGATAAGTGGCCCGTTTTAAAGGTTATCGGGTACTTTTTACCGACCAGCTCAGATTGATTTCCTTGCCTGCCGGGACCTCGATGGTCCAGACAATCAGGTCTGGTTGCGGCTTGGTGTGTTTGTGGTCTTCGCCGGTAACAACCCAGTCGGCCGGAACATTTTCACGGATCGTAACGGTTTCGGTGCGTTCACCGCCATTGGTGATCGACCATTCCATGTTGGCGGTGATTTCATCAGGCAGATTTGGGCGTGCCTTGCGGTCAAATGCCGTGACCTTGCGCGTACCGGAAATATTGCTGGCCTGGCCAAGGCGGATGGTTGCCTTGCGTCCGACCGGGGTCAAAGACAGATTGTCTTCACCAAGGAAGCCGGTCACACCGCTTTGGGACTGGCCAAAGACGCGCACGGTTCCTGCGGGCCATGGGCTTTTTTCGTCCGGGCCACCATCGTTTTCAATTTCGATTTCAAGGTCAGGCCGGACAAATTCAGACACGTCACTTTGTCCGGCATAGTAAAGATTGGCACTGCCGTTAAAGGTGACCTTGCGGGTTGCAGGCAAGTTTTGCGATGCGATCAACGGCATCATCACGACATCACCATTGCGCATCGAAAGCCCGTCGAACGGCCCATATAAATGCAGGTTTTCCATGGTTTCGCGATCCGGCGCGCCGCCACCCGGTGCGCTATCTGCCATGGCTGACATCATCATTTCCCCGCGGGCGGCCTTTGCCATCGGGGTGTAGCTGACCCGGTTGGGATCACCGGCGACCAGACGCAGCTGGGCATTGTTGATTGCCGAGCCCGTCTGATTGGTAATGCGTGCCATTGCCGAAAGGTTCAGGACATTTTCCACACTGTCATACTGCCCGACATAGGCCGTCTGCCAAGAAACACCGCCGAGAAGGTAAGCAAGCGAGATGTGATCAAGTGCCGCATCCGAGCCAATGGTGGCTTCGATTGCCGGGCTGGTAGCGAAGTTGCCGGGCAGGTCGGAGATGATGATCTGCTCAACAGGGACCTGTTCAATACCATCAAGGGTGCGAACCAGTGCGCCACCGTCAATCGATAGCAACGTGCCTTCGACCAGTTCGTCATCCTTGCGCCGGATGGAAATGGTTTTGCCAACCTGATCTTGCAACAGGCGATACATGGTCGCTGGGCCATTTGCCGTATTGCGTAACGAATGCCAGACAAGATTGGCATCTTTCTGCGCGCCCATCACGAAGGTCTCGTCCATGATGGTTTGCGGCAAATTTTCGATCCGGAGTGTTTTGACCCCTTTGGGGATCGTGCCGTTACGTTGTTCGGCAATCATGCCAAGATTTCCGGGGTAAACGGTCAACTGCATTTTGCTGCGGCTTTCACCGGAAAGCGTGATGGTTTCTTCGGTCTTTTCGTCACCGGATTGGGCGGATGCCGGTTCGATGACGGGACCTGCAAAAAGGGCCGCGCTAAGAAGCGTGGCCATGGCAAAACGGTTGCGCAATTCTGATGACATCTCGAATCCCTTGTGTCGCTTGGTGCGTATTGTTCTTCAACAAGCTTTACGCGAAAAAGTGGCAGGATCAAGGACGTATCAAGATTATGGAAGGACCGTTATCGCAATTTCGGCCCTTCCGGAACGGTTCGGCATCGACGGGTTATTGACCCAGCGTTTGATGATAGGAATAGGACGCGTCGGGTAACAGATATTGGTATGCCGCCTGCCTGGATGTATCGATGATGATCGGTGCGCGCAGATTGACCGACATGATGGTATCACCGCCATCTTCCGGTTTATGCAGCGTCACAATCAGCAAAACCGCCCCTTCGTCCTTCTTTATGCCATGAACGGTAAAGGCCTGGGCGAGATGTTCGGCTTTGATGCTGTTGCTTTCCATATTGTAGGGCGCAACGATAAAAGCCAGTTCCTGTTCCGTCAGACTTTGCATGAGGATAAAGGAACCGTTGCTTTCGCCGGGGAAAGAAGCAAGGGCAAAGACGTTGTGATCAGGAAAGCCCTTTAGCCCAGCGGGAAAATAGATGGCTTTGTCCCACAGGAATTCCTTGTCCCCGAACAATGTCCGGATCGTAACAGAAGTCGGCACGCTTTCAGTTCCAGGTGACTGCGGTGTCGTGGAATCCGCCATACCTTCCTCCCGTGTTATGATTGTTTGGCGATCAAGTGGCATCTTGGACCTATTTCACCAGAATTCAAGGCCTTGGCACATCTTGACGGTCGAATTATTCGGTTATATCGACCGGGGTTGGAAGTGAACCCTAACCGCCTGGCTGAAACCTTTGACGTGAATTGCATCCTGCTTGGTAAAGCTGCGCATCAGGATGGATGTGGCAGAGGGTGCCTCGGACCGAAGTTTGTCGGCAAAGCTGTCACTGATAATGATGTCGGTATCAAGGGTTCTGGTGGCACGTTCCAGACGGGCTGCCAGATTGACGCTGGCGCCGATAACAGCGGGCGTAACGGCCTCGCCTTCGCCAATATCACCAACAACCGCCGGGCCAAAATTAAGGCCGATACCGATCTGAAGTGGCGTTGTGCTATCTGCTAGATCACCGTTTTGCCAGTCCCGGACATGGCTGACCATGGATTGCGCGGCCGATAACGCGTTTGCCGCCGGACAATTCATATCGTCAAATGCGCCAAAACTGGCCATGACGGCGTCGCCGATATATTTTTCGACAATCCCGCCATAGGCACCGATTTGTGTCGTCATGATCTGATGGAATTGGTTTAACAGACGCATCACATCCTGCGGATCGCGTTTTTCGGCATAACCGGAAAAACCGATGATATCGGCAAACAGGATCACGCATTCCCGTCGCGCGCCAACGCGAACCGGCTCATCGCGATCTGCCAGTTGGTCAGCGAGGGCCGCCGGGAAATATCGTGCCAGATTGCCATGCGCGCGTTCGGCGGCGGCAAACTGATTGATCAGGACACGTAACCGCGAAACCATCACCGCACAGGCCAGCGTAAACACCACGACAATCACGACCTGCTCGGCCAATGCCGAAATGTCGATAAATTCCGGCAGGGTATAGGTCGTGATGATTTCGTCCTGGGTTGGTGTCCAGTCATCGCCGAAATGCTGCGAAACGATGACACCGGGCCGGGTCATCAGCCAGACAATACTGGTGCTCCATGCGGCGAACAGCCAGAACCCGAACCAGATGATAAGACGCGGTGAAAAGGTCATGATGACCAGTGCCATCATGATCATGGAGAACACAACGCCCCGATCCCGAACGACGAAGCTGTATAGCCATGCCGGATGATCGGCAAATGGGTTCAGCGGGTCTGGAACGACCGACACATAAACGATCAGGGCCGCATCGGCGATTGCCAGAATATAAAGCAACCAGCGCCAGTTGCCGCCGCGAAAGGCGACAAAAAGCTGAACCAGAACACCCGGGATGAACCAGCCCAGAACTTCCAGTAGGGAATACAGCTCACCTGTTGGCGAATCCGGTTTGGAAAACAGCAGCAGGATGAAGGCAAGCATGCATATGCGTAGAAACGCCACAAGGATCAGGCCACGCTTTTCCTCGCGGGCGACCAGTCGATCAAACAGGGAACTGGGAGAAGGATCAGCTTTTGATTGCATCGGCGAGAAGGTTTTTCAGGCCGTCTGTATCGCGGATCACCAAACGCCCGTCACGGCGAGTAATCAGGTCGCGTTTTTCAAGGTCGCGCAGCTTTTTGTTTACCGCTTCGCGTGTCACACCCAGCATAAGGCCCAGTTCCTGTTGCGACAGCGGAAGGGCGATGCGGATGCCTTCCGGGTCTGGGCCACCGTGACGTTCAGCCAGCCACAAAAGGCGCTTGACCAGTCGTCCGGTAAGATCAAGGAAATTGGCGTCTTCCAAAAGGTCGCTGACCCAACGAAGGCGACGGCACAAAAGAGCCGTGATATGACGGCGGAGCGGTGCCTCGCGGTCAAAGATTTCAAAGAAATCATCACGTGAAATAAACAAAAGCCGTGTCGGGCCGACAGCACGCGCGGTTGCCGTGCGCGGCTCACCATCCAGAAGCGCGATCTCGCCAAATACCGCACCGGGGGCCAACACGTTCAAAACGATTTCCTTGCCGGTGTCTGAAACGGTCGAAATGCGGATTTTACCAGCCTCGACAGCGTATAATCCATCGGCAGGCGCGCCTTTTTCAAACAGCAATTCACCATCGTCCATCCGGCGGACACTTGCCTGATTCGAAAGTTGGGCAAGCAGTTCGGGATCGAGATCCTCGAACAGGAAACTGCCCGCAAGAATGCGCGAGGCAATTTTGGCCAGTTGGGGTGTTGCAGTACCGGTAACGCTGTTCACTGAGTTCACTTTTGAAATGGGCGTCGTTTCGATCATCGAATCGATGCATTGCTGGGCCAAAGTAGCATGAAATACCGGCTGCATCGCAAGTGTTTTACAGCAAATTCCATTGTGACGGCAGGGGGATGGCGAAGGAAGAGCATCCAGAAAGTTCGAATTGATCCGTCTTTGTCGTGGAAAGATGGATGGCGTGATGCCGATATTGGTACCGACAGGTGCATAACATCAAACAGGCATCGGCGCGGTTAGGATTTGGGAATGTGGGTTTGCCGAACATGTTCTAAATTATATTGATTCTAGAATATTTGACAAAATCTCCTATATTTTTTAAAGTCTCCCTATTCCGATAAGGGCCGATGCAGAACACCATGAATAATATCGGGCCAGCGGGATTGTTTTCATTCGGGAGGAAAAAAATGAAATTCGTTTCCAAAAGCACGCTGCTGGGCGCTGTTTCGCTTGCTGCTGCTTCTTTCGCCGTACCTGCCCAGGCTGCGGACATCACTTTGAATTTTGCCCATGTTGATCCGGCTGAATGGACGACCTCGAAGAAGGGGGCCGCAACACAGGTCTTTAAAAACATTGTCGAAGCTGAATCGGGTGGCCGCATCGAAGTTCAGCTTTTCCCGGCCGGTTCGCTTGGCGGGGAAACCGACCTGCTGCAGAATACCCAGGATGGCACGCTTGCCATGTCGATGATTTCCGGTCCGTTCTCGAAAGTCTGCCCCGAAGCTTCTGTTCTCGACATCCCTTATATGTTCCCGAACGCGAATGTCGCATGGAAGGTTCTGGATGGCGATTTCGGAAAACAGCTTGCCGAGCATTGCCTTGAAAAAACGGGCTTGCGCACCTTGGCCTATGGCGAAACCGGTTTCCGCAACTTCACCAATTCCAAGCGCGCAATTGCCGAGCCGAAAGACATGGAAGGCCTTAAAATCCGTGTCATGACGGTTCCGCTGTTCGTCGAAATGGTCAAGGCACTTGGGGGGGATCCCACCCCGATCCCGTGGCCCGAAGTGCCGACGGCACTGACAACTGGTACGGTCGATGGTCAGGAAAACCCGATCAGCGTGATCTATGCCAACAAGTTCTACGAAATGCAGAAATACCTGACGCTTGACCGTCACGTATATGGAACCGACTTCATCCTGATCAATGAAAGCGTTTATCAGGGCCTGACCGAAGGCGATCAGGCGCTTCTGCGGCGCGCGGCGGGGATTGCATCGAATGTTGGTCGTGCGGTCCAGCAGTTCAACTCGGCCGAAGGTGTCGCGAAACTTGCTGCCGAAGGGATGGAAGTCACAACCCCGACAGCGGAACAGCTGAAAGCGTTCCGTGATGTGGCCCAGCCAGCAGTTATCAATTGGCTGTCGGGCGAGATCGGTTCTGAATGGATCGAAAAACTGCAATCTGCTGTCGGTGAGGCTGAAGCCTCTATGTAACCGGCATTGGCAGGCCGGGTGCTCAGACCTCCTTTGAGCCCGGCCTGCCCTTTTTGTTCAGTGATCATCGCATCCGCGACAGGCACCAACAATTGTCGCGGTCATGTTGTCGGCTTCCCGTGTTCATCCAGAGGAACTTATGCAACGCGCAGAAAATGCTTTCAGGCATCTGCTTGCCGGGCTTTCGGGATTTAGCATCCTTGTCGTCTTTGGCGTCGTCTTTGCTGGCAGTGTCAGCCGCTACCTCTTTTCCGCGCCTCTGCAATGGAGCGAGGAAGTCGCGAAATATGCGATGATCTATGGCACCATGTTCGGAATGGCTTTTGCCTATCTGCAAGGTACACAGATTACGTTTAGCATATTCATTGATGCCGTTCCTGCCCCGATCCGCCGCAAGCTTGCGCTGGGTGTCGATGTCGCAACGCTGATACTGGGGGGCATTCTGGTCCATGCCGGTTTGATCTTTGCCGCCAAGCGCGGTGGGATTATGGCATCGGGCATCGGAATTCCGATGTATTGGGCGCAAATCGCCATGACGGTTGGCGGGGTCTGCCTTGTTATTGCGGCACTGTTTCGTCTCATTGCTTTCTTCACCCGCAAATCTTCAGGGGGTGAGGAATCATGATCACGGGGCTTGGCCTTTTTGTTCTGCTTGCCATTGGCGCGCCGGTGGCCTTTGCGATTGCGCTGGCGATTGCGATCTACATTGGTGGTGCGACATTCAGCATCGATCTTCTGCCCCAACGCATTTTTGCGGGGCTTGACAGCTTCACCATCCTTGCCATTCCACTTTTTGTTCTGGCCGGGGAATTGATGAATGCCAGTGGAATCACGTCGCGGGTCATCAATCTTGCCAATGCGCTTGTTGGCCATGCCAAAGCCGGTCTGGCCCAGGTCAATATCTGGTCCTCGGTGATTTTTGCGGGCCTTTCCGGGTCGGCGGTGGCCGATACATCGGCAATCGGGCGTATCTTCATCCCGTCGATGGAAAAAGAAGGTTATCCGCGCGATTTTGCCGCGGCTCTGACGGCGGCATCATCCGTAATCGGTCCGATTATTCCGCCCAGTATTCCTGTGATTATCTATGCGCTGATTACCAGCAATGTGTCGGTTCCAGCGCTGTTTCTGGCCGGGATTATTCCGGGCATCCTGCTTGCGATTGCGTTGTCGGTTTATGTCCGCATCTTTGCGGCCAATTATGCCACGCCGCGTGGCCGGATGAATATGCGCCAAAAGATGCGCGCCCTTTGGGATGGATTGATCCCGCTTTTCATGCCGGTCTTCGTGATCGGATCAATCCTGGCGGGGGTCGTGACCCCGACCGAGGCCGCAAGCTTTGCCGTGTTTTATGCACTGGTTGTCGGACTGTTTGTGTTTCGCGAACTCAAACCATCGGACCTGCCGGGTATTTTTGCCAACTCAATGCGTGATTCTTCAAGCATCCTGATCATTATGGGCACGGTCGCCGCGGCGAACTGGTTCATGACCTTTGCCGGGATTCCGCAGGCGGTCAGTTCGTTTGTGCTAGGCTATGTCGATAGCCCGACAATGTTCCTGATCCTGATCAACATCATGTTGCTTGGTGTCGGTCTGGTGCTTGAAGGCATTGCCGCAATGCTGGTTCTGGTGCCGATCCTGCATCCGATTGCGATCAGCCTTGGTATTGATCCGACCCATTTTGGCATTGTCGTGATCTTCAACCTGATGATCGGGCTGATCACACCACCAATGGGGCTTTGCCTGTTTGTTGCGGATGCCATCGCCAATGTTGGTATGGCCCGGATGATCAAATCGATCATGCCGTTGTTCCTGGTAGAATTGGCGGTTCTGATCCTGATCACCTTCGTGCCGCAACTTGTCACTTTCATGCCCAACCTGTTCGGATTTTAGGATTTCGCCCCATGTTGAAACTTGGTCTTATCGGTAAAGGCATATCACGCAGCCAATCGGCCAGACTGCATGTCTTGCTTGGCCGGATGTGCGGAATTGATGTGACCTATGACTATCTCGACAGTGAAAAGATCGCCGATTTCGATCTGATCGGGCAACTTGCAGCCTGTGCCAAGGCTGGTTATGCCGGGGTGAATGTTACCCATCCCTACAAAACCGAGGCCCGCAAGCTGATCCAGCGTCGCAAACGTCTTCCCGAGGCCCTTGGTGCGGTGAATACGGTGGTGTTCCGCGAAGATGGCTGGCGCGGGGACAATACCGACTATGTCGGTTTCATGCGCGGCTATCGCGGGCAGTTTGGCGATCAGGCACCGGGTACGGTGCTGCAGATGGGGGCTGGCGGCGTCGGCCTTGCCACGGCATTCGGGTTGCACGGGCTTGGTGCGGAACGCATCCTTATCCATGATAAGGATGTTGATCGTGGCCATACGCTGGTTGCGACCCTGAAGGCGGGCGGGGCCAACGTTGCCTTTGTTCCCGAACCTGAACTTTCCGATGCGATCCGCGATGCGGACGGTTTGATCAATTGTACGCCGGTTGGCATGAACCAGTATCCGGGCAGTCCGATTGATGCTGCTTTGCTGGGCGGACAGAAATGGGCGTTTGATGCGGTTTACACGCCGGTTGAAACATCATTCCTGCATTCCGCGCGAAAGGCCGGGCTTTCGGTCATGACCGGCTTTGAACTGTTCTTTTTTCAGGGTATTGAAGCGTTCGAGGTTTTCAGCGGGGCGCAGATCGACGGGGATGCCGCCCGGATCGAATATTTCAATGCCTATCCCGAGGCATTGACGGGGTAAGGGGAAAGTCCATGAGCAGCAGCACAGTTGCCGAGACCGTTTATAACGAAATCCGCGATGACATCCTGTATGGCGAACTCCAGCCCGGTGTGAAGCTGAAGCTTGATGCGTTGCGGGATCGTTATAATGCCGGGGTCAACACGCTCCGCGAGGTGCTGAACCGTCTTGTTGCGTCGGGTTTTGTTTTTGTCGAAGGGCAGAAAGGTTTTCGGGTTGTCGAAACGTCGCCCTCGAATTTCAAGGAACTGACCGCGATGCGGTTGCTGCTTGAAACCAACGGGCTTGCGAAATCGATTGATGCCGGGGATGTTGAGTGGGAAGGCCGTGTTGCCGCCGCCCATCACAAGCTTTCGGCCATTGAAAAACGGATGCTGACCGAGGACAGCCGTGAACTGACCGTCCGCTGGAGCCAGTATGACCGCGAATTTCATCAGGCGCTGATCTCGGCCTGCGGATCAGATCTGCATATGCGCATGCATCGTGAAATCTTTGACCAGTTCCGCCGCTATGTGGTGATCGAGCTGAAAACGCATGGTTTCCGTGCCGAAGACATCATTGATGAACATCGTAGCATTTGCGATCTGGCGCTGGCGCGCGACAAGAATGCCGCACTGGCAAAACTGACCGACCACATTGAAACCTATCGGCGTCGTTCGCAGGACTGATCGAACCGATCCTGCCGGGCAACGTGCCCGGAAGTCCTTCCGCGCGACGGTGCCGATGCGCCACACGACCATCCCGGAGGGATAAAATGCTGACTTCCATCGCGACCGTATCGCTATCGGGCGATCTTCAGGAAAAACTTGATGCCATTGCCGCTGCTGGTTTTGACGGTGTCGAGATTTTTGAAAATGACCTTCTGACCTTTGATGGCTCCCCCGAAGATGTCGGCAAGACCATCCGTGACCTTGGTTTGAAACTGGTCACCTTCCAGCCGTTCCGCGATTTTGAAGGCATGCCCGAACCCCAGCGCACCCGCGCGTTTGAACGTGCCGAACGCAAGTTCGATCTGATGGAAGAACTGGGTACCGATCTTTTGATGGTTTGCTCGAACGTCTCGCCGCATTCGCTGGGCGGGCTTGATCGTGCGGCAAAAGATCTGGCCGAACTTGGCGACCGCGCGGCAAAACGTGGGCTTCGCATTGCGTTCGAAGCCCTGTCCTGGGGCAAACATATCAGCGACTATCGCGACAGCTGGGAAGTTGTGCGGCGCGCCAATCACCCCAATGTCGGTCTGGTGCTTGATACCTTCCACATCATGGCGCGCAAGGTGCCACTTGATGCGATTGCATCGATCCCCGGCGACAGGATTTTTCTTGTGCAGGTCGCCGATGCCCCGATCCTTGAAATGGACCCGCTTTCATGGAGCCGCCATTTCAGGTGCTTTCCGGGGCAGGGGGACTTTCCCCTTGATGAATTCATGCGCAATCTGGCCCGGACCGGGTATGACGGGCCGCTATCACTTGAAATCTTCAATGACCAGTTCCGCTCAAGCTCGACCAAAAACGTTGCCAAGGATGGCTTGCGTTCCCTGATTTATCTGGGGGATGGGGTCGAAGGTGTAAAAATCGGGGAAAAGGCGGTTGCCCTGCCGCCAAAGGCGCATGCCCGCAATGTCGAGTTTGTTGAATTCGCGGTCGAAGAAGAAAACGCCGAAAAGCTTGCGGCCCTGTTTGCCGGGCTTGGATTTGAAAAACGCGGCAGCCATAAATCCAAGGCCGTCACATGGTGGAAGCAGGGCAATATCAACCTTGTGATCAATTGCGACAAGGATGGTTTCGCGCATTCCTATAACATCGTGCATGGCCCGTCGGTTTGCGCGGTGGGGCTTAAGGTCGATGATGCAAACGCATCGCTTAAACGCGCGCAATCCCTTTTGGCATCACCCTTTGTCCAGTCCGTTGGCCCGGGCGAAATCGAAATGCCCGCCATCCGCGGTGTGGGCGGCAGTCTGGTCTATTTCCTTGATGATCAAAGCGAACTGGCGCGCATCTGGGATGTCGAATTCGAAGCATCGACAACTGCCGACAAACCGGCAAATGACGCCAACCTGAAATCGGTCGATCACGTTTCCTATTCGATGCAGTACGAGGAAATGCTGACCTGGGTGCTGTATTTCACCTCGATCTTCGATCTTGGCAAAATGCCAACGGTCGATGTGCCCGATCCCGGCGGGCTTGTGCAAAGTCAGGTGGTTCAGGGTGAGGATGGCGGGGTGCGGCTGATCCTGAACGGATCGCAAAGCCCCCATACCCAGCATTCACAATTCCTAAGTGAGTTTTTCGGAAGCGGCGTGCAACATATCGCACTTTCAAGTGGCGATATTTTTGCCAGTGTCGATTTTTGCCGGAAAAATGGTGTTGAAGTTCTGCCAATCCCGGAAAATTACTATGATGACATCGAGGCGCGCTTTGGACTTGATCCCGATCTTCTGGATCGACTGAAGGCTGCCAACATCCTTTATGATCGTGATGATGACGGCGAGTATTTTCAGGTCTATACCAAGACCTTCGCCAACCGGTTCTTCTTTGAACTGGTCGAACGTCGCGATTATCGCGGGTTTGGTGCGGCCAATGCACCCATCCGGCTGGCATCGCAAACCCGTATGAACCGGCGCAGTCAGACGTCGAAATAAGCAAACCATTTCAGGGGATCAGGAAACCATGAGCGTTTCGGAAATTCTTGTCATTAACGGCCCCAACCTGAACCTTCTGGGGCAGCGGCAGCCGGAAATCTACGGCTATGACACTTTGGCAAGTATCGCGGATAAATGCGCGTCCCTTGCCGAAACGCTGGGGGTTTCCGTCCGGTTTGAACAGTCAAACCACGAAGGCAGCATTGTCGATTTCATCCATGATGCACGGCAACGATCAGATGCGATCATCATCAATGCCGGGGCCTATACCCATACATCAGCCGCCATTCATGACGCGCTGAAAACATTCGATGGCTATATCATCGAACTGCATATCTCCAACCCGCATGCCCGCGAAGAATTCCGCCACCACAGCTGGATCAGCCCGGTTGCCAATGCCGTGATGGCAGGTGCCGGTGCTTATGGCTATGAACTGGCAACGCGTCTTGCCGCGGAAAAGATTGCGCAGACCAAATAGGGTGATGGTGCCCGGGTCCGAAACAACAAAGGCAGCATCGAATGCTGCCTCGGACTGCTGAACAGCTCACAGATAACATTCCTTCAAGAGACAATTCCCGCAAAGCCTGCCCCCGTGAAAGCGGGGGCGGCAATTCCGTCTCCTGCAACAGGGTATGGATTTCGGGTCTGCGCTCTGCTCCGCCCGGAATGACGATTGTGATCAATCGCCAAAGCCAATCCCGCCAGCCAACCAACCCCGGACCGCTGACAAAGCCCCCCAACCAGATCGTCATTCCCGCGACGGCGGGAATCTAGTCTCTTTCAGCGGGGCATGGATTCCGGGTCTGCGCTGCGCTTCGTTTCGCCCGGAATGACGGTTTTGGTCAATCGCCAAACCAATCCCGCCAGCCAACCAACCCCTCTGCCCCGAACGACGCTCGCTCTCGGTTGCCCCAAAACGCACCTCACCCCAAGGGCAACAACGTTGCCGAATGGCAGGCACACAAATCCCGCCATCGATGACCCACGTTTCGGCATCTCCGAACGCACCACCAGCCCGCTGGCAACCGATCCTGCTAGCCGCTCCCCGCCAGCCAATCCCGGCAACCCGGCCGCCGATCCCGTGCTGATCCAATCCGGGCGCAATTCGGGCCCGCTGATTCTCGGCATTGTCACGCTTCATCGACCGGACTGGACCAAACCAGACCAGCCTCGCCCCGGCTCTCGCTACCCCGTTCAGACGCCCTTGCCCCAAGGACACATTTCTCCCGTCATGATAAACACCCGTTTTTCGCAAATTTCGCGTAGCCTTACGGCACGAACACACCACCGCCGTAATGGCTTTTCCATGCGCCAGTGATGCTCCTTTGGCGACGCCGTCCCCGCCATGTCATCCCGTCAGATCGCTGTCCCATCATCGTCTCATTCCTGTTTTGCCGCCCGAAACGCAAAAACCCGCAAAAGCGGATCACGTTTTGCGGGTTTTGTCTCCGGACCCATTTGTCCTGTTGACTTTATCTTTATGCCACAACCGAAAGAACAAATCAAGAACTTTTTTCAAAGAAAAACGGAAAAAATTCCCGGCCGATGCTTTGCGTGACCGAAAAGGTATATTTATCAATATCCTAGGCAGAATTAAATGCTGCCCTTCTGTTTTCATGAACGGTTTGCGATCAAACTGCGCTGCGTGATCGAAGGGCTGCGGCCAGCGTGCCGTCATCAAGGTAATCAAGTTCGCCACCAACCGGGACCCCGTGCGCCAGACGTGTAACCTTGACCCCGGTTTCGATCAGGCGTTCGGTGATGTAATGTGCCGTGGTCTGGCCATCAACGGTCGCGTTGGTCGCAAGGATAACTTCCGTCACAGCCTCGTCACGTGCCCGTTCGATCAACTGGTCGATACGCAGATCATCCGGCCCAACCCCGTCAAGCGGCGACAATGTCCCGCCCAGAACATGATATTGCCCCTTGAACGCCCCGGCACGTTCCAGCGCCCAAAGATCCTGCACCTCCTCGACCACGCAAATTGCATCGCGGGTGCGATTGCGGTCGGCACAGATGTGGCACGGATCGACAACATCAATATTGCCGCAAATGCCGCAATTGGTCATGGCATTGGCGGTTTCTTCCAGCGCGTGGGACAACGGGATCATCAGGGTTTCGGGCTTTTTGAGCATCTGCAAAACCGCACGCCGTGCCGACCGCGGGCCAAGCCCTGGCAGGCGTGACAGAAGCTTGATCAGATTTTCGATTTCCCGTCCGTTCATGATGGTCCCGTCTTGCGGTTGATCTTGTGATGACTGTTTCTGATAGCTTGTATCAAAAACAAAGGGCGGCGCAATGCCACCCTTTGATTTATGCGGCATGACCGCAATTTGATACCGGTTTTGCCGATCAGAACGGAAGTTTGAAACCTTCCGGCAGGTTCAACCCGCCGGTGACGTCCTTCATCTTGTCCTGAACAGCGGCCTCGACCTTGACCTTGGCGTCGTTATAGGCCGCAACGATCAGGTCTTCGAGGACTTCGGTATCCTCGGGATCGACAATGCTTTTGTCGAGTTTCAGGCCGCGCATCTCGCCCTTGCCGTTCAGCATGACCTTGACCATGCCAGCCCCGGACTGGCCTTCGATTTCAAGTGCAACAAGTCCTTCCTGCATTTCCTGCATTTTGGACTGCATCTGCTGGGCCTGTTTCAGCATCCCTGCAAGGTTCTTCATAGCTCGTCGTCTCCTTCGAGATAAAATGCATCATCGTAAACGGAACCGCTGTCATCCTGCTCGCCCTCGGTTTCTTCCTGTCCCGGTGGCAGATGGACGGCAACGATTTTTGCCTTTGGTAATCCGTCAAGGATCGCCTTGACCAGCGGATCAAGTGATGCATCCGCCTTGCGCTGTTCAAGTTCCTCGAGTTCCTGTTCCTTAAGGGTCGGCGCACCTTCTTCGCGTTCCGAAACACTGACCAGCCAACGATGACCGGTCAGATTGTTCAGGGTTTTGATAAGCTGGCTCGACAGATCCGCACGCGCTCCGCGCGCCGGACGGAATTCAATGCGACCCGGTTCGTATTTCACCAGATGCATATAGTTTTTAAGCTGGATCGCAAGTGCGGTTGTTTCCCGCTCTTTTGACAGCAATTCGGCGACTTCGGCAAAGGTTTCGGGCAGCTTGGCATAAACCTGCTGCGGGGCCTGTTCGGGCTCACCTAGCGGATCAGGGCGCGCATGGGCAACCGCCGCCCCGCCGCCATTAACCACCTGCATGCGCGGACCCGGTCCGCCACCACCATTGCTGCCGCCGCCACCTTGCGGTGCATTGCCGGATTTGTTCAGATCATTGCGCAGTTTCTTGATCAGATCGCCCGGGGGGGGCATTTCGGCGGCATAAGCCAGCCGGATCAGGATCATTTCGGCGGCCTGTATCGGACTTGGTGCAATGCGGGTTTCTTCAAGCCCTTTAAGCAGCATCTGCCATGCACGGGTGAGCTGCGGCATGGCAAGCTTGGCGGCAATTTCCTTGCCGCGGTCGCGTTCGATCTGCGACACGCCCGGATCATTTGCCGCCTCGGGTGACAGCTTCACACGCGTCAGCCAATGGGTCAGATCAAGCATATCCTGCAACATCACCGCCGGATCGCCGCCCAGTGCATATTGCGCCCCCAGCAATTCCAGCGCTTCGTTGATTTCGCCCTTCATGGTCCGGTCAAACAGATCGAAAATCCGCGACCGGTCTGACAGGCCCAGCATATCGCGAACCTGCTGGGTGGTGACTTTGCCCGCACCATGCGAAATCGCCTGATCCAGAAGGCTCATACCGTCACGAACCGATCCGTCAGCCGCGCGCGCGATCAGGGCCAGCGCCTCGTCCTCGATATCGGCATGTTCAAGGGTTGCGATGCGTTTGTAATGGGCGGCCAGTTCATCGGTCTGAACCCGGCGCAAATCAAAACGCTGGCAACGCGACAGAACGGTGATCGGAATTTTGCGGATTTCGGTGGTCGCAAAGATGAATTTCACATGCTCTGGCGGTTCTTCCAGCGTTTTCAAAAGCGCGTTGAACGCACTTTTCGACAGCATGTGCACTTCGTCGATGATGTAAATCTTGTAGCGGGCCGATGTCGGTCGATACCGAACGCCTTCGATCAGTTCGCGAATATCGTCAACACCCGTGCGTGACGCGGCATCCATTTCCAGAACGTCGACATGACGGTCTTCGGCAATCGCGCGGCAATGCTCGCAAACACCGCATGGCTCGATGGTGGCATTGCCTTTGCCATCCGGTCCGATGCAGTTCAGCGCGCGCGCAATGATGCGGGCGGTCGTGGTTTTACCGATCCCGCGCACCCCGGTCAGAACAAAGGCATGCGCCAGTCGGCCACTTTCAAGCGCATTCGACAGCGTCTTGACCATCGGCCCGTGGCCGATCAGCTCGTCAAAGGTTTTCGGGCGATATTTGCGGGCAAGAACCTGATATTCGCTTTTGGGCGCCTCTTCGGCCTTTGGCGCAGTCACAGATGCAGGTGCCGCTGCGGCGGGTTCCTGTTCCATATCAAGCTCTGGCGCCTCAGCCTCGGGCGTTTCTGGTGCTGACGTTTCGGTGCTGTCGATCTGATCCGTCATTCATCCGGTCCGGCATGTTTCAATGTGCTTTGGTTTTAGCAGCTTCGCCCCCGCATGGGAAAGACCAAGTGGGAAATTTCCCGCACAAAATTCCATAGCAGGCATGATGCTGCAAAGCATGGCGGAAACATGTGATTTTTGGGGGGATATAAAGGGTGAGAGACTGAACCGCGACCCGGAAAAACTCGTTACGGCTGCTACCTTCCGGTCCTGACCGGGTTGGCGAGCGGTCCGTCCACGGCCAGCCTCTCGCCCCCTATATCGCGCAAGGAACCATAAAACGCAAGGCCCGGCTTTGATTTTTTGATAAATCGCATGATCGTGGCTTTGATGGCGGGTTTGGTCGCGCTAATGTCGGTGCCCGTCACCTGAATATGCTGACCCACCATATTGAATTACGGGACTCGATCCCGTCTCTGGTGGATCCAACCAAGGAATTGCCCCGAAATGGACAGGCTGTTTTACGAAGCAACAGATCTGGATCGCGATGCCCAGTTGCGCACCCGGGAAAACTGGCGCGAGTTGTTGCTGGCTGAGGTAACCGTCAAAATCCTGATCTGCCATGGCGGTGATCCGCTTTTTGCCTGGCCCGAAGACATGAACGAACATGAACTGGTCGTTGTGGGCGGCCCGGCATTGCCGCATCTTGATCTCGAAATCGAACGGGCAAACTGGATCTATATCGGTCGACAGGGCGGCGAGGCGGTCATCGCGATTGATATCGAACCGGTTATTTCCGATCGTGATGATGCCATTCGTCGGCTTGGGGGCGGGTTTGGCGATATGCGAAGCCGCATGGCAGCCCTTTCCGAAGACGAGGCCGCCCTGGCGGCCCAGGCCCGTGCCATTTTCAACTGGCACCACAAGCACCGTTTTTGTGGTGTTTGTGGTCACCCCAACCATGTGATGGAAGCCGGTTACCGTCTGCAATGCAGTAATCCGGCATGTGGCACACCGCATTTCCCGCGGACTGATCCTGCGGTCATCATGCTGATCCATCACAATGATCATGTGTTGCTGGCGCGCTCACCACAGTTTCTTCCAGGGACCGTTTCTGTGCTTGCCGGGTTTGTCGAGCCGGGCGAAACCCTTGAACAGGCGGTTGCGCGCGAAGTGTTCGAAGAAGTCGGGATACGCATCAAACGTGCACGTTATATTGCATCTCAACCATGGCCTTTCCCCGGTTCATTGATGCTGGGTTTCGTCGCCGAGGCAGAAACGACCGACATCGTCATTGATGAAAAGGAAATTGAATTTGCGATGTGGGTGCATCGCGACGATGTTGCCGGGCTCCCCGAAAAGGACATCAACCTTCCCCGTCCGATTTCAATTGCACGCTACCTTCTGGAAAATTGGCGCGAAGGCCGCATATAGAAGGGACCAGCGTCATATCCTGATGCAAAATCCGGAGCCGACGCGCATTGGCAATTTATAGTGTGCGAAAAGGGAGAGGCTTCTGATGCAGGGGATATTTCGTTGGTTTTGTCATATGTCGAGCGTACTGGTTTGTTGGGTGGTTGCCACAGTGGCCAATGCTGACACCAAGAACGCGATACCTGTCAAGGTTGGCGCCTATGAATATGGCGTCGTCTATTTTTTTGAAAATGATAAACCTTCAGGTTTCACCCCGGAATTGATTGCAGACCTCAATGCCATCCAATCGAAATACTTTTTCGAATTGGTCGAAACATCGTCACGTCGTCGCTACAACGATCTTGCGATGGGGGGCTTCGATCTCATTTTGATGGAAAGTCCCGACTGGGATTGGAGAGATCAGGATGTTCTGTTTTCTGATCCCATTGTTGTCGAATATGATTTATTCATTGCCCGCAAGGAGGACGTTCCGGGGCCAGGTTGGTTCGACGATATAACCCGACATGAGCTTCTTTGCGTACTGGGGTTCCATTATAAATTTGCCTCTTTCAACGCCAATCCTGAGTATTTGCAAGATCATTTCGGTGTTTTGTTCCACTATGACGAACAACAATTGTTCGACCATTTGTTGGACGGAGAAGGTGACGTTGGCATTGTTTCAGCAGGATTTCTGGCAAGAGCCTATGCAAAAAATCCGGAACTGAGTCAGAGAGTATTTATTGGACCAAGCCCTGATTTCAGCTACGAGCTGGTTGCGGTTCTTTCAAAACAGTCGGCGATATCGCTGGCTGAGTTCAATGATTTAATCCGGATAGTGAAAAGGGAAGGAAATATCGCGCAGGAATGGCGCGATATGCACGGAAATTTGCCAACAGGTTAAGCTTTTGGCCTCAATTGCCGTCAGTCTAGTGGCGGGATTCGGGCAATCACATTGCGACGCAGACTTTCAGGACGTTCACGCCAAGGCACGATGCCGTCATCGGTTTCCGCGTATTTTGTGGCAAGTTCCTGCAGATCAGCGATCATGTTTTCCGGATCAATATTTCCGTAAACATAACCCCATTTTCCCATGCCATTCAGCGCAACCGAACAGCCCGACTTGCAATTGGTCAGGCATTCAACGGCCCTGATTTCAAACGGTATGTCCAGCGTCGCCCCGTTTTCGACCATTTTATCAAACAGTATCCGACCGTGACGTGGCTCGGTTGCCCCTTCGGTCGAGGATGCGGTGCAGGTCGTGCAGATATTCAGGCGGGCTTTTGGGGACATGGTATCCGTCATGATTATGGTGTTTGCGGGGGCGCATAAAATCAGCTTGCCGGTTATCGGGTCAAGCAATCATCTGGTGGCTCTATCGACCCTGAAGACCTTTGCCCGCAAGAATTCCGGCAACAGATTTTTCAATTCGGGATCTGCGTGTGGCCGATTGTTTGGCGCCAGAAAAATAAAGATTGTATCCCCGCTGCCGACCCGGCGTCAGGGCCTTGAACGCTTTTTCAAGATCAGGATTTTTTGCAAATTCATCCAAAAGTTCAGCCGGAAGCTCAAGATTTTCCTTTTCGCTGAAATCAATCTTCAGGCCGGATTTTTCGACTTCGATGGCCGCTTTGATATAGGCCTTCAGAGCATTTTCTTTTGCTCTGATTTCTTCAGCCGACGTAAAATGAATGCGGCGCATTGCTTGCGAATTTTCACCCGGTTTCGCAAGAACACCCTCAGGGTCCTCCATCAACGCGCCCTTGAAAAATCCAAGCGCGCAATCATCTTTCATCCCGTAAATCATAAGGATATTTTTGCCCTCCGACGTGTAGCAAAGATTACCCCACTTCACGTCTTCGGTCAGGCCCGATTCAAGAATGATCGTTCGCAGGGCCTTGCGTTCTTCGTGCCATTTCTCCTGTGCCAGAAGGGCCTCAATCTTTGATGTCAGACTATTCATTTTGTTGAATCTCCGGCGGACGCGTCTCCCCGGCGGAATAAAATCAGCTTGCCGCGCGTTTGGTCAAGTCGTCATCAACTACATACTCGCTGACAAAATTCTGTATTGCTGCGGCAAGTTGGCGATCAACAAGTGGATGAGACGTATCTGACAGCATCAGGGCTACGCCGACTGCGGGTAATGGTGGGAAACCGTCGCGACTTTCAAGAATCTGAAACTCATCGGTGACGCTTGCCGCTGCAAGGGCGGCGACACCCAAACCGTCACGCACCAGATGCAAAAGCGATGCGGCCTGTCGTGTGGTCGCAAGCAAGGTATATGGCCGGTCTGCCTTGGAAATCGCATCAATTGCCCATGCATGGAATTTGCAATCCTCTGCAGGCAGAACAAGTGATAATGGGTTTGCCAGATGTTGTCGGTGAATGGGGGATGAAACCCAGACACCGGGCTCATGACGCAAGAAATATCCTTCTTCACCCTGTTCCGACCGGCTGATGACGGATATATCAAGTTCCCCTTGGTCGAGCATCCGGCGCAGCAATATCGTCGGGTTGACGGAAATGAAGAATTTGGCATCGGGATGGACCTTGCGTATTGCACGCAGCACCACCGGCAGGATTTTCTGAGTGTAATCATCCGGGCATCCGATCCGGATCGGACGGCTGCTATCATGACCGCGCATCTTTCCCATGGCTTCGTCCTGCAACGACAGCATTCGCCTTGCATAACCGACAAAGGTGATGCCGTCCGCTGTCAGCAAAACATTGCGGCCCTCCCGTTCAAACAGCTTGTTTCCGACAAGATCTTCCAGCCGTTTCATCTGCATGGAAAATGCCGATGGAGTGCGGCCGATCCGATCCGCAGCACGGTTGAAACTGCCACATTCGGCAAAGGCGACAAAGCTTCGGAGCAGATCGGAATCCATGTGACTTCCTTTGATCAGTAAAAAAGATCAATAAAATTGAACGGTCAGGTCAAAACTATTCGATTGTTTGATCCTGGGCCAGAACCAATTATCTCCCTCGGCCGGCCAGTACGAAACCGTATGTGCCAAAGGAATACCGGAATGATACTTCACGATTTTTTACCGTCGGGAAACGGCTACAAGATTCGTTTGCTGCTGACCCTGCTTGGCAAATCATTTGATCTGGTCGAACATGACATCACCAAGGGTGAAACCCGCACACATGACTTCATGTCGCGGATCAACCCCAATGGCAAAATTCCTGCGCTGGAATTCGATGATGGTCGGGTTCTTGTCGAAAGCAACGCGATCCTGATCCATCTTGCCGATGGAACGCCTTATTTGCCGGCCGATGCGTGGGAACGCACGGAAGTCATGCAATGGTTGTTCTTTGAACAATATGATCATGAACCAACGATTGCTGTTTTGCGGTCATGGGTCGGGATCAAGGGCATGCCTGAACATGCCGATATTCTGGTGCCGATGAAGCGGGCTGGTGCGAAAAAGGCGCTGGATCTGATGGAAAAGCGGTTGTCGGGGCATAACTGGCTGGTCGGGGACGCCTTGACCATCGCTGATATATCCCTTTACGCCTACACCCACGTTGCCGAAGAGGGCGATATTGATCTGTCGGTCTATCCGGGCATCCAAGTATGGCTTGACCGCATTGCGGCGCTGCCGGGATATGTTCCGATCACGTGGAAGCCCTGACTCCACTCGCTTAATGAAAAACAGCCGCCCCGTCATCGGAAGGCATATTGGGGCATCCTTATCGGGGCGGCTGCAAGAACCGATGCGCGATCCCGGTAGCGCATCGGTGCAAAGAAAAAGATGGTTGTGAGTCCCTATGCCGACCGTAAAATCCGGTCGGGCAATAGCGGATCAGTTGCGGCTGCGGAATGGCGTGCCTGAAAACTGTTGAAAGCGGCATTTATATTTGGGACTTCTGCCAGAATTTCCGGCCCACCGGGCATTGCTTTCAGATACTGGATCATTGGCATGATCAGCATATCGGGGATGGTGAAACGCGGGCCGAACAACCAGCCGCCAGCATAATGCGGATCAATAACCTTGAGGTCTCCTGCAATCAGCTCGCCCATGCGGCTCATGCGTATGGCAAAGCCGGGATCGTTGCGCTGTTCTTCATCGGCAAAGACCATCGGAATGACAAATTGCCGCAGGATATGGGGATCAAGCCGGGTAAGCGCGACACTGATCCATTGTTCCATATGCGCGACCTTGTCCTGACGCACGGGGCGTAACAATGGTCCGTCAAAGGCATCGTCAATATACCGGCAGATCGCGGCTGTTTCGTATAGCACCAGACTGTCATGTACCAAAACCGGCACCTTGCCAAACGGGTTGAAGCGTAGCAATTCGGGCGTAGGGGATGAGCCGGAGGTTTGAATGCCCTTGGTGCGAAACTCGAACGAAATCTCTTTCTCGATACAGGCAATACGGACGGTGCGCGATAGGCTGCTACGCGGCATGCCGTAAATAATCACCTCGGACATCGCAAAATCCTTTGCATCAGTGATACGCGCATGAAACCGAAACAGGGCTTTGATGCGCGAAACTTGCCAACAGGATTGCGGACTACATAATATGTTCAAGAACATATTATAAAAATGTGCGAGCCTTGTTTCCAGCCACACCAATCGGAGCCAAAGCATGCCTTACAGCCCGGACCACAAACCAAAGACGAGGCAAAAAATCATCCGCTCGGCGGCCAAGCTTTTCAAAACGGTTGGCTATGAACATGTGACCATCGATCAGGTGATGGCTGATGCCGGGCTCACGCGCGGCGGATTTTATGCCCATTTCAAAAACAAGGAAGATCTGTTTGTCGCTACAGTCGAAAGCGGCATCGATCTTCTTGGTGAACCGATCCTGTCACGCTTGCGCAAGGCCGAAAAATTCGGACTTGATTGGACCACCACCTTTGCCGAGCTTTATCTGTCAAATCAGCATCTGCATCACCCCGGCAAGGGTTGTGCATTACCAACGCTTTCAACCGAAGTTGCCCGTTCAGGCGAGCGGGCACAGAAGGCTTTTTCCAAGGTTATCCGCGGGGCATGCGGCAAGCTTGCGGCGAAACTGGCACTTGAGGAACGGGGCATGGCGCCGATGACCCGCGAAGAAGGCGATATCTGGTTTGAAAATCCGCCGCTTGCTGAAATCGGTAAGGAACACCGCATCAATGCAACCGCGATGCTGTCGATGATGGTTGGTGCGATGGTGCTTGGCCGGGCTGTCGATGACGAAACGGCCGAACTGATCCTGAACTCCGTGCGAAAATCCGTGCCGCGTCTCAAGTCACTACAAGAAAGCGTGGAGAATACTGCGCGCCAATCCGCTGAAAGCCCTATCTAACGATCGATCAGCGTTTCATCGCAAGTGGTGCAACCTGGCCTTTGCGTTGTGCAATCATTTTCTGTTCTGCAATCGCACCGGCTTCATCGGTTAGGAAGGTAAATATCCCGAATCGGCGTCCCTTGGTCACCGGCATTGCTTCATGCAACAGTGAACAGGAAAATACGACGGCACCCCCGGCAGGCGGCGCGTAAAGGCCGCGACCATACTCGGGAAAACGAACCTGCCCGCCTTCGTAAGTTATCGGGTTCAGGTTCAGCGACACTGCAAATCGACGATGTGCGGTAAATGCGGTGCGATTGTCCCGGTGGCGACCGAAATGTCCCTTGTCGGCGGCGTCATAACACCCGATCCTTAGGGCTTCCATGCTTGCCGTTCTGAACTGGAATGCCTTGAACAGTTCCGGGATAACCCGCCCCACAAGTCGGCTTTTGACTTTCTCAAACAGCACTTCATCCAGAAGGACAACGTCATTGCGCTTTTTGATGTCGGATTTCGCCGTGCTGCTGTTTTCCGTCCCCTTGGATACACCATCCGCACGCTTTTCACCGGCTTCCCAATAGGAAATCAGTTCCTGACACAATTCCGGTTCCAGAATGTCATGCAGCAACATGACCGGTGCCTGGCGATTGATCACGTCTGATTTGCTTCCGGCGTGGATTGCCTTGCAGACGTCAATGCCGTTATCAACATCCGCAAACGATGCGTTGAACACCAGCCGATGATTTGGATCGATCAGAAGCATTGAGAGGCCAGTAACGCCAAACAGCTTTTTGACCGCGTTTTCCGCGTCATAAAGCTCGGTTGCCTTGGCGTTTGACTTTGCTGCCTTCCTGGGGCTTTTAGTGCCGCCGATGATCAGAAAAGTCAGGGTCTCGCAACCCGCGACCTGATCGAGAAACCGATCAATTTCCTGCCATGTTTCCTTGGTCGGTTTTTCATCCAGCAACCAAAGCGCAAGTGTGTTTCCCGCGATCAGTTGATCTGTCAGGTCGACCGTTTGTCCGGCGGTATCGGGCAGGACGATTTTCGGGACAATGTCACCTTTGGCAATCCGAATTGAACTGGTTGCGGCCTTCGGTGTCTCTGCCATTTCCCTGATCCCCCGATCCATTTAAATCTATCCGGCCTTTCTCAGACTTTCGCAAAGTACCCCGAAAGAATATCGGCGTAAATCACGACCAGTTTTTCGATATCATCAATCATCGCATGCTCATCGACCTTGTGCATGCTTTGCCCGACAAGGCCAAATTCCGCGACTTCGCAATATTTGTGGATGAAGCGCGCATCCGAAGTGCCACCCGTTGTGCTCATATCCGGTCGGTGGCCGGTGACTTTTTCCGAGGCGTCGGAAATAAGGGCTGCCAGTCTGCCGGGCTCGGATACAAAGGCTTCGCCGGAAATCTTGACTTTAAGGTCATGGGGACCGGCATGTGCGGCACAGGTTTCACGGATCCATTTTTCCAGATCGACGCCCTGATGCAGGTCATTGAAACGGATATTAAATGCAGCACTGACCTTTGACGGAACCACGTTGGTCGCCGGATTCCCGGCATCGATGGTGGTAACTTCCAGATTGCTTGGCTGGAAATGCGGGGTGCCTTGATCGAGTTCATGCGTGGTCAGTGCATTGAGGACCTTTAACATGCGCGGTACCGGGTTATCTGCCAGATGTGGATAGGCAACATGGCCCTGCGCGCCATAGATCGTCAGCCAGCCGGTGATGGAACCGCGGCGACCGACTTTCATCATCTCGCCGAGATATGTCGGATTGGTCGGCTCGCCAAGAAGGCAGACATCAAGTTTCTCGCCATGCTTGTCACACCAGTCCAGCAGCTTGATCGTGCCGTTCACCGCATCGGCTTCTTCATCACCGGTAATCAGGAAGCTGATGCTTTCGTCAAAATCGGGATGGGTCGCCAGAAAGGCGTCAACGGATTCAACGAAACAGGCAATGTTGGTTTTCATATCAACCGCGCCGCGCCCGAACAGACGGCCATCCTTGATTTCGCCACCAAATGGATCAACCGTCCAGGCCGCGACATCGCCCGCCGGAACCACATCAGTATGCCCGGCAAAACAAAAATTGCGCCCTTTGGTTCCCAGCCGCGCATAAAGGTTGTCTATGCTGTCCCAGCCGTCTTCGTGAAACACTTTTCGTTTGCAGTCAAAACCGCGTGCTTCAAGGGCTGTCTGCAAGACATCAAGCGCACCGGCATCCGCAGGGGTAACGGACGGGCAGCGGATCAGGGATTGGGCAAGATCAAGGGCGGCGGACATTTGATATTCTCTTGGCTTCTTGATGAATGAGTAGGATTAAAAATCCATCATGGATGTTTCAAGTGAAACATTTGATGTGCAAAGGGGCGAAACGGCATTCCGCTTCGCCCCTTATAGATCATTGGCAAATCCGGTGACAGAAATCAGTCACGCAGCAATTCGTTGATCGAGGTTTTCGAACGGGTTTTTTCATCCACACGTTTGATGATGACCGCGCAATACAGGCTCGGTCCCGGCTTGCCATCGGGCAATGGCTTGCCCGGAATGCTGCCCGGAACCACAACCGAGTATGCCGGAACGCGGCCGACAAAGGTCTCGCCAGTGGTGCGGTCGATGATCTTGGTTGAAGCGCCGATAAACACACCCATCGAAATCACGGCACCTTCTTCGACGATAACACCTTCGACGATTTCCGAACGCGCCCCGATAAAGGCGTTGTCTTCGATGATGACCGGACCGGCCTGAAGGGGTTCAAGCACGCCACCGATACCGGCACCACCGGAAAGATGAACGTTTTTGCCGATCTGTGCGCAGGAACCGACCGTTGCCCAGGTATCGACCATCACGCCGGTATCGACATAGGCACCAAGATTCACAAAGCTCGGCATCAGAACGGTGCCCGGTGCGACATAGGCCGAACGGCGCACGATGCTGCCCGGTACGGCGCGGAAGCCAGCATTTTTGAATTCAGCTTCACCCCAACCTTCAAATTTTGACGGGACCTTGTCCCACCAGTTGGTGTTTTCGCCGGGGCCGCCGGAAATGGTGGTCATGTCATTGAGACGGAAGGACAGAAGAACCGCCTTCTTGGCCCACTGATTGACAATCCACTTGCCGTCTGTCTTTTCGGCAACACGCAGTTTGCCGCTATCAAGTGCGGCAAGCGTCTGGTCGACGGCCTTGCGGATTTCACCCTGGGTGGCGGAGCCGATTTCGTCGCGGTTTTCCCATGCGACGTTGATCACGCCTTCAAGTTCTGTTCTGTCCATTTTCAGAAGTCCTTGCGGTCAGCCTTAATTTCATGTCGGGCGGAGAATGGTCAAAGCCTGCTGTGAAGTCAACTCCGCCAGTTTACGTAGTTCCGGCTTTTGGGTTCCCTGATTCTGACCCGCGCAAGAATTACCCGATCACGGCACCAAGCTCAATCTTGGAACCATGACAAATTTGCCCGAACCCGGTTTTAGGCCGGACCCTTGCCCAGTTCGCGTAAGAAATGCACCAGATTGTTGGTTTCGTGGTCGATCCTGGGATCGTCGCGGCCAACCTGCGCCCATTCCTCGTCAGTATGGACCCATACGGTCGTCATGCCCATGTCCTTTGCCGGAAGCAGATTTTTGGCCATGTCTTCGAAATAGATCGCGCGCGTTGGATCAATTGCATCGCGCGCAAGCAATCGGTCATAGGGCTGGCGTTCGGGTTTGGGGATATAGTCGGCGTCGACGATGTCAAAGATGGTTTCGAAATGGCTGGCAATGCCAAGGCGATCCATCACCCGTTCGGCATGCCCGCGCGACGCGTTGGTGAAGATCACCTTGCGGCATGGCAGCGCATCCAAAGCAGCCGCCAGTTCCGGCGCAGGATCCATCACGGACAGATCAATATTATGAACCTTGTTAAGGTAATCCGCCGGATCAATGTCATGTTCGGTCATCAGACCGCGCAGCGTCGTGCCATAGCGGTGAAAATAGCTTTTCTGGATCACATAGGCCTCGTCCGACGGAATCCGTAATGTATCACGCACATATTGCCCGATTAGATTCGAGACCTGCGAAAACAGGTCGCATGCCGAGGGATAGAGCGTGTTGTCGAGATCAAAGATCAGGACATTGTCCGGCGCAATACGCGGAATGACAGCAGTGGCAGAAACGATCGAGGGCATGTTGAAGCATTCCGGTTATGGGCGATGGTGGCACAAAGCTACGCGGCGTTCACGACGTTCTTTATTATGGGATTACATCCGGTTTGCAAAGGTGCCGACGGTGATTTTGCAATGCAGCATTGTAGGCATGCGGTTTTTGCAACAATTTCAGGCTCGAATAATTCGGGGTAGGGGTTTAAAAAGCGCAGCCTGAACAAAGATATAGTCAATCTGTGTTTGGAGCCGGGCGGTGCCAGGGGAATGTTCCGAATTTCGGCGCGTTACGCACCCGGAAATGTATTCGCGAAGTTCGAAATCTGTCGGTGCTGTAAAGGCGTTATTAAGGGTGCCATGCAGATGATAGGCGAATTCGTCTTTGCGGATGATGTGACTTCCTGAATTGGGGGCAGGAAGGCGCAAGGATTTCGAGGCAGCGCAAGAGGACCCTTTGGAAAAGCTTCTCAAAAGTCGAACGACGGCACTTCGGAACGAACGGAATCGTTTCGCTGCACTTGCGTTTGTGTGGGGGGATCTTCTGCTTGAACTGGATGACGATCTGAGGATCGTGTTCGCATCCGGGGCGGCAGATGGCATGATGGGCCGGTCCGCAGCCGACCTTGAAGGACATAGTCTGCAATCGGTTCTGGCCCCACAATTCCGGCCGCTGGTTCAGGAAATGCTGTATGTGGCGCGCCGTCGTGGCCGTATGGACAATATCCAGGTGCGGTTTATTCGCCCGGATGAGCAGTTAAGCGCCCCGGTTTCCATGAGTGGTTATTTCCTGCCCGATCTTGGCGATCATTTCTTTGTTGCCCTGCGCGTTGCGATCAATACGCTACCCCATGATGTGGCGCGATCAATCAGGCGCGATGAGGCAACCGGACTGATGGACGAGGAAAGCCTGTCCCGGGTGGTGACCGAACGCCTGATGGCGCAACGCGAAACCGGTGCAGAACACAAATTTACCCTGATGACATTGAATGCCTTTGATCCGCTTTGCAAACGCATGGAGCAGATCGAACGGGATGAAATGCTGTCCAGTATCGGTGCATTTCTAAGGGCGCATTCCGTTGCCGGGGATACTGCGGGCCGCCTGAATGGCAATCAGTTCGGTATGTTGCACCGGCCCGATGTGCCGGTTGGCGAACTTGAAGATCGGATTGCCGATTGTGCGCGGGACGCCGATCCGGAAGGCAAGGGGGTGGAGATTTCCACGTCCGTTACCGACTTTACGGCCGAAATGATCCCGCCTGGCGATCTTGCTCGCGGGGTGCTTTATTCTATCCGCCGGTTCTGTGACCGGCAGGAGCACGGATTTACATTTTCGCGCCTGATAGGGCAGACCCCCAATCTGGTGAATGATACCTTTTCGGCAATGCGCGATTTCGGCATGCGGGTTGACCGTCTGAAATTCGATGCGGTTTATCAGCCGATCGTGCGGTTGCCATCTGCGGAAATCCATCATTTCGAGGTCTTGGCGCGCTTTTATGATGACGATGGTAATCTTATTCCGACGGAACGACTGATCAGCTTTGCCGAACAGGTCAATATGATCCACAGGCTGGATCTGGCGATGATGCGCCGGACCCTCAAATGGATCCGTAACCAGCTGGACGAGGGCATCGATGCCCGTGTGGCGGTCAACGTTTCGGGTCATAGCATCGAAAACCCGGATTTCTGCCGGTCTGTGATTGCACTGTTTGAACGCAATCGCGACACGATGGGGCAGTTGATGATCGAGATTACCGAAACGGCCGAGATTACGGATATCGATACCGCATCAACCTGGATTTCACGGTTCCGCGATTTTGGTGTTGAAATCTGTCTGGATGATTTCGGTACAGGAGCATCGAATTTCCGATATCTCAGTGCGCTGGATGTTGATTATGTCAAAATAGACGGGGAATCGATCCGGCAGTCATTGAAGGCAACCAAAGGCCGTGCATTCCTTAAATCGCTGGTCGATCTTTGTCATGAACTGAAGGTCGAGGTCGTGGCCGAAATGATCGAAACCGAAACCATGCGCGAAATGGTCACCAAGGTCGGTTTTGACTATGCCCAAGGATATCTTTTCGGTAAGCCCGAAAAGGACATTACGCTTTACTGGCGCAATATTAATGATCCCAAACGGTAGTAAGTTCAGTATCCGTTAGTCACCGTAAAGGTCGCCATTCTGAGCCTGTGTCAAAACCCCGTTAGATTGTTAGCGGGGTTTTGCATAAGCGAGAGTGTTTTCATTTTGCCGGGAAGAGCGAGAGCCTTTCGATGATGTTTTTGACCCTCAGAATGTTGATTTAATTCGTTCTGGTACGATGTCGCCTGTGTCACCGCGTGATGGGCAATTAGTCCGTGGGGGTCATCTACCGCCGACTGAAAATTGTAGTCGACAACCACTTGCGTCTGCCCCATCTCTTCCATCAAAAGCACCGATTGGGTCAAATCGGCTTTCTGCGCACGCAGCTTTGCCAGTGTTGCACGCAGATCGCTCTGGCAATGCAAACAACAGAAAGCGTGCATCAAAAAGCCAGCGGATGATCGACCGCTGGCTTCAGGAAAAAACGTCAACGTATTTTAGGACGGCACAGCTCGGGCAGTTCCGTCGGTTGAAACGAGAATCAATTTTCTGTTTTCAGCAAAAAGGCCGATGCATGCACCGGCCTTTCTTAAATAACGGGTGTCAGTCGCCTTACTCGGCGGCTTTGACTTCGGCGTTGCTGCGGATTGCAGCATCGCGAACGTCGGCAGCGACATGTTCTTCGAACTTCGCGAAGTTCTTTTCGAACAGGCTGGTCAGGTTCGCGGCGGCTTTGTCATAGGCAGCCTTGTCTGACCAGCTTTCACGCGGGTTAAGGACTTCGGCGGGGATGTCACCACACGCGGTCGGGTATGCCAGACCGAAATACGGGTCGGTCGCGAAGTCGGCATTTTCGAGTTCGCCATTGAGCGCCGCGTTCAGAAGGCCGCGGGTATAGGCGATTTTCATGCGCGAACCGACACCATACGCACCACCGGACCAGCCGGTATTGACCAGCCAGCAATTTGCCTGATGTTTTTCCATCAGTTCGCCAAGCAGCTTGGCATAAACCGACGGATGACGCGGCATGAACGGTGCGCCAAAGCAGGCGGAAAACGCCGCGGTCGGTTCCTTGACGCCTTTTTCGGTGCCAGCAACTTTTGCGGTGTAACCCGACAGGAAGTGGTACATCGCCTGTGCCGAGGTCAGCTTGGCGATCGGCGGCAGAACGCCAAACGCATCGCAGGTGAGCATGATGATGTTTTTCGGGTGACCACCACGACCGTTTTCCGATGCATTCGGGATGAATTCGATCGGATAGCTTGAGCGGGTATTTTCGGTGTGACGGGCATCGTCGAGGTCAAGCTCGCGCGATTGCTTATTCATCACAACGTTTTCCAGAACCGTCCCGAAGGTTTGGGTTGTGGCATAGATTTCCGGTTCTGCCTCTTTGGAAAGCTTGATCACCTTGGCGTAGCAGCCGCCTTCGAAGTTGAAGACGCCATCTTCGCCCCAGCCATGTTCATCGTCACCGATAAGCGTGCGTGATGCGTCGGCCGACAGGGTGGTTTTGCCGGTACCCGACAGACCAAAGAAGATCGCGGTGTCGCCGTCCTTGCCCATATTGGCCGAGCAATGCATCGGCATGACGCCTTTGGCCGGAAGAATATGGTTAAGAACAGAGAAGATCGATTTCTTCATTTCGCCGGCATACCAAGTGCCGCCGATGATCACCATTTTGCGTTCGAACGAAACGACGACGAATACTTCGGAACGGGTGCCGTCGACTTCCGGATCAGCCTGCAGGCCAGGAGCGTGCAGAACGGTGAATTCCGGTGCGAAGTCGCGAAGTTCTTCTTTCTGCGGCTGAATGAACATGTTGCGCGCAAAAAGATTGTGCCATGCATTTTCGTTGATCACGCGAACCGGCAGGCGGAAACGCGGATCCGAACCGGCATAGCAGTCCTGAACGAACAGTTCGGTGCCCTGGAAGTAAGCGCGCACTTTTTGATACAGGCGCTCGAACACTTCCGGGCTGACCGGGCGGTTAACGTCGCCCCAGTCGATGTCATTCTTGGTGCCTGCCTCTTCGACGATAAAGCGATCCAGAGGGGAACGTCCGGTATGCTCGCCTGTCAGCGCAACAAATGCGCCACCCTTGGCAATTTTGCCTTCCTGACGACGGATTGCATGTTCGTAGAGGCCGGCAGCGTCCAAATTCCAGTGAACGGCGCCAAGATTCTTGAGGCCATGGGTTTCAAGGCCTACACGGCTGACAACGGGTCCTGATTGCAGCACGGATCTCTCCTGGTGGGAATTGAGTCTGGGGGTTAATAGTCAATTCTACACAATCGGTATGTGGGTTAACCGTTTGCGTCGCGACATATTGTTACAAAGGTGTCTCAAAAGCAACCTGTCCTTTGGCTCAATACCAAGGAAAACGTAGACGTTTTTGCGTTTGCGAAAAGTCACCTTTCGAAAGTGATAATTAAATCTTCGTTGCCAAATTCAGGACACCTGACCGCGCGATTTTTTACACATTTCGACCAGAATATCGCGCGCTTCGCCGGGGCTGCGGATTGTTTCGGTGAAGTTGACCCGCAAAGGTCGGGAATCGGCAGAATTGCATTCCAAATCCATTCCATCGCAATCAATGGCGACCATTTTCCAACCGTCATTCTTATCCTGATCGGTGAAATATCCGACAATGTCGGCTATCGCATCGGCATGATCGGAATTCATTTGGAAAATGACTTCATCATGGCCATCAATCAGTGGTTGGCAGCCATCAATCACAAACTGGTTCCCCGTTAGTCGGCGCTGTTTGCCAAACCCGCCAACCCAGTAAACCGCCTCTACCGCAACGTGGTAAAAGTCAAAATCGGCGAAATCGGCATATTGGGCGGCATCGGGATGGGTTTGAAGGTAGCGTTGGCGTGTTTCCGGTGCGTGATCGGCAACGGCCCGGCCAAAGATCGTCAGTCTGGCATTATCCGTATCGATCCGCTCGCTTTGTCCGGCATCGATATTGCCGTCGGTGAAAAGAAGCGACAGACGCGGATCACGTCGTAAATGACGGGTATGATCCGCCAGATCGGAAATCAGCAGAATGGGGCTGCCATCAATATGGGCGGCAGGAACGACCATTGATGTCACCGGCCAGCCATCGCCAACCTGTTTATGATCGCAGGCGGTTGTGGCCATGACGGCATGTGTGGCACGTCTTGTCATGCGCCGGAGTTCTGCCGCGGCATTTCCGTTGTGGTGTGCAATGTCCGACATGCCGTGTGTCCCTTTGATGAACAGGGCTTTTATTTGGGGTTGGTTGTTGCCGTCCGCAATGTCTGGTCTGGCTGGGTTACAGGTCTTTGTCCCCGGTCGTGATCAGCGGTTCGGAAGTGGTCGAAAGACGCCGTTTGCGGACGGTTTCCAGCAGCCGTTTCTTGCTGCCGTCACTCATGCCCATCCATGCACCAATTTCGTCGCCCGTACGAAAGCATCCGGTGCAGTAGCCAGCGGCGGGGCCAAGAACGCAAACGCCAATGCAGGGGGATTTGACAGGCATGATTTTCCAAGCTGGTAACAGGATTGATTGCCTGCATAGAAAACACAAAGCCCGCCAGGATCAAGAGGGTAATAATCCGGCGGGCTTAGTTATGTGTGGTAATCTGGTGGGGATGAAAGCCCTAGAGGCGGTCAAACCAGTTGCGGACCTGACGGTCGGCCTCTTCGCGTTTAACGCCATAGGCTTCCTGAACCAAGCCAACCAGTTTTTCCTGCTGGCCTTCGATCTCATCAAGATCATCGTCGGTGAGGCGGCCCCATTCGCGCTTGACGTGACCACGCATCTGTTTCCAACGGCCTTCAATCTGGTCCCAATTCATCAGGTGTTCTCCTGTTTCTTTCGGGGTGTTTGCTCGTTCGGTCCGGAAATTTTATCTGCATGCCAATGGCATGCTGCTTTTCCGGTTGCCTGATCATAAAACGGCTCGGAGTGTTTTTTGTTCCACGATGCCCGGATTGCTTCCTCTGTCGGGGCAGGGTTGTGGCCCGCTGACTTGCCATATTCGCCTTTGAGGGGTATAGCCGAGCCAGTTTTTTCATTGGAGTGTGTGTGAGCGCACCATCGGCGTGCAGCACGGAGGACAATATGCGCGGATATTTCGGGATCGGGATCGAAGGGGCCAGCAAGCCTTTTAACGTGGGCACGCTGTTTCGTTCCGCTCATGCGTTTGGTGCCAGCTTTGCCTTTACGGTCGATGCGGATTTCCGTGATGAACGGGCCAATGTGGCCGACACATCACGTGCGTCCGAGCAGATGCCCTACTATCACTTCCCGGATCACGATCATCTGTTCCTGCCCGATGGATGCCGGATGGTTGGTGTCGAACTGACACCTGATGCGATTGAACTGCCAAGTTTCAAACACCCGTCGCGCGCGGCCTATATTCTTGGCCCGGAACGCGGAAATCTGTCGCAGGAAATGCAGGATCAGTGCGATTTCATCATCAAAATCCCGATGAGCTTCTGCGTGAATGTCGCTATTGCTGCCAATATCGTGATGTATGACCGCCTGATCAGTCTGGGCCGGTTCGCCCCGCGCCCGGTACGTGCTGGTGCGCCGACCGAACCAAAGCCGGAAGCCTTTTATGGCGGCTGGATTTCGCGCACGCGTGACAAACGCAAAGCCGATCCGGAAAAGTTTCGTCAGGCTCCGCCACCCGATTACAGTGTGATCGACGGGACGCTGGATGACGACGACGATTAAGGCATGAAATGAAGCAACGGCCGCGAGGGAGGGGCGCGGCCGTCGCATTTTCCTGACCCGGTTTCATCGACAGGGGGAGGTCGATGGCAGGGGGATGGGTCAGGTAATCCGGTCTATCGTATCGCTTCAGGCGGCTTGGACTGTTGCTTCATCACCATCGAAAATCTCAGCCTTTTCGGGCAGAATGCCGTGCGGGTTGCGAAGCAGGTTGGCAATCATCCGCATTCCGACATCGCCTTGCAGGGTCAGCAGGCTTTCGGGATGGAACTGCACCGCACTGATCGGCAGACTTTGGTGGCGTATTCCCATCACAACCCCGTCGCTGCTGCGCGCGGTGACCTTAAGATCGGCAGGCAGGCTCGCCAGATCGGCAAATAGCGAGTGATAGCGACCGACGACGATTTCATCGGGAAGGCCTTCAAACAACGGATCAGACGGGTCCAGTTTCACCTTAGACGGTTTGCCATGCATCGGTGTGTCGAGTTGACCAAGTGATCCACCAAAAAATTCGACAATCCCCTGTAAACCAAGACAAACACCAAATACCGGAAGCCCCGCGGCAAGCGCACGTTCAATGCTTTGGCGCAGACCATAATCATCGGGGCGCCCCGGACCCGGGGACAGGAACACCAGATCCGGTTTGAAATCATCAAACGCCTCATCCGGGAAACCGGGGCGGAGCGTTAATGTTTCGGCACCAGTCGCACGGATATAGCTGGCAAGGTTTTGAACAAAGCTGTCTTCGTGATCGATCAGAAGCACGCGTTTGCCAACGCCCGAAATGGTCGGATCAATGGTGGCTTCGTCCTTGGCATCGCGGGTGACTGCATCAATCATGGCCGATGCCTTCAACACGGTTTCTGCTTCTTCGGCGGCAGATTCACTATCAAACAGTAATGTCGCACCCGCGCGAACTTCGGCGACACCCTGTTTGAGGCGCACGGTGCGCAATGTCAGGCCGGTATTCAAGTCGCCATTGCACAGAACCGCGCCGATGGCCCCGCCATACCATGCCCGCGGGCTGCGCTCGACTGTTTCGATATGTTTCATGGCTGCCCGTTTGGGGGCACCGGTTACGGTAACCGCCCAGCAATGCGTCAGGAAAGCATCAAGTGCATCAAAGCCTTCGCGCAGGCGGCCTTCGACGTGATCGACCGTGTGGATCAGGCGGGAATACATTTCGATCTGGCGACGGCCAAGAATACGGATGCTGCCGGGTTTGCAGACGCGTGCCTTGTCGTTGCGATCAACATCGGTGCACATTGTCAGTTCGGCTTCTTCCTTGGCCGAATTCAGAAGGGTTCGGATATTTTCCGCATCCTCGATCGCGTCGCGACCGCGCGCGATGGTGCCCGAAATCGGGCAGGTTTCAATACGCTGACCGGTGACGCGGACATACATTTCCGGCGATGCCCCGATCAGATGTTCACCATCCCCCAGATTGATCAGGAAACCATAAGGTGCCGGGTTGCGGCGTTTAAGGCGGCGGAAGATTGCCGACGGGGCAGTTTTGCATTCGGTCCGGAAGACGCGGCTTGGCACGACCTCAAACAGTTCACCGCGCGCAAATCGTGGCTTGGTATCATCGACGACGGCTGCGTATTCGCCGTCTTTCATATCATTTTCTACGATGCCGTTTGCACCATGTGATGGCGGGTGATCCTGGGCAATGCGATCTAGCCCGGCGGTACTATGGCCATCTGGTGCAATGAATTCATATTCAAAAAGGGTCGCGACCTTGGACGCATGATCGACCGTGATCATCTGGTCGGGTAGATAAAGATGGACATCCTTGTGATCACTGCTGCGGTTCTGGGTCAGTGCAATTTGTTCGAAATGAAGGGCGATGTCGTAGCCAAAGGCACCGTATAGACCCAAACGTTCCTCGCCCTTGTGGGCGAACAGATCGCGAATGGCCCGGACAACGGAAAACAGGCTGGGTTGTTGACTGCGTTCTTCTTCGGGGAACCAGGCGGCTGCTTTGCCGACATAGCCGTAAAGCCCGTCATCGCCCTTGGTCAGGCCTTCGATATGGGCATGATCGGCAAGGGCGTTTTCAATCACCGGCAAAAGCACCCGGCCGCGATCATTAAGCGCACGGATTGCAAAGCCGCGTTCGCGTCCGGTGATTTCCAGCGGTGGTTTGGCAAAGCCCATGTCCCAGCGCGAATAGCGACCCGGAAACTCGTAGCTTGAAGACAGCAAAACACCCTTGGTCCGATCAAGCGCGTCGATCAGGCTTTCGGTGGCATTTTCATAGGTGATTTCTGTCTGGCGGCGAATAACGGCGATGCCGCCATCCGTTGTATATCGATATTCGCTACTGGTTTCAGAAGTCGGGTTGGTCACGTCAAATACTCCGTTTGCGGGGCGCTGCCGCAGGAGCAATGTGACTTTTCAGCAAATAGGGAGAAGGTCTGAAAACACAAAGCCGCCTGCGAGGATCAGGCGGCCGGTTGTTTCAGGGCATGATAATTGGCCGCCCGCTTATGCGGACCACCACCAACGATTGGAAATAAGGATTGGGTTCATGCCGTGTGTTTTCATGTTTCAAACTATGATCAGCGATCAGGCGGGCGTCAAGCATTTTGATCAGACGATTATTCGCCCGGTTCGGAAACTTCGAAACGAAGCGGTTTATGGCAATGTGGACAGGACAAAAGATCGTCTTCGTGATTATGATGAATGTCGCGGATGTCGGATATGATGGACTGGGCCTGTTCATCGCTGATGCCAAGTTCGTCCTGATGGGATCGCAGCCTTTTTCGCACGGCCTCGGTCAGGCGTTTTCCCGAAAGCTGATGGGCAGCTTGTTGGCGATAGGCCTCTTCGCGGCGGCGCAGTTCACTGGAAAAGGCGGATGCCAGAATGCCGGCAGGCACCGCGACGATGCCGATACCCGTTAGTGAAATCAGACTTGCGATGATTTTACCGAGTGCTGTGATTGGTACGACATCCCCGTAACCGACGGTGGCAAGGGTGATAACGCTCCAGTAAAGGGCACTGGGCAGGTTGCCAAATGCGTCAGGTTGGGCTTCGTGTTCAGCAAGATAAATGGCGCCGGCGCTGAAAACCAGCATGCAGGCCAGCGCTGCGCTTGCGGCACCAAAGATGCCCATCTGCTGACGAAACACCATCAGCATCAGTTCAAGGCCGGTAGAATAGCGGGTGAACTTCAAAAGCCGAAGCAGACGGACAATGCGGATGAACCGCAGATCAATCGACGTGAAAAACAGCAAGAAGACCGGGAGGATCGCAATCAGATCAACCATTGCCATCGGTCGCAGCATATAACGCAAACGCCCCCATTTTCCGGAAAATTCCGGGTTATCGGGGGCCGACCATACGCGCAAGACATATTCAACTGTGAAAATCGCCGTGCAGATCAGCTCAATGACCAGAAACAGTATAAAAAACTGTTCGGCCAATTCATGAACGGTGTCGAGAATGACGCAGATAACATTGATCACGATCAGCGAAGCAAGGATCAGATGTACCGTCAATGACACCCGTGATTGACGGTCGACCCCATGCAGCAAATTCTGAACTTTTGATCGAAGCGTTCTTTCCATTTGACCCCATACGCTAACGGGGCACCAAACACCGCCCGCGATCGTCCGATAATTGCGGGGATCGCTTCAGAAATGGTTAAAGAGGATGCTGATACAGCGCGGTCGGGTACTAGTAACCCTTTGCCGCGCGAATGAAATCGGCAATCTTGCGCGCGTCTTTCACGCCTTTGGTCTTTTCAACGCCAGACGATACATCAACCCATGGTGCACCGGAAATGCGTACCGCATCGGTGACATTATCAGGGTCAAGCCCACCGGCGAGCATCCAGCTGCTTTTGAAACTGCGCCCGGTCAGAAGTGTCCAGTCAAAGCTGACGGCGTTGCCGCCGGGTAGAATGCTTTCTTTGGGCGGTTTGGCATCAAAAAGCAGAAAATCGGCGACGCCATCGAAGTTTGCCGCAGCGGCATCAATGTCATCGGACGTACTGACCGAAACGGCCTTCATGACGCGCAGACCGAATTTTTCTTTTACTTCTGCGACCCGTTCCGGGCTTTCCTTGCCATGCATCTGGATCACGTCAAGGCGACCGGCCTTGATCGCGTTTTCAAGGGCTTCGTCACCAGCTTCAACGAACAGGCCAACCTTAAGGATGCTGTCTGGTACGCGCTCGGTCAAAGTAGTGGCGCCGTTAAGCGATATGTGACGCGGGCTTGGTGGAAAAAAGACATAGCCCAAGGCATCAGCACCGGCACTCATCGCGGCCATTGCGGCGTCTTCGCTATTGATTCCACAGATTTTGACCATGCAGCTCATCGGAGTGTCCTGTCTTGTAGCCAATTCAAACTTCCGTCCAAGTCATTTGGTCCTAGCAGAAAGTGATCCCGACCAACAGGATATTTGCGAATTTAAGTGGCTTTCCACTGGCGAGATGGCGGTTGCTGCGCTATTTTCCCGGCCATGAACAAGCACACAGGCCCAGCCGGGGGCGAAAACGGCGAAAAGACAACCCATTTCGGTTTTCGGGATGTTCCGGAAAGCCAGAAGGCATCCATGGTGCGGGAGGTTTTCGATACCGTCGCGTCCAAATATGACTTGATGAACGATCTGATGAGCGGCGGTGTACACCGTTTGTGGAAAGATACGTTCATCAACGAGCTGAAGCCGCGTCCGGGCATGAAGCTGCTGGACGTTGCCGGTGGCACGGGGGACATTGCATTCCGGTTCCTGAAGAATGGTGGCGGCTCTGTCACGGTGTGCGACATTAACTATGAAATGCTGCATGTCGGTCGTGATCGCGCGGTGGATCACGGGTTGCTGAAAAACATCAACTGGACTGTTGGCGATGCGCAGAAACTGCCACTGCCCGATCATTCGGTTGATGCCTATACCATTGCTTTTGGCATTCGGAACGTGACGCGGATTACCGAAGCCCTTTCCGAAGCCTATCGTGTGCTCCGACCGGGTGGAAAATTCCAGTGTCTAGAGTTTTCCAAGGTGGTGGTGCCGGGGTTTGATAAACTTTACGACACATACTCCTTCAAGCTTTTGCCTGAAATCGGTCGCTTCATTGCCGGGAATCGCGAAGCATATCAGTATCTGGCCGAAAGCATCCGTCAGTTCCCCGATCAGGAAACTTTTGCATCCATGATCCGCGATGCCGGGTTCGAACGGGTGAAATATCGCAATCTTTCCGGTGGTATTGCCGCCATTCATTCCGGCTGGCGGGTATAGGTGGCGACTGAATGATACGGTTCGTTCGCAACAGCTTTCGACTGCTTGGAATGGCTAGGACTTTGGCGCGTCATGATGCGCTGTTTCCACTTGCCCTTGTGCCGGGTGGAAAGGTTCTGGCGTTTTTTGCCCGACTGACAGCACCATTTTCACGTCGATCCGATTTGCGGCCGGGGCGCCGGTTGGCCCGTGCGCTTGAAGAATTGGGCCCCGCATTCATCAAACTTGGCCAGACACTGGCCACGCGTGCCGATCTGATCGGGGATGATGTTGCGGCTGATTTATCAAGCCTGCAGGATAGATTGCCGCCATTTTCGGCCAAGATTGCCAAGCGGATCATTACCGAACAGCTTGACGGGCCTTTTGAAACCCTTTTTTCCGAGTTTGATGATACGCCTGTTGCGGCGGCATCCATCGCACAGGTACATTTTGCCACCACGTCCGATGGGCGAGAAGTTGCCGTCAAGGTGCTGCGCCCGGATATCAAGACGCGCTTTGCCCGTGACCTTGATCTGTTTTACTGGGTGGCGGAGATTGCCGAACTGACGCAACCGCGCTTGCGTCGTCTCAAACCGGTTGAAACCATCAAGACGCTGGAAGACAGCGTGCATCTTGAAATGGATTTGCGGTTTGAAGCATCGGCAGCATCCGAGTTCCGCGACAATTTCGAGGCTGATCCGACTTATTATGTGCCGCAGATCGATTGGGAACGGACGGCGGAACATGTGATCACCATGGAACGGGTCAAAGGTGTTCGCATCGACAATGTCGAGGCCCTGGATCGCATGGGTGTTGATCGCTCTGCCCTTCTGGCGAAGGCGGCGGGGGCATTTTTCCAACAGGTTTTCCGTGACGGCTTCTTCCACGCCGATATGCATCCGGGCAACCTGTTTGTCGACGAAACCGGTAAGGTCAGCATCGTTGATTTCGGTATCATGGGGCGTGTTGACCGTCAGACGCGCCTGTACCTCGCAGAAATGCTTCTTGGCTTTCTGACGCGTGATTATCGCCGTGTCGCCGAGGTGCATTTCGAAGCGGGATATGTCCCACGTAACCAGTCGCTTGAAAATTTCCAGCAGGCGTGCCGTTCCATCGGCGAGCCGATTCTGGGCAAGGAACTGGCCGATATTTCGGTCGGGCGCCTGTTGGGGCAGCTTTTCCAGATTACCGAAACCTTCGGGATGGAAACCCAGCCGCAGCTTCTGATGTTGCAGAAAACCATGATTGTCGCCGAGGGGCTTTCCCGTATTTTAAGCCCGAACGAGAATATGTGGGAATTGTCGCGTCCGCTGATTGAGGAATGGATGCGTGAAAACCTTGGCCCGGAAGCAAAGATTGCCGAAGCCACCCGACAGGCAGGGACCATGTTACGCCGGTTGCCGCGCGTTCTTGAGGCTGCCGAACAGGCATCGGCTGTCTTTACCGATCAGGGGTTGCGCCTGCATCCTGATACGGTTGCAGCGATGCGTGGCCGGTCAAACGGGCAGCGCAGTTCCGGTGGAGTTTCCAAGCAATCCATCCTGCTTTGGGTCGCGATTGCAGCACTTGCAGTCGCCCTGTTCGTCAAATAGAGGACGGCAATGAGCGAAATTGAGATCAGTTGTGATCGCGGTCGGCTGGACCTTGGATATTGCTATGATTTCATTGCCAATTCTTATTGGTCGCGGGGCAGGTCGCGCGGCGAGTTTGACCGTTCGGTTGAAATGTCGGTACCGGTTGGTGCCTATTGTGACGGGCGGCAGGTTGGTTTTGCCCGCGTCGTGACCGACTTCATCGCCATTGCCTATATCGCCGATGTGTTTGTTGACCCCGATTACCGTCGTCGGGGCATTGCATCCATGATGCTTGATGCCCTGCATGCTCATCCCGATATTGCGCGGGTCAAACGATGGATGCTGGCGACACATGATATGCAACCGGTTTATCGCCTTCATGGATATGAAGACCTGAATGAAACGATCATGATGCGGCTTGATGCAGAATCCGATGATCGGGAACCTTTGCTCTAGGTATGATTAAACCCGACATCTTTTAAAAGAAACGCCGCCACGGTCAGACCGGGCGGCGTTTTTGTTTCCGGCAATCTCGCAATCAGCTGGTGCGGACTTCATCAAGGAAGTTGCCGACCTCGCTGCGCAGCGTTCCTGATTGCGCGCCAAGTTTTTCGGAGGCATCAAGTACCTGTCGGGCGGCATCGCCGGTCTGGCGGGCCGCAGACTGCATTTCATGGATATGGCTTGTGACTTCCTGCGTACTCTGGACCGCCTGCTGCACGGAGTGTGAGATTTCGGACGTCGCCTGTCCCTGTTCCTGAACTGCGGCGGCAACCTCGGATGCGATTTCGTTCAGATTGGCGATGATGCTGGTGATGCCATCAATTGCACCAACAGCTTCCTGGGTCGATCCCTGAATGCCGGAAATCTGGGCTGAAATATCCTCGGTCGCGCGTGCTGTCTGATTGGCAAGGTTTTTGACCTCGTTGGCCACCACGGCAAAGCCTTTGCCCGCGTCACCGGCACGTGCGGCTTCGATCGTGGCGTTCAGCGCCAGAAGGTTGGTCTGTTCGGCAATGGCCTGAATGATCTGGACCACTTCGCCGACTTTCTGTGCTGAAACATCAAGCCCCTGAACCATTTCATTGACCCGATTGGCTTCGGTGCTGGCGTTGGCGGTAATGTTTGACGTGTCATTTACACGCGCACTGATATCGCGGATTGAAACAGATAGCTGTTCGGCAGCACTGGCAACCGTTTCGACGCTATGATTGGCCTGCTCAACTGCGGCAACCACTGCCTGCGAACCGGATTCGTTCTGATGAACGGCCGCAACCATTGTCTGGGCGACTTGCTGCATTTCGCTTGATGCGCCCGATACACCGTCGACAACACCCATGACGGTCTGTTCGAAACGACCGGCAAGGCCGTTCATTGCCTCTCGCCGTTTTATTTCTGCGCGCTCGCGTTCCTGTTCGCGTTCCCGATCAAGTTGGGCAACTCGGTTGGCATTTTCCTTGAATACTTCGACCGAGGCCGCCATCTGGCCAATTTCATCGGTGCGATGAACGCCAGGGATGTGAATCTCGCGATTGCCATCAGCAAGGGCCGCCATGGCACCATTGATTTTAACAAGCGGAGTAATGATCTGATTGCGCAGGACAAACCAGGTGCTGCCCAGAAGGACGGCAAGGATTGCCGCCGCAAGGGCCAACTGGATGATGACGGCCTGTTTTACCTCGGCATTTACGCGCTCCAGGCTCCATGCGGTCAGCAGCATGCCGCGATATTGATCTTCGTCCCGGCGTTTGGAATATTTGGTAATCGGCGCAGCAACAATGACCGCATCGTCAGAGATGAAGCTGACAACTTCCTTGTTTTCAAGCCGCTCCAGATAAGGTTCGGCAAGTGCAGCCAGATCGTGTTCGGGAAGGTTTTCGGATTGATAGGTCGCAATGGGTTCGCCGTCCGGATTGGCTGCCACCAGCGATGCCAGCTGTGATCCTTTCTTGTCGGTGATCTTGCGAAATTCTTTTTCGACCGAGTTGCCGTCCATGGCAATAAAGCCCGGTTGCACGGCTGTTGACAGCATTTCGGTTTTTTCGACCGACTCATTATACATGATTTCGATCATCGCATCGCGTTGCGAAACCGTCTGGATCGTCATCATTGCGCCGAAGCCGACAATCAACAATGCAACCACAACCAGAATAACTTTGCGTCCGACAGAGCCGCCGGATCGTTTGGTTTCGGCCATTTAAGGTCTCCCGTCCTTTGAAGCCTGATGAATTTTTGTTTCCTCGAAATCCTCTCGTCTGCCAGCGATCATTTGAGGCTGTCGTGGCATGAACGATCAGGATTGGTATCGTTCCGGCTGTCATCCGAATGGTGATTTCGGGGACCTGCCAAAGCGACGATATTTATTATTTCTGACTTCCCCTGATTTAAACTCCCCGGGGAACGGGAAGCTTTTTTATGCTTTCCTTCGGACCCCACAAAAAAGCTACTGCAAAGCGGCGGATAACCGAAATAATTAAAACAGGCTTGTTTGAAATTACCGGAAACTTGCGAAATGCGATAAAATCGTCCGGTATCATTCAAGTTTTTAGTAAATAATGCTGTTCGGGGAACCGGTGTTTCTCGTGATGCGAATCGCAGGCTGACTTCGTCGGTCCTAACATACCCATTCATATGGTGATGGTGGCTTGTCTTTTTGATGCTGTCCGATCACGATGCTGCAGTTTTTGCGGGACGGGGAACCCGAATGGCTAAGTCCAGAACCATAACAAAATCGCGTGCCACCAAAAAAGATAGGAAAACCATGGCTATTTCCGGGGTGAAAAGCCCTGTGACCAAGCCCGCGGGTGATGACAGTCCAAAACTGCCCAAAGGCGAAATCGGTGCCCTTGATCAAATGCGAGGCGATGAACCCGGATCAGCAAGTGTATCGTCCCGACCGGCACCGGATATTGCGGTTAACCGTTCTGACAAATCGGAACTTTTTGCGCGCGCGCTTGAAGCCCATCGGGCGGGCAGGATTGACGAAGCGATTGCGCTTTATGGTGCTGTCCTTCGCCAGAACCCGGATCAACCCGATGTCTGGAACAATCTGGGCGTGGCACTTCGCCGCAGCAAACGCCATGATGCGTCACTTGTTGCTTATCGTCGCGCGGCGGAGTTAAGGCCGGGAAATGCCGGGCTTTGGTCAAATATGGGCAACTGCCTGCGTGAAATGATGCGTTTTGAAGAAGCCACGGCAGCGCATGACAAGGCCCTCGAACTTGATGCTTCGATCAAATCGCATCCGTTTAATGCCGGTCTTGTTTTTCGAGATACCAACCGTTTCGAGCAGGCAATCCGGCATTTTGATGCAGCATTGGCGATTGATCCCGACTATGTCGACGCCAACTGGGACAAGGCATTGGCCCTTCTGGCGATGGGGCAATATGAGGCTGGCTGGGCGGGATATGAAACGCGCCGCAAACTGGCCGATAACCCTATCCGTCCTCTTGAAGGTGCTCCGGAATGGGACGGCAAGGCTGATTTGCGTGGCAAAAGACTGCTGCTGCGCGCCGAGCAGGGCTTTGGCGACATGATACAGTTTGCCCGTTTTGTGCCAATGGTCGGGAAGAAGGCCGCGCATATTATCCTTGAATGCCGATCAGAATTGATCCCGGTGATGCGTACGATTGCCGGTGTCGGAACAATTGTTGAAAAGGGCGCAAAACTGCCGCCCTTTGATCTGCATGTACCGTTGCTAAGTCTGCCGCATGTTATGAAAATCAACGAAGCGGAATTACACCGCGTATCTGCCGAACCCTATTTGAGTGCACCGAAAGGCAAGCAGGCACGGCTGAGCCCGCCACCGGGAACGGTGCTTAAGGTCGGACTGATATGGGCAGGCAAACTTAATCCGCGTGACCGATCCTGCCCGCTTGAAAAGTTGATGCCGCTTATGGCTCAGAAAGGGGCCTGTTTTTACAGTTTTCAGGTCGATGAACGGCGTGGTGACATAGCAAAACTTGGTGCCAATGCCCTGATTACCGACATGGGTGAACATATTCATGATTTCGGTGACAGTGCCGCGTTGATGAAGGCGATGGATCTGATCATCACAATTGATAGTGCCCCGGCCCATCTTGCCGGCGCGCTTGGTGTACCGGTCTGGATGTTGCAGCTTTATACAACGGATTGGCGGTGGATGGTCGGGCGGGCCGACAGCCCGTGGTACCCGACGATGCGGATTTATCGGCAAGAAGCACCGGGGGATTGGGCTACTCCGATTGAACACCTGGCAAGAGATTTTGATGTGTTGCTGCAAGCACGGATAAGAAAAAAACCGAAAGATGCATGATACTAAGGTGTTTGGCTCTAAAGAGTAGCTTTAAGCTAATCTTATGGGTAGTTCCGTTTTTTGTTTGGTTTATGCAAGAATGCTTAAATTGGGGGAGATTTCAAAAGGGGGATAGAATTTTGCAGCGAGTAATCTTGCATTTGGCTTTATTGGCGGCGACTCTGTTTCTATATGCGGGCGAAAATCCAGTTGCTTCCGCAGATTTTGTTTTGTCCAAAGCAGAAGTCAAATATCCAAAATACAAGGTCGAGTTGTATGCTGGACCAGGGGCGCAGGACCCGGTGCTTGATGAACGTAGGGGGGATCAGTTTCCGGAGATTGTCCAATATTTCGGGACATCAACGGTTGCCGGGCGTATGCATCACATCCGTTTTGAAGGTGACCCAAAAGATTATTGGGTTGCTGGGGATCAGGTTCTGATCGAAGCGGAAAGCAGCAAGGTCAAGATTACATGCGACGCTGGCCAAGCCACTGCGACTGGAAATCTTGGTCGTGGTGTCGGGACCGAAGTCGTTTGCGACAACTGATCATTTTGGGAAATACCATGAAAAAATCATATGTTTCGCTGCTCGCGGCATCTTTTCTGCTGACTGGATGTGTTACAAACCAGACTGGAATGGATCTTCCTTTTTTAAGCTCCATTCCCGATGAGGGAAAATACATAGATACCGTTTCGGTACCGACGGCCAAGTCATTTAGCGCAGAAGAAATCCGGAAGGCGAAACTTGAAGTTCTTGCAAATTCCAAAGGCATTGCACCATTGGAAGGGCTGCAAAGCTACGCTCAGTCGGTGCTCGACAAGATAATCACCAATGCGCCAGAGCCAGCCACGCCGGCGAAGGTATACCTTTTGGCGAATGCTAGTGCTGGGGCGATGGCGCTACCCGAAAGGATGATCTTCCTGCATCATTCGGTCTTTAACTATCTTCAATCCGAGGATCAGTTGGCGTTTGTTCTGGCGCATGAATACAGCCATGTTCTTTTACAGCATAATCCGGATTCCCTGTTGCGGACATTGCGTCCCTATATGGTGACGGCAATGGACGTTGCTGTTTCGCAAGCCGCTGGCGACAATCAGGCCCGTAAGGCAATCCAGCTTTACGGCAGCGATATACTGACACGTGACCTGTTGTTGCCAGTGTGGGATCGCGCTGATGAACGTCAGGCAGATCACTTGGGCGTCGATCTTATGGTGCGTGCTGGCTACAATCCCTCCGAGGTGGACAGTTTTTTCCAAGTATTGGACAAATACGAACAGCAGTATGACAATCTGTTCCAAGACACCCGGAACTATCTTGAAAAACAGTTGGAGGCAGAATTCGACGCAACTCGGAAGAACAGTGACAATGCACTGTTCAATCAGTTCCTGACTGAATTTGGCAATGCGTTAACCTCTATGCAGGAAACCTTGGCAGATCGGCATGGTGAAGCCAAAGAACGTGCCGAAGCGTTATTTGCCTACAATATGCGCGAATATTCTACCGAGCGTCGACAGCCGGTTCAGGCCGATGCCTTTTTGGCGATGGTAAGCAAAAACCGGGAAACGCTTGACAAGTACGATGTGGCAAACAACATCATGGCCGCCCTTCAGAACGAAGAAGTCACCCCCGACTACAGAGCTCTTGAACAAAAAGCCCGGATGACCGTCAGCGGCGAAACATCAACCCACCCCTATGTCCGCTGGGCTTTTGCCAATCTTCGCGAAAAGCAGGGAGAGCCCAAAAAGGCGATTCAGAATATCGACCTTGTCGAAAGCGAGAGTTTTCTGCCGCTGCCGTTTGAGATCAAGCGTGCAACTTTACAGGATTCGCTTGGGCAAACGGAGCTGGCTGTAGCAAGGATTGAGGCTGTCGCAGACTATTACGGTTGGCCAATTGAGGTTTACGAGTTTCTTTATCCCCATGTAAAGCAAAGCGGTAACACGGTGCGTGCAAATGAACTTGTAATGGGATGTACGCTTCGTTACCCGCAGCAGCGCGCTCTTTGCAGTGGTATGAGCGAATACTGATCCATTATGAACTCAAGAGATCAGGGAAAGGCTGAACTACATCTTCTGCCGAGCCGACGACATATCGTCTGGATACTGTCGATTGTCGTGGGAGCCGGATTTTTCATGTTTATGGAACCGGAGGAATTTTCAAAGCCGGTTGATGAATATTCGTACGCGTTATTTAATCGCATATTCTCCAGCGTTGTTTACGACGCTGAGAATTCAGACACCATTGGTGTTGTGATTGCCGATGACGATGCGCTTCGTGATATGGCGTCAAGTTGGCCGATCCCGTATGGCCTGCATGCAAGAGTTTTGGAGGGCATATTCTATGAGAAGCCGCTTGCCGTTTTTCTTGATTTCACCCTGCGTGACCGTCGCGGGCCTCCATTAAGCGCTACAGACACAGAAAAAGTTGGCTCTTATCCAGAGAATTATGTCCTTGATCAAAGCCTGAATAGGTTGGTTCGGGTATTTAGAAAATATTGGGATGAGGGGATTCCCGTTTTCATTACTGCGGCTGAGTTGAAAAGCTGGGAGCAGCACGAGGTTCTGGCAGAAATCTCTGATTATGTGACTCCTGTGGCCGGGTGGGGGGATGCCAAAAGTCAGTCTGATGTTCGGGGAATCACATATAGCCTTTATCCTGAAAAACCCAATCAGAATGACAGTCGTAATGCGGACCAAAGCCAGAGAAAATCTGCAGCGTTGACGCTTTATGAAAATCTGTGTCTGCGTCAGGAGTCTTTGCTGACATCGGTAAAACGGGATCCCGAGGCATTTGATCAATCAGTTGTTAGGAATATCGAAAACTGGAACTGCGAAAATGTGATTGATCGTGACGAGGAGTCAGAACAGCCACATATTAAGGATGAATGGCAAAAATATAGTCGTGAACGTCCAATGTGGTTGGTTTGGCCAGACAAGCAACCAAACTACAAGGGGTGGTCTCAAGGCATAAGCGACATTGACCTGAACGATGAGGTCGGAAGCGATACAATACCGCCCCGTCCATATCGGTGCCCGTTCGCAGGAACATCGGATGGGTCAAAAATGTACCAGCTCGGCAGAAATATTGTTTATGTACTGGGTATTGGCGAGCGCTCGGATGTTCTGTGCGCACCTTTCGATACCATTTCGTCGGCTCATGTTTTGTTCGAGGCACCAAAACCTCGAACATACGGCGAGGAAGCAATCTCAAGTCAGTCCGAACCGCTTCGAAGCTGGCGAAGCCAGTTTTCCGGTCGCGTTGTAATGTATGGCTTTAATCTTCAGGGTTTTCAGGATGTCATCCAGCCACCAACAATAGATACAGGTGTGGCCGGGGTTTACTTGCATGCGATGGCGTTGGAGAATCTCCTGACGAAAGGTCGGGGCTACATCTCTGATCGGGCCAGTGTCAGAGATCCGAAGCAAGGGAGTAGTTTTACCGTTGATATCGAAAAGGTGGAGTTTCTGACCTTGATTGCGGTATTTGGCTTCCGTCTTCTTGTCATGTGGGGAATGCGTCACTGGTGGCCAGCGCACCCTAAACAGGAAAGGCAGATAAAGCATGTCGGTTTATTTGAATTCTTGTGTCGCATGCTGGCTTCTGCAATCGGTACCATTCGGGCTATTCCATCAAGCTTGACTGATGTGGAAGGCAAACAAAAATTACGCCGGATACTGTTCGTACTATTGCTGCTTTTGCTTGATGCGGTTGTCGTTATGGGAATCGTCGTATTTAGCGCGTTCTGGATCGAATATAATTACCTTGCCTTAGCACCAGCTAACTGGCTTGGAATTCTTGGGCTGGCATTTTTGACCTATCCGGTTTTTGTTGTTGCCCTGTTTCGTGACGGTATGCAGAGAGAAAACAGCACAACAATCAACTAGGCCCTACCCATTCGCCGGGGTGTACCGCTGTTTCCTTCAACCAATGCAATCCCCTTGTGTTTGGCTGTGACTCAGCGTAGGAAAGCGCCTTAAATTTACGAAGAATATCGACCGCTGTCCGGTCTTTCTCCTGATTTGGTATGACAGACAGCAGGCGATCCGTTTTTTGCGCAGGAGAAAGCTTGTGAGCGAAGCTGCTTATAACAAAGGTTTCCCGGTTTCCTGGGAACAGATGCATCGCGACGCACGTGCATTGGCGTGGCGTCTGCTTGAAAAAGGTCCGTACAAGGGCATTATTGCGATTACCCGTGGCGGTTTGGTCCCGGCGGCCATCATCGCACGCGAACTTGATATTCGTCTGATTGATACGGTTTGCGTTCGCAGCTACTCTGACAAGTCGCGCGGTGATCTTGAATGGCTTAAGGGGATCGAAGGTGACGGCACGGACATGCTGATCATCGATGATCTGGTCGATACCGGCAAAACCGCAAAGGCTGTGCGTGAAAAACTGCCAAATGCGCATTTTGCGACTGTTTATGCCAAGCCGCTTGGACGCGAGATCGTCGACAGCTTTGTGACCGAAGTTTCCCAGGATACGTGGATTTATTTCCCGTGGGATATGGAGCTTTCGGTTAACGCACCGATATCCGAACGCGTCCGCTAATCGGTCTTGAAGATCTGATCGTATCTTTCTCAAGGCCCGTTGGACCGAAAAGGAGGACACGATGCAAAATCAAAATTGCCCGGCCTGCTATCGTCAACCGTCATTAACGGTCCGATGGGCCGGGCGTTTGTTTTTTATGCTGGGATTCTGCGCCCTGAGTATTCTCGGTGCAGTTGTTCCGGCATTGGCAGATAATTTGCCGCTGCAGACCGCGAAGGCGATGTCACTGCTAAGGCCGGAAAGCGGCTACAGGCTTGAATTATTCGCCGCGGTAAATAATGCGCGCTCTATTGCTGTTGCCCCGGAACTGAAGGGTATTTTCGTCGGAACGCGTGGTCCCAATCTTTATTTCGTGCGTGATGCGGATGGGGATGGCAAGGGCGAGGAAGTCAATCTGATTGCTGATGACTTCAAGATGGCGAATGGCATTGCCTATAAGCCCGGAACCCTGTTTGTAGCCGATCAGCACCGCGTTGTGTCCTATGATCTTTCAGATTTTGACGGGACAGCATTGGGACGCGCGCGCATCCTGTTTACCAATCTGCCGGACAAGCGCCATCATGGCTGGCGATACGCCGCACTTTCCCCGGATCAAAGCCGCCTGTTCATCGCCGTTGGCGCGCCGTGCAATATCTGCAAGGTTGGTGGGCTGGAAGGTACGATTATTTCCATGCCGATCAGCGGTGGGGCACCCAAAATCTATGCCAGCGGTATCCGTAATTCCGTAGGGCTGACGTTCCATCCCGACACCGGAGATTTGTGGTTTACCGATAATGGCGGGGATAACCTTGGTGACGATGTCCCGCGCGAGGAACTGAACCATGCCACCGCCGAAGGGCTGTTTTATGGATATCCCTGGTATGCCGGAAACGATACGCGTTCCCCGCAGTTTGCCGATGAAACTCCACCGGCTGAGGTTACCTTTCCTGCCTTTACCTTTAATGCGCACAATGCAGCGCTTGGTCTTACCTTTGACGATGGTGATGCACTTGTGGCGTTGCACGGATCATGGAACCGGACAATTCCGGATGGTTACAAGGTTGTGCGGGTGGAATTTCGCAATGGTGAACCTGTGGCGACCAATCCGTTCCTTGATGGTTTTCTGCGCAGCAACGGCGAAGTTGTTGGCCGCCCGGTAGACGTAAAGCATTATATTGATGGATCGATTCTGGTGTCGGACGACCACGCCAGTGCGGTTTGGCGACTGGTTCCGACAAAGAAATGACACGGGCATGACAGGTTTAAATAAATCATTCCGGTATCGGGGATGGGCTTGCACCCATCCTGAAACCGGGCTATAAAACCGCCGCTTAGCGGGTGTAGTTCAATGGTAGAACGGCAGCTTCCCAAGCTGCATACGAGGGTTCGATTCCCTTCACCCGCTCCAAGCTTTCCAAATATTTCGATGCCAGATTGACGTGCAGGGACGGTTGCTTAAAGAAACCGTTCGGTCAGATCGGCTTACTTTTGTATCGGCGCGTAAGAAAGGCTCTGTTTGCGGGCTTGTTCATCGCTACACAGAAGTTTTGCCTTATCCGTGACGAGCTCCTCATAGCGGGGGTCCAGGGTGCTGACATAGTGCCCATTGACCACTGTGGCGAAAAGACAGCGTCCGCTTTCACCATCAAGCCGTTTGCCTGATCTCCATTCGGATGGCGGGATCATATCGCCGCCCTGAATGCCGATCCCTGCATTATCGGCTTCTTTCGAAAGACCGTCATATCGGTGGGAATATCCTTCGATCGGAAAGGCTTCGCCGTCACTGACCATCGCTGCGGCCACATCGCGTTCGCCAATGCCGCATTCGACAATCGGGAAATCGTCACCTTTGCCAGAATGTTGCTGATCACCGGGCCAGCAGCGCACCGTGAAGGGGGCCATGGCGAAATATTTGCGAAGCTGCATGGCCGATGACATGCCGCAATCCCAAAAACTACCGTTATGCAGGCATTGCTGTCCAAGTTCCGGTGCATCGATCCCGGCAATATCGGCGACGACGCCATCAATCATGATTGTATCACCGTCAATGACCAGAACATCGCGTCCTTCTGCCTCCAGCGCTATTTGATCGCTTTTTTGCTTGTCACCCCCGGCCGCTTGAACTGGTTTGTCCTGCAAATAGACGGCAAGTAAAAAAGCAACAGGAATGGCAAGCAGGATAATCAGGCGGAAAAAGCGGTTCAAAGTGACCTCGATGGTTTGGTGATTGGACAGAGGCGATGCAATCGAGATACAGAATGGCATGAATGGCTTTGATAAGGACAGCCGAAAACAACGGCAAAATAATGACCCGCAATATCGGGAAATTTGCGGCTCTGATTCCTTCTGTGAAGGTGCATCTGCGATAACAGGATGCAATCGCTGTCGTTTGGCTGTAAAAGCGGATTTCCCGAGTTAGGCACGGACACTGTTCTTGTTTCGACTGCAACCCATCTTTTTCGTCGTAGGTATCATGGTCATCATCATCGGTGTGTCGATGATGATCCCGGCTGCGGTCGATTTGTATTACGGTAACCCGGATTGGAAAATCTTCGCGCAGGCGTCGATGACCAGTATCGGGCTTGGTGGTATGGCGTGTCTTGCCTGCCGGTCTGAAATGGGCCCGCGTGTGACAGCCCGGCAGGGATATGTCCTGACAGTTTTTTCATGGGTCGCGATCAGTCTGACCGGGGCATTGCCCCTTTGGTTTTCATCTCTTGATATCAGTTTCTGCGATGCGGTCTTCGAGACTGTTTCGGGGCTGACGACAACCGGATCGACAATTTTGTCCGGGCTGGATGATATGCCGCCCGGGTTGTTGCTTTGGCGGTCGATCCTGCAGTGGCTGGGCGGCATCGGGATTATTGTTACAGCGCTTGCATTGTTGCCTATGATGCGGGTTGGCGGAATGCAGCTCTTTCAAATGGAAAGTTCGGACCGTTCGGAAAAGCTGAGTCCGCGCATTCGTGACATGTGCCTGCAAATCGTGATGATTTATGTCGGCCTTAGCGTCATCTGCATGGTGTTGTACCGGATTTTTGGCATGACCTGGTTTGATGCGATCAATCATGGCATGTCGACTTTGGCGACTGGCGGTTATTCAACATCCGATCTCTCATTTGCCAAATTCGATTCCAGTTTGGCGCTGCACTGGGTCGGCATCATTTTCATGTTTGCTGGTGCCCTGCCTTTTACGGCCTATGCCGTTCTGATTCGTAAACGCGATATCAGCGCGATAATAAGTAATCAGCAAATAAGGCTTTTTCTGCTTGTCATTGCCGTTTTCACCGGGCTTTTGACACTGAGGCTGATGCATATTTCTGATGACGGCTTTTTCAGGTCACTGACCATGGCTGCGTTTAACCTTGTTTCGGTGATCACGACAACCGGTTACGCGTCGGGCGACTATCTGCAATGGGGACCAGCGGCGATCATGCTGTTCTTCTTTGCGACATTTATTGGCGGGTGTTCCGGCTCTACGGCCGGCGGATTCAAGATGTTCCGGCTTTATGTCGTGTTCACCGGACTTAAAGCCCATTTCATGCGGCTTCGCAGTCCTTCGGCAGTAATAGTAAGCCGGATCGATAAACATGAAATCACTTCTGATATCTATAATGCGGTAACGGTCTACGTCTTCCTGCTAACGATCAGCTATATCGCGATCAGTGTCGCATTGGCTTTTACCGGCCTTGATCTGGTGACCTCGATGAGTGCTGCGGCGACGTCACTTGCCAACGTTGGTCCGGGCCTTGGCCCGATTGTCGGTCCGGCAGGGAACTTCCAGTCATTGCCTGATGCGGCAAAATGGATTCTTGATATCGCGATGGTGCTTGGGCGGCTGGAATTTGAAACATTTCTTGTGCTTCTGATGCCAGCCTTCTGGCGGGACTGATTTCGGTCATTTGTGACGAATGCCCGCAGCATTGCCGTGGTTTTGCCCGATACGGGCAGTCGTTTTCATCTGAACAAATTAACGAAGGACACGCAAATGGCAAAATGGAACATTCCCGGTCGTAAACTCGTTCTTGGCTTGTCGGTTTTGATGGTGGCCGGGGCGCTCGGTGCCTGTTCGCCAGAGGTTGGCAGCAAGGAGTGGTGCGAGGACATGAAAGCAAAGCCAAAAGGCGACTGGACGGCCAACGAGGCAACAGACTTCGCCAAGCATTGCGTTTTCTGATCTTCGATTACCTGTTGCATGGGGGGCTTTGGCCCGACACCCTCTAATGATGCCCTTTGGCTGCCGGATGTCGGGAAAAACGCCAAAGGGCAGAATTTTGCGTAAAACCCGAATAAAAATGAATGGAACAACTCGTTTAGAGTGGCGTTTGAGTTTCAAGATTGCCGTGTATGCGTGCGATGCAGCAAGCTGCATTTGCCAACGCACGAGAAATCCCTATAATGCGCGGCCCGCGAGCAATCGCGTAAGTCGAGAATGACACCAATTTTTATACGAGGTTAGACAATTATTATGAGTGCCGAAAATCTCCATGTCGGTGTGATCGGCGCAACCGGTGCGGTTGGCGTCGAGCTGATCAATGTTATGTTTGATCGCAACTTCCCTGTGGGTGAACTTACCCTGTTCGCATCCGAGCGTTCTGCAGGCAAGACCGTGGAGACTAAGTACGGTACTAAGACCATCGCACTGTTTTCGGTTGAAGAAGCCAAGCAGTGTGACATTGTCTTCCTTGCAGTTTCCGGTGATTTCGCCAAGGAATTCGCCCCGCAGATTGCCGAGGGCGCGCTGGTGATCGACAACTCTTCGGCGTTCCGTCTGAATGACGATGTGCCGTTGATCGTGCCGGAAATCAATGGTGATCTTGCCAAGACTGCCAAGCTTATTGCCAATCCGAACTGCACCACTGCGATTGCAGCCGTGGCTCTTTGGCCGCTGCACAAGGCATTTGGTCTGAAAAAGGTGTTTGTATCCACCTATCAGGCGGCGTCTGGTGCGGGGCAGCCGGGCATGAACGAACTGCGTGAAGGTTTGGCCGCAGGTCTTGAAGGCAAGCCGGTTCCGGCCGAGGTGTTTGCTCATCCGCTGGCTTTCAACGTTATCCCGCATATCGATAGCTTCCAGGAAAATGGCTATACCCGCGAAGAGATGAAGGTTACCTGGGAAACCCGCAAAATCTTTGGTACGCCGAACCTGCCAGTATCGTGCACGGCTGTGCGTATTCCGACCGAGCGTACCCATTCGGAGTCCATCGTGATCGAAACCGAAAAGGTTGTGACCCCGGCGGCCGCGCGTGAGGCACTGGCGAATGCCAAGGGCGTTAAACTGGTCGATGATCCGGCAAACAATGTCTATCCGATGCCGATCAACGCGACCAAGCAGTATGACGTCGAAGTCGGTCGTATCCGGTCAAACCTGATCTTTGGTGATCATGGTCTGGAACTGTTCGTTGCCGGTGACCAGTTGCTTAAAGGTGCCGCGTTGAACGCAGTCCAGATCGCTGAAGCCTATATCGCGGATTAAGCGATATAACGGATGCTAAATGAAAACGGCCCCGATTTCGGGGGCCGTTTTTGTTTGTGAAATCACCGTATTCAGGCGACAGAGATGTGATCCCGTCCAGTATTTTTGGCGGTATAAAGCGCATTATCAACACGTGTGATTAGCGTTTCAAACTCCTCGCCATCACGATATTCCGTGATGCCGGCGCTGACTGTGACCAGAATGTTATCCCGCCCGAAACGTATCGGATGTTCGCGAATGGCATCAGCAATTTCGCGTGCCTTGGTCATGGCTTCCTGCCGGTTGAGTCCGGGCAGAAGAAGAACGAATTCATCACCACCCCAACGGCATAGCGTATCTGATTCCCGCGAATGATGGCGAATGGTGGTGGCAACTTCCTTAAGCGTTGCATCGCCTCCCGGATGGCCGAAGGTATCGTTGACCTCTTTGAATTCATCAAGATCAATACAGACGATGCCAAGCGGTTCTGCCCGGCGTTTGCAGGATTTGGCCACACCTTCAAATACCAGATCAAAAACCTGTCGATTGCACGCACCGGTCAGCTTATCGCGCGATGCCAGTTCTTCCAGGCGGTTCTGATAATTGCGGATCGTCAGATATGCGGCAATGCCGACAATTGCCGTGATCAGAAGAGATATGGCGATATTGATCAGGAAGGTGGTTTCAATCTGCTGATCACCGATATGTTCCTTTTGTTCAACCAGCAATAGCCAGCCGAATTCGGGAACAAGGCGACTGTTGACGAAATAGGTTTCACCATGGTCCTCGTAGGTGATCGAAGAGCCCGGAGACGTCAGAATCTGCGTCGCATGAATACGAATGCCATCGCGATCATGCAATGTTTCGGACGTGCCAAAGCCACTGCCGTGCAGGGTGATGCGGCCTTCCTGATCAACAAAGTAAATCGTCCGGCCATACCGTTTCTGATAGGTTTCTATCAGGCGGGTCACAGAGTTGACGGATAGGCCAACACCGGTAATGCCGATGACATTGCCATCATAATCGCGCACCTGATAATTGACGAAAACGGCCAGGCGCGACCGGTCTGCGGTATCGTGATCAACATTGATTTCATAAGGTTTTTGATTGTCGCGGGCCTGAAAATACCAGAAATCAGCCGGATCATCTCTGGATACCTGCTTGATCATGCCGGTCGGGTGATAATAGTTCCGGGTTTTATCCGAGATGAAATAAGCAGTGACCGTGTCATAGCGCATCTGGATTTCGCTGAGATAGCGAATGATTTGTTCGGGATCATTTTCCCCGCCAAGCGTCCAGTCGCGGACAAAGGTATCCTGCGCCATCAGTGACGAAATAAAGATCGGTTGCAACAGGTCGCGCTGGATTTCCGAATAGATGTTGTCACTGGTGAGTGGCAGGGTGCTCTCGGAAATCTGCTGTTCCAGCGATTGTCGCGCGACATAGAAGCTGACAAAACTCGTGGTCAGAAATCCGACAACGAGCAAAATGCATAAGACGACGGCGAAATAGATTTTCTTTCCCGGCACGGAAAGCCCCCAAGGTAGTTTCAGGGCAACGATATTCGTTGCAAGTTATTGTTATTTTGGGAATTTTATTTTTCCCGAGTATAATTTATTCGATAATTTTCATGTTTTCTATCGGCCATTTCGCCGAATTAACGAATTACTTTCATACGTAGTAAATTATATCAAAAAATAAACCGCCAGTCATTAAGGCTGGCGGTTTGATGAGAGATTGTGGTTTCGCGTCTGTGTTTTATCGACGGAAGACGACGGTCTTGCTGCCATTGCGGAAAACACGATGTTCGCAATGCATCTGAATTGCGCGCGAGAAGACGACGGATTCAATATCGCGCCCGATTTCAACCATGTCTTCGGCCGTCATCGTATGATCGACATGTTCGATGGCCTGGTGGATGATCGGTCCTTCATCAAGGTCGGCTGTGACATAGTGCGCAGTTGCCCCGATCAGTTTCACGCCCCGCGAATGCGCCTGATGATAAGGTTTGGCACCCTTGAAGCTGGGCAGGAAGGAGTGATGAATATTGATGCAGCGACCTTCAAGTTCGCGGCACAGATCGGTTGAAAGAACCTGCATATAGCGCGCCAAACCAACCAGATCGGCATCGTGTTCGTCGACGATATCAAGCAGTTTGGCTTCCTGGGTTGCTTTGGTTTCTTTGGTCACCGGGAGGTGATAGTAAGGAATTCCGTACCATTCGACGATTCCGCGCATGTCTTCGTGGTTTGAAACAATGGCCGGGATTTCGATATGCACATTGTTTGAGGCAACCCGGTGCAACAGATCGTTCAGGCAGTGGCCAAACTTTGACACCATCAGCAACACTTTTGGCTTCCGATGGAAATCGTGAAGTTCCCACTGCATCGTGAATTTTTCTGCGATGGTGGCGAATTTATCGGCAAATTCGGCCTTTGTGCGTAGGGCACGACCGGCATCGAATTTCACGCGCATGAAAAAGCGATTGCTCTGCGGGTCGCCGAATTGCTCCAGCTTGTTGACGAACGCGCCTTCTTCGGCAAGGAAGCTGGTGACACCGGCGACGATCCCGAACGTATCCGGGCAGGTGATCGTCAGGATGAAGGTTTTGGCGAGTTCGGACATTTCCGCTTTGTCTTTCGGTTTATGAATTTTGACCTGCATGCGATATACCGGCGTTGGCAGGCCGTGCCAACCCGGAATTGGCGTTAAACAAGCTCTGCCAACGCTGATAGACCTAATACGCATAGCTCTATGATTGAAGGCATGAAATTACGATCAAGCAAGGAGCCACACGTTTAAAAGCTGGACATTGGCAGGGCATGTGCGAAGAATTCCGCTTCGTTTGCTGGAAGATGATGCAAACGAACCGGTTTTTCGGTTATGCAGTGCAGCTTGTCGGGATAATCGCGAAGACATGTCATGCCCGGTTCAATGGGAACGGGCGTAAAACATGGTACGGGGCTTTTCATTGATCGATTTTCGTCCAATCCTTTTCATTATCGGCATTTTGCTGTGCACCCTGTCGATCGGGATGTTCATCCCTGCCTTGGTTGATATGTATTACGGGCAACGGGATTGGTTGGTGTTTTCAGCCGCGTCGGCCGTATCGCTGTTCATCGGCGGTGCGCTAGTGATGATGAACCGGACCGAGAATCTCAAAATCACATCGCGACAGGCTTTTATCCTGACCACAACAAGCTGGCTTGTTCTGACTGCCGTATCCGCATTGCCGTTTGCGTTTTCCGACCTTGATATGAGCTACACGGACGCGTTCTTTGAAGCGATGTCGGGGATTTCGACGACCGGTTCGACCGTGATCGTCGGACTTGATACTGCCCCACCAGGCATTTTGCTATGGCGCGCACTTTTGCAGTGGCTTGGTGGGATTGGAATCATTGTGATGGCAATTGCCGTCATGCCGATGCTGCGTGTTGGCGGTATGCAGCTTTTCCGGATGGAAAACTCTGACAAGTCCGATAAGGCTTTTCCGCGTGCAACCCAGATCGCCATTGGTATCGCCAGTTTGTATCTGGGCTTTACCATAATTTGGGCGTTTCTTTTGTGGTGGGCGGGTATGCCCGGATTTGATGCGATTGCCCATGCGATGACGACGATTGCGACCGGTGGCTTTTCGACCAAGGACGCATCGGTCGGGCATTTTGATAATGCCGCAGTTGATGTGATCATCACATTGGGTATGGCAACGGGCGCATTGCCCTTTATCCTTTACCTTCAAATGCTGCGTGGCAGGACCTTGGCGCTTTTTATGGATGGTCAGGTTCGCTGGTTCGTTGCGATTGCCAGTTCGATTATTCTGGGTCTGACCATCTGGCATTCGCAAACAAACGATGTCGCCTTCCTGAATGCGCTTCGATACACGTCGTTTAACATCATTTCCGTGATGACGGGGACTGGCTACGCCACAACCGATTATGGCCTTTGGGGGCCATTTGCCGTTACGGTATTCTTTTTTGTGATGTTTATCGGCGGCTGTGCCGGCTCAACGACCTGCGGGGTCAAGATATTCCGACTGCAGGTGCTTTACGAAATCGCCAAGGTTCAGCTTTCTCATATGCTGCGGCCTCACGGTGTTTTCATTGCTTATTATAACCGGAAACCGCTTTCCGAAGACGTTACGGAATCGGTGCTCAGCTTTTTCTTCCTGTTCGTCTTCTGCTTTGTGGTTCTGGCGGCGGCTCTTGGCGCAATGGGTCTTGATTTCATTACGGCGGTTTCAAGTGCCGGTACAGCGATTGCCAATGTCGGTCCCGGACTTGGTCCGATTGTCGGTCCGTCCGGTAACTTCGCAACCCTGCCAGACGGGGCAAAGTGGTTGATGTCGATCGGTATGCTGATTGGCCGGTTGGAGGTCTTCACCGTTCTGGTGCTGCTGTTCCCGGCTTTCTGGCGCGACTGATTTTGCTCTTCCAGCCTGCCATGATGCCCCGCCTTTGTGCGGGGTTTTCTTTTTCTTTCTAAGTTGATTGTCACCGAAACCCGTTGCGATTTGATTGATTGACAGATTAGGTCATTTGTTCTAAATCTCAAATAGGGCAATTGTCCTAGTCGGGTTTCAAACACCCATTATTCAGGTCGAACAGGCATGATCATGGAACAGGGCACGCGCGAACGGATTGTCGAAGCTGCGGATCAGCTGTTTTATCAACAGGGGTTCGAGCCGACCTCCTTTGCGGATATTGCGGCCAAGGTCGGCATATCGCGTGGCAATTTCTATTATCACTTCAAAACCAAGGACGAGATTCTTGATGCCGTGATCAATCGGCGCCTGACCAATACCGAACAGATGCTTGATCACTGGGAAGCCACCGGAGAAGACCCGGTCGCCCGCATTCGAAGTTTCATTTATATTCTGATCGTCAACGGGGAAAAAATCCGACGCTACGGATGCCCGGTCGGAACACTTTCTGCCGAACTGGCAAAGCTCAATCATGCTGCGCAAAGTGACGCGGCGGGACTTTTTACCCTTTTCCGCGTCTGGCTAGGTCGGCAGTTCACACGACTTGGCTTTGCAGAACGATCGGACGGTATGGCGATGCATTTGCTTGCGCGCAGTCAGGGTGTGGCGGCGCTTGCCAATGCGTTTGGTGATGAAAAATTCGTCCAGTACGAAGTCGATCAGATGTGTGACTGGCTGGATGGACAGATGCGGTCGCTTCGTACCCGGAACAACAATGCAGCAACCAAATGATCAGGGATAATAACGATGTTCACCATTTTACTGACGTTTTCGGAGAATCGAGCGAAGGCATCGCAGTTTATGGAGGGCCATAAACAATGGATCAGCCAGGGGTTTGATGAGGGCGTGTTTCTGGTGGTCGGCAATCTCCAACCCAGTCGGGGAGGGGGAATTCTTGCGCACAATACGACGATGGAAGAGTTAACGGAACGTCTGAATGCCGACCCGTTTGTTATCGAAAAAATCGTCGAGGCCGAAATCATCGAAATCACCCCGGCCAGAACGGATGAACGTTTGGAATTCCTGATGGCGTGATATCTCCGGGAATAAGAAAAGAGGGGGCAGTATGGGAACCACAACGATCAGCGCAGACGGCAAAACACGCTGTAAATGGTGTGATGCAGCACCAGAATTTGATGTCTATCACGATACGGAATGGGGCTTTCCTGTTGGTGATGATCGCCGGTTATTTGAAAAGGTCTGTCTGGAAGGTTTTCAGTCCGGCCTTAGTTGGCGCACCATTCTGTCCAAACGCGAGAATTTCCGCACAGTATTCCATAACTTCGATTTTGATCTTGTTGCTGAGTTTACAGATCGTGATGTTGAGCGGCTGCTTCGGGATTCGGGCATTATTCGCCACCGTGGCAAGATCGAAGCCGTCATCAACAACGCCAAACGTGCGCGTGAAATGGTGGCACTAGAAGGATCGCTTGCCGCTTACTTCTGGCAGTTCGAGCCAAGGGAGGATTCTGTTGCAAAGCCGCAGACTGCATCCATGTCTGAAATTTCGGCCGCACTTTCAAAGGATCTGAAAAAACGGGGTTGGAAGTTTGTTGGCCCAACGACCGTCTATGCCTTTATGCAGGCAATGGGCATGATTAACGATCATGCAGAAGGATGCTTTATGCGACCGGTAATCGATGCTGCGCGCCGGGAATTTGAACGGCCGTGATTTTAGAGAAGGTGGCGATGCCAGACCTAGGGTCAGGAGCGGATCGGGGATCGGGATATTGGTCCAGCATCGCCTTGACCCAACAATGCCAAATGAAATTCATTTGGTGAAATCGAATGTAAATTTAATTTTGATAGAAAAAATCTATTATTGTTGATTCTTTAGCGGGAGCCGACAACTTCACATTATGACCCGGAGCTGCACGCAAAACGTGGCGCCATCCGGTCCTGTTGCGCTCAGGCGAAGGTCCCCTTCATGGGCCAGAATCAGTTCCCTTGCGATGGCAAGACCAAGACCGGTTCCGCCTTTCCTGCCGGTTGCGGCGAACGGGACAAACAGATTTTTGATTGCCTTTTCAGGTAAGCCGGGCCCGTTATCCATGATCAGGATTTCAGCAAACGCGTCCTCTTTATTCTGATCATTTGCGGGTGCCAGTTTGACGGTCACCTCCGTTGCCCCGGCATCTAACGGATTGCGGATCAGGTTGCTGAAGGCACGAAAAAGCTGATCATAATCGGCTTCAATCATCAGTTCCGGCGGCAACTCGATATGGATTTTGGCCTTGCAGGGTTCCTTGGCCGTATCGAGGCTTTCCGGCGCCAGAAGACTTTCACCACCATTCTGCAACAGCACCTGATCGCGCACTTCCTCGAGCAATTCGATCAGGGTAAATCGTGCGATATCAAGTGTTGGTGGTGCTTCACGGGCAAAAGACAGCGTTTGTTCGCTGATATAAACCGCACGCTCCATCGATGATAACAGGCGGGGGACGACGGCACGGACTTCCTGATCCTCGCTTTGGGCGAGCTTCTCGGTCATCAGCATTGAGGTTGCCAATGCATTGCGCAGGTCGTGGCTGATTTTTGTTGCCGCGGTTCCAAGAGCCGCAAGACGACGACGTTGGTTTAACATTGCCTGCAAATCGTGCTGCATATTGGCCAGTTCGTGCCGGGCGATGCCAATTTCATCGTCACGATCATCTGGCACGATGACTGATCCCTGATCCTGCGGATTTTCGCGAAAACGGATCATGTCGCTGGTTAATGTTCGCATCGGCCGGACCAGAAGCCGGTTCAACGCAAAATAAACCAGCCCGGCGGTAAAGAAAGAGATCACCAGCGATAGTCCCATCACCCGCCAGCCGAAATTGCGCATGTCTTCTGCCAGACCGTGTTCATGAACCAGTATTTCGATTTCGAAGTCCGGTGCCATGGATGGCATGCCAACCACACGCAGCATGCGATCATGCGGCTGGGTCAGGGTCGAAAGACCTTCATACAATGCCATCAGGATGGAAAAGGTCGTCAGATCGACGTCATGATCGACCTTTGCGGGCATATCATCGCGCTGAAGCAGCAATTTGCGATCATCACGGCGTAAAATAACCGCTTCTATCCCGGCATTGGACAACAGTTCCTTTTCCAGATCATCGGGAATCATCTGATCGGGTGTGGCTTCCAGTGCCAGTGCCGCCAGGTAACCGGAATCAAGGTGCGCCTTAAGCCAGTCGACCCGATAGCGGGCAACAGACGGTGCAAAGACGAAAATTTCGGCAAGCATCACAAACCCCACAGTCAGCACGAGCAAACGTGCCGACAGCGATTTGGCCCATGGGGGCAGTTTGAGATGCGGGCGTTCCATGACAAATGTTAGCCAGAGACGGGGAAAAATGTACAGTGTTTCAGAAGCTTGCCCCCACTCTGACCGTCCTAGCCGAATTTCAGCAGGAAGCGGACGATCTTGCGAGTCTTTTCGCTAAACAGGCTGGGTGTGTACCACGCCCCGGCAACGCGTTTGGACAATTCGCCCAGAGTCGGATAAGGCGCAATCATTCCGGCAATCGCCCCGATTTTCATTTTCTGGGATATGGCCAGCGACCAGAGGCCGATAAGTTCCCCGGCTTGGTGACCAACAATACCGGCACCAAGGATTTTACCGCGTGTTGTGGTCACGATTTTGATAAAGCCTTTGGTTCGGGCTTCGGCCCGTGCGCGATCATTTTCCGCGTATTGCCAGGTAACGACCCTGATTGCATCGCCAAATTTTTCGCGTGCTGCGGTTTCGCTCAAGCCAACCTGTGCCAATTCAGGATTGGTATAAGTCACCCATGGAACGGCTTTGTGATCGACTTTGGCTGGCAGGCGGAACAAGGCGTTACGAATCACAATGCCAGCATCGTAACCCGCCATATGGGTAAATTGCAGACCACCTGTGACATCGCCAATGGCAAAGATTTTGGAATTGCTGGTGCGTAATCTTTTGTCGACGTTGATCCCGCGCGCACTGTATGTCACCCCGGCCGCGTCGAGGCCAAGATCATCGATAGTCGGTTTCCGTCCTGTTGCAATCAGAAGGTGGCTGCCTTCGATGGTGATATCTGCACCGTTATGCTCGATGATAACGCGTATCTGATCGTCATGTGTCTCCACCCGCTTGGTTTTGATCTTTTCATACAGGCTTATGCCAGAAGACTCGATCATATCGCGAACCACAGCCACAAGATCGGGATCGTCCTTTGGCAGGATCGTTGCCATTTCGATTACGGTGACTTTTGCGCCAAGCTGCTGGTGTGCCTGTGCCATTTCAAGGCCGATGGGGCCACCGCCAATGATGATCAGGTGATCAGGGCAAATCCGGTTTTCAAAGATGGTTTCGTTGGTAAAATACGGGACGGCGTCAATCCCGTCGATTGGTGGAACGGCTGCACGTGACCCGGTCGCAATCACAAACCGTTTGGCGTGAATGCGTTTGCCGTCGGCGATGACCTCGTTCGGGCCGGTAAAATGTGCTTTGGCCTCGATAACCCGACAGCCGAGTTTTTCAAATCTTTCAACCGAGTCATGCGGTGCAATACCGGCGATGACAGAATGGACATGATCCATGGCGCGCGCAAAGTCGATTGCCAACGGGTCGGTGCCGACACCAAATTGAAATGCTGTCCGGGCATTCTCGGCCGCGTGTGCCGCAGCCAGCAATGCCTTGGACGGAACGCAACCGGTATTCAGGCAGTCGCCGCCCATCTTGCCCTTTTCTATCAGGACAACATCGGCACCCATCTGGACCGCGCCGGCAGCAACCGAAAGCCCGCCTGATCCGGCGCCAATGATACAGATGTCTGTTTTGATTATATCGCTCATCGGGTGTTTGCCCCGCTATTGCGGTTACGGAATTTTTTATAGGCCACCGGGATCATTGCCAGCACAGCCAGGCCGATGATCGGGGTTAGAATGCGGGGTTCAAAAATAATGCCAAGATCGGGCGTCTTGCCCTGATCAAACAGTGCACCCAAACCATCCCCGATTGAAACATACACAAAGGTGCCCGGGATAATGCCAACCGCCGTACCCACAACAAATGACCGAAATTTTACCCCCAGCAGAGCCGGGACCAGATTAACCAGCCAGAACGGAAATAACGGTACAAGCCGCAGGACCATAAGGTAGCTGAATGCGTTTTCGGCAAAGCCAGCTTCCATTTTACGGATTGCACTTCCGGCCTTGGCACGCATGAGGTCATAAAAGGCATAGCGTGCGGCAAGATAAACGACTGTTGCGCCAATAGTTGCGGCAATCACGACATAACCCGTGCCCAGCCACGCCCCGAACAGAAACCCGCCAACAATGGTCAGTATCGACCCCACCGGAAGCGACAGGGCAACGGCAATGGCGTAGCCCGCCATAAAGGTAGCAACGCTCAGAACCGGATTATCCGCGACGAAATTCTGCAAAATATCGCGATTCTCGCGCAGGGTTTCGAACGATAAATAATCCACCGCACCAAATAGCCACGCGAGCACCAATCCGGCAAACAGGATCGAGACCGGCAGAAATTTGCGCCAAAGTGGCGTTCTGACGCTGGTGGCTTGCCCGGACTTGAAATGATCTTTGGTCGTGTGCTCTGACGTCATTGAATGTGTCTTGGTCATTGATTTTACTGTCTTAACCGCCTCTCTGAGGGAAGCGGCTTTTAAAGGATTGCATGTCTTGGCCGAACAATAGAGCGAAAAAGCACGAGATGCTTATGAACTGCTTTCACCATTGCGTGAGGCCACCAGGAAACTCCCATATGGATTCAAAGACGGACAGGTATGATTGTCGGGTGCGTGATGCTTGACGTCGGGGAAACCAAGTCGTATCGTCGGGTTTCTTCGTGGGATTTGTCGACCGGCTTGCGACCACGTAAAAAATCGCTAAAGAGGGTAATCGTGGCTTCGGCCCTGACCCATCGTGCCGGTCAGGGTTTTTTTGTGTCCGGGTCATCCCAATATGACCGGGCATATAGGAGCAAGACGATGACAACCGAAAAAAAGGCTTCTGATAAATGGCGTGCGGCTACCCGTGCAGTTCGCGGCGGCACGGCGCGTAGCGGGTTTAATGAAACCTCCGAAGCCATTTTTATGAATTCCGGCTATGTCTATGACAGTGCTGCCGAAGCTGAAGCATCTTTTGATGGTACCGGCCCGGAACGCTTTGTGTATTCGCGTTTTGCCAACCCGACGGTGGGGATGTTCGAAGAACGTCTGGCGCTGCTCGAAGGTGCCGCATATTGCCGTGCAACCGCATCTGGCATGTCTGCTGTTTGGAATGCCCTGATCGCGTGCACAAAGGCAGGCGGCCGTGTTGTTGGTTCGCGGGCACTTTTCGGTTCGTGCGAGTTTATCCTGACGACCCTTTTGCCCCGGTTCGGGGTTGAAACCGAACTGGTGGACGGCACAGACCATGCTGCGTGGGAAAAGGCATTGTCGAAATCGGCTGATGCCGTTTTCCTTGAAACGCCGTCCAACCCGACATTGGAAGTCATCGATATCGCATTTGTTGCCGATCTGGCGCATAAGGCCGGTGCCAAGGTTGTTGTTGATAACGTTTTTGCGACACCGATCCTGCAAAAGCCGATGGAATTGGGCGCTGACATTGTTGTCTATTCCGCGACCAAGCATATCGATGGTCAGGGACGCTGTCTTGGTGGCGCGATCCTTTTCAATGACAAGGAATGGCACGATAACCACCTGACAACGTTCCTGCGCCACACCGGTCCCAGTATGAGCCCCTTCAACGCATGGGTTCTGCTTAAAGGTCTGGAAACGCTTGGTCTGCGTGTTGATCAGCATATTCGCAATGCAACAGCACTTGCCGGGTTCCTTTCGGAACAGCCGCAGGTATCGCGCGTTATCTATCCAGGGCTCGAAAGCCATCCGCAACATGAACTGGCGATGAAACAGATGTCGGGGCGTGGTGGGGGATTGATCGCGATCGAGCTTGCCGGTGGAAAGTCGGCTGCTTTTTCGTTGCTCGATAATCTTCAGCTTATTGATATTTCGAACAATCTTGGTGATGCCAAAAGCCTTGCGACCCATCCGTGGACCACGACCCACCAACGTGTTCCGGCTGAAGACAAGATCACTATGGGCATTACCGAGGGCATGCTGCGATTGTCTGTCGGTCTCGAAGATATTGATGATCTGAAAGAAGATCTGTCTGCCGCGTTGCGCGTATAACAGTAAGCAGGTTCGGCGATATGCCTATGTCAGGCGGTCCGTATCTGCACGGGCCGCCTTTTGCTTAGCCGAGAAAATACGTGATCGGGATGGCAAATTGGTGGCAGACATCTGGTACTTGGGGCATTGACTGTCTAAATATGACCTAGGTAAAGCAAAAAAGCGCAACGCCCTTGGCAGAAGGAACGCAATAAGAATTGGCCTGGAGTTTTGCATGTATTCATCCGTGACCCGAGACATAAAAGTATCCGTGCAACCTGTGTTCCTTGACGAACAGTCAGACCCGGACACCCATCGTTATGTCTGGGCCTATCGGGTTGTCATCGAAAATCATGGCCCGAAAACAGTACAACTTTTGAACCGTTACTGGCGTATTACCGATTCCCGGGGATCAACCCAGGAAGTCCGGGGATCAGGTGTGGTCGGCGAGCAGCCGGTTCTGGCAAGTGGCGAAAGTTTCAATTACACAAGCGGCGCGCCATTGGCGACGCCAAGCGGTTTCATGGTTGGGACATATGAAATGACTGACATGGATGGAAACCGGTTTGATATTGAAATCCCGGCATTTTCGCTCGACAGTCCGCATAGCAAGCGCACACTTAATTAAACGAACCAAGATCAGGGTCGGGAGCACATGACCCACAGGACAGAATTATAAAGAGGAAGCCAAATGTGCAGCGAAACCAGCGCCGTTAAACGCCCATCGCAAGAAGAAGCAGAAGAAGCCGTTCGTACCCTGCTTCGTTGGGCAGGAGATGATCCTGATCGTGAAGGACTGCGCGGAACGCCAGACCGTGTTGTGAGGTCTTACGGTGAATTTTTCGCAGGTTACCAGCAGGATCCGGCAGAAATTTTACGTCGCACCTTCGAGGAAACCGACGGCTATGACGAGATGGTCGTGCTGCGTGATATCCGTGTTGAGTCTTATTGTGAACATCACATGGTGCCGATTATCGGTGTTGCGCATGTCGCCTATCTGCCGCGCCGCCGGGTCGTTGGTATTTCCAAGCTGGCCCGTGTCGTCGAAGTTTACGCAAAGCGCCTGCAGATTCAGGAAAAAATGACCGCACAGGTCGCCAATACCATTCAGGAAGAACTTGATCCGCTGGGTGTTGCCGTCGTGATTGACGCCAACCATCAATGCATGAGCACACGCGGCATTCACAAGACCGGGGTGTCGATGGTGACCAGCCGGATGCTTGGGGCCTTTCGCGATGATCCGATCACCCGGCGCGAGTTTTTCGCGATGATCGGTCGATAGGGTTTATTTCGAATATAATGAATAGAGGCCGCCTTTCGGGGGGGCCTTTGTCATATGCACGGTTATGTTCAGTCGGCACGAAACTGCTGATGGCAGGATTTGCAGGTTTGCAGCACGTTGCGGAATGCATCAGTTAAACTGACCAGCATCGTCGCTGCCTCTGATGGTGCATCGGCGCTAGCACTTGGTAACAGTTCGGTAAAAGCCGATCCTGCATGGCTGCTGATTTTGCCCGTCATACCCCAAAACGGGCGAGAATGCGATCCACGGAACCGACATAAGACCCGCCGAAAAGACGAACATGCACCAGAAGCGGGTAAAGGTTGTAAAGTTCACGGCGTTCTTCAAAGAAGCCCGGCAGGATCGGGAAAATTTCCGAATACCGATCAAAGAATGCAGGTGTAAGGTCACCAAACAATGTGCCGAAGGAAAGCTCGATCTCCCGATCACCAAAATAAACTGCCGGATCAACCAATCCGGCGATCTTTCCCTGTTGGCACAGAATGTTGCCACCCCACAGATCGCCATGCAGCAAGGATGGTTTGCAGTCTGATGGCAAAAGACCACCAAGTTTGGCCGACAGGGTTTCGATCCGTGATAAAAAATGCCCTGGCAGTCGTCCGCAACTTTCTGCCTGCTGGGCCATGTAAAGCAGACGGTGATCGCGAAAGAAGGTGATCCAGTCGACCGTAAGGGGATTGGGCTGATCAAGGCCGCCAATAAGCGTGTCAAAGGACAACCCAAACCGGCCTTGTGTAACCTGATGTTGACTGGCCAATAGAACGGCAAGGTCACTTTGAACCTGACCGTTCATGTGACCATCATTTTCTATGAAATGCATGATCAGCAATCCGGGCTCGGCATGTAACACGGCCGGAAATGGAATGGGGGAATGAGTGCCCAGATAGTCAAGCATCCGGCCTTCAATTTCCAGATTTGCCTCACCGCCCTGTTTGATGACGAGTTTGCGACCATCGCGAAGATCGGCCCGCTTCACATCGGAAACGCACCCTCCCGAAAGCTGGTGATAGGCCGCAACCTCGCTTCCGGTAATGTCTTTAATCCGTTGTGTAATCATCGGCGATGCCATCGCTCAAATTCCATGCTTTTCCCTGATGTGGATTAGCAAGGCACCTGACGTTTCCTCAATCATATCAAAAACCGATTTGAAGCCGTTTGCCCCACCATAATAGGGATCAGGAACGCTTTGTCCTTTGCGGTTCGGGTGGTAATCCAAAAACAGTTCCAGCTTATCGCGATACTGGGAGGGACATTGGTTTTGCATATCGGCCAGATGTCCGTCATCCATTGCAAGGATGTAATCAAACTCGCTGTAATCACTTGAAGTGATTTTACGAGATCGGATCAGGGACAGGTCATAACCGCGACTGGCGGCCATTTCGCGTGATCGCGGATCAGCCTGTTCACCGGCGTGATATCCCGAAAGGCCGCAGCTATCGACTTTGATGGCATCATCCATCCCTGCTTTGCTGACCATGGTCTTGAAAATGCCATCGGCGGTGGGAGAACGGCATATATTGCCGGTACAGACAAACAGAACTTTAATCACGATATGGCTTTCCGTTGAGTCGGGACCTTGCCAGACTGGCACATTCGGTGCCTTCGGCGCAATGATATCTACGGTAACTGCGCGAAACACCAAATGATCAATGTAACAGCTTCGTGACATTTTCTACGATAAGCTGACAGCCATCTCATATGTTTGTATGATCGCGCCAAGTGGTGGTTCAAGAATGTGATTGGTAATGCAGGAATTCGTTTCGTTTGGTTTGCATATCGCCCTGATCCGGCAGCTGGCGTGGTTGCCAAAGGGATATGATCTTGTGCCGGAAGGCACGGTCATCACCAGTGCTCGCCTGCGCAGCATTCTGCTTGCTCTTGAAGAAGCTAACGGGCCTTCGGTATTGGTCCGGCTGGGTCGTCATCTGGCGCTTAAGGAACAGCAACCGGTTTTGACCATGTTGCGCCAGGGGGCAACGCCCGAATTGATCGCGGATCGCTGGCATCGGCTTGAAGGTTATTCCCATGCCCGCAGTCGCACCGATTATCAGGCCGCCGGAAAATCATTGACCCTGCATCGTGGTGCTGTCCGTGGCCAGCCGCCCGCACGGGTCGAAAACCTTTTAATGCATGGTTTCATGGTTGGTCTGCTCGAAGCGGTCGGTGTCGAAAATGTCAGCAGCGCAATCCTGCCCAGCCATGGTCCTTCCATTCCGGTGATCCGAAATGGAAAACTGATCAAGAAACTCGATTTTGCCGGGCGCGCTTTACGTTTTCGCATCAGTTGGCAAAGCTATGTCGCGATTTCATCGGGCTATCCCTTTATGGCGAATATGCCCGGAACGGCGCCGACCGTCGGGAACAGTCGGCCGGTCGTGCAAAAGCTTTGCGCTGTGCTTGAACATGATATCGGGCGCAGCTGGACGATTGAAGATGTTGCCAATGCGCTTGATACATCTGGCCGGACTTTGCAGCGTCGTCTGCAACAGGCCAACAGCCGCTTTTCCGATCTCCTGCGTCTGATGCGGGTACGCGAGGCGTGCCGCCTTCTGGCTGGCACCAGCCTGATGGTTGGTGAAATCGGATTTTGGTGCGGTTTTACCGACAATGCGCATTTCAGCCGTGATTTCCGCCGTCTGGTGGGGATGCCTCCCTCGGTATATCGCGAAGCCAGTCTTGGTCATGCCGGTCTGACGCGCGCCTGATTAAATTGCTGCGGCAATTGACCGGTCCGATTTCCTTGGGTATCAGCACGCCAGCAACCATTGCGCCACTGTCGCCGCCCAGACTGCGAGGCTATCCATGACCGATACATCCGCAAACGATCAGTATGCAGGTTTCCTGCCGCCATTCTTCCGGGATCGCCCGGATGCAGAGGATGTGATGATCCGGACCTGGCAGGTCGGGGATCCGCTTGGCGATCATGATGTGCCTGAATTACCAGCACCGATTGCCATGTTCTTTGATCTGGTTGTGCCTGCGGCTGAGCGGGCCGGGTCAAACGGGTTTGCCCATTTGTGGCTGGATCGCCATCCGCATGAACAACCGGGTTGGCGGCTTTCTGTTGGCCATGTCGGTTCTGCCGATGAACTTGATGCCGCTATTGCCAAACCCCTTGCCCGGCTGGGGGGGGGCATGGCGATGGCTCTGATCGAAACCGAAAGCTGGCATGTGACCCGTCCGCTTTGGCGCAAGCGTGCCGAACCGGTTCGACTGACCTTCTGGGGGGCATTTGGCAAGCATGCGCGTGGCTTGATCGGTCATCGGGATGCGTCCGGTTATTATCAGCCGGTGGGGGCAGGACTTCGTTCCGATCATGTGTTTGCAGCCTTGCCCTTGCTTGAAGATATGCTAGGCGATCCGTTCCTTCGCGGCGGGATGGGATTTGAAGACGCGCTTCGTATTGGCATATCGCTTGGACGGGCGCACCTGCTTGAAAGCTGGATAGAGGCTGGCGGCGCGGAAAAGGAACCCTATTTCAGACCAATGCAAATCTGGCATCAGGCTTGGCTTGCCAATGCGCTGATTGATCCGGCGGTGGCCACTCTTGCGATGTCGGCTCAACCCCCGATGCCAGCCCTTGATTTCAGCCGTTCGGCATCTCCGCAAACGCGGCGTGCCGCGCTTGACGATCTTTCTGGCTGGCTAACAGCGGTGTTTTTCAATGATGCCAATCCGGCTCTTCGCAATGCGTTCATTGCCGGGGTGCAAAATGCCGTCTGGCTTGATCCCGATTTGCAGCAATATGTTCAGCCCCAACAACGTGCCGAAATTCTGCAAGGCTTGATGCCCTATTGCCGCTGGTTCCTTGCTATGGCGCTTTATAACCATCTCGGTAATCTTGCTGCGGGGACTGCGCGTAAAGATCAGGTCGTATTTTACGCAGCCCTTGTCGAAGCCCTGCCGGAACTTTCACCCTTGGGCGAATTTGCAACCCAGCGTGATATCGAGCAGCACATCATCCGCATTGATGCCGCACGGGCGGCTTCGGCTCTGGATACGCTGGTTCTGCCATTTTGTGATCTGCTGATGACGCGCCTTAAACTCGATGCGGTGCGCGCATAGCTTTGCATGTAGGCAAACGCGCAAAATAAAAGGCCCGCTGAGGGTATTCGGCGGACCTTTCTTTTGGCGATAAGGCGCTTGGTCTATTGCTGATAAGCTTTGATCGGACGGCTCGATACAATCGCAAACCGGATGGCAAGGCCGCTAACCGCGACAAGGCTTGCAATCACAATCCCCCAGAACAGCCCGGCAACACCAAGCCCGACCACAAAGGTCAGATAGTACCCGGTGGGTATCATCACACATATATATGACACCAGATGCAGGATCGTCGGAACCCATTTATCCCCGGCACCGCGCAATGCGCTGATTGCGGCATTCTGTCCGCCGTCGGTCGGGAAAATGATCGGCATCAGAACCAGAACACCGGCTGTCGTGGCAATCACGGTGGCGTCCTGCGTAAACAGGTGTGCCACCATCCCCGGAAGCAAATAAAGCGGCGTGCTGAGCAACAGCATCACGGCCATGGTTGTCAAAAGCCCGATCCACCCGGCCAATGCCATATCGGGTCGGTCACGTCTGCCGTAGGCAATGCCGACCCGAACGGATGTCGCCGATGCCAGTCCAAGGGCGACCATGAACATCAATGCCAGCATCGTCATGGTGATACCGTAACTTGCCGCGGCCACGACCCCAAGGCGTCCTGCGAAAAGCTGCATGGCGGCAAAGGCGCTGGTTTCCATGCCTTGGCTGGCGCCTGCGGCATATCCCATGTGGCGGGCATTACGCGAATGGCGCCACCAACCGGCAAAACCGTTCCGAATGCCGTAATCGACATGACTGCGCATCAGCAGGATATAACCAAGCAGACTGATCGCCATAAGCCAGCGAATTACGGTTGATGTCCATGCTGCGCCCTCTGCTCCCATTTCCGGAAAGCCAAACGCGCCATAAACCAGTCCATAATCCAGTACCAGATTAATAAAATTAGCCCCGATCATCAGCATCATGCCGGGTAATGGACGTTGAAGTCCTTCGAGGAAAAAGCTGCACACAATATAGATCATTGCGGCGGGCATTCCGATCGACAGGATGACCGAAAGGTTGCTGGCATGCTCGGTGATATCTTCTGGTTGGCCGGTGGCGATAAACAGCCATTCGGATTTCCAGGTCACAAGCATGAAGGCAATGCCAATCAGCATGCCATAGGGCAGACAGGCCCGCCATGTCTGTCCCGCTTCAAGAAGATTGTTTCGTCCCACCGAATGTGACGTCAGGATCATCACCCCGGTCAGAAGCCCGATGCCGGTAACCATCAATGATGTAAAGGGTGCATGCGCAATATTGAGATAGGCCAGACTGGCACTGTCATAATTGCCAACAACGATCGTATCGACAACCGACATGATCAGCATGCCAAGCCGCGCAATCACAACCGGCAGCGCCAAACGGAATAGTTCGCTTAAATGACGCCGAACGCGACTATGCGGGTATAGGGGAACCGGCGGAACATTCGGTGGCAACCCTGCCGGATGATTGGGGGGCATACCCGGTGGGGCGCCGGGTGGTGTGATCGTCATAGTCTTCGTTTCCTCGTTATCATTGACGCGCGGCAGTCATTGCGGTGGCGGTGCAATGGCGGGTGGGTGGCGCGTAGCGCGTGATTATTATCTTGCCTGTCGGCTTATTTGTTCTGGTCCTGCGGGTTGGGATGACTCGGGATTGCGGCAATCATCTTTGCGGGATCATCGGTAATGACCGATGTTACCCCCCATCCAAACAGCTCTTTGGCACGGGCCGGATCATTGACGGTATAACAGACCAGCGGCACATTGGCCGCAACGATTTCAGCGGCCTTTTCGGGATCAAGTGCCTTGTGATCGATATGAAGCGCACTTGCGCCAAGCTGGGTATATCCGTCATGCCAATTGTCGGGTAGTGTCTCCAGAAGCCAGCCACACGGCATGTCGGGCAAAAGGCGCCTGATTTCGGCAACGGCACTGTCATCAAAACTTGAAAGCAGGATCGGAAGCTTCTTTGCCCGATCAAGTTCTTTTGCAACTTCCTGGCACAGCCGCACAGGATCACAGCCCGATGGCTTGATTTCAAGATTGGCCCCCATATCCATAAAGAACAGGGTTTCAAGCGTGTCGCTCAGTGTCGGGATACGTTCGCCTTTATATATGTCTGAAAACCATGAGCCGGCATCAAGCTCGCGCAGCACGCTTAACGGCTGTTTGTGGATCGGACCTGTGCCGTTGGTGGTCCGTTCAAGTGTGTCGTCATGAATAAGTACACACTGGTTATCGGCACTCAGCGTTACGTCGCATTCAATCCACTTGGCCTGACGCGCACCAGCGACCCGAAAGGCAGCAATGGTGTTTTCCGGGGCTTCGATGGACGCGCCGCGATGGGCGACAATATGGGGAATCTCGATCACGGTTCGGACCTTCTGTATATCGGGTGGCAAATGTGTTTCAGAACCGGGTGATCGTGTTTCACGCGAAACCGTTTTGCCCGGGCCGACTGATTAGATTGGCATTGCGATTCTCATACGCCTGATGCTTTCTGTAAAAAAGCGAAAATCTTGTGTCGATTTGAACGTAACTCTTTTCATATTCGCACTGAAGTCATTGGACTCCATACCGGATTCCCGCATTGATCCGATTGTTTTTTCCGGATTTCCTGTGTTTCACGACTGTTTCACATGGGCAGTGTCATGTTCTTCGATTAAGGGATTTCAATGCAAAACCCCGGAAAGACCAGTGTTTGTGCGGACCGTTTCGGGGGTGAAAAAAACAATCTGCAAAAATCTCAGAAAAACTTCAAAAAAGGTGTTTACAGGTCCGGCGAGGGGCCCTATAACCCGCCTCCACCGACGGGGTGCGGCGCCAAGGAGACGGCGACGCGGACCGGAAGGTTAAGGGCTACGGCTCTAGAGTTCTTTGACATTGTTGATCAGTAGGAAGGGATGCGCGGGCAGCGTTATGGCGCAAAGTCTGTGCATCCTGGAGACGACGGACCGGTTTGGTTTAGGCCAGATTGGTTTGTGGTAACCACCAAAATGTGCAGACGTCGGTTTTTAAGAGTTTGTCTATGAGACAAGCTTGGATTGAACATGAGAGTTTGATCCTGGCTCAGAACGAACGCTGGCGGCAGGCCTAACACATGCAAGTCGTACGAGAAGGTTCCTTCGGGAACTGGAGAGTGGCGCACGGGTGAGTAACGCGTGGGGACCTACCTCTTAGTGGGGGATAACGGTTGGAAACGACCGCTAATACCGCATACGCCCTTCGGGGGAAAGATTTATCGCTAAGAGATGGACCCGCGTTGGATTAGATAGTTGGTGAGGTAACGGCTCACCAAGTCAGCGATCCATAGCTGGTTTGAGAGGATGATCAGCCACACTGGGACTGAGACACGGCCCAGACTCCTACGGGAGGCAGCAGTGGGGAATATTGGACAATGGGCGGAAGCCTGATCCAGCCATGCCGCGTGAGTGAAGAAGGCCTTCGGGTTGTAAAGCTCTTTCAGATGCGAAGATGATGACGGTAACATCAGAAGAAGCCCCGGCTAATTTCGTGCCAGCAGCCGCGGTAATACGAAAGGGGCAAGCGTTGTTCGGATTTACTGGGCGTAAAGGGCACGCAGGCGGTCTTGCCAGTCAGGGGTGAAAGCCCGGGGCTCAACCCCGGAACTGCCTCTGATACTGCAGGACTAGAGACTAGGAGAGGGTGGTGGAATTCCCAGTGTAGAGGTGAAATTCGTAGATATTGGGAGGAACACCAGAGGCGAAGGCGGCCACCTGGACTAGATCTGACGCTCAGGTGCGAAAGCGTGGGGAGCAAACAGGATTAGATACCCTGGTAGTCCACGCCGTAAACGATGAGTGCTAGTTGTCGGGATTTCGATTTCGGTGACGCAGCTAACGCATTAAGCACTCCGCCTGGGGAGTACGGTCGCAAGATTAAAACTCAAAGGAATTGACGGGGCCCGCACAAGCGGTGGAGCATGTGGTTTAATTCGAAGCAACGCGCAGAACCTTACCAACCCTTGACATCCCTATCGCGATTTCCAGAGATGGATATCATCAGTTCGGCTGGATAGGTGACAGGTGCTGCATGGCTGTCGTCAGCTCGTGTCGTGAGATGTTGGGTTAAGTCCCGCAACGAGCGCAACCCCTGTTCCTAGTTGCCAGCATTCAGTTGGGCACTCTAGGGAGACTGCCGGTGACAAGCCGGAGGAAGGCGGGGATGACGTCAAGTCCTCATGGCCCTTACGGGTTGGGCTACACACGTGCTACAATGGTAACTACAGAGGGCAGCGACTTAGCGATAAGTAGCCAATCCCAAAAAGTTATCTCAGTTCGGATTGCACTCTGCAACTCGAGTGCATGAAGTTGGAATCGCTAGTAATCGTGGATCAGCATGCCACGGTGAATACGTTCCCGGGCCTTGTACACACCGCCCGTCACACCATGGGAGTTGGTTTTACCCGAAGACGGTGGGCTAACCTTTTAGGAGGCAGCCGGCCACGGTAAGGTCAGCGACTGGGGTGAAGTCGTAACAAGGTAGCCGTAGGGGAACCTGCGGCTGGATCACCTCCTTTCAAGGATGAGGGTGGATTTATCTCTATCCTCTCTAGCAAAAGAAAAGACCATGGCGCTGTCCGCGCATCCCTTCCGGACCTCGAATTTGTTTGGCCCAGCCAGGCACGTTAAGCCCCTGCACAGCAGGTTGGCTGGCGGTGCTGTGCAGGGGCTAATGCAAAGGCTACGGGCCTGTAGCTCAGTTGGTTAGAGCGCACCCCTGATAAGGGTGAGGTCAGAAGTTCAACTCTTCTCAGGCCCACCACTTTTATGTGTGTGTGCGAAGCGACCGACTGCTGACTTACAGTCCATACGAAGACTGGGGTGTAGCTCAGTTGGAGAGCGCCTGCTTTGCAAGCAGGAGGTCATCGGTTCGATCCCGTTCACCTCCACCATTATCTGGTGGTTGCGCGCTGCAAAGCGTGGCAGACAGATCGCCGATGAAAGTAGCGGCAACGAGAGTTGTTACGAGGTTTGGAAGATACTGAGATATCTGGTCTTAAATGACCGGATTAGAGATGTTTGACATTGTGAATAGGGAATATGAAGAGAACGGATCTTTCCGTTGTGATTTTTCGCAACGAAAGAACGTGATCGCGATACTGGCTGTATTGTGTGTTGGCAGGGTTTTACCCCTGCGCAAGACGCAGAACAGTTAGCTGAGGGATCTCTCAAGCATAATAAGGGCATTTGGTGGATGCCTTGGCGTTAAGAGGCGATGAAAGACGTGGCACTCTGCGATAAGCTACGGTGAGCCGAGAGCAGGCTTTGACCCGTAGATTTCTGAATGGGGAAACCCCGCCCAATAGGGTGATCATAACGTGAATACATAGCGTTATGAGGCGAACCCGGGGAACTGAAACATCTCAGTACCCGGAGGAAAGGACATCAACAGAGACTCTGCTAGTAGCGGCGAGCGAACGCGGACCAGGCCAGTGGCCTGTATGTAAGAACCGGAACAATCTGGAAAGGTTGGCCAAAGTGGGTGATAGCCCCGTACGGGTAGAAAGCATACAGGTCCTCGAGTAGGGCGGGACACGTGAAATCCTGTCTGAACATGGGGACCACCCTCCAAGCCTAAGTACTCCTTAACGACCGATAGTGTACCAGTACCGTGAGGGAAAGGTGAAAAGCACCCCGATAAGGGGAGTGAAATAGTTCCTGAAACCGGATGCCTACAAGCAGTTGGAGCCTCTATATGGGGTGACAGCGTACCTCTTGCATAATGGGTCAGCGAGTTAGTCTTACAAGCGAGCTTAAGCCGTTAGGTGTAGGCGCAGCGAAAGCGAGTCTGAATAGGGCGATTGAGTTTGTGGGATTAGACCCGAAACCAGGTGATCTAGCCATGAGCAGGTTGAAGGTGATGTAACAGTCACTGGAGGACCGAACCCACGTCTGTTGAAAAAGACGGGGATGACTTGTGGTTAGGGGTGAAAGGCCAATCAAACCTGGAGATAGCTGGTTCTCCGCGAAATCTATTTAGGTAGAGCGTCAGACGAATACCATCGGGGTAGAGCACTGAATGGGCTAGGGGCCTTACCGGCTTACCAAACCTAATCAAACTCCGAATACCGATGAGTACTATCTGGCAGACAGACTACGGGTGCTAAGGTCCGTGGTCGAGAGGAAACAGCCCAGACCGCCAGTTAAGGTCCCAAAGTTGTGGCTAAGTGGGAAAGGATGTAGGACGGCCAAGACAACCAGGACGTTGGCTTAGAAGCAGCCATCGTTTAAAGAAAGCGTAACAGCTCACTGGTCTAAATAAGCTGTCCCGCGCCGAAGATGTACCGGGGCTCAAGCCACACACCGAAACTGCGGATTTGTTCTTTATTGAACAAGTGGTAGCGGAGCGTTCCGTAAGCCTGTGAAGGTGTACCGTAAGGTATGCTGGAGGTATCGGAAGCGAGAATGCTGACATGAGTAGCGACAAAGGGAGTGAGAACCTCCCTCGCCGAAAGCCCAAGGGTTCCTGCGCAAGGCCAATCCGCGCAGGGTGAGTCGGCCCCTAAGACGAGGCGGAAACGCGTAGTCGATGGGAAACAGGTTAATATTCCTGTACCCGTGAGAAGTGACGGCCTCTGGAAGTAGTTTTTCCTTATTGGATTGGAGAAGCTGCCAAGGAGGTCCAGGAAATAACTCTCACATATGGACCGTACCCGAAACCGACACAGGTGGGCAGGTTGAATATACCAAGGCGCTTGAGAGAACGATGTTGAAGGAACTCGGCAAATTGCCCCCGTAACTTCGGGAGAAGGGGGCCCACCGTGAAGGCAACTTTACGGTGGGGGCACAGACCAGGGGGTGGCGACTGTTTACTAAAAACACAGGGCTCTGCGAAGTCGCAAGACGACGTATAGGGTCTGACGCCTGCCCGGTGCCGGAAGGTTAAGAGGAGATGTGCAAGCATTGAATTGAAGCCCCGGTAAACGGCGGCCGTAACTATAACGGTCCTAAGGTAGCGAAATTCCTTGTCGGGTAAGTTCCGACCTGCACGAATGGCGTAACGACTTCCCCACTGTCTCCAACATCGACTCAGCGAAATTGAATTCTCCGTGAAGATGCGGAGTACCCGCGGTCAGACGGAAAGACCCCGTGCACCTTTACTACAGCTTTGCAGTGGTATCAGGATGTGAATGTGCAGAATAGGCGGGAGGCTATGAACCCGAAGCGCCAGCTTCGGTGGAGCCACCTTTGAGATACCGCCCTTTTGCTTCCTGATATCTAACCGAGGTCCGTTATCCGGATCCGGGACCCTGCATGGCGGGTAGTTTGACTGGGGCGGTCGCCTCCCAAAGAGTAACGGAGGCGCGCGATGGTAGGCTCAGGCTGGTCGGACATCAGCTTAAGAGTGCAATGGCAAAAGCCTGCCTGACTGCGAGACTGACAAGTCGAGCAGAGACGAAAGTCGGTCATAGTGATCCGGTGGTCCCGCGTGGAAGGGCCATCGCTCAACGGATAAAAGGTACGCCGGGGATAACAGGCTGATACTCCCCAAGAGTCCACATCGACGGGAGTGTTTGGCACCTCGATGTCGGCTCATCACATCCTGGGGCTGGAGCAGGTCCCAAGGGTTTGGCTGTTCGCCAATTAAAGTGGTACGTGAGCTGGGTTTAGAACGTCGTGAGACAGTTCGGTCCCTATCTGCCGTGGGCGCAGGATACTTGAGAAGAGCTGTCCCTAGTACGAGAGGACCGGGATGGACGCACCTCTGGTGTACCGGTTGTTCCGCCAGGAGCATCGCCGGGTAGCTAAGTGCGGAAGGGATAACCGCTGAAAGCATCTAAGCGGGAAGCCCCCTTCAAGACTAGGTATCCCTATCAGATCCCTGGAAGACCACCAGGTTGATAGGCTGGGTGTGGAAGCGTGGCAACACGTGAAGCTAACCAGTACTAATTGATCGATCGGCTTGATTGATCCCTCTTGCTAATTGAACACTTCTGACTTCTTGCGCAGCGGTAAAACCCGCAAATACGCAATCAACCAATATCGCACCTAAATCACATTCCGATCTCTTCGCTGTGTTTCGACGGCCCGGTGGCCATAGCGGCCGGGAACCACCTGATCCCATCCCGAACTCAGAAGTGAAACCTGCCTGCGCCGATGGTACTTTGTCTTAAGGCACGGGAGAGTAGGTCACCGCCGGGCCTTCAAAACACAGATCAATATTCCCTAATCACACAAAACATCCAGCGCCGCCTCACTCCATGATGCGGCGTTATCTATTTAACCCACCGGTTAATCATCACCCTGACGCGGGGTGGAGCAGCCCGGTAGCTCGTCAGGCTCATAACCTGAAGGTCAGAGGTTCAAATCCTCTCCCCGCAACCAACATTAAGAAAGCCTGCCCTCGTGGCGGGCTTTTTTAATGTCTGGTAGGTGGGTGCGGTCATTTTGAGCCTCTTGTTCAAACCAAGCAAAGCATCGCTTTGCGCCGGTTCAGCGTAGCGCAATGCGCGTAGCTAAATCCTCTCCCCGCAACCAAACGATCAAACCCCGCTATCCGGCGGGGTTTTGTCGTTTTGGCTTTGGGTCAGAATTAGAATCTGTAGTCTTCCTGTGTTCTGAGCCTGTGCGCAGACTGCGGAGGTTCGACGCATTCTCGAACCTGACAGTAATCCGCTCCCATATCTTTTTCCAAGAAGTTCTTGATTTGTTCTTTTGTTTATGGCATAAGATAAAAGTCAACGGGGGAAATGCACCCGGACCGAAACCCGCGAGGCCTTGAGCCTTGCGGGTTTTTGCGTTTGGGGACGGATGAAAGAGGTGATCAGGATGATGCGGCAAAGGGACGGACAGAGACAGAGACACGGGCCGTGCGGCGGGGTGCTCCGCAGGATATGGGGTGGCGGATGGCGGAGCCGTTACGGCGGGATTCTGCCCAAGGACTAAGGGGACTACCCCGGTCATTTGTCATGACGGGAGAGGTGCGTCTTGTTGGAAAAGGAGCGTTAGATTTGCCGGGAGCGGCAGCAATGGCAGCAGGGGGCAGCGGTGATCTGTGACCCTTCGATGGTGGACCAGTGGGGCCGTGCGCTCGAAGTGTGTCCGGGCTTCATCGGTTGCGGGAAGTTCGCCTTTGCCGAAGTGATGGGAGCGGGTAGTGGACTAGAAGGTCGTCAGTTGGCGAGGATGGTGGAGGCCCGAGGTTTGTCCGGGCTCCATCGGTTGCCGGAAGAGTCGTGATGGCCGGGAGTGACCGGAGCGTGCGGTGAGTCCGAGGTCGTCTGCTGGCGAGGATGGTGGAGGCCCGAGGTGTGTCCGGGCACCATCGGTTGTCGGAAATGTCGCCATGGCCGGAGGGTGATCGGAGTGGGCCGTGAGCCCGAGGTGGTCAGTTGGCGAGGATGGTGGAGGCCCGAGGTTTGTCGGGGCTTCATCAATTGCCGGAAATGTCGCTATGGCCGGGAGTGATCGGAGCGAGGGGGGAGCCTGAAGGTCGTCTGTTGGCGAGGCTGTCGGAGGTCCGAGCTCTGTCTGGGTCTCAGTGGTTGCCGGAAGTGCCACCATGGTCGGGAAGTGACCGGAGTGGGCCGTGAGCCCGATGGTTGCCTGCTGGTGAAGCTGGTGGAGGCCTGCGGTTTGTGTCCGGCGTCTGTGGTTGCCGGAGGAAGTTCGGTTTTACGATGCCTTTACCGTCAAACGGGATCGGGCCAAGGATAGCGCATTTCGCGAGAAACGGATCGACTGTATCAAGGGGGCTGATCTGGCATCCTTTGGCTGTACCCGAAGATACAGCCAAAGTGATCTTTATGCGTGGTCGGGAATAAGAAACCAGCCGGCCTTAGCCGGTGTTATGCGTCGATCCGGTGCGGATGCATCAGACCTTTATGCGAAACAGTTTTTCCGCATTTCGGAACGCAATTTTTTCCTTGGTTTCCCGGGGCAGATCGACTGCGCGAAACCAGTCGGTGCCCTGCTTCATGTCGGCAAACGGATAATCGGTTCCAAACATCACGCGGTCCACACTGATGTATTTCAGCAAAAGATGAAGCAGTTCATCCTGGAAAAATGCGCTGGTCGTGTACCAGAAATTGTCATTGAAATACTGCCCGATAGGCCTGTTGAGCGAGCCTTCGGTCACATCGCCCAAATCTCCGACGATACGCTCGTAATAGAACGGAAGGCCTTCTCCCATGTGGCCGATGATCATCTGCAGTTTGGGGAATCTGTCGAACGTTCCGGTCATGATCAGTCGAAGGCATTGCGTAAGCACTTCCTGATGCCAACCATATCCTGAGCCACTGAGAATGTAGTCCTGATATGCGTCATTATATCCGGGCCGCGCAATGCGGTAGTAAATGTCGAAGACTTCCTTGGGCGGGAAACCCGGATGCAGGTATATCGGCACGCCCAGTGCCTCGGCACGTGCCAGAAGGGGCTCGAAATCGGGATGGTCGAGAAACTTTTTGCCAATGAAGCCATTGGTCATGGCGCCGACAAAGCCATCCCTGCTAACGGCGCGTTCCAGTTCGTCTGCTGATGCCGCCGGGTCCTGCAGCGGCAGGGTTGCATAGGCCCGGAACCGCCCCGGATAGGTGACCATCGGGCCCGTGGCAATCATCCTGTTGAGGCGATAGGCAAAATCGATGCCTTCCTGACCCGCGAGATCCTGCACACCCGGCGTATGTGCCGAGAGGATCTGAACATTGATCCCCGCCTGATCCATGGCCCCGATGCGGCCAGGGCCGAGTTCGGCAAGGCCGGTTTCCCTGAGGTATTCGACGTGATCATCGTTAATCGCGTTCAGCGCAATCAGCTCGTCGGTGGTATAGGTTTCTTCGGTGGCGATAAAGGGCAGGTCGTGGTCTCGCAACGCGATGATCGAGGACGTCTCTGTCGCAGCCGCGCGGGAGATAATGGCAGGTGCGGCCAATCCGGCACCAACACCAAGTGCCGCCGCGCCCCCCAGAAAGCTGCGGCGTCCGATTGTGAGGCTATGTTGGGGTTTTTCGGTCGGTTTCATGTCAATTTCCAATCCGCTTTTGTTGTGGTGTGCAGTTCGGGTGCTGTTTTCGTCATCATGTTGGCGTGAAGGGCTGGCCGCCCGTGTGTGCACCAGACATCGGATCAACGGGCAAAAGAGATGCTTCTTCGGGGGATTGGCACAGACCCAAGACCGCAAGGCGGGATACAAAGTCGGATACATGGCGGGATAAAAGACAGGTCATCTATCCGCCGCTATCAACCGCCCAGCCGCCTCAGGCTAACCGGGACACCCTGTTGAGGTTCGACAGCTAGGGCAGATAGATCAGCGGTTTCAGCCATCCCTCATCCTGCATCAGCTTGATGCCCTCAAATATCGGTCCGGCAACCAGAAACCACATCGCATCGCGTGTTGTGGTTAAAAACAGTGCCGGTTTGCACAGCAGGTTTTCCTCATCCCGCCAGCGAAACCAGGTCGGGCGAAAGCGCGGGACGGTATTTTGATAGCGCCGGAATGCCTTGCCAAAACGTTCCGATAGCAAGGCCTCTTCGTGCGCGACAACATTGCGAAACACCATCCAGCACAGGCCGGCAAACAAACAGCCAAGCACGACACTGCCGGTCTGTGCCCCGACACCGAAGGCGCCGATCATGTTGAAAACATAAAGCGGATTTCGGCAGCTGGAATAAGGCCCGGTGGTGACAAGCTCTGTTTTCTTGCGCCCGCCGATATAAAGGGAGCACCAGCCACGCCCAAAGATGCAGACGCCAATCGCAAACAGCCCGGTGGCCTCGATCATGTCGTGAAGCTCGCTCTGGCGCTCCGCCATCGCCCGGCTTACGGCCACAAGAACCAGAAGCACGACAACGCCAATTCGAAGAACACGTTTTCGCCGGCGCTGTATGGTGCGCAGAGCCGCGCCATCGGAGAGCACCTCCGGCGTCTGGTCTGATGGGTCTTTACGGGCGGAACGGAGTTCGGCCGAACGCGACATGAAATTCACTCCTGCAAGATCAAGCCACAGAAGTCATATCGTCAGGGGCCGGTTCTGGCGTCCGATACTGCATATCCGGTCGTTCGGATGGTCCTCCCGGACGTATGGTCGCCGACCATATGCCTGGGCGGGGTGCCAAGCCCCTTTCCGGCGGCATACAAAGTTTTTTCAAAAAGTTCTTGATTTGTTCTTTTGTTTGTGGCATAAAAGAAAAGTCAACGGGAGAAAACCGCCCGGACCGAAACCCGCGAGGCCTTGAGCCTCGCGGGTTTTTGCGTTTGGGGCCGGATGAAAGAGGGGATCAGGATGCAGCGGCAAAGATACGGACACAGACACGGGCAGGGTGGCGGGGTGCTCCGCAGGGTATGGATCGGCGGATGGCGGAGCCATTACGGCGGTATTCTGCCCCAGGACTAGAGCAGAGGACTAAGGGGACTAACCCGATCATTTGTCATGACGGGAGAGGTGCGTCTTGTTGAGGAGGAAGCGTTCAATCTGCCGGGAGCGGCAGCGATGGCAGTAGCGGGCAGCGTTGAGCGTGGCCCGTCGATGGTGGACCACTGGGGGCCGTACGCCCGAAGTTTGTCCGGACCTCGGCGGTTGGCGGAAAGTGCGGCCATTGCCGAAAGTGACCGGAGCGGGTAGTGGGCCCGGAGATCGTCAGTTGGCGAGGATGGCAGATGCCCGAGGTTTGTCCGGGCTTCATCGGTTGCCTGAAGTCCAGTTTCGGGTTGGGAGCCTGCTGTCACACCGGTCATCGGCTGGCGGCCGCTTGAGTTCCGTGGTCGTTGTCCAGACAGGTAAAGGCCATTGGCCGAAGTGTCATACCGCAGCGGTAGTTTGCCGGTTACGCAAAGAACGTGTGATCTTCCTGTGTTCATTACCTAATGATTTGGAGAGGGTGGGGGTGGATCCGGCGGAGCAGCGTCAGTTCTGAGAATAGATTTTGAGCCGGAGGTCTAGCGTGACGAAGCTGAGATCAGACTTCGCTTATGCCTCGCTTCAAATGCGAGCGGATTTGAGGCATCAAAAGCCGATCACCAAGGTTCACTGCACAACGAGTAACCAGAAATTAAAAAAGATCTGGGACAAGGTTGGTCGCTTTCTTTTGTTGTGTAGATGCATGAAGAAAGTTGGTATGAGAGACGTTGAAGAACGTAAAATCGAAAATTACATTAATTTTCGCGATTTTGTTTGATCCAAAAGCTCTTTTGATTGTGTGCCATGTGATGCCAAAATATCTCGATTTGTTTTCTGGGTGCGGGGGCTTGTCATTGGGGTTGTCCAATGCCGGCTTTCGGGGCGTTGCAGCGATTGAAGCAAATCCAGATGCTTTCGAAACTTACCGAACGAATTTGTTATGCTCAAACAGAGAGGCGTACGCCTGGCCAGAATGGTTGGACTGTAGCTATAACGATATAGTTGCGGTAGTGGAAAAGCACGCAGGCGATCTTGCTGAACTTCATGGCGAAGTTGATCTTCTAGCTGGGGGGCCACCTTGCCAAGGTTTCTCAATGAATGGACGCCGTGATCCTAGTGACCCCCGCAACACACTAGTAAAAGCGTACATCCGAATGGTGGAGTTGATCAGGCCAAAAGTCGTACTGATAGAAAACGTGCGCGGTTTTACGTCTATGCCTCATAGTGAAGGGGGAACCTACAATAAATTTGTGGAAAACCTCTTAGATGGGCTTGGCTATAATACTTGGTCAGACGTACTGATGGCGTCCGATTGGGGGGTGCCTCAGCGACGGCCTCGCTATATCTGTATTGCCATTCAAAAGAATATACTGAGCAATATCAATCCTCTTGAGCGACTAAGAGTTTCAAGGAAAAAGTTTTTGGCTGCTCGCGGTCTTGATGGCAAACCAGTGACCGTTGGCGAAGCGATCTCAGATTTTATAATGAAAGGAAATAAGCGGCAAAGAGATCCTGTTTGGGGAAGCAAAGGATATTTTGCAGTTACTCGCCGTGATGATGTTACGCTGTCCAGTTATCAGCAATTGATGCGGGGCAGCACCATAGTGCAGCCTGAAGACAGGCGTTTGGCCCGTCATAGAGATGAAACGGTCAAAAAATTCTCTCAGATATTAGAAACGTGTGAGAAGGGGCGAAGCTTAAGTCCCGAGGATCGGAAAAGGCTAAGCATCGGAAAGCGTTCAACCACGCCTTTAAGTGCTGCTATGCCAAGTCCAACAGTGACGACCTTGCCCGATGACATGATACATTACAAAGAACCGAGAACTTTAAGTGTTAGAGAGATTGCTCGTTTGCAATCCTTTCCTGATTGGTTCTCCTTCAAGGGACCATATACAACAGGGGGGGACAGGCGAAAAACTGCATGCCCTCGGTACACACAAGTGGGCAATGCTGTTCCTCCGCTCTTAGCCGAAGCAATTGGAGAGATGTTAATTAGCCTCTTCAGAGAGCACGAGGCTTTTGAGGCGGCGAATGGCTTCGAGGTAATTGAGAAAATCTCGTCGATACCTCTCGAAGTCGCGAATTGTTAAATCACTAGCGCCACTAGGGCGTTTTATTATCCATCCATCTTCCGTAGATTCTTCTAAAGAATGCGCTAAAGTATTTCTGCGACCGAGAATGTCGTAAGGATAATTGCGGAGTTCTCTGCGAACTTCCTTAATCTCATCTGAGGCGTCGTCTCCTCCGGTAATATCTTTAATAACCCGAAAAAGAATGCCGCTAGAGGTGACCGGGCTCATTAGTATCTCATCGAGATCTTCTACATCTTTCATGCGTTCGATTTGATTCGAACTCTGGATATTTATGTGATCACGAATCTTATTAACTAACTCTGATTTCTTGTTATCGCGCACGCCAACTTTTATTATTATACTGCGGAATTCTCGGTCGCACTCCGCGACTACACGAGAAGCTAAGCCACGCATTCCCGCTAGTCTGTTTAATGCTGGTGAAAGATGAGAAACTAACTCTCCAACACGTGTGGACAAATTGGCTCGATGAGCGCAGTACGCTCCTTCAATTAGTTTGTCCGCCATCATCTTCCGCAAATTGGTTTCGTCCTCAGAACTGTAGAACAAAATTGGTGTTGAGCGAAAACTGTTGCGAACTTGCGGCGCAAGCTCATCGCCCCTTAAGCCGTTACCAAGGCGCAGGTCCAGAAGGATTAGTTCGAAATCCTGAAAATGTTTTTGGCGATTGGCGAACTCTTCGATTTTGTTGTGCTCTTGAATACGCTCAATACTAGGTTCAAACCCAGCAGATCGGATAGCATCCTCGATCGCTTGATTTTCTGCGTCACTAGCTTGGTCCTCAATCCAGCACACACCAAAAGTCAGGTTCATTTTAGTCTCTTTTTGTAAGCTGAATTAAGAAATCTGCTCTACCCAATGTTCGGTTGGGAGATAAAATAATATCGCCATTCATTTCTTTTAGGACTTTCTTGGTGTGATATAGACCGAGGCCTGTTCCATGGCGATCAGACGTGTAGCCTTTCTCAAAGATCTGACTAACGTCGATATTGTGTTCATCTATACCTCTACCATCATCCGTGACAAGTATTTCAACTTGTTTTGCGGATTTAGCACGGGCCGTCAGAGACAATTGAGTCGCGCCATGTTTTCGCGCGTTGTCCATGAGATTGTCGATGATTAAAACAAGGTCCACAGCTCTAAATCTCGTTTCAAGAGATACGTCGTTAGCCTCAAAAACAATTGAGTCAAAGCCATCTCGACCCGGTCTAACCTCGTTTACGTATTCACTTAAGAACTCAATTATGTCGCCAGTCAATTGATCCGTTTGTAAGTCAAAGCGTGCATTGGACGCAAAGCGTGCTACTGCTGTCAGGCGATCATTCTCTAAATGAATATATTCCAGATCATCAGCTATTCGCCGGTTTCTTGCTCTAATGTAACCGGCTGTATCTGCAAGGTCTTCATTCATGCCATCCGCTTCTAGTTCTAGCGCCGCATTTCTAACGTCCGAGCTTAACTTTAGTGCTCGGTCAACAGCACTTCCGATATGGCCTGCATATATTAGGACTTGGTGCAGAAGTAGAGTCATCTGCTCTACTGTCATGTCTTGTGTTGAGGCAAGGTAACGTGCCTGCTGTTCCAAGCGGGCAATACGCTCGTCGGCGCGTGCACGCTCTTCAATGGCTCTTTTTGCCGCTTGCGCAGCTTCGAACTCCGATTCTTCGAGTTCTTTGATTCTGGCGCGTGTTTCCTCCACCCTTTTGAGAAGATTTTCATCTCCTTGGGCTTCGGCAATAGCAACTAATGATTTAAGTGAGCTTTCTGTTGAACGTGCATCTTGTTCGAAAACATCTATTGCTTCTTCGTCATAGTATTGAAGTTGGATATTAGATGATGCAGCAAGTTGTCCGATTAAACTGACAACGCGATTTCTGGTGCTTAACTGTTCTAGACCGCTAGCATCCTCTCGCAATGCGTCGAGCTTGTCTTGCCAGGTTATGCCAACCACGTAACGCTCTAAGCGTACTATCGCTTTGCGCCTAATCGCTTCATAAAGATCACGTGTATTTGCATCTTCAATAAGTCCGCTATCTCTGCTTGATGCTTCGCGAAACACTCTTGTTTCTGCGACTATATCGACACGTCCCATGACGTCTCGAGTACCAAAATACCTTGATGACCCTTGCTGCTTTCTTCGGTTTAAACCGAAGGTATCATCAGTTTCCTCACCAACCGGAAAGATACGGAAACCGTTTAAGAATAAGAAAATACTACCAAACTCTACCGGTCTGACGCCCATGCGGCGCGTGAATGTATCTTTTGCACTTTTATTTAAATAATAGATTTCTGCACTAACTCTAGCAGACTTCAATCCTTCATATATATTTTCCTCCGCGATCCTGTATATAGTTCGTCCACGGTCAACTAATTCTGAATATATGCTTCCTTGATCAAAAAGTACTTTTATCCGAGTTGTTTTTTGATCCAGTAGATCGCGAATTTCATTCGCGATTGGCCCCTCAATCTTAGCCAATTGCTCATCAGTGAGAGTTGGATCATTGACGCTGATAGAGACAGGGACGTCATCTGTTGTTCCGAACGGGTCTATCAGCTTTCCTAGATAACTTCTAAGTGCTGCTATACGTTCGAAGTCCCATGTTCCCCTAAGGTCAGAGATTTCAAGTATTGTGCCAGAGCCCTTAGGGATGTTTACCAGAGCCGAAACTGGAAACTGATCCGTTGCTGTTAAGGAAACACCGATCTTATTGAAGAGGTCCCTGTTGTTTTCTTCAAATGACTCCCAGGATATGTCCAAGACATTAACGGCAGCATCTTCTGGCGATTTTGTATACATTTTGAGCGATGAGCCCAGAGTGTCACAAGAAAAGCGGCCTATACCCTTGCTGCCAGCATATTGTCCTGCGGGTCGAATTTTATTTCGATAACCCTGAGTATCTGCGGTATCTTCCGTACCATCTGCTTTGGCGGAGTAAGCTACAAACAACCATCTATCTTTGATGGTGTCTCTGTCCATACCCTTACCATCATCCGCGAGCCAAATGCGACCATGTTCAATATCAAAACAGATCTGAACATTGCGAGCGTGAGCATCAAATGAATTCTTCACAAGTTCGAAAACTGCAACGAATTCATTCGTGACTAAGTCGCGTCCAATGATGTCTTTTAAGTGCGAACTGATTCGAAAATGTTCATGCGTCATGGTAACTTAAGATACATTGCAACAATAAATTGTCGAGTGCGAATTTCTACTTTCACAGGTGGCGTTAGTCCGCACATAGGAACTAGTTCTTGAAGTCAAAAAACACCCCCAGCCTCACGACTGGGGGTGTTCGTTTGTCAGAGCCCGCAAGCTCCAATCCAGATCATTTCAAAGGCACGTTGCCTTACGCAGCCAGATCAAATCGGTCGGCGTTCATCACTTTGGTCCAAGCCGCGACGAAGTCCTTGACGAACTTCTCGTGGTTGTCGTCCTGGGCGTAGACTTCGGCGTAAGCGCGCAGGATGGCGTTTGAGCCGAAGACGAGGTCAACGCGGGTCGCTGTCCATTTGGTCTGGCCGGTTTTGCGATCAACGATGTTGTAAAGGTTGTCGCCCGCCGGTTTCCAGCTATAGGCCATGTCGGTCAGATTGACGAAGAAGTCGGTCGTCAGTTTGCCGACACGGTCGGTAAAGACGCCGTGCTTGGTGCCGCCATGGTTGGTGCCAAGAACGCGCATGCCACCGACCAGTGCGGTCATTTCCGGTGCGGTCAGGCCCATGAGCTGGGTGCGGTCCAGCATCATTTCTTCGGGCGAGACCACATAATCGTCTTTCAGCCAGTTGCGATAGCCATCGGCCAGCGGTTCGAGCGGCTCGAAACTTGCGGCGTCGGTCATTTCGGCCGTGGCATCGCCGCGGCCCGGTGCGAACGGGACGGTGATGTTGACACCGGCATCCTTCGCGGCCTTTTCAACCGCCGCAGTCCCACCCAGCACGATCAGATCGGCGAGGCTTACTTTCTTGGCAAGACCGGCCTGAATGCCCTCTAAGGTTTTGAGGACCTTGGCAAGGCGTTCGGGCTCGTTCCCGGCCCAGTCCTTTTGCGGGGCCAGACGGATACGCGCACCATTGGCACCACCCCGCATGTCCGAACCGCGATAGGTCCGGGCAGAGTCCCAAGCGGTGTTGATCAGTTCGGCACTGGTCAGGCCGGATGACAGCAGCTTGGATTTCAGGTCGGCGATTTCGGCGTCCGAGAGGGTGTAATCGACCGACGGGATCGGGTCCTGCCAGATCAGGTCTTCCTTGGGCACGTCCGGGCCGACATAGCGGACCTTCGGGCCCATGTCGCGATGGGTCAGTTTGAACCATGCACGGGCAAAGGTTTCGGAGAAATATTCCGGGTCCTTCATGAATTTCTGGCAGATGGCGTTATAGGTCGGGTCGACCTTCATCGCCATATCGGCATCGGTCATGATCGGTTTGCAGCGGATCGAGGGATCCTCGACATCGACCGGCATGTCTTCTTCCTTGATGTCGGTCGGTTCCCACTGCCATGCGCCAGCCGGGCTTTTTTTCAGCTCCCACTCGTGGCCAAACAGCATATCGAACCAGCCCATATCCCATTTGGTCGGGTTGGTGGTCCATGCACCTTCGATGCCCGAAACCATGGTATCGCGGCCAATGCCACGGCCATTGGTTTTCATCCAGCCGATGCCCTGATATTCGACGTCGGCGGCTTCTGGTTCGGGGCTGAGGTCCGAGGGGGAGCCATTGCCGTGTGATTTGCCGATGGTGTGGCCGCCGGCGGTCAGGGCCGCTGTTTCCTCGTCATCCATTGCCATGCGGGCAAAGGTTTCGCGGACCTGAGCGGCGGTTTTCATCGGGTCGGGCTGCCCGTTCACCCCTTCCGGGTTCACATAGATCAGGCCCATCTGGACTGCGGCAAGCGGGTTTTGCATGGTGTCGGGGCGGGTGATGTCCTCATAACGGCTGTCACTTGGGGCCAGCCATTCCTTTTCCGCACCCCAATAGGTGTCCTTTTCCGGGTGCCAGACATCTTCGCGGCCAAAGGCGAAGCCATAGGTTTTAAGACCGGCGACTTCATAGGCAATCGTACCGGCCAGGATCATCAGATCGGCCCAGGAGATTTTGTTGCCATATTTGCGCTTGATCGGCCAGAGCAGACGGCGGCCCTTGTCGGTGTTGACGTTATCAGGCCAGGAGTTGAGCGGTGCGAAACGCTGGTTGCCGGTGCCGCCGCCACCACGGCCATCGGCCAGACGGTAGGAACCTGCGGAATGCCATGCGACACGGGCGAACATGCCAACATAGCTGCCCCAGTCGGCGGGCCACCATTCCTGGCTTTCATTCATCAGGGCGCGAAGGTCGTTTTTCAGGCCTTCGACGTCGAGCTTTTTGAGTTCTTCGCGGTAGTTGAAATCCTTGCCCAGCGGATTGGTTTTGATGTCGTGCTGATGCAGGATGTCGAAGTTAAGCGCATTCGGCCACCAATCCATGACCGTGGTGCCCAGGGCGGTCATACCGCCATGCATGACCGGGCATTTCCCTGCTGTGTGTTTTCCGTCCATTTTTCTCTCTCCCGTAATGGCTGGCTGTTCTTGCTTTCCTGACCTGATCAGGTGTCTCTCTCCGGGCGGGTCGTGGGGCCGTCATATCGAGCGCAGGAACATTTGAATATTCTGGTGAACATTTCGGCGTGAGGCTTCCCTGTTCAAGGTAATGTCTAAACTTGTGATCGCAACAAGACGAGATTGTTAAATCATTGGGCGTCATGTGAGGCGATGCTGTCAAGCAGGCTAACGCGGTTTGGGTGCATAGGTTAAATAGTTATTTATGAAATTTTCGATAGATTTTATCGATGGTATTGCGGGCTGATTTTGGGTGCCTCCGGTTTTTGCTTTTAATCGGTGGGGCGGGGCCGGATAATCGGCCCGCGAAATAATGCTGTTTTGACAGGGGTTTGTGATGAAGGTCGGGATTGTCGGGGCGGGAATGGTTGGCAGTTCGGCGGGTTATGCGCTTGCCCTGATGGGGATCGTCAGTTCGGTCGTTCTGGTCGATCACAATGCCGAACTTGCGATTGCGCAGGCCGAGGACATTGCTCATGCGGTGCCGTTCATGTCGTCCTGTGTGGTGGAGGCCGGGGATTATGACCGCCTTTCAGGTGCGTCGGTCGTGATCCTTGCCGCCGGGGTCAGCCAGAAGCCCGGTGAAACGCGCCTGGCGTTGCTGGAACGCAATGCGGCGGTGTTTCGCGATGTGGTGGGCAATGTGTTGCGCGTCGCCCCCGATGCGATTTTGCTGATTGCGTCGAACCCGGTTGATATCATGACCCAGATCACGGTGCGGCTCTCGGGGCTTCCGGCCGCCAAGGTGATCGGATCGGGCACGATCCTTGATACCGCACGGTTCAGGAGTTTGCTGGGCCGGCATCTGGGGATTTCGCCGCAATCAGTGCATGCCTATGTCCTTGGCGAACATGGCGATAGCGAGGTTCTGGCGTGGTCGAATGCACGGGCCGGGTCGCTTTCACTGGCGGGGTTTGCCGCCCAGGTCGGATCGGCGATTACCGCCGATGTCCGGGCCCGGATTGATGATGGGGTGCGCAATGCGGCCTATAAGATCATCAAGGGCAAGGGGGCGACCTATTACGGGATTGGCGCGGGGCTTGCGCGGATCGTCAAGGCGATTGCGCAGGATCAGCAGGAAGTCCTGACGGTATCGATGGTCAATCGCGAGATCGAAGGGGTGGCCGATGTCGCGCTGTCGATTCCGCGCGTGATCGGGGCCACGGGCATCATGACCGATCTTTTCCCCGATCTGGACGCAGAGGAAAGGGCGGCCCTTCATCGCAGTGCGGCGTTGCTGAAAGCAACGGTCGAGGCGGTTTCGCTTTGATTCCGCTTTGATCTTGTGCGGGGCTGAATTTCAAAAGACATAATTGCCCGCTTTTCACAGCAGGGGCGAACGCGTTAGGCTTGCGGATAGATCAATCAAACATCATTGGGGAAGTTGTGCGACATGGACGGGTCCGATCAGGCGGTGCCGGATATCGCCTATAGCCCGATGCCCGACGAAGCAGGCATCCGTGACTTCATCGCCAGATGCGACCGGCTTTATCCGCCCGATGCGGTTGCCGCCGATATTGCGCAGCAACGCAAATGGTATGGCGCGCTTTGTGATGCGTTTGCCTATCCCCATCCGCCGGGGCTTCTGAGCCGTGATGACCATATTGCCGGGGTGGCGGTCAGGATGTATTACCCGGCCAAGATTCGCACAACGCGGAAGTTGCTTTACCTGCATGGCGGCGGGTTTATCGTCGGATCGCTGGATAGCCATGATGCGATCTGTGCCGAGATTGCCGAGGCGGCGGGGGCGGAAATGATTTCGGTCGATTACCGGCTGGCCCCCGAACATCTTTGGCCGGCTGCGCATCAGGATGCGTTTGCGGTTGCGCGCGATGTGCTGTCGCGCGGTGCGGAGATCGTCCTGATCGGGGACAGTGCCGGGGCGACATTGGCAGGCGGCCTTGCGATCCGGGCGCGCGACGAGGGGCTTGGCGCAGGCGTGATCGGGCAGGTTCTGATTTATCCGGCCCTTGGCGGTGATCTTGGTTGGCCATCCTATGGGCAGATGGCATCCGCCCCCGGATTAAGTACCGATGATGTGATTTATTATCGCGATGTCCTGAAGGCACCGATGGATGATCCGGTGGCCTATCCGTTATCGGCGGAGGATCTGCGGGGATTGCCGCCGACCTATATCACGGCGGCCTATTTTGATCCGCTACGCGATGACGGGCGGGAATATGCCGCGCGCCTTGCCCGGGCCGGGATTGACGTGACGTACCGCGAAGAACCGCAGATGATCCATGGCTGGCTGCGTGCGCGGTATATGAGCGACGGGGCGGCGACCGGGTTCCGGTTTTTGTGTGACGCGATAAAGCGCATGGCAGCGGAATAATCGCGCAGAATGTTGCGGTAATTTTCACAAGATAGATAATGATCCGGGGTTGATCGTACAGATGAGTGGCCTGATTTATTTGGCTGTTTCTTTCGATTGATTGGCGCGGTTTTGTTCCTGTATTCACCCGTGTTGTAAAATCCCCCTGCGATGGGTTTTTTGATAATTTCCTGTTCTGGTGATAGTCTTGGTCGCCTCATCTGTTTCGAAGGTGTGTTTCGCCCGTTAGGGCACCCGTAGAACGGAGGCAGGGAATGTATCGCAAGATCATGGTACCCGTGGATCTGACGCATATCGACAGGCTGGAAAAGGCGCTTTCGACGGCGGCGGATCTGGCAAAGCATTATGGCGCGGAAATCTGCTTTTTCGGGGTCGGGACAAATACCCCATCCCCCATTGCGCACAATCCGGCGGAATATGATCGCAAGATGGCCGCCTTCGCCCAAGAGCAGGGCAAGAAGACCGGTATCAGCTGTTCGGGCATGACCCGCATTTCACATGATCCGGCGATTGATCTGAGCGAAATCATTGTTGATGCGGCAACAGAGGCCAGGGCGGATATGATCGTCATGGCATCCCATGTGCCGGGTATTGCCGATCATATTTTTGCATCCCACGGCGGATATGTTGCGTCGCATTGGGATCATTCCGTGTTCTTGGTGCGTTAATAGCAGGCAAATCGGAAAAATTGCGGCCGGGGGTGGCCGCAAATATGCTTTTCAAGGGAGATTTTCATGGGATCGAATGCCGAGACGGGCATCGAAAGCCCGGATGGTGCCGCCAATCCGATCGAGACCGATTATGAGATCGGGCAGGATAACATCACCACACAGATCGGGCCGTTCGGGCTTGATGTTCATAACCCCGTCTTTCTGATATCGGGCTTGTCGATTGTGGCGTTCGTGTTTCTGACACTGGCGTTTCAGGACAGTGTGGGGCCGATGTTCAATGACATGCGGGGCTGGCTGACATCGACGCTTGACTGGTTTTTCCTGTCGGCGGCGAATGTGTTTGTTCTGTTGTGTCTGTTTCTGATCGTCTCCCCGCTGGGCAAGGTGCGGCTTGGCGGGCAGGATGCGACGCCCGATTATTCCTATAGTGGCTGGTTTGCCATGCTGTTTGCCGCAGGCATGGGCATCGGCCTTATGTTCTATGGCGTGTCAGAACCGATTTCGCATTTCACCACCTCGATGGGGGGTGCGGTTGTTGGTGATGGCGGGGCCCGGACGGACTGGGCACCGCTTGGCGGGGCGATGGGCGATGCGGATGCTGCCTTTGACCTTGGCATGGCGGCAACGATTTTCCATTGGGGCCTTCATCCGTGGGCGATTTATGCCACCGTGGCGCTCGCACTTGCGCTGTTTTCGTTTAACAAGGGCCTGCCATTGACCATGCGGTCGGTGTTTTATCCGATCTTTGGCGAACGGGTATGGGGCTGGACCGGGCATGTGATTGATATCATGGCGGTATTTGCCACCCTGTTCGGGCTTGCGACGTCGCTTGGTTTTGGGGCGGAACAGGCTAATGCCGGGCTTCAATTCCTGTTCGGGTTACCGGAATCCGACGGATCGAAGGTGTTCCTGATCATCGGGATTACCGGCATTGCGCTGATTTCTGTCCTTGCCGGGCTTGATGCCGGGGTCAAGCGGCTTTCGGAAATCAATATGGTTCTGGCGGCATTGCTTTTGCTGTTTGTCGTGCTGGTCGGGCCGACGATGGATATCATCAAGGGCTTTTTCACAAGCCTTGTCGCCTATGTCGAATATCTGCCGGCGCTTTCGAACCCGATCGGGCGCGAGGATGCCAATTTCAGCCAGGGCTGGACGTCATTCTATTGGGCGTGGTGGATTTCGTGGTCGCCGTTTGTCGGTATGTTCATCGCGCGCGTATCGCGGGGCCGGACGGTGCGGGAATTCATTACCTGTGTTCTGATCATTCCGTCGCTGGTTTGTGTGCTGTGGATGACCGCATTTGGCGGCACGGCGGTGCATATGGTCAATGAAGGCGTTCAGGCGATTGCCGATGCCGCCCTTCCGATCAAGCTTTTCACCATGCTTGAACAATTGCCGTTGCACTCGATCACGTCCTTTATCGGCATTGTTCTGGTGATCGTGTTCTTTGTCACGTCATCGGATTCCGGGTCGCTGGTGATCGATACGATTACCGCGGGCGGCAAGGTCGATGCCCCGGTGCCCCAGCGTATATTCTGGTGCACGTTTGAAGGACTGGTTGCGATTGCGCTGCTGCTTGGCGGCGGATTGGGAGCCTTGCAGGCGATGGCGGTTTCAACCGGTTTCCCGTTTGCGATCATTCTTCTGCTGGCGTGTTATTCCATCATTCAGGGATTGCGCAGCGAACCACGCTGAACGGCAGATCGATAGACGTAAAAAAGGGGCGCAGAAAATTGCGCCCCTTTTATTTTGCGGTTTGTTTTGCACTGACCCGTCGATTACGGCTTGATCCGTTCGAAGGTCATGATCGATTTGTTGCTGCCATCGACCAGCAGCAGGTCGTCTTCCTGCAATTTCCAGCCTTTGACATCGGACATGGCGGCGATGAAGGCGTCTTCGATCTCCATCGCATTTTCCATGCACATCATTTTGGTGCTGCCAAGCGGGGAGACATCAAGGGCGGTGTCATTTCGGGTGTAATTCCCGAAATAGCGGTTGCAACCGGTCGATCCGGCAACCTTACCGTCCTTGGTGAAATTCACACTGGCGAGGATCGGCGTCATTGGCATCAGGGTTTTGTCTTTGGCCTCTATCCGCATCAATTGCCAGTCGCGATCCGCGATGGCCGACCAGTCGGCGGGGGATTTTTCCTCGGCCGGTTTGGTCGTGGCTGCACAACCGGCAAGCCACAGGCTGCTGGCGATGCCAAATGCGGCGAAGGTTAAAGAGGTTGCTTTGCGCATTGGAAATATCCTGTGTTTGGAGGCTGTCCGGGTCTGAATGCCGTGTTTCGGGCAGCATGAACCATGCCGGGATACTCATACGACTTTGCGGCGAAATTTTAGCAGGGGCACGGTGCGATTTTATAGTGGTGTCATAAGGGGTTGGCAGGGTTGCGGTGCACAAGACCTTTGCGCTTGGCGGTGCCGGGGGCTATGGTATCCGGGCCCGCCACCATCTTAAGGTCACCATCATGAAGCTTTCCCTGTCTGACGCACATGCGCTTGTGTGTGATATCCTGCTGCGTTGCAAGGTTGATCCCGACAATGCCAGATCGGTGGCAACCGCCCTGATCACGGCCGAGGCCGCAGGCCAGGGCGGGCACGGTTTGCGCCGCGTTCCGGCCTATGCCGCGCAGGCCCGTGCAGGCAAGGTGGACGGGTTTGCCAAACCGGTTGCTGATCAGCCGTTTCCCGCCGTGTTGCGGATTGATGCGCAGTTCGGCTTTGCCTATCCGGCACTTGACCTGATGATCGAAAGATTGCCCGATATCGCGCGTGCGCAGGGGATTGCGGTGGCGGCAATCCATAAATCCCACCATGCCGGGGTGATGGGACTTACCGTGGAAAGACTGGCCGAGGCGGGGCTGGCGGCGATGATGTTTGCCAATGCCCCGGCCGCGATGGCGCCCTGGGGTGGTCGCCGCCCGATGTTTGGCACCAACCCGATTGCCTTTGCCACCCCGATCGGCGATGGCGATCCGATCGTGATTGATCTGGCATTGTCTAAGGTTGCGCGCGGCAAGATCATGGCGGCCAAGCAGAAAGGGGTTCCGATCCCCGATGACTGGGCATTGGATGCAGACGGCAATCCGACGACGGATGCGGTCAGGGCGCTTGAAGGCACGATGGTTCCGGCAGGCGGGGTCAAGGGTGCGGCACTTGCCATGATGGTCGAAATGCTGGCCGCGGGGTTGACCGGTGCGCAATTCGGGCATCAGTCATCGTCGCTTTTTGATGACAAGGGTGCGCCGCCCGCATTGGGCCAGCTGGTGATTGCCATTGATCCGGTTGCAGTCGGTGGGGCGGGGATACTTGATCATTTGCGCTATATCGCAGATGAAATCGCGCTTGAGGAAGCCGTGCGGTTGCCGGGGCGGCGCGGGCAGAATGCGCGGCGGGATGCGGAAATTCAGGGGCTTGATATCGAAGATGATGTCATCGCCGCGATTGAGGCGATCAAGTAAATCCATACGCGATCAGGCGGAATATAAGACCCCGGCAGTTTCTTTCTGTCGGGGTTTTTCGTGATCTGGCTCGCCTGTATCGCTATTTGTGAACGTGGTCACAAGTAATAATTGAATTATTACACTGCCATTTCTTGGACGAACATTTTTTTATTTGAAGAATATATTGATGTATAGACAAGTTTGATTGTTGTCGGTGAAATGAAGGCGTCGTAATCATCGAACTGTAACATCATCGTCACCATAGAGTCGCGGTTTGTGCGTAGCTTCTTGACCAGCGAAACACAAGCAGGCGGACTTTAATGCTGGTCGTAGATATTTCCGGACTGAACAAGAGCTTCTCGCGCGATAAACGGGCATTGAACAATGTCAGTTTACAGGTCCGCGAGGGCGAGATGGTCGCGCTGATCGGGGCGTCCGGTTCGGGTAAATCCACCCTGATCCGTCATATTGCCGGTTTGCTGCGCGGGGATCGCGATGGTGGCAAGATCGAAGTATTCGGTGAAGTCATCCAGCAGAACGGCCGTATTGCAAGGGGTGCGCGCAAGGTGCGGGCCGATATTGGTGTTGTGTTTCAGCAATTCAATCTGGTCAGCCGCCTGACGGTTCTGACCAATGTTCTGACCGGGATGCTGGGCCGGGTGCCGGCATGGCGTGGGTCGTTATGCCTGTTCACCAAGGCCGAGCGCATGCGGGCAATGACCGCGTTAAAGCGTGTCGGTATCGATGGTCATGCGACAAAGAAAGCCCGCAACCTTTCGGGCGGGCAGCAGCAGCGTGCCGCGATTGCGCGCACGATCACACAGGGTGCACGCCTTATTCTGGCCGATGAGCCGATTGCATCGCTTGATCCGGCGTCATCACGCAAGGTGATGAATACGCTTGATCGGGTCAATCGCGAAGACAATGTCACCGTGATCGTATCGCTGCATCAGGTCGATTATGCCCGTGATTATTGTGCGCGCACGATTGCGATGCGCGATGGCGAAGTCGTTTTTGACGGCCCATCCACCGAACTGACGCCGGAATTCCTGCGCGAACTTTACGGCGAATATTCTTCCGAGCTTTTCGCACCTGCCCCGGATCAAGTTCCGGCCAAGAGCAGGGTTGCGGAGAAGGATCTGGCGTTCGCTTCAAGCTAGATCAGGACGATTCCTCTCTGCCTTACCTCTTTTTATTTCACCTCTACCAACCAACCTGACGGGGGACTTCCCATGATCCGCAAGACAATTGCATCCGCAGCCCTTGCTGCCAGCATGCTCGTAACCGGCGTGGCCTATGCCGATGTCGAATTCAAGCCGCTTGAAAAAGACCCGGAAACCATCGTTTTCGGCTTTATCTCAACTGAATCCAGCTCGAACCTGAAAGCCCAGTGGCAGCCGTTGATCGAGGATTTGGAAGAAGCCCTTGGCAAGGATGTCGAAGCATTCTTCGCGCCGGATTATGCCGGGATCATCGAAGGCATGCGTTTTGGCAAGGTTCACGTTGGCTGGTTCGGTAACAAGTCGGCGATGGAAGCCGTTGATCGTGCGGGCGGCGAAGTTTTCGTCCAGACGTCCAAAAGCGATGGTACGAACGGCTATTATTCCCACATCATCACCCAGGCCGATAACGACAAGCTCAACACGCTTGCCGATATGCTGAAATGCGACGGCACGCTTAACTTCGGTATCGGTGATCCGAACTCGACCTCCGGCTTCCTGGTTCCGACCTATTACGTCTTTGCGCAGAACGGCGTTGATCCGAAAAACTGCTTCAAAACCGTTCGCAATGCCAACCACGAAACCAACCTGATGGCGACTGCCAATAATCAGGTTGATGTTGCAGCCAACAATTCCGAACAACTTGCGCGCACCCAGATGGTCAAGCCGGAAATCACCGACAAGGTCAAGGTTATCTGGACCTCGCCGCTGATCCCGTCTGATCCGATGGTTTATCGCAAGGATATGTCGCGCGAACTGAAATCCGAAATCAAGGCGTTCTTCCTTGGTTATGGTCGCCTGGGCAATGTTGAAGAAGCCAACAAGGTTCTTGGCGGCATTCAGGACGGCATGGGCAAGTTCATGGAAAGCAGCAATGCGCAGCTTTACCCGATCCGTCAGCTTGAACTGTATAAAAACAAGCTGAAAATCGAGAACACGGCAGAATTGTCGGCGGATGAAAAAGCTGCCCGCATTGCCGAGATCGACATGAAACTGGCCGAACTCGACATTCTGGTTTCTTACGAGTAACCGGTTTTATGGCAGGGGGCCCGCATGCGGGCTCCCTGTTTGCTTTTTTACCATCCGGGATTAACACCATGAACAGCAGTATTTCTTCTGCCGCGGCGGCACCGGCGGAACTTCCGCCACGCGATCTGAAACGATCCGCTGCCAATATTCTTTTATGGACCATCATCATGGGTCTTCTGGCCTGGTCCTGGGAAGGCGCGGATATGCGTCCGATGGCGCTGGTGGAAAACAGTGGCAACATGGTCGATTTTGCCGATGGCTTTTTCCCGCCGGATTTCCTGATGTGGAAAACCTATGTCAGCGAAATGTGGATCACCATCCAGATTGCGATCTGGGGTACGGCGCTTGCTATTATCTGTTCGATCCCGTTTGGCATTCTGTCTTCTGAAAACATCGTTCCGTTCTGGGTTTATCAGCCGGTACGCCGCCTGATGGATTCCTTCCGCGCGATCAATGAAATGGTTTTTGCCATGCTGTTTGTTGTCGCGGTTGGTCTTGGACCGTTTGCCGGGGTGCTGGCATTGTGGATTCATACCACCGGGATTCTCGCGAAACTGTTTTCCGAGGCGGTTGAGGCCATCGATCCCGAACCGGTTGAAGGCATTCGGGCAACGGGTGCAAATGCGCTTCAGGAAGTGATATTCGGGGTGATCCCGCAGGTTCTTCCGCTTTGGATTTCGTATTCGCTGTATCGGTTTGAAAGCAATGTGCGCTCGGCAACCGTTCTGGGTATTGTTGGTGCCGGCGGTATTGGTGCAATTCTTTGGGAATATATCCGCGCATTTTATTACGCGGAAACGGCGGCGGTCATGATCATCATCATCCTGTCGGTCAGCCTGCTTGATATCGCATCCCAGCGTTTGCGCAAACTGGTGACCTGATCCATGACGTTCAAGATTACGCAGGCCAAACCGGCAATGAAACAATTGTCGGAGGCCCCGACGATTGATCCGAGTGCGGTGGTGGTTGATTGCGAATTTGGTGTCTGGACCGAAATTGGCCCGCGCACCAGCATCCGCGAAAGCGTGATGGGTGATTATTCCTATGTCGTCAATGACAGCGAGATCATCTATTCCGACATCGGAAAATTCGTAAATATCGCCGCCCACACGCGGATCAATCCGGGGCAGCACCCGATGGACCGGGCATCGATGCATCATTTCCAGTACCGGTCGAGTGCCTATGAGCTTGGCGATGATGATCCGGCATTTTTTGACTGGCGCCGGGAAAAGCGCGTCAAACTCGATCATGATGTCTGGATCGGACATGGCGCGATTGTTCAGGGTGGGGTTACCATCGGGATCGGCTCCGTCGTTGGTTCGGGTGCGGTGGTGACCAAGGATGTGCCGCCCTACACCATTGTCACCGGCATTCCGGCAACGCCGCTTCGGCCGCGATTTGATGCGGAAATTGTTGATGCGCTGCTTCGCATTTGCTGGTGGGACTGGGATCATGCAACATTGGCAGACCGGCTTGACGATTTTCGTCGTCTGCCGGTGCGGGATTTCTGTCTGAAATACGATCTGCGATAAATCGACATCCAATTCGAGGCCCCATGACCGACTATCAGCGTTATGCTGTTTATTATGCACCAAAAGCCGACAGTGATCTGGCGGATTTTGGCAATGCCTGGCTGGGGCGTGATCCGGCAACCGGGCGGGAAATCGCGCGCCCGGATGTTGCGGGACTTGACCGGGACGAGATCGCATCGATCACCGTTTCCCCGTCGCGATACGGGTTTCATGGCACCCTGAAACCGCCATTTGCCTTAAAGGATGGACAGACACGCGCGCAGCTTGAAAGCGCGATTGTCGACTATTGTGCGGCGGCGTCTTCGGTGACGTGTGGCCCGCTTTTGCTGAAATCGATTGGCAGTTTTATTGCCCTGATCCCGACTGCGCCGACCGATCAGCTTGGTGCGCTGGCGTCTGGTCTTGTGCAAGTGCTTGACGGTTTTCGTCAGCCCGAAGACGAAGCCGCGATGAATAAACGCCGTGCATCGGGGTTAAGTGATCGACAGGAAGAATATCTGGTCCGGTGGGGTTATCCCTATGTGATGGAAGAATTCCGTTTTCACCTGACCCTGACCGGCAAGCTTGATCCGGATCGGATGATGCGGGTGCGCGATGAGCTTGCCCCGATTGTTGCACCGTTGTGCGAGGCACCATTTACGATCAGCGATGTCTGTCTTTTTGGTGATCCGGGGGATGGAAAGCCGTTTGATTTGTTGCGACGCTTTGCGCTTGGATGACGGGTGATTGCGCCGTGGGAAATAAAAAATGCAGTGTTTTGCTGCAGCATTTTTTGTTTAGACTGCCCGGTTTCCGGGCGATTGGTCCTTTGGGGCCGGGCGATGGAAAATGGCATCGATGAAACGGCCAATACCGGTTTCAAGGTCATTGTCATTTTCAACGGCGATCACGTTGGGACCATCGACCTGATAGGCCGATGCACGCCGCAGGCGTTGTTCGATATCGTCGGAACTTTCGCGGCCACGGGCCACAAGGCGTTGGCGAAGGGCATCCTCGCCCGCGCGGATGCTGATGACCCGGACGTGATCGGAACCCAGAAGATCGCGGGCATCGTCAATCACGCTGCGTGATGCGTTGACGACAACGATTTTGCCGTTGGCGACGTCGTTCTGGACATGATTGGGAATGCCGTAACAAAGATTGTGCGCCCGCCAGCTCAGCAGGAAGGCCCCCTGCTTTGCCATCGAAGCAAAATCCTCGGCGCGGACAGGAATATGGATTTCGCCAACCGACCCGGCCGGGCGGGTAATGCAGCGACGGGGAAACAGGATGGTTTCATCGTCGTGCAAACGTGTCCTTGCCGCATCCAATAGGGTATCCTTGCCAACCCCGCTGGGGCCGACGACAAGAATCAGCAATCCATTTTCCGAAACGCCATGAGGGGTGTCATGGCGCACGGTCATGACACGCGGCTTCCCAGACGCCACACACCGCGCACAATCGGATGATGCGGTGAATGATGGACCCGGATCAGATCGCCGCGTTTGCCAACCGCGATCTCGCCCCGGTCATCAAGGCCGACCTGTTTTGCCGGGGTCAGGGTCGCGGTGCGGACCGCACGCGGCAGGTCATAGGCATCGAAATCATCAAACAGTTTCATGACGCCATGCAGCAGGCTGTGCGGGACATAGTCGCTTGAAATAATGTCGAGATAGCCGTGCTTTGCCAGATCGCCCGCCGCAACGTTGCCGCTGTGCGAGCCGCCGCGCACAAGGTTCGGCCCGCCCATCATCACGCCAAGACCGCCTTCGTGCGATGCCTTGGCAGCCGCCAGGGTCGTCGGGAATTCGGCCACCGTCATTTTATCGGCGACGGCTTCGGCAACGTGTTCCTCGGTCGCGTCATCGTGGCTTGCCAGTGCAAGGCCCCGGCTATGGGCGACGTCGACAACGTGACGGCGATGTTTGGCGGAATACAGTTCGGAATCACGTTTGCGGCTGGCGACGAATTTGCGCATTTCCTCGTCCGAGAGGCCGTATTTGCCCTGATAATAGGTGTAATAGGCATCCAGACTGACGAATTGGCGTTGGCCCGGCGTGTGATCCATCACCGAGAGCATCTTGACCAGAGGCAGATCAACCAGATTATCGAGCGCCTCGACCAGCCCACCATAGGACGTTTCACAGCGCAGATGCAGTTTGTGATCTGCACGCAAAAGGTTGTTCTCGAGCGCATGCTGAAGGGCGGTCACTGATTCAACCAGTCGTTCGATCCGTTCTGATCCGTCTGAGACGTCGCCGACAGAGATGGCATCAAAGACCGTTGTGATGCCGGCACTGGCGACCTGATTGTCGTGCGCAATCACGGCGGCGGTGGCGGGCCAGCGGGTTTTGGGGCGCGGGGTCAGGTGTTTTTCGAGATTGTCGGTATGCAGTTCGACCAGACCGGGCATCAGATAATCGCCGCCCATGTCTTCGGCACCGGGCAGATTGGACGGGCGGTCCGAGATATCGGTGATCAGTCCGTCTTTGATCTGAACGGCACCTTCGATGACATCATTGGCGAGGACAATTTTGGCATTGGTAAAAATCTGTTCAGTCATTGGCCCCAACTTTAAACGAAGTCACATCAAACGATCCCGTGCAGACCGCATCGCGGGTGTCGTGATCATGGAAAATACCGGCAATGGCAGCGCCGCGTGCCTTGGCTTCTTCAATCAATGCCAGAACCGTGGCACGATTTTGGGTGTCAAGCGATGCGGTCGGTTCATCAAGCAGCATGATCGGATAGTCGGCGATGAAACCGCGCGCGATATTCACGCGTTGCTGTTCGCCCCCGGAAAAGGTCAGGGGGGAAAGTTGCCACAGACGTTCGGGAATGCGCAAGCGGGTCAGAAGATCGCGGGCCTTTGCCAGTGCCGTTTCGCGGGCCGTACCCAGCGCGATCAGGGGCTCGGCGACGATTTCAAGCGTTGGCACACGCGGAATGACGCGCAGGAACTGGCTGACATAGCCCATGGTGCGTTTACGCATATCAAGGATCGCATGCGGGCTTGCGGTGGTGATATCGAGCCAGTCGCCATCGTGCAGCACGCTGATCGTGCCGCTTGAGCAGGTGTAATTGGCATAAAGCATGCGCATGAAGGTGCTTTTCCCCGATCCGGATTCACCGGTCAGCGCGATGCATTCACCGGCATTGAGGTGGAATTCCACCCCTTCGAATACCGGGATCGTGACGCTGCCCTGAGTATGGAGGGTAAAGCCCTTGGCGACGTTTGTGGCGTGAAGCATTTCAGACATTTCAATCGCCCTAGTTTTGCAGGATGGAAGAAACAAGCAACTGGGTATAGGCGTGCTGCGGATCGTCGAGCACCTGATCGGTCAGGCCGCTTTCGATCACTTCGCCGTTCTGCATGACCATCAGGCGATGCGATAGCAGGCGGGCAACCGCCAGATCGTGGGTGACGATGATCACCGCCAGATTAAGGTCGTGAACCAGCCCGCGCAGCAGATCGAGCAGGCGGGCCTGAACCGAGACGTCCAGACCACCCGTGGGTTCGTCCATGAAAACGAGACGCGGGCTGGTTACGAGGTTGCGGGCGATTTGCAGGCGTTGCTGCATGCCACCCGAAAAGGTTGAGGGCAGATCATCAAGGCGTTCGGTGGCAATTTCGACCTTGCCAAGCCAGTTTTCGGCGGTGCTTCGGATATTGCCGTAATGACGGTCACCCACCGCCATCAGGCGTTCGCCGATATTGGCCCCGGCACTGACATTCATGCGCAATCCATCGCGGGCATTCTGGTGAACAAACGCCCAGTCGGTGCGCATCAGCAATCGACGTTGCGCTTCGGACATCTGGTAGACATCGCGGATGCCATCGATGCGGGTGTGATATTCGACGGTGCCCTTGGTCGGTTCCTGTTGGGCTGCAATGCTGCGCAGCAAAGTTGATTTGCCAGAGCCGGATTCACCAACAATGCCAAGCACTTCGCCGGGGCGGAGTTCGAAGCTGACATTGCGGCAACCGACCCGGTCGCCATACATCATGGTCAGGTCGGAAACGCGCAGAAGCGGTTCATGTGAGCGGGTCATTATTCTGCGGCCTTTCCGTTGCTGTGGCTGGTGCCAAGGGGCTGATCATGATGTTGCGGGCCGCGATGGCCGGCTTCCTGCCGTTCGCTGCAATAATCGGTGTCCGAGCAGACGAACATCCGGTTGCCCCTGTCATCGAGGATGACCTCGTCAAGGTAGCTGTCGGTTGCGCCGCACATGCCGCATTCGTCTTTCCAGCTTTGCACCTCGAACGGGTGATCTTCGAAATCGAGGCTTTTGACCTTTGTGTAAGGCGGCAGGGCATAGATGCGTTTTTCACGTCCGGCCCCGAAAAGCTGCAGGGCGGCCATCATGTCCATTTTCGGATTGTCGAATTTCGGTGTCGGCGACGGGTCCATGACATAGCGATCATCGACCATTACCGGATAGGCATAGGTGGTGGCGATATGGCCGTGACGCGAAATGTCTTCATAGAGCTTCACATGCATCAGGCCATATTCTTCGAGCGCGTGCATCTTGCGCGTTTCGGTTTCGCGCGGTTCAAGGAAGCGAAGCGGTTCGGGGATCGGCACCTGATAGACAAGGATCTGGTCTTCGCGCAGTTCCTTTTCGGGAATGCGGTGGCGGGTCTGGATGATCGATGCCTCGGCGGTTTTTTCGGTGGTGGCGACATTGGCGGTCTTGGCAAAGAACTGCCGGATCGATACCGCATTGGTGGTGTCATCCGCGCCCTGATCGATGACTTTAAGGGTATCGTCCGGGCCGATGACGGCAGCCGTGACCTGCACCCCGCCGGTACCCCAGCCATAGGGCATCGGCATTTCGCGGCCGGCAAACGGCACCTGATATCCGGGGATGGCAACGGCCTTTAGCAGCGCGCGCCGGATCATGCGTTTGGTTTGTTCATCAAGATAGGCAAAATTATAGGCCGAAGATGCTTGCGCCGGATTATTTACGGTCTGTTCCATATTGGTTACTCCGCGGCTTCGGGTTGTGATCTGGCATTTTGGGCGTCTGCTGCGTCCGCCTTTGCCAGACGTTCCAGCACTTCGGCACGCATGCGCCGGACAAGTTCAAGTTCGCCCTGGAAATCGACATAGTGCGGCAGCTTGATATGTTCGACAAAGCCGGTTGCCTGCACATTGTCGCTATGTTCCATGACGAATTCTTCGTCCTGGGCCGGGCCCATGACCTGTTCGCCCATTTCGCGCGCGCGCATGGCGCGATCCACCAGTGCCATCGAAATCGACTTGCGTTCGTTCTGACCGAAGACAAGCCCGTAGCCACGGGTGAATTGCGGCAGTTTGGTTTTGGAACCCTTGAACTTGTTGACGGTTTCGCATTCGGTCAGTTCGATATCGCCGATATCAATGGCAAAGCCGAGTTCTTCGGGTTCGATTTCGACCGCAACGCTGCCATAGCGGATTTCACCGACAAAGGCGTGGCTGTTGGCGTAGCCGCGCTGGGTGGAATAACCCAGTGCCAGAACAAAGCCCTCGTCGCCGCGGGCCAGGTTTTGCAGGCGAAGATCGCGATCCGCCGGGAATTTGACCGGCTCGCGCGTCAGATCGGCGACTGGCGCATCATCATTGGTCGGGTTGGGTTCGTCCTGTATCAGGCCCTCGTAATTCAGAAGGTCGTCAAGAACGCGGGGCATGGTTTCATCCACCGGGTGATCGGCGGTGTGGGCGGTTGCCGGTTCCTCGCCATTGGCCATCAGGGTGAAATCAAGCAGGCGGTGGGTGTAGTCGAATGTCGGGCCCAGAATCTGCCCGCCCGGCAGATCCTTGAAGGTTGCGGAAATGCGGCGTGCGATATCCATTTCGGCGGTTTTGACCGGTTTGGAAAAGGCAAAGCGCGGCAATGTCGTGCGATAGGCGCGCATCAGAAAGATTGCCTCGATCAGATCACCGCGCGCCTGCTTGATGGCAAGGGCGGCCAGATCGCGGTCATAAAGCGATCCTTCGGCCATGACGCGGGTGACCGAAAGCGACAATTGCTGTTCGATCTGGCTGGTTTCAATTTCGGCAACGTCCCTGTCGCCACGGCGTTTTTCGGCCAGAAGCCGGTGGGCATTGTTGATGGCGCGTTCGCCACCTTTGACGGCTACATACATTTTATCTGACCTCGATCCGGGTAGTGCGCGGAAGGGCGGCGATTTTGCGATCTGCGGCAAAGACGACATCGACACCGCAGGGGAACAGATGATGGTTTTCCGCGCGCCATGCGTGGAAGGCGGCAGGCAGGCCGGGCACGGAAAGGTTCTGGCTGTCCTTGATGCCGGGGCCCCGCAGGATCATGTCGGCCTTGTCCGATATGTCTTCGACCATCAGGATCAGGGTTGCCGACTGATCGGGATATTCTGCATTGCCGATGGGCAGTTCCTTGATGAAGGCGAGATCACCATCAAGGCGGGCGAAGGCAAAATCGGCAGCGGACGGTGTGCCGGTGATCGGGCTGCCGCAATGGAATTTCAGATGGGCGTTTGCCGCGTCCGATGCGCAATCAGGTGACAGCCAGATTGTCGTATCCATATCGGCCATCGCCAGCAGAAATGCGGTTGCGGATTTGTTCAGCCCGGCCGGTGCAGGGAGATCAAGCGGCAGATCGTAAATCCGACCGGGATGGGCCATGGCATCCAGAATGGTGCGAAAAACGGCATTGGACTCAAAGGCGGCATTTTCAAAACCACGCAGCAATTCGCCTGTCCGGGATTGTATGGTCATTCGTCTTCTCCGCGGACAAGGGTAAAGAAATCGACCTTGGTGGCGGCAACCTTGCGGCCGTTTTCGCGTTTTGCCTCGGCCTGCTGGCGGGCGAGCATGTCGATGAAATCGGACGCACCATCGTCGCGTTGCATGATGGCATCAAACAGGGCGGCATATTGCGCCTGTATGCGGTCCCGTCCCTTGACATAGGCATGGCCGACCGTGCCATCGGGCAGGGTGACTGCGCAGCGTGTGACCGTCATTTCGCCAAGGTTGAAGCGTTGCCCGGCCCCACCGGCACGACCGCGCACCATAACCATGCCGATTTGCGGTTCGCGCAGGTGGCTCCATTGCACATCGGCAAAATGATCGTGCCATTCCTGTTCAAGAATTGCGCGGTTCGTGCGGGCCAGCACCGCCATCCAGCGTTGGCGTGCCTGTGTGGCGGGATCGATGTTCGATCCCTGGTCTGATCCGGATTGCGGGGCGGGTTGCGCCGTCATCTGTTTGATCCTTCTATGCGGGTATCGACAAATTCAAAATTTGTCTAGACGTCTATACATATTCACGTTATAAGACGATTACGCGGGCTTGGCAAAGGCCTTGCGGTGAAAGTTTTGTGAATGGGGATTTCGATGGATTGGGAAGCCGGGCTATCTATCTGGAAGCAAATCGAAAAACAGCTTCTTGCCGATATTGCCAGCGGGGTATTCGCACCCGGCGATAAAATGCCGACCGAGATGGAACTGGTCCGCCGATTCGGTGTTAACCGGCATACGGTGCGACGCGCGATGTCAGCCCTTGTCGATGCCAATGTCGTGCGTGTCGAACAGGGACGGGGGGCATTTGTTCAGGAACAGATTCTGGATTATCCGCTTGGTGCCAAAACGCGGTTTTCCCAGATCGTATCGGGCCGTCATCGACTGCCGGACAAACGATTGATTTCGTCTGAAATCCTGAAAGCCAGTGCGACCATCGCCCAGTTTCTGGATGTCAAACCGGGCACGCGGGTTGTTGAACTGTTTTCAGTATCGGAGGCGGATGGCATTCCGCTGGCGGTGGCGACCAGCTACCTTCCGGTTGCCCGGTTCGAGGGGATTGTCGAGATATTTACCCAGACAAAATCCCTGACCGAAGCGTTCAGGCATTTCGGGATTGATGATTACAGCCGCAAAACCACCCGCATCAGCGCCCAACTGCCATCATCACGCGTTGCCAGCCTGCTGAAACAGGCGAAAAACCGGCCGGTGATATCGACGGAAAGTGTTGATGTCGATTCTGCCGGTGTACCGATTGAATACGGGATTACCGCCTTTTCCAGCGACCGGGTGCAGTTGATTGTCGAGTAGCAGACAGGTTCAGTATTCCCGCCCCGGACGGGCCTTATAGACCGGGAAGCTCAGTTTAAACCATATGGCACTTGCGCGCAGGGCGAAGGAGCACAGGAACGCGATCAGGGCGACCGGGGCACGGGGAAGCGACAGAATATCGGTGCCGATCACATAGATTGATGCGCCGAGAAGCGCGCAGGTGATGTAAATTTCCGGGCGCAGGATCAGCGGGATTTCGTTACACACCACATCACGGACCATGCCGCCAAATGTTGCCGTGATGGTGCCAAGGATGATGGCAACCAATGGCGATACGCCAAGGTTAAGGCCGATAGCCGCCCCCGTCACGCCAAACATCGCAAGCCCGAGAGCATCAAGCCAGATCAGCGCGACATAACGCCGTTCAACCAGATGGGCGGTGAAATAGGTGAAGACGGCACTGCCGATACAGGTAATGACCCAGGCCGGGTCCCTGATCCAGAAAACCGGCGTCGCGCCAGTGATCACGTCGCGTACCGTGCCGCCGCCGATGCCAGTAAAGGTCGCGATCAAAACGAAGCCGACAATATCCATCTGGCGCCGCGATGCTTCCAGCGCGCCGGTCACGGCAAAAACGGCAACGCCGGTCAGTTCGAGCCAATAAATAATCTGGGTAATTGTCATAATGTCGCTTCAACACCGTTTCAGATATTCAGTCTTATCGGATCGATCTGACTTGCCGGATGGCATAGAATTTCAGTATCACCGATTTTTCAGTATGTTTGGTGCCATCATGCCAAACGTAAGATGGCTTTGGAAAATGTTTTCCCCGTTCGTCTTAAAAAGCCGAGAGCGCGGTCTTATATGCAGCACACGATAAGCCGCATGTATTAAAAATGACGGCATATAAATAGGGCAATCGCAAATAAGGCTGCCCGTAGGGAAGTGAGAGGATTGACTGTGAAAAGCTTTTCGCAGGTGGGTATCCGTATCCAGATCGCGCTGGTCACTGCTGTGCTTGTTGCGGCGCTTGCCGGCATCATGAGCTATGTCGTTGGTCAAAGGTCGGCCGACGTTCTGACAAGGCAGATCGGCACTGGTGTGGCCGATGTTGCCCTGCAAATGGCAGACGAGCTTGATCGCACGATGTGGACCCATCGCGGTGAAGTCGCGGTTCTTAGTACCTTGCGCGCGATCCGAAACCTGAATGACATTGATCAGGCCAGCGAACTGATCAACCGGTTGCAGCATGAATTGCCAATTTTCACATGGATCGGCGTGCTGGATGCGGATGGCACCGTTGTTGCCGCTACGGGGGATATTCTGGTCGGCACGGATGCTTCGGCACGGCCGGTTTTTGAGTTTGGCCGCAAGGAGATGTTCATTGGCGATGTCCATGACGCCAAACTGCTGGCCGAGAAATTCCCGAGCCCGACCGGCGAGCCGATCCAGTTTGTTGATATTGCCGTTCCGTTGCTAAACGATGCCGGTAACTTCAATGGGGTTCTGGCAACGCATCTGAGCTGGGAATGGGCGAATACGGTAAGGCGCAATCTGTTCGCAGGCCAGGGTCTGCATCGGAGCGTTGATATCTTTGTCATCAGTGCCAATGGCACGATCCTGCTTGCGCCGGATTTTGAAAGGGCGGGCCAGAAGCTTGATCTTGATCTGAAAAGTGCAAATGACACGCCGAATGCGGGCTGGCAGATTGCCCGCTGGCCCGATGGCAATGACTATCTTACGGGGGCGGCACCGGCCGATGGCCACCTTGATTATGCCGGGCTTGGCTGGACTGTGCTTGTGCGCCAGCCGGTAACCTCGGCATTGATGCCGGTCAACGATTTGCGTTCCGATATTCTGGCGCTGGGCCTTGGTCTTGCGGTGCTGTTTAGCATCATTGCCTGGTGGGGGGCTGGTTTCATCGTCGGCCCGCTGGTCAGGATCGCGAATGCCGCCGGGGAGCTTAAACGTGGTGAGATCGAAAACCTGCCACAGGTTGCAGGGGCGCGCGAAATCCGCACGCTTTCAAGCAGCCTGAACAGTCTGGTCGTCAAACTGACCGAGAAGGACAACGCCCTTGGCGAGATGAAGCATATTGCGCATCATGATCCCCTGACCGGGCTTGGCAACCGTCTGGCACTGGATGTTTATTTCGAACATGCGCTGGCGCAGGCCAACCGCCAGCGCAGTCAGCTTGGCGTTCTTGTTCTTGATCTGGACGATTTCAAACCGATCAATGACCGGCTGGGGCATGCGGCAGGGGACGAGGTGCTATGTGAAGTTGCCCGTCGGCTGCGTCGCTGTGTGCGCGGTGGGGATCTGGTTGCCCGCACCGGCGGAGACGAGATGGTCATTGTTTCGCATCTTGGCGAAAACGGTGTGACCGAAATAGGTGCATTGGCCGAAAGAATCCTTAATGACATTCTGATGCCGTTCATTACCGGCGGAAACCGGATATCGATCAATATCAGCATCGGTATTGCTGTTTATCCCGATCATGCCACCCGCCCGGAGACGCTGCTGGAGCAGGCCGATCAGGCGCTTTATGTGGCCAAAAGCAAGGGCAAGCATCGCTATGTCATTCATGGCGATGAAAACCGCGCGCAGAATTCCGGCTCACGCGCCTGAAATCGGGTCAGATATGACCATCCAATGGCTTGACTTGGTGGTGATTGCTAAGCATTAAGCAATCCATGACCATTTCATCAGAAACCGAACTTGAACATCTGCGCCGTATTGGACGCATCTGTGCGCGTGCGCGCGACGTGATGGGGGCTGCGGCCGTTGCCGGAATGACCACGGCCGAACTTGATGCCATTGGCCGCAAGGTCCTTGAGGATGCCGGGGCGGTTTCCGCACCCGAAAGCGAATATGATTTTCCCGGTGCGACCTGCATCAGTGTGAATGAGGAAGTCGCACACGGTATTCCCGGTGATCGGGTTCTGGCCGATGGCGATCTTGTGAATATCGATGTGTCGGCGTCGCTTGACGGCTATTTTTCCGATACCGGTGCCAGCTTTATCGTCGGAACGCCGCGCCCTGAAATCGTGAAGCTGTGCGATGATGGCAAAAAGGCAATGTGGGCGGGGATCAAGGTTGTGCGTGACAAGGCACCGATCCGTGAAATCGGTCTTCGGATCGAAAATTTTGCCCGAAAGGGCGGTTACAGCCTGATTAAAAATCTGGCCAGTCACGGGATCGGCAAATCATTGCACGAAGCACCGGAAACCATCCCGACATGGGATGATCCGCGCGAACGCCGGTCGCTGAAAAAAGGTCAGGTCATCACCATCGAACCGTTCCTGTCGCGGGGGTCGAATTGGGCGCTTGACGGGGATGATGGCTGGACGCTCTATGCCGATACCGGTGCACCGACCGTACAATACGAACATACGCTGGTGGTAACCCAGAATGGCTATGAAATCATGACATTGGCCGGATAAACCCGACCGGTTTATATTGCGCTGCATGATGGATATGAAAAAGGCCGCCCGGAACATGTCGGGCGGCCTTTTTAGTGCGGTATTGATGGCAGTTATGCGCCGTATTTTGCCTTGGCTTCGCGGCGACGCGCGTGCAGGACCGGTTCGGTATAGCCGTTTGGCTGTTCGCGGCCCTTGAACACCAGATCACAGGCGGCAGCAAAGGCAACACTGTCATCAAAGTTCGGTGCCATGTTGCGATATTCCGGGTCGCCTTCGTTCTGTTTGTCGACGACGGCGGCCATGCGTTTCATGGTTTCCATCACCTGATCCTTGGTGCAAAGCCCGTGATGGAGCCAGTTGGCGATATGCTGGCTGGAAATGCGCAATGTGGCGCGGTCTTCCATCAGGCCGACATTGTTGATATCGGGCACTTTGGAGCAGCCAACCCCGGCATCGATCCAGCGGACAACATAGCCAAGAATGCCTTGGGCGTTGTTATCAAGTTCTTCCTGGATTTCGCTTGGCATCGGGTTGATGTCGCCAAGACGCGGGATCGAGAGGATATCATCGAGGCTGGCGCGTTCGCGTTTGCCAACTTCGTCCTGTACGGCACGGACATCGACCTGATGGTAATGCATGGCATGCAGGGTGGCCGCAGTGGGGGATGGAACCCATGCGCAGTTGGCCCCGGCTTTGGGATGGCCGATTTTGGCGGTCATCATTTCGGCCATGCGATCCGGTTTGGCCCACATGCCCTTGCCAATCTGGGCGATGCCCTTCATGCCGCATTCAAGGCCGACATCGACATTCCAGTTTTCATAGGCCGAAATCCAGTACTGGTCTTTCATCGCTTCCTTGCGAACGACCGGGCCGGCTTCCATGCTGGTGTGGATTTCATCGCCGGTGCGGTCAAGGAACCCGGTATTGATGAAAACTACACGGTCCTGGGCAGCACGGATGCATTCCTTGAGGTTCACCGTCGTGCGGCGTTCCTCGTCCATGATGCCGACCTTAAGGGTATTTTCCGGCAGGCCGATTTCACGTTCGACAAAGGCAAACAGATCATTGGTCAGGGCGACTTCTTCGGGCCCGTGCATTTTCGGCTTCACGATATAGACGCTGCCATGGCGCGAGTTTGAAACGCTGCTGTTGCCGTCAATGTCGTGTTTGGCGATCAGGCTGGTAAACATCGCATCAAGGAAGCCTTCGGGGACTTCGTTGCCATTGGCGTCAAGCACCGCGTCGCTTGTCATCAGGTGGCCAACATTGCGCACCAGCATCAGACTGCGCCCCGGCAGGACAACATTGTGGCCATCAAACCCCTGATAGGAACGATCCGGGTTGAGGCGGCGGGTAACGGTTTTGCCGCCCTTTTCAAAGCTTTCTTCCAGCGTGCCTTTCATCAGGCCAAGCCAGTTGCGATACACCGCAACCTTGTCTTCGGCATCAACGGCGGCAACCGAATCCTCGCAATCCTGAATGGTGGTCAGGGCGGATTCCATGATCACATCGCAGACACCGGCCGCATGGGTTTTGCCAATCGGGTGCGTGGGATCAATGCGGATTTCCAGATGCAGGCCATGATTGCGCAGAAGAACTTCGGAAAGCGCACCGTCTTTTTCGTTGTAGCCGATGAATTGCGATGGCTGTGCCAGCGATGTTTCGCTGCCGTCTGACAGGGTCACCACCAATGTCCACCAGCCAGAACCGTCTTCGCGGACTTCGTATTTGGCGACATCTGCATGTTTGCCATTGGCCAGCGGCACCGCCTGATCAAGGAATTTTGCGGCATAGGCAACGACAGCCGCGCCGCGCTTGGCATTGAAGCCCTTGGTCTTTTCCTTGCCATCGGCATCGTCAATGACATCGGTGCCATAAAGCGCGTCATAAAGGCTGCCCCAGCGGGCATTGGCGGCATTAAGGGCATAGCGCGCATTCATCACCGGCACGACCAGCTGCGGGCCGGCAACACGGGCGATTTCCGGGTCAACATTGGTGGTCGAAATATAGAAATCGTCGCCTTCGGGCAGAAGATAGCCGATTTCCTTGAGGAATTCCTTGTAGGCCAGCGGGTCGCGGGCCTGATCCTGCCGAGACAGGTGCCATTCGTCGATTTTGGCCTGCAACTCGTCGCGCTTTGCCAGCAGCGAACGGTTGCGCGGGCCAAGTTCGTTCACGAGCTTTTCGAACGATGCCCAGAACTGGTCGGAGGAGACACCGGTGCCCGGGGTGATTTCGTTGGCAACCAGATCATGCAGAACGGTTGCGATCTGAAGGCCGCCTTTGGTGATACGTTGGGTCATGTTTCCTCTCGACAGGCTTGAAGTCTTCTGCACGGCCCGATGTGACCGATGCATATCTTTGTCACAACATATGGGCTGGAAGCGGGCAGGGTCCACAGCCGGTTTCACTTTCGTGGGATGTTTTCCGTATTGTGGAAACGATACCGACACCCGGCGGGTGATTATTGCCGTTATATGCCGCTATATTTTGCCCAAAGACGGGGTGTTAAGGATTGTGTCTGTGTTGATTTGGGCCTTGATCCGGGGCAGAACCCGCCTGATCAGCAGTGTCATCTGTCGCGGGATGGCCGATATCGTCCGGTCGGTCGGCGGCATGTGACGCACTTCCGTCTTCTTCCTCGACGATGTCATCGGTGATGGGCGACATTTCAAGTGCCATGGGCGTGGTGCGCGGAACGGCGACAAACTGACCCTGTTCCTTGATCGTGATGCGGCGACCGAAACCGGCACGATAGATGGCAAAGCTTGCCACCAGCACGCCGACAATCGCAAACAGAACCGGCATGCCCCACGGACCAAAATGACCAATGGCAAGCGACCCGATGATCGGCCCGGTGGCAGCAGACCCGCCATAAATGATCAAGAGGCCACCGGATGCGGAAACGATCTGGTCCGGTTGCAGATAGTCATTCACATAGGCGACCGACAGGCCATAAACCGGCATGATAAAGATGCCGATGATCGCGCCCCACACAGTAAGATTGGCGCGCACGACTTCCGGCGCGACAAGCGGGAACAGCCCGCAGATGGCAAGCCCGATCAGCACGGCGATCATGACATACTGGCGCGGGACAATGTCGGACAGGCGGCCAATCGGCCATTGCATGATCATGCCGCCCAGAATGACGAAGGCCATGAAGTTGGCGACCTCATTGGTTGCCAATCCAAGGTCGGAGGCAAAGATCGGACCGACGCCATAAATCGCACCGGACAGAACGCCACTGCCGGCGGCGGCGACAAAGCCGAGCGGCGAAATGGCGTATAGCTGGCGGAATTTCATGCGTGCGCCACTGACCGCGGCGGGCGGGGGCTGCCGGGTGAGTGCAATCGGCACCAGAGACAGCGACAAAAGGACCGATGCCACGGTAAACAGTTCGAAACTGCCAATCGGTGACACGTTCAGCAACAGCTGCCCGATGGCAAGACCCGCCAGCGACACGGTCATGTAGGCGGCAATCATGCCGCCGCGCGATGTATTGTCGACCTGTTCGTTCAGCCAGCTTTCAATCACCAGATACAGGGCCGAAATGCACAGGCCCGTCATGGCACGGAACAGCGACCACGTAATCGGATCGACAAAAACCGCATGCAAAAGTGTAATCGCCGACCCGGTCGATGCCAGTGCCGCAAAGGTTCTGATATGGCCGACCCGGTTGACAAGCCCGGCCCCCCAGATGATCCCGCCGATAAACCCGGCATAATAGGATGCCATGATGATGCCGGTATAGATCGGGGCAAATCCCTCCGACGAGGCGCGCAACGCCAGCAGCGAGGATTGCAGCGACGCCCCGGTATTGAGGGTGAAGGCTGCAAACAATGTCGCAGATAATGCGATGATCAGTGCGACCGGCGAACGGGGCATTGCTATCCTCTGGTGGTAAAGTCGCGGCAGGGTCTACCCTGCGCGAAGGTCGGGAACCCTGTCAATCTTTACAAGGTGCTGTTCTGAAAGGTTTTGTCAGCCTTGCGGGACATGTGACGGATCGAACGTTACGGCGCATAAGATGTTCCGCAGAATTTCAAGCATTGAATTAAAGTCGAAGCCCTGCCGCGAACAGTACCGGTTTTGCGCAACTGCCATGTTAAAAGTGCGATAAGGTTGAAACCGGTAAAGGGTGGGCTGAGCGAATAACCGGCTTGACCTTCGGCCCTTTGATGCGCTCTATGACTTGGAATTGGAAGCAATTTGCCAAAATCCGTTGCCGTAAAGACGGATTTTTGCGTTGATCGCCACTATTGGCCCGATCCGCACCCAAGTTCGGTATTTGCAAACCGACCGGTGCCCGGGTTCTGCAAGGGGAGGAAACCTTGAACATTCTTCGTACAATCGGCGCAATCGCGACCGGTATTGTTGCCCTGTCGGCCGTAAGTGCCGCCCAGGCAGAAACCCGCGTCACTTTCAAATCGGCCAAGGCGGCATCATCCTATTATCAGATGGCAGCCCAGTTCGCAGAAGCGATCAAGACCGGCACGGACGGCGAAATCATCGTCACGGTCGAGGAAAGCCAGGGATCGGTCCAGAACGTGATGGAAGCATCGGTTCGCCCGGGCAATTATCTTTTCACAAGCCCGCCCGCACTTGTTGGCCTTGCCCAGGCAGGGAAGGGGGCGTTTGAAGGGCGTCCGACCGAAAAATTCAATGAAGTCCGGGCCCTGTTCCCGATCCCGTCGCTGACCATGCATTTCGTGATGCGTGCCGATGCCGGTGTGACCGACTTTGCCGGACTTGAAGGGAAAACCATTCTGCTTGGCAAGGGGTCGTTTGGTGCGAATGAGGGTGAAAAATACCTCGATCTGTTCGGGCTTAAAGATAAGGTGACACTGTCAGAAGCGGAGCTGTCCAACGCGGTTGCTGCCCTTAAAAACGGTCAGATTGACGGTTTTGTCACTGCCGGTTCCTGGCCCGCGCCGAACGTGATCGAGGCCGCGGCGGGCACGGATGTCAATATCCTGTCGCTTTCCGATGACCAGCTTGCGATGACAAAGCGCGATCTGACGGTGATCCCGGCCGGGACCTATAACGGTCAGAAGGATGATATCCGCACGTCTTCCCTGTCGGTGGTTGCCTATGCCACGACCGAGATGGATGATGAAACCGCCTATCAGCTGACCAAAACTTACTGGGGCCAGAAATCCGCCATGAGCTCGAACGCGTCATGGTGGAAAGGTGTGACCCAGGAAATGCTGGCCAATATCAAGGGTAAAATTCACCCCGGCGCGCTTCGTTTTTACGCCGAAGCCGGTTTCCCGGTTCGCGACGATCAGAATTGATCGCCGATTGGCAATAATGTGATGACAGGCCCGGCCGCCACAGCCGGGCCGTTCTTTATCGGACGTATCAGGATTACGATGTCTGCTGTTTCCCGCCCTTTCTGGATTGCGCTTGGCGCGGTATCCATCTTTTTTCATCTCTGGCTGATTTTTTCGGGGCTGGTTCCCAATCTGGTCAGTCGGCCGTTGCATATGGCTTTGGCGCTGCCTTGGGCATTGGTGTTTGTTGCCAAAACACCGTGGCAGAAAATCAGCGGTCTGATCCTGACCGTGATCGGGCTTGCAGCGTGTTTGTGGGTGGCGTTCAATCACGGCATGCTGGGTGATCAATACGGGTTCCTGGTCGGGAATCTGCAAATTGCCATATCATTTGCCCTGCTGGGCATTGTTCTTGAAATGGCACGGCGCGCCATCGGATGGCCTTTGCCGAGTGTGGCGGCGATTGCGCTGCTTTATGGGTTCTTTGGCGAATATATTCCCGGTGAATTCGGCCATGGCGGGCTTCCGATTGAAAGCATGCTGGGTACGCTAACCATTGCCGAAGGCGGCCTTTGGGGAAGCCTGACCGGGGTTTCGGTCAGCATCGTTGCGATCTTTGTCATCTTTGGCGCGATCCTGAATGGCGGCGAAGCCGGGCAGGGCTTCATGAATGTTGCCGGTGCGGCTGCGGGGCGGCTGCGTGGTGGCGCGGCCAAGGTTTCGGTGATTTCGTCGGCGTTGTTTGGCTCCATTTCCGGGTCTGCGTCGGCCAATGTGGCGTCCACCGGGGCGATTACCCTTCCGGCGATGACCAAGCTTGGCTATCCGAAAAAACTGGCCGCTGCGGTCGAGGCGGTGGCATCGTCGGGCGGGCAGATCATGCCGCCCTTGATGGGGGCCGGGGCCTTTGTCATGGTCGAGCTGACCGGGCGGCCCTATGTCGAGATCATGGTTGCGGCCATTTTGCCGGCAATCCTTTATTTTCTGGCGGTGTGGGTCGGGATCAATGCCTTTGCGCTTCGCTATGATTTGCCCGGTGTGCCGGAAAAAGACCGGCCTGATACCCGTGCTGTGATTGTGACGTCGGCGTTTTTCCTTGTGCCGTTTGCCATATTGCTTTGGGGCATGTTTGGCGGTGGCTATACGCCGCAATATGCCGCCTGCCTTGCGATGATTGCCGGTGCGGCCCTGCTGTTTTTAGATGGCAATCTGCAATTCAGTCTGAAACGGACGGGCGAAAGATTTACCGAGGTCTGCCTGAGCGCCGGGCGGCAGGTATCGATGATTGCTGCGATCATTTTGTGCGCGTCCATCGTTATCGGTGTTTTGGGTCTGACCGGGCTTGGCGTGAAGATCACGTCGCTTCTGCTGTCGGGATCGGGCGGGATGCTTTGGCCGGCCTTGCTGCTGACGGCGGTGGCGTGTCTGATCCTTGGCATGGAAGTGCCGACCACGGCGGCCTATGTGATCTGTGTTTCGGTGGCCGGACCCGCCCTGACCGAGCTTGGGCTTGATCCGTTGCAGGCGCATCTTTTCGTGTTCTGGTTTGCCCTGCTGTCGACGATTACCCCGCCGGTTTGCGGTGCGGTGTTCATTGCCGCGGGCATGGTCGAGGAAAACTGGCTGAAGGTGGCCGGAACGGCAATGGCGCTTGGCGTCGGGCTTTACATCGTGCCACTGGCGATGGTGGCAAACGGGTCATTGATTGATCTTGCGGCCAATCCGGTTTGGGCGTTGGTTGCCGGGCTTAAGGTTGCGGTTGGTCTGACGGCGATTTCCTATGGCTTGATATCGCCGCGCCCGGTTCTGGTCCGCATCGCATCGGGTGTTCTGGGTGGGCTTGTCATTTTTGTTGCCGGGGTTTAACCCCGGCGGCTTCCCTGTTGGTCCTGCGTCTGACTGAAATCATCAAGCAGCTTCATGAAATCATCGACATCCGGGAAGCCCGTGAAGCTGTGCTGTGCCGGGATGCTGACCCATGGCAGTTTTTCAGATGTCATGGTTTCGATGAAGGGTGTGGCAAGGGACTTCTGATCAAACAGGGTCGGGCGGACATTGACAAAATCATCCATGCCGGTGATTCGGGTAAACATCCATGTCTTGCAGTCCGGGCAGAAAAAATGATCCAGTTCGGGGCCTTGAGCGCCGCCTTTCACCGGTGTCCCGGACAGGACCCGAAAGCTGTCTGATTTGCACATCGCGGTCAGCGAAAAGGCGCTTGAGCTCATTTTCTGGCAACCACGACAATGGCAGGCTGCGGTCAGGACCGGGGGTGCTGCCAGCGCGATTTCAAGTTTCCCGCAACGGCAGGATCCTGTGACGGGATAGGAAATCTTGTCCATCGACTGGCACCCGGTTGTAATTGCGCACAAAAAAGGTCAGGCATGCAAATTAATGCGTGCCTGACCGGAATGCCAACAGGTTCTTCGCTAGGGTGCTTTGTCCCTGGCGGCTATTGGGTGCTGTTAGTGATTTCTGCGTTAAGCGCGTCCGCTACGCGGACCGGCAAACAGCCAGATGATCAGGCCGAGAACCGGCAACACGAGGATCAGAATCGTCCAGATGATTTTTGAACCGGTGCTGGCACCGCTGCCCATGACATTGATGATCGCCCAGATATCGGCAATCAGAATGATCAGACCGAGAATTCCACCATATTCCATAACCCAACCTCATTTTTCTGTGTCAGCAGACAGGAAAGCTGTCGGCTGTTCTTGAAAGTCAAACGGCTTGGATGGGAAGTTGTTCCCGCAGGGTATTTTGCGACCAAATGGCGAAATTACCTAGACGACTTGTCCGGCCGACCAGCCCGATGACCAGGCCCACTGGAAATTGAACCCGCCAAGATGGCCGGTAACATCGACGACTTCACCGATGAAATAAAGGCCGGGGGCATCGCGGCATTCCATGGTTTTCGATGACAGGGCGTTGGTGTCGACCCCGCCCAGCGTGACCTCGGCGGTGCGATAGCCTTCGGATCCCTGCGGCATGACCGACCACTGATTGACATCGGTTGCAAGCAGACGAAGCGCCTTGTCCCCGGTTTCACCAATCGGGCGATCAAGCCCGTGGCGGGCGGTGATCATCTGAGCCAGACGGTTTGGCAGAATACGCGAGAGCACATTATGCACGGCCTGTTTCGGGCTTTCGGCTTTGGCCGATTTCAGAAGATCAAAGGCGTCTTCTTCGGGGTTCAGATTGACCGTGATGGCATCGCCTTCATCCCAATAGGATGAAATCTGCAGGATTGAAGGGCCGCTGAGCCCGCGATGGGTGAACAGCAATCCTTCGCGGAACTGCTTTTTGTGGCACTGGACAATCGCATCAACCGAAATGCCGGAAAGCTGACCCAGATCGGCCCGCATATCCGGATCGAAGGTCAGGGGCACGAGGGCCGCCCTGGTCGGAACGATGTCGATGCCAAACTGTCGGGCAATCTGATAGCCAAAGCCGGTTGCGCCGATTTTGGGAATGGAAAGGCCGCCACAAGCCACTACAAGGGATTGACAGGTCCATTGCGCGCCGGTGCGTGTGGTGACATCGAACCCGGCATCATCGCGGCGGATGATGTTGCTGATTTCGGTGTTCAGGCGCAGCTCGACATTGGCGGCATCACATTCATCGAGCAGCATGTCGATGATCTGGAACGAGGATTCATCGCAGAAAAGCTGGCCCAGTGTTTTTTCATGCCAGGCAATGTCATGGCGATTGACCAGATCGATGAAGTCAAACTGGGTGTAACGTTTGAGTGCCGAGACGCAGAAACGCTTGTTTTGCGAAATGAAATTTTCCGGGCTGGCATGCAGATTGGTGAAGTTGCAGCGACCGCCCCCGGAAATCCGGATTTTTTCAGCCGGTTTCGCCGAATGATCGACAATCACAACCGAACGGCCGCGTTTTCCGGCTTCGATTGCACACATAAGGCCGGCGGCACCGGCACCAATCACAAGGACATCAATCTTCTTCACGCAGCAGGCCAATCTTTCGGGGAAAACGACCTGCCTTATACGGATAAATTGGTGTTCTGTCAGTGCCTGTCAGGCGTAACGCTGCTTTTTGGGCTGGGGCGTTGTGATATCGGGTGTCTGGGCCGTCGGATGGGCATCTGCAATCTGGCGTTCGGTTGCAACCCGGTTGCGGCCTTTGGCCTTGGCCAGATAAAGCGCCTGATCGGCGCGTTCGATGAAGCGGCCAAGCGGCTCGCCATAGGCAAAGGTGCTGACCCCGATTGACACGGTGACCTTGCCCAGTTCTTCATGGCGGATGCGGCTGACCACCTTGCGGGTTTCGACATTGTGGCGGATATGTTCGGCCAACTGGCGGGCGCAGCCAAGACCGGTCATCGGCAGGATGACGGCAAATTCCTCCCCACCGTAACGGGCGGCGGTGTCGCGGCCCTTGACGTTCTGCTGAAGGGTCTGGGCCATCAGCCGAATGACCTGATCGCCGGCCTGATGGCCGTGAGTATCGTTGAAAGTTTTGAAATGGTCGATATCGATCAGAAGCAGGCTAAGCGGTTTGCCGGTTTCCATCGACTGCATCGCGCAATCGCGTAATCGCAGATCAAATGCCTTGCGGTTGGCAATGCCGGTCAGACAGTCGGTCATGGCCTCGCGCTTCATGTCTTCGAGGTCCCGGCGCAGTTTCGATATTTCAGTCGAGGTATTATCAAGCCGGGTTTCAAGAAGGCGGTTTACGCCTTCGATGTCGCGGGTCGCACCGAGCAGCGTTTTAAGCGCCTGTTCCAGATTGGTGAAATCCTTGTCCCCGATATATTCGCAGAAATGATCAAGGGCCTCGCCATAGGCACAGGTGTCAATTCCCGCGTTGCGCACGGTTTCCAGAACCGATGTCAACTGATTGCGCAGATCTTCGGTGATGCGGGTGACGATTTCGCGTTCATTCACGGTGTCAAAAAACCGCGTGAAAAGGTCGCGGCACTGCAATTCGTCGAATTCGCGATTGTTGCTGCGCAGGATATCAATCGTCTGCGTAAGATCGGGTTCTTCGCCAGACAGGTAATTGAAAAAGATCGTAAAATTGTTCGGATGCGCGATAACGCCCAGTTCGGACATCATAGCGAGGGCTGCGTTTGACAATTGCTGTGCCCGATCCGGGCTGGTGCCGTATTCGATCATCGATACCTGCGCGACTTTCCAAAAAATGTATGTTTTGGCAGGGGCAATATATCGTTACAGTCCAATCATAACGTTGATTTGGATCATGGCCGAAGCCGGGTTACAAAAGCCCCGCCAACAAAACCAAGCCATAAAAAAGAAACAGGGAAGCAGCAGGAAATGACGTTACGGTTTGAACGCATGGTCGCCGGTATCATCGTGATGATGGTGGTTCTGGTCTCATCACCGGTTCTGGCGCAGGATGGCATGGGGGCTGCCCCTGCAACATCTGGCACATCTGGCACGTCATCGGGCGATACGTTGCCACCAGTCGATTTTCGTCCGATTGAAGCTGGTGAACGCACCAATATGCCGCCGCTTATGGAACGCTATGTACTTGACGAGTTAAAGGCATTGCGGACCGAAATGCAGGGCATGCGCGCCGAATTGCTGCGCGAGGTTGTTAACCGGCAGCTTGAGGCCATCGACAAGGCGATTTCCTATTCGTCGAACACGGTGACCTATTTCTTCTATTTTGTGGCCGCCGTCGGTGCACTTCTGACCATGCTGGGCTGGCAGTCGTTGCGGGAACTTAAATCAAGTGTGCGTAACCTTGCCGATACGGAATTGCGCCGCCTGTCCGAAGAATTTGAAACACGTCTGAGCGCGCTTGAAGACGAGCTGCGCCAGAAAAGCATGGTGATCAACGATCATCAGCAGGAAATCGAAAATACCCAGACCATTCATGCCTTCTGGCTGCAGGCGAACAAGGTGACCAATCCGCGGTCCAAGATCGAGATTTACGACAAGATCCTTGAACTGTCGCCGGGCGATCCGGAAGTCATGGCCTATAAGGCGGATGCCGCCCTTCAGCTGGGTGATCGTGACTGGGCGCTTAGCCTGTGTAACCGGCTCCTGGCCGAGGCGCCGGATAATGCCAATGGTTATTATCAGCGGGCGTGCGCCAATGCAGGGCTGGGTTACCCGGAAGCCGCCCTTGCCGATTTGCAGCGTGCGGTGGCCCTTTCGGATGCGATGCGTCAGCCTGCCTGGACCGAGGTTGAGTTTGAGCCGCTTCGCAATTTGCGGGAATTTGCCGAAATTCTTGGTAATCCCGAGAGTGCTGCGCCCGCGGAATAACGTCGAGGGCATTTCACGCCCCCAAGCCAAAAACAAACCCCCGGCAGTCCACACTGCCGGGGGGTTTGCATATCAGTTGATCGGTGATCTTAACCGGCCAGTTCATTCCACAGCGGATGGATCGGCGCGACATCGTTTTCGATTTCGCTGAACCGGGCGTCGCAGTCAAAGAAGTAGTTGTCGGCAAGGTCATCATTGACCTGCGATACTTCGCCAACGATCACCGGGCCTTTGCCTTCTTCGCCATAGAAGCGATGCACAAGCGTGCGCGGCAGGGTGACACTTTGACCGGGTTCGAGCACGACCTTGCCACCGGCCGGAAGGATATTGAGCTTGCCATCGGTGCGGACATGCACGTCATTGACCATGTCCATTTTGCCGTCTTCGGTCAGATTGGTCAGTTCGATCACCAGATTGCCGCCGCCACGCACAATGATGTCTTCCATTTTGACCTTGTGGTAATGCCACGGGCATTCCTGATTTTCGCCGACAATCATGATTTTTTCGGCATAGGGGACTTCGCCCGGCTGGCGCAGGATGCCATTGCGCAGGCAAAACAGGATCAGGCCGCGACGGGCGAAATCGCCTTCGCCGTAATCGGTTACGTCCCAGCCCATCTGATGGGCACGGCACCATTTCGCAAGATCAGGCTCGGCATCCCACTGCGCCGGGGAATAGTGGCCCCAGACGGGCAGTTTGAAGGAAATGGACTCGAACAGTTCCTTGGCATGCGTGATATGTGCATTGATATCGGAACGGCGCATGGACGACCTCGTAAAGCTTTTGCGTTTTTGAATGGTTGGCCGCGCGATGCGCAGGCGTTGCTGGCTTTTAGCATGTTCGAAAAAGGATTGCGACCCAATTTGAATGCATTCAAATGCCCGTTATCCGATTTCGCAAACCTGCAAAATGACTGCCCTGATTTTGTCGATTTTGTTCCGTCTGATAAGGTGTTCAAAACAAAAGCTATGCGTTTAGCGGAACAACAATAATCAAGGAAACACGGGCATGTCTTCTTCTTCGGGATTTGCGAAATTTGTTGCGGCGGTTGTGGTCAGTGCCGGTATTGCCGGTGCCGGATGGCTGGTCGGCAAGGGATTGTCCGACATGCGGTCGCTTGACCGGTTCGTGACCGTCAAGGGATTGGCCGAACGCGATGTCATGGCGGATCGCGCGGTGTGGCCGATTACCTATGTTGCGACCGATGATGTTCTGCAAAACGCACAGGCCAAGATCGAAAGCGATACAACCGCCCTTCTGGTGTTTCTTGAAACGCATGGCATCACCAAGGACATGACCGAACTGCAAAGCCTTCAGGTCACTGATCAGCTTGCGCAATCCTATCGTTCCGGGCCGATTGAAAGCCGTTATATCGTCAGTCAGACGATCCAGGTCCGCACCGACAAGATCGACGCAGTCGTTGCGGCAACGCAGGATATTGGAAAATTGCTTCAGGGCGGGATTGTTCTGGGCGGGCAGGGTTATAACCCCGGTCCGAGTTTCATGTTCACCAAGCTTAATGACATCAAACCGGAAATGATTGCGGCGGCCACGGCCAATGCGCGTGAAAGTGCGCAGCAATTCGCAACCGATTCCGGTGGTCATCTGGGCGGTATTCGCCGCGCAACGCAAGGGTTGTTCCAGATCCTTCCGGCTGATGGTGCCCCCAATACGATGGAAAGCCAGCAGATCAATAAAACCGTGCGTGTTGTCACCACCATGGAATATCTGATCGAGGATTGATCACGTTCGGCCAGACTGGTCGACTTGCCCGGTTGACTTGCCCAGTTGACTTGTACGGCAAAAATGGTTCTATGCGGCGCATGGCGCAGCTGATCCTTTTTAACAAGCCGTATGGCGTTTTGACCCAGTTTACCGACCGTGAAAACGGTCGGGCGACGTTGGCTGATTATATCGATCTGCCCGGTGTCTATGCCGCCGGGCGGCTGGATCGCGATAGCGAAGGGTTGCTGCTGCTGACCGATAACGGGCCGCTTAATGCCCAGATCGCCCATCCGAAATTCAAAAAACCGAAAACCTATTGGGTTCAGGTCGAGGGCGAGCCGACCGAGGAAGCCCTTGCCGCGCTTCGTAACGGGGTTGAGTTGAAAGACGGCATGACCCGCCCAGCGCGTGCGCGCCTGATGGGGGAGCCCGAAAATCTTTGGCCGCGTGATCCGCCCGTGCGGTTTCGCAAATCCGTACCGACAAGCTGGATCGAGCTTAGCATTACCGAAGGCCGCAACCGGCAGGTCCGCAGGATGACGGCGGCTGTCGGATTTCCGACCCTGCGTCTGATCCGCTATGCGATTGGTGACTGGACGCTGGATGATCTTGCGCCCGGTGACTGGCAGGCCATCGAGGTCAGTGCACCGGAAGCGGCCCCGATACAGGTCAAGCCCCTGCCCGGGAACATGCAGGCCAACAGTCGGCCCCGCACCGAGGGTGACGGCAAAAGCACATTCCGGCCCGCACGACCGCAAAAGTCGCGCAACCATAAACAGTCACGCGGCGGCAAGCCGCGCGCACCCAAAGGATAAAGGCAATGCTGAGCTATCTGCACGGCTTTCACGCGGGCAATTTTGCCGATATTCACAAGCATGCCGCGATGCGGATCATCCTTGATTATCTGTGCAAAAAGGAAAAACCGTTCTGCGTGATTGATACCCATGCCGGGTCAGGCTGGTACGATCTTGGCAGTGCCCAGTCGGCGAAAACCGGTGAATGGAAAAACGGCATCGCCGCCGCCCAGCAAAAGGGAAATGCCCCCAAACAGATGCAGCCCTTCCTTGATCAGATCGCGGCATTTGATCCGATTGCCAAGGGGCGCGATTACGGCGTGTTTGAAGATGATGACCTTAAGGGGCCGTTTTATCCGGGATCGCCGTTTATCATGCGCGAATTGCTGCGTGATCATGATGAAATGATCCTGATGGAATTGCATCCACGCGAATATGACCTGCTGGAATACAGCGTTGAACGCGATCCGCGTATTCACCTGCACAAGCGCGATGGGTATGAGGGACTGGTTGGCATGATGCCACCGACCATTCGGCGCGGTCTGGTTCTGATGGATCCCAGTTACGACGTGAAACAGGATTATCAGAAGGCGGCGAGTTCGATCAAACGTGCCTGGGAACGGTGGGAAAATGGCATCTTCATGCTGTGGTATCCGATCCTTGAGGCCGGATTTGATGCCGAACTGCGTGAAAACTTTGCCCGGATCAAAGCCAAGGGTGGCGTGCTTTGTGCGGAGCTTTCGACCAATCAGGGCGGGGCGAAGGGGCGCATGCGCGGCACCGGACTTATGATCATCAACCCGCCTTATGGCTTTGATCAGCAGTTTGATGAAATCGGCCAGTGGCTGTGCGATGCCGTCAAACTGCCCGGTCCGGCAACGCACCGGACCCATTGGCTGGTACCGTCGCAATAGGCCCGCGGGCGAGACGGCGCAGGATTCAAATTAAAAGGCCGCGGACATCGGTGTGTCCGCGGCCTTTCTGCGTTGGGACGCAGTTTGACTTATATGCCGATGAAGGGCTGCAACAGTTTGGGCAGCAGACGGTTGAACTTCATCGGGGCATCGGTGGCAATCAGACAGATGCATTCCTCGGCGGTGTCGGCAATTGGCTGATGATCGACATCGTTGCCAAGATCGGCGACGTCACCGGCACGGAACCGGCCGATTTCATCGATATAGGACCCTTTAAGCAACAGGGTCATTTCATGACCGTGATGCCCGTGATCAGGGATCGAGACGCCCGGTGCGATTTTCATCAAACGCACGGTGCCTTTGCTTTCGATAGATTTAAGCTGGTAATGCTTCACACCCGGTGCCAGCGACTTCCACGGAATGTCTTCGAGGGAAAGAACATTATCAGGCAAAAGATCGGCCAACGGGCGTGGGACGGACGGAATGGCAGACCCGGTGATGCTTTCCCCGACGGCAACGCGCCGCGTGGACGGCATTTCGCGGAAGACGACATTTTCGTTGGCGGTTTCGCGTTCGATCATGGCCATGACATGGTCAAGCGCATGGGCATCCATCGACATGACATTTGCCGTTTCCAGCGCCGCACCACCAAGGGTCTCGAATTCCGCGACCTTTTCACGGCATTTCGGGCACAGTGTCATATGCGTTGCCACGAGCAGCTCCATCGCCTGCGACAGCTTGCCACTGGCGTAATCCATCAATGTCTGGTCTGTCGGGTGGTGTTTGATATTCATGCTACACCCTCCAATCCACCACGAAGTTTGGTTAAGGCCAATCGCAATCGCGATTTGACGGTGCCCAGCGGAATATCGAGCTGTTCGGCAATTTCGCTGTGCGAGAGATCTTCAAAAAACGACAATTCAACAACCACTTTCTGATCGGCGGGTAATTCTTCCATCGCGGATTTGACGAGAACGGCATGTTCATCCCGGTCTACGATTTCGTCGGCAAGCGGGCTATCGTCAATAATCAGCGTCGGATCGGAATCATCCACCTCGATATGTTTGCGTTGCCGGAAACGATCAATGCGAAGGTTTCGGGCGATTGTAAAAATCCATGTACTGGCGGCGGCCTTTTGCGGATCAAACAGATGCGCCTTGCGCCAGACCTGCATCATGGCTTCCTGAGCGAGTTCTTCGGCATTTTCGGAATTGCCGCCAAACCGGAACATGTAGGCTTTGACGCGGGGGGCAAAATGGGCAAACAGCTGTGCAAATGCCTCACGGTCCTGCGTCGCCGCAACCGCAACAATCCAGCTGGCACATCGCTTGGCCTCGGCGGGGTCAGCCGGTCCGGGCCTTGTTCTTGTCGTGCCGCTCATTTTCGTTTCTGGTCCCCTTCGGGGCCGCGTCATGATGGTGTTCATGGATCATCATACGTCGGCCGGAAAATTTTGGATCAAACGAATTTGTACGTTTTCTGCCAATTACTTACAATTATCAGCATTCGTTGTTATGCAGTGATCCGCAACTTGCTGTCATGCGTAATCATATGTAGTTCAAACAATAACACTGCAAGCAGGCGCGGCACATATGACGCTTCGATCATCGGGGAAACTCAATATAGCTGTTGTTGGTTCGGGTATTTCCGGGCTGTCGGCGGCCTGGTTGCTCAGCCAGTCCCACACTGTCACGCTTTATGAAAAGGATGACCGTCCCGGCGGGCATTCCAACACCGTGGATGCAGGTCAAACACCGGTTGATACCGGTTTCATTGTCTATAACACCCGTTGTTATCCCAATCTTTGCGCGCTGTTTGATCATCTTGGTGTGCAAACGGCTGCGACCGATATGTCCTTTGCCGCGTCGATGGACAGGGGTGGGCTGGAATATGGCGGATCTGATCTGGCATCATTGATCGCGCAGAAACGCAATATTTTCCGCCCGCGCTTCTGGCGGATGGTACGTGATATTCTGCGATTTTATCGCGAAGCGCCGCTTGCGCTTGAAACCGGGCAGGCGGAAACGCAGAGCCTTGGTGATTATCTGACGGCCAATCGTTATTCAAAATCCTTTATCAATGATCATCTGTTGCCGATGGGGGCCGCGATCTGGTCCACGCCCGTTGATACGATGATGGATTATCCGTTGGCGGCGTTTGTCCGGTTCTGTCAGAACCACGGGCTTTTGCAGATCAAGGACCGGCCGCAATGGCGCACCGTTGTTGGCGGATCGCGCCAGTATGTCGGCAAGATGATCAAGGATATTTCCGGTGGCGTGATCCTTGATAGCGCCATTGCCCAGGTCGGACCGAATGGCAAGGGGGGCGTATTCATCGAAGACCGTTACGGCGTGCGGACGGACTACGACCATGTTGTTCTGGCGTGTCATGGTGATCAGGCCCTTGCGCTTCAGGCCAATCCGGCGCCCGCGGTGCGCGATCTTTTGTCAGCGTTTCAGTATGAACGCAATCTGGCGATCCTGCATGATGATGACAGCCTGATGCCGCAAACGCGCAAGGTCTGGTCAAGCTGGAACTACCTTGCCGAGGAGCATGACGGGGAACCGAAAGTCTGTGTGACTTACTGGATGAACCGGTTGCAGCATCTTGACGAAGGCCAGCCGCTTTTTGTGACCCTGAACCCGGCACGCCCGCCGCGCGAGGGCAGTGTTATTCGATCCTTCCTGTATGATCATCCGGTTTTTGATGCCGCGGCAATGGATGCCCAGAAACGGCTTTGGTCGATCCAGGGGCAGGATAACATCTGGTATTGCGGCAGTTATTTTGGATATGGCTTCCACGAAGACGGCATTCAGTCGGGCCTTGCGGTGGCAGAAGCACTGGGCAATGTCCGGCGGCCATGGAACGTTGAAAATGAAAGCGGTCGTATTCATCTGGGGCCCATCAATATCGCGCAAAAAGAAGCTGCCGAATGACAGGTACATGGACATCCGCCCTGTTTGAAGGATCGGTGATGCATCATCGCCTTCGCCCGCGCGATCACAAATTGCGCTATCGGGTGTTTTCCTTTTTGTTCGATCTTGATGAAATCGATGGCTTGGCCAGGTCGCTGAAACTGTTTAGCCGCAACCGGTTCAACCTGTTTTCATTCCACGACCGCGACCATGCGGACCGCGATCATGGGGATATCCGCACACGCCTCGAAGACATCCTGAAAAAGCACGATCTGGGCGATTGTACGCACCGGATCGAATTGCTGTGTTATCCGCGGATTCTGGGCTTCGTTTTCAATCCGCTATCGGTTTATTTCTGCCATCGTGCCGATGGGTCGGTCGGCGCGGTCCTGTATGAGGTGTCCAATACATTCGGGGATCGACACAGTTATCTGATCCCGGTCAGCCCGGATGCGATTGATGAAAAAGGCGTGCTGCGCCAGAGCTGTGCGAAGGGATTTTATGTTTCGCCCTTCATCGATATGCAGGCCGATTATCATTTCCGCATTTGCATGCCAGACGAAAAGGTCGCGGTGGCCATCCGTGAAACTGACAGGGACGGTGCATTTCTGAATGCGGCCTTTGTCGGTGATCGAACCGCGCTTTCTGATCGTAATCTGTTTATGGCTTTTGTTCGCTATCCGCTGATGACGATTAAGGTGGTGGCGGGCATTCATTACGAGGCGCTGCATCTGTGGCGCAAAGGCGTGAAGTTCCATAAACGTCCAAAGCCGCCAGCACATGATGTGACTTATGTGTTTGCTGCCAATAGCCAGACGGCCGAAGCCGCAAAAAGGTAATCAGGAAATGCCGGAACGCAATCGATCCTCTTCGACAATAGTCCGCCCGTTTCGTGACAGGTTCCTGCCCGTCATCGGGGGCATGACCGGAAGTCGCAATCTGCTGAAAATCATGCTGAAACGCATTCTGGCACATTTGCATTACGGTCGATTGACGATTGTTTTGCCCGATGGGGACACGTTGCAGTTTACCGGGCAGGAGCAGACCGAAATCCGCGCGGTTCTTCATATTCATGACTGGAAGGCGATCCGCAGGCTTGCGACCGGTGGCGATGTTGCCTTTGCCGAGGCCTATATGGATGGGGCATGGACAAGCCCCGATCTGACCAATGTGATGCGGGTGGCGATGTTAAACGAAAATATCGTTCGCGCCCGACTTGCAGGCGGCATGATTTCCCGGCTGGTGGCCCGGATCGGGCATTTGCGAAATGCCAATACGGTCGAAGGATCAAAACGCAACATTGCCTATCACTATGACCTTGGAAACCGGTTCTATCAGGAATGGCTTGATCCGGGGATGACCTATTCATCCGGTCTTTATCGCCGCCAGGACATGACGCTTGAGGCCGCACAGGATGCGAAATACCGCCGGATTTGTGAACTTGCATCGCTGCAACCCGGCGAACGGGTTCTGGAAGTCGGCTGTGGTTGGGGCGGGTTTGCCGAAATGGCGGCAGGGCAGCATCGCTGCCATGTCACGGGGCTGACGCTTTCGCGCGAACAGCATGCGTTTGCGCATCATCGCCTTTTGACACTTGGCCTGTCGGATCGCACCAATATCGAGCTTCGCGATTATCGCCATCAGGACGGGCAGTTCGACAAGATCGTTTCAATCGAGATGTTCGAGGCGGTTGGTGAAGAACATTGGCCGATCTATTTCGATATGATCCGCAAGCGGTTGAAACCGGGCGGCAAGGCGGTTTTGCAAATCATCACCATTGATCATGACCGGTTCGAGGATTACCGCAAGGGGGCGGATTTCATCCAGCGCTATATCTTCCCGGGCGGGATGCTGCCCTCGCCGGAGGCGCTTGGTACGGCGATTGCCAATGCCGGTCTTTCGCTTTGTCATTCCGAATTTTTCGGCAAATCCTATGCCCGCACACTGGCCGAATGGCAGCGCCGTTTCCAGCATGGATGGGACAGCATCGCCGAGCAGGGATTTGATATCCGTTTCAAACGGATGTGGGAATATTACCTGTCCTATTGCGAAACCGGATTTGATGAAGGGTCGATCGATGTCGGGTTCTTTGTGATCGAACATCGCGAAAATGCCGCAACCTGATCGGGGCCGCAAAACGGCGTTTTATTATGCGCTGCCAGCAATGGCGGCGGCGGTGCCGACGATTCCCGCCTATGTCCTGTTACCCAGTTATTATGGCGATGATCTTGGCCTTGGGCTTGCCCTTACGGGGGCGATCCTTCTGGCGGTGCGAATCATCGATATGCTGACCGATCCGCTTGCCGGGTGGCTTTCGGATTATACGGGACGGCGCAAAATCTGGGTCGGGTTTGGTGCGGTGATTGCCGGGATCGGGATCTGGATGCTTTTTGTGCCGCCCGATCAGCCCGGTGGCGGGCATCTTTTTGTTTCGGCAAGCATCCTTTTCCTTGGCTGGACGCTGTTTCAGGTGCCCTATCTGGCATGGGGGGCAGACCTTTCGGGGGATTACCGGGAGCGGACGTTGATCACGTCCCTTCGTGAAGGAGCGGGGCTGATTGGTATTGTCATTGCCGGGGCGATCCCGGTTGTGATGATCAATGCATCCCGGGCCGATGAAATCCGAACCCTTGCGATGATGACCATTGTTGCGGGGGCGGTTTTCGTTACGATTCTGATCATCAAGGTCCCAGACAGCGCAGCCCGCCCGGGGCGCGGCCGTACTGCCGATACCCAACAGGCGGGTGTTTCCCTTCGTGCCCGGTTTACCCAGTCGCTTCGCAGTCTGCGCCAGAACCGGCTTTTTGTGCGGCTTTTGGCGGCATGGATGATCAATGGTCTTGCCGGCGGATTGCCCGCGGTCTGTTTCCCGCTTTTTGTGCGCTATTACCTGAAGCTTGATACGGATACGGAAAACGCCCTGATCCTTTTGTATTTTGTTGCGGCCATTGCGGCCATTCCGTTTTGGGTGTTTCTGGCCGGTAAAATCAGCAAACACCGGGTCTGGTGCGTGGCGATGATCATGGCGGTGTCGGCATTCGCGTTCGTGCCGTTTCTGTCAGCCGGGGACTGGGCGGGGTTTGCGGTGATCTGTGTCTTTACCGGGGCGGCCTTGGGGGCGGATCTGGCGCTGCCACCCGCTATTCAGGCCGATGTCGATGACTGGGACCGGTACCGGTTTCATGCGAGCCGGACCGGTGTTCTGTTTGCGCTTTGGAACATGACCAACAAGCTTGCGATGGCGTTGGCGGCGGGAATTGCCCTGCCAATTCTGGGGGCTTTTGGCCTGACGGATGGGGGCGCTGAAAATTCCGCGGCTTTGATCGCACTTGTCATGATCTATGCGGTGCTGCCCATCGTACTGAAAGCAGGAGCAATCGGGATGATGTGGCGTTTTCCATTGGATCGCGTTCATCAGGTTGCAATTCGTCGGCGTCTGGCTCGCCGCACCTTCTGATCCTTGTATCCTTTGCGGGAGAAAGCTGATGCTGCGATCTTTTACGGCGCTTGTGATGGTTTTGATACTTACCGGGTGTGGGTCAATGAAACCGCAGGATTTTGCGCAAAAAGAACCCCGCTTCGACGTGTTTGAATACTTCGAAGGCAATAGTCGGGCGTGGGGCATTTTTGAGGACCGGTTCGGCAAGCTGCGGCGCCAGTTCACGGTTGATATCACTGGAACCGTCAATGATGGTGTTCTGACGCTGGAAGAAGATTTTCTGTATGACGATGGTGAACAGGACCGCCGTGTATGGACGATCCGCAAGACCGGTGAGCACAGCCTGAGCGGAGAGGCCGATGACATCATCGGCACGGCCGCGGGCGTGCAGTATGGCAATGCGTTGAACTGGAGCTACGACATGGACCTGAAGGTTGGTGATGGTAGCTGGCGGGTGACGTTTGACGACTGGATGTTTTTGCAGGGCGACGGGGTTCTTGTGAACCGGGCGCGTGTGCGCAAATGGGGGTTCGAGATCGGCGAGGTCACCCTGTTCTTTACGAAACAGCCATCCGTGCTGCGAGCCGCCGAATAAACCAGCCCAGCAGCGGAATGCGGGCATAAAAGGCCATGCCGGAATCCCAGTGATCGACATGGGATGAAATGCGCGTGCCGTCATCGGAAAACGTTACCGCCGACATGCCGGTGACATCCCAATTCCCCAGAACCGAAATCCTGGCCGTAAAGCGCCAGCGCAGAAAACCGAGATCATCATCAAGCGCGTGATGGGTGACGATGAATTGCGGATTTTCGGTGTCGCGAAACATCTTATCGAGATAGGCACAGACCCGATCCGGGCCATTGATGGTGTTGAACGGATCGGTAAAACTGTAATCCGGTGTGACGAGATGATGCAGGTTTTCAATGGATTCCGGGCTTAGTTGCGCAAAATAATCGCCATAGGATTTCAGCGTTTCGAGCCTGGTTGCGTTCTGTTCATCCATTGGATTTTCCCATCACTTTGCGGATCAGTTTGAAGTAAAGCCGATAGGGCAGAATGCGGGCAAGTTTTAGCTGTCGGACAAAGGGCGGCGGGAAGGAGATTTCAAAACCGTTGCCGCCCGTCAGGCCGCGATAAACATAGTCGGCTGCCTGCGCGGGCGTTTGCAGATAGGGCATATCGAAATCGTTTTTGTCGGTCAGGCGGGTTTTGACAAAGCCCGGATTGATCACCCGAAGACAGACACCCGTTTCCCCCAATTCGGCGCGCAGGGTTTCGCACAGATTGATCAGGGCGGCCTTGGTCGGGCCATAGGCCCCGGCCTTTGGCAGGCCGCGATAACCGGCGACGGAGGCGACAACCGCGATCTCGCCCGAACCGCGTTGACGCATTTTCGGGATCAGGGTTTCAAGGCAATTGACCGTGCCGAAATAATTGACGTCGAAATGGTCGTGGATGGTTTTGGCGGAAAATTCATCGACAGGCATCGGGGAATAGATTCCGGCGGCCAGAACCACCAGATCGGGCAGGCCAAACCGATCTTCGATCAGGGCAATCGCATCGCGAACCGCATCGGGTTTGGTCACATCAAGCGGCACGGCATGGATGTTTTCCGACGATGCCGCCAGATCGGACAGCGCATCGGCGGAGCGTGCCGATGCGATAATCGTCGTGTTTGCGCCCGCATCGGATTTTGCGAATTTTTCGACAAGTGCCGCCCCGATCCCGGCGGAGGCACCGACGATCCAGATGGTTTTGAAATGTTTGATCATCCGCGGATATCCTTTTGTGCCGTGTCGGTCTGGCAGCTTGTGCAGCGATAGGTGATTTCAGAGCCATCGCGCGCCTTGAAGCGCAATCCAACCCACCGGCCATCGGCATCGTACCACGCATTGGTTTGCAATTGGCCATCATAGGTGAAGTGGGTGGCGTTGATCATGCCGTTGCCAACGGCCAGGCGTTCGCGGCCTGTCTGGGATATGGTGACCGCGTTGGGATTGCCGGTCAGCGTATTAAGAACCTGATCGGTTTGCAGAACACCGCAATGCCAGTGATCGGTCGGAAAAATACCGGGCGGCAGGGATTTCTTACCATCGGGGCCATCGACGACAAGCTGATCGTTTTCGCGCCGGGCCGCGATGCTGGTTTGATCGCCATCATCATCGACCTTGACCGACAGGGTGGATAATTGACCATCCTGCCAGATGCTTTCGGATCGATAGCGGAAGCTATAGGCGTTAAAGCCCAGAAACGAGATATCGATATTGCTTTGGGCGACGACCTGAAGACCGTCCTGACCGCGATTGAAGCGCACGATATGCTGCCCGACCGGGGCATCATTGCGGCGGATCTGAAACGCCAGTTCATTGCCGTATCGCGCAATCGGATCGAAGTTGCGACAGGCCGCGTTACGATCAAGGCCGTTGGATTGTGCGGGGGTAAGGGCCGAAATCTCGCCGTTTTGTGCCAGCGCCGAACCGGCATTCTGGACTGCCAGAACGGCAAGCGTCGCAAGCAGATATTTAAGGGGTTTCGGGCGTGGCATGTGGTGGCGTACCCTGCTGTTGGCCCCGGCGATCAGGACGCGATCAAGCCGGATTTCGAAAACGGAATGCTGCTACTGTTACGCATGGAAATGCGGTTCAGATCAGGTTTGCCGTGCCCTGCCCGTGTGCCGGGTGATTGCGGTGCGCCCGGCTTTGAGGTAAAGCAGGGCCAACAATGAAAGGCCGACCATGCCCCATCCGATAGCCGAAGACCTGATCGCAAGCGTTCTGCATCGCGATTCAAACGTCATCGTTCTGAACAAGCCGCCGGGATTGGCATCGCATGGCGGGCCGAAAACCTATTTCCATGTCGATGCGTATCTGCCCGACCTTAAATTCGGCATTCAGCCCGAACCGACCCTGGCGCACCGGCTTGACCGCGATACGGCCGGGTGCCTGTTGCTGTGCCGGCATCCGAAATCATCGAAAAAGATCACTCGCCTGTTTACCGAAAAACTGATCGGGAAAACCTATTGGGCGGTGGTGCGCGGTGCGGTTGCCGATGATCACGGCTTTATCGACGCGCCGATTGGCAAGACCAATGATGAAAGCGGCTGGCGGATGCTGGTCCATGAAGACGGGCAGCCATCAAAGACCGAATATCAGGTGCTGGGGCGCGGCAAGGACGAAGCGGGCGATGATATCACCTGGCTTGCCTTAACACCCCATACGGGCCGCACGCACCAGCTGCGTGTACATCTGGATCATATCGGGCATCCGGTGCTGGGCGATCCGTTTTATGGTCGGGGGGATGAACCGCCGATTTTTGGACAGCCGCCGACCCTGATGCTTTTGTCGCGCCAGATCGTGGTGCCGTTCCATGCCGACCGCGACCCGGTGGTGGTCGATGCACCGCCGCCCGAATTGATGCGGCCGGGGCTTTCGGCATGCGGTTACGTGGGCGACTATGCCCCGCATGCGGCGTCAGTTGATGCTCAGTATGGCGGCGATGGCAGCGATGCTGAAAGCGGACAGGAGGGTTTCGAGGGTGATGATTGAGGCCATGGCCTCGGGATCGCCATTAAGCTGCCGGGCGAGGATATAGGCGTTGCCTGCGCACGGCATCCCGGCATAAAGCACCCCCATCGCCAGAACCATGCCCTCCACCGCGGCCAGATGCAGCGCAATGCCGGTGATCAGCGGCAGGAGGGCGAGCTTGATCGTGGTTGAAAGGGCAATCGCGCCCAATGCCTGTTTGCTCAGGATAAATCGCAATCCGGCCCCGACCGACAGCAGGCTGAGCGGCAGGGCTGCGGTTTTGAAAAGGGCTGCGGTATTTTCAATCGGCAGCGGCACGTGAATGTTGCTGATATTAAGCACCGCACCGGCCCCGGCGGCGATGATGATCGGGTTTTGTGCAAGCCCGATCATGATGCGTTTGAAGCTGCCCTTGCCACCGGCAAAGGCATTCAGCACCACAACCGCCAGCATGTTGGTGGCAATCACCATCACGGCAATAAAGACAATCGCCAGTGCCAAGCCTTCGCTGCCATAAAGCGCATCGGCGACGGCCAGCAGGACATAGCTGTTATAGCGGACCGATCCCTGAAAGATCGAGGTAAACAGCGGCGTGTTGCGGGTGATGAGCGGGCGCAGAAGCAGCAAAACCGCCGCAAGGGCAAGGGTCGCGCCCAATGTGACCATGACCGCAGTGCCCGCGTGCCCGGAGCCAAAATCGGCACGGTAAATTTCGACAATCAGAAGCGACGGCAGCAACAGGTAATAGGTCAGCCGATCAATCCCGGCCCAGATGTCAGACCCTGTGATCAGATAACGTTTGAGTGCCGCCCCGACCAGAATGGCGGCGAAGATCGGGAAGATGGCGGCGATCAGGTCATAGGCGAGTTGCATGGGGCGGTCGCATCAGTTTGATGTGGGGTGGGCCAAGCCGGGTGGCAGAGCGGACCGGGGGATGTCTCAAACCTTGCGGTTCTGGTATTCGGCAAAAACCTGTTCGGGTGAATGGCCGCGATATTGTTCGCAGATTTCCTCGAATTTCGGGTTGCTGATCAGAAGGTCGGCGGTGCTGCGGTTGCAGGCAATCGGCACTTCATACATGTTGGCCAGCCGGATCAGGGCGCGGACATCGACATCGTGGGGTTGGGGTGTCATCGGGTCGGTGAAGAAAAACATCGCCTGCAATTCGCCATGCGCAATCATCGAGCCAAGCTGCTGATCACCGCCGAACGGGCCGCTTTTAAGCGCCACGATATCAAGGTCGGGAAAGCGTTCCTGAAGCACGCGCCCGGTGGTGCCGGTGGCAAAAATCCGGGTGCCGGAAAACTGTGATTTGTGGGTTTCCAGCCAATCGGCCATTTCGCGTTTGCGACGGTCGTGGGCGACAAGTCCGATCGAAAGCGTCATGGGTGGTTTCTCCTGCGTCTTGATCCGGGCGATCCCGGCGGGTGATCTTAGCGGACCGGTCCATCATAGGGCAATATGATGGCATAGTTTATTGAAAATAAACGAGAATTTTTGCCAGAACCGGACGGCGAAAATTTTTGCAAAATGTTCTTGATTTGTTCTTTTATTTGTGGCATAAAGATAAAGTCAACAGGACAAATGGGTCCGGAGACATAACCCGCCAAGCGTGATTCGCTTTGGCGGGTTTTTGCGTTTCGGGGTCGGATTGTTTGTCAAAAGCAGGGGATGAAGTGATGAAAAAGCGACGATGTTAAGTGGTTAAGTAGCAGGCGATCACCGCCAAGCGCGGAAGATCCGTGTGGGGTAAAGTCATTACGGCAGGAGTGCGTCCGGGCATTGAAACGGCCCGGGAAACGGCGGCGTAAAGTTTGACAAACCGGAAAGACAGAACGGGAGAGGTGCGCCTGCCGGGAAGGGCGCGGGCCAGATTTGGGCCGATGCGGGGCCGGATGCGGATCGAGCCGACGATTGGGCAGATCAGCAGCGGAGCAGGGGTGGTTCGGGTGCGATGTCATCACGCCCGTGCCGGGATCGGAGCGTGGGTCAACACGGGTGAGTTCCGTTCACGCCGCAATATTTGGCGAAACTGGCGAGAGCGGCAGGAGGCGCGATCAGCGGGGAGCCGTCGCCATCGGTGGGCAGGGCCAGCATCGGTGAGCGCATCGGCCATCAGACCGGCCCCCCCCGGTAGGCATCATTAGCACCTGCGGTACCTGCCGCGAGAGCGGCAGTATCGGCATCGTCTCCGGCGGGAGGAGCTTGCCGGGTGTCACTCTTGCGACTGTTTGCAGGCCGGGGGCAGAGCAGGACAAGGGTAGATCGGAGCATACCAAGACGAGGCATTTGGCCCGGACTTGGGTCAGGTATCCGGGAGGTCAATTATTTTTTCTTCACGTTTCAATCCCGGTAATCGCGGATAGCCGTTTGGTCGAGCTTCCGGGCGGGCACGAGCCGATAGTGTTTTTCGTCGACAACTTTGACCTCGCCGTCCTGAAGCATAAGTTCGAAAAGCGCAACGATATCGCCATCCATAAACTGAGCAGCGATGGCGCGGCAGCGCATATCTGGAAACTTATCCTGGACGAAGCGGATATCTTGCGATGTCTGTACAATCCCGATCTGATCCTTGCCGCCCTTGGCCTGGACCGGGATGATGTAGTGACAGCCGCGCTTGTCGATACCTACATAAAGTTCGTCTATCTCGATCTGTCCTATGCCCTTGACCGTCGTTCGCAGGTGGTTCTGAAGGCTGTAGGTTGTGAGGCTGAGGAAGGTGTCGATCAAGCGATTGTAGCGGACAATTGCAAGAAGTGCCTGTTCATCGTCAAGGGCATATGCCCGGATGATTTCGGGCGTCGCATCCGGAATATTAATTCTGGCAAGGTCTTCGCGAGGAAGAACACGGTTAATTTTTACCAACCGAAACTTGTAAATAGCCCGGCCTGCCAGTTCGATTACCCATTCCATTCCTTCGGGTTGCGTCGCAACTATTTTCTCGGGCAGCGCAATGCGAAAACGGAACGCGTAAAGTACATCTCCCAGATTTTTAGGCAGTTTGATGTCAAGTTCGTCAGCGGCATCCTCGATATCCGTTCTGGCAAACTCGAGTTCGGTTTTTCCGGCCTGATAGCGATCAAGGAAAATCTTTTCGATGAGCGATAGATAGCGATTGGGTGTCTTATCCATGTACTAACTGCCCTGACAAGCGTTCGCGTTCGATCTCGATTTGTTTGCGCTTTTTTGCACCGCTTTTCTTGTCGCGGCGGTTACTTGGCGGTTGGACGCCGAAATGTTCTGCTGCACGGGAAAGGTCGAGCGAGAGGAGTGCTTCGTTTCCAAGTTCCAGTGTTGTATCCGGGTGGATCGGCTGAACGCCAAGTGCGTTCATCACTTCGGTAGCAACAGCCCGGGCGAGGGGCGGCGGAACGGCATTGCCAATCTGTCGGCCCCCATGCCATTTGGTGACATTTAATCGAAACCAGTCAGGAAAGCCGTGCAAGCGCGCCATTTCCCGAACAGTAATGCATCGGTCATATTTGTAGTGGATCGGCCGGGGACTGGTGAACGCGCCGCGTGCGCCGTCTGTTCCTGCCCGCAAAGTGTTTGATACGCCCTGCATCGGCAATTTAAAGAAGCGGCTGATTGGTTCGACGGTACCGGGTTCGGTTTCTGAAAATCTGCGGCGCGATATCTCGGTGTGCTCGGTCCGGGCACTAGATGTGAGCTTCATCGGATTCCAGTCACGAACATAGCTGTAGTGCCACGCACTATTTTTCATGCAGCGCAGCCCGGCAGCGTAATCAGAAGGTTCGCCGTAGGTGGAGGTTTTTACTGAATCGGAAGACAGCAGTGCTCCAAATTGATCCGCATCAGGTAAGTCGCCAATCGCATCCATACATGTCGGACCATCAGGTAGCCCTTCAATTTTTCGCGCGCGTCCAGCGAGATTGGTGCTTTCAACCGGATACTCGGGTAGTTTCTCGCCTTTACGACAGCCGAGCAGGATTAAACGTTCACGAAATTGAGGCGTCCCAAAATTTCCGGCATTGAGAACCTTCCACGGGATACGAACATCATAACCTGCTGCATCAAAGGCGGCGACGAGCTCTTTAAGAAAAGCTTTATGTTTTCCTACTGTGAGGCCCTTTACATTCTCGAATACAAATGTTCGGGCTTTGAGCTCCGACACAATTCGCACGAATTCTAGAACGAGTTTGTTGCGCGGGTCGTCGAGTACGCGATGGCCGATCAACGAAAACCCTTGGCAGGGCGCGCCACCAAATACGCAATCTACAGTGGCGTTGCCGATATTTGCTGCTTCACGAATGAGGTCTGCACTGAGTCCTTCGACTGAGCGCGGGATGATTGCAGTTTGGGGAAAGTTGTACTTGTGAACGGCGCAATGCACCGGATCGATTTCCACCGCAGCTGCAACATTGAACCCAGCTTGCTCAAAGCCAAGGCTTAACCCACCTGCTCCAGCAAAAAGATCGATCCCGATGGGCCTCATTTGCATCCAATCTCTTGCATTATACTCGACGATTCTCTGTACCGGAACTAGCACAGGATGTCGATCGCTTTCTACTATTCATTCTGGATTTGTTCTGAAAAGCCGGGAGCGGATACTTTTCACTCGGCGTTCGTGAGCCAGTAGCGGATTGCTGATAAAGTGTTGCGGGCGGACATAAAAAACGGCCGCCCCATTGGAGCGGCCGTTTCACGGATCGGGTTTTCCCAATCAGGATTACATGTGGATCGCGCGTTTGTCGGCGTCCAGGGCGGCTTCCTTGACGGATTCGCCAAGGGCCGGGTGGGCGTGGCAGGTGCGTGCAATGTCTTCGGCAGAGGCGCCGTATTCCATCGCCAGCACAACCTCGGCAATCAGATCGCCAGCCGCCGGGCCGACAATATGTGCGCCGACGACGCGGTGGGTTTTCTTGTCTTCGAGGATTTTGACAAACCCCTCGGTGCTTTCCATTGCCTTGGCGCGACCGTTGGCAGTGAAGGGGAATTTGCCGACCTTGTAGTCGACGCCTTCTTCCTTGAGCTGCTCTTCGGTTTTGCCAACAGCGGCGACTTCGGGCCAGGTGTAAACAACACCCGGGACCTTGCCGTAATCGACATGGCCTTCTTCGCCAGCGAGCATTTCGGCCAGCGCAACACCGTCTTCCTCGGCCTTGTGGGCCAGCATCGGACCGATGATGGCGTCCCCAATGGCAAAGATGCCCTGCACGTTGGTCTGGAAATGTTCGTCGGTCTTGACGCGACCGCGATCATCAAGTTCGACGCCGACCTTATCAAGGCCAAGGCCCTTGACGAACGGACGGCGGCCAATGGCGACCAGAACGACGTCGGCCTTGACTTCCTCGGCATCGCCGCCCTTGGACGGTTCAACCGTGAGCGTCACGCCAGACTTGCCGGTTTTCGCACCGGTGACCTTGTGGCCCAGTTTGAATTCAAGGCCCTGTTTGGCAAAGATGCGCTGGGTCTGTTTGACCAGTTCGCCGTCCATGCCCGGCAGGATGCGGTCGAGATATTCGATCACGGTGACTTCGGAACCAAGCCGACGCCAGACCGAACCGAGTTCGAGACCGATCACGCCAGCCCCGATGACAACCATCTTTTTCGGCACTTTCGGGAGCACCAGACCACCGGTCGAGGAGACGATGTTTTTCTCGTCAATCTCGACACCCGGCAGCGGGGTGACTTCCGAACCCGTGGCGATCACGATGTTCTTGGCATTGATGGTTTCTTCGCCGCCGTCCAGAAGGGCAACCTTGACCGAGGTGGGCGAGGTGATTTCGCCAGCACCCTTGACATAGGTGACCTTGTTCTTCTTGAACAGGAATTCAATGCCCTTGACATTGCTGTCAACGACCTTGTCCTTGCGGGCCATCATCTTTTCGAGATTGACCTTCGGCTTGGAGACTTCGATGCCATGGGTATCGAAATGTTCCGTCGCTTCCTCGAACAGGTGGGAGGAATGAAGCAGGGCCTTGGACGGGATGCAGCCCACATTGAGGCAGGTACCGCCAAGGGTGCCGCGTTTTTCAACGCAGGCAACCTTGAGACCAAGCTGTGCGGCGCGGATGGCGCAAACATAACCGCCAGGACCGCCACCGATCACGACAACGTCGTAGTTCTCAGCCATGAGTTCTTTGATCCTTTTGTCTGATCAGATGTCGAGCAGGATGCGTTCCGGGTTCTCGATGCATTCCTTGACGCGTACCAGGAAGGAAACGGCTTCGCGGCCGTCAATGATACGGTGGTCATAGGACAGTGCGAGATACATCATCGGACGGATTTCGACCTTGCCGTCGATCGCGACCGGGCGCATCTGGGTTTTGTGCATGCCGAGGATACCGGACTGCGGCGCATTCAGGATCGGGGATGACAGAAGGGAGCCAAACACGCCACCATTCGAAATGGTGAACGAGCCGCCGGTCATTTCATCCATGCCCAGTTTGCCGTCACGTGCGCGTTTGCCGAAATCGACAATCGTGCTTTCGAGGTCGGCAAAACTTTTCTTTTCCGCCGAACGGATCACCGGAACAACCAGACCCTGCGGGGTACCAACGGCAACGCCGATATCGCAGTAGTTTTTATAGATGAAGCTGTTGCCATCAATCTCGGCATTGACCGCCGGCCATTCATTAAGCGCCGTGGTGCAGGCCTTGATGAAGAAGGACATGAAGCCGAGCTTCACGCCGTGTTTCTTTTCAAAGCCGTCCTTGTACTGGTTACGGCAGGCCAGAAGGTTGGTCATGTCCACTTCGTTATAAGTGGTCAGCATGGCCGCGGTGTTCTGGGCTTCTTTCAGGCGGCGCGCGATGGTCTGGCGCAGCTTGGACATCTTGACGCGTTCTTCGCCTTCGCGCAGTTCGCGTTCGGGCTTCGGTGCAGCAGGTGCCGCCGGTGCAGCAGCCGCTGCGCGCGGCGCCGATCCACCATTTTCGAGGAAGTTCAGAACGTCGCCCTTGGTCAGGCGGCCGTCTTTGCCCGATGCCGGAATTTTCGACGGGTCGAGATTTTTGTCTTCGACCAGTTTGCGAACGGCAGGCGGCAGCGGATGATCGGCATTGGCCGAGGTCGAAGCCGCCGGTGCGCTTGCTGCCGGGGCAGCAGCCGGTTTGGCTTCTTCTTTTTTCGGCTCTTCTTTCTTTGGCTCTTCCTTGGCTTCGGCTTTTTCTTCCTTGGCCGGAGCAGCGCCTTCGGCACCTTCCTTGATCATGGCGATCAGGGCGCCGACTTCGACTTCGTCACCTTCCTGGGCGACCAGTTCGGCAATCGCGCCGGCGACCGGTGCGTTGACTTCGACGGTGACCTTGTCGGTTTCAAGTTCGACAATCGGTTCATCGGCTGCAACTGCATCACCGACTTTTTTGTACCATTTCGCAATTGTTGCTTCGGTAACAGACTCGCCCAGCGTGGGAACTTTAACTTCAGTCGCCATTTTTTCCTCGACCGTTTTTTCAATCAGACAGTTTGGGCCTGCCCGAATACGAATGAATTCTGAATGTGCGGGTCGAACGGGCGGTTTCCCGCCCGTCCGATAAAGTTATTTTACGCTCAGCGCGGCATCGACCAGTTCGGCCTGTTCGCGCAGGTGAGCCTTGAGCAAGCCCGTTGCCGGGGACGCGGCAGCCTTGCGACCGACATAGATCGGGCGACCGGCCTTGTGTTTGATTTCAGACAGCACGCCTTCGATACGACGATCGACGAAGTACCAGGACCCCATGTTTTCGGGTTCTTCCTGACACCAGACCACGTCAGCATTGGGATATTTGGCAAGTTCTTCTGCCAGTTCCTTGGCCGGCCACGGATAGAGCTGTTCGACGCGCACCAGGGCAACATCGTCAATCCCGCGGTTTTCGCGTTCAGCCAGCAGATCGTAATAGACCTTGCCCGCCGACAGGACGACGCGTTTGACCTTTTTGGCATCGGTCAGTTTGCCGGTTTCGCTGATCACTGATTTGAAGACGGTCCCCGGTCCGAATTCGGACAGCGAGGAGACCGCCTGTTTGTGACGCAGAAGCGATTTCGGCGTCATCAGGATCAGAGGCTTGCGGAACGAACGGCGGATCTGGCGGCGCAGGATGTGGTAATAGTTTGCAGGGGTCGTGACGTTGGCCACCTGCATGTTGTTTTCACCACAAAGCTGCAGATACCGTTCCAGACGGGCGGAGCTGTGTTCCGGGCCCTGACCTTCGTAACCGTGCGGCAACAGCATCACCAGACCCGACATGCGCAGCCATTTGGCTTCGCCCGAGCTGATGAACTGGTCAATGATGACCTGTGCACCGTTGGCAAAATCACCGAACTGGGCTTCCCACAGAACCAGCGAATGCGGTTCGGCAAGGGTGATGCCATATTCGAAGCCCAGAACACCGGCTTCGGACAGGGGCGAGTTGAGGACTTCAAGCTCGGCCTGGCCGGTACGGATGTTGTTGAGCGGGGTGTATTTTGCCTCGTTGGTCTGATCGACCAGTTTTGCGTGACGCTGCGAGAAAGTGCCGCGCTGGCAATCCTGACCGGACAGACGCACCGGAGTGCCTTCGCACATCAGGGTGCCGAATGCGAGGGCTTCGCCGGTTGCCCAGTCGATGCCTTCGCCGGTTTCGAACATCTTGGCCTTGGCCTTGAGCTGGCGCAGGATTTTCTTGTTGATGTCATAGTCGCTGGGCGGGGTCGAAAGTGCCCGGCCAACTTCCTGCAACAAGTCGTTTTCCACACCGGTCTGACCGGTCCAGTCCGCATCTTCGCCGTGCGAGGAGGCGAGGCCCGACCATTTGCCTTCGAGCCAGTCTGCCTTGTTCGGGCGATAGGCTTCGGAGGCCTTGAATTCGTCGTCAAGGTGGCTCTGGAATTTCTGATCCAGTTCCTTGACGCGTTCTTCGGTCAGAAGACCTTCCTTGACCAGCTTCTGGGCGTAGATGTCCTTGGTGGTCGGGTGTTTGCCGATCACGTCATACATCTTGGGCTGGGTGAAGGCCGGTTCGTCGCTTTCGTTGTGGCCAAAGCGGCGATAGCAGAACATGTCGATGACAACGTCCTGTTTGAATTCCTGACGGAATTCGGTCGCGATGCGTGCGGCGTGAACCACGGCTTCTGGGTCGTCACCATTGACATGGATGATCGGCGCCTGAACGACCTTGGCAATATCCGAGCAGTAAGGCGAAGAACGGCTATCGGACGGCTTGGTGGTGAAACCGATCTGGTTGTTGACGACAAAGTGGATCGTACCGCCGGTACGATAGCCTTTGAGGTGCGACAGATCGAAGGTTTCAGCGACAAGACCCTGACCGGCAAAGGCCGCATCCCCGTGAAGGAGGATACCCATGACCTGTTCGCGGTTGGTGTCCTTGCGCTGTGCCTGTTTGGCGCGGACCTTGCCCAGAACGACGGTGTTTACCGCTTCGAGGTGGGACGGGTTCGCGGTCAGCGACAGGTGAACAACGTTGCCGTCAAATTCGCGGTCAGCGGACGTGCCAAGGTGATATTTGACGTCACCCGAGCCCATCACGTCGTCCGGCTTGGACGGGTTGCCCATGAATTCCGAGAAGATCGCCTGGAACGGTTTGTTGAGCACATTGGCCAGAACGTTCAGACGACCACGGTGCGGCATGCCGAACACGACCTCGCGGATGCCAAGCTGGCTGCCGCGTTTGAGGATCTGTTCAAGGGCCGGCATCAGGGCTTCGCCACCGTCGATGCCGAAACGCTTGGTGCCGACATATTTGGTGTGCAGATAGTTTTCGAAACCTTCGGCTTCGACCAGACGTTCAAGGATGGCTTCCTTGCCGCGTGCGGTAAACTGTGTCTGGTTGCCGATGCTTTCGACGCGCTGCTGAATCCAGGATTTCTGTTCAGGTTCCTGGATATGCATGAATTCGATGCCGATCGAGCCGCAATAGGTTTTGCGTGCCAACGATACGATCTGACGAACGGTCGCGGTTTCAAGGCCAAGAACATTGGCGATGTAGATCGGACGATCCATGTCGGCTTCGGTGAAGCCATAGGTTTTCGGATCGAGTTCCGGGTGCGGATCGCGCGGGGCAAGGCCCAGCGGATCAAGATTCGCTTCGAGATGGCCGCGCACGCGATAGGAGCGGATCAGCATCAGGGCGCGAATCGAATCATGTGCCGCGGCACGGATGGCGTCGGAGCTGACCGGCGCGGTCTGTTGTGCGGCGTGGGCCGCCGGTGCGTAACCGCCATTGGCGGGACGTTCGGCGTGACCCTGTGAGACGTCGTAACCTTCCATACCGCCAACAACCTTGGTTTCCCGCGGCTGCCAGCTGGGTCCCTGCATTTCGGCAAGGAGATCGGAGGCGTCGTCCTGCAACCCGTCAAAAAACTCGGCCCAGCTCTGATCAACCGCAGTTGGGTTGCTCTGATACCGGGCATAAAGTTCAGCGATGTAGGTTGCGTTCGACTCGTTCAGAATCGTGTCGATATCTTGAGGTTTCATTTGTGGTCTTGGAAGGCATGGTCCCGAAAGAGACCACGCCTCCCCCTGCCTTTCCTCTGACTACCCTGATTACCCGTTCAAAGCCTTGAGCATGGTCGAGCCAAGGCTTGCCGGGGAATCGGCAACAAGAATACCAGCGCTGCGCATTGCTTCCATTTTCGCATCCGCAGTGCCCTTACCGCCGGAGATGATCGCACCGGCATGGCCCATGCGTTTACCCGGAGGTGCGGTGACACCGGCAATGAAGCCAGCAACCGGCTTTTTGACTTTGGAAGCCTGCAGGAATTCGCATGCTTCTTCTTCGGCGGAACCACCGATTTCACCGATCATGATGATGCCCTGGGTTTCAGGGTCATTCAGGAACAGTTCAAGGCAATCGATGAAGTTGGTGCCGTTGACCGGGTCACCACCGATACCGATACAGGTCGACTGACCGAGCCCTGCGGCGGTGGTCTGTGCGACTGCTTCGTAGGTCAGCGTACCGGAACGTGAAACGATACCGATTTTGCCGCGACGGTGAATGTGGCCCGGCATGATGCCGATCTTGCATTCGTCCGGCGTGATGACACCCGGGCAGTTCGGACCGATCAGACGGGTGTTCGAACCCGAAAGGGCGCGCTTGACGCGAACCATGTCGGCAACCGGAATGCCTTCGGTGATGCAGACAGCCAGTTCGACCTTGGCGTCGATGGCTTCGAGAATTGCATCAGCCGCGAAGGGCGGCGGAACATAGATCACCGATGCATTGGCACCGGTCACATGGACTGCTTCGTCAACGGTGTTGAAGACCGGCAGGTCAAGGTGCTTGGTGCCGCCTTTACCCGGGGTTACGCCGCCAACCATTTTGGTGCCATAGGCAATTGCCTGTTCGCTGTGGAAGGTACCCTGCGAACCGGTGAAACCCTGGCAGATAACTTTGGTGTTTTTATCGACGAGAACAGCCATAGTTACGCGGCCTCCTTCACAGCTTTGACCACCTTTTCGGCGGCATCGGCAAGGTTATCGGCCGAAACAATCGGCAGACCCGATTCTTCGAGGATTTTCTTGCCAAGTTCGACATTCGTGCCTTCGAGGCGAACGACCAGCGGAACGTTCAGGCTGACTTCGCGGGCTGCTGCCACAACGCCGTCTGCGATCACGTCACAACGCATGATGCCGCCAAAGATGTTGACCAGGATGCCTTCGACATTCGGATCAGACAGGATCAGTTTGAACGCGGTCGTAACGCGTTCCTTGGTGGCCCCGCCGCCAACGTCGAGGAAGTTTGCCGGTGCGCCGCCATAAAGCTTGATGATGTCCATGGTTGCCATGGCAAGGCCTGCGCCGTTGACCATGCAGCCGATGGTGCCATCGAGCTTGATGTAGTTGAGGCTGTGTTTTGCAGCTTCGAGCTCGGCCGGGTTTTCTTCGTCTTCGTCGCGCAGTTCTTCGATGTCGGGATGACGGAACAGCGCGTTGTCGTCGAAGTTCATTTTGCAATCGAGCGCGATGATGTCGCCATCACCGGTAACGACCAGCGGGTTGATTTCAACCATGGCGGCATCGGTTTCGAGGAAGCAGTTATACATGGCGGTCATGAATTTGACGGCCTTGGAAACCTGTTTGCCTTCGAGACCCAGTGCGAATGCCAGTTTGCGACCATGGAAGCCCGAGAAACCGGCAGCCGGATCGATGTCAACGGTGACGATCTTTTCCGGGGTTGCTTCGGCAACTTCTTCGATGTCCATGCCGCCTTCGGTGGAGGCCATGAAGATCACGCGCGAAGTGGCACGGTCAACAAGCAGCGAAAGATAAAGTTCGCGTGCGATGTCGCAGCCTTCTTCGATATAGACGCGTTTGACTTCCTTGCCATCCGGGCCGGTCTGGTGGGTGACCAGGGTCGCGCCGAGCATCTGACCGGCATTGGTGCCGACTTCCTCGACGCTTTTGACGACGCGAACGCCGCCCTTGTCGCCAGCGGTTGCTTCCTTGAAGGTGCCTTTACCGCGGCCGCCTGCATGGATCTGTGATTTCACCACGTAAACCGGGCCAGCCAGAGACTGGGCCGCTTCGGTGGCTTCCTGAGCGGTGTATGCAACCTTGCCGTTCGGCACGGTCACACCGTATTTGCGAAGAATTTCTTTCGCCTGGTACTCATGAATATTCATGTTCGGTCGCTTTCTTGCCTTCCGTACGATTTCCTGTGGGTCAGAAATCGTGGTTTCAATGTCCCTGCTTCATAACGGGACGTTGTTGCGAGGCCCGCGTTCATTGACGTTATAATAACGACAATGAATGAAAAACGGGCCGGTCACTGACCAGCCCGCTTCGCGATCTTAGAGCATGCCCTTGGCAGCTTCGACGAGGCCGCGAACTGCGTTCACGGAGTTGTCGAAGTTTGCCTTTTCGGACTCGTCGAGGTTGATTTCGACGATGCGTTCAACACCGCCAGCGCCCAGAACGACCGGGACGCCGACATACAGGCCGTCAACGCCGTATTCGCCGCTAAGGTAAGCAGCAACCGGCATGACGCGTTTCTGGTCTTTCAGGTAGCTTTCGGCCATCGCGATTGCCGAAGCAGCCGGGGCGTAGAAAGCGGAACCGGTTTTCAGAAGAGCGACGATTTCAGCACCACCGTCACGGGTGCGCTGAACGATCTGGTCGATCTTTTCCTGGGTGGTCCAGCCCATTTTGATCAGGTCGGGAACCGGGATACCGGCAACGGTCGAATAACGGATCGACGGGACCATGGTATCGCCGTGACCGCCCAGAACGAAGGCGGTGACATCCTTGACCGATACATTGAATTCTTCGGCGAGGAAGTAACGGAAGCGGGCAGAGTCCAGAACGCCAGCCATGCCGACAACTTTTTTCGGATCGAAGCCGGTTGCCTGCTGCATCACCCAGACCATCGCATCAAGCGGGTTGGTGATGACGATGACGAATGCGTCCGGGGCATGTTCCTTGATGCCCTGACCAACCTGGGTCATGACCTTGGTATTGATGCCGATGAGGTCATCACGGCTCATACCGGGTTTGCGGGCCACACCGGCAGTCACGATAACGACATCAGCGCCTGCGATGTCCTTATAGTCACTGGTGCCCTTGAGGTCGGCATCAAACATGTCGACGGGGGAGGATTCAGCAATGTCGAGAGACTTGCCCTGTGGCATGCCATCAACGATGTCGAAAAGGACGACGTCGCCAAGCTCTTTCAGGCCGACGAGGTGGGCCAGAGTACCACCAATATTGCCGGCACCGACGAGCGCGATCTTGTTGCGGGCCATTCCGTTACCTTCTTCCCTATTGCGCTTCCGAGGCGTCGAAACTCAACTTGGGAGCGCGATTGAAAATTTAAACCTGCGAACGCGAAAGAATCGTTCGTAAACACCGAGTGTCGTAAACTGATTCGGCCGCTTTTACAAGGGGAAACGCCGCTGTTTTCACGAGGAAAACCGCCGGTTCCCGGTTTGTTGCAACTATTGTCTAAACGCTTAAAAACCAATCATGTTGCAGATGCGAATAAATGCAAATCGGCAGCAAAACCAAAGCCTGTTTGCGCCTTGGCGCTGCCTAAAGGAAAGGCAGGTCGCGCTTTTGCCGCGAATTGATGCGCATGATCTTATCTTTTGACGTCCAGCCTTGCAGGAAACGGCCATCTGCCATGCGGCAGGCGGTGCATGAGGAAATCGTGCTTCAGGCAGATTCTGCATTTTTGCAAAGACAAATGCACGCCAGACGCAAGAATCGGCATGCCAACCCGCACCTGCTGGTGATTTTTTGTGCCAAAATTAAACCTGTGTGGGTGGAGTCGTTTTTGAGGCGTTCAAATTCGCCCGAAGTGTGCCCGGTTCGGGTGTTACGTCAGATGCGGCATGTCGAGATATTCCTGGCTGCGCATTTCGGTCATGCGCGACACGGTGCGCTGAAATTCAAACGAATAATCGCCGTCGGTATAGATTTCCGACGGATCGCATTCAATCGCACAGATCAGCTTGGTTTTATGTTCATACATCGCATCGATGAGGGTTCCGAACCGTTTGGCCCAATCACGGCGCGAGTCCGGCAGTTTCGGGATCAGGTCGATGACGATGGTGTGGAAATGGGTGGCAATCGCGATGTAATCGCCCGGTCCGAGCGGCTTGGTGCAAAGTTCATCAAAGGTAAAGCGCGCCACACCGGCCCCGGCGGCGGAAATTTCGATCTTGCGGCCCTTGTTGGTCAGGCTGTCGGGGGCGACGCGCGCACCTTCGGTGACGGTTGCGAACATCTCGTCAATTTTCGCCTTCGCATCGGGACCTGCCGGGAACAGGAAGACGTCGGCCGCCGTCAGATTGCGCATGCGGTAATCGGTCGGGCTGGCGAGTTCGAGCACATCAAGTTTCTGTTTGATCATGTCGATGAAGGGCAGGAAGTTCTGACGTTGCAGGCCGTCCTTGTAAAGATCATCGGGCATGCGGTTGGATGTGGTGACAATCACCACCCCATGATCAAAAAGCTGTTCGAACAGGCGGCCCAGAATCATCGCATCGGTGATGTCGGTGACCTGCATTTCATCAAAGCATAAAAGCCACGCATCATTGGCCAGATCCTTGGCAATTGGCGGGATCGGGTCGGCATCGTCCTTTGATTTGGTTTTGCGGAAACGGTGCATGCGATCATGCACGTCCTGCATGAAATCGTGGAAATGCACCCGGCGTTTGCGATCCACGGCGACGGTTTCGTAAAACAGGTCCATCAGCATCGATTTGCCGCGCCCGACTTCACCGTAAATATAAAGGCCCTGCGGCGGTTCGGGTTCTTCGCGGCGGCGCGTCAGGCCAAACCGTTCGCGCCAGCCGCCCGACCCGGTGTGCGGTTCGTAATGGTTCAGCGCCTTGAACAGGCTTTGCAGTTTTTCGGCACAGAGTTCCTGCATGGGATCGTGGGACAGTTCGCCCGCGGTGATTTTCGCGCGGTAACGTGAAAGCGGGCCGTCGTTCATCAGGGATCTCGTCATGCAGTGAAAGGGAATAAGGAGGCAAAGTCATAGCGCCAAGCAGCTTTGCAATGCAACATGCTGATGTGACATAGGTGTTTATGCCGTGTTTTGGAATCAGATCAGGCGCATCTTTTTAAACAGCCAGATTTCAAACAGAATGATACCGGCCAGAATGATCGACACGCCGGTAAAGCCAAACGGGCTTTCGGCGGCGGGAATTCCGCCGACATTGATGCCCAGAAGTCCGGTGACGAAACTGATCGGCAGGAACAGACCGGCGATCACGGTCAGCCAGTACATGGTGCGGTTCATGCGTTCGGTTTCCAGCGCCATCATGTTTTCATTGACGATCTGGATGCGTTCGCGAAGGGAGTCAAATTCTTCGACCAGACGGATGGTTTTATCGGTCAGTGTGCGCGCACGGCGTTTATAGCGTTTATCAAGCCAGGCGGTTTTATGTTCGACATATTGCGCCAGCGCATCGCGTTGCGGGGACAGGTGGCGGCGCAGACGCAAAAGCTGATTGCGGACATCCGAACAGCGCCGACGCAGCGGCAGGGTTTTGTTTTCAGGCGTGCCTTCCTGATCGTCTTCGATGGTGTCGACTTCGTCTTCGAGGCCAAGCACGACATTGTCGACGCGAAATACCAGCCGTTCGGCCACGGTGAGGACGAAATCATCGGGATTGCGCGGCGCGTTATTCTGGGCAATCGCGGCCCGGATATCATCAAATGCCTTCAGCGACCGGTTGCGCAGCGTAATCACCAGATTGCCCGATACCCAGAAGCGGGCCGAAATCATATCGGCGGGATCATTTTCGGCGTTCAGATTGACGCCCCGCAAATTCATCGAATAGCCATGATCATAAAAGAAGACCGATGGCCGGGTGCCGCGCGTGGACAGGTTATCGGCGATGGTGGGGTCAAGTCCGACAATATCGATCAGCCAGCGCCGGACGCCATCGGCCATCCAGTCGAGATGCACCCAGAGAAATTCATGTTCACCGGTTTGGGGAAGGTTTTTGCTGATGTCCTGCCATTCAATGGGCGTTCCGTTGCCGTCGCTATCGAGTTTAAAAGCATTGATCAGGGCGGATGAAGGCATGTGGGGCTCCGTCTGGTGCTTGAAGACAGGTTGGGGCCGGTCCGGGAACGAAACGGGACGTGATTCGTTATCGACGACAGTGTAACCTGTTTGCAAATCAGGAAAAACGGGTTTTGGGCATTCGCCCGCCAGAGGTCAGTATGGAATATCTATCATGACGACAGTTCGACCGATTGTAGTGTGGATTATGGCGACAATAATGTCCGCCATCCTGATCAGTGGCGGCGCATATGCGCAGGACAAGACACAGGAAAATCCCCAGAAGATCGAACTGGATCAAAGCCAGAAACTGATATCTGGCTGGAATGACGGTCTTGATGACATTGATGCGGCCCTGTCGGACGGTGAAGCCAGCGGGCGGTTGTTAAATGAAAGCCGGGCCCAGGTCGAAAAGATCACCGAGGGCAGTGCGACATTGCAGTCAAGTGCGGCGGAGCGTCTGAACCGCCTGAATGCCGCCCTTGGCAAACTGGGCGAACCGCCCGCCGAAGGCCAAAGTGAAGTCCCCGCGGTTGCCGCCGAACGATCCCGTCTTAACGATGCCATTGCCGAGATCAGCGGCGTGATCAAGCAGGTTGAACTGGTTGATTTCCGTGCGACCGAGGTTTCCGACCATCTGGCGCGGATTTCGCGCGAACGGTTTACGCGGCGTATTCTGGGCCGGGTTGACGTGCCGTGGGACGGCGAAACCTGGGGCCAGGTATGGTCGGGCGCGATTGAGCTGCCCGACATGGTGCGCAGCCGCTATGCCGATCTTGATCTTAAAGGCCAGATTGGCGACGAGCTGGCAGAGGTCGCGCCGGGGCTGGTGTTGCTGGCGTTTATCGTGATGGCCGCCCTGATCGGCGGCGAGGTCGCGGTGCTGCGCTGGTTGCCGGAAAGATGGCAGCATGTGCCAAAGGAAGACCGGGTTTCATTGATATCGGGGACGCGGTTCCTGTTTACGGCGATGGTGCCGGGTATCGCACTTGTCATTGCCTATCAGATCGTTAATCGACAGCCCGACCTTCTGGCCGGAAGCATGGGTGATTTCATCTATCAGTGCTTTGCCGCGCTTTTGTTCCTGCTGTTTGTCGGGGCGGCGATCCGCAGTATTTATTCCCCGTTCCTGCCGGGGATGCGGCGTGCGGGCACAACCGCGACGGGGGCGCGGGTTGTCGGGCTTTTATCGTTGCTGGCGGCGGTGATTTACGCATCCGATCTGGTGCTGCTGCAGGGTGCGACCACGCTTGGCACGTCGCTTGAAATCGCGCTGGTGCAAAGTGTTTCCAACGTTTTCCTGATTTCGGTCATTCTGTTTGTCTGTTCGCTTGGCGTGTTCTGGGAACATGGCGAACCGGACCGGCACGAATTATGGGCCAAGGTCGAAAGACGGTCGCGCCGCGGATTGCGGATCGTGGCGGTCCTGCTGCCGGTACTGACGCTTCTGGGCTATGTGGCGCTCGCACGGTTCATCCTTGAAAACCTGATGACCGGGCTTGCGTTTATCACCAGTTACTGGCTGTTGCGTGGCTATGCGCGCGCCCTTGTGCATACCTATCTGGTGAAACCGTCATCGCCCGATGATGACGGGGCCAGTGATGCGGTGCATGGCACGCTTTATTTCTGGCTGCGTGTGACGATTGATGTCGTGATGTTTTCGGTTGCCGTGCCGCTGGCGGTGCTGATCTTTACCGACATTGCGTGGGCGGATTTGCTTGATGCCGCCGAAAAGGCGTTTATCGGGATACAGGTGGGCGGGATCAATTTCTCGCTCCGCGCCATTCTGATCGCGATTTTGCTGTTCCTTGCGGTTCTGGGCGTCATGCGGTTTTTCCAGCGGATGCTCAATACGCGCGTTCTGCCCAACACCAAGCTTGACGAAGGTTTGCAGCATTCGGTTTCGGCGATTTTCGGCTATGCCGGGATTTGCCTTGCGGTGTTGCTGGCGATTTCGGCGGCGGGGATGGATTTGTCCAACCTTGCGATCATTGCCGGTGCGATTTCGGTCGGTATCGGTTTTGGCATGCAAAGTATTGTCAGTAACTTTGTGTCGGGCCTGATCCTTCTGATCGAACGGCCGATCAAGGTGGGTGACTGGATCGTGGTCGGGGCCGATCAGGGGCTGGTCAAGGATATCCGGGTGCGCGCGACCGAGATCGAAACCTTTGACCGGTCATCGGTGGTGATCCCGAACTCCGAACTGATTTCCAACCGGGTGATGAACTGGACGCTTAAGGATCGCAGCGGGCGGGGGATTATCCGTATCGGGGTTTCCTATGGATCGGATGCCAACAAGGTGCGTGAAATCCTGCTTGAGATCGCGGACAAGCGCCGCGAAATCCTGAGTTACCCGGCACCCCAGGTGGTGTTTATGGATTTCGGGGCCAGCTCGCTTGATTTCGAATTGCGCTATTTCCTGCGCGATATCGGTGATGTCCTGTCGGTGGGCAGTGCGGTGCGGTTTGAGATCCTTGAACGGTTCCGAGCCGAAGGTGTTGAAATTCCGTTCCCGCAGCAGGATGTGCATTTCCGCGATATCGACAGACTGGCCGACGCCATCCGCGATGCCGGGCATGGCAATGCCAAGCCGGTGATCGAGGCGACGGATGATATCCCAGAGGCGAGCGCCGAACCAGGTGATGGCGAGGGAGCCGACCCGGCCACACCGCCATCAACCGCCAAGGATGAAAACCGCGACAAGGATGCGGCGGCGCGCAGTATCCCCGATGCCGGGGGTGATGCGGACGGGGATGGGCCACGTTAAGCGGGTGGCGGTTCAGGCGCGGTTTTCGGCGTGAATTGACATTTTGCAGTACTGCATATATGTTACATGTAACGTTATGGAGGGCTGTCATGCCAACCTCTGTCAATGAGCGCGTTCAGAAAAGACGCGATGCGATGCGGGCCGCTGGTTTGCGACCCGTTCAGATTTGGGTGCCGGATGCGCGCAAACCCGGCTTTGCGGCGGAGTGCCGACGCCAGTCGCGGATCGTTGCCCAGTCCGACCTGCATGATCTTGAGCTTCAGGGCTTTATGGATGCTGCCCTGATGGATCTGGATGACGAGGATGGTGCGTGAAGCGTGGTGATCTTGTGACTGTTGCCGTGCCGGGCGATTTCGGGAAACCGCGACCGGCACTTGTCGTTCAGGCGGATCATTTTCAGGAAATGGCAACCGTGACGGTTCTGCTTGTCACAAGCACGCTTGTTGATGCCCCGCTTATTCGTCTGACTATCGAACCGACCCCGGAAAACGGGCTTCTCAGCCGGTCGCAGATCATGGTCGACAAGATCATGACCGTGCGGCGTGACAAGCTGGGCGCGCCGTTTGGCCATGTCGATGAGGATATGACAATCGCGGTTAACCGCGCGATGGCGCTGTTTCTGGGCTTTGCCTGAGCCATTTCGGTGCTGCAGCAGGATGTGCCTTTGCGCGATATCGCGGATCAGATATCGAAAAGCGCAGCCGTGATCTTTTGGCCCATCGGGGCCATCAGGTGGCGGTCGCGTTGCGAGAGCCAGCGCATTTCGGCGATTTCGCGTGATGGGGTCAATGTGCCGGTGAAGCGGGCGGCGAAGCATTGCATGCGGACAATAACCCCAGATGGCTGGTTATGGCCGCGACCGGCATGGATGCCCAGTGGGCGGATGGATTTTTCGATCAGCATTACGCCGAGTTCTTCGCGGATTTCACGGATCAGGGCTTCGATGGCGGTTTCGTCCGCATCGACCTTGCCACCCGGAAGGTAAAAACGATCCCGTCCGTGGCTTCTTACCGACAGGATTTTGCCGCCGTCGCGGAAAATCCAGTTGGCGGTTTCGACAATCCTTGGGGCTGGTCTGATAGCGTTCATCGTGATCCGCCCCGATCAGAGAATGGCGACATCCAGCCCGATATCGACCGCCGGGGCCGATTGGGTGATGCGCCCGACCGAGACATAATCCACACCCGTGGCGGCAATCGCACCAATGGTTTGCAGGTTCACACCACCCGATGCCTCTGTCTTGCAGCGACCCGCGACAATCGCGACGGCCTGACGGAGCATATCCGGGCCCATGTTATCAAGCAGGATGATGTCGGCACCGGCATCTGTGGCTTCACGGACCTGATCAAGCGTGTCGCATTCGACTTCGATCTTGGGAAGGTTTGCCGCACGGGCCGATCTGACGCATTCGGTGATCGAGCCGACAACGCCGATATGGTTATCCTTGATCATCACCCCGTCATACAGACCCATGCGATGGTTCTGCGCACCGCCCATGCGGGTGGCGTATTTTTCCATCTTGCGCCAGCCCGGAAGGGTTTTGCGGGTATCAAGCAATCTGGCCGTCGTATCGCCCATCGCGGCGACATAGCTGCGTGTGGTGGTGGCGATGCCCGATAGATGTTGCAGGGTATTGAGTGCTGTGCGTTCCGCGGTCAGGATGCCGCGTGCATTGCCTTCGACCACGGCCAGCACGTCCTTGGCGGCAATCGCATCGCCGTCCTCGCAATGCTTGGTGATTTTGGCATCGGGGACCAGTTTGCGGAAACATTCAAGGGCGATATCCAGACCGGCAACCACGATATCCTCCCGCGTTTCAAGGGCGACGCGCAGGCGCGCATCGGCGGGGATGACATTGTCCGATGTGATGTCACCGGGGCCGATATCCTCGGCAAAGGCGCGGTCGATGAATTCGGAAATTTCAGCCTGGGTCAGGACGGTCATGGTGGGGCGCATCTTTTTGGGGGAGGGGGATGGAAAACAGCCCCGCGAAACGAGATTTCTGCGGGGCTGTTGACAAGGTCGAATTAGGCCGCGTTTTCTTTTTTCAGCGGAATGCCTTTTGACATTTCCAGCATCCGTTCAAGCGGTTTGACCGCGGCAACACGCAAATCTTCGGGCATGATGATCTGCGGGCCGTTATTGACCAGACACAGATAAAGCTTTTCCAGCGTGTTCAGTTCCATGAACGGGCAATTGTTGCACGCGCACGACCCATCGGCGCCAGGCACGGGAATGAATTCCTTGTGCGGAGCGGCTTTTTCCATCTGGTGGATGATGTGGGGTTCGGTCGCGATCAGGTATTTCTGATCCGGGCCGTTGATCACATATTCCAGAATGGCGCGGGTCGATCCGATGTGATCGGCATGTTTCAGAATGCCGTCATGGCATTCCGGGTGGGCGGCGATTTTCGCATCCGGGTTCTGGGTTTTAAGGCGGATCAGTTCGCGTTCGGAAAACTGTTCATGCACGATGCACGAGCCGTTCCACAGCGTCATGTCACGGCCGGTTTTTTTCGCCAGATAGGTGCCAAGATGGCGGTCCGGTGCCCACAGGATCGGTTTATCAAGCGGGATCTGATCGATGATTTCGGCGGCATTGGACGAGGTCACGATGATATCGGACGCGGCCTTTACCTCGGCCGAGCAATTGATATAGGTGACCGATACGTGATCGGGATGCTGTTCGCGAAATTTGCGGAACGGTTCGGGCTGGCACGAATCTTCGAGCGAGCAGCCGGCCTTTGAATCGGGCAGCAGCACGGTTTTGTTCGGGCTGAGGATTTTGGCGACCTCGGCCATGAAACGCACACCGCAGAACACGATGACATCGGCATCGGTTTCGGCGGCCTTGCGCGACAGATCAAGGCTGTCACCGACAAAGTCGGCCAGATCCTGAATTTCTCCGTCCTGATAATAATGGGCCAGAATGATCGCGTTTTTCTCTTTCTTGAGGCGGGCGATTTCCGCTTCAAGATCAAGGGTCGGATCAATCTGCATTTCAGACATTGCGCCGGGCGCAGCCTCGGCGATGGTGGCAATCTGGTTCATGGCGTCGTCTCATCTCGCCTGTTGCAAGCCGGAGATAAGCAGCGGGTCCCGGCATTGCAAGTTAATGACAGTTTGAAACCTCAATATCGCCATTGGGCCGGGATGGCAAGGAATTGGGGGATGACGGTGTGCTTTGTTGAAGGGCACTTCACCGTAATATAACCGCCCGGCCTATAATCGCGGGGCAGCCGCGACCTGCTGCTACATATCTGCGTTGCAGAACGGGAAGTGTGCATTTGCCCAGGATGGGGGCATAACACGCGCAGCTGATGCAGATGAGAGTCTTTGATATGGATTGGGTCCCTATAGCCTTTGGTACGTTCAAGGGTGTCGCGTTGGGCACGGGCATGTTCTTTGCCATCAAGTGGCATTACGATCAGGGAAAGAAGATCGGCAGGCGGAAGGTGCTGATTGCGACTGCCAAGATGGCGGCAATCTTCGTGCTGGCGGTTCTGGTCCTTGGGCTCGTTACCTTCGGGCTTGGCGATATGCTTGGTCTGGATCTGAGTTACTGACAGCATCACCTGTCCGGTCCGAACAATGGCCCCGTCTTACGGTGATGGGGAATGCCAGATACAGAACCGGATAAATAAATCGCAAAAGACTATCGGGGAACTGCGCGCCGGATCATTTTCGGGCGATGGTTTTCTGTGCCGATTCCATGATGACGTAAAAATAAAAATAAGTTCGTTGTAAAATATCGAAATCGATTCATATAAGTAAAAATCGGCGGGATATTTTCGCGATTTACCAGAATCGCAAATTTTATTTGTTCAAAAACGCATCGGATATTTTTGGGGCGTTGATTTTTTGAAGAATAAAGTCCGCTTCCGCGTGCCTGCATACACCTGAAATAAACTGTGGTTATTTGGCGACGGGATTGATTCCTGTCGTTTTTCTTAACCAATGCGCATCTGCGCGCTAGGAGCTATTTTGACAAACCGTACCACATCGAAAATCCTGAATTTCGCGCGGCCGTTCAGTCTGCGCGGTCTGGCAGAAGTACTGCCAGCCGGGGCCTATAAGGTGATTACCGAAGAATCGCTTCCGGAAAATGTGACCTATCCGACCTATCAGTGGGTTTCGACCAAGATGCACCTGCATGCCAATGCGGACCGTGCGGGCGACATCCGCATGATGAATGTTGATCCGCGTGATCTTGAAGTCGCCCATCTGCGCGATCAGAAAATGATGGATTCCCGCCCGCGGGTCGCGTTTTCAGCGCACAAATCCAACAACCGCGCCAAACGCGTCTTCTGATTCTGGTCCCCGGTCAGGAAAGCCTGACCGGTAAACCGGTCAAATTTCAGACCGAAAACCCGTAATATTCCCATTCCGCTGCACTGACCTTGAGCGCCATATGTTCGTATTCGGCCTGCTTTATGCGGGTGAAGGCGGTGTGGAAGCGGGTGCCCAGCGTGCGTTTGTTGAAATCGGAGGCACCGAAGCGGTCAATGGCGTCAAGCCAGTGACGCGGCAGGTCGTTGGGGCCTTTGTCGTGGCCGATTTCATCGGTACTTGGCTGGCCGGGATCGATTTTGTTTTCGATGCCGTCAAGGGCCGCCCCAAGGGTGACGGCGGCGACCAGATAGGGGTTGGCGTCAACGCCCGCAATGCGGTGTTCGAAATGTCGCGTCTTGCCCGGTGTGCCCGGCACACGAAGCGCCACGGTGCGGTTTTCAACACCCCAGTCATCGGATGCCGGGGAATACATGGCGGATGCAAATCTGCGCCATGAATTCATGAAGGGGGCCAGGATCAGCATGGTGTCGCCAATCGTGCCGCGAATGCCGCCAATGGCGTTGAGCATAAGGGGGCTCAAGCTCCCGTCCGGCTGATCGGCAAACAGGTTATTGCCGTTTTCGTCCGCCAATGAGAGATGCAGGTGCATGCCAGAACCGGCTTCGGCACCAAACGGTTTGGGCATAAAGACGGCCTCCATCCCGAAACGGCGTGCCGCGGTACGGATCAGGCGTTTGGCGATGATGACGTCATCGGCCGCGCGCATCAGGTCGCGATAGCGGATCGTCATTTCATACTGGCCCGGCCCATATTCGGAAATCAGGGTTTCAAGCGTCAGATCAAGATGCTTCGCCCCTTCGTAAACCGCATCAAACAGCGGCGACATTTCATCGATTTCATCGACCGACATGGTGTTGCGCAGCAGCGAGCGGCGTTTGGTCATCGCGTAGGATGCCGGGTGATAAAGCCCGCCCGCGTCTGCTTCGCGGTCGACCAGATAAAATTCCAGTTCGAACGCGCCCATCGGGACAAAACCAAGTACATTGGCGCGGTTGACCTGAGTGAGGAACACATTGCGCGGATCGACATCGTGCGGGGTTGCGTCCTCGTTATACATGCTGATCAGAAGCTGCCCGCGGCCCGTGTGGGGCAGATAGCCCAGCGTGCCCGGCACTGGCCAGCAACGACCATCGCCGCCGCCGCCGGTCTGCACCAGACCGCAATCATCGACATCCTCGCCCGTGACGTCCTGCCCGAAGATCGAGGTCGGCAATCCGCGCCCGGATTTATAGATGCCTTCAAGCTCGTGACGGCGGATCATCTTGCCGCGTCCGATGCCGTGAAAATCGGTCAGGATGATGTCGATGGCCTCGACATCGGGGTATTTGGCAAGGAATGCCGCGGCCTCGGACATATTGGAGCCGCTGGGGGATGAGGGGGCAGGGGCGTTGGTGCTGGACACGGGTCGAATTCCTGATGGGGGGCGGTTTTGGTTTTAGCCCTGATAACGGCGGAAGAAATAGCGATCCTGCGGGACGCCTTCGGGGAGCGGTTCGGCGATGGTGCCGGGCACATCGATTTTCTGATCGGAGGCGACAATCGCGCCCTTGATCAGGGACGGCGGCAGGGTTTTGCCGATGAAAGAGGCGATTTTGGCATTGAGCGCCTCGTCCCCCGTCCCGACATCGGAATGAACCAGTGCGACCTTGCCAGCGAAGCGTTCAACCGCCATTGGCAGGGTTTCGAAAATGTCGCCCAGAAACAGGTGATCGTCATCGGGGATGCATTTCGGGTGGGCGGCGATCTGGCGGTCAAAGACAAAGATTTCGCGATCCGGCATGATTTCACGCAAATGATCGAAGGTGCGGCCATTGCCAAGCCCGATTTCAAGAACAATACCGTCATGGTCCTTGATCATTTCGGCGGCGGCATTCAGGCAGTCGCGCTGGGCCTGCAGGCGGCGGATGACGCTGTTAAGGCGGGACATTTATTCTTGTTCTCCGGGCGGTGAAGGTGAAATCGCGATGTAAGCCGAACGCGGCCCGGTGCAAAGTGGTTAACCCGCACCGGGGGCTTTTGAACGGGCGTGTCAGCCTTTGAAGATGGTCGCGTCAAAGGCCGGGACGCGGGCACGGAAGGCATCGAGCCATGTGACGAGGGCCGGATAAGTTTCGCGCCATTTGCCATCAAAGCGCAGATCAAGATAACCGAGCGCACAGGCAACCGCGACATGGCCGATGGTCAGGTTGCCTGCCAGTGACGGCGGGCTGGCTTCGAGCTGATCAAGGGCGCGTTTGACCTTGTCGGACTGATAGGACAGCCAGTCGGCATGGCGTTTTTCTTCGGGGCGCATGCGGTTTTCGTAGACTTGCAGGATTGCGGCATCGACGATGCCATCGCCCAGCGCCTGAAGGGTCAATGCTTCCCACCGGGCGTCGCCTTCGGTCGGATGCAGGGTGACGCCATCGACCTGCGCGTCGAGATATTCGCAGATCACGCGGCTATCGAAAATCTTGCGGCCATCATCAAGGATCAGGATCGGGATTTTACCCAGCGGGTTTTGTGCGCGCAGGCTGTCAGCCGGATCGTTGGTGTTGGCCAGCTCGATGGTCAATTGATCGTAGGTGCCAAGAATTTTGGCGACAATCTTGACCTTGCGGCCAAAGGGGGACGGGTCGCTGGAGCGCAGGATCATTGGGGTGCCTCGATATAATTCAACAGTTTGAACGCAGTGTAAGGGGGAAATGCCGTTTCGAAGAACCCCAAATTTCGCGTTTCTGGAAATCTGGCCGGGAAAGGTTATGTCAGCCCCGTCGGTCATCAGGGGAATTGCCGGTTTCTGTAGCGGTTTCTGTGGCGGTTTCGCCAAGGCGGGCAAGGTGCAGTTCACGCGCCAGGCGGATGGAGGGCCGCAGGGCAAAACACACCGACCCGATGATGAAAAGCCACGTTCCGGTGTGCATCAGATCATCATAAAGGAACATGATGCTGCCGATGACGAACAGAACCGCGGCCAGCCAGTCGACGGTGGTATAGGCGATTTCATAGGCGCTATAAACCTGCCGGTGGCGTGAGGATGCGTCAAAGCGGCGGCTTTGGAAAAGCTTCATGCGTGGCTCCCGTTTTGGGGTGGGTTGTTTTTCCGTAACGCATGATGGCGGCAAACGTTCTTGAATATGTGGCCTATCGCCGCGCACGGGGATGGGTCCCCTGATAGACGGCCATCAGGCGTTCGGTATCGACCGAGGTATAGCGTTGGGTGGTCGAGAGCGAGGCGTGGCCCAGCAGATCCTGAATGGTGCGCAGATCACCGCCGCCAGCAAGAAGGTGGGTGGCAAAGGAATGGCGCATGGCGTGCGGGGTGGCGGTATCGGGCAGGTTCAGCAAGCCCCGGATTTTGCGCATTTCGCGTTGGGCGACCTGTGCGACCAGCCGCCCGCCGCGCGCGCCAACAAAAAGCGGTTCATTGCCGTTCGGCGCATAGGGGCAGGTGTGGACATAATCATCAATCGCATCGCGGACGATTTGCAGGACCGGGACAAGGCGCTGTTTGTTGCCCTTGCCGGTGATGACCATCGAGTCGCCCGTCGGGCGTTGATTGGCGTTAAGGTCGAGTGCCTCGGATATGCGCAGGCCACAGCCATAAAGCAGGGTGAAAAGGGCAAGGTTGCGTTTGGCAAGCCACGGTTCATCCTGCCACGCGCCGGCATTGTCAAGGACGGCCATCGCATCGGCGGGGCTAAGCGGTTTGGGGACCGATTGCGGCAGTTTCGGATTGCGGATCGAATTGACCGCCGCGTTCTGGCCGCGCCCGGTGCGATCCAGAAAGCGATAGAAATTGCGCAGTGATGACAGCGCACGCGCGGTCGAGCTTTTGGCCATGCCATCCATGCTGCGCCGGGCAAGCCAGCTTCGGAAATCGCGCGGGTTTAATTGCAGAAGAACGGCGATATCGGGTGTGTCGCCCTTATGCCCCCGGACAAAACCAAGGAAGGCGTAGAGATCGGCGAGATAATTTTCGGTCGTGTGGTTTGATGCGCGGCGTTCGGCGGAAAGCCATTGCCGCCAGTCGGCAATGGCATCGCGCACATCTTCGGGCAGGGTCAGGGCCATAAGCCCCTTATTCATTGCGCCGGTGTCAGCCATCGACGCACACCAAATTCGATCACGGAGGCGAGGAACATGATCAGGTCATGAGCCTGTGCCGGGCTGAAATAATCGGGTTCGGCGACGCCAAAGGCGACAATCCCGACCGGATCACCATAAAAGGGTGCGACGCGGACAATGGCGGCAGAGCGGATATTATCGGCCTGCGGGCCAAAAATCGCCTCGTCCCCGGCATTGTCGGGCAGAAGCCAGACATCGTTTTCCTCGCCCAGAACCTGATCAACCGCACCGGCGGTCAGACGACGGACACGACCGCCGCAACGCGGCACCGTGGCGTCTTCGCTTTCTTCAAAGCACAATGCGATGGCGTCAAGATCAAGCAGTTCGGGCACAAGGTCCTGCAGGGCTTCGACGAAAACCTCGAACCCGCGGGCATTCAGAAGCGCCAGAACCGCACGATGGATGCGGCTTTGGGTTTCGAGGTTGGATTTGGAGATATTGATCAGTTCGCTTGTGGCACCGCGCAGCTTTTCGCGTTCATCACGCAGGCGGGTGACGACATATTGCTGCATGTCGGCAATGCCTGAGCCCAGTTCGCGCACCGGCATGTCGAGGCTGTCAAGCAGGTCCGGCCGGTTGGCAAAAAAGTCGGGATGTTCGGCGAGGTAGGCCGCGACGTCGTCGGCGCGCAATGCTGTCTTTTCCATCTGATCCGGTAATTTGCAGTGAAACGAAAAACCCGGCAGCCACAATGCGGGCTGCCGGGTTAAATGCGTGTTAAGGACCGGTAATAAACCTGATCCTTGGCCTGATTTGTCGGTCTTAGAGGATCGACTGGCCGGTTTTTGCCCAATCGGCGACAAAGGTTTCAAGGCCCTTGTCGGTCAGCGGGTGTTTGAACAGCTGGCCAAGAACCTGCGGCGGGATGGTGACGACGTCGGCACCCAGACGGGCCGAATCGACAACATGCTGCGGGCCGCGTGCGGACGCGACGAGGATTTCGGTCTGCCAGTTCGGGTAGTTGTTGTAAACTTCGGCGATGTCGGCAATCAGCTGCATGCCATCGGACGAAATATCGTCAAGGCGGCCAACGAACGGCGACACATAGGTCGCACCGGCCTTGGCGGCGAGAATGGCCTGACCGACCGAGAAGCAAAGGGTGACGTTGGTCTGGATGCCTTCGTCGGTGAAGGTACGGCAGGCTTTGAGCCCGTCCGGGGTCAGCGGCAGCTTGACGACGACATTGTCAGCGATTTTCGCAAGTTTGCGGCCTTCGGCAACCATGGTTTCATAGTCGGTCGCGGCAACTTCGGCGCTGACCGGGCCGTCAACCACGTCACAGATTTCCTTGATCAGATCAAGGAACGAACGGCCGGTTTTGGCAACCAGCGACGGGTTGGTGGTCACGCCATCAACGAGGCCGGATTTGGCGATTTCGCGGATTGCGTCGATGTCGGCGGTGTCGATGAAAAACTTCATTGGATTTCCTGCTCAGGAGCTTTTGAAGATCGTTGTTCGATGATGCGGTTAGCTGATAGGGTCCGGTTCCATTCAAATGACGGTACCAGACGCCCAGTGCTGTGGGACCGTTTTCTTTTGTGCCACAAGCCGGTTATGCATAATCATGCGACCAACCCAGAGGCATCCTGACGGGGTTTATAATATATGAGCGCCGCAAAGGCCATATCGGGAAATCTGTTTGGTGATGATCCGGCCTTTCAGGTGACGGGTGAAACGATCAGTGTTCTGCCGCCGCTGCCCTTGGCGGGCCCGTATGATTATCTTGTCCCCGAGGGTCTGAGCGTTCAGCCCGGCGACTTTGTCGAAATTCCACTGGGCCGTCAGACCCAGCGCGGCGTCGTCTGGGGTAAGGCCAGGGGCGACGTCGATCCGGCCAAGCTGCGCGAAATTTATGGCGTTTTGCAGGCACCGCCAATGGCCGATGTGACGCGAAAGTTCGTCGATTGGGTGTCGGCCTATACCATGGCGCCGCAGGGGGCGGTGTTGCGCATGGCGATGAGTGTTGCCGACGCGCTGGAGCCGCCCAAGCCGATTTTCAGATTTACCCTTGCCGATCCGGCAGATGGCGATGGGGATGCCAGCGTTCGCATGACGCCGCCGCGCAAGCGGGTGATGGCGTTCTTGCGTGACCATCCGCCGATGGAACAGGCCGATATCATGCGCGAAACCGGTGCCGGGGCCAGCGTGATCAAGGGGCTGGTCGAAGCAGGCGTCGTCCGGCGTTTGATGGTCACCCCGCCATCGCCGTTTGACGACCCCGACCTTGATATTGCGCGCCCGCATTTGTCGGAGGCACAGGAACGCGCGGCAGACATGCTGTGTGCCAAGGTGGCGGGGGATGGGTTTTCGGTCACGTTGCTTGATGGTGTGACCGGGTCGGGCAAGACCGAAGTTTATTTCGAGGCAATCCGAACCGCGTTGGAGGCGGGACGGCAGGTGGTGGTCCTGTTGCCGGAAATCGCCCTTTCGGCGCAATGGTTGCAGCGGTTCCGCGACCGATTCGGCGTTGAGCCCGCCCTTTGGCATTCCGAAGTCGGGCAGGCGCGGCGACGCGATACATGGCGGGCGGTGGCCGATGGATCGGCAAAGCTTGTGGTCGGGGCAAGGTCCGCGCTGTTTCTGCCCTATGCCAATCTGGGCCTGATCGTGGTGGATGAAGAACACGAACATGCGTTCAAGCAGGAAGACGGCGTGATTTATCATGCGCGTGACATGGCGGTTGCGCGTGCGCATCTGGGCGGTATTCCGGCGATTCTGGCGTCCGCCACCCCGTCGCTTGAGACTTTGGCGAATGTCGAAGCCGGACGGTATGAGCGGGTCGAGCTTTCGGAGCGGCACGGCATGGCGGTTTTGCCAAGTGTCGAGATTGTCGATATCCGGCAGGACAGGCCGGAGCGGCAACGCTGGATCACGCCGACCTTGAAAAAGCGGCTGGCGGAAACATTTGCCGCCGGGGAACAGGCGATGCTGTTCTTAAACCGGCGCGGTTATGCGCCGCTGACGCTTTGCCGGGCCTGCGGGCATCGGTTCCAGTGCCCGAACTGTACGGCGTGGCTGGTGGAACATCGGGCATGGGGCAAATTGCAATGCCATCATTGCGGCTATCAGGCCAAGGCCCCCGATAGCTGCCCGGCCTGTGGGGCGGAGGAAAAGCTTGCGGCGTGCGGGCCGGGGGTGGAACGGCTTTATGAGGAAGCGGTCGAGACATTCCCGCAAATCCGCATCGAGGTCGCGACATCGGACAATATCGCCGGGCCAAAGGCGGCGGCGGAGCTTGTCAATCGGGTGCATAATCACGAGGTTGATTTGCTGATCGGCACGCAGATTTTGGCCAAGGGCTATCATTTCCCGATGCTGACCCTTGTGGGGGTGGTAGATGCCGATCTTGGCCTTGCGGGTGGGGATTTGCGCGCGGCCGAACGCAGTTATCAGTTGATGACACAGGTGGCGGGGCGGGCCGGACGCGGGGATCGACCCGGCACGGTGTTGCTGCAAACCGCCGACCCGTCCAACCGGGTGATCAAGGCGATTGCGGCGGGCGATCGCGATGCGTTTAACGAGGTTGAATTATCGCAGCGCATGACGCATGGCATGCCGCCGCATGGAAGGTTGGCCGCCCTGATCATTTCGGGGAAAAAGGAAAACGAGGTCGACGAAGCCGCATGGCGGATTGGCCGGGCGGCACCGCGCGGTGATGGCATTGTCGTTCTGGGACCGGCCCCGGCCCCGTTATCGTTGCTGCGCGGGCGGTATCGCCGCCGTTTCCTGATCCGGGCGGATAAACAGGTGCGGTTGCAGGCGATGATCCATGACTGGTTATCAAAGGTGAAAACACCGGGCAGTGTCCGGGTGCAGATCGATATCGATCCTTACAGCTTTATGTAGGGTCGGTTCGGATTCAGTTCTGATATTGGGACTGCCACCAGTCGAGGCCATCCGGGCCGAGGTAATCCTGAAAGATGGTGGCGAGGCGGCCATCATTGCGCATTTCGCGGATGATCTGGTCATAGCGTTTGAGAAACGCGTCCTTGTCCGGGTAATCCGACGCCTTTGAAAACACGTTATAATAGGGCGCGCGGCGAAGCGGCGGATAGATGAAGGCGATTTTTTCGCGTTGCCCGTTGCGCAGGGTTTCGTAAAGCGTGCTGAGGTAATTGACCGGCACGACATCAAAACGGTTTTCCAGCAGCATCGGGATCAGCAGATCGTTTTTGGCGACGATTTCGATATCAAGCCCGGATTGCCAGAAGGTATCGGTATAGGAATATTCCGCTGCCGCCCCGACGCGGTGGCGCGCCAGATCGGAAAAATTATCGAAGGTGATCCGGTCCCGGTCTTCAATCCGCACGGCAAAGCGCCAATCGAGCAGAAGATGGGCTTCGTCGGGATAGTGCAGATACTGGCTGCGTTCGGTGTTTTGCGACAGGGTCAGGATGATGTCGCTGCTGCCGGTCTGGGCATTATGCAGAAGACGACGGCCATTATCGACAAGCTGAAAGCGGTAATCGGTGATGCCCATATCGTTGAGCACTTCGGTCATGATGTCGATATCAATGCCACGCGGATCACGGTCGACCATCCATTTCAGCGGGGCTTCGGATAGGCCTTCGATGATCAGGGTGCGGGCATTTGCGGCCAAAGGAAAAGCAATAACGCACAATGTTGCGGTCAGGGCGCACAAATTCTGTAGGCGATATCGGAGCAACCTCGCCATATGCACGAACTTCCGGCATCGTGCCATATATTGTCTCCCGTCATGCTTGCGGGTTATGGATAGCCCAGATTTTTATATTCCATGGATAAGATTTGATGACGAATGTTAAAAATTCAACAAGCCTGCGCGAAAGCCAGCAAAGCATATGTGACTGGGCCGAAAAGATTTTTGGCCCGGTTGCCGATCCCCGTGCGCTTGTTACGCGTGCGATGACGGAGATGAAAGAGCTTGATGAGGCGGTTGTTGACCGCGATCTTTCGGAAATCGGGCGCGAAGCGGCGGATGTGATGATTTTGCTGTATCGGCTGGTCGATCAGTTCGGTCTGGACCTTGATCACGAAGTGCAGGCGAAAATGGCGATCAACCGGGCGCGGCAATGGTCGGCCAAGGGCGATGGCACCGGGTCGCATATCTAGGGTCCTGACCCTGATTGGCGGATCGGGCCACCGGTAGGGTGACCCGACGCGATGATATCAGTTGGCGCTGTAGACCTTGCTGGACTTGCTGGTGAGCCAGGCCGGGATGGATTGCTTTTTGGAGCCGACGGTGGCGCTGTTGAAATTGTCAGCTTCGAGATAGACGTGGGTGGGGCTGATGCCCTCGGCACTCATCCAGCTATCGGAGGGCACATCTTCAGCCGGGGTTTCGGACAGCGGGGCGGTCACGGCATCGCAGGCGATTTTGTAAACCGTGGTTTTACCGCCGAATGCATTGAGGCGGCTGTCGGCCATGGCCTTGTAATCCGCCGATGTCAGATCGACAAAAACGGAAATTGCGGTTCCGGCCTGATCCTGATCATCGTAATAGGCGCGCGAGGCGGATGGCACGAAGGGGTTGGCGGTGCCGGTTTCGACAAAACGGAAATAGCCGGTGCTACACGCGAAGGCGTTGATCGGAAGCAGCAGGGCAAGGCCTGCAATCAGCAGGCCGGCCAGAGGGGACATCGAGGGCAGTTTCATTTGAACCTCCTTGGGGATGACATGGGTGTCCGGAATTGACGCCGGGAAGGTTCGGATGTGATGTCGATTACACTTTTTGATCGGAAAAAACGGTTATCGATCAGGGGTTGTATGGGCCGCATCGTCGGAAAAATCGGGGATTCGTTCCTTAAAGGTGATTTCCCAAAGACAGAATCCGCCGATGGCGGGAGAGGCGGCATTATAAAATAGTTGTAAAAAGCCTCGAAACGCGAGCGATCCGGGGCTGTTTTGCCCCAACTTCAGTAAAGAATGAAAAAGACCGCCCAAATGGCGTTGCGCGGGGGTTGCCCCTGTCATGGACATGTGATACCAAACGCTCGCTTCTCGGCGGGAACACCTTCCGAGAGACCATTTTTTTATACGTATCCGAGTCGTTCTCATAACCAGAATTGAGGGCTTTCACCGGTGTCCCAAAATACTGCCGCGACCGGGCTTCAAGGGCGTTACGCCACAGCATTATTCGAATTGGCCCAGTCGGCCGATGCGCTTGATGCTGTCAAAAGCGATCTTGAATTGCTCGACCAGGCCATCGTCGAAAGCGATGACCTGCGGAATGTGCTCCGTAGTCCCGTGATTTCCCGGGATGTGCAGGCCAAGGCAATGGCGGCCCTTCTGGACAAGCTTGGCGTTTCCGAGTTGACCAAGAAGACCGTTGGCGTTCTGTGTCAGAAACGCCGCCTTTTCGTTCTGCCGGATGTTATCAGTTCCTACCTTTCCATGCTCTCAGCTTTCAAAGGCGAAGTGACCGCACAGGTGACGTCGGCTTCCGAGCTGAAGAAAGAGCAAATCGAAGCCGTTACCGGCGCTCTTAAAGAAGTTGTCGGTGCCACTGTCAAAGTGGACCTGAATGTCGATCCGGCGGTTCTTGGCGGCCTTGTCGTCAAGGTCGGTTCCCGGGTTTTTGATGCCTCGCTTCGTACCAAATTGCAGAAGCTCGAGCTCGCTATGAAAGGGGTTGCGTGATGGAAATCCGCGCCGCGGAAATCTCCGCTATTCTTAAGGATCAGATCGCCAATTTTGGCGCTGAAGCCGAAGTTGCCGAAGTCGGTCAGGTTCTGTCTGTCGGTGACGGTATCGCCCGTGTTCATGGTCTTGACAATGTTCAGGCCGGTGAACTGGTCGACTTCCCGGGTGGCATCAAGGGCATGGCCCTGAACCTTGAGGAAGACAATGTCGGTATCGTTATTTTCGGTTCTGACCGTACCATCAAGGAAGGCGACCAGGTCAAGCGTACCGGTGCCATCGTTGACGTGCCGGTTGGCAAGGAATTGCTGGGCCGCGTTGTTGACGCGCTTGGCAACCCGATCGACGGTAAAGGTGAACTGGGTGCGAAAGAACGTCGCCTTGCCGACGTCAAGGCACCGGGCATCATCCCGCGCAAATCGGTTCATGAGCCGGTCCAGACCGGTATCAAGTCGATTGACTCGCTGATCCCGATTGGCCGTGGCCAGCGCGAGCTGATCATTGGTGACCGTCAGACCGGTAAAACCGCGATCATCATCGACACCATCCTGAACCAGAAGCCGGTGAACGATGCCGCGAAATCCGACAGCGACAAGATGTTCTGCATCTATGTTGCGGTTGGTCAGAAACGTTCGACCGTTGCTCAGGTTGTGAAGGTTCTTGAAGAACGTGGTGCGATGGAAAACACCATCGTTGTTGCCGCGACCGCTTCTGATCCGGCGCCGATGCAGTTCCTGGCACCGTTCGTTGCCTGCGCAATGGGTGAATATTTCCGCGACAATGGCATGCATGCCACCATCTTCTATGATGATCTGTCGAAACAGGCTGTTGCCTATCGCCAGATGTCGCTGCTTCTTCGCCGCCCGCCGGGACGTGAAGCTTTCCCGGGCGACGTTTTCTATCTGCACTCCCGTCTGCTGGAACGTGCTGCGAAAATGAATGACGAAAACGGCGCTGGCTCGCTGACCGCACTGCCGGTTATCGAAACCCAGGGTAACGACGTTTCGGCGTTTATTCCGACCAACGTGATTTCGATCACCGACGGTCAGATCTTCCTTGAAACCGACCTGTTCTATAAGGGTGTTCGCCCGGCTGTGAACGTTGGTCTGTCGGTTTCGCGTGTGGGTTCGTCCGCGCAGATCAAGGCAATGAAACAGGTTGCCGGTTCGATCAAGCTGGAACTTGCCCAGTATCGTGAAATGGAAGCTTTCGCACAGTTCGCATCGGATCTTGATCCGGCGACCCAGAAACTGCTGGCACGTGGCGCACGTCTGACGGAACTGCTCAAGCAGCCGCAGTATTCGCCGCTTAAAGTGGAAGAACAGGTTGTTGTGATCTATGCCGGTGTGAAGGGTTACCTTGACGGCGTGGAAGTTGGCAAAATTCGTGCTTTCGAAGAACAGTTCCTGAACGATATCCGTTCGACCGGTTCTGACATTCTTGATGCGATCCGCACCGAGAAGGTTCTTTCGGAAGCCACCGAAACGAAGCTCAAAGCGTTCCTCGACAAGTTCGCGAAAACCTTCGCGTAAGTCTGAAATTTAGGCGAAGGAGGAAACGCAATGGCTAGTTTGAAGGATCTGCGCTCGCGCATTGCCAGCGTCAAATCGACGAAGAAAATTACTTCGGCGATGAAGATGGTGGCGGCCTCCAAGCTCCGCCGTTCGCAGGATGCAGCAGAAGCAGCCCGTCCCTATGCGGATCGCATGGGGACGATGCTGGGACGGCTTGCAGCCGCGGTTGGTGGCGCACAGGGGGCACCGAAGCTTCTGGCAGGTACCGGCAAGGATGATGTGCATCTGCTCGTCGTCTTTACCGCGGACCGTGGCCTTTGCGGTGGTTTCAACGCATCGATCATCAAAGCAACCCGTATCAAGGTCCGCGCCCTTCGCGCGGCTGGCAAAACGGTGAAGCTGATCTGTGTTGGCCGCAAGGGTGCCGATGCGCTCAAGCGTGAATTTGGTGATGCGATTGTCGCCCGGTATACTGGCGTCGAAGGCAAGAAGGGGATTGATTTCTCTGCTGCTACCGACGTTGCCGACAAAGTTCTGGCGCTGTACGAAGAAGGCGAATTTGACGTCTGCTCGATCTTCTATAACAAGTTCGTGTCAGCAATTTCGCAAGTCGTGACCGAACAGCAGCTGGTACCGTTCGCGGTGCCGGAAGCCGACGGGCAGGAAGAAGCTACCGGTTCTTCTGCGGTTTATGAATATGAACCGTCCGAAGAAGCCATTCTGGCTGATCTGCTGCCGCGTAATGTCGGGGTCCAGATTTTCGGTGCGATGCTGGAAAGCAGTGCATCCGAGCACGGTGCGCGTATGTCCGCGATGGATAACGCAACCCGCAATGCCGGCGATATGATCGACCGACTGAGCATCCAGTACAACCGCTCACGTCAGGCCCAGATCACCAACGAACTGATTGAAATCATTTCCGGCGCCGAGGCTTTGTAAGCGGGTCGCAGGAACTAACGGATAGTTTTGTCCGAGCAGGAGACAATACCTATGGCGAACAAGAAGGCGGGGAAAATTTCCCAGGTTATGGGCGCCGTCGTCGACGTTAAATTCGACGGCGATCTGCCTCCCATTCTGAACGCGCTGCATGTTGACAACAACGGCCAGCGTCTGGTTCTTGAAGTTGCACAGCACCTTGGTGAGAATGCCGTCCGTACCATCGCGATGGACACCACCGAAGGTCTGCGTCGCGGTCAGGAAGTCATTGATACCGGTGACGCGATCCTGGTTCCGGTTGGTCCGGAAACCCTTGGTCGTATCCTGAACGTCATCGGCGAGCCGGTCGACGAACGTGGTCCGGTCAACGCGAAAATGACCTCCCCGATCCACCGTGAAGCACCGTCTTTCACCGATCAGTCAACCGACACCGAAATCCTGGTTACCGGCATCAAGGTCATCGACCTGATCGCGCCGTACACCAAGGGTGGTAAAATCGGTCTGTTCGGTGGCGCGGGCGTGGGTAAAACCGTTCTCATCATGGAACTGATCAACAACGTGGCAAAAGGCCACGGCGGTTATTCGGTTTTCGCAGGTGTTGGTGAACGTACCCGTGAAGGTAACGACCTCTATCACGAGATGATGGATTCGGGCGTTATCAACCCGGAAGGTGCATCCAAAGCCGCACTGGTTTATGGCCAGATGAACGAACCCCCGGGAGCACGTGCACGTGTCGCCCTGACCGGTCTGACGATTGCGGAATATTTCCGTGATGAAGAAGGCCAGGACGTTCTGTTCTTCGTCGATAATATCTTCCGCTTTACCCAGGCGGGTTCGGAAGTGTCGGCACTTCTGGGTCGTATCCCGTCTGCCGTGGGTTATCAGCCCACACTCGCAACCGACATGGGTGCGCTTCAGGAACGTATTACCTCGACCAAAAAAGGTTCCATTACCTCGGTCCAGGCCATTTACGTCCCTGCCGATGACTTGACCGACCCGGCACCGGCAACCTCGTTTGCCCACCTTGATGCGACCACGACGCTCAACCGTCAGATCGCCGAGCTTGGCATCTATCCGGCTGTTGATCCGCTCGACAGTACCTCGCGTGCGCTTGATCCGGGCGTTATCGGCAAGGAACACTACGAGACCGCCCGTGAAGTGCAGCGTATCCTTCAGACCTATAAGGGTCTTCAGGACATCATCGCAATTCTCGGCATGGACGAGCTTTCGGAAGAAGACAAACTGGTCGTGGCCCGTGCCCGTAAGATCCAGCGTTTCCTTTCGCAGCCGTTCCACGTTGCAGAAGTCTTTACCGGTACTCCGGGCGTGTTCGTTCAGCTCGAAGACACCATCAAGGCATTCAAGGCCATCTGTGCTGGTGAATATGACCACATGCCTGAACAGGCATTCTACATGGTCGGCACCATCGAAGAAGCCATCGAGAAAGCCAAGAAGATGGCCGAAGCTGCCTAAGGCAGCTTCGGTCCCCCTTCCCATACGGGAGAGAGGACTGTCATGACTGATACGACTGTATTGGAACTTGTTTCGCCGTCTGCCCTGCTCAAATCCGAGCCGGTCGAGATGGTCGTTGTTCCGGGCACGGACGGGAATTTTGGCGTGCTGCCGAAGCATTCGCCGATGATCTCGACCATTCGCCCCGGTGTCATCGACATCTATGCAGGTGGCAAGGTTTCCGAACGTATCTTCGTTGCCGGTGGCGTCGCCGAGGTTAACCCCGAGCGTTGCACCATTCTGGCCGAAGAAGCGGTTCCGGTTTCCGATATCAAGGCCGATGAAGCCCAGGCACGTCTTGAGACCGCGCAGGCGGATCTGAAGGCGGCAACCACGGCGCATGACAAGGCGAATGCCGAGCGTGCGCTTGAGGTTGCCCGTGCGCAGATTGCCGCACTGTCCAACTGATCATCGATCTTCGACTTTGTTAAAAAGGCCGCTGTTGTGCAGACAGCGGCCTTTTTGCTTTTGGCATGTCAGAAGGGCTGATCGGGAAAGCGTGATGGGGGTAGCCGCAACCGGCGGCGGGATCAGGGGGACGGGGTCAGGGCAAGACCGAGCCAGAAAGATTCGATCATCTTCATCAGTTCGATGAATTCCGTGACATCGACCGGTTTGCGCAGATAGCAGTTCGCCCCCGCCGCATAGCACAGATCCACATCATGTTCGGCCCCCGACGTGGTCAGCACGATCACAGGGATCGAGGCGGATGACGGATCATTCCGGATTTCGCGCAGCATTTCGCGGCCATCCTTGCGGGGCATGTTCAGGTCCAGCAGGATCAGGCGGGGTCTTGGCGCATTGCGATAGGGGCCATCCTGTTGCAGGAACTGGCGCGCGGTCATCGCATCCTTGACATGATGCAGCGTAACCGGGTGGGTGAATTCACGGAGCGCTTCCTGAACCAATCGGGCGTCGCCCGGATTGTCTTCTATCAGCAGCAAATTGCTTACGGCCCCGCTTGCACCGGCGATCATGCGACGTCCTTATTCTTTTGGATGGGGAATGTCGGAAACTCCCCCTTTTGATAGATGAGAATTATAGTCAATCTTTTAGGGGAATTGAAGAAAAAGACAGAATAAATTCAATCTTGTAGGCGAAAAGTTTGAAATTTCTGAATCCGGTTCACTTTTTCAACGGGTCAAATTTGAGGAAACAGAACGCCAAATCAATAGGATACAGGCGAAAGTTTGATCAAAATACTATCCTTGCGTATTATTTGGTTGGCTGCATTCGTATGGGTGTAAACAGAAAAAACGCACCGCGATTTTTCACGGTGCGTTCGATTCTGGGTGATGAATGATGGTGGCCGTTTGGGGCCGGTCAATTCGCAGGGATGCCCAGTTCATCGGCCAACCCGGCAAAGCGGGTCAGAAGATCGGTATCATCGGAAAATACCTGCCGGGCGTTGTCATAGGCCTGCTTTGCCTGATCGGGTTGGCCGATCACCATATAGGCGCGGATCAGACGGGCCCAGCCTTCGGGGTTTTCCGGGTTTTCCGCCAGTTTGTCGGCCAGCTGCGACACCATGCCAAGGATCATTTCCTGACGTTCTTCGGGCGACATTTCGGCGGCGGCTTCCATGTCTTCGCGCGAGGGTCCCCCGGGCCCGGCAGGGGCGTTTGAGGCCATTGGCGGGGTGATCTTGATCCGGCCGGTAATGTCGATCCCCTGGGCGAGGGCGGCTTCGTCGATCCGGGCCAGCACCATCGGAAGCCATCCGGCATCGGACGGCGCACCATTCACCAGCACGATCCAGCGATCAATCGCGGCAGCGACATTGCCGTTCTGCGCATCGGCAAGACCGAGGAAATACTGGATGCGGGGGTCCTTGCTGCCGGATTGGGCGGCTTCTTCGAGTGCGCCGCGGGCGATTGTGTTGACCTGGCCGTTATTCGCCCGGATGACGCTTTCGGCATACATCGCCAGATAATCACCATCGCGACCGGATTGCTTGACCGCTTCGAGGAAGGCGGTCTGGGCTTCTTCGGCGCGCCCAAGTGCCATCAGACTGGCGCCAAGCAGTTCCCAGCCCTTGAGGTCATCGGGATTTTCAAGCAGGCGGTTTGACAGGTCCTGTACGGCGCGGTTCAGCGCGTCATTGCGGCTGGCGTCATTTTCGCTGGCCTGCCGGGCGGCCATGATTTCGTCAGTACGGCTGGCCATGGGGCGATCACGAAGGTCGGGGCGGCCAAGATCCAGATAAAGGCCGATACCGCCGACAAACAGAAGCAGGGTAAAGATCGCAACAGCCGGGCGCAGGCGGGAGATGCGCGTTGCGGCCTCGCCGGATTGCTGGCGGGTGCTGATGCGCTGATCGGTGGCAAGGATGCGGCGCTGGACTTCGGTGCGGGCGGCGTCGGCCTGTTCGCCGGTCAGAACGCCGCGTTCGATGTCGCGTCCGATTTCGGCAAGCTGGTCGCGGTAAACCGCAAGATCGCGTTGCAGTTCGTCTTCGTCCATGTCGGCAAGGTGATCATCACCCGCATCGGCACTGGCGGAACGCGCATTTCGCAAGATCGGCCAGAGGACGTAACCCGCCACCAGAGCCGTCAAGGCGCCAAGAACAATCCAGATGGTCATTGAGAATCCTATTCGGCGGGTACGGTGTGAACCGTTTTGGTGGAGCGGGCAGGGGCACCGACGCGATAACGACGATCGGAGAGCGACATCAGACCACCCAGCACCATGATGATGCCACCGGCCCACATCCACGGGATCATCGGTTTGACATAGAAGCGCGTCACCCATTTGCCGCTGGCGTCTTCATCGCCGATGACAGCATAGATATCGCCGGTGAAACCGGACCGGATTCCGGCCTCGGTCGTGGGCATGCCTTCTACGGTGTAGACGCGCTTTTCCGGGGTAAGCGTTATGGTGCGTTCGCCCGGGGTTGCGATGGTGATGGTGGCCTCGCGGGCGAAGAAGTTCGGCCCCTGATATTCGCGAAGGCTGCTGAGCGTGAAGGTATGGCCCGAAACAACCGTGCTTTCACCGATGGCAAGCGATTGAACCGATTCTTCGGTCCATGCCTGTGATCCGGTGATCCCGGCAATGACAATCGCCATCCCGGCATGAGCCAGCATGGTGCCGTGTGCCGAGCGTGGCAGATTGCGCATCCGGCGGAAGCTGGTCGAGAGCGGTTCGCGGAAAAGCTTGATCCGTCCGGCCCATTCCAGCATCGTTCCAACAAACAGCCAGATCGCCAGCCCCATGCCAAACAGGGCAAAGGCCGGACCACCGGCAAGCCAGTAGGTGACGATCAGAACGAGGATCACGGCGGCAATGGCGATTTTGAGCTTGCCCAGAACCGCAAACAGATCGGCACGTTTCCAAGGCATCATCGGCCCGAATGCCATGGCAATGATCAGGGGCGTCATGATCGGAACGAAGGTGGAATTGAAGAACGGCGCGCCGACCGAAATCTTTTCACCGGTCAGGGTTTCAAGCAGCAGCGGATAAAGGGTGCCGAGCAGCACCATGGCCGCGGCAATCGAGAGCAGCACGTTGTTGAAAACAAGTGCGCCTTCGCGCGAGATCGGCTGAAACAGACCGCCGCCCTTCAGGGTTGGCGCGCGCCACGCATAAAGGGCCAGCGACCCGCCCACCGTCAGACACAGCAGGAACAGGATAAACACCCCGCGCGTCGGATCGGTGGCAAAGGCATGAACCGATGTCAGCGCGCCCGACCGCACAAGGAAGGTGCCGAGCAGCGAGAAGGAAAAGGCAAGGATCGACAGGAAGATCGTCCAGCTTTTGAGCGCGTCACGTTTTTCAACGACAATCGCCGAATGCAAAAGCGCGGTTCCGGCCAGCCACGGCATGAAGGATGCGTTTTCAACCGGATCCCAGAACCACCAGCCACCCCAGCCGAGTTCGTAATAGGCCCACCAGGAGCCAAGCCCGATCCCGGCGGTCAGGAACATCCATGCGGCCAGCGTCCAGGGACGGACCCAGCGCGCCCATGCCGGATCAACCCGGCCTTCGATGAGTGCGGCAACGGCAAAGGCAAAGGCCACCGAGAAACCGACATAGCCGAGATAAAGGAACGGCGGGTGAATGGCGATGCCGGGGTCCTGAAGCAGCGGGTTCATGCCTTCGCCGTTGAGCGGCGGATTAATCACGCGTTCGAACGGGTTAGACGTCAGAAGGATGAACAGCAGGAAGCCGAGGGCTATCAAGCCCATGACGCCGACGACGCGCGCCAGAAGGCTTGGTGGCAGGTTCTGGCCAAAGCCCGCGACGGCAGCCGAAAACAGGGTCAGGATCATCACCCAGAGCAGCATCGAGCCTTCGTGGTTGGCCCAGACGCCAGTGATTTTATAGATCAGCGGTTTGGAGGTGTGGCTGTTGGCGACCACATTGACGACCGAGAAATCGGATGTGACATAGGCATATGTCAGGGCGGCAAAGCTTGTACCGACAAGGGCAAAGCAGGCAATCGCCAGACGTGGCGCAATTTTCAGAAGTGCGACATCACGCCGCGATGCGGCCAGAAACGGGATGGTCGACTGTGCCAATGCCACCACGAGTGACAGCACCAGGGCATAATGTCCGATTTCAACAATCATAAGTGGGCCTGTTGTTTGCTCTTATCCGCCTGCGGGGCTGATATAGTCGCTCCGGTCTGGTTTGAAAACCTTGCGGAATATCAAATATGCGCTATTTGCTGCACAGGCGAAGGTCAAAGTATGGCAATAGTCATTACATATTACGCCAATTCACGATATAAAACCGCAATCAGCGAGCGGAAATTGAAGACCAAGGGTCTGTAGAACATGAGTCAATGTCCTGTCATTGACATCGCGCAAAGGGAAATATGGGCACGTCGGGCAACCACGGCCTCTATTGTCATTGCTGCGACGCTGATTGCCATCAAGGCCGCCGGTTGGTTCATGACCGATTCCGTCAGCCTTCTGTCTTCGATGATTGATAGCATGCTTGATGTCGGGACGTCTGTGATCAACTTCATGGCGGTCCGAAGCGCATGGCGCCCGGCCGATCACGATCACCGTTTTGGCCATGGCAAGGCCGAACCGCTGGCGGGGCTTTTCCAGTCTGCCTTCATGATCGGGGCGGCCATTCTGGTTCTGGCGGAGGCCGGATCGCGTCTTGCGGAACCGCAGCCGATCCGGTTTGCGGTTGAAGGCGTGTGGATCATGTCGATCTCGCTTGTCATGACCGTCGGGCTTGTGTTGCTGCAACGAAAAGCGGTGCGGATGTCCGGGTCGTTGGCGGTTGACGCCGATTCGATGCATTACACCAGCGACATCCTGTCCAATCTGGCGGTGATTGTTGCCCTTGTTGCAGGTTTTTCCGGCCTGAACTGGGCCGATCCGGCGATTGGCGGCATGGTGGCGCTTTTCCTGCTTTATTCCGCGGTCAAGGTCGGGCGCAATTCGGTTTCGGTCCTGATGGATCAGGAATTGCCGGAATCAGACAGCCAGCGGATCATCGAACTGACGATGAAAAACGCGTCCGTGATCGGCATTCACCGTCTGCGCACCCGGTCATCGGGCGTGCATCGCTTTGCCGAGATCGAACTGATCATGGATGGCGGGATGCTGATGCGGGAATCGCACACCATCTGCCATCAGGTGATGGACAGCATCCGGGCGGAATATCCCGATCTGGATATCACGATCCATCCCGAACCGCCCGAAGACATCCATCTCGACGAGTTCAGTGGTTATACCGAAGACCCGGAATTCTGGCATACGGGCCGGGCGCGCAAGGCCGGTCAGGACAGTATTCCGGCGTCAAATGGCGAGCTGGCGACGGGGCGCTAGGTTTCGGGTGTCGGGTGTTTTCCACCAATTGACATTACCCGCATAACTTGTAACCCTGCAATCGATCACCTGGGGAGCCCCGACAAGGGGCTGAGAAACTGCTGGCTTTGCAGCGCAGTGACCCTTTGAACCTGATCCAGTTCATACTGGCGTAGGGATGGTGCGGATGCCGGCATATTTACCTGTTTTGATACTGTGGGTACGCCCCGTTTGTCATGGCGGTTTTCCCATCACCGGTCGGCATTTTTCATCAGCAGCCTCTCGCAGAACTGGGTCTCCATTGCCTTGATTGCAAAGGGGCCTTTTATGTCTGTTCCATCTACCAAAACCGATATCAGTATTGATGTCACCAGCGATGTTACAACCGGGCCGTTGCCCGCATCGCGCAAAATCCACATTACGGGATCGCACTTTCCCGATATTTGCGTACCGATGCGTGAAATTGCGGTTCATGCCACCGCAGGCGAACCGCCGATCAGGGTTTATGACCCGTCGGGGCCCTATACCGACCCAGATGTCACGATTGACATTGCCAAGGGACTGCCACGACTGCGCCGAAGCTGGATCGCGGCGCGTGCTGATACCGAACGATATGCCGGGCGCGACATCAAACCCGAAGATAACGGCTTTGTCGAAAGTGAAAGCCATGCGGTTCCGGCATTTCCGCAAAGCCATGCGCCGTTGCGCGCAACTGGCGGGCGGGCAGTGACGCAGCTGGCCTATGCCCGGGCCGGAATCATTACCGCCGAAATGGAATATGTCGCGATCCGTGAAAATCTGGGCCGGGCGGAAATGCGCGCCAATGCCAAGCGTGATGGCGAGGCATTCGGGGCGGTGATCCCCGATCATGTGACGCCCGAATTCGTGCGTGAAGAAATTGCACGGGGGCGCGCGATCATCCCAGCCAATATCAACCATCCAGAAGCCGAACCGATGATCATCGGACGGAATTTTCTGGTCAAGATCAATGCCAATATCGGCAATTCGGCGGTCACATCATCAATGGCCGAAGAGGTTGAAAAGATGGTCTGGGCGACGCGATGGGGGGCGGATACGGTCATGGATCTGTCGACCGGGCGCAATATCCACAATATCCGCGACTGGATCATCCGCAATTCGCCGGTGCCCATCGGGACGGTGCCGATCTATCAGGCTTTGGAAAAGGTCGGCGGGATTGCCGAGGACCTGACATGGGAAATATTCCGCGACACATTGATCGAGCAGGCCGAACAGGGGGTGGATTATTTTACCATCCATGCCGGATTGCGATTACATCACATCCCGTTAACCGTGGACCGGGTGACCGGCATCGTATCGCGGGGCGGGTCGATCATGGCGAAATGGTGCCTGCATCATCATCGCGAAAGTTTCCTGTATGAGAATTTCGCCGAGATTTGCGATATCTGCCGGGCGTATGACGTTTCCTTTTCGCTGGGCGATGGATTGCGGCCGGGATCGATTGCCGATGCCAATGATGCCGCCCAATTTGCCGAACTGGAAACACTGGGCGAATTGACCCGCATTGCATGGGATCGTGATTGCCAGGTGATGATCGAGGGGCCGGGCCATGTGCCGATGCATAAAATCCGCGAAAACATGGACAAGCAATTGTCGATTTGCGGCGAAGCACCGTTTTACACGCTGGGGCCGCTAACCACCGATATTGCGCCCGGCTATGATCACATTACATCGGGGATCGGGGCGGCGATGATCGGCTGGTTCGGGACCGCAATGCTGTGTTACGTGACGCCCAAGGAACATCTGGGCCTGCCGGACCGGGATGATGTGAAGACCGGGGTGATTACCTATAAGATTGCCGCCCATGCCGCCGATCTTGCCAAGGGCCACCCGGCAGCGAAGGCACGCGATGATGCGCTTTCGCGTGCGCGGTTTGAATTTCGCTGGGAAGATCAGTTCAACCTGTCGCTGGACCCGGAAACCGCACGGGCATTTCATGATCAGACCCTGCCGAAAGAGGCGCACAAGGTGGCGCATTTCTGTTCGATGTGCGGGCCGAAATTCTGTTCGATGCGGATTTCACACGAAATAAGGGCCGATGTGCAGAAGGAAGGCATGGCGGCGATGGCGGAAAAATACCGTGATGGCGGGGATTTATACATGCCCCGAAACATCGGGAAATAAGCCTGTGAAAATGGCGGGCCCGGTGACGGACCCGCCTTCTTCTTTTGGTTTGCCGTGCCGAAAGGTTAAAGGACGGTCAGCATGCTGGCGACCAGCGGATGACGGACGATGTCCCGATCAGCCAGTTTGACGCAGGCGATGTCTTCGACATTTTCAAGACGGTCGGACATTTCCGACAGGCCCGACATTTCCGGCAGAAGGTCTGTCTGGTCCGGGTCGCCGGTCAGGATCATGGTTGAATTCCAGCCAAGGCGGGTGACCAGCATCTTGAGCTGTCCGTAGGTGCAGTTCTGGGCCTCGTCAATCACGACGAAGGCATTGTTGAGTGTGCGGCCACGCATATAGCCAATCGGTGCGATTTCGATCGTGCCGTCCGAAAGGTACTGCCGCAGGCGTTTGGCACCGAGACGGTCATTCAGTGCATCGTAAAGCGGGCGAAGATAGGGGGCCATTTTGGCTTCGACGTCGCCGGGCAGGAAGCCGATATTTTCGCCAGCCTCGACCGCGGGGCGGGCCAGAACGATGCGGCCGATTTCGCCCTTGTCCAGCGCTTCGACGGCCTTGGAAACAGCGATGAAGGTTTTCCCGGTTCCCGCCGGGCCAAGTGCAAGGATGAGGTTGAAGGCATCGATTGCTTCCATCAGGGCCGCCTGATTTTCGCTTTTCGGGCGAATGTGGCGGCGGAAGCTTTGATCGCGTTGGCCGTTCTGAGGGACGTCACCCTGACCGTTCAGGGGATGCCAGTTTGACTTGTCACCGTCAAACAGCTCGTGAACGTTGGTGTCTGCCTGTTGCGGACGGCTACGACGGCGTGCTGCGCGCTTACCCATAAGTCACCTCATCAATTGTGCCAATAAAGCAAAACGCGCCATTCCATCATGGAAAGGCGCGCATTCAATTTTCATCTTGCGATGGAAGTGGCGGGTGGGTTCACCGCCGTTCGCAGCAACATGTTGCATCTGCGATCCGGGGGGCGAAAAATTCCGTTTTACAACGTGCTCTCGCGTCACTCGGGAACCCCTCCTGCGGTCCAGTTATTGACCGTACAACAGAATCGTACGCCTACATCCTGTGTTTTGTCACTGTTTTTTATCTGATTAAATTTAAATGAAATCGGAAAGTGAGTCTTTTCAGAGATTTATGCCGCATCTGCGAGATAACTTTTTTCTAATGCAGTGCTTCGGGCGTCCCGGATTGGTGTTTTGGCAGGCCAAAACTGATTATCCAGCCGATCAGAAGGAAGGCGGCCGAGACGGCCAGACAGCCAACCAGACCGCCATACATATAGGCCAGTCCCGACAGGATGGTGCCAGTCAGTCGCCCGACGGCATTGGACATGTAATAGAACCCGACATTCATCGCGACCCTGTCACCATCGGCATAGGCAAGGATCAGATAGGAATGCAGCGATGAATTGACCGCAAAGACCAGCCCGAAGACCATCAAACCGCCCAGAACGGCAATTTCGGGCGAGATATCAAATTGCACGGCGGCCGCAATGCCCGCGGTCACGATGATCAGGGCGAAAATCCACAGGCGCGCACTTTGTCCGTCCGGGGCATGGGTGCCTGCGCGCAGGATTTTGGGCGCAATCGTCTGGATGAAGCCATAGCCGATCACCCACAGCGCCATATAGGTGCCGACCTCGATATGGCCCCAGCCAAGATGGGTTGCCAGAAAGACCGGTAATCCGACGACAAACCAGATATCGCGCGATCCGAACAGGAACATGCGGGCGGCTGACAGGATATTGATCTTGCGATCCTTGGAGAAGACTTCGCGGAATTTGGGTTTCGGTTTGTTGGCCGGGGCGGCCATTTCGGGACCGATGGACAGGGCCACCGCAATCAGGATGACGGTCAGCCCGGTTGCCATCGCGAGCAACGCCCCGCCAAAACCAAGCCAGGCCAGAAGCGCACCGCCCATGAAAAAACCGGCCCCTTTGAGCGCGTTTTTCGATCCGGTCAGTAGGGCCACCCAGCGAAACAATGCCCCGTCGGCATTTTCGGGCACCAGAACCTTGATGGCCGACTTGCTGGACATTTTGGTCAGGTCCTTGGCGACACCCGATGCGGCCTGCAGGCCCATGACATAGGCAACCGATATCCACGGCAGCCAGTTTTCATTGGTCAGGGACAGGGCGGAAAGGGCGGCGATCTGGGTGATCAGCCCGGCAAACAGGGTAAAGCGGAGCCCGCGCGCCTGTGCCAGCCAGCCACCGACCAGATTGGTGATGACCCCGGCACATTCATAAAGGACAAACAGAAGGGCGATTTCAAAGGCCGAATATCCAAGGTCATTGAAATGCAGCAGAACCAGCATACGCAAAGCCCCGTCCGTCAGGGTAAATCCCCAATAGGCGGATGTGACAAGGGCATAATTGCGAATGGCCGATGACATGAAAATGATCCTAAAGGCTTTGGGCGACTTTGGCGGCCAGATCAACCATCCGGCAGACATAGCCCCATTCATTGTCATACCAGGCGAATATTTTGACCTGCCGTTTGTCGATCACCATGGTTGATCCGGCATCGATGATCGAGGAGCGCGGATCGTTGAGATAATCGCAACTGACCAGCGGGCGTTCCTCGTATCCGAGAATCCCGGCAAGATAGGTTTCCGATGCGGTGCGCAGCAGGTTATTGACCGTTTCGACATCGGTGTCGCAGGCGACTTCGAACACGCAATCAGTCAGCGACGCGTTCAGCAGCGGCACGCGCACGGCAATGCCGTTCAGCTTTCCGGCCAGTTCCGGGTAGATCATGGTGATGGCGGTGGCCGAGCCGGTGCTGGTGGGGATCAGCGATTGCAGGCTGGACCGGGCGCGGCGCAGATCCTTGTGCGGCAGGTCAACCACGGTCTGGGTGTTGGTCACATCATGGATGGTGGTGATGGCACCATGCACGATACCCAGTTTTTCGTGGATGACCTTGACCACCGGGGCCAGACAGTTTGTCGTACAGCTTGCCGCGGTCAGAAGGTGATGGATTGCCGGATCATAGAGATCGTCATTGACGCCATAAACGATGTTAAGCGCGCCTTCCTTGACCGGGGCGGCGACGATGACTTTTTTCACCCCCTGATCAAAATAGGGCTGAAGCGTTTCGGGGGTTTTGAATTTGCCGGTGCATTCGAAAACGATGTCGCAGCCCTGCCCGACCCAGTCGGTATCGCCCGGTGTGGCATTTTCCGAAAAGGTCAGGGTGGTTTGGCCATCAATGACAACAGTATCATCGATGCAGGTTACCGGATGATCCCAGCGTCCATGCACGGAATCGAATTCCAGCAGATGGGCGGCGGTTTTCGCCCCGCCGCTGATTTCGTTGATATGGACGAATTCAAGGCCGGGATGGCCCCAGCCCGCGCGCAAGGCAAGACGCCCCATGCGGCCAAAGCCGTTGATGCCGATACGGATTTTGCGGCTCATTTCGAGGACTCCTGAATATCAGGTCACTAACGGGGGCCGTTAGTGACCGTTTCGCGTTTTATGCGCTTTCGTTCGCGGGCATTCCGGTTTTGCCAATGTCGTCGAGCTTCTGTTGCAGCGACATCCGGTCAAGGGATGCGAAAGGCAGGCTCATGAAAATTGAAATCCGGTTGCGCAGCATGCGATAGGCATCGGCGAAGGCAAGGCGGATTTCGGCCTCGGTTCCGGTGGCACTTGCCGGATCGGGTACGCCCCAATGGGCGGTCATCGGGGAGCCGGGGAAAATCGGGCAGCTTTCCTTTGCCGTCTGGTCGCAGACCGTAAAGATGAAGTCGAATTTGATTTCGTCCTGCGCGGAATAGACTTCCATCGGCTTGGAGGAAAAGACAGACGGATCATCGCCCAGACTTTTGAGAAGGTCGATTGTATAGGGATGCAGATTGCCGCGCGGATGTGCCCCGGCGCTATAGGCATGAAAATGCCCTGCGCCTTCACGGTTCATGATGGCCTCGGCCATGATGGAACGTGCGGAATTCCCCTGACACAGGAACAGGATGTTATAGGTACCGCCAGTCATGATGATGTCTCCGTCCGGTTATGCCGGTTTGGCGTTTCAACAGCAGGTCGAGGTCGATGTTTTGCCGGAAACCGCGATACCGCAAAGTTCCGGGCGGCCCTGACAGCAATCATCGGCAAGAAATCCCAAAAGATCACGCATAACATCGGGGACGATCCGATAGATGATCGACCGGCCATTGCGTTGTGATGTGATCAGTCCGGCCTGGCTTAGAACCGACAGATGGGTGGACATGGTGTTGTGCGGGACCGCAAGGCTGCGTGCGAGGTCGCCTGCGGCCATGCCGTCTTCGCCCACGCGCACCAGAATCCTGAATGCTGCCAGACGGTGTTCCTGTGCCAGTGCGCCAAGGGCGCTGATTGCTGTATTTATTTCCATATGTCGGGAAATATTGACATATTATGCAGAAGTCAAATGACGAATTTGTTTCAGCGATGGATGCGATCATGCCCGATATGACGATTTCACGGTGGCATGCGCGCCAAAAATCAGTACAGTGCGCGCCAACCCGAAATCATGATCAATGGATGAACCATGCCGACGATCGACGAGCAGGTATCGCGCCGCCGTACCTTTGCCATCATTGCCCACCCGGATGCGGGTAAAACGACACTGACTGAAAAGCTGCTGCTTTTCGGGGGTGCCATTCAGATGGCCGGTGCGGTGAAGGCGAAAAAGGAACAGCGTGGCGCACGTTCGGACTTCATGAAGATCGAACAGGATCGCGGTATTTCGGTGTCATCCGCCGTCATGACGTTCGAGTTTGAAAAGAACATCTTCAACCTGCTTGATACGCCGGGCCACGAAGACTTTTCCGAAGATACATACCGCGTTCTGACCGCAGTTGATTCCGCCGTCATGGTGATTGATGGTGCCAAGGGGATCGAGGCCCAGACGCGCAAGCTGTTTGAGGTCTGCCGCCTGCGCGATGTGCCGATCACGACGTTTGTTAACAAGCTTGACCGTGAATCACGTGATTTCTTTGAACTGATTGATCAGATCGAACGTGACCTTGCGCTTGATGTGTCGCCGGTGACATGGCCGATTGGATCGGGCCGGGATTTCCATGGCTGTTACGATCTGGTCAATGATCAGCTTCTGTTCATGGAAAAAGGCGGCAATGTCGTCAAGGAAGCCATTCCGATCAAGGGGCTTGATGATCCGAAGCTTGATGAACTGATCCCGGATTACCTTCTGGAGAAGCTGCGCGAAGAAGTCGAAATGGTGCGCGAAATCTGTCCGCCATTTGATTTGCAAAGCTACCGCGAGGGGCATCTGACGCCGGTATTTTTTGGCTCGGCGGTCAATAACTTTGGTGTGCGTGAATTGCTGCGCGGACTTGGCGATATCGCACCGACCCCGCGCCCGCAGGAAGCGGCAACGCGCCTTGTCGAAGCCAACGAGACAAAGGTTTCGGGCTTTGTGTTCAAGGTGCAGGCCAATATCGACCCGAACCATCGTGACCGTATCGCGTTCATCCGCCTGTGTTCCGGCCACTTCAAACGTGGCATGAAATTGAAGCACGTGCGCGCGGGAAAACAGATGGCGGTGCATAACCCGATGCTGTTCTTTGCCAATGAACGCGACATTGCCGAAGAAGCCTGGCCGGGCGATATCATCGGCATTCCGAACCACGGCACATTGCGCATCGGCGATACTCTGACCGAGGGCGAAGACCTTCGTTTCCGGGGGGTTCCGGCCTTTGCCCCGGAATTGTTGCAGAAGGTGCGCCTTGATGATCCGCTGAAGGGCAAACATCTTCAGCGCGCGCTTGAACAGCTTGCCGAAGAAGGCGCATCACAGGTGTTCAAGCCGATGATGGGGGCGGACTGGATCGTTGGTGTGGTCGGGCAGCTTCAGTTCGAGGTTCTGAAAGAACGCATCGCGGCCGAATACGGCATCAAGGTGCATTTCGAACCGACACCGGCCTATGCCGCGCGCTGGGTGATGGGCAGCGATCCGCTGGAAATCAAGAAATTCCGCGATGCCAACCAGTCGGCCCTGTTCGAGGATCACGACGAAACGCTGGTGTTTATCGCGCGCAATGCCTGGCATCTTGAAACCACGCAACGCGATTGGCCGAACCTGAAATTCGAAGCCACGCGCGAGCAGAATATGGTTGCGGCGTAAAGCCAACCACGATCACGAAAAAGGCCGCCCGGAATTTTCGGGGCGGCCTTTTTGCATGTTTGCGTGTTGTGTCTTTAGCCGAGGAAATACCGCCCCGCCGCGACAAGCACCATGCCCGCGACCATCGCGGCAAACAGGTTGCGCACAAAGATCATGGTGATCACGGTGGCGGCGGCACCGGCGATGCCAATCGCACCGGCAGATAATGCGCTTGGCACCCAGACGGAAATCAGGACCGCACCCGGAAGGCGTTCAAGCACATGCGCCCAGCGGCCGTGTTGCGGCAGGCGGTCGGCCATCAGAAGACCGCCAAGGCGCATGCCATAGGTCACAATCGCCATGCCAAGAATGGTCAGGACCGAGGCGGTGCTGAAGGTGGTCAGATCAGCGAAACTCATCATTTGCCAGCCTCCGTCGAATAGGTGCCTTCGGGGGCGCCATAAGCATCTGCTGCTATTTCAGTTTCGGGTGCGGTGTCGTCCATGTCCTCGCGCCATGTCAGGGCGGCCACAATCACCCCGGCCCCGGCTCCGGCAAGGATCGACCATGTGCCGGGCAAGGTGTAATGTCCGATCAATGATCCGATGGCGGCGGCCAGCCACGGCAGAAGATCAACCCGGCCCTTCCACATGCCAACCGTGAGTGCGGCAAAGACCGCGGTAAAGGCGAAATCAAGCGCATAGACATTCGGGTCGGGTATGCCCCCGCCCAGCAGATATCCGATGGTGTTGCCCGCCGCCCAGACAACGCCAAGGAAAATGCCGCCGCCCAGCAGGAAGCCCGGATTGGCAGGGTTTTCCTGGGTCATGGTCACCGCCCAGTTTTCATCAGCCACCATATGCATGCCGCAGATTTTGACCCAGAGCGGACGGCCACGAAACACCGGGCGCAGGGATGCCCCGATCAGGACATAGCGCAGATTGATCACCGCGGTTGCGACAATGATCGTCACACTGGGGATGGTTTCGCGCCACAGATCGACCGAAACGAATTGTGCCGATCCGGCAAAGACCGTGAGGCTCATGAACAGAAGTTCACCCAGCGACAGACCGCGCTGGGTGGCGAGCACGCCAAGCACCGCACCAAAGATCATGGTGCTGGGCAGCAGGGGCAGACAGGCGATGGCACCGCGTCTTATGGTGTCGGCATCGAAATGCCGGGTCGGGGCAGATCCGGGGCGAGACATCTTGTGCGTTTCCGTTTCAGTCTTTTCATTGTGATCGCTGGTGGCGACTTATGACTATTGGTGGTGGGCGAGGAGCCTGCCCTTAATCTAGGGAAGTTCCAAACAGGAATATTGGATAATATTGCTATTGCGATTTAACGGATTTCATCGCCAGCATGGCCAAAATCATCGATCAGCATGTCGAGAAACAGCTTGGTGATCGGATCGGTCTGTTTGCTGTCATCAAAGCATGCCTGAAAGGTGACTTTGACCGTGAACTGGTCGCGTTGGATCATGCGCATGCGTCCGTCGTCGACGAATTGCCGGGCATAGTGTTCGGGCAGATACCCCAGATACGCCCCTGACAGGATCAGGCGGGCTTCGGCCTCCATATCGGATACGGTTGCATGTGGCCGGGCGATTGCGAATTCCTTTAAATCACGCCCCAGCCAAGGTTTGCGCCCGATCAGGCGATAACGCCGTATTTCATCAATATTGATTTCGGGGTCGGGCCGCGCAAACAGCGGATGCGCCGACCCGCAGTAAAAGCGATGGATTTCGGTATAAAGCGGGATATAGCGCAGGCCGAGAACCGTTTTGGGAAAACTGCAAATCCCGATCTGGATATTGTCGGTCACCACCTCGCGCAGCAGATCATTGGGCGGGAGGGTTTCCACATTCAGTGTGACATCGGGGGCGCGTTCGATGAACCGGGCGATGGTTTTTTCAAATCGGCGCGTGCCAGGATCGGTGATGGTGTTATCGGTCAACCCGATGGTCAGCGTGCCACTTAGCTTGTCACGCAGGGCACGCATCTTGGTTTCATATTGTGCAATAGATTTGAAAATCCGGTGGGCTTCGTCAAATACGACCTGACCCTCGGCAGTCAGGGCAAAGCCGCTGCGCCCGCGTTTGCACAGCGTAAATCCCAAGCGGGTTTCAAGGGCAGTGACATAGCTTGAGATTGTTGAAAGTGAAAGGTTCAGATCGCTTTGCGCGGCGGCAAATCCCCCAGCCTCTACAATGGTTGCGAAGATGCGCAACAGTTTCAGATCGGCCTGTTCTGTGATCACCGGGCGGTTTCCCCACGCAAATGAAATTACTTTGATAATTACCAAAGTAAAGTTCAGGAATATGTGATTTTTTTAGAGCGTGCAATTTGATCTGATGGCCCGATCAGACAAATTCTGCGGTCCTGCCTGTTTGTGCGGGGCAAAGGGCGTGCAGTGATCAGGAGGTTCCATGTTCACAGATGACAAGCTTGTCAGGCTGCGCGAAAAATATGGCAATGCCAAAGGGGCGGATGTGTTCGATACGCATTTCAGCGAGGTTGCCCGGTCGCAGTTTTCTGAAAGTGGCGGGCGGAAATGGCCGTTTGCCGGGGTGCCGACCTTTCTGGATGCGCCATATGCCGTCGATGCGGCACAAAACAACTTTGCCGGTCTGGATGTCGTGCTTGTTGGTGTCCCGATGGATTTGGGGGTTAGTAACCGCGCAGGCGCACGCCTTGGCCCGCGCGCCGTGCGCAATATTGAACGGATTGGCCCATATGAACATGTGATGCGCATGGTGCCGGGGGCGATTGCCCGTATTGCCGATATCGGCGATGTGCCATTTCGCAGCCGTTATTCGCTGGAAAAATGTCACGAGGATATCGAGGCCTATTTCAACAGGATTGTTGATGCGGGGGTGATCCCGATTGCAGTCGGCGGCGATCATTCGATCAGCTATTCGATCCTGAAGGCGATTGGCCGGGATCGTCCGGTTGGCATGATCCATCTTGATGCCCATTGTGATACCTGTGGGGCATATGATGGTTCGAAATTCCATCACGGCGGGCCGTTCCGTGAGGCGGTGATGGATGGCGTTCTGGACCCCGAACGCACCATTCAGATCGGTATTCGTGGGCCGTCGGAATATGTCTGGGAGTTTTCCTATGACAGCGGCATGACCGTGATCCATGCCGAAGACGTGCCCCAGATGGGCGTGGAAGCCGTCATTGCCAGGGCTTGCAAAGTTATTGGCGATGGTCCGGTTTACCTGTCGTTTGATGTGGACTGCCTTGATCCGTCATTTGCACCGGGTACGGGGACACCCGAAATCGGCGGCCTGACTTCGCGCGAGGCATTGGCGATTTTGCGCGGGTTGCGCGGTCTTGATTTTGTTGGTGCGGATGTTGTCGAAGTTGCCCCGCAATATGACGCGACAAGCAACACGGCCCATGTCGGGGCACAGATTTTGTTCGAGGAACTTTGCCTGATTGCAGACAGCCTGAAGACCCGCGCGGCAAGGTCGGAAGCCTGACGCGGAACATTCCCGGTGCGGTTTAACCCGGTTTGTGTCCCAGATTAGCGATGAAGGCACCGGGGCTGACACCCCACATGGTTTTGAAATGACGGTTGAGGTGGCTTTGATCGGCATAGCCGGTGGCCGCCGCGACATCGGCGATGCCAAAGCCGTCAAACAGCATGCGTTTTGCCCGGCGCAGGCGCATGTGATTGAAATAGGTGTGCGGTGGCAAGCCGGTGGCGTGGCGGAAGACGCGTAGCAGGTGAAAGCGGCTGAGCCCGGTCAGGCTTGCCAGTTCATCAAGCGATATGTTGGCATCAAGATGGTCGGCCATATAGTCGATGACCGCACGCACACGTTTGTCTTCGGAGCCCGGTTGATAGGAAAAGGGCGGCGCATCGGCATGGCGAAGGGCGAGGCGGGCGGCACTGTATAGAAGCTGGCTGTCACGTTCGAGCAGGGTTGTTGTCTGATCAAGGTCGGGGCGGAACATGCGGTGCAGGGATTGCAGTTGCAGATGCAGTTCCGGGTCATCGACCACATGATTGCCAAAAAACGGCAGCCCGGTACTGTTGGGGGAGAGTTCGGCCACCAGATCGCCAAAGATTTCAGGCGCGATAAACATGATCTGATACTGGTAACCGTCATCGGATGCCGGGCCGCCGTCATGAACCTGCATCGGGTTCATCATCAGCAACTGCCCGCGTCTGGCGACATAGTTGGTGCCGCCGGTCATGAATTGTTCGGCTCCGTTCAGGATGGTGCCGAACGCATAATAATCATGACTGTGTTTGGGAAAGGAAAACCGTTTGTAATCGGCTTCGAACAAATCAATGCCGTCTGCCGCCCGCCAGTGACGGGCGACTTCGCGGGAGGGATTTGATTTCCGTGCGCCGCGCGACGGATCATGTCGAAGTGAATGCGCCATGGCGCAAGTATAAACATCCGATGGCCTTTCGGCTTGGACAATATTGTCACCGATACATTTGCCGGTTTTGTCGGTTTGATCGACCAGAAGCGAATCGGTAAACAGAGTGTAAATTTTGCCCGAAAGGGCCGCGGACATACGGATATGGTGCGCCTGAACGATGGTATAGAGTGCTTTCGTGTCGGGGATTTTGCGGCGCGGCAAATGTTCGAATGAACATTCAAAAGTCCCCATCTGTCCGTGTTGGCATAGACAAATGCGGATTTCATCTAACTGTTACAAAAACGACGGGAAACTCGGGTTAGAGACACGGGAAATATGTCCCCCATTCCGGATCATTGGAGATCCCATGTTTCTTGACCGTATTCGTATCGGTTACCGCATTTTTGCTGGGTTTCTTGCGCTTGTCATCATGCTGATCGGGTTAAGCGCCCTTTCATCATGGTATCTGCTGGGTTTTGGTGGTCATGCAGACCGTATTGCCAAAAGCACCCAGCTTGTCGGGCTTGCAAACGAATATGCGTTGAAGCTTGAACGGTTGTCGAACCAGGTTCTGCTGTTTGCCCAGACGGTTGATCCGCTGGACCGCGAAGGTATTGCGACAATTCGTGAAAGTGCAGAAGCCAGTGGTGCCGCGCTGATTGGTCAGCTTCGCGCCGAGGGCGATACCGAAAAAGCCGACGCGCTTGAAAGCCTGAATGCGGAATATATCGCAACCCTGGAGCCGCTTGTCCTGCGTGCCGAGAATTTGACGGCAGCGTCCGATACCATGCTGCTTGGTGCGCATCAGCTTGGCAAGTCGGCAGGCGAGCTGGTGGATTTCATCAGCAAACGTGATCCGGCACTGGCGGAAAAATATGCTGATAAACTTGGTGCCGCCAACCTGAGCGCAATTGTGAACAATCTGCAATATGCGATCCTGCGGACACCTGAATCGCTTGATACGGCGCGTACGCAAACCTCGGCGTTGACCGATCTTCAGGAAGAAATCAAAGGCTCGGTCGATGGGTTGAAACGCGCGGATAAAAAGCTGTTTTCCTATGCGATCCGCGATAATGACCTTTTAAAGCAGGGTGCGAACCAGCTTGAAGGGTCGATCGCGGGGTTCCGTCAGTCGATGGATGACTTCAAATCCGCCGTTCGCGAAGTTCAGGCAATTACCCAGAATATCCGCGAGGAAGCGGTTGCCGGTCAGAACATGCTGGTCGAGGCGGCGCATAGCGAGTCCGAAAGCAAGGCGATCACCAATATGGTGGTGGCCGGGATCGGGGCGCTGATTGCCTTTGGTCTGGCGATTGGCATCGCACTTAGCATTCTGCGTCCATTGGGACGTGTGAATGGCGATATGACGCGGTTGAGCGAAAACAACACCGATATCGACCTGATTGATTTCAATCGTGGTGATGAATTTGGCGCGATGTCACGCACGGTGGCGATTTTCCGCGAAAATGCCCTTAAGATCGAACAGATGGCCGAGGAACGCATCGCCCTTCAGCGGGAGGAAGAGGAAAAACGCCGGGCGTCGCTGGGTGCGATGGCCGAAACCATCGAAGGCGAAACCGCGGGGCTTGTGCAGTCGGTCACCCATCAGGTCACAAGGATGCGGGATGCGGTTGGCGAAGTGGCCGCCGCCGCAGAACGTGTGACAGGCCAGACCGAAATGGCAACCAGTGCGGCCACGCAAAGCCAGTCGCACGCCCATTCGATCAGCGAGGCGGCGACACGGTTGTCCGATGCCATCGGATCGATTGCCAACCGGGTGGATCGGCAGCGCGCCATTGCGCAGAATGCGGTTAGTTCGACCAAGCAATCCGCAGAGGCGGTCGATGACCTTCGCGAAGTGGCAACCAGTATCGAGCAGATTGTCGATCTGATCCGCGGGATTGCCGGGCAGACCAACCTTCTGGCGCTGAACGCGACCATCGAGGCCGCACGCGCGGGCGAAGCGGGCAAAGGATTTGCCGTGGTGGCCGCCGAGGTCAAGAACCTTGCAGGCCAGACGGCACAGGCAACCGAACAGATCACCGCCCATGTCAGTGCGATGGGCAATGTGACCGACCGTTGTGTGCGGTCGATGGAAGAGGTCGGTGTGACCGTGCGCGACATGATGTCGATTTCCGAAGAAGTGGCAGGTGACGTTGAACATCAGCGCCGCGAGACAGAGGAAATCAGCCTTGCGATTGCATCAGCGAGCGATGCGGCCCTTCATGTCAGCAACGCCATACAGGAGGTATCGCGCGATATCGAGGTCACGCGGAAACTGAGCGTTGATCTGACCCGCCGGGCCGATGAGGTTGACCGTAATGTGACGGAACTTTCGGGGTCGCTTGACCGGGCGGTGGAATCGGCTGCCAGCGACGAAAGCCGCGATGATGGCAGCGATGCCAATGATGCCGACATCGTCGAAAAGGACGCGCAATCCAATCTTGTTGATTTTCCGGCGCAATATATGCGCGGGGCGGCCTGAACCAGACGGTTTTCGCCGTTTTTGACAACGGATTTCATGGTTGATGAGCCAAAAGCCTGTGCAGATCGTGCACGGGCTTTTGTGCTTTTGGGACGGCGGGAGTGATCCGGATCGGTTGAAGGAGCCTATTACCTGATGAGTACAAGTTGCGACATTTCTGATACAATTTTACGGTCGCTGCCCTTGGGGAACTAAAGTAAGTTCTATAGTCTTGAATTCAAGACATATTTAGCGATGTCTTTGTATCTTTCCAGAACACACAAGAACGGGCATTTGATGTCACGCACAGGTAGGCTAGCCGTATTTCTGTTGATTATTGCCGCAGTCGGGGGCGGCTGGTTTGCCTATGACAAAGGGATGCTGCCCTTTGTTGCGTCAAAAAGCCAAACCGAAGGCGATGCTGCAAAGCGCACCGGCAACCCGGCGCTGCCGGTGATTGCCGAATATGCCAGCATCATGGAAGAAAAGACGGTTGTTGAAGCCGTTGGAACCGGCCGGTCAACATTGGGTGTTTCGATTTATCCGGCGGTTTCGGGCGAAGTCAGTGATGTTCTGTTTCATGCCGGTGAAAAGGTATCGCGCGGGCAGGTTTTGCTGATCCTTGATTCGGATCGCGAACGGCTGGCGCGGGATCTGGCGTCCGTGCAGGTCAAGGATGCCAAGCAGCTTCTGGATCGTTACGAGCAGGCAAGGCCGCTTGGCGCGGTATCGGCAAGCGAGGTTGATGCGGCACGCACCGCCCTTGCCGAGGCGCGCATCCGGCTCGATCAGGCGGAAGTGGACCTGGCCGACCGGACCATTCTGGCACCGTTCAACGGCACGGTTGGTATTCCGCAGGTGGAGCCGGGCGACCGTGTGGACAGTTCCACATTGATCGCGACACTGGATAACGTTGAAAGTGTTCTGGTGGATTTCGAGGTTCCCGAAACCCGGTTTGAAAATGTGAAGATCGGCCAGTCGCTTCGGGTTGAGACATGGAGCCTTCCGGGGGAGTGGTTTGAAGGCACGGTCGATTCCATCGCCAGCCGTATTGATGCGGAAAGCCGCACCTTCAAGGTGCGTGCGCGCATTCCGAACCCGACCGGGCGGCTTTTGTCGGGCATGTCCTTTGCGGTTTATGTCGATATCGAAGGTAAAACCTATCCGTCGGTGCCGGAAATTTCCGTCCTGTGGGGCGATGGTGGCACCTATATCTGGCGGATCAAGGATGACAAGGTCGAACGTGTTCCGGTCCGCGTCGTAAAGCGGACACAGGGGCGCATCCTGCTTGAGGGGCCGATTGCCAAGGGTGATCTGATTGTGGTCGAAGGCGTGCTTCGCCTGCGGCCCGGCAGGGATGTGGCGGCAACCATCCGTGGTGGCGATGAAACCGGCGTTGCGCAGCGCAACGGCACCGGCGAAGGGTCGTAACATGCAGGACGGAAATCAGAACGAAAACCAGAATGATCTGGCGTCACTCAGCATCCGTCGCCCTGTTCTTATTTCCGTGGTGTCGCTTCTGATCATTCTGGCGGGCCTTGCGGCGATGCTCGGCGTTGAAATTCGTGAATTGCCCAACGTGGATCAGCCGACCGTGACGGTTTATGCGACCTATGACGGGGCTTCGCCGGAAACGGTTGATGCCGAGGTGACCAGCATCCTAGAAGGGGCGGCATCGCGGGTCAGCGGTGTCAAACGCATCAGTTCCAACAGCGAAGAAGCCACATCGCGGGTTCGGGTTGAATTTTATCCCGATGTTGAAATCAATGACGCCGCCAATGACATCCGCGAGGCGGTCAGCCGTGCGTCAAGAAGCCTTCCGGACGAGGTCGAGGATGTCCGCGTGGTCAAGGCCGATGCCGATGCCAGCGCGATCATGCGCCTTGCCGTGGTCAGCAACCGCCTGACCGAGGAAGAGCTTGCCAATATCGTGGATGACCAGATCAGCCCGGCGCTGCTTTCGGTGCCCGGTGTGGCCGAAATCACCGTCAATGGCGAACGCGAGAAGGTTTTGCATGTCCGGGTCGATCCGCTGCGTCTGGCCAGTTACGGTTTTTCGGTTCAGGACGTTGCGGATGTCCTGAAAACCGCCAAGTTCGACATTCCCGCCGGCAGTTTTGATTCCAGTGATCAGAAGCTTTTTGTCCGTGCCGATGCGTCGGTCTGGGAGGTCGAGGACGTCAAACAGATGTTTATCCGCAATCAGGTCCGGCTGGGCGATGTGGCGGATGTCTATTACGGGCCCGATGATGCAACCTCCTATGTGCGTCTGGACGGCCGGACCGTGATCGGGCTTGGCGTCGTGCGCCAGGCGCAATCGAACACGATTGCGATATCGGACGGCATTCGCGAGGTGGCCGAACGCCTGAACAATCAGTACGACGATATCAATGTTTTCGTGAATTCCGACGATGCGGTGTTTATCGAAGGCGCGCTTTGGGAAGTTCTGAACAGTCTGGCGTTGGCGATTATCATCGTGATCGGCGTGCTTTATCTGTTCCTGCGGTCCTTTACCGCGACGCTGATCCCGACGGTGACCATTCCGATTGCGCTGGTCGGGACGGTGGCCGCGATCTGGATGATGGGCTTTTCGATCAATATCCTGACATTGCTGGCGCTTGTTCTGGCAACGGGGATGATTGTCGATGATGCGATTGTGGTTCTGGAAAATATCCAGCGCCGCCGTCATCAGGGATTGGGATCGATGGCGGCCGCGGTTCTGGGCACGCGGCAGGTGTTTTTTGCGGTGATTGCCACCACCCTGACGCTGGTATCGGTGTTCGTGCCGATTTCGTTTTTGCCGAGCACGGCGGGGCGGCTTTTCAGGGAATTCGGGTTCGTACTGGCGTTTTCGGTGGCGGTGTCGTCGTTTGTGGCACTTTCGCTGTGTCCGATGCTGGCGTCGCGCTTAAAGCATATTGACCCGCATGACGGGGACAAGGATGCCAAGCCGAATTTTCTGGAACGGGTCGGGTTTTACTGTTCGGGGATTTACAAAAACATTCTTGAATGGGTTTTGCGGTTCCCGCTGATTACCCTGATCGTGTCGATCTTTGCCGGTGTGCTGGCCTTTGGGGTTTATAACAGCGTCACGCAGGAACTTCTGCCCGACGAGGATCGCGGACGTATTCTGGTGTCGCTGCGCGGGCCGGACGGGGTTGGCATTGATTACATGGACCGGCAGGTCGAAACGGTTGAAAACATCCTGCGTCCGATTGTCGAGGCCGGCGATGCCCATAACATCTATACGATTGTCGGTCTTTGGGACCCGAACCGTGCGCTGGTGATTGCGCCCCTGGTGCCGTGGGATGAACGCAGCCGCAGCCAGCAGGAAATCACCGGTTCGATCCGTGGGGCGCTTGATGCACTGCCCGGTGTGCAGGCCTTTGTCTATCAGCCCAACAGCCTTGGGCTTCGCGGCGGGACCGGCGAAGGATTTGAATTTGCCCTGACCGGGACGAATTATCGTACGCTGGCGGCGAATGCGCGCACCATGCAGCAGGAGCTTGAGGCGAATTATCCGCAGTTTGTCGGGCTTCGGGTTTCCTATCAGACGACACAGCCGCAATTGCTGGTCAATATTGACCGGCAGCGGGCATCCGACCTTGGCATTCCGATCGAAAGCCTTGATACGACGCTACGTGCGATGATCGAGGGATATGAAGTTACCGAGATTACGGTCGATGATGAAAACATCCCGGTCAAACTGCGCAGCAGTGCGGGCAGCATCAATGATCCGTCGGATCTGGAGAATCTGTTTGTCAGCAACCGGGATGGTCGTATTTTACCGCTATCTTCGGTGATCAATCTGAGCGAAGAGGCGGTGGCATCGGAACTGGATCGCGAGGGACAGCAGCGCGCAGTCAAGATTTCGGGCAACCTTGCGCCGGGATATACGTTGCAGCAGGCAGTGGTCGATATTGATCAGGTCGGTGACAAGGTCCTGCCGCCCGGGGTGAATGTTCTGTTCCTGGGCGATGCGGCGACACTGGGCGAAACATCGCATGATGTGCAGATCACCTTCCTGATTGCGGTTCTTGTGGTGTTGCTGGTTCTCGCCGCACAGTTTGAAAGCTTCATGTCTGCCCTTGTCGTGGTTCTGACCGTTCCGTTCGGTCTGGCGGCGGCGATTTATGCGCTGGGCATCAGTGGCACATCGATCAATATCTATAGTCAGATCGGGTTGGTGATGCTGGTCGGGCTTATGGCCAAGAACGGTATTCTTGTTGTCGAATTTGCCGACCAGTTGCGCGATGCAGGGAAATCCGTGCGCGAAGCGGTGCATGATGCGGCGATGATCCGCCTGCGCCCGATCATGATGACAATGATTTCAACCGTGCTGGGTGGTTTGCCGCTTGTGCTCGGCACCGGGGCCGGGGCGGAGGCGCGTGCCGCGATTGGCTGGGTAGTGTTTGGCGGGCTTGGTTTTGCGACGGTCTTTACCCTGTTCTTAACACCGGTTTTATACCTTTTGCTGGCGCCGCTGGTGTCAGCCCGTGCCGATGGCGGCAAGAAACTGCAAAGCCAGTTGCGGGCTGCGGAAAGCATCCCGGACAAGGGCGAGGTCGAAGGAAGTGCCAGCTAGAATGTCTGTAAAACGTCTTTCAATCTGTTGTGCCCTGCCGCTTATGATCGGACTTTCGGCCTGTCAGACGGTCGGCCCGGATTATGTTGCGCCGAAATTTGATCTTGTCGGGGCCTATACCCCGGCAGTACCGGTGATCGCCGCCAATCAGGCCGATCATGGCCGTTGGTGGGAAAGTACGCGTGATCCGGTTCTTTCTGAGCTGATTGCGCTTGGACTTGCCAATAACCTTGATTTGCGGATCGCGGCCAGCCGGATCGAAGAAGCCCGGGCGGTGGCGCGCGGTGTTTCGGGGGCAAATGGCATCGAGGTCGGTGCCAGTGTTAACGGCGATGCCGAACGCGGCACATCGTCGCGCGAACGCGGCAGCCAGACCACCGATATCGGATACCGGGCCGGGATTGATTTTTCATGGACGGCGGATGTCTGGGGCGGGCAGCAGCGCGAGGACGAAGTCGCGTTGGCGGATTATCTGGAACAGGTTTATTTGCGCGAAGACGTTTACCTGACGGTGATTGCCGATATCGTACGCAACTATATCGAGCTGCGCGGCACGCAGAAACGGCAGGAATTGCTGCGCAGTTCGCTTGATCTGCAACGTCAGACCAGCAACATCGTTGAGGTCCGGATGCAGACGGGGCTGGCGTCCGAACTTGATCTTTCGCGCGCGCGCGCCGAGGTTTCCGATATTGAGGCGACATTGCCGACATTGCAGACCGATATTGATCGGTCGATCAATGCGATTGGAATCCTTCTGGGGGCGCAGCCGGGAAGCTATCGCGACCGTCTGGTCGATGTGCAGCCCCTGCCGGAATTTGACAGTGCGCCGCCGATTGGCATTCCAGCCGACCTTTTGCGCCGTCGCCCCGATGTCCGCGCGGCCGAGCTTTCATTGATTTCCGCCACCGCCGAAATCGGGGTTCAGACCGCCGATCTTTATCCTGAATTGACGCTGGACGGGTCACTTGCCCTTGGGGCGACGGGGTATGGCACCGGGCCGATTGTCCGTACTGCAATGGCCGCCATCGGGGCGCTGATTGATGCGACGCTTTATGATGGCGGTGCCAGACAGGCCGATATCGATGTTGCCGAACAACAGGCGCAGCAGGCATTTTATGGCTATCAGCAGACGCTTCTGGTCGCCATTCAGGATGTTGAAAGTGCGATTTACGGCTATGTCGGGGCGGTCCAGCAGCGCGATTCCCTGATTTCATCGGTGCAGTATCACCGTCAGGCGTTCGAGCAGTCGCGGGTGCGTTATGTTCAGGGGCTTTCAAACTTCCTTGATGTTCTTGATTCGCAGCGCACCCTGACGCAGTCGCAGCAGGACCTGGCGGATGCGGAAACCGATCTGGAACTGGAAACCATCAATCTTTATGCCGCGGTCGGACTTAGCGTTGATGATGTCGAACGTTATGCCGACAAGGCCGGGATTGACATGAATAATGGCTAGCGCCGCCAAACATCTGTAATAACGCTGATTTCCATAAGCTGTTGCTTGTTTTCGCCGCCAGTTCGGCCTAGGTCTTGGGTATCGTGAACCGGGGAAGAAAATGACGGGCGATCTGTTTGCCAATGAGCCACCACACAATCTGCTGCCCTTTGATGGGGAGGCATTGCTGCTGCGTGAGGTTATGGCCGCAGGCGACGCGGATCGAACGTTTGAGCGGCTTTTAAGCGGCATTGTCTGGCAGCAGGAAGTTGCCAGATTGATGGGGCGCGAAATTGCCGTGCCGCGATTGACGGCGTGGTATGGCGATGTGGCCTATCGTTATAGCGGTGTCTATCACCCGGCATCACCATTTCCGAAAATTGTCGTGCCACTTCGTGAACTGGTCGAAGAAAAATCCGATGCGTCGTTCAACACGGTTCTGCTGAACCAGTATCGCGACGGGCGCGACAGCGTTGCATGGCATGCCGATGACGAGGATGTGCTGGGCGAAAATCCGATTATTGCCAGTCTGTCGTTTGGTGAGGAACGCCGGTTCCATTTCCGGCACAAGAAAACCGGTGATCGGGTCAGTGTCGATCTGCCGCATAATTCGCTGCTGATCATGCGGGGCGCGACACAGCATCACTGGTTGCATCAGATTCCCAAAACCGCGCGTCAGATCGGGCCCCGGATCAACCTGACATTCCGTCATACCGCACCGGAAAACAAGGTGCGCGGTCGATGAGTTCGGGGGGCTCCGAAAAAAGCCGCCCCGGTCAGGGCGGCTTGAAGTCAGCAATTCGAGATTGCCGGGAAAACCGTCAACACCGGGGTGCAAACGGACAAACATATCGGTGGTTGCGCAATCGGCGCGCACAATAATGAATCGATTCAATGAATGCAGTGTGGCGGTCCGAAAGGGGTTCTGTCAATATCGGGATGAACCGATTCAAAAAAATGTCACGTGATTGCCGGTTAATCCGTAAGCCGGGGTGAATGAAGGGGAGACATCGCAAGCATGGCAGAACGGGTACGTCTTCTGGATGTGGCCAAGGCGGCCGGGGTATCGCAAGGCACGGCATCAAATGCCTTTGGCAAGCCCGATCTGGTCCGCAAGGAAGTCCGGGAACGCATTCTGGACGTTGCCAAAGAGCTTGGCTATCGCGGGCCGCATGTGATGGCGCGGATGCTCCGCACCGGCAAGGCCGGGGCGCTTGGCGTGGTGTTTCCCGATAACCTTGAATATGCGTTCAGTGATCCGGTGGCGATTGAGCTTCTGCGCGGTGTCGGGCGGGAATGTGCCCGTCAGGCGGTCAATATGATGATCATTTCCGCAGAAAACCCCGAACAGGCAATTACCGCGATCAACAATGCCGCGGTTGATGCCTTTCTGGTGCATTGCTATTCCGATGACAATGACATCATTTCCGCCATTCAGCGCCGCAACCAGCCGCTGGTCTGCATCGATACCGATATTGCCGGGGCGGCGGGCACCGTGGTGCTTGATGATTTTGCCGGTGCGGAAATGGCGGCCCAGCATTTGATTGATTGTGGTGCGCGCAAATTCGCCATCCTGTCCCTGCAGGCCAACAAGGCGGAAAATTTCGGCCCGATGAATGCCAAGCGCCGCGGGGCGGTCAGCCACCGTGTGGTGCGCGAACGGCTTGGTGGATATCACGCCAGTCTTAAAAAGGCGGGGATCGCGATCGAGGATGTCGTCCATATCGAATGCGAAAACATGTCATCGCACAGTGCCGAAATGGTCGAAACCATGTTACGCGACCACCCGGAAATTGACGGGATTCTGGCGATGTCCGATGTGATTGCCATCGGGGCACTTGATGGTGCACGCGCAAGCGGGCGCAAAATCCCCGATGATCTTAAGGTGATTGGCTTTGACGGAATCGCGGAGGGCGAACGCACCGACCCGCCATTATCGAGCATCCGTCAGGATTCCGTTGAAAAGGGACGTCTGGCCGCCGAAATGGCGCTTGGCGAAGCGCAGGGCGACAACAACCGCGTGCTTGAAACCAGTCTGCTTGTCAGGGGATCGACGCGTTAAGCCGAAAGTGCCGGGTAGCAGTGGCAATCGGTGGTGTGGTCCATCACAAGGCCGGTGGCCTGCATGAAGGAATAGATGATTGTCGTGCCGACAAACTTCATGCCGCGTTTTTTGAGGTCCTTGGACAGGGCGTCGCTGAGTTCCGTCGATACGGGCACGTCGGACATGGCTTTCCAGTGGTTGATGATGGGTTTGCCGCCGATGAAATCCCAGATATAGGCATCAAAACTGCCAAATTCCTTCTGGATTTCGATGAAGGCTCTGGCATTAAGGATGCTTGCCGCGACCTTGGCCCGGTTGCGGATGATGCCGGGATCGGCCAGAAGTGTTTGTTGTTTGGCCTCGTCATATTTCGCGATTTTCTGGACATCAAAATTGTCATAGGCCGCGCGATAGGTGTCGCGCCGGGCAAGGATCGTCAGCCAGCTTAAACCGGCCTGCGCGCCTTCAAGGATCAGCATTTCGAAAAAATGCCGGTCATCATGAACCGGAACACCCCATTCCTGATCGTGGTAATCGACGTAAAACGGCTTGTCGAGATGGGTTTCGGCCCATTTGCAACGGGGGAGCGTGTTTGCCGACATGGTCGATCCTTTTTTGTCGTTTGATGGCGGGGCATTGTTGGATGGGATCGGTGGGCCTTGCAAGCCTGATGACTTTATCCTGACATTTCTCCTGACAGAAACTGTCGGGGCGGGGATGTTCTCGAACCATTTTGGCGAAAAGGTCGTGCCAAAATCGCGCAATGTCTGGTGAAGCATGTCACATCATGTGGAAAACTTGATGAAAGCATCGGAAAATAGGTGCTCTGTGCTTGCGCCCGGAGCCAAGGCCGACTAGGTTTTGCAGCGTGTTAACACAATTCCGATCAGATCGGCCCGATCTGGACCGACTGCTACAAGGAGCGGCGATGCTGGCGATTTTTTGGCTTATTGACACCGTTATCGGTATCTACATTTTCATGCTGATTGCGTCGGCAATCCTGTCATGGCTTGTGGCATTTGACGTGATCAATTCCAGCAACCGGTTCGTTTATATGGTTGGCGATTTCCTCTATCGGATTACCGAACCGGCATTGCGACCGATCCGCCGGATCATTCCGAATCTGGGCGGCATTGATATTTCGCCGATCATCCTGATCCTGATCCTGCAGTTTGCCAATATGCTGATCCAGACAGACGTGCGTGCGGCGTTGCTGGGTTACTAAGCCCGTAGATGGGTAAACCGTTCTGCGAGAAGCTTTCGGATGGCACCGGCATCAAGGTGTTTTTGCGTCTGACGCCAAAGGCTTCGCGCAATGCGATTGCCGGGGTTGGCGTTGATGGTAACGGGCAGCAGCAGGTCAGGGCGACGGTTACGGCGGTGCCTGAAAATGGCAAGGCGAATACAGCCCTGATAAAGCTTTTGGCAAAAACGGCCAAATGGCCTAAATCGTCAGTCGAAATTGTTGCCGGGCATACGGACCGCAACAAGGTGCTGGAAATTTCAGGCGATCCGGACGCACTGATTGCGCAACTTCATGAATTGACGGGCGGACAAGACATATGAGCGACGCAAAAATCATCGACGGCAAAGCATTCGCAGCCAAATTGCGCGGCGATATCGCAGCAGAAGTGGCCAAGATCAAAGATGCGCACGGCATCACGCCGGGCCTTGCGGTTATTCTGGTCGGTGAAGACCCGGCAAGCCAGGTTTATGTCCGTAACAAGGGCAAGCAGACCCTTGAATGCGGCATGAATTCGTATGAGCACAAGCTTTCCGCCGATACGTCGCAGGAAGAGCTTCTGGCGCTGATTGCGAAGCTGAACGCTGATCCGAATGTGCATGGTATCCTGTGCCAGTTGCCGGTGCCCAAACATATCGACGATCAGGCGATCCTTGCCGCGATTGATCCGGCCAAGGATGTTGACGGCTTCCATGTCGTTAATGCCGGTGCACTGGCAACCGGGGGCGAGGGATTTGCGCCCTGCACGCCTTATGGCTGCCTGATGCTGCTTAAGGACACGCTTGGTGATCTTTCGGGGATGCGCGCGGTGGTTGTTGGCCGGTCCAACATCGTCGGCAAGCCGATGGCGCAGTTGCTTCTGAAAGAAAGCTGCACGGTGACCATCGCGCATTCGCGCACCCGTGACCTGCCCGAAGAAGTCCGCCGGGCGGACATCGTCGTTGCCGCCGTCGGCCGCCCCAACATGATCAAGGGCGACTGGATCGCGCCCGGTGCTACCGTGATTGATGTCGGCATCAACCGGGTTGAAGGGGCCGAAGGCAAGATGAAGCTGGTTGGCGATGTCGAATTTGAAACCGCATCCAAAGTCGCCGGTGCGATTACCCCGGTTCCGGGCGGTGTTGGCCCGATGACGATTGCGTGTTTGCTCAACAACACCCTGATTTCGGCGTGTCGTGCCAATGGGCTTGCGGTGCCGAATCTTGGCTTTGACAGCTAAGTTATTCGAGTAGAAAATGAGGCAGTCTTTTGAACTGTCTCATTTTTCTAGGTGCTCGTGAAAATATTTTCCAGAGACGAGATAATACGATCCGCTGGCAAAATGGCCTTGCTGTTGGTTGTTTTCACGGGCCTGACCGGGTGCCAAACAAGCAACCCATTGTATCAGACGTTAAAAGATGTCTGCGTTGCGCATATCGGTGACGAAGCAGGTATGAAACTTGCTATTGCGAAAGCGTCCCAATTGGGCAGTCCCGAAGTGACGTCACGCGCTTACAAGCATGTAATGCGCGGCCCAACTGTATTGGAAGCCCGTTGGTATTCCTTTGCAGGATTTGGTGATCTGGTTGTGGCAGATGACGGCAGCTACTGCCGTATCGGCCAGTTTCAGGACGATCCAATAACCGTTCTTGTCAATACAAGAGAGTTTGAAGAGGTCGAGACCTTGAAGAATAAAAGATTACCGAACGGTTATCAGAATGCGTTGCTAAGATTGCTGCCTTCCGGCGCTATTGTGGACGTGTCTGAAGGATCTCATGCCAATTTTCTTCATGTCATGACGCCGGGCCTTTATCTGCGTCAGCGTTCATATGATGATCCGGCGCTTGATTGACTTAACCTAGCGGCCAAACCCACAACAACATTGGCACCCCAACCGCCACCACTATGATTTCAATCGGCAGGCCGAGCCGCCAGTAATCGCCAAAGCGGAAGCCGCCGGGGCCGAGGATCAGGGTGTTGTTCTGGTGGCCGATCGGGGTCAGGAAGGCGCAGGATGCGCCGATAGCGACCGCCATCAGGAAGGCGTCGGGATTGGCGTCGAGTTGCGCGGCACTGCCAATTGCAATCGGGCACATGACGGCCGCCGTGGCGGCGTTGTTCATGAAATCCGAGAGCGTCATGGTGATGATCAGGATCAGGCCAAGGGCAATAATGGCATTCCCCTGTGCGACCCAGTTTAGCAGGAAGCGGGCAATCAGATCGGCCGTGCCGGTGGTTTCCATGGCAGTTGCCACCGGGATCAGGGCGGCAAGCAGGACAATTACCGGCCAGTCCACCGCGTCATAGACATTGCGCGGGGCGACCACGCGGGTCACCATGGCGATCAGAACCCCGATGGCAAAGGCAACGGCAGCGGGCATGACGCCAAAGGCGGCGGCACCGATGGCCGCGGCCATGATGCCCGTGGCCTTTAGCGCCTGTGCATTGTCGGGGATGCGAAGCGCGCGTTGCGCCAGCGGCACACAGCCAAGGCGCGATGCAAAATCATGAATGGCTTCGGGCGGACCTTGCATCAAAAGCACGTCGCCGGCCTTCATTGACATGGTACGCAACCGCGCCATCGAGCGTTGCCCCTGCCGCGACACCGCCAAAAGGTTTACGCCATACCGGGTGCGCAGATGGATATCGGTGGCGGACCGGCCGATAAAGCCGGAGTTCGGCAAAATCGCCAGTTCCATAAGCGCAATGTCATCGGACTGGATCGCGCCGCGGCGGCCATCATCGGGCTTTTGCGTATCGGTTTCGGGCGTGTCAGCTTTCTTTTCGGCCTTTGCTGATTTGGTGGCAATTGTCTTTGTATTTTTGGCTTCCGGGGCTTCCGGTGCATCCGTATCGCCTTTATCTTCCGGTTGTTCCGCCGCCTTTGCCTGTGCCTCCAGATCGCGTAATTCTTCCTCAAGCTTCAAATCAAGGGCGGACAGGGCAATGGCCAGTGCTTCGGGATCGGCTTCGATGATCAGGATGTCGTTTTCATGCAGTTCGCGATAAGGGTTGGGGGCGGGAATGCGTTTTTCGTTGCGGATCAGGCCGATGACCTGCGCGTCGCCCTTTTCAAGTTCGCGGTTTACATCGCGCAGCATCATGCCGATTGCCTTGCTGCCCGCGGCAATGCGCGCCTCGGTCAGGTAGGAACCGGTTTCAAAGCCCTCTGCCCCGGCGCGTTCACGGGTGGGAACAAGCCAGCGGCCAAACACCATGACGAAAATCAGACCAGCGGCGGCCACAACAATCCCGACTGGAGTGTAGTCAAACATCGTAAAGCCGCCCTCGCCCGCCTCGGCGCGGAACCCAGCAACGATCAGGTTGGGCGGGGTCCCGATCAGGGTGGTCATGCCGCCCAAGATCGATCCGAAGGCCAGAGGCATCAGGATTTTGCCCGGTGGCAGGTTCTGTTTGGCGGCGATTTGCAGGGCGACGGGCATCAGAAGCGCCAGCGCGCCGACATTGTTCATGAAGGCCGACAGGATGGCCGCCAGCAGGCTGAGGGCGGCCATGGTGACAACCGGCCCGGCGGATTGCGGTAGAACCATGCGGGTCAGGTTATCGACCGCGCCCGATTGCTGTAGTGCGGATGACAGGATCAGGATACAGGCAACCGTGATCACCGCCGGATGACCGAAACCCTGAAAGGCCCCATCAACCGGCACCAGCCCCGCGACCACGCAACATAGCAGGGATGCCATCGCAACCATGTCATGACGCCAGCGGCCCCACAGGAACATCACGACCGTTCCGACAAGAATGGCAAGGATCAGAATTTGTTCGAGTTCCATGGATGCCTGTCTGGTTGCTTCATCGGGTTGAAAACATGGTCAGGATCAAAGATGGCAGAAACATAGATGCCACAGGGAATAGAAACCGCAGGGAATAGAAACCGGCCATAGGAAACGATCCGACCCACCGAAATGTTCCTGTAACCTCCTGCCATTATTGTCAGGAGGTAGGGGCTGGACCCATTGATTTGATTGGAATGGCAGGTGCTATATTTGCGAAATCCAAGAAAAAGCCCGCCGTGCGGGTCGGTATCCCGGACAAGGGCTTTGACGCCGGAGTTCGCAAATATAGCACCTGTCCTTCGGATCAATCGGATTTGCACGGACTACTTTGTCGCAAAACCTTGAAAGATATATATCTTCCTTCGATTTTGCTTCGCGTATCCGCACAAATCTGATTGACCATTTCAAACAAATCAATGGGGCCAGCCCCTATGTTACCATCACACTGTTTTTCTTTGCGATTTTTCAAAGGCCACCATGATTAACGACAAAGCCGCGATTTCCGTATCCGCCCGGCAGGCGCGCAATCTGGCCCTTGCCGCACAGGGGTTTGATCAGGACGAAAGCCGCCCGGTGACGAAGCGCCGGATCATGAAAGCCATTCGCCAGACCGGCATGTTGCAGGTCGACAGTGTCAATGTTCTGACGCGTGCGCATTACATGCCGGTCTTTTCGCGGCTTGGCGTTTATGACCCGGCGGACCTTGATCAACTGAGCTGGGGCAACGCCCGGCAGCGGCGATTGTTTGAATATTGGGGCCACGAGGCATCGATGATCCCGGTTGAGGATTACGGGCTTTATCGATGGCGCATGGCGGATGCCGCCGAGGGCAAAGGCACCTGGGGGCAGATCGCCAAAATGATCCGTGATCATCCTGAATTTGTGCGCAGCATTCTGGACCGGATCGAAAAGGAAGGGGCACTTGCCGCCAGTGATCTGGAACAGGAAGGCGCATCAAGTTCGAAATGGTGGGGATGGTCGAAAACCAAAACCGCGATGGAATTCCTGTTCTGGAGCGGGCAGGTGATGGCGCGCAAACGGCGCACCAGTTTCGAGCGGGTTTATGACCTGCCCGAACGGATCATCGGCCCGGAGGCGCTTGAACCGCGGATGCCGCGTGCCGAGGCCCAGCGTGCCCTGATCCGCAACGGGATTGCCGCGATGGGGATCGCGACCGAGGCCGATCTTCGGAAGTATTTCCGCCTGCCGACCGACGATGCCAAGGCGCGCGTTGCCGAAATGGTCGAGGACGGCACGTTGTTGCAGGCGAATGTCGAGGGTTGGAAACAGCCGGGATATTTGTGTCCGCATGTCAACCCGCGGTGCCGCGCAAAACCGACCGCCTTGATGGTACCGTTCGATCCGATCATGTGGGAACGCGACCGGGTGGAACGGATATTCGGCTTCAATTACCGCATCGAAATCTATGTTCCCGCGGAAAAGCGGCAATATGGCTATTACGTTCTGCCGTTCATGCAGAACGGCGAATTTGTTGCGCGTGTCGATCTGAAAGCGGATCGGCAGGAAGGGGTTCTCCGGGTGCAGAGCGCACATCTGGAAGACGGGTGTGATGCGGTAACTGTTGCGGGTGATCTGATGGTGAATCTGTCACGACTGGCGCGGTTTCTGGGGCTTTCGGGCGTTGTCGTTGTCCCGTGCAATCCGTTTTCGGTGTGTCTTGGCCGACAAATTCAAGGCTGAAAAGGTGAACGGGGCGAAGGTCCCACAACCACGCCCCGTTCTACCACAGTCCTGACCTGATCGCAGAAGCTTCAGGACAATGCGATCAACAGTTTTACCTGTGCCTTACCAGCAGGTATAACCCCCATCAGCCAGGACAATGGAGCCGGTCATCAGGCTGGACGCGTCGGATGCCAGGAACAGCACAACCGATCCGATTTCCTCGGTCAGGCCAAGGCGGGCCATCGGGGTGCCATTGATCCAGGCGTCATACATGTCCGGCTTGGATTTCACGAATTCATTTAGCGGTGTTGCGATATAGGTCGGTGCAACCGCATTGACGCGCACGCCACGTCCGCCCCATTCGGCAGCCAGCGATTTGGTCAAATGATGCACGGCGGCCTTGGATGCGTTGTAATAGGCCTGTTCCTGCGGTTTGTTGACGATGAAGCCCGACATGGAGCCGACATTGACGATCACGCCGTTTTTCTTGGCCAGCATCTGTTTGCCAAATTCGCGGCAGCACCAGAATGTGCCGTTCAGGTTGACGTCAATGACGTTGAGCCAATGTTCATCGGTGACGGTTTCGGCCGGGGTTTCGGAACGTGCGATACCGGCATTGTTGACCAGAATATCAACGCCGCCTTCACGGCCCATTTTTTCGGCACTGGTGCGGACCTGATCAGTGTTGGTGACGTCCATGATGTCGATATCGGCGGTGTAACCCTTTGATTTCAGGTAATCACGGCCTTCTTCGGCGACGCCTTCGCTGATGTCACCGATAATGACATGCGCGCCTGCTTCTGCCAGTGCCTCGCAGCATGACAGGCCAATTGCGCGACCGCCCCCGGTGACATAGGCGCGGCGTCCGGTAAGATCGAACTTTTTGAGATACATTTTGGTCTCACATTCTTGTGGTGGTCAGGCTGGGTCGCATGGCGTATGGGGCAATGCGATCCGGTTTTTTGAAAGTCTCAGGGGTTTCCAAGAGCGATACCGTTCGCATCAAAACGATGGATGCGGTCCTGTTCCGGGGTCAGCCAGATTTTGTCATGTTCGCCCAGCGGCACTTCGCCGGTTGCGCGCACCGTCATCGGGCCAAAGCCGTCGGCATTGACGTGCAGATAGGTTTCGGCACCAAGATGTTCGGCAATCTTGACGGTTGCGGGAAGATCGCCGCTTTCGGTACTGACCGCGACATGTTCGGGGCGAATGCCGACTTCGTGGCAGTCATATTTTCGGGCGTAGTCGCCACCGAGGAAGTTCATTTTCGGTGACCCGATAAAGCCCGCGACAAACTTGTTGGCGGGATTGTTATACAGTTCCATCGGTTTGCCGACCTGTTCGACCCGGCCGGCCTGCAACACGACGATCTTGTCGGCCATGGTCATGGCTTCGACCTGATCATGGGTCACATAGATCATCGTGGTTTTCAGTTCCTGATGAAGGCCGGTGATTTCAAGGCGCATATTGACGCGAAGGGCGGCATCAAGGTTTGACAACGGTTCGTCAAACAGGAAGGCCGCCGGGTTACGCACAATCGCACGACCGATTGCGACACGCTGGCGCTGTCCCCCGGAAAGCGCGCCGGGGCGGCGTTCCAGATAATCCGTCAGGTTAAGGATTTTGGCCGCGTTCTGGACCTTTTCATCGATGACGGCCTTGCTTTCCCCGGCCATTTTCAGGCCAAAGGCGATGTTGTTATAGACCGTCATGTGCGGATAAAGCGCATATGACTGAAACACCATCGAAAGACCGCGTTTTGCCGGTGCCTCGTTGGCGACGTCGGTACCGTTGATCAGGATTTTGCCATCAGTGACGTCTTCAAGACCGGCGATCAGGCGCAGCAAAGTGGATTTGCCACAGCCCGACGGGCCGACAAAGACAACAAATTCACCATCATTGATATCAAGGTCCACACCCGGAATAACATCCAGCGTTCCGAAGGTTTTCTTGACTTTTTCCAGTCGGATAGCACCCATTTCGGTGTTCCTTCTTGTTGAATTTCGATCAGGCGGCGGTTACTTGACCGCGCCAAATGTCAGGCCACGAACAAGCTGTTTCTGCGAGAACCAGCCGATGATCAGAATCGGTGCAACCGCCATCGTCGATGCGGCTGAAAGCTTTGCCCAGAACAGCCCTTCGGGGCTGGAATAGGAGGCAATGAAAGCGGTCAGCGGGGCAGCATCGGCGGTGGTCAGGTTCAGGGTCCAGAAAGCTTCGTTCCAGGCCAGGATGATGTTGAGCAGCATGGTCGATGCGATGCCCGGAACCGCCATTGGCAACAGCACAAAGATGATTTCCTTGGGCAAAGTGGCCCCATCCATGCGGGCGGCTTCAAGGATGTCGGCCGGGATTTCCTTGAAATAGGTGTAAAGCATCCAGACCATGATCGGCAGGTTCATCAGGAACAGAACCATGATCAGACCGAACCGGGTATCAAGCAGGCCCCAGTCGCGAAACACCAGATAGATCGGGACCAATACGCCAACTGGCGGCATCATCTTGGTCGACAGCATCCAGAGTAGGGCATCCTTGGTCCGTTTGGTCGGATTGAAGGCCATCGCCCATGCGCAGGGCACGGCAAAAAGAAGACCCACCAGGGTAGAGCCAACCGAGAGGATCACCGAATTCATGGCAAACCGGAAATAATCGGACCGCGCCTGTACCTCGGCATAGTTTTCGAGCGTCCAGTCAAACGAAATGAAGCTTGGCGGGATCGATACCGCTTCAAGCTCGGTCTTGAAGCTGGTCAGGACCATCCAGAAGATCGGGAAGAAGATCAGAAGCCCGACAATCCAGGCAAAGATCGAAAAACCGATATGGCCAAGGGCTGTTTGTTTGTTTTCCATCTCGTGTCCCCTACCTGTCCAGGTTCTTGCCAATGAGGCGGATCAGGAAGATCGCCACGATATTTGCCAGAACGACAGCGACGATTCCGCCCGCCGATGCGCCGCCAACGTCGTATTGCAGCAGGGCCTGCGTATAGACGAGGAAGGCAATATTGGTGGTTGCAAGGCCGGGACCGCCGCCGGTTGTCACGAAAATCTCGGCAAACACGGTCAGCAGGAAGATCGTTTCGATCAGCACGACCACCGTGATCGCGCGGCTGAGATGGGGCAGCGTGATATAGAAGAAAATCGAAACCGGGCCGGCACCATCCATCTGGGCAGCTTCCTTCTGATCGCGGTCAAGCGATTGAAGGGCGGTCAGCAGGATCAGCACGGCAAAGGGCAGCCATTGCCACGATACCATGATGATGATGGCCGTCAGGGGGGCTTCGGAAAACCAGTCGATTGACTGGAAGCCAAGCGAATTGGCGATCCAGGCAAACATGCCCGATACCGGATGCATCAGAAGGTTTTTCCAAACCAGCGCATTCACGGTCGGCATGATGAAGAAGGGGGCAATCACCAGCAGGCGCAGGATGCCACGGCCGAAAATCGGCTGATCCAGCATCAGGCCCAGCAGAACACCGCCGACCACCGTGATCACAAGTACCGATCCGACGAGCAGAAGCGTATTGGCCAGCGACGCAAAGAAGGCCGGGTCGGTCAGGAAGAATTCATAGTTCAGCGTACCAACCCATTCTTCCATACCGGGCGAAAGAAGGTTGTAACGCAGGAACGAAAAATAAATTGTCATGCCCAACGGCACGATCATCCACAAGAAAAGGGCGATGATCGACGGTGCAGACATAATGCGCCCGGTCAGGGTAGAGGACCGTGTCGACATGATGTGCTCCCTGTTTGAAGTCCCTGTTGCCTCGATCCGGATGGAAAGAGGGTGGCGGTCAGAAGTGCCGCCACCCCAAGTTCATCAGGTCAAGGAGGCACAGGCCAGAATTCATTGCACTAGGTGCGGCATCCTGGCCCGTCATGCATCAGTAGTAACCAGCCTTGCGCATGGTGCGGTCGGTGCTGGACTGTGCGGATGCAAGCGCATCTTCAACAGTCGAGGAACCGGCCAATGCGGCAGAGAACTGCTGGCCTACCGTGGTGCCGATACCCTGGAATTCAGGGATCGCGGCAAACTGAACGCCGACATAGGGCTTCGGCTTCATGGTCGAATTGATCGGGTCGGCACTGTCGATGGCGAGAAGGGTTTCGTCAGCGAACGGTGCGGCTTCCAGATATTTCGGGTTTTCGTACAGGGACATACGGGTACCCGGCGGAACGTTGGCCCAGCCTTCTTTGGAGGCTACGAGTTCCAGATAGTCTTTCGAGGTTGCCCAGGCGATGAATTTCTGGGCGGCTTCGACTTTCTGGGAGCCGGTCGGAATGCCAAGGTTCCATGCCCAGAGCCAGTTTGCACCAGTGCAGGTTTCAGCACAGGGGGCTTCGGTGAAGCCGACCTTGTCGGCAACGGTCGATTCTTTGGGGTTGCTGACAAAGGATGCTGCAACGGTTGCATCAATCCACATGCCGCATTTGCCCGAGTTGAACAGCGAAAGGTTTTCGTTAAAGCCGTTCGACGTTGCCCCCGGAGGACCATATTTGCCGAGGATTTCGACATACATGTCGAGGGCGTTTTTCCATTCGGCACTGTCGAAGGTCGGGTTCCAGTTCTCGTCAAACAGGCGCGCGCCATAGGCATTGCCCATGGTGGTGATCAGCGCCATGTTTTCGCCCCAGCCAGCCTTGCCGCGCAGGCAGATGCCATAAACACCGTTATCCGGGTCATGAAGCTTTTTGGCGATGTCGAGAGTCTGGTCCCAGGTCAGGCGGCCATTGATCGAAACGCCTGCTTTTTCAAACAGATCGGTGCGGTACATCATCATCGAGCTTTCTGCGTAGAAAGGTGCCGCAAAAAGCTGATCATCCTTGCTTACCGCAGCGCGGATCGCAGGCATGATGTCGTCGGTATCGTAATCGGCACCAAGTTTATCAAGCGGTGCCAGCCAGCCCTTTTCCGCCCAGATCGGAACCTCGTAGGTGCCAATCGTCATGATGTCATACTGACCGCCCTTGGTGGCGATGTCGGTGGTGACACGCTGACGCAGGGTGTTTTCTTCGAGCGTAACCCATTCAAGGGAAATGTCGGGGTTTTTGGAGGTGAAGTCATCCGTCAGCTTCTGCATGCGGATCATGTCACCGTTGTTCACGGTAGCAATGGTAAGTTTTGTTTCGGCATTGGCGGAGAATGCGACACCGCCTGCCAACAGCGCGCAAAGCGCTGCTCCCGTTACGCGTTTCATAGTTCCTCCCAAAGGACTGTGTACCCGATGGGCAAATTATCTTGCCCGTTTGATCATTTGTTCAGGTAATGAGCATTCACTCAATTTAAGGATGCCTTGTCAAACGAAATCGTTTTTGCGCTGCAACAAGAAAACCCCGCCAAAAGCTTTGGCGGGGTTGATTTCTGTATTGATTCAAAACGTGTTTTGCGGTGCCTAGCTTTGCAGCAAAGCTTCGGCAGTGGCTTCGTCGGTGATCAGTGTGGTGATCAGTTTGCCGCGCATTGCCCCGCGAATCGCGGCGACCTTTTTGGCCCCCTTGGCGACGGCAATCGTGTTTTGCGCGGGAATATGGATTGGCGCACTGGTGACGCGGTGATTGACATCGTGATCAAGGATCGCGCCGTTTTCATCAAATGACCAGCTGACGACTTCGCCGATACCGCCGTTTTTTTGCAGGGATTGCAATTCATCCCTGCTGATGAAGCCATCGATATAAAGCGGTGCATCGGCGCCAAGATCACCCACCCCGACAAAACGCACATCGGCCTTGGCGGCAAGATGCATGATATTGTCCATCGGCGGCTGTTGCTGCATCTGGGCGCGCACCTCGGCACTTTCGACAATTACCGGGATCGGCAATGGATAGTGAGGCGCGCGGGTGCGATCCGCCAGATCGGTGACCGCATCATAGAAACTTGCAGCCCCGTCATGGGCAATGGTCCCGACAAGGGATACGATCTTGTGATGGCGGGCATCGACGCGTTGAACTTCATCGACCATGCCGCGCATCGCACGCCCGGTGCCAATCGCAATGATCTTGGGATCGGGGGATTGCAGAACGCGTTCAAGATAGGTCGCGGCCGTCTGCGCCATGCCAAACATGGCATCGGGGGCGGCGGGATCGGTCGGCACCACTTCGCAGTTGGCTAGGCCAAATTGCTCGCACAGCGATGCAGCCAGTTCCATGCAGCGCGCAATCGGATGATCAAGGCGGACTTTGACCAGACCTTCGCTAATGGCGGCCGATACCAGACGCTGTGCGGTCGGACGCGAAACGCCAAGTTTGGTGGCGATTTCGTCCTGGGTGTTGCCGGCGCAATAATAAAGCCAACCCGCGCGGGCGGCTTCGTCAAGCCTTGCAGCTTCTTTGCGTGTTCGTTTTACCATCCCTGAAAACTTGTTTGTTGTTGTTTCAGTTTCTTTTCCCTAGCTCTTTTTTGCATGCAAGGCTAGGCATTTGGCTTTTTGCCAGTGAAAATGGGTATTGCCAGGCAGCAGAATGGCGCGAACTTCGATTTAGTTTGATAATCATTATCATTTTCATTAATCATTGCGATTATATCGACGGCCGTCCGCACTTATTGGCCGGTTTTAATAATGATTGAGGCGCTTTTACGTGTCGGACCCGGATAACAGGTTAAAGCTATTTCTTGCTCACGAGGCGGCGCTTGTCGAATATGCTGCGCCGATTGTCGGTGATCGCGGGCGGGCCGAAGACATTGTTCAGGAAGCTTTCATCCGTTTTAATCCCGGTCATGAGAACGGTGGCAATCCAGAGAGTACGGATTTGCGGCAGCCGGTAGCATATCTGTATCGGATCGTTCGCAATCTGGCGTTTGACTGGGTGCGTCGGCGGGCGACAGAGCGTCGCTACGAACATCTGGAAACGACCGAGCATGAATTAGCAGAAAGTGTGTCTGTTTCCCCTGAACAGGAAATTATCCGCAAGCAAACCGCAATTAGCGTTCGCAATGCGTTGGCCATGCTTGATGAAAAAACCCGCCTTGCTTTGGAAATGCATCGTATACACGGTAAAACCTTGACCGAGATCGCGGCGCACTTTGATATATCTGTTGCTACGGCGCATCGATTGATCCGTAGCGGGATCGTCCAGCTGACCCTTGCATTGACGCATGAGGATGAGGACGCGTGAAAAAAGCATCGGATCATGAAAAATTAGGCCGTTCTATACGTCACAGTATTGGTGGGATTCAAAATGAAGAGCCGAATTGTCCACCCGAAGGCGTGAGAGAGAGAATTGGCGTGACCGACGCAGAACGCAAATTGGTTTATGAACAGGCCGCCGACTGGTTGCTTGAACTTGAGGCAGCCCCAAAGGACGCCGGTTTGCGACAGGCATTTGAAGCATGGGTTGACGCACACCCGGTACACGCCAAGGCTTGGTCTCGAGTGGCATCAACCTGGTTTGCACTTGGCGAGCCTGTGGAACCCAAGGCCGTTGGGCATGTGTCTGCGCCTTCAAAAGCTGTTCATCGGTCAAGAACAGACAGAGGCACTATCGGTCCGAGCCGCGAAGCGTCAATCTGGAGACGGATTCCGGTACGGGGACGGGTGGCTTCGGGAGTTTTTCTTGCTCTAGCGGTGCTGGCGTTCCTGCCCTTTGCCGAGAGGTTGCAGTATGATGATTACACGACCGGTATCGGTGAAACCCATCTGGTGACGCTTGATGATGGATCGATGGTTTATCTGGCACCCGATAGTGCGATTGATGTTGATTTCACGCCAGACCAACGTTTGTTGCACTTAAAAAGGGGGGAAGCCTTTTTTGATGTGAACAAAGATCCTGCACGTCCTTTTAAGGTTGAAACCGACCATGTGACGGTCAGCGTTGTCGGAACCGCCTTCGATGTAAGTCTGAGTGATGACAGTCTTGCGGTTGAAGTCGAACACGGCATTGTCAGTGTTCACAACAATGCGGTTTCCGGACTTGAGCAGGATGATTTGCGACTGACGGCCGGCCAATCGGTATCCATTGATTTCGAGTCAGGCAAAGCTGACCGTTACAATGCACCTGCTGAAATGATCGCCGAATGGCGTGAGGGATTGCTGATGGTCGAGGGTGTAACAATCGGCGATGTTGTGGATACCTTGCAGCGTTACAAATCCGGCTGGATCGTTTTTGGTGATCAGAAATTGTCAGAGGGGCGTGTCACAGGTCTTTATGATCTTCGTGATCCGGACCGGGCTTTGAACGCCTTGGTCAAGGCCCATGACGGGAAGGTTACGCAAGTCACACCGTTCCTTACGGTTTTGTCATTTAAATAAGGCCCGTTGACCGGCCGCCTTTAAAAAATTTCCAAAAAATGATCCCGGCGTGAAAAATCGTCATCACTTCTGCGTCTATGTCATGAAAGTGCGAATTATTTGCACTTTGAGCATCTACAAGCAGGAGTGATCTGTAAAATGGGGGGACGGAAAATATCCGTTTCGGATGGATATCGGATGAACGGTCATCAACCGGTATCGCGCTGGACTGTAAGTATTGCCAGCATGATCATTGCACTTTCGACAGTTGGACATGCAACAGCTCAAGAGAGTGCAAACGGGGGAACGCCGGTTGAGGCGGCACAAGCTGCAACCACAGTGCATGAATTCAACATCACCGCACAGCCGCTTGCCAGTGCGCTTAACCTTTTTGGCCGTCAGGCTGGCTTGCAGGTCAGTTTTGACAGTGCGCTTGTCAGTGGCGCACAGGCAAAAGCTGTCAGGGGAACGATGCGGTCCGATGTGGCCTTGCAGGAGCTTCTTCGTGACAGTGATGTCACCGGGCAGATCACATCAGATGGCATCGTGGTTCTGTTCCGTGACACAGATCCGCAGGCAACCATGATTGATCCGGTTGTCGTCGAGGGTGAACGTCAGGTGGTGTCGTCTGACTATGACGGTTACGTCGCCTATCGCAGCAGATCCGGGACGAAAACCGGCACTTCGATCATGCGCACGCCACAAGCGGTCAATGTAATCACAAAGGACGAAATCGAAGACAAGGGCGCGACGACTGTCACCCAGGCATTGGAATATACGCCCGGGGTCATCAGCCAATATGGCAATACGGATTTACGCCACGACTGGTTGTCCGTGCGCGGTTTCGTGCCAGGCCGTTATATGGACGGATTGCGCCTTTCATTCGGTGCGCGTGGATATGCACAGCCGAAAATCGAACCCTATGGACTGGAACAGATCGAAGTCCTCAAGGGACCTTCGTCGGTGCTGTATGGACAGAACAGCCCGGGTGGTCTTTTGAACATGCAAAGCAAAAGACCGACCGCGGAAAGCTTACGCGAAGTTTTTGTGCAGTACGGTTCCTATAATCATCGCGAAGCTGGATTTGACGTAGGCGGTGCCGCAACAGAGGATGGCACACTGCAATTCCGATTGACCGGTGTCGGGCGGATGGCTGATGCGCAAGCCGATTATGTCAGCGAGGATCGTGTCTTTATTGCACCGGCGCTGACATGGCAACCAACCGATGAGACCCGGCTGACCATTCTGACACAGTATCAGAAAATCGAAGCCGACGGCGGCGGCGCGCCGCCCGCATTACCGGCAAGTGGAACATTGTGGGACAATCCGTCATACAGTCTTGGCCCGAGCACCTATATTGGTGAACCTGATTATGACCGTTTCACGAACGAACAAATGTCGGCAGGTTACGAGTTTGAACACAAGTTCAACGACACTTGGGAGTTCAAACAGAATCTGCGCGTGGGGAATGTTGATACTTATACGCAGCGTGTTCAGGCAGGAGCGCTCGTTGGCAATAGTCTGATCCGCTATGCGTGGGCTTTCCCGGAAGAATCAACCACCGTCAATGTCGATAACCAGCTGATTTCGCGATTCAGCACAGGCGACATCAATCATACGGTATTGGGCGGTGTGGATTATCTTTGGGAGGATTCAGCCTATGACGAATCTTTCGTCAGCCCGCTGACCCAGACAACTGTCGGGTCGCTCGATCTGACCGATATTGTTTATACCGGCGATGCCACCACGCCGCCATTATCGACGACCGTCCGACAAGATCGTTATCAGGTTGGTTTCTATTTGCAGGAAGAAGCAAACATAGACAATTGGACGGTTTTGCTGGGCGGAAGATATGATCTTGCGCGGGCGACGACTGATACCACCACGGTTAGTACGGGTGTGACCAGCACGGCGAAGCAGGATGACAATGCCTTTAGTGGTCGTGCCGGACTTGTTTACGAGTTTGACAATGGTTTTGCCCCTTATGCCAGCTATGCGCAGTCCTTTACCCCGACATCAGGTTCTGATCGCAGTGGCGCGCCTTTCGATCCGACAGAAGGTGAACAGTTCGAGCTTGGCGTACGCTATCAGCCTGAAAACACCAATAGCCTGATTACCGTTTCGGCATATCAGTTGACGCAGACCAACGTTTTGACCCCCGATCCGGTTAACACCAGCTTCCGCACCCAAACAGGTGAAGTCCGTGTTCGCGGGATCGAGGTTGAAGGCAAGGCAAATCTTGATAACGGGATCGAGCTTTCAGCTTCCTATTCTTTGAGCGATAGCGAAGTAACAAAGGCCAATGCGAACAGTAGTAACGTAACAACCAAAGGCAAAGAGCAGCCTTTTATCCCCCGTCATCAGGCGGCTGCCTGGGTTGGGTATAATTTCCAGCAGGCCGATCTGGCCGGGTTGGGGATTGGCGGCGGTGTTCGCTTTATCGGATCGTCCTATGGGGATGCCAACAATCTGTATCAGGCCCCGGGTGTGACCCTGTTTGATGCAGCACTGCATTATGATCTGGGCCATAACTGGCAACAGCTTGCGGGGACCAGCCTGTCTCTGACTGCTAACAATCTGTTGGACGAGGAATATATCTCGACCTGTATTTCGGCAACCGGTTGCTATTACGGCAATGGCCGGACGGTCATGGCGACTCTGAAATACCGTTGGTGAACGCGGCTTTTCAACACGGGGCATGTGCGATTCAGCGCATGCCCCGTGTCTTTTATGATTGATACGAAAATGACTGGTTTTCCCGACGTGATTCAAGCTTTTGCCATTACATCGCGCGTCATTCTGGCAGTTTTTGGTGGTTACGCAGTCGCAGCCATGATCGCTGTTCTGTTGTCGGTTGCGTTGCCGATGCCGCGTGTTGATGCAACCCTTTTTGGCATGCTCATCAGCTTTATTGTTTGGGCGGCAGTGGCGACCGCAGTGTTTCTTGTCCGACGCACTACAGTTGCGTGGCTGATGACGCTGTTATTTGTCGCTGTCCCGGGGATTGCCTTTTATTGGCTGCAGGCAGGGGGAGATATCTAGCATGAAAGCTGGCATTCGCCAATCGGCTGCGTGGCTGCATAGTTGGGGCGGGTTGGTGCTTGGATGGTTGTGCTTTGCGATTTTTCTGACGGGAACCCTTGCATATTACCGCCCGGAAATTTCATTATGGATGCGCCCTGAACTGGCACAAACCAATCTGTTTGATCCAACCGCACTTGATCATATTGCCGATGATCTGGCACGTACCGCGCAGGATGCGCAAATGTGGCAGTTCAACCTTCCCGATGATCGTCATCGTACCATCCGGGTTTTTTATACCGATGCTGCAGGCACATATCACAGTTCCCTGCGTGATCCGGGAACAGGACAGATATTGTATCCCCGGGATACGGAGGGAGGAGATTTCTTTTACAGGTTCCACTTTGAACTAATGTTTGCCCCGACATCTGGCCGGATCGTCTCGGGAATTTGCGCAATGTTCATGCTGGTTGCCATTATCAGTGGTATCATCACGCATCGCCGGTTTTTCCGGGATTTCTTTACGTTCCGACCGGCTTCCAATCCGCAACGTTCGTGGCTTGACGGGCATAATATTCTGGGGGTTGTCGGGCTGCCGTTCCACATTCTGATCATATACAGCGGCCTTGCGACGCTGATGTTTCTATATATGCCTTGGGGGGCTTGGGTCGCCTATGGCGGAGACCGGGCGGCATTTTTCACCGAGGCTTATGACAGTGCCCCTCCGAACGAACCGGCGGGGGAACAGGCAGAAATGGTTTTGTTATCCGATAACCTTCTGCGTTTCCAAAACAGTATGGCGGATTTCACCCCGGGACGACTGGTTATCAATCATCCGGGAGATGCCAACGCAACGATACAGGTTTTTGCATCGGAAACGGGCGGGCTTTCGGTGCGACCGGGGTCAATCCTGATTGATGGCGTTAACGGAACCGAATTGTCACGCCGGTTTGAGACATCGACAGTGCGTGAAAGCTGGAATGTTATCTATGGTCTGCATCTGGGGCGGTTTGCCGATCCCGTGTTTCGGTTTGTTCTTTTCGTAATGGGATTGGGCGGGACGGCAATGGTCGGAACCGGTTTGATCCTGTGGTCGGTGAAACGTCAGCGGAATGGAGCTTTCGGTAGGGGTGGCAGAATAGTTCACGTGTTGAACGTTGCGACCTTGGCCGGGTTGCCGCTTGCCGTTGCCGTGTTCTTCACTGCGAACCGTCTGCTACCAACCGATATTGCCGGAAGGGCGGGTTATGAAGTAACCGGGTTTTACCTCGCTGTCGGTGCGGCCCTGGCATATGCGATGTTCTGTCCGGCGCGTCGGATATGGCGCGATCTTTTCGCGTTGATTGCCGGATTGTTTCTGATGTTGCCTGTGTTTGGCGGAATACTCGGTTTTCAAGGAGGAATCAGCGATCTGTCGGATGCCGACACCGTTTTCCTGTGGATGGACATTTCCATGTTGATTGCTGCGGGAGCGTCTGGCGCGCTGGCATGGCGGCTTCATGTGAAGGGTAACAGGGCAAGTTACAGATGATGTTTCTGATCAGCTTTCTTTGGGCCTCAGCAGGGATGGGGACGTTGTGCCTGGCAATGGACCGTCATGCAAAGCAGGCAGGATATTTCCCGGCAAAAGCAGGGGCGGGTGGCATGCGATTGTTTGGCACGATGTGTCTTGCCGGTGCATTATATCTGACTATTACTGATCTGGGGATTGGTATGGGGACAGCTTTATGGGGCTGTCAGGTCAGCCTTGCCGGTTGGCTGATCGCGATTATTTTACCTTATCGTGCCAAATGGGTCCCCGGTATAGTTGCAGGGAGCGCCATAGTAGCAATGGCAGGGATCCTGATTTACATTGTGGCAGGATGGGCGCCGCAGATCGGTTAGGTTTATAATCTGCGGCGCCGATTGATCCCTATTTCTTTGGCAGATATTCCGCAACCAGCATTTCGGCGATCTGGACCGCGTTAAGGGCGGCCCCTTTGCGCAGGTTGTCACCAACACACCAAAGCGAAAGCCCGTTTTCAACCGTCGGGTCCTTGCGCACGCGCGAAACGAAAACATTGTCTTCGCCCTGGACTTCCTGCGGCGTGACATATCCCTCGTCCTGGCGGTAATCCACCACGGAAACACCGGGGAAAGCTTTCATTGCCTTGCGGGCTTCTTCGACGGTGACTGGCTGTTCGAATTCGATATTGATGGCTTCGGCATGACCGACAAAGACCGGCACCCGCACGCAGGTCGCATGGACCGCGATATCCGGATCAAGGATTTTGCGGGTTTCGGCGGTCATTTTCCATTCTTCGCGGGTAGCACCATCATCCATGAATTCGTCGATATGCGGGATGACGTTAAAGGCGATCTGTTTGGTGAACTGTTCTTTGACCGGCAGATCGTTGACGTAAATGCCTTTGGTCTGATTGAACAGTTCATCCATCGCCAACCGACCGGCACCGGAAACCGACTGATAGGTTGCAACGACAACGCGTTTGATCGGTTGCAGGTCATGCAGGGGTTTAAGCGCCATGACCATCTGAATGGTCGAGCAGTTCGGATTGGCGATGATGTTTTTCTTGGCGTAACCGGCCAGCGCGGCACCATTTACCTCTGGCACGACCAGCGGTACACCGGGCTCCATCCGCCAGTAGCTGGAATTGTCGATGACAACGCAACCCGCAGCAGCAGCCTTGGGCGCAAGCGTTTTGGCCGTTGTACCACCGGCAGAGAACAGCGCGATATCGACCTTGGAAAAATCGAAGGTCGCGGCATCTACGACCTTGATTTCCTTGTCACCGTAATCCAGTTCGCGGCCAACCGAACGCGAGGAGGCGAGTGCGAAAATTTCATCGGCCGGAAATTGGCGTTCTTCAAGCGTATTGAGCATCTCGCGCCCGACATTTCCGGTCGCGCCGACAACGGCGATTTTATAGCCCATCAGGAGCCTCTTTCAGTCTTTCTGGCATTGCTTATACGCGTTGCCCCTCTTTGGTATGGGGCGTCGTGATTTGCATATGCCTGTGGATAATCGTCTGTACAGTATGGGGCGAGATGTAAGGTTTTATCGAGTACCACGCAAGGAGTTCGTTGGCTTTTACCTCTTGAGATTGCAAAAAATTCTGGCAGAATTACCCACGGGGTTCGAGTACCGAACCCTAAATCAGAATCGTTCGGCCCCGGCTTTGAGTTTTCTGTTTTCAATGTCTGTGGGTAAGTTGCCTGCGACTGTGCTGTTTCCGCATTTCCTCCTTCGAACGATTGACCAGACGATCCTGATTTAGGGTCCGGTGCTTATGTGAAATCCGGAAACGGGTTTTATGTGGGGCGATGGCATTTCCGGCTTAAAAAGGACGGCAGATGACGTACCCGATGACATTGGACTGGACACAGAAAAAGGTTCTCGATTTTTTCCGGGAACATGTCACGCGCGGAACACTGGTATTCCGGGCGGACGATAGACACGAGATTGTTCTGGGTGATGGCAGCGATCCCAGGGCAACAATGACTGTACCGAACTGGACCGACACATTGAAAATGGCGCTAAGTCCCGACCCGGGATTTGGTGAAGCCTATATGCGTGGCGGTTTTGACGTTGTTTCAGGCGAGATGGAAGATCTGATCAGGGTCTTGCGGCTTAATTTCGAAGGCGGCCATTCAGCAAACGGATTTGGCCTGTTTATCGAAAAGCTGCAATCGCTTAAATTCCAGATCGCGCAATTTACCTCGGTCAAGGCCGCGTCCCGGCGCGTGCGCCATCATTATGATATCGGCAATGACCTTTATACCCGTTTCCTTGATCCGGAAATGCAGTATTCCTGCGCCTTCTGGGACGATGGTGCCCAGACGCTGGAAGAGGCGCAGAACCGCAAAATGACTTTGACCACCCAGCGGCTGAAGATTGACCAGCCGGGCCTTCGGGTGGTTGATGTCGGGTGCGGCTGGGGCGGGTTGAGCCGCTTTATCCGGCGGACCACCGGGGCGGAGGTGCACGGTATTACGCTTTCGACCGAGCAATATAACTGGGCGCTGGAACGCAAAGAGGAACTGCCCGATAACTTCCACGAAGGTCTTGGATATCATCTTCTGGATTACCGGCTGTTTGCCGATGCGAATGAAGGGAAATACGACCGGGTTGTTTCGGTTGGCATGTTTGAACATGTCGGGCGGCCACAGTTCAAAACCTATTTCGAGAAGGTCGGCAAATTGCTGAAAGCCGGGGGGCGGGCGGTGATCCATACGATCATCAAGCCGCGCCCGGAATTCACATCGCCGTGGATTGATCGCTATATTTTCCCCGGTGGTTATATTCCGGCGGTGCATGAAGTGATCGAGGCCGCGGAAAACGCCGACCTTAAAGTCGAAGCATCGCATTTCCATGCCGGACTGAACTATGCCCGAACTTTGGTTGCGTGGCGCGACCGGTTCCGCGAGATTGCCGATCAGCTTGACCCGGAAAAATACGACACCGAATTCAAACGGATGTGGGAGTTTTATCTGGCGGGCTGCATCAATGCCTTTGACGAGCGTGAAGGCGGTGGCGGGATGCGGGTCGGGCAGTTTGTTTTCACCAAACCCGGTTATCGTTTTACGTAAAAACGCATCGGTCGGACTGTCGTTTTGCGGCAGTCCGACCCATATAGAATTATTAACGGGCCAAAGAGCCCGGACAGCGTGAACCGTGAAACAACCGGCACGGTGTAGAACGCGACCAACCGGTTGTTCCTTCGGGAGGAAACAACATGCAGAACATGACACACCGGGAAACCCCGGGCGCACGTGCATATTCCACCCAGATCACCCATCGTACCGGCCCCCATATCGGCCGCGTTGAGGACTATGTCCGGGCGCTTCAATCCATTGATATGTCAAGTTGCGAACGCGACATGCTGCGTGCCCATGCCAAGGCACCGGGGCGCGAAATTACCGGTAATCAACTGGCAAATACGATTGGTCATTTCGGGTCCCGGATCGGGAACAGGAAATACGGCAAACTGGCGCAAAAAATCGCCCTCGCGGCCGAATTGCCGATGTGCAAATCCGATGTCAGCGATTATCTGGCGGCGGTCTTTACGCTGGCAGATGGTGAACAGCAAAATAGCGAAGACTGGCATTGGGTCATGCATGACGAGGTGGTCGAGGCGCTTAAAAAGGCGCGGATCGTCTAGTTTTTGTGGGCGGCCAAAGTTTTGTCCATGTGTGTAACACGGGGCTAAGCTGTCTCGTCCTGATTGCAAAGGGGGATTTTCCCCGGTTTGCAACAAGGACGAAACATGATGAGCCGTTTTGACTTTCCGAAATCCAGCCCTAAACTTTTCGAAGCCATGCTTGGACTGGCTGGCAAGCTTGACGACAACCCGAGAATCCCGCGTGTTTTGCGCGATCTGGTGGAATGCCGGGTGTCGCAGATCAATGGATGTTCGCATTGCCTGCGCATGCATGCCAAAAGCCATGCCGATCACGGTGGGGACGCCATCAAGGTGACCATGCTGGCGGTCTGGCGCGCGGCCAAGGGATATGACGAGGCCGAACGTGCCGCACTTGATTGGGCCGAATGCCTGACCGACGCGGTTGATCAGGACCGCATTTCGCAAAGCTATCGCAATCTTGTCGATCATTTCGAAGCAGACGCCATTTCCGAACTGACTTGCATCATTTCAACGATGAATGCATGGAACCGTCTTGGTATTGCGCAGCATGAGCTTGCCTGATCGCAATCCCCCATCCGATAGGCCCTTTGCTTCAACGGACCTATCGGGCAGGATGACAACCCAATCGGCGATACGGGCCTGTCCCGTATCGCTTCATGTGTTTGACAGGGATCGCATGGCAGATCAGGTTTTCGAAACCCATCGCGGGCGGCTGCATGCCCTGGCCTATCGTATGCTGGGCAGCCATGCCGATGCCGAAGATGCCGTGCAGGATGTCTGGTTACGCTGGCGGGCGGCGGCAAAGGATGACATCCGCGATGCGACCGGCTGGCTGGTGCGGGTCTGCAGCAATATCTGCCTTGATGTTCTGAAATCGGCACGTCGAAGGCGTGAACATTATGTTGGGCAATGGTTGCCCGAACCCTGGGTGCCGCCAGTTTTTCCTGAAGCGGAAAACAACCTGATCGAACGGGATGGTCTGGGGCAGGCCTATGTCATGATGCTGGAACGGTTGGGGCCGGTTGAACGGGTGGCACTTGTTCTGCACGACGTTTTTGACTGGTCACACGAAGATATCGCCCCGGTGATCGAGCGGACCGAAAACAATACCCGCCAGATCCTGTTTCGCGCACGCCGCAAGGTGAACCGCGAAGACGACCGTGATCCAACCCCCGTTCCAGACAGCGAGACCGCAAACAGGGAACAGGTCACAGCCTTTGTCGATGCCCTGATCCACGGTGATCTGAACGCGTTGATCGGGCAACTGGCCCCGAACGTGATCATGCATTCCGATGGCGGAGGCAAGGCAAGTGCGGCGGTTAATCCGATATTCGGTGCAGATAAGGTTGCGCGGTTCTTTGTCGGTATCTGGCGCAAGAATCCGGTGCACGACATTGAATTCAGGGCCGTTGACGGGCGGGAATACTGGGTGCTTGTGCGTGAAGGCGACCGGGTGGCGACCGCCATCAGTATGGCCATGCACCAAAACGCAATAACGGATGTTTTCATCCACCGAAACCCCGACAAACTGGCGCGCTTCGATGAACTTGGATCGCGAACATGATAAAGGGCCGGATCATTACGATCCGGCCCGTTAATTTTTATTCTGCGGCTGTCATTGGCCGTTGGCGGTGATACGAAGGCCCAGCATTTGCGCCCCCATCTGCGGGAACATCAGGCCACCGGCCGCCATGCCCATCGCAACCGGTTCCTGCGGTGCCAGTTCGATCAGCAAGTGGCGCGGATCATCAACCCATGCCAGCAATTCGCCGAACGCATCATAAAGCGTTGCGTCATCGGCAAATTGTTCCTGCGCCTGCATCAGGTTCATGGTGACCAGCATTTTCATGTCTTCGGCGGTGTTGCCATTAAGCAGGGAGGCAACGCCCAGGGCAAAAGGCAACATTTTCTCACCTGAAATTTCAAGGCGTGCACCGCGGAAGGCCGCGTCGACCGTCAGGGCCTGTTCGAGTGCCGCGTCATCGCCGATCCGGGTTTTCAGAAGACCGGTCATGACGTCATCGTTGATCCCGGTGACCGTGACCGAAAGGCCGATCTGGCCGATATCGCGCAGGGCAACCTTGTCGATGCTGTAAACAAAATCGCCAGCCGTCTCATCCCAGATAATGCTGTTGGAGACATCCAGCACAAGATCATCGAAGCTGTTGATACCAAGGTAGATTGCGGTATCGTTGCCACCGGTAATGCTGTCATCAAGGGTGGCATGCAGCCCTTCGAGGGTGCTGTTGTTGATTTTGACAAATGTCAGTGCGCTGTTTTCAGGGGTGAAAGGCTTTTCAAGGGTGCTTTTGAAGCTGTCGAGCCGGATTTCGACCTTTTCACCGTCCGGCGCGCCCGAGAATGAGAGGCCATTCATGGAAAACGCACCGTAAAGCGCCTGACTGAGCGGCAGGTTCATCTGACCCAGTGTGAAATCTTCGAACTGGTCGATATGTTGACCAACCATTTCATCGGCAACGTCGTAAATTTCGCCAAAGCCGGTAATTGCCATTAAATCCAGATCGGTGACGGAAAGTCCGTCCAGACCGAAATTGGCGGGGCCGTCCGGGGTTTTCTGCGTGATGTGGCTTCCGGTGATGTCGATCCCGGCAAGCCTGCCATCACGCATGTCGCGCAATGTGACATTATCGAGCGCGATTTCGACTTCCTCGTCGGAAATTACCGGATTTTTGACGATGATTGTCTGGAAGGAGGTGTTTTCGACCATCTTCCTGGCGTCCGCCATGCTGAGTCTTGTATCAAGATCAATCATGTCACCCGTCAGATCGACGCGGAAATCAGCAAGTGAGATTTCGCCAATGGCAAGCCTGGCAGGATTGTCTGGCTGCTGCATCGACAGACCGGTCAGCGTGCCGGATTTGATCACCCGGGATTCCAGACCCGACAGGGCAATTGCATCAACCGACATTTCCAGGCCTGCGTCATCGGCAAACGACAAGGTGGTGGCCGAAATATCGTCACAGATGGCGAAATCGCGGGCAATGTCGGGATCGAAACTGGCGATCAGATCGGCCGGTCCGGCACAGCCGGCAAAGGTCATATTGTCGATGTTGCTGGTGATTTTTGTTTCCTGATCATCCATTTTCCAGCCGGTAATTTTCAGGGCATCGATATTGGCCGAACCGGCATTTTCTGCCAGCAGGTGATCAATATTGATGCGGCGGATGTTGCCATCCGAAATGGTCAGGTTTTGCAGATCAGCACGACCGGTGGTGATGTCGAAATTGCGCGAAGCCAGATCCATCGCAAGATCGCCAAGTTCCGCCTTCGGGGTGGTGATGCCATAGGCATCATGGGCAATTGCCAGTTCTTCGAGATCGGCCTGACCGGCAATGCCGTTGCCAAACGGGTTTGCCCCGATCAGGGTCAGCCAGTTGACCTGCTTGAGATGCATTGATCCGATGGTGTAGGTCACACCGTTAGGATCGATCAGTTTGACGTTCTTGGCGGCCAATGTGCGGCCCAGAAGCGACATTTCGAAATCGGAAAATTCACCGCGAAGGTCTGAGTCCGGGCTGCTGAGGATCGTGCGGAACCGGTTTTCGAGATAGGCCGGTGCCTTGTAGTGAAGACCGGCACCCGCGGCCGCCAGAACGGCAAGGCCACCGACAAGAAGAACTGTTTTTTTGCTCATGTTATCCAGCTTTTATTATGTTTCTGCACGTATTGGATGCAGACAGTAGTTGCCTGGGCAACATCTTTGTTGTCGCGCAACAAGTCAAGGAAACGTGCTTATGGCAAAGGCCGGATCATTGACCCGGCCTTTGTTTTTTTGAAGCGTGATCGGAAAGATCAGGCGATCTTGTCAAGTTCGTTGATCAGGGATTCGCCCATGACGGTGGTCGAAACCTTTGCCATGCCCGGCTGCATGATATCAGCGGTGCGAAGCCCGCCTTTCAGAACGTTCTGAACAGCGGTTTCGATCATGGTTGCATCATCGCCCATGTCGAACGAGTAACGCAGCATCATGGCGAAGGACAGGATGGTTGCCAGCGGGTTTGCGATGTCCTGACCGGCGATGTCCGGGGCGGAGCCGTGCACCGGCTCGTAAAGCGCCTTGCGGGCACCGCTTGCATCGGCAGCACCCAGCGATGCGGACGGTAGCATGCCAAGCGATCCGGTCAGCATGGCGGCACAATCGGAAAGGATGTCGCCAAACATGTTGGTGGTGACCATCACGTCGAACTGTTTCGGGTTACGGACCAGCTGCATGGATGCGTTATCGACATACATGTGGCTGACCTCGACTTCCGGGAAGTCCTTGGCAACGCGTTCAACAACTTCGCGCCACAGGACGGTCGATTCCAGAACGTTGGCCTTATCGACCGAACACAGGCGTTTGTTGCGTTTCATGGCCATGTCAAAGGCGACACGGGCAATACGTTCAACTTCCGGCTCGGAATAAACCAGCGTGTTGAAGCCAAAACGCACACCGTCGCGTTCTTCGATGCCGCGCGGCTGACCGAAATAGATGCCGCCGGTCAATTCGCGCAGGATCATGATATCCAGACCCTTGACGATTTCTTCCTTCAGGGTCGAGGCACCGACAAGCGCATCAAACACCAGGGCCGGACGGAGGTTGGCAAACAGGCCCATTTCCTTGCGGATTTTAAGCAACCCGCGTTCCGGTTTGATATCGAAGGGAAGATTGTCCCATTTCGGGCCACCGACAGCACCAAGCAGAACCGCATCGGCCGCCATGGCATCGGCAAGCGTTTCGTCGGTCAGCGGGTTGTTGTGCGCATCAATTGATGCGCCGCCGATCAGACCTTCGGTGATTTCGAAATTGACGTTACGCTTTTTGGCCATCCAGTCCATGACGCGCTGAACCTGGCGCATGACTTCGGGGCCAATGCCGTCGCCGGGCAGCATCAGAACTTTTTTGGTGGTGCTCATCAAACAATCCTTCCCAGATATTATCGGGGTCGTTCACCCCGTATCGACAAAAAGGGCGGCAGACCGATCTGGACTGCCGCCACTTTGAATTACAGCGACAGCCAGGGCTGCGACGCAGCGCGCTTGGCTTCGAAATCGTTGATCGCGTCGCCCTTTTGCAGGGTCAGGCCAATGTCATCGAGGCCGTTCAACAGGCAATGTTTGCGGAACGGTTCGACATCAAACGTGATGCAACCGCCATCCGGACCATGGATTTCCTGTTTTTCAAGATCAATGGTGATGGTGGCGTTTTCGCCGCGTTCGGCATCATCCATCAGCTTGTCGACATCTTCCTGTGGCAGACGGATCGGCAGAATGCCGTTCTTGAAGCAGTTGTTATAGAAAATGTCGGCAAAGCTTGGCGCGATGATGCAGCGAATGCCGAAATCAAGCAGCGACCACGGCGCATGTTCGCGCGATGAACCACAGCCGAAGTTGTCGCCTGATACGATGATCTTGGCATTGCGATAGGCCGGTTTGTTCAGGACGAAATCCGGGATTTCGTTGCCCTTGTCGTCATAGCGCATTTCATCAAACAGGTTCTTGCCAAGGCCCGAACGTTTGATGGTTTTAAGGAACTGTTTCGGGATGATCATGTCGGTATCGACATTGATCATCGGCAGCGGTGCTGCCACACCGGTGAGGGTCGTGAACTTATCCATTAATCTTATCCCTTGCTTCCAGTTTCCCAGGCAAGACCGAGGGCCTCGATCAGTTCCTCGGTTGCGTCGATATCCTTCGCAACGAATTCGGGCAGGTTGATCCCGGTCAGCTGCGGGAGCAGCTGTTCAAGGATCGGTGCCCGGCCGCAGCGCGCTGCGCCGTCACGGAAACTGATGAATGCTCGTTCTGCCATGGGTTTCTGCCTTAACCGAGTTTGCGGACGTCAGTCAGATGACCGGTGACTGCTGCGGCCACGGCCATCGCCGGGCTGAGCAGGTGGGTACGGCCACCACGGCCCTGACGGCCTTCGAAGTTACGGTTGGAGGTCGATGCGCAACGCTCGCCCGGCTCCAGTCGGTCCGGGTTCATCGCCAGACACATCGAGCAGCCCGGTTCACGCCATTCAAAACCGGCTTCGAGGAAAATCTCGTGCAGGCCTTCGGCCTCGGCCTGTTCCTTGACCAGACCGGAACCCGGAACGACCATGGCACTGACGTGATCGGCAACCTTGCGACCCTTGGCGATAACCGCCGCGGCGCGCAGGTCTTCGATACGACCATTGGTGCAGGAACCGATAAAGACGCGATCAATCCTGATGTCTTCGATGTTGGTGCCAGCCGTCAGGCCCATATATTCGAGCGAACGGGCGATGGCTTTCTGTTTGCCGGGATCCTTGGCGTCGGACGGTGCCGGGACTTTGCCGTTAACCGGTACGACGTCTTCCGGGCTGGTGCCCCAGGTGACCTGCGGGATGATGTCGGCAGCATCGATTTCGACGATCTTGTCGTAATGCGCGCCTTCGTCAGACGGAAGGGTCTTCCAGTATTCGACGGCCTGTTCGAATGCGGCCCCTTTGGGTGCCATCGGGCGGCCCTTGATATATTCAAAGGTTTTTTCGTCCGGTGCGATCAGGCCCGCGCGTGCGCCGCCTTCGATCGACATGTTGCAGACGGTCATGCGGCCTTCCATCGACAGCGACCGAATGGCCGAACCGGCATATTCGATCACATAACCGGTGCCGCCAGCCGTGCCGATGCGTCCGATGATGGCAAGGGTGATGTCCTTGGCGGTAACGCCCGGATGCAGATCGCCTTCGACCTTGACCAGCATGTTTTTTGCCGGTTTCTGAACCAGCGTCTGGGTGGCCAGAACATGTTCGACTTCGGACGTGCCGATGCCAAATGCCAGGGTGCCGAATGCACCGTGGGTCGAGGTGTGCGAATCGCCGCAGACCATGGTGACACCCGGCAGGGTGAAACCTTCTTCCGGGCCGACAATGTGGACGATGCCCTGACGCAGGTCATTCATCGGGAAGTAATGGATACCGGTATCCTTGGCGTTTTGGTCAAGGGTGTTGACCTGGATACGGCTGTCTTCTTCCTTGATGCCTTCGGAACGGTCCGTGGTCGGAACGTTATGATCCGGAACGGCAAGGGTCAGTTCCGGGTGGCGCACTTTGCGGCCGGCGTTGCGAAGGCCTTCGAAAGCCTGCGGGCTGGTCACTTCATGAACGAGATGGCGGTCAATATAAATCAGGCAGGTACCATCATCCTGCGTATCGACCACGTGACTTTCCCAAATCTTGTCAAAAAGGGTTTTAGGCGCACCCATCTCGACCTCCTCTTAAAATCGATCTTTTATGCAGCGACGACCAGACAGTAGTGCCGGCAAAGGACATTAAACCGGGGATGTTTTTTACGACGGCAATCCTGGGATTGCGATGTCATGTGGCGCACGGCGTCGCCTGTTCCTCCGGGCATCCGGGTTTGTCCCGATATGCGAAATTTTATTATCCAGAACCGCACGGACTTGATCGTTTTTGCCGCGGGAGTGCCTTTATACACTCAAGCTTCCAAATCGCAAGCAACCCGGCGCGTGTTTTTTTACGCTACTGCATCTCAAAGTAGATTCAGGGAAAATTGAGCATCTTGTGGTAGCCAAAACTACCAGATTCCGGGGTGAGGCAGCCAAAGCAGGGATAGCTGATATAAAATAAAGTTATATGTTATTCGCAAGGTTTCCGCGCGTTACACCGATCAGGCATGAAAACCGGCGATTCGATATGATGCACGCATAAAGTGTATTTGTCGGTTGTTTGTCGCCCGAAACCACAGGCAATAGAAACAGCCCAAAAGAAACGGGCCCACCCGAAGGTGAGCCCGCCAATCATTCCGACAATGCGGAACGCAGATTATTTCTTGCGTTCTGCAGCCGTCAGTTTGCCTTTGTGACCGGTGGTCTGTTCGGCGATACGCGCCGATTTACCGGTACGGCCACGCAGGTAGTAAAGTTTTGCGCGACGAACGTCACCGCGACGGACGACTTCGATTTTGTCGATCGCCGGGGAGTAGTTCTGGAAGATACGCTCGACACCTTCGCCCGATGCGATTTTACGCAGGGTGAAGGACGAGTTCAGGCCGCGGTTTTTCTTGGCGATGCAGACGCCTTCGAACTGCTGGATACGTTCGCGGGTACCTTCAACGACTTTCAGGTGAACACGGACGGTGTCGCCTGCGTCGAATTCCGGAACTTCGCGTTTTGCAGCGATTTTATCGAGCTGATCTTTTTCGATCTGCTGGATGATTGCGTTGGTCATGGTTTAACCCTCTTTGATGTGCCCGCGTGCGACATACTGATCCCAAAGGTCAGGACGCCGAGCACGGGTAATTTCTTCTGCCTGAGCATGCCGCCAGGCTTGTACCTTGGCATGATGTCCGGAAAGCAAGATCTCCGGCACGTCACGCCCGTTCCAATTGGCCGGGCGCGTGTAATGCGGATATTCAAGCAACCCGGTTTCAAAGCTTTCCTCGTCGACGGATTCGGTCTTGTTGACCACACCTTCGATAAGGCGAATGCACGATTCAATCAGGACCATGGCCGGCAGTTCGCCGCCCATGAGGATGTAGTCGCCAATGCTGATTTCCTCGACCTGATGTTCATCAAGTACGCGCTGGTCGATACCTTCGTAGCGACCACACAACAGGATGGCACCCGGTCCCGCTGCCAGTTCGCGGCAACGTTTCTGGTTCAGCATTTTCCCGCGCGGGCTGAGATAAATCAGCGGCAATTGCGGAGCTTCCGCACGCAATTCACGCAGGGTGGCGTCGACAATATCCGGGCGCATGACCATACCGGCCCCACCCCCGAAAGGATTGTCGTCAACAGTGCGGTGACGGTCGGTTGCATGATCACGGATGTCTTTGACATCCAGCGACCAGATCCCGTTTTCCAGTGCCCGTCCGGCCAGAGACTGACCAAGCGCGCCCGGGAACATTTCCGGGAACAGGGTTGCAACCTTGGCCTGCCACACAGACATCGATCAGGCCTCCTTTCCGCTGCCGGTCGCATTTTCTGCGCCTACTGCATCGGCAGTGACGGCATCAGAATCGCGGTCGGCCTGAGAGTCCTTGCGGGAGCTGCCCGGACGGCGGGTACGATTTCCCGGTCCTTCTTCTTCCTGCAAAAGCCCCTCGGGCGGATTTACCACCAGCTTGCGTTCCGAAAGCACCACATCGGGCACGACTTCCTTGGTAAACGGCAGGACGACGACTTTGCCACGGACTTCTTCCAGCGCGATTTCGATCACATCGCCCGCGCCAAAATCAGCCACACCCCGTACGGTCCCGAACAGCGAACCATCAACATGATGGGCTTTCAGGCCGACAAGATCGGCAAGATAGAATTCGTCTTCGTCTTCCGTTTCCGGCAGGGCCGTCCGCGGTACGTAAAGCTTGGTTCCCCGCAGCCGTTCGGCGGCGTCCCGGTCGTTCACACCATCGATCTTGGCGATCAGCTGGTCGCGAACATGTCCGACAGGAGACAGTTTGAATTTCGCCTGTCCCTTGGCGTCGAACAACGGGCCGTAACCGACAAGGTTATCCGGATCGACGGTATAGCTTTTGACGCGCACGGCACCACGCACCCCGTGCGGGGCGGTGATCATGCCGACGCAGACAAATGCATCGTCGGTTTTGGATTTGCGGGTATCAGCCATTTCGGTTCACAAATTTCCGGTATCTGATCAAAGCGTGCGAAAAGCTTATTCTTCGCTGGCAGCTTCTTCAGCAGGAGCCGCAGCAGCTTCGGCAGCTGCAGCAGCAGCGGCTTCGGCTTTTTCAGCTTTCTCACGAAGACGTTCCTGGGCTTTCGCTTTCGGAGCCGACTTCTGGGGCTGTTCGGTCGGTTTGAACGCGTCAGCCAGGCCAGCTTTGCCCAGGAAACGTGCAACACGATCGGTCGGCTGTGCGCCAACGCCCAGCCAATATTTGATGCGCTCTTCTTTGAAGGTCACGCGGTTGTCAGCATCCTTCGGGAGCATCGGATCATAGGTACCGACTTTCTCGATGAAGCTGCCGTCACGCGGGGCACGGGCATCTGCAACTACGATACGGTAGTACGGACGCTTTTTGGCACCGCCACGGGAAAGACGAATCTTGACAGCCATTCGGATAAGTTCCTTTCAGCTTGGGTTTGTAGTCTTCAAGTTACGATCCCGGAGGATCAATTTATTCCGGTTCAGGGAACCGGGGTGTTTGGTTCTTTCGAAAAATCTTGAGAACCGGGGGCTTGGCTATTTCTTTTTACCGAACCCCGGAAATCCCGGCGGCAAACCGCCGCCGCCCAATCCCGGGAACCCGGGCGGTAATCCGCCCCCGGCACCGGGAAATCCTTTTGGCAACTTGCTCATATCGGGCATGTCGCCGCCTTCGAGCATCGAGGGATCCATTTTCGGCATACCGCCAAACAGTCCCTTTTTGCCCATCTTGCCCATCTTTTTGATCATGGTGGACATGGTCTGATACTGTTTGAGCAGCTTGTTCACATCCTGAACCGAAAGACCGCAACCTGCGGCAATACGCTTTTTGCGCGATGCCTTGATCAGGGCCGGGTTTTCTCGTTCCTTGGGCGTCATCGACAGGATGATCGCCTCCTGATGGGTCAGAAGTTTGGGATCAAGCTTGGTCTGCGACATCTGTTTTTTCAGCGCGCCCATGCCCGGCAGCATCCCCATGATGCCGGAAAGATCACCCATTTTCTGAAGCTGCTTGAGCTGGGAAAGAAGATCGTTCAGGTCAAACTGACCCTTTGCGAGCTTCTTCGCCATTTTCTCGGCGTCTTCCTGCTTGATCGTTTCGGCAGCCTTTTCGACAAGGCTGACGACATCGCCCATCCCGAGGATGCGGTTGGCGATACGATCCGGATGGAAGGCTTCCATCTCGTCTATTTTTTCACCGGTACCGAGCATCTTGATCGGGCAGCCGGTGATCTGGCGCATCGACAGGGCCGCACCACCACGTGCATCACCGTCGATACGGGTCAGAACGATACCGGTGATGCCGACCTTGTCGGCGAATTCCTTGGCCACATTGACCGAGTCCTGACCGGTCATCGCATCGGTGACCAGAAGGGTCTCGGCCGGGTTGACCGCGTCACGGACCTGGGCGACTTCGCTCATCAGTTCCATATCGATATGCAGGCGCCCTGCGGTATCGAGGATGACGGCGTCATAGCCTTCCTTGCGGCCCATATCCATTGCGCGTTTTGCGATCGATACCGGCTTTTCGCCCATAATGATCGGCAGAACGTTCAGGCCGTTATTGTCGGCCAGAATTTTCAACTGCTGCTGGGCGGCCGGGCGATAGATATCAAGCGACGCCAGCAGGACTTTCTTGTTGCGCTTTTTGGTCAGATGCAGTGCGATCTTGGCCGAGCTCGTGGTTTTGCCTGAACCCTGCAAACCGACCATCAGGATCGGAACCGGCGGGGTGGCCGCAAGGTTGATATCCTCGCCTTCGCCCAGCATGTTTTTCAGTTCGTCATGAACGATCTTGACGACCATCTGGCCCGGTGTGACCGAACGCAGAACGTCCTGACCAACTGCACGTTCGGTTGCATTGGTGATGAATGATTTGACGACCGGCAGCGCCACGTCAGCCTCAAGCAGGGCGACGCGTACTTCGCGCATGGCTTCCTTGACGTCGGATTCTTTCAGCGCGCCACGTCTGCGCAGCTTATCAAGAACCCCGCCAAGGCGATCGCTTAGTCCTTCAAACATTCCAAATCCCGTCTGTGTTTCCGGTGTTTCCACCGTGTGCGCACAAAAAACTAAAACCCAGTGCTCGACAACTCGAGGACTGGGGGAGTCACCCCTTGGGCGACCTTTGTTGCGCAGGGTTTATGCGATAGGGGGGATAGAGTCAAGCGCAATCAGGCGCAAAAGCGCGATGTTCTGCGCTTTTGATGCCAATCGCATCGCAATCCGCGATTCATCGCGGCCAAGCCGCTGTTTAACCCGTGATGTTGATCGGGTCGATGGCGTGATTGTCGATCAGACGGGCTTTGCCAAGATGGGCGGCGACAAAGACGCGGCTACGTTTGCGCACCCGATCTTCGACCCGTTCAAGCGTATCTGCGTCGCGGATTTCAAGGTAGTCAATCGATTTGAAACCGGCGTTCAGAATATCTTCGCGTCCCTTGGCCAGAAGCGGGGCGATTTCAGCACCCCTTGCCGCGGCTGTGGTGATTTCGCCCAAAACCCGGTCAAGTGTCGGGGCAATCGCGCGTTCTTCCGGTGTCAGATAGCGGTTGCGCGATGACATCGCCAGCCCGTCATCTTCGCGCAGGATCGGTGCGCCGATAATTTCGACCGGGATGTTCAGGTCGGTGGTGAAACGGCGGATGACCATCAGCTGCTGATAGTCTTTCTGGCCGAATATCGCGCAATCGGGCAGGGCTTGCAGCAGAAGTTTGGTGACGATCTGGGCAACGCCGTCGAAATGGCCGGGGCGGGAAGCACCGCACAGGACGTTGGTAAATGATCCATCGACGCTGACACGGGTGGCAAAGCCATCGGGATACATTTCTTCGACCGAGGGGGCAAAGCACAGCTCCACCCCGGCGGCATCGAGCATTTTCTGATCGTCTGGCAATGTACGGGGATAGGCACCGAAATCCTCGTTCGGGCCGAACTGCGTCGGATTGACGAAGATGCTGACAATGACGCGGTCGGCGTGATTGCGGACATGATCGGTCAGGCTGATATGACCGGCATGAAGAGCACCCATCGTCGGGACCAGTGCCACACGCAATCCTCGCGCGCGCCACCCGGCAACAACCGCGCGCAGTTCTGCAACGCTGTGAACGGTTTTAAGCGTCATGTTCGTCTTGTCGATCGTCTGTTGGGCAAAAAGGCGGCACCGTTATTTTACGGCGCGCAATTTGCCGGGTTTGGTCACGCCAAAGCAATGATCGTCGGTCGGGAACTGACGGTTCCGGACTTCGGTGGCATAGCTTTCAACCGCTTTGGAGACCTGATCGCCCAGATCGGCATAGCGTTTGACGAATTTCGGGGTGAAATCGGAAAACAGGCCAAGGATATCCTCGGTCACCAGCACCTGCCCGTCGCAGGCAACAGATGCACCGATGCCAATCGTCGGAATGTCGATTTCCGTGGTGATAAGCCGTGCAACGGCCTCGACCGTGCCTTCGACAACCACTGAAAATGCACCGGCTTTGGCGACGGCCTTGGCATCGGCAATCACCTTGGCAGCAGCTTCTTCGCCGCGACCCTGGCTTTTGAAGCCGCCCATGGTGTTGACCTGCTGGGGCATCAGGCCGATATGGGCCATGACGGGAATGCCCCGCTGGCTGAGGAATTCGACGGTGTCAGCCAGTTCGGCACCACCTTCAAGTTTCACCCCCGCGCATCCGGTTTCGGCAAGAATGCGCGATGCCGTGCGAAAAGCCTGTTCTTTGGATTCCTGATAGCTGCCAAAAGGCAGATCGACGATCACGCAGGCGTTGGAACTGCCGCGCATGACGGCCTTGCCGTGGTTGATCATCATGTCGACGGTGACGGCAAGCGTGCTTTCCATGCCGTACACAACCATGCCCAGTGAATCCCCGACCAGAAGAAGATCGCAATGCGGGTCAAGGCGTTGCGCCATCGGCGTGGTATAGGCCGTCAGGCAGACAATCGGTTCTGCACCCTTGCGGGCGCGAATGGCAGGAACCGTGATGCGGCCCTGTTTTCTGGTGGTGGCACTCATGACGTTTCTCCCCCGGTGTTACCGGATTTGGCTGCCCGATCTATGTCAGGCGTGCCGTCATGTTTACAATATGATGACCATTTGCGGGAACTGTTTTTTCGCAATCGCGAAACAGGCTTTTGGTCGAATAGCCTTTAACAGGAAGGGTTCCCTATTGTTGCCGCAGGATATTCTGTCCATTTCGGGATTTGTTGTGCAATTGCACAACGCAATCACAAGCCTTCGGCAAGATCTTCAAGCATATCAATGCCGACGGCTTCGATATGGCGATTATCCTTAAGCGTGATCGTTGCTTCCTTGCGCAGCTGCGTCAGGGTGCGTGAAACCGTTTCGATGGTCAGGCCAAGGTAATCGGCGATGTCCGAGCGGCTCATCGGGACCTGGATCGTGTCGCTTTCCTCGCCGCGATGTTCCTGACGGCGGGCCAGCATCAAAAGGAAGGACGCAACCTTTTCCTTGGCTGTCTTGCGGCCCAGCAGCAGCATCTGATCCTGTGCGGCGGCAAGTTCGTCAACCGCCATGCCCAGCATGCGTTTTTCAAGACGCGGGAATTCGTCAAACAGCTTTTCAAGCTTTTCGCGCGGGAAACGGCAGGCGGTTACCGGCTCGATTGCCTCGGCGGTGTAGCTGTATGTGGTGTTCAGCGCCAGACCAAGGAAATCACCAGGGAACAGGAAACCGGTGATCTGGCGGCGGCCGTCGCCCAGAAGTTTGTATAGTTTTACCGAACCCGACGTGACGTTAAACACGTAATCGGCATCTTCGGCTTCGTGGAAAATCGTGCTGTGCGGATCGAACTGAACATGGGTCAGCATCTGGCGCAAACGATCATGCTCCGTGCCCTGCAAAGAAGAGCAGAAGGTCAGGTCCTTGATTCCGCAGGCCTCACAAAGCTGGGAACGGACAGACATGGCAAACTCCGGAGCTACATGTACTTAAGATGTCAGATTGGAATTAATCTATGCGATCTGACTGCATCAGTTCAAGCGATACTAACGTTTGTCTCCGTTGTTTTTCGTATGGCTGTCCTGCGGTTGCTGTTCATCGTCATCAAAAAGGATGCGATTGGCGGCTCCTTCCATGTCATCGAACTGCCCCGATTTAAGCGACCATAGAAATGCTGCCAATCCGAGAAGCCCCAGAAACAGGGCGATTGGTATCAGAAGTAATAGGTTGCTCATACTGACGGCGCTCCTGCCTCTTGGGCATGCACGGGGAGGGCGGAAGGATCTCCGGCCCGCTGTTTGTCTCTTCCAGATCGCAGGCGCAATGCGTTGGCAATCACAATCAAAGAGGATGAAGACATCGCAATGGCGGCAATCAGTGGTGTGACCATGCCCGATACTGCCAATGGAATCGTGATCAGGTTATAGGCAAATGACAGGGTGAAATTCTGTCGGACAAGCCGGTCGGATTTCCTGGCAACGTCGATGGCCTCGATCACGGCCGAAAGGCGGTCGCCCTGAAACACGATATCGGCGACATTCTGGCTGATTTCGGCTGCACTTGCCGGTGACATGGATGCATAGGCTGCGGCAAGTGCCGGCGCATCATTAATGCCGTCACCGACCATCAGGTCACATTTGCCATTTTCGGCGCGACGGGCGATTTCGTTTGCCTTGTCCGCCGGTGAAAGCTGCGCCTTCCAATCGCGAATGCCCAGTGTTTCCGCAAGTCGAGCAACCGTCACGGCCCGGTCCCCCGATAGCAGCGATATGTCAAAACCACGCGAAGACAGGGTTTCGATGACCTGTTCGGCATCATGACGCGGGGCATCGCGGAAAACAAAACGGGTTGCGGCCCGGCCCGGTTCCTGTAACCACATTTCGGGGCCTGCAATGTGGCTGGACAGGTCGGCATTTTCTGCAATACCGCAAAATGCCCGGCTGCCCAATCGGACCGTGCCAGCGGGCAATTCTGCTGAGAGTCCCTGGCCGGGATGTTCCGAAACATTGGCGATTGGCGTTACATTTCCGGCGGCCCGTACAAGGGCGCGCGACAGTGGGTGGGTGCTATTGGCCGCGATGGATGCAGCCAGTTCAAGCGCAGTGTCATCGTCCGGATTGGAGATCAATTCGGGCTTGCCGGTGGTCAATGTGCCGGTCTTATCAAAAATGACACCGCGAATACGGGTCAGTCTTTCAAGGGCCGTGGCTGATTTGACCAAGATACCAGCGCGCAACAGCCGCCCGGTCGCAATCACCTGAACAACCGGCACGGCAAGGGCAAGGGCACAGGGGCAGGTGATGATCAGAACGGCAATCGCATTCATCAGGGCATCCTGCCAGCCAATCCCGCCAATGAGCCACCAGCCGAGAAATGTCGTGCCCGAAAGAAGATGGACCACCGGGGCATAGGATTTGGCGACACGGTCGGCAAGGGCGACATATCGGGCGCGTCCCTGTTCGGCATTTTCCATTAACCGGACAATTTCAGCCAGAAGCGTTGTTTGACCGGTCGCAGTAACGCGGATGCGCAACGGAGCCGATATATTGGTTGTTCCGGCGAAAACGGTTGTGCCCGGTTTGGCGGTGTTCGGGATGCTTTCCCCCGTGATCAGGCTGGTATCGATATCCGATTGACCATCAAGGATTTCACCATCAATGCCGATCCGCTCCCCCGCTGCCACCAGAACGATCATGCCCGGTTTGGCCTTGTCCGGTGCGATCAGTCGGCGGGTGCCATCGTCAGCCAGAACCGTGACCGAGCGCGCATTCAGCGATAGCAGATGTTCGGCGGCTGATCGGGCCTGACCACGGGCGCGGCTGTCAAGATATCGGCCAACCAGCAGGAAAAACAAAAGCGTTATGGCAGAATCGAAATAGGCATGGGGGCCGCCGCGCATGGTTTCAGCCAGACTCATGCCAAGCGCAAGAATGACCCCCAGGCTGATCGGCACATCCATATTGACCCGGCGATTGCGGATCGCACCCCATGCGGACCGGTAAAACGGCATTCCGGCATAGACGGCTGCCGGAAGGGCAATCAGGGCCGATATCCAATGGAAAAGATCGCGGGTTGCCCCGCCCATTCCCTGAAAATATCCGGCCCAGACAGAAACCGACAGCAGCATGACGTTGCCCGCGGCAAATCCGGCAACCGCCAGACAGCGCAGCAATTCGCTGTTGCGGGCCTGTGTTGCCTGTTCTAGCGCTGCGGGATCGAACGGGATCAGCCGGTATCCCATCTGCAGAACCGGTTTAACCAGGTCATCCACATCGGCAATGTCACCGTTCCATGTCAGCCGTAACCGGCGGGTGGTCATATTGACGCGCGCATGCAGGACAGACGGATTTTTTTGCAGCAGGGTTTCGATCAGCCAGACACAGGCCGCACAATGTATGCCATCCACCATCAGGTTAAGATGATGAACGCCTTCGTCGTCGGTGCTGACAAGATCGGTGAAATTAACCGCAGCGATTTCATCGCTATCGGGGCGCAATGGCCGGGCTTTGGGATCGATGCTTCGGCGGCTGTAATAGGATTTAAGACCCAGATCGCCCAGAAGTTCAAACGCACCTGCACATCCCCGACAGCAAAAGTCAGGCCCGACCGGTGACATCGAGGTCACCGGATCTCCACAATGGCGGCAGGTGGTTTGGGGGGTCATGGTTTTACGACAACGGTCTCGACAGTCTGATAATCATCACCAAGGGCGTGCGCAATGGTCCGGATTTCCCAACGGCCATAAACCGGGAACGCGGCACTTGCCCGATATTCCCCGGGCGCGATTTCCGCCATTCGCACGGTCTGGTCAAGATCGTCACGGTCCGAACGCCGCAAAACGATTTCCATTTTGGCACCGCTGATCGGTTGGGAATCGCGATCCCGGAACAGGACAGTAACCGTCGCAGACTGATTGATCAGACCCTCGACCGACAGTTTGCTGCGCCATCCCAATTCGGCCTGACGCTGCGCGCCCGACATTGCGGCGTTATAATTGTTGCCTTCTTCGAAGGCGTGTTTGGTGACAAGCCCGTTCCAGCTTGTCATTGAAAACGTGATCAGCGAGATGTTGGCGATCAGCATGATCGCGAAACCGCCAACAAAGTACCACGGGATCAGGCGATCCGATTTGCGCGGACCCGCGACAGAGGATGGTGAGGTTGTGGTCTGGGTCGTCATCTTTCTATCTCCTGTCCGGGGCGACATGATCGGCCGCCGGATCGTCAGGCGGGTGCCGGTTATTTCGGACCGGCAAACACGGTATCATAAGTTTCGCGAATATTGTCCTTTGGATCGGTCACGCTGAACTCGAACGGTGTGGCTTCGCCGTCCAGTGCTTCTGGATCGGCCGCAACAAAGACACGGAAACTGCCAACGCGGTCCGGGGCAACATCCAGGCTGAATGTGCCATCCTGGTTAGGTGTCAGACCGATAACCTGGAAATCGGTGGCATCAAGCCCTTCGATTGTAAGGATATAGGTTTTGGCAGCCTGTTCCTTGTTCAGGACCTTTAAGGTGTAGCCATTTCGGACATCACCATCGGACAGTCGGACGAATATCGGGTTGCGATCCCGCAAAACGTTGACTTCAAGTGTCGTGCGATTGAACAGGCCAAAGGCCATTACGCCTGCGACCAGCATCACGATGATCGAATAGAAAATGGTACGCGGCCGGACAATGCGGATTTTTGTCGCCTTGCCATGCGCGCGCAACTGGCTGTTTTGCACCGAATCAAACCGGACCAGATCACGCGGGAAGCCGACCTTGTCCATCATTTCGTTACACGCATCGATACACAGGCCACAGCCGATGCATTCCATCTGCAATCCGTCACGGATATCGATCCCCGTCGGACAGACGTTAAAGCAGGCATAGCAATCAATGCAGTGGCCGACTTCCGGGACTTCGCCGCGGACAAGGTTCTTGCGCTTGATCGGACCACGCGGTTCGCCGCGCCAGCCTTCATAGGTGACGATCATCGACTCGTCATCAAGCATCGCCGACTGGAAACGCGGCCACGGGCACATATAGGTGCAAACCTGTTCGCGCGCCCACCCGGCCAGCAGATAGGTCGAAAAAGTCAGGAACGCGATGGTGACATAAACACCCAGTGACGCATCACCGGTAAAGATATCGACCATGACCGTCGGCGCATCGTGGAAATAAAGCACAAACGCACCGCCGGTTGCCGCGGCAATCACCAGCCATGAAAGATGGGTCGCGCCGATTTTCCAGACTTTTTCGAATGTCCAGGGCGATTTGTCCAGACGCATGCGCGCATTGCGATCCCCCTGGATATGACGTTCGACCAGCATGAAAAGATCGGTCCACACCGTTTGCGGACAGCCATAACCGCACCAGATACGGCCAAACAGCGACGTTGCCAGAAACAGACCGATCGCGGCAAGGATCAGAAGGCCGGTGATGTAATAGACTTCCTGCGGCCAGATCTCGATAAAGAAGAAATAGGCGCGGCCAAGATCCATGTCGATCAGCACGGCCTGATCCGGTGCCGAAGGTCCGCGGTCCCAGCGCAGCCAAGGAACAATCCAGTAAATGGCAAGCAGAGCGACCAGTGCAAACCATTTCAGGTTACGGAAACGACCCGAGACCCGTTTCGGATAGACCTTGTCGCGGGTTTTATAAAGTGGTTGGTCGCGGTCATCTTCCGGCAGTGTATCGTTTTGCGGGACCGGATGTGCGGGATCGGGCTGTTGCAAATGGGGCATGGCCATTGTCGCTACCTGACTGTTGGGCCGCATCGCCGATAACTGCTCTCTTGTGGCTTTGGGGCCACCAGTTATCTGCATGGTGCACAACATGGCATGCGGCATGCCATGTCGGATTAGGATTATTCAAATTGCAGTGCCAACATACGAAAAACCCGCCGCACCCCACCATGACACAAATCAATTTTTGATCAGATCACAGTGTATAAAGGTGCGGCGGGCAGAAGATTTTAAAGGTTACTGACCGCCACCAAGCGAGTGGACATAAACCGTCAGCATCTTGATGGTTTCTTCGTCAAGACGACCACCCCATGCAGGCATGACGCCACCACGAGAATTGGTCACGGTTTCGGTAATGGTTGCGGCATCGCCACCATACAGCCAGATCGCATCCGTCAGGTTCGGTGCCCCCAATTCCTGAACACCCTTGGCGTCTTCGCCATGGCAGGATGCGCAGTTATCGGCGAAGACCTCCATGCCGCGGGTTGCTGCGGCCTTGTCGGTTTCGCGTCCGGTAAAGGACAGGACATACTGAACAACATCATTGATGCCTTCGCGTTCCAGTATTTCGTCACGACCAAAGGCAGGCATCGCATTGAAACGCGTATCGTCATTGGCATCCCAGCGGACACCGACATGCAGCGTTTCATTGATGGTTTCAAGCGAACCACCCCACAGCCAGTCATCGTCCTGAAGGGATGGGAAGCCCGGGTTGCCCGAACCGCCGGTGCCATGACACGGTGCGCAGTTTTCTGCGAACACGGCCTTGCCACCTGCCATCGAGAAGTTCAGCAATTCGCTGTCATTAACGATTTCATCCAGATCCAGTGCTGCCAGACGCTCCATATACGGTGCGCGTTCGGCGGCAACATTGGCCATGGTTTCATGCAGTTGGGTCCGGTTGGTGGTTTCGAACATACCGGTAAGGTAGCTCGTTGCCGTCGGCCAGGACGGATAAACCACCCAATAGCCGACCGACCAGACGATTGTGGCCCAGAAAACATAGACCCACCAGGACGGCAGCGGTGTATTCAGCTCTTTGATGCCATCCCATTCATGACCGGTTGTTTCGTGGCCCGAAACCTGGTCTTTTTCGACATGTGTCGACATAGCTCGGTTCTCCCCCTATTCCTCATCCCGAAACGGAATCCGGGCATGCTCTTCCATGTCTTTCCGGCGCTTTTTGCTGGGCCACATGACCCAGGCAATGATCGCCCCGAAAAGCAGCATCAGCCACAGACCCCACAAGGGTCGGAAAAAGTCAGCGAGTTGCGTAAAGAATTCCATGACGTTCCCCTTCGCCTTAGCGCAGGTTCAGTTGCGGGTTGTAGGTGGTGAAATCGACCATGCGACCCAGGACCTGCAGATACGCGACCAGCGCATCCATTTCGGTCAGTTTCGCGGGGTTTCCGTCAAAGTCACCGGTTGCCGCATTCGGATAACGTGCAAGGAGTTCATCGTAATCCTCGTCCGCCATCGCCTGCAGATACAGGTCGGCCTTGGCATTCTCGATCTGCTCGTCGGTATAAGGAACACCAACCATTTTAAGCGTTTCAAGATGGGCCTGGGCGTCATCGAACTTCAATTCGCGTTCCGCCAGGAACGGATAGCCCGGCATGATCGATTCCGGCACGACAGAGCGCGGATCTTTCAGGTGGGCAACATGCCAGTCGTTGGAATATTTGGCTCCAACGCGGGCAAGGTCCGGTCCGGTACGTTTCGATCCCCACTGGAACGGATGGTCATACATCGATTCCGCGGCAAGGCTGTAATGGCCATAACGTTCGACCTCGTCACGGAACGGACGGATCTGCTGGGAATGGCAGTTATAGCACCCTTCGCGGAGATAGATGTTGCGACCCGCCTGTTCGAGCGGTGAATAGGGACGGACCCCTTCGACCTTCTCGATGGTCTGTTCCATCGTGAACAACGGCACGATTTCGACAATACCACCGATGATGATGGTCAGGAAAATCCCGAGGATGAGAACAAAGACGTTCTTCTCAACAATGTGGTGTTTTTTCAGAAGCATTTTTCACATCCCCCTTATTCGGCTGCTACGGTAGCAGGTGTGCCGATCGGTGCTTCGCGACGCAGATCACCCTTGATCGTCTTGTAGACGTTCCAGACCATGATCAGCGATCCGAGCAGGAAGAGCAGGCCACCGGTTGCACGAATGATGTAGTAGGGGTGCATTGCTTCAACGGTTTCGATGAAGGAATACTGCAGGAAGCCAAGATCGTCGTAGGCACGCCACATCAGGCCCTGCATGATCCCCGAAACCCACATCGACGTGATGTAAAGAACGATACCGATGGTACCCAGCCAGAAGTGATAGGCAACCAGACGCATCGAATAGAGGCGTTCACGATGCCACAGGACCGGGATCAGGTGATAGATCGCACCGAAGGAAACGAAAGCCACCCAGCCAAGCGCGCCGGAATGAACATGTCCAATGGTCCAGTCGGTATAATGCGACAGGCCGTTGACGGCCTTGATCGACATGACCGGGCCTTCGAAGGTCGACATGCCATAGAAACCGACGGCAGCAACCATGAAGCGCAGGACAGGGTCGGTACGCAGTTTGTCCCAGGCACCCGAAAGCGTCATCAGGCCGTTGATCATCCCGCCCCAGGACGGCATCCACAACATGATCGAGAAGGTCATGCCAAGGGTCTGCGCCCAGTCTGGAAGGGCCGTGTAGTGCAGGTGGTGCGGACCAGCCCAGATATAAAGGAAGATCAGCGCCCAGAAGTGAATGATCGACAGGCGATAGGAATAAACCGGACGTTCGGCACGTTTCGGAATGAAATAGTACATCATCCCAAGGAAGCCGGCCGTCAGGAAGAAGCCCACCGCGTTATGGCCATACCACCACTGCGTCAGCGCATCCTGCACACCCGAGAACAGCGAGTAGGATTTGGTCCCCATGAAGGAAACCGGAATCGCCAGGTTGTTGCCCAGATGCAGCATTGCGATCGTCACGATGAAGGCCAGATAGAACCAGTTCGCAACATAGATATGCGGCTCATGACGCTTCAGCAGGGTTCCGACGAACATCGCCAGATACGCAACCCACACCACGGTGATCCAGATATCAACAAACCATTCCGGTTCGGCATATTCGCGACCCTGGGTAACCCCCATCACATAGCCGAGTGCGGCCATGACGATGAACAGCTGATAGCCCCAGAAAACGAATGCCGGAAGCGCCTTGCCGCCGTAAAGCGGCGTGCGGCAGGTCCGTTGCACGACATAGAACGACGTTGCCAGAAGGGCGTTACCGCCAAAGGCAAAAATCACCGCCGAAGTATGCAACGGCCGCAGGCGACCGAAATTCAGAAATTCATTATCGAAATTAAGCGCCGGAAATGCGAGCTGCCAGGCGATGAAATCGCCCGCCAGAAATCCGACGACGCCCCAAAATACGGTCGCCAGTGCGCCCCAGCGCACAACGTCCATATTATAATTAACAGCAACTGGCGTTGATGCTGTCTGTGCCATGCTCCCCTGGCTCATGCTTGACTCCCGTTCAAGGTGTTCGGGTGAGTTGTCCCCAATCCGATCGGTCAACTCCATCAGTCCCGGCGGTGACCGGGTGCGACACATGTCATTCCCTTGCCACCTGCACCAAAAGCCCCACCGCTGCCGTGATGCGCTTTTGGCAGCATCACATGCAAAACGGACGAGGCTTTCGATTGTCAGGTGATTATGCGGGCTGAAGCCTTACGCGCCATTGATCCACGTCAATATTGGCTCGTAAAACCGCGGAACCCCTCAATCTCAAGACAAAGCTCGCCCGCATTGCGGGACAATTGATTGCTAAGCGTGTTTATGCGCGTTTGGGTCTGTAAAGGTGTTGATACAGGTCAAGGTCAACACGAAATCTTTGCGCCATGATTGCTGAAAATCGTGGGAAGAGTAGCAATCATGTCAACAACCTATCAGGCAAGACCCCTAACACATCACACGGCGGATATGACTTTTCCGCTCGTGCAGATGATGCAGACCGGTCTTACGTTTGAGCGCTGGCGTGAATTTGTTGCCGAATTCTGCACTGATCGCGCCAATAGCATGATCGGGGCCGGATGCGACGATATCCTGTGGCAACGCCCGCGTGGCATCATCGTGATTGCCAATGAACGGGGGTATATCCACGGTCTGTTTTCCTATCAGGTGCGTGACGACATGTCCGAGGGACTTGTCCTGCATGTCGACAACATCATGGCCGTCGAGATTGTTTCACGACCCTATGTGCTTGATGCGATGCGCGACGCGATGAACCGGCTGGTTCTGGATCATCATTGTGCGGCGGTTCATGTTTCGGTCGGTGAAATGGAAGAACGCCTGCGCGACTATTTCAGCGGGGCCGGCTTTGTGCCGCGCAAAATCCGTTATTGTGCCCCGGCTGCCCAGCATTGACGGCGCTGACTTTGGTGGACGATATCCGCTGACACCGTTATAAGGCGGTTATGAACGGTATTCCTTTTGTCAAAATGCATGGTCTGGGAAATGATTTCGTTGTCTTTGACGGACGACGCGATCCCGCCGTGCTTGATCTTGATAACGCAACCGCGGCCCGCATCGCCGACCGCAAAACCGGAGTCGGTTGTGATCAGCTGATCGTGATCGAACCCGCCCGCGATGATCTTGCCGATGCCTTCATGCGCATTCGCAACAATGACGGGGGCGAGGTCCAGGCCTGTGGCAATGCCACGCGCTGTGTGGCGAGCATCGTCATGGGCGAACTTGGCCGCAAGGATGTCATTATCCAGACCGTCGTCGGATTGCTTGATGCCAATGGTCTGGCCGATGGTCGTGTTACCGTCGATATGGGGCAGGTCAAGCTGGACTGGCGCGATATCCCGCTGGGTCAGGCGGTTGATACCAACCATATTCCGCTGTCCTTGGGCGGTTTGTCGGATGCGGTCGGGGTCAATGTCGGCAATCCGCATGCGGTGTTCTTTGTTGACGATGCCGAGTCGATTGATATCGAAAAGCTTGGCCCTGTCCTTGAACATCATGAAATGTTCCCCGAACGCGCCAATATTGAGGTTTGCAGCATCATTGGCGAAGACCGGATTCGCATGCGGGTCTGGGAACGTGGTGTGGGGGTGACGCGGGCCTGTGGTACGGGTGCCTGTGCGGCCGGTGTTGCCGCTGCGCGCCGCGGTTTGACGGGGCGGAAAACCGAAATCATTCTGGATGGTGGTCCGCTGACCATCGAATGGCTGCCCGACGATCATGTTCTGATGACCGGGCCGGTCGCGACCAGTTTCTCGGGCTTTTTGCACGGATCCCTTCTGGGACAGCATTGATTGAATTTCTGGTGCCGACCCGCAGGTAGCCTGATGGGTCGGTATCGTTCTGAATGGTTTCCCCGGTTGCACAATGCCTGTTCGTCGGGCAAAAGGGCGCAAACGGGTTCTTCGTTCAACCCATGTCGGGACGCCCCCTCCCGTTTTCTGTGAAACTCAAAAGCAGGTTCAGATAATGGCTGACTTCAATACGCTTGACGGTGTCAATGTCGCTGGCAAGCGCGTTTTGCTGCGCGCTGATCTTAACGTTCCAATGAAAGACGGCGTTGTGGGTGATACCACCCGCATCGAACGGACGGTTCCGGGGTTGATCGAACTGGCGGATGCCGGTGCGAAACTTGTCGTGATCACCCATTTTGGCCGTCCCAAGGGCGAACGCATTGCTGAAATGTCGCTTAAACCGGTTGCCGATGCGCTGGCCAAGCAGCTTGGGCGTCCGGTGAAATTCGCCGATGATTGCATTGGTGCGGCCGCAGCAGACGTCGTGAACAGCCTTAAGGACGGCGAAATCGCGGTTCTGGAAAACCTTCGTTACCACGCCGCAGAGGAAAAGAACGATCCGGCCTTTGTCGCCGAACTGGCAAAGCTTGGCGACATTTACGTCAATGATGCCTTTTCGTGCGCGCACCGTGCCCATGCCTCGACCGAGGGGCTGGCCCACAAACTTCCGGCCTATGCCGGTCGTCTGATGCAGGCGGAACTTGAAGCCCTTGGCAATGCGCTTGAAGCGCCGAAACATCCGGTGATGGCTATCGTCGGCGGTGCCAAGATTTCAACTAAACTGGATCTGCTTGGCAATCTGGTTGCCAAGGTCGATCAGCTGGTGATCGGTGGCGGCATGGCCAATACCTTCCTTGCGGCCAAGGGTGTCAATGTTGGTAAATCGCTGTGCGAACATGACCTTCTGGCAACGGCGCGCGAGATTTTTGCCAAGGCCGAAGCCGCCAATTGCGAAATCGTTCTGCCGGTCGATGGTCTGGTCGCCAAGGAATTCAAAGCGCATGCCGATCACACCGTATCTGACATCAACGATGTTGATGCCGATGGCATGATCCTTGATGCCGGGCCGAAAACCATTGTCGATCTGAACAAACGTCTCGAGTCCTGTGAAACGCTGGTCTGGAACGGTCCGCTGGGTGCGTTTGAAATCGCACCGTTCGATACGGCAACCGTTTCCGTCGCCCAGCAGGCGGCAAAACTGACCAAGGCCGGTAAACTTCTGTCGGTCGCGGGTGGTGGTGATACGGTTGCGGCCCTGCGTCACGCCGATGCCGATCAGGATTTCTCCTATGTCTCAACCGCGGGCGGTGCCTTCCTTGAATGGCTAGAAGGCAAGGAATTGCCGGGCGTTGCAGCCCTGCGTGGCTGATCCGCAAACTGCTGATTGTTAAATGCAAGACCCCGCCAATCGGCGGGGTCTTGCTGCTGACAAAGCATTCCCAATCATCCGAAATAAACCACGACGGCGGGAATCCCGTCTCTTTCAATGGGCCATGGATTCCGGGGCTGCACTCCGCTTCGCCCGGCATGACGATTTTGATCAACCGCCAAGCCACCCCAGCTCAAACCAAGCCAACCACCCCCGCTGCCCCCGGTATCGCCAAACGCCACCGACCGGACGGACCACGCCCCGGACCCTGCTGTCCCGAACAAACACCCGTCGCTCTCGGTTGCCCCGAAACGCAACTCACCCCAAGGGCAACAGCGTTGCTGCATGGCAGGCACACGTCCCGCCCATGATGACCGACCTTTCGGCATCTCCAAACGGATCCATCGGCCCGCTGGCAACCGATCCTGCCAGCCGATCCCCGCCAGCCAATCCCGGCAACCCGGCCAGCCGACCCCGTGCCGATCCAATCCGGGCGCAATTCGGGCCCGCTGATTCTCGGCATTGTCACGCTTCACCGACCGGGCTGAACTGGACTGAACCAAATTGGCCCCGGCTCTCGCTGCCCCGTTCAAACGCCCTTGCCCCAAGGGCACAACTCTCCCGTCATGATAAACCACAGTTTTTCGCAAATATCCGACGGCCTTACGGCCTGATCGCACCACCCCCGTAATGACTTTTCCAAGCGCCATGAAAGTCCCTTTGGCGATACCGCACCCGCCATTTCATCCCGTCAGATCGCTGCCCTGTCATCGTCTCATTCCTGTTTTTGCCGCCCGAAACGCAAAAAACCCGCAAAAGCGAATCACGCTTTGCGGGTTTTGTCTCCGGACCCATTTGTCCTGTTGACTTTATCCTTATGCCACAAGCCAAAGAACAAATCAAGAACTATTTTCCAAAAACCCGGAAAAAGTTCCCGAAAAAAGCTCAGCACGGCAAAAAAGGTATATTTTTTAATACCTTGGGTAAGACCATCTTACTCCGCCGCATCGACTTTCAGAACGCCGCGACGGATCTGGTCTTCTTCGATCTGGCTTTGGTCATCGGTTGATTCGTTCAGCGGAATATGGATTTTGCCGCACGCGATGTGATCGCCCGGGCCCCGCCAATCGGCGGGGTCTTTGCTATCCGGGAAGGCTGTTGTTGGCGGTTTGCGCGATGATTGTGTCGCGGTCCTTCAGGAACGCCGCATATCCGTTATCCATCATCGCACTGGCCAGTTCGATATAGACGGCAAACAGGCGTGACAGGGTGTCGGTTTCTTCCGCATCAAGGATCGCCAGAAGTTCAGCCGACCGGGCCTGCCCGGTTTCAAAATGTTCCCACGCGCGTTCCAGCAGAATGGTGCCCAGGCGGTCCAGTTCGTCATATTTCTTCTGCCCGATGGCATTGCGGATTTCGCCAAGCGTGATATCGGCGGCAATCAGGATTTCGGCTGGTATCGTCACCAGCCTGTCCGGGCCTTTGATATCGTCTGGAAGGTCGCGCAGGATATGCACCACGTAACAGAAAATCGCCATGTCGCGCGCATGATAAAGCGGTGGGTTGGTCAGGGGGGATGTATATCCGATTTCGTTATCGAATCGTGCCGATAGCAGATAAACAAAAATTGATGCCGGGGCGGCGGTTGCCCCCTCGCAATAGGCGATGAAATCGTCCCATTCATCCATCGGGTCTTCGGCAACATCGCGGCGCAATGCATCGGCCAGATCAACCCACGGATCAACTTCCAGATCGCTTCGGCCCAAAGTCAGACGCAGGGCATCAAATACCTGCTGGCTGAGCGGGCCGCTTTCGGGATGGGGGTTATCAGCGTCGATCTTGGCAGCCTGGATTTGCTGCTGCCAGTGATCAATCGCAATCAGGGTGTCTTCGCGGGCATAGTCGCGTTCATGATCGGTCAGTTCAAGGAACCCGTCATCGACAATATCGTCGATCACCCGCATCGATGCATAGGCCGCCAGAAAGAAACGCTGCCGTTCCGGGCCAAGGCGCATGGCCGCACGGTAAAGATTGGCATTTTTTGCCGCGGCAAGGTCGTTGCAGGCGGAAAAGGCATCGGCATTCGGCCCGTCTATCGGTGCTGGCATTCTTGTCATGCGGCGTTTCGTCTTTTCCTGATGATCCTTCTAGGAGTCATACAGCCTCGTTCGGGCAGGCAAAAGGGGAATTGAGCATTTCGTAAAAGATCACGTCCAAATTAAGGGGGCCTGATCCTAGAATTCCAGGCGATATCCGGCGGTCAGACCCAGCATCGCGTCAAAGCGATCAAGCGCACCGGTATTCGGATCAGGGGCAAGATCACTGGTCAATCGACCATGTAACCCGATCCAGATATCCTGAAACGGCATATAGGACAGGCTGGCGGCAATGCCCGCATCATCCGTGCCCGAAGGGGTGCCAGGATTGCTCGAAAAGTTCTGGCGGTAAAAGCCACCGGGGTGGTGTGTGGGGGTGACATCAAAATCATTGCGTTGGTCGGTGCCAATGCTTTGCCCGAGCGGGCCATTCAGTTCGAAAACCGGGCCAAAGGCAAAGCCCAGATTCGGGCGTGGGGCGTAGCCAATTCCGAACTGGGCCGCAATGCCGTTGTTTGTTGTTGGCTGGCTGTCGATTTCAAACCACAGAAGCGATGGGTCACTTTCCCCATCGCTGGATGGATTGTTCAGGACAATGCCGTGATTTCGACGAGGGGCGAAATAATTGCTCATCCCGCCAGGCAACGCGGGGGGCAGTATTCCGGGGACCAGTGAATTTGGCGAACTGTCAGTCTGGGGCATGCCAATTGTCACACCGGTTTCATCTGGCGTGGCGGGCTGGATCGACTGGGCACGGGCCGCGTGCGAAAAACCGCCCGTTGTCGCGGCAACGGAAAGAATCGCAACAGACCACGCAATTGGACTTGATACATGCATATCTCGTGTTCCGACAACCTGATCGCAACTGGTGCACATCCCCTTGTGCAAACAAATTCTGGATGTTTCCGGCCCCGGTTTGTCAGTCGGCAAGGAACGCCTTGATGGCTTTTATCTGTTCCTCGTCATTCAAATGGGGTGCATGTCCGCAATTTGCTACAGTTAAAATCGGCATTTCCGGTTTTTGTTCCCGCATTTTTTCGACAATGGCGGGGGGAATCAGATCAGATTTCGCACCGCTGATCAGCATCACCGGGCAAGAAATAGCGTTGAATTGATCCCATGCATCAAAAGAATCAATATGTTCGGCAAAGACGCGCATGACTTCGGGATCATAATGCATCATGAAATTTCCGTTCGGCAGACGTCGCACCGAGCGCGCGGAAATAAATGACCAGGTGGCTTCGTCGGTGATGCCAAACGGCGCATAGATCAGTTTGACGATTTCTTCGACATCATGGATCGTTTCAAATTCCGGGGTGGCCCCGACATAGGATTTGATCCGTGCGACTGCCGCAGTGTCAAGTTCCGGTCCGATGTCATTTAAAACCAGCTTTTCGATCCATCCCGCGGCTTCGGCGGTCATGGCAAGCCCGATCAGCCCGCCCATTGACGTTCCGATCCACTTGCAGCTTGAAATCCTGAAATGTTCAAGCATTTCGAAGGTCTGTGCGACATAGAAGGGCAGGGTATATTCCCGGTCGGGATTCTTGGCCCATCCCGAAAGCCCGCGTCCGATCATGGACGGGCACAGGACAAAATACGTATCAGTGAAATTCGGCGCGACATGATCAAAATCATCGGCCAGTCGCGCCAGACCGTGGCTCATGACAAGGGCCGGTTTTTGGGGATCGCCCCACGTCCTGACATGAATTTCATAGCCGCAACAGGGAATAAAATGGTCACGAAAGGCGGGCATGGGGTGCTCCGTTTGTAATGCCCGCCAATAGAGACTTTAGCGTTGAATTTATGCGTCGCGTTTGCGGGCGATCATGAATAACCGGTTGAATGGAAACAGTGTGACGCCATCATCACGCGGCGGATAGACCTGTTTCAAGCGGGTTTTGTATTTTTCACAAAATGCGGCGCGCGCATCATCATCGGGCAGGGCGGCAAGAACCGGGCGCAAGGCGGTCGATGATGTCCAATCGAAAACGGGGTCTTCCCCATGCAGGACATGGCAATACTGGGTCTGCCACAGGTCAATGGCATCGCAATCGATGGACAGGACATCAAAATAGTCGCCCGGTCGCATGATCCGGATTTGCTGGGTCGCCCCGGCAACCGCATCGCGCCATTCAATTCCGGCTTCGCCAATCAACTGATGACTGGGTGCAAGGAAATTGTTCGGCACCTGAATGGCCAACAGTCCGCCGGGACGCAAAAACCGTGTCAGGCGGGGGAACAGTTTGGCGTGTTCGGGAATCCATTGCAGGGCGGCATTGGAAAACAGGATATCAACGGGGTTATCCGCTTCCCATTGCGCGATATCGGCCTGTTGCCATTCGATATTCTCGTCGCGCTTGGCGGCTGTTTCCAACATTTCTGCCGAAGAATCGATCCCGACAATCTGGACATCGGGATTTTCCGGTGTGCGATACGCCTGATCAAGCAACGCGGTGATGGATCCCGGCCCGCAGCCAAGATCGACAATGTGACGTGGCAAAAAGCCATCCGCCGGTTTGGGCAGACGGGCAATCAGGTCTTTTGCCGGGCGACGACGTTCATCGCCAAACAGACCGTAACGAACAGGATCCCAGTGTGTATTGCTCATACCCTGATCCATAACGTGCCCGGTCCCGAAAGAAAACCTTAAAGGCGATATCTACCGATATCTCGGCGGCAGACCTTATTTATACCCGTCTTTTTCCAGCTGGTCATAATGTCCCTTGATCAGTGCGAACATGAACAGCACCGCACCAAAGAACAATGCTAGGCCCACAAAATAGGAATATCCATCATGTGATCCCGAAGCATAGAACAGGCCGAAAATCCCCACCACAATCGTCAGGACACCGAAGATCAAGCGATCCGCACCCATCTTAGAACTCCTCTAAACTTCTGATGTATCTTGATTTTCTGCAATCTATCGATTTGAGCGTATTGATCAAGAAATAACGTGGCGTCTTATGCCGTCCCCAAATTTCGAATTCTTTGAGGTACATCACGAAAGATTTCGACAAGTTGCAAATAAACCGGTCTTTTGAACGGGACAATCAGATCGGGCAAAGTTCCGAAATCGGTCCAGCGCCATGCATCAAATTCAGGATGGGGAACATCAATTTTGATATGTTTTTCCTTGCCCGTAAAGTGCATGGCAAACCATTTCTGTTTCTGGCCGCGATACTTGCCGCCAAATGCCTTGCCAATCAGGTGATCGGGTAAATCATAGGTCAGCCAGTCGGGCGTTTCGGCAACGATTTCCGCCTTGTCGGTGCCGATTTCTTCGGACAATTCGCGAAGCGCTGCCTGTTCGGCGGTTTCGCCATCATCTATCCCGCCCTGTGGCAATTGCCATGCGCCTTCAAACCCGATCCGGTTGCCGATCCAGACCTGTCCCTCATCGTTAAAAAGTGCGATCCCGACACAGGGGCGATAAGGCAGGTCTTCTGCGGTCAGCGTTGATTTGTCCGTGCTGCCGGTTTTTATCTTCTGATCCCCGGCCTTCTGATCATCGTCGGCTTTGGCTGCCTTCTTTGATTTGCCGCCCGATTTCTTCGCCATCAATACCCCCTGACAAACCGCATACGGTGGCGGTGTCATCAATTTTCGATTGTTTCACTTTCGCCGTCACCAGTATCGGACGGGGCGGCATCCTTTTGGGCGCGTTCTTCGGCCAATGCGGCGTCACGCCGGGCGGCTTCCGCCTCGTCCGCAGACTGCGGTGTGACCTGCAATTTTGCAAGCGCCGAAACCGGTGCAAGCTGAACGCCCTGGCGGGCAAGTCGTGACGACCAGTTCCGAAGGCGCTGTATGGTCACCGGATAGGATTGCGCAATTCCGACGGCAACGCCGTTGCTTTTTGCCAGTTCGACCAGATCGTTAAGCCGGGCGTCGATTTGTCGGCGACTTGGAATTTCGTCGATCATGATGTTGCCAACGGCATTCGGACTATCGGCATTCGATGCCAATTGCGCGCCAAGGCTCACGGACCCGGAATTGGTACCTTCAACATACATAAGACCGGTCCGGTCGACGAATTCGATCACTGGACGGATGGCGCTATCGAGGCTTCCGAATTTCGACCCAAGATAACTGACGACGCCCGCATAGCCCGGGAACCGTGCGAGCAACCATTCAAGTCGCACAAGGTTTTCCCCTTCCGGCAGGCTGGTCAAAAGCGCGCGCGGACCGGGATCAGATAGCGGGAAGTCGATCGGCTCCATCGGCAACTGCAAGAATATCTCGTGGCCCATGGCGCGCGCATCGGCGGCGACCTGTTGCAGATTGTTGGCATAGGGCGAAAGCGCCAGCGAAATATTCAGCGGCAAATCTTCGATTGCCGCCTTCGTTCTGGTGCTGTTCAGGCCTATACCGGTCACGATGATCGCGACATAGGGCTGGCCTTCAACCCGTTCGAAGGGCCGTTTATAGGCATCAAACGGCGTCGTGCCATCATCGGCAATCCGCGGAATACGACCGAAACTGCCTTCTTCATCCAGACCAGGAAGCGGAGCCGGGCGCAGGGGATCGGGTTCTATCGGCTGATCAAGTGCGCCTTCTTCGGCAAGGGCGGCGAGTTCTTCCGGGGTTGGTGTTGTCGTGCCATCCACTGCGCCCTCCTGACCGGGGGTGCCAACCAGATCTGAAACGCCTTCAAGCTGTCTGGCGATGTCTTCGGCACTTTGCGGATTGTTGGGATCACTAGCGGCTTTGGCCAGTGCTTCCTGCTCGGCGCGCGTGCGTTCTTCGACGTCGCGTACGCCTTTGGCGATTTCTTCCTGAAGCTCGCGCTCGGTCCCGGGAACGGCGACGATGGTTTTGGGTGATCCAAGATGAAACAGCCGCCAGCCGGTTTCAGGATCAAGGATCGGGATAAGTCCGACACCCGCCGCGGCAATCGGGCTTAAAAACAGCGCAATTATCAGGAGTTTTGACAGCCACCAGCGCCGTGATGGCGGATGCTTGGGCAGACGTTCCCATTGAACCTCGATCGGCAGCTCGTTAAAGGGAAGATCCTCGTCCGACAGAGCGTCTGAAACATCATCTGTTTCAGGATTGCCCATGTCATCAAGAGGATCCCGTTCCTTCTTTCGGCCAAACCGTAAGGATTTTATGAGTTTCCTGATCACGAAAGGTCAGTCTCTTTCGGTCTGCGGATCGCACCTCACCCTTGCGGGCGGGGTGCGAACAGGGCGATGCCCCGGATCATATCAAGTGCACGGGACAGCTGATAATCTTCCAGCGCTATTTCCTCGGCAGCATTGCGGCGATCATTGGCATCGCTTTCGGCGTTGCTGATGGTTTCATCCTCGTTGCGCAATGCACCATTCAGATCGGCTTCGGATCGGCGCTGGGCGGCTTCGATGCTTTCGACACGGGCCTGCGGGACGATGATGTCAGGCACGATGCCGACTTCCTGGATCGATTTGCCCGACGGCGTGTAATAGCGTGCCGTGGTCAGACGCAGTGCCACATTGCCGGGCATCGGAAGGATTGTCTGAACCGATCCCTTGCCGAAACTGCGTGTTCCCATGATGACCGCGCGGCGGTGATCCTGAAGGGCACCGGCAACGATTTCGGATGCGGATGCCGAACCGTCATTGATCAGAACGATCATGGGAAGTCCGTCGGCAAGATCGCCCGGACGGGCATTGTAACGTTCGGTATTTTCGGTATCGCGCGGGCGGGTTGATACGATTTCACCCTTATCAAGGAATGCGTCCGAAACCGAAATCGCCTGATCGAGCAACCCACCAGGATTGTTGCGCATGTCAATCACAAGGCCCTTGATTTCCGGGCCGATCTGATCGCGCAACTCGGTGATCGCACGTTGCAGGCCGCTAAAGGTCTGCTCGTTGAATTTGGTGATACGGATATATCCGACATCATCCTTTGCTTCGGATCTAACCGACTGGATCTTGATCACGGCCCGGGTCAGGGTGACATCAAACGGTGCGGTTTCACCCTTGCGCATGATGGTCAGGATAATGTCCGTATTGACCTTGCCGCGCATCATTTCAACCGCTTCGTTCAGGCCAAGACCACGGATCGGTTTGCCGTCGATATGGGTGATGAAGTCACCAGGTTGCAAACCGGCCTTTTCGGCGGGCGTGTCATAAATCGGGGAAATGACTTTGACAAAGCCTTCTTCCATCGTGACTTCGATACCAAGCCCGCCGAACTCGCCGCGGGTATCGACCTGCATTTCCTCGAAATTATCCATATTCAGATAGGAGGAATGCGGATCAAGCGATGTCAGCATGCCGTTGATGGCCGCTTCGATCAGCTGCTTGTCATCTACTTCTTCGACATATTTCGATTTCACCTGTTCAAACACATCGCCAAACAGGTTCAGCAGCCGATAGGTTTCGGCTGATGTTGTTGGTGAAGATTGCGCCAGCGCGGGCGAAGCAAGGCCCAAAGTCATGCCGGTAGCGAGTGCGAATACTGCCAATCGAGAGGTTTTCATCCACTTACCTTGCCGTTTTTCGAGGCCAGCCAGGGAAGCGGATTGATCGCTTCACCGTCATGGCGCATCTCCAGATAGAGTTTAGGCGATAATTCACCCATTATTCCAACAGGTTCACCCGCCAACAGATATTGTCCTACCACACTGTCGAGCCGATCAAAACCAGCGATAAGGCTATGGTATCCTTCGCCGTGTTCGATAATCAAGAGGCGGCCATAGCCACGGAAGGGCCCGGCGAATACAACTTTGCCGTCAAAGGGCGATACGACCTGCGCGTTTGGGCGTGTGTCGATCTCGATCCCTTTGGAATGTGTAACCGCCAGTCCGTCCGGTCCGCGGGACCGTTCACCAAACAATGTAACGACCTTGCCGCTTGCGGGCATACGCAATTGTCCGTGTGCCAGCGTGATCGAACTGCCGACAGAAAGCTCTTCATCATTTGCCGATGGTGCCTTGCTGGCAGGGGCTGTTTTTTCCGCAGGGGTGGCGGGCGGCTCGTTTCTGGCAATTGTCGATGGGGCCGGGGCCGGTTCGGGTTCCGTGCGCTTGGCGATCTGGCGTTCCGGTTTCATGCGGGGTTCGGGAACGCCTTCCGCCCGCTTTTTCAGGCTTTCCAGAAGATCGCCCAATGATTTTGCCTCGGTCGCCAGTTCATTGACGGCGCGCGATGCCATTTTGGCCTCGGCCTCGGTTTCCGAACGCAGTTTGCGCTTTTCGTTAAGCAGGGCGGCCAGTGACTGGCGCTCTGCCTGTAATTCTTTGGTGGCGGCTGCCATTTCGCTGCGGCGCGTGCGGATGTCTTCGCGAAGGGTGCCAATTTCTTCAAGCTCGGCGCGCAAATCGCGCGCATGCTGTTCAACACCGGGCAGGGCGGCCTTTAACAGGATGGCTGACCGCAATGTATCCTGCGGGCTGGTAGGAAGGGCGATCACAGCTTCGGGCGGGGTGGTCGACAAACGCTGCAATGCCATCAGGATGCGGGCATATTGCCCGGCTTTGTCTTCAAGGCTGGTGGCGGCCCGCTTTTCGCGCACTTCAAGTTCGGCAAGCTGATCTTCAAGATCGGTCAGGGTTGTTTCAAGGCGCTGGGCGCGTCTGGCGACCGAAATGGCTTCGGATTGAAGCGCCTGTTCCTCGGTCCAGAGTTCGCGCGATTTACGCGCCAGGAATTCTTCCTGCTTTTGCTGCTCTGACAGCTGGCTTTCAAGTTTATCAAGCTGACTGTCGACCTTGCGTAGCGACTGGGCAAAAGACGGCGCTGCCCCGCCCGCGATCATGGCTGCAATCACAGCCAGCGCAGGCAGGGCGGTCTTGGAACGCAGATCAGTTCGCAAGAAGCGCATCATTCCCTTTCAAACCCTTGATCAACGGTTTGCCGGTCATTTCCGCCGGTTGCGGTAGCCCGAGAAGCTGCAACAAAGTCGGTGCCACGTCGGCCAGGCGACCATTTTCCAGTGTCGCGCCTTCGGGTCCATTCACCAGAATGGTCGGCACCAGATTAAGCGTATGCGCGGTGTGCGGCTCGCCGGTTTCCGGATCCACCATCATCTCACAGTTCCCGTGATCGGCGGTAACGAACATCACGCCGCCCACCGATTTAACCGCATCAACAACCTGCCCAAGGCAGGTATCGACGGCTTCGGCGGCCTTCATCGCGGCGGACAAAATGCCGCTATGGCCGACCATGTCGGGGTTGGCAAAGTTCAGAATGATCGCGTCATAGGTTTCAGCCCTGATCGCCGCCACCAGCTTTTCGGTCACTTCCGGGGCCGACATTTCCGGCTGCAAATCATAGGTCGCGACCTTGGGCGATGGCACCAGAATACGGTCTTCGCCCTCGAAAACCTGTTCTTCGCCGCCGTTAAAGAAGAAGGACACATGCGGATATTTTTCGGTTTCCGCGATGCGCAACTGCTTCATGCCAGCCCTGGAAACGACTTCACCAAAGATATTTGGCAACACCTGCGGCGGATAGATCGCATCCATATATTTTGCATGGTCGGATGAATATTCAACCATACCGGCCTGCACGGCAAATCTGATCGGGGTGCCACGGTTAAACCCGTCAAAGTCCGGTGCGCAGATCGCGGCCAGAATTTCACGCGCGCGGTCGGCCCGGAAATTGGTCATCAAAATCCCGTCGCCGTCTTTCATGCCGGCATAATCGCCAATCACGGTCGGCAGAACGAATTCATCCGTGGTGTCGGCATCATAGGCTGCCCTGATTGCGCCTTCGGCACTTTCAGCGGTGCGGCCATCGGCGTAATTCTTGCCCTTTACCATCGTGAAATAGGCCTGGCTGACGCGTTCCCAGCGATTGTCGCGGTCCATCGCGTAATAGCGCCCGGTAACGGTCACGATTTCAACATTGGCATCACCAATCTGTGCGCGGAATTTTTCAAGGAATTTGGCGGCACTTTTGGGGGCGGTATCGCGGCCATCCAGATAGGCATGGATTTTTACCGGCACACCGGCCGATGCGATGATTTTGGCAAGGGCAGCCATATGGGCCTGATGGGAATGCACCCCGCCTTCGGACAGAAGCCCCGCGATATGACAGACACCCCCGCTTTCTTTCAGCTTGGCGATAACCTTTTTGACCGTATCGGTATCTGCGATCGAACCGGTTTTGACAGCCTCGTCAATTTTTGGCAGTTCCTGCATCACAACCCGGCCGGCACCAAGATTCATATGGCCGACTTCGGAATTGCCCATCTGTCCTTCGGGCAGGCCGACATCAAGACCGCAGGCTTTCAGAAAGCCGGTCGGATTGTTGGCATAAAGCGCGTCCCAAACAGGGGTATTGGCCAATGCAACCGCATTGTCCTTGCTTTCCTCGCGATAACCCCAGCCATCCAGAATGCACAGCACCACCGGACGCGGGCGCTTTACGGTATTTGATACAGTCACAATCATAATCCCACGAACTAAAGTACACGAAATAAGGTAAAAGGCTGAATTACCGGTAAAGATGGTTATTTTCCGGTAATTTTGCCATCCGTACAAAGACGCCGGGCGCGGTGGGTCCGCCATCAGACGCTGCCAATCATAGCATTTTCAACGCGCAATCTATCATGAATGCCGGTATTGAACAGCCTTCCGACCGGGTATTTTTTGTGTGCTTGCAAAGTCGCTTTTTGACAAGGATCATCACCTGCCTGTAATCTCGGGCGTTACGGTGATACCTCGAATAACCGCGATGGGAGAGCCCGCTTTGATCCCGCGATCAGATCGGCGCCGAAGGAGCAATAGCCCCGAAAACTCTCAGGCAGATGGACCGTTGCGGATTGAGGCTCTGGAGAGAGAAAGCGGTACGGGGCCAACGCCCGGCACCATATTTCCACCGAAGGATGAAGCCATGGCGTCAAAGACTTCTTTGTTTTTGGCAACAGGGCGCACAATCTCAGGTCAAGGGACAGAGGGGGCAAGACACCGGTTCTATAACGTCATGTGGCATTGATCCGCATGACAAAGAGCCGTGGGAGGCCCATTTGACCGAAGAAAATAAGCAGCGTCCGCAAGACGTTAATCTTTCCGTTGTCGATCTTTATACCATCGGCATAGGCCCATCGAGTTCGCATACGGTCGGCCCGATGCGCGCGGGCTATCGGTTCTGTCTGGAACTCGAAGCCCGGAATCTTTTGGAAAAAATCGGCTCGGTAATTGTTGATCTTTACGGATCGCTTGCCCTGACCGGCAAGGGGCACGCCACCGATACCGCGGTGATCATGGGGCTTTCGGGGGAACGACCGCGTTCGGTTGATCCCGACCGGATCGCACCGACAATGGATGCGATTGATAAAGATCACGCATTACAGCTTTACGGCGCGCATCCGGTTGCTTTCAACCGGGATACCAACCTTGTTTTCCATATGACCGAAAGCCTGCCCGAACATCCCAATGGCATGCGGATCACCGCCTTTGACCGTGACGGTGTTGTTTTGCACAAACAGGAATATTTTTCGGTTGGGGGTGGGTTTATCGTCTCGGGCGATGATCGCGGGGCGGAATATTCCGGCGATAATATCACGCTGCCTTATCCCTTTTCCTCGGCCGATGAACTGATGGCGATCTGTAAAAAGGAAAAGCTGTCGATTGCCGAAGTCATGGCCGAAAACGAAAAAAGCTGGCGTGAACCTGACGAGACCGAGGAATTTGTCGACCGCGTGCATCGCGCGATGATGGATTGTATTGAGCGTGGCTGCAAAACCGATGGCATCCTGCCCGGCGGGCTGAATGTCAAACGGCGTGCGCGCAAACTTTACCTTGAGCTGACGGAACGGCCAGAAGCGGGGCTTAAGGACCCGTTGACCGTGATCGACTGGGTCAATCTTTATGCCCTTGCGGTTAACGAAGAAAATGCTGCCGGTTCGCGCGTCGTGACCGCCCCGACCAACGGGGCGGCGGGTGTTATTCCCGCCGTGCTGCGCTATTACGAACGGTTCGGGGCCAATGTGACACAGGGGAAAATACGCGAATTCCTGTTAACGGCGGCGGCCATTGGTTCGATCTATAAAAAGCGTGCGTCGATTTCTGCCGCCGAAGTCGGTTGTCAGGGCGAGGTCGGTGTGGCCTGCTCAATGGCGGCAGGCGCGCTTTGTGCCGTCATGGGCGGTACGCCCGAACAGGTTGAAAACGCCGCCGAAATTGGCATGGAACACAACCTTGGCCTGACCTGTGATCCGATTGGCGGTCTGGTGCAGGTACCCTGCATCGAACGCAACACCATGGGGGCGGTCAAGGCGATCAATGCTGCCCGTCTGGCGATGCGCGGCGATGGTCAGCATACCGTGTCACTCGACAAGGTGATCGAAACCATGCGCCAGACCGGCATTGATATGCAAAGCAAATACAAGGAAACCAGTCAGGGCGGGCTGGCAGTCAATGTCAACGTGGTCGAATGTTGAGCTGACAGTTTGAAATACCGACCAAACACCCTCGAAGCCGCCGTTTCGGGGGTGTTTTTCATCCGGCCTGATTCTTGCCACCTTGCGCCTGCAATCTGATATCATTGAGAAATCAAAAACGGGGCAAAGACCCCGAACAGGTTGGGCAAAGCATGAAAAAGAAACTGTTCCGCATCTATATCGCGGTCAGTCTGGATGGCTATATCGCGCGCGCCAATGGCGCGGTTGACTGGCTTGATCAATTCGATCCGGTCGAGTTCGATTTCGAGGGCTTTCTGGGCACCGTGGGAACACTGATCATCGGGCGAAAAACCTTTGATCAGGTGATGGAATTTGGCGACTGGCCCTATGAAGATCGCCGCACGATTGTCCTGACATCGCGCGATTTGCCCGATAACCGCCCGGCCAATACAGAGGCCTATGGCGGTAGTCTTGTGGAACTGGCAAGCCAGCTTCGCGATGACAGGTCCGATACCGGCGATATCTGGATCGTCGGTGGGGCCAGTGTTGTGACCCAATTCCTGTTTGGCGGCCTTGTCGATCAGCTTGAAATGTTCATCATCCCCGAAATTCTCGGTGATGGCATCCGGCTGTTTGGCAGGGATGCTGTGGGCACGACACTGAAACTGGTGGCATCGGAGCACTACAAGTCCGGTGTCGTGCGCATGCAGTATGATTTGCGTTAAAGCCGGTTACTTAAGCGTTTCCAGTTTTTCGGTAATCTTTGAGGAAAGTTCGCGTAGGGCATTAACAGCACTGCTTTGCCAGTCGCTGTCGAGGACCATCTGCATCTTTTCCTGATAGCTGTCGGTGACAGTAACCGGTTCGCCCTTGTTCAGTTCGTTGCCCTTCAACGTCACTTCGGACTTGTTATGCACCGTGACCTGCCAGAAACCGGGTTCGAACCATGACCAGAACTTGATCAGGTCGGCATCGACGGAGTCGGCGCTGTCATATTCGGCGTCCCCCGGTTCAAGAACACGGTATCCGGCCTGTTTGAAGCCGTTGGAGATTGCCTTGTTGACAGCATCGGCAACGGTTTTGCCTTCGGGTAGCAAAACATCCCCCAGTGCCATTCCATAGGTGTTGCGTTTGCGGGCATAGGCACGCGATGTAAAGGTGACATCATCAATCTCGTCATTCGACAGCGACGGGATATCCGGTGTTGACGGATCAATCTCGAATTGGCGTTTGTCTTCGACCGAAACGATTTTAACGGCCGGCCCAGTCGCCGGGTTCTCAATTTTGGCCGGTTCCTGAATTTCGACAACGCTACGCGAAGCTGCGCACGCGCCGGTCAGCATTGCCAAACCGATAGCGGCGGCAATCTTTAAGTATCTGTTTTGCATCGTTAATTCCCCTACTCAAACAGATAGAGAAATACCCATGGACAAATTTTGAAACAACTTATCCAAGAGTGGGGGAACCAATGCTTTTGGTGACTTTGAGGATTATTCCCGGTGATAGGGATGGTTGGTCTGGATGGCGTGGGCGCGGAAAAGCTGTTCGGCAATCAGGGCGCGGACCAGCATATGGGGCCATGTCGCCTTGCCAAGTGACCAAAGCGTATTGGCGCGTGTTTTGATGGCGTCCCCATGCCCGTCGGCCCCGCCAATGGCAAAGGCGATATTTCCGGCATATTGATCGATCCAGCCTTCAAGCTTTGCGGCAAAATCGATGGAGCCATATTCGCGGCCATGCTCGTCAAGTGCGATCAAAAAGGCATTTTCGGGGATGACGCCCAGTAAAAGCTCCGCCTCGCGGTCTTTGAGCTGATTGGGGGGCAGCTTTTTCTTCTCTTCGACTTCCCGCACGGCAAAGGGCCAGCGCAGGCGGGCTGCGTAATGGTCAAAAAGATCTTTCTCGGGGCCGTTCTTCATCCGGCCCACTGCCGCAAGGGTAATTTGCATCTTTCCGATCTGGCTCCGGCCCGCAAGGGGACCACCGATGGCCAATCCTCGCGGTGGTCAGGGCAAACCGGGGCGGACTGTATTAATACAGTCGCGCCGCCTGCTGTTTAAGCGCCGGATTTTCAACGCCCCACATCTGTTCTATGTTGTAGAAAGCGCGAACTTCCGGGCGGAACAGATGGACGATGACATCGCCGGCATCAACCAGAACCCAGTCGCCCTGTTCCTTGCCTTCGGCCTGGGCACGGCCCTGACCTGCTTCTTTCAGCTTTTCGACAATATGCTCTGCCATCGACGCCACCCGTCTGGAGGATGACCCGGTTGCAATGATCATATGATCGGCAAGGGAGGTTTTATCGATCAGATTAATGGTGACAAGGTCTTCGGCCTTGTCGTCTTCTAGCGTGCTCTGGATAAGGGCAAGAAGCTCGCCCGGGGTCAGAGTCTTTTTTGCGGTACCTATGGTCGCCACCTCAATTTACGCAAGAGAGCCCGATCCGTTTCGGATCCGGGGAACTCCCGCCGGTCAAACCTGCCATCTGCCTTCGGCGCGGATTGCGGTCGAAGAAGCCGGATGGCGCTTTATTGGCAGGTAAACCCAGGCCGGAACATCGAGATCGGCCAGCAAACCCGCCCTGTCCGATGGGATGCGCCAGCGTTCCATACGCTTGGCTGCCGTCCCGGACAATGCCTTGTTAGAATACCCCTCGCGGTCAAGAACCGCAATGGGAGCGCGCAAAATCAACCTGTCCCACCATTTCCATTTATGAAACTGGGCCAGATTGTCCGCCCCCATCAGCCATACGAACCGCGTTCGGGTAAAACGACGCTGCAAGGCTGCGAGAGTGTCGGCCGTATAACGGGTTCCCAGTTCGGATTCAATTGCAGAAACAACAATGCGGGGATGCTTTGCCATCATCAGCGCCGAATCGAACCGGTCGGCAAGGTCGGCCATACCCTGGGCGGGCTTGAGCGGGTTTTGCGGCGACACCAGCCACCAGACTGCATCAAGTTGCAGGGTTTTCAAGGCTTCCAGCGATATATGCAGATGCCCTTCATGCGCCGGGTTAAACGACCCGCCCAGCAATCCGACGCGGGGCGGGGCACTATGACTTCTGGGCGTCGAAAAACTCATGGGCGGGTCTGGCCGGTGCCGCGCACGATGTATTTATAGCTGGTCAGCTGTTCGACTCCGACCGGGCCGCGTGCATGCAGCTTGCCCGTCGAAATGCCAATCTCGGCCCCCATGCCAAATTCGCCGCCATCGGCGAACTGTGTCGATGCATTGACGATCACGATGCCGGAATCAACACCATTGAGGAACGTCGCGGTCGCATCGGTATCCTCGGCCAAAATGGCGTCGGTATGATGCGATCCATATGTGTTGATATGGTTGACCGCTTCTTCGACGCCATTGATGACCTTGATCGACACAATGGCATCAAGATATTCGGTGATCCAATCATCGTCCGTGGCAGGCAGGATGCGGGTGTCTGCCTTTTGCGCGCTGGCATCGCCACGCATTTCACATCCCTTGTCGGCAAGGGCCGCGGCAATTTTCGGCAACAGATCATCGGCAACCACCTGATCAATCAGGATGGTTTCGGTCGCACCGCAAATGCCGGTCCGGCGCATCTTGGCATTCACCACGATATCGACGACTTTGGTCACATCCGCACTGGTATGGACATAGGTATGGCAAAGCCCTTCCAGATGCTTGAACAGGGGAATCCGGCTTTCATCGGTAATGCGCGATATCAGCGACTTGCCGCCGCGCGGGACGATGACGTCGATGTAATCGGACAGTTTCAGCATCTCGCCAACGGCGGCGCGATCCGTCACCGGGATCATCTGAAGCGCATGTTCGGGCAAACCGGCATCGAGAATACCGGCAAGCATGCAGTCAAAAATCGCGCGGGATGAATGGAAGCTTTCCGAACCACCGCGCAGGATGGCGGCATTGCCCGATTTGACGCACATGGCACCGGCATCGGCCGTCACATTCGGGCGGCTTTCATAAATGATACCGATCACGCCAAGCGGCACAGACACGCGCGTGATATCAAGACCGTTGCGCTCTGGGCTCCAGCGGGCAAGTTCGCGACCAACCGGATCGGGAAGGTCGGCAACTGCCTCGACCCCGGCGGCCATGCCTTCGATACGGGCGGGATCAAGTGCAAGACGATCCAGTAGTGCCGGCGTCAGGCCCTTTGCACGGCCTGCTTCCATGTCGCGTGCATTGGCGGCCAGTATGATATCGGCATTTTCGCGCAATTTGCGTGCGGCTGCTTTAAGGGCGTTGGTTTTTGGTTCGGATGGGACCTGCGCCAGTTTCAGCGAAGCTTCACGGGCATTGATGCCCATGTCGTGCATCAGTGCTGCGATGTCCTGGGTTTCGATGCTGGCAAGTGCCGTCATGGTCCTGGTTCCGTTCCTTGAAGATGTCCCGCAGGCCGGAATTCCCGGGGCGGGCTTATCGCAATTTTATCGACAATTTGACAAAATATCCCTCTGACCGCGTAACTGCAATCATCTAGGAACGATAAATCAATGTTTTGCGAACTATTCCGTAGACGGCAAGACATGCTTTCTTGTCCGACTTGCTTGCCAAATCATTGATTACGGGCCATCTGTTGTTTTGGGAAAGCGGGACGTCAATCGGAAAGCCGGGGCTGTGTCGGACATGTCACATGGTACCCACCAGGGGATAAAAACTTGAAAAATATGGGTGATAGCCAGCCAACAGCCCGCGCTGAATTTGGTGTTGTTAAAACTTTTCTGCCGTATCTTTGGCCGCGTGGCGAGTTCGAGCTCAAGGTTCGTGTGGTTATCGCCCTGCTGTTTCTGGTCGGGGCAAAGGTCGCCAACGTTTATGTCCCGGTTTTGTATAAATACGCGGTCGATGCGCTTGACGGCGGTGGCAAGGCCGGTGCTTCGTCCGGTGGTGCCGATGCGACATCCCTGATTGTTGTGCCGGTGGGGATGATTGTCGCCTATGGGCTGGTGCGGGTTTTATCCTCGGCCTTCGGGGAATTGCGCGATGCCGTCTTTGCCAAGGTCGCGCAACGTGCCATCCGGACATCCGCCCTTGGCGTTTTTGAACATTTGCATGCCCTGTCGCTGCGCTTTCATCTGGATCGTCAGATGGGCGGGCTTTCGCGCGCGATTGAACGCGGGGTCAAGGGGATTGAATTCCTTTTGTCCTTCATGCTGTTCAACATTCTGCCGACCCTGCTTGAAATCTTCATGGTGTCGGGCATTCTGTGGGTGCTTTATGATTTCTGGTTCGCGCTGATCACGTTTGTCACCATCGTGATCTATATCGCGTTCACCCTGATCGTGACCGAATGGCGCATGAAGTTCCGCCGCGAAATGAACCAGCGCGATGACGAAGCCAACACCAAGGCCATCGACAGTCTGATCAATTATGAAACGGTCAAGTATTTCAATAACGAGGATCACGAATCCCGGCGTTACGACAATGCCTTGCGCGGTTACGAAACGGCGGCGGTGAAGTCACAGGAATCCCTGTCCAAGCTCAATATCGGGCAGGGTGCCATCATTGCGGTTGGTCTGGTTCTGAACATGCTTCTGGCGGCCAAGGGCGTTCAGGATGGCAACATGACCATTGGCGACTTTGTGCTGGTGAATACCTATTTGTTGCAGCTTTACATGCCGCTGAACTTCCTTGGTTTTGTCTATCGGCAGATCAAACAGTCGCTGACCGACATGGAACGCATGTTTTCGTTACTCGACGTCGAAAAGGAAGTCGAAGACAAGGACGGGGCACCTGCGTTGGTTTGTGCGGATGCGGCAATCCGGTTCGAGGATGTCAAATTCGCCTATAACCCGGATCGTCAGATTCTGAAGGGTGTCAGTTTCGAAGTTCCGGCGGGCAAAACCGTTGCTGTTGTCGGGCCAAGCGGGGCGGGCAAATCGACCCTGACCCGCCTGATGTTCCGTTTCTATGACGTCTCGAGCGGTCGGATCACGATTGACGGGCAGGATATCCGCGATGTGTCGCAGACATCCCTGCGCCGTTCGATCGGTATCGTGCCGCAGGATACGGTCCTGTTTAACGATACGATTGCCTATAACATCGCTTATGGTCGCCCCGGCGCGGAAGAGGCGGAAATCACCAATGCCGCCAAACTCGCCAGCATCGATGGCTTCATCGCCGCCCTGCCACAGGGCTTTAAAACCATGGTCGGCGAACGCGGGCTTAAACTTTCCGGCGGCGAAAAACAGCGTGTGTCGATTGCGCGCATGTTGCTCAAACGCCCGAAAGTCATGATCTTTGACGAGGCAACATCGGCCCTTGATACCCGTACCGAAAAGGATATCCAGCAGGCGCTTCGCGATGTGTCACGCGGGCATACGACGCTTGTGATCGCGCACCGGCTTTCGACCGTGATTGATGCCGATGAAATCATCGTGCTGCGCGACGGGCAGGTCGCCGAACGCGGCCGCCATCAGGACCTTCTGGCACAGGACGGGCTTTATGCCGAAATGTGGGCCCAGCAGCAGGAAATCCGCGAGGCTGAAGAAATCCTTGCCCATGCCGGGGATGTCAAGGCATAGGTCCAAAAACCTGCGTGGTGTCAAGCAGCCAAAGGGCGGTTGATATGGTGATGAAGGATAGAGACGTCGCGATCATAAGCGATGCGGCACAGAGTCCTTCATGGCCATAACGTTGTCCAAAGACCGCATAGATGCTCAGCATCGGCGAACAGGCAAAACTGACCGCGGCAATTTGCAGGACCGGCTCCATCGGCGGCATCAGCCAGACAAGGGAAAATACGATCAGCGGATGCAGGATCAGTTTGCCAGTAACGATCCGCGCCATATCAACGCGCATACCCCGGATTTTAAGCCCGACAAGACCCGCTCCAATCACAAACAGCGCCACCGGTCCCGATGACATTGCCAGCATGTCGATGGCTTTCAGTGCCGGGGCGGGCAATTCAATCCCGGTCAGCGAAAGACAAAGGCCTGCAAAAATCGCGATGATGATAGGTGTTTTGCACAGGTTTTTTAGTGCCTTGCCAAAAACCTGAAGCCGTCCCTGTCCGTTATTGTTCGCACTGTCGCCCAGCACAAGAACCAGCGGCATCATCACCAGCGTTTCGATCATCATGCACAGTGTTAATGCTATCGCTGCCGGTGGCCCCAGCACCTGAAGTGCGATCGGATAGCCGATAAATCCGCTATTGGAGAATGACATGCCCAAACCCTGCAGGGTCGCATTGGCAAAGGATTTCCGGGCGATAAAGCGCGTATAGGCAATCCCGATTGTCAGAATGATTAACGAGCCGCCGCCATAGGCAATCAGAAATTCGCCATGAATGATGTCGGCAATCGGCCGCCCTGAAAGCGTTTTGACCAGAAGGGCCGGTAGGGCAAAATTCATCACAAACGCCCCCATGCCGCGCGCTACATCCTGCGCGATGATATTTTGCCTGACCGCGACATAACCCAGTGCGATAATCAGGAAGATGGGGCTGGTGATCGCCAGAATATCAAGCATATTGGGGCATATTCCGAAACCGGCGCGGATGATCTGATCGACAGACCGCGGTTGTGCCAAAAATATTTGATTTTATTACATATCCCGTGCAATGCCGGGCGGGTCAAGAAATGGAATGGATTTATCAATGAACCAGACCGGAATGGATTGGCCCGAAAGCCTGATGCCCAATGCCTTTCGCGGTCTTGATTTGTTGCGATCCGTTTCCGTGCGTGGTCAAAAGGCGGCCGGTCTGATTTCAGGACATGGTGTCTGGGATGGGCTTGCCGGGTTTGATCCGATTGTCGCCGGAACTTTTCCGATCAATCTTGATATTGATGGATCGGATATCGACATCCTTTGCCATTGCACGGATTTTGATGGTTTCGAAGCCCACGTACAGGCTGTCTTTGGTCATCATGATGATTTTGGATTGCATCGCCGCCCGGCAACGCAACATGTCGCGCAGGCCATTGTCGTGCGGTTTGTTCTGGATGATTTGCCGGTCGAAATTTTTGCCACCGGCACGCCATCGCAATGCCAGTTCGGCTTCCGCCATATGCTGGTCGAGGCACGGTTGATATATCTTCTGGGGTCGCAGCTTTCCGAAGAAATCCGGAAAATGAAACGGGCCGGTTTCAAAACCGAACCTGCCTTCGCCATCATTCTTGAACTGGGCGCCGATCCCTATCTCGTGCTGGACGAAATGTATGATCTGGGGCCGCTTGCATTAAAAAGCAGGGTGGGGCGGTTCATCCTTTAAGGTCGTCAAGGCTGCCATGGCTGTCCAGCGCGTGATAGCGGACCGTATCGCGCCCGCTTTCCTTGGCTTCATAAAGGGCCTCGTCGGCAATCCGCAGTACATCGAGCGGTTCATAAAGATCGGTCGTTTCACTGGAAATCCAGGTCGCCCCGACGCTGACCGTGATCGAAACCGCATTGCCGTCCATATCGCTGACCCGGCATTGATCACGCACCGCATTGCACAACTTGTAACCAAGATACATCGTCTGTTCGAGGCGAATGCCTGGCAGGACACAAACGAATTCCTCTCCCCCGAAACGTCCGACGATGTCATGATCGCGAAGGCAAGATGACATGATGGCGGCAATGTCCTGTAATACCTTGTCGCCGATCAGATGGCCATGTGTATCATTGACCTGCTTGAAATGGTCGATATCAAGCATGAATACCCCGGCCGAGCCACCTTTGATCCGGGAACTCGTCATTTCGCGCGCCAGCAATTCTTCAAGTCCGCGCCGGTTCCAGACCCCGGTCAGGCTGTCGATCATCATGTCGCGATGTGCTGCATCCAGATCGGCCAGAAGCTGTCTCTGGCTGCGTTCGCTATAGCGAAGGGCAAGAACCGTTTCGACCCAATGGGCAAGGTCCTTGAGCGTTTCGATCTCGCTTTCGGAAAAATTGCGGGTTTTTGAATCAATAATGCACAGCGTGCCAAGCTTGTAGCCTTCGCGATTGGAAAGCGGCACACCGGCATAGGACCGGATATGGGGTGCCCCCACCACTAGCGGATTGTCGCTGAAACGTTCGTCATCGATGGCATTGCCAACAACAAGCGGCGCGTCATGCATGATCGCATGCCCGCAAAACGAAATGTCACGCGGCGTTTCGGGAACGCCCAGATTGATCCGGGATTTGAAAAACTGCCGGTCGCCATCAATCAGGGAAATGGCGACGATTTCGGTGTTGAAAATGCGTTCGGCAAGGCGCGTAATCCGGTCAAGTTCAGGGTCGCGCGGTGTTGACAGAATACCCATGCTTTCAAGCGATTTCTGCCGCTCGTTCTCGTTATCCGGCGTGGGCGCGATTTTCAAGACGGTTCTCCCGTTACAGCATGTTGTTGTTCCAGGTTGATTTTAATACTGTTCAAATAGTCCTTCGTTGTGCTGTTCATTGGCGTTGGGTGTGAACACCACCCGGTCGCGCCCGCTTTGTTTCGCGCGATATAGTGCGGCATCGGCAATTTCGAAGATGGCCTTGCGGTTGTCGTTGCTGCAACCTGCCGCAATCCATGTGGCCCCGATGGAAATAGTTACGCCAAGGGTTTTACCCTCGCTGGTGTTGATCGGTGTATTGCGCAGGATATTGCAAAGTTTTTCAGCAATTTTCGGGGTCGTTTCGCGCGTGATACCGGGAATGACACAGACAAATTCCTCGCCGCCGACACGTGCAATGATGTCATTTTCGCGCAAATGATTTTTGAGCATCCCGGCAATGCTGATGATGACCTCATCGCCAATCAGATGTCCGTGCGTATCATTGACGCATTTGAAATGATCGATATCACATAACAAAATCCCGCAGGGTTCGGTCAATGGCACGCCTTCGGGGGCGAGTTCACGATCAAGTATCTCATCAAGCCCGCGCCGGTTCCAAAGCCCGGTCATCGGATCGATCATGCTTTGACGAACCGCTTCATCAAGGCTTTGCATCAACCGTTTCTGGCTGAATTGTGCAAACCGCAGCAACAGAACCATATCGACCAGATAGGCAAGGTCCTTGAGGTTATCGATATCGCGCTGGCTCATTTCGCGCGGTTTGTCGTCAAAAATGCAAAGTGTCCCGACCGGTTGTCCTTCGTGATGATGCACTGGCATCCCGGCGTAAAAAATCACTGGCGTATCGCAGATCACCAACGGATTGTCGGAAAAACGGGGATCGATCCGGGCATCCTTGATCACCATCGGCTCGGTCTGGGTGATTGCATGCCCGCAGAACGAAATATCGCGGCGGCTTTCCAGCTTTTCGAAATTGGCCCGGGATTTGAAAATCTGTCGGTCATGATCGATTACCGTCATCGTGGCCGATTTGACGTCAAATATCCGTTTGGCAAGTGACGTGATGCGATCAAGTTCGGGTTCGGCATCAAAAGTCGCGATACGCATGCGCGTGATGATGCCCTGACGTTCGGCTTCGTTATGCGGTATTGGTGCAAGTTCCATCCAGATCCCCGACCATGCTGCTGCCTTTTAAGTGGGAAGCCGACAGGGGATTTCCAGATGGGCCAGTCCCGATTAACCAGGATAATCAGTCAACAATAACCGTATCGCCCACCCGGATCGCACCGGGTTCAATCGCACGGCATGTAACCCCGCCCCGCCAGTCCGGTGTCAGGGCCTTTTCAAGGCCCGGTGCTGCGGCTTCCATCCGGTTGCACGGATCGGTTTCGCCGGTGATTTCAAGGACCAGTTCCCCTATCCGGATGCGCGTACCGGGCGTTTGCGGCAATTTCACACCTCGTACCAGCAGATTGGCGCGCCGCGTGGTCCAGGGCAAATCCATACGGTCAATTTCACCGCAGGCCGCTTGCCAGTCTTCCTCAGTCAAGACCGTGATCTGGCGTTTGCGAAGCTTGCCGCGATAATCGCCATCAACCCCAAAATCAAGACTGACAGAAACACCATCAAGCGTTTCCATTGGCGCACGTGAACGGGCCTTTCGCGCGATACCAATCAGGGTGGCGGTCATGACAATCTCCGTCTTTGATCCGATTAACGTGGGGGAATGACGTCTTCGCCGATCAGGTCTTCCATTGGCCCGATACAACCCAGCGACCGGCAAAGTTTTCCGGCACAAGAATGGTCTGGCGGGGCGTCGCGCTGTCATCACGTTCCGGATAATCGGTGGTGTAATGCAGGCCGCGGCTTTCATGGCGCCAAAGGGCCGACTGGATGATCAGCTTGGCAACCACCGAAAGGTTACGCAACTCAAGCAGGTCATTGGTCACACGGAAATTGCCGTAATATTCGTCAATCTCCGACAGCAACAGATCAATGCGATGCTGCGCGCGTTGCAGACGTTTGGTCGTGCGCACGATGCCGACAAAGTCCCACATCACGTTGCGCAACTGTTCCCAGTTATGGGCGACAATGACTTCCTCGTCGGAATCGGTAATCCCGGTTTCATCCCAGTCCGGCAGGTCCTTGAACCGGTCATCGACCGGAAGGGCTTCGACAATGTCGCGTGCTGCGGCCTCGCCAAATACCAGGCATTCCAGAAGCGAATTTGACGCCAGCCGGTTCGCCCCGTGAAGGCCCGTGCCTGCACATTCACCAATCGCATAAAGCCCGGTCAGATCGGTGCGGCCGCGAAGATCGGTCAAAACCCCGCCGCATGTATAATGTGCTGCCGGAACAACCGGGATCGGCTGTTTGGTCATGTCGATGCCGTACGACAGGCAGGTTTCATGGATGGTCGGGAAATGCTCCCGGATGAAATCCTCGCCCTTGTGCGTGATATCAAGGTACACGCAATCCGCACCCAGCCGCTTCATTTCATGGTCAATCGCGCGCGCAACAATATCGCGCGGGGCCAGTTCGCCGCGTTCGTCAAACCGGTCCATGAAACGCGTGCCATCGGCCAGCAGCAATTTGCCGCCTTCGCCGCGCACGGCCTCGGTAATCAGGAATGATTTGGCCTGCGGATGATACAGGCAGGTCGGGTGAAACTGGCTGAATTCCATATTCATCACCCGGCAACCCGCACGCCATGCCATGGCAATGCCATCGCCCGTCGATCCGTCCGGGTTGGACGTAAACCGGTACACCTTGCTGGCCCCCCCGGTGGCAAGCACCACGGTACGCGCATTGAACGACCGGACCTTGCCCGTTGTCAGATCAAGCGCATAGGCCCCGATGCACCGGCGGCCTTCACCGCCAAGCTTACGGTCGGTCACCAGATCAATCGCAAGGTAATTTTCAAAAATCCTGATGTTCGGATGTTTGGCGGCCTCACCCTGCAAGGTGGTCTGTACCGCCCGCCCGGTGGCATCGGCGGCATGAACAATGCGGCGATGGCTATGCCCGCCTTCCCGTGTCAGGTGAAACGGCTGATCATTGCCGCCTTCCGGATCACGCGTCAACTGAATGCCAAGATCATCCAGCCATTTGATGGCATTGGGCGCGTTGCGTGCGACAAATTCAACAGTGTCGCGTTTGCACAATCCGGCACCGGCAACAAGTGTGTCTTCGACATGGTTTTCGATGCTGTCGGCGGCATCAAGCACGGCGGCAATTCCGCCCTGTGCCCAGTTGGTCGAACCGTCATCGATCTTGCCTTTCGACAGGACGGCAACCTTGACATGCGGAGCAAGCTTGAGTGCGGTGGACAAACCGGCAGCGCCACTGCCGATGACAAGCACATCATAATGGAAGGACAGATCGGTCATGATATCCCATCGCTTGTGAAGCAAGGCGACGGATGGCATCTGGCGCGGTGGCGTCATCATCCGGGGCCCGAACAGAAGCGGCAGAATAGGACTGCTTTGGGCGAAGCTCAAACATTATCGTCGCAATATTGCCCGCAATAACATCGATATTGCCACAAGCCATGCTTGCATGATGCCCGAATTGGTCCAGATACTGTTTAACAAGACAGCATCTGTAACCAGGCTGCGTTCCGCCTGCCCGATCAGAAGAGGAAGGTTTGATGAGCACATCGACACCAGCGCTAAGCACGATGACCGGCGGTTGCCATTGCGGCGAAGTTCGTTATGAAGTGCGCGGCAAACTGCATGACGCCAAAATGTGCCATTGTGGCCTGTGCCGCAAACTGCACGGTCATGTCAGTTCCTATGCCCGGGTGGAAAAGGATGCACTGCATCTAACCCGTGACGAAGGATTGCGCTGGTATCGCCTTTCTGATCAAAGCGACCGGGGCTTTTGCAAGGAATGCGGATCATCGCTGTTCTGGCGTCCCGTCCGGTCGCAGGAAGTCGCAATCACCCCTGGCACGCTTGACGGCGCATCAGGCATATCGACATCCGCCCAGATGTTTTGCAAGGACAAGGGCGATTATTACCCGATTGATGCGGCTATCCCCGCCTATGACGGGGATGATCAGGACTGATTGACTTGCAATCAGTCCTGATCTGTAACACCGGGGACCTTCATCCAGGTCAGTTCGTGCTTGTTGTTGTATAGATGCACGACCTTTGACCCGGGAATATCGGCAAACTGGGTAATGGCGGCGTAATCTGTGTCGCCCTGCAGCTTGATGGTGCAGATGAAATTGGTTGCCATACCGGCATCCATCCACTGATTGACCAGCTGGAACAGCCGGTCCGGATAACAGATCACATCCGAACACAGCCAGTCGATATAACCGATTTCTTCGGGGTTAAGTCCGAACGCGCTTTCCTGTCGGAAATCAACACGCGGCAGGGTGGCGATTTTCGGATCAAGACGGGCCTTGTCGATGCTGATCACATCGGTGCCGAATTCATGCAAAACCCATGTCCATCCGCCGGGGCTGCCGCCCAGATCCATCGTGCGGTCGCCAACTTCGGGTCCAACGCCAAGACGGGTGAAGGCTTCCCAAAGTTTCAGATAGGCACGGTTGGGCGGGGTGGTCTTGTCTTCTTCAAACTCGACCTCGCCATTTTTCCACGGGCTGGAACAATCCATCGATGCGATGATCGTATCGGGATCGATCAATGTCCATGACCCCAGCGGGGCGGTCGGGGCCGGTTCGCCAAAGACCTGTCGTTTGGCTGATACATGCGGCAAGTTGGCTTCGATCAGTTTCGCGCGCGAAAAATGATCGAACTTGAACATGGCCCAGTTGCGCTGATTGAATTTCAGGATTTTGGCCGCACCCTTGATCGACGGGATCGCCATTCGGACCGGATTGCGCCAGACATTCTGCGCCCAGAAGACACGGCGTTCGGGGCCGGGGGCAAACATCAGCCGGTCATGGTTTTCGATCACGTCGCCAAGTTCGGCGCGCAACTGATCTTCAAAGCCGACAGGGGCCAGATAGCCGGTCGCATCCATCGGCTCAATGACCGCATCGATGCCATCGGGGATGTCAAAAGTCTGGAGGGTGTTTGTGTCCTGTTTCATAGGGCTGCTTTTACCGCGCTTTATCAGCCGGTAAAAGCAGCAAATTGTCGGTGTCGGAAAAGCCGACCCAAGTCGGATTTATTGCAGGACAGGACGGGCAAACACGCTTTGTACCGGGCGATTGTTTGGCCCGTGCTGCGTACCGGCAAATGCCGCCAGTTGGGTTTCTGAAATCGTTTGCGGCTGTTTCTGAACAAGCCACGTGACGCCTTCGCTGCATGGCGGTGTCGTCAGCGATCCGTTGAAACGATAATAATCGCGGTCTTCCGCCAATATGCTGGCGATGGTCGTGTTGTCCGGTGTGGCTTCGCTGTCACCAGCTTTTTGCGGCATGTTTGCCCAGAACGAAGCCAGTGCGGTATTTTCGGCACCGATGTCATACATGATTGCAACCACGGCAAGGTTCCCGTCTTGGTCGGCATGCACCAGATGTGCTTCAAGCGCAAAGGACTTGCCGCCGATATGGTTCTCGCTCGGGGCGTGGAAATGCATCTGGATCAGGTCAAACCGATGCTCGTTCAGGGTGATATAGGCCCCCGAATTCATGTTGATTTGGATCGTATGGCCGTTATTGACGATTTCCCTGGCGGTGACGTCGTAATGGAAATCGATTGGCGGTAAATCCGCATCGATATTGTTTGCAAGATTGATCGGGCTTTGGTTTTTGCCGGACCCGCAAAGCTGATAGGCGGGATCAAGTGTCGACCAGTACTCTGGCGCACCGGAACCGTCATATCCCCATTTCGAATGGGTCTGTTCTGCGGGTACAGAGGAACAGCCTGCCAACAAAAGTGAAAATGCCAGCAAGCCGGTCGGGGAAATTGCTTTTCGCATGCTGCGATCCTGTCTGAGAGAAGGTGCCGTGCCATGGCATCGAAAGAATATGATCATTCTTTCGTGTGCAGATATTATCCCAGTTTTGAAAAATACCAGCTTATCGCATTGCTTTATTTATTTGAAATCGATCAGTCGTTCGAATGCAGGAACCGTTTTCCGGGCGTGAAAAAGGGCAAGCAACCTGTGGCTACTTGCCCGTAAATCTTCGAAAGTCGATGATCAGAACTTGTCGGCCTGAACCAGACCGTCGATCAGAAGCACCTTGGTGGCGTCACCCTTGATGCCGAAATCGTTGTCATTGATCAGGGCCAGTGCACCGTCGCCCATAACCGCAAGACCTTCGATCTTGGTCGGGGCCATCGGGTAATCGGCACTGTCAAAACGAAGCGTTTTGACAACTGCCTTCAGGTCAAGCTTCGACAGGTTGTTCTCCTGTTCAAGCGACGGGTTGGTCGACATATCGTCCCAGCGCGATGCCAGAATGTTTGATGCACCATCCAGTTTGACTTCATGCAGCTTGGTGGTGCCATCGGTCCGTTCCAGAACCAGCAGGCGGTCATCACCAAGTGCCATGACTTCGGAAATGCGCGGTGCGTTCTGTTTGTCGGATGGATCGTTGCGGAAGGTCTGCGGATCATCCAGCTGATAGATATATTCGCCGGCAAGTTCGCCCTTCATGCGGTCATACACGAACAGGCGGGTGTTCTTTGCCTTTTTGTAGGCATCTGCATTCGGGTTGGCCAGCGGGTTCTGAACCATGAAATACAGTTTGCTTTCATCGGGCGATACGGCCATCGATTCAATGCCGCGGTTGGTCTGGCGGGTCACAAGGATCGCCGGAAGACCGCCGGTGATCTTATAGGCCGCACCTTCGAAATCCTTTTCCGAACCTGCTGGAACGATACGTTCATTGACCGTACCGTCGGCGGCAACATGCAGGATCGACGGACCGTTTTCTTCACCGATCCAGTACGAACCATCCGACAGGCGAATGATGCCTTCGGCGTCAATTGCCGACACCGACTGTGCCAGTTCCTTGCCATTGGCATCGACCGGCTTTTCGGTTTTGGCAACCGACAGCTTGTTGGTCAAACCGGTGAGGGGCACGCCATTCTGGTCCTTAAGCGCGATAACGTCCTTGACGTCAAAGCTGCCGTTATCGTTCAGGAAAATGGTATAGATCGACGGCGAATAATCAGGCGTCGGATAGACGCGCACCTTGCGGCCCTGACAAACGACGTCTTCGGAGACGCCAAGAATGTCCTGCACATCACCGCAAACAAAGTTCGGGCCACGGTCGGAAACGGCATAGAACATATTGGACGGATCACCCGGACGGCGATAGGCCCCCGAACCGAAACCAACCGTCAGGTCGCGTGCCTTGCCGCCATCCACCATGACAGTCGACAGATTGTTAATCGGACTTTTGGTTTCGAAAACCTTGACGTCACCCGCCATTGACGTTGTCGCAAGAAGCATGGCCGCAATACCGGCAAAACCGGCTGCAATCGTCCGTTTCATGGTGTGATCCCCCACATCGTGTAATCCATACGAAGAAACGCCCGAACCCGGTTATGCATCGGTTCAGGCGCAAGTGATGAGGATCACATTAGAATTTTACTGTGACAGTTTGTTTGCGTTTGCGGGTCGTTTCCGTGAAACAACAGAAAGTCGTAACCTCTCGCCGTAAAGCAGCGGGCTGTTTACCAGAAATCCTCGCGCCGGACGGTAAATGTTTCCGCGACACTGGCATATTCGTGATAGCCCAGACGTGCCAGCGGCTCGAACAGGGTGACATCGACCATGCCGTCACGGATGATTGCATCATCAATATGCAGACCGACCACTGTACCGATCACCATCGCGTTTTTGCTTTGCGGGGTGGGGCCGGGCAGATCGACAATCTGGAATACCTTGCATTCCATATGGATTGGCACTCCCTTGATCCGATGGGCGGCGACCGTTTGACCCGGTTCCTTTTCTAGACCGGCATAATCAAATTCGTCCTGTTCGGGCGGAAGCGGTGCCGAACAGAAATTGATTTCGCGCAGCATAGCGCGTGGGGCGACGGCGGCAATAAATTCACCGGTTTCACGCGCGTTGTTCAGACTGTCAATCGATCCGCCAGATGCAAACATGACCATCGGCGGATTGCCGCAGACTGCATTGAAAAACGAATAGGGGGCCAGATTGGCGCACCCCTGTTTATCGACCGTCGAAATCCAGCCAATCGGGCGTGGGGCCACACAGGCCTTGAACGGATCATGCGGCAGGTTATGTGGCGTTTTGCCCGGTTCGTAAAACATGGTGGTTCTCGATAATGTGCGTTGACCCCCATCATATGGGGTGTAACGGCGAATGGATCACGTGACGAAATCGTTTCACGTGTGCGATTTGCTATTTCCCCGGGGCATAATCATCGCCGCGCACCGTTTCCGGCCGTTCCGAAAGATGCAGGCGGGTTTGCTGTAACGGGGTTTCGGCGATGATGTTGCCGCGCCGAATGACATAAAGCCGGTTGGCGCGAAGCCGGATGGCTTCGATCGTATCGCGGGCCTGTAACACGACGAAATCGGCATTGTTGCCAACCGCAATCCCGTATCCTTCAAGCCCCATGATTTTTGCCGGTTCGGTTGTCACCGCGTCAAAACAGGCCCGGATATCATCGCGTGACGTCATCTGTGCGACATGAAGCCCCATCGATGCGACTTCAAGCATATCGCCCGATCCCATCGAATACCATGGGTCCATCACGCAATCATGGCCAAACGCCACGGTAAGCCCTGCCTTGCGCAATTCCGGCACGCGCGTCATGCCGCGACGTTTGGGATATGTATCGTGGCGGCCCTGAAGGGTGATGTTGATCAATGGGTTGGCAATCGCGCTGACCTCGGCCTCGGTCATCAGGGCGATCAGTTTCGAGACGTAATAATTATCCATCGAATGCATCGATGTCAGATGCGACCCGGCAACGCGCCCCTGAAGGCCAAGGCGCTGCGTTTCATAAGCCAGCATTTCTATATGACGCGATAGTGGGTCATCGGTTTCATCGCAATGCATATCAACCCGGAGGCCGCGTTTGGCCGCCATTTCGCAAAGTTCGGTAATGCTTTGCGCGCCGTCTGCCATGGTGCGTTCGAAATGCGGGATGCCGCCGACAACATCGACCCCTTTATCCAGTGCGCGAATGACATTCTGCTTTGCCGTCGGGCTGCGCAGATAGCCATCCTGGGGAAACGCCACCAGTTGTAGGTCGATATAGGGGGCGACCTGTTTTTTGACCTCAAGCAACGCATCAACCGCCAGTAGACGGTCATCGCAGACATCAACATGCGTTCGGATGGCAAGCAGGCCCTTCGATACGGCCAGATCGCAGTAACGAAGTGCGCGTTCAATCACCGCCTCGATGGTCAAAATCGGCTTAAGTTCGCCCCAAAGCGCGATGCCTTCCAGCAGCGTGCCCGACTCATTCATCCTTGGCAGGCCCAGCGACAGGGTGGCATCCATGTGGAAATGGCTATCGACAAAGGGCGGGCTGACCAGCATCCCGTCGCAATCGATTTCCTCGGCCGCCAGGATCAGCAATTTCGGCCCGATTTCGATGATCTTGCCATTCTTGCAGGCGATATCAACACCGGTGTGGCCATCAGGCAGATTGGCATTTTTAAGGATCAGATCGGCTTGCATGGCGGCGTCCTTCGGTAATGGGATATTTTAATCATCAGGCTATTTGTTTCGGGTCGAAAATCAACGCTGTCCCTTGAACCACGGCACCAGCAATGCCTTGGGATAATCGGCCTTGCGCGCCACAATGATCAGGGCGGCAATCGATAGCAGATAGGGCATCATCAGGAAAACCTGCGATGGCAGAAACGCGCCAACTTCGGTTTGCAGGCGGACCTGAAACGCATCAAACGCACCAAACAGCAACGCGCCCAGCAATGCCTTGCCCGGTCGCCAGCTTGCAAACACCGTAAGCGCAATGCAAACCCAGCCACGGCCATTGATCATGCCAAAGAAAAACGCATCAAACGCCGACATGGTCAGAAACGCGCCGCCCAGCGCCATCAGACTCGATCCGGCAACCACGGCCCCGATGCGTAGCGCATAAACCGATAACCCTTGCGCCTCGACCGAGGACGGATTATCGCCAACCGCCCGGATCGCAAGGCCAAGCGGGGTGCGATACAAGACCCAGCCGGTGACAAACACCATGACAAGCGCCAGCATTGTAAGAGCCGTTTGCGAAAACAGCGCCGGGCCGATAAACGGCAAATCCGACAGGATCGGAATATCAAGCGGCTGGAACGGAATGATCCGCGGCGGTGACGACACATCGGGCAATGCCGTGCGATAGGTAAAATACGACAGGCTGGTCGCCAGCAGCGTTACCCCGATCCCCGACACATGCTGCGACAGGCCAAGCGGTACGGTCAGGATTGCGTGGATCAGGCCGAAAAACCCACCGGCCAAGGCGGCAACCAGAACGCCGCCCCACAATCCGGCACCCAGCCAGACCGCCATCCATCCGGCCATCGCCCCGGCTGTAAAAATCCCCTCGATGCCAAGGTTAAGAACTCCGGCGCGCTCACAAATCAGCGCGCCCAGCACCCCGAAAATCAGCGGGGTGGCAATACGAAGCGCTGCGGACCAGAAATTTGCGGTCAAAAGGATGTCGATGATTTCCATTTTCTTTCCCCTTAACCTGCTGATTTCTGGCGTTCGAAATGGACCTTGAACCGGGTCAGAAATCCGCCAATCAGAACGCATAACAACGACATCGCGACAATCAGATCGGCCAGATAACTTGAAACGCCGATTGCGCGGCTCATGGAATCAGCACCGACAAAAACCGATGCCACAAACACGGCGGATATGATCACGCCAACCGGTGAAAGGCGGGCCAGCATTGCAACGACAATCCCGGCATAACCGTACCCCGGCGACAGATCGGTCGCGAGGTAACCCCGCGTTCCCGCGACTTCGGATACACCGGCAAGCCCGGCCAAACCGCCCGACAGCATCGCGACCAGTACCATGGTTTTGGTTACCGAAATTCCGGAAAATCTGGCTGCGGCGGCATTTTCACCGACCGCACGAATTTCAAATCCCCAGACGGTGCGTTTAACGAAAATCGCCAGCGCCACGGCGCAGGTCAGCGCGATCACCAGCCCCAGATGCACCCGCATCCGTTCGATCAGCGGCGGCAAAACAGCATTATCGATTACCGGTTCGGACTGTGGCCAGCCCATCGACATCGGGTCTTTTAGCGCACCTTCCAGCATCATCTGCACAAACAGAATGACGATGAAATTCAAAAGCAGGGTGGTGACAACCTCGTCCACCCCTAACCGCGTTTTCAAAAGCGTCGGCCCGATCAGCATCACCGCCCCGGCGAGCGCCCCGGCAATCAGCACCACCGGGATCATGATATAGCTTGGCCCGTCAATGACGCCCGATCCGATGGCAACGGCGGCCATGGCTCCCATGTAAAGCTGCCCCTCCGCCCCGATATTCCAAAGCTTGGCCCGAAACGCGATGGCGGCCGCCAACCCGGTCAGGATCAGCGGGGTCGCACGTGTCAGCATTTCCGAAATCGAAAACATCGATCCAAACGCGCCGCTTATCATCAGGTCATAGGCGTTTATGATCGGTGCTCCGGCAAGGGCAAGCGGGATCGCTGCCAGAAGAATGGCGATAGTTGCCGCCATGACGGGGACGCCATAAACCATGATTGCGGATGGATTGGTGCGGGGTTCAAACCAGATCACGCCGGGTCTCCTGATTTTGGGGCATTTTCATCGGTTTTTGCGCTGGCCTTTGTGCTGGGCTCAAATTTACCGGACCCGAAATCGGCATCGCTTTTTTTCTGTCCGGCCATCATCAGGCCAAGCTCTGATCGGTCAATATCGTTTGCCGCAATCCCGGCCGATACATGACCGGCATGGATCACCGCAATCTGATCGGACAGGGTCAGAAGTTCATCGAGATCCTCGGATATCAGAACCACCGCTGCCCCGCCTTCGCGCGCTTCAAGAAGCCGTCTATGGACTTCTGACTGCGCGCCAACGTCAAGCCCGCGCGATGGCTGGTTGGCAAGGATTAGTTTTGGTGATTTTTCAAGAACACGTGCAAGGATGAGTTTTTGAATATTCCCGCCAGATAGCAGGCGTGCGGGGGCGTCCGGGCCGGGGCAGCGCACATCGTAATCGGCAATGGCATGTTCGGCACGCTTGCGGATTGCCTCGAAGTCAAGGAAGCCGAACTTCTGATAATCGCGGGATCGGACATCTTCGATGACGATGTTTTCCGCCACCGTCATCGAGCCCACCATGCCATCATGATGGCGGTCTTCGGGGATACGCGCGATGCCGTTCTGGGCGAACTTGTGAGCATCGAATTTGGCAACTTTTTCACCAAAAATCTCGACTGTGCCACCATCGGGCCTATCCAGCCCGGCAATCAGTTGCGCCAACGCCGCCTGCCCGTTACCCGATACCCCGGCAATGCCAAGAATTTCGCCTTCGCGCGCCAGAAGGTTCACCCCATGCAGGGAACGTCTGGCATCGCCACGATCAATCGTTACATCCCGAAGCTCGATGATCGGCTTGCCCGGTACGCGTTCGCTTCGGCGGCTGCCCGGAACATCGCGGCCAACCATCAGTTCGGCAATCGAACGTCTGTCGGCCTGATCGGTTGCCATTTCGCCGACTTTTTTGCCGCCGCGCAGCACCGCGATGCGATGGGAAACCGCCAGAACCTCGGCCAGTTTATGGGCAATGATAATGACCGAAAGCCCGGTCGTGGCAAGCTTGCGAAGGATCGCAAAAAGGCTGTCTGCCTCCTGCGGCGTCAGAACCGCAGTTGGTTCATCCAGCACCAGCAAACGGGCATCGCGATAAAGAGCCTTGAGGATTTCAACGCGCTGCTTTTCGCCGACGGTCAGTTTATGAACCGGCTGATCCAGATCGACATTGAGACCCGATCCCGCCATCAGTTTTGACAGTTTGGCGCGTGCCTTGGTCCGGTCGCGGCGTAGGCGAAAAATCGGTTCTGTGCCAAGGACGATATTATCAAGGCCGCTTAGATTTTCGGCCAGTGTGAAATGCTGATGAACCATGCCGATCCCGGCATCAAGGGCCGCCTGCGGTGCGCCGGGTTCAAGCGGGGCAAGGATACCATCCGTCCCCGCGACCATCACGGTCCCCGTATCCGCAACATAATGGCCAAACAGGATATTCATCAGGGTGGTTTTGCCCGCACCGTTTTCGCCAAGCAGTGCAACGATTTCGCCCTTGTGCACATCAAGGTCGATGGCGTCATTGGCGATCAGCGGGCCGAATTTCTTGGTGATTGCAGCCAGTTGCAGCAGCAATTGCGGGGATGATTCCAAAGATGGGGTGGCAGCAGATGACATCCGGCTGATCCGTTAATATTTATGTGTCACGCCTTGGGCTATATTGGCGTATCGGGTGCATGGCTGGATCGCCTCGAAAAACGAAAGGCAGTCCGATGTTTAAACCGGACTGCCTGCAAAGTGGAAGAAATCTTACATGGAAGATTTCGGTTCTTCGTCATTCACCTTGACGGTAAAGCTGCCATCCAGAATTTCTGCCTGTTTGGTGTCAACTTCGGCAACAGTACCTTCGGGCAGAAGGGAGCTATCAAGAACGACGGTGCCGCCGCCCGGTGCCATATAGCTGAGTTTGCCGTAATCTTCGGCCTTGAATTCACCAGCTTTGACCGCTGCAATCGCATGATCCACCGTCGGCTCCATGTGCCAAAGGGCCGAACCCAGAATGGTGCCCGGATAGTCTGCCGCGGTATCGATCACGTTGCCAACAGCCAGAACGCCGCGTTCCTTCGCGGCATCCGAAACGCCAAAGCGTTCGGCATACATGACATCCGCACCCTTATCGATCATCGCAAAGGCGGCTTCTTTGGCTTTGGGCGGATCGTACCAACTGTTGATGAAGGTCACGGTAAATTCGACATCAGGATTGACCGATTTGGCACCTTCCATGAAGGCATTCATCAGGCGGTTGACTTCCGGAATGGCAAAACCGCCAACCATGCCGATTTTGTTCGATTTGGTCGCCTTGCCAGCTGCCATGCCAACAAGATAGCTTGGTTCATGGATATAGTTGTCAAAGACCGAGAAATTGTCGCCTTCGGGGCCGAAGCTTGAGCCCATCAGAAACGCGGTTTCGGGATAATCGGCGGCAACCTTGCGGGCCGCGCGTTCAACACCGAAAACTTCGCCCAGAATAAGGGCCGAGCCATTTTCGGCATATTCACGCATCACGCGTTCATAGTCGGTATTGGCGACGTTTTCGGAAAATTCATAGGTGATGTCGCCGCGTTCCTGAGCGGCATTCAGCGCCTTGTGGATACGCGAAACCCACTGCTGTTCGACCGGAACGGTGTAAATCGCCGAAACCTTGATCGGGTCGGCTGCCATTGCCGGTGCCGGTACGCCAAGGCCAAAAGATACCACCGCGGCTGCTGCGGCCATGGCCGATAGCATTGCGCGACGGGAAAGACGGAAAGTGCCAGACTTCATGATGTCCCCCTGCAGGTTATTGCCAATCTTGAAAATTCTATTTTTCTGCGTATTTGATATGCAGATTGTATACATGATCATAAGAAGGGCAAATGCAGAGTTGTCCAAACGGTCAAATTACCGTTTTCGGCTAAATTGCTGTAACGCAATTCACATCAGGATGTATTGAACTACGTGAATATACGGATGCGCGCGTTAGCTATCTGCGAATTCACATTTGAATTCTTGCCGCACATACCCGGTCAGACCAGAACGAAGTCAAGGAGTCCGATGAAGATATGCGGGGTTTTTGACCGCTACTGTCCGGGATGAAAATCTTCCTGTTTTTGGGCCGAACCGGTTAAGATTGTCTAAACGGCTGAAATTACTTTGAAACTGTGGCGACTCCTTGGAAATTTTCGGAGTCTATTAACTTTTTGCGGTGATGCTTTCCTCAAGAAATATGGGGGAACCTGGAACGCATCATGACAAAGAAAACATCCTTACCGCTTGATCAGGTTATGGTCGGGGACTGCATCGAACTGATGAACAGCCTGCCGGAAAAGTCGGTCGATCTGATTTTCGCCGATCCGCCCTATAACCTGCAGCTGGGTGGTGATCTGCTGCGCCCTAATAATTCCAAGGTCGACGCGGTTGACGATCATTGGGACCAGTTTGACAGTTTCCGTCACTATGACGATTTCACCCGTGACTGGCTGACCGCCGCGCGCCGTGTCCTTAAGGATACCGGTGCGATCTGGGTGATCGGTTCGTATCACAACATTTATCGCGTCGGCACGGTGATGCAGGATATCGGTTACTGGATCCTGAACGACATCGTGTGGCGCAAAACCAACCCGATGCCGAATTTCCGTGGCAAACGTTTCTGCAATGCGCATGAAACCCTGCTGTGGTGTTCGAAAAATGCCGAGCAGAAAGCGATCACGTTCAATTACGAAGCGATGAAGCAGCTCAACGAAGGATTGCAGATGCGGTCCGACTGGTTGCTGCCGATCTGTTCCGGGTCCGAGCGCCTGAAGAATGAAAAGGGTAAAAAGGTCCATCCGACCCAGAAACCCGAAGCATTGTTGCAGCGTGTTCTGCTGGCGACGACCCGTCAGGGCGACGTTGTACTTGATCCGTTCTTTGGTACCGGCACCACCGGTGCGGCAGCGCGCCGCCTTGGCCGTCACTTCATCGGGCTTGAGCGCGAGGAAGAATATGCAAAGGCCGCCAAGGAACGCATTGCCAAGGTCCAGATGCTTGATGGTGAAAGCCTTGAGATGACGGAGTCGAAGCGATCACTTCCGCGTATTCCGTTCGGTGCGGTCATTGAACGCGGTCTTCTGGCACCGGGCGACAAGATTTATGACAACCGCGGCAATGTTGCAGCGCTTGTTCGTGCCGATGGCTCAATCAGTCACAAGGACAATGCCGGTTCGATTCATCAGATCGGGGCCCATGTTCAGGGCGCACAGGCTTGTAATGGCTGGACTTACTGGCATTACAAGTGTGACGGGCGATTGGTTGTGATCGACAATCTGCGCAGTCAGCTTCGCAAGGAAATGGGGCAGGTTTCCGCCTGATTTCGTGCGGTGCAGCACGCTTAAAATGATCTGATCTGGAAGGCCGGGATGGTTGTGAAACCTTCCGGCCTTTTGCATTCGGGGGCAATTCTTGCTATATATTGAATCTTGGAATTATCCGTAAGGATAGATGGAGAGCCCCATGCAGGTTGGCGCAACAGGTAGTGCCGCTTACGCACCGAACCCGGTCCAGATCCAGCAGGCAGCTGCACCGATCGCCGAAACCGGTGGTAACGATCTTCAATCACCGCCGACCCAGCGGGTCGATCAGGTGGCAGAAAGCGACACGTCACAACAATCGGCCCCGCCGAGCAGCACGGGCCGTGGGCAGGTTATTGATATATACGCCTGACCACCTGATTAACGATTTAAAAGGCCCGCGCCGGAATGGCAACGGGCCTTCTTTTTGCGTTTTGAACGTTCGCTTGACGCCGACCTAGCGGTATTTCAGCGCGTGACGCACGATTTTTTTCATCACCGTCGGCAGGGCGAATTCCGATAACCCGTCAATCGTTGTCCAGCTGCCATCAAGTTTTGCTGCGTCGCTTTCAGCTATATTGGCGGCAAGGACCGTCACATCGAGATGGAAATGGGTGAAAGTGTGCCCGACAGTACCATCTAGTTCAGTCCAACTTGCCTTGATCGGGGCTTCGGACAACATCACATCGTCCGGGGCCTCAATCGCACGCCAGTCACTGCCCGGCACTTCGTAAAGTCCACCCAGCAGACCCTTTTCCGGGCGGCGCCGGACCAGGATTTTACCGTCTTCGCGCCGTATCCAGAAGGCATAGCCAACCCGGGTTGGTTTGGCGGGTTTCTTACGTTTTTTGGGTAGTTCCGGAGCAATGCCCGATTTGCGGCCTTCGCAGGAAGCCTGCCACGGGCAAATGCCACATGCCGGATTGCGTGGCGTGCAGATCGTTGCGCCCAAATCCATCAGCGCCTGCGCATAGTCGCCCGGCCGGTCGGACGGGGTCAGGGCCGCCGACTTTTCCTTGATTTCGGGTTTGACGTCGGGCAGTGGGGTTTCAAGCGCAAAAAGACGGGATATGACCCGTTCGATATTGCCATCGACCGGGCTTGAATGACGGTTAAAGGCGATGGCTGCAACGGCGGCGGCGGTATAGGGACCGATGCCGGGCAGCTTCAGAAGGCCTTCTTCGGTATCGGGGAACTGGCCGTCATATTCATCGGCAACAACCTTGGCGCATTTGTGCAGGTTGCGTGCGCGTGCATAATATCCCAGACCTTGCCAGGCATGCAGAACTTCATCGAGATCGGCATTGGCAAGATCGGTTACGGTCGGCCAGCGTTGCAGGAATGCTGCGAAATAGGGACCGACCGTAATCACGGTGGTCTGTTGCAGCATGATTTCGCTAAGCCAGACGCGGTAAGGGTCCTGTGCGTCGCCCGGTTCGGCACGCCATGGAAGGGTGCGATGATGACGGTCATACCAGTCCAGCATGGTCCGACCGAGGTGATGGATTTCGTCGTTGGTGAAATGCACGGCGTTCCCGTGTTATGTTGCGGGGATGAAAACGGGTAATTACGTTTAGGTCAGATTCAGACCCTACGAAAGAAGCGGGCGTGAGCAAGCAAAAAGATATGACCGATACGCCGACACATAGCACGCCAGATCAGCGTGCCGATATGGTTGCGGCAAAAAATGCGGTCAAAAAGAAACAAAAGATTACCCCGATGGGCAGTTCGGAACGCCGCATGGGCCTGCGCAATATTGCCGCCATGGTTGGCAATCTGACACGTCCGCTGGTCCGCAAACGCGGTTTCTTTCAGGCCGAAATCATTTTGCACTGGTCCGAAATTGTCGGTCGCGATCTTGAACAATTCACCATGCCGGTCAAATACAATCCGCCGCGCGGCGAAAATGCCGGGGGCGGAACCCTTGTGATCCGGGTGATGGGACCGGTGGCGATTGAATTACAGCACCGCATGCCGCAGATCATCGACCGGGTGAATACCTATTTCGGATATCGCGCGGTTGAACGCATCAAGATGATGCAGGGCGATATTTCCCGCCCAGAGCGCACCGTCAAACGGCCGGAAAATGTGCCCGAAGGTCCGATCCGCGAAACCAGCGAGATCGATATCGCCAAAATCGAAGACCCGCATCTGCGCGAAGTGCTGACCCGGCTTGGACGCCGCATTTCGGGGGATGTTCACGCGCGGGGGCAACCGGGACAGAAGAAATAGCCGGTGAAATTGCGTTTAAAATCACGTGTAAGTCATTTGCCAATCGGTGCCCCAAAGCCTTATTCCGATGCGGGCCGGATCGAATCATTTTCCCATAATGTTTGATCACGGAGTTGCCGCATTTCCAAACGATGTTGGCGACTCGTTGGCTCATTAGCGCTTTTGGGGGGCGTGTTGACTCCCGCGCTGCAACAGGCTTGTAATCACAAAATATTGTTTTAACGGAGGTTTCCTTGCTGAAGGCAGTTAAGTTTTTTGCGGTCGCATGTGCATTTGCGATTGGTGTTGTCGGGGCGCAGCAGGCCGAGGCTGTAGAATATAAGGAACATGTGCTTGGCAATCCGGATGCGCCGGTGACGATCATCGAATATGCGTCGCTGACCTGCCCGCATTGCGCCACGTTCCATAATGAAACCCTGCCGGAGATCAAGAAATCGTTGATCGATACCGGCAAGGCCAAGCTGATCTTCCGCGATTATCCGCTTGATGGTGTTGCGGTTCGTGCGGCTGCTGTTGCGCAATGTGCCGGTGATGACCGTTATTTCGGTGTTCTGGGCATGCTGTTCAAATCGCAGATGACCTGGGCACGGGCCGCGGACCCGATTGAAGGCATCAAACAGGTGGTTCGTTTTGCCGGTATGGATGGCGATGCGGTTGATGCCTGCATGGCGGACGAGGCCCTGATCGACGGGATCGTTGCATCGCGCATGCGCGGCGAACAGGAATTCAAGGTCAATTCAACGCCGAGCTTTGTGATTGATGGTGAAACCTTTGCCGGTTCGCGCGATCTGAAGTTCTTTGAAGATAAAGTCGAAGATCTGACCAACTGATAAATATGATCCTGCCGGATGCTGCAGATGCGACATCCGGCAATCAGGGGAAGGGACGGATCGGGGGCATGATTGGTCCAGTTTAAATCGCTACGGCTGACGGGGTTCAAATCCTTCGTCGATTCAACCGAATTGCTGGTTGAAGACGGGCTGACAGGTGTTGTCGGCCCGAATGGCTGTGGCAAATCCAATCTTGTCGAGGCCCTGCGCTGGGTCATGGGGGAAACCTCTGCCAAGCAGATGCGCGGCTCGGACATGTCCGACGTTATTTTTGGCGGGACATCGTCCCGTCCTGCCCGAAATGTTGCCGAGGTCACAGTCGTTCTGGATAATGCCGAACGCAAAGCACCGGCGATGTTCAACGATCACGAAACGCTTGAGGTCGTGCGACGTATTGAACGCAGCGGCGGGTCGAATTATCGGGTCAATGGCAAGGATGTCCGTGCGCGTGACGTCCAATTGCTGTTTGCCGATGCCGCGACCGGGGCGCGGTCAAACGCCATGGTGTCGCAGGGCAAGATCGGTGCGCTGATCGGGGCGAAACCAAGTCAGCGCAGACTGGTTCTGGAGGAAGCCGCCGGTATTACCGGTCTGCATTCACGCCGCCACGAGGCCGAGCTTCGACTTAAAAATGCCGAACAGAATATGGAACGCCTTGAAGACGTTCTGGTCACACTCGATAGCCAGATCGCGTCTCTGCAAAAGCAGGCGCGACAGGCCGAACGGTATCGCAAACTTTCCGAAAGCATCCGCCAGACGGAGGCTCTGCTATTCCACATCCGCTGGACCGATGCCGAAAAACGGCAAGCAGATGCCCGTGAATTGCTGGTGCTGGGCGAAAGTGCCGTGCGTGACCTGACCGGTCAGGTGACCGAGGCAACGACCATTCAGGCCCATATTGCGGCAAGCCTTCCGGATCTTCGCAAAAAGGAAAGCGATGCGGCAGCGGCCTTGCAGCGCATGCTGATCGAGCGTGAGGGACTGGACAAGGACAAGGCACAGATCGAAACCCAAATGTCGCAGCTTCGTGCGCGCATCCAGCAGATTGATGCCGACCTTGCGCGTGAAGCCGAACTGGCAAGCGACGCCGAAGGGGCGTTGAACAAGCTTAAGGCAGAACTCGAAGAGCTGGGTCAAGCCCAGGACGGCGAGGATGACGAGCTCGACGAGGCAAAGGAACGCGCCGTCGCGCAGGCCGCAAGGGTTGAAACGCTGGAAGGGCAGGTTGACGAACTGACCAACCGGGCAGCCGCCGAAGAAGCCCGGCTTAAAAGTGTTCAGCAGCGGTTAAGCGAGCTTTCCGCCCGCCGGTCACGTTTGACCGAACGCTATGACGAGGCCGTTGCCCGCCTTGATGATATCCGGGTTGAAGCCGATTTTACCGACGCCCTCGAAGAGGCCGGTCTGGCGCTTGAGGAATGCGAAGAACTTTGCGAGCAGCGCAAGCTTGCCATCGAAGATGCCGAAATGCGTCTTGCCGAATTGCGCGACCGTGAAGACAGCCTGAAAACGGCGGAAACCGAATCGCGCGATGCCCTGCGTGATGTCGAAAGCCGCAAGGCACGGCTTGTCGCCGAGATCGAGGCGCTTGAAAGTCTGGTCAAGGGCAATGCAGATCAGCAGTTCCCGGCGGTGATCGAAAAGCTTTCGGTGACCAGCGGCCTTGAAATGGCGATGGCGGCGGCACTTGGCGAGGACCTTGACGCGCCCGATGCCGAAGATGCCCCGATGCACTGGTCGGCGGTTGACCCCGACGCAGATGACCCTGCCCTGCCCGAAGGGGTCCAGGCACTGGCGAAATTTGTTGACGGTCCGGCATTGCTGAACCGACGCCTTTGGCAGATCGGGGTTGTTGATGACGAGGCAACCGGTAACTGGCTGGCCAAGACGTTGAAAACCGGGCAGCGGTTGGTGTCGCGTGAAGGTGCGCTTTGGCGTTGGGACGGGTATCGGATCAAGGTTGGCGCGGAGCTTCCGGCAGCCGCACGTTTGCGACAGCGTAATCGACTTGAAGAATTACGCCTTGAGCTTGAAGAGATCGACGACGCGGTCGAGCTTGCAGCGGAAAAGGCCGATACAACGCGGGGAAATGTTGAACGTCTTGAAGAAGATGTTGAAGCCGCACGCAACGGCGAACAGGAAGCCCACCGTGCCCTTCGCGAGGCAGAGGGATCATTGGCCCGCGCGCGAGAAGAAATTGCCAATATCAAACGTGACGCCAGTGCCATTGAAGGACGCCTGCAAAACGCCGAAGAAGCCGAAAAGCGTGCCAAGCAGGACCTTGATGAACTGATCGCCGAGCAGGAAGAACTGGCGGCAACGCCCGAGGAATCGAGCGAAGGCCTGATGGAAATCAAGGCTGAGCTGATTGAAAAACGTGCCGAGCTTTCGGATGCGCGCGCCGATCAGATGGAAGCGCGCAGCCAGCTTGAACGCATGCAGCGTGATGCATCGGGGCGTCGCAAGCGACTTGAATTTGTTGAAAGCGAAATCGCATCCTGGAATGATCGCGCATCGGGGGCAGGCGAACGTGTGGCCCAGCTTCGTGAACGTCAGGAAGAAGCGCGCATGGAGATCGAGGAGCTTGAACTTAAGCCCGACGAGATCGAAGAGCGCCGCGCGATCCTTTCCGACCGTATCGAGATTGCCGATCAGGCACGCAAGGACGCGGCGGATGAACTGGTGCGTGCCGAAAATGCGCAGCGCGAAGCAGATCACAACCTGAAAGAAGCGGAACAGAAACTGGCCGAGGCCCGCGAAGGCCGGGTTAGGTGTGAAGCCCTTCTGGAGCAGGCAGAACAGCACCGCCGAGATTTGATTGAACGCATTCGCGAACGGGTTAATGCCACGCCTGATCAGCTTGTAGAGCTGGCCGAAATCGATCAGACCAAGGAATTGCCATCCGAAGACGATATCGAGGCCCGTTTGCAGCGTCAGTCGCGCGAACGCGAAAACCTTGGTGCGGTTAACCTGAGGGCCGAGGTCGAACTGGCCGAGATGGAAGAACAGAAAGACACACTGGTTTCCGAACGCGATGACCTGATCGCCGCCATTGATAAATTACGCAATGGTATCAACCAGCTGAACCGCGAAGCACGCAACCGCCTGAAAGCGGCATTTGACGAAGTCGACAAACATTTCCAGCAGTTGTTTGTCCGCCTGTTTGGCGGTGGCGGGGCGCATCTGATGCTGACCGATGCGGACGATCCGCTGGAAGCCGGGCTTGAGATCATGGCATCCCCGCCGGGCAAGAAATTGCAGCACCTTTCATTGCTGTCTGGTGGCGAGCAGGCATTGACCGCTGTTGCGCTTCTGTTTGCGGTGTTCCTGACCAACCCGGCACCGATTTGCGTGCTCGACGAAGTTGACGCACCACTTGATGACGCCAACGTCGACCGGTTCTGTAAATTGCTTGAAGCGATTGGTCGTCACGCCAATACGCGTTTCCTTGTGATTACCCACCATCGCATGACCATGGCCCGCATGAACCGCCTGTTCGGGGTGACGATGGCGGAACGTGGTGTTTCCTCGCTGGTGTCGGTCGATTTGCGCCAGGCCGAGGTATATTCCCAGAAAGAGCAAAAAGAGCTCGATTTTACCAATTGATGATTTTTCCGGTATTTGGGTTTCGTTCGTCTCTGCCTTTGGGTTAAGAGGGAGGCTTGGCGAGATACTCCAACCGGGAAAATTGCGAAAATGTCCAAAGAAGTCCGTGCGTTATACGAGCAATTTCCTTATCCCATGCGTGACCCGCAGGAGGAAAAGGAACGGTTGCTGATGCCGCCGATGGACACCCTTTCGCGGGTCAATCATTACGGTTTCGGCGGACGCAAGAAGATTGATGCGAGATTTCGTGCGCTTGTTGCCGGGGGCGGTACAGGTGACAGTCTTGTCTGGCTGGCCGAACAACTGCGCGATTGCGGCGGGCAGGTTACATATCTGGAACCATCAAGTGCGAGCACCAAGGTGGCGCGTGCCCGCGCCGAAGCACGTGGGTTGACCAATATTACCTATGTGAATGCAACGATTGGCGAGTTTGCCGCGACCGCACCGGAAAAGTTCGATTACATCAATTGTGCCGGTGTGCTGCATCACCTTGAGGTTCCCGAACAAGGTCTTCATGATCTGGTGTCGGTTCTGGCCAATGATGGTTGCATCGGTACCATGCTGTATGGGGAACATGGCCGCCTTGCCGTGACCGAGTGGCGCAAGATGGTTGCACCGCTTCTGCCCGGAAAGACGCTTGATGAGCAGCTTGCCATGACCCGAAGCCTTCTTTCGATGCTTCCCGAAGGCAACATGCTGCTTAAAATGGGGGGTGGTCCGGGCTTTATTAAAGGGTTGCTGGAAAACGATCCCGAGATTGTCGATCTGCTGCTGCATCCGGTTGAATGTGCCTATGACGTGCACGGGGTCTATGACTTTGCTGCCTCGGCAGGGCTTGATGTTGCTGCCTTTACCGGCTTTTTCGGTTTTGGCGGCACTGGAAAGGCGCATTACAGCATTGAAAACCATGTTGCGGACCCGAAAATCCTGCGGGATCTGACGGCTTTGCCGCTTCGCGATCAGCAGGCATTTTGTGAACGTTACAGCTGTGCGATGCCGTTGCATGCCTTTTATCTTACACGTTCTGATGCCAAACGTGCGGCGGGAACAACGACAATGCCGGATCGTGATTTGTGCCCGTGGTTCTTTGTCGCCCCTTCTGACGGTTTCTTTGACGATATGCTGACCAATGCAGGCAAACCGATTATCCTTGCGGATGGAACCGGTAATGCGGTCGATCTGACCGGTGGACCTGACTTGGCCAGGCTTTTAGCGCTGTTTGATGGCAAGACGTCCTTTGGCGATATATCAGCCCGGTTGCGTGACGAAATCCTGCACAAACAGCCCATCGATATGAACCAGATTGCAGACAATACATTGGCCGCTGTCTGGGCGCTGTTTCACAAGTTCGACTGGATGCTGGCATCGTCATCCGAAAGCGGCTGGCAGCAGCAGGATGGACAACGCCGTTTGTCGGTTAATTTGCCGAAGTGATCCTTGATCGGTGTTTTTGCGGCTAACGGTGCGGGCGGATTTGTGATGAATCGGCATGGCTGATGACTGCGTGTTCCAGCCCGTATCGGACCTTGGGCGGGATACCGGTGCCAAAACACGGTACAAAAGGCGGAAATCAATAAAAAGCGATTGAATTCACAATGGTTACTCAGAAGCCCAATTCAGCGGTTCAACGGGCCAGGAACCAAGGGAAACCGCCGGTTGCAAGCGGTTGTTTATGGAAAACTCTGATAAATGCGGCTGCGACTATCGCCTAACATCAAATGTGAATGATCACACATTTCGACGGTAAAATTGTTATAAAACAGATGTTTAATGTCAATTTTGTGCCCCCGGCAAGGTGGGGTTTTACGGCTTGACAGCCTATGGGGCGCTAAGTATGTTGCCCGCGCATTTCCTTGCGACGTTTGCAAGGTTGCCACAGCGGGGTTCACGACAATGAGCGATGATAAAGATCGCGCTTCATTAGCAGAGCTTGAAAGCAAGTTGGTGGCCGTAGCAAGCAAGCGTGAAGAAACGCACAGCCCGAACCGGGCGACCGGCAAACCATCCCAAGGGATGGCATTAGGAATGAGAATTTCGGCGGAAATGATCGCTGCTGTTCTTGTTGGACTATTGATTGGCTGGGCGCTGGATCGGGTGCTTGGTACGACGCCCTGGCTGCTTGTTCTGTTTGTATTTCTCGGAGCAGGTGCTGGTGGTCTTAACGCTTATCGGGTGGCCAAAGGATTCGACAGTGCAGTCGGACTTGGACGCGCGATGGGGGAGCGCAAGCAGGGGGACAAGGATTAGCCTTGGCCCTCAAAAGATTGAGCGAGGATTACGGTGGCTGGACCGCTAGAGCAGTTTGAAATCAAGCCCTTGGCCGAGCTTTCGGTTGCCGGCATTGATGTTTCCTTCACCAACTCCGCACTTTGGATGGTGATCGCAGCCGTTCTCGTAACGGGCTTCATGACGCTCAGCATGCGTCGTGGGGCATTGGTACCTGGCCGTTGGCAGGGTGCCGCCGAGGTGATGTATGAATTCGTCGCCAATATGTTGAAAGATAACGTGGGGACCGCGGGGCGCAAGTATTTCCCGTTCGTTTTCACCCTGTTTATGTTTGTTCTGTTCGGGAACCTGCTTGGCATGATCCCGCACAGCTTTACTTTTACGAGCCATATCGCTGTGACTTTTGCGATGGCTCTGGTGATCTTTATCGGTGTGACCATTATCGGCTTCGTTCGCCACGGTACGCATTACTTCCGGATGTTCTTCCCGGCAGGTGCGCCGATTGCAACGGCCTTCATTCTGATCCCGATTGAAATCATCTCCTATTTCTCTCGTCCGTTCAGCTTGGCGATCCGACTGTTTGCGAACATGACCGTCGGACACATCATGCTGAAAGTGATTGGCGGGTTCGTCGGCCTGATCGGCATCTTCGGCGTCCTTCCGTTTGCTCTTCTGACGGGGATTACGGTTCTGGAGTTCGGCATTGCTGCGCTTCAGGCTTATGTCTACACCATTCTCACCTGCATCTATCTCCATGATGCAATCCACATGCACTAATGCTAGTGGACCGGTGTGATCTCTTCTGATTGCCTTTAAGAAATTCGAAAGGGTGAAGTTATGGAACTCGATGCTGCTAAGATGATCGGTGCTGGCCTGGCTGCTATTGGCATGATTGGTGCCGGTATCGGGGTTGGTAACATCTGGTCGAGCCTGATTGCGACTGTTGGCCGTAACCCGGCTGCAAAAGGCGACGTTGAACTGTATGGCTGGATCGGCTTTGCCGTTACCGAAGCTATTGCACTGTTCGCACTCGTCGTTGCGCTGATCGTTCTGTTCGGCTAATCGGCGCCTTTTGCGCGAATACTCGGCCCGGCGAGGATACCCCTCGCCGGAGTCGTTGAATTCGGGAGTAGGCTATGCCGCAGTTTGATATTGCGACGTTCTCGGAACAGATTTTCTGGCTGTTCGTTATTTTTGGCATCCTGTATTTCCTGATGTCGAAAATCGCGCTGCCGAAGGTTGGCGAAGTTCTGGAACGCCGTCACAAGACCATTGAAGACAATCTTGGCAAGGCCCGGGCGTTGAAAGACGAAACCGATGCCGCCATAGCGAAGTACGAGGCTGCCTTGGCAGAAGCTCGTGATGCCGCACAGGCAGATATTCGCGAAGCAACGGAAAAAGCAGCTGCAGAGCAAGCTGCGAAAACCGAAGCGCTGGTCAAGAAACTGTCGAAAAAGACCGCTGATGCCGAAAAGGCAATTGCCGGTGCGAAAGACGACGCAATGAAAGGTGTGGCCGAAGCTGCATCCGAAATCGCCCGTGAAGCAACCGACAAGCTTATCGGTGTCAAGGTTCAGGCCAAAACTGCCGACAAGGCCGTTTCGGCGATCGTAGGAGAGTAAGAAGATGGCAACCCCGCACGAGGTTACGTTCCTTACCGATCCTTACACCTGGACCACGCTTTCTTTCTTGCTGGTTGCCGGTTTCGGCGGCTTCAAGGCTGTTAAGGGTATTTCCGGTGCACTCGACAAGCGTGCGCAGAAAATCTCGGAAGAGCTGGATGAAGCACAGCGCCTGCGTGAAGAAGCTCAGGAGCTTCTGGCCAAGTATCAGGCCAAACAGCGCGAAGCATTGAAGGAAGCGGATGAAATCCGCGCCCATGCCAAGGTGGAAGCCGACCGCATGCTGGAGAACGCCCAGGCTGAACTGAAAGCGTCGCTCAAGCGTCGTGAACAGCAGGCCATGGACCGTATTGCCAATCTCGAAACTCAGGCCATTGCCGAAGTTCGTGCCCGTGTGGCCGAAATCGCGGCACAGGCCACATTTGCACTGGTTTCCGAAAAGGTTACTGCTGCAAAGGCAGACGAGCTTGTCGATAGCGCAATTGCGGAAATCAAAGGTCGCCTGAATTAATAGTTTCCGGTTTTCGGAATGCAAAACCCCCGCAGAACTTCTGCGGGGGTTTTTGTTTGGGCGTGGTGTTGTCAGCCAACAAATCGTATCTATCCGGCGAACTGTTTGTCCCGGCCATGTGGCATAGCAAGATCGAGAACAGGTCCCTTGGGCACGATGCCCGTCGGGTTGATCATCAGGTGGCTTTCATAATAGTGGCCCTTGATATGTTCAAAGAACACGGTCTGTTTGATGCCGGGCACCTGATATAGTTCGCGCGTATAGGCCCAAAGATTGGGATAGTCCTTCAGCATTTTCAGGTTGCATTTGAAATGCCCGTGATAGACCGGATCAAACCGGATCAGGGTGGTGAATAGCCGCCAGTCGGCCTCTGTCAGACGATCACCCGCCAGATAGCGATGGGTCGACAGACGGTCTTCCAGCCAGTCCAGCGTGCCAAAAAGCGTTGCCACAGCGTCTTCATACGCATCCTGAGCGGTCGCAAAGCCGGATTTGTAGACACCATTATTCACATCGTCATAGACGCGGCCATTGATCGCATCGATTTCGCTGCGCAGATCTTCGGGATAGTAATCGCCGGGTTTGGCTCCCAGATCATCAAAGGCAGAGTTGAGCATCCGGATGATTTCGGCAGATTCGTTGCTGACAATCCGGTTGGTTTTCTTGTCCCAAAGAACCGGCACCGTAACCCGTCCAGTATAATCAGGTTTTGCCGCAGTATAAATCTGATGCATGAAACCGTGATTGCCAAGATGGTCGGGCAGCCCGTCATCAGGGGAAAATTCCCAGCCATTTTCAAGCATGCGCCAATGCACGACCGAAACTGAAATCATGTCTTCCAGTCCCTTGAGGGCGCGGAAGATCAGCGTGCGATGTGCCCACGGGCAGGCATAGGAAACATACAGGTGATAACGACCAGCTTCGGCAGGAAATTCGGCGTCCTTGTCTTTCGACAGCCAGTTCCGAAAAGCGGCGTCCTGACGTTTGAACTTACCACCGGTCGATTTCGTGTCGTACCATTGGTCTTTCCATTCTCCATCGACCAAAAGGCCCATAATCGTATCCTCCGGTTTTTTGTGGTCCCGTGATATGCCGATTACGCGCGGCCGGGGTCGTTGTTCCCATCATCGTCATTTCCTCGTTGAATGCAATCGGGCGATATGACATTAATTTGTTTCCAAATGGGCAACAATTATTCGGTACTCGGACAGGGGCAAAGCAATGCTGATCGGCAATCTGGATGGAATGACGGTTTTTGCTCGTGTCGTCGAGGAGCAAAGCTTTTCCGGCGCCGCGCGCAAACTTGCCATGTCCAAATCCGCGGTGAGCAAGCATGTCACCAAGCTTGAAGACAGTCTTGGCATTCGTTTGCTTAATCGCACGACACGCCGGTTGAGCCTGACCGACGCGGGTGCAACTTTTTATCAGCACTGCGCGCGCGTGGTTGAGGAAATCGAAACAGCCGAACATGCCCTGACCGATTTACGGGGCACGCCGCGGGGTACGCTCCGGATTTCGGCTCCGCTGACATTTGGCCAGCGGTATATGCCCGATCTGGTGTCTGAATTCATGGGCCTGCATCCGGGGTTGCATGTCGATATTCATCTGGCCGATCACATGGTTGATCTGGTTGCCGAAGGGTTCGATATGGCCATCCGCATCACCCGGTTAAAGGATTCCAGCCTGATTGCCCGCAAGCTTGCCGACTTTAACGGTTACGTCGTGGCATCGCCGGGCTACATCGCCGAACATGGTGAACCCAAACACCCGACCGAACTGGCCAATCACCGGACACTTGCCTATACCAACCTTCCCAGCCCGAATGTCTGGGAATTTGAAGGACCCGAAGGCCAGATTAATGTCCGCGTCAATCCGGTCATGTCGTGTAACAATGGTGATTTTACCTCGTTCGCAGCGATCCGGGGCCTTGGTATCGCGCGTGAACCGGAATTCATCGTTGCCGAGGCGCTTCAAAAAGGGTCGCTGGTCGAAATCCTTAAGGAATATAATTCGCTGGCCAGTGGCGGGATTTATGCCGTATATCCGGAACGACGCCATCTTCCGACCAAGGTGCGTATTTTCATTGATTTTCTGGTGGAAAAGTTTCGCGGTGGATTATGTAATTTCCACAAAACGATGTATCCGGTCGACTAAGGCTATTTGCTTTCGATCCGCCAGCCGATCAGACACATCAACCCCAGAAGAATAGCAACGACCGGAAGAGGCAACAGATTGGTAATGCCGCCAATCACTGTGCGATAGCTTTCCGTTTCCATCAAGCCTGCCCAGTTTGTGCCAAACCAGACACGTTCTTCTTTCACCCGACGGAAATCGGGAAGCCCTTTTTCGATGCGATCAATATATCCGCCATTGGCCAGAACCAGTTCGCGTAACAGGTCTGATGTCGAGTTGGTGTTGCGACGTTCACTGGTCAGAACATCGCGGTCGACATGCAATGCCGACTGGGTAACGCCGTCGCGATCAAGGGCCTGAACGCGGATCAGGCCGCGCTCTGCGATGGGCAGGGTGGCCTGCCATGTCTGATCCGATGTTCGTTCAAATGTTGTGCGCACGACTTTGCCGGTTTCCGGATCGGCACCGGTTGCGGTTGTCGGTTCAGCCCCGATCTTGCGCCAGCTCAGGGTCAGACTTTTACCATCGGCACTGCGTTCGGTGGCAATGGTGTTTTCGTCAAGGGCCGGTTCCTTCATAAGCCAGTGCGACAATCGGCGTAGTAATTCGGCAATCGGTCCGCCACCATCATGGCCGCGCTGCCACAACCACATCTGATCCGAACTCAGCATAGCTGCCCGGCCTTCTTCAACACGCCGCAAGGACAATAGGGGTAATTGATCCACACCGGTCAAAAGCGTCATGACGTCATTGTCAGTTTCCCGGGTTTCGATTTGCCGATACCAGCGGCCCCATTTTGGCGGGGTATTGATTGAACCGGCAATCGGGGCTGTCACCGGATGAATGCGTCCGGCTGTGTTCACGCGCGGCGCAAAAGGTTGTTCAATGACACGGCCCGTTGCCCGAACCGGCATCAAATCACCCAGAACCGTGTTTGAAAGCCCATCAGGTCCAAGATATTCCGGCCCGGCGACAACAAGGGCGGCACCACCCCATCGGACATAATCCACCACCTTTTCCAGATAGTGGGCAGGCAAAACCCCGCGCATCTGATAGCGATCAAAAATGATCAGATCGAACTGCCGCAGGCGCACTTCAAACAGATCACGGATCGGAAATGGGATCAGAGCCAATTCGTTTATCGGGGTATCGTCGCCTTTTTCCGGTGGGCGCAGGATCGTGAAATGCACCAGATCAACACCGGGATCGGCACGCAGAAGGTTCCGCCATGCCCGTTCGCCGGGATGCGGTTCGCCCGAAAGCAGCAGGACACGGAGCCGATCACGAACGCCGGTCGTTTCAAGGATCAGCCGGTTGTTGGTCTGATCTGTTTCGTCAGGATTTTCATCCATGCGCAATTCAGCGATCACCGGCCCGGCGTGGGGCACAGGAATGGTGACGCGGTGCGGTTCGTTGGCCGGCAGCGTCAGGTTCCGTTCGGTGCCATCTTCATGCAGCATGCGGACCGATACCGGACTTCCTGTCTCAAGGTTGTGATCAATGGCTTCGACCATGAAATCCGCGTTCTTGCCAACGATACCGTAATCGGCGGTCTGGCGAATTTGCAAACGCCGGTCATGTTCATCTTCGCGCCCGGTAATGAGCGCATGCAGGGGCGCACCCAGATCCAGACTGGCGGGAATATCGTGAATTTGCCCATCGGTAATCATGACGACACCACCCAGTCGTTCGCGCGGGATTCCGCCAAGAAGCCGGTCAAGGGCGGCAAACATCAGGGTGTCGGTTTCGCCCGGCACTTCTTCGATACGCAGTTCGATACTTTGATCATCGGCAAAGCGGTTGCGTATCTGCGAGATCGCGGCATCCGTCTGGTCGGTGCGGCTACCGATATTCTGGCTATTGGAACGATCCACCAGCACAAGGACGATGTCGCTTAGTTTTTCACGGTTCTGATCGGTAAATTGCGGCGCAATCAGTGCAAGCAGCATGACCGCCATCGCGATTGCCCGCCAGATCGTGCCCCGCAGGCGAAATACCGCAAAAAGCAGGATGGCGGCTACACAGGCGATGGCAAGTATTTGCAGCAGCCCGATATCAAGTAATGGTGCGATCTGAAAATCCTGCCAGCTTCTGTTCATCGGCCAAGCCTTTCAAGGATTGCCGGTAAATGAACCTGATCCCCCTTATAACTGCCGGTAAGCGCATACATCACCAGGTTGACCCCGAAACGCCAGGCCATTTCGCGCTGGCGCGGGGAAATGTCATCGGTGCGGCTCTCTGTCTGGATGCCTTCGTTCAGCATCCAGGCCGATGCCCAGTCATTCCCGCCAAACAGAACAGACGCAACACCGTCCAACCGTTGATCGGGCCGTGCATCAAGCCAAAGCGGCGCGGCAAAGCGGCCATAGGCATGGTCCAGCAGATAGAAACTGCGAAACAGGATATGATCCCCGGGCGCCTTATCAAGGATCGGGATTTCCAGCCCGGCCAGTAATCGGCGCAGGCGGGCGGGTTCGACTTCCTGATCACGGCTGTCAATCAGGATCATGCCGCCGCTATCGAGATATCGGTTGATACGCGTCCGGGCAAAGTCCGAAAAAGGTTGCTGTCCGTCAACCAGCGGCCAATAGATCAGCGGATAAAAGCTGAGATCGTTGGCTTCGGGGTCAATGGCATCCGGGGCGGCCAGGTCAGCGGCCGTTCGCCGACGCAGGATTTCGGTCAAGCCGGCAAGTCCCGACTGGCTGAGACGGTCAATCGGGGCAACATCCGTCTTGAGATAGGCGAGACGCGGTTGCAAGGCAGCGGCCTGTGTTTCGACCGCCTTGGCGTCGCGGCCACCCAGCAGCATCGTTGCCGAAGCACCGATAAATGCCAGCAGAAGGAAAGATGTCAGCGCATCTTTATGCCGGGCACGTCTCAGACTGACGTGATGGACGAGTATCAGGGCAACCCCGTCAAGGATCAGAAGCAGCATCGCAGCCATCAGGCACATCGAGGCAAGATCGATTTGGTCCTGATCGGTGATTTCACGTATGACCGTGCCGGACGGCCAGCGGACCTGACTGTCAAGATTTTCAAGGAATGAGCCAAGGTTAAGCGCAACGGCCTGACCATTTTTGCCGTATATCCCCGGCGGATGCCGTGGATCGGGCATCGGCAACGGTGTGCGCAAGGGCAGGGTCGTTGCATCAGGTTGATGAGCACGGCCAAAGCCATCGAGCACGGATTGGGCCGGCAGGCTTGTTTGCAGTTCGGCCTCAGACCGGTCACTTGGGCTTGCAAGGGGTAAAAGGCGTTGCCAGATTTCGACAAACAGGCCCGACATCGGAAGGTTCGACCAATCGGCCCACGGGGTCACATGGAAAAGAACAATTCGCCCGGCATTGCGCGGGGCACTTGTAATCAGCGGGGTGCCATCAGTCAGGCGGGCCCATGTTTTGGCAACAATTTCCGGATCGGGTTCGGCAAGAAGTTGCCGATTGATGGTGATTTCCTCGGGAATCAGGACGCCGAAAAATGGACTGGTTTCCGGAAATGCCAAAAGTCGTTTCGGTTTTTCCCATGACATCGATCCGCCGAAATCCCGATTGCCAAGACGCAGCGTCACAGGCAGGAATTCCGGTTCGACCTCGGTCGTGCTGTCCCCTGCGAAACGCACCAACATACCGCCATCGCGGACCCAGCGCTCAAGGGCTGAATATTGGCTGCCAAGGCCGGAAATCGGCCCTGTGGCGACAAGGATATCCATCCCGCTTTCAAGCAGCTTTCCAAGTGGTGCATAGGTCAAGTCGGCATAGGGGGAAATTGCCCGGTCCAGAAAGAAATACCGATCCGACAGCAGCACCGGACTATCTCCGGAACTGACAATCACACCGACTTTTCGCTGTTGCCAGCGGGCACCGGTTTGAAAGACCGTGGCAGCGGATTCTATACCTTCTATTCCTACGGACTGTATCGAATTGGTGATGTCGCTGGGTAGTGGGATTTGGGTTCTGGTCTGATGGGTTGCTGGTTCAATTTTTACAGTGTGACGCAACAGGACCTGACCACGTTCATTGCGCGCAAGAAGGGCAAATTCGCCTGGCGCATTCATATTCTGATGGGCCAGGGTGATATCAAGTCCGGTACGGTTGCGTTTCAGCGATTGAACCGCGATGCGGTTTTCACGTTTGGGACCAAGTACGGTAATCGGTGCAATGGTACCAAGTTCGTTGGCAAGATCCGCCTTTGCGGGGTGTTCCATATTATCCGTCAGCCACATAATGCTGCCGATGGAATTGGCCATATGCTGGTGATCGGCGATCCGGTTTGACAGAGCCGTATAATCGGGAGCCCATGGGCGCGGATGCAGTCGATCAATAAAACGGTCAGCTTCGTGCGGCGATATCGGGCCGATAATATCGGGTAATCTTGTTGTTGTTGCGCCGGATGCCTCGGGTGCGGTTTGTGCGATATAGATGCTGCGCAAATCCAGCCGTGCCTGATTGATGATCTGGCTAAGGCCGGTGCGATATTCCTGCCAGTTTGCTGCTGATGACCAGCTGTTTTCGGCAATGATCAGAATAGCGCCCTCGTCGCGCGAGAATTCTGTTCTGTTAAGGACTGGTCGCGCGGCAGCGAGGATCAGCATGGTCAGGATCAGGCAGCGTAAAAGCGTTTGCCAGATTGGTGCGCGTTGCATGTCACGCCGGTTGGCACGAAGCCCCCGCAACAACCGGGCCGCCGGAAACACGACTTGTTTGGGCGACCTTGGTGCGGATCTGATGATCAGCCAGACAATCGGCAGAACCAGAAGACCGGCCAGCATCGCAGGATATAAAAAGGTGATGGCCGCAAGGTTCATCGCGGCCTCGTCGGGCTGTTGCGGTTCATTGCCGGACGACCACGTCCGTTAGAGCCACTTTGGCTTTGGCGTTCGCTTAGATGCTGATAAAGCGCAAGCAGGGTCGGGCTTGCACTTTCCGAAGTCACATGCTGGTCACACAGCCAGTCGTTTTCACGCGCGGCGTCGCGGATGTCGGCACGCCAGGTTTTGGCCCGCTGCCGGAAACCTTCCCGAAGGTCTTCAAACCGTTCGCTGCGGTAAATCATCTGATCGTCGGTATCCATGAAATTGACCCGACCGGTAAAGGGGGGCTCGATTTCAGCGGGATCAAGAACATGCACCAGCGCACCGTCATTCTGATACTGGCCAAGGGTCTTGATCGCGCGGACCGGCGACTGCTTGCTATCGACGAATTCCAGAAAATCACCCAGCACCAGAACGGAATGTTTGCGACCGGCATGCATCGAACCGGCATGGTCGGTGATGTTGCCCGGGCTTGCCAGCATGGCGTGGGCCAGTTTTTCAAGATGTTCGGCAGATGTGATGCGGGTCCGTTCGGCATCGAATGTTCCGACCGTTTCCCCGTTGCGCAGCAGCAGATCGGCAAGTGCGATGGAAATGACAAGGGTGCGTTCGGCCTTGAAAGGGATGTCTCGTGCCGATGACCAATACATGGATGGCGATAGAACCGGCCAGATCCAGTAATTGTGGCTGGCCTGCCATTCGGTCTGACGGATAAAGGTATGATCGCTACGCGCGGAACGACGCCAGTCGATCTGGTTGGTCGGGTCGCCAGTGATGTAGGGGCGGAACTGCCAGAAATCGCTGCCAGGGCCGACTTTGCGGTTGCCGTGAAGGCCGCTTCGCAAGCTGATCGCCATGCGTCGGCTTTCATCGATCAGTTGCGGCAATCGGGCCGCCAGTGCACGTGCGGCTGCAACATGATCGTGGACCGCGGCCAATGCCAATTCTTATTTCTCCTGCAGATATTCCAACGCGTTGGTGATCAGGCCTCTGGCGGTGAAACCCTCGGCACGTGCCCCATAGGTCAAGCCGAAACGATGGCGAAGCACCGGAACGGCAAGGGCTTCGATATCTTCGATCGAGGGGGCGAAGCGGCCAAACAGCATGGCACGGGCACGACAGGCAAGCGACAGGGCCTGTGCCGCACGCGTGCCGGGGCCCCAGGCAACATTATCGCGGATATCGGCCATATGCGTGCTTTCCGGTCGGCATTCGCGGCAAAGTGCAATGATGGTATCCAGCACCCGGTCGGGCATTGGCAGACGCCGGACGAAATCCTGTGCTTCGGCCAGATCGTCGGCCTGAAGCACCTGCCGTGGGCGCACAGGATAGCGGCCAGTGGTTTCGGTTACGATGCGTCGTTCTTCATCTTGATCGGGATAGCCCAGCCGGACTTCCAGAAGGAAACGATCAAGCTGTGCCTCGGGTAGGGGATAGGTGCCTTCCTGTTCCAGCGGGTTCTGGGTTGCCAGAACGTGGAACGGTTCCGGAAGCTTGTGGCTGTAACCGGCGACGGATACTTCGCGTTCCTGCATGGCCTGCAACAGGGCGGACTGGGTGCGCGGGCTGGCGCGGTTGATTTCATCGGCCAGAAGCAACTGGCAGAAAACCGGGCCTTTGATGAAACGAAATGCACGTTTGCCGTCCGCGCCTTCTTCCAGAACTTCGGAGCCAAGGATATCGGCTGGCATCAGGTCGGGTGTGAACTGGATACGCTTATCAAGCAGGCCAAGGACTTTTCCCAATGTATGGGCCAGTAATGACTTGCCAAGTCCGGGCGCACCGACCATCAGGACATGTCCGCCGGATAAAATGCCGATAAGTGTTTGCTCTATGGCTTCATTCTGCCCAAATATAACAGATGAAACCATCTTGCGGGCTTCGTCCAACCGGCCAACACAGGCGTCAAGCCGCCCTGCGTCGCGTTCAAGACTGCTGTCTTGTGAAAGACCCATTTCTTCGGGAAAACGTGGCGCGTTTGTCATGACAGGAAACTTTGCTTCCTCTGTTGTGCCGGTAATCGAAGCCGGCTACCCAATAAGGATGGTATCAGCGTTATAAAAGCGCGCAATCTTTTGGTTTCGGACCTAAGTGTATAGCATGAGCAGTAACGAAAAAACCGTCGATCTTGCCGAAAAGCTCTGGACCCGCCTTCGCGCCGGAAAACCGGCAGGCGGACGCCATCCACAGATCTGTGGCGACATTCCCATGTCTATAGGTCGTGATGGAACCTGGTTCTATCAAGGTGGGCCGATTGGCCGTATCGAACTTGTCAAACTTTTCGCATCTGTCCTGCAACGCGACGAGGAAGGCGGGCACTGGCTGGTGACCCCGGCCGAAATGGCGCGGATTGAGGTCGAAGATGTTGCTTTCATTGCGGTCGAGCTGGAAAAAACCGGCGAGAGTACGGCATCTGTCATCCGTTTTCGAACCAATATTGATCAGTGGGTCGAGCTTGATGAAAATCATGGTTTAAGGGTTGAACACGATCCCGAAACCGGTCAACCGTCGCCCTATGTGAAGCTTGATCACGGTCTTGAGGCCCGACTGAACCGGGCTGTATTTTATCAGCTGGTCGATATGGCCGACGAGCTTAAAGAACCGGAGACCGGCAAAATGCGTATTGGTGTTTACAGTCACAATCAGTTCTTCGAGATCGGAACGCTGGAGGCTGGCGAATGACACCGGCCCAGATCATTGCCGCACTGAATGCGCCGCGTGATGATATTCTTCAACGGCGAGGGGACCATGCGGTTGACTATCCGGGATCAGAATCACGCGCGCGCGACTTTGCCGAGGGGGAACTGATTGCGCGTCCGGCAGCCGTTCTTGTGCCGCTTGTGCGTCGCGACGAAGGCCTGCATGTGATTTTGACGCGCCGCACCGATCATCTGAGCGATCATGCCGGTCAGATCAGTTTTCCCGGTGGTCGTCAGGAAGACCATGACAATACGCTTGAGGAAACCGCCCTGCGAGAGACCGAGGAAGAAATTGGGCTGTCGCGCGCACACATCGAGTTGGTGGGTCGTCTGGACGATTATTACACTGTAACCGGATATCGGGTGACGCCGGTTGTTGGGCTGATCACACCGCCTTTCGACCTTGCACCCGATGCACATGAAGTGGCAGAAGTATTTGAAGTACCGTTGGAATTCATTGTTGAACCGCAGAACCAGAAACTTCAGACCGTGACCTTCGAAGGGGCAAAGCGCCGCTATTTTGCCATCCCGTATCAGGAATATTACATCTGGGGGGCAACGGCCGGAATGCTGGTGAATTTCAGCGAGGTTCTTAAGGCGAGTACTGAACGGTAATGATTGGAGACTATCGGTAATGCTGCGACAGATTATTCAGATTGCCATTCCCGTAATCCTGCCGTTTCTTGTTTACGGTCTTTGGCTTAAATGGGCACGTGCAAAGGCGATTCGAGAAGGGCATGATGTTATTCCGCCCTGGGACAAAGGGCCGTGGCTTTTGCTGCTTGGTATTGGTGTGGCGCTGGCGGCGGCAATCCTGATTGTAACGGCACTCGGGACTGGTGCATCACCTGACTCCATTTATCATCCGCCGGTATTAAAGGATGGTGTCGTTCAGCCAGGATTTTTCGAACCCAAGGAATAACCCGGAAAAAAGACATCCGCCTGCAAGGTTTCAGGCCAGCAAAGATTTACCGATGACCGAACTGACAGCAACCGGGCATCTGCAGCCCTACGGGGTGATGACGCATCCCGACACAGCACGTGTATTTGATGCGATTGCAGCACATGGTGGCACGGCCCGCTTTGTTGGCGGGATCGTACGCGATGCGCTTTTGAAACGTGATCTGATCGATGTGGATATCGCGTGCGACCTGAAGCCGGAAGAGACCGTTATTGCCCTTGAAAAGGCGGGGCTCAAAGTTATCCCCACTGGGCTTAAACACGGCACGGTGACGGCGATTACCGATGCATCGGCCTATGAAATCACGACGCTGCGCATTGATGTCACGACCGATGGCCGTCATGCAGAAGTTGCCTTTACTGATAGCTGGCTTGGCGATGCCAGACGTCGTGATTTTACATTCAATGCGCTTTATTGCGATCTGGACGGGACGATCTATGATCCGTTTGACGGTGAAACGGATTTGCGCGAAGGCCGGGTACGTTTCATCGGTATTGCCGAAGACCGGATTGAAGAAGACTACCTTCGTATTCTGCGATTTTTCCGGTTTCAGGCATGGTTTGGTCGACCACCACTTGACCCGATTGGTGCGGAAGCATGCCGCAAGGGGGCGCAAGGGCTTCGGGATATTTCACCCGAACGCATTCGCGATGAGATGTTTAAATTACTGCGTTCACGCAGCCCGGCTGCCACGATTAAAGAAATGATCGGCTTTAATGTGTTGCCGGTTATCTTGCCGGATTTGGCAGATACACCGCGACTTCGCATGATGGAATGGCTTGATAGTACGGCTCTTGCCGATTCTGCAATCAAGCCCGATCCATTGCGTCGTCTGGCGGCCTTGTACTGTGCGCCGGAAAATGCCGATGACGATTTGCAGGCGGCAACCGAATTTGGCAGGGCATTGCGATTGTCCAACGACGAAGCCGACCGTTTCGCGGCAATGATTTCCAATGCCAATCTTATCAGTGCCGATTTGTCCGAGGATACGATCCGGCGTGATCTTTATCGCATCGGGCCGGATGCCTTTCGCGATGCGGTTTTGATTGCCTGGGCGGCGCGTGCGGCGATCCCGCCACGGGCCAGCAGTGCCGAAAACCGCGATTGGCAAGCTTTGTTGCAGGCGGCAACAGACTGGGTCGATGTTAAAATGCCAATTCAGGGGCGGGATCTTCTCGCAGCGGGTCTTGTGACCGCCGGGCCGACAATGGGCTGGTTATTGAAGATGGCGGAAGAATACTGGATTGCAAATGCCTTTGCGCCCGGTCGCGAGGAACTGATGAATTATTTGGCGGCGCAGAATGCCGCAAAGTTGCAGGAGTAATCATGGCCGAAGGCGTTACAGGTCATCGCATTTGCTGTTTTGGGGACAGTCTGGTCAATGGTGTGCGCGACGGGGATAAAGGCGGTTGGCCAATACGGCTAGGCCGCCGGTTGCTGGACGAGGCCAAGCGCGAAACGACGATCTATAATCTGGGCATTCGTGCCGAAACCAGCGAGGGCTTGAAAGCCCGTTGGAAGTTTGAGGCTGAACTTCGCATGGTGCCGGAATTCCCGACGGTTTTGATGTTCAGTTTTGGTGTGAATGATGCCAACCATGCCGAAGACCGTGGCGAGGAAACCACCATGCGGGTTTCCCCCGCCAAATCGGCGGCAAATGCAGCAGAGATCATAGGCGAGGCATCCAAATTGGCACCGACCTTGTGGATCGGACCGCAGGCAGTCATTGACGGCGGCAAGTCCAGTAAGGAAATCAACGAACGCCTTGAAGGGCTAAACCAGATATATGCCGAAACGGCGCGGGGGTTTGACGTGCCTTATCTTGATCTGCATGCAACCACGCTTGCCGATCAGGATTGGCAGCGCGCGCTTCGTCGTGGGGATGGCTATCACCCGGACCGGGCCGGTTATGACCGGATTGCCGAACTGATCTGGAACTGGGATGGGTGGAAACGTACCCTTGGGCTTTAAGGCCGGGTTATCGTTGCTGTCAGGTTAGACGTAGAAATCAACAAGATTGCCACGGTTGTTGGTACCGCTGGCGAAGGTGTGACTGGACTTCCCATTGGCCCCGTAGCTGTTGGCGGCATCATCGGTCTGATTATTTTCAAGTGTCAGGGCAGTCTGGCTATCCTGAAACCGGCGTTCATTGCGTACCGTTTCCGCAGCACGCTGAACGCGTTCGATTTCTTCGTCAGAAAGCTGGATCGAGTTTGCGACCTGCTCGACGGATTGCTTCTGTTCCTGCTGCGTCTGGGATGCACGTGGCGATACCGGACTTGCCGGGCGGACCGGAATCGGCGGCAGAATTTCAGAAGTGCTGGTAACGCTGACCATGATGGCAGGACGGCTCGCTACATTTGTTATGACGGGCAGCAAAACAGGTGTGCTGTATTTTCCGGATTTTAGCGTCAGTGATTTTAAAGAAAAGCGTTATTTGCAACGATAACGCGTATCACCTGTTATCCGGGTTCCTGTATCATCGGCGCGATATTGTCCGGCGCGTCATAATGGCCCGCGGCAAAGCGGGTCACGCTATTTTTGGCAATCGTTTTGAGTTTCGCGGCCTCGATCGAGATATGGTCAAGCGTAATGTCTGTGCGTTCCGGCGGGATACGTACCAATGCAGCACTAACCGTCATCAAAGGAAATTCGCTGCTTTCACCGTTGCGCCCCTTGCCGATCAGGTAACCCTGATCGCGGGTTTGGGCGTCATAGAAGCTTTTGATCTGTTCATCGAACATGGATTGGGCACGTTGAACCGCACTTACGGCATCCTCGAAGTCAATTGACTGGACATAGGCAAAGAAATCATCGCCGCCGATGTGACCAACAAACCAGTCATTCTGGCTTAGCGCTTTGCCCAATATATCCTTGAAAAGCAGTATCGCGCGATCCCCTTGCCGGAAACCGTAAAGGTCGTTGAAGGGTTTGAAATTGTCAAAATCAAAGTAAACGGCAAAGCGACGGCGGCGCGGTTTGGCAAGTGCGTTGGCAGCATAGCGATAAATCGCACTGTTTCCCGGAAGACGGGTCAGCGGATTTTCATCGCGTGCATTTAGCGTATTGCGTTCATTAACCGCGCGCAGCAGCGCACTTTGATCAAGCACGCCAAGGTAAACCCCCTTTTCAGTCAGGATCACACCATCAAGCGAGTTTGCCGCGACAAAGGTTTCAAGCAGTTCTGACAGACTGGTATTGATATCGGCAATCGGGCAGCGGCGCAAAAAACGGCTGATATTTGTGCGGTTGGCCGGGTTTTGCAAAAGCTCGCGACCAAATGGCGTGTATATGAAAGCCTTGAAATCCGAATCCCGGATCACGCCAAGCGGTTCGCCCTGCCTATTGATAACCGGTGCAATGGCGATGTCGGTATTTTTCTGGAAATAGGACAGGATTTCCACCGGATTGATGTTGTTTTCTATCGGTGGCGTCTCGAGCAAGTAGGACCGCAAAACATCGCCGTCGCGTTCTACCCCGCGCCGGTTTTCTATCGCAACCCCGGAAATGGCAGGGACGATATCTGTGCGCTCCGGCAGGTCGACCGATGGCCGTGCAATGAAAAATCCCTGCACCAGATCGCATCCGATCCGTCGACAGCACAAAAACTCTTCGCGGGTTTCAACGCCTTCGGCCACGACCTGTGCGGCAATCATATGCGCGAAAGCCGTGATTTGGGATACAAACAGTTCCTTGCGCCGGTCGCGATCAATCCCGTCGATAAAGAACCGGTCAATCTTGATGATGTCTGGTTCACATTCGTAAAGCGCGCGAAGCTGGGCAAAGCCGCTGCCATAGTCGTCGATCGCAACTTTGAAACCCTGACTGCGATATCGCGTCAGAATATCCTGAAGGTATTGGGCGTTGCTGATGTCGTGACGTTCTGAAATTTCAAGAAAGATGGTGTCGCGTTCAAGACCGGCTTTACGCAGCAATTCGGCGGTGCGGCCCGGCTGATAATCCGGGGTACGGACAACACGACTGTCAAAATTGTAAAACAGTTTCAATCGGCGTGCTTCGGGCAGGCGGGCAAACTTTGCAATCGCCTTTTCGCGCAACATCATGTCAACGCCGTGCAGATTGCCGGTTTCCCACGCCGTATCGAAAAGGGACTGGATCGACTCAAAGCCGCTGTCTTCCCAGCGACGCAAAAGCGCTTCGTAGCCAAATATGTGCCCGGTATGCGGGTTGACGATCGGTTGAAAGGCAAAGTCGACTTTTTCGACGATCTGCTTCCAGTTCCGAAGGCGGAGTGCCGAGCCGGCAGCTCTGTCCGCGGTCAGTTCATCCTCCGCATCAAATGCCAAGGCTATTCCCCGATCTTGAAAAATTTACTGAATCCTCTGAACGGCAGGAGCATCACGGTACATGCAAAGCTCCTAACGCAGGATCGGCAACAACCTGATGACAGTACAGTTACGAATATATGACATCCGCAGAAAACCGACACTTTTCACAGCATTTGGTCGAGGTTTCTTATACAGAGAGCTAGACAAATTTTGTGATTCCGGCGGGAGAAGTCAGCCACGTTGCAGTTGAACAAGTGGATGGTGTTCCTGCACAAGGCCGCGTAAACGCGATTCGAGGACGTGGGTATAGATTTGTGTCGTTGAAATATCCGAATGGCCCAGCATCTGTTGCAGGCTGCGCAAATCGGCCCCGTTTGCCAGAAGGTGGCTGGCAAAGGAATGACGCAAGACGTGCGGGGAAACCCGTGACGGGGCAATTCCGGCTTCGGCGGCAAGGTCCTTGACCATATTGAGGAACATCTGGCGCGTCAGATGACCCGATTTGCCGCGCGACGGAAACAGATAGGGTGATTGGCCGGGCTGGTTTGCCTTGGTGACCGGAATAAACGATGCCCGGACTTCAAGATAATCCCTTAAGGCATCACGGGCAGGATCGGACAGCGGAACGAGCCGCTCCTTGTTTCCCTTGCCCCGAACGATCAGCATTTGCGGGTCACGCGCCGCAGCGGCAAAAGGCAGTTCAACCAGTTCGGAGACGCGCATGCCGGTGGCATACATCAGTTCTACCATCGCCAGAAGGCGTTTGCCCTTGATGCCGTCATGATTGGTGGCGGTGACAATCAGTCGATCAATTTCATCAATGGTCAGGAATTTTGGCAATGTATTGCCCTGCCTGGGGCTGTCGATATGGGCAGATGGATCGTCATTGCGATATCCATCGGCATAAAGGAATTTGTGGAACTGCCGGACGGCGGACAGCCGACGGGCCTGGGTTCGCGGCGCCAAACCGGCATCGCCAAGCGATGCCATATATTTCCGGACATGGATGTCCTGCGCACCGATCAGATCCGATTTTTGCGTTTTCAGGCTTGCAACATAATCTTCCAGATCACGGCGATACGCGTCGAGCGTATGAATGCTTGCCCCACGTTCTGCTGCCATCATTTCCAGAAAGGCCGCGACAAGATTGCTATTAAGCGGCTGTGCCACGATATCTGTCCGTTATTGGCTTCGAGCCATCAGGATTTCGACGGCAAGACGGCGCGCCTCGCGGTTAAGCCCGATATGGTTGAGTGCGGCAACCGCGTCCGAAAGATCCTTCGGATCACCGTTGGGAACCCCTGCAACCTGCTGCGCATGAATGGCAAGGGCGACGGTTTTGCCGCGCTGCATATTCATTGCTGCGGTTTCCAGATGATGGTTGACTGCCGTGCTTACGGTTTGGCGTTCATCAAGATAGGGCGCGGTCAAAAGCGCATCCCAAAGTGCAATCGGGACTTCAATGCCAAAGCCGTCAAACAGGCTAAAGATCAGTTCTGAATCACGTTTTGCCTGAATCTGATCGCCGCGGGCGGCGTCCATTTCCTGCCATTCGGTCATACGGGCGCGGTGTTTGGCCTGTGCGTCGTTCATCGGTGCAGAAGTTTTGGCAGGTGGCGTAAGAGTTACAGCACCGCCCAGTCCATAACGGACAGGCGTTGTTGCCCCATCGTCGGGCAGATTAACCGTGACACTGCCATTCGACCCGTCGGCCATTTCGGTGGCGGTTGGTGTTCCGGTATCTTCAAGTCCGGCAAGTGCCAGAACCGGATAAAGAAGGATCAGACGGGATTCGATATCGTTGCCCGGATTGGAACTGTTTTTGGCGGTTTGCAGCCAACCGGACGCACGTTCCATATTGTTTGCCGCAATCGAGGATTTTAGCGCATCAATCGCAAACCACGAAAAATCACTATTCACCGGGATATCGGTCAGCAGATCGGACGTCAGGCGTGATACCTGAACGAAATCACCATTGATGATTGCAGATTCATAAAGCGCAGCAAGGATTTCCGCACGGACTGCTGCAACATCACTTTTGGTGGCCGCCTGATACAGTTTGGCATATTGGCGGGCCTGCACCCCTTCGGGGGCATCGTCAAGCGCATTGGTTATCGCATCTGCGTCAAAAGAGACGTCGCTATAAATCTTGCGCAACTGCGCGGCTTCGATCAGGCCAAGTTTTTCAGCCTTGCGGGCGGCTTCAAGGCGCACATCGGTCGACGTTGCACGCGCATTGATCATGCCCAGAATGGCGGCGGCATTACTGGTTTCAAGCTGATTGGTCGGAATGCTTTGCTTGGCGATTTCAAGAAGCGCAATATCGATCGGGCGCAACGTGTTCAGCGAGTTCAGAATGTCTTGCGACGGGGCCGATCCATTTCGGATGGCTGATACCAGACCAAAGAAGGTTTTGTCGGTTTCGCCTTCCATTTCGCGGACCAGATCTGTCGAAAACGATGCCGATGTCCGGTCATTGGCATGAAGCGCGCACATGACAGCGGCTTTGAGCCAGAAAATATCGTCGAAGTTGTTGCTGTAACCATCGATTGCCGCACAGGCATCATCAAGTTTTCCAGCAATCATCAAAGCATTGACTTCTGCCTGTGCCAGCAGCGAGCCCCGTGCCCCTTGTGGTGTGGCGCGGACCAGATCAATCGCACCGTCCAGTTCACCCATATTGATCAGCTTGGCAGCACGCGTTTCAAGCATGCTGATTTCCTTGTGGTCATCGGGAACGGCCGCGACGCTTAACAACAGGCGACGTGCAAGGTCGCGGCCCGTATGCGTTGCGGGCATTGCCGGAATATCTGTCAGAAGACGTGCCGCCGTTTCCCGGCTTGTGCCGTTCCACATATCGGCACCAAATCCGCCACGTTCACGTCCCAGTGTACCAACGGCCTCGGCATCAACAGCTTGCAACGTAACCGTCTGGACCGCGTCGGGGTCGCTTGGGAATGTATCTGGTAGTGTACCGGTACCCTGACCAAAATTGCTGTTTTGGCCCGAATTGCCGCCTGTTGCAGGGGCGGTCGCATCCGGTTGCGAATTTGCGTTCTGTTCTGCTTCCTGTTTCAAAAACAGCGGCACCGGTGCCTGCGCGTTGGCAAAAGCCACGGGCAAGGTGATTCCTGTCCCTGCCATCATTGTGACGAAACAGGATTGCATCAGCAGGCGAGAACGCAAGCGCATGTCAGTTGAACCTCGAATTCGGGATGGTTTCTTCCATCTGGGTCGTTGGCGATGGAATATCCCAAGTGACCAAAAATGTTGCGCCACCAGCGATGACAGCAATGATCAGCAATAAAATGAGACGCGAAATTATCTTCATGGTTATCCAGACTTCGGTGCGTTGGTTCTATATGCGCAAAGATCAGTATGCGGGGCCCGGTAAAAGATGCAAGACAGAGCCGAACCGCTTTGGCCTAAAGCCATGAATTCAGCCTGTGATTTCTCCAACCCCGTTCCCCGAACCTTTTCCCTGACATTCCAATTCGGCGATATAAAGGCAGTTTAGGGTCCGGGTCCTCACAGAGGGTTAACGCGATGGCCAAAAGTTTTCAGCGGGTGCGCAAATCTCGCTGCGTACCGGAATTGCTCAGATCCCTTGTGTAGCGAAGGAATTTGTCGGTGAACAGCGCGGTTTGCTTGCGTTCAGGCTGCAGCTGGCCTAAAGAAATGGGTAAATTGTGTGATAACCGGATTAAAGACAGGACTGCAAACCGATCATGGAGAGCAATATTGCCGAGTCGGGTTTGCGCGATGACGTGATTGCAAATATCCGGACAGGGCTGAAAGGCCGACCGCTGGTGTTTATCGGTCTGATGGGGGCCGGGAAAAGCTGCATCGGACGTATGGTCGCCAAGGCACTTGATCTGGATTTTGTTGATGCTGATCGTGAAATCGAGGAAGCCGCAGGCTGTTCGATTGCCGACATCTTCAAGCTATACGGCGAAGAAGCATTTCGCGAAGGTGAAGAACGCGTAATCGCGCGTCTGCTGGATGGCGAGCCGCTTGTGCTAGCGACCGGTGGTGGTGCTTTTATTCGCGAAAAAACCCGGGAACTTATTCTGGAAAAATCGGTCTCGGTCTGGTTGCGTGCCGACCTTGATCTGTTGCTGCAACGTACCAGCGGGCGAACGCATCGTCCGCTGCTCAATAATGGCGATCCGCGTCAGATTCTTGGCGATCTGATCGAGGCGCGCTATCCGGTTTATGCCGGAGCAGACATCATTTTTGACTGTGACGAATCCTCCAAGGAAGAAACGCGCGACGGGGTTATTGCCCTGCTTGGCCGTTCATTTGATAAAGACGGGAATATAATCCGGTGAGCAATCAGACGTCTCCTCTTGCGGCAAATCATGACGTTTTGCGCGTCGAACTTGGTGCGCGCAGCTATGATATTCTGGTCGGAAGCAATCTTTTGGCAGATACCGCAAGCCATATCGCGCCGTTCGTCAGAAAGGCCGGTGTCGTCGTTATCAGTGACGCGACGTTGGCGGAACGCCATCTTCCGGTGGTTCTGGCATCGCTTGACGGGGCGGGTATCGCGCATCGCGAAGTGATCGTTCCTGCCGGTGAAAAATCCAAAAGCTTTGCCGTATTTGAAGATGTTATCGAACAGATTCTGGCGATGGGGATCGAACGTTCGACCCTGATCATGGCACTTGGTGGTGGGGTGGTTGGCGATCTTGCGGGTTATGTTGCAGCGTCGCTTTTGCGTGGTCTTGATTTCGTTCAAATTCCGACAACCCTGCTTTCACAGGTCGATAGTTCGGTTGGTGGCAAAACAGGCATCAATTCGAAATCGGGCAAAAACCTTATCGGTGCATTCCATCAGCCGCGCCTTGTTTTGGCAGACACGGCGGTTCTTGATACATTGCCGCGCCGCGAAATGCTTGCCGGGTACGCCGAGGTTGTTAAATACGGCCTGATTGATGATCCGGAATTCTTTGACTGGCTTGAACAGAACGCCGAAGCCGTTTTGAGCAACGATGGTGCGGAGCGCCGCGAAGCCGTGATGCGCAGTTGTGCGGCCAAGGCGCGGATCGTCTCTCAGGATGAACGCGAGTCCGGGAAACGTGCCCTATTGAATTTGGGCCACACGTTTGGGCATGCGCTGGAAGCGGAAACCGGATACGGCGCAAAGCTTCTGCATGGCGAAGCCGTTGCGATGGGGATGGTCATCGCCCATGACGTTTGCGCGGCAATGGGCATGGCCCCGGCTGGCGAAAAAGAACGGATTGCAAGTCATCTGAAATCGGTTGGTTTGCCGGTATGTGCGTCCGAAGTTCCGGGCATGCATTGGGATATTGATCGTTTGATCGGCCATATGTCGCGCGATAAAAAAGTTCGTGACGGTGAAATCACGTTTGTCATGACGCGTGGTATCGGCAAGGCTTTTACATCCAAGGCGATGGACATTCAGAAAATGCGTGCTGCCATTACCCGTTCCTGCCACGGCTAAGGCAGAAGTTCGGGGCAATAGCGACTGTGAACTTGATGACTTGTCCGATCAGAGATTGACCTGATACGCCGCAACAGCACAAAGTAAATATCTGTTGCGTACACTCATTGGAGACGAACCTGAATGACAATCACGATTGTCGTGATTTTTATCCTGCTGATGCTTTCGGCGTTCTTTTCTGGCTCGGAGACTGCGCTGACAGCAGCATCAAAGCCAGTCATGCATCACAAGGAACAGGATGGAGATCAGCGGGCAGGGATCGTCAACCGGTTGCGCCAGTATCAGGAGCGGTTGATCGGTGCCATTCTGCTGGGTAACAACCTTGTCAACATTCTGGCATCTGCCTTGGCAACGTCTGTCATGATCGAGCTTTTTGGTGAACGCGGTGTCGTTTATGCGACCGCGGCCATGACGGCACTTGTGCTTATATTTTCTGAAATTCTGCCAAAGACCTATGCGCTTCAGCATGCAGACAGCATGGCGCTGCGCGTTGCCCGGCCGATGAGTATTCTGGTTGTTGTTTTTGCGCCGGTTACCCAGACCATTCAGGTGCTGGTACGTGCCACCCTGCATCTTTTTGGCAGCGGCGACGGCCCGGGAACCGACCGCGAGCGTGAATTGCGCGGTGCCATTGAATTGCATGCGGATGACGTCGTTGTTGGTGATCATCATGCCGAACGCACGATGTTGCATGGGGTTCTTGACCTTGAGGATGTCGGGGTCTGGGAAATCATGGTGCACCGTCGCAAGGTGCAGATGATTGATATCACGCGCCCGATGGAAGAAATCCTTGATACGGTATTGGCAAGCCCGCATACGCGTATTCCGATCTATGACAAGGATCCGGATAACATCGTTGGCGTTTTGCATGCGCGTGAGGCGCTGAAAGCGATCGTCCGCGGGGCAAAGCCTGAAACGGCAGAAGATGTTCGCATGCTGAGTTCCGAACCCTGGTTCATCCCCGATAGCACCACGCTTGCCGATCAGCTTAAGGCGTTCAAGGAACGTCACGAGCATTTCGCGATTGTCGTCGATGAATATGGGGCGTTCGAAGGCGTCGTGTCGCTTGAAGATATCCTTGAAGAAATTGTTGGCGATATCGCCGATGAAACCGACGTCGAGGTTGTTGGTGTTCAGCCGCAAACCGATGGATCGGTCATTGTGCGCGGTGATGTGACCATTCGTGACCTTAATCGTCGTTTTGGCTGGCGTTTGCCCGACGAAGAGGCCGCAACCGTTGCCGGGTTGTTGCTTTATGAAACCCGCCGTATTCCCGATGTCGGACAGCAGTTCCGATTCCATGGACTGGAATTCGAAGTCCTGCGTCGCATTCGAAATCAGATAACCCGCATCAAATTACGTGAAGTGCGCGAAGTCGCAACCGACGATACGAACTAGCATTGATTGCACCAAAACAAACGGGCTGCAAGGGAAACCGGGCGGCCCTTTTTGTTTCCTGGGTGTAAATATGTTCTTTTAAATCTACTTATCGGTTAAAATGATCGACAAAGGTCTTGATCGATGTGATTGCAGGGCCAATTGCAAATAAGGGCCCCGGACGCATTTGATGCGTTGTTTTCAGCAATCTGATCGGGGCAGGGCACGTGGCAACAGCAACCCGCAGAGGGAAAAACATGGATACGAAAATCGTACCTGGTGTGGTCAAAGAGCAGTCGATCGCAACCTTGAACCCAGCAGACTCGGTCATGGACGCCGTTAATATGATGACCGAACGCAAGATCGGTGCCGTGATCATTGTCGATAACAATGCCAGGCTTGCTGGCATCTTCACAGAGCGTGACCTTGTAAACCGGGTTGTCGCAAAGGGTCTTGATGCGGCTTCTACCCCCCTTAAACAGGTTATGACGGCCAATCCCGATACACTCGCACCCGGCGATACGGCGATGAATGCCCTTGAATTGATGAGTGCGCGCCGCTACCGACATCTTCCGGTGCTTGATGGGGAAAATGTCGTCGGCATGGTGTCGATCCGCGATCTGTTCAATGTCGTGAAGGCACAGCTTGAAGAAGATTTGCGCGAACGCGAAAAGTTCATTTTCGGGTCCGATTACGGCGTCGCGTAAATCAGGTTTAGTCCATGAAATATGCTTTGGGCGGCTGATGCGGAGGTTTCGCATCAGCCGTTCTGCGTTTTTGAAGGTTGACAACGTGCCAGTTACTGTCTTTACGTTTACGTAAAGGAGATATACGCCATGCCCTTATCCAGCCCTGCGGAACGTGACCATATCCATACCCGCAACGTTACCTGCACCGGATATCGTCGCAAGGACGGTCTTTGGGATATCGAAGGCCATATCACCGATACCAAGACATACGGGTTTGAAAATAACGACCGCGGCGAAATTCCCGCCGGTGTACCGATCCATGAAATGTGGCTGCGCATTACTGTGGGGGATGACATGGTGATAAGTGCGGTTGAAGCCGTCACTGATCATGCCCCGTTCAATGCCTGTGATGAAATTGCCCCGAACTACGCAGCACTGGTCGGACTTCGGATCGGGCCGGGGTTGAAACAGCAGATTCGCGAACGGGTTGGAGGCATTCACGGATGCACGCATCTGACCGAACTGATGGGACCGGTGGCAACGACTGCGTTTCAGACAATCTTTCCGATCCGCGCCCGCGAGGCCGAAGAACGCCGAAAGCAGGCGGAAAAGGATGGCACGGTGCCAAACCCGCCGAAAAAGCGCCGATCTCCATTGGTGAATAGCTGCCACGGGTGGCGAAGTGACGGTGCGGCGGTCAAACGCATTGCGCCCGATATGTATACCGGTGACTAAGCGGTCAGTCTTGTAACGCTGTTATTACACACAATATCACCGGTGACGGGGTTTGGTGAATGTCAGGTGTTGCATGAGACGCCATACACAGCCATCAGGACAAAATCTTTCGCGGCGATTTGCGTCGGCCTATAGCTGTATTTTGCTGCTTGGCCTGATGGCATGCGTGTTTGTGATTACGCTCAAAGGCCTTCCCGCACAGGGGCAGGAACAAGCACAGGATTCTACCGGCTCATCGGACGAGAACGCATTCCTCATTCTTCAAACCAATCTTCAGCCTCCCTATCAGCAATTGCAGAACGGCATTTTGCGAGGCTATTCCATCGCAGTATTGAATTGCGCGTTTGAACGGATCGGGGTTGGGTACGGGATCGCGATTGCACCCCGCCAGCGCAATCGGGAAATGGTGCGAAATGGGCAGGCGGACGGGTTCTTTCTGGCGCGGATCAGCACCTTCATGGACCAATACGCCGAGCCGACCTTGCCGCTAGCACTTGAAAAATGGGTCTGGATTTCAGCTGCCGGACAACAGGGCAGTTTCGCGTCAAGCCCGACACCCGACAGTCTGCTTTCTGTTGGTGCCATCCTTGGCTCCAACGAAGCAGAATGGCTGGCAGAGCAGGGGTATCAGGAAATTGCCAAGGCACCGTCCATCAACTCCCTGATTTCGCAGGTCCTGGCCGGGCGCGTTGAATACGCCTTGGTCGACAAACAGACATTCGAGGCCGCGCGCGACAGCATGGGCAACCATGAAGATCAGTTCAACGTCCAGTTCGAACGATATGCCCCGCTTGTTGTTTATATTGGGCGGGAATATACCCGCCTTAATCCCGGGCTAATTGCGTCGCTGAATACGGCGCTGGGTGCATGCGAAACCTTACCCATGCAGCTTGAGGATTGGGAACGTGATCTGATTACTCGTCAGCAGTTACCGGCGATCCGCGCCATGGCGGCGAATGCGGAACTTGTTGGGGGGTACGGTCCGCAATGGGTCGAGCACAAATTCAGCCTGATGCGATTGTCGAAATCGATCGCGAATGGCGTCAGGGCAGCGAAGGCGGGATTGCCAGCCCGAAGGCAACCGAAATCCTTGAAAATCCGCTTTCCGATATCTTGCGGGCCTTTCAGGAAAGCGACGCCGACAATATTGCTGAAATATTCGTATTCGATACCAACGGCGCGGTTATCGGCATGAACCGGTTGACGACCGATTTCGATCAATCAGATGAGCAGAAATTCGAGGTCGCCATTAGCCATGACCCGGATATAAGTCAGATCGCCGACATCTATTTTGATGGATCAACCCGCGCCTTTCTGTCGCAGGTTACGGTTCCGATCATCAATCCGGAAACCGGAGATGTTATCGCGGCAATGACGGTTGGCCTTGATGTTTCAGGGGCACTGCGACCCGACAGCTGATTTCGGTTTCAGTTCGGTTTGGTCGGATCGGTGATGTTGATCGTAATCGCACTGTACCAGTCTGCTGCGGTCTGCATTCCTTTATCGTCAAGCTCGGTTGCAATTGGCGACATGATGTCATGACTACGCTTGCCGTTTCGGAACGCTTTTAACTGTGTTTCGAGATAGATATTGGTTTCACCGGCAAGGTTGGGAACGTCCGGCATTTCCGAAATCCCGTTTGAACCATGGCAGGCGCTGCAAAGTTCCGGGGCATCATTGGGGTTTTTCCCGGCTGGCAGTGTGGCAGTCACATCAAAATGGTTATACCAGGCCGCGGCGTCGGCGATCTGCTGGTCGGTTAAACTTCTGGCAACCACGGTCATCATTTCATGTTCCCGGCTGCCATCGCGAAACGCGCGCAATTGGGTTTCAATATATGCCGCGGGTTCGCCGCCGATATGCGGTGCAATCGGGATGCGGGCAAATCCGTTCAGACCGTGACAGGTTCGGCATATGCCCGCAACTTTCCGGCCGGCATCAATGTCCTGTGCCAAGGAAGCCCCGGCGGGCAAAAGCCCGCCGAGAATCACGATAAGCAATATCCGCATTATTTCCCCTCGTACCAGATGCGGTACAGGGCACCGGCAAGGTCGTCCGATACAATCAGGGACCCGTCGCGCAGCTGGGCGACATCAACCGGGCGGCCAAGATATTCCCCGTTTTCATCGATCCAGCCTTCGGCGAAGGGCTCTATGCGGGCCGTGCCGTCACTGTCGATAAAGGTTACCATCACGCGCGCGCCGACCGGCGTGGTGCGGTTCCACGATCCGTGCTGGGCCGAGAAAATCGCATTCTTGTATTTGGCCGGGAACATCTTGCCCGTGTAGAAGGACATGCCAAGGTCGGCAGCATGTGCAATGGTTTCGACCGCGGGCATCACGACATCATAGGGAACTTCTTCACCGGCATATTCATTTGTGCGAACGTTGCCGCCGCCATACCAGGGATGGCCGAAATGCTGACCGGCTGCTGTCTGGTGATTGATTTCGCCGGGCGGAATGTCATCGCCCATGCCGTCAACCTGATTGTCCGTCCACCATAGTTCGCCGGTTTCCGGATGGAAGTCATGACCGACGGAGTTCCGGACCCCGTATGTGTATACTTCACGGCCGGTTCCATCGATGTTGATGCGTATAATACCGCCTATCCCGTGTTGGCGATAAAGATCAAGCTTGTCCTTGGGGGAAACGTTAAAGGGTTGTCCAAGCGAGATATAAAGTTTGCCATCCGGGCCGATTTTGCAAACACGTGCGGTGTGATTGTAGCTTTCTTCGGACGGTGGAATCAGCTCACCCTGCTTAACGACATTGAATGCCGCGACATCGGGGCTTTCATAGAAAAATTCGGCGGCGGGGAAGGTCAGAACCCTGTTTTGCTCTGCGATATAGAGCATGCCATCGGGAGAGAAGCACGGACCGTTGGGAATGGAGAACCGCAAGGACGGGGCGAAGTCCTTGACCTCGTCGGCAACACGGTCCTTGTTGCGGTCGGTTACCGACCAGACCTTGTCCTTGCGCGTGCCGACAAATGTCACAACCCCTTGCGGGCCAACGGCGATATGGCGGGCATCGGGAACAACGGCATAAAGGGCAATCTTGAAACCGTCCGGCAGAGTAATGCGTTCAAGCGTTTTCTTGATGCCGTCAGCATAGTCACCGGTTTGCTCGATTCTTGTGAACTCGCTGGTGCCTGTAGACTGGAAATTGGAGAGTTTTTCTAGATTGTCTGGAGCGGGGGCCTGTGCGTAGGCCGTTCCAGACATAAACAGGGCGACGCTTGCCCCGATAAGGCGCGTTCTCATAACCTAGTCCTCCCGTTTGTATCGGGCGCAGATTTGACCGGCGCCCGTGCCCCATATGCAGGAGACTGCGCATCGGGCTTCTGGGCTATTATTGCGCCGAAAAACAACGGTCGTCTAAGTTGATTTCACGATGCGGAATAAACGCTTTGGTTATTTTTGGGTCGCAGCCGCTGCATATTCGGAAGGTGTCATGGTTTTCAAAGCCAGCGCGTGAACGCGATCTTTCAGAAGCTGATCAAGGGCTGCGTAAACCAGCCGCTGGCGATTGACCCGGTTTTCGCCATCAAATTTTTGGGAAACGACCAGTACGGAAAAATGCGACTCTCCGCGTGGGTCGGCGCCTGAATGACCGGCATGTTTTGACGAATCATCGATGATTTCGAGTTTCTCGGGGGCGAATTCCGCGGTCAGGATATCGCTAATCTGTTGGGCTACCTGCATGACAATGGCCTCATGTTTCGGTGTGTTTCGCATGAATTAATGCGAAAATCTGACTGTTGGCACCGTTGTGGCACGCGATGGCAGTTTTTCAAGCCTTTTATCGCATTAAAACGGTTCGTATGATATTGCGAAGCTTGATGATCAGAACATATAAACGCAGATGAACCGCGGCCAACGCAACAAACGCAAAACCCTTTACCATGAAGAACCAGACCTGCCCGTATGTGAATGGCCGGGATGTGAAGGTCATGGGGAATTTCGTGCGCCTAAGGACCGCAAGCTTCGCGAGTACTATAAGTTCTGTCTCGACCATGTCCGGGAATACAACAAGTCCTGGAACTATTACGAGGGCATGAAAGCCGAAGACATCGAAAACGATGTCCGGCGTGATACCCATTGGCAACGCCCGACATGGCGGTTCGGGCATATTCGCGGTGCCAAGAAACCGTTCAACTTCAAATTCAGCGACGGTTTCGGCTTCTTTAATGAAGATGGTGATCCGACCCATCATGGCCCAGGGGGTGACCCCGCGGGGGATCGCCGACGCAAAAGCGAAGATGCCCAGCGTCGCGCGGGGGCTATGGGCATGCCATTCGAACAGCAACAGGCCATGGCAACGCTTGATCTTCCTTGGCCGTTTTCCAAGGACGAGCTTAAGTCAAAATACAAGGCGCTGTCGAAAAAATACCATCCCGACGCCAATGGCGGCGACAAGGTTGCCGAAGAACGCTTTAAGAAAATCAGTGCAGCCTATTCGTCGCTGATGAGATACATCCGTGATCTGGAAGCACGTGTTTCCACGTAATCAGGGACTGGTATCGGGCGAAATTTGATAAAATCTGCCTTGCAATTCGTGCCGCGGACCTTTTCATTGTTCGATCCATTGGCGGCGATAGATTTTTTTTGCGCATCTTCCCTTTGTCACGCGCATCTTAGCCGCTATTAATGAGCTAGTTTCAAACGAGACCGCGTCACCGGTCCGACAAATGCGCGAGTACTTATGAGCCAAGGTTACGAAGCGACAGGTGCAGCCGCCGAACATCCGCTGGATGCACCAGACATCAAAATCTCCGTTCGTGAAGCGTTCGGGATTGATTCCGACATGAAGGTTCCGGCATTCAGCCAGGGCAGCGAACATGTTCCCATGATTGATCCGACCTATCGGTTTGATCGCGATACCACGTTGGCCATTCTGGCGGGCTTCGCCCATAACCGCCGCGTGATGATCCAAGGGTATCACGGTACGGGTAAGTCGACCCATATCGAACAGGTTGCTGCACGTCTGAACTGGCCTTGTGTTCGTGTAAACCTTGATAGCCACATTTCGCGTATCGACCTGATCGGCAAAGATGCCATCGTGTTGCGCGATGGCAAACAGATCACGGAATTCCGCGAAGGCATTTTGCCCTGGGCGCTTAAACGTCCGGTTGCGATGGTTTTTGATGAATATGATGCCGGTCGCCCCGATGTGATGTTCGTTATCCAGCGTGTTCTGGAAGTCGATGGCAAGCTGACCCTGCTTGATCAGAACAAGGTCATCCATCCGCATCCGAACTTCCGCCTGTTTGCGACGTCAAACACGGTCGGCCTTGGCGATACCACAGGCCTATATCACGGGACCCAGCAGATCAACCAGGCCCAGATGGACCGTTGGTCGATTGTTGCGACCCTTAACTATCTGTCGGTTGCCGATGAAACCAACATCGTGACCGCCAAGGTGCCGTCGTTCGACAATGCCGAAGGCCGCAAGAAGATCGAGGCCATGGTTGCACTTGCCAACCTGACCCGCCAGGGATTTGTCGCAGGCGACATTTCGACTGTCATGAGCCCGCGTACCGTTATTACGCTTGCGGAAAACGCCGAGATTTTCGGGGAAATTTCCTATGCGTTTCGCGTGACGTTCCTTAACCGTTGCGATGAGGTCGAACGCCCGATCCTTGCTGAATATTATCAGCGGTGCTTTGGCGAGGAACTTCCCGAAGAAGCCATCAATGTGATGGTCCGTTAGGATCATCCATTGTTAAAGCAAATCGGCGACCTGATTCCAGAAGCGAGTAGAGCAATGAAGAATGATGAAGCGCTTTCCGGATTTTTGCGCGGCACAGCGGCGACATTTCGTGCGCTTGCCGGACGCAATGATCTTGAAGTCGGCTTTGTCAAAGGCGGCCGGGCAGGTGGCTATGGCGAACATGTGCGCCTGCCGATGCCCAAACAGGCGCTGCCGAAGGACGAGGTTGCCGACCTGCGCGGGGTTGCCGATGGCTGGGCGTTGAAACTGCGTCACCATGATGTGGCCCTTCATGCCCGCCGTATGCCCGAAACCGCCGAGGCACAGGCCGTTTACGACGCGCTGGAAACGGCCCGTTGCGAGGCAGTTGGTTCGCGTTATTTCCCCGGTGTGCGCAAGAACCTGCGTGAACATGCCGAACAGGATTGCCGTGCCAAAAACTTCCATCGGTTGACGGCGCGCGAAGATGCCCCGTTTGCTGATGCAATCGGGATGCTGGCGCGCGAGATTTTTACTGGCGAACCCGCCCCGTCATCGGCCCGCCCGCTGATCGATCTGTGGCGTGCCCATATCGAAGAAAATGCCGGTACAGACCTGAACGATCTGCGCGATCTGATTGACGATCAGGATGCGTTTGCGCGGGGATTGCGCCGCCTGCTTGATCATTTGTCTCTTGAAGATGATATCGACGAAGCCCCGCCTGAAAATGACGGCGAGGATGAGGACGAAAAAGAAGGCGAAACCGACCCGGACGAGGAACTTGACAGTCAGGGTGGCCAGCAGGGGCAGGCCGACGAGTCCGAACCTGATGGTGATGATCAGCAGCAGGATGCCGGTACCGAAGAAGCCGAAGCCGGTGAAGGCGATATCGATGACCAGCAGCTTGAAGCGATGTCGCAGGAAGAACAGCCTGCCGGACCGGGCGAACAGCCGGAATTTGACGGTCGGAACGAACCGATTGAACGCGGCTATGAACCCTTTACGCGTGAATTTGATGAAATCGTAACTGCCGACGAGCTTTGCGAAGGCCTGGAGCTTTCGCGTCTGCGCGCCATGCTCGATAAGCAGCTTGCGAATTTGCAGAATGTCGTTTCGCGCCTTGCCAACCGCTTGCAGCGCCGCCTGATGGCGCAGCAAAATCGTGGCTGGGACTTCGACCTTGAAGAAGGCATCCTTGATGCGGCGAAGCTGGCGCGTATTGTTTCAACACCTTCGACCTCGCTGTCCTTCAAACAGGAACAGGATACAGATTTCCGGGATACGGTCGTGACGCTGCTGATCGATAATTCCGGTTCCATGCGCGGGCGCCCGATTACGATTGCCGCACTATCTGCCGACATTCTGGCACGTACCCTTGAACGGTGCGGGGTGAAGGTCGAAATCCTTGGTTTCACTACCCGTCAGTGGAAAGGCGGGCAATCGCGCGAAAAATGGGTTGAAAGTGGCAAGCCGCCAAAACCGGGCCGTCTCAACGACCTGCGACACATCATCTATAAAGCGGCCGATACCCCGTGGCGGCGCGCGCGCAAGAATCTTGGCCTGATGCTGCGCGAAGGATTGCTTAAGGAAAATATCGACGGCGAAGCCCTGCTTTGGGCGCACGAACGCCTTCTGGGCCGCTCGGAACAACGCCGGATTTTGATGGTGATTTCCGACGGCGCGCCGGTCGATGATTCGACCCTGTCGGTGAATTCCGGAAATTACCTTGAACGGCACTTGCGCGAGGTCATCGACTGGATTCAGACCCGTTCGCCAGTTGAACTGCTTGCGATCGGGATCGGACATGATGTGACCCGCTATTACCAGCGTGCGGTAACGATCAACGACCCCGAAGAACTTGGCGGGACGATGTTGCGTGAATTGTCCGATCTGTTCGATGAACAGGGGGGCCGTCAACCCAAACGTCCGATGCGTCATGTGCCTGCGGATACCGCCAAGGACAAGGCGACCGGTGATCGTGACCGCTGGTAGGTCATGGGGATAGGGCCGTTATGACAGCCATTACCCGCTTTGCCCCCAGTCCGACCGGGTTTCTGCATATTGGTCATGCGGCCTCGGCCCTGTTTTCCGCAAAACAGGCCGGTCCGAATGGTCGTTTCCTTTTGCGGATCGAAGATATAGATCAAACCCGCTGTCGCCCGGAATATGTTGATGCGATCTTTGAGGACCTTGCTTGGCTCGGGCTTCAATGGGAAAACCCTGTCCGTATACAGTCACAGCATTTCCGTGATTATGAGAAGGTGCTGGATCGTTTGACCGATGCCGGGCTGCTTTATCCGTGCTTTTGCACGCGAAAAGACATTCAGGAAGAAATCGCGCGGATTGGAAATGCGCCGCATGGGCCGGATGGTGTGCTTTACCCGGGGACCTGTCGTAATCGGAGTGCTTCCGAGCGCGCAGATCGTGTTGCGACGGGGGAAAGCTATGCGCTGCGTCTGGATATGGTGCGTGCCCTTAGACAGGTCGCCAGCCCGTTATCGTGGTATGACCGCAAGGTTGGCAAACAGGATGCAACGCCGGAAATATTTGGCGATGTTGTTCTGGCGCGCAAGGACACGCCGACAAGCTACCATCTATCGGTAACCCATGATGATCATTTGCAGGGCATCAACCTTGTCACCCGCGGTCAGGATCTGTTTTTTGCAAGCCACCTGCATCGCCTGTTACAGGAATTGCTGGGGTATGATGTTCCTGAATATCATCATCATGGTCTGCTTGCGGGCCCGGATGGCAAACGGTTTGCCAAGCGCGACAAATCAAAAACACTGCGATCCATGCGTGACGAGGGCATGAGCGCCGAAGAGGTTATTGCGCTGAGCGGATATGTCTAGGTGACGTCGTTCTGGTTTCCAGAAGGTCAGGACGTTCGACGAACCAGCTGCGAATAAAATCAATCATCAACCGGTTTTTGACCGGCAGGTTTTCCTGATAGGGGTAAACCAGATAGATCGGTCGTAACGGCGATGAATAGCCATCCAGTGCCGTTTCAAGCAATCCGTCGAAGATTGCCGGAAGGGCAACATACCGGGGCAGCCGGGCAACGCCCAATCCGCGGATCGCGGCATTGCGCAACAGCGGATAATGGTTAAGGCGCAGATTGCCCTGTGCCGGAACTGATTGTGCGCCATCATCGGAAAAGAAAACCCAGTTGCCGTCCTTGTAGTACTGAAAATTCAGCAGGCAATTGTGATTTACCAGATCGGCGGGGGTTTCGGGTTTCGTATGCTTTGCCCAGTAGGTAGGGCTTGCGCAGATCAGTTCGGACAATTGACCCAGCGGAATGGCAACCTGTTCTGGGTCGTCGGTTAATCCGACGCGAATGGCGATATCGATATGGGCAGATTGCAGCGCGCGGAAGGTGTTTTCCAGTTCCATTTCGATCTGTATGCGCGGATGTGCTTTTTGAAATGCGACGATGATGTCATCAAGAAACATCTCGCCAAAGGAAACGGGCACCGTAATGCGAACGGTGCCGACCGGTTCGCCGCGCAGAGCCTCGACGGCTTCGAATGCGGCGGCGGCACTTTGGGTGATGTTTTGGCAATAACCCAGAAATGTGATCCCGATTTCGGTTGGTTCTACCTTGCGGGTTGACCGGAACAGCAATTGCGCCCCCAGCTCTGATTCCAGTCTTTTGACATGCTGACTGATCAGGCCCTTGGACACGCCAAGTGCCTTGGCGGCGTGGGTAAAGCCACCGTTTTCCATGACGGCCGCAAAGCTGCGCATTTCATTCAGATAATCTTTCATTGTTTAGAATATTAAACAAAATGTTTGGAAATAACCAGATTATCCTTGCAATTGTCTCATGAGACAATCCTTCCATCGAAGCACTTCCAAGGATGGAGGATCAGATGAAAGTTCTTTTGGTAGGCGCATCGGGGATTGTCGGGCGCGGGATTGATTCCGAGTTGTCCCAACGCCACGACATTATCCGTGCGTCCCGCGCAAGTGGAGACGTTAATGTTGACCTGACGGATATCGCATCAATCCGTGCGATGTTTGAAAAGGTTGGCAAAGTCGATGCGGTTATTTCTGCGACCGGAAAGGTTCATTTCGGTGATTTCGCCGAAATGGACGATGACAAATACCGCATCGGGATCAATGACAAACTGATGGGGCAGGTCAATCTGGTGCTGGTTGGGCGTGATCACGTGGCAGACAATGCATCATTCACGCTGACCACTGGTATCCTGTCCAAAGATCCGATCCGTTACGGTAGCTCGGCCTCGATGGTGAATGGCGCAATCGAGTCTTTTGTGCGGGCTGCTGCAATCGAAATGAAACCGGGGCTTCGCATCAACGCGGTCAGCCCCGGTGTGATCCTTGAGGCCATGGAAGGCTATGCACCGTATTTCCGCGGGCATGATCCCGTTCCGGCGGCACGTGCGGCCCTTGGCTATGCCAAATCGGTCGAGGGTCTTCAGACCGGGCAAGTCTTCGAGATATTCTGAGGGTATATTCTGACGATCTGGCATCGAAAGCCGACCGGGGTAAAACCGGGTCCTGGTCGACTTTGGGGCTTACAAGGGGCATTGCTTCAAAAAAACCGCACTTTCTATCTGGAATTATTTAGGGTGACTGCTTACCATCCAAATAGCTAATGTTGCGCATCCGATTGTTAAGCGTGTAAACGGCTATAACGGAATTTCCGGATGGGGCAGTTCACAGCCAGGATGGCTGACACCTTGAAACGGCTGCTTTTGGAACCCGGACACGGGACCGAAGCAGCGCCGAAATTGCAAAAGAAGGTTCGCGCGGACCTTCTTGATCTTGCCTATCGCAACAACTGGGCGAATGTCCTTGTCAATCTGTCGGCCGGAAGTGGTCTTGTCGGGACGCTTTGGTTTCAATCCGAACTATCATTTGGCATGACCGTCTGGATTTGCGTGATTTTTGCAACGACGGTGATCCGGCTTTTTATCGGGTATCGCTATCATGTCGAACGACGGCTGGTTTCGGCATTTGATGATGCGGAATTCCATAGATGGTTTATGCGATATGCCTGTGGTGTTTGTTCCGGCGCTATCCTTTGGGCGTTGGCGTCAATCTTTGACTTGCCAACGCAAAGTAATGAAAGCCGTTTCGTAACCCTGATCATATTGGCGGGGCTTGCCGGTGGCGCGACAGGAATTCTTGCACCTGTTTTCAGGGTCGGCCGGTTCTATCTTCTGATGTTGCTACTGCCTGCCTGTATTGTTCTGATTGTCATGCCGGAGCCGAATTACGTTCTGTCGGGGCTTGGCTTCATCTTTGTAACCGTCATGATGATCACCCATCGCAATAATCACGGTATTCTGTATCGGTCGCTTGTGCTGAAGCACGAAAATGACTCTCTGGTTGACGACCTGCGCGAGAAAAACCGGATAACCGAGAACTGGAATGCGACACTTGAAGCTCGGGTGGCGAAACGAACCCGTGAACTTCGCAATCTTCTGGTGCGCGACACCCTGACAGGATTGCTGAACCGTGATGGCATCGTTTCCTGGTTTGAAGAAGCGCGCGCAAGCTGGGGCAATCGTGCCTATGCCGTTCTGTTCATTGATCTTGATCATTTCAAACAGATCAATGACGGGCTCAGTCATGCGATCGGTGATCTGGTGCTTAAGGAAGTTTCGCACCGTTTACGGGAATATGTCGATGATCGTCATGCTGTCGGGCGGTGGGGTGGTGATGAATTCATCATGATTCTGACTGATCAGCCGGAAAATCTGCATCAGCTGGTGGACCAAACCATCGCCGAGGTCCGGGCGGCGGTTAACCGGCCAATCCATATCGCACGGCAGACATTGCATGTCGGTTTCAGCACTGGTGTGGCATTTGGTATGGAGGAGAACCCGCAGATTGCGGAATTGATCCATTGGGCCGATCTGGCCGCAGCCGAGGTTAAGCGGTCCGGGCGTGGCAGCGTGCAAAGTTATGACAGCAAGTTGCTTGTTGAGCAGGAACGTCGATTGGCGATCAATCAGGCCCTGCGTCAGGCTTTGTCCGCCAATGAGCTTTTTCTTGAATATCAGCCGGTCGTCAGTGCGAAGACGGGCGACATTACCGCCTATGAAGTGTTGCTGCGCTGGGAAAGTGCAGAGCTAGGCCGTGTAGCACCAGACGAGTTTATTCCGATTGCCGAGGAATCGGCACTGATTGTCGATATCGGTGAATGGGTGATGCGCGAAGCCTGCAAAACGATCTTGGACTGGTCCGGCTTTGCCGGTGGGCCCAAGATTGCGGTTAACGTATCGGTGCGTCAGATCGTTGTACCGCGTTTTGCCCGTATGGTGGAAAATCTGCTGCTTGAAACGGGTCTGCCAGCCAACCGTCTGACTATTGAAGTGACAGAATCGATCTTTGATATCCGGCGCACACAACTGATTTCAGAAGTCCTGTCTGATCTGCATGATCAGGGAGTGGAGGTTCATATTGATGATTTCGGTACGGGCTATTCATCGCTTTCCCGCCTGCATCAGATCCGCGTCGATGCGGTCAAAATCGATAAATCTTTCATCCTGAAAATGGATGTCAATTCACGTGCGGTGATCGAAGGCGCCATTCTGATTGCGCATCGGTTCGGTCTTGATGTTATTGCCGAGGGTATTGAGACCGAGCAGCAACGTAGCGAACTTGCGGCGATGGGGGTTGATGCCTATCAGGGATATTTCTTTGCCCGCCCGTCGGCGGGGCCTTGTGAAAATCCCCATTGGCAACAAAGAGGTTCAGCCGTCTGATCGTGATTTTTCAGGCGAAAGCCCCCCTAAAACAATAAAACGGCCAGCCGAAACTGGCAGGCCGTTTTATTGTTTGCAGACAGCGCGCAGGATTAGCGGCTGAAATCCAGAAGCACGAGGAAGACGACCGGGACCAGTGCGAGTGCGACGTAAATCCAGACCGATGCAATCGGCACACCGAAATGCGCAAGCACATAGCCGGCCAGATACAAAACAAGGCCGATCACAGCGACCAGCAGAATGCCCAAAAGGGGCAAGGATACCTTGGAATCGGTTTTCATCATGCGCAGTGCTCCCCAAGCGTGTGCGGAATAACTATGACGGCACGCTAACACCGAATGCGCGATGATGTTTTGACAAGGATCAATCTGGGTGACCTTGGGTGTTCTGACCTCTACCTTCTGAATCCTTATAAAGAACGTAACGTCAAAGAGCCAATATGGGCAGCGAGAAGGCCTGAACCCGACTTTATATATGTTTGTCTTTGCCGGATGCCGTCCAGAATCGGGTCGCATCATCGTTATGTAATTGCTAAACCGAACCGGGGGTATGGCTGTGTGCCGGGGAAAATCGCTTGATTGCGTGTGGTTGAGATGGGAAAAGCCGTCCTTGCGTGATGCAATATGAACGGATTGCGCAAAACAGGTGTTTTTGTCGCGTAAAAGCGTGGATGAAGGCTTGACGGCATCTGTCAGAGACGGTAATAACCCGGCTCCAAGCGCGGGCCTGCCTGTCAGGCCAAGCGTCCTTTTGCGAATTATAGACCAGGAGATCAGGTCATGGCACGTCGCTGCCCGGTATCCGGCAAAGGCGTTTTGGTCGGCATGAATGTGAGCCACGCCCACAACCGCACCAAACGTCGTTTCCTTCCGAACCTTCAGCCGGCTTCGCTGCTGAGCGAAGCGCTGGGTCGTTCGGTGCGTCTGCGTCTGACCACCAATGCGATCCGCACCATTGAAAAACGTGGTGGTCTGGATGCATATGTGCTCGGCACAGCAGCTTCCAAGCTGTCGGCAGAGCTGGTGAAAGTCAAACGCCAGATCGCCAAAGCTGTTGAAGCGAAAGCTGCCTAAGGCAGACTTTTGCTTTAAGAATTACGAAGGCTCGCGATTGCGGGCCTTTCGTTTTTCAAAGATTTCAGATCGCCCTGTTCCGGGGCCATAAAAGGGTCGTGCATCATCGATGCGCGGCCTTTTTGTTTGTCCGGGCGTTGATGTGACTGATTGCGAGTCGTACCTGGTGCCGCCGGTTTTGCGTAAATGTTTGCGACTCGGCCTCAAGCGGGATTTGCGCTTTGCGAAAATTGGTCTATACTTTTCTCTATCAGTGATTTACGTGACCGCGTCGCATGGATTGATGAAACGTCATGATATGTTCATCACCCGCGATTCGCGAACCTGCTAAATAGTGGGTGCGACTCGGTAAACACGGTGGAGCGGATGATATGCATTTATCGCCCAATGCGTGTCCGGCACTTGTCCTTAACGCCGATTTCCGGCCGTTAAGCTATTTCCCGCTGTCCTTGTGGTCCTGGCAGGATACGCTTAAGGCAGTGTTTCTGGAACGCGTTGATGTTCTCTCGGAATATGATCGCGAAGTCCATTCCCCGTCTTTCAAAATGAAACTGCCGAGTGTCATATCGCTCAAGGAATATGTATCGCTCAAAAGCAGTCCGGCCTTTACCCGGTTCAACGTTTTCCTGCGTGACCAGTTTTCCTGCCAGTATTGCGGGGATCGTCTGCCGACCAGTGACCTGACATTCGATCACGTCATTCCGAGGTCGCGGGGCGGGCGAACGAACTGGTCCAATATTGTGACTGCCTGTTCGGACTGTAACCTTTTCAAGGGTAGCCGATCGATCAGGGAAGCCGGACTCCGGCTGCGCAGGACCCCCGAACAGCCGAGCATGCACGAACTCCAGACCATCGGACGCCGCTTCCCGCCAAACTATCTTCACGAAAGTTGGCGGGATTTTTTGTATTGGGATACCGAACTGGAATACGACTTCTGATCCGGGTCCGGTATATGTGGACAAAGTAAAAGCACCGTCGTTTCCGGCGGTGCTTTTATGTTTTACGAAGTCTTTCGCAATCTGACTACCAGCGATATTTGACCGTGGCGAGAATCGTGCGTCCCTGACCGTAGTAGCAGGCATTTGTTCCCGAGCAACTTGCGACCCAACGTTCATCCGTCAGGTTGGTCGCATTCAATGCCAGAAGGTAGCCTTCAATCTCATAGTGGATGCCGGCATCAAACAGAGTGGTTGACGGGACTTCAACGGTGTTTGACTGATCAGCGTACTGTTTACCGAGATAGCGAACGCCACCATTGAACCCAAAGCCGCTCATTGCGCCGGACTGTAAGGTATAATCAGCCCAAAGAGATGCTGTATGTTCCGGAACGCCGACCGGGGCTTTGCCCTGATAGCCATCGTTGTCTTTGGTGACTTCGGCATCGTTGAAACTGTATGCAGCTTTGCCAACCAACCCTTCAAAAGGCTCAATGGTTGCTTCCAGTTCGATACCGCGCGAGCGGACCTCGCCTGACTGGATTTTACGTGCTGTATCGTCAGGGTCGGTTGTCGTGACATTTTGACGGCGCAGATCATATAAGGCAGCGGTTAACAGGCCATCGAAGCTTTCAGGTTCGTATTTGGCACCAATTTCGTATTGCTGACCTGTTTCAGGATCAAAGTTTTGCGTTCCCTGACTGGCGGCGGGGGTAAAGGATTCCGAGTAGCTGATATATGGCGTAAGGCCGAGTTCGGTTTTGTAAACGAGCCCGGCCTGACCGGAAAAGGCATGATCGTTTTTGCTGCTCTCTGCACCGTTATTCGCGTTGTCGTATTTTTTCTCGTCTGACCAGTCCTGGCGACCGCCAAGGGTCAATACCCAATGTTCATCAAACTCGATCTGATCTTGTGCATAAACACCAAGCTGGCGAAGCGTTACATCGTCATCGTACCAAGTCGTCAGGGCAGACAGAGTTCCGCCGTAGGACGGGTTATAGACGTTTAGCGCCGACGCACTGCCGAACGCTGCATAACGATCATAGATGTAATGCTGATAATCCAGTCCGGTCAGAAGGGTGTGATTGACAGTTCCGGTTTCAAACCGGGTTTCCAGCTGGTTATCAATTGTAATGGCATGTGCATTCTGGTCGGTGCGCAGGAGACTGCGGTTTAGCGTGCCAGCATTTACATCTGCCCAGCCGTTTCCGTAGATTGTTTTGTAATCGACATCAACAAAGGCATATCGCGCGTTCTGGCGGAATGTAAGATCATTCGTGAAGTCATGGCTGAGCTCGTAACCGAGTGAATACTGAATGCGCTTGTAGCCCTCAAACGCCGGTTCCCCGGTAAAGACATCAACTGGAATTGCACCATTGGGGGCGCCAAAGATTGTTCCGACGGCGGGCAGCCAGTTGTTTGCCGAGCCGGTATCGTCTTCCTGATAATGGGTGAGAAGGGTCAAGGAAGTGTCGTCATTTTCCCATTTCAGCGATGGCGCAAGATAAATCCTTTTGTCATCGACCATATCGGTCTGGGTGCCGGAATCTTTGACGAGGCCTGTAACGCGGTAAAGAACGCTTCCGTCTTCAACCAGCTTGTCGCCGATGTCAAAGGCCCCTTGTTTGTGATCGAAGCTGCCGGTTTGCAGTTCTACTTCGTTCAGCATGTCTGCATGAGGGCGCTTGGAAACGACGTTGACGATACCGCCCGGCGCATTCTGACCATAAAGAACCGATGTCGGGCCACGCAGGAGTTCAATGCGTTCTGCCCCATATGCCTCTTGCTTGAATGACGCATAACCCGATGAGCGAAGCTGCATACCATCGCGGTAAAGGCCTATGTCCTGTTGGGCGAAGCCCCGCACCTTGAACCAGTCATAGCGGGTGTCGTAACCATACAAATCCGGTTGAATGCCCGGCGAATATTTAAGGGCATCCATAACGGTCTGGGCTTGGCGTGTTTCGATCTCTTTTTTTGAGATGACCGATATGGCGCGGGGCGTTTCCGAGATCGCGGTACCGGTTTTGGTTGCTGTTGCACTTTGCTTTGCAACATATCCCTTAACAGGTGACGTTGCTGTTTCACTTTGTTGGTCGGCTTCGATCACGATGGGATCAACAAGGATTTCGTCTTTGGCCTGCTGTGCGAAAGCCTGCATTGGTGATGTTGCGAAAATCATTGCAACACTGCCAAGAAGAGCGGCTCTTAAGTTCTTGTCTCTGAAGGACTTCATTGGGTCTGTTCTCTGCGTCAGTTGTCACGTGTGACGTCCCGATAGCACGCAGCGAAAGGGGAAATATTGAACCCTATTTGGCTATATTGAACGGTTTTTGGTTTAATTTATGATAGCCTGTTCGCGGCGCCATGCGCCGGGTGTGGTGCCTGTGATGCGGCGGAATACCCGTGTGAGATGGGCCTGATCTGCAAAGCCGATTTGGGTTGCGATGGATGCCAAAGGAGTATCGCATTTACGCAGCATGGTTTTGGCACGTTCTATTCTGGCTTTCATCTGCCACTGGTGGGGCGGCATGCCTGTGCTCTCGCGAAAAGCCGAGCAGAAATAAGATTGAGACAGTCCTGCAAGTTCGGCTAATTCATCCAGACGAATAACGCGACCGCAATTTTGTTCAATATAATCGACAGTCCTGCGTAGCTGGAACGGGGCGAGCCTGCCGCGTTTGCGTGTCGTATCGGTTTCTGGCATCGGTGCCAGAAGGGCGCTGGTCAGTGCGGTCAAAAGTCCTTCACCATATAGCGCCGGTGATGGGCTATCGGTTGCGATGTCGTCGGCAATCATGCGCACAAGCGCATTGATGCGCTGATCATAAAAGCCGATCCGCGGCATTTCGAGGACGCTGGAATCTGCCTTGTAGCCAAGACATTGTTCAAGCCGTTGTGTATCAAGATGGATGTCAAGATGGCGCAGCCGGCATGAGCCCTGTACCTCAGAGGTGACATGCATGCCGGCTGGAATATAGAACAGGCACCCCTGATCACCGCGGCCTTCACCAGTATGGTTTTTGTTCGCGCGAATGCAAAATTGCGCATCCCCGGCACATTCCAGAATGGCAACCAGTCGCGGCGCTTCCGAGACATAACTGCCACCCGAGGTTTCTGCACATTGCACATGCCATAGATCGGTAATCCCTGTGTTCCAGCGTCTGAAACGAAGTTCTTCCAGGAATGTGATTCCTTCGATCTTGGTTGTCATATGGGGATGGAATGTCTGGTCTGGCATTCCTGCCTATATCCTCGCTGGGTATATTTTCTCTTCGGTCGTGCTCGATCAGCGCAGACCTATCTGGTTCGGTATTCCTTAAGGCCGCGGATATTATAAGAAGAATTTTATGCAAACAAGAATAATTCGCATTATTATTTAACGGAGGGAAAAAGAATATCTCGTGTCCGCAATCTGGTGTGTTTTTCGCAAAAAAAAGCCTGCCAGCAAAACGTCTGGCAGGCCGGATTTCGGGTTTGACTTTGATCGTTCTAGCGTTTCATCCACCGTGATGGAGCGATCAGGCAAAGGATCGTCAGCGCGGCCGAGAAGAAGACATTGACTGTCGGCATAGTGATGCCAAACAGGGCCCAGTCGATCTTGTCACAGCGGACAATCGGCTGGGCCATCAGTTGCGCTTTCAGGTCGGCGACCGATGCCGCGCCGCTGGTAAGGCCGCCACACATGGCCGGACCTTCCCACCAGAGTTCCTGAACGCCGACATGATAGAGCGCAATTCCGGTACCAATGGCAAAGGCAACACCGCATAGATAAACAAGAACCCGCGAAGCACCCGGTATGCGCAGCAGCAAAAGGGCAAGAATGGCAAGGCCACCGGCAACATAAAACGGTACGCGTTGATAAAGGCATAACACACAGGGCAAAAGCTTCTGCACATACTGCGCATAGAAGGCAAAGCCGAGGCTTCCGGCAGAAATCAGGAAAATGGCAACAGGTGGCAGGGCTGGGGCATAATGTGCGCGAAGCAATTTGATCATCGGATTGTTCCGTTATCGTTTTTCGGTGTTAACCGTGCGGGATCAGTTTGATGGCGGCAAATCCACCGACAAGAACCACGACAAATATGGTAAAAACGAGGCCAAGCCGCCTTTCGATAAAGTCGCGAATGACCGGGCCAAACTTCCAGATCAGGGCTGCAATAATGAAGAAGCGCAAACCACGCGCCAGAACCGATGCGACCATGAATATTGCCGGATCAAGTGCTGTCACACCCGACAGGATGGTAATGACCTTGTAGGGGAACGGGCTTATCCCGGCGATGAACACAGCCCAGGCACCCCATTCGTTATAATAATCGCGGAATACATCGAACTTGGCGCTATAGCCGTAAAGTTGCAATACCGGTTGGCCGATGCTTTCAAAAAGGAAGTAGCCGATGCCATAACCGGCAATGCCGCCAAGAACAGACCCGACAAGGCAGATTAACGCATAGCGCCATGCGCGTGTTGGCGCGGCAATGATCATCGGGATCAGAAGAACGTCCGGCGGGATTGGAAAAACCGAACTTTCGACAAAGGCGATAATGAAAAGTGCAATGGCAGCGTGGCGATGGGCGGCCAGGCCAAGGGTCCAGTCATAAAGGCTGCGCAGCACGGAAACGCCCTTTGCATTTAAGACGATAAAAACAATACGGCACTATGGCCCAGGAACGGCTGATGTAACCGCATTTGGGGCCGTCTCGCAATGCCGTTTTCCCGAGAAAAGTCCGCTGCGGCCAAAGATGTAATTTTTGCGCAAAGCCCCATTGACCGGACGAAAATTACAGCTATTATCCGCCCCCACGATGGCGGGTGCGCTAATGCACCCATATGTGCCTGCCCCTGTGGCGGAATTGGTAGACGCGGCAGACTCAAAATCTGTTTCTCTTTGAGAGTGGGAGTTCGATTCTCCCCGGGGGCACCATCGCTTTTTCAAAATCAATCTCCAAGAAATGCTCGTGGTATCCCGTGTCGTGTTTGCGGGCTGTTGCGCGCTAACCGATCATTCTAAGTCTTGAGTTGATCGATATCCGCTCCCTTTTTCGGTGGAAATGCTGATTTGCGTCACCTTTTTGTTGGCACGACAATTGCCACTCTCTGAGTGCTTATCAACTTAGGGAGGAATAAATGCAAAAAGCAAAAATCCTGATTTCTGCATCAATAATATTGGGTTTCATCGGAGCTGCCGGCAGTGCATCGGCAGATGACAGGTTCATCTCGCGGTTTGGTCCGGATGATCAGATCGGAGCCGCAAACTATCTTTCATCAGATGTAACCCTTGCGGCAAGCAAGCTGATTTCCAAGGGAAAAGTCTACTCATTGGGTATGGAAATTTCGCGCGATACGCCTGCATTCGCACCGCGTGGTGTGGCTGTAACGGTTTTCTCGCCCGGGCAAAGTGGCAACAAGACCATCGGCAGCAATGCCGGAACCTATAATGACGACATGTTTACCGGTTGGCTCGGCGTGGGAACCCAGATTGATGGCCTTGGTCATCTTGGAGATCACCACACTTACTATAACAATAATCACGCCGAAGACATGGTCGCTGCCACCGGATTGACCAAGCTGGGTATTGAAAATGTTCCGCCAATGGCAACCCGTGGTGTGCTGCTGAACGTTGCCGCGATAAAGGGAGCCGCCCGGTTGGAAGGTGGATATGTCATTACCCTGGATGATATCATGGCCGCCCAAAAGGCGGCTGGGACTGAAATCCGCAAGGGTGACGTTGTTCTGATCCATACCGGCTGGCTTGATCTGGTGGGTAAGGATAATGCGCTTTATGGCAAGACCGAACCCGGTATCGGGCTGGAAGCAGCGGAATGGCTGGCTACGCGGGGTGTGGTCGCGGTTGGCGGAGATACATGGGGCCTCGAAGCGGTTCCTCACGAGGACCCGAATGCCTTCTTCCCGGTTCATGTGAAGCTTCTGGCAGAAAACGGCGTTTATATCCTTGAAAACATCGTCACCAAGGATCTGGCAGCAGACCGCGCCCACGAGTTTCTTTTTGTTCTGGGGCAGGCAAAGTTAAAAGGCGCAGTCCAGATGATCATCAACCCGGTTGCCATTCGGTAATCCGGGATCGCCTCAATTGATTTTAAGAACCGGCGGCCAAGCGACCAAACAGGCCGCCGGTTCTTTGCCACTGTATAAATCGGAGTTCACAAGCGGCTAAATCAGAAAACGCTGCGGTAAATGGCTTCAATATCGTTTATCGTCATATCGCGCGGATTGCTCTCGATCAGGCGATGGATTTTGGTAAAAACCTCCTCGGCCATTTCAGGCAGAGAGTCTTCGGTGATCCCCAGTTCATGCAATCGTGTTTCAAGGCCGCTGGCAAGGACCATTGCCTCAATCCGGCGAACAAAGGCCTCTGCGGCATCTTCATCGGATGAGAAATCGGCATCTTCGATCAGACAGGGCGCAAGTTCGGCATAGAGTTTACTTGCGGCGGGCAGGTTGAAACGCAAAACTTGCGCCATTACCAGTGCATTGGCGTGTCCGTGCGGAATATGAAACCGTGCACCCAACGGATAAGCCAGCCCATGGACGGCTGCGACTGACGCATTGGCAAAGGCCATCCCGGCAATCAGTGAGCCCTGAAGCATTGCAGATCGGGCTTCCTTGTCGCCGGGGTTTTCAATCACCTTCATCAGGTTCTTGCCGAGCAGAGAAAGCGCGGTGATTGCCATGCCATCAGCAATCGGGTTTTTGCGTGTGCGGCTGGTGTATCCTTCGATGGCATGAACCATCGCATCAAGACCGGTTGCCGCGGTGACTTTCTGTGGCAACCCATAGGTCAGTTCAGCATCCAGAAGCGCGATATCGGGCATCAGTTGCGGGGTATAAACAACCTGTTTCAGATTATTGTTATCGGTGATGACCGACACCCAGGTGACTTCCGATCCGGTGCCAGCGGTTGTCGGGATCTGGATCAGGGGCAAACGGTCGCCGGTTGCCTTGTCGATCCCGTAAATGCCTTCGATTGTCTGATCGCTATTGGCAAGCAGCGCGACAAGTTTGGCACTATCAAGCGAACTGCCACCCCCAAGACCAACCACACCATCAGCCTGCCACTCCTTGGCACCATCAATGGCCTGCTGAACGATATTCTGGGGGGGATCAGCTTTAACATCGGAGAATATCTGAACGGCAATACCAGCCGCTTCCAACGATTTTTGCACCTGATCGGCAAAGCCAAGTGTGACAATGCCCGGATCGCAAACAACAGTGACGCGGGTTGCGCCAAGTTCTTTCATCAGGGTGCCGGTTCTGGCAATGCCGCCCGCCTCGCATACGATGCGCGGGACACTACGAAACATGAAACTCATGGTGGGGCTCCTTGTTGCCGGTCAGTTGGCTTTCCCGGCAAGACCGCCGAGACACATATATTTGATTTCGACAAAATCATCGATGCCATATTTCGATCCTTCGCGGCCGATACCGGATTCTTTCACACCGCCAAACGGGGCTGATTCTGTGGAAATGATCCCTTCATTGATACCGACAATGCCGTATTCCAGTGCTTCGCCAACCCGCCAGATACGACCGATATCACGGGCATAGAAATAGGCCGCCAGTCCAAAGGGCGTATCATTGGCCATACGAATGGCGTCTGCCTCGTCGCGGAACCTGAACAGGGGGGCAACCGGGCCAAAAATTTCCTCGGAGAAAATCCGCATGTCGGCGGTAACACCGGTCAGGATGGTCGGGCTGAAGAAGTTGCTACCCGGTTTGGCGCGTGCGCCACCCAATACTGCTTTTGCGCCACAACTGATCGCGTCATTGACAAGGGTTTCGACCTTCTCAATGGCCTTGGTATTGATCAGCGGCCCCTGGGTTACACCCTCCTCGGTGCCGGGACCGACACGCAGCCTGGCAACGGCGGCGGCAAGTTTTTCGGCAAAGGCGTCATAGACACCTTCCTGCACCAGAATGCGGTTGGCACAAACGCAAGTCTGTCCGGCATTGCGGTATTTCGATGCGATGGCACCGGCAACGGCCTCGTCAAGATCGGCATCATCAAAGACAATAAATGGCGCATTTCCGCCAAGTTCCAGACTGACCTTTTTGACCGTATCAGCACATTGCCGCATCAGAAGCTTGCCGACCTGGGTTGAACCGGTAAAGGACAGTTTGCGCACAATCGGATTGCCGGTCAGTTCATTGCCGATATCCGCCCCGTGCGATGCGGTCACCACATTGATCACGCCATCGGGGAAACCCGCACGCTTTGCGAGTTCGGCAAGGGCAAGGGCGGTCAAGGGCGTGTCTTCGGCAGGTTTGATGACAACGGTACAGCCCGCGGCAAGTGCCGGGGCACATTTGCGGGTGATCATGGCCATCGGGAAATTCCAGGGCGTGATCGCAGCAACAACGCCAATCGGTTGTTTGACCGTGATGATGCGTTTATCCGCACCGTGCGAGGGAATGACATCGCCATAAATGCGTTTACCTTCTTCGGCAAACCATTCAAGGAATGACGCGCCATAGGCCACTTCGCCACGGGCCTCGGCAAGGGGTTTTCCCTGTTCGCGAGTCATCAGCAAGGCAAGGTCTTCCTGTGCGGCCATGCACATGTCAAACCATTTGCGAAGGATGTTTGCCCGTTCCTTGGCAGTATTTGTCCGCCATGCCGGAAGGGCGGCATTGGCGGCATCAATCGCCAGCCGGGTTTCGGATGCCCCCATATCGGGAACATCGGCAAGATATGCGCCGGTTGCCGGATCTGTCACTGAAAAGGTTATACCATTTTCAGCCGACACCCATTTGCCATTGATATGACCAAGGGTTTGCCAAAGACCGGTATCATTGAGTTCAATCGTCATGGGGCTATCCTGCGGTTAAAGCACGGAGGCATATATGTTGCGGGCGGCTTCAAAGGTCATCTCGCGCGGATTATTGATCAAAAGACGTTCGACCTTCATCGCGTCCGTCGCCAACATGTCGAGATCGGACTCGGTCACGCCGACATCGCGCAGCTGTCGGGTAAACGGCATGCGTTCGACCATGTCGGTCATGTAGCTGATAAAGCGATCACAGGCGGCATTATCATCGGCAAACCGTTCACCCGGCAGAACAGCACGGGCCAGTTCCGCATATTGTACGTGGGCGGCATCGCGGTTGAATTTAAGAACCTCGATCAGGACAAGCGCATTACTGTGACCATGCGGCACATGAAAATGCCCACCCAGCGGATAGGCCAGCGCATGAACAGCTGCGACCGGGGCATTGGCGAATGCCATGCCGGCCATCATTGATCCTTGCAACATGGCTTCGCGGGCTTCGCGTGATGGTGTTGCCGATACCGCATCATCAATATGGGCGGTCATCAGCTGCATCGCGCGAATGGCCAAACCATCAGACAGCGCGTTTTTCTTGTGCTTGGTTGTATAGGCCTCTATTGCATGAACCATCGCATCAATACCGGTCATTGCCGTAATCGATGCAGGAAGACCCATCGTCAGTTTGGCATCAAGCAATGCGACATCCGGATAAAGAAGCGGCGATACAACGCCCTTTTTCTCCTGGGTCGGAGTGGTAACGATGGAAATGGGCGTGACTTCGGAACCGGTGCCTGCGGTAGTTGGAACCTGAATAAGCGGTAGTCTCGGTCCTTTTGCCAGACCGATCCCATAGATCGCATCAAGTTGCTGCGGGTTGCCACACAGCAAGGCCACCAGCTTGGCGGTATCCATCGATGATCCACCACCCAGGCCGATAATGATGTCGGCCGCGAAATCCATCGCGCCCTTTACGGCATCAAGGATGGTGCTTTCAGGCGGGTCGGCTTCAACACGTGTCCACAGAAGAGTATCGATCCCGTCATCAATAAGGGCCTGATAGGGGGCATCAATCAATCCGGCTTTCTGCAGGCCCGGATCGGTGATGAGGATGGCGCGTTTTGCGCCGAACTCGTTACACAGGCTGCCCAACTGAAGTGCGCCATCAAACTCGCAGATGACGCGGGGCGTGGTTTCAAATGTAAAATCTGACATGGGGGTCCTCGCGTTGGCCGGTTCAGGCGAACTGGGTTGCTGATGGGGAAACTGTGCCGCGTTCGATGCGGTAGCTGCCTGTCACCAGATCGGCGGAATGGGTGTCATCTGACTCGGAAATCAGGACGCACAAACCGCTGCTGCCAAGGTTGGAAATGACTTCGGACAGGCGGCGTGACAGAACCGGGGCAACACCTTCGAACGGTTCATCAAGCAGCAACAACTTCCGGCCCGGCATAAGGGCGCGGCCAAGTGCGACCAGCTTTTGCTGTCCCCCCGAAAGCTGTAAGGCGCGGCGCGCCCGGAACTGCGCAATTTCCGGAAGCAGGTCATAAACCCATTCCAGACGTTCCCTGGCATCGGCAATGCCGTTGGCCCATGCAGGCAGAAGAATATTTTCCTCAACCGTAAGTGACGGGATCAGGCGGCGGTCTTCGGGCATGTAACTGATACCGCCTTTTGCCCGACCAAAATCAGCCGTTTTGCGCAGATCCTTGCCATCAAAGGTAATGGAACCATCGTCGGCCTCAAGCAATCCCATGATGGCACGCATCAATGTGGTTTTGCCTGCACCATTATGACCGATCAGACCAAACATCTGCCCAGACGGAACGGTCAGCGAAACATCACGCAGGATCGGAATGTTGCCGATTGAAACATTCAGGTTCTTGATTTCAAGCGTCATGATGCGCCATTCCCCTTTTTGTGAGTGGGACGATGGCCGGTCACGAGATCACGCACGCGTTCTTCGGCAAGAACCGCCGACGGGTTGCCGTCGGCGATGATTTCACCGCTATAGAAGGCCAGAACACGCGAAACGTAACGTTCGACCACATCCATGTCATGTTCAACAAACAGCACTGTCACACCATGCTGGCGGACGGCATTCATCACGGTGTCCATCAGGGCGGTTTTCTCGTCCATGCTGACGCCACTGGTCGGTTCATCCAGCAAAAGCATCTGCGGATTGCCAATCAGGGCCATGGCGATATCCACCAGTTTGCGTGCACCTTGCGGAACTGCCGTCACCAATGAATCACGATAATTTTCGACACCGAATTCACGCAGGATGTCTTCGGCCCGTGCGATGCGTTTGTCGCTGCGAAGCGGGCTCAGGAAGCTTGGGCGTGGACTTTCGGCAGCGGCAAGGGCAACGATCAGATTGTCGATTACCGTCATTTCAGGAAATAGTTGTGCAACCTGAAATGAACGTGCCATGCCAGCACGGGTGATGGCACGTGGCGAACGGCCAAGAATAGACTTGCCGTTAAACTGTATTTCACCACGGGTCGGCTTAAGATAACCGGTCACCATATTGATGAAGGTTGTCTTGCCCGCGCCGTTGGACCCGATGACGCCAACGATTTCACCTTTGGAAATCCGGACATCAAGGTCCTTTGCGGCGATGACCGCCCCAAATTCCTTGTTTAGCGATCTGGTTTCAAGAATGACAGTCATGCACGTTCTCCTGACTTTTTCCGTGATACCAGGCTCCAGAGCCCTTTAGGCAGGAAGACGATGACACCCAAAAGGGTAAATCCGAGGATCATCTGCCAGGTATGGGGAACCAGTTCGATTGCATAGGTCCGCACGACCGAGAAAACCACGGCAGCAATGAACGGAGCGGCGACATGACCCAGCCCGCCGAGAAGAGCGATAAAGATGAATTCGCCCGATGTGGTCCAATAGGCCATTTCAGGGTCGACATGCCCGGTGGCCAGGGCAGTCAATCCACCGCCAAGTGCGGAAACTGCTGCGGCACAGACATAGTTGCCGTACAGTAGCCAGCGCGGCGAGAGACCAAGATATTCTACGCGGACTTCGTTTTCGCGAACGGCTTCGCAGATCACGCCGATCCCGGCCTTGGTATAACGGTGGATCAGAACGGCAATGACCAGACCTGCCAGAACGGTCAGGGTGAATACAGTAAGCTGACTGCCTTCGCCGCCTTCTGGTGCCCAGCCAAAGACGGTCCAGTTATGCACGTTAAATCCGTCCGTACTGCCCAGTTCAGGGCTTTTGACAAGGATGCCGAACAGGATCATCGAAAATGCCAGCGACAGCATTGCAAAGAAGATGTCCCGATATCGGGTCAGCAACAGCCCCAGCAACATGGCAACCGCAATTGCCACCAGCATGCCAAGGGCCAGGGCAGCAATTGCATCATGGATGCCAAAGAACTGGCCACCCATGCCGACGGTATATCCACCAATGCAGTAAAATAGGCCCTGGCCAAACGATACCAGGCCGGAGCGCATCTGCATGACAACGCCTTGCACAACGAGGGCTTTGGCAAAGGCGATGGTCAAAAGGAAGATCAGCCAGCCGGGCGATACAAACCCGAACAGCACGCAGGCAATCGCAATTGCAGCAAGCGAGATTTCAGTTTTATCGAAGCGCATGTCAGATTTTCCTCGCCAAAGTACGGCCAAAAAGGCCTTCGGGGCGGAACGCCAGAACCAGCGACATCACGCCGTAAATGACGAAAAGTTCGAATTCAGGGGCATAATGAACGGCAGCGGCGCGGCTCAATCCAACCAGAAGGGCACCAACCGCGGCACCGCCGATGCTGCCAAGTCCACCAATCACGACCACGGCAAAGGCCAGAACGATGACTTCAATCCCGATACCCGGCACAACCGAGATGGCAGGTGCGGTCAGCGCACCGGCAAGTGCACCAAGGATGGTACCGATGACAAAGGTGATGGTGAACATGAGGCGGACATTAACGCCCATCGCCACCGCGATCTCGCGGTCATGGATCACCGCGCGCAATACCTTGCCGGTATTGGTGCGTTCGAGCAGTCCCCACAAAACAAGGCCAATGACGGCCGAAACCCCGACCAGTGACAGGTCGTAATTCGAAACCTTAAGCAGTCCAAAAGACGTTCGGCCGAGTTCGGAATAGGGCTGATAGGCGAAATACGGATTGACCCCCCAGACGATTTTCATCGTGTCTTCAAGGATAAGCAAAAGCGCATAGGTAATGATCACCATCAGGATTTCGTCGCGGCCGTACATCAGGCGCAGCAATCCGCGTTCAATGATCACGCCGACAATCAGTCCGGCAACCAGTGCCGCACCAATCAGCAAAAGATAACTGATCCAGGCCGGGCCGATACCGTTGTTGAAATACCAGCCAACAAGGGATGCTGCCGAATAGGCGCCAATGGCATAGAAGCTGCCGTGCGCCATGTTCAGGATGCGCATCACCCCGTAAATCACGGTCAGGCCAGCGGCCACGAGAAACAGCCACGATGCATAGATCGAGCCATCAATCAGGACGGCAAGAAGACTTGTCATCACAAATATCCAGTGTGCAGGGAAAAGGGCGGGCATCCCGCAAAAGAGATGCCCGCATCGCAGGAAGATTGCGTTTAGTTACACTGAGCGCCCGGGAAGCCCTGGGCAATCCAGTCTGCGGCAGAAACACCTTCTGGCGGAGTTACGCATTCGCCTGAGAATGAAACGGTATTGACGATGGACGCCTTGCCGTCTTCATAGTGGTATTCGCCATAGGTGATGCCCTGCATCGCCTGATGACCATTGCCGCGCGCCATTTCGACAGTACCCGAAACGGATTCAAAGGTTGCCCCCTTGAGGCCCGTCGCAAGCTGATCTGCGGTCGGGATTTCCTTGTTGGCAAGGCCTGCATTTTCAGCGGCAAATTTCAGGCCGAGGATCGCTTGTGCCATCTTGGTTGCCGGGTAAACCGGATCAAGATCATAGGCGGCGTTATAAGCACCCTTGAACCAGGTGTTCAGGGCGTTGTCCGGCGCAAATGCACCGAACGGACCGCGCGCACCGATGATCATGCCATTTGGTGCCTGATCTTTATAGGTGGCAAGGCTCGCTTCACCGCAGGTTAGCAAACCGGTGGCGTCTTCAAGAAGGCCACGGGCATTTGCCTGAAGAACCAGGGCTTCCATGTCGCCACCCCAGAAGGAGCTGTGGACGATTTCCGGACGTTTGACCGACAGGGCAGAGATTTCTGCGCCATACTGGCCCTGATAGATTTTTGGGAACTGTTCTTCGACGATTTCTGATTCCGGCAGCAGTTTTGCCGCTGCAGCGGTAAAGTCAGCCCAGCTGTCCTGACCCCAGGAATAGTTCTGCTGAATACCTGACAGACGGGTTACGTCCGGACGGGTTGCTTTGAGATAGCGAACGGCACCGATATTGTCGACCGATGCATCAAGGCCGGTACGGAACATATATTGTGCATCGGGGTTATCCGCAAACAGGCGGGGAGTGCCGCAATCATACGCAATAGTGAAGGTTTTCAGTTCTTCTGCTACAGGAGCAACTGCGAGGCAATCACCCGAAGACACATAGCCGATCACGGCATCAACTTTTTGGCGCTGGACAAGGTTGCGGTATTCTTCAACCTGCTTGGTTGCACCACCAGCCTCATCAATAATAACTGCTTCGATTTCCGCCCCATTGATGCCAAGCTTGTTATAAGGTGCCGGTACTTCTCCCTTGTTAAGCGCTTCGACAAGAATTTTGGCGGCATTCGCAGAAGGAACGCCAAACGGACCAGCAGCCGGGCCAGACAGGAAGGTGACGATGCCGACGCGGAATTTGCCGTTTTCGGCAGCCGATGCAGCTGATGCAAGGCCGGCCGTCAAGGCAAGGGCAGCGACGCCCGAAACCAGATAATTGCTGAAAGTTGTTTTATTATTCTTCACTTTTTTCCTCCCTTGGGAAAGGTCTATGGAGATGGCGGTGGAACAGCCTCAGACCCACCGGCCACGGCATCGCGGCGGCGTTTGACCATCTCTTTTGACGGTTTGAGGTCTTCGGCGTCATAGATCGCCCAATTCCCCACCATCAGTTTCGATGGCGGAAAATCTTCGTTATGGACGACCGTGCCCACGGCTTGCGCCTGGACAATCTGGTGGGTGTCGGGATCGATATAGGATGCAAAGCCCGGCGGGTCTTCGGGCAGGGCCAGTTGCAACCCTTCGAGTGCGGTAATCAGTGCCCTGTCATCGTCTGAGCCGCCCGCCTTTTCGATGGCACGCGCAATTGCAATAATGCCGGTATAGGCACCCTCGGCGGCATAAGTCGGATAACGACCGGTCAGGTGATGGAATTGCGCGACAAATCGTTTGTTACGTCCGGTTTCTGGCCAATTATTGTGATGACGAGCCGAAAGGATCAGGCCGGGATAGGGCTGATTACCCAGCGCCATCATCACGTCGTAATTGGCACCGGTATCAAAATTGGCCAGACGGGTGGTTTCAAAGAAACGGGTCGTTGATGCCTGTTTGATGAAGGCAATGAAATCTCCACCCCAAAGTGCGGTGACAACGACGTCCGGCTTCGCCGATTGCAGGGCATTGATATAGATCGAATAGTCCGGCTCATAGAGCTTGGGCCATAATGCGCTGACGGTTTCATATTCAACACCAAGGCCATCGAGTGCCAGTTGCAAGTCCGTCCAGGAAACATGCCCATAATCATAGTCGGGCCCCACAAAGGCCAGCCGTTTCCAGCCAGTTTCCTTTTGAATGTCGCGCAGATAGCGCGCCCCTGCGGCCATACTGGTCCAGCTGTCATTTGTGACCCGGAAATAATAATCATGACCGGCTTCGATGCTGAGCCGAGAAGATGCATGATCGGTTCCGATCATGATGACTTTTTCCTGACGGGCAAGGTCGCTTACTGCGTGGGCAACGCCTGATGATACGATCCCGCAGAAAAACCGGGCTTTATCCTTGGCGATGAAGTCCTGTGCCAAACGCACGGCATAAGAAGCCTTTGATCGCGGATCATCGGCAATGATGCGAAGCTTTGGTGGGGTTAGTCCTGCCTTGGTTTCAGCGGCAAGGTCATCAAGTGCGATTTGAATGCCGACGATGCTGTCTCGACCATAGGTCGCTGATCGACCGGTCATGGGGTACAAACAGCCGATCACCGCATCCGCTTCTTTGGCTGATGCGCCCAGCTCAAAACGTTCGGCTTGTGCGCTATTGGCGACAAGCATTGTGAACGTGGCAATAATTATGGTGATGCACCCGGAAACCGGGCGTTTGAGCATCTCCATGATGTATCCTCCCTACGAATGGTTGTTCCATTCGTGTTTGTACCTTTGTCCCACTGATTGGCAAAGGCTGTGCCAACTGATCACTAAAAGGAAAAAGGCAGGGAGATTGCGGTTTTGTGCGATGGATGTGCGGGCGCTCACAAACAATGCGCGCGGTTATGAGCGGTTGGCGCTCCGAACGGAAAAAGCCATTGAGCGGTTTTCGCTCAATGGCTTTTGATTTCGTGAATGGCCGGAACCGCCCTTTTTGTTATTGAAGTCCCAGTCTTTGCAGCCTTCGCTTTAAGGCGTGTCGTGAAATGCCAAGGATTTCTGCCGCCCGGCCCTTGTGCCCGTTTGCCTGATCAAGCGCGTCCCGCACCAGAGTGCGTTCCGTGGTATCAAGGCGATCCTGCAATTGCGGCGCGTTAGAGCTTGCGGGCTGATGGGGTTCCCGTTCGTCATGCAACTCGTCTTCATGAAATTCGGCAGGCAGGAGTTCCGGGTAAATCATCTTTGCCGGATACAAAATGGTCAGCCGTTCGATCAGGTTCTTGAGTTCGCGTACATTCCCGCGCCAGTGATGTGCAAGCAAAATATCAACCGTTTCCAGTGCAAACTTGATCGGTTGGCATCCCTCGGCCTTTGCCTGTTTATCGGCAAAATGTTCGACCAGTTTGATGATGTCGTCCCCCCGTTCCCGAAGGGCCGGGATATCAATGGTAATGACATTCAACCGATAGAACAGGTCTTCGCGGAAATTGCCTAGACGGACTTCTTCGGCAAGGTCGCGGTTGGTTGCCGCAATCACACGTACATCGGCCGATGCCGAATGCTCGCTGCCAACCGGGCGATAAGCACCATTTTCCAGGAAGTGCAGGAATTTAGCCTGCAGAGCCAGCGGAAGTTCGCCGATCTCGTCGAGAAACAGGCTGCCACCATCTGCGAGCTTTACCAGACCGGTACGTTTCTGATGGGCACCTGTATAGGAGCCTTTTTCCGCGCCAAAGAGTTCGGACTCAATCAGTTGCTCGGGCAATGCTGCGCAGTTCACCTCGATGAAGGCGCGCGATGATCGTGGGCTTTCGCCATGGATTGCCCGTGCGACCAATGCCTTGCCAGTGCCGGACTCTCCCAGCAAAAGAATACGGCTGGCACTACTTTTGGCGACGCGTTCAATAGTGGTGCGCAGGTTGTTCATGACTGTGCAATCGCCGATCAGGCCGTTGGCCGGAACATCGCGTTTACGATGATATTCCAGTTCCAGTGCCGTCTGATTTTGATCCAGAACGGTATTGATCGTGTGGATCAGCTCATCAAGTTCGAACGGCTTGCTAAGATAGTCTGCGGCCCCAAGCTTGACGGCCTTGACTGCCGCACGGGTATCGCCATGCGCCGAGATCATGATCGCAGGTATATCAATGTCAAGATTACGGATACTGTTCAGGACCTCCATGCCATCGGCGCCGGGCAGGCGCAGATCAAGCAGGATAATGTCGAACTGGTTCTTCCGAACTTCGAGAAAGGCATCTTCGCCGGAATGAACGCCCGTGACGTCCATACCTTCTGTTCTTAGTGCAAAACTCAAAGAACGAACGAACGATTCCTCATCGTCGACGATCAGTATTCTGATCTTCTGGGACATTTTCGGGATATTCCTCCTCGGAAGTTCCTACTTTTGCGGCGAGGAACTTCAATGTAATTGTCGTGCCCTCTTGCGGGGCGCTTTCAATATGAATGGTACCTTGATTGGCCTCGACGAGCTGCTGGCTGATCGTCAGGCCAAGACCGGTCCCTTTGCTTTTCATGGTAAAAAATGGTTGTACCACGTCAAGCAAATGCTGTTTGGGGATGCCCGCGCCATCGTCTGTGACGCGGATTTCTACCCACTCTTCGTTCTGTTCTGCCCGCAAACCGACGGTGCCGCCGACCTTACAGGCCTGAATGGCATTGATGCCAAGATTAAGCAGAACCTGCAAAACCTGATCCGGGTCGATATGAAGCTTCAGCCCGGAATCGCCGCTGGTGTAAAACCGGACATTCGCTTCTTTGGCAATCGGTTCAAGAACTCGGGAAGACTGACGAAACAGCTCGCGAACTTCGGCATTTTGCAGATTGGCCTCTCCCGGGCGTCCATAAGCCAGAAGATCGTTCACCACGCGTGAAAGGCGATCAATCTGATGGCCCATGTCGTCAAGCAAGACCTTGCGTTCACCATCCTGTTCCTTGCGGGTGAGGGCCTGAACGGTGGTTTTCATCGTGGCCAATGGATTGCGAACTTCGTGGGCAACGCCCGTTGCAAACTGTCCAAGTACTGCAAGTTTTTCGGCGCGAACGGTTCGGTCAATCAGGTCTTTAAGCTGCCATGCCATGGTGTTGAATGCTTTGGCAACCGTACTGATTTCATCACGGCGGCGGCCTTCGGGCAGACGGTAATATAGATCGCCCGATGCAATGCTGTGCGCGCCCTGAACCAGTGTATCAACCCTTCGCCGCAGGCTGCGCGACAGGGCAAAAAAGATTGCCAGAATGACCAGGATTATAAGGGTCGCTGTGACATAAAGCCAAAACCGGGTCTGATCAATCGGTTGCAAAATGGTGCCTGGATGAACACTCATGACGATATTCCAGCCCGGAAGAATGCTGGGGCCTTCAATCAGTTCACCGGTGACTTCGGCCGGACGGCCCGTTGGGTCCAGAACAACACCACCTGGCGTTCGCAAAAGCGGTTCAATCACCCCGGCAACACCAGCACTGACAAGGAGTTCGGTCAGGGATGCAAGACGCATATGAAGCGCAACAGACGTATTCTGGCCGAGCCCGTTATCGCGAATATGCTGACGCATCAAAATCCAGCCGGAATTCCCATTTTCGGGCAGTTGCGGCCCGATGAATTCGATACCTTCATGTTCGACGCGGGGAAGACCTCGGATATCCCAACCGGTTTTGGACCAATATGGCGGGCCGGACGCGGCTTGCCCGGCAACCAGTCTGTCCAGATTATCATTCCAGTCAAAAAATAGCACGCCATACAAATCAGGTGAATCCGCCTCGACCCGCAGCAATGCAAGCGCCTCTTCTGCCTGCGGTGAATTTGGCGCATCAATGAAGGCCGGTAACGCCGGGTGGTTTGACAGGGTCACCAATTGATAAATGCGGGCGTCCAGAAATGCGGAAAGTTTGTTTGATGTTGCTGCAACCTGCGCGCTCAGGCGCTCACCCGTCAGGCGGTCAATCAGTTCATTGGAAAAACGCTGATAAAAGAAGCTCAGTGCGACAAGCGCACATATGACAACGCCGACCGATAAAAGCGTGTATCGGCCAACCAAACTCATACGCTGATTGCGCGACCAATGGAAACCGGACACTTAGCGCCTCCCATGCGCTGGTTTTACCAACGCGCATTGTTCATTTGCTTAGTTCTGTCGGAATTGTCTTCATCCGGCAAGTCAAACGTCTCTTTTGCCCAAGGACGACAATTTAACAAGTCGTCCTAGAATGTGACGCACATCAATCTTCAGCCGCGTGCCGGGGGGGGCAAGATGGCAAACCTGCCAGACGTTTCATCGGGCCTAACTAGGGGGCCTCATGAAGAAGGCTGTGACATGAATAATGCCACAGCCTTCTTGGTATCCGGATAAACAGGAAGCAAGTTCAATTGGCGAAAGACAATTGAACTTTAACCGATTTGCTTCGATCTCGTGCGACGTCAAACGCTTCTTGTGCGGTTTCAAGCGGATAGGTTTGGGTGATGATTGGGGTGACATTTATGTCACCGCGGTCAATCAGGCGCACAGCATCGGCAAATTCCGCGTGGAATCGGAAGGTTCCGGTGATCGTGATTTCCTTGGCGACCAGCGGGTTGAAGGGGACAGGGATTTCACCTGCAACCCCGACCTGAACCAGAATACCCTGCGGCCGCAAAACACTGATTGCAGACCGCAATGCCGCCGGGGCGGCTGAGCATTCCAGGCAAACGTCAAACAGACCTTTGTCCTGTTCATAGGCTTTCAGGTCGTCCGCGGCATTGGCGATATTGATGGTGCGGGTTGCACCCATTTGCTGCGCAACATTCAGCGCGAAATCCTGCAAATCGGTAACAACAATTTCACTGGCCCCCGCACGTTTGGCCGCGGCGGCACAAAGGCTTCCAATCGGGCCAGCCCCGGTAATCAGAACCTTTTTCCCCGAAAGGTCGCCAGCACGCGCCACGGCATGCAGACAGACTGCCAGTGGTTCTGCACAGGCGGCATGGCCGATATCTGTTTGATTGCTGATCGCAAAGCACTGGTCTTGCCGGACATTGACCAGATCACGGAATGCTCCCTGAATATGGGGCATTGGCATTGCAGAGCCGAAGAACTTCATGTTCAGGCAATGCTGCTGCAGGTTTTTCTTGCAATAGCTGCAAGTGCCGCATGGGTGACTTGGATTGATCGCGACCTTTTGTCCGATGGCAAGCCCGGTAACATCGGGGCCAAGCGCAACAATCGTCCCAGCGGCTTCGTGGCCCAGAATGATCGGTTCGCGCACGCGGATCTGGCCGATACCGCCTTCGAAATAATAATGCATATCCGAACCACACACACCGCCGGCCCCGACGCGGATAAGAACTTCGTCATGGGCGGGAGCAGGGGCGTTTTCAGTTTCGATCCGCAGATCGTCTTGGCCATACAGACGGCAAACACGTGTTTGCATAGATTACTCCATCAGGGACGGCAGCCAGGTTGACAGCGCCGGGATATAGGAAACAAGAAACAGGATCAGGATGTTCGTCAGAAGGAACGGCGTCAGGGCCCGGATCACCGTGGTGACCGGTGCCTTGGCAATGTTTGCACAGATAAACATGCAAATCCCGACCGGCGGAGTTGTCAGACCGATCATCAGGTTGAGAACCGCAAACACGGCAAAGTGGATCGGATCAACGCCGACATTGGTCGCCAGTGTCAGAAGCGGCACAAACAGGATGATCAGGGCTGCGATGGTTTCCATGAACATGCCGACGACAAGCAGCACCAGATTGATCAGTAGAATGACGACATATTTATTGTCGGTCACGGACAAGACCGCATTCGAGATCATCTGGGGAATGCGTTCAGAAACCAAAATCCAGCCAAACACGTTGGCCAAACCGACAAGGGCCAGAATGGCCGCCGCAGTGACGGCACTATCGACAATGATTTTTGGAACCCTGCGCAGTGGCAGTTCACGATAAATGAAGCAGCCCACAATCAGGGCATAGAGGCTTGCGATGACGGCGGTTTCTGTAGGCGTGACTATGCCGCTTAGCAGACCGCCAACGATTAGTGCCGTCATGGCAAGAGCCCAGAAGGCCCCCATGAAGGAGCGAAGCAGTTCGCCAAAGCCCTGCCATGGCTGGTGGGGGAATTTGCGACGAACAGCGATGATGTAGCAGGTAATCATCATGGCAATGCCCATCAGGATGCCCGGGATGGCTCCGGCGATGAACATTTTGCCAACAGAGATACCCGAAAGTGCGCCGACGATGATCATTGGCATACTTGGCGGGATGATCGGGCCAACCGTAGATGAGGCCGCGGTCACCGCAGCAGAAAAGGCAGGGGTATAACCGGCGCGCACCATGCCGGGAATCATCATGCCACCGATGGAAGCAGCATCGGCAACCGCAGTACCAGAAATGCCACCAAACAGCATGGAGCCGGTAACGTTGGTAAGGCCCAGCCCACCGCGCATCCAGCCCACCATTGCATTGGCGAACCGGACGATGCGCGGCGTGATGCCACCCCCATTCATCAGGTTCCCGGCAAGGATGAAGCCAGGGATGCAAAGCAGAACAAAGACGTCCATCCCAGCGAACATTTTTTGCGGGATGACGACGAGCGGAATGCCTTCAATGAGCAGATAACAAAGCGAAGACAGGCCCAAAGTAACGGCAACGGGAAGCCCGATAACAAGGCCGAGGGCGAAAACGCCAAGTAAGATTGCAAGGCTCATGGAAAGTCCTTTGTCGTGTCTTCGGGTTTTCCGTCAGATACACCGGCGATAACACGGATCATACGCAAGGTTGCGAAAAGGCTAAGCAGCACGAGAAGGATGAATACCGTCGCGTGGATAAAGTCCATTCGGACCCCGAGTGCAGGCGAGGTTTGCATGACACCGATGGAAACGAACCTCCATGCGGGGGATACCAGAATCAGGCAGAAGCCAGTGGTTAGTGCGGCTGAAACGAACATGAGCGCTCGCTGTATGCGCAGGGGTAGCATTTCGCATACGATATCAACATTGACCAATTCACCATTGCGGAACGAGAGACCAACGCCGAAAGCGGCGAGAAATAGCAGGGCATAGCGCGTTAGTTCTTCTGTCCAGACCGGAGAGCTGGGCATGAAGGTGCGCGAAAAGACCTGTATCAGAACCGTGCACATCAGGATGCTGAAGGCAGCCCCCGTTGCGATGCGACACAGTGCGATAATGAACGCGTATAATCTGGCAAAAAACACGTTGCTTCCCCGTCGGAAAGAGATCGGTCACGCGAAGTGACCGATCCCGCACATTTTATTTTGTGAAGAGTTCTTCGACGAACGGACGAATTTCGTCGGAAACATTGGCGAGAACTGCATCTTTAGCTTTTGCAGCAAAGGCCTTTTTGTCGACTTCAACAAAGGTCATGCCTTTTTCCTGAAGTTCTTTGGTCAGGCGTTCTTCGTCCGCGGCGAACAGGTCGCGTTCGTAAGCTTGTGCGCGTTTTGCGGCCTCGGTCACTGCAGCCTTGTCTTCGTCAGACAGGTTGTTCCAGGTGATTTCCGAAATGGTCAGGTAGATCCATGAACGAACATGCTCGGTTTTGTTCACGAATTTCTGAACTTCATCGAAGCTGGCGGAATCGATGAGCGCAAGCGGGTTTTCCTGCGCGTCAATCGTGCCAGCCTGAAGCGAGGTAAAGACTTCGGAGAAGGCCATCGGTGTCGGCTGTGCACCAAGCGCCTTCCAGACATCGAGGAACAGCGGCACGTTCGGAACGCGCATTTTCAGACCATTGAGATCATCCGGGCTTTTGATTTCACGGTTCGAGGTCAGGTTACGCGGACCACGTGCAAAATAGGCGATCGGACGAATCTGTGCCTTTTCGACGATCTGATCTTCGATTTTTGAACCGATTTCGCCGCTGGCAACCGCATCCATGTCTTCTAGCGTGGGATAGGCGTAAGGCACAGCCAGAAGGGCCGCCATCGGAGCCCAGTTCTGAAGGCTTTCACCGGTAATGGTCATGTCGACCGAACCAAGCTGCATGCCGTTGATCAGGTCGATTTCCTTGCCGAGCGTTTCGTTCGGGAAGACCTGAACATCAATGCGGCCGTCGGTAAGGCTTGAGAGTTCTTCGCCGAATTTGACCGCAGCCTTGTGCCAGGAATTCTGTTCATTGGCGAGATGGCCAAGTTTGAGGGTCATTTCAGCCGCAATCGCAGAACTGCTCATCATCATGGCTGCGACACCAGCGATCATAAGTTTTTTGGTCGTTTTTTTAAGCATATTTTCCTCCCAGTTCGGTTGACGTCTCAGGATGACAACGCAGAATTGGCGTCATCAAAAAGCTCCGTTTTGGAGCGGGCAATATCAGGCAGCGTATGCAGGATTTCACGGAGGTGTTCACGCATGGCTGCGCTGGCTGTTTCGGGATCACGGGCTGTGATCGCCGCAACAATTCGGACATGCTGTTCGATGATTTCGTCCATCGGAAACTGGAAGTAGCTCAGATACCGTACCCGGTCGAGCTGGGCGCGGACATCTTCAACGACCTTCCACGCATATGTTCTTCCTGCGGCCTCCGCCAGGCAGTGATGAAAATCATGATCCAGTTTCAGAAACGACCGTGCATCGCCTTTCATTGCTTTGCGCTGATCGGAAATCAGTTGTTCGAGACGGGCAAGAAACGCGTCGTCAGGTTCTTTTGCAACAAAGCGTGCAATGTCGGCTTCAATGGCTTCGCGGACAAATCGTGCGTCAAGAACAGCGGCAACAGAAATTTTCCGCACATAGGTTCCGCGCTGCGGACGAACTTCCAAAAGACCCTCGTCGGCAAGCTTGATGAAAGCTTCGCGGACCGGTTGGCGGCTGACATTAAAATGTTTTGCAAGTTCTGCTTCGGACAGGCGCACACCGGGAAGCAGGTCCGTACACACGATCCGTTCGCGTATGATGCGATGGATCTGTGGGCCGACAGCCTGATCGTGCGTGATTTCCCAGTCGTTTTGTTCGGGATCGCCCATCAATCTCTCCTTGCTTTTCTGAGTCATGATGCATACTACCATACTAGTCAACAAAATTATGTCGTGATACTGTTCACAACCGTTATAGTCGGTGTTGAAGACACCACGCCAATACAGAGAGAAACACATGAAACAAACCTGGAGATGGTTCGGCCCGAGTGACCTGGTCAGCATTGACGATATTTGTCAGGCCGGTGCACATGGTGTGGTTTCCGCCCTTCATCATGTGCCGAGTGGCGCTGTCTGGACTTCCGATGAAATCGCCAGGCGTCATGCCGAAATCGCGACCATGAAAGATGGTGCGCCGTCGGGACTGACCTGGGATGTTGTTGAAAGTCTCCCGGTTTCCGAATCGATCAAACGTCAGGTTGGTCCGTGGCGTGATCACATCGAAGCTTACAAGCAAAGCCTTCGCAACCTTGCCGATTCTGGCATCAGTATTGTCTGTTACAACTTCATGCCGGTTCTTGACTGGACACGCACCCATCTGAATTGGCGACTATCCAACGGTGCGACCTGTATGCGTTTTGACCTGACCGATTTCGTCGCGTTTGACCTGTTCATACTGAACCGTGCCGGTGCGGAAAATGACTATCCCGCCGGAATCGTTGCCGAAGCCAAAAACCGTTTTGCCGAAATGACGGACAAACGCCGTGCCGAGCTGGAACAAACGGTTGCCTTTGGTTTGCCGGGGTCGGTTGAAAACCTCTCTCTGGATGATCTGCGTGCTCTGCTTGAAACCTACGCCGCGATCGACGCCGATAAGCTGCGGGCCAATCTGGTCGCGTTTCTCGAAGAAGTTGTTCCGGTCGCGCGCGAGGTTGGTATTCGTATGTGTTGCCATCCCGATGATCCCCCCTTCGCGCTTCTGGGGCTGCCGCGGATCATGTCGACCGAAGACGATTACGCCTTTATCATGCGTGCTATCGATATCCCGGAGAACGGTATTACGTTGTGTTCCGGCTCGCTTGGTGTCCGTCCTGAAAATGACCTGCCGGGGATGATGAGGCGCTGGGGGGATCGCGTGCATTTCATCCATTTGCGCAATACCAAACGCGAAAGCGAAGGCTTGCCGTGCAGTTTCCACGAGGCAGAGCACTTGGACGGTGACACCAATATGGTCGATCTGATCGAGGAAATCCTGCGAGAGGAAGCACGCCGGAAGGCTGCGGGACGTGCGGACTGGAACATCCCCATGCGTCCGGATCACGGGCAGGATATTCTTGATGACCTGAACCGGAAGGGACAGCCGGGTTATCCGGCGATCGGGCGTCTCAAGGGCCTTGCCGAGTTGCGGGGGGTAATGACGGCACTTTCTGCAAGGTTTGATTTGCTTGGGGCCCAAAAATGACACCTTCGGATAATTCCGCTGCTGCCCCTCATGCAGATATGGCAACGGCCGGTATCGTGCATATCGGTATTGGTGCTTTTCACCGCGCCCATCAGGCGGTTTATACCGACTTGGCGATGCAGGCCAAAGGCGGGAACTGGCGCATCATCGGTGTCAGTCTGCGCAGCACTGATATTGTCGACGCCCTGAATGCCCAGGACTGCGCCTTTACGGTGATTGAACGTCATCCGGATGGCCCCAAGGCCCGCAGGATCACCAGCCTGTCAAAGGCAATAGCGGCTTCGCGTGATGTTGCACCGGTTTTGGATGCGCTTGCCGATCCGGCAATCCGGATTGTTACCATCACGGTCACCGAAAAGGCATATGGCATTGATCGGGTGTCGGGGACGGTTCAGGCGGAACATCCGGCTGTAAAACATGATCTGGTAAATCCCGCCACGCCAACCGGGCTTCTCGGGATATTGGTTGCCGGGCTGAAGCGCCGCAAACAGGCCGGCATTCGTCCATTTACAATCGTTTCTTGTGACAACCTGCCATCGAACGGGGTGTTGTTGCGCAATGGTGTGATTGACTTTGCCAAGCGGAGCGACCCGGACCTTGCAGGCTGGATCAAGGATAATGTGTCCTTCCCTTCGACGATGGTTGACCGGATTACCCCGGCTGCGACAGCGACAACGCTTTCGGATACCAGGCGTTTAACCGGGATGGACGACCCGGCGGCAATTGAAACCGAACCCTTTTCGCAATGGGTTATCGAGGATGATTTCCCCGATGGCAGGCCCGCCTGGGAAGAAGCAGGTGCAATTCTGGTTCACGATGTAGAGCCATACGAGCTTATGAAGCTTCGTATGCTTAACGGCAGCCATTCCCTGATCGCCTATTTGGGGCAAGTCGGTGATTATCGCTATGTCCGCGACGCCATGTCGAACGAGGCTTTCTCGCAACTTGTTGCGCAGCATATGGAAAATGCTGCTGCAACGATGGCACCGCTTGCCGGGATTGATTTTTCGAATTACGGGGCCGAACTGGTCGCGCGTTTCCGTAACCCGGAAATCGCACATGAAACCCGCCAGATCGCCATGGATGGCACCGAAAAACTCCCGCAGCGGATTTTTGCCCCGGCCTGCGACCTGCCACAGGACAGCAAGAAGATCGGCACATTTGCCCTTTGTTTTGCTGCCTGGATGGCTGTGATGCGCCAGCGTGTCAACACTGCGCCAGACGCAGCTGCCGAACTTCTAAATGACCCGCGTGCGGACGAAATAATAGAAGCATTGGCCGGTTATCAGGATGCAGCAGATATATATGAAAATCTTGCGAAGCTTCCCGGCTGGATGCCCAGACAGTTGCAGGATAGTCCGTTCTGGCGTGAAGCCGTAATTGAACGTTTGGCCATGTTATTGTCGGACGGCGCCGATGCTGCCATTACCCACGAGATCAATGCGTGACTTTGCCCTGATTAATTGTGGTCGGTGAATGGGCGATCGAAAGGGCATCTGATCAGCTAAGGCATCGCCACTTATCGATGCTTCGCATGTTTTGATTGGTGTGGTTACAAAAAGCATCAACAATATTGAAAATGATTATCATTACTGATACTTTCCGCTCGTCACCGTTGTGGGGGCTGTCTGTCCGGGCGCGCGAAACGGGCCATAGGGCGGAGTTTCATAGGTAATGATAGAACATACGCATGAGTTTCTGGCGGAACACACTTGCAAAGCTGTTCGAAGACCATCGGCGTCAGCTTATCGCGATGGTTGTTCGGCGGATACGTGATCGTGAAGTTGCGGCCGAACTTGTGCAGGATGTCTATGCGCGTCTGATGCAGTCCGGTGATTGCGGCGAGCCGGAAGCCAATACCAAGATGCTTTATGCGTCAGTACGCAATGCCGTCATTGATCATCACCGCAGCACCTTTGGCCGCGCGAAGGCCATGAACGGGGTCCTTCCGGATCAGATATGGCAGTGTGAAACGACGTCTCCTTACGATCATGCCGAAGCCCGTCAGGCGCTTTCCGCGCTTGACCGTGCCTTGCTGGAACTTTCGCCAAAGGCGCGCGAGATGTTCATCCTTCATCGTGTCGATGGCATATCCAACGCGAAATTGGCGAAAAAGTATGGCATTTCCGTCAGTGCGGTGGAAAAACAACTGGCCCGGACCATGCGCCATTGTCAGGAACGGCTGGCAGTCTATCGCGACGACGTCTTATAAATCCCATACGTGCTATGAGGATATTTTATCGTCATCCGTTATTGTTTATAGAAAGGGAATTTGGCGGATCACATCATTTACTGATATGAACGCCAGATCATGACGGGCGAACCGGGAACCTATGCAAGGCGCTTTTGAACCGACTGAACAGCAAAAGGACGAAGCTGCACTCTGGCACGCAAGACGGGCAGGTGGTTCGCTGTCGGCTGAGCAGGAATACGAGTTCGAACAATGGCTGAATACAGACCGCAATAACCGGCTGGCCTTCGATCAGATGCGCGTGCTTTGGGCCCGGATCGAGGAGCCGGCAAGACGTCTTTCTGAAACCCAAAGGAAGCCAGCACTTTCCGGTTTCCTCTCATGGTTCCGCCCGCGGCGCTCTTTTGCCGTCCTTGCGGGAATGGCATTTGTCGCGGGCGCGGTCTTTTTCCTTCATCCCGATTTCATCGATAACATCCAGGCCGATATCGTTACCGGTCAGTCAAATGTCACTGCAATTGAATTGCCCGATGGTTCGGTTGTGCGGCTTGCGGCCAACAGTGCGTTATCGACCGACTTCGATGAAGGCCACCGGGAAATACAATTATTGCGGGGACAGGCATTTTTTGAAGTTGTCCACCGTAATGGCGATCCGTTCCGGGTGCGGACCGGCGATGCCACGGTAAAGGTCGTTGGCACCCGATTCAATGTGGATCGCCTTTCACAACAGACTGTTGTGGTTGTCGAGGATGGGGCTGTTCGCGTATCAAGCGGGCTGAATGAAAACGGTGTTCTGCTGGGACCGGGGCAGCGGGTTATTGTCAATAACGGAACACTTTCGCCATCCGAAATCGGCGATGTCGGACTCGCACTATCCTGGATGAAGGGGCGGCTTAGTGTGCACAACATGTCCGTTTCAGAGCTGACCGCCCGGTTGGAAAACTTTGATGAAGGCCGCATCGTTGTGATTGGCGATGTAGGAACACTCAGCATTTCCGGTAGTTTCCCGACGACCGATATTCCCGGATCGCTTGAAACTGTTGCCGATGCGATTGGCGCAAAGGTCGTCAGAACCTCGCCCTGGTTGACTGTTGTTTACTGAGATTGCGAAAAATTCGCAAAAAATCATTCTCCGATGTGAGGACTCTTATTTCCCGTTCGTTTGTCCTTTTAGATGCAGGGGGGACCTGCCTGAAAGAAAAGACGTTTATGGAGCGGGAAGTTGGAATTCAAACAAGCAAGAACAAGAACATACTCTCTGATTTCGGCATTGCTGGTTTCCACGGCAATGGTCGTTCCAGCGACATCGGGGGCGCTGGCGGCAAATGTGCAGACCGAAATTGCACAGGCGACCTATTCATTTGATATCTCGGTTTCCTCCCTTGCCGAAGGGATTGCTGAAATCGGCGCCGCTTCGGGATGGCGGATTGCCTATACGATTGATCTGCCGTCTATCGATGGTGCGCGCGCAATCCGCGGGGATATGACGGTTCCCGCCGCAATTGATACATTGCTACGCGGTACCGGGCTTTCCTATCGTGAAACTGGCGAAAATTCCCTGATCCTGATCGACCCTGCGACGGAAGCAGGGCAAAGCGGTGCTGCGGCTATTGATCCGATCCGGGTTGAAGCCAACAGCACGCAATCCGATCTGCCACCTGCCTATGCCGGTGGCCAGATCGCGACCGGTGGCCGTCTTGGCATGCTGGGCAATACGGACATCATGGATGCACCCGTCAGCATCACCAGTTACACCAGCGAAAAGATTGCCGATCAGCAGGCTCAGACGATTGCCGATGTCTTAAAGCATGATCCATCCGTTCGGTCGCCAAACAGTAGTGGCGGGATGCTTGATACCTATCAAATCCGTGGTTTCAACATGAATACCGGTAACTCTGGCGAAGTTTCCTTCAATGGGGTTTACGGTGTTGCACCAACATATCGTGCGCAGACTGGTTATGCCGAGCGTATCGAAGTTCTTAAAGGCCCCGCTGCGCTTCTGGGGGGAATGGCACCTAATAGTGGTGTTGGTGGTGTGATCAATATCGTTCCCAAACGTGCCGGAGACGAAGACCTGAACCGGGTCAGTACCGATTACGGACTTGGTGAGCAGGTAGGGGGTAACGTTGATTTCGGTCGTCGCTTTGGCGACGAGAATCAGGTGGGCGTCCGCTTCAATGGTGGCTACCACAACGGCGATACATACCTTGATCATCAGGAACGAGAAGCATCGTTAGGGGCGCTTGCCCTTGATTATCGTGGTGATGATTTCAGAGCAACACTTGACCTGATTGATCAACGTGAAAACCTGAATGCGCCATTCCGGGAATTTCTGGTGGATGGAGCTGTTACCTCGATGCCAAATGCGCCAGATGGGAATAGAAACGTTGCTAATGAGTGGGAATGGTCCGAGGTAACCGATCAGTCAGCTCTTCTTGGGGCCGAATATGATCTTACCGAAAAAATGACTTTGTTCGGTAGTTTCGGTGCCGGGAAAACCCAGGTAGAGCGCCTGTTCGGCTATCCTGAAATCCAGAATTCTGCCGGGGATACAACCGACACCGTTTCGTACGCAAAGTTCCAAACCAAGCGCTGGACTGCGGATGCGGGAGTCCACGGAGAGTTTGAAACAGGTTTTGTCGGACATAAAGCAACTTTCCAAGTCAGCCGTTACTCGGATGAATTTAGCCGGGGATTGCGGAACGGCGATGATACTCTGAATTCCAACATATATTCACCTGTTGCCAATCCGATGGATGCTGTCGCGGTTCCGGCAGGCCGCCCAAAACTCTCAGAAACCGATCTGAGCGGGATTGCCATCGCAGATACCCTGTCGATGTGGGATGATTTCATGCAAGTGACAGTGGGCGCTCGTCACCAGCGCATTGAGACGGACAACTTCAATGCCTCGACCGGGGCGATAACTTCAAGTTATGACGATAGCGTCGTGACCCCGATGGTTGGTGTTGTCGTGAAACCAAACAATTCGCTGTCGGTTTATGCCAACTATCTTGAAGGGCTCAGCCGCGGCAGCATTGCACCAAATACAGCGACCAATGCCGGCGAAGCAATGGCACCATACGTTGCCAAGCAGATCGAGACAGGTGTGAAGCTTGATTACGGTAATTTCGGTGCTACGGCGGCGATATTCCAGATCACGAAACCATCGGGACAGTTGGTAAATAACGTTTACAATTCCGATGCAGAGCAGCGAAATCGTGGTATTGAGCTTGGTGTTTTCGGTGAAGTTGTGCCCAATGTGCGATTGCTTGGCGGCGTCATGTTCCTGGATGCGGAACTGACCAAAACCAATAGTGCGACAACAAAGGGAAATCAGGCTGTTGGTGCACCGGAAATGTCAATCAACCTGACGGCCGAATGGGATACACCATTTGCGCAGGGGCTGACGCTAAGTGGAACGGTCAACCACGTTTCCGAGCAATATGTCAACACAACGAATACGTTGGATATCCCGGATTCTACGACGCTGGACTTGGGCCTCCGTTACAAAACAATCTTCGCAGAAACACCAGTTACCTTCCGGGCGACGATCCAGAATGTAACGGACGAGGACTATTGGGCGGGAGTCAACGAATTCAGCATGGTCTCTGTCGGAGCACCTCGTACGGCTCTGCTGTCTGTAACGGCTGATTTCTAGTCGGATGTCCGTTCGCTGGCAGATACATCTTCTGTTTATCATCCAACTGGTCTCGATGGGTGCGATGGAGATGAGCGGGCCGTTCTGGCCCGTTCATTTGCATTCATTAAGCCATTCGGACGACCTGTTCACATTTGCCAGTATTGCGGTCTATGTCGGGCCGATGCTGGGCATCATGCTGACCAGCACGTTATGGGGGCGGCTTGGGGATCGGTTCGGTCATAAGGCGATGATGATGCGCGCCCTTTTCGGGCTTGCGATTACCCAGCTTGCGCTCGCCTATGCCAATGACGTTTGGCTGATCCTGATGTTGCGGTTCCTGCAAGGGGCTTGTGCTGGGTATATTGCACCGGCACAGGCTTATGGCGTCAGTATCGAAAGTCCGGCAAGACGGGCAAAGCTGTTTGCCTATCTTCAGGTCTCAACCAATGTCGGCTCGCTTGGCGGTGCGTTGGTGGGGGGCGTGATCCTTGATCATGCGGCTTTCTTCTGGATCAACTTTTCCGCGGCCATTCTTTGCACGATCTGTTTGATCTCGGTTTGGGTATTGCTGCCGGTTGTAACGCCAAAAGGTACAAACCGTGATGCTGCCCCGGATGCAACGCCCGTCGCAAAGATCAGTATTTTGCGATCACCACAGATCATCCCCATTCTGACCATTCTCGGCATTTTGCTACTCGGCAGAATGGTAACCCAATCGCCGTTTTCGATTTATGTGCTGAACATCTTTGATGTTGGCAACTGGGTCGTCGGTTTTTGCTATGGCTTGCTGGCACTTGGTTTTGTTGTTTCGGCATCCCTTTGGGCGCGCTATTTCGAAGGGCGTGCGGCGCGCGATATTCTGGGCGGCATGTGTCTGGTGATTGCCGGATGTGTGGTGGTGACCGGGCTTGCCGGTGCCACCCGGTCGATCTTTGTTTTTACCACGATGTATTTTATCTGGGGTGTGTTGCTTGGTGCGACGACGCCGGTACTGACCGCCCTTGTGTCACGTGCGGTGGGCGACCACCGCCAGGGTCACGTCCTTGGTCTTGCGCAAAGTACGGCGCAATTTGCCTCCATCGCGGGTATCGCCCTTGGCGGTTGGTTCAGTCAGGCCGCCGGACTTTCAAATATCTATTTCCTTGTCGGATTTGTTTACGCCATCGGGTTTGTCCTGACCGTTTTTGCACGTGCGCGTGCAGAAACGATTGCCCGACCATCAGAAATTCCCGGAGAATAATAATGATCGTAAAAACGATATCACGCCTGATTGCTGCCGCAGGTTTAAGCCTGCTTCTTATCCAGATAGCACAGGCCGAAATGATCACCGTCACCGACATTGCCGGACGCGAGGTCGGGGTTAATATGCCGATCCAAAGGGCTGTCTTGGGTGAAGGGCGGCAGCTTTATATCATCGCCGCATTGGATCGTGAAAATCCGGCGAAACGGATTGTTGGCTGGCGCAAGGACCTGATTGAGGCAGACCCGGCTACTTATCAGGCCTATCTGGAGAAGTTCCCGGCATTTGGCGATATTCCGGCTTTTGCCGGGCTGGAACAAAGCTTGATTGATATCGAAACCACGATTGCGCAAAAGCCTGACGTCGTGTTCCTGAACCTTGAAACACAACAGGCCGTTGACGAGGCGAACTATGTTGAGAAGCTTGGTGCGCTTGGCATTCCGGTGATCTATGTCGATTTCCGGCATGACCCGGAACGCAATACGGAGCCATCAATCAGGCTGTTTGGCAAATTGTTCGATCAGGAAGCCCGTGCAGAAGAGTTCATTACATTCCGCGCCGCCGAAATTGCCCGCGTGACCGATAAACTGGCGGAAGCCAATCCGGCGCGTCCCAAAGTCTTTATCGATCGGGCCGCCGGTTTTTACGAGGATTGCTGCCATTCGTTTGGCGACGGCAATTTCGGTGCGATGGTTGAAATGGCGGGGGGAGATAACATTGCCAAGGACCTGATCCCCGCAACGTTCGGGCAAATCAATGCCGAACAGGTTCTGGTTTCAAGTCCCGATCATGTGATTGTCACCAGTGCCGCGTGGGATGCCTATGTGCCGGGCGGGAAATGGGTGCCGGTCGGGCCGGGGGCGGATGCGCAACTGGTTGAGAAGAAGCTGGAATATTATCCGGCACGTTCGGCCTATCTTGGAATTGCGGCGCAAAAAACGCAAGCATTCCATGCTGTCTGGCACCAATTTTATAATAGCCCCTATCAGTTCGTTGCGATCCAGCAGATGGCAAAATGGTTCCATCCTGACCTGTTTGCCGATCTTGATCCCGATGAAACGTTCCGCCAACTGCATGACCGGTTCCTGCCGATCAATTATCAGCCGGGTTATTTTGCGTCACTGGACGCGGCGAAGTAATAGGCGATTCCCCGCGATAACATGATGGATATCGCGGGGTATTTGGCGATCTATAAGCCTTCGAGAACCGGCGTGGTCAGAAGTTGACCGGTGGTAACATCGCCGATCCCGCGGTCGGTTTGGTGCGGGCCGGGATTGCAGGCCAACGTTGCGCCAAACAGGGCCTTGAAAACCAGATAGGGCGGTTGCCAGTTGACAATCGCATCCGCGGCGGTTCGGATATCGGCAAATTGCTGCGCAACATGATCCATGGGGGCGTCCGAAACCAGCCCGCAAAGCGGCAGGGGAAGAAGAGCATCAAGCTTGCCGTTTGATGCCACCGCCATACCGCCACCGGCACGGATGACGGCATTGGCCGCCACCATCATGTCGCGCGGGTTGCCGCCAAACACCGTAACGTTGTGGCTGTCATGCGAGACGGTGGTGCAAACAGCACCTTTCCAGTCACCCCATCCGGTCAGGAAGCCGACGCGTGGTTTGCTGTCCGCCTTTCCGTGGCGATGGGCAACCGCGATCATGGTCGTGCCCGAAGGTGGCACAACATAGCCGTCTTTTACATCGGTGTCAGCCGTCGCCCAGCGGGTAAAGCGCGGTCGGTCGATGATGGCAATCCGGACGCGATCCCCGGACGCAGGCACGCGAAAATCATCAATGCTCAGGACATCCATCTTCATTGTGTCGGAAAGGGGGGCGGGATCAATCGAAACGGCTTTCGCCGTCATTTCACCTGCCTCGGAAACAGTCTCGCCATTTGCGATGACATGGCGCGCCTGAAAATCGGTCAGGTCGTCATAGACGACAATATCGGCACGCCGTCCGGCGGCAATCAGACCAAGATCGGAACGGCCAAGGCGCATCGCAGCATTCAGGGTTGCCGCCCGCAACGCCCATTCCGGTTTCATGCCATAACGGACCAGGCGACGCACCACATCATCAAGCCCGCCAGCATTGAACAGGTCGTCGGGGAAGACGTCATCGGTACAAAGCGTGACGGTTTGTGGCAGGAAACCCAATTCATTAAGCGTTTCGACAAAACCCGGCAGCAGATGGTCGTGCGATCCGCGCATTTCAATCGCAAGACCGGCACGCAGTTTTGCCATCAGATCATCGTTTGAAACCAGTTCATGATCAGAACTGACCCCGGCCGTCATAAAGGCGGCAAGATCAGGTCCTTCAAGGCCGCGTGCATGACCGCAGACAAGTTTCCCCGATGCAAGCCCTGCCTGCATGATATTGGTCATGCGCGGATCGCGATCAATCACACCGCGCATATTCATGACTTCGGCAACCCCGGCGATTTCGGGCCAGGACAGCATTTCGGCCATGGCATCACCGTCAAAATCAGAACCGGACATTTCAAGGCCGGGCGCAGCAGGAACGCAGGACGGTGCCAGAACAAGTACGCGCAATGGCAGGTCACGTGTTGCTTCAATCGCCCAGCGGACACCGCCAAGCCCCCGCACATTGCCAAATTCATGCGGATCCCAGACGATTGTGGTGACGCCGCGGGCAACGACCGTTTCGGCATAGATCGCCGGTGTGACCATCGAGCTTTCGATATGCATGTGTGTATCGATCAGGCCGGGGCTGACATAACCGCCCCGGGCGCTGATGATTTTGCGGGTGTCGCTTCTGGTTGCCGGTTCATGGACGCTTGCGATCATTGGCCCGATCAGGCCAATATCGGCCTTGCGAATTTCACCGGTCACCATATCGACGAGCTTGCCACCGGTAATCAGGATATCGAACGGTTCATCGCCGCGTGCGGCGGCGACGGCACGTGTGCGCAATTTATGGCAGGTCAGATCTCCGGGTTCTGTCGTGCGGTTATTCATTTCGCTGCTTCCGCCTTCAGGGCTGAAAAGATCAGGTCGCGCGCGCGTTTTGTGTCAACAGAAACGGCATATTGCGCGTTTTTGATCGCGGTCGGGTGTAGGTCAACAATGGTTTGCCCACGCGAAGGACCGTGGCTGGTATCAATTTCGATATGTGCATCGGCAAAGCTGATCGCATCCTGATCAATTACCGCGACCGCCGCGCAAGGATCGAAAATCGCCATCGCATCGCGCCCGCGTGATAGGGCAATATTGATGTATCCTTCGGTCAAGTCCGCCAGAAGACAGGCATTTTTTCCGCCAGCATTGCGGATAGGTGTCACATCATTCGGGGTGGCCAGTACCTGCCGACAGAGATCAAGATCCACCATGCGCAGGGGCACCTGATGGGACAGGGTAATGGCAACAGCTTCGGGGTCGGCAAAGGCATTATATTCGGCGAGTGCGGTATGATTGCCGCGCGTTACGGCACCCCCCATCCATGTCACGCGGTCGATTTTGCGCGCCAGATCAGGCCGGGCCAGAACCAGGGATGCAATATTGCCAAGCGGGCCAAGGGCCAGAATATGGCGTTCATCATCCGGTCCGGATTTGCCTTCAAGCCAGTTGCAAATACCGTCGAACGCGCTGCTTTCGGCAACCGGACGGCAATCGGGCAGGTGTGCGCCGCTTGATTGCATGCCAAGGGGGCCAAGAATCCGTTCGGCGGTTTCAAGTCCACCCATAACCGCCGTTTCCCGGCCGGTATAGATTTTGAAACCCCAGCCAAACTGGCGTGCGGCACTGGCTGCATTGATCCGCACGCGTTCAAGCGGGGAATTCCCGGCAATCAGGGACATTCCGTCGATCCGCTTTCCGGCATGGATGACAATCAGCACCGCGGCCAGATCGTCAAAGCCCATATCGGTGTCGATCCAAAGTCCCATCAAAGGCTCCCGACGCGCGATAGGGGTGCGGCCTGCGATACAGGCAGATCAAATTTCAGGACAGAACCGAATTCATGGGCCGGAAGGCTGGCATCGCATTCCGCCTTGATCGGGCCAAGTGGGGTATCAAGCAGGTATTCCCGTGTGCCCCCGGCAAATGACGTACCGCGTATCGCGCCCTCGAACGGTCCGCTGCCAAGGGAAACCATCGACGGCCGCCAGGCAAGGCCTTTGGCATCAAGCGGGGGCGTGCCCGAAAGTTCGACAGTTCCGGTTGCGGTTTTGAGTTTGCCGTCTTCAAGCGCGAAGACATTTTCAAACCCGACGAAGTCCGCAACAAAATCGGAAACCGGGCGGTTATAGATATCTTCGGGCGTGCCGATCTGTTCGATATGACCATCAAGCATCACGATAATCCGGTCGGCCATGGCAAGGGCTTCGACCTGATCGTGGGTGACGAAGATCATCGTGACACCGCTTTCCTTTTGTACGCGCTGTAATTCGGTGCGCATTTCAAGGCGGAGCCGTGCATCAAGGTTTGAGAGCGGTTCGTCAAGCAACAGCACCTTGGGTTCCATCACCATCGAACGCGCCAGCGAGACGCGCTGCTGCTGGCCGCCGGAAAGCTCGGCGGGTTTGCGGGTGGCGAATTTGGACAGGCCGACAGTCCGAAGGCCTTCCTGCACCTTGTCGTCCAGTTCCTTGCCGCGAACACCCATCAGTTTCAGGCCGAAGGCCACGTTTTCATAGACATTAAGGTGCGGGAACAGGGCATAGGATTGGAACACCAGCCCGACCGACCGTTTGTTGGCGGGGGTTCGGGTGATATCGATATTATCAAGGATGATCTTGCCCGATGACGGCTCCATCAACCCGGCAATTGCGCGCATGGTTGTGGTTTTGCCACAACCCGACGGGCCAAGCAGGGCAACCAGTTCACCCTTGCCGATATCTAGATCCATTTCCGGCACGGCAACGTTTTTGCCGTAGGACAGGGTCAGTTTTTCAAGGCAGAGAAAGCGGGCATCAGACATAGCGGGAAAATCCTAGGAAACGTTCGGCCAGAAAGACAATGCCCAGCGACATGAAGGCCAGCAGCGCGGACAGGGCTGCGACCGACGGGTCATAGGTGATTTCCATATAGGCGAGCATGTCGATGGGAAGGGTTCGGACACCGGGGCCCGACAAAAACAGGGAAACCGGCACCTGATTGAAGCTGGTGACAAAGCCCAGAATGAAGGCAGCAAGAATACCGCCACGGATATTGGGCATCACCACGCGGAAAAAGGCGCCAATCCGCGATGACCCCAAAAGCACGGCGGCTTCTTCGATGTCAGATCGCAAATTGTTCAGGCTGGCCGACACCACGCGCACCGCATAGGGCAGGATCAGTGCGGTATGGGCCAGAAACAGCGCAAACAGAATGCCGAAATTGAAAGGTACAACGAAATAACGCAGCAGTGCCAAACCGACGATGATACCCGGGACAATGATCGGCGACGATACGATGGTCCGGATGGTTTCCGCACCGGGGACCTTGTAGCGCGACAGCGCATAACTTGCCGGAATGCCAAGGATCAGGGCGGCAAGCGTGCCGCCGATGGCAAGAAACATGGAAATACCGAAACTCGCACGGAAGCTTTCGACTTCGAAGACTTTCAGCACCCAGCGCAGGGACAGTCCCTGCGGCGGGAAGGCAAGCGTTTCACCAGCCGAAAGCGACGCGGCAATAATGATCAGGAACGGACCGATCAGAAAGGCCAGTACCAGCAAAAGAATGATAGGAGAAAACAGCTTGTTGGTCATCGCTTGTTCCTCGCGGTGGCAAGGCGTTTGAGTAGAAGGTTGGCCGCAAATGCCATGACGATCAGGATCAGGGCGATCACACTGGCTGATACGAAATCATTGGCCACGGTCACGCGCTGATACAGCAGGGTTTCAAGCATCAGGACCTTGGACCCGCCGAGAATGGCCGGGGTGATATAGGCGGTCATTGATCCGGTAAAGACCAGCGTGCCACCGATCACAAGGCCTTCTTTGGTTAGTGGCAGGATGACTTTGGTGAAAACCTGTAACCAGTTGGCACCAAGAACACGGGCGGCCGGCACCGCATCGCGCGGCATGTTTTCAAGCGCACTGATCAGTGAAATGATCATGAGTGGCAGGAACAGTTGCAGCAAGCCGATGAAAACGGCGGTTTCGGTGAACAGGAAGCGGATCGGTTCATCCGATAGCCCGACGGCAACCAGTGCCTTGTTCACAAATCCGGTCCGGCCAAGGATCACCAGCCACGCATATGTGCGTGCTACTGGTGAAATCATCAGCGGCAAAACAACAAGCCCGGTGATCCGGCCCTTGCCCTTTGGCGGCAGGTTCACGATTGCAAAGGCCGCGGCATAGCCGATGACGGCCGAGGCGGCCGTGACCATCGCTGCCAGTTTGAGCGTGCGCAAAAAGACGGTCTGATTAAGCGACTGGGAAAAGAAATCGATATAGGCCTGTATCGTCCAGCTATCGCCCGATCGAAAACCTTCGGACAGAAGAATCAGAACCGGGGCCAGAAAGACCACAGCGGCAAAGATCGCGGCAGGGAGGACCAGCGCAAAGGCTTCGGCCCGGTTCTGAAACATCTCGGCAACCTTGTCTTCGGTTAAAGTCAATAAGTGATGGCGCGAGCAAGGCTCGCCGGATCGGGGCAAATGGCGACCTGCCCCGATCCGATAATGATCATGGTGGCGATTACTGGCCGACCTTGTTGTTCCATTCCGACAACCAGGTTTCCTGATTGTCGATGGCAACCTGTGACGGGATCAGATGCAGATTGGCAACGGTATCGGCCCCATAGGTCAGGTTCTCGGCAATCTCGTCGGAAACCTTGACGTCCTTGTTTGCCGGGCTGTCGACAAGGTTTTCCGCCAATGCCGTCTGGATTTCGGTCGAAAGCCAGAAATCCATGAATTCAAGCGCAAGATCGCGGTTCTTGCTGCCTTTGGTCAGGACCATGACATTCATGCCGCCGGACTGGCCTTCCTTCGGGGTTGCCCATTTGATCGGCAAATCCATTTTCGAGAAGCCGGACCATGCAAAACGCCCGATGGGTGCGGCCCAGATTTCTTCCTGCTGCATCAACTGCACCAGTTGGGAAGAACGGACATAGAAGGTGACGATCTCGTCCTTCTTTTCGCCAACGGCGGCAATCGGGGTTTTGAGCGACGGGTCTTCATCGCCAAGGGCCTTGCCGAGCATATAAAGCGTCAGCGGGCCCTGTGTGGTGGTGACGTTCGGAAGGGCAACATGATCGACGACATCATCGGCCAGGAGGTCCGCCCAGCTTTCGACTGTCATCTTGTCAGAACGATAGGCAATCGAGCTGGCATAGAAGGTGTAGCCAACACTCATGCCATCGTCATTCGGGTCTTTGGCAATGTCATAAAGCTTGTCAAAGTTCGACAGTTTTGATGTATCGACCTTGTCGGTCAGGCCGTCCTTGGCAGCTGCCAGTGCATCACGCATGGAAATAACCGCAAGGTCAATGACCGGTTCGGCTTTGTTGGCTTCGATTTTGGCAAGACGTTCGACCGAGTTGCCGGTTTCGACAACCAGTTCGCAACCGCATTTTTCTTCGAACGGGTCATACAGGATTTTCTTGAATTCATCCTGTGCAAAACCATAGACCGAAATGGTCAGGGTCTTTTCCTGAGCCTTTGCCGCACTTACGGACAGCAAAAGGGCAGCAGAAGCCATAAGCAGTTTTTTCATCGGCATCACAGCGTTTCTCCGGTTGGGAAGGGTGCGTCAGGGGAAACCGCCGGTCCGCTTGACGCGCGGACCATCAGTTCCATCGAAACCTTGGATATGTCGGCAGTGACGGTACGTTTTAACGTCTTGCCGGTTGGGGCAGTGGATTTGGCCTGCTCGATTTCGCACACAAGGGCGGCAATCGCCAATTCTGCAATTCGGGCCATATCCATATGCACCGTGGTCAACGAAGGGGTCACCACGGGCGAGAAAATAAGGTCGTCAAAGCCGGTCACGCTGACCTGTTGCGGGACCTTGATCCCGGCAGTCTGCAATTCGGTCAGAACGCGAAGGGCGTGTAAATCCGAAACGGCTGCAATTGCTGTGACCCCGTTTTGAACGTGGTCAATCAGGCCAAGCGATGCCCCTTCGCCACGTTCGCGCATCAATGTTTCAAGCCAGATCGTCGTATGATGGATATTGCGGCCAAGTGCCGATTTCATGCCGCCGATGCGGTCATTTTGTACATTCGATGCCGGATCATGCCCGATCAGAAGAAAGTTCTTATGACCCAGATCGACCAGATGACGCGCGACCTTGGCCCCGCCTTCCCAATGGTCCGCCGAAACGGTGTTGCCCGGTGTCGACGGGGTATCGACCATTGCAACAGGGCATCCAACATCGCCGATCCGTGTGCCACGACGCGGAATGACGACCAAGCCATCAACGCCACGTTCGATCAGACGGCTGATGGCCTGTGTCTGGGTGGTGACATTGCCACGCGAGTCCGCAATCAGAACCCCGTAACCGGCATTTGACGCGGCCGTTTCCATCGCCTGCGCGATTTGCGGGAACAGCGGGTTGGAAATATCGGGAAGGACAAGGCCCAGAACATTTGATCGACCCGTGCGCAGTGCCCGGCCCGCATTGCTGGGGACATAACCAAGTTCGTCGGCTTTTTTGCGGATTTTATCGACCAGATCGGCCGATACCCGGCCCTTTCCCGACAGCGCGTTCGATACGGTTGCCGAAGACACACCCAAGGCGTCGGCAATCATGCTCATATTCGGTCCGGAACGCGGTGAAGCCACTTAATACCCCCGTCAAACATCCAAAAGATGTGATCTGGCATCATTGATTAGCTGGTTAATCGATTAATCATACGCTACCGGACTCTTTTTGAAGAGTCGAGGGTAAATTTATACAATATCCTGTTCACAGCGTTCTGCGCGGACTTGTCGGTCGTCGATTTTTGAAGTTGTTCAGGAAATAGCTGCTCTATAATGGCATTTCTTTTCCATACCGGGTCCTGGCGTGCCGTGGGGCCTCAGTTGTGGTTGCTGACTGTGAAGATTGCGCGCATGCCGCCCGCGGCAAGGAAGGTTGTATCGCAATGCCAGTTGCAGCGTTCGCAAATCCGGCGCACCAGATGCAGGCCGATGCCTTCGCCCTGATCGCGGACATAATCGCCGGCACAGGTCATCAGGTTGTTTTCGACAATCAGTCTGTTGGCTTCAAGCCGGACCGTAACCCGCCCCTTGGGCGTGTGTTCGAACGCATTGCGGATCAGGTTGGATACGACAATCATCAGGGCGGCAGGTGATGCTGTGATCGCGCCGCTTTCATCATCGGCACTGAATTCGCATGTCAGGTTCTTGCCGTCTGTCAGATAGGCAAGATCGACGATGGCTTCGCGCACGAAGGCCGGATAGTCGATCTTTTCCTGGATACCGTTCGGTGTTGCTTCGCGCCCCAGCCAAAGCAGGGTTTCAATCAATTGCTGCATGTTGCGGTTGGCGCGTTTGATGCGCGCGGCCAGCCGGACCTGAATTTCGTTTAACGGTGTTTTATCGAGCAATTCGACATTGCCGCTGACGATGGTGACGGGTGTTCGCAATTCATGGCTGGCCTGACGCAGGAATTCGCGTTCACGTGTCACGAACTTATCGACCCTGACCAATGACTGATGCAGTTCCTTGGCCACATCATTCAGTTCGGTAAAGCCGAAATCGGGGACCGGTTGATCGAGATTTTCCGTCGACAGGGTTTTAGCCCAGCTTTGCAGGTTTTCCGATGGCTGCGTCATGCGTTTGCCGATCAGCCAAAGCACATAGGCAAATATCGCAACAACACCAAGCGCAAACGGGATGGAAAGAAGGGCCAGTTTGTGCAATCGCGAAAAATAGACGCTGTCCTCATCACCCGCGTGATAGGTCTGCAGCAGCATGATTTGCGTGCCGTTGGCAAGAATATGGGGAAACACCAGAAAGACCGGGTTGTCGGGGTCTTTTTGCGCGGCATATTTATCGGTGTTCAGATAGTAAAGCTCGCCCGGGTCGATATCTTTGGGCTTGTAGCGGTCGCGCAGCCGTTCCGGCAAAGCGTCATAATCCGTGAAGGTCTGGATGTTAAAGCCGTTGGGAAGCGGGGTCGTTGGGTCTTTGGCGCGCATTTCATCATATTGTTCCGCGATGGTCTGCAACTGGAAACTCGCAACCATCCACTTGCCATACAGCATGTAGAAATTAACCACACCGGTATAGATCACCAGCGTAATGACAAGTGCCAGCAAAACGTAGTTCCGTACAAAGCGGGAAAAGGTTTTCTGGATCGGTGCGCAGGAATGCATGTCTTTTTTACTCGCGAAGGGCCACGCCCTGGCCGGCAACTGTATGGATCAGGTTTTGATTGAATGGTTTGTCGATGCGCATCCGCAATTTGTAAAGATGCGTCTTGAGCGCATTGGTATCTGGCGGGTCTCCCTGCCACAGCGCCATCGACAGTCGTGATCGTGTCACAACATGCGGGCTGTTTTGCGCGAGAACTTCCAGAATGGTCCAGCTTGTTGGGGAAAGACTGATTGCCTGCCCGGATCGTGCGACCTGTCTGTTTTCGAAATCAACAATCAGATCGCCAAGTGAAAACCGCCGGATTTCACCACTGCGGCGGCGCGACAGGACCCGTGTGCGCATCAGAAGTTCTTCAAGGGCAAAGGGTTTGACCAGATAGTCATCGGCCCCGGCACTGAAACCTTCAAGCTTGTCAGACAGCGTATCGCGTGCCGTCAGCATCAGAACCGGCGTGTCGATCCCTTCGTTGCGCAATGCATTGCAGATGCTGATGCCATCGCGAAACGGCAGCATGATATCAAGTAATATCACATCATATTCGCCGGTAAGTGCGCGCTGAAAACCCGTTTCACCGTCAAAGGCATGATCGCATTCGATGCCTTCTATCGTCAGGTAGTCGCTGATTGTTCCGGCAATATCCATGTTGTCCTCGACCAGAAGGACCATGATGTTGGCGGTTGATTTCATAAATGCGCGGTTCCGGTTGCGGCGTTTTTCGCCAGATGCTGAAGATATCCAGATTGCCTTAAAATCGGTTGCAGGTCAGCTTGCTTCGAAAAGCTGGCTGGAAAACAGTTTCAGATCTTCCGGGGTATCGATATCGAATTCTGCATTTGGTATGGCAATCGCACTGATATTGTAACTGCTGTTATTAAGCACCTGTTGTGCGCCACGCGCGCCACCCATCATGGCAAGTTCCGGAAAATGTCTGGCGGGAAACAGTGCAGGAACGCCGTTCAGATTCTTGTAGCGCGACGCAATAATGTGGCTTCCGTCAAAGGCATTGATGAGTTTCCGGTAGTCGTCGCCGGTCAATCCGACCTGATCGACAAGGGCAATCAGGATACCGTCATATGTTCCTGCGGCGCAAATTCCGGCAATCCCGGCTGCAATCGACGATCCCATGCCGGATTGCCAGTTATCGTTGGTGATGGTTTTGGCACGATTGCCGATCACCGAGAGGATTTCATCGCGATAGGCACCCAGCACGACATAAAGATCATCTTCGAAGATCGGGCGAAGCTGATCAATTGCGTGTTCAAGCATCGGCTTGCCATCAATATCGGCAAGCTGTTTGCGTCCGCCAAATCGCGTGCTTTCACCTGCGGCAATCATAAGAGCGGCGATTTTCATCATTCCGCTGCCTGTGCCAGTGCGGGGGCGGCGCAATGTTTGTAAAGTGCCGCGTGAATGCCTGATAACATCGAAAGTGCTATGCTTTCAGGCAGTTGTCCGCCGATATCAATTCCGGCCGGGCTTGCCACCGGGAAGGGAAGGGCAGGTTCGGCAAGGTCCGCACGTTCAAGAACATCGACGAAACGATGGCGCGGACCGAGCATCGAAACATGACGCAACTGGCTGGATTTCAGAATTTGAAGCGCCTTGGCATCGATATCAATGCTATGTGACATCAGGATTGCGGCATCAACACGATGTTGCGCAACATAATCAACAAGGGTCGCGTCCATCTGACGCAGGATCGCGTCTGCCTTGGCGAAATGTTCCGGGCGGGCATTTGCGGGGCGCGGATCAACCAATGTGGTTTTCCAACCCATTTCATGCGCGATGGAAACTACAGGCCGGGCATCCAGTCCGCCCCCGACAATCAGGATATGCGGTTCGGGTACAATCGGGGTGACAAGCCAGTCACCATCAATGCGGTCCTCGACATAGGCGGAGCGCTGACCGGTGTGGTCGGTGCGTTTGAAATATCCGCGCGTGTCGCCGATTTTCTGGAAATACAGACCGCTTTGGCGCACTGCCAAAGCATCGCAAAGGTCGGAAAGCCCAAGGTCGTTTGCGGGGTCAAGCGGTTGCAGCATGATAAATACCTTGCCGCCGCAGCCGACACCAAGCCGGAAGGACAGATCGTCTTCGTCATTGCCGTCATAAACCAGCATGACTGTTTTGCCGGTTACCATGGCACGTCGGGCATTGCGGATGATGTCGGCTTCAAGGCAGCCGCCGCTAAGCAGCCCGAATTGTTGCCCGTGCCCGTTGATCAGCATCATTGCCCCGGCCTTGCGATAGGCCGAACCCTCGGTGCGATAAACCGTACCCAGAACCCATTCGGTATCTGTTTTGCCTTCCTGCCAGGCGCGTAGCATGGCCGATAACTGGTTACTCATGATCTGCTCCCGCAAAAGGGACTGCCCGGGGAATGGGTGGGGGACCCGAAAGTGATCCCCCGGGCAGCATGCCTTACACGAAGTCGAAACCGGCTTTGGTCATCGGAAGATCCGTGATCCGTTTTCCGGTTTTGGCAAAAATGGCGTTGGCAACGGCCGGGGCGGTCGGGGGGACGCCCGGTTCACCAACGCCCGTAGGGGCATTGTTCGATTGAACAATCGCCACTTCGATAGCAGGCATTTCGGCATTTCGAAGCAGTTCATAGTCCGGGAAGTTGGACTGGTCGACTTCACCATCGGTCAGGGTGATTTCGTTGCGGAAGGCAGCACATAATGCATAGCCCGCACCACCTTCCATCTGTGCCCGGATGACATCGGGGTTAACAGCTACCCCGCATTCAACCGCCATGAACAGTTTGTTCACATGCACACTGGTGTCTTCGACCGTGACGTCGGCAACAACCGCAACGCAGGTATTGAACGAAATATGTGCGGCAAAACCGCGTGTGTCGCCCTTTTCCCATCCGGATATTTCGCGGACAAGCTTGATGGCCTCGATCATGCGGGCCTGATTGGCCCCGGCCGGATCAAGCATCGCAAGACGCATTTCAATGGGATCCTGCCCGGTTTCGGTGGCAAGCATATCCATCAGTGTTTCCATGACATATCCGGTGTGGGTATGTCCCACCGAACGCCACCACAGTACAGGCGTCGGGGTCTGGAAGTCGCTTAACCCGATGCCATGATTGGGGATGGTGTAAAGACTTTCGGTGACACCTTCGACCGAGGTCGGATCGATGCCATTTTGTACCATGCCTTCCATCGGGCCGCCCTTCATGATGGATTTGACGGCCAGCCGGTGATCCCAGCCAACAATCTTGCCGTCGCTATCCAGACCGATTTTTGCCCGGTGTGCCGCCATCGGGCGGTAATAGCCACCGCGAATATCGTCTTCGCGGCTCCAGACCAGTTTGACCGGAACTTTGCGACCTGAAACGGCAAAGGCCATTGCGGCTTCGACATTATAGTCGGAGGCGCCGTTGGCGCGACGACCGAACGAACCACCGGCATAAAGCGTTCTGATCTCGACCTGTGACGGCTCCAGCCCAAGGGCTGCCGCGACCATCGGCCGGGTCAGGGTCGGGAACTGGCAGCCATCATGGAGGCGAACGCCATTTTCGGTCGGCTCGATGATGCAGTTTTCCGGTTCCAGCGGGGCGTGAGCCAGGAAGGGGAAGGTGAATTCTGCATCAATGGTTTTGGCGGCATTGGCCAGAAGCGGTTCAACGGATGCCAGCGGGACTTCATGATTGGCGTCAAACTGCGGCGCATCAAGCAGTGCCTTGTGATCGGCAATCATGGCATCCGTGCTGCGTGTTTCGGCCTGGCTGAAATCCCATTCGACAGACAGGGCATCGCGTGCCTGAAAGGCCGACCAGGTGTTTTTGCCAAAGGCCACAACCCCCGCCTTGTTTGGCAGAACCTGTGCGGCAATAAAACCTGCAACGTCTTTGGCACCGCTGTCATCAAACGAAACGACGGTGCCGCCGAATTTTGGACTGCGCATGATCGCGGCATAGATCATGCCCGGCAGATTGACATCCATGGCAAACATTGCCGTGCCGTTGATTTTGCCGGAATTGTCCTTGCGGTGGAGTTTTTCGCTGCCGATCAGTTTGAACTGATCCGGTGTTTTGATGGTTGGCTTTTCCACGGCTTCAAGGGTTGATGCAATCGCAACAAATTCCCCGAAGTGGCCGGAATTGCCACCGGATTTCAGCATGCCGTTGTCAACGGTGATGCTGCTGGCATCGACACCCCAGCTTTGAGCAGCCGCACGGACCATAAGATCGCGCGCAGCAGCACCAGCTTCGCGGTATTGCATGAAGGAATTGGCGATGGAGGTTGAGCCACCGGTTCCCTGCGCATGGAAAAACAAATTGGCATAACGTTCATTATCGGCAGGGGCGAAGGCGGTCTGAACCGTGTCCCAGTCAGCGTCGAGTTCCTCGGCCACCAGAGTGGTCAGGCCGGTTGTCGTGCCCTGGCCCATTTCGAAATGTTTGATAATGACGGTGACGGTGCCGTCCGCATCGATTTTGACAAACGGGTTAAGGTCGGTTGCCGCAGCCACACTGCCGCCCGAGGCAAGAGCACCTTTGGCATTGACGCCGACCAGTAGGGCAGCGGTACCGGCGGCTGATCCGATCATGAAGCCGCGACGTGATACATTGATTGTCATGACTTATGCCTCCAGCTTTTCAGACGCCAGTTTGATGGCTTCGTTGATCCGAACATAGGTCACACAACGACACGCATTGCCGTACATGTATTCCTTGATTTCGTCGTCGGTCGGTTTCGGGTTTTCAGTCAGAAGGCCGATGGCCGACATGATCTGGCCGGATTGGCACCAGCCACATTGCACAACGTCCTTTTCCTGCCATGCAGCCTGAACGGCTTGGGCGATTTTATCGGTTGCGCCTTCGATGGTGGTGATTTCGCTGTCGACAGCGTCTTCAATGAAAGTCTGGCAGGAACGGGTCGGGTACCCATCGATATGAACGGTGCACGCGCCGCAATAGGCAACGCCACATCCGAATTTGGTGCCGGTAAGTTCCAGGCCGTCACGCAGAACCCATAATAGCGGGGTGCCGGGTTCTGCTTCGACGGTGCGGGATTCTCCGTTTATTTTCAGCTGATACTGCATGGCCGCCTCATCTCTCTCGATAAACTGTGATTTATCTTCGGATGAGTTGGGGTAACCGATGGGTAAACGCCCCTGAGGAGCGGCCTGCCATCGGGCTTATTGCGGATTGACGGCCAGTCCCTCAAAGTCCTTGAGCACGTTTAGCACAATCGAGGTTTTGACATGCTGCACGGAATCGTGCGGCAGCAAAACCTCGTTTACGAAATGCGAAAGGGCGGCAAGATCCCTGGTCACGACCTTCAGGTGATAATCCATTTCCCCGGTCAGGGAATAGGCTTCCAGTACTTCGGGAAGGTCTGCCAGCAGTTCGGCAAACCGTTTGGCATTGTCGCGATTATGGGTGGCCAGGGTTACGGAAATCACCACCATCAGGCCAAGGCCCATTTTTTGCCGGTCAATATCGGCGCGGTATCCGCGAATGAAACCTTCGGCCTCAAGCCGGGCGCGGCGGCGCGAACATTGCGACGGCGATAGGGCGATCCGTTCTGACAGGTCATTGTTGGTCAGGCGTCCGTCGCGCTGCAATTCGGCAAGCAGTTTCAGATCAAGTTTATCAAGTTGCGTCATTCATGCACCATTTCGATGATTTATGCATGATATGTGTATGAAATGGCGAAAATCAACCGGGAATGCACGCACATTGCGGACGATCTGGCGCAAGATGGGTCCATAACAAGAACCATTCCAATTCCAGATCAAGGAGCCTTCGATGGGACCGTTTCCACATGATGCCCCCCGCGCAACAATCACGGCCGATAACCCGGCCGGAACCGATGGCTTTGAGTTTGTCGAATTTGCCCATGAAGAGGCCGAGAAGCTTGAAACCCTGTTTGCGCGCATGGGCTATACGCCGGTTGCCAAGCACAAATCAAAAAACATCATCGTCTGGCGTCAGGGTGACATCAACTACATCCTGAATGCCGAGCCCGGTTCGCATGGTATGAAGTTTGTTGAAAAGCATGGCCCCTGTGCGCCGTCGATGGCTTGGCGGGTGGTGGATGCCAAGCATGCCTTTGATCACGCGGTTTCCAAGGGGGCGGAGCCGTATACGGGCGACGACAAAACCCTTGATGTCCCGGCGATTGTCGGCATTGGCGGATCGATTTTGTATTTCATCGATGCGTATGGTGAAACCGGTTCGGCCTATGACGCGGAATTTGACTGGCTTGGCGAACGTGACCCGAAACCCGAAGGGGTCGGTTTTTATTATCTCGACCATCTGACGCATAATGTCTATCGCGGCAACATGGATAAATGGTGGGATTTCTATCGGGAGCTTTTCAATTTCAAGCAGATCCACTTCTTTGATATTGCGGGTAAAATCACCGGTCTGGTCAGCCGTGCGATTACATCGCCGTGCGGCAAGATCCGTATTCCGCTAAACGAATCAACCGATGATAAAAGCCAGATCGAGGAGTACCTCAAAAAATACAAAGGCGAGGGCATTCAGCATATCGCGGTCGGGACGGATGGTATCTATGACGCCACCGACAGGCTTGCGGCCAATGACCTTAAATTCATGCCGGGTCCGCCCGATACCTATTACGAACAATCCCATGATCGCGTGCAGGGCCATGACGAGCCGATTGAGCGGATGAAAAAACACGGCATCCTGATCGATGGCGAGGGCGTTGTCGATGGCGGCATGACCAAAATCCTGTTGCAGATTTTCTCGAAAACCGTGATCGGCCCGATCTTCTTTGAATTCATCCAGCGCAAAGGCGATGAAGGCTTTGGCGAGGGGAATTTCCGAGCCCTGTTTGAAAGCATCGAAGAAGACCAGATCCGTCGCGGCGTTCTGAAAGTCGATGCGGCGGAATAGGGCAGTTGAGCAGGGCAGGCGGATTAAATTGCGCCTGCCCAAGTTATTGAAAAGTATATCATTTTCACCGTATTGAGCTTTGGTTGGGAACTTTTTCCGGTTTTCCGGAAAATTGTTCTTGATTTGTTCTTTTGGTTGTGTCATAAAGATAATGTCAACAGGACAAATGGGTCCGGAGACAAAACCCGCAAAGCGTGATTCGCTTTTGCGGGTTTTTGCGTTTCGGGCGGCAAAAACAGGAATGGGATGATGATGGGACAGCGATCTGACGGGATGACATGGCGGGGACGGCGTCGCCGAAGGGACATTAACGGCGCATGGAAAAGTCATTACGGCGGTGGTGCGTCCGGGCCGTGAGGCCGCCGGAAATTTGCGAAAAACTGTGGTTTATCATGACGGGAGAAATGTGCCCTTAGGGTAAGGGTGTTGGTTCGGAGCAGGGATAGCCGGGGCGAGGTGAAGTTCGTCCGGTCCGTTTAGTCCAGTCCGGTCGGTGAAGCGTGACAATGCCGAGAATCAGCGGGCCCGAATTGCGCCCGGATTGGATCGGCACGGGATCGGCTGGCCGGGGTGCCGGAGTGCCGGGGTGGCAGGCAGGGTCGGTTGCCAGCGGGCCGATGGTGCGTTCGGAGGTGCCGAAAGGCTGGTGATCGATGGCGGGAGTTGTGTGCCTGTCATGCGGCAACGTGTGGCCCTTGGGGTGAGGTGCGTTTGCGGCGTCAACCGAGGGCGGCGGGTGTTTGCTCGGGGCGTGGTTTGTCCGGTCGGTGAAGTGTGAGAATGCTGAGGAGCAGCGGGCCCGAATTGCGCCCGGATTGGGTCGGCACGGGATTGTATGGCCGGGTTGCCGGGATTGGCTGGTGGTGGGCGGTTGCCAGCGGGCTGGTGGATCGTTCGGAGGTGCCGAAAGGTTGGTCATCGATGGCGGGATTTGTGTGTCTGCCATGCGACAACGCGGTTGCCCTTTGGGGGGAGGTGCGTTTTCGGTGTTCATCGAAAGCCAGAGGTGTTTGTTTGGGGCAGCGGGGACTGGGGGAGGCCGGTTTGGTGCTGCCTGGTTGAGTTCATCCCCGTCTCGTCCTGTTCGCTTTCGTCTGGCCCACCCGGTCGGTGGCGTTTGGCGATTCCGGGGGCTGCGGGGTGGCTGGATTGGTTTGGTGGCTGATCAAATCGTCATTCCGGGCGCAGTGGAGCGCAGACCCGGAATCCGTGCCCGATTGAAAGAGACTGGATTCCCGCCTTCGCGGGAATGACGATCAGGTTGGGAATGCTTTGTCAGCGGTCTGAGGTTGGATGGGGGCGGGATCGTCGTTGCCTGGCGTTGTTGGTGATTGGGCCGATGGAGCGTTCGGACATGCCGAAAGGCTGATCATCGATGGCGGGGTGTGTGTCCTGCCATCGATGATGCTGTTGCCCTTGTCCGGGGTTGGGGCGGGTTTCCGGCATGGGTCGAAAACGGTTACACCGGGTCCGATCGCTAGTAGGCACCAAACCCCAGAAGATGCGGCAGCCACAAAACCAGACCGGGGATGGCGACCATCAGGATGACGCGGATGAAATCGGCGGCGAGGAAGGGCAGGATGCCGCGCGACAGGGTGGTGATCGTCATGTCGGATGACACGCCCTGAATGATGAACAGGTTCATGCCAATCGGCGGCGTGATCAGGCCGATTTCAACAACCGATACCAGAACAACCCCGAACCAGATCGGATCATAACCAACCCCGGTGATCACGCCATATGCCGGAACCACGGTGAGGAGGATCATGGAAAGGCTGTCCATGAAGCATCCGAGTACGACGTAAAACACCAGAAGGGCGATTAGCACGACAAGCGGCGAATAGCCCTGTGTCGTGATCCAGTCGACGAGGGTTTGGGTCAGGCCGCTGGTTTCGATGAAGAAATTGAAAAGTGCGGCCCCGATAAGGATCAGGAAGATCATCCCGGTCATGCCAGCGGTTTCGCGAATGCCGGTGCGTAAAACCGTCCAGTTCAGGCGTTTGCGCAGGAACGCAAATAGCAGGGCACCACCGGCACCAACGGCTGCGGCTTCTGTGGGGGAAAACAGGCCGGCATAAATCCCGCCGATCACCAGAACGATCAAGACGATGGCATCCCACATGCGCAGCAAGGCGCCCCAACGTTGAGACCAGGGGACATAGTCACTGACCGGGGCGAGGGAAGGATTTCGCATCACCTGAATGCGGATGGAGACGATGTAAAGCACTGTTGCCAGAAGGCCCGGGATCATCGCACCGGCAAACAGGGCACCGATGGATTGTTCGGTCATGAGCGCGTAAATCACGAGCAGGATCGAGGGCGGGATCAGGACGCCAAGGGTGCCGCCCGCAGCAATCGATGCCCCGGCGAGACTTTTGGCATAGCCGCGTTCGCGCATTTCAGGAAGGGCGACGCGGCCCATGGTCGCACAGGTCGCAAGGGACGATCCGCAAATTGCGCCAAATACCGCGCTGGCCCCGATGCTGGATGCTGCCAGGCCGCCCGGACGATGGCCGGAAAATGCGGTGATGCCGCGAAACAGATTGTTTGATAGCCCGGAATGGGAGGCAAACACGCCCATGAAAATGAAGAGCGGCACCACCGAAAGGCCATAGGGAAATATCGCCTCGAACGGGAGGCTTGCCATGACGTAGCTTGCCGACATCCAGTCGGTCAGAAGCAGGGTGCCGATGATGCCGACAAGTGCCATTGCGACCGCGACCGGTACACGCAAAAGGGCCAGTGCGAGTGCGGCCACAAACCCGATCAATCCCGCCCATTCCGTCGCCATCAGTTCTTCTCGTCCGTTAAAAGCAGTTTTAGAAATTGCACAAGACACACCAGTGTCGAGATCGCCATGCCGGTCAGAAGGAAGGCCCAGAACAGGATCATCGGGATCGCAAGGTTTTGCGATACATCCCCATAGGTCCATTGTTCCATTGCGCGCCCCCATGACAGATACAGCAGGAAGGCCATCAATCCGGCGCATAAAAGCGGGATCAATCGATCAATGGTTTTAAACAGGATGCGAAGGCGGTTCTTGCCGATCAGATCAACGGTGACATGGGCATGCGCGCTAAAGGCATAGGGGATGGCCCATGAGGCGGCGGCCATAACGCAAAACTGTGTCAGGTCAACCGCCCCGACCAGCGATTGCCCGCCAATACGCCGCCAGATGATATCGACAACCACAATGGCAATCGCCCCGATCAAGGCCGCCATGCCGACAAAGGCCAGCATATCGGTCAGCCGGTTCATCAAGTGATCCATTTGGTGAACCGCGGCATAAAGCCGCGATCCACCGGATTTTTCAGCCCGTTGCGTCATTTGTCGCCAGCGTGATATTTGGCATCAAATTCCGCGATCAGAGCTTGCGCGCGTTTATAGATGGCGTCGGGGTCGGAGACGCCCTTTTCCTTCAGCCCGGCCAGATATTCCTTGATCATCGGCTGGGATGCTTCCTGCCAGTTGGCGCGGGTGGCGTCATCAATCGTGATGATTTCATTGCCGTGTTTTTCCGCATCGGCCTTGCCGACGGCTTCCCATTTGGTCCACCAGTCACCAAATTTGCCGACAAGGACATCGCCCGAAATTTCGTCAATCGCGGCACGGACATCATCGGGCAGGCTGTCATATTTTTTCTGGTTCATCACGAAGTAGAAGCCGGCGGTATAGGCCGCGGCATCGGTGTGATATTTCAGAAGTTCGTTGGCCTTGACCGCGTTGACCAGATCCCAGGTGGCAACCAGACCTTCGATATTGCCCTTTTGCAGGTTTTCATAAATCGCCGCTGGCGGCAGGCCGACCGGGGATGCGCCAAAGGATTCCAGCATGGCCGAAATCGCCGGGCTTGGCGTTCTGAGGCGCAGGCCCTTGAGATCGTCAAGGGTCCGAACCGGGTTATCAAGGGTGTGGATCAGGCCGCCCGGGTGGGTGAACAGGCCGAGCACCTTGAAATCATTATAATCGGTGCCAAGCAGGCCTTCCTTGTAAAGCGTCCAAAGGGTTTCAGACCCGGAATCGGCATATTTCACCAGAAATGGCAGTTCAATGATCGAGGCTGCCGGATAGCGGTCACGCGGAATGCCGTTCAGGCCGACGGCCATATCCATCACACCTGCGCGGACCTGATCGGCCTGTCGGTCGATTTTGCCAAAGGCCGATGTCGCGTCATAGATTTTGACGTCGACCTTGCCGTTGGTTTTTTCCGACAGTTCCTTGCCCCAGCTTTCGAGGAAGTCTTTCTGGAAGCCGTGGCTTGGCGGCAGATAGTGGCTGACCTTGAGCGTGATGTCGGCGGCATGGGCCATGCCCGCACCGGCCAGAATGGTTGCCCCGGCCAGAAGCCCCAGCAATGTGTTGCGAAGTTTCATCGGTTTCATGTTCCTCTCCCTGTTTTTTTGATCATGTGTTTGGTCGGGCTTTTGATCGGGCGGGTGCCAAGGGCGCATCGGTTGCTGATGGGTTTTCCGCGTCCTGATCATCGGTATCTGATCTGTTGTGGTCTGTATGGAATGCTGTTTTTTCTTTGAATTGGAATTATGATATATATAATCAATTACGCAATATGAAATTTATGCAGGTAAATTTTGACCAAAGCCCCATCGAAAAACATCCCGGTTGCGGATAGCGACATCGATATTTCGGACGCAGTTGATGCCGTTGACGTGGCCGATACGCGCAAGGGCATTCAGTCGGTCGAGGTCAGCGGCGTGATCATTGCGGCATTGTGCGATTTCAAATTCCCGGTGCCGTTAAAGGATCTGGCGGCGGCGGTGGATATGCCACCGGCCAAGGTTCACCGCTATCTGGCGAGTTTGGTGCGGATCGGTCTTGCCTGGCAGGATGATCTGACCGGGCTTTATGGCCTGGGGCCGATGGCGTTGCGGATGGGCATTTCGGCGATTGAACGCAATGATGTGGTGATGCGGGCCGGGCGACTTTTGCGCAATCTGGCGATTGAATTGCGGTCGTCCGGGCATCTGGCGATCTGGGGCGAACGGGGACCGGTCCTGATCCGGACCGAGCATGGCGGGCCGCCGATCATATCGACCATGGGGCTTGGCACGGTGATGCCGTTATTACGCTCCGCCACCGGGCAGGCGTTTTTATCGACCATGCCGCGCGGGGCGATTGAGCATGTGATCCGGGCCGAGCAGGATATCCTGCATTGGGATGATGCCACGGTGGATCGGCTGATTATCGAAACGCGCGAACGCGGTGCGGCGGTGATCGAGGGCGATATCGTGCCGGGTTTATCGGCGATCAGTGCGCCGGTCTATAATCTGGACGGGGCGGTGGCGTGTTGCGTGACCCTGATGAACCCGAAGGCCAATTATTTTCAGCCGGGGCAACCGGCCTTTGACGTGTTTTTGCGCGCGATTGCCGATTTCACCCAAAGCTGGGGCGGGAAGCCGCGCGATGAGGCCGAGGACAGTCAAACAGCACATGTCACAGGAAATGTCACAGGGACCATCAAAGATCGTTCAGCTTTGTCAGGAGGTCGGAAAGGCGTTTGAAATCCGCATCGCCCAGAAAATCGCGGACCTTTTTGTCATAGGCCACGCCCGCCTCGCACAGTGATTGAAAGGCCGATTGGCCCTGCGAGGTCAGTTCAAGGCGATGAACGCGACGATCATTTTCGTTCTGGACGCGTCGGAGCCAGCGGCGTTGTTCGATGGAGAAAACGGCGCGCGATACCTTGGTTTTATGAAGGCCCGTATGGGTGACGATTTCGGTCGCGGTAAGCGCGCCATATTGCCCAAGGGTTGCCAGAACACGCCATTCGGATCGCGTCATCCGGTATTGGTCGCGATAGATGTCGCGAAAGCCAAGACTGACCTTTTCGCTGGCGTGATGCATCAGAAACGGCAGAAAGCGGTGCAGATCGAATTCGGATTTCTCGGATTTCATGGTTTTAAAAGGCTGTTTGATAGTTACAAAAATTACAGTTACGGATGTAACTATATCGAAGATTGGTAGGAAAAAGGCAATGACGGATCACAAGGTTACGACTGGAACCGCCGGAAATGCTGCAAACGGCGTTGCGAACGATCTGCGTTACATGCCCGGTTTTGGCAATGATTTTGAAACCGAAAGCCTGCCCGGCGCCTTGCCGCAGGGGCAGAACAGCCCGCAGAAATGCGCCTATGGGCTTTATGCCGAACAGCTTTCGGGATCGCCCTTTACCGCGCCGCGTGGCACCAATGAACGGTCGTGGCTGTATCGCATGCGGCCCAGCGTGCGCCATAACGGGCGGTTCAAATCCTTTGCCCTGCCGGAATGGAAAACCGCCCCGTGTGTGAATGACCATAGCCTTGCGCTTGGTCAGTTGCGCTGGGACCCGGTGCCGATGCCAAGCAAACCCACCGATTTCATTTCGGGTATGCGCACGGTGACCACGGCCGGGGACGCCATGACCCAGACCGGCATGGCAAGCCACGTTTATGTGTGCAACACCGATATGGTGGATGATTATTTTTTCAATGCGGATGGCGAATTGCTGGTGGTGCCCGAAAGCGGCACGCTTCGCATCTTTACCGAACTTGGCATCATGGATGTTGCGCCGCTTGAAATCGCGCTGATCCCGCGCGGCATGATGTTCAAGGTGTCGATCCTGACGCCGGGGATTGATGGTGGTGCGCGCGGCTATGTCTGCGAAAATTACGGGGCGAAATTCACCCTGCCGGAACGCGGGCCGATCGGGGCGAACTGCCTTGCCAATCCGCGTGATTTCAAAACGCCTGTGGCGGCCTATGAGGATAAGGAAACCCCGTGCCGGATCCTGATCAAATGGTGCGGGCAGTTTCATGAAACCGGGATCGGGCATTCGCCGCTTGATGTGGTGGCGTGGCATGGCAACTATACCCCGTTCAAATATGATCTTCGGACATTTTCGCCGGTGGGTGCGATCCTGTTTGATCATCCCGATCCGTCGATCTTTACCGTGCTAACCGCCCCATCGGGCGAGGCGGGGACGGCCAATATCGATTTTGTCATCTTCCCGCCGCGCTGGATGGTGGCGGAACATACCTTCCGCCCGCCATGGTATCATCGCAATATCATGTCGGAATTCATGGGGCTGATTTGCGGGCAATATGATGCCAAGGAAAAGGGTTTCGTTCCCGGTGGCATGAGCCTGCATAACATGATGCTGGCCCATGGGCCCGATGCATTCGGGTTTGAAAAGGCATCAAACGGGGAGCTTGGCCCGCAGAAGCTTGAGGGCACGATGGCCTTCATGTTTGAAACCCGTTTTCCGCAGCAATTGACGAAATTTGCCGCCGAACTTGAAACGCTTCAGGATGATTATCTTGAATGCTGGGACGGGCTGGAGCGCAAATTTGATGGCACGCCGGAAGGCCGCCCCTAATCGATAAAAAGAACATCACAGGACTTAACGACAGGAATGCCGGAGGCATAAAACCGATGAAACTCGCAACCCTTAAAAACGGCACCCGTGACGGCCAGCTTGTTCTGGTGACCAAAGACCTTGGCGAATATGTCGATGCCAGTGCGATTGCGCCGACATTGCAGGCAGCGCTTGATAACTGGGGCGATGTTGCGCCGCGCCTGAAAGAACTGGCCGATGAAATCGCCGCCGGATCAACGATTGCCAAACGTTTTACGCTTGATGAAACCAAGCTGCATTCACCCCTGCCGCGGGCGTTTCAGTGGGCGGATGGATCGGCCTATGTCAATCATGTCGAGCTGGTGCGCAAGGCGCGCGGGGCGGAAATGCCCGACACCTTCTGGACCGATCCGCTGATGTATCAGGGTGGTTCTGACAGTTTCCTGGGACCGCGTGATGATATCGCCATGGCCGATACGGCATGGGGCATTGATATGGAAGGCGAGATTGCGGTTATCACGGGTGACGTGCCGATGGGCGCATCGATTGATCAGGCGCGCGATGCGATCCGTTTGATCATGCTGGTTAATGATGTGTCGTTGCGGGGTCTGATCCCCGGTGAGCTTGCCAAGGGGTTTGGTTTCTTCCAGTCCAAGCCGTCCTCGGCCTTTTCGCCGGTTGCGGTGACGCCCGATGAACTTGGCGATGCGTGGGATGGTGGCAAGGTTCACCTGCCGCTTTGCGTTGATCTGAATGGCAAGCCATTTGGCCGGGCCAATGCCGGGGTCGATATGACCTTTGATTTTGCCCAACTGATTGCGCATGCCGCGAAAACCCGCCCGCTTTGTGCGGGCACCATCATCGGGTCGGGCACGGTTTCGAACAAGCTTGACGGCGGGCCGGGCAAGCCGGTGGCGCAGGGCGGGGCGGGATATTCCTGCATTGCCGAAATCCGCATGATCGAAACCATTGAAAATGGCAAACCGGAAACGCCGTTCATGCAGTTTGGGGATCAGGTCAGGATCGAGATGCGCGATGCCAATGGTCAGTCGATCTTTGGTGCGATTGACCAGAGCGTTGTGAAGTACGAAGCATGAGCGACGTCATCCTGTATGATTATTGGCGGTCTTCGGCCAGCTATCGGGTCAGGATTGCGCTTTCGCTGATGGATATGGCGTATCAGACCGTTGCGATTGACCTTGTGGCGGGGGCGCATAAAGCGCCTGATTTCCGCAAGCGTAATCCGCAGGGATTGGTGCCGGCCCTTGAGGTCGACGGGTTGGTGTTGACCCAGTCACTTGCAATCATCGAATATCTTGATGAAACCCGAAAGGATGCGGGGTTCCTGCCGAAGGATGCGGTCGGGCGGCAGCGGGTGCGCGCACTTTCGCATGCGATTGCGATGGATATTCACCCAGTCTGTAATCTGGGTGTTGTCGGCAATGTCATGAAACAGGCCGAGGCCCATGGCGAGGACCCGGCCAAGGTGCGGCTGGCATGGATGGGGAAATATATCGGCGCGGGGCTTGAAGCGTTTGAACGGCTTCTGGATCATCCGGGCACAGGCAGCTTTTGCCATGGGGATCAGCCTTCGATGGCCGATATCTGTCTGATCCCGCAGATTTATAATGCGCGGCGGTGGGAGGTTGATTTAAGCCACCTTCCGATGGTCAACCAGATTGCCGAGCGGTGCCTTGCGATGGACGCGTTTGCGCGCGCCCATCCTGATCTTTGTCCGCGTTAATTGCTGCTGGCAGGTTTGCCGGTCTGGCAGGCCTGTTCAATAGTGCTGCGGTCAAGTCCGATATCGCGCAGCATGAAATCGGGATAGTCGCGCAGCAATGCGGCATCGCGGGCGATCTTGCGGCGGTGCGCAACCGTCTGAACGGAAAGGACGAGCCAGCGCCAGACAAATGTGCCAAACGACGCGTGCGCGGTCGGCCCGGCATGGGGGGTGGTGGCGACGAGGGAGTTTGTCGTGATCTGTGCTGGCATGATGCTGGCTCGCTAGTTTGCTTTTGCTAATGAGTTCGAGATCGGTTTCGAACACAGGTAAAAGTTAGCCTGCCTTGCGCGAGTTCGGTGCGCAAAGATCGCAAAAGCGTGCGAAATTTCCGCAAATTTTACGTAAAAACGATTTTTCTTATCGGCCCGGTTCGGTCATTGTTTCGGGCGTATTGAAGACCATGGGTTTGGGGCAGGGGCATTTTGACCGAACTTGATAAATTCGACTATCGCCTGCTGGAACTGTTGCAGCAGAACAGTCGCCTGACGGGAAATGAATTGTCGGCACAGGTGGGATTGTCATCGGCGGCGTGTCTTCGCCGGGTGCAGCGTTTGCGCGAAACCGGCGTCATCGAACGCGACGTTGCGATTGTGTCGCCAAAGGTATTTGGCAAACGGATGATGATCATTGTGTTGCTGACCATGGATCGCGACCGGCCGGATCGGTACATGCTGATGCGCGAGGAATTCGGCAAAATGCCCGAAGTCGTGCAATGCCATCATGTGACCGGGGCGCATGATTTTGTCCTGCGCATTCAGGTCGCCGATATGGATGAATATAGCGCGTTCGTGGATCGGGTTTTTCATCAGCCCTATATCAAGCGCTATGAGAGCCTCGCGGTTCTGGGGTCGCTTAAATAAAAACGGCGGGCATCAAAGCCCGCCGTTCGTATTTTGGATCATCAGGATTATGGCTTAGGCGAAATCAAGCGCCCGGTCGCCATTGGTATCCTTGATGCGGGTCGGGAGACCCATGTGGTTGAGCAGGTTCAGGAACGGTTTGGATGGCAGTTCTTCGACATTTGCCATCTTTTTCACATCCCATTCGCCGGTTGCGATCAGCATGGCGGCTGCGACGGGCGGAACGCCAGCGGTATAGGAAATGCCCTGGCTTCCGACTTCCTCGTACGCGTCCTTGTGGTCCGCGACGTTATAGATCAGGACTTCGGTTTCCTTGCCATCCTTGCTGCCCTTGACCAGATCGCCGATGCAGGTTTTGCCGGTATAGTCCGGTGCCAGCGAGCTTGGATCGGGCAGGCAGGCCTTGACGACCTTGAGCGGCACGACTTCGAGGCCCTCGGCCGTCGTCACCGGCTTTTCCGAGAGCAGGCCGATATTGTTCAGGACCGTGAAGACATTGACGTAATGATCGCCAAAGCCCATCCAGAAACGGACATTTGGCACGTCCAGATTCTGTGACAGGGAATGGACCTCGTCATGGCCGGTCATGAAGGTCTGGCTTTCGCCGACGACCGGCATGTCCCAGATTTTCTTGACCTCGAACATCCTGTTTTCCTGCCAGGCGTTGTTCTGCCAGGAATAGACCGTGCCGGTAAATTCGCGGAAATTGATTTCCGGGTCGAAGTTGGTGGCAAAATATTTGCCGTGGCTGCCGGCATTGATGTCGATGATGTCAATCGAGTCAATTTTATCGAAGTAATCCTCGACCGCCAGTTTGGCATAGGCATTGACCACGCCCGGATCGAAACCGATGCCCAAAATCGCGGTGATACCGGCCTTTTCGCATTCTTCACGGCGTTTCCACTCGTAATTTGCGTACCAGGGCGGGGTTTCGCAGATTTTGTCCTGTTCTTCATGGATGGCGGTATCAAGATAGGCAACGCCCGCCTTGATGCAGGCCGACATGACCGGCATGTTGATGAAGGCGGAACCGACATTGATGACGATTTCGCAGCCGGTTTTCTTGATCAGGGCGACGGTGGCATCGATATCGGTTGCGTCAAGCGCATGACCTTCGAGCGTGCCGGCATTCTTCAGGTTTTTCTTTTCATGAATGCTGTCGATGATTTTCTGGCATTTTTCCGCCGTGCGCGACGCAATATGGATATCGCCAAGCACATCATTATGCTGTGCACATTTGTGCGCGACGACCTGTGCGACGCCACCTGCGCCGATAATCAGAACATTCTTCTTCATTTCGGGCCAAAAACTCCCTTTTTCGAATAGATGAAACCCAAAGCGCCTTTTTACGAAAGGCTCGAAACATAATCATCGAAGGTGAATTCGCGTATAACGCGTTCGCTGCCGTCAAGTTCCTTGATCACGATGGACGGCATGCCGACACCGTTGAACCAGTTCTTTTTGACCATGGTGTAACCGGCGGCATCCTGAATGGAAATGCGGTCGCCGACCCTGATCTCGTTTTCGAAATTGAATTCGCCAAAAACGTCGCCGGCAAGGCAGGATTTGCCGCAGATCATATAGGCATGATCGCCCGTGTTCGGCTCGATCTTGGCGGTTTCGCGATAGATCAGAAGATCGAGCATGTGGGCTTCGATCGAGCTATCGACAATTGCAAGGTTCTTGCCATTGAACAGGGTATCAAGCACGGTGACTTCAAGGGTGGTGCTTTTGGTGATCGATGCTTCGCCCGGTTCAAGATAAACCTGAACGCCGTATTTTTGCGAAAAGGCTTTCAGCCGGGCGCAGAATTTATCGAGCGGGTAATTGTCACCGGTGAAGTGAATGCCGCCGCCGAGGCTGACCCATTCGACGCGGGACAGAAGCGATCCGAATTTGGTTTCGATATCGCCCAGCATTTTGTCGAACAGATCGAAATCGGCGTTTTCGCAGTTATTGTGGATCATGAAGCCGGAAATGCGGTCCATGACGGCCTCGACCTTGGTGACGTCCCATTCGCCCAGACGCGAAAACGGGCGGGCCGGATCGGCCAGATCGAAGCTGGAACTTGAAACCTGCGGGTTCAGGCGAAGGCCGCGCACGATGCCCGATGCGGCATCGGCAAAGCGGTTAAGCTGGCTGATGGAATTGAAGATGATCTTATCGGCATTTTCGATGACTTCATCGATTTCGGAATCGGCATAGGCCACGCTATAGGCATGGGTTTCCTTGCCGAATTTCTTGCGGCCCAGTTTGACTTCGTGCAGCGACGAGGACGTCGTGCCATCCATATAGTCCGACATGAAATCGAAGACCGACCAGGTTGCAAAGCATTTCAATGCCAGCAAGGCCTTTGCGCCGGAATGTTCGCGCACATAGGCGATCTTTTCCATGTTGCGCAGCAGTTTCGATTTATCGATCAGATAATAAGGCGTATGCGGCATCGTATTCTGGTTCCTCGACCGAAGGCCCTGTTTTCAGGGACCGAAAAGACAACACGGAAAACGTCCGTCGACCGGCAAACATTCCCCGCAAGGTTCGGCATTCAAGCCCGGTTTGCGCCAACGAATTTCATACCATCGATGCGAAGGCGTTCTGTGCCTGTATCGCATGCGCCGCGACCCAATAGCAGCGGCGCGCACATGGGTCAACAGTATGACCGCATCCGATGATCGCATGGCCTGTTGATCGGCGCGGTTGGCGGGGCGTTTAAAGCAGGGTTTGCGGCATTAACAGTTTGATTCCATAGGGAAACAGGCCGCGATCACATGCAGGTTTCCGTTTCGTGAAACTTGGCGCGGTCCGGCGGGGCTTTGCGCATGTCCGATTTCCGACAATATCACCAAATCGCGGATTTTGCATGGTAGGGGGGCAAAAAGCCCGAACGGGATTTTGGCGATTGCTTTTTTGTACCGATTGGAACATAGTTTACCAATTGGTACAAAATGAAGGAGAAAATCATGTCCGAACTACGTCAACCCCTGCCGCCCTTTACGCGGGAAACCGCAATCCAGAAAGTTCGTATGGCCGAAGATGGTTGGAACAGCTGTGATCCGGCGCGGGTGTCGCTGGCCTATACGGTCGATACGATCTGGCGGAACCGTGCGGAATTTGCCAATGGCCGCGAGGAGGTCATTGCCTTTCTGACCCGCAAATGGAACAAGGAGCTTGAATATCGATTGATCAAAGAGTTGTGGGCGCATGACGGCAACCGGATCGCGGTGCGTTTTGCCTATGAGTATCGCGATGATTCGGGGAACTGGTATCGGGCCTATGGCAACGAGAATTGGGAATTTGCCGACAATGGCCAGATGCATCGCCGGTTTGCCTGCATCAACGAGATGCCGATCCGCGAAGAAGATCGCAAATTCTTCTGGGATCGTTCGGGGCCGCGTCCGGCGGATCATCCGGGCTTGTCCGATCTGGGATTATAAGTAAGCCATGCCAAAGATTATCGCGGAGCGTTCCGATGTTATTCCCGTCCTTGCGGAGATTTTCCGCGAGTATGGTTATGAAGGGGCGAGCCTTTCACTGATCGGGAGCCGGACGGGTCTGGGAAAGGGCAGTCTTTACCATTTCTTTCCCGGCGGCAAAGAGCAGATGGCATCCGAAGTGCTTCGCGAGATCGATGGCTGGTTCGAGGACGCGGTTTATAAACCGCTGCGTGACGGGGATAACCCGCGGGCGGCGATTTTGGAAATGTGCCGGTCGGTTGCGACCTATTTCCGGTCGGGAAAGCGGGTTTGCCTGATTGGGGCGTTTGCACTTGATAATGTGCGTGACCGTTTTTCCGACGCAATCCGCGATTATTTTGCGGTTTGGCAGAGTTCGTTGCAGCAGGCGCTTGTGCGGATCGGCCATGATGCGGACCGGGCATCGGACATTGCCGAAGATGCGATTTTATCGATCCAGGGGGCGCTGGTTTTGTCGCGTGCGCTTGACGATACGGCGGTGTTTGAGCGCGCCATGGCGCGGGTTGAAGCCGGGTTGCTGGCCGGGCCCGGTCAGGGGGCCTGAGGCACAGCGCCAAATGGCGGCCGATACCATTGAGGGTGTCGAAAATGACAGGTTGCCAGACGTTTGACCCTTGATCATCGGGATCGGATGACTAAGTTTTATAATGATTTAGGGGCCTGAGCCCCAATCACCCAAGCGACAAATGAGGAGGCGTCCATGCCTGCACCCGTCAGTGTCGATCACTTGGCCTTTCCCACCCGCGATCTTGCGGCGACGGATGATTTTTATTCCCGTGTTCTGAGGGCCCGGCTGGTTCATGCCGAAAGCGGTTACAGTCCATCGTGGAAAAGCGATTATCTGCTGATTACCTTTGCGCTTTCTGATGGGACGCGGCTGTCATTCTTTGACTGGCCAGCCGATACCGGGCCGTATCCCGATGATCCCGATATGCCAGATGACGTGTTTCATATCGGGTTGCGCTGCGATGCGCCGCGCGATGTGATTGCCTGGCAGAACCATTTGTTCCAGCACAAGGTGGTTTATCACAACGAGGATGACGGGAAATCGCGGCGGTTGTTCATCCGTGATCCAAACGGCATCCGGTTTGAAATCTTTGCCGCCGATCAGCCGAAATACAGCAACGATCACGAAGATCGGGCGCGGGCCGTTTACGAGGAATGGCAGAAGATCGCCAATCGCTGATTAATTTGGGCGGGGACCGGTGCTTTGGCGGATGATCAGTTCGGTCGGCACAATGACCGGATTTTCCGCCGGTTCGGGAATGGTTCCGGTTTTATCGAGCCGTGCGAGAAGCAGCGAAATCGCCTGTTCGCCCAGACGTCGGCGCGGTTGACGCACGGTTGTCAGGGGCGGGTCGTAATTGGCGGCGAGATGGATATCATCGAAGCCAACCACGGAAACATCGTGGGGCACGCGAAGCCCAAGTTCCTTGGCCGCGACAATGACGCCGATTGCCATGCCGTCCGACGCGCAGAAAAACGCCGTCGGGCGGTTTTTGATGTCTTTGAGCAAGGCGCGGGCCGCCGAGATACCCGATTCAATCGAAAAATCGCCGCTATAGATCAGGGACGGGTTGGCTTCGATGCCGCTGCTTGATAGTGCGCGGCGATATCCGGCGACGCGATCCGTCGTCAGGATGTTGCTGGCGGGGCCGGCGATATGGGCGATGCGGCTGTGGCCGAGGTCGAGCAGATGTTTGGTCGCGCTAAAGGCGGCCTTTTCATTGTCGATGATCACGGTCGGCAGGTTGCAGCCCGGAATGCGTTCGCAGGCAATGACCACGGGCGGGATTATCCCGCGCGGGGTGTTGGCCAGCGGTGCGGGCAGGCGACCGTTTAGCAGGATCATGGCATCGGCCTGATTGCTGCGCAGATAGGCGGCGTAGGTGGCCTCGCGTTCGGGTTCGTTCTGGGTGTCGCCGATCAGGACGTTATAGCCCGCCTTGCTGGCGCCCTGTTCGATGCCTGATAGAATTTCCGAAAAGAAGGGGTTGCCGATATCGGGTACGAGCAAAAGGATCATGCCAGACCGGTTGAGCCGCAGGTTTCGGGCCATGACATTGGCGGTATAGCCGGTCGCGGCGATGGCGGTTTGCACCTTTTCGCGCGTGGTTTCGGAAACCACATGGGGTTTGTGCAAGGCGCGGCTGACGGTGGCAATGGATACCCCGGCATGTTCGGCAACATCTTCAATCGTCGCGATTTTTTCGATCATGCTTCTTCCTACTCTGCCGCTGATACGCTGTCCAGCGGCATTGATGCCCGTGCGAAGGCCGGATTTCCGACGTGATTTTCATCACAACACGATAAATGTAAAGGTTTACATAAATAATGAAAACGTTTACACAAGAGGCAATCAAAAGTTGATCGCATCAATGCGACGCTAGGGAGGTTACATAGATGACGGATGCGGCTGTTCATGCCGTTAATCCCGGCACGGAGGGCAAAATACGCCTGTCCGGTCGGAAGATTTGCAAGTCCTTTGGCCCGGCCCAGGTGCTTTTCGATGTTTCCATCGATCTGTATGCGGGGGAAGTGCATGCGCTTTTGGGCGAAAACGGTGCAGGCAAATCAACACTGGTTAAAATCCTGTCGGGCTATCACGAACCGACCGAGGGCGGGCTTGTCCTTGACGGGGCGGAGGTCAGCTTTGCCGATAGCGAGGCGGGCGAGGGGCATGGGGTTATCCTGATTCATCAGGAACTTAACCTTGCCGAGCAGCTTAGCGTTGAAGAAAACATCTTTCTGGGTCGTGAGATCAAGCGGGGATGGTTCCTTGATAAAACCGCGATGCGCGCAGAGGTCAAGCGGCTTCTGGAACAGCTGCAATGCAATATCGATCCACGCACCCGCATTCGTGATCTTGCGGTTTCCGATCGCCAGATGGTGGAAATTGCCAAGGCGCTGAGCAAAAAGGCCGATATCCTGATCCTGGATGAACCGACGGCGGTTCTGACCGGGCGGGAGGTCGAGATCCTGTTTGATCAGATCCGGCGTCTGCGCGAACAGGGTGTTGCGATCCTGTATATTTCCCACAAGCTTGATGAAATCAAAGCCATTGCCGACCGTGTGACCGTGTTGCGCGATGGCCGCCATATCGTGACCGAGCCGGTGGCCGGGCTTAGCAAGGATGACATGGCGCGGCTTATGGTCGGGCGCGATATCAAACAGATGTTCCCGCACCGGGTTTCCGATACCAGCGCGCCGGTTGTTTTATCGGTGCGTGATCTTTCGGTTCCGGGGCAGGTGCGCGACGCCAGTTTCGACCTGCATAAGGGCGAGGTGCTTGGTTTTGCCGGGATTGTCGGGGCGGGGCGGACCGCCCTGATGGAGGCGATCATCGGCCTTCGTGAAAGATCGTCGGGGACGATTGAACGCGATGGCAAGCCGGTGCGGATCACAAGTTTGCAGGATGCCAAAAACAGCGGCATTGTCTATCTGACCAAGGATCGCAAGGGCAGCGGGTTGTTGCTGAATATGGATATGCGGCCCAACCTGACCTTGCTGGCGCTGGAAAAATTCGGGCGCGTGATTGTTGATCGCAAGGCGGAAGAAGCCGCCCTTGAAAAGGCGATTGAGGCGTTTGACATCCGGGCGGCGGACCGCAAGGCCAAGGTCGGCGATTTTTCCGGGGGCAATCAGCAGAAGCTGTTGCTGGCGAAGGTCATGGAAACCGACCCGGATATCGTGATCATCGACGAGCCGACACGCGGCATCGATATCGGCACCAAAAGCCAGATTTACCATTTTATCGGCGATCTGACTGATCGCGGAAAATCCGTCATTCTCCTGTCGTCGGAAATGCCTGAAATGCTGGGCCTGTCAGATCGCATCGCGGTCATGGCGGCCGGACGCATTACCGGCATTCTTGAAGGAAACGACCGCAACGAACATGAAATCATGCGGCACGCGACAGGAATATCAGGCCAGGAGGGAGTGTCTGTTCATGAGTAGCCTTGAGCGCCGCGAGGCCAGTGCCTCGCCCCGTTTTTCCATCGATTTCAAGGCGCTTGGCCCGTTTATGGCCCTTGTCGTGCTGTTTGTTCTGGGAACGGCGATCAATGACGCCTTCCTGAGTGGCGGCAACCTTTCGAATATTTTCACCCGTGCGGCCTTTATCGGCATTATCGCGGTCGGCGCGACCTTTGTGATCACGGCGGGCGGGATTGATCTTTCGGTTGGTTCGATGGCGGCGTTTATTTCTGGTGCGATGATTGTCGTTATGAATACGCTGGTCGAGACACTCGGACCGGGGCTTGAAACCGTTCTGATCGGGATTGTGGTAAGCGTCATTCTTGGCATCGGGGCCGGGGCGGTGAATGGCCTGGTCAGTACCAAGGGCAAGATCGAGGCCTTTATCGTCACCCTTGGCACGATGGGGATTTATCGGTCGCTTGTGACCTATATGGCCGATGGCGGGACGCTTTCGCTTGATTTTGAAATTCGCGGGACCTATCGCCCGGTTTATTACGGCGAATTGCTGGGCATTCCGGTGCCGGTTCTGGTGTTCCTTGCCGTGGCGGTGGCGGGTTATGTGTTGCTCAACATGACGCCGTTCGGGCGCAAATGTTTTGCCATTGGCTCGAACGAGCAGGTGGCGCGTTATTCCGCGATCCATGTCGACCGGGTCAAGACGATGACCTATGTCATTCAGGGGCTTTGTGTGTCGATTGCGACCATTATTTATGTGCCGCGCCTTGGGTCGGCATCGAGTTCGACCGGTGTCCTTTGGGAACTTGAAGCGATTGCAGCGGTGATCATCGGCGGCACGATGCTTAAGGGCGGTTATGGCCGTATCTGGGGCACGGTGGTCGGGGCGATCATGCTGACCACGATTGGCAATATCCTTAACCTTACCGATGCGATCAGCAATTACCTGAACGGGGCTGTTCAGGGCTTGATCATTATCGTTGCCGTGTTCCTGCAACGCGGGGACTGGCGACGCAAGAAAAGCAAATAACCGGCGATCAACGTCCGGTTCAAGATGACGTACAGAATCATTTTTTGATCAGGAGGAAGCTTGAATGAAAACGATTACAAAGTTTCTTGGGGCGGCCTGCGTTGTGGGTCTTGGTCTTGCATCGACCTTGGCATCGACCACGGCACTGGCACAGGAAAAAATCAAGATCGGGGTTTCGATCCCGGCGGCGACCCATGGCTGGGCCGGTGGTCTGAACTATCACGCCGAACAGGCCGAAAAGCGCCTTGAGGCGACCTATCCGAACCTTGATATCATCGTTGTTACCGCCAATGGCGCGGGCGAACAGGCCAACGATCTTGAAGATCTGGTATCGGTTCAGAATATCGATGCACTGGTGGTTCTGCCGTTTGAATCCGATCCGCTGACCGTGCCGGTCCAGCAGGTCAAGGAAGCGGGTAAGTTTGTCACCGTGGTTGACCGTGGCCTTTCGCTGCCGGGGATCGAGGATGTTTATGTTGCGGGTAACAACCCGGAACTGGGCCGTGTATCGGGCGAATACATCAAGGATCGTCTGGACGGCAAAGGCAAGATCGTCATCCTGCGCGGCATTCCGACCGTGATTGACGAGGAACGCGTCGAAGGTTTCATGACGGCAATCGAAGGATCGGATATCGAGGTCCTTGATATGAAGCACGCCAACTGGAACCGTGATGACGGTTATGAAGTCATGCAGGACTTCCTGTCGCGCTTCCCGGAAATCGATGCTGTCTGGGCGCAGGATGATGACATCGCGCTTGGCGTGATCGAAGCCGTCAAGCAGGCCGACCGGACCGATGAACTGTTCATCGTTGGCGGGGCTGGCATGAAGGACATCATCAAGCGCGTGATGGATGGTGATGAACTGACCCCGATTGACGTTCTGTATCCGCCATCGATGATCGCAACCGCGATGGATATCACGGCGATGAAGTTCGTTTCCAATGCGGCGGTCGAAGGCCGTTACATTCTGGGGGCGACCGTCGTGACCCAGGAAAATGCCGAGAACTTCTATTTCCCGGATAGCCCGTTCTGATCTGGCTGTTCTGATGCGAATTGGCGTTGTTGAATAAACGCGAGCAAGCAGAAGGAACCCCGCCCTGTCACGACAGGCCGGGCGGGGTTTGATTTTACATCACATTCGTCACCAGATGACATCCGGGCCACCCGGAAAAACCACACGAGGTCAGTATGAAAACGCTTAAGGGACCGGCGATTTTCCTTGCCCAGTTTGCCGGGGACGAGGCCCCGTTTGACAGCCTTTCCAATATCGGACGCTGGGCGGCGTCGCTTGGCTATAAGGGGGTGCAGATCCCGAGCTGGGACAAGCGCCTGTTCGATGTTGAGAAGGCTGCCCAAAGCAAGGATTACTGTGACGAGGCCAAGGGTATTCTGGCCGAACATGGTGTCGAGATTACCGAGCTTTCGACCCATCTGCAGGGGCAGCTTGTGGCGGTGCATCCGGCCTATGACGAGATGTTTGACGGGTTTGCCGTCCCCGAAGTGCGCGGCAACCCGAAGGCGCGCCAGGAATGGGCGGTCAATCAGGTCAAGGCCGCGATCCGGGCATCACGCCATCTGGGCATTGGCGACCATGCGACATTTTCCGGTGCGCTTGCGTGGCCTTATGTCTATCCGTGGCCGCAACGCCCGGCGGGTCTGATTGAAACCGCGTTTGACGAACTGGCGAAACGCTGGTTGCCGATCCTTGATGTGGCCGAGGAAAATGGCGTCAATGTCTGCTATGAAATTCATCCGGGTGAAGACCTGTTTGATGGCGTGACGTTCGAGATGTTCCTTGAGCGGGTCAAAAACCACGCGCGGTGCAACATCCTTTATGATCCGAGCCACTTTGTGTTGCAGCAGCTCGATTACCTTGATTTCATCGATATCTATGCCGAGCGGATCAAGATGTTCCACGTCAAGGATGCGGAGTTCAATCCGACCGGGCGGCAGGGCGTTTATTCCGGGTATCAAAGCTGGGTCGGGCGTGCGGGGCGGTTCCGGTCGCTTGGCGACGGGCAGGTTGATTTTGGCGCGATCTTTTCGAAACTTGCGGCGATTGATTTCGATGGCTGGGCCGTGCTGGAATGGGAATGTGCGCTTAAACATCCCGAAGACGGCGCGCGCGAAGGGGCCGATTTCATTCGCAACCACATTATCCGCGTGACCGAAAAGGCGTTTGACGATTTCGCCGATGGCGGTGCGGACGAGGCCACCAATCGTCGCCTGCTGGGGCTTGATTAAGTCGGCGGTAGAAAACCATTCAGGACGGAGATTGACATGACTGAGACGAAAAATCCGGCGCGGCGCATCCGCCTTGGCATGGTTGGCGGCGGGCAGGGGGCGTTTATCGGGGCGGTGCATCGCATTGCGGCGCGTCTGGATGACCGGTACGAACTGGTTGCCGGGGCGTTGTCGTCCAAACCCGATATTGCGCGTGCGTCGGCGGCGGAACTGTTTATTGCACCGGACCGGTCCTATGACAGTTTTGCCGACATGGCCAAACAGGAAGCCGCCCGCGCGGACGGCATTGATGCCTGTGCGATTGTCACGCCAAACCACCTGCATTTTCCGGCCGCCATGGCGATGCTGGATGCCGGTATTCATGTGATTTGCGACAAGCCGCTTTGTCTGAATGTTGAAGAGGCCGAATTGCTGGCAGCCAAGGTGCGCGAAACCGGGCTTCTGTTTGCGTTGACGCATAATTACACTGCCTATCCGATGGTGCGCGAAGCCCGTCAGATGGTGCGTGATGGCAAGCTTGGCGATATCCGGTTAGTACAGGTTGAATATCCGCAGGGCTGGATGGCAACCCGTGTCGAGGATACCGACAACAAACAGGCCCATTGGCGTGCCGATCCGGCCAAGGCCGGGATGGGCGGGGCGTTGGGCGATATCGGAACACATGCCCATAACCTTGCCGATTTTGTCACCGGGCTTGAGATTTCGGAATTGTGCGCGGATATCGACGCCATCGTGCCGGGCCGCAAGCTTGACGATAATGTCCAGATCCTGCTGCGGTATGACAATGGTGCGCGCGGGATGCTTTGGGCAAGCCAGGTTGCCATTGGCCATGAAAATGGCCTCAGGCTTCGGGTTTATGGCGACAAGGGTGGTATTGAATGGGCGCAGGAACATCCCAACCATCTGCATTTCCGCCCGCTTGATGGTCGCCCGGAACTGATGACACGCGGCGGGGCGGGGATCGGATCGGCCGGATTGCGCGGCGTGCGTGTGCCGCCGGGCCACCCGGAAGGTTATCTTGAAGGTTTTGCCAATCTTTACACCGATTTCGCCGATCAGCTGATCGCGCGGATTACCAATGGCAAGGCCGATCCGGCATCGATGCTGATCCCGGGGATCGATGAAGGTGTCAAAGGCATGAAATTTGTCGAGGCGGTGGTACGTTCCAGTCAGCGTGGCGCTGTGTGGGTCAGCTTCTAGGTTCTGGCGACGGGACCACCACGCAAATCGGAACATCCGGGGAGAGACAGGCGGCGGTCCTTGTGATCGGCCGCCTGCTTTTTTATCTGCGTTGTGATGCCGTTACGGAAAGGGCGATTCGGGCGGCTTTGGCGTGAAGCGTATCACTATCTGGTATTCCATCTGGTGGAAAAAACACCCCGATGAGTTGATCGTCTATTGCCCTGTTTGTCGCAAAGGTGTTTCATTGCATTATAAATAAAACTGCAATCCATGCAGGAAACAGGGAGTAGACGATGGCGGGAAAGCCGGTGCTACTGATCACCCGGCGTTTGACCGATGCGGTGCAGGCGCGTGCGGCGCGTGATTATCAGGTCATTCTGAACGAAGCGGATCATGTGTTTTCACGTGAGGAGCTGCTTGCGCGCTGTCAGGATGTTGACGCGGTTCTTCCCTGTCATTCCGAACATTTCAGCGCCGATGTCATTGCCGATCTTGGTGATCGGTTACGGATCATTGCCAATCATTCGGTCGGTGTTGACCATGTTGATCTGGAGGCGGCGAAAAAGGCCGGTATCGTGGTCACCAACACCCCCGATGTTCTTTCCGATGCCACGGCCGAAATCGCCATGCTGTGCATGCTGGGTGCAGCCCGGCGTGGGGCCGAGGGCGATGCGATGGTGCGGGCCGGAAAGTGGGATTTCTGGTCACCGGCCTTCATGGTCGGGCGGCAGGTAACCGGCAAGCGGTTCGGTGTTCTTGGCATGGGCCGTGTCGGGCAGGCGGCCGCCGAACGCGCACGCGGCTTTGGTATGGAAGTGCATTATCACAACCGGACCCGTTTACCCGACCCCCTTGAAAAAGGGGCCGTTTTCCACGACACGGTCGAAGGGCTTCTGGCGGTATCGGATGTTTTGTCGCTGCATTGCCCGGCAACCCCGGAAACCACCGGCATCATCAACGAGAAAACCATCGCAATGCTGCCCGATCGGGCGATCCTGATCAATACGGCGCGCGGCAATCTTCTTGACGAGGCCGCACTGGTCAAGGCGCTTCAAAGTGGCAAACTGTTTGCCGCGGGGCTGGATGTTTTCCGCAATGAACCGGGGGGAAACCCGGATCTGGCCGCCCTTAGAAACGTGTTCCTGTTACCGCATATCGGCTCCGCGACCGAAGAGACGCGTGATGCCATGGGGTTTCGGGCACTTGATAATCTTGATGCCTTCTTTTCCGGTGGGCAACCACGGGATCGCGTTGCCTGATCGCGGCGCCAAAAACAAAAACATGCTGCATCCCGGAATTCATCAGGGTCCGGGAAATAACAATCGAAGAAAGTTTTCCACATGGTGGAAGGCCAAATATTCGATGTTCCTTGTATCGGGTCTGTCCCTATGTAAGGCTTAAAATCATCGCCAGTTTTCCGCCAATTAGTTGTCGGTCGCGGCGATAATTCTGGGAGGAAGTAATGAAAAAGATACCTACGCCTGAAGACGTGAAGTCCAAGCAAGTGTCCCGCCGTTCGTTCCTTACCAAGGGTGCGACCGGTGTTGTCGCCGGTGGTGCTGCTGCTTCGGGGCTGTTTGCCGCCCCGGCAGTTCATGCACAACCGGCACCTTTGGTCGTCAAAATGCAGACGTCCTGGCCGTCATCCGATATCTGGATGACGTTTGCCAAGCAATATGCCGATCGTGTCGAAGCCATGTCGGGTGGTCGCCTGAAGGTTGACCTTTTACCGGCTGGTGCTGTTATCGGGGCGTTCCAGGTTCTCGATGGCGTCAATGATGGTGTGATCGATATCGCTCATTCCGTGCCGGTTTACTGGTACGGCAAGAACAAGGCGGCGTCGCTGTTTGGTACCGGTCCGGTGTTTGGTGGTTCTGCCACCACCATGCTGAGCTGGTTCTATGCCGGTGGCGGGGAGGAATTCTATCGCGAGCTGACCCAGGACGTTATGGGGCTGAACGTGATCGGTCTTCTTGGCTTCCCGATGCCAGCCCAGCCGTTCGGCTGGTTCAAGGGGCAGGTCAATTCTGTCGCCGATATCCAGGGCTTCAAATACCGTACCGTGGGTCTGGCGGCTGATCTGCTGCAATCGATGGGCATGTCGGTCGCACAGTTGCCGGGTGGCGAGATCGTCCCGGCGATGGAACGCGGTGTGATTGACGCGTTCGAATTCAACAACCCGTCATCGGACATGCGTTTCGGTGCGCAGGATGTGGCGAAGAACTACTATCTGTCGTCCTATCATCAGGCGTCCGAAAGCTTCGAGTTTATCTTCAACCGTGATTTCTATGAAGATCTCGAACCTGATCTACAGGCGATCCTGCGCTATGGCGTAGAGGCTGCTTCGACGTCGAACACGGCACTGGCGATGGATAACTATTCGTCCGATCTTCAGAAACTTGCGGATGAAGGCGTTACCATCCATCGTACATCGAAGGAAATTCTTGCCGCACAGCTTGAAGCCTGGGACAAGCTGATCCCGCAGCTTGAAGAAGATCCGTTCATGAAAAAGGTTCTTGATAGCCAGCGTGCCTGGGTTGAGCGCGTGACCTATTATGAACTGATGAACTCGCCAGATTATCAGCTGGCCTACGATCACTACTTCCCGGGCAAACTGAAACTGTAATGAAACCGGTCGGTTTCATACGGTTTGTCTGACCCAAAGGCTGCCCCGGGGACCAGTGGTTTCCGGGGCGGTTGCGACGGTAACGGAAAAGACTTCATGATCAGTTTTATTGAATTCGCGGACAAGCTTTCGGCCTGGTTTGGCAAGGCTTTCGGGTGGCTCATCATCCTGATGACGTTGGGAATGAGTTACGAAGTGATGGCGCGTTATGTTTTCAACGCACCGACGACATGGTCACTTGATGTGTCCTTCATCATGTATGGTTCGTTATTCATGATGGGCGGGGCCTATACGCTTTCACGCGGCGGTCATGTGCGGGGTGATTTCCTTTATCGTCTCTGGAAGCCAAGGACACAGGCGAGTGTCGATCTTGTGCTTTACATCTTCTTTTTCTTTCCCGGTATCACCGCCCTGATCCTGTCGGGCTGGAAATATTCGTCACGGTCGTGGGGATACGGGGAAGTCAGCGTGAACAGCCCGGCGGGTGTTCCGATTTTCCAGTTCAAGTCGATCATGGTGGCCGCAGGCATTCTTCTGTTCATTCAGGGGATCGCACAGGTCATGCGCTGCATCATGTGTATCCGCGAAGGATACTGGCGGGGTGCTGATGACGATGTCCAAGAAACCGAAGAATTGCTGATGAAGCAGCATGTCGCAAAAGACAATTAACCAAATCGAATTCCGCGATAACCGGTCCGAACGGAGCTGCAAACGTGATTGACGCACATGTCGCCCTGATGATGCTTGGCATCTTCATTATGCTTGTTTTCCTTGGCTTTCCCGTTGCGTTTACGCTGATGGCGCTGGGGATCGGTTTTGGTTACTACGCCTATTTTGACGCAGGACGCATGTGGCGTGCCTTTAACCGTCTGGCCGAGGACAGCGATAGTCTGACATCGGCGATCACCTGGGTCGAAGGGGCGGTGAATAACCGGATATTCGATCTGTTCATCAACCAGACATATACGGTGATGTCCAACGAGGTCCTGACCGCGGTTCCGCTGTTCCTGTTCATGGGCTACATCGTTGAACGCGCCAATATCGTCAATCGGTTGTTTTCGACACTTAATATTGCGGCCAAAAATGTGCCCGGTTCGTTGGGGGTTGCGGCCCTTGTGACCTGCGCGCTGTTTGCCACCGCGACCGGGATTGTCGGTGCGGTGGTGACCCTGATGGGGATGCTGGCACTGCCCGCGATGCTGAAAGCGCGTTATGACAAAAGCTTTGCCACCGGCATCATCTGTGCTGGCGGGACGCTGGGTATTCTGATCCCGCCATCGATCATGCTGATTGTTTATGCCGCGGCGTCGGGGGTATCGATCGTGCGGCTTTATGCCGGTGCATTGTTGCCGGGACTGACACTTGTCGGGTTGTATCTGGTTTATGTCATGGGGCGTGCCCTGTTGCAGCCCAAAGCCGCGCCGCGTCCGACATCGGATGAAATTCCCGATGTTCCCCTGCTCAAGGTTCTCTGGTTGCTGGCGACATCGTTCTTCCCGCTGGCATTCCTTATTCTGGCGGTTCTGGGATCGATCCTGTTTGGTCTGGCAACCCCGACCGAGGCGGCATCCATCGGGGCGCTGGGCGGGATGGTTCTGGCGCTGGCGTATCGTGCGCTGACCTTTGACCGGTTGCGGGAATCTGTTTATCTGACGGTGCGGACATCGGCGATGGTGTGCTGGCTGTTTGTCGGGTCTTATACTTTCTCGTCGGTGTTCTCGTATCTGGGGGGCGAGCATGTCATTGCCGAATTCGTTGGCGGACTTGATCTGACGCCGCTTCAGTTTCTGCTGCTGGCGCAGTTGATCATCTTCCTGCTGGGCTGGCCGCTGGAATGGTCGGAGATCATCATCATCTTCGTGCCGATCTTCCTGCCGCTGCTGCCGCTGTTTGATATTGATCCGCTGTTCTTTGGCATTCTGGTTGCGCTGAACCTTCAGACATCCTTCCTGACGCCGCCAATGGCAATGTCGGCCTATTACCTCAAGGGGGTTTCGCCTCCGGGTGTTTTGCTGACGGATATTTTCAAGGGAATCATGCCATTCCTGTTCATGGTGATTGTCAGCATGGTGCTGATGTATACCTTCCCCCAGATCGTGTTCCATCTGCCTGATCTGTTCTATGGTGCACGATAGGAGGATGTGGTCATGACCCTTAATCCGTTGCTTAATCTTGATGTTGTTGAATTGCGCGACCGTCTGGCAAGTGGGGCGGTGCGCGCCGTGGAATATGCCGAAGCCTGCCTAGAGCGGATTGCGGCCCTTGAACCTGAAATTCAGGCATGGGCCTATCTGGATGGTGATTACGTGATGGCGCAGGCCCGTGCACTTGATGCGCGCCGCCAGTCTGGCATGCCCATCGGGCCGTTGCATGGGCTGCCGGTCGGGTTGAAGGATGTGATTGATACCGCCCGGATGCCGACCGAAAACGGTACCCCGCTTGATGCCGGGCGGGTGCCGACCGAGGATGCGGTGCTTGTCGAACGGCTGCGTGCGGCGGGTGCGATTATCATGGGGAAAACCGTTTCGACCGAAATGGCCTTCATGTGCCCGTCGAAAACCCGAAATCCGCACAACACATCCCATACACCGGGGGGATCATCGGCCGGATCGGCGGCGGCGGTGGCCGCGGCGATGGTGCCGCTTGCCGTGGGGACGCAAACCGGCGGGTCGGTGATCCGACCAGCATCCTTTTGCGGGGTGGTCGGGTTAAAGCCGACCTTTGGCGCGATTGCCCGCACGGGGGTTCTGACCCAGTCGCCGACACTTGATACCATTGGTGTTTTTGCCCGGTCGGTTGAAGGGGCGGCATTGATTGCCGAAATCCTGTTTGGTCATGATGCCCGTGACCCCGCGACCATGCCGCAGCCGGTGCCAAGGTTGCTTCAAACGGCCCGGACCGAGCCGCTGGTGACGCCGACACTGGCTTTTGTTCGTCCGCCGCAATTTGACACCGTGGCCGACGACGATACCGTGATGGCGTTTCGCGAATTGACCAGTGCGCTTGGCGAACAGTGTTTCGAAGCCCCGTTGCCCAAGGCATTTGATGATGCGGCGGATTTGCGCGCCAAGATCAATTTTGCCGAAATGGCGAAATGTTATTACAGCTATGAAAAGCGCGGGCGCGATCAATTGTCCCCGCAGATGACAGAGGCGCTTGATGCCGGGAACAGGGTAACGGCGCGGGATTATCTTGCGGCACTTGATTGGCGCGATCTTTACAATGTTGCGCTTGATGAAGTGTTCCAGCGTTGCGATGCGATCATTACCCCGGCAGCGCCGGGGCCAGCGCCCGGAAACCTTGATACGACGGGAAATGCCATTTTCAACGGTCTTTGGACGTTGTGCGGCACGCCTGCGATTACGGTGCCGTTGCTTTGGGCGGAAAACGGATTGCCGATGGGCGTGCAGCTTGTCGGGCGGCGCGGCGATGATGCGCGGTTGCTTCGAACGGCGCGCTGGCTTGTTGAATTTTTGTCGAATTCTGAAAATGAAGGAGCATCGTCATGACCACGTCACGTCTTGATCAGGCAATGGCGATCCTGGCCTTTATCGTGTTTGCCGGTTTTCTTGGCATTCTGTTTGGCTATGTCACGCGCTGGGACCTTGGCATTATGGTCGGGATCACGCTGGCGCTTTGTGGCTGGGATTTCTGGCATATGGGCACAGGGCGCAAAAGCGACCATCACTGATCGCTTTTGCCAGATATCGGATATCGGATATCGATTGATTCAGGACGCGCCGGGGATTTGAAAATCCCTAGGCGCGTTTTGTTTTTGCGACACCTGCACCGTCCTGCTGTGTGCCGTCATAGCCGAAACGGGCCGCGGCAATTGCGGTGACATCGCGGATCAGATCAATTTCATCATCGCTGAATTTCGGGCGGTAATAGGTCGGCGCGTGAATGGTCGGGGCGACTTCATTGATGATCGGTTCGGCGTCGGGCAGATCAACATGGTCAAACAGGCGGCGCAACTGATTTGCCGGGTCGGCGACGAAATCCTCGTACCGGACCACCAGTGTTGCATCTTTAAGGGCCTTGTTCACGGTCATGCGATCGGCAATGTAATGGTGCAGGTCGGTCCAGTAATGGGCCCAGCCGGCAACTTCTTCGCCGTCTTTCCAGTGTTTCATGATCTGTCGGGTGGCATGCAGATCGCCGGTATTGATCGGACGACGATCAAGGCCGAACTCGTAATGGCCGACACGCTGCATATGGGCAATCGCACGCGGGTTATCCTGTTCGCCCTTGCAGAACAGGTCGTGCTGCTTGGCAAGGGATGCGATATGCCATAACGGGTCACGCACCGGCAGAACGAACCGGGCATCGGGGAAGAGCGAGAGCAGATATTCCATCCGGGTGACCAGATAATTCGCCTTGGAGATATAACGTTTGCCACCGCGAATATGGATCAGTTTGCGGATGTGATCGCGATAGAATTTCTCGAACGCCGGGTTTCTGATCTGACCGTCAAGGACGTTGCTTTCATTGACGTCATGCAGGTGGCGGAAAAACGCCATCCAGATCATTTCCTCGAACGCTTCGGGGCTTTCGGGCGTGATGTTGATGCCGTCCGCATGGGTGCGTTCAACCGCGACTTCCTTGCCCTTGGGGGCAAGATCGACAAACTTGTTCCAAAGATAGGGCGTGAAAACCGGCGGATAGTCGCGGTAACGATGGGTTGCGGCATCCTGATGGCGGGCGAGCGTTTCCAGAAGGATCGTGCTGCCGGATCGGGCGAGCCCTGCGACAAAGACCGGCTTTTCTATTTGGACATCTTCAATCGCATCACTGGCAAGTTTCGTTTCGAAATTGCCAAGTCTGATCCATTGCATCGGATGGCGGGCAATCAGGCCGCTTAGCCAGTTATCCCAGCCCGATACATGGAAGGCTGCGCCATTAGACGCGGGTGTGGTTGATTTTTCGGATGTTGTTTGGCCCGTCATTCGATGCGAAATCCTTTTTTGATCGCCAGCGACCCCAATATGAGGGCAAGGAAGAAAGTCAGTTCCCAGCCACGCGCCCAGTCGGGGCCGGCGCTGATGATGTGTTGGGTTGGCAATTCGAAACGAAGCTGTGTTACCGGGCTGTCGTCGGGCAGATAGCCCGCCGGGTTGCCGATGATGAAATTCCACCACTGTTTTTGATGGATCACGGGAATGGCGGCGGCCGGTGCCACCAGATAGGTTTCGCCGTCATTGGCACCGGGCACCTGAACGACGGGGCAGGCACCGTCTTCCAATCCGGTCGGATTGATGCCGACCTGTTCGATGGTGGCATTTTCCGGCTGGGTGGTGATCGAAACCTGCTGTCCGGGGGGCGGGCAGCTATACCCATATTGCCCGTCCAGCCAGACAATCAGGGCAAGGGCCGGCAGGGATGCGACAACCGCCGGGCCGATGACAAAACCGACCAGTTTCAGCGATTGGGCCAACTGCGCCTTGGCCAGCTTCATGCCTTCGGCAAAGTCTTCGCCGTCGTCTTCGGCCATGGCCTGACGGGCTTCTTTCAGCCGTTCCTTGATCGCCTTGATGCGGGTTTGCGGTGACAGCCATTTATAGAGCAGCATCGATATCACGGCACAGATCAACGCCCAGATCAGGACACGGCCAAACGGCCCAAGGGCATCTGCCATCAGGGTATCAAGCGCACCAAAGGCGGGGGCGGGCCAATCGAGTATTCCCATGCTTTATTCTTTCCGTCGCTGTTCCCGATCAGGCTTTGGGCTGATGGGATGCACTGGAAGATGCCGAATGCGAGGCGGTATTGGATGTGCCCTGCTGCGCACGTTTGCGGTTGCGCATCATCTTGCGGATCGGCCACAGCAGGACAAAGCCAACCGCGACAAACACGGCGGCCAGAACCGCCCACAAAGCGGACAGCAAGCTAAGCCCGGCACCCGGTCCGACATAGGCCTGTGCGGGCAGGGCGGTCAGAAGGGTGGTAGCCGCAATCGTCACGGTTCCGATGGAAAGCAGTTTCATGTTCTGTTTCATTGGGTGTCTCCATTCGTGGAGGTCGGGGTGAAGTCGGTATCGCGATAAAGGGCCGCGCGTTCGTCGCTGATGCGCTCGGCCTGCGACACAACGGGGATCAGTTTCTTGCCCGGATTATCGGGATCATCACGGCGGATCGGATTGTGGAATTCCCAGACGATCTCGCCTTCCGGGGTGACTTCGAGCAGTCGTCCGCCGCTTGATTCGGTAATCAGTGTATTGCCATTGGCAAGGCGTTGCTGATCAGCGCGTATGTTGCTGTCGAATTTCTGTTCGGCTGTGCCCTTGTATTCCCAGGTGATGCCGTTGGTTTCCGGATCGATTTGCAGGATGCGCGATTGTCCGGCTTGCGGATCGGCAAGCTGGCCCTGATTGTCAAACAGCAGGATATCGCCATTTGGCAGGACATCCGGGTCATGCTGGCCAAGCCATGGGCCGCGTGTTGCCCAAACGACTTTTTCGGCATCCATATCAAGCACGGCAATGATGCCAAGATCACGGAAGGACAGAACCACATCTCCCGCCTTGCCCTTGGCAAAGTTTTGCGCGGTTTCCTCGCTAATCAGTTGGATGGTGTTGGTGTGCAGCACGTCCTCGTTCGAGAAATAGGGCGCGAAATCGACCATGTTGGCGTAGCTTGAATTGATCAGCGCATCGAGGATCGAGACACGTTTGATTTCCTTGCCTTCGGGGGACAGGATCACCGCGAAATCATCAAGCCGCGGCGGGGTCAGCTGTTTGCGGTTGGGATATGTGTTAAAGCGGAATTCCTGTGTCAGGGCATAAACCCGGCCATCGGGCGCAATCGAAAAATCGTGATGCGCGGTCCCCAGATATTTCCAGACCGGTTTGGAGTTGCGGTCGATCTTGGCCATGCCATAGCCATAGGGCGTATCGCCCGCCGCGGTATATTGCACGATCAGGTCGCCATCCGGTGCCATTTTGGCGGTGTGCCAATGCATGAAATCGTCTTTTTGCGGGTTGGGGATCGGCGATGTTTCATCGTGGATTTCGCTAAACGGCATGCGCCATTCATGGACGATGTTGCCATCCATATCGATCAGAACGGCATGCGGCCCGTCACCCGACGAATACAGGGTCAGACCTTTCTGGGTCTTGTCCGTTTTATTGATCGTGACACCGGTTTCTTCGGTGCGGGCCGGGGACCAGAAATCAAGCCGTTCGACGCTGCTATATTTGGTGCGCTGTTCCCATAATGCCGTGCCCGCGCGCCAGGCATTTTTCATCGACTGGTAGGGCGGGACTTCGGCCAGTATGACAAACGCACCGATGCCAAAGCTGATCGCGGCGATGCCGGTCATGAAAGCAGCAAAAAAGATTTTATCGCCGCGGTTGTTTTCCGCAGACTCACTGGTTTTTTCAGGTGCAGACACGCAACAATCTCCTTGTCATCTGACAAAAATGTTACGTGTGCCTGTGGGCAAATTTGCGGCCAATATCAAGGGGATTGGGGCGGTTTGGCCGCTTTTCGCCTTTGTTTCGCCCAAGAGTTTAATTGCAGGTAGGGATGTTTTCGGGCGGTTTGTTCGTTTGATTACTGCCGGTATTCGACCCCGTCCATGACCAGAAGATTACCGTCAAAACGGCATGGTACGGTGCCTGATGGCACACTCATGCGTTGCAGGACCTGCCCGGTTGCCGCATCGCTATAGGTGCCGTTGCCATAGGTGACCGAAATGCTGTCGGGCGTGGTGACATAGGTGAAACCGATCTCGAACCGGTATTTCTGGGCACTGCCATAGGTGTACGTGATGAAATTACCACTCCCCTGTCCGGGGGAGTCGAGTTGAAGGGTGGAATTGCCGGTATTGTCGCGGAATGTGCCGCTGGCATTGCGGCAGCCGCCTTGGGCTGCGACCTGCTGTTGGGTGGCTTCGGTTGCGGCTTTTTGTGCGGCGGCTTCGGCGGCTTTTGCGGCAAGTTGACGATCACGTTCGATCAGGGCGGCCAGTTCGTCCGGCCCCGAAAGCTTTTTGCCGCCATAATAATAGCATTCACCGGCCGCGACGGTTTCCCCGCCGCAGACGAATTCGCCGGTCTGGCTTGGGAATGCCGATCCTTCGGGCAGTTCCATCCAGCCGCCTTCCCACCAGGTCAGGCGCCCCTGACCAGAAGGCTTGCGTTCGCGCACCGGTCCCTGCCAGACATTGCCGTCCGCCATGCGCAATTCACCTTCAAGCGGGTCAAACAGGCGATAGGTACCGGTAAAGCTTGTGCCATCGGGCCATTTGGTCGTGCTGCCCGGTTCGATCTGGCGGCTGTCGCTTAGATATTCGCCGTCCACCACGCGGCCATCGGCATATTCGATGTCGCCAGTGATTTTTTCGCCGGTAATGTCGGCATTGTCGATTTCGGCAAAGGGCTGCCCGTTGCGGGTGATTTCGACCGTGCCGGTGCCGACCGGATTGCCGTTATTTTGCGGGCCGGTATATTCCGCCTGGTATCCGTTATCGGTAAAAAGGGTTTCCGGGCCATAGGTGATGCTGATCGGTATGCGCCATATCGTGGTGTCGATATTCGGATCAATCCGGGCAGGGTCGGGTTCGCGGCTGATTTTGACGTCTTCGGAAAACAGACCGTAATCGGCATAAACCACCGTCACTTCGCCGGGGAGCACATCGACCCAGCTTTCCGATTTCAGTTCACCCAGTCGATAGACCCTGACCTGATAGCTGTCGGGCCACAGGGTGTATTCCTTCATCTGTCCGGCGGAAAGCTGTTCGGTGGTGAAGGGCTTGAACCCCTTGTTGCGCGCCGCCTTTACGATCTGCATCTGCCAGCCGTAATAGGCCCCGTTGCCCGACGGGTTAATCCGAAAGGCGATGCTGCCGGGATCGGAAACATTGGCCGGGGCAAGGGGTGTTTGCGACGGGACGGGCGAGGGTGCCGGGGCGGATGGGGATGGGGTGACCGTCTGGCAGGCGGCAAGGCCGATAGCCAAAATGCCGACGGTCATGGTCCTGATCATCGTAACGCCCGGTTTCATCACCCATCCCCCATAGGCCATCTGATAAAACCGATTTCGCCACAAGTTTGGCAGGTTGGGAAGCGTTTAAATTCAGGGGATAGGGTGTTTCGCCCGTCAATGTTGGGTATTGGGTGTTAGGTGTTATTTTCGTCCCCCGGAATCGAGAAGGGCGTCAATCGGCGGGACCGGTGTTACCTTGACCTTTTTGGTGACGATATAGGTGAAATAGCGGTCAATGCCGATCCCCGCGATCAGAAGCCCGTCGATCAGACGCTGATAGGCATCGACATCACGACACAGCACCTTGAGCATGTAATCCACCCCGCCGCCAAGGGCGTAGCATTCGACGATTTCCGGGATATCCTGAACCGCCTTTTCGAAAATCGCGAAATCCTCGTGCTGGTGATGGCGCAATGTCACCTCGGTCATCACAAGGGTCGGCTTGACCAGCATTTCCAGATTGATATGCGCGTGATAGCCCGAAATCACGCCAAGGTCTTCAAGGCGTTTGAGCCGTTCCCAGCACGGGCTTGGCGAGAGGTTCACCGCCTCGGCCAGTTTGACCTTGGTGATGCGCCCCTCGCGTTGCAGCGTGAGCAGGATTTTCAGATCCTGATCATCCAGCCTGATCATTTCCCGACCACCTCGGCAATGACGGCAAGACAATCGCCGGTCTTGATCAGGCCGGGGAAATGGCGACAGGCGACAATACCGTCGCGCGGTGCCTTGTATTCGGTTGGCACCCCGCCGGTCCGGTTGGCATCGTAAACACGCGCAATCAGATCACCGCGCAGCACCGTTTCACCCAGATCGACGCAGGGTTCGAACAGGCCGCCTGAAACCGACGCGACAAAGCAATTGCCGTCCGGCATATCAAGCATGACGCTGCCCTCGTCGGGGACGTCCGGTTCACCGGTCAGAATACCGGCATGGATCAGAAGGTTGCGCACCCCGCGATCCGCAATCGCCACCCGTTCGGCCGTGGTCGAGCCGCCGCCGCCCAGTTCGGTGGTGACGAATGTTTTGCCGGCTTCTTCGACCACGGTGTCAAACATGCCGACCGAATCAAGTTCGAGCATCATCATCGAATAGGGGGCAGCAAAGGCCTTCATCGCGCTTATGCAGCGGGCTTCCTGTTCCTTGTCTTCAAGGACGTGGACGGCGGCAAACGGAATGAAGTCCAGCGTCTTGCCGCCGGAATGCAGATCAAGGACGATGTCGGCTTCGGGCACCAGATGGCGCAGAACGTAATCGGCGATTTTCTGTGTCACCGTGCCGTCGGCCTTGCCGGGGAAGCTGCGGTTAAGGTTGCCCTTGTCAATCGGGGATGTCCGCGATGCATTGAGGAATGCCGGGAAGTTCATGGCGGGCAGGATGATGACGCGCCCGCGGATTTCGGCGGGCGAGAGCTTCCCCGCCAGTTTGAACAGCGATACCAGTCCTTCGTATTCGTCGCCGTGATTGCCGCCGGTCAGAAGGGCGGTTGGTCCATCGCCGTTGCGAATGACCGTAATCGGGATCATCACGGCCCCCCACGCGGAATCGTCACGCGAATAGGGCAGCTTTAAAAAGCCGTGATGAACGCCATCCTGATCGAACGGGATGGTTGGCGTAATCGGGGATTTCTTTGTCATGGCCGTTTCCTTGCATAATGCAGGATACCGCGACCGTCGGTATCCTGCGTGGCAGTCTTGCACCGGCATTTTATCTGCGGTGCGATTTTGATCGGCGGTATTCGCGTCAGTTTTTGACGAATAACTGCCTTGGATAACTGGTCAGTGTCTTGCTGCCGGTTTCCGTGATCATCATGCTTTCGGTGATCTCGATCCCCCAGTCATCAAACCAGAGACCGGGCATGAAATGGAATGTCATGCCGGGTTCAAGAACCGTGCGATCACCGGGGCGCAGGCTCATGGTGCGTTCGCCCCAGTCGGGCGGATAGGAAAGCCCGATGGGGTATCCGCAGCGGCTGTCTTTGTGGATGCCGTATTTTTGCAGCACGCCAAAGAAGGCAATGGCGATATCTTCGCAGACATTGCCGGGTTTGGCGGCTTCGAGCCCGGCCTGAAGGCCTTCGATCAGGGCACTTTCGGCATCAAGGAAACGCTGTTCGGGCTGCCCCAGATAGACCGTGCGCGACAGCGGCGCGTGATAGCGTTTATAGCAACCGGCAATCTCGAAAAACGTCCCTGCATCGCCCGGTATCGGTTTGTCATCCCAGGTCAGATGCGGCGCACCGGCATCGGCACCCGACGGCAGCAGCGGCACAATCGCCGGGTAATCGCCGCCGATCCCGTCAATGCCGACAATCCCCGAACGATAGATTTCGGCCACCAGTTCGTTTTTCTTCATGCCCGGTTCAACGACTTCGAAAATGCGTTCATGCATGTTTTCGACGATGCGGGCCGCCTGACGCATATAGAAAATCTCGGTCTCGGACTTTACGGCACGCTGCCAGTTCACCAGTGCCGTGGCATCATGGAACTTTGCATTGGGCAGATGGGCCTGCAATTGGGCGTAACATCTGGCGGAGAAATAGTAGTTATCCATTTCAACACCGATATTGCGCGTGCCCCAGCCGCGATGTTCGATCACCTCGGACAGGTAATCCATAGGGTGATGGGTGGTCGATTGCACATAGTAATCGGCATAGGGGATGATGCGATCATGGGTCATATAGACCGTGCGCTTTGCCCCGTTTGCATCCTGTGATCGCCCGAACCAGATCGGGTCGTCCTCTATCGGGACAAGCACGCATTGGTGAACATAAAACGACCAGCCGTCATAGCCGGTCAGCCAGGCCATGTTTGATGGGTCGGTCACGATCAGAAGATCGAGCCCCTTTTCCACCATGGCTTTTTTTGTTTTTTCCAGACGCTCGGCATATTCCTCGCGCGTGAAATTCAATTCAACCTGGCTCATTGCAGGCCTCCAAAAAAAGGCGGGGTTTCAGTTTTTCCTGACCCTGTTTCCCTTTGTTATTACGACGTGATCTCGGTCCCGGCCTTGGCTGCATCGCAGCGCGCCCGGGCGAGGGTGGCGATTGCGGTGTCCTGGACACCCGTACCGGTCAGATCGGCAACCGTGATCGCATCGTCGGAAGCACGTCCCGACGCCGATCCGGCAATAATCTGCCCCAGTTCTGGAAATGTGTGGTCGGCCCTGATGATCCGGGCATCAATGGCATGATGCAATTCACCCAGAATCCGGCATTGCGAAAGGCTGTCGCACACATAAAGGTCTGCCCGGCCGATCAATGCCGGGTCGATTTCGTTTTTATGTTCCGCATCCGACCCCATGGCGGTGATATGGGTGCCGGGTTTGACCCAGTCCGATAAAAGGACGGGTTCACGTGCGGGGGTGGTGGTGACGATGATATCAGCATCCTGTGCCGCGGCCCGGCCATCGGGCGTTGCGGTTACGGAAAGGCCAAGTTCGCTGGCGCAGGCGGCGGCACAGATTTCGGCCTTGGCCATATCGCGTGCCCAGATGGCGGCCGATGTGATGCCGCGTATCAGTTTAAGCGCCTTTAGCTGCAATTTCGCCTGCACACCGGCCCCGAAGATCGCGGCATGTTTGGCATCCTTGCGCGCCAGATGTTTGGCGGCAACGCCCCCGGCGGCGGCGGTGCGGATATCGGTCAGATAACCGTTATCGAGCATCACGGCTTCGAGCAGGCCGGTTTTGGCCGAAAACAGGTTCATCAACCCGTTGACCGACGGCAGGCCAAGCTTGGGATTGTCAAAGAAGCCGGGGCTGATTTTGATGGCGAAACTGTCGAGCCCCGGCACATAGGCGGTTTTGACATCGACCTCGCCATTGTGATCGTCGATATCAAGCCGAAGGATCGGCGGCATGCGGACATCCTTGGTCGCCAGTGCCAGAAAGGCATTTTCGATACAGGCAATCGCATCGGTATCAAGGGTGATAACGTTGCGAAGGTCGGTTTCGGTCAGAATTCTGATGTTGGGCATATCGGTTACTCCGCCATCAGGTCGACGTCTTCGCCGCCGACAATACGTTTATGCAAATCCATGTCGATATTGCAGCCGGTGGACAGAACCACCGTGGTGCCGGGATTGTCGATCAATCCGGCGCGAAGGGCCGCGATGCCAACGGCAGCCGCCCCTTCGATGACCTGCTGGTCATCGTGATAGGCGGCGCGGATGCCGTCCGCGATCTGGGTTTCATTCACCAGAACAAAGTCATCGGTCAGATCGGCACACATATCGAAGGTGTATTGGTTGTTTTGCCCGATGCCGCCGCCCAGACTGTCGGCCAGTGTCGGCAGTTCCTTAACCGCGGTCGGTTTGCCTTCCTGAAGGCTTGTGATCATCGCACAGCCGCGTTCCATCGAAATGCCGACAACCCGGATCGCCGGATTGATCGACTTTGCGGCAAGGGCCACACCGGCCAGAAGCCCGCCACCGGACAGGGGCACCAGAAGAGTGTCGGTTTCGGGAAGCTGTTCAAGGATTTCAAGGCCAAGGGTTCCCTGCCCGGCGATGATGTCGGCATGGTCGAAGGGGGGCAGCATGGTCATGCCGTTTTCCGCAACCAGACGATCCACTTCCTTTTGGGCTTCGTCCTGTGACGTGCCGGAAATGCATATTTCGGCCCCTTGGGCGCGAATGCCTTCGACCTTGTTTTTCGGGACCAGTTCGGACATGCAGATCACGGCGCGAACCCCGGCATTGAGTGCCGCATTGGCAAGGGCGCGGCCATAATTGCCGGTCGATACCCCGACAACGCCCTTTTCCTTTTGTTCGGGCGACAGTTTCAGAACGGCATTCGCCGCCCCGCGCAGCTTGAAGCTGCCGGTATATTGCTGGTGTTCGCATTTCAGCCACACGGGCGATCCGATCCGCTCAGACAGGCTGGCAGACGGACGCAGTGGTGTATGGATCACGTGTCCCGCGATGGTCTTGCGGGCAGAAAGCACATCACCAAGTGTGATGGGTTCTTTCATGGCGACCTCGTTACGATTTGTGTGGGGCGTGGTTAAACAGGGTTCCGAACCCTGTGACCGGTTTGTCGTATTTCATCAGATTCAGCGCGTGCCAGATCATGGCCTGATTGCTGGTAATTACCGGCTTGCCCAAAAGCTTTTCCGCACGTTCGGCAATCTCGGCGGAGCGGATGGCCGTGCAGGAAATGAACACGGCATCGGCATCCGGGCTGTTGGCCTGTAATGCCGCAGCCAACAGAGCATCGGGCGGGATTGCCGTCATATCAATATCGTTTTCAAGCCCGAAACCCAACAGCCGGGTCACATCGAAACCGCGCACGATCAGCTGTTCGGCAACGGAACGGGTGACATCAAGAACATAGGGGGCGACCACGGCGATTTTTTGCGCACCGATTGTTCGCAATGCGACATCGGCCGCCAGCAACGGATTGGTCACCGCCGTACCGGGCATGCCCATATTGATCAGGGCTTCGATCCGGTCCGATCCATTCACCGCCGTCCCCGATGTGCAGCCGAAAATGGCGACATCGACACCATATCCCGGCAACAGGGTGCGGGCGGCACGTGGCAGATCGTCGGCCATGCTGCGCAGGGTGTCGACCGTGATGGGATTGGCATTTTCAATGCGGGTGGTGAACAGGCCAACATCATGGGGAATGATGCGGCGCAGGTCATCCTCGCCGTTGAAATCGGTGGCGAGCGTGATCAATCCGATCCGCCCGGCCGGGGCAACCGGATCGGGCAAATAGGACAGGTCTACCGGCTCTGGCGTGACCGCGGGGGCAACGGACATCGTCCTGAACTCCTTAATGGGGCGGGGCAATGAATGCCCGCACCCCGGTTTGATATTGTGGTTCGTCTTTTCCGGGACGATCCCGGAGCCCTGCCGATTAACGGAATGCCATGGTCGGCAGGAACAATGCGATCTGCGGAACAAGGACCAGAATCACGGCTGCCAGCAGAAGCATGAAGATAAAGGGCGGCGTGCCCCGGATGACCTCGTAATAAGGTCGCCTGAAGATCGCGATGGCGGTGAAAATATCGCACCCGAACGGGGGCGTTGCCGACCCGATGGCGACCTGAAGCGTCACCAGCGTGCCAACCAGAACCGGGTCAAGTCCGGCATCACGCACCAGCGGCATGAAGATCGGTGTCAGAACCAGAATGACAACAATCGGATCAACAAACATGCAACCGATAAAGAACGCGATGCAGATTGCCGCCAGGATCAGATAGCTGTTTGCACCTTCAAGGCCCAATGCACCGATCACGTGCTGCGGGATCTGGGCAAAGGAAATCACGAACGAGAATGTTGTCCCCGCGCCGACAAGGATGAAGACCACAGCGGTAATCAGGCCGGTCGAACGGGCAATTTCCAGAAGTTCGGACCATTTCACCGACTTGAAGATCATGACTTCAAGAATGATGGCATAGACCACGGAAACGGCTGCGACTTCGGTCGGGCTGACCCAGCCGAGATAAATGCCACCAACAATCAGAACCGGGAACATGATGGCCGGACCGGCATTGATGACGGCCTTGCCACGTTCGGCCCAGCCCATGCGCGGGATGGTCGGGATGTTGTTCTTTTTCGCGTAGTAAATGCAATAAGCCGAAAACATCAGCAGGATCAGGATGCCTGGGCCGATACCAGCCAGGAACAATTCACCGATGGATACCTTGCCCACCACGCCAAACACGATCATGCCGATGGAAGGCGGGATCAGAAACGCGATGTCGCTGGCATTGATGATCAGGGCCATGGCAAAGCTGTCTTTGTAACCGGCTTTCAGCATTTTGGGACGCAGCGGGCCGCCCATCGCGACCACGGTGGCCTGTGTCGAACCCGACACGGCCCCAAACATCGTGCAGCCAAGGGCGGTGGTGACCGCAAGGCCGCCGCGGACATGGCCCACAAAGGTCATGGCAAGGTCGATAAGCCGGTTGGCCGTATGCCCCTTTGTCACGATATCGGCGGCAAAGATGAACATCGGCACGGCAATCAGTGCCACCGGCGAGATCCCCGTCACCATTTGCTGGATCAGAATTTTGGGATCAATCGGCATGTAGAAGGTGAAAGCGACGACGCTGGCCATGGTCAGCGGCACCATCATCGGGAAGCCCAGCACCAGAAGGACGAGCATCACAATCAGAATTGTGGTTCCAAGATCCATTTTCCGTCCCCTTACAGATGATGATCGTCAGCGTCGGAAAACGTATCTTCCACCCGGTAGGACAGATGCGTCCCCGGTCTGAAGATATTCGTTGCCGCGGCAAGTACGAACTGGATTCCCGTGACCGTCAGGCCAAAGGGTACGATGAGGACGGTGAAATAATAGGGGATGCGAAGGGCCGGTGTCAGGCGGTTCGACTGGATCAGGGATGAAACATAGCCGACGGAGTACCATGCCAGAAGAAACAGAAGGGCGGCTGTACCCAGCGTGATGATGATCATCATGATCTTGCTGGCCTGCGGGCCCAGCATATCGGTAAAGGCCGACATGCGAATGTGGCGACCCATGCGGGCGGCCTCGCTGATGCCGACAAACGTGACAAGAATGATCAGAAATTGATTGAGCTCTTCGGAAAAGAAGATGCTCGAACTGAAACCCAGCCGCATGATCACATTGGCGACCGTATTGACGGCCATGATCACGATGCTCCACCCCAGCAACTGACGCTCGACAACGGATAAACCGTCATCAAGCCGTTTCAGCACCGACAGCACCCCGCCTTGTGGCGAGGGAGCCTCCCCGTTAGAATCTGACATACGACCTCCATGATGCGCGTGCGAGACATTCTTGCTGAACGTTGTGTGTGGTTATTGGTTCCCTCCCACACGTTTCCTGTTCGCTTCGCGCCAGACCGTCAGAATAAAAACGGTTTGTGACGGTTCAATCAGATTTTTGTCATGACACAAAAATCAATACATAACGTCGAAGGCATGGACACCCGGCATCTGTTCCATCGTATGGCGGATCTGCATCAGCCCGTGATGCAGGGACGGGGTATCCACCGCCCCGCCGACACAAATCCGGATGGCATTCGGGCGGGGGACCTTGACCGTCATGAACGGATCGGAAATCGTCACGGCAACGCCGTTTTTCCTCAGTTCTGATGCGAACCATTCTTCCTGCCAGTGATGCGGAATGCGCACCCAGGCGCTTAGCGATGTGGGGTGATGGCGGACCACGGCATCCCCCAGTATTTCGGCAACAAGGGCCTGTCTTTCACGCATCAGGGCGCGTTGGACCGTCACCGCCTGATCAACGGTGCCATCGGTGATCCAGCGCGCGCCGATCTCGGCCATCAGGGGGGTGCCCATCCAGCCGGTGACTCGCAAAACGCTGCTGGCACGGATCGACAGATGCTGTGGCACGACCAGAAAACCGGTGCGAAGCCCCGGCATGACGATCTTGGTCAGGCTGGAAACATGGAAGCCCAGCCGCGGCAGGAAACTTGTGATCGGGGGCAGGTTCTGTTCCAGAAGCGGGCGATACACATCGTCTTCGATGACGTAAACGCCGTAATGTTCGGCGATCTCGGCGATTCGTTTGCGCCGTTCCAGCCCCATCAGGCAGTTGGTCGGATTGGTATAGATCGGGGTCACGACAAGGGCGCGAATGTGGCGTGCACGGCATTCACGTTCAAACGCGTCGGGCAGAATGCCTTCGTCATCGGTTGGCAATGCGCCCAGCTTGAAGCGAAGGATGCTGGCGGTGCCAATGACACCATGATCGGTCAGGCTTTCGGTCAGCACGACATCGTCGGGCTGAACCACGGTGGCAAGGGCGGTAAACACCCCCTGTGCCGCGCCATTGGTGATCAGGATGTTGGGAAGCTCGGCCGAAATTCCCATCGATGCCAGCCATTTGCTGCCGATTTCGCGGTGGTATTCGAACCCTGCGACCGGGCGGCAGCTTTCCATCCAGTTGTGATGGGTTTCCTCGGCCAGTTTGCTGTGAATCTGGCGCGACAGATCATTGTGGAAATCGGTATAGGCCGTGCGCACAATCGACAGGTCGATCAGGTCGGGCTGGCGATTATCCAGAATGAAGGTCGATGCGCGATCTGTCAGGCGTGCCTGAACGAATGTGCCGCGACGTCGTTCCGACCTGAGATAACCCTGTCGTTCGACTTCCTTATAGGCGGCACTGACGGTTTGCACGCTGACATGCAGCCGATAGGCCAGTTCACGATGGGTCGGCATGCGGACATCATGGCGAAGGCGTCCTGCCTCGATATCGGTGATGATCGCTTCGACAAGGGCCTTGTATTTCGGTCCCGTATCGCCGCTCAGGTCAATATTTGGCAGCCACATCCTGTTGATTTCCAGCCTTTTCTACCCTTGTGCCCCCTTGGGGGTTTTCCAACCCTAACATGACCTGAGGGTTAATGTGTAGACGTCAATGTTATTTTGTCATGATACAAAACTAACATTGACCTGATGCAGGAACATTCCAACACTTTGCGCGTTCATAACATTGATGTGCCAACTAATCGCCGCCGATTAAGGGTTAGATCCCGGTCGTCGCGGCACAATAAGGGAGACTTCGATATGAGTTTGAACAAGCTCTTCAAGGCGACCCTGTCTGCCGCCGCAATCTTTGCGGTTGCCGGGACAGCCGCCCAAGCCGAAGAATGGAAATTTGCGCATGAAGAAAGCCCGGGCGATGTGCAGGACCTGTATGCACAGGAATTCAAGCGCCTGGTCGAGGAAAAAACCAACGGTGATGTGACGGTTACCGTCTACACCTATGGCCAGTTGGGTACCGAAAACGACATTACCGAACTGACGACGGCGGGGGCTGTCCAGTTCTCGAACGCGTCGCCGGGCCATCTGGGCACCTTTGTTCCGGAAATTCAGGTTTTCGGCGTTCCCTACCTGCTGTCGCAGGATAACGAGGTGAACAAGGAAGTCCTGTCGAGCAGCCCGACGATCTATGACGGTCTGTCGAAGGATTTTGAGTCCAAGGGTCTTAAGCTTTATACCATGTATCCCGAAGGCGAGATGGTCTGGACCACCAAGAAAAAGGTGACCCAGCCGTCCGAATTTGACGGGGTGAAATTCCGTGTCATGACGTCGCCGATCCTGATCGAAAGCTATGAGTCCTTCGGTGCCGATCCGGTGGCGTTGCCTTGGGGTGAAGTTTATTCCGGTCTTCAGACCAGCGTTATCGATGCGCAGGTCAACCCGATCTTCTTCATCGAAAGTGCGAAATTCTATGAAGTTACCGACTATCTGATCTATGCCGGTCAGCAGCAATATACCACCACCGTGGTATCAAATGCCGCCTTCTATGAAGGTCTGTCGGATGAACGCAAAGAGATGCTGGCCGAAGTAAAGGCCGAACTGGATGACTTCATCTACGAAGCCCAGGAAAAGGCAAATGCCGAGGCACTTGATCGCATCAAGAAAGCCAAGCCGGAAATCGAAGTCATTCGTCTGAATGATGAACAGCGCGCGGCATTCAAAAAGGCGTCGGCCGGTATTGGTGACAGCCTTGTCAGCGAAGTCGGTGGTGACACCGAAGAAGTGCTGAAAGCGCTCCGCAAGGAATTCGGGACCGAGATGTAATCATCTCTGACCGCAATTCCCCCTTAGCGGGATGATATCGGAAACCCCTGCCATGTTGGCCGCAGGGGTTTCTTTTTGTCTGCTTTTGGCGGGGCGCTTATCACAGGCTGCTATTGATCCGAAGCGGACGCTGGAAGGTGATGGCGGCAAATAGCGCACCCGCCGCAAGTGTCATAAGCGATCCGATGATGGCGGCTACTTCTGGTCCGCCCTGATGGGCGATGGCAATACCAACGCCCATAACGACCGATCCGACAATCGCGCAACCAACCTGAACGCTGGCAATCATCGAACGTGTCAGCCCGATCAGCCGGTAATAGGTGCCATAAAGCGCCAGACTGACCCAGCCCAGAAGATTGAGATGGGCATGGGCCGCAAGATTGCTGTGATCGCCGCTTCCGGCCATCTGCATGCCCCAAGCCATACCTGCAAGCCCCAGACAGGCGGAAACTGTCCAGCAAATGCGTGGCAAATTATTCATCGCGGTTTCCCCGACATGTGTTAAGAATGACCCCTAAAAATGAAACTGTACGGTACAGTTTCATTTTTGACAAATGAAAAATGTGGTCTGATTGCGTCCAAGGACTTACAAAACGGATTGCTTCGAAACGGAACCGTACAGTTCTGTTTGGCGGTTTGCCGTGCCGGGGCGCGAATTCCTGATCAGGGGTGAGCCCGCCCGTTTGATGTCCCTTTTGATGCCTGTGATGATGCTCAAGACGAAACCAGAAACAAGGAACCCGGTTACATGTCTGCCGAAAACCTGACCCCAAAACAGCAGGAACGCCGCACCCGGATCCTTGAGGCGGCCGCGACCGAGCTGCTTGATATGCGTGACGACAGCACGGCGGTGGATCGGATTGCCGCGCGTGCCGGGACGTCAAAGGCGACCATCTATCGGTATTTTGGCGACAAGATCGGGTTGGAGCGGGCAATGGTCGCGTGGCTGTGCGAACGTGCCCGCGATCCTTTGGAAGGGGTCACCGTCTGGCCACACAATCCGCGTGCGACCCTGATTGCAATTGCCACGGCCTTTGCCGACGGAATTTTACGTGCCCCGGTGATGGATTTGCATCGTTATGTCGTTGCACGGACTCCGACCCACCCGGAACTGGGCAAAATCTTTTGGGATGCGGGGCCAGAGGCAACCTATGAGAAAGCGGCAAAGCTGATGACGCAAATCCATTTGCCGTCAAACCTGCGGGCGATTGCCCCGCGCCAGTTTGCCGAACTGTTTATCAACATGCTGACCGGCAGCATCCAGCTTGGCTATTTCTGCAAAGGTCCGATTGTGCTTGAGCAGGATGACATGGCCAAACGGATCGAGGACGCGGTAAACGCGGTCGGTTTTCCGTCGTGATTTCATAAAGTGCTACCGAGATCAGCACGTCAAACAGATCACAGCCAATCCCGCCTTGCGTCAGATATCGGCAATTTCATGCAATCTTGAAAGGAATGCTGATGAAAAGATATCTGATGCTGGCAATCGTCTTGCTGTTTGGTTTCTCAACCCAGGCATTTGCGCAGAATTACAATAATGTCCATGTCGGCAGTGCGAATGATTACGTGCAGATCACAGACAACCAGCTGGCACTTGCATCGACAGACAACGAGAAAACAACGGTCGCTCAGACGATTGCCAATTCAAACGAGCAGTCCATCTTGAATGCCTATAACGGAGTAGGTGGTACCGAACTTCTGGTGACCAAGTTCTGGCATATCGGTGGGGATATGTATTACGACAAGACGTGGCAGCACATTACGATCGAGGTCTATAAGAACAATAGCTATGTCAAAACCTGCCACGCTTATTCATTCAAAACCGCACTGAATGGGCCATATCAGGCAACTTGTGGGCAGAAGGCACAATAACCCAGCGGATATGTTGCGCAAAAAAAACAGAGGCCGGCATGGGTCCGGCCTCTGAAAGCATCCGGTCGGGAGAATGAGCCGACCGGATGGGGGCGTTCTTTGTCGGTGATGCCGATTACTTGCCGCTTGCGACCTCGTTAGCAACCGCATCGACGGCCTGTTTGGCGATGTCGATGACCTTGTCGATTTCGGCCTTGGTGATGCAAAGCGGCGGGGCAAAGCCCAGAATATCGCCATGGGGCATCGCACGTGCGATCATGCCGCGTTCAAGGCAGGCGGCCGAAACGCGCGGACCGATTTTCGCATTCGGATCGAACCGTTCCTTTTTGGTTTTATCGGCGACAAATTCCAGTGCGGCCATCAGGCCGACACCGCGCGCCTCGCCAACCAGCGGATGCTCGTTAAAGGTTTCGCGCAGGCGTTTCTGGAAATAGCCCCCGGTATCAGCCGCATTGCCGGTCAGGTTTTCACCATCGACAATATCAAGGTTGGCATTGGCGGCAGCAGCACAGACCGGATGGGCGGAATAGGTCCAGCCATGGCCGATCGGCCCCATCTGATCCGACCCCTGTTCCAGAACCTTCCAGACGCGTTCGCCAATGATCACACCCGAAAGCGGCAGGTAGCCAGATGTAACACCCTTGGCAATCGTGATCAGGTCGGGCTTCATGCCGTAATGGTGCGAGCCGAAATAGGACCCGGTACGGCCAAAGGCGGTCACAACCTCGTCGGCGACCAGAAGAACATCATATTTGTTCAGCACCTTCTGGATCGCGTCCCAGTATCCTTCGGGCGGGGTGATGATGCCGCCCGTACCCATGACCGGCTCGCCGATGAAGGCGGCAACGGTTTCCGGGCCTTCGCGCAGGATCATTTTTTCAAGGTCATCGGCACAGCGTTTGGCAAATTCGGCCTCTGTCTCGCCCGCGTCGGCATTCCAGTAGTGATGCGGGCAGGTGGTGTGCAGGATTGGCGCGCGTGGTAGGTCAAACGCGTTGTGGAAGGCGGCCAGACCCGTAAGGCTGCCGGTCATGATGCCCGAACCATGGTAACCGCGCCAGCGCGAGATGATTTTCTTCTTCTGCGGCAGGCCGCGGATATTGTTGTAATACCAGATCAGTTTGATGTTGGTTTCGTTCGCATCCGACCCCGACATGCCGTAATAGACGCGCTGCATGCCTTCGGGGGCGGATTTGACGATGCGATCCGACAGGCGGATGACCGGCTCGTTCCCGTGCCCGACATAGGTGTGGTAATAGGCCAGTTCCTTGGCCTGGGCGTAAATCGCATCGGCGATTTCAGTACGGCCATAACCGACATTCACACAGTAAAGACCGGCGAAGGCATCAAGGGATTCCTTGCCTTCGGTATCATGGATATAGATGCCCTTGCCGCCATTGATGATGCGGTTGGGGGTTTCGCCCGCCGCGTGCTGGCGCATATGGGTCGAGGGATGCATGAAATGGGCGCGATCCATTTCCTGCAGATCGGCGGTGGTGTTTTTGATGACATTCATTTTGCTTCTCCCATGTGAATGCGGTGGCTGCTGCGCATGTTACTGTTTGAACGCGGCGCAGACATATTTGAGTTCTGTGAATTCTTCGAGGCCGTGGCGCGACCCTTCGCGGCCAAGGCCGGATTGCTTGACCCCGCCAAACGGGATCGGTGCGCCGGTGATTTTCACGCAGTTCAGTGCGACCATGCCGTATTCAAGTGCGTTTGAAACACGTGCGGCGCGATCATGATCCCTGGTATAGACATAGGCTGCCAGACCATATTCGCTATCATTGGCGCGGCTGATGACTTCTTCCTCGGTATCGAACGGGATGACCGGGGCAACCGGGCCAAAGGTTTCCTCGTGATAGATTTTCATATCTTCGGTCACATCGGCCAGAAGGGTCGGGGCATAGAACAGCCCGCCCATTTTCTTGCCACCGGTCAGAACGCGGGCACCCTTGGCGCGGGCATCTGCAACATGTTCATCGCATTTGGCAACCGCACGGTCATGCATGAGCGGACCGATTTCGGTGGTGTCATCAAGCCCGTTGCCAACGCGCAGTTCGCCGATTGCCTTGGCATATTTGTCAAGGAACGCATCATAGATATCACGATGGACAAAGATGCGGTTCGCCGCAAGGCAATCCTGCCCGCTGGTGGCGAATTTGGCACCAACGGCGTGATTGACAGCCTCATCAAGATCGACATCGGGGAACAGGATGAACGGCGCATGTCCGCCCAGTTCCATCGACATCTTTTTGACGGTCTGAGCCCCTTGCGACAGCAGCAGTCGGCCGACTTCGGTCGAGCCGGTGAAGGACAGCGCGCGCACAACCGGGTTGCCGCAAAGTTCGCCGACAACCGGATTGGGATCGCCGGTCACGACGTTAAAGACACCGGCCGGGATACCGGCCCGTTCGGCCAGTTCGGCAAGGGCGGTGGCCGAAAACGGCGTTTCGGTCGCCGGGCGGACAATCATGGTGCAACCGGCTGCCAGTGCGGCGGCGGCCTTGCGCGTGATCATCGCACACGGGAAGTTCCACGGTGTTACTGCCGCGGTGACGCCAACCGGTTCGCGTTTGACACTCATATTCCGGCCGGGCAGGTGGGATGAGATGTTTTCGACATTCACCCGTTTGGCTTCTTCGGCGAAGAATTCGATGAAGCTTGCGGCATAGTCAATCTCGCCAAGGGATTCCGAAATCGGTTTGCCCTGTTCAAGCGTCATCAGAAGGGCGAGGTCTTCCTTGTTTTCAATCAGAAGATCAAACCAGCGGCGCAGACGCGCGGCGCGATCCTGCGGCAGAAGGGCGGCCCATGCCGGAAAGGCCGCATGGGCCGCGGCAATGGCGTTACGGGTTTCGGCAATGCCCATATTTGGCACGGTACCAAGAAACGCACCGTCGAACGGATTGGTGACTTCGATAACCTGACGGTTGTCGGCCGAGCACCAGCGCCCGTCAATATAAGCGTGTTCGCGCAGAAGCCGAAGATCGGACAGCTGGCTTAACGACACGCAGCGCTGTTCTTTGAGTTGTGCCGTCATGAAAACCTCCTTGAAACAAGGCCGCGCCTTTTGGCGTCAGCCCCTGTTTTGTTGAACTGCCCGCAGGCTATCAACAAGCTGGCAGAGGAGGTCTCCGAACTCGATGCGATTTGATGCGGTTTTTTTGGCAAGCCCCGGTCGAAAGCAGATGTTTTTTCTGTCGGGGGCTGTGCGGATATTCAATCGTCGGCGTTATCTTTGAGAAAAGCGCGCATTTCGCGGCGTTCGCGCCGTTTCTCGATGACGGTGCGGATGATGATCACGGCAAAGAACAGCACAACGATGCTGGTGGACATCGGAAAGGCGACCGGGATGCCGATGATAAAGACAATGGCACCCAAAAGCCCGCCGCCGATCATCGCCGCCATTCCGCCAAGCAAGGCGATGGCGAAAACGGCGGCGATGATGATGGAGGCAAGCTTGTTCATAACAGGTCCGGTGGAGTGCAATTCACTCAGCCACTGCGGCTGGTAAGCTGTTTGGTGGTGACATCAACGCGGTGGGCCAGAACGCGGATCAGCTGAACGGCAACCGCCTGGTCCTGTCGGACAAGGCCAAGGAACTCGTTTTTATCGAGTTTCAGGACCGTCATTTCCTCGACCGCGCGAATGGTTGCGGAACGCGGTGCATCGACCAGAAGGGCGATTTCACCAATGACTTCCTTGGGTTCGACATCGCGAAGCTTGATTGTTTGGGCTTCGTCGGTCGTCAGCCAGATTTCACCGCGCCCGGAAATCACGATAAAGGCCGCATCCCCCGGGTCGCCCTGTTTGACCAGAACCTCGCCGCGTTTGAAGGTCAGACGCGGGCTGGTAAAGGCAAGCAGCTTGATCACGCTGGGGTCAAGGCCGGCAAACAGCGGAATGGTCCGAAGCAGCCGGACTTCCTGTTCGATGCTGCCATCATTTGTATCAGATGCGGTTTCGGCGACTTCGTCTTCGGCCTGTTCGGCGGTGGCACCGTCGATTGCATGGCTTTGGCGTTTAACGATTTTGCCGTTCGCCATATGCAGATAGGTTCCGAAACGCTGGCTGTCGGTTTCATCACCATCAACCCAGATCACACTGCGATGTTCGGATTGCCCGGTCAGCCAGTCAATGACCTGTTCGCGTGTTTCACGGTCCAATGCCGAAAGGGCTTCGTCCACAACCATCAGATCGGGATTCTTGACCAGGGCACGGACCAGCGCGATTTTCTGACGCAGGCTTTGTGAAACGCGGCTGCCGCCGACACCAACCTGACTATCAAGGCCAAGTGTGACAAGCGCCTCGTAAAGGCCGCCCTCATGGGCAATTTCAAACAGTACTTCGCCAACACGTTCTTCGGAATTTGCACGGCCATAGGCAAAACGACCGAACAGAAGGTTGTCGATGACGGGGGCCGCGGCGGCATATTCATCGACTTTGAAGAAGTCGATCATATCCGCCAGATCGTCGGGCAGTTTGCCATAGAATTTCGGACGCGCTTTCAGGACCAGCTTGCGGAATTCGTCATCAATGACGCGCAAACGATGGCGTGCAGGGGTCAGGTTCATGGCGACGTCAAGGAGGCGTAGCTTGTCCTCGGCGCGCATATCCGTGATCGCGACCCCGTCGGTGCGTTTCAGCATGTTTTTGACCTCGGGCAGTTCGTCGGCCGAGATAAAGCTGTAACGGTCAAAGAATTCGTGTCCGGGCGGCAGACCGGTAAACAGTTCGACCATCAGATCAAGCGTGTCGCGGCCCATGCTGATCATGACGTCGTAAAGCCCGGTTTCGCGCAGGGCTTCCTGCATATAGGGATGCGACAGAAATGCCGTGCGTTCGAAATCGGACCGGGCCGGGGCACCAAACAGAATGTTGACGCCGACCGGTGCGTTGTCGTTGTAAAGATCAATGTCATAGGGTTCGACCAGATCGGACAGGCCACGTTCGGCAAGGATTTCCTTGAGTTTCGGGCGGGCCGTCAGAACGGCTTCGACCAGATCCGGGCGTTCTTTCGGATCAATGCGGCGTTGCAGGCCGATGCGGTAAATATCGCGGTCAAGCTGCACGACTTCAAGCAGGCGCATCAGTTCGGCCTTCAATTCATCAATCGAATTGAAGCCCGGACCGATATAGTCGATCCATTCTGCCGCCGGGTCATAGGGGATATTACCGGACCGCTTGATTTCGTCGTACATCTCGTCGGTCAGACGCCACGGCAGATCGGTCGGATCGGTCAGTTCGATATGGTCGACAAATTTCGGCAGCGGCAGTTTCAGATTTTCGTCATCGCCGTCACCGTCACCGTCTTTTTCATCGCCGGTTTTGATAGCAAGGATCGGACGGTGTTTCAGGCCATAAAACAGGTTGTCGGCGATGGTGCCGTTAAACAGATAGGCGTCATTGCCGATATAGGCCAGACGTTGCCCGAATGTGGATGCCGGAAGGTCTTCGGCATTGCGGTCGCTGAACTGGATGCGGCCACCGGTCGGGGTCAGTAACCGCGCGATCAGGCGGGCCAGTTGTGACTTTCCGCTGTCAGCCGAGCCGGTCAGAAGGGCCGAGCCCGGCAAGGGCATGTTGAACGACACATTTTCAACAACCCGGGTGCCGTCATCATCGACCCATGACAGGGCCGCGACATCGAGCGGTCCGGGCAGGCGTTCGGATTTCGGCGCGATCAGTTCGTGTTCACGGCCAAGATCAGGCAGTTCGAACTGTTCGTGAAGCTGTTCATATTTGATCCGCGCATCGGCAAGGCGCTGGTAATAGGCCAGAAGCTCTTTCCAGGGGGCCGACATATCCTTGTAGGCGGCAAGGGCCGCGACCAGCGCGCCGAAGCTGAGATCCCCCATGATCACCAGATAGCCGCCGATGGAATAGAAGAAGAACGGCGTGATCTGGGCGATGAAGTTGTTCAGGAACTTGATAAAGAATTTGCGGAAATAGATTTCCTTGCGGATTTCGAAAATCCGGCCCATCCGCTGGGTGAAATGGGTCAGCTCGAAACCTTGCGTTTCATGGGCGCGGATATCGGTCGCGCCGGCAACGACTTCGCCGATATGTTCAGACATCCGGCGCACATTCTGCACGCGCTGTTTGCCAAGCTGGTTCACGCGGCGTTGCAGTTTCGGGATCAGGTAGCCCTGCAACGGATAAAACGAAATTGCCGCCAGCCCCATCAACGGGTCCTGAATAAAGATAAAGGCGGTGATCGTGACCAGAATACCGCCCTGATAAAGCGGCAGCGAAAACGCTTCGCCAAAGAAACCGCCAAGCGGTTCTGCTTCGGCGGTGATCATGGAAACGATTTCGCCCTGGCTGGTTTTACGGAAATGCGGCAGCGGAAAACGCAGAACCCGTTCAAACAGGGTATAGCGCAACCGGCGCAAAAGCCGTTCGGACATCACGCCGACATAGACGTTGATGAAATATTTGAACCCGCCATTGATGAAGACCAGCGCGAGAAAGATACCAGACAGGGTGAACAGATATTCGATCTGGTTCAGTTCGATGCCAAGAACATCATAAGGTTCGCCAGCGCCACCGATTGCCTGGTTGACGATCAGCTTTGGCAAATCCAGCGAGTAATACAGAAATGGAAAGGAGATCACCGTGACCAAAGTCAGGATAATCTGCTGTAAGCTGCTGTGTTGCCAGATATAGGCAAAAACCGACTTTGGCATTCACGGGTCCCGTATTCTTGTCGGAACGGATTTTTTACCCGTTCCTATTGCTCGTTTTGATGCAGAATGTACCCGGCCTTTAAGGTTTTAGCCAAGTTCGAAACTTTGACCCGGTTCAACAAAGCCGCAAAAGCCGTCAGCAACCGCATCGGGCTTTGGATAGGCCTGATAGTGATAGAGCCACATTTTGGCTTTGATATCGGCAGGAAGGGTCACAAGCTGTTCGTAATGGGCATGAACGCCTGAATGGCGGGGACCAAGTTCGCAGTCCTGAAAAATGATATCTGCTTTCTGGTACAGCGGCATATGGGCATCAGGATTGAAAATCGCATCTGTCGTCAGGAAGAAGCTTTGTTTTTTTCCATGCCCGAACAGCGCGTAGGAAAGCATCGTCCCCTGGGACGTCACGATATGTTCAACCGGGATGACATCAAAATGCACGCCCTGCCAGTCAAACCCCTTGGCCGGGCTGAGTTCATTGACCTTGAAATAGGATGACAGGCTGTTGTTGCCCTGATCGCTGATCTGAAGTCCGCCGCGCAGGCTGTGTTCCCAAAGCGGTTCAAGCAGGTCGTGAACGGCAAACAGTTTGGCCTGATGACCTTCGAAAATGAAATAATTGGCCAGTGCCATCCATTCCAGACCGCCAATATGATCCGAATGCAGATGGCTGATATAAACAGCATCAAAGTCATTGGGCATATAGCCCAGATTGCGCAGCGAGTGCCGTGCATCTGAACCACAGTCAATCAACATGCGTGCCGGTTGGTCACTGCCGGGCTGAACTGCTTCCAGAACCATATTGCTCTGGAAATTGTCAGCCGCCATGCAGAATGCCGAACCTGTCCCCGCAAACGTAAGCTTCATTCCCCGATCTCCCGACATTTTGTCGAAAGATTAGACGAGGTTTGGGGCAAAGAACCACCCCCTTTGATGGGGAAATGCTAATTTTCCGGATAAAAGCAGCGGGCTGACCCGCGGTTCAGCAAGGCATAGCGCGCTATTCGCCGGGTTGGCGAACCGTTTCAATGTCCTTTTTGCCATCGGCCAGACGGGTGACTTCGGCACGCAATTCCCGCAATTCCCGCAGGATTTCGTGATGATCAAGGCCAAGTTCATTGCGAGTCTGCGTTTCTTCGACGTCTACATGGGTGGCCATGGCATCAACGACGATGGCAATGAACAGGTTCAGAACGGCAAAGGTGGTGACCAGGATGAAAGGCACGAAAAACAGCCACGCCAGCGGATAGATTTCCATAACCGGGCGGACGATTCCCATCGACCAGCTTTCGAGCGTCATGATCTGGAACAGGGAATAAAGTGACGCGCCGATGGTGCCAAACCATTCGGGGAAGCCCGATCCGAACAGCTTGGTCGCCATGACGGCAGACACATAAAACACCAGCAACAGCAGGGTCAGGACCGACACCATACCGGGAATGGCCTTCATCAGGGCTTCGACGACCTTGCGCATGGAGGGTACCGTCGAAATCAGGCGGAAGGCACGCAGGATTCGAAGGGCACGCAAGACCGATACGCCCTGCCCCATCGGCAGCAGGGTGATGGCGACAATGGTAAAATCAAAGATGTTCCATGATCGCCGGAAAAAGCCCAGCCGATACACGGCCAGTTTCATCAGAAGTTCGATGACGAAAATCGCGACCGCGATCTGATCAAGCAGATACAGGATCGATCCGGCGGCATTCATGACGGTTTGGGAAGTTTCAAGTCCGAGAATGATCGCGTTGATCGCAATGACCGCAGTGATGAAATTCTGGAACTTTGAAGATTCGACGATCCGGCGCAGCGTTTCCATTAAACCCTCCCGGTGGGTACCGGTTCAAAAGGCGCGGCAGCCGGGGTTTTCACCGACGGGCGGGACTGCGCCGGAAAGAAAACACGAACAGGGCGCAGATCAGACTTGCTGACGACTGCGCCCTGCGAAATCAGTTCAGACCGTGACGGCCCATATCAAGGAACTTGTCACGACGACGCGCCTTGAGCACACCGCCTTCGACATTGTCCATGGCTTCAAGTGCTTTGACGATTGCGGTGCCAACACGTTTGCAGGCATCAACCGGCGAACGTTGTGCGCCACCCAGCGGTTCGGTAATGATTTCATCAATCACACCCAGCTGGTGAAGGTCCTGCGCGGTCAGGCGAAGGGCTTCGGCCGCCGTTTTGGCCTCGTCACCCGAACGCCACAGGATCGAGGCGCAGCCTTCCGGCGAGATCACGGAATAGATCGAGTTTTCAAGCATCATGACCGAGTTTGCGACCGCAAGCGCGATGGCACCGCCCGATCCGCCTTCGCCGATAATGACCGAAATCAGCGGAACCTTGATATCAAGGCAGGCTTCGATTGACCGTGCGATGGCTTCGGACTGTCCGCGCGCCTCGGCATCGGCACCGGGGAAGGCACCGGCCGTATCAACCAGTGTGATAACCGGAATGCCAAAACGTTCGGCCATGCGCATCAGGCGGATCGCCTTGCGATAGCCTTCTGGTTTGGCCATGCCGAAATTGTGCTTTACGCGGGATTCGGTATCGCGGCCCTTTTCATGACCGATCACCATGACGCTGCGCCCCTGCAAGCGGGCCAGACCACCAATGATGGCTTCGTCTTCGCCAAACAGGCGGTCACCGGCAAGCGGGGTGAAACCCTCGAACAGGTGGGCGACGTAATCGGTGAAATGCGGGCGATCAGGATGACGGGCAACCTGCGTTTTCTGCCATGCGGTCAGCTTGCCATAGGTGCTTTGCAGCAGCTTGGTCAGCTTGTCCTGCAGGCGTGCGACCTCGTCGGCGATGTTGACTTCATCATTGCCGGTCAGGTGGCGCAATTCTTCGATCTTGCCTTCGAGTTCGGCGATCGGCTTTTCAAAATCCAGAAAGTTATGCATCAGGGCATCATATCCGGCTGGGAAACAATGAGGCGGAACATAGTTGATCAACCCGTCACGTCAAGGGTTGAGGTCCGATAGGCATATAAATTCCATCCTTGCACGAATTATATCGTATATTTCGCGCTGCACAGTGACAGTTTTGCACGCGGAAATCCATGACGTCCAGTATCGAGATCACATCGCCCAGCGATCCCGCCCTTGTTCCGTTCGACCGGCTTGTTGAAATTCTGCTGGCCGCCTTTGCCTTTCAGGACGATATCGTCGATCCGCCAAGTTCGGCAAAATCGGTCAATATTGCCGAACTTCAATGGCGGTTTGCCCGTGATACGCTGTTTCTGGCGCATGATTCAGCAGGTCGTGTCATTGGTCAGGTCTGGATCGAGGATGTTGGCAAAGACGCCTATCTTTATAAATTGTCGGTTGAACCGTCCATTCAGGGCGGCGGCATTGGCAAGGCACTGGTCGAGGCGGCCTGCGCCCATGCCGAAAAGGCGGGCAAGGCAAACATGCGGCTCCACGTTCGGGTTGAACTGACCGGTAATATTGCCTTTTTCAAGTCGCGCGGCTTTGAAATCGCCGGTGAAGGCGTTCACGATGGTTATGATCGCACGACATTCTGGAAAATGGCGCGGCCTTTACAGATGGCGAAATCGGCCTGATCAGACTGGAAATCAGGCGACGTCGGTTTCGGTTTTGGTGGCATAATAGGGAACGTGGGTTTCGCCCCAGTCCTTGAGCGCCACGATAATATGGCGCAGCGTCTCGCCCTTGGCCGTCAGGCTGTATTCCACGCGCGGCGGGACTTCGGCATAGACTTCGCGGTGGATCAGGCCGTCGGCCTCCATCTCGCGCAGTTGGCGGGTCAGCATGCGCTGTGTCACGCCGGGCATCAGACGACGCAATTGATTGAACCGTTTTGTCCCGTCCAGCAGATGGAACAGGACGACACCCTTCCATTTGCCACCAATCACGTCCAGTGTCCCTTCGACCGGGCAACCGGGGCTGCGATCCGGGGGGCAGGCCAATCTCGATGCCATCAAATGGCTCCTTAAATCCGCAGAAAAGGTCAATAGTATACAAAATGACACTATTGGTCCAAATTGTGCTTACTTACGATTATCGCTATAATGCGCTAGGTCTGGTGCATTCGCAATTCAAACCTTTGATCAAAAGGATGACATGATGAAAGCAATCGGACTTTATAAAGTAGCCCCCGTCGAGACGGACGGGTTGTTCCGTGAAATCGATATGGAAACTCCAAAGGCCGAGGGCCGGGATATTCTGGTCCGGGTCAAGGGTGTTGCCGTCAACCCGGTCGATTTCAAGGTGCGCCGCGGCAAGGCGGATGATGGCAATTTCAAAATCCTCGGCTGGGATGCGGCCGGTGTTGTTGAAGCGGTTGGCGAGGATGTCACCCTGTTTCGTCCGGGTGATGCGGTCTGGTATGCCGGGGATGTGACCCGGTCTGGCAGCAATGCTCAGTTCCAGCTTGTCGATGAACGGATCGTTGGGCCAAAGCCAAAGTCGCTTGGCTTTGCCGATGCAGCGGCACTGCCATTGACCACGATTACGGCGTGGGAGGCCCTGTTTGACCGGATGATGATTGATCGCAACGCCAGGGACGCCAATGCGGGCAAGGTGCTTTTGGTGATTGGCGGGGCTGGCGGGGTTGGCTCGATTGCGATCCAGCTTGGCAAACTGGCGGGATTGACCGTGATTGCAACCGCATCGCGCCCGGAAACCATCGACTGGGTCAAAAAACTTGGTGCCGATCAGGTGATCAACCATCGCAATCCGTTGAATGACGAGCTAACGGCAATCGGCATTGCCCATGTCGATTACATTCTGTGCACGTCGGAAACCGATCAGTATTTCGATGTCATGGCCGAAATCATCGCCCCGCAAGGTCGGATCGCGACGATCACCGAGGCCAGCGAAAACCATAATGTCGATCTGCTGAAGGCGAAATCGGCCAGCTTTTCCTATGAATTCATGTTTACCCGTTCGATGTTCCAGACCCCGGACATGATCGAACAGCACAAATTGCTGGCGACCGTGGCCGATCTGATCGATGCCGGAACCTTGAAAAATACCGCAAATGAAAGTTTCGGGGCCTTGATACCCGAAAGCCTGCGCAAGGCGCATGCGTTGCTGGAATCCGGCAAGGCCATTGGCAAGATCACCTTTGAGGGCATCGCGGATTAATCTGTTGCGGTTGCCATAAAAACAAAGGGAAAGGGGTGCCGGGCGGCACCCCTTCTTGTTTGGCAGAGTGTAATGATTTATCCCGCGTCGCGTGCGGCAATGGCTTCGGCCTGTCGGACCATGACTTCGGCCTGTTTGATGGATGCGATATCGATCAGTCGGCCATCAAGGGCGACGGCACCGGCACCTTCGGCCTGTGCCTTGGTCATGGCTTCAAGGATGCGTTTGGCTTTGGTGACCTCGGCCTCGGACGGGGAATAGACATCGTTGGCAAGGGTGATCTGGCTGGGATGAATGGCCCATTTGCCTTCGCAGCCCAGCACCATGGCGCGTGCGGCTTGGGCGCGATAGCCATCCGGGTCGGAAAAATCGCCAAACGGGCCGTCAATCGGGCGCAGGCCATTGGCGCGTGCGGCCACCACCATGCGGGCGATGGCATAGTGCCACATATCGCCCCAGTGATAATCGCGGGGATTGTCGCCGTCCTTGTCAGTCAGAACGCCATAATGCGGGTTCGGGCCGCCGATGCCGGTTGTCATGGCCTTGGTCGAGGCGGCGTAATCGGCAACCCCGAAATGCAGGCTTTCATTGCGTTTGGAGGCACCGGCAATTTCGTGGACATTCTGCATGCCAAGGGCGGTTTCAATGATCAGTTCGAACCCGATGCGTTTTTTGCGGCCTTTGGCGGCCTCGATCTGGGTTGCCATCATATCAAGTGCATAAACATCGGCGGCCGTGCCGACCTTGGGGATCATGATCAGGTCAAGCCGGTCACCGGCCTGTTCGAGCACATCCACGACATCGCGATACATATAATGTGTATCAAGACCATTGATGCGGACCGAAAGCACCTTGTCGCCCCAGTCGATGTCATTGATCGCGGCAATGATGTTTTTGCGGGCCTGTTCCTTGTCGCTTGGCGCAACCGCGTCCTCAAGATCAAGGAAGATCGCATCGGCCTTTGATCTGGCGGCCTTTTCAAACAGTTCGATGCGGCTGCCCGGAACGGCCAGTTCGGACCGGTTCAGGCGTGCTGGTGCCGGGGTCGGTGTGGTGAAGCTCATGGTAACGTCTCTCCAAAGCCTGTCATTCTGGAAGGATCGGCCTGTTTGTGTCTGGGCCAAGCTTCCGGCGTTAAATGCTTTTGTCCCGTTTTCGGGATCGTACCGTGGCCGCCGTGACAGAAGTCTGCGCCTGCGATCATTGTGCGCCGCAGTGAGATAGAGCGAATTTGATCCAATTTATGGTGCGCATGCTAACAGATGCAAGCCATTTTGCGCACACGACCATTGTCTGATGCCAACCGGAAGGCAACCCTGATGCGGGTCTGTCCGACTGGATTAGAAAAAACGCAGAAACAAGGCATAAAGCAATGGCCCGTTAAGGGCGCAGTGGTTAGATTACCCGGAATATTGCGGATCGGCTGTGCCCGTTTCCGTATCCTTGGGGGAATTTCAGGCAGAACCACACCGCCCATGCGTCGCGCTTATTCCATTCTTGTCTCTGCCGGGCTGGCACCCTTTCTGATTTTGGGGGCTTGCCTTGTGCTTGCGCTTTCGCCGGGGCTGGTGCCGGGTGAACTGGCAGGGCTTGTGCGATATGGCCCCTTTATTCTGGCCCTTCTGGGCGGTGCGATCGGCTGGTGGTTTAACCGCGGGCGGGCGGTTTTCGTCATGATCCTGTTTCTGGTTTGCTACTGGTTGCTGGTGGGAAATGGCGGCGGATTTTCAGCCGATGGTTTGGCATTCCTGCGCATTGCGACGCTTTATCTGATCCCGGTTAATCTGCTGGTTCTGGGATTTACCGCAGAACGCGGGGTTCTTAATCCACGCGGTATTGCGCGGATGCTGGTGCTGGGATTGCAGCTTTTTGTCATGCTGATGCTGGCCGGCAAGGCCGATGTCGGGGCGGCGCTTTATCAGGTGCTTAATTACCGGCTGATCGATACCGGAAGTTTTATGGCCGACATGCCGCAACCGGCCCTTATCCTGTCGATCCTGTCGGTCGGTATTCTGCTTGTGCTGCATCGGCCGCTTGAAACCAGCTTTGCCGCCGCGATCATTGCTATTGCGGTGGCAACTGTCATGGGCCCCGGTTTTATCAAGTTCGGTTATCTGGCGGCAACCGGTGTGGTTCTGGCCGGGTTGGCACAGGAAGCCTGGCGGATGGCATTTGTCGATGATCTGACCGGGTTGCCCGGGCGGCGTGCCTTGGGCCATGCCTTGGCCGAACTAGGCAGCCAGTATGCGATTGCCATGCTTGATGTCGATCATTTCAAGAAATTCAACGATACCTATGGCCATGATGTCGGTGACATCGTGCTGCGCAAGGTTTCACGCGAACTGGCGCGGGTTGGCGGCGGTGGGAAAGCTTTCCGCTATGGTGGCGAGGAATTCACCGTTGTCTTTGCCGGACGGAGTGCTGAAAAAGCCCACGAGCCGCTTGAAGCTCTTCGCAAGCGGATTGCCGCAACAAAAATTACCCCGCCCGACAAAAACAAGACGGTTTCCGTGACAATTTCGGTTGGTCTTTCGGAACGTGACGAGGATGTTGACGATCCGTGGGCGGTGCTGAAACAGGCAGACGAAAAACTTTATGCCGCCAAGCAGGCCGGGCGCAACCGGGTTGTGGTTTAAGGGCGTCGATGGCGCGGTGTCGTGCCATTACTGGCAGAAAACCCGCATTTCCGGTTGAAAATCGAACTATATTTTAGGTTTTATTTTCCTTTTTAGAATCACCCATAGGGCGTACCGTTGAGTCGTTTCATTCAACGACAGGAGGCCTTCCATGGCACGGATCATCGGTACAAACGAAGACGACGTGTTGAACCATACCTCTCGTGGTCGTGACATTATTTATGGGCTGGATGGTGATGACGAAATCCATTTCAGCCAGTCAGACACGGTGATCGGTGGAGCCGGGGCCGACAGCTTTTTCGTCAGTGGGCGATCTGACGATTACGTATTGTCCTATGCGACGTCGCGCGAACCGCTAACCTTCAAATTCTACAATAACGAAGATGCCCCGTCTGGCGAACAGGTGGCCGAGCTTGACGTCAGTGGTGGTGATGCGGATGGCGATCAGCTGATTGTTGGAGAGTATGGCGACCATATCTCCCAGAAGCTGGGCGTGATTGGTACTGACGGAGACGATTATTTTGAAGGAGAAATAAGTGTGGTCGAAGGTGGCGGCGGTGCCGATACCATCAACTTTGATTTCCGCGATATCTTTCCTTCTTCCTATTCCCGCTATGCGCCGACTGTTGCCTATGGCAGTTCGCCCGAAGCCATTTACTTCGATCAGGACAGCATGAAGGGTTATGGCGGGGATGCAGAGGGGGACAGAATTTCCTTTGCCGACGATAGCGAGCTTCGCGATCTGAACATACGCGGATCAAATCATGATGACCTGCTGATTGGTGGGGAGGAGCGCGGTGGCACCCTGTTTGGCGCGGGGGGCGATGATCTGATGATCGGTCGCGGTGGTGACAATACAATGGTTGGCGATACCGGCAATGACACCCTGATGGGAAATGATGGTGATGACCACCTGACAGGCGGCAGTGGGGCCGATTTCCTTGATGGCGGCAGCGGGCAGGACACGATCAGCTATCAGACGTCTGCCGAGGCTGTGCATATTGATCTTGGCGCGGGCATTGCCGAAGGTGGGGATGCCAACGGGGATGTCCTGATTGATGTCGAGGACATTTTCGGAACCAGCCATCGCGATCTTTTGATCGGTGACGATCAGGACAACAATATTGATGGCTATTTCGGGAATGACACCATCTATGGCAAGGGCGGTGATGACACGCTAACCGGGGCGACGGCCTATGGTGGTGACGGCAACGATACCCTTTCTGGCACGGAATATGGCCAGCCTGATCGCGACTACCTTTATGGTGATGCCGGTGATGACACCATTCTGGGTAATGAAGGTGGCGATTATCTATATGGCGGCGAGGGCAATGACACGGTTCTGGCTGGTGAAGTGTATTATGACGATGATCTCTTTCCGCCGGACGGCACCCATGCCGATGGCGGAGACGGAGATGACATTGTCAAAGGCCACAATGCGGACGACTTTCTTTATGGCGGCGCCGGGAATGACCTTATCGAAGGGGGTATGGGTGACGACGCAATGTATGGCAACGATGGTCAGGACATCATGCGCGGGGATCACGGCGATGATCAGTTGGTGGCGGGTGCTGGTCGCGACCTTCTGGAAGGTGGTCGCGGCGCGGACCGGATGTTCGGGCAAGACGGGCATGATGTCCTGCGCGGGGACTATGGCGAAGATGCGCTGTTTGGCGGGGATGGCAATGATCTTCTGACCGGCGGTGCATCGTCGGACAATTTCGTCTGGGTCCGGTTCGAAGGCGGGGCGGAACGCGATCGCATTACCGATTTCGAAGCAGGCGAAAATGGTGACAGGCTTTTGCTGGGCAAGACATTCCAGGAAAAAAGCGGCATCGATGATTTTGATGATTTCATCCATCACGCCGAACAGAACGACACAGGTGTTTATGTCGATTTCAGTGGTGGTCGACATTACAGCTATGGCGTTCAGATCGACGGGATCGAGATCGGCGATCTGGTTGAAGGCAACGTAACCTTTGATGTCGATGATTACGGAAGCTTGTAAACCGCGACGCTATTTCAGTTCTTCAAACCGGAACAGCATGCGCATTGACCCGGCGGTGTTGGCAAGCGTTGCCAGACAGGCAGCCGCACGGTCGGCCGGGATGGCAACCGCAAAGCGCGTTGTATAGATGCGCGCGTCTTTTTCATCGGTTGCCGATGCCGCCAGTTGCACGATATTGGCGTTGAATTCGATGAAAATTTCCGACAGTCGGGCGATCAGGCCGGGTTGATCAATGCCGGAACATTCAATCATATGCGTGGCCCCCGGTGCGCGGGTCAGAAGCGGGGCGGACTGAATTTCCTCGACGGTGATTTCGGCCTGTTCCATCGGCAGTTCACAAAGGGCTGCCTCGCATTCGGTGATCGGGCAGGTGTCGGGCAATTCGCAGGTGGTGACAAAATTCGCGCGCCCCTGATCGAGCACAAAGCTGGTCGGCCCCAGATTGGCACCGATATCAAACAGACGACCGGATATATCCGATACCAGACCGACACGATCAGTGCAGGAAATGGTGATGCGCGTGTTGGCATTCATGCGTGGGGCTCCTTGAGGCGATCATAAGATGGCATCAAGCATAGCATTCCTTGCCGTTTCCGGGCACCGGCTTTTTCCCGTTTTCAAGACGCACAATCGATGCTGTACGCAGGATGGCCCTGTGTGGATGTCGGGCGGTCATCACAATTAAATGATGGATCAGAATGGATCCGCTGGGTGCGAAGGGTGCGTACGGATTTCGACAGCACAAATGTCGGGAACATCCGACGACATATGGACAGGAGTTCGAAACATGACTGCTTTGAAGAAAACCGTGATCGCAACCGTTACCGCCGCGGCACTCGCATTGGCAACCCTTCCGGCAAAGGCCGCCGACATCGTGGATACAGCTGTATCTGCCGGGTCCTTTAAGACGCTTGTTGCTGCGGTTCAGGCAGCCGGGCTTGTCGAAACCCTTAAGGGTGAAGGACCCTTTACCGTTTTCGCGCCGACCGATGATGCGTTTGCCAAGCTGCCAGCAGGAACTGTCGACGACCTTCTGAAACCGGAAAACAAGGAAAAGCTGGTGGCCATCCTGACCTATCATGTGGTGCCGGGCAAGGTTATGTCGACGGACATCGCGGGCAAGGAAATGGAAGTTGCCAGCGTTCAGGGCGACACCATTGATGTAAATGCGACCAGTGGTGTCATGGTTGACGGTGCAACGGTAACCCAGGCCGATATCGAGGCCGATAACGGCGTTATCCACGTTATCGATACCGTCATCATGCCGGGTATGTAATCGGCCAGCATATATTTGCGCAAAGTCAGGCCCGGGCGGGATCGTCCGGGCCTTTGTGTGTTATGTCGGCTGGTTTGTTATCTGGTGGCGAATTCGCGCCGTGCGCCTTCGGCCTGTGTGTCAAGATGGGCCCGCAATTCGCCAGGCAGGCCAAGGCAACCGGCAAGCCGGTCAAGATATTGCTGTTCGACCTGTTCATCGGGATCAATCGACAGGCTGGATGCCAGATAGATTTCGGCACCCTGTTCGCTGGTCCGTGCGAGACGGGCAATCGCCAGCGGATCGGCATCGGCGGAAAATGCATCAAACACAAACGCCTTTTCCGATGCGCCCAGTTCAAACTGTTCGATCTGGGCGGCAATGCGTTTGTGTTCTGCCTGATCGATATGTCCGTCGGATTTGGCGGCGGCAATCATGGCGCGCACCAATGCAAGGCGGAAATCAACATCATCCTCGCCGCGTTCCTGCTCCGGGGCAAAGCCGCTATCGGCTGGAATACTGGCAAGATCGGTGTCGCGTGCATGGTTTTGTGGTTTCTGCCGGTTGCTGTAATCGCGCCATGCTTTGTAGGCAAGGCCCGCGACCAGTGCCGTGCCGCCGTACGCCAGCACTTTGCCGCCCATCTTGCGGCCCTTTTTTGAACCAAGAACCGCAGATATCAGCCCGCCGCTTAGCGCGCCACCAACGAGACCGCCGCCCAAGCCGCCGCCCAAGCCGCCGCCCAATCCACCGGATGTAACCTGCCTGATTTGGTTGCCTATTTGCCCGGAACTTTTCGAGCCGAGCACATCGCCGAGAATCTTGCCGATATCCATTCCTGTCTCCTTGCGGACCTTGGTGCTGTTTCCTTCAGATATGTCTGAGGAGGCAGACGGGGCAAGGATGACGGGGGCAAGTTACGTCAAACGAGGGGGGAATCGGGTCTGGGATGTAATCCGCTTCACATTTCTGCGTTCCGAAAGACCGGACAGCGAAAGCGCGATAAATTTTGATCCGGAAATGGCAAAGGCCCGACGCGATAACGTCGGGCCTTTGAATGGCGCGCCCGGAAGGATTCGAACCTCCGGCCTTCTGATTCGTAGTCAGATGCTCTATCCAGCTGAGCTACGGGCGCTTTGCCTTGGTTTCCGCCGGTTTGCGTTGAGTGCTCCCCGTCGGCGGAGCGGAACTTATGCAAACGAGCGGGGCATTGCAAGCGGTAAATTTCAAAAAACCGTATTTTTTCCGAATGCAGGTTTTTTACCGCTGCTAGGGCCTTGTTCTGCCCCGGTTTGTTGCTTTTGACAACGATATGACAAACTATGGCTAAAAAAGGGGCAAATGCGTCTTGTTCCACACGTGGTCGTGGACTAAGATGCATTCAATCCCGGGGGAGCAGGGGCTTGTTTCAATTCATAAAAAAGCAGGCCCAGGGAGATTCGCTTATTCCTACTTAGGTAATAGATCGAAATGGCCGTTCGTAAAACCTACCTCGCCGTAATCGGCGCCGCCCTTTTGCTGGGGGGATGTTCTTTTTCTTCAGAGGCCCTTTGGCCGACTTTGGCTGGCGAAGAGAATGCCGGCTCTGAAAATTCAGCAGCAATGGCTGATACAAGCGGGGCAGATGCTACGACATCAAGCGATGTTGCGCGCAGTTCCCAACCGCTTACAGGCATTTCGCAGACCGGAACCTTTGTCGGTTCCAGGGTCGAAAACATGCAGTCCGAGCTTAACCGCCTGAAGGCTGCGCTGAATGACCACAACAACGAATTGCAGCAGCTTCGTGCGCAGACAGTTCGCAATTCGCAGGCCTATCACGGGACTGTGGCAGCGATCAGCGCACGTTTGCAGGTTGGTACCACGCCGGGCAACCCGGTTCTGGTGCAGCAGTGGAATACTGCGCAGCAGGAACTTGATCGTGTGAATGACGACATTGCGGCGATGAATTCGCTGGCCAACAAAGTGGCCGCTGATTCGACCCTGTCGACCTTCCTGCTGGAATCAGTCCGGTCTGCCTATCAGGTTTCCGGTGCTGTTGACGAAGATCACCGTCAGCTCGCACTGCTTGAAGACGAAACCAATCGCACCACGGTTCTGATTGATCGTCTTCTGAATGAAATCAGCGAAGGCCTTGCCCGTCAGACGTCTTATGTCAGCAACGAGCGTGCAAACCTCAATGCGCTGGCACTGGCCGTCAAGAATGGCGAGATTTTCGGTGATGCGCTTTCCAAGCGTGTCTTCCAGTCACAGGCTGCACCGGCATCTGCCGGTGCCAGCATGGCATCGACCAGCGAACGTCCGCTGGTGGTTATCCGTTTCGACAGCGCAAGCGTGAAATACGAGCAGGCGCTTTATAACGCGGTCAACCGCGTTCTGGAGCGTCGCCCGCAGGCCAGCTTTGATGTTGTTGCGGTAACGCCGAATCGTGGTACCCCGGCGCAGGTTGCGCTGAACAGCAACAAATCAAAACGCAATGCGCAGTCGGTTCTGCGTTCCCTGACAGATATGGGAATGCCCAGCACGCGTGTACGTGTTTCTGATGCGACCAGTGCCTCGGTTTCGGCCAACGAGGTACATGTCTTCGTCCGCTAAGGCGGTTTGAGGCAGCAGGTTTTATCAACGGTTTGCCAAGCTTCCAGGCGGGTGCCCTGATCATTCAGGGTGCCCGTTTGTCATTTCAGGCCGCGATGAAAGGGGACGTCCGCATGGGCGATCTTGTCAATCTGCGTCAGGCGCGCAAGCAGAAGAAGCGCACAGCCAAGGAAAAACAGGCCGATGCCAATCGTGCCCTGCATGGCCGCACACGCGGCGAGCGCACGAAAAAAGACGCCGAGGACCGCAAGGCCGACAGGCAGCATGATGGCCATTATCGCGGTGGTTCCGAACCGTCTGAAAATACCGGATCTGATAAAACCGGCGATGAAACCGAATCCGCAGTTGCCGGGGGCGGGAAAAATCCCGATGACGTCGATATGGCATCTTCGGACACCGACACCAAAACCGACGCTGGTAGCGACAACGTGATTTCGTTTTTCCGCGCCGCCAATCCGAATTCCAGACCCGACAACGATTAAACCGGTTCTTGCGCCAGAGCCGCCGCCTGATGGCTTTGCTATCTGGCGTCGCGATACATCTTTGGGAAATTGGGTGACGCATACTGGTTGCCCTGCTGTTGGCTGGGCCTGTACGCATTCGTACCCGGGAACAGTCGGCGGGCAATATGTGGCCATCGGACGGGCATCCGGGCCAACCGGATCAATTCCGGTGTGGTCAATTCCGGCACCGCCCTAAAGCGTTTTGTGTTTAATCTGCTCCATTATGTTTGTTTTTGGCGTGCCGTTTGGCAAGGCACAGCGTGCAGAGCGATGCGGCGCATCGGTCAAACGGTGTAACGCCGCGAAACGCCGCCAAAAACAAACCCTGCGGGCCGGGATAACCTTCCGCCCCACAGCGTCAAGCCCCTGGAACGTAGCCCCGCTACGTCCTGCGGCTCTTTCCTCGTTGGACAGAAGGTTATCTCCGGCAAAATGGTGCAGATTAAACACAAAACGCTTTAGTTCCCCCAAATGGTGCCGGTCGCAGCTTTTCATGCCGGGCCGCATTCATGGCCGGAATGATTGCCTATCTTACAAGCGTTTCGGCTTCGCGTTTGCTTTGATCAAGCGCTTCGTCCCAGCCCATCAGCCAGTCTTCATGATCGCGGCTGTCGGATGGATAGGGATTCTCGGTTAACCGATGGGACCCCAGTCCCGCCGAGAAACCCGATCCATAAGCGGGATTGGGAAGGTGCCGTTCATGCACAACCGGGGCATTGGTATCGTAAATCTGATTGCGAAAGGCCGGTAGCGAACACAATACACCATCATCAATGCCCATCGGATAGGCCATCATCATGGCCCTGCCAAGGGATGTGATGGACAGGCTGTTATCCGTTGCCGTCTCCACCAGACCGGCAATTTTCAGATGCGAAATTGCGTTATTGATGCGTCGTCGCAAGGCGGGTGAGTCTTCGACAATGATCTGATTGCCGTCATCATCCGTGCAAAACAGGGATAAAATGCGTTCAAGCAGGATGTTTTGGTCAAGGTTGCCGTCGGCACCGCGGAGTACCGTCAGCATCAAGGCGGGATCGCCAGGCACGAAATCCGTCGCAGTGGACATCAGGGGCCTCCGTTCTGTCCGAACCGAATTCCCTCCCATAGGCAGCGTTTTCTCTCTCGTTTTCGGGGCCGTCGCCGGACCCTGCTGCCTTTTATTATTATAGTTTGCAGATATGTTTCCATCTTGTGAAGACAAGATTGCGCTTTGGTAGAATTTTTTGATTTTTAAATAGATTTTGACGCAAATCGCGCGCTACCCCGCAAGAAATGCGGTGGATTCAACGCGATATCCCATGTCCGGATCGCGTCGCTAAAAACGATCACATTTTCGATATCGGCTGCGGTACTCAGGCGTCGGATTTCGATCCGTCGGTTTTGCCGGTATTCTTGGGGCCATCGGGATTGCGCCAGACCCGGACCTTGTTCCGGCCGCCTTCCTTGGCGGCATAGAGCGCCTGATCGGCCTTTTCGATGATCTGTTCGATCGTGCGGGTTTTGGTCATCGGGGCCGCCCCGATAGAGGCCGTGACCGGCAAAATCGTACCATCATTAAGCGTCACCGGGGATGCTTCGATAACCCGGCGCAGGCGTTCAAGAACGCGTGCGGATTGCTTCATGTCGGCATTTGGCAGGCAAATCAGGAATTCTTCACCGCCATAACGATAGACCTTGTCGAACGGGCGGACATGCGATTGCAGGATACCGGCAACCGATTGCAGCACCAGATCGCCGGCCTGATGGCCATGTGTGTCATTCACCGCTTTGAAGTGATCCAGATCGACCAGGGCAATCGCGGTTGGTGTATCGGTGCGCACAGAACGTTCGCGTTCATTGCCAAGGTCGCCCAGCATGGTTTGCCGGTTATAGGTGCCCGTCAGCGGGTCGACATCGGAACGCGCGGTCCGGAAGGCCCGTTCAAGCCGACGAAGCTGGGCAAAAAACGATTCGGCGCGCAGTGACAGCATTTCGAATTCGGCTTCGTCGACGCTGCCATCAATTTCGTGGCCGTCCAGAAGCCGTCTGGCGGACGCATGAAGCTGTTCATGGGTTGTGGCAAGCGCATGCATCGCAGGCTGGTCTATGAGCCTGTTATGGCGATTAAGCGCATACCATGCCCCGAAGTCGCAATCGTGGTCTTCGCTATGGTCGTGGGCTGTTGTGGGGGGCTGTTTGCCCGCGGGCAGGGTCAGGCGGCGGCACCATCCCAGCAGAAGCGAGATATGTTCGCTAAGCGCCTTGTCGAGTTCTGCCAGAATATCACGTTCCGCATCAGCCATGCCGACTTCGGCGATGCTTTCGCCCATCTTCCGGGAACTGCCCGGTTTGGCTTTGCTGTTTCTGGCACCCCTGTTCTGGCTGTCACTCATCTGCGAATCCGGGGAATACATCGACAAAGGTCTGTTTTAACAGCCTATCGAGTTCCGCCATAGAAATATCGACGCCCAGATCGGCAAGGCTTGTAACCCCGTGATCGGAAATGCCGCATGGGACAATGCCGCCGAAATGCGATAAATCGGGATTAACATTGATCGCGATGCCATGGAACGTGACCCAGCGTCGCACCCGCACACCGATGGCGGCGATCTTGTCTTCGCGTCCCCCATCGCGCACAACCCAGATACCGACCCGACCATCCCGGCGTTCGCCGGTAACCCCCAGCAATGCCAGGGTGCGAATCACCCATTCTTCAAGGTTATGGACATAGGCCCGAACGTCCCGACCGCGCTTTTTTAAGTCCAGCATCAGGTAAACGGTGCGCTGTCCGGGGCCGTGATAGGTATATTGCCCGCCGCGTCCCGCGTCATAGACGGGGAAGCGATCCGGATCGACAAGATCTTCGACATGCGCGCTGGTTCCGGCCGTATATAGCGGCGGATGTTCCAGAAACCATACCAGTTCCGTGGCTTTGCCGTCATGGATGGCTTCGGCGCGCGCTTCCATTTCGGCCAGCGCTTCGGGGTAGGAAACCAACCCGGAGGCGGTGCGCCAGTCGGGAATTTGCGCGGTAGGGGCGATGGTTTGCATTTTTCCTGTCAAATAAGTGAAATGAGCCCTTGATCAGGGGTAACCTTTTTGCTATCTCCCTTTCCGCACCAAGGCAAGCCCACAAAATTACCTCAACGGGCTTGCAGACAAGACATATGCGGTCGTGGCGGAATTGGTAGACGCGCAGCGTTGAGGTCGCTGTGGGCTAACCCCCGTGGAAGTTCGAGTCTTCTCGACCGCACCATTATCTGGATCCCTCCTTCGGGAAGGGTCATGAAAAGAACCCGCCAGCGATGGCGGGTTTTTTCGTTTCGGATGATCCCCATATGAAACGGGACCGCTATTTGGTCGGTAACGAGGAAAGTTGCAGTGTGGCGTTGAAAATTATGCAATGCTGACCCTTGTCGTGTTTGGGCGGTTCTTTGAACTGAATGCTTCAAACCGGCTTGAAAGTACTTTACGCTGTGCGCCCCACTTAAAGACAAAATAATCAGGATTTAACCAGTTTACGGTTAATTTGGCTCAAATACCTGAAATTAAAAGGTATTCTTATGGCAAACAGAAATGACAAGCTGCGCGAAGCAGCTTTGGACTATCACCGGTATCCCACCCCGGGGAAGCTGTCCGTTACGGCAACCACAACGCTTGCAAACCAGCGTGACCTTGCGCTGGCCTATTCGCCCGGTGTCGCGTTCGCCTGCGAGGAAATCGTCAAAGACCCTGAAACCGCAGCCGAATATACCGCGCGCGGCAATCTGGTCGGTGTGATTTCCAACGGCACGGCGGTTCTGGGCCTTGGCCCGATTGGCCCGCTGGCATCCAAGCCGGTGATGGAAGGCAAGGCGGTTCTGTTCAAGAAATTCGCCAATATTGATGTCTTCGATCTTGAAGTGAACGAAACCGATCCACAGAAATTCATCGATATTGTTGCAGCCCTTGAGCCGACATTTGGCGGTGTTAACCTGGAAGACATTAAGGCACCGGAATGCTTCATTATCGAGAAGGCATTGCGCGAACGTTGCAACATTCCGATTTTCCACGATGACCAGCATGGTACGGCGATTTGCGTTGCCGCAGCCGTGCGCAACGGCCTTCGGGTTGTTGGCAAGGATATCAGCAAGGTACGCCTTGTGGCATCTGGTGCCGGGGCGGCGGCACTTGCGTGCCTTAACCTTCTGGTTTCCATGGGGCTGCCGCGCGAAAACATCACCGTAACCGACCGGTTCGGTGTGGTTTACAAGGGGCGCAAGGAAGAGATGGATCCGTGGAAAGCGGAATATGCCATCGACACCAATGCACGGACCCTGAGCGATGTGATCGAGGGGGCCGATGTGTTCCTTGGTCTTTCGGCGCCGAACATCATGGGCGAGGAAGAACTGCGCAAGATGGGCGAACGCCCGATCATCATGGCGCTGGCTAACCCGACCCCGGAAGTTTCACCCGAACTGGTCAAGGAAATCCGCCCGGATGCGGTTATGGCGACCGGACGGACGGATTATCCGAACCAGGTTAACAACGTTCTTTGTTTCCCGTTCCTGTTCCGTGGTGCGCTTGACGTTGCCGCGACCGAGATCAACGAGGAAATGAAAATCGCCGCGGTCGAGGCCATTGCCGATCTGGCAACTGCCGAGGTTTCCGACATTGTGGCGGCTGCCTATGGCGGGCAGGAGCTGCGTTTTGGGCCGGAATATCTTATTCCCAAACCGTTTGACCCGCGCCTGATGCTAGAAATCCCGCCGCGCGTGGCAAAGGCCGCAATGGATAGTGGCGTTGCCAAACGTCCGATCACGGATTTCGATGCGTATCGTCAGCAGCTTGAAGGCTTTGTCTTCCGGTCCGGTCTGGTGATGAAGCCGGTGTTTGATATGGCGCGTTCGCAGAAAAAACGCGTTGTCTATCCCGAAGGCGAATCGCGCCGTGTTCTGCAGGCCTGTCAGGTTCTGGTTGATGATGGTGTGTGTCATCCGGTTCTGATCGGTCGTCGTGATGTGATCCTTGAACGCATTGCAGAACTTGGTTTGCGCCTGATCCCCGACGAACAGGTTGAAATCCATGATCCGGAAGACAATCCGCATTTCGAACAGGATTGGCAGGATTTCCACAACATCATGGGCCGCCGTGGTATCAACCCGGAATATGCGCGTTCCATCGTGCGGACCCGTCCGACCGTGATTGCCGCCCTGATGCTGCGCCGTGGCGAAGTCGATGCGATGCTGTGCGGGTGCCAGGGCGGTTTCCTGCGTCATCTGCGCTATGTGCGGAACCTTGTCGGCGTGCAGAAGGGGGTTACCGACTTCTCGACCGTCAATATGATGATCATGAAGCAGGGGACATTCTTCCTGACCGATACCTATGTGTCGGTTGATCCGACGCCGGAACATGTTGCGGAAACCGCGATCATGGCGGCTGATGTGGTCAAGCGTTTCGGGATTACGCCGAAGGCCGCGCTGATTTCGCATTCGAACTTTGGCAGCCATGAAAACAAGTCGGCCTGCAAGATGCGCGATGCGTTGCAGCTGATCCGTACCCTGGCACCCGACCTTGAGGTTGAGGGTGAAATGCATGCCGATGCCGCGATTTCCGAAGAAATCCGGTCACGCATTTTCCCGAATTCGATGCTGAAAGGTTCGGCAAACCTTCTGGTGATGCCGACGCTTGATGCGGCGAACATTTCCTACAACATGGTCAAGATGCTGGGCGATGGTTTGCCGGTTGGCCCGATTCTGGTCGGTGCGGCCAAACCGGCCCACGTGGTCAGCCCGTCGATCACGGTGCGTGGGATTGTCAATATGAGTGCGATTGCGGTGGTTGATGCCATCAATCGCAGTCAGGAACACAGTTAACCGCACATTGCTATCGCGCGGCCCTTGACCGGGCCTGACCGATAGCGCAGAAACAGCCGTGCCGGACAACTGGTCCGGCACGGCATTTTTAATTGAAGTGCAGGAACGAACTTAGCGCGCAACACAATCAGGGGAGGGGCAGATGACGGATCAGGTCGAAGAACTGGAACGTCCGGCGGAAAATACGTCGTCTGGTGACGAGTATGTCGATCTTACTCCTGAATATGCGCGCGAGATTCTTGATGCACTGGGCGACGATGATGTATCGCGCGCCGAAGAACTGATTTCCGAACTTCACTTTGCCGACATTGCCGACCTTCTGGGCTGGGCCAGCAGCAGCCAGCGCGTCAAGCTGGTCGATCTGATCCGTCCGGATTTCGATCCGGAACTTCTGACCGAACTTGATGACGAGCTGCGCGAAGAGGTCATTTCGCTGCTGGGTACCGAGGCGGTGGCCGAAGCGATTTCCGAACTCGATTCGGATGACGTGGTCGAGGTTGTCGAATATCTGGAAGAAGAAGACCAGAAAGAACTTCTGGGTGCCCTTTCCGATATCGAACGCGCCCGCGTTGAAGAAGCGCTGTCCTATCCGGAATATACCGCTGGTCGTATCATGCAGCGCGAGCTGGTGGCGATTCCGGATTACTGGTCGGTCGGGCAGACCATCGATTTCCTGCGGTCGGCGAAAAACCTTCCCGATGATTTTTATGACATCATCGTGGTTGATCCGCGATACAGCCCGGTGGGGATCGTTCCGCTCTCACGTGCCATCCGTACCAACCGTCCGGTGCTTATCCGCGATGTGATGGATTCTGAGAACATGCGCACGGTTGTCGTGACCGAGGAACAGGAAAACGTCGCCCACCTGTTCCGTCAGCGCGACCTTATTTCGGCACCGGTTGTCGACGATAGCGGCCGACTGGTCGGTGTGATCACGGTCGATGACGTGGTTGACGTCATCGATGAAGAATATGAAGAAGACATGATGCGCCTTGCCGGTGTTGGCGAGGAAGACGACCTTTCAAGTGCGATTTTTGATACCACCCGATCGCGATTTACCTGGTTGCTGGTCAATCTTTTTACCGCCATTGCGGCATCGATGGTCATTGGCGTGTTTGAAGCAACCATCCAGCAGCTTGTTGCGCTGGCGGTTCTGATGCCGATTGTGGCCTCGATGGGGGGCAATGCCGGGACCCAGACCCTGACCGTTGCCGTGCGTGCGATTGCCACACGTGAACTGACCAGCACCAACGCCTGGCGTGTTATCCGAAAGGAAGTCGCCGTGTGCGGTTTGAACGGGATTGCCTTTGCCGTTCTGACCGGGGCTGTGACGTGGTTCTGGTTTGATGATGTCATGCTTGGTGGTGTGATCGGGGCAGCAATGATCATCAATCTGCTGTTTGCCGGATTGTTTGGCGCGCTGATCCCGCTTGGTCTGGAACGGGCCGGGATCGACCCGGCGGTGTCTTCATCGGTATTTCTGACGACGATTACCGATGTGGTTGGCTTCTTTGCCTTCCTTGGGTTGGCCGCGACCTTCCTGCTGTAACAGCGCCAAATGCAAAAAACGGCAAGGCCGGGCATTTTACCCGGCCTTGCTGTTTGTGGTTCATCCTGAAAGTCCGCGAAATTCAGCTTCGCGGCGGTGACTTTTCTGCCGGGTTCTGATGGCTGAGCAGTGCGGTCGTTTCAATCGCATCGACCGGCGGCGACAGCAGGAAGCCCTGCAATTCGTCGCAATCGGCGGATTGCAGGACGGCAAGCTGATCCTCGGTTTCGACGCCGACAGCAACCACTTTGCGGTTAAGGCTTTTGCACAACCGGATGGCCGGTTGCAGGATGCTGTTTTCGGGCTGTTCATCAAGCGCGATGTTAAACAATGCCTTGGACAATTTGATCCGCTGCACCGGGAAGCGTTTCAGATAGCGAAGCGATGTGTTGGCCGCAGCAAAATGATCGAGTGTCAGACCAATCCCGGCCTCGGCAAAGCGATAGAACTGGCCAAGTGCGCGTTCGGGATCACGCATGGCAATTTCTTCGGAGACTTCGATCTCGATCATCGCCGGGTCGATTTCATATGCCTTGGTAAGCTCGACAATGCTTTTAAGCAGATCGGCCTGAATAAACTGGCGGCTTGAGACGTTCAGGGCCACCGGAACCGGGATGTAACCCTCGTCCCGCCATTGCGCAATTTGTTTGCAGGCGGTTTCGATGATCCAGCGTCCCAGCGGGGTCAGCAGGCCGGTGCGATCGGCAACGGCAATGAAATCAGGCGGCAGGCGTCTTTTTCCGCTTTCATCGATCCAGCGCAGCAGGGCCTCAAAGCCGGTAAGGGTCCGGTCAGATGTGCGATAGCGCGGCTGGAATTCCAGAACAAAGCGCTTTTCATCGACCGCCCGACGCAATTGCGTTTCCATCGACAGGCGGGCATGCATCACGCTGTTCATTGTCTCGACAAAGAAGCAATAGGACGACTCTGCTGATTTTTGTGCGCGATACATCGCGGCATCGGCATTGGCCAGCAATTGCGAAGGTGCCCTGGCATCGTTGGGGTAAAGGGCAACGCCCACACTTACATGCAGGCGGATTTCATCATTGCCACCGGCCTGGATCGGCTGGGACATGGACTCGACAATTCGTTCTGCGACAAGGGCCGCCCCTTCGGCCTCGGACAGGTCGGTTGCAATGACGGCAAACATATCGCCCGAAAAACGCGCACAACTGTCTTTTTCCCGAACCGTCGCGCGCAAGCGACCGGAAACCGTGCGCAATGTTTCATCGCCGATATCCGATCCGAACCGGTCATTGATGGCACGGAAATTATCGATATCCACCACCAGAACCGCCAGAAGCTTTTCATAACGTTTGGCATGGGCAACGGCCTGATTAAGCCGGTCATCAAACAGTGCGCGGTTTGGCAGGCCGGTCATCGGATCATGCGTTGCCAGATAGCGCAGGCGATTGACCGATGCATTGGCAGCCGGATTGTGGTGCAGGGTGATATCAACGCAGTCATCGTGATTGACAGATGGCCGCATCGACAGGTCGCAGACCACATGAACACCCTCAGCACTGCGGACAACCCATTCGCGACGAAGTTCTTCGTCCCCGCGGCTCAGCGCAAGCAGCATCTTTTCCTGTGCCCGGCGTGATGCCGTGCCGTCGGACTGGAATTCCGGTGCCAGATTGTAAAACCGGATAAAGCCGTAATCTTCTTCGCGCAGGTCAAAGAAATCAGCCGTTTCCGGCGTCATGGATTTCAGGTGACCATCCAGCCGCGTGATGGCAAGCGACAGATCGCTGATATCGTCAGGCGCACGCATGTGATGGATGATGCGTCCAGATGATCGCGGTTGGCGGTTGGCAAGCACGAAGACAATCATCGTCATGATGATCGTGATCGCCGCCCCGATAAACAGCACCGTTTCCGGGCTGAACATCGCCTGGTTGGCAAGGGTCGGGTCGGCGGTAACATCAATGTGCCATTGGCGACCGGCAATATCGACCGCCGTGGTCTGTTTCAGCTCCGGATCGTCGCCTTCGCCCTGAAGGTCAAACAGGACGGTGTCGCCTTCGCGGACACGGACCGAATACCCCATGATCCCGTCGTCATCGATAACCGATGTCAGCATTGTGCGGATACGAATAACACCGTTGATCACGCCGATGATCTGCCCATCGGGGCTCAGTACCGGGGCATAGACGGCAAATCCGCGCCCGCCCTGCAGCAGTTCAAGGGTGGGTGTGATCTGTGTGCGGCGCTGATCGAGCGCAATATCAAGCACCGGCCCGGCAAGCGGATGGCGTTTCAGGTCCGCACCCATCGCCGGGACATTCCCCTTGATCGGGGCGACATACATGATGATGTAGTTCGGTGTGACCCAGTTGACGGCCTGAAGGGCGGGGAAACGGGCCTGCAACGGGGTGGCGAGGCTCAGATAATCGCGTTCTTCCGCAGGTGGGCCGTCCTGCCAGTTATCGGCAAAGGTTTCGAGCACATGCAGATTGTTATCGACGATCTGTTTGACCTGCTGTGCAATGCCAGAAGACATGATCCGGGCCGCAGACAGCAACATGGTATCGCGATTCTGAAGCGCGTTGCTCCAGAGCAGAAAAGTCGCGAGGGCAAGCAGCACGCCGGTCATGAAGCTGGCAAGAAGGGCCTGCTTGCGGATGCCGGTTTTGCGCTCGGTTGCTGATTCTTCGGTTGGCCGGTTATCGTCTTGCATGTCTTCCCCAAGTCTCACGATCATTGATTAATCGTGATTTTATTCTGCGCCTCAGCCTGATGAGACAGATTGCATTGCCGGGATGGTGTTCGTGCAATTGTCGAAAATAGCGTGCCAGCGCTTTGTGGCCCCGAAATTTAATCCACTACGCTGTTTATGTGGGCATTCTTACACGATTTTAAGGGTTTGAGCGTGTGCAAAAGTGAATAAAGGCTAAATTCAACTGACCCGATGATCACTTGTGATGCTGGGAAAGGCGGATTTGGGGCTGTCAGGCAGCCATGCATTGTGCGGGTCTGTTCGTGATTGCATATCTGGTGTATGTCGATGCCGATGCGCCATCCCGCAAGGTGCAGCAGAAGCCGGATCAAAGAGAGAGTTCATGAAACATCATCACCGCAATCCCCGTGCCCGCGGTGGGCGTCGTAAATCCGCGCCGCGCCGCGATCCGTTGATCGGGTTCGAGGCGACAACGACAATCCGCGAAATCGGCGCGCGGGGCGACGGCATTGCAAGCATCACGGGGCCGGATGGTTCCAGCATCATTGCCTATGTCGATTGTGTCCTGCCCGGTGATGACGTGCGTGTGGCCCTGCGGCAAAAACGCGGCGATGGATATGGTGCGGAACTGGTCGAACTGATTGCGCGCAGTGCGCCTGCCAGTGCCCCGCGGTGCAGCCATTATGAAAGCTGCGGCGGATGTGCGCTTCAGCATCTTGATGATGACAGCTATCGCAACTGGAAACGCCAGAAGGCATTAACCGCGGTCCAGCGTGCCGGACTTGATCCCGACGAGGCCGAGGAACTGGTGGGAGATGTCGAAATTTCACCACCGGCAAGCCGTCGCCGGGCCGGTTTTGCGGTTCATGTGGGGGCAACCGGTGTGCATGTCGGTTTCCATGGCCGGTTCAGCCATACGGTCATCGACATTACCGACTGTGCCGTTCTGCATCCGGACCTGATGGCGTTCCGTGATGCCTTTGCGGCCTTTCTTGGCAAATGTGATCCGGATGCCGCAAAGACCGTCAAGGAAGTGTTTGTGACCCGTGCGGATAACGGCCTTGATGTGGTGATACATGCAGGTGTCGAACCCGGGCTTGATATGCGGCAGGATCTGGCCGAATTTGCCGAAAATATTGATCTGGCAAGGCTAAGCTGGAAGGTCGGTGACGCCAATGATGAACCGGTGGCAGCGCGCCGTACCCCAACCGTTGCCTTCGAAGGTATCGATGTGCCCGTGCCGCCGGGGGGCTTCCTGCAGGCGACCCGGAATGGCGAGGCATCCCTGACCAATGCGATCAAGGTGGCGTTGCAACGTATCCCGGCCCGCCATGTGGCGGACCTGTTTTGCGGGATTGGCAGCTTTACCTTTGCGCTTGCATTGGGGGGGGATCGCCGCAATGTCGTCGCGGTGGAAAGCGATCCGCGTGCCGTGCGCAGCCTGCAATATGCCGTCGGACAATCGTCGAGTCCGATCAAGGTTGTCGAACGCGATCTATTTCGCCGTCCCCTTGATAAGGCCGACTTGTCCGGACTTGATCTTGTCCTGTTTGATCCCCCGCGTGCCGGTGCATTGGCGCAGTGTGAAAACCTTGCGATTGACGGGCCTGAATGGGTGATCGCGGTGTCGTGCAATCCGGCGACATTTTCCCGCGATATCAGGGTGTTGCGCAATGGTGGATATGAACTGACGCGGGTTGTTCCGGTCGATCAGTTCCTGTGGTCATCGCATCTTGAGATGTTCGCAATCCTGAATCGAAACAAAACATCGGCCTGATTGAACGCGCCAGTTGTTTGTTTTGGCTTAATATTTCGTTCCAAATACACTATACTTATGTCTGGTTTTTCCGCCGGACTTCCAGGATGGGCTGCCCGGCTTCGGATCAATGTGATTCGGACCGGCTCGTGGCATGTAGCTGCATAACCGGCTTGTTTGTGCGGAAACGACATTGCAGGCAGTTGGTAGTCCTTATCCGGTCTATACTGACACTGCGCGCGCCATCGCGCCGCAGAACCGGCTGCTTGCGTCCGTCGAGAGCATCCAAAGCCGCAATTCCCCGAACACCAGCCTTAGTAACGATGCCCTTCGCAATAGCAGTGCTGCATCCCGGAGCCTGCGGGGCTCGCTTGGTCGTGCGGATGATTTTCTTAAAGTTGCCGCCGATGATCTTTCGCGGATCGGCTCTGCTTTGGACGAAGTCGATACACTGGTCAGCAGCGTTGAAAACAATCCATCACTGTCACGCGTCGAACGTGGGTTCATCACAGCGCAAATTCAGGATTATCTTGATCAGATCGACGAAATCGCCACCAGCAGCAATTATGATGGCAAAAACCTGCTGGACAGTGATCAGACAATTGAATTGCAGATCGGATCGGGGACGTCATCAGGCAACCGTCTGAATGTTGAACTGTATGCATCCGGGACCGAAGGACTGGCAACCGGGCTATCCGCCATCGACATTTCCGATGATGCCGCGGTTTCCAACGCGCGTGACCGTGTGGATGCCGCGCAGGAAGCGCTTTCAAACCGGGAAATATCCCTACAGGCAGACCGCGAAAGCATTGCCGGGGCGGCTGATCGCAGCCGGGTTTCCGAGGTTGCAGGTAACAACATCCTTCAGGCGCAACTTGCTGCAACCGAACCCGGCGACGCCGATCAGGTGCGGCGCGGAATCATAGAAGCTTTTCAGGGCTATCTTGGCGAAATATCGGCACGTTTGCAGGATCAGACCGTGACGATTGGTGGCATCAGTCTGCCAGAACCGCAACCAAGACCTGAGCCGGTTACCGAGCGTGATGATCCGTTTGCCTATGATCCGAACGCGGATCCATTCGGGCGTGATGATGGGCAATACTTCGCGCCGACAACAGGAAGAAATACCAACGATCCAGTCCCGTCCAGCACGTTTGGCGGCTATGACAGCAACGGTGGTGGGACGGGTATTGGCGGCACCTTGTCAGGTGGTGGCGGGGCTGATCAATCCAGCGCGCCCCGCGTATCGATAGAAGCCTGAATGATATAGGCCCTGGTCGGACAAGACATAAAGCCTATTCGATATATTCCCCGTCATAAATGCCCCAGTAGCCCTGACGCGGGGCCCATCCTTCGAAATCGCCAAACTGCAACTGACACCAGTCAACCGAACGCGGGCAGGTTTCGATTTTGCCAATCACCGAATTGGAAACAAGGGCGATCTTGCGGGCATTTTCATCGGCGGCGGAATAAAGCGTGATGGTATCGGCGGTAACAATCACATGACGTGATCCCAGCAAAAGACTTTGATGCACCCATCCTTCGCTGCCTTCCCAGTCGCGAACCTTGCGCCAGGTATCAAATTCCGAAATGACTTCCATCGGCATGTTGCGGCGCTGATAGATCCAGACCTTTGGGTAACGCAGGCCGGGCCCGGATCGCAGGTGAACCTTGTCTGACCGCAATGCAACAAAGCGCGGGATCGGCAGGCCTGATTCCTGCGCGCTGGCGACAATCGGTGCGCCAAGGCTGCCAAGGATCGCCATGGCGATAAAAGTATGAAGGAATTTACGGATGATCCGCGGCATTGTGACGGTTTTCCCTGCTCTTTCTTCTGCTGCCGGAATAGAACTTCGGAACCGGCGAACCTTGCTCTTTAAGAAATAAAATTACAAAAATGACGTCAAAATTCTTGCTTTAATACCCTGTGACGTGGCATCACTGCATTGCGGCAAGAGCGCATTTGGCGCAAGAAACCCATCTTGTCAGCAAAAGAGTTAAAAGACCGCATAGGAACGGCAGATGACCAAGAAAAAACCCCTCGTCATCGTGACCCGCAAACTGCCGGAAGCGATTGAAACCCGCATGATGGAACTGTTTGATGCACGTCTGAACATCGACGATGTCCCGATGTCCAAGGCCGAATTGATCGAGGCGGTCAAACAGGCCGATGTTCTTGTCCCGACGGTGACAGACAGAATCGATTCCGCCGTTCTTGCCCATGCGGGGCCGAATTTGCGCCTGATTGCCAATTTCGGGACGGGTGTTGACCATGTCGATCTGCAAACCGCGCGGTCACGAGGCATCACCGTCACCAACACCCCCGATGTCCTGACCGAAGACACCGCCGACATGACAATGGCGCTGATCCTTGCAGTATCGCGCCGTGTTGCCGAAGGCGAACGCATGATTCGCAGCGGCGAATGGACGGGCTGGGCACCGACATCGATGCTGGGGCATCGCATCTGGGGCAAGCGGCTTGGCATTGTCGGCATGGGGCGCATTGGCCGGGCCTTGGCCCGCCGGGCAAAAGGTTTTGGTCTTTCGGTGCATTATCATAACCGCCGCCGTGTTCATCCCGATACCGAGGCGGAACTCGATGCGACCTGGTGGGAAAGCCTGGATCAGATGTTGGCCCATGTTGATGTTGTGTCAGTCAACTGCCCGCATACACCGGCAACCTATCATCTGCTGTCGGCCCGTCGCCTTAAACTGATGCAGCCGCACGCCATTCTGGTCAATACGGCCCGTGGCGAGATTGTCGATGAACCGGCATTGACCCGGATGCTGGCCGATCGTGAAATTGCCGGGGCCGGGCTTGATGTGTTCGAACATGAACCGGCCGTGAACCCGAAACTGCTTGAATTGCAGAACGCCGTTCTGTTGCCGCATATGGGGTCGGCGACCATTGAGGGACGTGTCGATATGGGCGAAAAGGTGCTGATCAATATCAAGACCTTTGTCGATGGTCACACGCCGCCGGATCGGGTGATTGAAGGGCTTCTGTAAGGACCTGATATATATATCCTTTGGCGATACCTGTGGGGGAATTGATGTGCCGGGTACTGTTATCCGGCACATTGCGTTTCGTAGGGTGATTGGCCTTAAGACGACACAGGTTGCTTTGCCGGTTTGGTGAATATTTTCGCGGCCTGCCCGATAACCAGCGGTACCAGACTTCCCCCGATCACCAGAAGCCATCCCGTTCCGCTGGGCGGGTCAATCATGAGCAGCCGGGACAATGCGGGAACATAAAGCGTCAACCCGATCAGGAGCACGCAAATTCCCAAGGCAATCCAGATGAAAGGGTTGCGGGTAACATCGTTGAAAATCCAGCCGGAAGATCGGGCACGCATGTTGAAAACATGCAGCAACTGTGCGGTTGCAAGGGTCAGGAACGATACTGACAAAGCTTCCTGATCCCCAAGGTTGAAAACATGCAGTGCCATGGCAAAAGCACCAAGTACTCCGACCGTAATCAATGCGCCGTAAAAAAGAATGCCGCCCCAATCCTGTTTGGTCAGAACCGGTGTTTTGGGATCGCGCGGGGGCTGGTTCATCACATGCCGGTCTCCTTCGCCAATACCAAGTGCGAAAGCCGGAAACACGTCCGTTACAAGGTTAAGATACAAAATCTGCAACGGCAGAAGCGGTAAGGGAAGACCGCTTGGCACGGCAAGGCCGATCACGAGTATCTCGCTGAGATTGCATGACATCAGATACAGCACAAAGGTGCGTATATTGGCAAAAATAACCCGTCCCTGATGCATCGCGGTTACGATTGACGGGAAGGCATCGTCACGCAGAACCATGTCTGCGGCTTCGCGGGCGACGTCTGTGCCTCTTTTGCCCATGGCGATGCCGATATCAGCCTTTTTAAGCGCGGGGGCATCGTTAACGCCATCACCGGTCATGGCAACAATGGCACCTGCCTGCTGGTGAAGGGAAACCAGATTTAATTTTGCTTCGGGGCTGACCCTTGCAAAAACGGGGGTGGCAAGAATGCGGTCACGTTCTGTTTTCTGTGTCAGGTCGATTGCCTGAAGCATCCTGCCTTCAAGCCCGGATGCCGTTGCATTGCAAAGTCCGACTTGCGTCGCAATATTCCCGGCGGTGCCGATATGATCGCCCGTTACCATGATGACCCGCACCCCCGCCGCATGACAGGCCTGTATTGCGGCTGGCACATCTTCTCGCGGGGGATCAAGAAGGGCGATCAGGCCAATCAGGATCAGATCCTGATAGGGGGGCGTATCGACCGCAGGGGCATTTTTCATCGCAAGGGCAAGAACGCGCAAGCCCTTCTGCGTCATGTCATTGCTTAAATCCGACCAGCGCCGCCGGGCTTTTTCGTCCATTTCACGCAGGCCATTATTTTCAAGGAAGCCGGTGCTGTTTTTAATGACGGCTTCGGGTGCGCCCTTGATCGCAACAAACAGGGTATCGGGGTTGTTTTGATCGCGATGAAAGGTTGCCATCATGCGGGTCTGCGCGCTGAAAGCTTCCTTGGCGATTTCGGGGTATCTGGCTTGTTGTTCTGTCTGATCAATGCCCGCATTCCGGGCGACTTCAAGCAGGGCCAGTTCCATCGGGTCGCCAATATGCTTTTCCGTGCTGCCAGATGGCAGCAGAATTGCGTCGTTGCACAAAACGGCAATCCGTATGGCCAGTTCTTCGGGGCTGTTTGCTGCCAGCAATGCGCCAGGAGATGACGTAAAATCAACCTCGTTTCCCGAGGTCCGGAGGGCTACGACCGTCATCCGGTTTTCGGTCAGCGTTCCGGTTTTATCGGTCATGATAACCGTGGTCGCACCCAGCGTTTCAACGGCTGACAGGTTCTTGATCAATGCATTGCGTTTCGCCATCCGCCACATCCCGCGGGCAAGGGCAACCGTTGCAACAATCGGCAATCCTTCTGGGACGGCGGCAATCGCAAGGGCGATACCGGTCTTGAGCATCATCACCATGTCTTTGCCGACATAAATGCCGACAATGGCGATGCATATGGTCAGTCCCAAAGTGGCCCAGATAAGATGACCAGCCAGCGTATCAAGACGTTTTTCAAGTGGTGATGTTTCGGCTTCTGCCATTTCGGTCATCGCCGCGATATGACCAAGTTCGGTTGTCATTCCGGTGGCAACACAGACGCCCGATCCATCCCCGCGGCTGATGGCCGTGCCCTTGAACACCATATTCGTGCGATCACCAAGTGGCAGGTTTTCATCGGTTCTGGCATCATCGGGCAGGTTGATGGTTTTGTCCGTCGGAACGGACTCCCCTGTCAAAGCAGATTCATCTGCCTGCAGGTTGCTGCATTCTATCAAACGGATATCAGCCGGAATAATGTCGCCCGCTTCAAAGATAACAATATCGCCCGGTACGATGTCGCGGGCCTCCAGCACGTGGATTTGCCCATCCCGCCTTACTTTGGCGTGAACACTTGAAAGCTTTCGCAATGCCTCCATCGAACGGATGGCCCTGAATTCGGATGTAAAGCCGATGGCTGCATTGATGATCAGCACCACGACGATGGCAATGCCCTCGGTCAGGTCGCCGAAATAAAATGAAAGGGCCGCGGCACCGGCCAGCATATAGACAATCAGCCCCGCAAACTGCCGGATCAGGATGTTCCAGAAAGAGACGTGCTTCTGGTCCTTAAGGCTGTTCCTGCCGTATTTCTTCCGGCGTTCTGTGGCGTCCGTTTCCGAAAGGCCGACCTCGGGGGAAACATTCAGATGTGCAAGGATTTCCGGTAATGGCTGAATATGATGATCGGACATGCAGAAACCTTTGCAATCAGCAACGAGCAGACGGGCAGGCACCAGCCAACTAGGTCACTAAATCAGTGACCGGTCAAGCAACCGGCCATTTAAGGGCACCTGATTTGATGGTGCAGCATCCTCCTGACAGCTTCTGACAGGGAGGCGGATTAAATCCGTACTCAAAGCATTTCAATTTATCAGCAGCTTGGGTATCAGTAAGGACAATATTTCCATCAGGATTTCCTTCAAGGGGGCCACCATGAATTTTGTCTTTCCCTCAGCCACGCCGGTTACCGTTCCGGTGCAGAATTCGGATCAGCTTTTCCCGGTCAATCGCATCTTCTGCATTGGCAAGAACTATGCCGACCATGTGCGCGAAATGGGCTCCGACCCGGCCGACACCCCGCCTTGCATCTTCATGAAGCCGACGGATTGCCTGAAGGTTGGCAACGGTGATCTAGCCTATCCGTCGGGAACCGAAGACCTCCATTACGAGGGGGAGCTTGTTGTGGCCCTTGGTGCGGGGGGCAAGAACCTTGATCATGCGGCGGTTGAAGCCGCCATTTTCGGATATGCTGCGGGCCTTGATATGACCCGCCGTGATGTGCAGGCCGGCCTTAAGGACCGTCGCCTGCCGTGGGATATGGCCAAATCCTTTGACGATTGTGCCGCGATTTCGGCAATCCGGCCCAAGGCCGATGCAGGCAATCCGCAGGCAACCAACCTGAAACTGTCGGTCAATGGCACGGTCAAACAGGATGATACCACCGCCAAGATGATCTGGCCGATGGTTGACGCATTGGTGCATCTGTCGACCCTGATCGAGCTTAAGGCAGGTGATCTTTTGTTTACCGGAACCCCCGAAGGTGTCGGTCAGGTGGTGCGCGGTGACCGCATGGATGTGGTGATTGCCGATGTCGCCGAACTGTCGGTTACGCTGAAATAGCATCAGGATATCAAGATACAGGGATTAAAGGGTCAGGGCCCACTCACCTCATCAGGAAACGGAGTCCGTTTTGAAAATCGTCAGTTGGAATATCAATTCCGTTCGATTGCGCATCGAACAGGTCATAAAGTTTTTAGAAGAACAACAACCCGATGCGCTGTGTCTTCAGGAACTGAAATGCCCGGACGAGCATTTCCCCCACGAGGCATTTGAAGCCGCCGGTTACATTCATCGTCATAACCATGGCATGAAAAGCTATAACGGTGTTGCGATCCTGTCGCGGTTGCCGTTTGCGGAAGTCGACATCAAGCATTTCTGTGGCAAGGAAGATCGCCGTCACTGTATGGTGACGTTTGAAAACGGGGTCGAGCTGCACAATTTCTACATCCCGGCCGGGGGCGACGAACCGGACGTGACAATCAATGAAAAGTTTGCCCACAAGCTTTCCTTCCTTGATGAAATGACCGCATGGTGGGCGGAACGCCGGGTTGCCGGCCCGGATCGCAAGGCCATTCTGGTCGGGGATTTCAATATTGCCCCGTCGGAAAATGACGTCTGGTCGCACAAGCAGCTTTTGAAAGTTGTCAGCCACACACCGATCGAAGTTGAAAAGCTCGAAGCATTCCGTAAATCCGGTGATTTCGTGGACTCTGTGCGTGAAATCGTCGAAGAGCCGGAAAAACTGTTTAGCTGGTGGAGCTATCGTTCACGCGACTGGCGGGCCAGCAACAAGGGGCGTCGTCTGGATCATGTCTGGATGACACCGAATATGGCCGGATCGGTCCGGACCGCATCGGTCTATGATCTTGCCCGTGACTGGGAAAAACCATCCGATCATGCACCGGTGGTTGTCGAGTTCAATATCTGAATACCGTTTTTTCAGCACCAAACAGCGGGCCGGATTTATCCAGTCCGCTGTTTTTTTGTCTAAAAGGTCTTGATCACGGGACGTGCCGGGGTGAAGCTTCTGATTGAACCCGGAAACGAACGTCCCCAATTCTTTAAGCAATTTTATCCCGATGAAACAAAAAACAGGATACGGGCAATGAAAAAGATCCTCATCGCGTTGGCAGCCATCATTTTGCTGGTCGTTGCCGGACTGGTGTATGTCTATGTCAATCTTGACAATATCGTCAAAGCAACCATCGAAGAGGCTGGAACCCGTGTGACGCTGGCCGATGTGACGGTGGATAATGTCAAGATTGAAACCACCCAGAACACGGCATCCATTGGCGGGCTGGTTGTCGGGAACCCGGATGGTTTTGAAACCGACCATGCCTTTTCGCTGGGCAATATTTCGGTGCGACTGGATGGTTCGACCCTTACCAGCAATACCATCCGCGTGATCGAGGTGATCGTGGATGCGCCCAGTGTGACCTATGAATTGGGGCAGGGTTCGTCAAACATCGCGACCATTCAGCGCAATGTTGAAAGCTTTGTCCAGCGTGTCTCCGGCCCGACCGGTGCAGGTGGCGACAAGGCAGATACCGCCGCCGATGACGGTTCGGGTACCAAGGTCGTGATTGATAATGTCTATATCCGCAACGGCAATGTCAGTGTGTCGGCCGCGATGCTGCAGGGTAAAAAACTGTCTTCGGGACTTCCTGAAATCCACCTTAAGGACATTGGCAAGCAAGAAGGCGGGGCGACACCGGCGCAAGTCGCCGAAGAAATCATCACCGCCCTTAACACCGCGGTGTTCAAATCGGTTTCCAGTCTGAATGTCGATGGACTTTTGCAGGGGGTCGGTGACCTTGGCAAGGGTGTGACCGGATTGATTGGCGGTGCTGCAACCGGAACCGGCGGCGTGGTCAAGGACGGTGCGGGTGCCGTCGGTGATGCGGTCAAGGGACTGTTTGGCGGTTCGTCCGAATAACGGGACTCGGAACCGGAATTACGGGATATTTCAATAATATCCTTATAATCAATGTCTTGGCGGAAGGGGCGGTTATCGCTCCTTCCGTTTTTCTTTTTAACGGCGAATTGACGGTACTGCCGCACCGCACAAGGACAATCCGCATATTACTGATGTGAGATTTTCTCTATCTCCCTGCTTTTTTTCATGAATTTGGTTTCCATATATTTTGGGGTATGGAAACATTTCACCAATGGACGGTGTCGTCTTGGGGAATCTTGTTCGGCAATATGAACCGGAAAGATTATTTTCGGGGTCTGGTCACTCTTCCGATCTGGTCATCGACAACGATTTACACCGCCAAACAAAGATCGATGCATTGCATTGGTTACGCGGCGTTTGCCATCAAGCCGGATCAACCGGTTGGTTATGCGCCCTGAAAATAAAATATTGGGATTGGGATCATTATTGTCGTCATCCAGACAAGGAGTGAAGACCGATGAGAGCTAAACTGCTTTTTGCTGTTTCCGCAGCTGCCTTTCTTGCGGCCTGTGCGAACATGGATATTCCGGGCGTTCGCGGGATGACCGATACGGGGTCGGCATTTGATGCAGCCCTTCATCAGGCGTATTCCGACCTTGCGCAAGCCGAATATGACGAAGCGGACTGGGCGGATGCGCGTTACTTCACCAACCGCGCGAAAACGGCGGCGATGGGACAGGATACAGGTCCGCAGCCATTGGCAGATCGCAATCTGCCCCAGGAAGGCCTGGCAGAAATCAGTGTTGCACGGGCTGATTTGATGGCGGCCTTTGATGCGGGCGGACGGGACAAGGCACCAGAAGCCGCCGCACGGGCCCAGGCTGCTTTCGATTGCTGGATGCAGGAACTTGAAGAAAACATTCAGCAGGAAGACATCGATAATTGCCGTGCCTCGTTCTATCAGGCACTTGCCCTTGTTCAGGCGGAACTTGATCAAAAGCCGATGGCCGCGGCTGCGCCGATGATGATGCCTGAACCGATGAAAATCTACTTTGCGTTCGACAGTGCCGTTCTTGGTGACAAGGCGATGCCGGTTATTGACGGGATTGTCGAAGCATATGAAAAATACGACCCGAAAATGATCAGTCTTACAGCCTATGCTGACCGGGCCGGTGATCCGATGTATAATGACATCCTTGCCAAATCGCGCGTTGATGCGGTGGTCAAGGCATTGCGTGATCATGGCGTCAGCCCCAGCAGGCTTGCCATCAGCATCAGCGGCGAGGCCAATGTACCGGTTCCGACTGCCGATGGTGTCGCGGAAAAAGGCAACAGGGTTGTTACGGTGAAATTTGAAGACGGCATGTAAGCCGACATAACAAAGAGGATGAATATATGCGGTTACTCATCGCGCTTCTGCTGCCATGGTTGTTGTTCTTTACCATCGGGCGGCCCATTGCAGGTATCATCTGCCTGATCTTGCAGATTACCCTTCTGGGGTGGATTCCGGCGGCAATCTGGGCTGTCTATGCGTTGAGCCAGTACAACACCGACAAAAAAATCAGTCAGGCCATGGGCGGTGGGCAGGGTTAATTCCCCATACCCCATTCGATGGTGTTGATGATTGGCGGTTGAACCGCATAGGATATGAAAGGCAGGCTTCCGGGCCTGCCTTTTTTGTTAATGCATGTGGCGACGAACCCCGCCGATAAACCGCGATATCAGCCGTGAAACGGTAAAACGTGTGATGGCAAACGTAACGAAACCGGCAATCCCGGGCCAGTACCATGCCTGTATTTCGGGCCGCGTGCTTTGTTCAACCAACCCGTAAACGACGGCCGCCAATCCTGCGCCCGCCATAAAAGCCAGACGCCTGCGATAGCGACCGATGAACGGGGCAAATAACCACATCGTCCCGTTTCCTATGCTTGCGTCCGGCCGTTACGATTGTCGCGCATCAATGCTGCCCGCCGCCGATATCGCGCGCAAGGCGGGCGGCAAAGTCGTCGGTCATGCCCGATATGTAATCAAGGATCGTCAGATACAGGTTGTAAAGCGGTGCGCCGACCGGCATCGAATCATTGCCGATCAGTTCGCGAACCCGTCCGGTACGATAGGAAAGCTCTGCGTCATCCTTGGCCTGATGGATTTCAAGGGCCGTCTTGCAGAAGGTATCAAGCAGCGTTTCAAGGCAGGCAAATGCGCCGACCTCGATCTGGACTTTGCGCCGGTTCAGAATGATCTGCTTTTCTGAAAACTGTTTGGCGGTCGCGATCATTTCGTTGAACGGACCATCGGCACAGGACAGAAGATCACCATCGACTGCCCCGTTCAGCAACTGCTCCTCGCGCAAGACAAAGGCATCGGTCAGCGCATCAAGAAGCCCGGTGATGATCTTGCCACGCAGGAAGGTCATCTTGCGCCGGATGTTGGTTTCGCGGTGATATTCGCTAGGAATGTCGCCCGGGATGCAGGGCAATAACAGGTTTTCAAAGACGCTGAAATCAACCAGTTCCAGTTCGACGCCGTCCTCGATATCAATCAGCGCATAACAGACATCATCGGCCGCCTCGACCAGATAAACCAGCGGATGACGGCAAAACGATTGTGCCCCGGTGCGGATCAGGCCGGTGGCATCGGCAACCTCGGTCAGCAAATCCATTTCGCGCTGAAACGCACCGAATTTCATTTTTTCGGGATAAGGACTGCCAATCGCCGACCATGGATATTTCACAAAACTTGCCAGCGTCGCATAGGTCAGGCGCATGCCGCCGTCATAAAGGCCACTTCGTTTATGGGTCAGTAACCTGAACCCCTGCGCATTGCCTTCAAAGGTGGTCAGATCGGCGCGTTCTGCCTCGGACAGCGGCGCAAGATATTTGGGATCGGCATCCAGAAACCACTGACGAACGGCATATTCCCCGGCATGGCCGAATGGCGGGTTGCCGATATCATGGGCAAGGGCGGCGGCCTGAACAATGGCGGCCATATGATCGGGTTCAATCCCGTCGGGCAGGTGGCCTTTTTCGGCCAGCTGATGGCCGACCATAAGTCCCATGGACCGTGCAACACAGGATACTTCAAGGCTATGGGTCAGGCGGGTATGGACATTGTCGTTTTCAGGCAGCGGATGAACCTGCGTCTTGCGTTGCAGACGCCGGAAAGCCGACGAAAAAATGATCCGGTCGTAATCCTTGTGAAAATCGGATCGACCGAACGCGCCGACACTTGAATGTCGTGTGCCCAGACGTTCGGGCGACAGCAATTTTTGCCAGTTCATCATCGGTCCGAATTTCCCGTATGCCAAAGTCTGTTTGCCTAATGTGGTGGTTATATGCCGGTGTTTGGTAAAGAACCGTTTTAAATTTGCAGAATCTGCAAAAGAAAACGGCGCATCGAATGACACGCCGTTTTGGTTGTCCATAAAACAGGGAAAGCTTAGCTACCCAAACCCTTTTCCATCACCAGATCAAGGCGACGGGCGAAGCTGACCGGGTCGGGCAGGGCTTCGCCTTCAAGGATGCGGGCCTGATCAAGCAACAGCAGGGCGGCGTCATGAAGGATCGGGGTCTTGGCGTCCTTGATGGCAATGTCCGACAGCTTTTTGATCAGGCTGTGTTTCGGGTTGATTTCAAGGATGCGCGGGCTGATTTCATCAACACGGTTATGCTGCTTCATCAGGCGTTCCATCCGCAAATCCATGCCGGTTTCATCGGCAATCAGACAGCAGGCCGAACTGGTCAGGCGATCTGATTCACGGACGTCCTTGATGCTGGTGCCAAGTGCGATCTTGATCGATGCGATCAGGGCATCAAGGGACGCATCGGATGCGGCATCGTCTTTCTTGTCGTCCTTGGCATCATCCTTGTCATCGGATTTGACGTCGGCAAGGTCCGCACCGCCACGGGTGACCGATTTGAAGTCTTTTTCTTCAAACTGGCCAACAGATGGCAACCAGAATTCATCCACCGGATCGGTCAGCAGCAGAACTTCGATGCCCTTGGCGGCAAAACCTTCAAGCTGCGGGCTGCGTTTGAGCGCATCGACGTCTTCGCCGCTGATATAGTAGATCGCCTTCTGACCATCCTTCATGCGGGTGACATAGTCGGCAAGCGTTGTCCAGCCATCCGAATGCGTGGAACGGAAACGTGCCAGTTTCAGGATGCGGTCTCGGTTGGTGTAGTCTTCATACAGGCCTTCCTTGACGACAGAACCGAAGTTTTCCCAGAAGGTTTCGAAACCTTTCGAGTCTTTATTCGATGCGGTTTCAAGTTCGGACAGGAGTTTTTTGGTCAGGCCGTTTTTGATTTTGGTCAGGACCGGGTTGTGTTGCAGCATTTCGCGCGAAATGTTCAGCGGCAGATCCTGGCTGTCGACGACACCGGACACAAACCGCAACCACGGCGGCAGAAGGTCATCGGCACCTTCGGTGATGAAGACCTTGCGGACATAAAGTTTCAGATGACCTTTGCGCGCCGGATCATAAAGATCGAACGGGCGCATGGTCGGCAGGAACAGAAGACCGGTATATTCAATCGCACCTTCGGCCTGATAGTGGATGGTTTTCCACGGATCGTCGAAGGCGTGCGAATTGTGTTTGTAGAACTCTTTGTACTGTTCGTCGGTAATGTCGGATTTCGGACGGGTCCAGAGTGCCGATGCCTCGTTCAGGGTTTCGTCATTGCCGTCCGCCTTCATCAGGACAACCGGGATGCCGATATGATCGGAATAGGTTTTGACGATATGACGCAGGCGATATTCTTCGGTGAATTCCTTGAAATCATCGGTCAGATGCAGGGTGATCTGGGTGCCGTGGCCTTCCATTTCGGCTTCGGCGATGGTGTATTCGCCCTTGCCGTCCGATGACCATTTCCACGCCTGATCTTCACCGGCTTTTTTCGTGACGACGTCGACCTGACCCGCAACCATGAAGGCGGAATAGAAACCGACACCGAACTGACCGATCAGGTCAACATCCTTTGCCTTGTCGGATTTCGACAGGGCCTCGACGAATTTCGCGGTGCCTGAATTGGCAATCGTGCCGAGGTTTTCAATCAGGTCGGTTTTGTTCATCCCGATCCCGTTATCGGCAATCGTCAGAACATTACGGACGTTATCGGTCAGAAGACGAACCTTGAATTCTGAATCCCCTGCGAGCAGTTCCGGTTTTGCAATCGCCTCGTAGCGCAGCTTGTCGCAGGCATCCGACGCATTGGAAATGAGCTCGCGCAGGAAGATGTCCTTGTTCGAATAAAGCGAATGGACAACGATATCGAGCAGGCGGCTGACTTCAGCCTCGAACCGCATTTTTTCTTCCGTCATGACCTCTGTGTTCTCCTGTAATTTCAATCCACTATGTGCAATTTGCGCCGTTGGGTCCCGATTTGGCAACCTTCAGGCAGTGCTTGATATGCGTCAACGCATCTTGCAGCGCAAGCCCTGTATCCTAAGTATATAAAAAGACGGTTTCATTACAGGGCGCGAGGCTTGCGGAAGTTGTCTTGGGTCCTGTCCTGCCCCGAAACGGCAAACGTTTCGGATAATTGCAAGGTGCAACGCCTTGTGAATGTCTCAGGCTCTATAACAGGAGGCCGCAATATGAAGGTTCCCGTTCAAATCACCTACCGTGATGTTGATCAATCAGATGCGCTGGACGAGCGGATCCGCTTCAAGGTGCAAAAACTGGAAGAAACCTTCGACCGCATGACAAGTTGTCATGTCATCGTGGAAAGACCCCATGCATCCCACGCACAGGGAAACCGCTATGCGGTTCATTTCGGAATTCATGTGCCGGGTAAGGAGATTATGGTTAAGCGCGACAGTGCCGATCATGCCCACGAGGATGTCTATATCGCGCTCAAAAACAGCTATCAGGCCGCGCGCCGTCAACTCAAGGAATATGTCGACCGGATGCGCGCCCACTAGGGTTCCTGTTAACAACAGCGAGTAATTGAAATGACGGGGCGGTCAGTTGACCGCCCCGTTCATGATATCGTGACCTCCGGCATTTCGGCCCGGGCTTGTGGATAGCGGCCCTCGCGCAATGTGCGCGCCCACCATTTCAGATCATTGACCATGTGTTTAAGGGCCGCCTCGGACCCGGCTTTGTCGATCGGATAACCATTCGGATCAAACTGGTCCCAGACATTGGCAAAGCTGACAACGTCGCGCATGGTCACGACATGCAATTCGGCAAAAACCAGTCGCAATTGTTCGACCGCCCGCAAACCACCCGACATTCCGCCATAGGATACAAATGCCAATGGTTTTCGGCACCATTCGGGCTTGGCAGCGTCGATCAGCAATTTCAGTTCGCCGGTAAAGCTGTGATTGTATTCCGGGGTGACAACGAGGAAGGCATCGGCTTCGGCAAGAACGGATTGGAGTTCGGCAACACCGGGATGCGTATTGCCGACATGACGGGATGGCAGATCGAGCTTCGCCGGATCGATAATATCAACCGACAGATCCGGATCTGTTTTCAGGATTTTGATCGCCCAGTCGGCAACTGTGTCGCAGAACCGGTCTTCACGGGCACTGCCATAGATCAGTGCAAGATTGAAAGTCTCTTTCATGACGTCACTCCTTGATTATTTCGCAGCAAGGAGTAAATCTATAGAACCTTAACAATAGTTGAGGTCAATGATGAATTTCAAGCGCATCAGAACGCCATGAAAAAATAACGGAAAGGGCAGGAAAATGGTGAAACCCGGGCCATTGCACCGCTATCTCAGTGTGGGTGAAGTCGCCAAAAGAAGCGGACTTGCCGTATCGGCGATCCATTTTTACGAGCGTAAGGGGCTGATCGCCTCGATCAGAACGGATGGCAATCAGCGACGCTTTCCACGCGGTATCCTGCGCCGGGTTGCGATCATCAAGGTCGCACAACGCACCGGCATTCCGTTGGCCGAAATCGGGAATGCGTTATCGGGGCTGCCAATTAACCGGGCCCCGACGACACAGGACTGGGAAAAGCTTTCGTCGCGGTGGCGTGATGATCTTGATGCCCGGATCGAACAATTGACCCTGCTGCGCGATCAATTGGGCAAATGCATCGGGTGTGGTTGCCTTTCGATCAGCGACTGCCCGCTTCGCAACCCGTCGGATGAACTGGCAACGGATGGTCCCGGCGCGCGGTTGCTTGAACTTGATGACGCACAGGATCACGAACCATCAGATGGAACGTCTTGATCCGTAACGGAATGCATTGGGATACTCTTGCCGATGCGGCAGAATGCTTGACATTGTGCGATGCGGCGTGTTGAAAGGCGCATTGATCTAGGCGCGCGAAATCATCCGCGATGCCTGCTGGAAAAGTTTGATGCAGATTTCAACCCGAACCGGTCCCCGTATCCTTGCCATATTGGGGCCCACCAACACCGGCAAGACCCATCTGGCCATGGAACGGATGTTGGCGCATACCTCGGGTATGATCGGTTTTCCGCTGCGGCTTCTGGCGCGCGAAAACTATGATCGCGCGGTCGCCCGTGTTGGCAAGGGTGCGGTGGCCCTGATCACCGGCGAAGAACGCATTCTTCCGAAATCAGCACGCTATTTCCTGTGTACGGTCGAAGCCATGCCGGTCAACAAGCAGGTTGATTTTCTGGCCATCGATGAAATCCAGATGTGTGCCGATCCCGAACGCGGGCACGTCTTTACCGACCGGCTGTTGCATGCGCGCGGTATCAGCGAAACCATGTTCATGGGGGCGGAAACCATCCGTCCGGTGATCCGTCAACTGATCGACAATGTCGAATTTGATACGCGCGCACGGTTTTCGACTCTGACCTATAACGGATCGAAAAAGATTCAGCGTCTGCCATCCCAGTCGGCCGTCGTGACATTTTCCGCACAGGAAGTTTACGCCGTTGCCGAATTGGTCCGCCGCCAGAAGGGCGGGGCGGCCGTCGTGCTTGGCGCGCTTAGCCCGCGCACGCGCAATGCCCAGGTCGAGATGTTCCAGAATGGCGAGGTCGAACACCTGATTGCGACCGACGCGATTGGCATGGGGCTTAACCTTGAACTGAACCATGTGGCCTTTGCGGCCCTTCACAAGTTTGACGGTCAGTTCAATCGCGGGCTTTCGGCGGCGGAAACCGCCCAGATCGCCGGGCGCGCCGGACGTCATATGAATGACGGCACCTTTGGGGTGACGGGCAATCTTTCGGGGATCGATCCCGATATTATCGAACAGATCGAAGCCCACGAATTCGAACCGCTTGCCAAAGTCTTCTGGCGCAATGCGCGACTGGATTTCAGAACCGTCGATGCCTTGCAGAAATCGCTGCGCAAGCGGTCGGACAATCCGACACTTGTTCTGGCGCGCGAACCGGTCGATGAAGTCATGCTGGCGCATTTATCGCAGAACGAAGACGTCGCGCGCATCGCATCGGCCCCGGATCGGGTGCAATTATTGTGGGAAGTCTGCCAGATTCCGGACTTCAGAAATATCCATACCGATGCGCATCCAAGGCTGCTAACATCTATCTATCGCTATCTGGCAAAACCAAATAGTAAACTGCCGGTCGACTGGTTGGGCGAACAAGTCTTGCGCCTGGACCGTTATGATGGTGATATCGATCAGTTGTCATCACGGTTGGCGGGTATTCGCGTCTGGACTTATGTATCGCACAAGCATCACTGGCTCGAAGATGCCAATCATTGGCAGGAACGTACGCGGGCCATTGAGGATAAGCTCTCTGATGTGCTACATGAACGCCTGACCCAAAGGTTCGTTGACAGACGAACTTCGGTTTTATTGAAAAGTCTCAAGGACAAGTCTGAACTCATGTCTACCATCACTGCGAATGGTGAAGTCCAGGTCGAAGGTGAATACGTCGGCCGACTGGAAGGATTCCGTTTCATCGCCGATGAAACCGATGCTGCGTTTGAAGGCAAGGCAATCGCCAGTGCTGCACGTCGTGCACTGACTGGCGAGATTGCGCAGCGTGTCAAACAACTGGAAACCGATGAAGACGACAAATTCGCGGTGAATGGTCAACTGGAAGTCCTGTGGAACGGGGCGGTTGTCGGTGGGCTGAAAAAGGGCGACACCGTCCTCAGCCCCGACGTCCAGGTCATTGACAGCGAGTTTTTTGACGGTCCGACCCGCGAACGCGTAAGGACCCGGCTTCAGAATTTCGTCAACGCCCATATCGAAGCGCGCCTGAAAATGCTGACCCGCCTGCGCGATTGTCAGCTTCCCGGTCCGATTCGCGGCCTTCTGTTCCAATTGAACGAAGGTCTGGGCTGTGTGCCGCGTGCCGATCTTGAAAGCCTGATCAAGGATCTTTCGGATGAAGACCGCAAGGCGCTGGCCAAGCTTGGCGTGCGGTTGGGGGTTGAAACGGTTCATGTGCTTGACGCGCTGAAACCCGATCCCGTCGAACTGCGTGGCATCCTTTGGGCGATTTCGCGCGAACTTGATGCGCTTCCCGAACTGCCACCGGCAGGTCGCACATCGGTTCCAAATGATCGCAGCAATTCCAAGGGCTTCTATCTGGCCGCCGGTTACATGCCGGTCGGGCCGCTTGCCGCACGCGTCGACATGCTCGAACGTTTTGCCGCATTGCTGCGCCAGAAGGCGCGCGAAAATGATGGCAAGGTAAAACCCGATCCCGATCTGCTGTCGCTTCTGGGCTGCACGGTCGAGCAGGCCGAAGGCGTGTTTACCGCACTTGGCTGGCGTGCCGAGGTGGTCAAGGTCAGCAAGGCTGAACTTGATGCCAAGGAAGCTGCTAAAAAGGCTTCTGAACCTGCTTCTGAACCTGCTGCTGTGAGTGCAGATGCACCGGAAGCTCCTGCTGAAGCCGCAAGCGCCGATGAAGCAGCCAAAGAAGCACCGGCCGACGCCGTCAGCGAAACGCCCGCCGAAGAAGCTGCCCCGGTAGCCGGTGAAGCCGAAGCCGAGCCGGAATTCGTCGAGGTTAAATATTTTGTCCGTGTCGACCGCCGCAAGCGCGGTGGTGCAGGCAAAGGCCAGCGTGGCGGTCCGCGTCAGGAAGCCCATGGCAAAGGCGCGCCGAAAGGCAAAGGCGGTCAACGCCCGAACCGTGGCGGCCCGAACAAGGGCGGCGACCGTGGCGGCAAAGGTCAGGGGCGTCCGAACAATGCACCGGCCAAAAACAATCAGATCAACGAGGATTCGCCATTTGCCAAGCTGAAGGAAATGCTGGCGGCAAAGGGCTGATCCCGACCTGTTTTCTGTGATGCGGCGACCCTTTGCGGGGTCGCCGCATTGCGTTTGGGATGGTAAAATCAATCCATGACACTTGATCAGACAGGCAGCAAAGTCCGTATCGATAAATGGCTATGGTATGCGCGGTTCTATAAGACCCGTTCGCTTGCCAGCAAGGCATGCCAGTCGGGCCATATCGTTCTGAACGGTCAGTCCGTCTCCAAAGCCAGCGTTACGGTCGTTGTTGGGGATCGGCTGCAATTCTTTCAGGGCCCGCATCTGCGCGTGATCGAAGTGGTGGCACCTGGCGAACGACGTGGCCCCGCCCCCGAAGCCCAGCAGCTTTACGTTGATCACTCGCCACCACGTGTGGCGAAAAAAGAGGTCGCGGCCGATATCCGAACCGCTCCGATTGCTGAACGCGAAGCGGGCAGCGGACGTCCGACCAAGGCCGAAAGGCGCGCAACGGACCGGTTGCGCGGCGATGAATAACTTTTACAGGCTGTAATCTGATCTGACACCAGGTACGGCGCGAACAACATACCGGGTTGTAGAACCTTCAGGATTTTCTTGCCTCCAGCATAGGCATGGGCTATTGATCCTATATCAAGGTATAATACACCTACTTTAGTATGGTTTCGCTTTGACTTGGAGAATGACTGCGTTATGAAACGCAAGCCTGGCCTGCATATCGGCACTTTGTCACATCTGGGGGCAGGCCGTTTTGCCATATTGCTCGCAGCATTTGTGATCAACCTGCTGTCGCTGGCACTGCCGGTGACCCTGTTGCAGGTCTATGACCGTGTGCTGCCCCATAATGCCATCCCGACTTTGACCTTGCTTATACTCGGGGTTTTTGGCGCGTTGGTGCTTGAAGCGGCTTTGCGCCTTGGTCGGGCCTATATATCGTCGCTGTCGGCGGCAAAGTTCGAACATAAAAGTTCGCAGGCTGCTGTCGGTCATTTGTTGGCGACCAGTCTTTCCGATTACGAAAAAACCGCACCTGGCCTGCATCTTCAGCGGCTGAACAGTCTGAATGTCCTGCGTGACTTTTATGCCGGGCAGGCAATCGGGGCGGTGATCGATCTGCCGTTCATTATCCTGTTCCTTGGTTTGATTGCCATTATCGGTGGCAAGCTTGTGCTGGTACCGCTGGGCATTCTGTTTGCCTTCATGCTGACCGCGATGATCCTGGGGCGGCGGTTGCGTCGCGCGCTTGATGAACGCAGTCAGGCCGACGAGCGGCGCTATAATTTCATTATCGAAACCCTGACCGGCATTCACACCATCAAGGCGATGGCGATGGAAAACCTGATGATCCGTCGCCATGATCAACTGCAAATCCAGTGTTCCGAGGATGACCTTGCCGCCGCGCGCTGCGCCCATGCCGCAATCAATTCAAGTGCCAGCTTTTCGATGATCACGATGATCCTTGTTGCCGGTGTTGGCAGCCTTCTGGTTATCAATGCTGATCTGACAGTGGGCGGGCTTGCCGCCTGCACGATGCTGGCCGGGCGTTCGATCCAGCCGCTGCAACGGGCGATGGGGCTCTGGACCCAGTTCCAAAGCATTCGGGTTGCGCGTGACCGTTGTCGCGAACTTTTCCGTCTGCCGCCCGAAGATGCCGACGATGCTGCTGAAATGCCGCCGCTTGAAGGGCGCATCGAGCTTGATGATGTCAGTTTCTCGCACGCGGGCGGGGACACAGTTTTTGAAAACCTGACGCTTGCGATACAGCCCGGTGAATCTGTTGCAATCACCGGTGAAAACGGCACCGGTAAAACCACCTTGCTGTGGCTTCTGATGGGGGCGTTACGCCCTGATCGCGGTTCGGTCCGGCTGGATGGTCGTGATCCGAATAAATATGCATCGGAATCGATCCGCCGCCAGATTGCCTATCTGCCGCAACATGGGGTGATGTTCAAGGGAACGATCCTTGAAAACATCACATCCTTCCGCAAGGAAATTGGCACGGATCGTGTCGTGGAAATCTCGCGGCGTCTGGGGCTTGATGAAATCGTCATGCGCATGCCCAACGGTTACGATACCGAAGTGGGCGGACAGGCATCCGAAACCCTGCCGCGCGGCGTAAAGCAGCGTATCGCCATTGCCCGTGCCCTGATCGACTATCCGCGCATCGTGCTGTTTGACGAAGCCAACAGTTCGCTTGATATCGCGGGCGATAACATTCTTGCCGGTCTTCTGATTGAACTTCGCAAACACTGCACGCTGGTGATGGTTTCTCATCGGCCGTCATTGATTGCTCTGGCCGACAGACAATATCGCCTGATTGAAAAACGTCTGGTGCCGGTCCTGCGGCGCAGCGGCACCCAGCCGGTGATCGAGGCAGAAGAAGTCGTACGCGCAGGAGGCCGGTCATGAATATCGAAAACATGGACTTCGCGCTGAATTACCGCATGGGCCTTGCCAGCAATGACGCACAGTCGGATTTCGATGCCTGCCTGTGGCCTTTGTTGCAGGCGCTTGGCTGGCGTGGGCTGCCCCGTCAGGTCGCAGAAGCATTGCCGCATATGGACGAGGCCCTTGATCTGACCGATTTTCGCAATGTGCTGGCGAACCTGAATTACCGGTCGCGCGAAATCGATACCACATTTGATCGGATCGATGATCGGTTGATGCCCTGTCTGTTCGTGCCCGATAACGGCACCGCACTTGTGGTGATCAAGCCGGAAAATGCTGGCATCCGGGTGTTTGATGGCGGCACCAGCCGCGAAATGGTGATCAAGCCCGGCAATCTTCCGGGGCGGTTGTTCCAGTTTACCCAGGCTGGGCGTCACGAACGGTTTTTTGAAGATGACAAACGCGGCTGGTTTGGCGGAATAACCGACCGGTTTTCCGCCCTCGGTGGACAGCTTTTGCTGATTACCCTGATGCTGAACCTGATGGCGCTGGCCAGCCCGATTTTCGTAATGGGGATCTATGACCGGGTCATTGGAACGCGGTCGATCCCCATGTTGATCCAGTTCGGGATCGGCATGGGGATTGTCCTGATCCTTGACTGGGTCCTGCGCAATCTGCGCAGCCAGATGGTCAGCCATTTTGGGGCGCGCCTTGATACACTTGTCAGCAGTGCCATTTTCGAACGGCTCCTGTCCCTGCCACCCGCCTTTACCGAACGTGCCCCGGTCGGGGTTCAGATTTCGCGGATTCGCGATTTTGAAAGCGTCCGCGAATTCTTTAGCGGCCCGATGGCGCTTGTCATTCTGGAAATGCCCTTCCTGCCGATCTTCCTGATTGTTCTGGCGATTCTCGGGGGGTGGCTTGCGCTTATTCCGATTGGGCTGATCGTTGTTTTTGTCCTGATCGGGCTGGTGTCTTTTCCGGTGGTGTCACGACGGGTTTCGGAACTTGGCCGCAATGGTGCGAACCGGCAGGAATTTCTGGTCGAGACGGTCGGCAAGATGCAGGCGTTGAAATATACAGGCACAGAACATCGCTGGCTGTCGCGTTTCCGCGATATTTCGGCCGATACGGCTTATGCCGGGTTCCGGGTGGCAATGATCAATAATGTGATCAACACATCGGCACAGATTCTGATGGTCTCATCCGGGGCGCTTATCCTTGCCTTTGGCGCGGTTCAGGTCATGGCGGGTTCAATGACCGTCGGCGCACTTGTGGCATCGATGATGCTGGCATGGCGTGTACTTGGCCCGATCAATCAGGCCTTTGTCGGTATGCCGCGGCTGGCACAGCTTCGCGGGTCTGTCCGGCAGATAAACCGTCTGATGACGCTGGCGCCGGAACGTGATCTGGTGCCGCGCACGGTTGGCCAACGCCGTTTCGAGGGCAATGTTACCTTCTCGCGTGTCAGCTTCCGATATACGCCGGACTCCGATCCGGCTCTGGTCGGGGTGAATTTCGATATCAAGGCCGGACAGGTGGTTGCGCTTGTCGGATCGAACGGGGCGGGCAAGTCATCGCTGATCAAATTGATCGCCGGGATGTATCAGCCACAGGCCGGTGCTGTTCTGATCGACGGCGCGGACATTCGCCAGATGGATCCGCAAACCTTGCGCCAGTCCATTTCCTATGTGCCCCAGGATGTTGAATTTTTCCGTGGATCAATTGCGCAAAACCTGCGCCTTGCCAATCCGATCGCATCGCCCGATGAATTGCGGATGGCCTGTATGTCGGCGGGTATTCTTTCGGAAATCGAAGCCCTGCCCGACGGTTTTGAAACACGGATCGGCGATCAGCATTCCTCGCGCTTTTCGACAAGCTTCCTGCAACGCCTGGCACTTGCGCGTGCCTTTGTCCGCGAAGCACCGATCATCCTGTTTGACGAGCCGACCAATGGCCTTGACCAGAAAGCGGATCGGGCATTCCAGCATGCGATCAACCGTCTGCGCGGCGGATCGACGATTTTCCTGATTACCCATCGGCCAAGCCATCTTGATCTGGCCGACCGCATCATTGTTCTTGAAGCAGGCCAGGTGCGCGCCGATGCGCCGCCAGCACGCATCAAGCAGCAGGTGCTTGACGGAGGTTTCCTATGAGCGAAGCAGTTCAGAACACCGCAATTGAACGGTTCCGCCAGTCGCGCCGTATGGCACGCTATCTGTCACATGCCGTCTTGCTCGAAGAAGGCGGGATTTCGGTTTTTGTCCGTTCGGCAATGGTGATGCTTTCGGTTGGCTTTATCGCGCTGATCGCGTGGGCGGCAACCACCCAGATCAAGGAAACGGCAACCACCTTCGGGCAGGTCATGCCGACCGGGGCGGTTAACAAGATCCAGCATCTTGAAGGCGGTATCATTTCCGAAATCATGGTGCGGGATGGTGACTTGGTTGAAAAAGAACAGGTTCTGATGCGGTTGAAACCCGAAGCATCACAGGCCGAACTGTCGCAGGCCGAAACCAGACAGGCCAGCCTGCGTCTTGAAGCCGAACGTTATCGCGCACTTGCCGAATCGCGCGATCCCGACTTCACCCAACTGATGGACCAGTATCCGGAACTGGCAAAAAACCAGCAGGAAATCTATCGGATCAAAACCGACCTTGATAGCAGCCAGCGCGAAATCCTTGACGTTCAGATCAAGGAACGCAACGCCGAACTGGCCCAGCTCCAGCAGCAGGAAGGGACTTTGCGCCGTTCTGTCGAATTGCTTAACCAAGAAGTGACGATGCGCCGCTCGCTGTATGAACAGGGGCTGAACTCCAAGGTCCTGTTCCTCAATATCCAGCGTGAATTGAACGAAGCGCAGGGCAATCTTTCAAGTGTCATTGCGGAAATGGCGCGTGCGCGCGAAACCATCGCCGAAGCCAATCTGCGCCAGAACGAACTTCGAAACAGCCAGCGCGAGGAAGCGCTAAGTGAACTGGGGCGGCTTGGCGGTGAAATTGCCCAGGCCGATGAAGCGCTGCGCAAGCTTAAGGACCGTGTCGCGCGACTTGAAATCCGCGCTCCGTCCAAGGGCTATATCAAAGGGCTGCAATTTACCACGATCGGCGGGGTGATTGCCCCGGCACAGGTGGTCATGGAGCTGGTTCCGACCGATGATGCACTGGTCGCGGAAACCCGGATTTCGACCGAGGATATCGGTCATGTTCATCTTGGACAGCCGGTGACTGTTAAAGTCAGCGCATTTGACTATATACGATATGGTAGTATTAGTGGTGAATTGGTATCGATATCGGCCTCTACTTTTGTTGATGAAGATGGACGACCGTATTATAAAGGACGGGTGGCACTTGATTCCGACCGGGTCGGTGAGGGTGCCCGCGCTCAGCCGATTATCCCTGGCATGACGGTTCAGGCCGACATCCAGACGGGTGAAAGGACATTGCTGCAATATCTGCTCAAGCCGGTTTATGTCTCGCTTGATCAGGCATTTAGCGAACGCTGAGTTTTCATAATGGTCCCGCTGGAAATGTTCATTTCATTTCTACTGCCTGGCCGCACGTTTCTCTGGTAAAACAGAGGATTCTATACTTTTGTATAGAAATGCGGATCAGGGATTCCCGTCCCGCATTTCTCGGAGAATGGGCTAGATGGCGGACGATCCTCGCGACGCAGAAGACACTCGCAACGAACTGGGCGGAAACCGGGCAGATACCGGTACCGGCGGTGATGATCTTATGCGTGATGATCGCAGTGGCGATGATCCGGACGAGCATGTCGAACTGCATGGTGATCAGAATGGCGATGGCGGCATTCCCAACGAACAGTTGGGCAGTGTTCATTATGGCAATCAGGTCAATAACCCGCAGGGCGAAGACCAACGCCAGTTCCGCCAGCGCAACGCGGGAGATCAACGGGCCGAGGAAACAACCCAGGCCGACGCCACGGAAAAGCAGACTCTGGCCGAAGCCGAGCGCACCGAGCTCGAAAACAATATAGATACGGTTGGCGATGGTTCCGATTCTGCTGATGGCAGTTCTGGAAACGACCCGGTTTCCCTGCGGTCAAACGATGCAGGTGGTGCTGATAACCCGCAACCGGTTTCAACACCCGATACGACCATTGTGCCTGGCGCCCGCGAAGGCGGTGGTGGCCGCTCCGGTCAAAATATTGAAACTGATTTTGCGCCCCGGTCCGCACCGGCATCAGAGGCTGCTGTTGCGGCGGCTGATGTCAGTGCTGCGGCTTCCGCCGAACTGGACGAGGTTCTGGAACTCGAAACCCGGAACGAGGTGCCAAAAGTCGCCGACGCACCAAGCCTTTCTGCTACGGATGTTACCGGTGACGAAGACAGTGCGATCTCGCTTGATGTCTCTGCCGCTCTTCGTGATCTTGATGGCGGCGATGAAACCCTTTCGATCACGATTTCCGGCGTGCCTGATGGGGCGGTTTTATCGGCCGGTACGGATAACGGCGATGGCACATGGTCACTGACGCCAGACCAGCTCGCGGGCCTCACGATCACACCGGGGGGGAACTACAATGGCAGCTTTGATCTTTCGGTAACCGCAACCAGCACCGAGGCCAATGGCAGCACATCATCGACAAGCACAAGCTTCACGGTCGATGTCGAAGCCGTTGCCGATGGTGCAACGCTTGATGTCCGCGATGCCGCCGGTGCCGAAGACAGTGCGATTGCCCTCTCGATTGATACCGAACTGCTTGATGCGAACGAGGGCATCTCGATCACCATCTCAGGCGTTCCCGATGGTGCAACCCTGTCCGCCGGAACCGACAATGGTGACGGCACCTGGACCCTCGACGTCGCCGATCTCGACGGCTTGACAATCACGCCGGGCGAAAATTTCAGCGGCAGCTTCGACCTGACCGTATCTGTCTCGACAACTGACGGCACCGATAGCGCAGTCGTTGTCGAAGAGATTACGGTTGATGTTGCGGGGATCGCAGACGCGCCGACATTGGATGTGTCGGATGCGAGCGGGTCCGAAGACAATGCGATTGCACTCGACATTGATGCGGGCCTGACGGACAGCGGCGAAGTTCTGAGTGTTACGATCAGTGGCGTGCCAGAAGGTGCGATCTTGTCTGCGGGTACAGATAACGGCGATGGCAGTTGGACTCTAAGTCCCGATCAGCTCGCAGGCCTGACGATTACCCCGTCGGATGATTTCTCCGGCAGCTTCGAGCTTGGTGTGACGGCAACGTCTGCCGATGGCGAAGATATCGCGACCACAACGGGCAGTATTACGGTTGATGTCGCAGGTGTCGCCGATACGCCGACGTTGGATGTCTCTGACACCAGTGGTTCAGAAGATTCTGCCATTTCGCTTGATATTGATGCTGGTCTCACGGACTCCAGCGAAGTTCTCACCGTTACGATCAGCGGCGTGCCAGAAGGTGCGACGTTGTCTGCCGGTACCGACAATGGTGATGGTAGCTGGACTCTGAGTTCCGATCAGCTTGCAGGCCTGACGATCACGCCAGCAGATGATTTCTCCGGCAGCTTCGAGCTTGGTGTGACGGCAACGTCTGCCGATGGCGAAGATATCGCGACCACAACGGGCAGTATTACTGTTGATGTCGCAGGTGTCGCCGATGCGCCGACGTTGGATGTTACGGATGCATCTGGCAACGAAGATTCTGCGATTGCACTCGACATTGATGCAGGCCTGACGGACAGCGGTGAAGTTCTAACCGTTACGATCAGCGGCGTGCCAGAAGGTGCTACCTTGTCTGCAGGTACCGATAACGGTGATGGCAGTTGGACGCTGTCAGCAACCGACCTGAACGGCCTGACGATCACACCAGCGGACGATTTCAGCGGATCGTTTGACCTGATGGTCACCGCGCAATCTGCGGATGGTGATGATGTTGCGACCACAACAGGCAGCATTACGGTTGATGTTGCCGGTGTTGCCGATGCTCCGACGCTGGATGTCTCCGACGCCAGTGGTTTGGAAGATTCGGCCATTACGCTCGACATTGACGCAGGCCTGACGGACAGCTCCGAAGTTCTGAGTGTCACGATCAGCGGCGTACCAGAAGGCGCGACACTGTCTGCGGGCACCGATAACGGTGATGGCAGCTGGACGCTATCTGCTGCCGACCTGAATGGTCTGACGATTACACCAGCGGATGATTTTAGCGGATCGTTTGATCTGACAGTCACCGCGCAGTCGGCTGATGGCAGCGATATCGCCACCGCGACGGATACGATTACGGTTGGTGTCGCGGGTGTCGCCGATGCGCCGACTTTGGACGTCTCTGATGCCAGTGGTTCAGAAGATTCGGCGATTACGCTCGACATTGACGCAGGCCTGACGGACAGCGGTGAAGTTCTAACCGTTACGATCAGTGGCGTGCCAGAAGGTGCTGCCTTGTCGGCTGGTACGGACAACGGTGACGGGACCTGGACCTTGTCGGCGGCTGACCTGAACGGTCTGACGATCACGCCTGCGAATGACTTCAGTGGTTCGTTTGATTTGACGGTGACGGCGCAGTCGGCTGATGGTGACGATGTTGCGACGAGCAGCGGCACGATCACTGTTGATGTTGCCGGTGTGGCAGATGCGCCGACTTTGGACGTCTCTGATGCCAGTGGTTCAGAAGATTCGGCGATTACGCTCGACATTGACGCAGGCCTGACGGACAGCGGTGAAGTTCTAACCGTTACGATCAGTGGCGTGCCAGAAGGTGCCGCCTTGTCGGCTGGTACGGACAACGGTGACGGGACTTGGACCTTGTCGGCGGCTGACCTGAACGGTCTGACGATCACACCAGCGGATGATTTCAGCGGATCGTTTGATTTGACGGTGACGGCGCAGTCGGCTGATGGTGACGATGTTGCGACGAGCAGCGGCACGATCACTGTTGATGTTGCCGGTGTGGCAGATACGCCGACATTGGACGTTTCTGATGCCAGTGGTTCAGAAGATTCGGCGATTGCACTCGACATTGATGCAGGCCTGACGGACAGCGGTGAAGTTCTAACCGTTACGATCAGTGGTGTGCCAGAAGGTGCGGCCTTATCTGCCGGTACCGATAACGGTGATGGCAGCTGGACTCTAAGTCCCGATCAGCTTGCAGGCCTGACGATCACGCCAGCGGATGACTTCAGCGGGTCGTTTGATCTGACAGTCACCGCTCAATCTGCGGATGGCAGCGACATTGCGACAGCTACGGATACGATTACGGTTGATGTTGCCGGTGTCGCCGATACGCCGACGCTGGATGTCTCTGACACCAGTGGTTCAGAAGATTCTGCCATCGCGCTGGATATTGATGCTGGTCTCACGGACTCCAGCGAAGTTCTCACCGTTACGATCGGCGGCGTGCCAGAAGGTGCGACGTTGTCTGCCGGTACCGACAATGGTGATGGTAGCTGGACTCTGAGTTCCGATCAGCTTGCAGGCCTGACGATCACACCCGCGGATGATTTTAGCGGATCGTTTGACCTGACAGTCACCGCGCAATCTGCGGATGGCAGCGACATTGCGACAGCGACGGATACGATTACGGTTGACGTTACAGGTGTTGCTGACGCACCTACTTTGAACGTCTCTGACGCCAGTGGTTCAGAAGATTCTGCCATTTCGCTTGATATTGACGCGGGTCTGACGGATTCCAGCGAAGTGCTGACGGTGACCATCTCTGGTGTCCCGGAAGGGGCAACTTTGTCCGCGGGCACCGATAACGGTGACGGCACCTGGACTCTTGGTTCCGATCAACTCGCAGGCCTGACGATCACGCCAGCAGATGATTTCTCCGGCAGCTTCGAGCTTGGTGTGACCGCAACGTCGGCAGATGGTTCTGATGTAGCAACCACGACCGGTTCAATCACGGTTGATGTTGCCGGTGTGGCCGATGCACCGACGCTGGAAGTATCGGATGCTTCGGGTTACGAAGACCGGCCAATTGCGCTTGATCTTGACGCTGTCCTGACAGACGCCAGTGAAGTTCTCTCTGTCACCATCTCCGGTTTTCCGGATGGCGCAAGGCTCTCTGCCGGTACGAACAATGGTGACGGCAGCTGGACGCTGAGCCCGGATCAACTTGATGGCCTCAGAGTCAGGCCACCGTACAACTATAGTGGCGCGTTTGAGCTTGATGTAACGGCCCAGTCTGTGGACGGGTCGGATATTGCCACGACAAGCGGCTCAATCACGGTTGATGTCGAAGGCGTCGCAGACCGACCGACGCTTGATGTGTCGGATGCGCAGGGTCTTGAGGATACAGCGATTGCGCTCGATATTGATGCCGCGCTGACAGATTCCAGCGAGGTGTTGAGCGTCACCGTAAGCGGTGTGCCCGATGGTGCGGAACTGTCTGCCGGGATCGACAATGGTGATGGCACATGGACGTTGGATGCCGATGAGCTTGCAGGACTGACGATCACACCACCGGAAAACTTCAGTGGCGCGTTTGATCTTAAGGTGGTCGCACGATCCACAGATGGCGATTCTGTTGCATCAACATCCGATCCGGTGCGTCTTCTGACGCGCAGCGGCAACAGCACAATTACCGTTGAGGTGACCGGTGTCGCGGATGCTCCGACACTCGAAGTAAGTGATGCGTCTGGCAACGAGGACAATGTTATTGCCCTCGACATTGATGCCGGTCTGACGGATTCCAGCGAAACTCTGACGGTCACGATCTCTGGTGTTCCGAATGGTGCAACCCTGTCTGCGGGCACCGACAATGGTGATGGCACCTGGACGCTGGGCTCTGATCAGCTTGAAGGTTTGACGATCACCCCGGCGGATGACTTCAGCGGTTCGTTTGATCTGGGTGTGACGGCGACCTCTGCCGATGGTTCAGACGTTGCGACCACGACGGGTTCGATTACGGTTGATGTTGCCGGTGTTGCGGATGCACCGACGCTCGGCGTCAGTGATGCCAGCGGCAACGAAGACAGTGCCATTGCTTTGAATATTGACGCTGGTTTGGCTGATTCCACTGAAACGCTGACAATTACGATTAGCGGGGTCCCAGAAGGTGCGACGCTGTCGGTAGGTACTGACAACGGTGACGGTACATGGACACTGACAAGTGATGAACTGGAAGGTATCAGCGTTACACCACCGTCTGATTTCAGCGGTAGTTTTGACCTTGAAATTACTGCAAGTACGCAGGATGGCACCGATATCGCATCGGTTACCGACACCGTTATGGTGGACGTGGCCGGTGTGGCCGACGCGCCGACGCTTGATGTCAGTGACGCGTCTGGCAACGAGGACAATGGTATCGCCCTCGACATCGACGCCGCTCTTGCTGACAGCTCGGAGACTCTCACTGTCACCATTAGGGGCGTTCCGAATGGCGCGACCCTGTCGGCAGGGACCGATAATGGCGATGGGACCTGGACGCTGGGTTCGGATCAGCTTGACGGTCTGACGATTACGCCTGCGGATGACTTCAGTGGTTCGTTTGATCTTGATGTGACGGCGTCCTCTGCCGATGGTTCAGACGTTGCGACCACGACGGGTTCGATTACGGTTGATGTCGCTGGTGTTGCGGATGCGCCGACACTGGAAGTGTCTGACGCCTCTGGCGACGAAGACAGTGCGATTGCGCTCGATATTGACGCAGGCCTCACCGACAGCTCAGAAGTAATGACAGTGACCATCTCCGGTGTTCCGGATGGGGCAACCCTGTCTGCGGGCACCGATAACGGAGATGGCACCTGGACGTTGACCCCTGCACAGCTTGAAGCGCTTACGATCACACCATCGGAAAACTATTGGGGCAACTTTGAGCTGACCGTTACGGCCACATCGGTTGATGGTGAGGACAGTGCAAGCATCTCACAGGTGCTGCAGATCGAAGTGATTGACGATCCGAATGAGAGCGTGATTGGTACGGCCGGTTCTGATGAAATCACGACCGCTGAAGGTAATGATTATGTAGAAGCCCTGAGCGGCAACGATATTATCAATTCCGGTGCAGGTAATGATACCAACTATGGCGGCAGCGGCGATGACATTATTGATGCAGGCGAGGGTAATGATATCGTCTATGGCGGCAGCGGCCATGACATCATTGATGCCGGTCAGGGTAATGATACCGTCCATGGCGGCAGCGGACGTGACACGATCAGCGGCGGCGAGGGTGAGGATTATATCAATGCCGGTGGCTCGGATGACATTGTAACTGGCGGTGCCGGAGACGACACGATCTACGGTGGCAACGGTCGTGACACGGTTTCGGGCGGCGACGGCAGTGATTACATCAATGCCGGAAATTCTGATGACATCGTGGATGGCGGTGCAGGTAACGACACCGTTATTGGCGGCGGCGGCAAGGATACCCTTGATGGGGGTGACGGCACGGATACGCTTTATGGCGGTAGTTCCAACGACAGGCTGACAGGGTCGGGCGATGACAGGCTTTATGGCGAGGCCGGAAATGACGAGATCAATTACACCGTCGATCTGAGCGCAGAGGGAACCGGCATTGTCGATGGCGGTTCAAACACCGATACATTGAAGCTTTATCTGAGTTCGGATCAGCTTTCAGGCGAGGGTGTTCTTGAAGCATTGCAGGACCTCAAAGCCCATGTCGAAAGCGGTGAGGGCGGCAGCCTGATGCTTGACGCACTCGGGGTCGAGGTCAGCAATATCGAGAATCTCGAAATTTATGTCGATGGTGCGTCCTATAACCCGGCGGCAGAGGCTCCGGCACTGGATGTCGCTGATGCCACGGGTGCCGAGGATGGCGGCGCGATTGCCCTTGATATTGATGCGTCGCTTGGCGACGCAACCGAAATACTGGGCATCACCATTTCTGGTGTGCCCGAAGGTGCCACCCTGTCTGCCGGAACCGATAACGGAGACGGTAGCTGGACGCTGGAGGCCGCAGACCTTGAAGGTTTGACGATTACACCGGCCGATGATTACAGCGGTACATTCGATCTTACCGTTACGGCAACTTCAAGTGCTGGCGATGACAGTGCATCGACCAGCCAGGTCATCAATGTTGATGTCAGTGCAGTTGCAGATGCACCGACTTTGACCGTGTCGGATGCATCGGGCAGCGAAGACAGCGCGATTGGTCTGGATGTCGATGCGGGGCTGACAGATACCAGCGAAACGATGACCATCACCATCAGCGGTGTTCCCGATGGGGCCAGCCTGTCGGCCGGGACCAGTAACGGTGATGGCAGCTGGACATTGAGTGCTAGTGATCTTGAAGGTCTGAGCATCACCCCGAGCGGTGATTACAGCGGCAGCTTTGATCTGACCGTCACGGTAACATCGCAGGACGGCAACGACACGGCATCGATCAGCGATACCATTACGGTTGCTGTCGCCGGTGTCGCGGACAAGCCAGCACTGGATGTATCAAATGTATCCGGCACCGAAGACAGTGCCATTGCGCTCGATATCGATGCCGGCCTGACAGATGCATCTGAACTCCTGACCGTCACGATCAGTGGCGTTCCGGAAGGTGCCGCCTTGTCGGCAGGTACGGATAACGGCGATGGCAGCTGGACCTTGTCGGCGGCCGACCTGAACGGACTGACGATCACACCAGCGGATGATTTTAGCGGATCGTTCGATCTGACGGTGACCGCGCAGGCGGCTGATGGCAGCGATATCGCCACCGCGACGGATACGATTACGGTTGATGTCGCGGGTGTCGCCGATGCGCCGACTTTGGACGTCTCTGATGCCAGTGGTTCAGAAGATTCGGCCATTACGCTCGATATTGACGCAGGCCTGACGGACAGCTCCGAAGTTCTCACCGTTACGATTAGTGGCGTGCCAGAAGGTGCAACCTTGTCGGCAGGTACGGATAACGGCGATGGCAGCTGGACCTTGTCGACGGTCGACCTCAACGGTCTGTCGATTACCCCGGCGGAGGACTTTAGTGGTTCATTTGATCTGACGGTGACCGCGCAGGCGGCTGATGGCAGCGATATCGCCACCGCGACGGATACGATTACGGTTGATGTCGCCGGTGTCGCCGATACGCCGACGTTGGATGTCTCTGACACCAGTGGTTCAGAAGATTCTGCCATCGCGCTGGATATTGATGCTGGTCTCACGGACTCCAGCGAAGTTCTCACCGTTACGATCAGCGGCGTGCCAGAAGGTGCGAACCTGTCTGCGGGCACCGATAACGGTGATGGCAGCTGGACGCTATCTGCTGCCGACCTGAACGGTCTGACGATTACCCCGGCGGAGGACTTCAGCGGATCGCTTGACCTGACGGTCACCGCGCAATCTGCGGATGGTGAAGATGTTGCGACGAGCAGCGGCACGATCACTGTTGATGTCACGGGTGTCGCCGATGCGCCGACTTTGGGAGTCTCTGACGCCAGTGGTTCGGAAGATTCGGCGATTGCACTCGACATTGACGCAGGCCTGACGGACAGCTCCGAAGTTCTAAGTGTCACGATCAGCGGCGTGCCAGAGGGCGCGACCCTGTCAGCCGGTACCGATAACGGTGATGGCAGTTGGACTCTAAGTCCCGATCAGCTTGCAGGCCTGACGATCACGCCAGCTGATGATTTTAGCGGATCGTTTGATCTGATGGTGACGGCAACGTCTGCCGATGGCGAAGATATCGCGACCACAACAGACAGCATTACGGTTGATGTTGCCGGTGTCGCCGATGCGCCGACGCTGGAAGTCTCTGACACCAGTGGTTCAGAAGATTCGGCGATTACGCTCGACATTGACGCAGGCCTGACGGACAGCTCCGAAGTTCTGAGTGTCACGATCAGCGGCGTGCCAGAGGGCGCGACCTTGTCTGCCGGAACCAACAACGGCGATGGCAGCTGGACATTATCTGCTGCCGACCTGAATGGTTTGACGATCACACCAGCGGATGATTTTAGCGGATCGTTCGATCTGACGGTGACTGCGCAGTCAGCGGATGGCAGCGACATTGCGACAGCGACGGATACGATCACGGTTGACGTCACAGGTGTAGCAGATTTACCGACGCTTGATGCCGCAGATGCCTCTGGCTCCGAAGACAGCGCGATTGCTCTGGATATTGATGCCGGTCTGACGGACAGCTCCGAAGTTCTCACCGTTACGATTAGTGGCGTGCCAGAAGGTGCAACCTTGTCGGCAGGTACGGATAACGGCGATGGCAGCTGGACCTTGTCGACGGTCGACCTCAACGGTCTGTCGATTACCCCGGCGGAGGACTTTAGTGGTTCATTTGATCTGACGGTGACCGCGCAGTCTGCTGATGGCAGCGATATCGCCACCGCTACGGATACGATTACGGTTGATGTGGCGGGTGTCGCCGATGCGCCGACACTGGAAGTATCCGATGCAAGCGGATACGAAGACAGGACAATTGCGCTGGACATCGATGCGGGCGTAACGGATTCGAGCGAAGCCTTGATCGTTACCATTTCCGGCGTTCCGGATGGTGCAACCCTTTCGTCAGGCACGAACAATGGTGATGGAAGCTGGACTCTTGATGCTGGAGACCTGGATGGTCTCAGGATCCGTCCGGTTCACAACTATAGTGGTTCGTTTGATCTTGGTGTCACGGCACAATCTGCGGATGGAAGCGATATTGCCAGCGCAAGCGGCATCATCACAGTTGAGGTTGCGGGCGTTGCCGACAGGCCATTGCTTGATGTGTCTGATGCATCGGGCAATGAAGATTCAGCTATCGCTCTGGATATTGATGCATCGCTCACCGATGATAGCGAAGTTCTGACAGTTACGGTAAGCGGCGTTCCGGAGGGAGCCATCCTCTCGGCAGGCACCAATAATGGCGATGGCAGCTGGACGCTGGGGGCTGACGACCTTGAAGGTCTGACGATCACCCCGCCTGAAAACTTTAGCGGTTCTTTCGACCTTTCTGTTGTTGCCCGGTCCACAGACGGAGATTCTTCGGCATCGACATCAGACCCAATTCGGTTAACGCGCACCCCACATTTTGGAAGCAACACGATCACCGTAGAGGTCACGGGGGTTGCCGATGCCCCGACACTTGATGTTGCGGACGCCAGTGGCTCCGAAGGCAGCGCAATTGCACTCGACATTGATGCAGGTCTGACGGATAGCTCCGAAGTTCTGACCGTTACGATCAGCGGCGTGCCAGAGGGCGCGACCCTGTCAGCCGGTACCGATAACGGTGATGGCAGTTGGACTCTAAGTCCCGATCAGCTTGCAGGCCTGACGATTAACCCTTCGGATGATTTCTCCGGCAGCTTCGAGCTTGGTGTGACGGCAACGTCTGCGGATGGCAGTGACATTGCGACAGCGACGGATACGATCACGGTTGATGTTGCAGGCGTTGCCGATGCCCCGACATTGGGCGTTTCTGATGCCAGTGGTTCAGAAGACACGGCGATTACGCTCGATATTGACGCGGGTCTGACGGACAGCTCCGAAGTGCTGACGGTGACCATCTCCGGTGTTCCGGAAGGGGCAACTTTGTCCGCGGGCACCGATAACGGTGACGGCACCTGGACTCTTGGTTCCGATCAGCTTGCAGGCCTGACGATTACACCAGCGGATGACTTTAGCGGATCGTTTGATCTGGCGGTCACCGCGCAATCTGCGGATGGTGAAGATGTTGCGACGAGCAGCGGCACGATCACTGTTGATGTTGCAGGTATTGCCGATGTTCCGACGTTGGATGTCTCTGACGCCAGTGGTTCAGAAGATTCGGCGATTGCACTCGACATTGATGCAGGCCTGACGGACAGCTCCGAAGTTCTAACCGTTACGATCAGTGGCGTGCCAGAAGGTGCGAACCTTTCTGCCGGTACCGATAACGGTGACGGCAGCTGGACACTGTCGGCGGCTGACCTGAACGGTCTGACGATCACGCCAGCGGATGATTTTAGCGGATCGTTTGATCTGACGGTGACTGCGCAGTCGGCTGATGGTGACGATGTTGAGACCACAACAGGCAGCATTACGGTTGATGTTGCTGGTGTTGCCGATGCGCCGACGCTGGAAGTCTCTGACACCCGTGGTTCAGAAGATTCGGCGATTGCGCTCGACATTGACGCCGGTCTGAATGACAGCAGTGAAATCCTGACCATCACGATCTCTGGTGTTCCGGAAGGTGCGACCTTGTCTGCTGGAACAGATAACGGTGATGGCACATGGACGCTGGGTTCGGGCGATCTTGAAGGCCTGACGATCACGCCAGCGGATGACTTCAGCGGATCGCTTGACCTGACGGTCACCGCGCAGTCGGCTGATGGCAGCGATATCGCCACCGCGACGGATACGATTACGGTTGGTGTCGCGGGTGTCGCCGATGCGCCGACTTTGGACGTCTCTGATGCCAGTGGTTCAGAAGATTCGGCGATTACGCTCGACATTGACGCAGGCCTGACGGACAGCGGTGAAGTTCTGAGTGTCACGATCAGCGGCGTGCCAGAAGGTGCGACCTTGTCTGCCGGTACCGATAACGGTGATGGCAGTTGGACGCTGTCAGCAACCGACCTGAACGGCCTGACGATCACACCAGCGGACGATTTCAGCGGATCGTTTGACCTGATGGTCACCGCGCAATCTGCGGATGGTGAAGATGTTGCGACCACAACAGGCAGCATTACGGTTGATGTTGCCGGTGTTGCCGATGCTCCGACGCTGGATGTCTCCGACGCCAGTGGTTTGGAAGATTCGGCCATTACGCTCGACATTGACGCAGGCCTGACGGACAGCTCCGAAGTTCTGAGTGTCACGATCAGCGGCGTACCAGAAGGCGCGACCCTGTCTGCGGGCACCGATAACGGTGATGGCAGCTGGACGCTATCTGCTGCCGACCTGAATGGTCTGACGATTACACCAGCGGATGATTTTAGCGGATCGTTTGATCTGACAGTCACCGCTCAATCTGCGGATGGCAACGATGTTGCGACCACAACGGGCCGCATTACGGTTGATGTTGCAGATGTTGCCGATGCTCCGACGCTGGAAGTTTCGGATGCATCTGGTAACGAAGATTCGGCCATTGCGCTCGATATTGACGCAGGCCTGACGGACAGCTCCGAAGTTCTAACCGTTACGATCAGCGGCGTTCCGGATGGTGCAACCTTGTCGGCTGGAACCAATAATGGTGATGGCAGCTGGACGCTATCTGCTGCCGACCTGAACGGCCTGTCGATTACCCCGGCGGAGGACTTTAGTGGATCGTTTGATCTGACCGTCACCGCGCAGTCTGCGGATGGCAACGATGTTGCGACCACAACGGGCCGGATTACTGTTGATGTTGCCGGTGTGGCCGATGCGCCGACACTTGATATGTCTGATGCCAGTGGGGACGAGGGCAATGCTGTCGCGCTTGATATCGACGCAGGCCTGACGGACAGCAGTGAGACCCTGACGATTATCATCAGTGGTGTACCGGGCGGTGCGACCCTGTCTGCCGGGACCGATAACGGGAACGGTACCTGGACGCTGAGCCCGGCCCAGTTGAGTGGCCTGAGCCTGACGCCGGCAAGTGATTATTTCGGGACGTTCGAGCTGACGGTCTCGGCCCAGTCGCGTGATGGCAGCGATACCGCCACGACGACCGCGATCCTTCTGGTCACGATTGAGGAAGAAGCCGCCGATCCGAATGAAACCCGCTGGGGCACGGAAGCAGACGAGATGTTCCAGACCGGTTCCGGCAACGATACCATCGGCGCGGGTGGCGGTCATGACACCATCTGGACCAATGCGGGCAACGATACGATCTGGGCCGGGAACGGCAATGACGTCATTTATGCCGGTGACGGTGATGACAGCATCACCGGCGATGGTGGCAGCGATTATATTGATGCCGGTGCGGGCAATGACATCGTCCATGGTGGCGAGGGCACGAATACGATCTATGCCGGAGAAGGTAATGACTATGTCACCGGCGGCAGCGGCGATGATAAAATCCACGCCAGCGGTGGTGACAATATTGTCTATGCCGGAGAAGGTACGAACACCGTTCAGACCGGTGAGGGCAACGACACCATCTATACCGGTAGCGGTCGGGACACCATTGTTGGGGGTGATGGCAACAACATCGTCAATGCAGGTGAAGGCGATAACCGCATCTGGACCGGGGCCGGCAATGACACGATCAGTGTCGGAAGCGATGACGATTATATCGATGCCGGGGATGGCGACAACACGATCACGGGCGGCGAAGGCCGCAATACCATCCTTGGCGGCAGTGGCGATGACAGCATCACGACCGGCAGCGGTAAGGATACGGTCGCGTCTGGTGACGGCAATGATCGCATTGATGTTGGCGGCGGGGATAATACCGTATGGGGCGAGGGCGGCAACGACTCGATCCATGGCGGATACGGTGATGACACCTTCCTTGGCGGTGACGGTAACGACATCCTGAACGCGGACGGCGGATCGAACTATTTTGACGGCGGATCGGGCAACGATACGCTAACCACCGGCTGGGGGCGCGATACGCTGTATGGCGGATCGGGTGACGACACGATTGATGGCGGTGGCGACAAAGACCGTCTTTATGGTGACGATGGCAATGACACCCTGATTGGCGGTGCGGGGAAAGATACCCTGTCTGGTGGTGCCGGGAATGACATGCTGCTGGGCGGGGATGATGACGACACGCTGATTGGCGGCACCGGCGATGACCAGCTTTACGGTGGTGGCGGGTCGGATCTGTTTATTTTCAACATGGGTGACGGGGCGGACCATGTGGACGGTGGGGCCAATGGATGGACCACTGATACCATCGAATTGCATAGTGCCAATGGTGGCAATATCGATTCGAGTGACTGGACCCTGGTTCTGGATGAAGGCAGCATTACGAAATCGAAGCACAACTATATGGAACTATCCACCGATTCGTCGGGAACCATTGTGTTTTCTGATGGAACCGAGTTGACATTTTCCAATGTCGAACGTATCGAGTGGTGACGAAAAGACGATTTGGATGCCGTCGGGACGCAATCTCGGCGGCATTGTCGGTTTTCTGGGGGAACTCACCCTGTCGCGATTGACAGCCATGGTGTGAAGTCCTATACAGCGGACCTCGAATTTTATCGGATTACCTTTATTAGAACGGAGTAAGTGCAGTGAAGCGCACCTACCAGCCAAGCAAACTCGTACGGAAACGCCGCCACGGCTTCCGTTCCCGCAGCGCGACCGTCGGTGGCCGCCGTGTGCTTACCGCACGCCGCGCCAAGGGCCGCAAGCGTCTGTCGGCCTAATGTTGTGACCGTTTCGGTGGAACGCTTGAAAAAGCGCGCAGAGTTTCTTCGCGTCGCAGGCACCCGCCGGAAATGGGTTACACAAGGATTGATCCTTCAGGGCGCTCCGCGTCCCGGGATCAAACCGGACACAGAATACGCCGGTGAAGATCGACTTGCACGAGTCGGGTTTACCGTCACCAAAAAGGTGGGCAAGGCCGTCGTTCGCAATCGCGTTCGGCGGCGTTTGCGTGCTGTGGCGGACCAATTGATGGCGGATATGGCATTGCCCGGTTGGGATTATGTCGTGATCGGTCGTCAGCAGACCATTGACCGGGATTTTGAAAAACTGGTTGATGATATGCGGTTTGCCCTGCGGCGTATTCCGGATGCCAAACCTTCCGCCCCCGATAGCCAGCGCCCCCGCAAGGGACGTGGATCAAGGCCCGGTGGTGCGACGAAGGCAGGAGACTCTGCTAAATGAGTAACCTTCCCGGATCGAATGTGGGCCCCTTGGCGCGTCTTCTTCAAATCGCGGTTCGCGGCTACCAGCTCTTTTTATCGCCCTATATCGGGTGGTCCTGCAGATATCAGCCGACCTGTTCGGCTTATATGATCGAGGCACTTGCCCGCCATGGGGCAATAAAAGGCGGCTGGATGGGTTTTAAACGGATAATGCGTTGCCATCCATGGGGTGGTCATGGTTATGATCCCGTGCCCGGATGTGGCTGTGAACAAAACAAAGCGCCGTCGGAGGATGAACTCCGGTTAACGGCGCTTTAGTCATGTAAATAGAATACCGGTCAGGCGTCTTGCGCCGCCGGACGAAAGCGGAAAGAGGCGATGAACGAACAACGTAACCTGTGGATTGCGATTGCAGCTTCGGTCGCAATCCTTGTCGGGTTCCAATTCTTTTTCGCTCCCGAACCTGCGCCGCAGGATCGAGAAGCGCAAGTTCGCGAACAACTTGACGTCAATGGCAATACTGCACCGCAGTCTGCCTCGAACGTGCCCAGCGTACCAGGTGGTGCAGCACCGGCGGCTCCGGTCGTCAACCGCGACGCAGCACTTGCAAAAGCTCCGCGTATCAAGATTGAAACCCCGCGCGTCGAGGGTTCGATCCGTCTGGTTGGTGGCGTGATTGACGACATCCAGTTGCAGGATTACCGCGAGACCGAAGAACCGGACAGCCCGCTGATCCACGTTCTGAACCCGACCGGTAGCGACAATGCGTACTTTGCCGAATTCGGCTGGGTTGCCGCAGACAGGTCGGTCAGTGTTCCCAATAGCGACACCCAGTGGACGGCAAGCTCCAACGAGCTTACCCCGTCAAAACCGGTAACGCTGAGCTGGAACAACGGCAGCGGCCTGACCTTCAACCGCGAGATTTCGATCGACGACAATTATATGTTCTCGATCAAGCAGTCGGTGAAAAACGACAGCGGTTCGGACGTTACGCTGTATCCGTACGGCCTGATTTCGCGCAAGGGCAAGCCGACCACGGCAGGGTTCTATATCCTGCATGAAGGTCCGCTTGGTGTCATTGACGGCACCCTGACCGAAATCGATTATGATGATCTTGCCGAAGACGGTGCCGTGGAAAAGAAAACCACTGGCGGCTGGCTTGGCATTACCGACAAATACTGGCTGGTTGCGCTGGCACCGTCCTCGGACGAGGCCCTGACCACGCGTTTCAGCCACCATGTTGCCGAGAATTCCGACAAGTACCAGACGGATTATCTTGGTGCGGCCCGCAACGTTGCGGCCGGCTCGGAAGCCGCTTCGGAAACCCGTCTGTTTGCCGGTGCCAAGGAAGTGTCGCTTCTTGATCAGTATGCCAATGACTATGGTATTAAGAATTTCGACCTCGCGATTGATTTCGGCTGGTTCTACTTCCTGACCAAACCGTTCTTCCTGTTCCTGCAGTGGCTGAACCATCTGGTGGGCAACTTCGGCGTTTCCATCCTGATCTTCACGGTTCTGGTGAAGGCGGTGATGTTCCCGCTGGCCAACAAGTCGTACAAATCCATGAGTGCGATGAAGAAACTGCAGCCGCAAATCACCAAGATGCGTGAGCAGTTCAAGGATGACCGTCAGCGTCAGCAGCAGGAAATGATGGCGCTTTACAAGCGCGAGAAGATCAACCCGGCATCGGGTTGCCTGCCGATCGTCGTTCAGATTCCGGTGTTCTTCGCACTTTACAAGGTGCTGTTCGTGAACATCGAAATGCGCCACGCACCGTTCTTTGGCTGGATTCAGGACCTTTCGGCACCGGATCCAACCTCGCTGTTCAACCTGTTTGGTCTGATCCCGTGGGATCCGCCGCAGATGCTGATGATCGGTGTCTGGCCGCTGATCATGGGGATCACCATGTTCCTGCAGCAGAAACTGAACCCGGCACCGGCTGATCCGACGCAGGCCAAGATCATGATGTTCCTGCCGCTGATCTTTACCTTCATGCTGGCAAGCTTCCCGGCGGGTCTTGTGATCTACTGGGCATGGAACAACACGCTGTCGATCGCACAGCAGCGCTACATCATGTACAAGATGGGGGTTTGATCCCCCATCCTTCCCGCAGGGGCGTGTTACGCCCCGCGGGGCTCAAGGAACGACAATGACCGAAGAAAAATTGCCATCGGCAACTGCAATCCCGACATTTGAATCGGCTCAGATCGAAGCCGGGCGGAAACTGTTTTCCCGCCCGGTTACTTTCATGTTGGGGGTGGCGCAACTTGAACAGTTGCCCCCCGAAGACAAGATCGAAATCTGCCTTGCCGGGCGGTCCAATGTGGGAAAATCCAGCCTTTTTAATGCCATAACCGGTCGCAAGGATATGGCCCGGACGTCGAACACGCCCGGCCGGACCCAGCAGTTGAACTATTTCGATCTGGATGGGGCGCTTAATATCGTCGATCTGCCGGGCTATGGATTTGCCAAGGCCCCCAAGGATATCGTCGATACATGGCAGAATGTGATCAAGCAATATCTGCGCGGACGGGTCACGTTGCGGCGCGTGTTTGTTTTGATCGATTCCCGGCACGGCTTCATGAAAGCCGATCTTGAAATGATGAAGATGCTGGATGAAGCCGCCGTGTCTTATCAGATCGTTCTGACCAAGGCCGACAAGCTTAAAAAAGGCCAGATGGAAAAACGCATTCGCGAAGTGGTCGAAGCGGTGAAAAAACACCCTGCCGCCCTGTCGCAGCTTTTTGCGACATCAAGCGAAAAAGGCACCGGCCTTGAAGCGCTTCGCGCAGAAATCGCAACGCTGCTATAATCACCCGATAGCGCTCGTATAACATTGGGGAGAAGACATGAACGAAGAAGTCCGTTCTGAAGAAGAAAGCTCGGAATCCAACGCTTACCGGACATTGGCTCGCGCCAAGGTCCTGTCCGAGGCTCTTCCCTATATGCGACGCTATAACGGTCAGACGATCGTGGTTAAATATGGCGGGCATGCCATGGGGGACCCGGAACTGGCCCGCCTGTTTGCCCAGGATATGGTCCTGTTAAAGCAGGTCGGCATGAACCCGATTGTGGTTCATGGCGGCGGTCCGCAGATCGGCCAGATGCTCAAGGAACTTAACATTCAGTCCGAGTTTGTTGATGGCCTTCGCGTCACCGATCAGCAGACCATTGACGTTGTCGAAATGGTTCTGGCTGGCAAGATCAACAAGGAAATCGTTTCGAACATCAACCGGGCCGGGGGTGTCAGCGTTGGTCTGTGTGGCAAGGATGCCCATCTGATCAAGGCGCGCAAACTTCAACGCACCAAACGCGATCCCGAAAGCAATATCGAGAAGGTCCTTGATCTGGGCTTTGTCGGCGAACCGGTCGAGGTCAATCCGCATGTGCTTGATTGCTTCATCAATACCGACATTATTCCGGTAATTGCACCGATAGGGGTTGGTGAAGACGGTCAGACATACAATATCAATGCTGATACGGCTGCTGGTGCCATTGCACAGGCTGTCGGTGCCCGTCGCCTTTATATGCTGACTGATGTCAAAGGTATCCTTGATGCCGACAAGCAACTGGTGCGTGACGCGGATATCGACAGTATCAATGCAATGATTGCCGATGGCACGATCCAGGGCGGTATGATCCCGAAAACGGAAACCTGCATGGATGCAGTCCGCAATGGGGTCGAGGCCGCGGTAATCGTCGATGGTCGTGCACCGCATGCGGTCCTGCTTGAACTCTTCACCGAACGCGGGGCCGGTACAATGATCCGGAGCAGCTGATTTAAGTCCTTTCGGCTGTAGATCACCGAGTGATTACCATTATGGATGCGTGGCTGAGGCCCGCGGATTAGGCTAAGTTCCTTGCGAACAGGATGCCTCCGCGGGCTCAGGCTCTCTGAAATATGATGGGCAATCAACAGGTGGAGTACCGTTGTGACAGCGACGGATCATTATGTCTCGAAGCACTGGGATTATGCCAAGGCAACGCTGGATGCTTTGCGCGATCACGGGCTGCGTCCGACACCCGAACTTTACCATGTCTGGTTCGTTTATTACGCCGAGGAAAACCCGGAAATCCTCCGCGTGATTGATGCTGTCAAAGCAACCGGCGAGACGATTGGCGAAGAAACGCTGCTGCAACTTTACTACCGCTATATCTTTGACCGGCAGGCGGCTGATTTTCTTCAGCGCGGCATGGAAGATTTTTCCGATGTTGTCGAAAATAGCGATGCCAGCCTTTCCAGCACCCGCGACGAGCTACGTGTTTACAGCGATGTGCTGGGGAGGGCGGAAACATCCCTTAAAAGCGGTGAAAAGGCCGACGAAGTCATTCACAATGTGGTCCTGCATACCGGGCGGATGCAAACGACTGTCGAAAGCCTGCATGAACAGCTTGGCGACTATCTGAAGACAATCGCCCATCTGCAACGTGAACTGCATGAAACCCGCGAACGATCCTACACCGATGGCCTGACCCGTGTTTCCAACCGGATGCATTTCGAGGAAGTCCTGGCCAGTTGCTGCGTCGAGTTTGATAGCGGGAACATTGACGAACCATTTTGCGTGATGATGGTCGATCTTGATCAGTTCAAGGCGGTGAACGACAAATACGGTCACCGGATCGGCGATGAAATCCTTGTTCTGATCGCGTCCATGATCAAAGCCAATACCAAGGGGCGGGATCTGGTGGCGCGCTATGGCGGGGACGAGTTTGCAATCCTGCTGCCACAAACACCGCTCAGGGATGCGATGATGCTGGCCGATGATATGAGCAAGCGCATTGCCGCCCGCGAGGTGCGCGCCAAATCAAGCGGGACGTCATTCGGTCACATGACCGTTTCGGTCGGTGTGGCCGAATATGTTAAGGGCGAAGGGGCCGCCAAGGTCGTTGATCGCGCGGATAGTGCGCTCTATCGGGCCAAGAGGGATGGCCGCAATCGCAATTTTGCCGCCGAATAGAATTCCGTCCGTGCTTGATGCATGTGTGCCATGAACCGGCCAGACTTGCATTAAAACTGCTAAAAGCGTATGTAACCAGCGCCCGGCAAGGCGATTGAGCTTGCCGGACTTTCCGTACTGGCAGCAGGCAAATCATTGGCTGGCGCCGACGGAAGTGTTTTCCAAACCGGAATGGATCATTAAAAGGGCGAGCATGACAGAGCCGCGCGTCGTTACATTTGGTTGTCGCCTGAACACCTATGAATCCGAGGTGATGCGCGACCATGCCAAAAATGCCGGTCTTGATGATGCGATCATTATCAATACATGCGCGGTTACGACCGAGGCAGAACGCCAGGCCCGTCAAAGCATCCGTCGCCTGCGTCGCGAAAACCCCAATGCCAAGATTTTCGTGACCGGCTGCGCTGTTCAGGTCAATCCCGACAAATTCGCCAAAATGACCGAGATCGACCGCATCTTTGGCAACGATGCCAAGATGAAGGCCGAAACCTTCCTGATGCCCGAACATGAACGTGTTGTCGTCAATGACATCATGTCGGTCGAGGAAACCGCAAGCCATCTGGTTTCAGGCTTCGAAGGCCGCGCACGCGCCTTTGTGCAGGTCCAGAACGGCTGTGATCATCGCTGCACATTCTGCATCATCCCGTTTGGCCGCGGCAATTCGCGCAGCGTGCCGATGGGCGAGATTGTAACTCAGGTCCGCGAACTGGTCGCCAACGGTTACGGCGAAGTGGTTCTGACCGGGGTGGATATCACCTCCTATGGTCATGATCTGCCGGGCAAGCCGACATTGGGGCAGATGGCGCGCCGTCTTCTGGCCCAGGTGCCCGAACTGCCGCGCCTGCGGATTTCATCGATTGACCCGGTCGAGGTCGACGAGGATATCTTCCGCCTGATCGAAACCGAACCACGCCTGATGCCCCATATGCATATCAGCCTTCAGGCGGGTGACGACATGGTGCTCAAACGCATGAAACGTCGCCATCTGCGTCAGGATGTCATCGATTTCTGTGACAAGGTCCGTGCGCTTCGCGCCGATGTGACCTTCGGGGCGGATATCATTGCCGGTTTCCCGACCGAAACCGACGAAATGGCGGAAAATACCCTGCGTCTTGTCGATGAATGCGGGTTGATTTACCTGCATGTGTTCCCCTATTCCGCCCGTCCGGGAACACCGGCGGCCCGTATGCCCCAGGTGCCCAAGGATATCCGCAAGGAACGCGCAGGCGCGCTTCGTGATGCCGGTGAAATTCAGTTGAACAATTTCCTGAAATCACGCATCGGCCTGACCGAAAATGTGTTGGTGGAAAAGGAAAATACCGGACATACGGAGCATTTTGCTCCCGTTACGCTCGATCGCGTGATAGAACCGGGCTCGATTGCAAAGGCCAAAGTCATTGGCGTTGAAGACGGAAAATTGAAAGCGGAGCTTGCGGGATGAGTGAAGAGGGGAAAAAAAGCTGGTTTGCCCGACTGAAAGACGGGTTGAAACGCTCCTCCTCGAAACTGACCACCGGGATTGCAGATATCTTCACCAAGCGCCGTCTGGATGACGATGCGCTTGAAGAATTCGAAGATCTGCTGATCACATCCGATCTGGGTGTCACCACGGCGGCAAAACTGGGTGCGGAGCTGTCGCGTACCCGTTTCGACAAGGAAGTCGATCCCGCCGAGATTCAGGAATTCATCGCCACCGAAGTCGCCAAAATTCTCGAACCCGTGGCAAAGCCGCTGGTGATTGATGCGACCAAAAAGCCCCATGTGATCCTTGTGGTTGGCGTTAATGGATCGGGCAAAACCACCACAATCGGAAAACTTGCCAAAACCTACCGCGATCAGGGGCTTAAGGTCATGATGGCGGCGGGCGATACATTCCGTGCCGCCGCTGTTGAACAGCTCAAAGTCTGGGGCGAACGGACCGGGTGCCCGGTGATTGCGCGTGATACAGGTGCCGATGCCGCCGGGCTTGCCTTTGATGCGATTGATCAGGCCAAGCGCGAAGGTTATGACCTTTTGCTGATCGATACGGCCGGGCGTTTACAGAACAAGGCGCATCTGATGGACGAACTTAAAAAGATCGTCCGTGTCATTCACAAACGCGATGAAACCGCCCCGCATGATACGTTGCTGGTGCTTGATGCCACCACCGGTCAGAATGCCCATTCCCAGGTCGAAGTCTTTTCCGAGGCAACCAATGTCACCGGCCTGATCGTGACCAAGCTGGATGGCACGGCAAAGGGCGGCGTTGTTGTCGCACTGGCCGAAAAATTTGCCAAACCGGTTCATGCAATCGGGGTGGGCGAAAGTGCCGAGGATTTGCGTCCGTTCGAGGCCAAATCATTTGCCCGCAGTCTGGCCGGGCTCGAAGACTGAGCCGCCAGACATCAAATCAGAAAAAGGCGGGGAAAATCCCGCCTTTTCTATGCCTGGAATTCATCCAGACTTTGCTGCAAATCACCGATAAGCTCCTTCATATCCTTAAGGGGCACGGATATGTCGCCCGGAATATCGTCAAGAGCACATAGATCAAGTGTCTTTCCGAGTTCTACGGACTGGTTTTTCAGACCCCGCGCAAGGCGCATATCGGCATCGGGCAGCATCCATGACATTGCCCGGTCACGTAACTGTTCCAGACTGTGCAGATCCGGATCGGGGGACGATGTCGGCAGGCCATAGGGCCGAAGGGCCAGTTCAAGACGGCGATTGATGTCACGCAGGCGATTGGCGGTATCGTGGCAGATCGCCTTCATCTGGTTGTCTGTGGCCATGGGGTAGATGGCCGATAGCCGCAGCGAAAGGTCAAGCGCGTCGAGCGCAACGTCATTGACGATTTCCTGATCCTGAAACGATGCCGTGCGGTCCGTCTCGCCGTGAAAGGCGTTGGGGGCGAAAACCGGCAGAACCTTGGCCTCCAGGGTGAAGTGCGCAGGCAACTGGCTTATGATTTCACCGTCGGCCAGAATAGGCTCACCTTCGCCACCTTCAAGGCGGATGTCGTCGCATTCCTGACTGATCGCATATGAGCTGTCATCAACAGAGCCAAACAGCAATTCAGCCGCAATATCCATGCCCGATAATGTGTCGACATTGGCCTGAATGGCAAACATGTGAAGTTTGCCGTCATCAAGGCGTTTGTTTTCGCGTGGACGCAAACCGCCGCCAAAATACTGGCCATTGGTAACCGTCAGCTGGCGCAGTTTCAGATTTCTTGCCGGATTGTCGCCACAGGTCACACTCAGTTCCAGTGGCTTCATGTCGTTCCAGCTTTGCCAGTTCGCCACCGCATAGCTGATGGCCCCGGTCCAGCGTTTCAGATCCGGGTCAATGCGTTTTCGGGCATCGGCGGGGACGCCGATACTGGCCGCATTGACAAAGCTTTTGCCATTGACCCGACCGATATCAAGCATGGCAATCTGGCCATTGATTGCCGCGCGCGCGGCCTGAAGGATATCGTCGGGGATATACAGGCTGCGGGCAAAATCGTTTGCCGTGCCAAGCGGCAGGGGAACCATCACCACGCCCGCCTCGATCACGGTATCGATAACCGCATTGATCGTGCCATCACCGCCGCCGATCACGACAATATCGCCCCGTTCGCAGGACGCGCTGATGAAGTCATTCATGGCGACGGGATCGTCACACAGTTCCAGTTCGGCCCGATAACCGGCATCCTCGAAAATGGCCCGCAATGGTTCTGCACCATTGTCCCGCCATGCGTCGGGCACCTTGTGGCGTGTCAGAAGGATGCAAACCTTGCCTGTCAACTCGGTCGATTTCACCTTGATGCCTCCAAAACGGGTGCGGGACTTGCTGCCTGTTTACCATGCTCGAACAGAACGGCAAGATTGAGACACAAAACCGGCGCCAATCTGGCGCCGGTTTTACAATGTGTGATTTAGGAAATGGTTGCGCGAAGCATCCATGCCGCTTCTTCGTGAACGCCAATGCGTTCCGTCAGAAGGTCGGCAGTCTTGACGTCCTCTGCCGCTTCGGCCTCTGCAACACCTTCGCGCAACAGGCGCGATACGCTATCGTGGTCTTCGACCAGTTCCTTGACCATGTCATTGGCCGGAAGAAGTTTGGTCTGATCCTTGACCACGGAATGTTCCATCATTTCCGCAAGGCCGGTGGGGGCCTGGAAGCCGATTGCACGAATGCGTTCTGCCATATCGTCAATCGCTTCGTTCAGGTCCTCATATTGCTCTTCGGTCATTTTATGCAGCGAATAGAAGGCCGGACCAACCACGTTCCAGTGAACCCCGCGAATTTTGGCATACAGTACGTGCGACGAGCCAATGATCTTGGTCAGCATCTTGGCCAGTTCGCGACGGTCTTTGCGGTCGACTCCGGTTTTGACCGGAAATTCTTTCGCAACGCTCTGCATACTGCTGTGTGCCATTTTTAACTCCTGTATTTCTTTATAACGTTCTGTCGCTCTGACCCCGACCCCGTTATTGGCGGCCGGGCATATCCCGAACGCATGCCCCAAAAACGTCACCCGAAAGCAAATGTTCCAGAAAATAAAATCGGAATAATTGGAACATTCTTTTGGATCACCCGTTTGAATGGGCAAGCAGTGCGAAAGAAAAAGCGCTGTTGTTTAATAACCAGGAGGTTGTGATGCTGAATAAAACTGTTCTTATGGCTGGTACTATTATGATGTCTGTTGCCGTGACTGCACCGGCTTATGCAGATGCATCGAAAAGCTCGGATCAGACAGGCACGATGGCAACCGATGACGCGATGAAATCGGATGCCAACAAAATGGCTGATAAGGCAGAGGCCGGCTATGAAGATGCCAAAGATTTCACCTATGAAGAAAAGAACGAATTTCTTGCCTGGGTTGAAGAAAAATCCAATCAGCTTGGCGAGAAATACGATGAAGTATCCGCAAGTGTCAGCGAGGAAAGCGAAGACGCTGTGGATGAACTTGCAGAAGCTTGGGACGGCGCCAGTGAAAATCTGAACGAGGCGTATGAAGAAACCAAGGATGCATCGGCTGATACCTGGGAAACCATGAAGGCCAAAACCCTTGAGGCTCTCAACAATGCTGAGCAGGCGCTCTCGGATGATCATGCCACCGAATAAGACATCACAACCTTGACTCGGTGATGTGGTGTTCCGGGTGTCCGCGGCCCGCCCTTTAACGTGAAGGGCGGGCCGCTTTACGTTTGACGATGTTCAGTCAGAGGCATCTATGGAAAAAGAAGACAAAAGCCAAAACCAAAACCAAAACCAAAACAATAAAGGTCTTGTCGGATGGTGGCGTGTCTGGCAGCAGCGTCTGGAAAAACTGGCCGCCGGTCGTAAAGGACTTGGCGGCATTGCGGTGGCTTCATTTCTTGAAACCACGATTATTCCCATTCCGATTGAAATCCTGATTGCGCCAATCATGGCAGCATCGCGCAGGCGCGGTGTGATTGTTGCGACCGTTACATTGCTTGGCAGCGTTGCCGGTGCGGTTTTCCTGTATTTGATTGCCTACGGCCTGTCGGGCGAGCTTATCCAGCCGATCATTGAAACAGCCGGCGGGCAGCAGGAATTCCAGAAGGTCGAACAGCAATTCGAAGAAGGCGGATTCTGGGTTGTCTTTGCAATCAGTATCGCGCCGATACCCATGCAGCTTGCCGCTCTGGCGGCCGGGGCGACGACATATCCTTTCTGGCTGTTTCTTGTCGCCATCGGGATATCGCGTGCCTTGCGCTACTATGGTTTGTGGTTGCTGGTTCTTGGTTTCGGTGTCGGGATCGCCCGTCTTTTCGAGGGCAAGAAACCTGACAGGCTTGAAAAGCCCGAGAAAGGTGATTCGGTTTAATCCGAAAACACGCAAAATCGAGATAGAAACAACAAAGCCCGGCTATTTGCCGGGCTTTTTTCAGAGATATTGAAAAAAATCTCTTTGGACTATTCCGCTTCAATCCGGAAATCGGTGGTGGTTTTCCCTTCGGTTTCCGGATCTTCGACATCCTCGGAGACCAAGCCGCGGCGAATCAGTTCACGAATGGCTGCTGCCCGGGTTGGCATACGATGCTCAAATCGCCAATCGTCGATGAACTTCAGCTCATCGTCGTCGAGCATAATCTGAAGCTTTTCAGTTCGTTTCGAGGTTGACACTCGTGGGCCCTCATTAAGTTCAGACGTTCTAGGGTGCGTCTGAAACCATTGATACGCAACGTGTTCAGAAATTTTGGAGTAACTTACGTTACCTCCGTTTTCTACATATTACAACCAGGTTCCTGAACTGAACCAGTCAACGCAACCTGATCAAGTAATGTAAAGTAATGATTAAATGTTATCTGCGTACAATGATCATATTGATGTGGTTATGTTTGTTGAGCTTGTTGTTGTTGTTAATGATTTGAAGCAGGTTCATTGTATTGCCTAAGTGAACCATACGATTTTACTTTAAATAATATTTTCTTTTGTTACGGTGGGGACATCCAAAAACGGAGGTTGTGATGTCTGATCAAGTTATGAACGAAATTGAAGATCACGTTCCCGCTCTGCGTCGCCATGCTTATCGGCTGACCAGCAGCATGGACCGTGCACAGGATCTCGTGCAGGACACCTTGCTGAAAGCCATCAGCAAGAAGGACCAGTTTGAAGAAGGCACCAGCCTTAAAGCCTGGTTGCACCGGATCCTTTTCAACACATTCATTTCTGGCAAACGTCGGGAGAAAACCCGCGGGCATCATGTCGACTGGGATGATCTGGGCGATGTCTATGGACATGGCAGCAACCAGATGGCCCGTTTGCAGTTGCGTGACGCCGATCGTATCCTTGGTGAACTTCCTGAACAGGAACGTCAGGCGATCCTTTTGACGGCTGTTGATGAAGTTTCCTATCAGGACGCCGCCGACCAGATGAATGTCGAGATTGGCACGGTCAAATCCCGTGTAGGTCGCGCACGCCGGAAGCTGCGTTCTTCCGTCGGCCGTATCGAAGCCCGGGAACACGCATCGCGGTTCGTGGGGGAGGCAGCCTGATGACCCATGTGCTTGCTGTTTACGGCAAGGACGACATCGTAAGTTACGTGCACGGATCCATTGACGATGAAGACAAGGGCGATATCGAAGATCTTGTCCAATCGGATCCGCGCGCCGCAGGAATTGTCCGTGATTTCGAAAAAGATCATTTAAGTGACGGAAAGACAGTTGATCTCCTGCGTTACCGTCGTCTTAAAAAATTGAAGTCTCTGGCTTCAGGTGCCGGTCTCCTGCATGAGTGATGCGTTAAATGCAATAGTGCATTGAAGCGAAAATTTATTGACTTTGTTGACCAACGGTCAGATAAAGTATGCATCGGAGTTGATCGTCTTTTCCCTCAACGTCTAAGGCCCTTCTCCGAAATCGGCCGGAACCTCTTGGTTTCGGCCCTTTTTTTGTCTTGATGCTGCCCTGCCAGCGATGAGGCCGCGAATCGATGCTTTCCATCCCCGTGCGGGGATGAATTTCGCGTCATGGTTATGAGCCATGCATCAAAACTGTCATTTGGATTTTTTGAAAATAATCCCGACATATATGTCTGGCATGTTTCCGTGTGGCCCGGCTTTATGCGCCTCCGACACAATCGGTATCCCAACTTTGCGTAACGGATCCGCCGTTTTGATGCTCGGCCATGCATGAATTGGGGGTTGCCAGAGGCAAGGCTAGCGGTGATAAATCTCTCGCTCAATACAACAATAAGAAAAAGGAGCAACCTGTTATGGTATCCGACGTCCACGGATCGGTCCGCGATCTGTTTGAATTTACTGACGCCGAAAAGGCAATTGCCCGTATCAAGGAAATTTATACGACGGGTGCAGAGTCCGTTCGCGACGCATTTATCCGGTTTGGAAACGGCGAGCAATCCACGCCTGTGCGCGCCTATTACCCGTATCTCGGGATCGAGGTGCCGCCCGAGAAATTGCATGTCGAAAGCACACTGTCCTACGGTGCGCCGCGTGACCCCGGCATTTATGGCACGACCCTGACGCGCCCGGACCTGTTCGAACAATATTACCGTGAACAGATCGAACTTCTGCTGAAAAACCACGACGTGCCGGTCGTCGTTGGTGTGTCGGATCGCCCGATTCCATTGCCGTTTCTTGTTGAAACCGCAACCGACAATATCGGCCCGACCGACATCCGCCAGCTTCAGATGATCTTCGATATGCCCGATCTGGCGCGCACCGATGATGATATCGCCAATGGTGTGCATTACGGCATTACCGAGGGACCAAAGCCGCTTTCGCTGTTTTCCGGCGAACGTGTTGACTACTCGCTGGCGCGTTTGCGGCATTACACCGCGACACTGCCGGAACATTTCCAGAAATTCGTGCTGTTCACCAACTATCAGCGCTATGTCGACGAATTCATCGAATTCGCCAAGCTCCAGCTTGAAGACTCCCAAAGCCCCTATGTCGCCTTTGTCGAACCAGGCCCGAAAGTCCATGTTCGCAAAAACGCGCCAAAGGGCTGGGTCGAAAGCGGCGAACCGGTCGCACAATTGCCGCAGATGCCGTCCTATCACCTGATCCGTGAAGACGGGCTTGGGGTGACGTTGGTCAATATCGGCGTTGGTCCGTCAAATGCCAAAACCGCAACCGACCATATTGCCGTTCTGCGCCCGCATTGCTGGTTGATGCTGGGCCATTGTGCCGGTCTTCGGCGCAGCCAGCTTCTTGGCGATTATGTTCTGGCCCATGGTTATGTGCGCGACGATCATGTGCTCGACTCCGATTTGCCGCTCTGGATTCCGGTGCCCCCGATTGCAGAGGTGCAGGTCGCCCTTGCCAATTCGGTGGCCAAGATCACCGGTCTTAAAGGGCGCGAAATGAAGGCCCGCATGCGGACCGGGACCGTGGCGACCACGGATAACCGGAACTGGGAACTGCGTTACAGCGAATTGTTTGTCCGCCTGAACCAGTCGCGGGCGATTGCGGTGGATATGGAAAGCGCCACGATTGCCGCCAACGGTTTCCGTTTCCGTGTGCCTTACGGCACGTTGCTGTGCGTTTCCGATAAACCGGTACACGGCGAACTGAAACTGCCGGGCATGGCCAACAACTTCTATCGCCAGCGTATCGGTCAACACCTTCAGGTCGGTCTTGATACCATCGATACCCTGCGAAACGAGGTCAACCAGCTGCATTCGCGCAAACTGCGTTCCCTTGACGAGCCGGCCTTCCGCTAGGTCCTCCTGACATTCACGAGAACGCCCGTTGCCTCACGGCGGCGGGCGTTTCAGACCGCTGACACCACACTCCCAACCTGATCGTCATTCCGTTTCGATGGGATGTGGATTCCGGCTCTGCGCCCCGAATGACGATTTGACCAACCGCCCGGCTAATCCAGCCAGCCAACCAACCCCGGACCGCTGACAAAGCATTATCAACCTGATCGTCATTCCCGCGACGGCGGGAATCCAGTCTCTTTCAACGGGGCATGGATTCCGGGTCTGCGCTTCGCTGCGCCCGGAATGACAGTTTTGATCAATCGCCAAACGCCACCAATCAGAGGGACCGCGACCCGAACCCTGCTGCCTCGAACAAACGCTGCTCGCTCTCGGTTGCCCCAAAACACACATCACCCCAAGGGCAACGGCGTTGCGGCATGGCAGACACACAAATCCCGCCATCGATCACCGGCCTTTCGGCACGTCCGAACGCACCATCGATCCGCTGGCAAGCAATCCTGCCCGCTGCTCCGGGCAAACCGATCCAATCCCGCCAAGCCAAGCCCGTTGCCCCCGGCATTGCCAAACGCCACCAACTGCACCCCGGACGGACCCTGCTGCCCCGAACAAGCACCCGCCGCCCTCGGTTGACGCCGCAAATGCACCTCACCCCAAGGGCCACACGTTGCCGCATGGCAGACACACAACTCCCGCCATCGATGACCGCCCTTTCGGCATGTCCGAACGCACCATCGGCCCACTGACAACCGATCCTGCCAGCCAATCCCGGTCAGACGATCCCGTGCCGATCCAATCCGGGCGCAATTCGGGCCCGCTGATTCTCGGCATTGTCACACTTCACCGACCGGACCGAACCAACTTGGCCCAGCCCCCGCTGCCCCGAACAAACGCCCTTGCCCCAAGGGCACATTTCTCCCGTCATGATAAACACCCGTTTTCGTAAGTTTCCGACGGCCTCACGGCCCGAACACACCACCGCCGTAATGACTTTTCCATGCGCCATTCACGGCCCGTTGGCGATACCGCCAGCGTCCTTTCAGACAATCAGATCGCTGTCCCGTCATCATCCCATTCCTGTTTTTGCCGCCCGAAACGCAAAAAACCCGCAAAGGCGAATCACGCTTTGCGGGTTTTGTCTCCGGACCCATTTGTCCTGTTGACTTTATCTTTATGCCACAACGAAAAGAACAAATCAAGAACTTTTCCTCAAAAACCCGGAAAAAGTTCCCGGTCAAAGCTCTGCGTGGAAAGAATGGTATATTGTTCAATGTCTTGGTCGGGCGTTTTGTGATGGTTTGATGAAGTCGGCAAAATCGGCTGCTTTGGGCTTTGGCCCTGCGGTTGCGTCCATTATCCTTCGCGCTTGGTTCCATCGGGACCGCAGTGATCTGAGCACGGGGAAAGCATGACCGACCAAAACCTGGCCAAGCCCGATTTACGCCTTTGGCAGATTTTCCTGATTTTTCTGCGTCTGGGGTTAACCAGCTTTGGCGGGCCGGTCGCCCATATCGGCTATTTCCGCGAAGAATTCGTTCTGCGCCGCAGGTGGCTTTCGGATGCAACCTACGGCGATCTGGTTGCACTTTGCCAATTTGCGCCCGGTCCGGCCAGTTCGCAGGTTGGCATGGGGATCGGCATGTCGCTGGGGGGGCTTGCCGGTGCCTTTGTGGCATGGCTCGGTTTTACCATGCCATCGGCAATCGTTCTGGCCGCACTCGGGCTTGGCCTTTCGGCGGCTGATCTGGCGGCGACCGGGCCGGTGATCTGGGGGCTTAAGCTGGTTGCGGTTGGTGTGGTAGCGCATGCGCTTGTCGGGATGGCACGCAGCTTATGCCCCGATGTCCCGCGCGCCATACTGGCGTTGATTGCGGCGGCGTTGATGATCGCGATCAACAGTGTTGGCATGCAGGCAATTGTGATTATCGGCGGGGCCTTTGCCGGTTTTGTGTTTCTGCGCGGTGATCATGGAAAGGTAGAGGGAAGCCTTGGTGCAGGCCTATCGCCGAAGGGGGCCATATGTGCCTTGGGCCTGTTTGTTCTGTTGCTGATCGGGTTGCCTTTATTGGCCAATATTGTCCCATCGCCCTGGCTTGCGGTGTTTGACGGGTTTTATCGCAGTGGCGCACTGGTTTTCGGCGGCGGGCATGTGGTGCTGCCGCTGTTGCAGGAAGCCGTGGTTGCCCCCGGATGGGTCGATCTGGATGTGTTTCTTGCCGGTTACGGTGCAACCCAAGCCGTGCCGGGGCCGATCTTTACGTTTGCGGCCTATCTGGGGGCTGTGTTGCAAAATGGTGCCGGGGGAATTTGGGGCGCTTCTGTGGCCCTGATCGCGATTTTCCTGCCCGCGTTTCTTCTGGTGATCGGGTTATTGCCGTTCTGGGATCGCGTGCGGCATATACCCAAAATGCGCGCCGGACTGGCCGGGATCAATGCGGCGGTTGTCGGTTTGCTGGCATCGGTTTTATATGACCCGATCTGGACCGGAACCATCCATGACGTAAAGGACGTGGTTATTGTGGCCCTTGCGTTCGTCGTTTTGCAATGGCGCGTAATGCCGGTCTGGGCGCTTGTTCTGGCCGGGGGTGCCGGCGGGGCAGTGATGGGTGTTCTGGGTTTGGCGGAGGCAATCACCTGATCCGAAATTTAGATCCATGGATCCCTTATTCCGCGACCTGACGGGCACTTTCGACTTCTACGGTCGTATCCCCGTTGCGGGCGACAATATCGGGAAACAGGGCCGCAATCGATCCGACAAAGCGACGCAGATCAAAGGCATCTCTGTCGCGCGTCAGTCCCAGACGCACGATCACCAGGTCCTTTGATGGAATGATGCTGATCGATTGTCCGTCATGACCAAGGGCAAAGAACGCGTCATCGGGAACAGGCGGCCCATCGTCACGCAGATTTCCATCGCTGTCGCGTGCCCCCGGAAGTTCAAGCCACCAATGTGCGCCATAGATGCCGTTTGGGGCCGCTGGTGCCGGGGTGATGGAATAATCGACCCAACCCGCGGGCAGCAGCCGTTCATCGTTCCAGATGCCATCCTGCAGGAACAATTGGCCAATCTTGGCCCAATCGCGCGCGGTGGCATGCATGAAGCTCGATCCGATGAAATAACCGTCCTGATCTGTTTCAATGACGGCATTGCCAATGCCAAGCGGCCGGAACAGCAAATCAAACGGAATACGCTGATAGCTTTGGGACGAGCCACTGATATTGCGCATCGCAGCCGACAGAATGTTTGTCGCCCCGGAATTATAGGCAAAGACGGTGCCCGGACGATGTTCAAGCGGGCGGGCAACAGCAAATCCGGCGGCTGCCGGTTCGACAAACAGCATCTGAACCACGTCCGATAACGGGTTCCAGTAGCTTTCATCAAATGCCAGCCCGCTGCTCATATGCAGCAATTGGTCATAGGTGATAACCGAACGCGGATCGTTAAGCTGTGATTGCCATTCATTGATCAGGACCGGGCCGTCAACGCCGGGGAGCATATGTTCCTGCTGCATGCGGCCAAGCAGGGCATTGAAGACGCTTTTGGTCATTGACCAGCCGGGCAGGGGGGTGCTGGCGGTGATGCCAGGTGCATAACGTTCGGCAATGACCTTGCCCCGGTGCAAAACAACAATAGCCCGGCTGCGCCGCGAGGCATTGGTGCCGGGTTCGTCCATCGCGTCTGCAAGAATGGTGCTAAAGGCGCGCCGGTCGATATTGCCAGGCACGGATGCCGTTCGAAGCGGCTGGGCCGGGATCGGGCGAATTAACGGGCTTGTCGTGCGAAGCTGTTCTATGCGTGCCGGATCATCGGAAAGTGTGCAGCCCAGATTGGGCCTATAAACAGCAATCCGTTTGCGAAAACCGAATGCATGCGCGCTGACCGTCTGATGACGCAAATCGACATTGGCGGTAATCAGCGACAAAGCAGGATTGTTATCGGCCAGAACATCTTCTTCATGTGCCCGGTTCGATGGCAGGCCATTCACAAAAATGGCCGAACACATGATTTTGGCCGTATAGCCCGCGCCGACCGGTGCCAGCCAGATGAAGAACGCGGAAATCACAAGAATGCCAAGCAATATCATGCCGATAAAGGTGGCTTTAATCCAGGTCATTCCGTTTCCCTTGCGCCGGGCGTTATTTGCCCTCTGCTTTTGTCAGGCAAAGAGGGTCGCCTGCTTTGCGGGATAGGTCAAGACAGCGCATTGTATAGTCGGACTAATCCGCGGTTACGATGCGGACCGGGCGGTATCGAAGCGAAATGACAAATCCCGCAAGGTAAAATCCGGCCAGCAGAAATGCCGCCCCCTGCCAGCTTGCCCAGTCGATCATGGCACCGGCGACCGGTGGAACAATCACAACGAAAATCTCGGCAAACTGGGCCAGCATCCCCTGAAGGGCGGGCATCGAAAGATCGCGACCGGCAATGCGCGGCAAAAGGGCAAAACATGTACCGGCAACCGATCCCTGCCCGATATTGAACAGGATTAATGCCAAGACGCTGATCACGATGTTCTGACTGACAAACAGGGCGAAGATGGCGGCTGCCATCACCGGAAGGCCGATGGCAAGGATCCGGCGGCCCGGGACATCGCGGCCCAGAAACATCCCGGCACCGACGCTTCCGATAATGTTTCCGGCAATCGCGGTGGTGCCGATGATGGCGGCAGCCACAGGAATGCTGATTGAAAGATTATCGGCCATCATGGCGGGCATGAACGCAAGGGCGGCGGACGTTGCCCCGGCAAAGGCCGCGAATGTCAGCGCAACCTGCATCGCCGGACGGGATTTCAGGACGCCGGAAATACCCGATGTCAGGGACCGGTTGAAATGCTGGTCGCGCGGTTTGGTCAGCAACATCAGGGCAGGCAGAAGAACGGCAACCGGGACGGTGCAGGCAACAACCGCCATGCGCCAGTCAAGCCATGCGACAATCGCGGCACTGGTCCAGTTCCCCATGGCAATGCCGACCGGGATAAAGGTGCCCCAGATGCTCATGGCCATGGCGACGGTTTTCGGATTGCCCAGATTGGCCATCCAGCTTGGCGCGCCCACCACAATCAGAAGATATCCGATACTGGTGACAAGGCGCCCGACATAAAGCATTCCGGTGTTTGATGCTGTTGCAAAGATTGCAGCCCCGATGATCATCATGATGCCGCCCAGAAACAGCGAACGGCGTAATCCGGCCTGTGCGGCCCAGACGCCTGCGGGAATCGCAAAAAGGGCCCCTGCCGCCGTGATCAGCGATGCGACAAGGCCGAACTGCGCCTGGCTCAGATCAAAACCGGCACGAAGATCGGGGGCAATCGGCCCCACCAGACCAACCTGCATCGAGGCAGTCAATCCAAGGCCATACAGAACAAAAATTGCAAAAATCGGTGGCATGAGGGGGCAATCCGTTACGTCAGCAAACTGTCTGGTCGGGGCAAACCAGAAGAACGGATTTCTTTTAGCTGAAACCCGTTACAACGATCCACGTATGAAATATGCGCGAAACGGCTATGCAGGTGGGTGGTCAAAGCCGGTCGTCAGACGAACGGCGGTGCCATCGGACAGGAAAAAACGTTCCCACAGGATGAATTTATCGACAATCGGCATCGGCGGGCCGTTGCGCCCGGATGTTGCGAAACTCAGGTGATCGGCCTGATCTTCGTGCCAGCCCATATGATGCAGGCGTTTTTCCGCCTGTGCGATTTCCGGCGTGGCAAAGCGCCAAAGGGATGTGCCAAGAAGATCACCAGAATCCCGTTGCCATTCCTTTTCGCGCGGTCCCGATGCGCACAGTAAACGATGGCTGCGATCCTCGATCAGATGAACACGTTGCCGCGAATGGATCACCAGCCGTTTGATTGCCTGATCCAATCGGAAATTGCGGTTGCGCGTCATCATCTGATGCAAAAGGTCGATCTGAAGCGGGGCGGGCGTTTGCAAACCCTTTTCCCATCGCGATACGGTTGCCTGTGTCACGCCGACAATATCGGCAAGGCGTGCCTGTTTGATCTCGCTTTCGCGGCGCCATTGGCGCAGGCGGCGACCAAATTCAGGATCGGGTGCTGTCGGGGGCAGTAGCTTCATTGCTTAACATCGCCTGACATTTCGAAAGGCAGCCCACCATAACACAGCCGGGAAATCAATAAAGGTTCAGGACGCAGCGCCAAGGCGATAGATATCGATCTGGCAGCGGCCATATTTGCGGCTATCAAGGGTTTCAAGGCCGTCGACTTCCGGTGCCGGTTCGCGCGGATCGCGTTCGGCAATGATCAGCGTTTCATCATTGATCCAACCGGCATTTGCCAGTCCCGCAATACTGGGGCCAAGCAAATCCTTCTGATAGGGCGGATCAAGAAACACCATGCTGGCCGGTTCGGGGGCACGTGGCGGTTTGGTCGCGTCGGCACGTTGAACGCGGGTTTTATCACCCAGTTTCAGATCGGCGATATTTTGTTCGATGGCGGCCAGTGCACCGCGATCAAGGTCAAAGAAAACCGCCTTTTGCGCACCGCGTGAAATGGCTTCAAGGCCGAGCGCCCCGGAACCGGCATAGGCATCCAGAATAAGTCCGTCATAAAGCGGGTTCTGGTCGTCCTCGTACCAGCGCGATGCATGTGTCAGGATGTTAAACAGGGCTTCGCGAACGCGATCCAGTGTCGGGCGTGTATCGCGCCCGGTGGGCGCGGTCAAAAGCCGCCCGCGAAGACTTCCGCCAACAATCCGCATTCTGCCTTAACCCTTTTTGCCGCGCGGACGATTGCCCGCCGGTTTCGATCCGCTGCGTCCCGCCGGGCGGTTGCCGGGTTTGCCATCGGCAATGCTGCCGCGGTTGTTGCCACCGGTATTGCCAGACGGCTTGCCGCGACCCCCACCAAACGATTTGCCGCCATCGTTGTTACGTTCACCACCGGCTTTGCCACCGGGCGCATAACGCCCGCGGCCTTTGTTGGCTGGGCGGTTTGTATTGTCGCGATCATCAAAACGATTATCCCGGTCGTTTCGAGCGCCGCGATCATTACGATCATTGCGGTCATTGCGATCTTCGCGGTTTTCCCGCGCTGGGCCGCTACGCGATACCTCTCCGCGTGCGACGGCCGGTTTGGCGCGATTACCCGGACGTGTCCGGTTTTCAAAGCTGTTCTCTGTCCGGGTGTCATCGGTGACGGTGTTTGGGTTGCTGCCCTGCTGGCGGCGGCGGGGGGCGGCGGGTTTGCCAAATACGGTACGCGGTGCCTTGGGGCGGCCGGTGCCGCCGCGCGCGACTGATTTCTTTTCGGAAACCTTGCTGTAATCACCTTTGAAGAACGCGGCCAGCTGTTCCTTCATCACCTTGCCGGTGATTTCTTCGCAATCGCCGGGTGCCAGATTGCCTAACTGGAACGGGCCATAGGATACACGCATCAGGCGCGTCACCGGCCAGCCAAGATGTTCCATCACGCGGCGGATTTCACGGTTTTTGCCTTCGCGAAGGGTCACCGTCATCCAGGCATTGCTGTCTTTCTGAACGTCAACTTCGGCCTGAATCGACCCGTAATTGATCCCATCAACCGTGACACCGTCTTCAAGCTGTTTGAGTTTGGCCTCGTCAATCCGGCCATGCACGCGCACCCGATAACGGCGTGCCCAGCCGGTGGCAGGCAGTTCAAGATAACGGGCAAGCTCGCCGTCATTGGTCAGCAGCAAAAGACCTTCGGAATTCAGATCAAGCCGCCCGACCGAGATCACGCGCGGCATATAGCTTGGCAGATGTTCGAAAACCGTATCGCGGCCCTGCTCGTCGCGGTGGCTGGTGACAAGCCCGCGTTTTTTAAACAGACGCCACAGGCGCGGCTTTTCCTTTTGCGGCAAGGGTTTGCCATTGACGTAAATTTCGTCTTCGTCGGTGACGGTCACGGCCGGGCTGTCAAGCACCTTGCCGTTCAGCTTCACCAAACCTTCCTCGATCATGCGTTCGGCATCACGACGCGAACAAACGCCGGAACGGGCAATGCGTTTGGCAATGCGTTCGGGTTTGCTTTCTTCGGTATCTTCGGTCGGGTTCGGGGTCTGGTCGCTCATTTGCGGGCCTCGGAAATCAGGGCGTCGAAGATTTTCGCATCGCCCGAACTGATATGAAATTCGGGATGCCACTGCACCCCAAGACAATAACGATATCCCGGATGTTCAATCCCCTCGATCACGCCATCCGGGGCGACGGAATTGATGATCACATCCGGGCCAACCTTATCCACGGCCTGATGATGGGCGGAATTGACCGACAGGCTTTTGACATCGCCAACAATGCGCGAAAGCAGGGTATCGGCTTCGACGGTCACATCATGCCCCGGCTCGTTGCGCGGGTTGGGCTGTTCATGCGCCAGACAGTTTTCAACACTGTCTGGGATATGCTGGATCAATGACCCGCCAAGGATCACGTTCAACAATTGCTGCCCGCCGCAAATGCCCAGAACCGGCATATTGCGTTTCAGCGCACCTTCGGCCATCGCCCATTCAAACTTGGTGCGGCGGTCTTTGGTGATCACCGTGTCATGGCGTTCTTCGGCCCCAAATAGGCTGGGATCGACATCAAATGCGCCACCGGTGACCACAAGCCCGTCAATCAGATCCAGAAGATCGGGAACCAGTTCCACCTCGTGGGGCAGGGGCATCGGAATGCCACCCGCCGCCGTGACCGCACCGGCATAGTTTTCACGCAGCGCATACCACGGAAATTTGGAATAGCCACCGGGTTCCTCGGAATCAAGGGTAATGCCGATGATCGGTTTTCTGGCACTCATGTTCTGTCAAATCCCGTTGGTGGTGGCTGATGGTTGCTTTGCATATGTGCGATGCCATGAATTTGGCCGGAAACTAACCCCGGTGCGTTAGAAGGGCAACGGCAATTCACGCATATGTGCAATCGGTCGCGATCTTATCACCGCTTGACCGATCCTTGCACAGATTGCAATCTCATATGCTTAACGCCCGATAAAAAACAAAACAAATCAAACCCGCAATGTGCCCGTTGGGGGCAATTGCTTTTCCGGGATGGAAAACAGATCATGAGCGCAGACAGCTTTATGGATATGGCGCTAGATGAGGCGCGCGCCGCCGCAAGGCGCGGTGAGGTGCCGGTTGGTGCGGTTCTGGTCGATGCCGACAGTGGCGAGGTGCTGGCACGTGCCGGCAACCTGACCGAGGAACTCAATGATCCGACAGCCCATGCCGAAATCCTTGTGATCCGTGCCGCTGCCGGGGCCAAGGGCGAGCCGCGCCTGCCCAATTGTGATCTGTATGTCACGCTGGAACCCTGCCCGATGTGTGCCGCCGCCATTTCATTTGCCCGCCTGCGGCGGGTTTATTTCGGGGCCTATGATCCCAAAAGCGGCGGCATCGATCACGGTCCGCGCGTGTTCGAAAGCACAAGCTGCCATCACCGCCCCGAAGTCTATGGCGGGATTGGCGAGGTCGAGGCGGGCAAGCTTTTGAAGGATTTCTTCGGATCTCTGAGGTGAGTGGTTTTATTTTTACTCAATATTTTTAGGGTCAATGACCGTACAATGAAACTCTTCAGCTGCTATAGTTAGATTGTGATCATTTGTAATGAGCGCGAAGTTTTCACTGATAGCAGTGGCAGCTATCAGGGCATCTCTACTTTGATTTTCAGGTCTTTTCTTTTTACCTGAGGCCTTATCAAGGTTTTGTATCCTGGATAGCAACTTTTCATAGAGCCCGTTGGCATCGCCCCATTTTGCTTCATTCCAGTTTGAGATGCCCCAAACTGCCGCGTTTGTGGGAATGGATTCTGCATCAATAGTCTGGAACCGTGAAAGCAACTGTGCTCGTCTATCAACGCAAGAAGTTTGTTTGATTTCATCAAGTTGAATATGAGTTACGAATAATTTGTGATTTGTAAAATGGTCTAAATTCGCAAGATCATCCAAAACGTGATTGAAAACATTGGTGTCCAACAGGTACTTATTTATTTTTTCCATGTTTTTGCTCAATTATAAAGATATTCTCCATACCGTATCATTGTATATAAATATTTGAAATTTATATTTATCTAATATTTCGAGATTAAATTTTTGATCTAATCTCTCTCATGGATTTGATAAAAAAGCCCGCCATTATGACGGGCCTTTGTTTTTATTCGCGTGTCTGTCCACGCAATCCCGGCAAATGCTGATACATCCAGGTTTCGCTAAGCGGGGCATCACCACGTTTCAGATACATCCGCAAATCAACCGGCTCATTGCCCTCGACTTTAAGGTCAAACGCCGCACGCCAGATACGGGTATCCATGATCGGTTCGATCTTGGTGCGGACAATTTCCCCGCGCGAGGTTGAAACAATGACTTCCGGGAACTCGCCATAGGCCAGGGTTCCAAGGATTTCCCCCTCGAATTCGACCGAGAATTTCAATTCGTCCTTCGGGCGGACCGTGCCGGGATTGCCGCCGCGGCCCATACGGGTGGCGGTCGCATGGGCAAGCTTGTCCATCGGGAACGGATTCTGTGCCTGCCAATACAGGCGATAACGGAACTGATAGCTGTTGCCCGCCTTGGCCGGAGCATTCGGCACCCAGAAGGCACCGATATTGTCATGAATTTCATCGTCGGTCGGGATTTCGACAAGCTGCACGGCCCCGTCTTCCCATGCGCCAAGCGGTTCGACCCACAGGCTGGGGCGGCGGTGATAACGCACACCGTCAAGATAATGGCTGACTTCGCGGTCACGCTGCATCAGGCCAAAACCACGCGGGTTTTTGTCACCGAATGCTGATGTGCGGATGATTTCCGGATTGTTCAACTGACGCCAGATGCGTTCGCCGTTTCCGGTCCAAAGCTCCAGCCCGTCGCTGTCATGCACTTCGGGACGCCAGTCAAAGCGGAACGATTTGTTCTGTTCCGAATACCAGAACATGCTGGTCAGCGGTGCGATGCCAAGGCGTTCGATATCCTTGCGCAGGAACAGGTGTTTTTCGACATCCATGGTCACACCTTCGCCGCGCGTCAGATAAAACCGGTAGGCACCCGTGATGCTGGGGCCATCCAGCAGGGCATAGACCGTGACCGGGGCATTGGCCGATTTCGCGGGCTCGATATAAAATTCGCGGAAATCGGGGAATTCTTCGGGCTGGGACGTTGCCGTATTGACGACAATACCGCGCGCAGACAGGCCATATTGACCTTCATCGCCAATCGCACGGAAATAGGATGCGCCAAGAAACGCTGCCCAGTCCTGTGTTTTCCAGTCATCACGTTCGACATTTTCATGCAGACGGAACCCGGCAAAACCGCTGTTTTCCGAAAGCTTGCGCGCGATGCTGTCTTCGGGCATGTCGAAATAGTCGGGCGTATAAACCATTTCGCGCGATTTGCCACCATCCACCAGATACATATGCACCGGTTTGGCAAAATACATGCCCAGATGGAAGAAGGTCAGCGGATAGGTGCCCGAACCATCGGCGTATGGCGAAAATTCGCGCTTGTAATGCAGCTTGCCATGAATGTCGTAATCGATCTTGCCGACAATTTCGGGATCGGGGGCGACAGGCGGCTCGTAAGGCGATTTTGCCATGGCTTCGGCGCGTTTGATCAGGGCGTCAAAGCTGAAGCTTTGCGGTTCGCCAAGATCAAGTTTTTCGTTCGCGGCCGAGGCACCATTGACCATCGACATGCCCGGCAGGATCAGCCCGGCAGCGGCCATGGATTTCAGAAATCGTCTGCGTTCCACAGAAGTCGTCATCAATCAGGTCCCGTTAATTTAAGATGTCCGGAACTATACCGGACAGTGTGGACGTAATCGGGATAAAACATGGCGAATTCAAGATCGTAATATCTGCATTTTTCGCATAGCGGTATGCCAGATGTCTGCCTAAATAAACTTGCAATCATTGAAATGGCGAGGTCGCCATCGCAGAAAGGCATGTTCATGCAGCAAACCGTTATGGGAAAGCCCGGGCAGAGAGCCATTTTCCATCAGGCGGAACAGAACGGTCTGCGACTGGCGATCAAGGGGCGTCTGGTCGCGCTGATCCTGATGGGGGTCTGGCTTGTGGCGTCGCGGTCGGGGGACCCGTTACGTGCCATTGAATATCTGATTGCGCTTGGTGTCTTTGCCGGGTTTGGCATCATCCATTACCGGATTATCGGATCATCCTATGACCGGAACTGGATCAAGTATCTGTTCATTGCACTTGATATCGGGTTCCTGTCGCTTCTGATTGCGACCCAACCGGTATTTGACAATGTCGATCTGCCCCAGGCGGTGATTTTCCGCACGCCGATTTTTCCGTTCTATTTCATCATTCTTGGCGTTGCCGCGTTCAGTTTTTCGCCTGGCCTTGTTTTATGGGCCGGTATGTGTGGGGCGGCCGGGTGGCTTGGTGCGTTTCTTTATGCCATCCGCGATATGGATCAGACCTATGACTGGCAGGATATCGGCACATCTCCCGATACCCAGACTTTTGTGACCTATTTCTTCAGCCCCGATTTTATCGGTGCCTGGAGCCGCGCACAGGAAGCCCTCTCGCTGGTTGTTGTTGCCATTCTGATTGGTCTGGTCATGTGGCGTGCGCGCCATACGGTGCGCCGGCAGATCGAGGCAGAACAGGAACGTAGCGCCATTTCCGATATTTTCGGACAATATGTGCCGCCCGCCATTGCCGAAGTGCTGATTTCCAAACGCGGATCGCTGGCCCCGGTCGAGCGTGAGGCAACCATCCTGTTTGCCGATCTGGCCGATTTCACCAAGCTGACCGAAACCATCGGTCCAAAAGGTATTGTCGAGGTTCTCAATACCTATTTCGATGCAGTGTCACAGATCATTACCCGTCATCATGGTGTGATTACCCAGTTTCAGGGCGATGCGGTACTGGCGACCTTCAATGTTCCGGTCGAGGATGCCGACCATGCCAGATGTGCCGTGCGGGCCGCACGCGAGATTTCCGATCTCGTGCAAAGTCGGGATTTCGCCGGGATCCATGTTCGTACGCGTATCGGGATATGCACCGGCACGGTGATTGCCGGCAGTGTCGGCGGGGGTGGGCGTCAGAACTATACCGTGCATGGCGATACGGTAAATATGGCGGCCCGATTGGAAGTGATGAACAAGGAACTGGGAACCGACGTTCTGATTTCTGCAACGACGGCACAGTATCTGACCGCAAAAGAATTTCGCAAGATCGGGCAGATGGATGTCCGTGGGCTTTCCGAACCGATTGATCTGTTTACCCTTGCCACGGCTGATGAACGGAATGTCGCGACTGGCAATGTGCCCGTGACAGCGACCTGATTATTGGCAAAGTTTTCGCGCATGAAAATGAAAAAAAGGAACGGCATCCATTCGATACCGTTCCTTGCGGGTTCTGCGCCGGGTTAGCCGGTGCAGCGGGGCTTTTAAAGCCTGAATGCTATTGTATGGGCTGGCGATACATCACCATTCCGGCGTGATACAGAACACTGTCCTCGAAATATCCGTCGGCGGTAAAACCGGTATCATCCCAGTAATCGATGTGATTGCCGGAAATTTCATAACGCCCCTGATAGGCAGACGGGCGATTGCCGCGCGCCTCGTCATAACGTCCGTTGGCCAGCAATTCCTGACGGATATTGCCATCAGCCGTGACCCACATGCCAACATAGGGATGCGGGTCGTTCGATGTGGTTCCGGACATGACGGTTTCCTCCTGTGCGGTGGCGGTGCTGGAAAACAGCATCAGAAGACTGGCGATAGAAGACGCAAACATATGACGTGCCATGTGGGCCTCCTTGGGCGTTACGGATCAATATGCCGATGCGGTCGGGCGCACGATGATCTCGTTGACATCGACGCTTTCGGGCTGGGCGATTGCGTAAAGCACCGACCATGCAATGGAAATCGGACTGAGTGCGGTTTTGCGCAGTTCACCGAGAAACCCTTTGGCATTGTCATCGGTAATGTCGTTGCCAAGTTCTGTTTCGGTAACGCCCGGCGAAATGGTGGTGACGCGGATATCGCGGCTTTCCTGACGCAGGCCATCGGAAATCGCCCAGACGGCATATTTCGTGGCGCAGTAAACGGCGGCAGTCGGGGATACCAGATGTGCGCCAATGGATGCGGTATTGATGATGTGGCCGCTACCCTGTTCCTTGAACAATGGCAGACCGGCGGCAATGCCATTCAGGACGCCGCGAATATTGACGTCGATCATCTTGTTCCACTCGTCAATTTTCAGTTCGGCAAGCGGCGACAGGGGCATGACACCGGCATTGTTGAAGATCACATCAACGCGGCCATAGGTGTTTTTGGCGAAATAGATCAGTGCTTCGACGTCGTCGGCATCGGTGACATCAACCGCGCGACATGTGGCGGTGCCGCCTTCGGCCTCGATTTCGGCGACGATGGAATGAAGCTTTGCCGTGCGTCGGGCCGCAAGAACGACCTTTGCACCGTTTTCGGCCAGAAGTTTTGCCGTGGCCTCGCCAATTCCGCTGCTGGCACCGGTAATGACGACAACCTTGTTTTCAACATTGCTGGACATAAGCGACATGACATCCTCCTTGTCTGGATCATGGCGCTTACTGTGATTGCAAATGGTTGCCTGATGAATACACAGAACTCTTGATCAATTGCCTGATTCTCCAGGCAGGGTGAAAACCGCTTTTCAGGATGGTTCTGGTTGCTATAGTTCATATTAGAGAAACAAAGGAGTTTGGTGATGCCTGTGTTTGAAGAGATGTCTGAACTGATTGACAGATACTGCGAAGGCGAAGGTGTTGCCGAGACGCCGGTGAAGGCGGTGCATCTGTATCGTGCGACCGGGCCGTCGATGAAAGTTCCGACAATCTACAAGCCATGCCTTTGCATTATCGCGTCAGGTGCCAAAGAGGTCACTCTGGGCGAGGCGGTTTTCAGTTATGCGCCCGGAAAGTATCTGGTGGCGTCGGTCGACCTGCCGATTGTCGGCTGTGTGACAAATGCCAGTGCAGCACTTCCGTATCGCAGTTTGTCGATTGAACTGGATGGTCAGATGTTGGGCGATCTTGTCACCCAGATTGATCTTCAGGTCGGCTCGGCATCCGAAAGCGATTGCGGGCTTCATGTCGATAACGCCAGCGATACCTTGCTGGATGCCGTGATGCGCCTGTTGCGCCTGTGTGATGAGAAAGACGATATTTCGGTGATGGCACCGATGCTTCTGCGCGAAGTGCATTATCGCCTTCTGCGCGGCCTTCAGGGGGCCAGGATTGCGCAAATCGGCATGGGCGGCAGCAACATGCAGCGCATTTCCAAGATCATCCGGCTTATGAAGGACGATTTTGCCGCACCGCTTCGGGTCGATGATCTGGCGGCACAGGCGAATATGAGTCCGTCTTCCTTCCATCATCATTTCAAACAGGTAACCTCCATGAGCCCGCTTCAGTATCAGAAACGCCTTCGCCTGACGATGGCGCGCCAGATGATGCTGACCGAAATGAAGGATGCGGCAACCGCGGCCTATGAAGTCGGATATGAAAGCGCATCACAGTTCAGCCGTGAATATGCCCGCATGTTTGGCGCGCCACCGATGCGCGATGTCTCGGCGATCCTTGGGCGGCTGGGCGGCGATGGCACGGCGGCGGCGAACGCCTATTGAAAATTGTAATCATTGCGATTTATTCGCAATTGGCTTGACCGGCCTTCGTGACTATGTGACACCGATAGATGTCAGTATCCGATAAGGATAAAGGGAATTCGAAGCCGTCCGTGAAGACGGTTAACCGAAGCTGCCCCCGCAACTGTAGGCGGTGAGTGTTTCCTTCTGAAAGCCACTGGGATATTTCCCGGGAAGGCAGGAAAACACAACGACCCGCGAGCCAGGAGACCTGCTGACATGAATACGACGGACCGGGCGGGGTGCCCCGGAGGATGTCGGTATATGTCACCGTTCCGGGCGGGCTGAAAGCCATTGGACCGCCCTTGGATCCCGGCATTTCCCGCCATTTTTCAGCACTTTAGCCAGTCCCTTGACCATAGTAACTTTGATGTTATGTTATAACATAACATTTATTGGTTTGGTATGTCCGGTCGGGAAATGAAATTCCCGATCAGCATATCCATGAAAGGACGCAAAGTGATTGAACTGAACAAAAAGGTTTTTGCAGTCGGGGTGTTTGCTGCAGGACTGGCTTCTTTCGCACAATACGCATCTGCCACGGAATATCCGCTTACATTGGAAAATTGTGGTCGAACCCTGACCTTTGATCAGGCTCCGAACCGTGCCGTATCGCTTGGCCAAAGCAGCACTGAACTGCTTTATCTTCTGGGACTGGCGGACAGGGTGGTCGGAACGGCCGTATGGCTTGGCCCGGTGCAGGAACAGTTTCGCGACGTCAACGCCACCATTCCGCGGCTTGCCGACAACGATCCCAGCTTTGAAAGTGTGGTCGGCCAGAAACCCGATTTGGTCACAACCCAGTTCCAATGGCATATCGGCCCGAATGGCAAGGTCGGAACGATTGACCAGTTTGCTGAACTTTCAATCCCGGTCTATACCGCACCAGCCGATTGCGTCGGTAAGGACAACACCACGGGCGGTGACGGAACGCGGATTGATGCCTTTTCGATGGATCAGATCTATCAGGGGATAGCCGACCTTTCGAAAATCTTCGATGTCGAGGAACGCGGCGCAGATCTGATTGCCGATTTCAAAGCCCGCGAACAGGCTGCGCGCGAAAAAGTCGCCGCCGTGAATGGCAAGGGAATTTCGGCACTGTTCTGGTTCTCCAGTGCTGAAATCGATGTTGATCCGTTTGTTGCCGGGCAGAAAGGCGCACCGGCCTATGTCATGTCGATCCTTGGTGTGGAGAATGTCATCGACAGTGATGATGAATGGCCCACAGCCGGGTGGGAAACCATCGTACGGACCAATCCCGATATCATTGTGATTGGCAAAATGGATCGTCGTCGTTTTCCGGCCGATGACTGGGAACTTAAAATGCAGTTCCTGAAATCCGATCCGGTAACCCGTCAGATGAATGCGGTCAAAAGCGGAAATATCGTCGTCATGGATGCCCAGTCGATGAACCCGACCATGCGGACAATCGACGGCATTGAAACGCTGGCCAAGGCAATCGAGGCGTTCGAGGCAACCCAGTGATCGGGCCAATGATCGGGAATATCATTTCCAGCCCTGTTTTCATCAAACGCATCAGCGTGGCATTTGCCGCGCTGATGTTGCTGGCAGCGGTTCTGGCGGTTGCCGCATCGGTGGGCGAAACAGCGATCCCGGTGGGCACGGTGATCAATACGATTGCCAATCATTTGTGGGATGCCGGGTATCCGGTGGATGCGATTGATGCCGGTATAATCTGGAACTATCGGCTGAGCCGCGCCATCGTTGCCGCAAGTTGCGGGGCGGCCTTGGCCGTTTCCGGTGCGGTCCTGCAGGCGCTTTTGCGCAACAGTCTTGCCGATCCCTATCTGCTCGGCATTTCGGCCGGGGCATCGACCGGTGCGGTCAGCATCGTGATCCTAGGTCTTGGGGCCGGGATGCTTTCGCTGTCACTTGGTGCATTTATCGGCGCAGTGGCGGCATTCGCCTTTGTGACCCTTCTGGCGTTACAGGCCGGGCGCGGTACGGGTGCGATCATTCTGGCCGGGATTGCCGGATCGCAGATGTTCAATGCCCTGACATCCTTCATTGTCACCAAATCGGCTAGTGCCGAGCAGGCGCGCGGCATCATGTTCTGGCTTCTGGGCAATCTTAGCGGCGTGCGCTGGCCCGATGTGTGGCTGGCTTTACCCGTGGCTCTTGTCGGGCTTGTCGTGTGTCTTTGGCATGCACGCGCACTTGATGCCTTTACATTTGGTAGGGAATCCGCCGCATCGCTTGGTGTTCCGGTCAGGCGGGTTTATGCGATCCTGATTGCCGCAGCCGCGATGATGACCGCGGTAATGGTCAGTATCGTTGGTTCCATCGGCTTTGTCGGGCTCGTGATCCCGCATGCGGCGCGCTTTTTTGTCGGAACGCGCCATGGGCTGCTATTACCGCTATCGGCATTGATTGGCGCACTGTTTCTGGTCTGTGCCGATGTCATCTCACGCGTGATCGTTCCGGGGCAGGTTTTGCCAATCGGGGTGATCACTGCCCTTGTCGGGGCCCCGGCCTTTGCCCTGATCCTGTGTCACGGAAGGATTTTGCGATGACCCTGGAACTGCGCGATATCGTCTGGTCTGCCGGTTTTCGCAAGATCATCAAAAATGTCTCCCTCCGGGTTGAACCGGGCGAGTTCCTTGGCCTGATCGGGCCGAATGGATCGGGCAAAACAAGTTTGATGTCGGTTTTGGCCGGTATTCGTCCACCTGATCAGGGGCGTGCAATACTGGCAGGGCAGGACATGAAAAAGCATGGCCGTCGCAAACTGGCCCGGCAGATCGGCTTTGTCGAACAGCAGGCCGACACCACCGACCGCCTGACCGCGCGCGAGGCGGTGGCACTGGGACGCACACCTTATCTCAGCATGCTGTCGCCTTGGTCGGAACGCGACGATGCGATTGTGGAACGTGCGCTCGGCGATGTCGACATGACCCATCTGGCTGACCGGTTCTGGCATACGCTTTCGGGCGGTGAGAAGCAGCGGGTTCATATCGCGCGCGCGCTGGCGCAGGAACCAAAATTCCTTCTGCTGGACGAGCCGACAAACCATCTGGATATCCGTCATCAGCTTGGATTGCTGGAGCTGGTGCGTGAATTGTCGGTTACCGTGGTGGCGGCCCTGCACGATCTGAACCATGCCGCGATGTATTGCGACCGGATTGCCATGATGCGTGACGGGGAACTGGTGGGGATCGGCAGTCCTGCCGATATTCTGACGACCCAAAATCTGCGCGATGTGTTCGGTGTCGAGGCCACCATCGAACATGGCCCGAACGGGCAATGCGCGGTGCGCTATCACGCAGGCATGAAAAAAGACCGGGCTGCATGACCCGGTCTTTTCCAAGTTGAATGTTTATTTCTGCTCGCGGGCAATCGCGCGCCAGCCGATATCACGACGGCAAAAACCACCCGGCCAGTTAATGGCATCAACCGCCTGATAGGCGCGTTTCTGTGCCTCGGTCACCGACGTGCCGCGTGCGGTAACGCCAAGAACGCGCCCCCCCGTCGCGGTCAGTTTGTCACCATCCATTTTCGTGCCCGCATGCAGGACCTTGACCTTGTCCATCGCATCCGCATCGGCCACGTTTCTGATCTCGGTGCCTTTGTCGTAGCTGCCCGGATACCCCTTGGCGGCCATGACAACGACCATGGCGGTTTCGTCATGCCATTCGGGTTTGACGGTATCGAGTTTGCCGGTGGCCGCCCCATCAAGGATATCAAGCACATCCGATTTCAGGCGCGTCATCAGAACCTGGCATTCCGGGTCGCCAAAACGGATGTTGTATTCGATCAGTTTCGGGTTGCCGGCATCGTCAATCATCAGACCGGCAAACAGGACGCCCTTGAACGGATGGCCTTCGGCGGCCATGCCCTTGACGGTCGGAACAATGATCTGTTCCATGACCTTGTCTTCAACCGATTTGGTAAAGACCGGGGCCGGGGAATAGGCCCCCATACCACCGGTATTCGGGCCGGTATCGCCTTCGCCAACGGCCTTGTGATCCTGTGCTGCAATCAGCGGAATGACGTTTTCACCGTCACAAACCGCAAAGAAGGATGCTTCTTCGCCGGTCATGAATTCCTCGATCACCAGCTCCGCACCGGCATCGCCGAATTTGCCACCGACCATGCATTCGTCAATTGCGGCAAGGGCTTCGTCAACTGTCTGGCAGATCGTCACACCCTTGCCCGCGGCAAGGCCGTCGGTCTTAACGACAATCGGCGCACCGTGCTTTTCAACAAAGGCGCGGGCATCGTCGGGCGTGGTGAAACGGCCATAGGCCGCAGACGGGACGCCAAACTTTGCCACCATGTCCTTCATGAAACCCTTGGAGCCTTCAAGCTGTGCGGCGGCCTTGGAACAGCCAAACGATTTGATGCCAGCCGCATCCAGCGCATCGACAAGGCCCGCGACCAGCGGGGCCTCGGGGCCGACAACAACCAGATCAACCGCATTGTCGGCGGCAAATTTTACAAGGCCATCAATGTCGCTATCGGAAATGGCGACACATTCTGCTGAATCGGCAATCCCGGCATTGCCCTGCGCACACCAAAGCTTGGTCAGTCGCGGGCTTTTGGCAATTGCCCAGCACAATGCATGTTCACGTCCGCCACCGCCAACGACCAGAACCTTCATGATTTTAACCTCGATTACGTGTCCGACTGCTTGATGGTCCAGACGGGATGAACTAGGCTTACACCCCATCCCGCTTGAAAATTTATGCGGGCTTTTAGCATAAAGTGCCCTTGATGACGCAAGATTTGTTCGACCCGTTCGCCCCCATGCCCGAAGAACCCGCGAAACCGGGAAATCTGCCGGAATTTTCGGTCTCCGATCTTTCCAACGCGCTTAAACGCACGGTCGAGGATGCGTTTTCGTTTGTGCGTGTGCGCGGCGAGATTTCCGGCTTCAAGCGCGCAAGCAGCGGTCACATGTATCTGGCACTCAAAGACGATCAGGCGGTGCTGGATGGTGTTTGCTGGCGCGGGCAGGCATCCAAACTTGGCATCGCACCCGAAGACGGCATGGAAGTCATTGTAACCGGCCGATTGACGACATTTCCCGGCCGGTCGAAATACCAGATTGTCATCGAAACGATGGAGGTTGCCGGCGAAGGCGCACTCCTGAAACTTCTGGAAGAACGCAAAAAGAAACTTGCTGCCGAAGGACTGTTTGATGCGGATCGCAAAAAGCCGATCCCGTTCCTGCCCGATGTCATCGGGATTGTAACATCCCCGACCGGGGCGGTGATCCGCGATATCATGCATCGGCTGCGCGAACGTTTCCCGCGCCGGGTTCTGTTATGGCCCGTATTGGTACAGGGAACCGGTGCCGCCGAACAGGTCGCGCAGGCCGTGCGCGGTTTCAATGATCTTTTGCCCTATGGCAATATTCCGCGTCCCGACGTCCTGATTGTTGCGCGCGGTGGCGGGTCGTTGGAAGACCTTTGGGCATTTAACGAGGAAATCATTGCCCGCGCGGTGGCGGAATCCGACATTCCGGTGATTTCGGCGGTCGGTCATGAAACCGATACCACCCTGATTGATTTTGTGTCTGACCTGCGTGCGCCTACTCCGACGGGGGCCGCGGAAAAGGCCGTTCCGGTGCGGCTTGATCTGATCGGTCAGGTCGAGGAAGACGGCCTTCGTCTGACGCAGGCGGTCCGTCGGCTTGGTGTGGAAAAACGCACCGCCCTTGAAAGTCTTGCGCGTGGTCTTGGCGATCCGCGCCGGATGCTTGAGGAACGCAGCCAGACCCTTGATAACTGGGCCGACCGGCTGCCTCGTGCGGCAGGCAGTGTCTTGCAGCAGGCGCGCGCACGCCTGAACGAAGCCGGGGCACGGTTGGTTAGCCCGCGTGAACAGCTTTCGGAAAAACGCGGGCGATTGGAAAATGCCGGTCTGCGACTGGATGGGGCGATCAAATCCGCCATCCAGATGCAAAAGGCACGTCTTGATCAGGCCGCAGCCGGACTTCGCCCGGCAAATGCCAGACGCGATATCACACGCGACCGCAAACAGATCGATGATCTGGCGGGCCGTATGCAGGCGGCGGTTAAAAATATCCTGAACCGCGAAGCCGAAGGACTGGCGCGGTATGACCGTCTTCTGGAAAGCTATTCCTATCGCAATGTTCTCAAACGTGGCTTTGCCGTTGTGCGCGGTGCGGATGAAGGTTTGATCGGCCGGGCGTCGGATTTGATTGCCGGGCAGGGTTACATTCTGGAAATGCAGGATGGACGTGCCGATGTAACAGCAGGGACGTATTCCTCTGGAGCACCCGAGGCGGCACCGGTTGCCACGGTCGCGCCGAAATCGGCTGCCAAACCGAAACCGGCCCGGAAAAAAGACCCGGCCCCCAAAGATGACGACAGGCAAGGGAGCCTTCTGTAATGCGTTTCGCAATGAAGATGTTTTTGGCGGCAACCGGTTTGATGGCGTCATGCGTTGGGGCAATCGCGGCCGAGCCGATCTATCAGGGTCAGTTTGTTCAGGGCGGCATCGTGTTCGGTCAGACCGAACCCGGAAGCAGCATCCTTCTGGATGGCAAGGCCATTGATACGATTGGCCCGGACGGGGCGTTTATCCTTGGCTTCCCGCGCGATTACGAGGGGCCGGCGAAGCTGACACTGCGCAAGGCAGACGGGGCTGTCGAAGAATATGCCTATGACATCGGTGATCGTGAATTCGATATCCAGCGGATTGATGGCCTGCCGCCCAAGATGGTGACGCCGGACCCGGAGGTCTTGGAGCGGATCAGGGATGATTCGCGTCAGGCCCGCGAAGCGCGTGTCGAACGGTTTACCCAGGAATTTTACAAGAACGGCTTTATCTGGCCGGTTCTGGGCCCGATCAGCGGTGTCTATGGGTCGCAACGCATCTTGAATGGTGAACCGCGCGCCCCGCATTGGGGGGTGGATATTGCCGTTCCCACCGGCACACAGGTCGTGGCCCCGGCGGACGGGATTGTGACGCTGGCGCATCCCGATATGTATTTTTCCGGGGCGACCCTGTTTATTGATCACGGGCTTGGCATGGTTTCGGCGTTTTTGCATCTGTCGGAAATCGATGTGAAAGTTGGTGATGTGGTTCGGCAGGGTGATCCGATTGCCAAGGTCGGGGCAAGTGGCCGGGCAACCGGGCCGCATCTGGATTGGCGGATCAATGTCGGGGATGCGCGTGTTGACGCCGCCCTGCTTGTGCCGCCGATGGAAGACGCACAAAAGGCCGCGAAAGTGAAGGCCAGCAACTGACGATGAATAAACAATAAGGAATCTCTGCCATGAAAAAGCACGGAGCCGTCGCCGCAGGACATGATGTCACCGCACGCGCGGCTGCCGATGTGCTTGAGGCGGGCGGTAATGCCTTTGATGCGGTGACTGCGGCGATGTGGACGGCGTGCGTGGCGGAGCCGGTTCTGGCATCATTGGGCGGCGGCGGGTTTGTCATGACACGCCCGGCGGGAAAACCGCCCCGGCTTTATGATTTTTTTGTCGAAACCCCGCTTGCCAAACGCCCGCGTGAAGAACTTGAATTCGAAAGCCGGTTTGCGACATTTTCCGGTGGCGTTACCCAGGAATTTCACGGCGGATACGGTTCGGTTGCAACACCGGGCGTGGTTGCCGGTATTTTCAAGCTGCATGACGATCTTGGATCCCTGCCGATGGCGATGCTGGCCGAACCGGCAATTACAGCCGCACGCGACGGGATCAAGCTGGATGCGTTTCAACGGTATGTCATGGGGATCGTAACCCCGCTTCTGGCATTTTCCAAAGATAGCCGGGCCGTTTTCGGTGCGCCGGGGCATCAGGATGAAGACGGATTTGAATTGCCGGACGAGGGTTCCATTCTTCGTCAGGCTGATATGGCCGATAGCATTGAATATTTGCTGCGGGCTGGATCGGACGGTTTTTATCACGGCGATCTTGGTCATGCGCTGGTGACCGAATGCCGGGAATATGGCGGCTATCTGACAGGGGCGGATTTGGCGGCATACCGCGTTCTGGTCCGTGATCCGCTATTGATCGCCGGACGCAACGGGCGGTTTGTTTTAAACCCGCCACCGGCGTCGGGCGGGGTTCTGGTTGGCTTCGGACTTAAGCTTGCGCGTGAAATTGAACTCGGGGCATTTGGATCGGCCCGTCATCTCGAAGCCATTTCGCGCATTCTTCATGCCACCGGGCTGGCACGCAGCGAACATGGCGCAAGCCCGACAATCCTTGCCGACGAATTTTGCGAATCCTACCGGTCTATGATTGGCGACCGCCCGCTTAGCCAGAATGGCACGACCCATATTTCCGTGGTTGATGGCGATGGCAATCTTGCCGCGGCGACGATTTCAAACGGGTCCTGTTCCGGGCGCATGGTGCCGGGGACTGGTATCATGCTCAATAACATGCTGGGCGAAGCCGATCTGTCACCCGACGGGTTCCATCACTGGCCGTGCGGTGTGCGGATGACATCGATGATGACTCCGGCCCTGTATCTGGCGGGCAATGGTGATGCGATTGCACTTGGTTCTGGCGGGTCAAACCGCATTCGTTCGACCATGTTGCAGGTGATGCTGAATATCGATGCCTATGACATGACCCTGCATGGGGCGGTGGCGGCACCGCGGCTTCATGTCGAAGACAGTCTTCTGTCTGTCGAACCGGGATTTGACGGATCGGCTCTGGATGGTCTTAGCCTTGAAGACCAGCAACGCTGGGATGCGGAGGATATGTTCTTTGGCGGTGTTCACGCCGCTAAGGTCAGTCGCGATGGGAAGAAATTCAATGCCGTCGGCGATGCCAGACGTAATGGCCACCAAGTGGTGATTGCTGATCTGTAATCCGGTTTGAACCGACCTAACGCGGAATTTCGTCGGCAGGGCGGACGTCAAGCAACGGGGCCGCATCAATCTTTTCCGCATTCATCATTGTCGCGACCCGCTGCATGGATGACAGAAGCTGCGTTTTTTCCCAATCGGGCAGGGCTTCGAATTGGGATATGAATTCTTCGTGCAGCATGGTTGGGGCTGCTTTCAGAACATTCTGACCTGCCTCTGTCAGAACCGTATTGACCACGCGCTTGTCCGTGGTGCTGCGACGACGCTCTGCCAGCCCGCGCTGTTCAAGGCGGTTCAGGATCGTGGTGACCGTTGCCTGGCTAAGGGACACATGATTGGAAATGCGGCGCACCGTAACGTTCTGCAATTCGTCAATCGCGCGCAGAACCATCACCTGCGGGATGGTCAGGCCACAGGCTTTCATCATGCGTTTGGAATGCAGATCGGTTGCGCGAATGATCTGGCGCAATGCAACCAGAATGTCCTGCCAATAGGCCTGTGTCATTATTTCTTTGTTTCCTCGGACGATCGCTCTTGAGCCAGTCGGTAACGGGGTTTGATCACATTATCAACGCAATTTGTCCTGCAACAAAGGATGCTGATCCTAATTTCCCCGAATGCGGCGTGTGGCGAAAAAGATCATCGCGAAAATAGCGATCAGGACAAGCGTTACACCCGCGATCAACATCGCCTGATTCAGGCGCAGATCATATTCCTGTTTGCGTTCGACATAGACAATAACCTGTCGGCGCAACTGATCCATTTCCGGCGTGATATCGAAGCTGGTCCGATACATTGTTGCCCCGGCACGGGACAGAAGGTCGTTGGTTTTATTGAGACGTTCGATGAACATGGCAAAACGTTCTTCGGTTGCTGCCAGTTCATCAAGCGGGCTTTCTTCCGCGTCGCGATCTTTGGCGCGTGCAATCGATAGTTTGGCTTGCGTCAGGTTATCGTCGTCTTCGGCAATGCAATCTGACAGTGATTTCTTTTCGCCGCTGGCACCGCATTCGATCTGGCGATCGCCGAATTTTTCGACCGCTTCTTGCAGATGCGTGCGCAACTGCTGATCAAGCTCGGCAATCCGTATGCGCACATTTTTTGAACTGCTTTCGATCTTGCCGATGTCGCCTTCAAGCGCAAAGGACGGCCAGACCGCAAACATCGATGCAATAAGGATCAGGAAAAGCGGGACGACGAAACGCAGCAAAAAAAACTTCCCCGGAGATGGTGGTGAGGTGCCCACCAGTCTGGTGCAAGGTCGTTCCAATTAGGTTAATGCCAGCGTGATAATTGCCGCTTAGTTCGGCCAGCGTTTGTGAAGCCAAAGCCATTGTGCCGGTCGTTCACGGATCCAGCCTTCCATGATGGCGTTCACTTCGGTCATGATGCGAAGGACATCTGCCTCGCGGTCTTCGGTGGGGATAATTGTCAGCGCCGGATAAAACGTCATCCGGAAATTGGCATCGCTCAACCTTTCGACCCTCACCGGAATGACCGGACAATCGTATTTCAGGGCAAATTGTGCCAGTGCCGGGGCCGTCATCGCATCGCGGCCAAAGAAAGGTACGGCGATCCCGTTATTGAGCTTCTGATCGACCAATAGGGCTGCGTGGCCACCTTTTTTCAGGAAGGCGGCAAATTTCCGTGCACCTTTGGCGCCCTTTGGCACCAGTTCGCCGCGAAATCCCTTGCGAACGCTTTTGAAAAGTTTATCGACCCAGGGGTTATCCGGTGCGCGATAAATGGTCATCATTTCCATATCAAGCGCATCGCCAATCTTGGTCGAAACTTCCCAGTTCCCCATATGGCCGGTAAAGAACAGGCCGGGTTTGTTATCTTCCCTTGTCGCCATACCGTTTTCCAGACCGACGATTTCAAGGCGGGGGCTTCCGCAATCTAGCGTTGGAAGATGGGGAATTTCTGCCGCACTACGACCGAGATTTTCCCACATATCTGTAATGATGGTTTCGATTTCTTCGGCTGACTTTTCTGGAAAAGCCTTGACGAGATTATTTCGGGCTTTCTTGCTTTGCCCAAGTTTTGGGCCAATCGCGCGCAGAAGCCGACCGCCGATAGCAGACGCAAGATCAATCGGCATGACCTTGAAAAAGCCAAACAGCAAATAGGCGCCAAGCCCCTGTAAAGGGTGTGAAACATATTTTTGGCGTGCTTTGTAAAAGGCGCTGCGTTCAGCCATCAGACAATACCGCTTTAATGATTTTCTCAAGCTGGTCCGGGGCTTCGAATTCCAGTTTGATGCCAAGTGTGCTTATGCCGTTGCGCGCCGCGACAGGCAAGCGCATCAGATCTTTTTCCGTTGTTACCAGATCCGCGTTCAGGGCTGCGGCCCTTTGGCGCAGGTCAGCCAGTTCATTCGGGCGAAACGGATGATGGTCCGCGAAATCGACGCTGGCAACAATATTGGCACCAACGGTACGCAGGCTGTCATGGAATTTCGCCGGGCGGGCAATGCCCGCAAATGCAAGGACCCTGCGACCGTCAAACTCGACACCGTTGCAAGGCACAACTCGGGCTCTCAGAACCGGGACAGAGGCAGGAAGATTTGCCAGAAATGGCGGATTGCCATCGCCAATCAGGATAATGGCGTGGACTTTTGCCAAGCCCTGTTCAAGTGTTTCGCGCATCGGCCCAGCCGGGATCACGCGACCATTCCCAATGCCGAAACCACTATCGACAACGGCAAAGCTGCAATCCTTGATCACGGACGGGTTTTGCAGTCCGTCATCCATGATAATCGCATCGGCCCCGGCATGACGGGCGGTTTCAGCCCCCATGCCCCGGTCACGCGAAACCCACGTTGTGGCGGTATGTGCCAAAAGCAGCGGCTCATCACCGACATCGGAGGCCGTATCGGTCGCCGGATCAACGCGATGCGGGCCGATTTCACGCCCGCCATAGCCACGGCTCAGAAAATGGGCGTTGATGCCCATATGGTGCAGCGTGTGATAAAGCGCGATTGCCGTCGGGGTTTTTCCAGCACCGCCGATGGTAAAATTGCCAACGCAGAAAACCTTGCATCCGGGATGACGCATGGTTGTTTTCATGGCGCGAATGCCCGCACCCGCCCGCCACAGCAGCGACAGGGGCGATAATGCCTTGGCCCAGAAACCATCCGCTTGCCAGAAATCAGGGGCGCGCATTGGCGGCCTCGCTGATTAAAAGCGGCGCGATTGCATCCATCGTCCGATCAAGCACCTCGGCCTTGGAATTGGCATATTCCAGCGCAGCATTTGCCAGTTCCCGGGCCTTTTCCGGATATGTCAGAAGGGTATCAACCTGCCGGGCCAGATCATCGATATCGGCAACCGGACGGCATGCTCTGGCGGCAAGAAGTTCGCGGCTGATTTCGTTAAAGTTGCTCATATCCGGGCCATGCAGGATCGCACAGCCAAGCCTTGCTGGTTCCAGCGGGTTTTGCCCACCCGATGCGCAAAGGGTCTTGCCGATCAGGCATACCGGTGCAAGCCGGTAATAAAGCCCCATCTCGCCCATGGTGTCGCCAAGATAAACATCAACCTGATCGGTAATCACATGGCCAAGGCTTCGGCGCGCCACGCGCAGGCCCTTTGCGATCAGGTCGGTTTCGATATCGTTGGCCCGATCAGAATGGCGGGGAACGATCACCGTCAGAAGGTTTTCATGTTTGCTGGCAAGGCTTTTATGAACCTGCGCGCATGCGGCTTCTTCGCCGTCAAATGTACTTGCGGCAAGCCATACGGCACGATTGCCAATCTGTGTCTTGAGTTCGGACAACGTGTCGCTATCAACCGGCAGGGCGGGGGCTGCGAATTTCAGGTTCCCGACCGCACGAACATCGGTTCCCCCCAATGCGATGAAACGCCCGGTTTCCTCTGCCCCCTGACTGAGGATCAGGTCAAAGGCCGAGATCACCGGGGTAATGAAGGAAGGGAACCGGGAATAGCTTTTAAAACTTCGGGCCGAGATACGACCGTTCAGAAGTGCCAGTCTGGTCCCCGCCTTTTTGGCCTTTGTCAGAATGTTGGGCCAGAAATCGCTTTCAAGCCAAAGTGCAACATCAGGTTTCCAGTGATGCAGGAAACGGGCAACGCAGACCTGTCGGTCAATCGGAATAAACTGATGGATCACACCTTCCGGAAGGCGTTGATACATCATTGCCGCGGATGTGACGGTGCCGGTGGTGACAAGTATCGACACATCGGGAAAACGCGCGCGAAGGGCATCAATCACCGGCAGGGCGGAAAGGGATTCGCCAACGCTGGCCCCGTGTATCCAGACCAGCTTTCCCTTCGGGCGCAATGCGCTGGCATGACCGAACCGTTCGCCGATCCTTCCTGCATCTTCCTTGCCGCGTTTTTTGCGCCGTTGCAGATAAAGACCAAGTACCGGACCCAAAAGCCGTGTCGCAACGCGATAGGCGTAAAACAGGCTCATTTGGCCGTTTCCTGTTCTGCCGCCGCCACCACGGCCGACCGCTTCTGTTTGGGAAGTTCATCCGGTCCGGCAGGTTCAATCACGTCAAGGCCAAGCTTGGCATCGCTTTCCTGTGTCAGCTTGGTCAAAGCTGCTTCAAGTTCCAGCCGCTTTTCTTCCAATCCGTCGTCATCCAGATCGCGCGGGATATGGATGGGATCGCCCCAGCTAAAGACACCTTTTGAAAATGGAAGCGGCAAAACAAACCGGTCCCAACTGCCAAAAACGCGGCGTCTTGAGGCAGAATAGGTCAGTGGGAAAATCGGGACTTCGGCCAGTCGTGCGGCCTGAACGATGCCATCGGAAATCCGCATGCGTGGTCCGCGCGGTCCATCCGGGGTCATGCCGACGACTTCGCCTGCCTTGAGGGCCTTGAGAATACGCCGCAACGCTGCCGCGCCGCCCTTGCCTTGTCCGGTTGACCCGGCAATTGTCGCAATTCCGAAATGACCGATGGTGCGGGAAATGATTTCACCGTCGCGATGCGATGAAATCAGCATGTTAAACGGTCGGTTCCCCGCAACCGAACGCCATGTATAGGGCATCATCAGCAACCGCTGATGCCAGAAAGCCACGATAAAGGGTTTTCCTTCGGTCAGGAAATGCGCAGGATGATCGCCACCTTCCGTGTGCCAGCGACCGGTAAGACGAATGAACCGGATATAGGTTGCCGCAAGCCAGCACAAAGTGCTGCGCGCCTGATCGCTTTTTATGATCCGCTTATGAAACTGCACGCCAGTTTATCCCGATTTCTGTCGGCCTAGTTATCGCTCTCTTCCGAGAATTGCAGATTATAGAGATTGGCGTAAGCCCCTCCAAGCGCAAGCAATTCTTCATGGCGTCCCTGTTCGGTAACATGCCCGTTCTGAATGACGCAAATTTTGTCGGCATCGACAATCGTCGAAAGGCGGTGCGCGATGACAAGCGTCGTCCGTCCTTTCATCAATTCGGTCAGGGCCCCCTGAATGTGGCGTTCGGATTCCGTATCAAGGGCCGATGTTGCCTCGTCCAGAAGCAGGATCGGGGCATTTTTCAACATCGCACGTGCAATCGCGATCCGCTGGCGCTGGCCGCCTGAAAGCTTCACACCATGTTCGCCGACAATGGTGTCATAACCGTTTTCAAGTTGCAGGATGAAATCATGGGCTGCTGCATGACGTGCGGCTTCTTCGATTTCGGCATCGCTTGCGCCAAATCGGCCATAGGCGATGTTGGATCGAACCGTATCGTCAAACAGCGTGATTTCCTGGCTGACCAGTGCGGTCGCTGATCGCAGGCTTTCCAGCGTTACATCGCGGATATCCTGACCATCAATCGTGATCGCACCGGCATTGATATCATAGAACCGCGGGATCAGGTTCAGGATGGTCGATTTACCGGCACCCGACGGCCCGACAAGGGCAATCGTCTGACCGGCCTCTATATCAAGGCTGATGTTACGCAGCGCCGTCGTTTCATTGTTATAAGAAAAGGAAACATCCTTGAACTGGATGGCACCACCCTTGACCTGAAGCGTTTTGGCATCGTCGGCATCGCGAATTTCCGGTTCGATATCAAGGACGGTAAACACGCGCTGCGATGCTGCAAGACCGGCCTGCAAATTGATATTGATATTGGCAAGGCGCTTGACCGGCTCGTAGGCCAGCAACAGGGCCGTGATGAACGAAAAGAAACTGCCTGGATCGCTTGCCCCGTCAATGACGCGGCTACCGCCGTAAATAATGATGGTCGTGATCGCAGCGCCGCCGAGTGTTTCCATGATAGGGGACGAACGTGCGCTGACTTTCTGCGCCTTGAAGCTCAGATCAAAGACGGTTTCAACAAGCTTTTCCATCCGCGAACATTCATAGGGCTCCATGCCATAGGCTTTGACATGGCGGACACCTTGGAAGGTTTGTTCAAGGAGGGTTGCAAATTCACCGATCTGCTGCTGGGTGTTGGCGGAAACCTTGCGCATGCGCTTGCCCAGGCGGGCAATCGGCAGGATGGCGGCGGGAAACACCGTGAACGCAATGATGGCAAGCTGCCAGTCCTGATAGAACATGACGCCAATCAGCACGATGGCGGTCAAAAAGTCCTTGCCAAAACCGGTCAGCGATACGGAAACGGCGGCCCGCATCGCGGTGATATCGCTGGTGAAACGCGTGATCAGTTTGCCGGTATTGGTATTGTGGAAGAACCCGATATCAAGCCGGATGACATGTTCGTAAAGCTTGTTCTGAATATCGGCAAGGATGCGACCACCGACATAGCTCATCAAAACCGACTGCCCATAGTTGGCAAAGCCTTTCAGCGCAAAAGCCGCAAGGACGGCAACCCCGACAGGGACCAGCATCGCCGGGTTCTTTTTGACAAAGACCTCGTTAATCACCGGATCCATCAGATAGGCATAACCGCCAGTCGCGGCAGCCATAAGCGCCATGCAAATCAGAGCCAGGACAATCTTGCCGAAATAAGGGGCAACCGCATCCTGAACGATGCGTCTGATCATTGGCCACGTATTCCAATGTTCCGTCGTGTGATCTAGCGAATGCTTTGGCAATGAATTCTTCCCGGTCGTGCGACGCCATTTCCGATTGTGTCAGTCCGACACTATCTATATGGATGAGGCATCATGGATATCTTGATCTTTCCGGGCTGTTGCTAGCATGCCCGGGCAGGTGCGGCAAGCCGCAGCAACGTAACTTAACTGATACTGACAGGGCCTGCAGGAATGCAGGCCACGAAAAACGACATATAAGATAAAAAAATGACAGAGCAACTCCACGATATCGTGGAACAGACGATTGCCCAAGGTGTTGGCGCACGGGTTTTTCCATTGCGGTGGAAAGGACGGCGTATCTGGATCAAACAGGCTGTCCGGCCAAAGCAAAAGGGCTGGCACCGCTTGCAGCGTTTTGTCGCAACCCTGACGCGGATACCGATGTTGCGCCCGACAGTGTCGCCAGGCGGCAAGGCCGGTCTGGCAAGCGAGGCTGAAGTCCTTCGTGCCCTGAACCGTGCAGGCGTTCTGGTGCCTGATCTTCTCGAAGTCGCCGATAACTGGATCGCTATTGGCGATAACGGAGCGATCTTGCAAACCGTAATCAGCGATGCGGTCAAGGCTGGGGATGAAGCACGTGTCGCTGAACTGATTGCCATGGCCGGAACTGCATTGGCGGATTTGCATGCCAATGGTTTTGCGCATGGTGCCCCTCTTTTGCGCAACATGACCATTCGGGATGATGGCAGGATCGGTTTTATTGATTTCGAAGAAGACCCCAATAAACGTATGCCATTGCCCGACGCACAGGCGCGCGACATTCTGCTGTTTGTGTTTTCCATACAGCGCGGTTTTAAACGTCGTCCCGATCTTTTGCGTTCCGGATGGCAGGCTTATCTGAGCCGCAGCGGCATGACCGCACCACAGATGAAACCTCTGTCCCGTATCGTGGCGGTTATCCGGCCGGTTTATGTCGCGCTTAAACCGTTCCGTCGGTGGCTTGGGACGGATGCGATCAATGCGATGCGGGCATATGGCACTCTACGCCGAAGCCTGCGAGGGAAAGAAACCCCGCAGGACGGATCTCAGTTTGCCAGATAATAAACGGCTGCCGGTTATTGCGCCGGCATGACAATCGCCGGTTCTTTTGCTTCGGTTATGTCTTCAACGGCCAGACGTTTGGCTGCCGCCCCGTCAAACCCGCCTGAAAACGGTGCCAGATTGTGCAGGAACTGACTGGCGGAATTGCGCCAGCTATATTGTTCTGCGAGTGCGCGCGCATCCTTGCCGTCAAGTTCAAGTGCCGCCATCGCCGCCTTGCGAAGGTCGGCATCAATGGCGCCTGCCTTGGTCCCGCGCACGATATCGGCTGGTCCCTGAACCGGGAAAACCGCAACCGGGGTTCCGGACGCCATCGCCTCAAGGATGACAAGGCCGAAAGTGTCGGTTTTGCTAGGGAAGACAAAAACGTCTGCCGATGCGAAACAGACAGCCAGTTCTTCGCCAACCTTTTTCCCGAGAAACTGTGCATTCGGGTATTTCGATTTGAGTTCCGCCAGTTGCGGCCCGTCGCCGACAACAAATTTTGTCCCCGGTAGGTCAAGGTCAAGGAAATGGCCGATATTCTTTTCAACCGCCACCCGACCGACAAACAGCCAGTGCGGTTTTGGGAAATCCCCGAAACTTGCATCGGGTCGCGGTTTGAACAGGTTAAGGTCAACACCCCGCGACCAGATATTCAGCCTGTTAAAGCCGCGATCAGCCAGCTCTTCGCGAAGCGATTCCGTGGCCACCATGACCGATTGTGATTTGTTATGGAACCGTCGCATCCCGCGATAGGAAATCGAAAGCGGCAGCCGTGTCCGCGCATGCAGATATTCCGGGAACCGGGTGTGATAGGCTGATGAAAACGGTAGTTCGCGTTTCAGGCAATAAGCACGTGCCGCCTGACCCAATGGGCCCTCGGTCGCGATATGGATCGCAACCGGCTGCAGGGCATCAATCATCCGGGCCAGTTTGCGTTTGGCAAACAGGGCCAACCGGATTTCAGGATAGGTCGGGCAGGGGATCGTCCGGAATTGATCAGGCGAGATGATATGCACATCATGTCCCATCTCGCCCAGTTCGCTGCGCACGGTTTCAAGGGTGCGCACCACACCATTTACCTGAGGATACCAGGCATCGGATACGATCAAAATTCTCATGCGGTCTTTCCAATTGGCGTGCCGCTGCTCTTTTTGGAACTGGCATTGGCAGCACGGTTATTGTCCCCGACAACCCGAAACAGCGACATCAGTTTGCCCAATCCAAGGGATGGGGCACTGGCAGCATCGCGGCCGGGTTGGGAATGTGTCATCGCCATCTGGCGCATTTCAGCCCAGTACAGCAGTTCAAGCTTGCCGTTCTGGTCTTCGGTAAGGGCCGTGCAGCTTTCAACCCAGTCGCCGTCATTGCAGTAAAGGACATCGCCAATCATGCGTTTTTCGGCATGATGGATATGCCCGCATACAACACCGTCCACCTTGCGCTTGGCAGCTTCGTGGGCGACGGCATTTTCAAAATTGCAGACGAACTGAACGGCGTTCTTGACCCGGTTCTTAAGATAGGCCGACAGTGACCAGTATCCGTAACCCAGTTTGCGACGGATGCCGTTATAATAACGGTTCAGGACAATCGCGAGGTTGTAGGCCGTATCCCCAAGATAGGCGAGCCACTTGGCGTATTTGACCACACCGTCAAACTCGTCGCCGTGAATGATCAGAAGCTTTCTGCCATCCGCCGTCTCGTGAATGTCGTTCATCTTGACTTCGACATGTCCAAAGGTCATATCGACAAACTCACGGGCGAATTCATCATGGTTGCCGGGGACAAAAATGACCTTTGCCCCGTTCTTGGCCTTTTCCATGATTGTCGTGATAACGGCGTGGTGGCTTTCGGGCCAGTACCAGCTTTTCTTGAGCCGCCAGCCGTCAATGATATCGCCGACCAGATAATAGGTATCTGCCGTCACTTCATTGAGGAAATCCAAAAGAAGATCTGCCTGACATCCACGCGTTCCGAGATGGACGTCCGAAATCCAGACCGTGCGGTAATGCGGTTGCAGCGTCATCGCTGTCATTGCCGCTCCTCCGTATCCTGCCAAAAGGATGGCTGGAATTCGACGGTTTTACATGCCGAATAGTGTCCCCAACCAGTAATGGTTTAAAACAAATCGCGCGAATATATAACCCGTTCATATAAATTTATCGGTTCTGTCAATATACTGTTACATGTTTCATTTTCTATAAAGAGAACGCGAAAGTAATGTTTCATTTTTATTACGGAAGTTTTTCGCAATGACCCATTCCGGGGTGACTGTTATCTTCAATCCGCGCGCTGGCGGGAATAAACAACGTTTCCTTTCAAGCATTTTGCAAAAAGCCGGTGTAAAGGTTGAATTGTTACAGACAACCCATCCCGGTCATGCTCGCGAACTGGCGCGCAAGGTTCGTGCCCATCAACGGCTGTTTGTTGCCGGTGGCGATGGATCGCTGAACGAGGCCCTCAACGGCCTGCTTGATGCCCAGATCGAAGGTCACGAAGTCCCGCCGCTTGGCATCATTCCGCTGGGAACGGCCAATGTTCTGGCGGTCGAGGTCGGGCTTGAAATCCGCGCACAGGCGATTGCCGATTATATAAACAATCCGGCCCAGGTTTGGGTGCGGCCCGGTCTGGTTAATGGCCGGGCATTCTTTTTGATGGTCGGCATGGGGGCGGATGCCGATACGGTCGCAAATGTGTCACTGAAACTCAAACGACTGATCGGCAAGGGTGCCTATGTGATCGAAGGTTTGCGCAATATTATCTTTCCGCATCACCGCGATTTCGAAGTTAATATCGGGCGCGAACAATATCGCGTTGCCGGTGTGGTTGCGACCCATGCCAAACATTATGGCGGGGCGTTTGTTATTTCCCCCGATGCCAAACTGACCGATAACAGCCTTGATGTCGTGCTGATGCCCGGCAGCGGCTTTATGGCGCTGGCACGCTACGGGATTGCTTTGACCCTGAACCGGTTGCATGCGCAAACCGACGTGTCGGTCGTGCAGACCGAACGTCTGACCATCACCAGCCATTGCGGCCCCGCACCCTTGCAGATTGACGGCGAAAGTGCCGGTAAACTGCCGTGTGAAATCAGCCTGTCGCCTTATCCGGTGCGGGTTATGGTGCCTCAGGCCTATGCCGACCAATGCAATGGCCGCCAAAATGAAAACAGGGATGCGCAAAACGCACCCCTGTTACAAATCACATCTGGGTAATTTTGGCTTATTGCCCGGCCAGCGTCATGCCATCAATCCGGATTGTCGGGGCATTCGTGCCGTATTTGAAGGTCAGGTCATTGGCCGGAATGGCCGTTTTGAACATGTCCTTCAGGTTTCCGGCAACCGTGATTTCGGAAACCGGATAGGCCAGCTCGCCATTTTCGATCCAGAAGCCCGATGCCCCGCGCGAATAATCGCCGGTCACGCCGTTGACACTGCTGCCGATCATTTCGGTAATATACAGGCCCTGCTTGATATCCTTGATCATGTCGGCGGGCGAAATGGTGCCCGGTTCCATGTAAAGGTTGGTGGTGGATGGTCCTGGCAGGCTTCCGGCCCCGCGCGATGCGTTGCCGGTCGATTTCAGGCCAAGCTGGCGGGCGGACCGCAAATCCATGATCCAGGTTTTCAGAACACCATTTTCAATCAGATGGCGTTTCTCGTTGGCGACGCCTTCGGCGTCAAACGGTTTGGACCGCAGGCCACGTTTGCGGTGCGGGTTATCAATGATGTTGATCCCCGGCGCAAAGATTTCCTTGCCCATGGCATCCAGAAGGAAGCTGGTGCCGCGTGCAATGCCCGATCCGTTGATCGCACCGGCCAGATGGCCGACGAGGGATGCCGAAACACGCGGGTCATAAATCACCGGCACCTGCGTGCTTTTGACCTTGCGCGGGTTCAACCGTTTCAGGGTCTTTTCCGCCGCCTTCAGGCCGATATCGACCGGATCGCGCAGATCGGTCGAAAACACCGCACTGTCATAATCATAATCGCGTTCCATCCCGGTGCCGGTTCCTGCAAGGACCGATACGGAAATGTGGCTGCCGCTGCCAGCATAGGAATTGGCAAAGCCGTTGGTCGCGGCAAGCGTGATCTGGTGGGTGCCCCAACCGGCATCCGCGCCCTCGGAATTGGTGATACCTTCAACCGACCGTGCAGCCTCTTCACAGGCGGTCGCCCACGCCATCAGTTTTTCTTGGCTGACTTCGCCCGACTCGCAAAGCTCAAGCGCCTCGACATCAAATGTTTCGGCCAGTTCGGATGGATCGGCAATGCCGCAGAACGGGTCTTCGGGGGCGTTTTTCGCCATCGCAACGGCGCGCTCGACCAGTTCGTTCAACGCGCTTTCGCTGGTATCCGATGACGACACAACCGCCTGCTGCTTGCCGATCAGAACACGCAGGCCAAGATCGGCCCCCTCGGATCGTTCAAGCTTTTCCATCTTGCCCAGTCGCTGCGATACCGAAAGTGACGTGCCTTCGACATAAACGGCATCCGCATCGTCAGCACCCGCCTTTTTTGCGCGCGCCAGCAGGTCGGTGATGCGATCGAGTGTCATATCGGTTTTGGGCATGGAAGCTCCCTTTGGTCGGAATGTGGTTTCCTATGGTTATAGGCAGGCTGATCGCTTTTCGCAAAGGGCAAGAAAAGGCAGTCGCCTGAAAGACCCAACCAGATACCGTCTGACGCACATTTGAATGAACCATTTAGCGAAAACCGATCTTTGGTCATTTTTTCTTCGCAAGTTGCTATTATGACCTGAAATCCGAACCGGGACGAACCGGAAACCTGCAAGAGAATGACGGGAAACACACGTGCGAAACCTGTTTGTGGCAACACTGCTTCTGGGCACTTCCCTGACGATGTTGCAAGCTGATGCGCAAGAAGCCAAAACTGCGGCACCAAACGATACGGTGGCAGCACCAGTCACCGCCAATGATCTTTACCGCGAAATGCGCATTCAGGCCGGACAATATGCCGCGCAAAACCGTCATCAGGTTCTGGTCGGGGATTTTACCTGTGACGATATCAATGACCAGATCGTCGGCTGGGTGGATCGTGACAATCCCGAGGGACCGTTTTTCGATGTCCTGATGGTCACCAGGCACAATGGTCAATTACATTCCGAATTCAAACAGATCCCGTTTGCGCAATCGGAACAATACGCCCTTTGCATCGACGATAAAACCGCCCCGCCAGTCATGAGTTGGCAGGTCAACGACCCTGAATATATCCGCGATGTGATCGGTGATGGCGACCTTTGCAATATCGCCGTGCGGGTCGATGATTTCATGTGCGACGCGCCGCAATTCTTCTGGTCGGAAAAGCCGGACGAAAGCGGCGAACACTGGATGTTCTTCCGGAATTGAGGCAAGAGACTATGCGTGATATAATGCGCATATATGATGCACATGAATTATGGGCGGAATTATGGGCGCTGTTACGAACAAACATACCCGCAAGGCAACCAATGTCAGTCTTGATTCCGAACTTCTGGAAACGGCAAAGCAGCTTGGAATCAATATTTCACGCAGTGCCGAGGCCGGACTGAGAGACGCCGTCTTAAAACGACAGGCCGAAATCTGGAAAAAGGAAAACAGTGCGGCGATACAGGCCAGCAATGACTATGTTGAAACGCACGGTATTCCACTGGCATCGCATCGAAAATTCTGATGGCACGTTATGATATCCATAAGCTTGCCAGCGGATATGTTGTGGATGTGCAGGCCGATCTTCTTGCCGATATGAACACGCGTGTGGTTGTGCCGCTTCGTCCGCATTCGGAAATACCAAAACCAATCGGGCGTTTGAACCCGGTCATTATGATTGGCGACACCCGATGGGTTTTGCTTCCACAGTTCATTGCGACAGTAACGGTCGCCGAACTCGGAGAGGTGGTCGGTGAGTTTTCTGAAAAATTCGTCTTCACCGACGCACTGGACATGGTGTTTCAGGGAATTTAATCCCGCCAGATTTTCTTGCCCGATCCCGGCAATCCGTATCGATCCCATTTGGCATCAACCCGGTCAATAATCTCGTCTTCCATGAAAATCTTTTCGCCCCATTCCCGATGGGTTTCGGGGGGCAGCTTGTTGGTGGCGTCAAGGCCAAGCTTGCCGCCAAGGCCGCTTTCGGGCGATGCGAAATCAAGATAGTCGATCGGTGTTTCGGTCACGGTGGTGATGTCGCGCACCGGGTCCATGCGGGTTGAAATCGCCCACATCACGTCTTTCCAGTCGCGCACATCAATATCGTCATCCACCACAATGACGAATTTCGTATACATGAATTGCCGCAGGAACGACCAAACCCCCATCATCACGCGCTTGGCATGCCCCGGATAGGCTTTTTTCATCGACACGACCGCGATGCGATACGAACATCCTTCGGGTGGCAGCCAGAAATCGACGATTTCAGGGAATTGCTGCTGCAATAATGGCACGAAAACATCGTTAAGCGCCTCACCAAGCACCGACGGCTCATCTGGCGGGCGACCGGTAAAGGTCGACAGATAGATCGGCTTTTTGCGCATGGTGATTGCGGTGATGTTAAAGACTGGGAATTCCTCGACCGAATTATAATAACCGGTATGGTCGCCATACGGCCCTTCGGGCGCGTATTCATCCAGCGACACATAACCTTCCAGAATGATCTCGGCGGTCGCCGGGACTTTCAGCGGAACGGTTTTGCACTCCACCAGCTCGACCTTTTCCCCGCGCAGCAATCCGGCAAACTGATATTCCGAAAGCGTATCGGGAACCGGTGTCACGGCGGCAAGGATCGTTCCCGGATCGGCACCCAGCACAATGGCGGCTGGCAACGGATCGCGCTTTTCCTTTTTCCAGCGCGCATGATGTTGCGCCCCGCCACGATGTTTCAGCCAGCGCATGATCGCCTTGTTCTTGCCCAGAACCTGCATGCGATAGATGCCAAGATTGAACACATCGCGTTTATCGCCGCCTTTTTCATTGGCGGTCGGGCCTTGTGTCACCACCAGCGGCCACGTGATCAGCGGGGCCGGCTCCCCCGGCCAGCAGGACTGGATCGGCAGTTTCGAAAGATCTATGTCATCGCCCCGAAGGACGATTTCCTGACAGGGGGCCTTGGAAACCGTTTTGGGCTTCATCGCCATCACGGTTTTGGCCAAGGGCAGCATTGAAAATGCTTCCCTAAGGCTTCCGGGCGGTTCGGGCTGTTTGAGAAACGCCAGCGTTTCACCGACTTCGCGCAATTCTTCGGGTTTGCGGTTCATGCCGGCCGCCACGCGGTCCACGGTGCCAAAAAGGTTCACAAGAACCGGGATGTCATATTTCTGGCCATCTTCGCCAATGACATTTTCAAACAGAACTGCCGGGCCACCTTCGGCCAGAAGGCGCGTCTGGATTTCCGTCATCTCAAGATAGGGCGAAACCGGTTCGCTCACCCGGACCAGACGGTTTGTCTTTTCAAGCGCGTCGATGAAATCGCGAAGGGATTGATAGGGCATGGGCACCACAATCTGTGAAGTCGGTCGGTCTGAGCTGGCAATAGCCGGGCCAGCGACAAACCGGGCCAACAATAAATCTGTTGTTTCACGAATTAATACGGTGCAGGCGCGATGTCCAGCATCCACTCCCTTATCGGTGGGGAAGGGAGTGGATGCTGGACAGGAAAATTACGACGAGCGATTGGTGTAATAGGCGACGTTTCCATCATTATCGACGGTCGCCAGCTGCCCCGCCTTGGTCAGGACCGACATGCAATCGTCTTCTTCATCCCGTCCCCAAAGACACAGATATTGCCCCTGTTCGATGGTCCAGAGTTTTTCGCGCATGCCGCGATCACCGTCCTCGTCAATCCAGGTGATTGATGCCATGCCATTCTGGAAATAGGTGACATTCACATTGGTTTCCTTGCCCTCGTCACGATAGGAAAAGGTCTGATCATTGATCGTATTGACCAATGCGGTACCGGTTAACGGGCTGTATCCCGACGCAAGGACCGTTGCACTGGCTTCTTCCATGTCGTCACTTTGAACATCAATATCCGGGGTCGCCGATGGTGTGCCGCAGGCAGACAGGGCCGCGGTGATCGAAATAACGCCAGCAAGACCGGCACGCTTGATATGTGTTATGTTCATTTTGTTTTCCTTTTGCTCTTTGTGCCCACCAAATCATTTGGGATATCTGCCGCCCATGGCGGCGATCCGGCAGAGCGAACCGTCAGAATAAAAAGGAAAATTGTCGCCTTCTGGTCGTCCATGCGTCGACTGAATGGCAATATTGACCAAATTGGTGGTGTCGGTCGCAGACGGATTTGGTTATACAAGGGCAGGAAACCGGGTTGCGCAGCACCACCCTGCACGGCCTGTCGACATTCACCAAAGCATGAAGGACGCACAGATGGCCAAGTACTGGGTTATCGGGGGCACCTATCAGGATACCGGTTTTGACAAGCCGATCGGCGAAGAAACCAAAGTCGGTCCGTTTGGCAGCTTCGAAGACGCGGAAAAAGAATGGTCCAAGATGGCCTGGCAGTCGGTTGACGACGCCAATTCGCGTTACCGCATCGAACGCCTTGAAGAATATTGGGTTGTCGGTGGTGAATACGAAACCACCGATTTCGAAAAGCCGGTCGGCGGCGAAGAAGAACGCCACGGCCCGTTTGCGACCTTCAAGGATGCCGAAAAGGCATGGTCGAAACTGGCATGGCAGCACGTTGATAACTGCAACTGCCGTTATCGCGTCGTTGAAGGCTGAACCGGGCTTCGAACCGGAACCGATCGAGAAACAGAAAACGCGCGCAAGACATCCTTGCGCGCGTTTTCATATTGGTACTTCGTGCCTGACGAGGACGGGCTATTTATCGCGATCTGGCAAAAGTTGCCAGATCCGGGTGAATTTGGTGTCGACATCCTCGACCGCGACATCAACCGGCACGTCATAGGTTTCAAGTTCGTCGATATTATGCGTCGGGGCATATGTCCGGCCCGGATCGGCAAGAATGACCCGCGTGCCAAGCCGTGCCTCGCCCATCAGCCATTGCAATACCGCATTGGCCATATCCTGCTGATAGCAGACATCACCGGCAAAAATCACATCCCAGCGGCGGGTTGCCGATTGCGTGCCGACAAAGTTTTCGGTGGTGGTTTCAAACCTAACACCATTGCGTTCGGCGTTAAGGCGGGTTGCCGTAATCGCCACCGGATCAATATCGTTTGCCAGAATGCTGTCTGCCCCGGCCATGACACACGCAATCGCCTGCATGCCGCCGCCACACGCAAAATCCAGAACCTTTTTGCCGCGCACCAATTCCGGATGATCAAGGATATATCGCGTAATCGCCTGTCCGCCCGGCCACGCAAACGCCCAATAGGGTGGCGGGATATCCAGCACGCCAAGGATATCCTCGGTCGCCTGCCAAAGTGGCGTGATATGCGTTGCCAGATACATTTCGATTTCGGGCGCTAATGGCACCCGTGCCGGTACGGTAAATGTATCGATCAGATCGGCAAACCGCGGATCGTCGACTTCGGGGACCAAGGCATCGGCGAAAACATTATCGGTCATGATCGGCCCATATCGGGGTGAAACGGATTGCCGGGGCTTACTTGCTTTGTGCCTCGGGCGCAAGCGAAGTCGCCTTCGGGTTTTCGTCAGGCTTCTGACTGTTCTGGGCATTGCGGCCAAGATACAGCAAAATATCACGCGGCTTTGCCTTTGGCATATCGGGCCCCATATGAAGCTGCGCCCCGCGGACAAGGGCAATGACCGGCGGTTCGGTCCCCTGCAGGGCGATAAATTCATCCCAGCCGAATTCTTCGGTCAGGCGGGTTTGCCGGATTTCTGCACCGTGCCGGAAATCCTCCCGGATGTCGTCGGTTGTCATCGGTTCGGAAAACAGTGGCAACCCGCCCAATGTCTGGCTATGGCGTTTCGGGTCTTCGGGCGATCCGTGCATGCCGGTCTGAAAAACGGCGCGACGGCCAAATTCCGGTGCGAAATCGGTACAGACCAGCGTGTTATAGGCATCGTTGTCCGTGGTTGCGATCAGCGTGCCAAGCGATGAAGTATCAAGGTGATGTTCGAACACTTCCGAAAGCACTTCCCCGTAATAGGTCTGCAATCCGGCTTCGCGCGCCAGACGCATGCTGTGCCAGCGGCTATCGGCAACCACAACCGGAATGTCGAGTTCAACAAGACGCTTGGCGAAATCAATCGTCCAGCGATGTGCTCCGACAATCAGAACACCGGGTGGTCCTTTAACCGCCAGATCAAGCTGGCGGGCCATCGGTCGGATTGAAAAGCCGTGCAACACAACGGTCGAAAATACCATCGCAAAGGCCAGCGGGATCAAAAGTGCCCCGTCGGCATAACCAAGTTCGACAAGTTCGGTCCCGAACAGGCCGGAAACCGCGACCGCCACAATCCCGCGCGGCGCGATCCAGCCAACCAGAAACCGTTCTTTCCAGCTCACCCTTGAAAAGGCCAGCGACCCGATCACCGAAACCGGCCGCACGACAAACAGCATGGCCAGAACAAAAAGCCCATGCCCCCATGTCAGTTCGGCAATCATCGACCATTCAAGTGTCGCGGTCAGGATGATGAACACGCTGGAAACCAGAATAACCGTCAGGGTTTCCTTGAACCGGCGGATTTCATCAATCGCCAGCAAATGGGCATTGCCAATTGTCAGGCCCAGCACGGTTACGGCCAGCAAGCCGCTTTCTTCCTGAATTTCATTGGCCCCGGCAAAGCAGGTCAGAAGCACGCCAAGAACAAGCGGGGCTTTCAGGAATTCGGGAATCCAGCCACGCTTGAAAATCTGAACCGTCCCCAAACCAAACGCCAGGCCGATCAGAACCGCCAGAAGAATATTGATCGCCAGATGACCGACTGCCGCGCCAAAGCCGTTGCCATGCTGGCTTGCGGCAATGACTTCGTAGGCCAGCACCGCAAACAGGGCCCCGATAGGGTCATTCACGATGCCTTCCCATTTCAGAAGCGTCGCCGGGCGCTTGGACAATCGGGCATGACGCAACAGCGGTGCAATCACCGTCGGGCCGGTCACGATCATGATCCCGCCAAACAGGGCCGCCACCGGCCATGAAAGATCGGCCAGATAATGCGCCGCCCCCGCACCCAGAAGCCACGCCACAAGCGGGGCAATGGTGGTCAGGCGGATTACACCGCTGACACTGTGCGTCAGTTCTCGGAAATCAAGTGCAAGCCCGCCTTCAAACAGGATCACCGCGACCGCCACCGCAACAAGGGGCTGCAACAATGTACCGAAATCATTGACCGGATCGATCAGATCGGTTCCCGGCCCCAGCAGCAGGCCGACGATGGACAGCAACACGATTGCCGGAATACCGGCCCGCCATGCAAACCATTGCGCCCCGACACCCGCAAGGATCAATCCGGCAATCATCAGGGCAAGCGGTGCGATCATGGGCAGCCTTTCAATGGTGCAGATATTGGGTGGATCAGTCCGTATGCGGGCCTAAAGTCCGGTGCCGACCAGATTGGCAATGATGATGGCAGCAAGCACCATTAAACCGAAATCACGGTTTGATTTAAACCGTTTCAGGCAGTTCGCGGAATCATCAAGTTTGACCGTGGCAACCTGCCACGCCAGATGCAAACACGCCAGTGCCAGAAGCGGGAAGTAAATCCAGTGCAACCCGGCCAGCACACCCGAAACACCCAGCAAAAGGGTGGTTACGGTATAAAACCCCATCGCCCATCGCGGTGTTGCATCGCCAAGCCGAAGGGCAAGTGACTTTACCCCGATCTTGATGTCGTCATCCTTGTCCTGATGGGCATAAATGGTGTCGTAACCAAGCGTCCAGAAGAAGCCCGCAACATACATCGCAACCGCCGCCGGTGCGACAGTTCCGGTGACAGCCGCCCAGCCGACAAGCGCCCCCCAGTTGAATGTCAGCCCCAGAACCGCCTGCGGCCAATAGGTAATGCGCTTCATGAACGGATAGGTAATGACAAGCGGCAGGGAACAGATACCGACAATGATCGCCTCGATCCGGAACTGCACCAGCACAGCAAGCCCTATCAGAAGCAAAAGACCCAGAAACGCGATTGCCTGCCATACCTTGACCTGTCCGCTGGGGATCGGGCGGGTTGCCGTGCGTTCGACCTTGCCGTCAAAATTCCGATCCGCCAGATCGTTGACGACGCAACCGGCCCCGCGCATGATCAATGCACCAATGGCAAAATAAACCATCATCAATAGGCTGGGCGCGCCGTTGCTTGCCATGGCGGTTGACCACCAGCAAGGCAAAAGCAGAAGCCATGTGCCAATCGGTCGGTCAAGTCGTGCCAGCTTAAGATACGGCCGACTGGCCAACGGCGCGAACCGGTCGATCCAGCCATCAGACGGCATATCGTTCTTCGTGTTCTGTATCGGTTGGTTGACCTGTGACATAATTGGCCTATGTAACTCTTTAACAAACTGAACTTCGCCGAATAACCGGCCTGGGGACATATATGACAGATGACGCCACCCGCGCCCGGCAACGCCTTTTCGTTTCCGATCCTATCACGCCGGGATGCGAGATCGAACTCGCACCTGAACAGTCTCATTACCTTGAACATGTGATGCGCCTCAAGCCCGGAACGCCCATCAAGATATTTAATGGTCTTGATGGCGAATGGCTGGCGACCATCGACCACCTTCGCAAAAAGAAGGGCACGGTGACCGCCGAACGGCAATTGCGTGACCAGATTGTCGAACGCGGCCCGATCCTGGCTTTTGCGCCAATCAAAAAGCAGCGCCTTGATTTTCTGATCGAAAAGTCGGTCGAAATGGGTGTTGGCACCCTGCAACCGATTGTCACTGCACATGGCATTACCGACAAGGTCCGCCTTGATCGTTTGCAGGCCCAGGTGATCGAGGCCGCCGAGCAATGCGAACGCCTCAGCGTGCCGGAAATTGCCCCACCGGTAAAATTGCTTGATTGGCTCGCGGACTGGCCGGAAAACCGGCATTTACTGTTCTGTGACGAGACGGGATCAGGCTCACCAATTGGTGAAGTGTTAAGTCAGCTATTGGCAAAGGGCGCTGGCTCGGCTATCGACAACGACAATGTTGTTAACCATGCAATCGTGATTGGACCCGAAGGCGGCTTTAGCGCCGACGAAATTGAACGCATCCGCAAACAGCCTTTTGCAACGCCTGTAAGCCTTGGTCCGCGTATCTTGCGGGCCGAAACTGCGGCAATTGCTGCTTTGTCCGTGTTTCAGGATCGCATCGGCGACTGGTCGATACCTCCGGTCACGAGAGATTAGGGGAAGCCCTTATGACTGTCAGCGCCTCCACCGGCGACAGCCCGGTCATCGAAAGCCGTCGTCAGCTTGTCGAATGGTTCGAGTCCGGTTGTACTCCGAAAAAAGACTGGGCCATCGGCACAGAACACGAAAAATTCGCCTTTACCCGTAACGATCTTCGCCCGATCCCTTACGAAGGGGAGAGGGGGGTAAAGACCCTTCTGACACAGCTTGCCGAACGCTTTGATTGGGAACCGATCATTGAAAACGGCAATGTGATTGCGCTTACCAAGGATAACTGTTCCGTCTCGCTTGAACCGGGCGGGCAGATCGAATTGTCCGGTGCGCCTCTTAAAAACATTCACCAGACCTGTGGTGAAGTGCATCAGCATCTTCATGAAATCCGCGAAATCTGCGGTGATCTTGATATTGAAATGCTTGGTGTCGGCCATCAGCCGAAATGGGAACGCAAGGATATCCCGTGGATGCCCAAGGGCCGCTACGCGATCATGCGTGACTATATGCCCAAGGTCGGCAATCTTGGTCTGGACATGATGCTTCGCACCTCGACCATTCAGGTCAATCTGGATTTCGCCTCCGAAGCCGACATGATCAAGAAATTCAGAACGTCGCTGGCGCTTCAGCCGGTTGCGACCGCGCTTTTTGCCGCATCCCCGTTCGTGGATGGCAAACCAAGTGGCTATCTGTCTTCGCGATCCCACGTCTGGACCGATACCGACCCGGACCGTTGCGGCATGCTGCCCTTCGTGTTCGAAGACGGTTTTGGCTTTGAACGTTATGTCGATTACATGCTCGATGTGCCGATGTATTTCGTTTATCGCGATGGCAAATACATCAATGCCGCAGGCAAATCGTTCCGCGATTTCATGGCCGGAAAGCTCGACGTTCTGCCCGGTGAACGCCCGACGATGAATGACTGGTCCGATCACATGACGACCGCCTTCCCCGAAGTGCGTCTCAAGAAATTCCTTGAAATGCGCGGCGCGGATGGTGGCCCGTGGAAACGCATCTGTGCGCTTCCGGCCCTGTGGGTTGGTCTGTTGTATGATGACGCGGCGCTGGATGCGGCATGGGATCTGGTCAAGGATCTCAGCCATGCAGAACGCGAAGCCCTTCGCGATGATGTGCCGCGTACCGCCCTTGCCACGAAGTTCAGGAACGGCACCGTTCAGGACCTTGCCAAGGATGTACTGGCCGTCTCCAAACAGGGGCTTAAGGCGCGGGGGCGCATGGATGCCTATGGCGACGATGAAAGCCATTTTCTCGACAGCCTCGAAGACGTCGCCGAAAGCGGTCGGACCCTGGCCGAGGAATTCCTTGATAAATACGAAACCGAATGGAACGGATCGGTTGATCCGCTGTTCAAGGAATATGCCTATTAGACATTGTGAAGTGGCGGTGAATAATCACCGCCATTTTTCACTTTTTTGTGAATAATGAAAGTTCTGCCGTGATGACGACCAAAGCCAACCCTTGCGAAACCATGTCCGATGTCCGTGCGAATGTGGACCGGGTGGACAGGCTTCTGGTGGCGCTGATGGCGGAACGGTTGAACTATATCGAACAGGCCGCGCGCATCAAACCGACCCGGGATGCCGTGCGTGACGAAGACCGGATCGAGGACGTGATCACCAAGGTCCGTGCCCAGTGCCGCATTGATGGCTTTGACGAAGACATGGCCGAACGGATGTGGCGGGCGATGATGGAAGATTTCATCGCCCACGAGTTTGTTAAATGGGATGATCTGCGCAAGTAACCGGTTGCCGGTTTCTTACTGTGCGGCAAGTTGATCCGCGCTGTTTGCAAACCAGTCCCGAACCGCGTTGATATCGCTTTCTTCCATGCCAAGGCCAAGCTTGGTCCGCCGCCAAAGAACATCCTCGGCGGACCTCGCCCATTCCTGCGTCATCAGGAAACGCAGTTCTGCCTCAAACAGGTTCGGCGCAACTTCCCGACCCAGATCACCAATGGCCGTGGCATCCGGTGCAATGTCAAACAGGCGTGTGCCATAACAGCGCGCCCAGCGATGGGCGATCTGTTCGGGCAGCCAGTTCAACTTTGTTCTGACACCGGCCAAGAACCGGCCGAAATTGCCATCACTCATATCCCCGCCCGGCAGAACCGATGTCGCGGTCCAGTCCGATGCATCATTGCCCAGAACCGGGCAAAGCTTTTGCAGAGCATGTTCGGCCAACCGGCGATAGGTGGTGATCTTCCCGCCATAGATCGACAGGATCGCGGGGGCATCGCCGTCCCCCGTATCCAGATCAAACACGTAATCGCGCGTCACCGCCGATGCGTTGCTGTTCTTGTCGTCATAAAGCGGCCTGACACCGGCATAATCCCAAACGATATCGGCCCGCGTTAATGGTGTCGCCAGATAGCCATTGACCAGCTCAAGCAGGTAATCGATTTCGTCATCATTGATCTTCACCTCGGCCGGATCGCCGTCATAGGGCACATCCGTCGTCCCGATCAGGGTGTAGTCCCGCTGATAGGGGATGGCAAAGGCAATGCGGCCGTCCCCGTTCTGGAAGATATAGCAATGATCATGCGGATGAATGCGCGGCACGACAAAATGGCTGCCTTTTACAAGGCGTAACCCCGCGGCCTTGTCGCCAAGCCCGGCACGGTTGACCATTTCGGTCACCCAAGGGCCGGCGGCATTGACCACGGCGCGCGCCGAAACGCTGGTTTCTTTGCCGTCTTCGGATTGCAGTGTCGCCGTCCAGCCGTCCGTTCCGCGCACAAGGGCGGCACAGCGCGTCCGGGTTTTGATCACCGCCCCGCGGGCCTGCGCATCAAGGGCGTTCAAGACCACAAGCCTGGCATCATCAACCCAGCAATCGGAATAGGAAAAGCCGCTGGTGAACTGGTCCAGAAGCGGTTTGCCTTCGGCAGTGCCGTTCAGGGATAGCGCACGGGACCCCGGCAGGCGTTTGCGCTTTGCCAGATGGTCATAAAGAAACAACCCGGCCCGCAGCATCCATTTGGGCCGAAGGCCCTTATGGTGCGGCAGAACGAAGGTCAGCGGCCAGATGATATGCGGGGCGGCCGCAAGCAGAACTTCGCGTTCCTGCAAGGCTTCGCGCACCAGCCGGAATTCGTAATGCTCAAGATACCGCAGGCCGCCATGGATCAGTTTGGTCGAGGATGAAGACGTGGCCGAGGCAAGATCGCGCTGTTCGACCAGAAGGACGGACAGACCGCGACCGGCGGCATCACGGGCAATACCCGCACCATTGATGCCGCCGCCTACGACCAGAATGTCGTAATGTTCAGACACGTCAGATCACCTTTTTGCGCAGCCAGGCCGCCAAAGCCTCGCCCACGATCACAAGACCGATGATCGCCAGAAGAATGGTGGCAACCGTCTGCCAGGCAAAGGTGTCAATCGCGCCTTGCAGGACGATACCGATCCCGCCAGCCCCGACCAGACCCAGAACCGTACTTTCGCGGAGGTTGATGTCCCAGCGCAGGATCGACACCGCAAAGAAAGTCGGCATGACCTGTGGCACAACCCCATAGATCAGGATTTTGAACCGCGATGCGCCGACGGACTCAAGCGCCTCGATCGGGGCCCGGTCGATTTCCTCGATCGCCTCGCCCAGCAATTTGCCGATAAAACCGATCGAACGGAAAATAATCGCCAGAATACCGGCCATCACGCCGGGGCCGAAAATCGCAACAAACAGCAGCGCCCAGATGATGGTATTCACCGACCGCGACGACACCAGAATGAACCGGCCAATCCACAGCGTCAGCTTGTTGGGCGTGGTGTTCTGGGCCGCGATAAGGGCAATCGGCAACGAAAGGAATACCGCAAAAAACGTTGCAATCGTCGCAATATTGACGGTTTCAAGCAACGTGATGGCGATCATTTCCCAATCATTGAGGGATGGCGGATACATGCGCGAAAAAAGATCGCCCATCTGTTGCGGGGCATCCCAAAGCCACGGCCAGATGATGTTGATCGTCGAAAGCGACCAGACCGTTGCCAGCACGACACCGCCATACATGGCAAAGCGCAGCCAGCGTTGTTTGGGGGTATAGCGTGACCATTCGCGTTCGGCGATGGCGTCCGGTCCGGTATTTTGTGTTGTCGTTACCATATGTTCCTCCGGATCCGGCCGCTTATGGCTTCGCTGATCAGGATGACGCCGATAATGCAAAGCGTGATCGCAAGCGCGAAGTCATAGTCATAGCGCCGAAACGCATTCATCAGGGTCGATCCGATCCCGCCCGCACCCACAATCCCGACCACGGCGGATGCACGCAGGTTACTGTCAAGCTGATAGATCGAAAGACCGATCTGGCGGGGCATGATTTGCGGGATCACGGCATAAAGCATGGTGATGAATGTCCCGCCCCCGGCCGCCCGGATGGCTTCGACCTGGCCCCAGTCGATTTCCTCGATCCGTTCGGCCAGCATTTTGGCAACGAAACCGATGGAATAGATCGTCAGGGTCAAAATCCCCGCCAGCGGACCAAAACCGACCGCCTTGACGAACAGGATGGCAACGATCACCGGATGGAAACTGCGCGCGATAATGATCGTGGCACGCCCGATGTTATAAAGCCATTTGGGCGCAATATTGGATGCGGCGGCAAAGGCAATCGGCACGCTGAGCATCACACCGGCAAGGGTTGCAACGATGGCGATCTTGATGCTTTCAAGAAAACCCTGCAACACCAGTTCGCCTCGGATCATGTCCGGCGGAAAGGCGCCCTTGAAAATACGGATGGCGCGCGGAATGCCTTCCTGAATACGTTCCCAGTTAAACGGCAGGCTGGTGACCGCCCAAACGACATAGGCCAATACGCCAAGAATAATCGCCCAGCGTATCGCCGGATTGGCGATAAAGGGCGGCTTTTTCCAAGTGCGATGGCCCGTTGTTTTTTCAACGGAGCTGGTCATTGCGATACCACCTCGCGCAGGGATTCCACATCACCGGTTTCGCCGCGTTCTTCTGCGGGCACCCCGGCATAGATTTCATCCATGGCATCCTGGGTAAGGTCGGTCGGAACGCTGTCAAAGATGATGCGACCAAACCGCATGCCGACGATGCGCTGGGTATATTCCTTGGCCTCGGTGACATTGTGGATATTGATCAGAACCGGCAGGTGCAGCTCGGATGCAAGCGCACGCAGCAATTCCATGATCTGTCGGGATGTTTTGGGGTCTAGCGACGCGGTCGGTTCATCGGCCAGCAGGATTTCAGGTTCCTGCATCAAGGCACGAACGACGCCGACGCGCTGGCGTTCGCCACCCGATAATTCATCGGCGCGTTTGTTGGCATAATGGGCAATGCCGACACGTTCCATCAATTGAAACGCACGATCAATGTCGCTTTGGGGGAAATTGCGCGTCATGGCGCGCCAGGTCGGGACATATCCCAACCGTCCCGACAGAACATTTTCCATCACCGTCAAACGGTTGATCAGGTTAAAACCCTGAAAAATCATGCCGATACGACGACGCGCCAGACGCAACTCGCCACCCGACAAAGTCGTAAGTTCGGTGCCGTTAAGGTCAATCGAGCCCGATGTCGGTTCGACCAGGCGGTTAATACAGCGCAAAAGCGTGCTTTTACCCGCACCCGATGCCCCAATGATGGCAACGACGCTTTCGCCGGGAACCTCAAGGTTCAGGTCCTTCAGAACAGCCTCATCCTTGCCATAGCGTTTGACCAGATCTTTGATACGCAGCATCACGATACCTTGAAAAAAGACTACCGGGATCGAAAACCGATCCCGGCAGAAGCAGTTTGAAAGAAGGGATTACTTCAGGTTGTCCGGGGTGTATTTCACGCCGTTGGCAGCCTGGATTTCACGAATAACGTCCCAGTCTTTCTGGTAGGTGACAGGAACGAATTTCGATACGCCTTTGAATTCTTCGCCAAGGGCGGTGCCCTTCATGTCGAAGGTAAAGAAGGCTTCCTTGATCTTTTCGATCAGTTCCGGCTTCAGGTTATAGGCATAGTTGAACGAAGTGGTCGGGAAAGGCTTGCTTTCATAGATGATTTTGACTTCGTTCGGATCGTAAAGGTCGCGCTGGACCATGCGTTCGACGACTTCGGATGCAACCGGGGCTGCGTCATAGTCACCGGCAACAACGCCAAGGATCGACTGATCGTGCGAACCGGAATAGACGACTTCGTAATCCTGTTCCGGAACGATGCCCTGACCCGGAAGCAGTGCGCGCGGTGCAAGGTTGCCCGAGTTCGAGGTCGGCGAGGTGTGCGCAACGCGCTTGCCCTTCAGGTCCTCGATCTTGTCGATGCCGCTGTCAACGCGGGTATAAAGCTGCAGCGTGTAACCGAAACGGCCATCATCGCCACCCATCAATGCGAACGGAACCGCACCGGCAAGGTTGACCGCAAACGGGGTCGGACCGGTCGAGAAACCGGCAACATGCAGACGGCCGCTACGCATGGCTTCGACTTCGGCGGAGTTCGACTGAACCGCAAAGAAGTGAACGTCCTTGCCGGTCACTTTTTCAAGATGTTCAAGGAACGGCTCCCAGATATCGGCATAAACCGCCGGGTCTTCGACCGGGGTATAGGCAAACACGAGGGTGTCCGGGTCAACCTGCTGGTCGGCGGGCGGTGCATCGGCAACCAGATCGCCATCCATGTCGCAATACATCTGATCAAGATCGCCACGTGCGATGCAATCATCGGCCTGTGCAAATGCCGTGCTGCTGCCAAAGCTCATCATGCCGATGGCGGCAAGCAGCGTAGAAACTTTCAAAATGTCCATTTTTTTCGCATGTGAAAACATGAGACAGAACCTTTCTTCCCTGTAAACGCGGGCTTAATGCCGGTTTTAAATGTGGTTTTGTTGTTTTTGTTGTTGCTTTTATCAACATTATAAAGTGGCAAAAAGTTTGAAAAGCAACATAAAACTGTAACAATCGGTTACAAAAATAACTGCTAACCTTATCCAAAAGTGGTGCGGGCTAGGCTATTCAGGGGAGAGAGGCTCTTTGCGTATCGGAAAAAAGGAACGGCAGCAGCGCATTCTTCAGGAACTGCAAATTCATCCGCATGTGAGAGTTGCCACATTGGCGGAACGATTCGATGTGGCAACTGAAACAATTCGCCGTGATCTCGACGCTCTAAGCGACGATGGCCTGATCAAGCGCGAATTTGGCGGTGCATCCGCGCAGCCAATGGGCCATCAGCCCGATCTGGCCCAGCGCCAGATGACCGCGGTTGCCGGGTTCGAACGGATCGGTATCATGGCGGGCAACATGATCCGGCCGGGCGATGTGATCATGATCGATGCCGGGTCCACGGTCAGCCAGCTTGCCCCCTATATGGCCCAGAACCCCGGCGCATTGCGGCGCACGGTTCTGACCAATTGCTATGCGGTGGTGCACGGCATGGGCGAACAGGCGGTTATTGACGATGTCATCATGTGTCCGGGGCAGTTCGATCCGCGTGAAAATGCGGTCTACGGCAATGATACTGTCGAATTCCTGCGTCGTTTCCACGCCAACAAGGCCTTTATCGGTGCATCGGGCGTTGCTTGGCAGGGGTTCAGTGACGTTAACCGTCGTGCGGTCGCGGTCAAACGCGCGATGATGGAACGGTCCGATGAAACCTGGCTGATGGTCGATCACACCAAATTTGATCAGCGTTACCTTGAAAACATCGCACCGCTTGAAGCCCTGACCGGGGTGATCACGGATCGTTTGCCGCCTGAAAAACTGCTGTCCCATCTGGATCGCATCGGCGTTCAGATTGTCGCATGGCAGGACAATGTTTCCGCAGATCAGGGGGCAATCGCCGGCTGATATTTTATCGCTGACGATAAAACTGCATTTTTTCAACACAGTGACTTTGCGCGAACGATCATTTGCGCCCATATTCGGGAACGGCAAAAGATAATTGCCAGCCGGGTTCCCGCCCCGGTCAGTATGTTTTCTGACACGGAGGATTTCTATCGTGACCAATCCAGTGACCACCCGCACCGAACAGGACACCATGGGCAGCATCGATGTGCCCGCGGACCGGTATTGGGGGGCGCAGACCCAGCGATCAAAACAGAATTTCCGCATTGGGGGCGAACGGATGCCCGATGCGCTGATCCGGGCATTCGGTATCCAGAAACTTGCGGCTGCACGCGCCAATGTTGCCCTTGGCAATCTGGATGCAGACCTTTCCAAAGCCATCGAGGCCGCCGCGCGCGAAGTCGCCGATGGCAAGCTGCTTGATCACTTCCCGCTTGTCGTCTGGCAGACCGGCAGTGGTACCCAGACCAACATGAATGCCAACGAGGTCATCGCCAACCGTGCGTGTGAAATCCTTGGCAAGCCGATGGGCAAACGCGATCCGGTTCATCCCAACGACCATGTCAATCGCGGGCAGTCGTCCAATGACAGTTTCCCGGCGGCCATGCATATCGCCGCCGTGGTCGAGATCGAAGAAAACCTGAAACCGGCCCTTGCCCACCTTCGAAGCGCGCTGGATGCCAAGGTCGAAGCCTTTGCCGATATCGTTAAAATTGGCCGCACCCATATGCAGGATGCCGTGCCGCTGACCCTGGGGCAGGAATTTTCGGGTTATGCCGCCCAGATCGCCCTTGGCCTTGATCGCATTGATGATGCGCTGGTGCGGCTTCGCAAACTGGCACAGGGTGGTACTGCCCTTGGCACCGGCCTTAACGCGCCAAAGGGCTTTGACGTCGAATTTGCCAAACAGGTATCCGATATCACCGGCCTGAAATTCGAAACGGCGGCCAACAAGTTCGAAGCCCTTGCCGCCCATGATGCCTGTGTCGAGATGTCGGGTGTGCTGAACGTGCTGGCGACGTCGCTGATGAAGATCGGCAATGATATCCGCCTGCTGGGTTCCGGTCCGCGTTGCGGGCTTGGTGAACTGGTGCTGCCCGCGAACGAGCCGGGATCATCGATCATGCCGGGCAAGGTCAACCCGACCCAGGCCGAAGCCCTGACCATGGTCTGTGCCCAGGTCATCGGCAACCATGTTGCGGTGACGGTCGGCGGTTCAAACGGTCATCTTGATCTGAACGTGTTCAAGCCGGTGATCATTTATAACCTGCTGCAATCGATCCGTCTGATTGCCGATGCCTCGGTCAGCTTTGCCGATAACTGCGTTGTCGGTCTTGAAGCCGATCAGGAAAAAATCGATCACTATGTCGAACAAAGCCTGATGCTGGTGACGGCCCTGGCACCGCATATCGGTTACGACAATGCCGCCGCCGTCGCCAAAAAGGCGCATAAGGATCGCAGCAGCCTTAAGGAAGCAACCATCGCCCTTGGCTTCCTTGACGGGGCAAAGTTCGATGAACTGGTCCGCGCACGCGATATGATCTGATTTGATGGGATGATGCGGGCCGGTTTTGACCGGCCCGTTTTTTTGCCTTTACGGTGATGCAAACGCGCCGTTCAGCATCGCGGGCACGATTGCCTTGTGAAACGGCATGATGGTGCCAAGATACATCCGCCCCAGCATGTTGTGCCGCCGGATCAGGGTGGTTGACCGGATCACCGTCTGCCCGCACTGGAATTTTTCGACCTCGACCGTCAAACGAAAATCCAGATGCCTGTCATCCATACCCAGCACGATGAAACCGTCACCGCGTTCGATCACCGGGAAAAGCCCAATCACATCGGCGTCTGATTCCGGCCCGGTTTTAAGCCCCAGTGGCCCGACCATCACATTGCGCAGTGCTAACAGATAGCCCATCCAGACCGGCCTGCCATCCATGATCTTTTGCGCGGCCTGTTCGGGCATGATGTCGGGATCGTCAGTCGTGATGGCAAAACTGTCCGCCCAATCGGCGTCGATCATCGCGGGATGGGGCAGGGATATCGGAACAGCCATTGCATGCGGCAAAAACGTATCCTTTCGATCAGCTTGCGCCAGCTTTTTCGGCGGTGATCGTGCCCCAATTGTCACCCCGCGGCAATGATATATCTCATTGTCGCGGGGGGTAAATTCAGGCATACCCAATCCATGCGTATTCGTACCAAACCGATGCTGTCACATATGAATATCCGGGCTGCGGGCAAACTCCTGCGTGTCTGGATGCTGGCATTCGTCATCCTGATGACCGGGGTGACGCAGTCGGGTTTCGTAAGCGCGATGTATGGCGGTGCCAATGGCGTTGGGGTAACCGCCATTACCGGGGCCAATGCCGCCCCCGGTGGCGATCTGATTTTCATCTGCACGGCGGATGGGGTGCGTGCGGTATCGTTTGGCGACGTCGGCCCCGATGCCGCGTCACAAAATTCCGGCGGGCATTCTGCCGGTCATGGTTTCTGTTCGCTATGCGCGTCCCATCATGGGGCGATGGCAAGTCTGGACGTGCCGTTTGGCGCGCCGGTTTCAATCATCCATGATGCCGAATATGCGCAAGCCCGCCTGCTTGCCGCCACGATCACCGTGCCGCGCACGCGCTATTCCCGCGCACCCCCGCATTCCATCTGATTTCCCGATACACCCGAAATCAAATCACCGGTGTGATGCAACCAATCCGCACCGGACAAGGATGGAAACAAAGATCATGAAAAAACTGTTTGCTGTTATTGCGACCCTGGCCGGACTGTTTGCCGCGACCCAGGCGTTTGCCGCCGATATCGAAATCAGGGATGCCTGGGCCAAGGCATCGCTTGGCAAGGTGCCAAATGGCGCGGCCTTCCTGACGGTCGAAAATGCCGGCATGGCGGATCGCATTGTCGGGGTGAAATCCGATCTGGCCGATAAAACCGAACTGCACACGCATATCATGGAAAACAACGTCATGAAGATGCGCCCGGTCGAAGGCGGGATCGATGTGCCGATGCATGGCGAAGTACTGTTCAAACCGGGCAGCTATCACGTCATGCTGATCGGCCTGCACAAGCCGCTGGTCGAAGGTGAAAAAATCGACGTGACCCTGACCTTTGAAAAGGCGGGCGACGTGCCGGTGACCATTGATGTGATGGATACCATGTCCAAAGGCCCGCATGGTGATGCCGGGATGGATCACGGCAACATGAAAATGGGCGATCAGGAACACAAGGGCCACTAGGCCGCGATTTCACTGATCGATCAATCCACCGATACAGAAAATACCAGGGGGACGGTTTGCACCGTTCCCCTTTTTTCTCTGGTGGTGTGTTCTCGAGCCATATATCCTTTAAATTGCATTTAAGGGGAGATGGCTATGGGGTGGAAAGGTACGTTGCGATCAGTCGCTGCTGCTTCAAGAAGAGCGCAGAGAGAAGGTGAACGTAGGCAGAAACTGGCTGCCAAATTACAGCAGCTTGAGGATGCCAAGAATGATGTAGACAATTATGAAACGTATATCCGCGAGATAACGAGTTTGCATAAGCGTGTATGTGTAAAGCCTATCGACTGGTCTGGCCTCAAAAAGCAAAGCAAACCGATACCTCCTGTGCGTACATCAGAAAATGAAGAAAAAGCGCGCCTCAAATTGGAGAGTTTTCGACCAAATCTATTTCACAGATTATTTGGTTTAGAGAAAAAGCGCCGAGAGAACCTCGAAAAAAATATTCAAACTGGGCGTCAGATGGATCAGGATAACCTTCTGGCAGATCAGAAAGATTTTGAGAAGGCGCTCGCTAAATACGAAAAAGACTTAGATCATGCAAAAAAGCTGGAAGTTGGCGATGCCAAGACTATGGCTAGCATCATCAAAAACTACGGAAAATTTAGTGATATTGAACATATAGGAACAAACCTTTCATTCAGATTCGAGGATGGCGGAAAAGTCTTCGTTGACTTGAATGTGCATGGAGACGAGATAGTCCCTGACGAAAAATATTCGCTGCGCCAATCAGGTGCCCTTTCCGAGAGAAAAATGCCGAAAGGCGAATTTAATCTTTTATATCAGGACTATGTTTGCTCTGCGATGATTAGGGTCGCTCGAGAAGTTCTAAATTTAATCCCTGTTACTGGGGTAGTAGTGAATGCCACAGATCAGCTTTTGAACCCAGCAACGGGACACCTTGAGAAACAGAATATTGCCAGTGTGTATTTTGTCGGTGCAACCTTAACAAAATTGAACTTGCAGTCGATTGATCCGTCTGATGCGATGACTAACTTCTTGCATAAGATGTCTTTCAAAAAGACCACTGGGTTCCAACCGGTAGAAGAGGTCATCGTCCCGCACTGAATGGAAAGGTTGTAAAATGGGAATCGATATCGAAAGCCTGATCGAAAAACTCGGCCTGCAACCTCATCCCGAAGGCGGCTTTTACGCCGAAACATTCCGCGCGCTGGAAACCTGCAATCCAGGCAACCGGTATCTTGGCGTGCGATCAACGGGGACCGCGATCTATTACCTGCTGACCCCCGATACCTTCTCAGGCATGCATATCCTGACCAGTGACGAGATTTTCCATCATTACCTTGGCGATCCGGTCGAACAGCTGCAACTTTATGCCGATGGCAGTCATCGGCTGGTTGAAATCGGCAATGACCTGCTGGCAGGGCAGAAACCGCAAATGATCGTGCCGAAAAATGTCTGGCAGGGCGCGCGCCTGAAACAAGGTGGCAAATTTGCCCTTCTGGGCTGTACGGTGGCACCCGGTTTTGACTTTGCCGATTTCGCCATGGGCAAACGGGCGGACCTGTCGTCGAAATGGCCGGCTGCGGCAACGATGATTGCCGCCTTGACGCGCGACTGAATTTCGGGCGCAATCAGCCGGTCACCCATTTTTCACAGGACTTCCCGAAATGCAGCTCGATACATGGTTGCTGTTTTCCGGCGCGGCCTTGGCGCTTTCGATGGCCCCCGGACCGAATAATCTTCTCGCGATGTTCAATGGCGCGCGTCACGGCGTTGCGTCAGCCGCCATTGGCGGCGCGGGCCGCCTGCTGGCTTTTGCTCTGATGATTGTGGTAACCGCGATGGGATTGGGCGTGGTGCTTGCCGCCAGCGAAACCGCCTTCATGATCATCAAATGGGGTGGGGCGATCTATCTGGTTTATCTTGGCCTCAAAAGCTGGCGAACCAAAGTTGCCGAACCCGAGGTTCCCGGTGATAGCGTCGGCTTTATCGCCCATCCCGGTGCGATGTCACTGGCCCGGACGGAATTCCTGACCGCAATCGGCAATCCCAAGGCGATCCTGATCTTTACCGCCTTCTTTCCGCAATTCCTTGATCAGGCCGGTTCATATGGCCCGCAATTTGCGATCATGGGGGTGACCTTCATCGCGATGGAGGCCTGTGTCCTTCTCGGATACGGGCTTGTCGGCGGGCAGGTAAAGGGGCTGATCCGTTCCGCCCGCCACATGCGCTGGCTCAACCGCATCAGCGGCAGCCTTTTGATCGCCGCAGGGGTGCTGCTGGCCCTGACGGACCGCACGCGTAGTAGCGCCTGATCCGCTTTGCTTTGGGATGTGATGGTCCCGGCCATCACTTTTTCAGGATGGCGCTGGTGATGACATTGAACAGATGATCCGCACGTGGTGCCGATGATGGCTGATCGCCAAGCCAGGCAAGTGCGCCCACCATCGCAAACAGGTCTCCGCCATCAATATCGGTGCGTGCGACGCCTTTTTCCTGTGCCCGGACAAGAAGCCTTGTCCCTGCGGCTTTCATGGTAACGCACGACGCATGAAGTGCGGACTCTTCATCCTCAATGGCGGCCACCATCGCGGCAATGACGCCGCGATAGTCGTTCGCGCACGCAACAAGATCACGTAACCACGATACCAGCGCATCATCCGGCGAACTTGCGGTTTCGCGTTCGCGCGCTGATTCTTTCAGCCCGTCAAAGCTCTCGCGAAGCAGTGTTTCAAGCAGTGCCTCGCGCGTTGGAAAATGTCGGTACAACGTACCAAGTCCCACCCCGGCTTTGCGGGCGATGTCGCGCAAAGATGCTTCCGCACCCTGGTCTTTGACAACCTCCCGCGCGATGGCAAGCAGATGTTCGTAGTTCTTCTTTGCGTCGGCTCGCATATGTTCCTCTTGACAAACGGAGCACTGCTCCATAAATGCGGATCAGTGCTCCGATTATGGATAGCATATATGCGATGAAAGAAGAAGCAGTGATGCCAAAGATGATGAAGGCGGTCCGTCAGCACGCGTTCGGCGGGCCCGAGGTCATGCGCTACGAGGACGCGCCGATACCTGATCCGGGACCGGGTGAAATAAGGGTCCGGGTGCACGCGGTCGGGATTAATCCCCCCGACTGGTATCTGCGTGATGGCTACAGGATGCTTCCGCCGGAATGGCAACCGCAAATATCCTTCCCGGTCATACTTGGAACCGACATATCAGGTGTCGTCGACGCCGTTGCTGATGATGTTATCGGCTTTGCGCCAGAAGACGACGTTTACGCCATGGTTCGTTTCCCGTCGGGTCTTGCCGGGGGAAGCAGGGCCTATGCGCAATATGTCACGGTCCCTGCATCGGAAGCAGCACCCAAGCCGGACGGGATTGATCATGTGCATGCGGCGGGGGTACCAATGTCGCTTCTGACCGCTTGGCAGTTCCTGGTTGATCTGGGACATGACGAACCAAATCCGCTTCAGTCCTATCAGCATAAGCCGGTTGAACTTTCGGGGAAAACCGTTCTGGTGAATGGCGCTGCCGGTGGTGTTGGGCATTTTGCCGTGCAGGTCGCAAAACTCAAAGGTGCCAGGGTCATCGCGGTTGCGTCTGGCAAACACGAGGCGCTTCTGCGCGACTTGGGGGCTGACGAATTTATCGATTATACGAAAACCCCACCCGAAGACGTCGTGCGGGATCTTGATCTTGTGATTGATGCCCTTGGCGGACCGACCGCCGGGCGTTTCCTGCCCACGATCAAACGGGGTGGTGCCCTTTTCCCGGTGTTCCCGCTGGGCTTTTCCAGTCACGAAGAAGCCGAAAAGCTTGGCATTACGGTATCGGCAACGCAGGTTCGCTCGAACGGCGATCAATTGGCGGAGCTTGCCGGTCTGCTGAGTGACGGCACACTTCGCGTCGTGCTCGACAGCACATACCCGCTTGCTGATGCCCGCAAGGCTCATGAACGTGCAGCCAAAGGGCACATTCAGGGCAAGATCGTGCTTGTGGTGGAATGACATGATCATCCTGATGGGGCACATTCATGTTGATCCACATGAAATTGATCAGTTCATCGCCGACGTTCAGGTGATCGCGCGCAATGCAACACCCGAAAAAGGCTGTCTTTTTTATGCGGTTAATCCTGATGCGGCGTGCCCGGGGCGTCTCGTGATTGCCGAACGTTGGCGCGATCAATCGTCATTGAAAGCCCATCTTGAAACACCAGAGGTTTTAGACTTCGTGCATAACTGGCAAGGCAGGATGAGAAGCGGGATACAGCAATATCAGGCCACGCACGAAGAAACATTCTTGGGCTGAGTTTTGTTCTCAGGGTTCGCATACAGCAAGCAAAGCCTTTGCGGGCTTTCTTGTGACCCTGAAAGGCTCAGGGGCGCAGCTTTATAAAAGCGCGCCCCCTTGCTCCCTTGTCTACCCGGATATCCGGGTGATCGCCTGTTGTCAGGCGATTTCTTCGACCCGATGGCACGCCACCTCGCGGCCTTCATACATGCGCAATTCAGGACGAACCTGTGCGCAATGGTCGGTCGCAAACGGGCAGCGTTTATGAAACGCACAGCCCGACGGCGGATTGATCGGTGAAGGCAGTTCACCGGTAAGCGGTTCTGCCTTGACGCGATGCGCCGGATCGATCTTTGGTGCCGATGCCAGAAGCGCCCTTGTATAGGGATGCAGCGGCTTGGCAAAGATTTCTTCGGTCGGTCCCTTTTCAGCGACGCGCCCCAAATACATCACCATGACGTCATCTGCAATATGGCGAACGACAGAAAGATCGTGCGAGATGAACACATAGGCGACATTCATCTCTTCCTGCAGGTCCATCATCAGGTTCAGAACCTGTGCCTGCACCGACACGTCAAGGGCGGAAACCGGTTCATCGGCGACGATGACTTTCGGTTCAAGGATCAGCGCACGCGCAATCGCGATACGCTGACGCTGCCCGCCGGAAAACATATGCGGATAGCGCCCGTAAAATTCGGGGCGCAGGCCAACCTTGGCCATGGTTTCGCGCACACGTTCCTCGCGCTCCTTGCGGCCCAGATCCATGTTAAGCAACACCGGCTCGCCAAGGATCTGACCGACTTTCTTGCGCGGGTTCAGCGACCCGTAAGGGTTCTGGAAGATCATCTGAACCGTGCGACGGAACAGTTTTGCTTCCTTGTCACTCAGATCACCAACCGCTTCGCCATTGATTTTAAGCTGTCCGGCACTGGGCTTTTCAATCAGGGTCAACTGACGGCCAAGTGTGGACTTGCCACAACCGGACTCGCCAACAACCGCCAGCGTCTTTTTGGCTTCCAGCGTAAAGGAAACACCATCAAGCGCCTTGACCATCGCACTGGGTTTGCCAAGGCCGCGGCTGACTTCATAGTGACGGACAAGATCATCGGATTCCAGCAGCGGAACACCGGGTTTTGCATCAAGAAAACTCATTACACGGTCTCCCCGGTGTTTTGGCCGGTGTTTTGGCCGGTTGGCTGGCCGCGGTCGTCAAGCGGATAGAAACAACGCACATCGCGCCCGTTATAGGCACCAACATCGGGACGTTCGACAACGCAACGATCATTGGCATAACGGCAACGCGGCGCCAGAAGACAGCCCGCCGGGCGGTCATACTGGCCGGGAACCACACCGGGGATGGTGCGCAGGCGGTCATGGCCTTCGGAGCGTTCCGGCAATGCCTCAAGCAACGCCTGGGTATAGGGATGGCGCGGGGCGGCAAAGATGCTGTCCGCCGGGCCACTTTCAAACAGCTGACCGGCATACATCACCTGAATGCGATCCGCGGCTTCGGAAACCAGTGCCAGATCGTGCGTGATCAGGATCAGGGCCATGTCGCTATCGTCCTGCAATTTCAGCAGCAGGTCGATGATCTGGGCCTGAATGGTCACGTCAAGGGCGGTGGTCGGTTCATCGGCAATCAGCAGGCGCGGATTGCACGCAATCGCCATCGCAATCACGATACGCTGGCTCATCCCGCCCGAAAGCTGATGGGGATAGGCGGTCATGCGTGATTTCGGATCGGGAATGCCAACCTGGTTCAGAAGGTCAAGCGTACGTTCACGCCGTTCTTTCTTCGAACCACCCTCATGGACTTTCAGGGCTTCCATGATCTGGGCCTCGACCGTGAAACACGGGTTAAGGGCCGACATCGGATCCTGAAAGATCATGCCGATATCCTTGCCCGTAATCGCACGGCGTTTGCCAGGCGACATCGTCAGCAGGTCCTGACCGTCAAAGGTCAGGCTGTCGGCGGTGACACGACCGGGGTAGTCAATCAGGCCCATGACGGCAAGCGAGGATACGGATTTACCCGACCCCGACTCCCCGACGATGCCAAGGACTTCGCCGCGATCAACGGAATAGCTTACATTATCAACAGCACGGAACGGCCGGTCTTCGGAGCCGAACTCGACTGTCAGGTTTTTAACTTCGAGAAGAGCCATGACTTACCGCTTCATCTTGGGATCAAGGGCATCGCGCAGACCATCACCCATCAGGTTGAAGGCAAGCACGGTGACGAGGATGCAAAGGCCGGGGAAGGTGATCACCCACCATGCCGATCCCACGAATTCGCGGGCTTCGGCCAGCATGGTACCCCATTCCGGCAGCGGCGGCTGTGCGCCAAGGCCAAGGAAGCCAAGGGCGGCAGCATCAAGGATGGCACTGGAAATACCCAATGTGCCCTGAACGATCAGGGGCGCCATGCAGTTCGGCAGGATATTGACGAACATCTGGCGCATATGACCGGCACCGGCAATCTGCGATGCGATGACATATTCCTTGTTCAGTTCGGATACCACCGAGGCACGCGACAGGCGCACATAATGCGGCAACTGGACAATCGCAATCGCCAGCATGGCGTTTTCAAGTCCCGGGCCGAGGATCGCGACAATCGCCATCGCCATGATCAGGCTGGGCAGGGCCAGCATGGTATCCATCAAGCGCATGATGCCGACTTCGATCCAGCCGCGGAAATATCCGGCAACCAGTCCAAGAACGATACCGGCAACCATCGAAATGATCACGACGAATACGCCGATGGTCACCGAAAGCTGCGCACCGTGGATCAGGCGCGACAGGATATCGCGGCCAACCGCATCCGTGCCAAGGATATAGCGCGGATCAGCACCTTCCATCCAGATCGGCGGTTTCAGGAACGCGGTGCGGTCCTGTGCAATCGGATCAAACGGCGCAACCCATTGGGCGAATGCCGCCATGAACAGGATAAAGCAGATGATGATCAGGCCAACATAAGCACCACGGTTCTTGCGGAAATAATTCCACGTTTCCATGAACGGACTTGGCGGGTTGATCTTCTGGTCTTCCACTGCCGCCGCTTCGGCTGCTGCCGTTTCGGGGGTGGTTGATTGGGTATTCTGGTTTGTCATTTCCCGTGCCCCCTAACGCTTGTGCCGGATGCGGGGATTGATCACCCCATACATCAGATCGACGAACAGATTGACCGCCATAACCACGAAGGCAATCATCAGGATGCCGCCCTGGATGGTCGGGTAATCGCGGCGGTTCAGTGCCTCGACAATCCATTTGCCAATACCGGGCCACGAGAAAATGGTTTCAGTCAGGATCGCACCGGCAAACAGCACACCGACCTGAAGGCCGATCACCGTAATCACCGGGATCAGGGCATTGCGCAGCGCATGGACCATGATCACCCGCATCGGGGCAAGGCCCTTGGCGCGTGCCACCCGGATATATTCCTCGCCCAGAACTTCAAGCATCGAGGACCGCGTCATACGCGCAATCACGGCCATCGGAATGGTGCCAAGCGCAATCGTCGGCAGGATCAGATGACGGAGCGCACTGAGAAACGCGCCTTTTTCATCGCTAAGCAACGTATCGATCAGCATGAAACCGGTGGTCGGCTCGATGTAATACATGATCGACAGGCGACCGGAAACCGGTGTCCAGCCAAGCGTTGTCGAAAAGAACATGATCAACAGCAGCGCCCACCAGAAAATCGGCATCGAATATCCGGTCAGCGATAAACTCATGGTCAGGTGGTCAAGCCACTTTCCCCTGTTGATCGCGGCAATGACCCCCAATGGCAAACCGATAATGATCGCAAACAGAATCCCCGCGACGGACAGTTCGATCGTAGCCGGGAACAGGGTCGCGAATTCTTCGATCACCGGACGTTTGGTGACAAAGGACTCACCAAGATCACCCTGCAACACACCGCCCAGATAATCGAAATACTGAACAACAAGCGGCCTGTCGAAACCATATTCCTTTTGCAGTTCGGCGTATCGTTCGGGGTCGATACTGCGTTCACCTGCGCGCATCTGGATCGGGTCGCTCGGGATCAGGTGAATCATCAGAAACACCAGAATGGTAACGCCAAAGAAAGTCGGTATGACGTCACCCAAACGGCGTAAAAGGAAACCTAACATGCCATTGGGCCTTTTTTGGCATCCGCGCGCGGGCCTGCGGGCGGACGTCTCTCTCTATTGCGGAATTGCAAAGAGGCCCGGAAAACCGGGCCTCCTCGGCAAGGTGTAGGGGCGTGTTATTCTTTGATATCGACGCCGTAGAAGATGTGACCGCCAAACGGATCGATCTTGTAGTCGACAACTTCGTTACGGATCGGTTCGAAAACGATCGAGTGCGCGATGGTTGCCCACGGTGCTTCACGTTTGAAGACGGCCTGGGCTTCTTCGTACAGACGGGTACGCTCAAGAACATCAGCAGTGGTTTTCGCCTGCTGGATCAAGCTGTCGAATTCCTCGTTGCACCACTGTGCACGGTTCGCACTGCCAACGGCATCGCAACCCAGCAGAACAGCAAGGAAGTTGTCGGGGTCGCCGTTATCGCCGGTCCAACCGAGCATGAAGCTGCCCTGTTCACCTTTTTTGGTGCGATCAAGATATTCGCCCCACTCGTAGGAAACGATTTCGGCATTCACGCCAATCGCAGCCCAGTCAGCCTGAACGAGTTCAGCCATACGGCGTGCGTTCGGGTTGTAAGGACGCTGTACCGGCATGGCCCAGATATCGGTGGTGAAACCATCCGGATAACCGGCTTCTGCCAGCAACTTCTTGGCGGCTTCCGGATCATACGGATCGTCAACGGTATCGTTGTTGTACGACCAGATGGTCGGCGGAATCGGGTTTTTGGCGGCAACGCCTGCACCCTGATAAACACCTTCGATGATCGCAGCCTTGTTGATCGCCATGTTCAGGGCCTTACGGACCTTGACATTGGTGAACGGCTCTTTCTGGGTGTTATAACCAAGATAACCGACGTTCAGACCTTCCTGGCTCATCAGGTTGATGTCGCCATCGGCTTCCATCGCGGTCAGGTCAGCCGGGTTCGGGTACGGCATGACATGGCATTCACCGGCTTTCAGCTTCTGGTAACGAACCGTGCTGTCCGGGGTGATGGCAAAGATCAGGTTATCGATCGGTGCCTTGCCTTCCCAATATTCCGGGAACGCCTTGTAACGGATGACCGCATCTTTCTGATACTGGACAACCTGGAACGGGCCGGTACCGACCGGGTTCAGGTCGATCTGTTCCGGCGTACCGGCAGCCATCAGCTGATCGGCATATTCGCCCGACAGGATGGATGCGAAATCCATCGCCATGTTGGCAATGAACGGTGCTTCCGGACGGTTCAGAACGAATTTGACGGTGTAATCGTCAACTTTGACGATGTCCTTGATCAGTTCGCCCATGGACATCGAGTTGAAATACTCGTAACCGCCACCCGAAACCGGATGGTACGGATGTTCTTTGTCCCACTGGCGACGGAACGAGAAGATCACGTCGTCTGCGTTGAAATCGCGGGTCGGGGTGAAGGCATCGGTGGTCTGGAATTTAACGCCTTTACGCAGGTTAAAGGTGTATTCCGTGCCATCGGCCGATACGTCCCAGCTGGTTGCAAGGCCCGGAACGATGGTGGTCGTGCCGCGCTTGAACTGTACCAGACGGTTGAAGACCTGACGCGAGGTGGCGTCAAAGGTGGTACCCGCGGTGTAAAGCTGCGGGTTGAAGCCTTCCGGGCTTCCTTCCGAGCAATAAACCAGGGTTTTTGCCGAAGCGGCAGTCGGAGCAGCAAGCGCAGTCGCTGCAAGCAGACCTGCACCGATCGCCGCTTTGACGAAATTCGCTTTCATATAAGATGCCTCCCTCAAGGCTGGCCCGAACAATCTGCACAGGTGGCTGCTGGCCTTGAACGGCTCATGCATTGCAATTTGCGCAAATAGACGGGCGGGTTTACCCGATCCAACATTTATGTTGGCAATCGACGAGGGAAAATAATCAGGGTTTCTGGGTATCGTCAACGTTTCCTGCGGGGTTTTACGTAGGACGATCTGATCGAATGAATGATGAATTTATGTCAAGTGTTTGTTATTTTTATGAAATTGTCCCCCACAATCGGGTATGGGAGCCGTGCATTTTTTTCGTGTCTATACATGACCGAACGGAAAAACACATAAAGCTAACGTGCTTTTCCATCCGATCTATCTTCTTGAAATTTCTAGATTCGTTTGATCACGGAACCCCTTGCGCCGATCAATTGCGCGCAATGCGATCATTAAGCTCACTGATTTGCGCGATTTCCGTGTTCCACGCCGTCACAAATCGATAAACATCCGCCCCCAATGACGGCCATGGATAAAACAGCGCCCCGGCATCGCGCATTTTCTGCGCCAGTTCGGCGGGGATATTTGCAAAAATCTCGTTGCCATCAGCGGCATGCGCCAATGTTGCCCCATGCGAAACCAGCATGTCACAAAGGGTTTTGGCCGCCCCGTTGGCGTGGCGCGCATTGCGCAGCCAAAGATCGTCCTTCACATAGGCCAGAAGTTGTGAGCTCAGATAACGATGCTTGGAATACAGATGCCCGCTGCGCTTTCGGGCCTGCTCGACCTTGCCGCGCAGTGACGTATCAAACAGGACAATCGCATCAACCGCCTGCGCACCGTTCTTGGTCGCCCCGAAGCTGATCGCATCGACACCGGCCTTCCATGTGATATCCGCCGGGTGGCAGCCCAGATGGGCAACCGCATTGGCAAACCGTGCCCCATCCATGAAAAGCCGAAGGTCACGCTTTTTGCAAATCGCGCCAATGGCGGCAACTTCATCGGCGGAATAAACGGTGCCCAATTCGGTCGCCTGCGTGATCGCCACGCATTCCGGGGCCACCGAATGAACCCCGCGATCAACCCGGCTTGCCAGAAAGGCATCAAGTTTGTCGGTTTCAAGCTTTGCCGCCGGGCCATCAACCGGCATCAGCTTCGCCCCGCCGGTAAAGAACGCAACGCCCGTACTTTCATCTTCGTTGATATGGGCCTCGTGATGGCAAACGATCCCGCCAAACGGCGATACCAGTGCCGACAGGCTGATGCAGTTTGCCGCGGTGCCGGTGGCGACCGGAACAACGGCCACTTCCCTGTCAAACAGCTCGGCAAAGGCCGCGTCAAGCTGCTGGCTGGTGTCATCACTGCCATAGGCAGGCGCATTGCCGTGGGCTTCGTGCTCGAGGGCGGCCAGGATTTCCGGGCACAGGGGCGATACATTGTCAGAGGCAAAATTCATCGAACGGGTCCGTGTCTTGTGGTGGCGTTAATACGGGGCCGGGCGTCATTCCGCCAACCGGCCACCCTTTATCACATGCGATCCGTTTGAATGGCAATGATGCCTATAGTGTTTCGGGCAACGCGCGGATTGCCTCAATCGGGCTGTTCCAGCCGCTAACAAAGCGAAACGCATCCGGCCCGACCGCGGGCCATGGCCGAAAGACCAGCCCGGCCTTGCGCAACCGTTCGGCCAGATCATCATCCATATGCACAAACAGCTCGTTACCCTGCGGGGTGAAGGCTGCCCGCGCGCCAAGGGTTTCAAGCGACTGGCAAAGGGCGCTTGCGGCCTGATTGGCATGGCGCGCATTACGCAGCCAAAGATCATCCTTCACATAGGCCAGAAGCTGTGCCGCGAGATAACGATGCTTGGAAAACAGATGCCCGCCCCGTTTGCGCGCCTTTTCGACCCTTGCGCGCAATGACGGGTCAAACAGGATGATCGCATCCACCGCCATCGCCCCGTTCTTGGTCGCGCCAAAACTTAAAACATCAAGCCCCGCCTTCCAGGTGATGTCCGCCGGATGGCAGCCAAGGGCTGCTATCGCATTGGCAAATCGCGCCCCATCCATGAAAAACTTCATGCCATGCGCCCTGGCAACCCTGCCAATCGCCTGAACTTCATCAACGTCATAGATCGTGCCGAATTCGGTCGCCTGCGTGATCGCCACACATTCCGGATCAACCGAATGCATGCCATGGGTGTTTTCGCGGGTTAAAAACGCATCAAGCGTCTCGGGCAAAAGCTTTGCCGATGGCCCGTCCATGGTCATCAATTTTGCCCCATTGCCATAAAATGCCACCCCGGTCGATTCCGTTCGGTTTATATGCGCCTGATGATGGCAGGCCACCCCGCCAAACGGCGATACCAGTGCCGACAACCCGACAAGATTGGCCGCCGTCCCCGTGGCTACCGGCACCACCGCGACCTCCGTGCCAAACAGGTCCGAAAAGGCGTGATCAAGCTGCTGGCTTGCCGCATCCGCGCCATAGGGCAGGGCGGGATCGCTGGCCTCGCCAATCGCGGCAAGGATTTCCGGGCAGATCGGTGACACATTATCAGACGAAAAATTCATCGGGGCCTCGGTTCTTTAAGGTGGGGCAGGGGCTTTAGGTGACGGGATACTCAGCTTCGGTTGATCGCATTTGAAATGCAAGGGAACGGCTTATTTGCTGGTCGCGACAAAAACACCGTCCCAGTCCGGCGGTGGCGGGTTTGCACGGAATGTCGCAATGCGATCACGATAAAGCCCGTAAAGCCCGGCAAGGTCAAATTGCCCGATCATGTCGGTCGCAAGGGCGATGCATTCATCAATCAGCCGTTCCGTACCATCCCAATCCTGCAATCGATAGCTCTGGATCATCTGCATATGGCGGTCACGCAGGTCGGCAAATTCCGCGCTATGGGCAATCGTACTGTCGCCCAGCAGGGTAAAGATGCGCACCGCCTCGCTTTTGCCCTTCACGGCAATCAGATCAAGCTCAAGGATGGCGAAACCATCCGCCGCCTGTCTTGCCGTTTCCTCGCCAATGACAATGCCGACACCGTAATTTTTTGACTGCCCCTCAAGCCTTGAAGCCAGATTGACCGCATCGCCCAGCACCGAATAATCAAACCGCTGATCGGATCCCATATTGCCGACAAGGCAATTGCCGCTATTGATCCCGATCCCGATATTGAGCGGCAGATAGTCCTGGCGTTCCTCGGTCGCTTCTTCTGCACGGCGCGCATTAAGGTGTTCAAGCGCATCAAACATCGCAAGCGCACTTTCGCAGGCCCGGCGGGCATGTGCGGGCACATCAAGCGGCGCGTTCCAGAACGCCATGATGCAGTCGCCCATATATTTGTCGATGGTGCCTTCGCGGTCCAGAATCGCCTTGCTAAGCGGGGTGAGCAACCGGTTGATCAGGCGGGTCAGTCCCTGCGGGTTGGATTTGAACCCCTCCGAGATGGACGTAAACCCGCGCACATCGCAAAACAGCAATGTCATGTCGCGGGTTTCCCCGCCCAGTTTCAAACGTTCCGGGTGGCGGGCAAGCTGTTCAACCAGTGCCGGTGACAGATAGTTGGCAAAGGCCGCGCGCACCTGTTTGCGTTCGCCTTCGGTGCGCATGAAGCCGATTGAACTGGCAATCAGATAAACCGCCACCAGCGACACCGCGCCGTATACCGGATCAATCAGGATTTGCTGGCTGCTATAGGCCCACCATGAAAACCCGCCTGCTGCCACGGTCATGGTGCCCCCAATGATTGCCGGCCAGACCGCACCAAGCTTCGGGATCGCCAGCACGAAAAACAGCCCCACCAGCAACAGGACTAGCGTCTCGATCTCGGCCGCCCAGTAAGGCCGCGTCAGGAACTGGCCCAGAAGCATCTGTTCTAACATCTCGGCATGGATTTCAACACCGGGCAGAACCGGATCAAGCGGCGTGGATCGCAAATCAAGCAACCCCGCCGCACTGGTGCCAATCAGAACAACCGTGTTTTCAAGGGCCCGTTCGGGAAGGTTGCCTTTGATCACGTCGGCGGCGGAAATATATCGTTCGGCGCGGTGCCCGGCGAAATGGACCCACATATGGCCCGATTGATCGGTGGGGATGGTGACCTTGCCAACCCGGATGGCTTCAACGCCTTCGGCGGTGGTCCATCGCGTTGCACCACTTGCCCCCGACAGCCGCACATTCATGGTGCGCGGGGCATCCTGAAGAATACGGAAAACTTCCATCGAAAGCGTCGGGTAAACCGGCTTGCCGATCAGCGGTTCCTCGTGATCAAGCGCTAGCATCAGTGGAACCCGGCGCACAACCCCGTCCTGCTCGGGCGATACATTAATGATCGCATTGCCGGCGGCGGCTTCCTCAATCACCGAAAGGTTCGCGGTCGCCCCCGAAAGAACCGGAATGAAATCCGCCAGATGCCGACCGGCTTCGCCGCCAACGCTGAAATTGCCGACCTGCCGGGGCAGGGTGCTGAACGGCTGTGATGTCAGTTGGGCGGCAGTAACCACCTGTCCGACACCATTGATAAACTCGGCAAACAGCAAATCATGATCAGGCAGGGTTTCGGCAAGTTTTGCCAAGGCGTCGCTGTTATCATTTTTGGGCCAGTCATGCACGACCCGCGCGGGCGATGTGCGGTCCGGCTCGGCAAACACGATATCGAAACCGACAACCTGTGCGCCTGCCAGCCGCAAACGGTAAATCAGTTCCGCAAGCCTCGTGCGCGGCCACGGCCATTGCCCCATTTCGTCAAGGCTGCGCTCGTCAATATCAATGATCCTGACACCCGCATCCTCGAACGCACGCGGCGCGATCCGCTGATAGTTATCAAACACCGACATCCGCAACTGCCCGACCAGCGGCACATCCTGCCAGCGCAGAACCACACAAACCAGAAGCACGGCCAGCGGCACCAGATAATGCAGCCACAGGGTCACGCGTGCGCGTGAAAGGCGTCCGGGTGTGTTTGGTTGATCACTCACTTAACATGTCTGATAAAAGGGGTTACGGGGTAAGAGTTGCTGATCCGCCTGCGCCGGAGGAATTTGCCGTTGTCGTCAAATTAAAATCAACATTGGTAGCATCGCTAAAGTCGGTGGACGCACTACAGCCACCTGCGGTGCACTCGCCGTCATAAATGAAATTTGAGCTACCAAAACTCGCTGCACCATTGCTGGACGTGAAATCGTATGTCCCGGTTGTGGCCGCCCCTTTGAAAGTCGCGAATGCTGCACTTCCGTCGTCGACATTATCAAAATCAATTTTGATCGTGCGAGAGCTGAAGTCTACTTGAGCGGTGTAGGTGTAGCTCAAAGAGCCAGAGCTTACGTTCTGGGTTGCGCTATAACTACCGGACGAGATCTGGCGCATGCCATCGAAGGTGAATTCGCTGCTGCCGCCATCTCCACCGCTACCGCCACCATTATTCTGCGTGGTTTTTTCAATCTGATTCAAGGCCGTGGCGGCATCCGTGACACTGCCCCCGGCGCTTGTGCTGCTTACCTGTGCCATTGCAACGTCAAGTGTCGAGGCCATGGTTGATCCGGTTTGCGTCGTTGCCTGACGGGTCTGCTGTGTCGTCAGGCTGTTGCCACCCGATGCAGACGCGGAGGATGCTGTGCTGCCGCCCTCGTTCTGGCTGTTCGATGCCGTGCGCACCAATGCGCGCGAAAAGTCGAATGTTGCAAGGCTTTCCGGGAAGCGGATCGGTTCGGTGACCTTGTTGTTGGCAACAAACACACCGAAATTCTCGCCGGTCACGTTTTCACTATTGCCGTTCTGGTCAAACACGGCAAAGGCACCGGGGCGCGATGTGGTGTCATTGCGCGAAAGGCCCGGCCCCTGATTGACCGCCATGAAAATCTGCGGGCCTTCGCCGCTATTGCTCTCATCGCTTGAAAAATCAAAACTGCCCGGCACGATCTGGTTGGCTTCATCGGCTGAAACCGACCGGATCAGGCCGATGGTGCCGCGAATGCCAATCGATCCGACCGGCAGATTGACATCCATGCTCGATGGATTTTTAAGCGGGATTTTACCGGTGACAAACCGCACAACGCCGCGCGCCATATCGGCAACGATCCTGCCATCGCCGGTCACCGGGTCATAAACGAATTCATCAATCGCAAGGTCGCTGTTCGGGCCGATGGTAAACACCGTTTCATCCAGCAACAGGATCTGCATGCCTGAATGGGCCGATGTGGTGATGCGGTCGCCAAGGTAAACCGGCATGCCGCTTTCAACCAGAACACCAACCTCGCCAACCGACTGCGCCAGAAGCACCTCGCCCCTGACCGCAGCAGAAACCCCCGCCATTTCACCGCTGCGTTCGGCCTGTGCCATGGTAACGCTTGCCAGAAGTACCGCCCCTGAAAGGGCTGCAAGCTGCATATGTCTTGCCCGCTTCGCGTAACGGAGGGCCAAAGCTTTAAATACCGACATCCCTAAAACTCCCAACGGCGCGTCAGGAAAAACTGCGCGCGCGCGTTATGATATTCGTAATTGGGAATGTTTGATTCTGTGTTCAGATATTCACCGGTGACCGACCAGTTGATCGGTGCCAGAAAGGCATATATCTGTCCTGCCGTTTTGCTATCCCCAAACAAGTCATCTGGCAGCATTTGCGAAAGCGGCGCGCCATAGGTCAGTCGCAATCTTGTCGTCCGGTCCTGTCGGTGTTGCGGCGAATTGCCGGTCACCAGAAAGTCCGGATCGCGATATTGATCAAGACCATAGCGAACACTTCCGCTGATATAACTTCCCCCGCCAAACAGATAAGCATGGATCAGTTCCGCACTCAAGCTGTCATAACTGTTGAAATTGCGTGCGGCTTCTTTTTTACCCGCATTAAGATCAATCGTCGTGCGGTTTGACGGGCTCCAGGCGTAATTCACCCCGGTTCGTGCGCCATATCGCTGCCCGGAATGCAGCCGAAGCGCGCTTGATTCCGTCGTATTCTGATACCGTTCATCGGCATAGCTGACTTCGCCATAAAGATTGGTATCAGGCCGGATGTTCCAGTCCGCACGCAGGCGACCGCTTCGCGATGTCAGGTATTTTTCCCGCGAAAGCGACTGCACCGTCTGGTTTATCACCGGTGTCAGGCTGAAATATCCGCCGCGGATACGTGCGCCAAGGTCAACCGAAAACGACCCCAGATCAAGGCTGTCGATCTGTACCTGATCGCTGCCATAGCCGCTCAGGGCGGCAAAAACCTCGTGCCCTTCCTGATAGCCAAGGTCATAGCTGATGTCATAACGCATCGCCCCGATATGGGCGATATCGTTGCGCGGTTTGTCCTCGGATGCCGTGATGTTGGTCAGGGTTCCGGTAACAAGCTGCTGCTTGTCGGATGGGGCGGCATTGCGGTTGCTGTCAATCTGGCTGCCAAAGGTCACGGTCAGATACTGATGAAGCCGCTTGCGCCGTGTCTCGATCGCCGAAAGGTATCGGTCGATATCGGCCGCAACATCGGGCGATACATTCATCGCCCGCAGGCGTTCAAACTGCGCACGCGCCTCGTCAAGGCTATCAAGCCGATAAAGCACAATCGCGTAATAAAGCCGGACTGCGGCAAGATCGGGATCAAGCACAAGGATGCGTTCCAGTGTCGCCGACGCGCCGCGGACATCCCCGCGCGCAATCTGCGCCTTGGCCCAGCGGAAATTCAGGACAACATCATCGGGACTGGCCAGTACATCGGCAAAACTGATATCGCTGCCATCATCGGTCTGAAGCAAAAGGCGTGATCGTTCCGCCGCATCCACGATCTGCGTAAAATCGCCAATGAAATTCCGGGCTTCATCTGTACGGACATCGACACTTTGCTGTGCGCTTGTTGTTGTCGCGCCTGTTACCAGCATGCCGCACAGGACAATCAAACCCGTGCCGCACCGCCATCTGAGCGATTTCAATATTTTTCCCCAAGGTCGCAACCCGGCTTTGCTTTTTTCAGTCTACCCACCCCAATGCGATACCTGAACAAAACCGGTCTGATTTTATCGTTATAGATTATTGATTATACGGTCTGTGGGAAAGTCATGCGTTTGAATGATACCAAGTCTATGCAATGGTCTTTATACTTATTCGTAAGTACAAAGGCCCGGCAATTTGCCGGGCCTTTTGCTTCAAAACAAGTTCTAAATTCAACCTAAACGGCCGTGCCGCCAACAGTCAAACCATCAATGCGAAGTGTTGGCTGACCAACACCAACCGGAACACCCTGGCCATCCTTGCCACACGTGCCGATCCCGTCATCAAGCTTCATGTCATTGCCGATCATGGAAACCTTGGTCAGGCTGTCGGGGCCATTACCAATCAGGGTCGCACCCTTGACCGGTGCGCCAAGCTTGCCGTTTTCGATCAGATAGGCCTCGGATGCGGAAAACACGAACTTGCCCGATGTGATATCGACCTGTCCGCCGCCGAAATTGACCGCATAAATGCCTTTCTTGACCGACGCCAGGATTTCGCCCGGGTCCTTGTCACCGCCCAGCATATAGGTATTGGTCATGCGCGGCATCGGCGCATGGGCATAGGATTGACGTCGTCCATTGCCGGTGGATTTCACCCCGGTCAGGCGCGCATTCAACCGGTCCTGCATGAAACCTTTCAGGATGCCATCCTCGATCAGGACCGTGCGCTGGGTCGGGGTGCCTTCATCATCAATCGAAAGCGACCCGCGGCGATCATGGATCGTACCATCATCAACAACCGTAACCCCCGGCGATGCAATCCGCTGACCCAGCAAACCGGCAAAGGCCGATGTGCCCTTGCGGTTAAAGTCGCCCTCAAGCCCGTGACCGATGGCTTCATGCAGCAGAATCCCCGGCCAGCCCGGACCAAGCACCACGGTCATCTCGCCCGCAGGGGCCGCAACCGATTCAAGGTTCAGCGTCGCCTGACGCAGGGCTTCGTCAACTGCCGATTTCCAGCTTTTTTCTTCAAAGAACCCGTCATAGCCAATGCGTCCACCCTGACCATGCGATCCGGTTTCCATGCGGTCGCCCTGCTTGACGACGACCGATACGTTAAACCGCACCAGCGGGCGAATATCGCCAATCCGCTGCCCGCCGCTGCGCCAGATCTGTACTGCCTGCCAGTTACCTGAAATCGATGCGGAAACCTGCACCACGCGCGGGTCTTTAGCGCGCGCATAGGCATCAATCTTGCCCAGCAGATCAACCTTCGCCTCAAACGTGGCTTCACCCAGCGGATTGACATCGGAATAAAGCGACACATTGGTGCCGATCGATCCCAGATCGACCTTGCCCGACCGGCCATTGCCAACCGCCTTGACGGTCTCGGCCGCACGGCCAACCGCGTCATTGGAAAGCTCGTTGGAATGCGAAAACGCGGTGGCTTCATCGGCAACCGCACGCAGGCCAAAACCCTGTGCGGTGTCGAAATTGGCACTGCGCAGGCGGCCATCATCCCATGTCAGGCTTTCGGACTGCCGGTATTCAAGGAAAAGTTCCCCGTCTTCCGCCGCACCCAATGCATCATTAACCTGCTTTTCAAGCCGGTCGCGATCAAGGTCGCCATTGGCGAAAAACAGGCTGTCGGTTTTGCTCAGATCGGTCATGAAACCTCCTTGCGGGCGTGCCGGATGGCAACAGATGGGCGACTTTGGCCAAATGGGCGATTTTCGCCTTTCGGTTAAATCACCTGTGACAGTATTTTCCCTTACGTTTTCAGGGCTATCTGCCACCTTGGACTTTCGTCTATACAGAACGTGTCAGGGCGTTAGGGTTCTGACCCTATATAGACCGCAATGGCCAATTATGAAAGCCCGTGGCAATGTTTGTTGAACATCCCCAGCGTGTCGCCCTTCATAACGAAATCCATGCCCGCCCGTTTGGCGGGGTACAAAGCCCGGCGCGCTGCACCTGCATCGCCTTTCACGCAGGCGAGGAACTCGATACCGATGTCCGCACCCATTTTCAGGGCTTCTGCCAGCGATACAGCCTGACACCCCCGGCACCCGATCAGAAATATTACGAAGCCCAGTGCGACGGCTTTTCCGTCATCTGGGAACGCCATGCCGAATTCACCGTCTATGTCTTCAAACGCCAGGCCGCCTTTGACCACCCGTTTGATGATCCGGTCATCAACCTGATCCCGCAGGACTGGCTTGAAGCCACCCCGGGGCAGCTTCTGGTTGGCTTGCATATCGCGATGGATCGTGATGAACGCACACCTGACGAAGTATCGCGCCTGTTTGATCATAACGGCCTGACCGGCAGCCGCGTTCTGGGCGGTACGGCGATGGTCTGGACCGATTTTCGCCTGCATGGCGATGGCTTTGGCCGCATCCTGATCCGTGATCAGGGCCTTGAGGTCCTGCAGGCCGGGCGTCTGATCCAGCGGCTCAAGGAAATCGAAGTTTATCGCATGATGGCCTTGCTGGCCTTTCCGCTGGCCCATTGCGCAACGCCCAAGGTCTCGGAAATCGATACCCGCCTGTCCTCGATCACCGCCGAAATGGCCAGCAAATCGCACACCGACGACGAAGGCACCCTGCAAAAACTGACCGACCTTGCCGCCCAGACCGAAGAAATGGCCGCCTCGCTGAACTACCGTTTCAGTGCGGCGCGCGCCTATTACCGCATCCTGCAGGCCCGCCTTGTCGAACTGCGCGAGGAACGCGTCGAAGGCCTGCAAACCATGACCGAGTTCATGGAACGCCGTCTGGCACCGGCCATGCGCACCTGCCAGAATATCGGGGATCGCCTCGAAGTCCTCTCAAAACGGGTGGCCCGCGCCAACAACCTGCTCCGCACCCGTGTCGATATCCTGCTCGAAGCCCAAAACCGCGACCTGCTCGCCAGCATGGATCGCCGTGTGAAACTGCAACTGCGCCTGCAACAAACCGTCGAAGGCCTGTCCGTGGCGGCGATCACCTATTACGCCGTCGGTCTTCTGGGATATCTGTTCAAGGCGCTAAAGGATACCGGCCTTCCGATCAACGACCGCCTCGCCACCGGCATCGCCGTGCCCGTCGTCCTTGCCGCCATCTGGATATCCATGCGCCGGATCAGAAAGGCGCTGCATCGGGACGAGGGGTGAGGGTGCCTGAAAATCCCTTTTTATGGCATTTGCGATTGAATTACGACGGATGAGCTTGTTTTTCGGCAAAATACGACGCCTGAGAATGTTTTGCGACATATGCAATTCGTTCCGGTTACGCCTCTCACATTTCAAGATGGGCTTGTCCCTGAGGGAACAACGCTTGTCGGCCTGTCTAAGCTAATTCCCTGTCCTTAAGTGTAGAAGACGTTTGTCTTGTCATACTGCTAATGTAAAAAGCGGGTAGATTTATTCTTCCATAAGCTATCTGCCGACTAAGAAAACGTTTGGGCACGATATATAACTTCCAAATCGCCAGAATATGGAAGGATTGCCCTGTATTTTTAGCAAAGGCGGATTCTTTCAAATTGAAAAAAAACGCTAAAAAGATATAAAATTTAAAGTTGCATTCTTGTTTTATAGTATTCTTTTGGTTGAATCTAGCGCTTGAACAGGAATAAATATCAACTTTGAAAAGTGTGAAATTACAGATCTGAGCGAGACGGCCCTTGCCCCGAAAACTTAATAAAGATGCGCTGCCGAGCGACAAATTGCTCAATCTGTATCAGCGATTGACTCTCAGCGATGCTAGACACTTTCAAACTGATATGGCCCGTGATCTGGGGTGCTCTCCTCAGACTGTAAGCAGATTAATCGAGAGGATAGAGCCCCATCTTGGAAAGTCTGTGTGCGTCGAAAGAGGGATGGAAGGGCGCAGACGCTATTATCGACTGGTTTCTGAAAGTCGAAAGAATGCGATGGGTTTTACGTTTGAAGAACTGAATTTCCTTGCCATTTGCCGTGATTTGGCCGCGCCGTTTTTACCCGATCCTGTTGTCCGAAGAATTGACGATTCCATTTCCAGTCTTGCATTGATGCTTGGGGAAAAAAACGAAGGCAATTTGAAAACAGGATTTCGCAGCAAAGGATATATTGACTACTCAGATCACCTTTCAACGATCATCTGTTTACGCAAAGCGATTGCCAAGAAGCAGATATGTCAGGTGCAATACACTGCAAAAGGCAGAAAAGAACCGTCGTACTACCGCTATGCTCCAGGTCGTTTGGTGACATTGAATGCGGCACTTTATGTGCAGGGCTATCGAATAGATCAAGGTTCGCTGCTTCCAGAGAAACCAACGACCTTCTTACTGCATCGGATTTCCGATATCAGGTTTACCGGCGAGTACTATCGTTTCAACGCTGCCGACGAAGCAAGCCACTACTTTGGCCTTGACTGGCACAAGCCCAAACGAATGCAAATTAAAATTGCACCAGAAGCTGCCGATTATGTACGCGACCGTATCTGGAGTGAAGATCAGGTTATCGAAGATCATCTGGATGGCAGTTTGACGTTAACATTAACGACAACAAGCGAAAAAGAACTCACAGCCTGGGTGCTGAGCTTTGCCGGTCAAGCAGCGATTATTTCAGAAACATTCGAACAGGGGAGAAGTTGAATGTCCTTCGAGGAAAAATTACTGACGATTTCTTTCGATGATCAGGAGGCTATTCGTCTTGCGATCACAAATCATGAGACCTTCGAGATTGGAGGATGTCAGGGCCGCATGAGCGAGGCAGTGCTGTTTGCCGAACGAGCTATAGGAGCTTTGGGCATGACATCCCGTGTTTATACGAAAGGCCGTCTCGGAATGGCTATTCCTGTCGCAGGCCTTGCAATTATTGCGGCTCATAATCTGGCTACTCTTAATCCACACTATGAAATTGTTAAACGTCCAATTGATGGTTTTGTTCGGTTGGTTTACGTAAAGGATTTGCCGGATTTTTCCGATCACATTTCTGATGTCTATCAGAAAGCCACAGTAACAACTTCGCAAGTATTCGAAGCCGTTGGGCAAACGTGGGACCAACACGTCCCGAACAGGGATATAATCGTTAATATTGTTAGAAATAGTATTCCGCGAGTCACTTTATTCAGGAAATTCACGACAAGAACGGTTGATGGCGGGACAGAGAGCTCCGTTACTATCATCGAACAGGGCGCAGAAAACAGCGACCTGCCCAATGCGGCGGCGAGAATTCTCGAACTTGAGCAGCATCTTGAGAATGCAGCAAATATATATGCAGAGCACAACAAATCCATTGAGTTTGTTATGTGCCTGTTTGCGGTTGGTGCCGCTATTGCCGCGTGCGATGGTCATTTCGATGATGAGGAAAAAGACAGCCTCACAGAATTCGTTCTTGGCGCGTCAGCCATAACAGCCCCCGGTCGACTTCAATCGGGTCTTGAGAAGTTGATCCAAAACCCTCCGTCATTCGCAGATGCAATGATCTTTGTCGGCAAACTGGACAAAGCAGTCTGGCCGATCATTGACGATATTATCACCGTCGTGAGCGAGGCTGATGGACAGATTTCGGAAGAAGAGAAAATCTTTATCGAGAAATGGCAAGCCTACAAATTCTGTCACGCCTGATTTTCATCACCAGAGATATTGGTCATTGATACACAAAGACCCGTCATCGTGAGGAGCATGTAATGAACGACACTGTAAAACGTTTCAAAAAACGCAAACATCTTGCAAAGAAAAATGGGCATACCACAGTCTTTCGCGATAATTCTGCGGAAGTGTCAGTCAGTGCCATGCTTTCCTCGGCGATGCTGGATATGACCGAAAACCTACCTGCGGCAACAATCGATGCAGATACTCTTGTTGCCAACATAAACGAACATCTGAGCTCGGAAAAAATCGACGCCCTGATCGCATCCTGTCAGCGTGAATGCTTGGAAGCCGTTGTTCGACCTTTGGGGATCGGAAAGGTTTTGTTTGACGATAAATTGGGTGGGAATGTCGACACTATCCATAATGTTCGTACAGGAGTGTATGCCACCAACCGCGAAAAATTGGCATATGAGAATCGTGGAGGATATGATGATAAAAGCAAGCCACCTAAAGAACGAACCAAAAACATTGTCCATCAAGATGCGCGGTATATCGAAGGAAACAGAGTCATATCTGAGAAGCGCAAAGATGGTGGGGTGAGTGATAGCTACGCGGGCGTCAAACGGACTCTGGAAGATAGAGTTGATCAGGACCATGTGATATCTGCGAAACAAACGCATGATGATCCCGGCAGAGTGTTAGCCGAGGAGAAAACGACCGATGCGGCCAATCTAAAAGAAAACCTTGCTCCAACAGATCGGAGTATAAACCGCTCAAAAGGAGCTAAAACCCCAGAAGAATTTGCCTCTTGGCTTGAGAATACAGCCCAAGATCGACGAAACCGCATAACCAATTTACGATCTCGAAGCAGTATATCAGATAAAGAACAAAAGGAACTGCACAAACTAGAGAAATTAGAGCAGACAAACCTAAGTATGGTTCGAAAAATTGGGGACACAGCACAAAAATCTCAAGATGAACGTTATAATAAAAAATACTATACAAGCACAAAATTTGTTGGAAGTTCTGTAAAATCAAGCATTAAAGAGGGCAGTAAAATGGCTCTTCAACAGGCGCTTGGCATTTTAATGGAAGAGTTTGTTCGCGCTACCTTTGCCGAAATTAGGGATGCCTGGAAAAACGGTTTCAAGGGGAAGGTCGATGACAGTTTTCTTGATGCGCTTAAGGAACGGCTGACGCGCGTGGCAAACCGTGTTCAGAGCAAATGGAAAGACGCAGCCTTTGCTTTGAAGGATGGTTTCATTAGCGGATTTTTGTCAAATTTAGTAACTGTTCTGATCAATACTTTTGCAACCACTGCGGCAAGACTTGTGCGTATGGTCCGCGAAGGAATCATGTCGCTTTATCGTGCCATGACTACTCTTCTTTTCCCAGAGGAGGGTGTATCAACGGCACAGGCAGCCGATGCAGCACTTAAAATTATCGCGGCCGCACTCGTTACTTCTGGTGGCATCGCGCTTGAAGGTGCAATGGACCCCTATGTAAAAGGATTTGGTCCTTTAGGCGATTATGCACTTTCTATTGTCGTCGGTTTGGCAACCGGCGTGGCAACGGCTTGTACAATCTATATGATTGAGGAACTCGATCTGTTCGGCGTGCATGCAAAGGCTCGGATTGAAGGTGTCTCGCAGCGCCTTAACGAGACAATTACATTGTCTTATGAAAAAGCAATTGGTGCATCCACTGTCTTTGGCGATCCTGAACTACCACACTTGGCATAGATTTTTTTGCTGGCCTCAGGATAGGATAACGACCTGTATCTTGAACAAAAGGGGACAGATTTATTTTTTAGCAGCGGCTTTGGGGTGCGGGTGTTCTGCCATCAAGCCCCGCCAGCACCCCGATCTCCCGACAACCTGTAAATCGCATAAGTCATCGCCCCGACAAGCACCACCGCGCCTGCCTGATGCGCCACACCCAGCGGCAACCACACAACACTCAGCAACGTTGAAATCCCCAATGTCACCTGCAAGCAAACCGCCGCCAGCACCAGATGCGTGGCAAGGCGTTGCTGCGCTGTCAGGTTCCATTTCCCCGCCCGCCACCAGAACAGGATCACCGCGATAAAGGTCAGTTTCGCCAGCCACCGGTGATCCCACTGTACCGTCATATGGTCCTCAAACGGGGCCAGCCATGCCGGGCTATAGACAAACAGCCCGTCGGGGATCAACTGGCCGTCCATCAGCGGGAAGGTGTTATAGGTATGTCCGGCATTGATCCCGGCCACAAAGCCGCCCGAAAGCGCGGTAAACACGATAAGCGCCAGAAGCTGCCAGCCGCGTCTGGAGGCATGGGTTGAAATGCCGCGCGGGGCATATTGGTTAAGCCCGACCCACATCAACGCGATGAAAATCACCAGCGCCAGACCGAAATGCGCGGTCAGGCGGTACTGGCTGACATCGGGGCGGTCGACAAGGCCGCTCATGACCATGTACCAGCCCATCGCCCCCTGCAGACCGCCAAGGATGAACAGCCCCCAAAGCTTCCATTTGGTGGCACCATCAATGGATTTTTTGGCAAGGAACCAGACGAAGGGCACAAAGAACACGACGCCAATCAACCGGCCCCAAAGCCGGTGAATGAATTCCAGCCAGAAGATCGATTTGAAATCCTCGACCGACATCCAGGCATTGATCTTCTGGAATTCCGGATACTGGCTGTATTGCTGATAAAGCGCCATCCAGTCCGCCTCGTTCATCGGCGGGATGATCCCGGTAAAGGGCCGCCATTCCACGATGGATAACCCGGACTCGGTCAACCGCGTCAGGCCACCAATCACCACCATGATGAACACCATGGCCGCCACAAAAAACAGCCACATCGCAACATTCCTGTGCGGGTGGGGGCTGTGGCGGCGGGGTGGGGCAGGGCGGATGAAACGCTGCTGGTATGCTCAATCGGGGACATCGGCGGGATCTCTTTGTCATGCGAAGCGCTTAATTTCGCGCCCAATATAGGGTGAAATTTTAAAAAGTGCAGGAAAAGCTTCACCGTAATGCTTTTACGGCCGTCATCGGGGCCGGATCACGAAATCTATTTGCGCAATAAATAGTGTTCTATAAATATAAAACACATAAAAAATGTATTGAATTATCCAATGCACACACCCATAGTCACATTTAACCAACAGAAACTTTCTTTTGAGGATCGACGATGTTTCCCATCAATCTGGACCTTGCGCGGCTGTCGGTCGCGCTGGTGGGCAACGGTCAGGCAACCCTGAACCGTTTGCGCCAGCTTGACGGTGATGGGGCGAGATACGTCACCGTTTATGCCGAAGACCCGATTGCCGAACTGGTCGACCAGGCCGGCGACCGGCTGCACCGCTATCTCCCGAATTCGGCCGATGTCAACGCGGCTGCAATCCTGTTTATTGTCGATTTGCCGCATGAAAAGGCCGCCGAGCTGGCCGCCATCGCCAAGGCCGTCGGCACGATTGCCAATGTCGAGGACGTCAAGGAATATTGTGATTTTTTCTCGCCGGCGCGGGTAACGCGCGGTGATCTGATGATTACGGTGTCGACCAACGGTCTAAGTCCAAGACTTGCAGGGCGTATACGTCGTGCTATAGAAAAGTGGCTTGAGCCTGGATGGTCGGAGCGCTTAAATGCACTTGCTGTCGAAAGGGCTAAGTGGAAGGCTGGCGGAGCAAGTATGCGGCAATTGCAGCAGAATACCGACGAGTTCATTGATAGCCGCGGGTGGTTTTCATGAACATTCTTCGTGAGGAAGACATAGTTACTGGTGGCTCAATGTCTCCTGAGGAGACAGAAAGCCGCGTTTCTGATCTTATGGGACGTTATGGCCATTTACAGGGAGTGGCCCTGATCGAACCGATGGTGCATGAAGAATTCCACGGCAAAATCACCATGACCTCGTCGTTTGGGACAGAGGCCGCGGCTCTGCTCGCCCTCGTGTCCGAGGTCGACCCGAACCTGCCGGTGATTTTCCTTGATACCCGCAAGCTGTTTGGCGAAACCCATCGCTATCGTGAACAGCTCGTTGATCAGCTTGGCCTGACCAATATCCAGATCATGCGACCGGATGAAACGCTTCTGGCGGCGGATGATCCCAACGGCATGCTGTTTGCCTCTGACACCGCCAAATGCTGCTATCTGCGCAAGGTGGAGCCATTGCAACGTGCGCTCAAGGGCTATGACGCATGGCTGACCGGTCGCAAACGCTTCCACGGTGGCGAACGCGGGCAACTGCCCGTGATCGAAACCGCCGGTACCCGGATCAAGATCAATCCGCTGGCCGGTTATAACCGGGCTGATATCGAAGATATCTTCGAAAACCGCGCCCTGCCACACCACCCGCTGGAGGCCGAAGGGTTCCTGTCGATTGGCTGCATGCCATGCACGGATCGGGTTGATCCCAATTCAACCGATGTCCGTGCCGGTCGCTGGGCCGGGCAGGACAAAACCGAATGCGGCATCCACTACATCATTTGAAAATCAAAGCCCGGTCCTTGTGCCGGGCTTTTCCGATTGCGGGCAAAGCCTTCCCGACCTGGTCGTCATTCCCAATCAGATCTCATTCCCGCGACGGCGGGAATCCAGTCTCTTCCAATCGGGCATGGATTCCGGGTCTGCGCTACGCTTCGCCCGGAATGACGGTTTGATCGATCACAAGCCAATCCCACCAACCAACCCCGGACCGATGACAAAGCACTCCCAACTTGATCGTCATTCCCGCGAAAGCGGGAATCCAGTCTCTTTCAGCGGGGCATGGATTCCGGGTCTGCGCTGCGCTTCGCCCGGAATGACGGTTTTGATCCATCGCCAGGCCAACCCCGCCAACCAACCCCAGACTGCTGACACAGCATACCCAATCAGACCGTCATTCCCGCGACGGCGGGAATCCAGTCTCTTTCAACGGGGCATGGATTCCGGGTCTGCGCTGCGCTTCGCCCGGAATGACGGTTTTGATCCATCGCCAAACCAGTCCCGCCAGCCAGCCAACCCCGGACCGCTGACACAGCATACCCAATCAGACCGTCATTCCCGCGACGGCGGGAATCCAGTCTCTTCCAATCGGGCATGGATTCCGGGTCTGCGCTACGCTTCGCCCGGAATGACGGTTTTGATCAATCGCCAGGCTAATCCAGCCACCCCGGCAACCCGGCAACCCGGCAACCCGGCCAGACGATCCCGTGCCGATCCAATCCGGGCGCAATTCGGGCCCGCTGATTCTCGACATTCTCACGCTTCACCGACCGGACTGGACTAAACGGACCGGACGAACTTCGCCTCGCCCCGGCTATCGCTGCCCCGAACCAACACCCTTGCCCCAAGGGCACATCTCTCCCGTCATGATAAACACCCGCTTTTCGCAAATATCCCGGGGCCTTACGGCCCGGACGCACCACCGTCGTAATGACTTTTCCATGCGCCAGTGATGCCCGTTTGGCGATATCGCACCCGCCATGTCATCGCGTCAGATCGCTGCCCTATCATCATCCAATTCCTGTTTTGCCACCCGAAACGCAAAAACCCGCAAAAGCGAATCACGCTTTGCGGGTTTTGTCTCCGAACCCATTTGTCCTGTTGACTTTATCTTTATGGCACAACGAAAAGAACAAATCAAGAACTTTTTCAAAAAAACCGGAAAAGTTCCCAATCAAAGCTCGGCACGGAAATAATGGTATATTTATCAATATCTTAGTCGGGCGAGCCTGCCGGGCTTTTGCGTTAAATCGTAATGCCCTGAAGCTTCCGGAAAAGCGTCACCGCATAACGGTCCGTCATGCCGGAAATATAATCCATCACCCGCATGATCCGGGCATAAAGCCCATCGGCTTCCGACAGCTTGCCCGACAGAAGTTTGTCGATCCGGTCGGCCTGCGGCGGCAGGCGTTTGCCATGCGTTTTATGTTCTTCGATATCAATCGCGGCCCGGACAAAGCTGTCAAGCAGGCCATTGATCACCTCGAACCCGGCCATCTCAATCGGCAGGACATGCGGCGCATTATAAATCCGCTCAACCGCCAGCATCTTGCACTGTCTGGCATCCTTGCCAAGCGGCGTATTGGCCAGCAAATCGCCTTCCAGCGTACCCGAAAGCAACGCGTCCTCATGCTCGATAAAGGCATCAACCGCGGCCTTCACCAGATTGCCAATCGCCTTGCCGCGCAAAAAGCCGATCCGGTCATCTTCGGATTTCTCGGCATACCATGGCTCGGCCCGCAAATCGGCCCAGCGTTTTTCGGCGTCACCGTCGTATTTTTCCGGATGGCGGGCAATCGGGGCAAGGGCGCGTTCGACCTGCTCGAAACTCACACAGTTAAGCTCCCAGCCATCTTCAAGATCGACCACCGAATAACAGATGTCATCAGCCGCCTCGACCAGATAGACCAGCGGATGGCGCCGCCACGCGCCGTCAAACCCCTCCAGCGGCGATAGCCCGCAAACATTGGCAATCGCATGGGCGATGTCGCGCTCTGCCTGATAATATCCGGGCTTTTTGAGGCCGGTATACTCGCGACGGCGCGCATCGGGGACCGATGTGCTGCGCGGATATTTGATGAAGCTGCCAAGCGTCCCGTAAGTCAGGTTCAGCCCACCATCAAACCGCTTCATTTCAAGCTGGCTGATGATGCGCAACCCCTGCGCATTCCCTTCGAAATGCCGTAAATCTTCAAGCTCCGGTCCGGTCAACCGCCCGGTCAGTTCTTCCTTGGCAAGGCGCGAGGTGGTGAACCATTCATTGATCGCATCCTCGCCCGAATGGCCAAAGGGCGGGTTGCCGATATCATGGGCCAGGCAGGCCGCCTGCACCATGTATCCGATATCGGCAATCGTGATCGGGCTTCCTTTCGGAAGGTGTTTGACGATATGCGCACCGGCCATCAGGCCAAGGGACTGCCCGACCGATCCGACCTCGATCGTGTGGGTCAGGCGGGTATGCACATGGTCGTTTTCCGAAAGCGGATGAACCTGTGTCTTGTTCTGAAGACGGCGGAACGAGGATGAAAAAATGATCCGGTCAACATCGATCTGGAACGGGCTTCTGCCATCCGGGCTTGGATGCGGATCGCCATCGGGCAGGCGAATCTTGCCATCCCGAAAATCAAGCCGGTGTGGTGAAAGCAGATTTTCCCAGCGCATTTTGGCCGGTTGCATCGAACCCATGGCGATGCGACTCCCTGTCCGTGTCGTGTGTGCGTCCGCAAACCCGACTTTAACGGGGGTGGGAGTCGGGCGCAATCGGGCAAAACCGATTGCGCCAAATCAGTGTGATCTTATCCGAAGAACCAGCTTTTCGGATTATCAATCGGGCTGCCGTTAAGGGCGCGCAAAACGCCAATCACGTTGCGTCCGATAAACCACGCGGTGGTATAAAGCGCCATCAGGCCGACAATCGCCCAGCCCAGAAGTGGCACCCATCCGATCACGAAGGTGAAAAAGCCCAGAATGATCGCATAAAGGATGCTGATCCAGAATGTGCGGATGATGAATGTGTAATGGCTGTTGGTCCAGTGATCATCATCCTCACGCGCGACATAGGCAACAATCAGCGCGATCAGACCGGTGGCAAAGGCGGTAAACAGGGTCGCGATCATCAGGCCGTAACAGACGACAGCCGTATTGCCGCCGCGCGTATCTGCATATTGCGGGGCATTGTCAAACGATGCGTCCTGACCTGTCATCCGGTCACTCATGGGCGTTGTTCCTGTGTTGTGGGGCCGTTCATCAAATCACCGGCTCTTTTCAGCATATAGCAAGAAAATTACCAAATGCTATCTTCGGCTGGTCAACCGGCATCACAGGGGCGGTTTTCAGCGCGATAACGCGAAATTCATCGCAAAGGGGCGGCTTTTGCCTCGACTCTTGTGATTTCCGCCCTACATTTGGCCCCATATCACGCAATGATCTCAATGATCGAGAAATAAGGATTTCCGCATGTCGGATTATGATTATGACCTGTTTGTCATCGGTGCCGGATCGGGCGGGGTGCGGGCTGCACGCGTTGCATCTGGCTATGGGGCGAAGGTCGCGATTGCCGAGGAAAGCCGCGTTGGCGGCACCTGTGTCATTCGTGGCTGTGTGCCCAAAAAGCTTCTGGTTTACGGCGCACATTTTGCCGAGGATTTCGAAGATGCGGCGGCCTATGGCTGGACCCTTCCGGGCGAACCCAGCTTTAGCTGGAAAAAGCTGATTGCCAACAAGGATGCGGAAATTGATCGCCTGAATGGCATCTATAAAAAGCTTCTGGCGGGATCGAATATCGAACTGTTCGAAAGCCGCGCGGTGCTTAAGGATGCACACACCATTGCCGTCGGCGATAAAACCGTAACGGCGGATCGTATCCTGATTGCGGTGGGCGGCACGCCATCACTGCCCGATATTCCCGGTGTTGAGCACGCGATTTCCTCCAACGAGGCCTTCCACCTTGACGATCTGCCCGAACGGATTGCCGTTGTTGGCGGCGGCTATATCGCGGTTGAATTTTCCGGGATTTTCGCAGGCCTTGGTGCGCAGGTGACGCAATTCTATCGCGGCGATCAGATTTTGCGCGGTTTTGATCATGATATTCGCGAACACCTGGCCCGGGAAATCGTCAAAAAAGGTATCGACCTTAAGCTGAACACCAATGTCACCGCGATCAGCAAAAATGACGACGGGACGCTTTCCCTGACTCTGACCGGCGGCGGACATCAGGTTGTCGATGCCATCATGTTTGCCACCGGCCGCAAACCGAAAACCCATGGCATGGGTCTTGAGGAGGTCGGGGTGGAGCTTAAGGATAATAGTGCCATCATCACCAATGCGGGTCTGCAAACCAGCGTGCCAAATATCTATGCGGTTGGCGATGTCCGCGATCATGTCCAACTGACCCCGGTCGCGATCAAGGAAGGCATGGCGTTCGCCGATACGGTATTTGGCGGCAAACCGTGGTCGATGTCCTATAACGCCATCCCGACCGCGGTGTTCAGCCAGCCACCGGTCGGCACGGTTGGCCTGAGCGAGGAAGAAGCCCGCGCGAAGGGGGGCGAAGTCGTCATTTACAAATCGACCTTCAAACCAATGCGCCATACGCTTTCGGGGCGCGATGAAAAAACGCTGATGAAACTCATCGTCGATAAAACCACCGACGTCGTTCTTGGTGCGCACATGGTCGGCCCGGACGCCGCCGAAATCATCCAGGGTATCGGCATTGCGGTCCGCATGGGCGCAACCAAGGCCCAGTTCGACCAGACCGTCGCGGTGCATCCGTCGGCGGCGGAAGAATTCGTCACCATGCGCTTCCCGGTTGGCGACTAAATTCCGGTTTCCGGTCAGTCTTCTGAAAACAGGTGGTTTCCCGTAAACCACCTGTTTTTTTGTGTGATGTTTATGCTGGACGACGGACCACAAAAAACCTTTATTGTGCAGAAGGATAAAAATCAGAATTCTGCCAATAAAATAAAAATACAGAGGTTCGGATGCGTTGCGTGAAATGGCTGACAGGCCTTTTTTTCTTGATGGTTACCTTGCCGGCTTTACCGGCTCTTGCTCAGGAAAAGGGGGCGTCACAGACGCCCGTGATCTATGCCGCAAGTTTCCCGTGCGAACGCGCATCAACGCTTGTTGAAAATGCGATCTGCCAGAACGAAGATCTGGCAAAACGTGACCTTGAAATGGCGCGACGTTATCAGTCGGTAATGTCCATGTCAGACCCGGATCAGCAAAACAGCATCGAAAGCGATCAGGTGGGCTGGCTTTGGGAACGCAACCGCGCCTGCAGTTTTGAAGCATCGGAAACCGCAAAAATCCATGACTGCCTTGCGGGCCAATATGATGCCCGGATTGCGGTTCTTGCCGGCATGCTGCGCGGGGATATTGTTCTTCAGAATGTGTCGGTGGCATCGGACAAAGCGGTAAGCGAAACCTGCTTTGTGTTTGATCACGAATTGCGTGCCGATCAGGATCTTGAATTGCGTGCCTATATCGAATTGTCGCCAAAACGGGACTATTCGGCGCGCATTTCCAACGGCGCACTATGTCTGTTTGGCCTTCCGCATTCGCAAATCACCAATGTTACCCTGCGCAAGGGCCTCAGAGGCCCCCACGATTTTACCCTGGCAGAGGATCTCAGCCACGATGTGAAGGTCGGGACGCGCCGTGCCACGATTTCACTGGGTACAAACAGCTATATCCTGCCAAAAAGTGATACACCGGTCTTGCCGGTTACAACGGTCAATCATGATCGTGTGGCGCTTAAATTCTATCGCGTTGTGGAACGAAACATCGTTACGACGCTGACCCGCAATCTTCTGGCGCGTGAACTTGATAATTGGGACATGCGCCAGATCGGCAATGATATCGGGGCGGAAATCTGGTCTGGAACGCTTGATATTCGCAATCGTCCGGATCAGGACGTCGTCACCCAGATTCCCCTGCGCGATATGGTTTCGGACTTCAAGCCGGGGCTCTATGTTCTGGTCGCAAGCGATCCGGATCAGGATGAAAGCTGGGCCAATCAGCCGACTCAATGGTTGGTGGTCACCGATCTTGGTCTTTCGGCCTATAGCGGCGAAAATGGTCTGTCGCTTCAGGTCCGGTCCCTTAAATCGGCCGAACCGGTCGGGCGGGCGACGGTGCGGCTTGTCGCCCGCAATAATGAAATACTCGGTGAAGCCGTCACCAGGGCGGATGGCTGGGCGGACCTTTCGGGGGCATTGTTAAACGGCACCGGCGGCAAACAGGCGGTTTATCTGACCGCAGAAACCAGAGACGGTGATTTTTCGTTTATTTCGCTGACCCAGCCAGCACTGGAGCTGTCGGACCATGGTGTCGCGGGCAAGGCGCCGCCCAAACCGCTGCAAACCTATCTGTACTCGGAACGTGGTATCTATCGACCGGGCGAGACGGTGAAGCTTGGTTATTTGCTGCGTGACGACAAGGCCAATGCGCGCGCCCAAATCCCCCTGACCATTGTTTTGTATCAACCCGATGGCAAGGAAGTTTTCAAAACCGTTCAGTCCCCGGATGATTTGGGCGGCGGGCGTGTCGATATCCCCATTTCAGGCGCTGCCGCGACCGGGAAATGGCGGATTGCTGCCTATAGCGATCCAAAGGCGGATGCCATCGGCAATCTTGAAATTCAGGTCGAGGAATTCGTTCCCGAACGTCTTGAAGTCAGCGCGCATGTATCGGCCCCCTATATGGCCTTTGGCGCATCCATGCCGGTTGATGTTCAAACCGATTATCTGTTTGGAGCCCCGGGAAGTGGCCTTCGGGCCAGCGGGGATGCCTTGCTTCAGGTTGATCACAAACCGTTTGAGACCTATGGCGATTATTATTTTGGCTTGGCATCGGAAACGGCGCAAATCCGCAATGCTTTCGACCCTGTAAAAAGCGATGACAGCGGTTACGCCGAACTGAAGGTTCCGGCCTTTGACGAGGTTGATGTTTCCTCGCCGCTGCGCGTCCGGCTAAACATCGAGGTTGCCGATATCGATGGCCGTCCCAGCCGGGCGACCGTCAATCTGCCGCTGCGCAATAGCGACACCTTTGTTGGTGTAAGAGCCCGCTTTGATGGCGATACCCTGTCTTATGGGCAAGCCGCGACATTTGATGCAATCGCTCTGAATGCCACGGGTGATCCAATCGCCAATCATGAATTGCAGATCGAATGGGTCCGCGAGGAACGCGATTACAACTGGTTCTATCAGGATGGTCGCTGGCAATCGAGTTACGAAAAATACGACATCCCCATTGATCGGGAAATCGTCACGACCGGCCCGGATGGCGTTGTTTCGTTCGATCGCGGATTTGATGACTGGGGATATTATCGCGCGGTCATTCGCGATACCCAGACCGGCAGTGCGGCCGATCATACCTTCCATGTCGGCTGGTGGTCGAACGGGCAATCCCCCGACCGCCCCGATCAGCTTGCCCTGACGGTTGAGGCCGACGACGTCAAACCGGGGGATACGATCAATGGTTTTGTCAAAGCACCGTTCGAAGGCAGACTTCAGGTAACGGTTGCCCACAAAAACATTCTGTGGCGTCAGGAATTTGATCTTTCGGCGGATGGCACGGAATTCAGTATCCCTGTCCGCGCGGAATGGGGCAGCGGCGCCTATGTTCTTGCTACGGCCTATCGTGCGGGTCTTGATACCGATCAGCACGGTCCGTTCCGTGCCGTCGGGGCCAAATGGATTTCGTTTGACAGTGAAAGCCACAGATTGAAAGTCGATTTTGATCTGCCCGACGAAGTCCTGCCATCGAGTCATCTTTCGGTGCCGGTCACGGTTTCGGGCGTGGTGGTTGGTGATGAAGACTTGCGCGTCAGTGTCTTTGCCGTTGATGAAGGCATCCTGCGTCTTACCGGTTTCAAGACACCGCGCCCTGATCTTGATCTGCTGGCACAACAATATCTGCAACTTGGCTATTATGATCTTTATGGTCATCTGATCGCCCCGCAATCCGGGGATGCCGGAACGATCCGGTCCGGGGGGGATGAAACGGATTCTGGGAATCTGGGGTCATTGCGTGCCCGCGTATTCAAATCGGTGGCACTGGCCAGTGATACCTTGAAACCCGATGAAAACGGTGTGGCGACCGCACAGTTTGATCTGCCTGATTTTAACGGCAAACTGCGTTTCTTTGCCGTGGCCTATAGCAAAACAGCCACCGGTGGTGGGGCGGCAAATATGCTGGTACGTGCCCCGATTGTCGCCGAACTTTTACCCGCCCGTTTTCAGGCACCGGGGGATGTCTCCAATGTGGCTCTGCGTCTGCAAAATCTAAGCGGTCCGGCTGGCGATTATCACGCCCGCTTGTCGTCCAGTGATGAATTTGCCATCGCCCAGCCCGACTGGGACGGTGTTTTGGCACGGGGCCAGCAAATTGAAACTGCATTTGACATTACCGCGCGAAAGATCGGTGTCGGGACGCTGACGCTTGATGTTTCCGGGCCGGATGGCTACCGCCAGCAGCGCCAGTGGGATATGGAAGTCCGTCCCGCCCAGCCTTGGGAAAACCACACCGCGCAGGCGGAATTGACCGCGGGTGATGTCCTTGATTTCAATGCTGACATCCTCGGTCAGTATTTGCCTGAAACGGTCAATATGAACCTGACCCTGTCCTCGGTTCCCGAAATCAGGGTTCAGGACCTGATCACGGCACTTGATCGCTATCCCTATGGTTGTCTGGAGCAAACCACCAGCCGGGCGTTCCCGTTGCTGTCGTTTGGGGACGCCCAGTCACGCTGGAATGACGTCCGTTTCGATGCGGCCGGTCTGGACGACAAAATCCGTGACGGCATCGTGCGCATTCTTGCCAAGCAGCGCGGCGATGGCAGTTTCGGTTTCTGGGATCGCCATAATGATCCCGAACCGTGGCTGACTGCGTACGCCACCGATTTCCTGACGGCCGCGCGTGCGCGCGGATATACGGTGCTGGATGATCGTTTTGATGATGCGCTGGATTGGATGCAGGATGTTGTGCGCTATGAACAATACCCGCCCGAAGCACGCGCCTATATGGTGCTGGTGCTGGCGCGCAATGATCGGTATTCCGTGTCGAACCTGAAATACGAAGCAGAAAAACTGCTCAATACCGGCATCGGGTCGCTGGCGCGCGCTCAGGTGAATGCCGCCCTGGTGACGGTTGGCGCGGACGCCGATCCGGTTTCAATGGATGACATCCTTCAAAATCTTGGCTCGACCGGGCGCTATTATCACAGCTTCGGCTCGTCCTTGCGCGATCTGTCGGCAATCCTGACCCTGCCAAAGGAAATCTTTGCCAGCGAAACGGAACGCCTGGCCCTTTTGCGGGCTGTCACCGAACAATCCGATCAGGAACGCTATACAAGTACCCAGGAAAAAGGCTGGCTGTTGCAGGCGGCGACCAGCATTACCAAAGATGCCAGCCAGCTGGTTTCCCTGCGTCTGAACGGACGAGACATGGAACCGGCGCGAAGTTATCGCCTGACATTGCCGCCCGAACTTGTGACACCGGGATACAAGGTGGAAAATATCGGGGATCACACGGTTTTTGCCCGCTGGTCCGTTACCGGCATTCCAGCCAGCCCACTGGCACCAGAGGCCCATAACCTGTCGATCAAGCGCCAATATTTTGATCTTGATGGCAAACCGGCCTCTTTGGAAAATGTCAAAACCGGTGACCGGTTGATTGTGGTTCTGTCGGGGAAAAGTACGGCCAAACTGTCGCACCGTGCCCTGGTGGTGGATTTGCTGCCTGCCGGGTTTGAAATTGAAAGCAACGCGCATTTCCCTGAACTGGATGGCAAGCTTTCTCTTGGCCCCGATGACGTCTCTTGGACCGATTTCCGCGCTGAACGTGATGACCGGTTCGTCGCCTCGATCAATATTGGCAGTGGCGGTTACGGGCGTTACGAGAAAGCCGATTTCCGTCTGTCTTACGTTGTTCGTGCGGTGACACCGGGGACCTATATCCTTCCGGCACCTTATATCGAAGATATGTACAAACCGGCCTTCTTCGCCCGTGGTGCGGTGTCCTCGCTTGTGGTCAAACCGATCAACTAACCGCGAAAGACACCCGCCGTGACATTGACATGGCCCAAACCCGGACGCGCTTCTATCATTGTCGGCAGTTTTCTGCTGGCAATGGCGTGTCTGTGGGGGCTTGATCGGGTTTTCCCGCCCAATCTTGCCCGGTTGGATGATCTTTCAACCGTGGTTGAAGGTGAAAATGGCCGCCCGTTGCGGGTTTTTGGCACCGCCGATGGATTGCTGCGGCTGGAAACGCGGATTGCGGAAATTGATCCGAAATATATCCGGTTTCTGAAATCCTATGAGGACCGCCGTTTTGACAGTCACTTTGGCGTTGATCCGCTGGCCCTTATCCGCGCCGTCGGGCAATGGGTGCGGGCAGGGCATGTCGTGTCGGGAGGATCAACACTGACGATGCAGGTTGCCCGCCTTCTGGAGCCGCGTGATCGCACGATCCTATCAAAAATCGTCGAAATGCTGCGCGCCATCCAACTCGAAGCCCATTATTCCAAAACGGAAATCCTTGATATGTATGTCACGCTGGCTCCGTTTGGCGGGCGTGTCGAAGGTATTCGAAGTGCCACCCATGTCTATTTCCGCAAAGAACCCGATCACCTGACAATTGCAGAGGCGGCCTTGCTTACCGTGCTGCCGCAATCGCCCGGCCGTCTGCGCCCGGATCGTTTTCCCGAAACGGCGCGTGCTGCCCGTGACAAGGTGCTGGATCGGCTATATTTAACGAATGCCATTTCCCGGGCCGATTATATCGAAGCTTTGGCGGAACCTTTGCCCGTTGCGCAATATCCGTTGCCGATGCTTGCCCCGCATCTTGCCGAACGGTTGGTCGCAGCCAATCGCGATCAGCCCCGTATCGTCACGACGATTGATCCGGCCCTTCAGGCTGACCTTCAAAAGCTTGTTGAATTTCACGGTGCGGATCAGGCCCCCGAACGTTCTGTGGCCATTATGGTTGTTGAAAACAGTACGTCAAAGGTCCGTGCCCATCTGGGGTCTCGCGATTATCTGGATCGGGTCAGTCACGGGTTCGTCGATATGACGCGTGCCATCCGTTCCCCCGGATCAACTTTAAAGCCGTTCATCTACGCCCTGTCATTTGATGATCACCAGACCCATCCCCAGACCATGATCTGGGATCGGGAAATTGCCGATGGCAGTTACCACCCGACCAATTTCGATCACGGCGAATATGGTCAGGTCAGTATTGCCGACGCCCTGCGATTTAGCCTCAACATCCCGGCCGTCAAGGTGCTTGAACGATATGGCCCGATCCGGTTTGCGCAAAGCTTGCGCCGAAATGGCCTTGAAATGCGGTTGCCCGGTGAAGCGCAAAGTCCCAATCTTGCCATGGCGCTTGGCGGGGTTGGCGTGCGCCTTGAAGACCTGATCGGGTTTTATCGGGCACTGGCTGCGGATCGTAAAAACTGTCCGTTGCAATATCTGCGTGATCGGGCGCCCGTTCCGTGCCTGTCCGACAGCGATATGTTTTCAGTTCGAACTCAAAACTGGATCACGGGTATTTTGCAAAATACGCCGCGTCCTGCGGGATATCGTTGGCAATCGTTGGACAATACCAATGCCCCGCCGATTGCCTTTAAAACCGGTACCTCATATGGCTATCGCGACGCTTGGGCATTTGGCTATGCCGGGGATTATACCGTTGGCGTTTGGGTGGGGAAGGCATCCGGGCAACCGATACCGGGCCAAACCGGCCTTGGCGCTGCCGCCCCCATTTTGTTTTCCGTGTTTGAAAAACTCCCTCGTCCGCCTTTGCCACCGGCCAGGAAAGCGGCCTTTAACCTTTGGAAAGCCCCGCCGCCCGACCTTCTTAAGGACTTTTCGCGTCAACAGAAGGGCACAACAAAACAGGCTGCCAACGGCCTTGATATCATTTCCCCTGCCGAGGATGCGGTTTTCCTGCTCGGCGATATTCAGCAGCGCGGCGTGCCGCTACGTGCCCGCAACGGCCTGCGCCCTCTGATCTGGATCATCAATGGCGTGCCGCTTGTTTCCGACCCTTGGAAACGCACCGTAAACTGGATGCCCGATGCACCGGGTTTTTACGATATCACCGTGCTTGATCGTCAGGGAGCAGCGCACCATCGCCGCATCACCATTCGTACAGCGTTGCCGTCCGACCGCTAACTCTGTTGATCTTGTTCTTGGTCAAAACGCCAGCGGTGCATTGTCGACGACCTCTTTCATCACAAAAAACGTTCGCGTTTGCCGGACACCGGGAAGCGCAATCAGCTGATCGCCATGCAGGTGATTGAAATCGGCCATGTCGCGGACCCGGATTTTCAGAAAGTAATCGAAATCCCCCGCCACCAGATGGCAATCAAGGATGAACGGAAGTTTCCGGCACGCGGTTTCGAATGCGGCGAAGCTGTCAGGGGTTGAGCGGTCCAGTACCACACCAACCATCACCAGCGCGGCGCGATCCACCTTGTCCGGGGCGATCTGGGCGCGGATGGAGGTGATATATCCTTCTTCAAACAGGCGTTGCATCCGGCGGTGGCAGGTGGCCGGGCTGACATTGACCCGTTTGGCAATATCGGCATTGCCCATCCGCCCGTCACTTTGCAGCAGGCGCAGAATCTTTTGATCAATGCGGTCTATCGGGGTGGCATTTGCGGGATTGGCATGCTGCGTCATGAAAGGACCTTCCGGAATTCTATAAATTTTCGAAATTCTAGGCACATTTTGATATGTGATGAAAGCTTCGTGTGAAAAATTGGCACGAAGTTCGAGAACACCTTTCACGCGGTTGGCGGTAGCATTTCCCCTTCATGAGGTTCGTTTCCCATGTCGTTCTGCAAATCAGGGAGTGCGCGATGCGCCTGGATAAATTTGAAAAATACAAACTGACCTTTGGCCCGACCCCGATCGAGGCCTTGCCGCGTCTTTCCGCCCATCTTGGCGGCGATGTCGAACTTTTTGCCAAGCGCGAGGATTGCAATTCCGGGCTGGCCTTTGGCGGCAACAAGGTCCGCAAGATGGAATATATCATCCCCGATGCGATCAAATCCGGGGCCGATACCCTTGTCACCATCGGCGGTGTGCAATCCAACCACACAAGGCAGGTTGCGGCCATCGCCGCCAAGATCGGCATGAAATGCCGTCTGGTGCAGGAAAGCTGGGTGCCGTTTAACGATGCGGTTTATGACCGGGTCGGCAACATTCTGATGAGCCGCGTCATGGGGGCGGAGATCGAGCTGGTCGATGAGGGCTTTGATATCGGTATCCGCGAAAGCTGGGAAGCCGCCCTTGAGGATGTGAAGGCCAAGGGCGGGGTGCCTTATCCGATCCCGGCCGGGGCATCGGTGCATAAATATGGCGGTCTTGGTTTTGTCGGCTTTGCCGAGGAAGTCCGCGCCCAGGAAGCCGAGCTTGGCTTTAAATTCGATTATATCGTGGTCTGCACCGTGACCGGTTCCACCCATGCCGGGATGGCTGTCGGTTTTGCCGCCGATGGCCGTGCGGATAAGGTGGTTGGCATTGATGCGTCGGGTACCCTCGAACAGACCCGCGCGCAGGTTCTGGCGATTGCGCAGAAAACTGCCAATTTGGTCGAACTTGAAGGCGGTATTTCGGATCGCGACATCACTCTGATCGAAGATTATGCCTATCCGGCTTATGGCGTGCCGTCCGATGAAACCAACGAGGCAATTCGCCTGTGTGGTCGTCTGGAAGGCATGATGACCGACCCGGTTTACGAGGGCAAATCGATGCAGGGCATGATCGATCTGGTCAAAAAGGGCTATTTCCCCAAGGGGTCCAAAGTCCTGTACGCCCATCTTGGCGGTGTGCCGGCGATCAATGCCTATAGTTACCTTTATCGTAACGGTTGACTGGCCGTTCACAACCCTTGCACCCTCGCCACCCTGTCATTCCCGTTCTGGCGGGAATTTGGTCTCCCACAGCTCTCCCTTGAGGATGGGGTGGTGCGAACGCAAAGGGGAAGCCGTTATGGCTTCCCCTTTGTCGTTTTGGGTTTCTATCGGTCCGGATGATCCTATCGCCCTGTAATTCCCGGGAAGATGATCAGAATGGCCACGGCCAGCACCTGCAGGCAGATGAATGGCACCAGTGCCTTGAAGATCGTGCCAAGCGTTATGTCCGGTGGTGCCACGGATTTCAGGTAAAACGCGGCAGGGCCAAACGGCGGGGACAGGAAGCTGACCTGCATGTTCATCGCAAACAGCACCCCGAACCATACTGGATCAAAGCCAAGCTGTTTGATGATCGGAACAAAGATCGGCATGGTCAGAAGGGCGATCCCGACCCAGTCAAGGAACATGCCCAGCACGAACAGGATCAGCATCATGAACAGGATGATGATCATCGGGTCATCGGAAATGCCGGTAATCAGGACGGATACAAACTTGATCCCGCCCATCAGGTTGAATACTCCGACCAGTGCCGATGCGCCAATCCCGATCCAGACAATCATGCCGCATGTCGACAGTGTCTGAAGCGATGCGGCCTTGAGCATGGAAAGCGAAAATTCGCGCCGAACGATGGTCGAGGCAACCACCCCGGCAACACCGACGGCCGAGGCTTCCGTGACCGACGCAATTCCGCCATAGATCGACCCCAGAACACAGATCACGACTAGGAACGGCAGGATCAGGCCCTTGAGCAGGCGAATCTTTTCTTCGTTCGGGATTTTTTCGGTGTGCGGCGGCGGGGCGATATTATCCCCCGTGTAGCTTCGAAACAGCACATAGGCGACATAGAACCCCGCCAGCATGAAGCCCGGCAGGAAGGACGCGGTAAACAGATCGCCGATCGACACGTTCGCCGTCAGGCCATAGATGATCAGAACGATGGATGGTGGCACCATAGTACCCAGCGACCCGCCAGCACAGACAACCCCGATGGCCAGGTTCTTGTCATATCCCTGACGCAGCATCTGTGGCAGTGCCAGCAAGCCCAGCAACACGATCTCGCCGCCGATGATGCCGCTCATGGCGGCCAGAATGACGGCGACAAAAATCGTCTGGACCGCAACCCCGCCCTTAAGCCGGCCGCCAAACAGGCGCATGGCTTCGAACAGGTCCTTGGCAATGCCGGATCGATCAAGGATTGCTGCCATCATCACGAACATCGGGACCGAGACAAAGACAAAGGATGACACAAACGAATAGACCCTGCTTGTGATTAGCGGTACCGCCATCGGTCCGAACCAGCCAAGGGTAAACAGCAGGGCAATCAGCAGGGTCACAAATGCCAGCGGCATGCCGGTCATCAAAAAACCAAGCAGCAGCACGAACATCGCAAGCGTGCCATATTCAATGCCAAGGGACTGCAAATCAAACATCGGGATTTATCCTGTTGCGCCGGATATAACGGTCTTCATGCTGTGCATGGGCGAGTTTGGGCAGGAGTTCTGGTCAGTCATTGTCTTTTGCCGCCCCGGAATTTGCGCGCATATCATAAGGTTTGGCGCGGACATAATTGATAGCCAGAACGACAAACTGGATCGTTAACGCGATCAGAACCAACAGCATGAAGATTTTCAGTAATCCCGGATAAGGCGCGTTAAAGGCGCTGCCGGTGGTTTCCAGATGGATGCTACCATCGGGTTTGAAGGCGGCACGCTGCACCATCAACCACCCCGCCCAGGCGAAAAAGCCCGACGAAATGGCACAGACGATTGATATGCCGATATCAAGTGCCCGACGCAATTTTGGCCCGGCAATGTCATAGATGATGACAACCCGGATATGTTTGTCGCGCGATGCACAGTAAAGCCCGGCAAAAACAAAGCCGATGGCCGATAAAAACGTTGTGGTTTCATGCGCCCAAAGGGTCGGGCTGTTAAAAACGTGACGCATGAAAATCTCGAAAATCAGGATACCCATCGCCAACAGGAAACCCAGCGCGAAAACCGTGCTGATCTTGTCGACAATCCGGCCAAAAATGCCGGAAACCTCTGGTACGGGGGTTAATGCGCCATCCGGTTCCAGGGCAGGGGGAATTTCGCTATGCGCCATTTTTTCTGCGCTCGGGGCCATTTTCAGCATTCCTTGTCACGACAAAGAATACAATCCGGCAACGGGGAGGACCGCATCACCCGATAGCGTCTCTTCTATCTGGCTTGGCCGGATTGTACCGGGTCGTTCCGGCGGGCCTTTGCGGGCACCGCCGGAAACGGATGTATCAAGGCAGGCTCAGATCATGCCCTGTTCGGTCAGGTATTTGACGAGTGTATCATAAACCTTCTGGGCATTTTCCGAACGTGCCGCGACTTTTTCCCACTGGCTGGTTGCGATTTTACGGAATTTGTTGCGTTCCTCGGCTGACCAGTTGTGGATGGTAACCCCACCTTCGGCACGGGCCTTGGCAACGGCTTCCATGTCTTTCATGGCCAGCTGTGCGTCCATGTCGCGCGCAAGATCACGGACCGAAACTTCCAGAATGGTCTGGAGGTCTTCGGGCATGGAATCCCATTTCGCCTTGTTGACCGAAACTTCAAGCATCGGCATGGAATGGAAGCCCGGATAGACCGGATGTTTGGCGACGTCATGCAGACCCATTGCCTGGTTGGTCGAGAACACGGTCGCATCCGCAGCATCAATCACCTTTTTATCAAGGGATGTGAAAACTTCGGACTGCGGAATGTTCACAGGCGACGCACCGGCCGCGGCAAAGACTTCCTGCACCATACCTTCTGGTGCGCGCATTTTCAGCCCCTTGAGATCAGCAACGCCATCAAGCGGTTTTGACGAAACGAATGCCTCAAGGCCCGGTGTCACCGCCCCGATGAAATGCAGGCCATAGGGTTGCAGCAGTTCATTCATCAGTTCCTTGCCGCCACCATATTCAACGAAACGCAGCATTTCGGACGGTGCCGACCATGCACCGACCGGATTGGCGATCAGGCCGAATGCCGGGTCTTTACCGGTGAAATAGCTCGTATCGGTGATGTGGCCGTCAATGATGCCAGCAGCAATTGCGTCCTGGGTTTCGGCATGTTCAACAACCGAGTTGACCGGCAGCATTTCAATCGCAATGCGTCCGCCCGACATTTTGCCGACACGCTCGGCCCATTCCTGCTCCAGTACAAAGTTCGGCACGCCAGCCGCATCGCTTGACTGGACTTTAAGGGTGAATTCCTGTGCATTTGCGATCAGCGGTGATGCCATCATCAGGCTGGCGGCAAGTGCGGTTCCGGCGAGTGTCTTGAACGATAGGGTCATCTGTCTTCTCCCTGGGTTACCGGTTTTCCGGCGGTGTTATGCGTTTTGGTGGATGGACTGTCGATTTCGCCGGCTGCAAGACGGGCAGCAGCGGTCGAAACCACGGCTTCAATCGGGGCGTCGATGGAAACAGTCACGCTTGTCTCGTCCGGCCCCAGCGGTTCGAGATCGGCCAACTGACTGTCAAGCAATCCGGGCGGCATGAAATGGCCGACCCGGCGATCCAGCCGGGACCGGATCACTTCGCGCGAACCGTCCAGAAAAACAAAAGTTACGGGTGCCATGTGATCGCGCAGGAAATCGCGATAGCGCCGTTTCAGTGCCGAACAGGCGATAAAGATTTTCGGCGATACATGGTTTGACTCAATTCCATGCGCGACTTCTTTGGCAGCCGCCCCAAGTGATGCCAGCCACGGCCAGCGCATCTCGTCATCAAGCGGGATGCCATTGCGCATTTTTTCGACATTTTGCGGGGGATGATAATCGTCCGCGTCAAGCCACACACCATTCATGATGCTGGCAAGGCCCTTTGCGACCGCGGTCTTGCCTGATCCGCTGACACCCATCACGATGACAAATTCGGCTTTGATGGCTAATCCTCCCGCCACTTTTATTTCGTCTTTTCTTGAGCGGGCCTTGCCCGCCTTGCTTTGTTAGCGCTAACATAATGATAGCGCTAACATCGAGTCAACAGATATTGTGCAACGCCGGGATCGCGGATATGAGGAACAGGGCATGAGAAGGAAGACATGAGAAAACGCAGAGGGGCCGGGCGGCCGACCATCGCTGATGTGGCTGATAAGGCCGGGGTCAGTACGATCACCGTTTCGCGGGCCTTGCGTGATCCGGCCAAGGTATCCGCCCCGTTGCGCGAACGCATCGATGCCGCCGTTCGCAAGCTTGATTATGTTCCCCATTCCCATGCCAGTGCGCTGGCATCATCGCGGTCCAACATTGTTGGCGTGATCGTGCCGTCGCTGACCAATAACGTGTTTGCCGATACGCTGCGCGCGATTTATGACGAGCTGGAACAGGGGCCGCTTCAGGTGCAGCTTGGCAATTCGCGCTATGTCGCGGCAGAAGAAGAACGCCTGATCCGCATTTTCCTTGGGCAGCGCCCTGCGGCCCTGATTGTTGCGGGTGGGGATCAGACCCCGGCGGCGCGGGCCTTGCTGGAAAGTGCCGATTGTCCGGTGGTGCAGGTCATGGAAGTCGATCCCGATCCAATTGATATGATGGTCGGATTCTCGCATTTCGAAGGCGGGCGCGCGGCCGGATATCACCTGTTGCAGCGTGGATATCGCAATATTGGTTTCATCGGTGCACGCATGGACCCGCGATCACGCCGCCGCATGGAAGGCTTTGCCGAAGCACTGCGATCAGCAGGCCGGTATGATTCGGAGCTGTTCATGACAACAACCCGGTCATCAAGCACATCACTGGGCGCAGAACTGATCGCAACGTTGCGTGCAAAGCGCCCGGATATAGAAGCGGTTTTCTGCAACAATGATGATATGGCGCTGGGCGTTCTGTTTGGCTGCCAGCATGCCGGTCTTAGCGTGCCCGAAGACCTTGGCATTATCGGTTTCAACGATCTTGAAATGATGGCAGCGGCCTGTCCGTCATTGACCAGTATCCGGACAAACCGCTACGGGATCGGTAAAACGGCGGTTGATATGATCCGGACAAGGCTGGATGGTGAAGAACCGGAAAACCGCGTTGTCGATCTTGGTTTCCAGTTGCAGGAACGTCAAAGTACCGCGCGACGGGGCTGATATACTGTTCTAATCGTGATGGATCGGGAAACGTCCGGCCAGTTCGGCAACCAGATCCTTTGGTCCTGAAATCCGGATATGCGTGCCCATGCTATCAAATTGCCGGTCCAGAACCGTGATCCCATCCTGTGCGCAGGCCTGTTCGAGCGTTCCGGCGTCGGAAAATCCGGCAAACAGTTCCGCCTCTCCCTCTGGGACATAATCGATGAAATCAGCGACGCTGCAAACCGCATTTGCCGCCCCGCTATAAGCGCGCACCAATCCGCCGGTGCCAAGCTTCACACCGCCAAAATAGCGCGTGACGATCACCGCAACATTGATCAGATCACGCCCCTGAAGCACCTTCAGGCACGGCACGCCAGATGTGCCCGATGGTTCGCCATCATCCTTGCCATGTTCGATCAACTGGTCTGCGTCATTCAAGTAACGATAGGCGGTAACATGATGATTGGCCTTGGGATGGGCGATGCGCAGTTCCGCCAGTCGTGCCGCAAGATGGTCATAGGGGACCAGCTCGGCCAGGAAGCGCGATTTCTTTTCTTCAGTTTCGGCGAATGCAGGGCGGATGATGGTTTTCATCACGACTGGATAGCAAAGGCAGGCGCAATGCACCAGCGTGCTCAAGCGTTAAGGGTGAAACAGTGCGAATTTGCCGATCAGGATCACCCCGAAGATCACCAGCATGATCAGGACCAGCCTGCGGAAACTTTCCGCATCCATGCGTGATCTGACAATGCCGCCAAGCTTGGTGCCCAGATAAACCGGTATTAACCCGGCAAGAGATATCCAGACAGTTTCAAGCGTCATCAGGCCAAGTTTTGACAGGCCAATGGCCATCACGATGCTCGACAGGCTGAAGGAAATATTGATCGCCTGTATGAAACGTTTCGGGTCCAGACGAAGGGCCAGCAGGAAAGGCAGAACCGGCATGACCTGTGATCCGGTAATGCCATTGACAAGCCCCGTTGCGAACCCCATCACCGGGGCCAATGGTTTTTGCAGTTTTTCCGGTACCGGCCGCCCCGGCCGCCATAATGTCACTGCGCCGTAAACCATCAAAACAACGCCAAGAACCGCCCCCGCCATCAGGCTGTTGACCAGATCAAGCACCACAAGCCCGACGACAAGCCCTGGCACGGTGGCAACGAACATAGGCCAGAACCGCTTGACGGTTTCGTGAAAATGCCCGGCCTGTGCCATGACGATGCTGTTGCTGACCAGTGATGGAATGATCACCAGCGGCATCGCGGCCTTTAATCCGATACCAAGGGCGAGAACCGGCAGGGCGGATGTTGAAAAGCCAAGCCCGGTTGCCCCTTTGACAAAAGCGGCAATGAAATAGGCGCAGGCAATGATCACTGCCGTTTCGATTGTCATAGGGGTTCCGTTGATCCTGCTTGGAATACCCTTGTCTAATAGATGATAAGTTTATCGATTAATACTGGTTTTCAGGATGTTCCGGGGTTAACGCCGGAATCTACAAGGCGGTTACGAGGACTAAGTATCCTCGTCTTGCATATCGACATCGTCGTCATTCTGATAAGGGGAGGGAGCGTTGTTGCAGTTTCCTTCCGGGGGAACGGTATAGGTTACGCCCTGATTGGTTGGCATTGCGTTTGCCTGCCGAATGTTTGCGCCGGGTAGTTGACGCACTTCTTGAGTAAAAGGCGCGTGGGCTGGATAAAGTGCATTGGATTTTGCCTGATTGCAGGCCAAACAGATCATGCAAAGATTATCGTGGTCGGCGCAGGCGACATCGACCAGAGAATGGGTGATCGGGTTCTGGAAGGCAGGCACATTGAACCTGAACTGTGTTTGCCCATTGACGCGTGTGGCGGTCAATATTTCTATTGGATCGTCTTCATCGTCATTGCGCCATGTTTCGTAGAATGTCTTGTCGGTCTCCCCGTAACCGAGGACGTAATATTGAACAAAACTGAAATCGGGGAGACTGATGGTCGTTTCCCCCAATGTGTTGCCCCAGGAGCCGTTGCCAGCCATAGGGTTATTATTGTGCTGCGCAGCCAGATTACTAATCTGTTGGTATCTGTTTTGATTTGCACCGGTAAACATGTCTTTTAATAGGCTGTCGGGAAAATTGTGATCTGCCTGTGCAAAGGCATTGGGAACTTTGCGTTGGCAGGCAGGGCAGGTAAACCATGCCTCGCATCCGGATCCAAAATCGAAGTCGCCGGACGTGCCGTCTGTTCCCGGGTACCAGTATGAATTGTAAGCTGTTGATGCTTCGGGTGTCGGGCGTAAGAGATTTCCATTTGTGTCCAGAAGAACAAACATGGCGTTACATCCCTATAAAATCTGGCTGACATAGAGGCGCCAATTCATGATCGGCGGATCAAACGGTCCCGGTGCCATGGATGGCAGGCTGGGCTTGTATTGCTTGCTGGCTTTTTCAAGCCGCCACTCAAACCGCATCTCGGATGTGGAGGTTGGCAGGGGTGGCGGAACCGGATTATCTGAGCTTTGGCAGGGGGCCACGCTGTCGGTCGGTTTCCATGGCCCCCAAACCGAACGCGGTATTGGAATTGCCGGGCCAGGCGGACCCATCAACGATTTGCGAAAGGCAAAACTATTGCTGTTGGTTGTGGGCATGGCCTTTATCTTTCCAAAGTTGCTGGCCTTTTGCCGACGGACGCGAGGTAAGTTTGTGATGGACAGATACGAAAACCGGAAGTGCTGATAGGGCGTTGATGGCATGAAGGGCAGCCGGATTCGCAAGATTTCCGGAGCCCCGACGGAAACGGGCACCCTCCCAAATCCATCTGGAATGGCGGCTTGGGGTGGAATTTTGCGTTTTGTTTGTGGGTATTGGTAAAAATTTGCGGGTTTTTCTTTGCGAATTGCACGGAAGGGGTGGAAATGCGGTTGCAAAACCCGTATCAAGTTTGGCCCGGTTGACAGCATCGGCGATATGGGCGGAAATCCGCTGTGACGCTGAGTATATGGTATAGTAACGGCATGATGGACATGCCGGATTGAGAGGAAGCAAATGAGCAAGAGCTGGAGCATTGATAGTTGGCGCAAACTGCCTGTGAAGCAGATGCCGACATATCCGGATGCACAGGCCGTCAAGGCCGTAGAGCAAGAGCTCGGCAGCTATCCTCCTTTGGTGTTTGCTGGCGAAGCGCGCGCGTTGAAAGAAAAGCTTGGTGAAGTTGCCGAAGGCAACGCATTCCTGCTGCAGGGCGGGGACTGTGCCGAGAGCTTTAAGGAATTTCACCCGAACAACATTCGCGACACCTTTAAGGTCATGTTGCAGATGGCGGTTGTCCTGACCTATGGCGCGGCATGCCCGGTGGTCAAGGTTGGCCGTATGGCGGGGCAGTTTGCCAAGCCGCGCTCGGCGGATACCGAAACCATTGATGGCGTCGAACTGCCAAGCTATCGCGGTGACAATATCAACGGCATCGAGTTTACATCCGAAGCCCGTGTTCCTGATCCGCAGCGCCAGATCCGTGCCTATAACCAGTCGGCATCGACGCTGAACCTTTTGCGTGCTTTCGCGCAGGGCGGGTTTGCCGACCTGAGTAAAATACACCGTTGGAACCTGTCATTTGTCGATAACAGCCCCGCGGGCGAACGATATCGCAAGATGACAACCCAGATTGACGAAGCTGTTGCCTTCATGCAGGCGTGCGGCATCACGGCCGAAACCGCCCCGCAGATGCGCGAGACGGATTTCTATACCTCGCACGAGGCGCTTTTGCTGGGTTACGAACAGGCCTTGACCCGTCAGGACAGCCTGACCGGTGACTGGTACGACTGTTCGGCGCATATGCTGTGGATCGGTGATCGTACCCGTCAGCTTGACGGGGCGCATGTTGAATTCATGCGTGGTGTGAACAATCCGATTGGCATGAAATGCGGACCGACCACCGAAGAAGACGATCTGATCCGTCTGATCGATGCGTTGAACCCGAAAAACGAAGCCGGTCGTCTGACTCTGATCGCACGCATGGGAGCGGGCAAGGTTGAAGATCACCTGCCCCGTCTGGTGCAGCGGGTCAAGGCAGAGGGCCGCAAGGTTGTCTGGTCCTGCGATCCGATGCATGGCAACACGATCAAGGCGGCGAACGGTTATAAAACCCGTCCGTTCGATGCGATCCTGTCGGAAGTCAAATCGTTCTTTGATGTGCACAAGGCCGAAGGCACCCATGCCGGTGGCGTTCATTTTGAAATGACCGGTACGGATGTGACCGAATGCATTGGCGGTGCACGTGAAGTGACGGTCGACAGCCTGTCGGATCGTTACCACACCCATTGCGATCCGCGTTTGAATGGCGGGCAGGCCCTTGAACTTGCCTTCCTGATCGCCGAAATGATCAAAAAAGAACGCGACAGCGTTCGTGCGGAGCAGCTTGCAGCGTCGGCATAATTGAACATCGAACAATTGATGCGAAAAGGCGTTCGGGAAACCGGACGCCTTTTTTATAGGTGGCATGTCTTTTTGAGAGTTGAGTTCGTGGTTTTTTCTATTTAAGGGATGCGTGGCTGGAGGATGTTTCGTTAATTCTGACAGTGAGTATGCATTTTGCCTCTACACTGATTGGCACAACATCCTTAAGTATAGACAATCGCGGCACGATATCGCGGGGATTTTGGGGAAGGGGTCGCACGAAACATGGTGGATGAGGCGGATTTCGCCGCATGGCAGAAAAAAGTGGAGGGAACCAACATTTCCTCGACCACGCTGCTTGCGACCGATTACCTGAACCATTTCAATGAAATCGTGATGCTTCTGGAAATGGTTCCTGACATGCCCGACATGATTGAGGACTGCAAGGAATGGGCGCCGAAAAGCTATCAGGACCATTTCCGTGACAGTGCCTTTTCCGACAAGGAATTGGCGATTGAGGCCTATGATCATGTGCCGGCTCGTTTCCGACGCCCGTTCGAGGAAACCATCGAGCATATGAATGCCATCGTGTTTCGCGCCAACGAACAGCTTGATGCGCTGATTGCCGAGGGTAATGAAGACCTTTTACGCGAAACTGCCAGTACGGTGACATTGTCCCTGCAGCGTTTCATGGATGTCGCAAGTGGCATCATCCATGGGTCGGCCAAAACCATGAGCCAGGATGAAATTGACGCTGCACTGGCGCTGTAAAAATCCCGCATAAAAAAGGCCGGGTGTTTTATGTTTCCCGGCCTTCGCATTGTCGGATCGATCGATCAATCCATCATATCGGCCAGTTCTGCATCAAGCGTTTCGATTTCGCCACGCAGTTTTGGCAGGATATCGGTGCGTGCAGCCGCGACCTGCTGTTTCATGTTTTCAATGGCGCGACGGGAATAGCCGTTGGCCGACTGTTGCTGGAACAGACTGGTCATCTGGGCTTCGATACCGGTATAGAAACGACGCACGCCAGTAATGATTTCCGGATGGACCTCGAACGTACGCGGTGAATAACGCATCGTCGACCAGACCATATCGTCAAGCCGATGCGTCGCTTCTGGCGTCAGTTCGCGGGCGTGCCATTTCATCGGGGCTTCGGGATATTCCGCGATCCATTGTTCTACACGCTCGATATTGTCGACAAACTCGGCCTCAAGCGATTTTTCCAGATAGCTGACATCCGACAGACTTTGATAGCGGTCGAAATCAACCGCAATCCGGAAGCCGGCAAAGCTTGCCAGATACACACCAAGAACCGTTGATGCCAGAATGATGCACTGGGTGAACCAGAATTCGATATTGGGTTTGCCGCTGACGCTAAGAAAGCGGAACGGGGATAAAAAGAGACGCATTATTCTGATCCTTCCGGAGCTTCGTATTCGTCGTAGATTGTTGATTGCCCTTCGAGGGCATCGACATATCGTTCGAAAGCTGTCTGTAGCGGTATCGGTTCACCAAGCGGCAGATTGCGGTCCGCAACCATTTTATTAAGGCGTCGCACGCGATCCATTGGATGAGGGTGCGTGCCGAGATAATCAAGCATGCTCTCATCCTCCTGCATCATTGCAAGCTTGGCAAAGGTGGTTGCGACATCGGTGGCATGGCCATATTTCGCCATGACGATATCGAGTCCCCATTTATCGGCATCAAGTTCCTGGGATCGGGAATAATCCAGATCGGCCAGCATTTTCGGCCAACCGGCGATCCAGGTGGTCAGAACCGCATCGGCCTGGAACATCATCGCCGACAGGGCAACGCCAACCGCCTGCCGCCCTAGCCCTTCAAGATGATCACGGCCATTATAATGGCCGATTTCATGACCAAGGATGGATAATAGTTCGTTTTCGGTATCGACCAGTTCAAGCATGCCGGTATGCACAAGGATCAGCCCACCGGGCAGGGCGGCGGCATTTGGCGTGTCATCGGGGATAATGACAACTTCGAAATCATAGGCCGCAGCCGGGCCAAGGGCTGATTTCGGGATCGAGTTGATCAGATCAAGGATATAGCGTTCCGGCAGGCTGCGTTGATCATCGCTGCGGCGTTCGGTGATGTAGTCGCCTTCAAGCTCGGACCAGATGGCGATTTCATCCTTGATCGAAATCTGGCGGGTTGCCCATTCGACAGCAAAACCGCTGGCAGCGTAAATGCCCCAGCAGATAAACAGAAACGCCGCACTTGCCGATGTAAATTCAACCAGCAGGTTTTTATGGCTGATATTGATGCCATCATCAGGCAGGGCAGACGGAAAGCCGCCGCTGGGGCGTTTGTCGGTATAAAGGGCCGTGCCCGAAACCATCATTTCAACCATGCCGCGGCCAAGCTGGGCGGTGGTCATGCGGATGCCGGTAATGTGGGATGCACCCTTGGCGTCGGTCCGCATGCGCAGCATGGCTTCGCGTTTGGCACGCGTGATGGTGGCTTCGTGTGCCCCCAGTCGGCCGCCAACGAAAATGCGCAGACGCGCAAGCAGATTGCGGAACCGGTCTTCGCCGATCACAACCTTGCCGGTGACCATTCTGCTATAACGCAGAACGATGTCTTCGGGGGCATGGTCCTCGGTGCTCAGGTGCTGATTTGGCAAAAGTTGCTCGTCACGGCGCAGGGCGCGTTCGTGGGCGGCTTCAGCCAGACGGCCTGTCACAAAGGCGATCCCGATCAGGATCATTAGCATGATCCCCGGAACAAATAGTTCCTGCATTGGAAAAGACTCCGGGGATTATTTCAGGCGAACAGCCGTGCCATAGGCAAAGATTTCAGCCGCCTTGTATGCGACCTGCGATGTGGAAAAATGCACATCAACAACCGCATCGGCATCCATCACACCGGCCTGTTTGACCAGGCGTTCGAGGGCCTCGGTCTGGGCCTGTTCTAGAAGACGGGTATAAGAACGCACTTCGCCGCCAAACAGGTTTTTGAAAAAGGCAAAAATATCAAACAGGAAGCTTCGGCTGCGAACCGAACTGCCAAATACGATGCCCAGATTTTCGCTGATTTCACGGCCCGGAATATGGGATATTGTCACGACCGGCAATTCTGCCGCCGTGTTTTGGTTTTTCGTCATTGGTTTGCTCGTCTCAAATTATTGTTTTTGGTGCCGATTTTTCGGCTGGCGCAATAAAGCCACTTTGCGAACGTATTGCAAGCGATTATCAAGTGACGGTGAATGAAGTTGCGATGACAGTGCAAAAATACGGCATTGTTGCCGATGCAGTGCTGCTATCGAGCATTCGGCAATTGACACCAAACCGGACGCCTCCTATTCCAACATCATGACAAATATGCTTGCCATCGCGATTGCCCAGCTTAACCCCATTGTCGGCGACGTTGCCGGGAATGCCGAGAAAGTTGTGGCTGCCTGGGAAACTGCGGCCGATCAGGGCGCGGATATTGTCCTTTATTCCGAACTGGTTCTGTCGGGCTATCCGCCCGAGGATCTGGTGATGAAGCCTGCCTTCATGCGCCATCTGCGTCATGCGGTCGAAGATATCTGCGAACGCACCAGGTCGCGCAAAAACGGCCCGGCCTTGTTGTTAACGGCACCGTGGGATATTGACGGGGAACGCTTTAACGCGGTTCTTCTGATCGATCAGGGCAAGATCGAAACGGTGCGGGCAAAAAACGACCTGCCGAATTATGGCGTGTTTGATGAAAAACGCGTGTTCAGCGCCGGACCGATGCCCGACGTCGTGTCATTCCGGGGGGTAACACTTGGTGTGCCAATCTGCGAGGATGTCTGGACGCCAAAGGTTGTTGCCCATCTGCGAGATCGCGGGGCGGAAATTTTCCTGGTGCCGAACGGATCACCGTTTGAGGCCGACAAGGGCGATCTGCGCCGTAACCTGATTGCGGATCGGGTCCGTGAAACCGGCGTCCCGATGATTTACTGCAACGAAGTCGGTGGTCAGGACGAACTGGTGTTTGATGGCGGCTCGTTCGGTCTTAACGGTGATGGATCATTGGCCGTGGCCCTGCCGGGCTTTGCCGAGGATGTCGTGACCAATACGTGGTCGCGTGGTGACGATGGCACCTGGCGGTGTGATAAGACTGCACCAAAGGCCGACTATCCAAGCGGGCTTGATGCAATATACCAGACATTGGTTCTGGGGCTTCGGGATTATGTGAACAAAAACCGGTTCCCCGGTGTTGTGATCGGCATGTCGGGCGGGATTGATAGCGCGCTTTCAGCCGCCATTGCCGTTGATGCGCTGGGATCAGATCGGGTGCGGCTGGTGATGATGCCGTCACCCTATACATCGCGTGAAAGCCTTGAGGATGCCGAACAATGCGCTGGGATGCTGAAAACCGGGATTGAAAACATCAATATCGGGCCTGCCATGGAAGCATTCGAACAGATGCTTGCCCCGGCATTCGAAGGCCGCGACCCGGATATTACCGAAGAAAACATTCAGGCCCGTTCGCGCGGGATCATCCTGATGGGGCTTTCAAACAAGTTCGGCCATATGGTTCTGGCGACGGGCAACAAGTCGGAAATGTCGGTCGGCTATGCCACGCTGTATGGTGACATGTGCGGTGGCTATTCGGTTTTGAAAGATCTTTATAAAACAACGGTTTTTGCGCTTTGCCATTGGCGCAATGCCCATCATCCGATAGGCGCACTGGGCCCGGACGGCATTGTGATCCCGGAACGGATCATTACCAAGCCGCCATCGGCCGAATTGCGCCCGGATCAGAAAGACGAAGATAGCCTGCCGCCTTATGACGTTCTTGATGATATCCTGCATCAGATGATTGAAGGCGAACGGTCTGTTTCCGAGATTGTGCAAAGCGGCCATGACGAGGCCACGGTACGCCGGGTCTGGCGATTGCTTGACCGGGCGGAATATAAACGCCGACAGGCACCGCCCGGGGTGAAGATCACGCCGCGTGCCTTTGGCCGCGACCGCCGCTATCCGATTACCAACGGTTTCACGAATTTAGTGACCTGAAAAAAGTTTGAAATGACAAAACCTGTCCTGCGATTTGCACCCAGCCCGACCGGGCTTCTTCACGTCGGTAATGCCCGCGTTGCCATGATGAACTGGCTTTATGCCCGTAAACATGGTGGAGAGTTCATTCTGCGCTTTGACGATACCGATCCGGTCCGTTCCAAAGACGAATATGTTGATGCGATCCGCGAAGACCTGAAATGGCTTGGCATCGACTGGGACCGCGAAGAACGTCAAAGCCTGCGTCAGGATAAATATGACGCGGCGATTGATGACCTGAAATCGCGCAACATGCTTTATCCGTGCTACGAGACCGAAGGCGAACTTAACTGGAAACGCAAGGCCGCCCGCCAGCGTCACCAGCCGTTTATCTATGACCGCAAGGCATTGACGCTTTCGGATGATGAAATTGCCCATCTTGAGGCCGAGGGCCGCAAGCCGCACTGGCGCTTCCTTCTGACGGATGGGGTGGTTGAATGGGATGACCTGACGCGCGGGATTTGCACGTTTGACACCGAACATGTGTCCGACCCGGTTCTGATCCGCGAAGACGGATCGCTGCTTTATATGCTGGGGTCGGTCGTCGATGATCTTGAAATGGGTGTTACCCATATCATTCGCGGCGAAGACCATGTGACCAACACGGTGTCGCAGATCCTGCTTTATATGGCGATGGGCGGTAAGCCCGGCGCGCTTGAATTTGCCCATATGCCGCTTCTGGCGGGGCCGGGTGGTTCGCAGCTATCCAAACGTCTGGGCAGCCTTTCGCTTCGCGAATTGCGCAATGACGGGTTCGAGGTCGCATCACTTGTCGGTCTTCTGACCGGACTTGGCGCATCGGACAAGATCGAACCGGCAACACTTACCGAAGTGCTTGGGAAGTTCGATCTTTCGCATTATGGCCGTTCGACCCCGAAATTCGATCCGGCGGAACTTGCCAGCCTGAACGAAAAAGTCGTTCATGACATGTCGTTTGAAACGGCAAAGCCAAAGCTTGAGGCCCTTGGTTTGGGAGACGCGCCGGAAGAATTCTGGAACGCGGTGCGCGGCAATTGCTGGCGCGTGGCAGAAGCAGTTGAATGGTGGGATGTGATCACCAAGCAGGTCATCCCGCAGATCGACGATGCCGATGTGGAATTTTTAAAGCAGGCCGCCGATATGCTGCCCGAAGGTAACCTTGATGCGACCAGCTGGAAAGCATGGACCGGTGCGATCAAGGATGCGACGGGCCGCAAGGGCAAGGAGCTTTTCATGCCGCTTCGCAAGGCACTGACGGGGCGTGAACATGGCCCGGAAATGTCGGCGATGCTGGTTCTGATCGGACGTGAAAAGGCGTGTGAGCGGCTTTGTGGAAAGGCGGTCTAAGGCAAACAGCTTTGACCGCCGGAAATATCCTGCAAATCCGAAAACACAAGCCATATGGACCGAAAACATGACCAAGACCACATTGCGTATCTATGACACCTTAAGCCGCGAAAAGCAGGTGTTCGAGCCGATCGATGCAAGCCATGTCCGGCTTTATGTCTGCGGCCCGACGGTTTATGACTATGCCCATGTCGGCAATGCACGGCCTGTTGTGGTGTTTGATACGCTGGTGCGTGTGTTGCGTCATATCTATCCAAACGTGACCTATGTGCGCAACGTCACCGACGTTGATGACAAGATCAACGAACGCGCCCGCCAAAGCGGCGAGCCGATTTCGGAAATCACCAAACGCACCCATCAGGCCTATCTGGAGGATATGGGCGCGCTTAATGCTGCCAAGCCCGATATCGAACCGCGCGCGACCGAACATATCGCCGAAATGATCGAGATGTGCGAAAGCCTGATCGAACAGGACTTTGCCTATGCCGCCGAAGGGCACGTGCTGTTTTCGGTCGGCCAGTATGAAGAATACGGCAAACTGTCGCGTCGCGACCGCAAGGAAATGATCGCCGGTGCCCGGGTTGAAGTCGCCCCCTATAAAAAGGATCCGGCGGACTTCGTTCTGTGGAAACCGTCCGATGACGAGACGCCGGGCTGGGAAAGCCCATGGGGTCGCGGACGTCCGGGTTGGCATATTGAATGCTCTGCCATGTCGACGCGCTATCTGGGCGAGAATTTCGACATTCATGGCGGCGGATCGGATCTGGTTTTCCCGCATCATGAAAACGAAATCGCGCAAAGCTGCTGCGCGAACAAGGGTTCTAGTTACGCCAAATACTGGATGCATAACGGCCATCTGATGGTCGAAGGTGAAAAGATGTCCAAGTCGCTTGGCAACTTTGTCACCGTGCACGAGCTTTTGGAAAACTGGCCGGGCGAGGCGATCCGGCTTGCGATGCTGGGAACCCACTATCACCAGCCGATCAACTGGACCGAAGAAAACCTGCGTCAGGCCAAAGAGGCGCTGGATCGGTTCTATACCGCCCTTCGTCAGACCACTGATATCGAACCGGAAAACACTCCGGTGCCGGAATCGGTCCTGAATGCGCTGTGTGATGATCTTAATACGCCGCTGGCGATTGCGGAATTCCATGAACTGGTGACCGAACTGAACAAGGCGACCAAGAAATACGACAAGGCCGAGGCCAAGGGCCGTGTTCTGGCGGCGGCAACGTTGCTGGGTATTCTTGAAAATGACCCGGAAGCCTGGTTCACCGGTTCTGCCGATGAAGACGAGGCCGCCGAGATTGACAGCCTGATCCAGCAGCGTGCAGAAGCGAAGAAAAACCGCGATTTCGCAACGGCCGATCAGATCAGAAACGATCTTTTGGCGCGCGGTATCCTGCTTGAAGACTTCAAGGAAGGTACAAGCTGGAAACGCGTTTGATCCGTCGGATTTGAATTGGAAAAGGCACCGCCGGGAGACCTGCGGTGCCTTTTTACTTTAAGCGGCCATGGCGTCCAGTTCGTCAAACAGTTCCTGTGCGGCGTTAAGGCCGTTGATCGCGGCTGGAAGACCGCCATAAACCGCCATCTGCCAGATCGCTTCGATGATTTCTTCGCGCGTTGCCCCGACGGCAAGAGAGTGTTTGATATTGACCTTAAGCTGCGGTGCGGTTTGCCCGCCCAGAACCGTCAGGGCGGAAATCGTGCAAAGCTGACGGGTTTTCAGATCAAGGTTGGACCGCGCGTAATGACGGCCATAAGCCCATTCAACGAGGCTTTCGGCAAATCCGGGCACCAGGGCATCGTATTTTTCGGCCAGCGTACCTTCAAGCAGCGGGTTCAGACGTGCGACAACATCGCGCCCGGCGTCGAGCGCGCTTTTCTGTTCAGCCATAAGGGGCTCCTGTAAGGTCTTTTTCGGGATCAGGCCGTTTTCTTGCGGCCGATTTCGTCGTAATTGGCGATCTTGTAATCAAGCACTTCGAGGGTTTCGGTCAGTTCGGCGATTTTTTGGGCCAACCCGGTGCGATAGATTTCGAGAAGTTCGCGCCGTTCGCCAACCGTTTGTTCGCCCTCGCTGCGCAGACGGGCAAACCGCACCCGGTCGCGGATCGGCATGCCAAGATCCTTGAGGCGTGAAATGAAAGTCAGCCAGTCAAGAATTTCCGGGTCATAGCACCGTCGGCCGCCCGCATCGCGTGACGGTTTGGGCACAAGACCGATTTTTTCGTAATAGCGCAGCGTGTGAATGGGTAAACCGCTTTTGGCCGAGACTTCACCAATCATCATGTCGGTCACCTGTCAGCTTGGGGAACTTTCAAAAGGCTAGCTGCTGGAGTGTACTTTAGGTCAAGCGCAAATTTTTTGCCAGTTTGTGCAACATCTTGCGGTTGCGCAGCCATGACATTCGGACCACCTTCTATCCTGTGACCGGTTATGAACGACAGGGTTGTGATTGCGATGTTTTTACTGGGTCGACGGAATTTCCTTCGTGGGGCGACGGCGATTGGCGCAATAGCGGGCCTTGGCGCGATCAAGCCGCTTTGGGCGCAAACGCTTGATAATCGCAAGATCCCCGATGTGATCAAAAAGCCGATCCCGTCCAGTGGTGAAATGATCCCGGCGGTCGGTCTGGGCAGCTGGATCACGTTTAATGTCGGGAATGATCCGGTTTTGCGCGATCAGTGCGCCAATGTCATGCAGGCGTTTTTTGACGGGGGCGGACGCATGATCGACAGCTCGCCGATGTATGGATCATCCCAGGAGGTGATCGGTTACGGGCTTGATAAACTGGGCGCGCGCGACCGGGTATTTTCCACCGACAAGGTTTGGACTTCGGATGATGGTGCCGAACAGATCGCGCAAACATCCGAGCACTGGAACATCGAAAAATTTGACCTGTTGCAGGTTCATAATCTGGTGGGTATCAACGACAACCTGCCGCTTCTGTTTGATATGAAGGATGCCGGACGGCTGCGTTATGTCGGCGTTACGACATCGCATGGCAGGCGAACCGATGATTTGATGGCGGTGATGAAAAACACGCCGATTGATTTCGTGCAGGTGACTTATAACCCGGTGGATCGCAAGGTTGAGGATTACCTTTTACCGCTGGCCGAGGAACGCGGCATTGCCGTGATCGTCAATCGACCGTTTCGCGGTGGCAGTCTGATTGACCGCTTAGAAGGTGAAAAGCTTCCCGATTTTGCCGCCGAGATCGAGGCAAAAAGCTGGGCGCAGCTGATCCTGAAATATCTGATATCTCACTCGGCGGTAACCTGCCCGATCCCGGCAACCACGCAACCGATGCACGCCATGGAAAACATGCAGGCCGCCACCGGCCCGATGCCCGATGACGACATGCGCCAACGTATTGCTGCCGTGATCGGGGGCCTGTGATGAGCGAATGGTGGAGCTACAGTCTGGCAGATTTTCTGCTGTTTTCGCCGCGCGTTTATTACCGGCTGTTTGAAACGCTGAATACTACGTGGTGGCTGGCGGTGAGTGCCGCACTGGTCGCGGGGATGATCACATTTGGTCTTTCCATCCGGCATGGCAATCGCGGCAACCGGGTGGCGCTTGTTCTGCTGGCGATGATCTGGGGCTGGGTGAGTGCGGGCTTCCTTTGGTATTATTACCAGCCGATCAACTGGATAATCCCGTATTTCATTCCGGCCTTTATTACCGAGGCATTGTTGATGGTGATGTTTGCCGCGCGCCGGATGCCTTTGCGATTTGGCTGGCGCGGTGATTTTTCCTGCATTGCCGGGGTAGTGATGATCGCGATTGCGATTTTCGTCTATCCCTTTGTCGGCTTGATCGAAGGACGCGACCTGATACAGGCGGAACTGTTTGGCAGTGCTGCCGATCCGACGGCCATCGGGACGCTTGGCTTTATCCTGCTGGCGCGCGGGTCGTGGCGCTGGATTTTATTGCCTGTGCCGATGGCGTGGTGTGTACTGGCGAGCGGCACATTGTGGGTGATGGATCAGGATATCGCGCTGCTGCCATTGATTGCGGTTTGGCTGACAGTGCTTGGTGGCTGGATGGATCAGAAGAACGGTGTCACCCGCCGGTCATTGCTTGATGCTGGCGCGGATGACTAGCGCCCGGCAAGCAGGCGAATGCCAACCGCGGCAAAGAACACGCCAAGCAAACCATTAATCCAGCGCGCCGCGCGGCGATAAAGCGAAATGGCTGGTGCGGTCGAAAAGGCGGTGGCATAGGCGAAATGCACAAGTGTTGAAATCGTGCCGCAGCCGATTACGATCACCCACCCCACCCAAATCGGTGTGCCATCGGCAAAGCCGATGGAGATGATGGCAATCCATGTCAGAATTGCCTTGGGATTGGTCAGGTGAAGACCGAGTCCCCGGCCGAAATACCCGACCGGCGAGATGGCTTTGTCGTCGCGCGCAATGGCATCACTGGCCGGTTGCACAGGGTGGAACGCAGAACGAAAGGCTTTGAAAGCCATCCACAAAAGATAAATCCCGCCGGCAATACGAATGACGGTCATGGCATCAGCCCAGCTTGCCAGAAGGGCAGAAAGGCCGGTCAGGGTCAGAATGCCAATGCAAAGCGATCCGGCCCCGATCCCGATGGCAAAGCAATGACCCGCACGGCGCCCGCGTTCAAGTGAGACCCCCATCAGACCCAGCAAGGCAGGGCCGGGGCTGATCAGGCCCATCAGAAGGGCCGCGTAGGCCAGAAATATTCCCGGCAGATAAGGGGCGATATCGGCAAAGTCGATCATGGGGCGGTCCTTTGAACAAGGTGGCAAACATGCCGTGGTGGCGGCATGTAAACTTTACGCCCCGGTTGTGCAACTGTCGAGAATGCAGAAGCCCCGGCGCGAGACGCAACCGGGGCTTTCATGGTCATATCCAATGATCGGTATCAGTCGTCGAGAATGACTTCATCGTCGGCAACTTCAACCTGACGGGCGATTTCGGACAATGCCTGTTCGAAAACCTCGGGCGGATGGCCGCCGGAAATGGCGTATTTACCGTTCACGACATAGGTTGGAACCGATGAAATACCGGCATTGCGGAATTCTTCTTCTTCGGCGCGGACTTCCTTGGCGAACATATCGCTGCCAAGAATTTCGTCTGCCTTTTCCGGTGAAAGGCCAACTTCCTCGGCGGCGCGTTTAAGAACACCGTGTTCGCCGGGGTTTTCGCCCTCCTGAAAATAGGCGCGGAACAGGGCCAGTTTCATTTCGGTCTGTTTGCCTTCTTTGCCCGCCCAATAGAGCATCCGGTGCGCATCAAAGGTATTGTAGATGCGGCTGTCGGAGCTAAAGCGGATGTCAAAGCCGACATTCTCGCCCATCATCGAAATACGGTCGCGGTTTTCCGCACTTTGATCCGGGGTCAGACCGTATTTTTCCTTGATATGTTCTGACAGGTTCTGCCCTTCCGGACCCATATCCGGATTCAGTTCAAACGGGTGCCAGCGCAGCTTGATGTCGACCTGACCGTCAAGGCGTTCCATCGCCTGTTCAAGGTTTTTATAGCCGATGATGCACCAGGGGCAGACAACGTCGGAGACGATATCGATCTGCATCGGGATGCCGTTGCTCATGAATTGTGCCTTGTCTTATGAATATCTGGATGGCCCAGACATAAGCGCTATGGAGCCAAACGCAAGGACAGATATGCAGGGTGGCAAAAGAAACGGCCTGTCCGGGGGAGACAGGCCGTCATATGTGCAACAACTCGGCGGGGGGAGGTCGATCAACGATCTAATCCGAGTTTCGGGGTGTGCACGTGGGACGCTTCTGATGGCAGCGCGGCCAACAGGGTGCGAATTTCAATCCATGCCTTCGATATTCTGGCGACGGGCGTTGTCGACCATATATTCGGCAAATGTTTCAAGAGTGGGACAGGACCAGTCAGCCGCCATTTTCTCGCCGTCGCGTTCCCATTGACCGTACCACCGGTCATCAGGTTCGAGAAAAATCGTATAGGCGGCGAAACGGTCAGACGCCGTCCAGCTGTTTTTGCCTGCACGGTGCCATGTCAGACCCGCAAGCAGCATAACGTCAAAATCTTCGGCGGCTTTTAGTGCCATTTTGGTGTCCCCATCCATGTGAAGCCCGAAGAAATGGGGGGGTGTATTCCCGGTCGCCTCACAATGTATGGTAGAGTTAATCACTACTACCATACCTTTACAACCATTCAGGGGGACAGGTTTGCTATCCTAAAGGTGGGTAATTACGCGATTTCGGGCAAAAAGCAGCGCATAATTGGCATGTCTTGTAATGCGGTTGCGTAAATGACGGTTTTGCGGCAATTTGCCAGACCGCCCGGCAAGCGCCGGAACAAGACAAGATCGATCAGTTTTGGAATGAATATGTCAGACAAGCGCGTCTATCTATACGACAGTACCTTGCGCGACGGGCAGCAGACCCAGGGCGTGGATTTTTCGGCAGCGGACAAAACCGCAATTGCCAAGGCACTGGACGAGCTGTCGATTGACTATATTGAAGGCGGCTGGCCCGGGGCAAACCCGACCGATGACGCATTCTTTGCCAATCCGCCGAAACTTAAAAATTCGAAACTGACCGCCTTTGGCATGACACGGCGCGCAGGGCGTTCGGCATCCAATGATCCGGGGCTGGCAACGTTGGCCCAAAGCGCGCCGATTGTTTGCATGGTTGGAAAAAGCTGGGATTTTCAGGTGACCGAGGCGCTCGGGATTGAGCTTTCGGAGAACCTTGCGATGATTTCGGAATCCATCGCACATCTGAAAAGCCAAGTTTCCGAGGTCATGTTCGATGCCGAGCATTTCTTTGACGGTTACAAGGCCAATCGCGATTATGCCCTTGCCGCGATCAAGGCGGCCTATGAGGCCGGTGCGCGCTGGGTTGTCCTTTGCGATACCAATGGCGGCACCCTGCCCGACGAGATTTTCGACATTGTCACCGATGTCTGCACCCATGTGCCGGGCGGAAATGTCGGTATTCACTGCCATAACGACACCGAGAATGCGGTGGCGAACTCGTTGGCGGCGGTCCGGGCCGGCGTGCGCCAGGTGCAGGGTACGCTGAATGGTCTGGGCGAGCGGTGCGGCAATGCCAACCTGATTTCGATTATCCCGACCCTGATGCTGAAGATGGGATATGACGTCGGCATTTCGCATGAACAACTGACCCATCTGCGCCGTATTTCGCACATTCTTGATGAACGCCTTAACCGCGAACCGACCCGTCAGGCGGCCTATGTCGGCGATAGTGCCTTTGCACACAAGGGCGGATTGCATGTTTCGGCCGTGGAAAAGAACCCGGCCTGTTACGAGCATATCGAGCCGGAGCTTGTCGGAAATCAGCGTCATATCCTTGTGTCGGATCAGGCGGGGCGTTCAAATATTCTGGCCCGGTTCCGTGAAATCGGGGTCGAGGTCGATCCAAAATCCGATGCGGTCGGCAAGCTTGTCGAGGCAGTCAAGCAGCGCGAATTTGACGGTTATGCCTATGACGGAGCCGAAGCCAGTTTCGAACTTCTGGCGCGCAAGGCATTGGGCGAGCTTGACCGTTATTTCCGTGTGACATCTTTCCGCGTGATTGACGAACGTCGCTGGGTGGACGAGCAGGACGAACAGGTCATCACCATGTCCGAGGCCACCGTCAAGGTTGTGGTCGGCGATGGACAGTTCATGTCGGTGGCAGAGGGCAATGGCCCGGTCAACGCGCTTGATGCCGCATTGCGCAAGGTGCTTCTGACCGTGCCGGAATATGTCGAAGCCGTGCAGCAGATCGAACTGATCGACTATAAGGTTCGCATCATAACGCGTGGCGACGGTACGCGTGCGGTCACCCGCGTCATGATCGAAAGCCGCGATGCGGATGGCAATAGTTGGTCAACGGTGGGGGTTTCCACCAACATTATCGAGGCGTCCTATAACGCGCTTCGGGATTCGATCACCTATAAACTGTTCAAATCCGGTGTGCGCAGCCAGCATGCGTGACGGTTGGTTCAGGCGATAAAATTGCAAAGGGCGCGGTTTGATTCGCGCCCTTTGACGTTTAGCTGTGATGGTGATGCGGGTGGTCATGACTGTGATCGTGATGATCGTGTCCATGTTTGTGCCCATGCCCAAAGCGTTCGGCCATGAAGCTTAGCAGATCGATATCGGCCCGTTCGGTCATCGACACATAGGTGAATGTCATGGTTTCGCGTTCCTCGATCATGCTGCCGGGGAACGGCAGATAGGCCAGTTCGCGGGTAGCAAAGGCCGGGCAGGCGGTGCCGATTTGCCAGTTGGTTGTGATTTTGGCATCGACCAGATGCATGGTCAGACCATCCTTGCCGATCTTTTGAAACGGGATATCGGCAAGGCGAAGGTAGCTTGCCTTGTCATCGGCTTTGCGGAAGCCTTCGACGAAGCTTGAGGACAGGACCTGTAATTCCTCGGCATGATCGGCGTCGCTTTGGCCGTGGACATGGGAATGCAGGTGATCGTGGTCCGGGGCGTGATTATGCCCCGGTCCGTGAGAATGGTTGTGGCCGTTATCGTGATGATCATGGGGCATCTGGTTACTCCACATCCGGGCCGGCGGGGATGGTGACCGGTTTGTCGATGATGCCGCGATGCGATCCCATTTTGCCATGTGACACCAGTGTACCCAGCACATCGACAATCACGCGCGTTGCCAGCAGGGCGGTAATGTCCGAGCAATCATAGGGCGGCGAAACTTCAACGACTTCAAGGCCGCAAATTCCCTCTGCCGCGACAAGCGATACAAGCTCCAATGCCTCGCGCGGCAGGAAACCGCCAGGTTCGGGCCAGCCGGTGCCCGGAACGAAACCGCAATCGACACTGTCGATATCAAACGAGATATAGACAGCATCCGCATCCTTCCATGCCAGTTCAAGCGCGCGCGCGGCGGTTTCGGCCAGTCCAAGTTCCTCGACATCGCGCATGGTGAAGATGTTGGTATTGCGATTGCGTGCAACTTCGACCCCTTCGCGCGGCACCTGCCAGCCGCCAATGCCGACCTGCACAAGGTTCACCGCTGGAACATTTACCAGATCGGTGGCATGGAACCACGGCGTGGTGTGCATGCGTTCATCAAGGTCTTTTTCCTGAATGTCGATATGGCGGTCGAAATGCACGATGCCGATACGTTTGGATGTGCATTGCGCAATGCCACGCACGCACGGGAAGCCGATGGAATGATCGCCGCCGATCATGATCGGAAGTGCGCCGCTGGATGCAACGTGGCTGACCGCGCGCGTAATCTGATCAAAGGTCTTTTCGATATTGGCCGGGATGGTGAAAACATCACCTACATCGCAAAGCGTCATCTGTTCGCGAAGATCGACCCCCATTTCATAGTTATAGGGCGTGTAAAGGGCGGATATCTTGCGAACCCCCTGCGGGCCGAAACGCGTGCCGGGGCGGTATGTCGTGCCTCCGTCAAACGGGATGCCGATAACCGCCGCGTCATAGGCACCGACCTTGGTGACGTCTTCGATATAGGGTGCCTTCAGAAACGTGTTGATCCCGGCATAATGGGGCAGTTCGCCCCGGGCAAAGGTCGGGATCGATTTATCGGTCAGGCAATCCGAGCCGGTCAAACCCATGCGAAGCGCCCACTGCTTTTCCTTTTCCCAAGCGGCAGATGGCAGCAGGGCTTCTTTTTCCGCCGATTTCCAACCACGCAATTGCAGCTTGTCGAAATTCGGGTGGTGGTGACGGGTTGCGGCGGGGGCGGGCAATGTTCCGGCCACGCGATGTCGGCGGACATTTTGGGGGGCAAAGAAATCGCGCATGGTTGTTTCCTTTGGGTTGCGTCAGTCTTTGTTGGGTTGGCTTTCGGGTTTGAAATCAGGGAACCGGCGCGGTCGCCATCAGAGCGGCCGAGAAATTCATGCCGTCGGTTTCATCGGTTTCGCCATTGGCACCGGGAAGCGGTGCGGCAGACAGGTCAATCGGCAGGTCGTATGTGATGGTCGCGCCATAGGCTTCTGGCGCGTGCGGATCATCGCGCAACTTGTCAAATACCAGCATCCGGGTGCCGAGTTTGAAGGCCTCGTGGATGTCGTGCGTGACCATGAAGAACGTCATGTCATGCGCCTTCCACAGGTCCAGCAGCAATTCATGCATGTCATTGCGAATACCGGGATCAAGCGCGCCAAATGGCTCGTCCAGCAACAGCACGCTGGGTTTCATTGTCAGGGCCTGAGCAATAGCAAGGCGTTGCTGCATGCCGCCCGAAAGCTGACTTGGATATTTGTTGGCCGCTGGTGACAGGCCGATGGTTTCAAGCAGTTCGGCAACATCATCGCGGGCCTTTTTGCGTGCGCGGCCAAACAGGCGGCCGGTCAATTTGCGTGCAGCAAATTCGGCCCCGATCATGAGGTTTTCGGCAACGGTCAGATGCGGAAAAACCGAATAGCGTTGAAAGACAATGCCGCGATCAGGGGTGGGTTGTTGCGGCAGTGGTGCGCCATCCATCAGTATATCGCCGCTGCTTGGCAGTTCCTGGGACAGCAGCATGCGTAAAAAGGTCGATTTGCCACAGCCCGATGCCCCGACCAGCGTGCAAAAGGCCCCGGCTTCGATATTCAGATTGATGCGTTCAAGCACCGGATATTCGCCGTAAGACTTGGTCAGGTTGCGGATCATGAATTTCGGGTCGCGCATCACAGGCTATCCCCCGAAAGGTGGTTCCAAGGGAAAGCCTTGCGCGATGCCATCAACAGCAACCGGTCAAGAATAAAGGCCAGAAGCGTGATCCAGGCGACATAAGGCAGGATCACATCCATTGCGAGGTAACGACGCACCAGAAAGATGCGATAGCCAAGGCCGCTGGTTGATGCGATGGCCTCGGCGGAAATCAGGAAAATCCATGCCGGGACAAGGCCAAGCCGGATGGCAGTGATCAGTTTTGGCATGACTTGCGGCAAAACCACACGCGTGATCATTTGCCAGGTCGAGGCGCCCAGCGTTTCGGCCTTGATGATCAGTTCGCGCGGGATATCCATCACCGCCTGTGCGATGGTCCTGATCATGACCGGGGCGGTGCCAATCGCGATCAGCATTACCTTGGAAGTCTCGCCCAATCCGAAAATGATGAACAGGATCGGCAGGATGGTGATTGGAGGGATCAGGGACAGGGTGGCGACAAAGGGTGCCAGACCGCGCCTGATATGCGGAATGAAGCCGATGGAAATGCCAAGCCCGATGGCAAGCAGGGTGGAAATGAAAATGCCGACCGCAAGGCGCGACAGGCTATCGATCGTATCAAGCCACAGAAGGTAATCGCCCGACCGTTTGTCGGCCTCGAACCCCATGCGCCAGATCGCATCCCCCATGCTGCCAAGCGACGGTAAAAGCTTGTCGGCCGGATTATCGATCCGGCGCAGATGGCTTGCGATGGCATAGGCCCCGATCAAAAGCGCAAACGGGATCGAGCCCAGCAATATGGCTGCGCGCCGGGAAAGGGTGCGATTGATGATACGCATGGCCGTCACCTTGCAATTGCAAAAACGGGGCAGTGGTCAAGACGGGCAAAAATCTGAAAGGTCGGCCATCCGAACCTGATGCAACTGGTGCAACGAATGTTACAAGGCCGGATGGCCGACAGAGTTAATCAGCGAAGCGCTTGGTGGCGTGACGAATACACGGTTTCAAAGCTCGCCGTTGGCGGCCATCTCCATATAGGTCGTATCAAATTTCAGCTTCACATTGGCGCTATCGCCATAGATGCTGCCATCCGGGAAGCTGACGCCAACGAATTCCGGGCTTGGTGCGCCTTCACCAAGGATGCCCTTGTCGAACAGGAATTCGGCGACGAATTTCATGGTTTCGGGAAGCTCGGCCGATTTGGTGAATTCAACCGCCTTGTCCGGGGTAAAGAACATCGCCGTGCTGGCAAGCTGGGCATCGTATCCGGCAAGATCGGTACCTGATGCTTCGGCCATTGCTGTGCGTGCGGCAATGCCTTCGTCGGTGTCGGATGCCATGATGCCCATCAATTCATACCATGCGCCAACCAATGCCTTGCCGAAAGCGGGATTGTCGGCAAGGGTTTCGGTGTTGACCATCATGATATCGATGATTTCGCCGGGGATACCCGCACTATCAAAGACGAGTGTCGCGTTATCGTTGGCGGCAATTTCCGACAGAAGCGGATTCCATGTCACGACCGATGTCACATCGTCAGTGGCATAGGTCGCGATCATGTCGGCGTCGGATGTATTCACGACCGTGACGTCCTGTTCGGACAGGCCGATCTTTTCAAGTGCACGCGCTAGCAGGTAATGGGAAACGGAAAGTTCAACCAGATTGATGTTCTGGCCCTTGATGGTGGCAAGGTCAGTTGCGTTTTTCAGGATGATGCCGTCATTGCCGTTGGAATAATCGCCAACAATCAGGGCGGTGGTATCAATCCCGCCACCGGCCGGGATCGAAAGCGCGTCCATATTGGTCATGGAGCAGCCGTCATATTCGCCAGCGGTGTATTGGTTGATCGATTCAACGTAATCGTTGATCTGCACGATATCGACCGAGATGTCGTATTTGTCGGCCCATTTTTTCATGATGCCGCTATCTTGCAGATACCCCCACGGCATCCAACCGACATAGATCGACCAGCAGACTTTGAAATCGGACTTTTGTTCGGCGTGGGCGGGTAGGGAAGCCAAAGAGGCAGAAAGGACGGCGGCAAACGAAAGTGTTTTGAAAAACGTCTTTAACATGTGTGCGCTCCTGCTTGTTTTGCGGATCACTTCCGATCAGTCAATTCAAGAAAGGCTCTTGCACACAAACCGGGAGAAGGCTTGTGCGCGACAAACCTGTGCAGTTGTCTCCCGGGATTTTGGCCCGCCGTGTCACCAGCCTGTGAAACTCTGGCTGGCTTGCGCCTCTTGGACCAGCATTCCTTTCGGAACCGGAACCCTAGGCGCGCTGCACACTCAAACAGAAGCAATGCATATGCCAGTCACCTGAAATACGTCTTTGGATGTTGGTAATGCTATCGAAATAAAGGATAATACTGATGTTAGTGACGCTGCCTGTTGCGCGAAATGCATATATGCAGCCCGCAATTTTTGATTAAAAAATAACCATAAAAATAAATATGATCAAAAATAATGCATCTTCCGTGCGTGTAATGTGTGCTGGCATCGTGCATTGGCTTTTGGTAAAGAAGCGCCAATATTGACGGGCATGCCCGCACTTTACCCCATGCAAAGACCGGAGAATTCAAGCGATGAGCGACGTCGCAGACGCGGCTATGCCGGATGGCGCAAGACCCGAAACCGGCGGTATCGCCAATCCGCCTGTCATCATCCTGATCGAACCGCAGCTTGGCGACAATATCGGCAAGGCGGCGCGCGCCATGCTCAATTGCGGTTTGGTTGACTTGCGCCTTGTGCGACCGCGTGATGGCTGGCCCAATGAACGGGCAACCGCGAATGCGTCGGGGGCTGATATTGTCATCGACAATACCAAGGTGTTCGAGCGCGAAGAAGACGCGCTCGCGGATATGAACCGGGTTTATGTGACGACCGCGCGGACGCGCGACGCGATCAAGCCGGTTTTTACCCCAAAGGGACTGGCACCTGAAATGCGCGCCAATGTCGCGCAGGGGGAAAAGGTCGGCGTGATGTTCGGTCCGGAACGCACCGGTGTGCGCAACGAACATATTTCGATGGCCGATGCGGTCGTGACAGTGCCGCTGAACCCGGGCTTCACATCGCTTAACCTTGCGCAGGCCGTGCTGCTGATCGGGTATGAATGGTGGCAGGCTGGTGTCGATGTGCCCGATTACCAGATGATGATGAACGATACCTTCCCGGCAACCCGGGACGAGTTGGATCGTTTGTTCGAACATCTCGAGGCGGAACTGGATAATTCCGGTTTCTTCCGGGTCGAGGCAAAACGCCCGAATATGGCACGCAATATCCGCAATATTTTCAACCGCGCCAACCTGACCCACCAGGAAGTTCAGACACTTCGCGGCATGATCGTCGCGATGCGGGGCGGTAAGCACAAGCCATAGCTGCATGTCTGCTTCTGTGCAGATTGGTACACAACACCCGCCGATTTTGGCGGGTGTTGTTGTTTGGGGTGCTTTCAGTATTCAGTCGACAGCTTGGTGCTACCCCGTGAGTCACGACCGACTTTTTATGAATTTTTTTATACAAATGTAATAATGTAAGGTGATTTGTAATTGTAGTTACAAAGTTATCCGTGACATCGCCTGTTTTCCCGACCTATCCTTGAGTCTGGGGTTCATAACACAATCTTATAAGAGATGGGCCACCCGGACGGGGGTTCAGAGGTTTCTCAAATGTTTGAGCATTGGGGTGGGGTATGAAGGGATTTCTAAATCTTTCGGTCAAGGTTCAGCTGCTGATTTCGATGGCGGCACTTGCGTTTTCTGCGGTTGCGGTGGTTTTGCTGGTTACGCAATCTTCGTCATTCGATGCCATTCACAAGGTATCGGTCGAACAGGCGCGCGAACAGGCTTATCGATATGCCAATTCGGTTTCTGAGGAATTGAATATTCCGGCGGAAGCCGTTCGTTCGACAGCCTCGGCGCTAAAAGGCATGGTTGCGGCAGGTAAGCCTGACCGCGAAGTTGCCGGTGAAATCATTTCCGAATTACTGCGTCAGCATCCCGGGATTGTCGGCAGTGGAACGGTGTGGGAACCGAACGCCTTTGACGGTGCCGATAGCAGCAGCGCCAATGTGGCAGGCAGCGATGATGCCGGTCGGTTTGTGCCCTATTTCTATCGTGATGCATCGGGCAAGATCGCGTTTGAGCCGCTGATCGGGTTTGAAACGCCGGGGGATGGCGATTGGTGGTTGGTTCCCCGTGACGAACGACGTGAAACCATTGTCGAACCTTATGTCTATCCCGTGAACAATGTCGACGTGTTAATGACAACCATCAGTGCGCCGGTATTTGAGGGGGAACCGGGCAGTAAGGTGATTGGCGGCGTAACCGTCGATCTGGCGCTTGAAACGCTGCAGGGCATTATCGACCAGATTGCCTTGCCCGAGAGTGGTATGGCTACCCTGATTTCAGAAGGGGGCTATGTTGTCGCACACAGTGCCAAGGATCGGGTTGGGCAGAATATCAGCGATATTGATCCTGCACTGGCACCGGTCCTGGAAAGTATTGGCAAAGGTGAGGCTTTTGGTCGTGAAATGAAGCTCGGTGCCGATAGTGCGTCTTACTATGTCACCTTTACACCAATATCGATTGGCAAAACGGGTACGAACTGGGCATTGGGTACGGCGATCCCGATGAAAGCTATTCTGGCAGAGGCAAATAACCAGCTTTATATCGCCCTCGTCGTGGCGGCTGTTGCGGTTCTTGCGGTTGCGATTATCGCTTTTTGGCTTGGCGGTGCGTTGGGGCGTCCGGTGTTGCGGATGACCGAACGGATGAATGCGCTGGCGCAGAATGATGTCGATGTCGAGATTCCCTATACCGACCGTTCGAACGAGTTTGGCCGCATGGCACAGGCCGTTGCGGTGTTTCGGGAAAATGCCGTGCGTGTTCGCAATGCCGAGGCCGAAAAACTTAAAGCCGATCATGTGGCCGAGGAAAGGCGCCGTACCCAGTTGAACCAGCTTGCAGACTCGTTTGAAAGTTCTGTTGGAGGAGTGGTCGGCTCGGTGAGCAATGCTGCGGATCGTCTGTCGTCGTCTTCCGGGGTCATGAACCAGATCGCTGTTGACACGCGATCACAGGCCGCAGCGGTGAATGCAGCCGCCGAAGAAGCATCCAATAATGTACAGACTGTGGCTTCCGCGACCGAAGAGCTGTCTGCGTCGATCCGTGAAATTTCGTCGCAGGTTGCGCAATCAAACGAGATTGCGGGCAATGCCGTAGAAGAAGCCAACAGAACAAACCAGTTGATCGGCGGTCTTGCCGATGCGGCGGAAAAGATCGGCGATGTTGTAACCTTGATTCAGGATATTGCGTCGCAGACAAATCTTCTGGCGCTGAATGCGACAATCGAGGCTGCGCGTGCCGGGGATGCCGGCAAGGGCTTTGCGGTTGTTGCAAATGAGGTCAAGAATCTTGCCAGTCAGACCGCGCGTGCAACAGACGATATTTCCGGTCAGATCGGTGGTATTCAGGGGGCAACCCGGGATGCGGTCGAGGCAATCGGCGGGATCACTGAAACCATCGGTCGCATCAGCGAAATCGCATCGACGATTGCGGCCGCTGTTGAACAGCAGGGGGCGGCGACCGAAGAAATCGCGCGCAACGTCGGGCAGGCGGCACAGGGCACGACCGAGGTTACGTCAACGATCGGACAAGTGACAGCATCGACCGGCAAAGTTGGCGAATCTGCAAGTGATGTTGCAAGTGCTGCTGAGGAACTGACCGGGCAGGCTGCAAGCTTGCGTCAGCAGGTCGAGCAATTCCTGCGAGATATTCGGGCAGGCGTCTGATTTTGCATTGAAAATCGGCTAAACGGTTATCAGGGGCACTCGGGTTGGGAAACCCGGGTGCCTTTTCGTTTGACTCTGCGGTCTTGATCTCTATATTGCGCCTCACTTCCGAGAAAGTGGGGCGAAACAGGTGTTTTCGTCCCCGTTCCTGTTTGGGTTAACCGAAACAGGAAACTATCGGGACAATAAAGTGATCTTAAAAAAGAGAGTTACAAAATGTCGAAACGTATTGCTGCAAAGCATAAGATTGACCGCCGCCTTGGCGTGAACCTTTGGGGCCGTGCAAAATCGCCGCTGAACAAGCGCGAATATGCACCGGGCATGCACGGCGCGACCCGCCGTAAAAAGCCGACAGATTACGGCACCCAGCTGTTCGCCAAACAGCAGCTTAAAGGCTATTACGGCTCCATCTCCGAGAAACAGTTCCTTCGTTACTACAAAGAAGCATCGCGTCGTCCGGGCGATACTTCCGAAACGCTGGTCGGTATTCTCGAGACCCGTCTTGATGCTGTTATCTACCGCATGAAATTCGTTCCGACCGTGTTCGCAGCGCGTCAGTTCGTTAACCACGGCCACATTCTTGTCAATGGCAAGAAAGTCACCATTCCTTCTTACCTCGTTAAAGAAGGCGACGTTGTTGAAGTCAAACCGGCTTCGCGCGAAATCCCGATGGTTATGGAAGCTGCCAACCTGAACGAACGCGACGTTCCGGAATATCTCGACGTTGACGCGAAGGCCTTCAAAGGCACCTTCGTTCGCGTTCCGAAATTCGCAGAAATCCCGTACCCGGTTCAGATGCAGCCGAACCTGGTCGTCGAATTCTACTCGCGTTAATCCTTATCGGATTTCGCGAAGACGAACACAAAACGCCCGCTGGAAACAGCGGGCGTTTTTGTTTTGCTGATGCGTTATCTGAGCAGGTGTTGGTTTACTTCAAGTTGCATTCTACTCTTGAGGGCGGGTTGACACCTTTGCCTGCTTCCTGAATGCTGATCTGTGCTCTTTATGTATATTTTCAGGTTGAGGATGAAGTCATGAAGATGTTGAAAATGGCAGCGATTGTTGGGCTGTCTGTGCTTGGGTTAACTGGCTGCCAAACAACAAAAGAGGCTGCAAATATGGTTGCTTTGGATGTGTCATTCGATTGGCATGGAACTTCCGCCTGCTCCACCAAGCCGCCTGCGTTTGTCATTTCAAACATTCCTGCTGATACAGCATCACTCCGCTTTAAAATGGTTGATCTGGACGTTCCAACCTACAATCACGGAGGAGGGACGATCGATTATTCTGGTTCCAGTAAAATTCCTGCAGGTGCCTTTTCCTATAAAGGACCGTGTCCCCCGAGCGGATCGCATGACTACCGCTTTACCGTCACGGCTTTGAATGCCGATGGCAGCATGATTTTGGGTAAAGGCGAAGAAACCCAGGCATTTCCACCCAAGTAAGCCAAATTGTCTTACTTTGGGCATCAAGCTCTGTAATCTCGAGCTTCCGAGCCATTCGGTTCGGAAGTTCGTTTTGGGAATGGATCAAGCATACGGCTTGTTAACCTGTTCGGATGCCTGCTGGGCAGCGGCGGCAATCGCTTCTTTCTTCTGTTCCGGTGTGGCGTCGTCCGGCACATCGACCTTCACATTGCGCGATGCCATGTGGATGCCGTTTTCCTTGAACATAGCCAGAACGCTTTGATAGACGGTTTTGCGGATGGTGAATTGTTCGCCGGGTTTGGCGGTATATTTAAGCCCGATCACCATGTTGAATTCTTCCATCCGGCGCACGCCCTGAGATTTCAGTGGCTCGATAAAGCTGTCACCGATCAGCGGGTCTTCAAGCAGTTCGGCAGACAGCCTTTTGACCAGCTTCTTGATCTTGTTGACGTCGGTTTCAAACGGCACACGGAATTCAAGTTTGACGATCACCCAGTCGCGGCTGTGATTGATGATCGATTTGATTGCGCCAAAGGGCACGGTTTGCAGGGGGCCACGATGATGGCGCAACTGCATCGACCGGATCGAGATATTTTCAACCCGTCCGCGCAGATTATCGACTTCAATATATTCGCCAAGCCGGAAGGCATCATCCAGCAGGAAGAAAACCCCCGCGACAACGTCGCGTACGAGTGCCTGACTGCCAAAGCCGATGGCAAGGCCAACAACGCCAGCACCGGCAATCAGCGGGCCGATATCAACCCCAAGGGCGGACAATGTCACCATCACCACCATGATGACGATGACGGTCAGCGCGAAGTTTTTCAAAAGCGGTAACAGGGTTTCAATCCGCGATAATCCGGTGCCGCCCCCTTCGCCGTCGCCATGTCCGCCGCCCGCGCCGCTTTGGCTCATGCGCTCGTCAAGGAACGCCTTGATCAGGGACCAGACCAGATCGGCGATCAGCAGGATCATGATGATCTCGGTCGAGGCATCAAGCGCACGCGCGATGATCCCGGCATCTTCGGCAAGCGCAAGTCGATCAAATCCCCAGATACGCCAGAAACTGGCAAGAACAAAGACGATGGCAAGTAACCGCACACCGCGTTTCAGAACCGGGGTAAAGACCGGAAGGTCCGGCTGAACAGGTTTGAATTCTTCCCCGGCTTCAATTGTCGCTGCTTCGGCGCGGGCATTGATGGCATCTGCTTTGGTCTCGGCCATTCTGGATTTTTTGCGATGCTGGCTTTCGATGATGCTGCGTAAAATCACATCAAACAGGCAGGCAATGCCAATCGCCAGCAGGCACTTCATGAAACGGTCTGCCGCCAGAATGGTCGTCGCGCCGAGTGCCACCAGATAGGCACAGACAATGACGGGCCATAAACGGGCAAGCGATACGGGCAGGGCAATCTTTTCAACTGTGCCCGTGAGTCGGTGAGTGGCGAAATAACGCGCCAGCGAAACCGTCGCGATGCAAAACGCCAGAACACTGATCACGACCGCGATATCAAAAAGAATGATGTCGCCATGGACCATTGCCGGTGACTGCCGGAAAACCCCGGCCAGTGCAAAGGCAAATAATGACACGCCACTTGCGATGGTGATGGTACGTGTCAGTGTCGCTGCGGTCTGCGGATCGACATCGATCATCCGAAGGCCTTCAGCCTGTGGCGCAAACAGGAATTGCAGCACGATCATGACAAGACGCAGAACAAAGAACGCGGCGAGCATCGACAGAAGCGCTCCCTTCATCAGGGGCGGCCAGTCAAAAATCATGAAGGCACCGATTGAGCCGATGGCAAAGACGGTCAAAGACAGCAGCGACAGGACGGATAAAAGCGCCATTTGACGCAGCCGGTCAAAAAACCGGGTGGGGTGCTGTGCTTCAAGATAACTACAGAGCGGGGCAGCAGCCCGGCGATACAGAAATTCGACGATCAATCCTGTACCAACAAAAATCACGGTGAACAGGGCAAGGCGCATCAGCCCTCTACGGCCGATATCTGATGACAGAAAATCGCCGGTTTGTGCCATTTCATCGGGAAAGGTTTCAAGGCCGGTAATCGTATCTGCAATCTGTTCGCGGGTGCGCGCCACCCCGGCATCAAGGAAGTCGTAATAGCTGAAGGTCGTTTCAGCCGTATCGGACAAGGCATCATCGGACGGATCGGTTGTTTCCGTGGTCTGTTCTTCGTTTTGAGTGGCCATTGTAGCCAAGGCAGGCTGTGCATGTGCCCAGTCTGGCATGCCCGCCACAAGCAGCCAGAGGCCGAAACACATCAGGATCTTTGTTGTGATTTTCATAATGTCCCGCCCAACGCCCTGTTCGTAAAAACGAATTCCTTTTTGCAAGCATGGTACAGCCAAACAGGGGTGTTAAGGAATGGTTTTACAGCATCGACCCATATGCACGTAGGGCTTGAGGCAATAAAAAACGCGCCGGGCATCTGCGCGGCGCGTTTCAGATCATCGGGTGTCAGACCGGTTCGGGTTTGCGTCATCCGCCTTGATCAGGCAGCGACAGCAACGCCCTTGTCTTTGAGGTGCTGGGCCAGTTCGCCCGAGGCATACATTTCACGAACGATGTCGCAACCGCCAACGAATTCGCCTTTGACGTAAAGCTGCGGAATGGTCGGCCAGTTCGAGAAGTCCTTGATGCCCTGACGGATTGCCGGGTCGACCAGAACGTTGATGTCCTTGAACGGCGCGCCGAGTTCGGCAAGGACCTGAACGACGGCGGCCGAGAAACCGCATTGCGGGAACATCGAGGTGCCCTTCATGAACAGAACGACGTCGTTATCGTTGATGTCTTTCTGGATGCGATCAAAAACCGGATTGTCGGTCATGTTGGTTGTCCTTGGCTGCAAAGGCGGCGATCTCTCTGCCGCGATATTTCGGGTTATGGTTTTATGGCCGAAGATATGGCTGGAAGGGGCGGTTCTGTCAACTCTTGCGGCGTAATTGCCGTGCAGTCCGCAGATTATCCCAGGTGAAAATGCCAAGTCCCAGCCAGACCAGCGCGTAAGTTATCATATGCGCCTGGGTAAAAGTTTCGCCGAGCAACAGAACCGCGACAAAGAACTGGATCGTCGGATTCAGATACTGCATCAGGCCAAGCGCGGAAAATTTCATGTTCCGGGCGGCAAAGGCAAACAGCACCAACGGAATGGTTGTGACAGCACCCAGCGACACCAGCAGGGCATCATGGCCGATTCCCAGATTGGTGAAGGCCATGGTGCCCGATGCATTCAGCCAGACCAGATAGCCAAATGCCATCGGCGACAGGAGCAGACATTCGACAAACAGACCGGCAATCGGATCGGCCGGAACAAATTTGCGGATGACGCCATAAAAGCCGAACAGCAACGACAGACTAAGCGCAATCCACGGCAGTGATCCGAAAAACACCAGAAGGTTCAGAACCCCGGCAAAGCAGATCAGTACCGAGACGATCTGAATGCGATTAAGCTTCTCGCCAAAGAAGATGCGACCAAGGATCAGCATGATCAGCGGCATGATGTAATAGCCAAGGCTGGCTTCAAGCGCATGTCCGATATGGACCGACCAGATATAGATCACCCAGTTCCCGGCGATCAGCAGGCTGCTTATGAATAACAGTCCCATGGTGCGTCTGGACGACAGCAGGTCCCACAATCGCGCACGACGTTTCAGGACAAAAACCAGTGTCAATGTCAGGATCGCCGACCATAGGATGCGATGGGCGAGAATTTCAAACGGGCTCGCGAAATCGATGATTTTGAAATAGAAGCCCAGAAAGCCCCAGATGACAAAGGCACCAAGCCCCGCCAGCGGTCCGGCACCGATCAAAGCCGGTTTTTGGGATGAGGACATCGTTATTGAACCATGGTCATTTTGTGGGACCAAACGGCAGGTGCCCGATGGGCGGAACGATATTCAAGCCTGAACTCGAGCGGAAACCTGGATATTGATCCGGGTTCGAATACGGGTAGTCATTCTGGTCTAGGTCGGGAATTATCAAGGGCACCGAAGCTGATCGGTGCCCGTAATTTTCTGGCGGCCTTGCAAGGATGGTGGCAAACGCAAGGCGGCCCCGTGCGTGCGGCCGGAACTTATTCCGGTGCGGAAGTCTGAAGCGCAAGGGCGTGCAGGTCACCGCCCATTTTGCCTTTGAGGGCCGAATAGATCATCTGGTGCTGCATCACGCGGGTTTTACCGCGGAAGGACTCGGACACAACGATTGCCGCATAATGATCGCCATCACCGCGAAGGTCCTCGATGCGGACCTGTGCATCGGGAAGGGCTTCCTTGATCATCGTTTCGATTTCGTGGGCTTCCATGGCCATGGCGCTAATTCCTTATAATTGGTCGAATACCCTTGCGCCCTGTTTGGCGCATTCATCCGGGTGCCCGGCGATATTTGTTAATTCTGGTATATGTTGTCCCTGTAGGGGCTGTCAATTTCTGCAAGCGGTAATGCGCTTCGCGCGGTCAAAGATATGGTGGTGCTTGTGTTTTGCGGCACATTGCGCTACGAAATGCGCGGTTGCACACACCGGCCGTTCGCGGGGCTTTGGCTCATGGTAAAGTGATGCAGACGATTTTATCGGTTCCCCGTCTTCTTGTGACGTCGGGCCGGCAATGCGGACACCCGGCCTCCTGTCAGGAGACGAAAATGACCCAACCCGTTCATAACCCGCCCGAAAAGTCTGAACATACACCGGTCGAGCTTGCCGATTTTGCGAAAATCGCATCGGGCGATCCGGCGGAAATGCTTAAGCAGCAGGCAAAACGCCTGCGCAAGGCACTGGCCAGCCGTAAGATGACGGTTTCCCACACCGGAAGCCTGGAGCTTCTGGCGCAAAGCCATGGATTTCGTGACTGGAACACCGCGATTGCCATGACGCGCAAACGCGAACCGGTCCGGATCGCCGATCTTGGTATCGGCAAACGCTTTGCCGGGTCCTATCTCGGCCATGCGGTGTGCGGCCAAATCCGCGGTGTCACCAGAACCCCGGTTGGCGGTGTTTACCGGATCGAGGTTCATCTGGATCAGCCTGTTGATGTCGTGACGTCGGAACGTTTCAGTGCCTTGCGACAGCGCATCGCGTCACGGATCAACGAGGATTGTGAACCCGTGCTTGCCAATGGCACGCGCGGCCCCGGTCTTTCGGTTGATCTGCTGCTGTGACTTTGACGCGGCTTGTTGCTGACATAAATGATGAAACCCTCCGGCTGCTTCCCAAAGTTGCCGGAGCCTACATTCTCGTGATTGATCTTTCTGCTGATCTGGTTTTACGGAACAAACGCTTCGCCGGGGCCATCCTGCGCCGGGGCACTTATCTTTATTGCGGTTCTGCCAACGGATCGGGTGGCATTGCGGCCCGTGTCAAACGTCATTGCCGGACGGAGAAAAAACAGCATTGGCATGTCGATGAACTGACCAACGGCACCGGGCACGTGGTTGCGATGCTTGTCATGCCCGATGGGTGTGAATGCGATTTGCGTGCTGCTTTGGGTATGGTACCGGGCATTTCCATTCCGATTGCCGGGTTTGGCAGTTCGGATTGCGCGCGTTGCCCTGCACATCTGCTGGCGGCGGAAAGCCATGCCGTTGCGATGACGGCAATCGAGCAGGTCCGAAAGGCTTTCACCTAGTCCTTGCGGTTGCCTGCCATACCGTCAATCAGCGGACGGAAGCCCGATGCAACAATCTTCGGGCCGATCCTGCGCATAAGGGTATTGCGCAACCAGACACCGGTCTTGCCGCGGATTTTGGCGAAACCCATGCGTTGCAGGGATTGTTGCTGGACCCAATGTGCTTCGGGCAGGCGGGCGGCCTGCCAGTCGGCAAGCGCGGTTGTGATGTCGGGTTGTTTGCGAAGGGCATCGGCCAGTGCCAAGCCATCCTTGATCGATTGCGTCGCCCCCTGTGCCATGGTCGGAAGGGTGCCATGTGCCGCATCCCCGATCAGGGCAACGCGCCCCGTAACCCATTCGGGCATGACCATTTGCTGAAGACGGCCTTCGTGAATGATGGTGTCCGTTCCGATTGTGCCGAGCATATCGCGCACCGATCCATCAAACCGGGCAAAATGAGCGGCAAGCTCGCTTGTCGGCAAGTCGTGTATTCTTTCGCCCGGATCATAGGTGCTGGCATAGATATAAAACCGGCTATCACCCACCGGCATCACCAGAATAACCTGCCCGTGACCGATGATGAATTTGGGCGCTGTCAGGCCGAAGGGATAATCCGTGATCCAGCGCCAACAGATATAACCGGTCGGCTGCGGGACATGTTCCGGGCCAAAAACCAGGCGTCGAACGGCTGAATTGATCCCGTCCGCACCGATCACAAGATCAAAGCTGCCGGTCGTGCCGTCGGTAAAACGAACCTGTGCCTGATCGGGTGCGTTACTGATGTCGGATACGGAAAGACCAAACCGGATGGTCGGTGTTGTCAGTCTGGCGCACAGGATTTCGTGAAAGTCGCTGCGGGTCAGGGCCTGAAATGTCGGCCAGCCGAGCTGTTCGGTTTCAAGTGCAAACAGTTTCCGGTCACGATGATCGAAATAATCCAGTCGTGGAAAGGCACAGGATTTGTCGGCAACATCCTGATCAATGCCAAGGTCCCGAAGGGCCGTCACCGCATTGCCGGGCAGGTGCAACCCCGCCCCGGCCGGTTTCCAGCCATCAAGGGTTTCGGCAATCGTAATGTCATGTCCGTCGCCTTGCAGGGCAATGGCCGCAGACAAACCGGCGATGCCGCCGCCGACAATCAGAATGTTCATTTTATGCCTGTAACTGGAATGGAGTGATGTTCGGATCAGCCGCCCGTCATGCTCATATGGCGGCCGACTGCGGGTTTCTGGCCCTTGCGGTCGATGACGAAATCATGGCCCTTGGGTTTCAGCAGCATGGCTTCGTCAAGTAGACGGTCAAGGGCTTCGGGCGCGCCCGAGCGGAGGGCCGCGCGCAGATCAACGTGGTCTTCCTGCCCAAGGCACATGTAAAGCGTACCGGTACAGGTCACGCGCACGCGGTTGCAGCCCTCACAGAAATTATGGGTAAGCGGTGTTATGAAACCAAGACGCCCGCCGGTTTCGGCAACCGTGACATAGCGTGCCGGGCCGGGGGTGACATATTCGGACGGGATCAGAGTATATTCCTGTTCCAGCCGTTCACGAACGGCGGTCAGCGGCAGATATTGATCTGTGCGATCCCCGTCAATATCGCCAAGCGGCATGGTTTCAATCAGGCAAAGATCAAAGCCTTCCTTGCCGCACCAGGCGACAAGACGGGAAATTTCGTCTTCGTTGAAATTGCGAAGGGCGACCGTGTTGATCTTGATCTTGAGTCCTGCCTGTTTGGCAGCCTCAAGCCCGCTTAGCACCTGTTCAAGGCGGCCACGGCGGGTGATTTCGGCGAATTTCTGATGATCAAGACTATCAAGCGAGATGTTGAGCCGTTTGACGCCAAGACGTGCCAGATCATCGGCGTAGGTCGCAAGCTGGCTGCCATTGGTCGTCATGGTCAGTTCGTCAAGCCCACCGGATCTAAGATGACGCGACAAATCCCTGATCAGGTCCATGATGCCACGGCGCACCAGTGGCTCGCCCCCGGTCAAGCGCAGTTTGCGTACACCGCGCGCAATGAAGGCCGAACAGAGCTGATCGAGTTCTTCAAGTGTCAGGACTTCGGATTTTGGCAGAAAGATCATGCTTTCGGCCATGCAATAGGTGCAGCGGAAGTCACAGCGATCCGTCACCGATACCCGAAGGTACGATACATGGCGGCCATATTTGTCAATCAGCGGTCTGGTCATGGCGGCGGCGCTTGTTTCTGTTTATTGGTCTGGAAACGCTATGTAGTGCGCAAGTTCGACTTTCGCACAGGGGGGATTGATTTGGCCACCCCGATTTGTGATGAAATCATCACCTTTCCGTCAGATGACATCAGAAAAACCGCGGGAAATATCCGCCGCGGTGTTTCTATCTGTCAGGAAATTCAGGAATTATCGAATGCCTATTCCCAGTTTTCGGCTTCGCGGATGTGGAGGGTCGCGACGTCGCGATCAAGCGATGCCATGACATTGCGTAGCGTCTCGACATTCTCGCTGCCAAGCTTGGCAACCAGTTCGGCCGAACGTTCCGGCTTGGACAGGGCGGAACGTACATCGCGGAACAGGGCGCGCAGCAATCGTACACAATGTTCCTCGGTAAAGGTCCATGCATGATCGCCATGTGGCATGTTGTCATTGACCAACTGGATCATCCAGTTTTTACGCCGCTCGTAATCCTTGAAATGCAGGGCCATGCGTGAGAAGACCAGATTAAGCCGGTTGGCGACCTGTGGCTCTTCGGCAAGGTGATCCCAGTAATCTGTCGGATCACGCAATTCATCTTCTTCGTCGGCATGCTGTTCAATGATGGTCTGTATTTCGCCATCAATTTCCTGCAGCATATCCATGCCAACCATCATGCGGATGACCTTGAAGAAGGGTTGCAGGATTTCGCGCGACAGTGCCCCATGTTCCAGATCGCCCGCTTCGCGGCCTTCAAGCTGATGGGCAAAACGGCTGACCAGAAGGCGGCCCAGCGGATCGTGGCGGACAGCGGCATTCTGGCGGGTCTTGACGGTATCAAGATCGGCTTCAAGCGTCATCCATGCCGCGTCAAACAGCTTATTCTGCCCGCGCAATGTTTCCAGCGCGCTTGAAATCTGTTCGGCGCTGAGGGTGCCGCCATGCGCCTTGGCCTGTTCGATGAGGCCGGCGGCAAATTGTTCGAGTACGGCGAATGCGGCGGAGTGGTGACGCTGTTTGAAGCTGTCCCGCGGTGGTTTGACGATTGCAATCATTTACCCGTTCCGACCTTGTTATCATTTAAATCAGATCACCGGATTGATTCGCCCGGTAGCCGATGGATGCGATCTTGCGTATCAAATTCCGTCAAGACGCCGAATTATTCAATCTTTTCATTTCAGCAAGTTCCGTGCCATCGCAGGCGGTTACGTGCTGTTATTCATAGCCGACGGCAGCCTCGACAATTTCAAGCACGACATGGCGTGGGCGGATGATCTGGCGTCCGGCTTCTTCGAAATTGACGGCGATCCTGTCGCCGTCTACCGCCTGAATGCGACCAAGGCCCCAGTCGGGCTGGCCAGGATGGCGGACAATGGTGCCAGGTGTGAGCAGAAAATCCATGATCAAGCTCTTTTGTCTGATGTTGGTCTTTTTAATATAGTCAGGCAATAGGCCCGGAACAAATAATGCACAATGATGATAGTCACATCTTTTGAGGCCCGTCGATGATGGGCAAAATTTGCCGGTCTGCAAATGCGGCAAAAATCCGCAGGTTAAAGAAGGTTTTAACACATCAGGCTGCAATCTGGGCGCGGTTTACACCGACCGTGATCCGATCATGTCCCAAATATCGACCGGGCGACCAGATGTGAGCCACGTATTGTTTTGGGGAAGCAGTGCGGACCTGTTGAACAGAATTCTTGGAGATACCCGTTACATGGAACAGGACAGAGCAGTGGAACTGATCCTGATCGAGCTGATCAGCTCGCGCATTTGCCACGACCTTGTCGGGCCTGTGGGGGCTGTGAATGCCGGTGCCGAACTGATGGGTGAGGCCGGTGTTGCCGATGACGAGGCACTTGCGCTGATGCGCAAAAGCGGGCTTGAGGCCGCGCGCCGGTTGCAATTGTTCCGTCTGGCATTCGGGCGCGCAGGCAACAGCGTTGACACAAAATCGATGCGCGATGCGGTTGCCCAGAGTTTCGAGGCCGAAGGCAAGGTGACCCTTCTGTGGGATCAAACTGGAATTGGAATTGATCCAGCTCATGGAAGGCTTGTGCTCAATATGGTGATGTTGGCCCGTGAAGCTTTGCCGTTTGGTGGGGATATTGTTGTTACATGCGAATCCGGGGGGCGGATTTCGGTCAATGCAACCGGAAAACGTGCCGCGTTTCGCCCCGATGTGGAAAATGTCATGAAAAATGAAGTGGCCCCGGAACAGCTTGATCCCCGGACCGTACATGGCTTTTTCCTGCGAAATCTTGCGCATCGGACTGGTGGTGCGCTTTCAGTCTTGCAAGAGGACGGAAATGTTGCATTGATCTATGATTAAAAAAAACACATGCGGGTCTGGTAATACGGTGTGCTAGGTTCTACGTAAGTAACGGATTGAACGTGTGTTTCGCGCACTGGTCGTGGGGATGGGCGTTCCGGTTCCGGCAAACAGTATGATTGTCGGAGATGTGGAGGGGGTTTATGGACGATCTTTTAAGTGAATTTCTGACAGAGACTTCGGAGAGCCTTTCGACGCTTGACGTCGAGCTGGTCAAACTGGAGCAGAATCCGAACGATCCGGATATTCTGTCGAATATTTTCCGCCTGGTGCATACCATCAAGGGGACATGCGGATTTCTTGGGTTGCCGCGACTGGAAGCAGTTGCGCATGCCGGTGAAAACGTGCTTGGCAAGATCCGTGATGGCGAACTGGTTGTAACACCGGATGCGGTGACGCTTGTTCTTGAATCCATTGATACGATCAAATATCTGCTGAGCGAGCTTGAGCAGAATGAAACCGAACCGGATGGCAACGATGCAGATCTGATCGCGCGTCTTAACCATTTTGCCGATACCGGTACGATTATGGGCGGAAGCGCCGCACCGGCAGCCGCCGCCCCGGTCGAGGAAGAAGTCGCCGAAGAAGTGCCGATGACCGATGATGAGCGGTTGCAGGCAATTTTCGATGCAACCGAAGTCGACCCGGATATTCAGGAGCCGGAACCTGCTCCTGCGCCCAAGAAACCCGCACCGGCAGCCGCCCCGCCCGCAGCAGCAAAGTCGCAGGCAGTTGCCCCGGCCAAGGCCGCTGCGTCCGAGGGGCCAAAGGCCGAAGCGCAGCGTGGCGAGGCCAAGGAAAGTTCTGTCGCGGCTCAGACGATCCGTGTGAACGTCGAGCTGCTTGAAAACCTTATGACCTTGGTTTCCGAGCTTGTTCTGACCCGTAACCAGCTGTTGCAGATGGTTCGCGGCAAGGATGACAGCGAATTTACCGTTCCCTTGCAGCGCCTGTCGCACATCACTACCGACCTTCAGGAAGGTGTGATGAAAACGCGTATGCAGCCGATTGGCAACGCTTGGGCGAAACTGCCGCGTATTGTTCGCGACCTTGCGCTTGAGATGAACAAGAAAATCGATCTGCAGATGATCGGTGCCGATACGGAACTTGACCGTCAGGTGCTTGAACTCATCAAGGATCCGCTGACCCACATGGTCCGTAACTCTGCCGACCATGGTCTTGAAGATATTCCGGGGCGTCGTGAAGCTGGCAAGCCGGAAACCGGTACGGTTACGCTGAATGCCTATCACGAAGGCGGCCACATCATCATCGAGATTTCCGACGATGGCCGCGGTCTCAATATTGAACGGATCAAGGCCAAGGCGATTGCCAATGGTCTTGCAACCGAAAGCGATCTTGACGGCATGGCGGATTCGCAAATCCACCAGTTCATCTTCAAGGCCGGTTTCTCGACCGCCGAAAAGGTGACCTCGGTTTCGGGGCGTGGTGTCGGCATGGACGTGGTCCGTACCAACATCGAAAAAATCGGTGGTACGGTTGAACTGAAATCGGTCGAAGGCCGTGGTTCGACCTTTATCATCAAAATCCCGCTCACCCTTGCCATCGTTTCGGCACTGATCGTTGAAAGTGGCGGCGAACGTTTCGCCATTCCGCAGATCAGCGTTCTGGAATTGGTCCGGGCTTCAAGCAATTCCGATCATTCGATCGAACGCATCCACGATACGCCTGTCCTGCGTCTGCGCAACCGTCTGCTGCCGCTTGTCACGCTCAAGAAAATTCTTGGTCTTGATGACGGCGAAACAACGGTCGATGACGTGGATGAAGAAGCCTTCATCGTCGTCACCCAGGTTGGGACCTATTCCTTCGGTATCATCGTTGACCGCGTGTTCGACACCGAGGAAATCGTGGTTAAACCGGTCGCACCGATCCTGCGTGACCTGTCTCTGTTCTCGGGGAACACCATCCTTGGTGACGGTAGCGTGATCATGATCCTGGATCCGAACGGCATTGCGACCCGCACCGGCGAAATCACCGTTGGTGGTTCGCAGGGTGTCGAAAGCAAGGCGCGCTCCGATACCGGTGATCGCGAAACGACGTCCATGCTGGTCTTCCGGGCTGGCGGTGCAGAAGTTCGTGCCGTACCGCTGGCACTGGTTGCCCGCCTCGAAGAAATCGATGTCGAAAACATCGAATATTCGAACGGTCGTCCGCTGGTTCAGTATCGTGGTAAGCTGATGCCGCTGGTCTTCATTGATGGTTCCTATCAGATGAAAGCCGAAGGCCGTCAGCCGACCCTGGTCTTCCAGGATCGCGAACGGACCATGGGCCTTGTGGTTGACGAAATTGTCGATATCGTCGATGACGTCCTTAATGTCGAACTGACAGCCGATCAGGATGGTCTGGTCGGGTCTGCGGTGATCGACGGCAAGGCAACCGATCTGATTGATGCTGGCTACTATCTTGAACTGGCGTTCTCGGACTGGTTTGGTCATGAGGATACCGGCGGCGAGAAAAAACGTGTGCTTCTGGTCGATGACAGCCCGTTCTTCCGTAACCTTCTCACACCGATGCTGTCGGTGTCCGGTTTCCGTGTCATTGCGGTCGAGAATGCCGAGCAGGCGCTTGATCTTAAAAATCGCGGTGAAATGTTCGACGCGATCATCAGTGATATCGAAATGCCGGGCATGAACGGCTTCGAATTTGCCGAAAGCCTGCAGAATGATGAACATTGGGGGGATACCCCGATCATCGCGCTGTCCTCGCACACCAGCGAGGAAGACTTCGAACGGGGTCGTCAGGTTGGCTTTAGCGACTATGTCGCGAAATTCGATCGAGATGCGCTGGTATCAACGCTGATCCAGACGCTGAGCGCAGTGTAAATCGGGGAAAAGTCCAATGAGCGATAAAAAGGCACTCGTCCCGAGCAAAGAACAGAGCACGGCCCTTGACCTTGGCGGGGCGACGAAGGATTTCGTTACCGCCTATATCGGCAAGCAGTTGTTCGGTATTCCGGTTCTGACGGTTCAGGATGTTCTTGGTCCGCAGCGCATCACGCGCATTCCGCTGGCTCCGCCCGAAGTGGCAGGGTCGCTGAACCTGCGTGGGCGCATTGTCACGGCGATTGATGTTCGCAAACGTCTGGGTCTTCGTGAACGCGAAGACGACGTGCCGGGCATGAGCATAGTGGTCGATCAGGGTGGTGAACTATACAGCCTGATGGTCGATCAGGTCGGAGAAGTTCTGAGCGTTCCGCAAAAAGCGTTCGAGCAGAACCCTGCGACGCTCGATCCGCGCTGGCGCGAATTTTCCGATGGCATTTTCCGGCTCGACAAGAAGCTTCTTGTCATTCTGGATGTGACCCGTCTGCTTGATTTCACGGTTTCTGTGAAACAGGCCGGCTAACGATGTTAGTCTGTACCGGGTGCAAAATGCATCCGGTACAATGCCGGTTTTGGCTTAACGATCTAATTTGCGAGAAGGAAGTCGATGAAGAGTTGTCTCGTCGTCGATGATTCGAAAGTCATCAGAATGGTGGCACGCCGTATCCTGGAAGAAATGGGATTTGCGGTCATTGAGGCTGTGGATGGACAGGAGGCAATTGATCGATGCCTTGAAGCCATGCCAGACGCGGTGTTGCTTGATTGGAACATGCCGGTGAAAAGCGGGATTGATTTCCTGCGGGAACTGCGCGCAGCCCCTGGTGGTGATGAGCCCGTCGTCGTGTTCTGCACTACAGAAAACGATCTCGAGCATATCCAGGAGGCCATCACGGCCGGTGCGAACGAGTACATCATGAAACCGTTCGACAGCGAGATCATCCAGGCAAAATTTGAGCAGGTGGGTCTGATTTAAGGTTCCTGTCAGCGTCGCTGTGCATTTGCCTTGGTTTTTGGTCCGGTTGCTCTAACGGGAACGTCGGTACGTGGAAGACACGCCAATTCATCCACCCTATAAAGTCCTGATTGTCGACGATTCCGCAATCGTGCGTGGTCTGGTAACCCGCATGTTGCAGGAAGACGACGATATCGAGGTCGTCGGTTCTGTTGCCAATGGCGAAGACGCGCTTGGCGTCATGCGTCAGGAGATCGGTATCGAAGCGATCGTTCTCGACATTGAAATGCCGGTCATGGATGGTCTGACGGCATTGCCCAAGCTGCTTGAAATCGATCCGACGGTTCGCGTGATCATGGCATCGACCCTGACCAAGCGAAACGCCGATATCAGTTTTCAGGCCATGACGCTGGGTGCTGTGGACTACATTCCCAAACCGTCCTCGGCCAAGGACCTTAATGTTGGCGAAGGCTTCCGGGCCGAGTTGCTCGACAAGGTCAAGGCCTGGGCTGAACAGCGTCGCAAGATGCTGGGGGCGGATCAGGCACGGCTTGAAGAAATCCATGAAGAACAGGTCGTCGTTGACGATGTGGATACCGCCGAACGGCATGAAGAGTTGCCGGAATCTGCTGCACCGGAAGATGACGCCTCCGCAACAGAAAAGCCCGCTGGCGATGCTCCGGCACCGTTCCGGGCCGAACTGTCGGCGGAGCATCAGATATTGCAAAAGCCCGGCCGGGTTCAGCGCAAACGGTTCACCGCTGAACTGCGCCCGCGTCCGACGCACCAGCCCGGCCGTCTTGGCCCGATGTCGACCCGCCCGATGCCTCAGCCCCAACATCCTCAGCACGTGCAGCCGGTATCCCCGGCACAGGGGCAGGGCAAAGAAGGCGGGGCCACGACCATTAACCGTGATGCGGCTACACAAACAACCAACATGCCTGCGCGCGATCCGGGTCGTCTGATCCGCGAGGCGGCAATTGCAGCCGGTGATGCCAAGGCGACAGGCGCGAATGTCAAACCGTCAACCCGCCAGACATCGGGCGGTGCTGTCGGTGGTGGGGCAGTGGCGCGAAATGCGCCGGTCAAACAGGCACCACAACGTGCCGCCCCGGCCGCACGCAGCCCAGCCGCCGCGGCGGCAGCGCGCGCCAAGGCGCCGACCGGTGCCGCTGCACCGGCGCCGGCAAAACGGGTGATCACGGGCGGACAGATCAGTCTGCTTCCCGAAAAACGGCTTAATGTCGAAGCGATTGCCATCGGAAGTTCGACCGGTGGTCCACAGGCCCTGTTCGAGGTTCTGCGTGGTCTTGCCGGTGTGCGTCAGCCGATTTTCATTACCCAGCATATGCCTGCGACTTTTACCACGATCCTTGCCGAACACATCACCCGCCTGACCGGGCTTAAATGTCAGGAAGGCCAGACCGGCATGCAAATTCAGGGCGGACAGGTTTACCTTGCCCCCGGTGATTACCACATGGTGATAGAGGGCCGTGGCAACAGCAGGAAAATTGTTCTGAACCAGAACCCGCCAGAAAACTTCTGTCGTCCGTCGGTTGATCCGATGCTCCGCAGCCTTGTGGAAAGCTACGGTGGTAATATACTCACGGCTATCCTTACAGGTATGGGACAGGATGGTATGCTGGGCGGGCGTGCTGTCGTGGGTGCCGGGGGGATGGTTGTTGCACAGGACGAGCAGACAAGCGTTGTATGGGGAATGCCCGGTGCCGCGGCACATGCGGGTATTTGTTCGGCGGTTCTCCCCGTGGGTGGCATCGCGGCCTATATCAAAAAATTTGCAGGGGGTCGTTAAGCCGAGATGATGAGGCCGGAAGACTTCGATTTCGTCAGCAGACTTATAAAGTCAAAATCCGGGCTCGTTCTGAGCCAGGACAAGACATATCTGCTCGAAAGCCGGCTGATGCCGATTGCACGCAAGCGCGGGCTTAAGGACCTGACCGAGCTGATCGCGGCATTGCGCGGCGGTGACCGCGTGCTTGTCGAGGAAGTCGTCGATGCGATGACAACCAATGAAAGTTTCTTCTTCCGCGATACCAAGCCCTTTGATCAGTTCCGGCATGTCGTTCTGCCGCACATGATCAAGGAGCGCGCGTCAAAGCGCCATCTGCGCATCTGGTGTGCGGCGGCGTCTTCGGGGCAGGAACCCTATTCGCTGGCGATGATCCTTGAAGATTTCAAATCCCAGCTTTCCGGCTGGCGGGTTGAAATTATCGGAACCGACATTTCGCGCGAAATCCTGACCAAGGCGCGTGCTGGTTTGTATTCCCAGTTTGAAGTTCAAAGGGGACTTCCGATCCAGCTTCTGGTCAAATATTTCCAGAAGAAAGAAGACCAGTGGCAAATCTCGCAGGAAATCCGCTCCAAGGTTCAATACAAGGAATTCAACCTGCTTGAGGATTTCCGGCCGCTGGGTCAGTTCGATATCGTCTATTGCCGCAACGTTCTGATTTATTTTGATCAGCCAACCAAGACAGATGTGCTGGCGCGTATATCGGCATTGATGCCCGATGATGGCTTCCTGTTCCTTGGCGGGGCGGAAACGGTTCTTGGGATTTCCGACAAGTTCAAACCGCTTGCGCGTCAACGCGGCATCTATCAGTTGAACCGTCCGGGAGCGCCGGATGTCGATGTTTCAGCACTTGAGAAAATTCAGGCGGGTGCCAGTGCGGCGGCTGGGGCGGCGAGTGGTACCGCGACAGGCGGTTTCGCGTTTCCCAAGCCGAAACATATGCAAACTGCCACCGGTGGTACGACCGCCAGTGCAGGTGCCGGAGCCACAACCCCGCCGCGTCCCGGGCTTTCGACCGGAACCACGGCACGCCCCACGACCCCAACGGGCACCGGCACAGCAGCCCGTCCGTCAACAACGGGAACAACCGGGACTACCGGCAGCACATATTCACGTCCTTCAACCGGCACTACCGGGACGGCGGGATCAACTGGGACGGCTGGATCGACATATCGCCGTCCCCTGGGCACAACAGGCACCGCTGGTTCAAGCGGCACGGGCAGCACTCCGCCCGCAAGGCCGTCAACCGGAACCGGCAGCACGGGCAGCGGAACAACCCGCCCGTCCACGACCTTTGATCGGTCGCGCTTTGGCAAGCCGGAAGACAAGAAATAGAAATCAGGATGGTTGCCGTGTAACGCGCACCCGCCAAAAGCAAAACGCCCCGACGATCCATCGGGGCGTTTTTGACTTCGTGCGCAGCGGAACGCGATAAAGTTCGTTGCGTTCAGGCGGCAGCACTACTGTTTACATCCGGATCGCGCAGGACATAGCCCCGGCCCCAGACTGTATGGATGTAGTTGTCACCCTTGGTGGCTGACTGGATTTTCTTGCGCAGCTTGCACACGAAAACGTCAATGATCTTGAGCTCCGGCTCGTCCATACCACCATAGAGATGGTTCAGGAACATTTCCTTGGTCAATGTCGTGCCCTTGCGCAGCGACAGCAATTCAAGGATGCCATATTCCTTGCCGGTCAGATGCAGCGGCGATCCATCAACATCAACCGTGCGTGCATCAAGGTTCACATTCAGTCTGCCGGTGGCAATCATCGATTGTGCGTGGCCGCGCGACCGGCGAACGATCGCCTGAATGCGTGCCAGCAGTTCAACCTTGTCAAACGGCTTGGTCAGATAGTCATCCGCGCCAAAACCAAGGCCTTTGACCTTGTCTTCGGTTTCGGTCAACCCCGACAGGATAAGCACCGGGGTTTCAACGCGTGCGTCGCGCAAACGTCTGAGAACTTCATAGCCGTCGATGTCCGGCAGCATGAGATCCAGAAGAATAATATCGTAGTCATACAATTTACCGATCTCGAGGCCATCTTCCCCAAGATCCGTAGTGTCGACAACCATGCCCTCCGATTTCAGCATCAACTCGATGCTGTCAGCAGTGGCGTTGTCATCTTCGACAAGCAGCACCCGCATGTTCCGCTCCGTTACCGTGTTCCGCAAAAAATCCGTGTTAATCCGGCTAATTTCGACAAGCGCCCCAACGATTGCCGTGTGGAATTTTATTCCATTCCGTTAACGATACGTTGCTTTGCGACTCGTGGCAAGCAGGCGAGTCGCATGTTGTTAACTTTTTTTCATCGATAAAGGCAGATGGTGCGGGGAATGTGAAGTTTCCCAACGGTTTGCGCCGTTAACGACCATGACTGCCGATACCGGATTTTTAATGGCAATTCCGCATATACGGGTTTTTAATACCGTTTATGCCACTTATATCTGGTGCGACGCGGTCGAATTTGCCACCCTTTGACATGGGACTGCGATAAAATTCCTGATCGCATCACATATCGGAACCCATCAAACAGAAAAGCGCAAACGTGTTCCAGATTGGCCGAAATATTGTCGCCGAACTTCGCCGCATTCCGGATTACCGGACTGTCGGGCGGGTAACCGCTGTTCTTGGCCTGCTGGTTGAAATTGGCGGGGTCGAAGGGGCGCTTTCGGTGGGGGATCGTTGCAAGGTCAAACGCCGTGATGGTGTGGCCGTAATTTGCGAAGTTGTTGGTTTCCGGAATGAACGAGCACTTTTGATGCCGTTCGGGATGCTTGATGGCATCGGGATTGGCTGTGAAGTCGAACTGGCCGACACCCAACCACAGGTCTATCCCGATGAAAGCTGGCTGGGGCGTGTGGTCAATGCGTTCGGCCAGCCGGTCGATGGCAAGGGTCCGCTGACCGAAGGACCGACACCATACCCGATCCGCAATGCACCGCCATCGGCCCATTCGCGCCAGCGTGTGGCGGGGAAGATTGATCTGGGTGTGCGGGCGATGAATACCTTTCTCACCTGCTGCCGGGGGCAGCGTATGGGCATATTTGCCGGGTCCGGGGTTGGTAAATCCAGTTTGCTGTCGATGATGACCCGCCATACGACATCCGATGTTTCGGTTGTCGGCCTGATCGGTGAACGTGGCCGCGAAGCCCGCGAATTCATCGAAGACGATCTGGGCGAAGAAGGCCTTCGCAGGTCTGTTGTCGTGGTTGCCACGTCGGACGAGCCGCCATTGATGCGACGTCAGGCTGCCTATATGACCATGGCGCTGTCGGAATTCTTCCGCGATACCGGGCGTGACGTGCTGTGTATGATGGATTCTGTGACCCGTTTTGCCATGGCGCAACGCGAAATCAGCCTTTCGGTCGGCGAACCACCCGCGTCAAAGGGCTATACCCCGACGGTGTTTGCCGAATTGCCGCGCCTTCTGGAACGTGCCGGGCCGGGCGGGCCGGGGCAGGGATCGGTGACCGGCCTGTTTACCGTTCTGGTCGACGGGGATGATCATAACGAACCGATTTCCGATGCGGTGCGTGGTATTCTTGATGGCCACGTCGTGCTGGACCGCGCAATCGCCGAACAGGGTCGGTATCCGGCGATCAATATCCTGCGCAGTGTTTCGCGTACCATGCCCGGATGTAATAGCGAGTATGAAAACCAGATCGTTTCGCGCGCCCGTCAGCTGCTGGCAACCTATGAAGACATGGCGGAACTGATCCGTCTGGGGGCCTATCGTCTGGGAACGGATCCCAAGGTGGACGAAGCCATTCATTACTTCCCGCTGATCGAGGAATTCCTCAAACAGCGTAAAACCGAATGTACCCGGCTGGCCGATGGTTATGCCGAATTGGCACGTCGTCTTGATCTGGCACCCGCCCAACAGGAAGTCCCGGATGCAGGTGGCCAACCGGCAGCCAACCCGCAGGGCGCAACCGTTATGGAACGCAACCGGCTTCGCCCGCAGGTCAATAGCCGTTCAACCGCGACGAATCCGGGTAATGATCTGAATGCGGCCAAACGTGCGCTTCGCCGCGATCAGCAGTAATCACATGATCATGCTGATGCCGCGTCCGCCATATTTCAGGTAACTGACCACGATGGCCAAGGATTTCAAAACACTGATCCGTATGCGCAAATGGGCGCTGGATGATAAACGCCGCGAACTTGGCGAAATGCAGGGCATACTGACCAATCTTCTGGCGGAAAAGGATGCGCTGGAAAAGGCCGTGATAGCCGAGCAGAAGGTTGCCGCCGAAAACCCCGAACTGGCCGGTTTTGCCTATGGCCCCTTTGCCAGTGCCGTCGTGTTCGAGCGCGAAGCACTGGTAAAGCGGATCGCAGAACAGGAAGCCAAAATCGACGCGTTCCGCGATGAGGTCGCGGATGCGTTCAAGGCCGTCAAGACCGCGGAAATCGCTGAACGCAACCGTGTCGAAGCAGAACGCGCCGAAGAAGATCGCAAGGAGCAGGCCGAACTTGATGAAATCGGCGCACGTTCGGCAACACGTGATGACGGTCTGATCTAAGCCTGATCAGGCCGAAATATCCACACCCGTGTCAACACCCGTCACCGCGCGAAGTTCATCTGGCATCAGGGAAAACACGGTTTTGGGTGTGCCCGCGGCCAGCCAGATTATCTTTTTCGCAAGCAGCTTTTCATCAATCAGGGTCTCGACCGGGCCGACATGTCCAAAGGGCGGAACACCGCCAATGGCGTAACCGGTATGGGTGCGGACTTCGTTGGCATCTGCCTTGCGGATATCAAGGCCAAGCAGATGGGCAACCTTGGTTTCATCTACCCGGTCGGCACCGTTCATGATGATCAGTACCGGTTTGTTGCCTTCGGTCATGAAAACCAGTGATTTGCCGATATCACTGACATCGCAACCAATGGCCGCCGCGGCATCCGCGGCCGACCGTGTGCCATCAGGGAATTCGAGAACCTTGACATGGCCAAGGTGGTGATTGTTGAAGGCGTTCTGCAGGCACGAGGGCGGTGAAACCTGTTTCATTTGGTTGCTCCCAGCTCTTTGGCTTTGCGTTTACGTTTCTGATTGATCAGATTAAGCGTCTCGACACCCAGGCTGAATGCCATGGCGAAGTAAATGTAACCTTTTGGAACATGGATTTCGACACCGTCAAGCAGCAGGACAAACCCGACCAGAATCAGGAAGGCCAGCGCCAGCATTTTGACCGACGGGTGCTTTTCGACAAAATCGCTGATGGTGCCGGCTGCTGCCAGCATGACGAGAACCGACAGGACAACCGCGATCATCATGATCGAAAGATGATCAACCAGTCCAACCGCCGTAATCACGCTGTCGAGCGAGAATATCATATCAAGCAGCATGATCTGGGTGATGGTCATCGCAAAACTCGACATGATCTTGCCGGGGCCGTGTTCTTCGGGTTCGTCAATTGTATGGTGAATTTCCTTGGACGCCTTGGCGATCAGGAACAGACCACCGATAATCAGAATAAGGTCACGTCCGCTGACTTCCTGCCCGAAGGCGGCAAACAGCGGGGCGGTCAATTCCATCACCCAGGCGATACAGGCCAGAAGCACAAGCCGCATGCCCATCGCCCCGATAAGGCCGATGCGGCGAGCCGATTTCTGTTGATTTTTCGGGAGTTTGGAAACAATCACCGACAGGAAAACGATGTTATCGATGCCCAGTACGATCTCAAGCGCGGTCAAAGTCGCAAGCCCCATCCACATATGCGGATCTGTGACCCATTCAAACATGATCTTTTCGTTCCTATGTCACGGGTGCCAAAATCATCGGCAGCGATTAAGCCCAGACACCTGCCATCTAACGCAAGCGTGAATTGATTTTAGACTGCCAAGATTGGAAAAATGATGGCAACAAAACAGACAGGTATCGCCGATGGTGCCAGATTGCTTCAATCAGGTAGTGTTGACCGGCCCTTCAGCAACAAGGATTTCCAGTATGCGCGCTTTTTTCGCCGGTCTGAGCATCGTCACAGGCCTTGTAATGGCCATGGTATCGATGCCCGCAAAAGCCGACCCGGCCCCCGATATCGGCAATTGGCAGTCGGTTCTTGATCAGGCGCGCGGCCAGACCGTGTATTTTCATGCCTGGGGTGGGGAGCCGCGCATCAATGATTATATCGCGTGGGCGGGTGCCCAGGTGCAGGAGCGATACGGTGTGAATGTCGTACAGGTGAAACTTTCCGACACGGCCGATGCAGTGGCAAAGGTGTTGTCGGAAAAGACGGCTGGCGTCGATGATGGCGGGGCGGTCGATATGATCTGGCTGAATGGTGAAAACTTTGCCGCCATGAAACGCAATGACCTTCTGTTTGGGCCGTGGGCCGAACAGACGCCGAATTTTGCCTATGTCGATGTCGAAGGCAAGCCAACCGTAATCAACGATTTCACGGTTCCGACCATGGGCTTTGAAGCGCCGTGGGGTATGGCGCAGGTCAGCTTCTATTATGACACCGCACGCCTTGATAGCGTACCGAAGTCAGCCCAAGCCTTGCTTGAATGGCTGGTCAAACATCCGGGGCGCTTCACCTATCCCCAGCCGCCGAATTATATGGGCTCGACCTTTCTGAAACAAATCCTGACCGAGCTGGTTGAGGATCCGAAAGTTCTGCAACAGCCCGCCAATGAAACGGACGCCAAAAAGGTTCTGGCACCTCTTTGGGGATATCTCGAAGACTTGCAACCGCTATTGTGGCGCAACGGGCAGGCCTATCCGCAAAATGGTGCCTCGCTACGTACGATGATGGCCGATAACCAGATCGATATCGCGTTTTCGTTTAGCTCGGGCGAAGTCTCATCGGCAATCGAGGCGATGGAACTGCCCGATACAGTGCGATCCTATGTGTTTGACAAGGGTACGCTTGGCAACACCAACTTCGTTGCCATCCCCTATAACGCATCGGCCAAGGCCGGGGCGGTCGTGCTGGCCGATTTCCTGATGTCACCCGAAGCCCAACTGCGCAAACAGGACCCGCAATACTGGGGAGCCGATACGGTACTGGCGATGGATAAATTGCCAGAAGACATGCAAAAGGCCTTTGCCGATCTGGATCTTGGCATTGCGTCTCTGTCGCCTTCCGAACGTGGCACGGTTCTGCCGGAACCGCATCCAAGCTGGATGGAACTGGTTGAAACAGAATGGCAGAAGCGCTACGGCGTGGTGCAATAAGCCCAAATGCTCCGGCTTTTCCCGGCTTTTACCCTTATCCTGATGATCGGCCCGGTCTGTGCCGGGCTGATCGGGACGATATTACCGGCATTCGGGTATCTTCCGGCGCTTGGCGGCGATGTAATATCGATTGATCCTTGGCGGGATTTGATCAATCAGCCGGGGCTTGGCATTTCGATCCGGTTGTCATTGATCAATGGTTTGATCGCAACACTGATCTCGTTTCTGGTTGTCATACTATTTTGCGCCGCATGGCAGGGAACGCGGATTTTTGGTGTGATGCAGCGATTGCTGTCCCCGATCCTCTCAGTGCCACATGCAGCCGCGGCCTTTGGGCTGGCTTTTCTGATTGCACCAACCGGCTGGATCGTTCGGGCGGTCGCGCCGCTTGCCGGATGGGAACGTCCACCCGATATTGTGACCTTGCAGGATCCGTTGGGGATTGCCCTGATTGCCGGGCTGGTTGCCAAGGAAATTCCGTTTTTATTGTTGATGACGCTGGCGGCCCTGCCGCAGGCAGATGCCGACCGGACGCGGCAGGTGGCCTTGACACTTGGATATGGTCGCGTGGTTGGCTGGCTTAAAGCCGTTCTGCCACGGGTCTATCCGCAAATCCGTTTGCCGATATTGGCGGTGCTGGCCTATTCGACCTCGGTCGTTGATGTCGCGATGATCCTTGGCCCAACAACACCCGCACCGCTGGCGGTGCGCATTCTTGGTTGGCTATCCGATCCGGACCTGTCGCGTCGTTTTCTGGCCTCTGCCGGGGCCATGTTGCAATTTGTTCTTGTAATGATCGCGATGGCGATCTGGTGGGGTGGGGAAAAGCTTGTGGCGTGGTGGGGGCATGTCTGGGCCGAAGGCGGCATGCGCGGGCGACGCGATGATACCGTTCGAAGCTTTGCCGCCGTGACGGCAATCCTCTCGTCGGCTGCGGTGTTTCTGGGCCTGGCAAGTCTTCTGGTCTGGAGCTTTGCCGGGTACTGGTCCTTTCCGGAGTTTCTGCCGCGCAGTTTCAGTCTGCGTCTTTGGATGCGCGAATATGACATGCTAGGTGCAACACTTTGGACCACACTGATGATTGCGGTTCTCTCGGTCGGGGGGGCGATTACCCTGGTTCTGGGATGTCTTGAAAACGAAACCCGCCGGTTTCAAGATCCGGGGCAGGGGGCGATGTTATTGATTTATCTGCCGCTTTTGATGCCGCAAATCAGCTTCATGTTCGGGCTTCAGGTGTTTTTTACCGGCATCGGGCTGGAACGAACGTTGATTTCCGTCGTGATCGTTCATTTGATCTTTGTGCTGCCCTATATCTTTCTCTCACTTGCCGATCCGTTTCGCGCCCTTGACCCTCGATATTTGCAAACTGCCTTATGCCTTGGGGCATCACCGGCGCGGGTGTTCTGGTTGGTGCGCCTACCATTATTGACCCGCGCGGTTCTGACCGCCTTTGCGGTCGGCATTGCGGTCAGTGTCGGGCAGTATCTGCCAACCCTTTTGATCGGGGCGGGGCGATTTGCGACGGTAACGACCGAGGCGGTAGCACTGGCATCAGGCGGAGACCGGCGAATGATCGGGATTTACGGGCTTTTGCAAATGATCCTGCCGTTTGCCGGTTTTGCCCTGGCCCTTCTGATCCCGGCGGTTTTATTCCGCCACCGGCGCGGCATGGGAAACCGAAACAGGATATGATCAGCCGATGAGCAGCACACAAACCAATAACAGCACCCTCGCCCTCGCCCCCGCCACTGCCAAAGGTCTTGAATTACGCCGGGTTTCCATTCGCCTCAATGGGCGTGTACTGGTTGATATCGATACCATCATCAAATCGGGCGAGATCGTGACGCTGATGGGGCCGAGCGGTTCGGGAAAATCAAGTCTGCTGACCTATATTTGCGGAACATTGCCGGTGGGCGGAACCGCCGGGTTTGAGGTCAGCGGGCAGGTTGTTCTGAATGGCCGGGGGCTGGATGGTCTGGCACCACAGGATCGCCATGTCGGTATCCTGTTTCAGGATGATCTTCTGTTTCCGCATTTATCGGTTGGCGGCAATCTGGCGTTTGCCCTGCCATCAAGTGTTCGGGGGCGGTTAGAACGCAGAACGCGTATCGAGGACGCGCTGGAAAGTGCGGGGCTTGGTGGTTTTGCCGACCGTGACCCGGCAACATTGTCCGGCGGGCAGCGTGCGCGTGTCGCCCTGATGCGGGTGTTGCTGTCCGAGCCCGGCGCACTTTTGCTCGATGAACCTTTTTCAAAGCTTGATACCGAGTTACGGGATCAGATCAGGACATTTGTTTTTGAACAGGCGCGGTTGCGTGGTTTGCCAACCCTGATGGTGACCCATGATCCCGATGACGGGGCGGCAGCCGGCGGCAGGATCATAAATCCGGTATAGCATGCACGCGCTTCTTGCATGATTTTCGCGCTGGTCAATCGGTGCGTTTGGTCCTAAGAGAAGCGCACCGCAAAGAATTGTCTTGGGCCCGAAACACGAAATCAAAGGCCCATGCGGCATTGGAGAATGTCGTGAATGTTTCCAGAAGAAATGTATGCGATCGTCCCGGATGCGCTTGATCGTGCAACCTGCAATCGACTGATTGACGGATTTTCGCAAAAACTTGACGATGGTGGCCTTGTTCAGGGCCAGTCGGCAAGCCATATCCGCCGGTCACAGATCACCTGGTTTAACGAGACACAGGAACCGGCCGTCATGCGCCGGATCGTTGACATGGTTGCGGATGTAAACCGCAATGTGTTTGATTTTTCTTTGTCGGAATTCGCCGAAGATGCACAGATTGCCTGCTATGCCGGGGATCAGCGCGGTCACTATGACTGGCACAGCGACGTTGGCGCATCCGATATTGCACGCCGTCGCAAACTGACCATGGTGATCCAGCTATCTGAACCCGACCAGTATGAAGGCGGTTTGTTGCAGCTAAACCCGGCGGGGCATGTTTTTGATGCGCCGATGGAACGTGGCACGGCGATCTTTTTCCCGAGCTTCGTTCTGCACCGCGTCGCCCCGACGACAGCGGGCCTGCGTTATTCGCTTACCCAATGGGTGCATGGAACGCCTTTCCGCTGATCAATACCGTTCCAACCGGTCCAGAAGGCGTGGGTTGTGCCATTTCGGCTGCCGGTCTTCGAGTGCGGCTTCGTGGTGCTGGACGCTGGCATTGTCGGCCTTTTGCTTGTCAAGGCGCAGATTGATCCAGCGCGGAATGATTTCGTTGTTGAAATCTTCCATGAGAAGCACGGCTGCGGTCTCGAAATTATCAAACGGGATACGCGCGATTTCGGCGAAATATTCCGCGAGGCAATCGGGTTTTATGATCAGGCGGTCCGGGACATAACGCAGGGTCATACGGGCCGGAAACACGGTTTCGCATCCGCTCAGTTCGCTTTGCAACGTCACGACATAATCAAGCTGTGCACCGGGATTATGTTCTGTCAGCAACAGGTTTCGACGTTCAAATATTTCCAGCATCAGGCCTACCTGCGTTTATTCGTTTGATAATCAAGATTACCCCCACCTTTCGGGAACGAAAAGGCTTCTTTTCCGGGGCAGGTGGGGCGAATGGCCGCTTATGCGTCAATCCCGCGATGCCGGTTGACAACTGCTTCGTTGACCGGCGGGGCAATTTCAACAAAGCGCGAGCCATCCTGAAAAATCAGGTGCCCCTTGTAGCCGGAGATTTGCAAAGCCTCGCGGAAGATGCCGCGAATATCGTCGCGATTATCAGATTGCAGTGGATTTTCAGTGCGCACGATCAAATCGAACTTGCTGTCTTCGCCTTTGACCAGACCGTCAAGCTGGGTGTGGCCGACTTCGCTGAAAGACAGGTCGAGCAGAAAGCGCGTGCCGGGTTCTTCCCTTTCGCCTTTCTCGTTTTCGTCGTCGCCATGTCGCCATGCCAGACGAACCTGTTCGATTCGTTCCCCCATCTGAAACGGCATCGGCATCACACGCCAGCCATCCGGGCGTTCGTCGGCGGCCATGCCCCGCAATCTGCTGAAATCGCCTTCGAGCTTTTTAAGAATATCGTCGCCGTTCCCGTCAATCGATGACAGGCTGTTGCTGGCGCGATCCCCCAACCAGCCGCGTGCTGTTCCCCCGGGGCCGGTCATGGCGGCAAAAAAGAACATCATCGTGGTGGTCAGTTTCGGTCCGGCCTGCGGAATATTGTTCAACAGAGCCGCTGCCGCGCCCGGATCGTGTTGTGCCAGTGCGGTCACCGCCTGCTGCAAACTGCCCCAGTCTCGTGACAGGGCTGCGTTCTGCCCGCGTGCAATCAATTCTGCCTCTGTCATCGGAGGGGCTTGAGTGCCGCGTCCGGCGGCGGTATTGGCATCGACACTAAACGACAGGGTCGCACCAACCGGGGCTGGAACCGGCAATTTGATGCCGACAACACCGGCAGATGTGCGAAGGGCGGTAAAGCCGTTCGGCAACGTCCGGGCTTCGGCGCTATCGGGTGGCAGAACCGTCCCGGTCAGCACCAGCGGGGTTGCTGTTCCGGCCGCACCTGTACCGCCTGCGACAACCTGACCTGAGATACCCGCACCCGATGGCGTTCCCAGCGCGCCGCCGGTTGTTATAGTGGGTGTCATGGTGCCAGTTGCATTCATGTTGGCAATCTGGGCGGCCTTGCCGGCACTGACGGCACCCTGACCGACAAAGATAACCTGTGTCTGGCTTCCGGCGGGTAACTGACTGCCATTAGGCAAGGTCAGGCTGCTTGTTGTGATGGCGTTAAAGGCCTGGCCGGGGATCAGAACGTTGCCATTGATCCCGGTGGTCGGCAATCCGCCGCCAGTTCCGGTTGTGCCCGGTGTCAGCGTTTGCGGCAGCACCTGAAGGCGAAGGGCGGCTGCGGGATCGCTGCCCTGCTGCGGCTGTCCCTGGGGCATGATCCGCACCCAAAGAAAGTCCCCCAGATTGGTTGGAAGGGGTGTTGGCAGTTTTATATTAACCTGCCCCAGACTGGTCAGAAGAGTCAGTTCATTACCCGAACGCGACTGAACAGACGCCTGAAGCAGGCTTTCGACCGGCAGTTTTGCAATGGCATTGGCGACCTGCTGGGCAGCACTGACCTTAGAAGGCGGCTGTGGACTACCCGATGCCCCGCCGGCCGTCGCACCGCCCTGACCGCCAACGGCAGTGCCTGGTGTTACGGCTTGTGGCGGGAGAGTCATGGCGTCAGCCCTCCAGCAGCTTTTGCGTGATCGCTTCCATATCGTGGGCGGCATCGCAATTGGGATGGCGCATCAGAAGCGGGGTCTGTGACCGAATGCATTCGGAAACACGCGGATCGGCACGTACAACACCCAGAAGTGGCGGGCTGATTTTCAGGAAACCTTCGCAGGCTTTAAGAAGCTTGTTGTAGATCGCCTCGCCTTCCTTGCGGTCCTTGGCCATATTCACCACCACCCGGATATCGGTTTTGGGTCGCGCCATATGTGTGACCTTGATAAAGGCATAGGCATCGGTCAGCGATGTCGGATCACCGTTGGTGATGACAATCACCGTATTGGCAAGGCTGGTCATCTGACGCACGCCCTGATCAACACCCGCGCCAAGGTCGATCAGGACCTTGTCGTAACTTTTACCGGTCTGGATCAAATCATCGGATAGGGCCTGAAGACGGGTCACGGGCAGATTGGCAAGACTGCCCGATCCGCTGCGCCCGGCAATGATGTCAAAGCCGCCATCGGGGAAGGGGGTTACGGCATCGCGCAAACCGATCCGTCCGGAAATCACCCCGCCCAGATCATGTTTGGGCATCAGGCCAAGCTGGATGTCGATGTTGGCAAGGCCAAGATCACCATCAAACAACAGGGCTTTTTTGCCTTCGCGCACCAGCGAATGGGTCAGGGTAATGGCAAACCAGGTCTTGCCCACGCCCCCCTTGCCAGATGCGATGGCAAGGACGTTGCGGCCTTTGGCGCGCGGAGCAGTTTTGGATACTTCATCAGACTTGGCAGTCATTTCACGACCTCGGAGAAACTCGGTTTCGCGTTCTCGGCGCGATGGGACGGTATCAGAAGTTTGGCCAGGGCGACGGGGCTTATTGCGGTTAGACCGTCTGCGACCTGGGCCGTCATACTGACATTGCAAAGGGAAAGATTTCCTGAATCTGCACCGTATAACGCGCCGCCAAGGCGCGATGCAACATCCAGTCGGGAAATCACCATGCGCGCAACGCCGCAATCGGCAAAGGCATTGGCGATATCGGCACATTCGTCGGCATCAATCCCGGCGGGATTGACCAGTACGGGTTCGCTTGGCACAACGGACATGAAATCGCCCAGTGCCTTGATGTCGGCATCGACATAGGGATTGCAGCTTGCCGTGTCGACCAGAACCATGTCGGCATCCCGCATACGGGCAAACTGGGCTTTGAATTCTTCGGGTGTTTTGACCAGTGACAGATTGATGTTCAGGATACGGGTGAATGCCTCAAGCTGGGCCACACCGCCTGCGCGTTTGTAATCGGTGGTCAGAACCGCGACTTTTCGCTTTTTCATCACCGCACGGGCAGCAGTTTTGGCAACCGCCAGCGTTTTGCCGCAACCGGGCGGGCCGACAAAGGCCAAGGCACGCGGCGTGTTTTTTTCCGGCAACGGCGAAAAATCAAAAATCTCGTCCAGTGCAGATGCCAGTAATTGCTGTGCGGTAGTGGCACCGCTTTCGCGGCCCATAAGATCACAAAGCCGCAAACGCAGCCGTTCGGGCAGATTATGACGGACAAGGGCTTCTTGTGCGTGATCAAACAGTTCCTGATGACCCGGAGGGCCTTGATCCGCGATATCGAAATCCAGATCCGGATCGCGATCAAGGGCCGCGGTCAGCCGCACGCCCGTGCCCGGGATATCCTGGGTCGATACGATAATGGCATCCGATCCCATATGCTCTTTGACCAGTGCCATCGCCTCGGTCATGGTCGGGGCGCTGAACGTCTTAAGGCGCATATGCTGTCCCCTCGCAACGGATCATCATATCTGCCCCATGGTTTTGAGTTGGGCCTTGGGATGGATTTCGTTTTGCGACATGACAACCGTGGTGGGCCGGAACCGTTCGACAATGGATCGGACATAGGGACGAATGCCGGGACTGGTCAAAAGAACCGGGCTTTCGCCCATCATGCCAAGTCGCTCGAACGTGGTGCGAACCTTGTTGATGAATTCCTGAAGCTGGCTTGGCGGGATCGAAAGTTGCTTTTCCTCGCCAGAGCCAACCAGACTTTCGGCAAATATCTGTTCCCACTGCGGTGACAGGGTCACCAGCGGGATCACGCCATCATGGTTGGTATTCACATCCGACAACTGTCGTGCCAGGCGGGATCGCACATGTTCGGTCATGAAGGTCGGATTACGCGTAAAGGCGGTGGATTCCGCAATTCCTTCAAGAATGGTCGGCAGATCGCGGATCGATATGCGTTCGGTCAGAAGGTTTTGCAGAACGCGCTGAACCCCGCCAACGGAAACCTGACCCGGTACGATGTCTTCGACCAGTTTTTTCTGGTCGTCGTCGAGCTCGTCCAGAAGCTTCTGGGTTTCGGCATAGGACAGAAGTTCGGGCATGTGGTCCTTGATCACCTCGGTAATATGGGTGGTGATCACGGTTTGCGGGTCAACAACGGTATAGCCACGGAACATGGCCTCTTCCTTCATGCCCTGTTCGATCCACATGGCCGGCAGGTTGAAGGTCGGTTCCATGGTTTTTTCACCGGCAAGGGTGATTTCCTCGCCGCGCGGGTCCATGACCAGCAGCATGTTGGGGCGAAGGTCGCCACGGCCTGCCTCGATTTCCTTGACGCGCAGAACATAGGTATTGGCGGGAAGCTGCATATTGTCCTGAATACGCACACTGGGCATGACAAAGCCCATATCGGTCGCCAACTGACGGCGTAGTGCCTTGATCTGATCGGTCAGCTTCTGGCCGCGTTCGGTGCTGATCAGCGACAGCAGGCCATATCCGAGTTCAAGCCGCACATAATCCATGCGAAGCGCATTGGCGATCGGTTCTTCGGGTGGCGGGCCTGCGGCATCCGCGGCGGTCTGGGCTTCTTCCATCTGGGCGTTGGCGGCGGCTTCTTTCTGTTTTCGGCCCAAATGCCACGCAAGGTAGCCCAGCACAATCGCCAGACCAAGGAACCAGACCATCGGAATGCCTGGCAAAAGCGACATGCCGGCCATCATCGCCGAGGCAACACCAAGAGCTGCGGGGTAATTGCTTACCTGTCCGAAAACGGCCTTTTCAGTTGCGCCGTCAAGGCCGCCCTTGGTGACCAGAAGGCCAGCGGCCGTCGAGACGATCAGGGCGGGAATCTGCGACACCAGACCATCGCCAACAGTCAGGATCGTGTAGGTTTCAGTGGCTTCGGCCAGTGATAGGCCCATCTGGGCGGTGCCGATAATAATGCCGCCGATCACGTTGATGAAGGTAATCAGGATACCTGCAACCGCATCACCGCGGACGAATTTGGATGCACCATCCATGGAACCGAAGAACGAGCTTTCATCTTCCAGTTCCTTGCGGCGTGCCTTGGCCTGCGCTTCGTTGATCAGACCCGATGACAGATCGGCGTCAATCGCCATCTGTTTACCGGGCATGGCATCAAGGGTGAAGCGTGCAGCGACTTCGGCGATACGACCGGAACCCTTGGTGATAACCACAAAGTTGATGATCACAAGGATGGCAAAAACAATAATCCCGATCACGAAATTGCCCGAGATCAGGAAACTGCCGAATGCTTCGATCACCGCACCGGCAGCATGGGTGCCTTCGTGTCCGTGGCCCAGAATCAGACGCGTGGTTGCAATGTTTAGCGCCAGTCGAAGCGACGTCGCGACCAGCAGGATCATCGGGAAAGAGTTGAATTCCAAAGGTTTCTGGATGAATAGCGACGTCATCAGGATCAGCACCGAGAAGCTGATCGACAGGGCGAGCAGGAAGTCGAGCAGCCAGGGCGGCATTGGGAACATCATGACCACAAGGATCAGGATGAAGCCAAGCGCCATGGCGATATCGCCACGTTTCATGGCCGACCGGACGCGTGACTGGATACCAGCCATATTCAGGCCGCCTGCGCTTTGGGGGCCTTGCGACCCGTCAGATCCTGCCGGTGTGATGTCTCGACCGTCGGCCATGTTGACTTCTGGTTACCCTATGTTGCGCGATCCCGGGAATGCATCCCTTGTTCTGATATGGGGTGCACCGGTCGTTTTGTAATAATCAGTCCTGACCATTGCCAGGTTGCGGCACGGCAAGGCCTTCGTCGGTATATTGACGAAGCTTGTTGCGCAGTGTGCGGATCGAAATGCCCAGAATGTTTGCCGCATGGGTGCGGTTGCCAAAGCAATGTTTCAGCGTATCGATGATCAGATCGCGTTCGACATCTGCAACCGTGCGACCGACCAGGGCTGCCGTGACCGATGAATCCGCGTTGGTTTGATCGGCGCCATCCGCATCATGGTCGACCGGTGCTGCCGGGCAGGGTGCTGCATAATCGTCGTGATGATCAGGCAGCGGGGCAGGTGCGTATGGTGCCTGCTGTGCCGGGGGAATCGGACGATAGGCCGCACCACCATAAGCCGCATTGGCATAGGCCGAACTTGCGCGGGACGGCGCACTGGGGGCTGGCTGCGAAGGAGCCGGGGCAGGTGCCGCTGTTTCGGGGGGCGGAGCAGACTGCCAGCCCGGTTCGCTGCTTCCGGCACCCGAAAGCATTATGGCTTCGGGGCCGATTTCCGTCGGACCGGCAATCAGGACGGCGCGGTGCATGGTATTTTCAAGTTCGCGAACATTGCCACGCCAGTGATGGCTACGCAAACGCGTGATTGCCAGCGGGCTGATCGGGCGGATCGGCACATCGTTGGCTTCGGAATATTTTTTTACAAAGAATTCCGCCAGAACCGGAATATCGTCAGGCCGTTCGCGCAGCGAAGGAATATCGAGATTGACGACGTTCAGGCGGAAATAAAGATCTTCACGGAAGTTGCCCGCATTGACTTCGGCCTCAAGATTGCGGTTCGAGGTCGCGAGAATACGGACATCGACCTTGACCGGGCTTTTACCGCCCAGACGGTCGATTTCCTTTTCCTGAATGGCGCGCAGCAGCTTTGCCTGAAGGCGGACATCCATTTCGCTGATTTCATCAAGCAAAAGGGTACCGCCATTGGCTTCTTCAAACTTTCCGATGCGTCGGGCCTGCGCGCCGGTAAATGCACCTTTTTCATGGCCAAACAGTTCGGATTCAAGAAGATTGTCGGGAATCGCAGCACAGTTCACGGCAACGAATGGTTTGTCCGCCCGGTTGGATTTACGATGAACAAAGCGTGATATGATTTCCTTGCCGGTACCGCTTTCGCCCGTAATCAGGATGGAGGCGGAACTGTTGGCGACCTGGGTTGCCAGACGAAGGGTTTCCGCCATGCGGGCATCGCGATGGATCAGGGCATGGCTTTCTTCGGTGACGGCCTCGAAGATGGCGGCAATCAGGTCGGCTTCGGGGGGCAGGGGGATGAATTCCTGGGCACCGGCCTTGATGGCATTGACCGCACCATTGACGTCATTGCCGATGCCACACGCGACAACCGGGACATTGATCCGTTCACGATGCATGGCTTCGATCAAGGCTGCAACATCAAGGGTGATGTCAGCCATGACAAGATCGATACGGTTGCCTGCGCGCAGGATATTCAGCGATGTCGTGACACTTTCGGCCAACTGGACTGTTGCGCCGCGTGCCATCGCGATCTTGCTGGCTGCGCCGATCTGACCGCCCAGTCCACCAACGATCAATACCTGCATAGTCTCATCTCTTTCCGCTTCGTTCCCAATGGCAATTTCAATTGGCGGGTTTCACCGATCAATCGAAATAGCTGACCCGTTTTGACGGGGGCAGGATGGAGTTGATCAGCATTTCCAGACGACGGGGGTTTTCCTGTCGCCCGATGGAGACGGCCCCCACCATATAGACCGAATTCAAAAGTTCTTCTTCGCCCGAGTTGCGTTCAAGTTTGGCAGCAAGCGGCATAAAAACCATGTTTGCCAGAACCGCACCATAGAAAGTCGTCAGAAGGGCAACTGCCATGGACGGCCCGATCGAGGACGGGTCATCAAGGTTGCCCAGCATCTGCACCAGACCGATCAGTGTCCCGATCAGCCCCATGGCCGGCGCGATATCGCCAGCCTTTTTCATGATGTTTGCACCTTTCTGGTGGCGACCGATGGTGGCGTTCATGTCCTTGCGCATGATGGCTTCGACTTCTTCGGGTGGTGTGCCATCGACGACAAGCGACAGTCCCTTCCAAAGATATTCCTCGCTTTGCAGACTGTCGAGATGCCCCTGAAGCGATAGGACCCCGCCTTTGCGGGCGATTTCAGCCAGTTGCAGGATTTGCAGGGCAGCATCGGCAGGGTTGCGCGATTTGTGGAAAATCGTGCGCATCAGAACCTTGCCAGCCCCCAGGAATTCGCCCAGCGCAAAACACACAGCGGTAATCGCAGCCGTGCCGCCGATCACGATCAGAACGGATGGAATATCAATAAATGCCCCGGGCGATCCCCCCAATACGATCGCCGCGATAATAAGTGCGAAGCCAATAGCCAGCCCCGCAACCGTCGCGATATCAAACGACGTTTTAGTCCCCCCGTCCGCCATACCCGCTCATCCTCTCAAAAGACTAGTTTTTCTCGGACTTGATGATTTCCGTCATGGTTACCCCCAGACGGTCTTCGACAACCACCACTTCGCCGCGTGCGACCAGACGGTTGTTTACATAAATATCAATAGCTTCCCCAACCTTGCGGTCAAGCTCTACCACTGCGCCACGCCCCAGTTTTAGCAGCTGACTTACCTGCATGGTTGCTTTTCCAAGGACTGCCGAAACCTGAACGGGAATGTCGTAAACCGCTTCGAGATCCTTGGAGGTCTTCATGGCATCGCTGCCGATCTCGGCGGCGGCCAGAAGTTCGGTACCTTCGCCCTCTAGCTCGATATCATCATTATCGAGTTCCGAGAGTTCAAGATCGTCATCATCGGCCATTTTCGTCTCCTGATCCTTGAGCTTCCTGCGTCACATCGGCTTCTGTTTCGTCCCGGGTATCGGGGTTGCGATCTTCCTGCAACGGGTTCCCATCCTGTTGTCGCGGATCGCTTTTCTCCTCATCCCGGATCTGAGTGTGCGACGCATCATCCTTGGGGGATGTTGGCATATTAACCTGTTCTGTGCCATGACCTTCTTCGATCTGGCCTGTCGGTTGACCGGCTTGGTGTGATCCGGTTCCACTATCCCCGATATGATTATCACCTGTCGGGGCGGCCTGCATTTCGGAAGTATCAGGTTCTGTCGCATAGGTTGGTGTCAAATCATGCCCCGAAACGGTTGTTTCCGGTTTCGCCGACGGGGTTTCTGGACTTGCCGGGCGGGGGGCGGGCGGAAGGTCAGCAAGCCGGGTGTTCTGGACATCAGGATCGCCCATGTCATTTTCTTCAAACTCGTGCTCCTCGCTATGATTTTGAAGGACACGTTCGACGATATCGTTGATTTCGGCCCAGATGCGTTTGGTTTCCCGCACAGCCGTTCCGTCACCCCACGATACATGGCAGTCACCCAGATCAATATCGGGCTCGCCAACAACCGCGACCTTACCCGAAAAACCCCGCGACTGTGCGATTTTTTCAACACTTTCGGAAACCATGTCGCTGATATCGGGGTGGACCTGAACGATCACCTTGGGAACATCGAACAGATTGGCAAGGCACTGACGGACTATGCTTTCGATTTCAGTCAGTTCGAACTGTTTTGACCAGGCTGGGGCGATTTTGCGCATGATGCCGACGGCAACATGAATGGCATCCTCGTTGATGCGGGCATTGGCGCGTTTCTGTTGTTCGTCAATTTGCGCAAGTTTTTCGGCAAGTCTTGCTGACGTATCTGTCAAAGCCTGTTGCAGGGATGACTGGATTTCCGCGCGGCCCTGTTCGACACCGCGCGCAAAGCCCTCTGCGTCGGCGGCCTCGCGCGCAGCTGCCTCGGCCTCTGCGATCATCTGGGCGGCCTGTTCTTCGGTATAAACCGCCGGAGGCGGAGGCGGGGCTTCGTCCTCTTTCTTCTTTTTCTTTTTGCCCAGAGAATAATGTTCATCATCCGAACCGGACGAACGAATGACGTTATCGGCATCATCGAAACTGAGCGAGAATTTGAATTTTTCAATGGCCGTCATATCGAACCGCTGGTTTGATTTGTGCGACAAGCAGGCCGGCGGCCTTACGCCAACCTGCCCATGAATGAACCTTCAGGCATATCAGGTTTCCTGATAAAGCCAGTTGCGAATGATCGACAGGGCCTCTTCCGGGTGCTTTTCGACAATTTCACCAATTTTCTTGACCGAAGATGCTTTAACCCGGCCCTCGACCATCGACAGGTTGATCAGTTCTTCGCCTTCATCACTCATCCCCGGCGCCATCGGTACGGGGGATGGGCCTGTCAATGCGGGGGTGCCGTCTGCGGACATGTCTTCAGACAGCAACTGGCGCTGTGCCATGTCGGCGGCACTTGGCAGTGTTTCGAACGCACGGGTCAGCAGCGGCCTGACCACCAGCAGGATCACAAGGATCGCGACAATTGCCAGCACCAGCATTTCTGCGATGCGGAAGATTTCTGCCTTATCAAGACCAAGGAATGTTTCGACAGCTTCATCCGCGAAGAGGTCTGCTGTATCGGCAAATCTCATATTGATCACTTCGACCTGATCACTGCGCGCCGGGTCATAACCGATTGCGCTACGAACGAGGGCCGCAATCTTTTCCAGATCTTCAGGCGAGCGCTCCTGATAAAGCCGTTCGCCGTTTTCATCTGTTGTGTAGGTGCCATCGACCAGAACCGCCACAGTCACACGCGAAATTTCGCCGATTTCCTTGACCTTGGTGGTCGTGGTTTTGGAAATCTCGTAATTGACAGTTTCCTCGGAACGGGTTTCCTGACTGTTGGTGCCAGCACCCTGTGCTCCACCAAGATTGGGATCCGGAAGATTGTTCTGCAGCGTAACCGGGTCTGCACCCTCTGTCTCGCTGTTGGTCGAGTTTTCATCAATCGTCTGGCTAGAGCGCACCACCCGTTCGTCGGGATTAAATCGCTCGTCCGCTGTCGTCACCTTGTTGAAGTCCATTTCGACAGACACCTCGGCACGAACTTCGCCATAACCAAGGGACCGGGAAAGAAGATCTTCGATCGTGTTGCGCAGACGCGTTTCGTTGCGGATGCGCATCTCATCGGCGGTCTGGGTCAGGAAGGTTGAAGATTGTTCTTCACCCTGACCACGCGCCAGAAGACGACCGCGTTCATCAATGATGGAAACCTTGCTTGGTGTCAGCTGGGGAATAGCCGCAGCAACAAGATGCTGGATCGCTATAACCTGTTCGGGTTTCAGTTCCCCACCGGCCATTTTAACGGCAATTGACGCGCTGGCTTCCTGGGTCTCGCGCGAGAACATCTGACGTTTGGGCAAAACCAGATGTACACGAGCCTGTTGAACGGACTGTATGGAGGCTATGGTACGGGCCAATTCGCCCTCAAGGGCGCGAACATGGTTAATGTTCTGTTCGAAACTTGTTGCACCAAGGCCGCTGCCACTATCGAACACTTCGTACCCGACGGAGCCGCCGGTCGGCAACCCGCTTTCCGCCATTGACAGGCGCATTCGATTGACCTGATCGGCGGGTACAAGAATTTCGGTGCCGTTATTCAGAAGCTGGTAGGAAACCTGCTGTTCTTCGAGACGGTTTACGATCTGGCTCGCATCCGCCGGGTTCAGATCACGATATAGCAACTCCATATTCGGTGCCGAAACACGCAGAATAAGGAATGCAAAAAACACAAGCAGCAACACCCCGACGCCACTGATGGCCATCAGGCGTGTCGGTCCAAGACCTTTAAGCGTTTGCAATAAACCGCCCACGTTCGACTGCTCCGGATCGATTGTTACCACTGTCCCCAATACCGGCAGATGTCCGCACAATAGCTACCAGTATCATCAACGAATAGAAGCGCATATTGAAGAACAGGTTAACGACCGGCAATTATTGCCCAGTAATGTGTTCAAAATTCGCCAGCGATTTGAATCATTTGAATCTTTGGCACGTTCAATATGCTGCCCCCTATGTAGGTATTCTGTTCCCAAAAAAGAAGCCCGGCTAAAAAAAGCCGGGCGAGTCCCTGTAAACATGCAGTGCATCGGGGCAGGAAAACCGCCCCGATGGCCTCAATCAATTACTGTTTGATACGGATCAGCTCGCTGAGCATTTCATCGGTCGTGGTGATCGTCTTGGTGTTTGCCGAATAGGCGCGCTGGGTCACGATCATGTTTGTGAACTCCTCGGCAAGGTCGACGTTCGACGATTCAAGCGCGGATGCCACAACGTTACCTGCACCATTCAGACCCGGCTCACGCAGTAGATAGTCACCCGATTCACGTGTCTGGCGGTAAACGTTGCCAGTATGGTTTTCCATCTCGTCAGGTGCCTCGAAGGTGGCGATCGCCAGTTTGTAAATCGGGCGTTTTACACCGTTGGCAAATTCGACCTGAAGGAAGCCATCTTCGGTGAAGCCGTAGTTAACCATCGAACCTGCCTGCGCACCGTTCTGGTTAATGAAGCGGGTGTCATATTCTACGAGGTTGCCGTTCGAGTCCGAACCTGCGCCAAACTGCGTGATACCATTCGTCAGGCCAACTGTACCGAGATCAATTGTGATCTGGTTTGCATTTGAACCATTGCTCCAGTTAACAGCAATATCCTGATCCACCAGACTTGTTGTTCCGGCATTATCGGTAAAGGTCCGCAGGCTACCATCACCGTTAAAGGTAATGATACCGGACTGGATCAATCCGTTAGGATGAAGGGTCGGATCAAGTTCGTCCGCACCAGTACTGCCTGTCAGTTCAAACCCCCAGCGGTTTTGGCCCAATTTGATAACCTGCAATTCGACAACATGTGCCGATCCAAGGGAATCATAGATTGTCACGGGCATCCTGTTGTTTTCAGCAACAGCCCCTGACGCCAGATTACCTCCTGTATAGGTTGCTGCCAGTGTCGCCGGGAACGGGCCTGTAAAGCCAAGGGCGGTCAGAGGGGTGTTGTTGTTGTTGGTAATCACAACATCCTGATCGGCAAACGAACCGTTAATGGTCAGGGTATCATTGGCACCGGTTGTGGTGGCCGTCGCACTGACGCCCGTCACCGCGCTGATTTTTGTCGCGATGTCTGCCAGCGTATCCGTGCCGGTTATCGTTATTGTCGTGGTGGTACCGTTATAGGTGATATCAAAAGAGTCACCGGCGGCAATACCGGCCTGACCGGCAAGGGCAGCCGTCCCGTTGATGCCCAACGTTGTCGAAACATTCGACCCACCGGCCAGCGGTGTTTCGTTGGCATTAAGGTTTGCCCCGAACTCGATGGTTGTGGTTGACGCCGCTGCTGTCAGGATCGAGTTGATATCAAGAACCTGCAAATCAGAGATCGCCGAACTGTTCGACGTCGTTGCCGTTCCGGTCGGATCAAGAAGACCACCGTTACGATCCGTCGCCCAACCCTGAACGTAATATCCGGCGGTATTGCGCAGATAGCCGTCATCATCCGGTTTGAAATCACCTGCACGTGTGAAGAAAATCTCGTTGTCTGAACCGGGAGTATTCGTATCACGGACAACAAAGAAACCATCACCGGAAATTGCTGCGGCTGTATTTGACGATGTCGCCTGCAACAGGCCCTGTTTGCTGATCAGGGCCGTCGGATGGAACCGCACACCACCGGGGGTGTAACGGGTGTTGGTTGCAGATTCCGTGACAAGCGTTGAAAAACGCCCGACGGTACCCTTGTAACCAACCGTGTTGAGGTTCGAGATGTTATCCGAAATGACGCCCAGGTTTTGCGACTGGGCATTCAGGCCGGATACACCGGAAATCATAGCACCAAAAAGGCTCATTGTATTTCTCCTGCACCTACAGGGTGTTGATCAAAATCCGGATGAAAGCCCTCAGGCTGCTTCGTCCTGTTCGTCTGTTCCGGTATTATTGTTGTCGCCGGTTTCGGTTCCGGTATCCGTGCTGTTCGCGCCAAGTTTGACGTTGGTCAGCGTTCCGAACGGTACAGAAACGTCACCGATACGCAGATAAATATCGTCATCACCAATATCGACGCTGTCGACATTGCCAATGATGCCAATCGCCATCGAGGCCGGTTTACCTTTTTCGTCCTTGAACGTATCACCGTTGGCGGCCATCGGTTTAAGCACGAGGGTATAAGCACCTTCGGCCTGCGCGACGCCGCTATTGTTTTTGCCATCCCAGGTAAAGTTCTGGAGGCCGGAAATGTCGGTGAGATCTTCGGAATAAACCGTCTTGCCGTCTTGATCCTGAACCTGCAATTGCAGGCGCGGAACTTCTGGCGAGATGTTGTATTTGTATTTGAGCTCGCCACCCTCTTCGAGCCAGTTGGTATCACCAACAGCCTCGATTTCTGCCCCGACATAGGACAGGGCGGAAAGCTGACGCTGCTGGCTTTGCATCGCAAGCAGGTTTTCAAGGTTCTTGTTGCTCTGGATTCCTTGCTCCACCTGGGCGAACTGGCTCAGCTGGTCGGTGAATTTGTCACTTTCCATCGGCGAGGTCGGATCCTGGTTCTTGAGCTGGGTGGTCAACAGCGTCAGGAACGTGTCGAAGTTCTGGGCCAACTGGCTGGCGGAGCTGCTGGAGGCAGCATTTGTATTGTTTCCTGCCACGCCAATATTGGTAGTTGATGAAACGGTCATGGTCCTGTTCCCCTACCTTTCCTAAATCCGGATATCAACGAGGCCGTTGGGATTGATCCCATAGCCAATCGCGACATGCTCAGCGAGCTCGGCACCACTCATGACATCGCCTTCATCAGGCATGCTGCCAGAATTGTTTGCCATTCTGGATTGGCCGTTGCCTTCCTGGCTTTGGCCGCCTTCGTTCCTGTGCTCGAAGGTGAAACTTTGGCTGTCTGCGTTCAGGCCAGCATCCTTGAGCGCCTGTTGCAGAGCACGTGAATCCTGACGGAGCATGTCGAGTGTTTCGCGTGTATCGGCCTGAATGACGCCCTGAACACGGCCATCATGGCTGATTTCAAGTTTCACATCGACCCGGCCCAAATGTTCGGGGCGCAGTTGGACCGAAATTTTGTCCACACCCTCGCTGGCGGCATTGCGGATATGAACCGCGACCTGCTGTTGCACCTGCTGGGCGGGGGCGCTGCGCGCCGTATGCGCGGTTTGCCCGGCAGAATTGCCTTGGGTCAGGTTGCTGTTGCCGGTAAGCGTTCCATTGGCTGTCTGACTTGTACTTTCGCTTGATCCGGTTGCATTGATGGTTGTTGCTGCATTACCGGTCGTTGCGGTCTGTGCCTGTACGCCTGGTTGCATATTCGGCACATTTGCCGCAGCAGCCATTGCCTGCTGAGCGGCCTGACTGGTGCCGTTCGCAGCCGTCGCATTACCCGTCGAAGCAGGGTTTTGCTGAGCCGCGCTGCTGTTTGCGTTCGCAGCACTGGTGCTGGTGCCCGAGTTCTCTGTTTTTGTGCCGGATTTGCTATTACCTTCGCCGCTCATGGCATCAACGACCTTGGCGATAAAGCTGTCATTGTCGTCGGCAGCGGAGCCGGTTCCATCCAGACCGTTAAGAGCAGATTTTGCCGTTGCACCCGCTGCGGGTTGCGATAGGGCGGTGGAATTCATCAATCCGTCAGTAGTGCCCTCGGCATTCTGCGCCGGATTTGCTGAAACAGGCTGAGCCGTTGTTCCTGCGACTTCCGTCGCTGTCCGCGTAACCGTACTTCCAGATGTTTGCGGGGGAGCAGCCGGATTGACAGCGGGTACCGCGACCATATTCGGATCAATCGTCTGCTCATCTTGCGAAGCAGGATCTGCAGAAGCGACAGTTTCGTCTTTCACCTTCGCAGGCTGATCGGCATTGGCCGCTTCATCATTCTGCCCGCCAGAAGCTTCTTTGGAATCATTCGTTGGTGCCGTTTGGGTTTCATCCAGATCGTCGCGTGTGTTGTCACCCTTTTTATCGGCTACATCACGTGCCGGGTTGGCATCATCACCGGTGTCCGCTGCGTTGACATCGTCATAACGATCACGGTCATCATTATTGACAGGGGTATTGGTCCGCGGTGCATCGGGTTTGGTATAATCATCGCGCGACTTGCTGCTTGCGGTGTCGCTGCGTCTTGCCTCTATATTCTCGCGGATTTGTGCATGGGCATTTTTTGCCGTGTCATGTTGGACCTGAGCGTTGCGTTCTGCCCAGTTGTCAGTGATCTGCTCCATCACGTCGCCAAAGGATACGTCGCTGCTGGCAGACGCAGTTTGGCCCGGAATGGATACGGTAGGAGATGCCGATCTGATAATCGCAGAGCTGTTCATGACATGGTCCTTCTTAAAACAGTGTCACAACATCTGCAAAAGACGGGCCAGTTTTGAGCGTTAAGAAACTCTATATAAAACAACTACTTGGCCTATGTCTCGATCAGAAGGTATTTTTTGCCGGGCTTTCTTTTCCTTAAACGTCATCAACAAAAAAGCCCCCGAGTGGGGGCTTGAAATGGTACGCGGACACGGTACTACGCCAAGAAAAGCTAGGCAGAAATTGACAAACCGGAAGACCGCAGCCGATTCTGATTCTCGTCAGTAGATGCGTGGGAACGCTGATGCGGAACAGGTTGCATTTGAGGACGAGGCTGGCTTTGCTGAACCGCCATAATAGCCTGACGCATATCGTCTTCACTTTTGTCTGCAAGAGCGGCCCAGGAATCACGCAAAGGCGTCAAAAGGCGGATAACTTCATTTGCCGCGTCGGCGCTATTGTGGCGATCAACATCCATCAACCGGATCATACAGTGGGTATATAAACGTTCAAGGTTGGCAGCGATTTCACCACCTTGATCCATATCCAGTGTGTTCGACAGATGTGCAATAAGTTCCTGTGCCTTGCAATTGGCATTGCAGCGTCTCTGGATATCTTTGTCTTCGATCGCGCGAAGAGCTTCCTGCAAGCACGACAGCGTCTTCTCAAACAGCATGAAAACCATCTTGGCGGGGGATGCTGTATTGACTTGCTGATTCTTGTACGTCTGTGCTGCACGTTCGTTCATGCTACACTCCTTGGTCTGCTAGGCGTCCTGTCAGTGTGCATGTATGGCAGCAAAAAGTTAATTCTTATCTTTTCCTGCCGCCATCAATTCATCGAGAGAGTTCTGGATGTTCTTCATGCGGGCCAAGGCCGTTTCCATGTTGATGAACCGGTCCATCAGGTTTTCACGCTGGCTTGCCAGACGCTCATCAATCCGATCAATCTTGTCTTGATAGGATGTGTTCTGGGTTTCGAGTGCAGTGATTTCCTGGCTTAGGGTGCCGGATTCATCTTTCAACAGCGAATCGAGTTCGAAAAAGATCTGAGCCCCGATGCCTTTGCTTGTGTTTAATGTTGCGGTGCTTGCGGCATTTCCGTCACCGCTATAGATCAAGCGCAGACCATCGGCGGTCGTTACGGTATTTCCGTTGATCATGGCTGTCTTGCCTGTGGTTGTAACACCGTCAACGGTTATATCATACGTAACACTATTCAGTGTGCCACCGGATGCATCTATATTAAAGCTGTATTCCGCAGCATTGGTTTTGCCACTGAAGCCTGTCATGGTCAAATCCGAATTGTCGGATTTGCTGCGGAACAGGAAGAGCTCCATAACTTCATCTGGCTCTTTAAGAAGAGCATCGTTCAATTTGGTTTCGTCAATTTTAAGCGTGTTATTGAGCAAGGAATCCTGGTTGGTGCCGTACGCAATAAAATCAATGCCGATTTCAGCCAGAACCGAATAATCATCCTTGCCGGCCCTGTCGGTCACGCCTTGGGCGAATGAACCTGCAATTTGCTGTAACGCGGATTCAATGGTTTTAACTGTCGAATTGCCCAGCAGAATAGCATCTTCGGATGCCTCGCCTGTGGTCGGATCAACAAATGTTTTTTCGTTGATAAAGGATTGCACGGCATTATATGCGTCAACAAAACCCACGATGGCTGTTTTGGCCTGATTCAAGTCCTGTTCAACATCAATTTTGATCTTTGTTCCGGGTTCCGCATCATAAAGGCTGATGCTCAACCCGTCGACAAGATCCGAAAACTCGTTTGAAGAACGGCTAACAGTAACCCCGTCAAGTTTGATTAGGGCATTGTTTCCACCATCAATCACGTTTGCCGCGTTGATGGTGGTTGGATCACTTAGAACGCCAAGATTTTGCAGAACTGCACCAGTGTCATCGCTAAAGGAAATCCGATTGTCTTCGCCTTCTGATGTCGAAGTAAAGATCAGTGTGCTTTCCGTCGGCGAGACTTTGATTACAGAGGCCTGAACGCCTGTGCTGTCCGTGAGGTTGTTAATCTTGTCGCGAATATCCTGCAAGGTATCACCAGCATTCACGGTAATTTGCGAGCTTCCCGTGCCGCCGGTAATCGTAAATTGGCCTGTACCGGATATTCCTGTCGCATCTGCGCCAGCTGCGACACCAATCGTGTCACTTGAAAGCTTGTGTTTGGTCGCGATTTGATCGACTTCAAAAGAGTAGGAGCCGGTTGCCGCAGCATTGGATGCGGTGATACCAATCAACTCGCCTGCAGTGGTCGAACTGTCGGTCGATGCATATATCTGTTTTGACTCGAAAATATTCTTCGATTTGTCAAAGCTGGTCGCCCCATAAAGATTCGCCATGGAATCCTTGAGCGTTCCCATCAATTTCTGAAGATCTTTCAGAGCTTTCAGTTTGTCGTCATTGGACTCAATCCGTTTTTCCAGAGAGTCCGCAGGAATGCGACGTGCAGCGATCATCTTGTCGACAACATCAACAAAGTCGATGTTCGAAGATCCGCCCGAAAGTTGGATTCGGCCGTTGTCGCCAACATAGATGTTATTCAGGTTTACGCTGCTCATTTGGTTAGCTCCCTGGGCACGTCGGTAGGCAACTATTGCACTTCTTGCCTTAACACGGTTTTCTACGCAAGAAGCGTGCCTTTTCCGGAAAGCCCGATCGCTGAATTAAATTTCTTCGTCAATGATACTGCCAAGATATTCCCGGATTTGCGAGAATAAATGCTGCAACTCTTTTGACGGAATTTCACGAAGAACTTCGCCGTTTGACCGATCCGTAACTTTGGCGATGACACGTCCGGTATCCTGATTGAAGTTCAGTTCGATACGGGCATTGGCATCGGCAAGTTCGGGGATATCAAGTGAGGACAAAGCTTTTTGAAGTCTGTGTCCGGCATCTGCCTGAGCAGGGCCTTTGGTGTCGAATGAAGGCTTTGCTGAAATCGAAACAGACTGGCCAGCTGCATTGTTTGACGCAGTAGGTGCTGAACCAGAAACTGATCCTGCAGAACGTTGATTTTGATATGCGCTTACAATTTCCATCTGACCCTCCTATGCCGCCTTTGCGACAAAGGATAATCCGGATGAAGGATGGGAGGTAAACTCCCATCCTTCCTCGGATATCCGGATTACTGCAGCAGACGCAGCAGGTTCTGCGGCATCTGGTTTGCCTGAGCCAACATCGCGACACCAGACTGAACCAGGATCTGTTTCGAGGTGAACGCGGTCATCTCGGCAGCAACATCAAGGTCCATCAGGGTGGAACGAGCCGATTCAGTGTTTTCCTGCGTAGAAGCAAGGTTCTGACCGGCGAAGTCCAGACGGTTCTGATAGGTACCAATCGCAGCACGTGCGCGCTGCAGATCGTCGATCGCGGTTGTGACAACTTCAACAGTCGCCTGGGCACGTGCGGCCGTGGTGATATCCACAGTAGCAGCATTCAGGGCCGTACCGGTACCAGCAGCACCCGTACCCAAGGTTGCAGTGTCAACTGCCGTCAGGGTAATTCCAAGACGGTCGTTTGCTGTGTTGCCACCGCCGACCTGGAAGTCGATGCTTGCGGGCAACTGCTGACCACTATTGGCAGCCATGTTGACCGTGCTGGCCGTTGTATCAATAACCGCACCACCAATGGTAAAGGCGGTTGCTGTGCCGAAGTCATTCGCCCCGCCAGCGCCAGCCCCAACAACGTCAACGTTATCGGTGAAGTTATCGTTGATGTCGATGGTCAGGCCAAGCTGGTCGAAGTTCAGGGTGCCGGTATCACCTGCGGTCATGGCTTTGCTGCCACCGGTCAGGTAATCGGTCACATCAATCGACTGGGTCAGCGGCGCATCAGCGCCGGCAGTCAAGTCGACATTTGCGGTAACGGTCATGATGATCTGGGTGCCGCCACCGCCAACAGTAACTTCGTTGATCGAAACCGAGAAGTTGTTGTCGGTTACGCCGTCCTGTTCACCATCCGATGCCCACAGATTGTTATCGGTAATGCCAAAGCCGCTGAAACCGGTTGCCGGGGTCAGTGCCGCGCCAGAACCACCGGTATCAAGATCGGCATAATTAAGGGCAACATCGCCACCATCGCCAAGCAACTGAATGCCGTTGAAGTTGGTCGAGGACGAAATACGATCAATCTCGTCACGGAGCTGGGTGAATTCGTCGTTGAGGAAGCCGCGTTCGGTATCGGACAGGTTGCCCGAGGAAGACTGAACAGCGAGCGTTTTCATGCGAACGAGAATGTCATCAATGGTTGCCATGCCGCCATCGGCGATCTGCAGCATCGAGTTGGCCTGGCCAACGTTGGTGGATGCTGTTTTGAGTGCCTGGGTGGTCGCATTCAGACGGGCACCGATAGCCATGGAAGCCGCATCGTCACGTGCGGAAACAACACGCGTACCGGACGACAGTTTCGACAGCGAACGGGTCGCCATTTCATCAGAAGCCGAAAGGTTACGGTGAGCAACGTTGGCAGCATAGTTGGAAATAATATTAAGAGCCATGGTGTAATCTCCTACTTGGATAGCTCGGAACGGCATCTTGCCATTCTTGAACCTGGCAACAGCGCCAGATAGTTCCCAAGGATCTTCCTGATCAATGAAAACTGGACTTCTTGTATTTCGAAATATACCTATGGATGGGGCGCCTGTCCAGAGAAATTTTTCTTTGTGATTCGTCTTTTAAAATCAGTTGCTTGCGGGTTTTTGGGGAAGGTGTTAACCGGATATTCTCTCAACGAGAAGGCGTATTTTGCTGTGGATAGTGGCGTCGTTTTGTGTGGTTTTGCGAATCGTGACCAATGCCTATGTATAGGGTCGCTTGGTGTTGTCGTCGATTGCTAATGAAAAAGAGCGACAGCATTTGCCATCGCTCTTTGTTGGTTCCAGTTTTTAATCCGGTAGTAATTAACCTTGCAGCAGACGCAGCAGGTTCTGCGGCATCTGGTTTGCCTGGGCCAACATTGCGACACCGGACTGGACCAGAATCTGTTTTGATGTGAACGAAGTCATTTCCGATGCGACATCAAGGTCAAGCAGGGTAGAACGAGCCGATTCAGTATTTTCCTGCGTAGAAGCAAGGTTCTGACCAGCAAAGTCCAAGCGGTTCTGATAGGTGCCGATACCTGCCCGTGCGCGCTGCAGATCATCGATTGCTACGGTTACGACTTCAACAGCTGCCTGGGCGCGTGCGGCTGTGGTGATGTCCACAGTAGCAGCATTCAGGGCCGTACCTGTACCGGCGGCACCCGTACCGAGCGTCCCGGAATCAACAGCTGTCAGTGTAATTGCCAAGCGATCATTTGCGGTATTGCCCGCACCAACCTGGAAGTCGATGCTTGCAGGCAGTTGCTGGCCATTGTCGGCGGCGATATTGACCGTGCTGGCCGTCGTATCAATAACCGCACCGCCAATGGTAAAGGCGGTTGCTGTGCCGAAGTCATTCGCCCCGCCAGTGCCAGCGCCAACAACGTCAACGTTATCGGTGAAGTTATCGTTGATGTCGATGGTCAGGCCAAGCTGGTCGAAGTTCAGGGTGCCGGTATCACCCGGGCCCATGGCTTTGCTGCCACCGGTCAGGTAATCGGTCACATCAATCGACTGGGTCAGCGGCGCATCAGCACCGGCAGTCAAGTCGACATTTGCGGTAACGGTCATGATGATCTGGGTGCCGCCACCGCCAACAGTAACTTCGTTGATCGAAACCGAGAAGTTGTTGTCGGTTACGCCGTCCTGTTCACCGTCCGATGCCCACAGATTGTTATCGGTAATACCAAAGCCGCTGAAACCGGTTGCCGGGGTCAGTGCCGCACCAGAACCACCGGTATCAAGATCGGCATAATTAAGGGCAACATCGCCACCATCGCCAAGCAGCTGAATGCCGTTGAAGTTGGTCGAGGACGAAATACGATCAATCTCGTCACGGAGCTGGGTGAATTCGTCGTTGAGGAAGCCGCGTTCGGTATCGGACAGGTTGCCCGAGGAAGACTGAACAGCGAGCGTTTTCATGCGAACGAGAATGTCATCAATGGTTGCCATGCCGCCATCGGCGATCTGCAGCATCGAGTTGGCTTGGCCAACGTTGACGGTTGCTGTTTTGAGTGCCTGGGTGGTTGCATTCAGACGGGCACCGATAGCCATGGAAGCCGCATCGTCACGTGCGGAAACAACGCGCGTACCGGATGACAGTTTGGACAGCGAACGGGTCGCCATTTCATCAGAAGCTGACAAGTTACGATGCGCAACGTTGGCAGCATAGTTGGAAATAATATTAAGAGCCATTTTTCCCTCCTACATGGATCCAAAAGAATGGCTCCAAGCCATCCGATCCGTCGGCGTCATTGCCTTGTATTCTTGTCAGCAAAGATCGTGCCAGTTGAACTAGGCAAAAATTACAGGTCGTGTTGTACCGAGTATTTGTCGTTAGGCATGATGTGCTGCCATGCCACCTGCCGAACGGTGTCAATCAGGATTGGTGCGCGCAGATTGGTCGACATTGTTATGCCTTTGCCATCCGTCGCACTTCTCACTGTCACAACCATAATAATTGCAACATCTTTATGCTCTATCGCCAAGCTCTTCAGCGCGATCTCCAAGTCCTTGTCCGAATAGACACCGCTTTCCATATTATAGGGGGCTACGATAAAGGATAGATTGGCGTCTGTGAGGCTTTGGTAGAGTTTGAATTGATCCAGCGACGTGTTGGGAATGTTGGCGATGCCAAACACATGATGTTCGGGAAAACCAAGCAATCCGACGGGCATATAAATGCCCTTGTCCCAACTGAATTCGATATTGCCAAAGCGCGTTTCAACAATCACGGACTCAGGTATTTCTTTTTCGGCGACTTTTTCGGAATCCATAACCGATTTTACTCCGGCGTTTAGAAGTTTCGGCCACGCATGGCCGTGAAGTTAATAGCCCACGATAATCCGATTATGGATCATTAGCGCAAATAGTTGGCCAAGGACAATTCTGAAGCACGCGAGATTGCGATGAAGCTGGCGTTCAACGCCGTAGAGTATTGCGCTGATTCGGCCACCACTAACGGTACATCGACACCTTCAATGTCACTTATTGCCTGTGATGCAAACACTTTGTAATCTTGGTGCCGTGTTTCAACACGTTCAATATTTGCGATATTAAGGCCAATTTTTCCCTGAACATTTGGCAGATTATCGATAGCGTCGGTGATATGACCCAGTGCAACATTAATCGCATTCTGGTCGGTTGTGCCCGCCGCAATCCCCAAGCCCTGGATCAGGCTTTGGAATGCGGGGTCATCGGCAAGTACGCCATAAGAGACATTATAACCATCATCAACGCGCGACGAGAGGATCTGTTGGTCGCCAGCATAATAAGAAGTATCCGGGCGCGGGTTGGGGATTTTCGTCATGCCCAGCACGTCAAGCAGGTCGCCACCGGCAATTTCGGTGATTGTGATTGACCCGTTGCCCACATTTTCGATGTTCAGCCGCGGGCCTTCATGTTCGTCGAGGCCGCGTAACGTTGCAATTGCACCATCGGTTGTGTTGCCATTGATCGCTGCGCGCAAGTCGCCGATTGTCCATGTAGCCGGATCATAGTCAACAGTTGATGTGACGCTGTTACCGTCGATATCCGTACTGACAATCTGGAGTTCGCCATCCGTAACGCCGAGGGAGGCAAGAGTAAGGCCGTCTGTGATGGTGGTGCCGGACTTGCTCATGTAATTGTCTGGAGCGTACATCTTGTCGATATCGACAGCCGGTAATTCCGAGCGTCCGCCGGCGAATAAATATCGCCCATCAAGGTTGGTATTGAGAAGGCTTGCAATCTGCTCCATCGCCTGCTTGGCTTCGTTGTCAAGGTTGACGTCCGCAGCCTGATTGGCGTTAAGCGACTGGACAAGCAATGTCTTCATCTTGACTGCAATGTCCATCATTGTGTCAACGGCGCTCTCCATATTCTGAAGGCGAAGCTTGGTCTGCGTGGTGTTACGCAAATATTGCTCTGTACGGGTATATTCCGCTTCGAGGTTCAGAAGGCGCTGGGAGCTATCGGCAATTCCGGAATAATTGCGTGATTTTTGCCCGCTGGATTGCTGGGTATTAAGGTCAGCAACCTTGGCTGCGTTTCTCAGCGCCAAGTCGGACAGTAGCGTATGGTTTGTATATGTAGCTACGCGCGTTACCATTTTGCCCTCACAAATCCTTGTCGCAGTTTAAACTGCATTCAGCAGCGTATCAAACAATTCATCAACCGTGGATATGACCCGGGCAGATGCACTGTAGGCGCGTTGGAAAATAATCAGATCCGACATTTCTTCGTCCAGGTTGACGCCCGCTTCATTCTGGATGCGGTTGCCCAAATCTGTAACGAGGTTGGACTGAAACTCGTAGCTGCTGCTGGCAACCGATGCCTTGGTTGCGGCAGTTGCGATGATGCCAGCGGCAAAGTCGGTCAAAGAAGTTCGTTCTGCCGATAGCCCGCCCGCAGATTCAAAATCAATGTCGGTACGTTCAAAGGTTTGGCTCAGCGCAAGTGCAGCACTGTTGTCGCCCTCGTGCACGCCATGCTGAATGCCCAATCCCAGAATTTCTGTCAGACTGTCGCCTGCTCCTGCGCCACTGTCCTGGAAGAAGAATGGGTCGCCATCGGCATCGGTGACACGCAACTTGTATCCACCCAATGCACTGTCGAAAACGACCTGTGCATTAATGTTGTTGTCTGTCAGTGTGGCGCTGTTGTTGATGGCATTTGCGATGTCTTCGAGCGACGAGTTGCTGTCGTAATTGATATTCACACTCGTGAAATCGCCAGCAACCGTAAGTGTATAGTTGACGGGTGGGGGGACAAGAGGCCCCAACCCCGGAATAGCGGTTGCTGTATCGACAACCGCTGTAGATGTTTCATACGTGTCGGCATTCAATTGACCGCGGACAATACGCGCCGGATCATTTTTTATGCTGGAGGCGACGTCCATATTCCCGGCAAGGACAGGCATGTCCTCGGTCATGCCAATCGTCTTGGACATGTTGCCGGAGTCAGTGATTGTCATGTTGGATGTATAACTGATCACGAGACGATAGCGATCGCCATCCTCAACCAGATACGCGGTTTCGGCGGCGTCGGCGGCGGTCATGCCGGCACCCTGAAGGGCAGTCCGGATCGCGTCACGCACATCCGTGAGGCTGTCATTCGCGGTGTAGTTCACTGTAATGCCGGGTGTGGTCAGAACCCCGCTGCCAGCACTGATAACCATGGAGCTCGCCGTGACGCCAAGAGCCGCGGTTGCACTGTCTTGTGCCGAGGAGGTCATTGTATCGGAACGTTTTACCGTCGCCACGAAGTCGTTCAGGCCGAAATAGTGTGACATACCCTGGCTGCGACCATCGCTCGTGGTGATTGAGCTGGTCATTTCATTGATTGAAATGCGGCTGCCGTCCAGTCCTTCGATAACCATCCGGCCATCGACCAGAGATGCGGTAAGATAAGTACCTGCGGTGGAGCCGTTTATCGCGTCGATCATTCCCTGAACCGTAGCGGGAGCAGTCGGCAGACTGATATCGGCCCAGCTGTCTGTCGCGGTCAGGTTACCATCTGCGTCAAGTGCGGCAATACGGAAGGTTCCCGTTGCCGTCAGTGGATCGTTCGCAGCAACCATCCGGGTGCCCGACAAGTTGGCCGGAGGCGGGAAGGCGGTGCCTTTGTTGTGTTCTTCGTTAATGGCGTCCCGCAATTCACCGGCCAGTTCGTTTATCTGGTCGTTCAGGCGCGGCAATTCCGTGTCGCGCATTTCAAGCAAACCCTTGATTGTGCCATTCTGGATGACATCGGTTACATCCTCTCCGTTCAGCATGATACCGGACCCGCCAGTGCCAGGTTCGAAACCTGCGGTGGGGCTGAAGGAAATGGTGGCAGGGGTTCTATCGAGAAGTGTGCGATTGCCATTGGCCGTAAACAGAACCATGGATCCGTCACCACGGTTATACGTGGTCACGTTCATGATTTTGGACAACTGGTTAATTTTCAGGTCGCGCTGGTCCTCAAGTTCGGTGGTCGGCTGCCCAAGGTTCTTCTGGCGTACCACGTCCGTATTGAGTTCGGCGATTTCATTGAGCAAAGTATTCGCGCGGTCGACTTCGTCAGAGATATTTTTGTCAATATCGCCACGCATATGCTGGATCTGTTCGGACAGGTTCTCGAACGCATCCATAACCTGAATGGCGCTTTCGATAACTTCCACTTTTGGGGAATTCTGCTCGGGCGTATTGCCAAGTTGCTCGAAAGCGTCGGCAAGGTCACTGATGCGTTGGCTTATCGCACCGTTGGACTGAGGTGTTCCGAACAGAGTCTGAATGCGTTGAAAGAATTCAAAGCGTACTTCTTCCCGGCCAGCTTTGCCAAGCTCGCCGCGCATTTCACGCACAAGGCCTTCGTTGACGTTGCGATAAATGTCACCGATCTGCGAACCTGCGCCAACCCCGTCTAGCACCAAGGTTTCCTGTCCGGCTATCTTTTTCGAATAGCCGGGGGTATTCACGTTCGAGATGTTCGAGGACGCGATGGAAATCCGGGCTTGGGCAGTGTTGAGGCCAGAAATTGCGCTATTGAGTGCCTGAGTCAGTGACATGATCTTCGCCTTTACCCTTAGAGCGTTTCGTTAACGCTGTAAGACGTGCCGGGTTTGCTGGTCGGGCGGCCGTAACCGCCAATGGATGCCTTGCCGGTCTGGCCAGAACGGTTATAGGTTGTGCACTCTTCCTTGGCCTTGTCATTCACCGCGCGCACGATGGCATTGACCATGCGTTCATTCGTGGCCTTGGCGGCCTGAAGGGCGGTCATGTTACGGCGGGCGGCCTGCTGGAATTCAGCCTGAAGGTCACGAAGTTCGGCTTTGTCGTCTTCGGGAAGCTGGCGCAGTTCGGGACCGCGCGCGCGTAACTTGACGACCAGCTGTTCATACTGCATCGACAGGGCAGATTTTTCCGACACGAACTGCTCATACTCGGCAATTTCGAGCTTGCGCAGTCCCTGAGTCTCACGCTCCAGCAGGGAAATCAGGTCATAAGTGACGCTTTTGAGTTCGATAACCATCTGTTCGGTGGTCATGGTCATTATCCTTCCTGCACCTTGAGGATTTCGCGTGTAACGGCATCTGCAATTCCGATGCCACCTGCGCGCGTCATTTCTTTGGCATATTCATCAACAAGCAGGGACCGCATCATGGTTTCGCCATGACCGCCGCCAAAAGTTTCGTTGGTTTCGATACCTGCAAACATGTGGCTCAGCATCTGGCCTAGAAACATTGATTCAAATTCCTGGCCTGCTTTACGCGCCTGGGCCTCGGTTTTGATATGTCCGTCTGTCAACTGGCTTGCGCGGTTCGAGACATTGTTCTGACTGCCGTACTGGGCAGATGCCTGCGCCTGTGCCATCAATGCATTGGTGCTGTCGATCATCATCACATCACCTCGATTTCGGCTTGAAGTGCGCCGGACGTTTTGATCGCCTGAAGGATGGTGATCATGTCGCGCGGTCCGACGCCAAGGCTGTTCAGGCCATTAACCAGTTCCTGCAGGCTGACGCCGCTTTCAAGCACGCCAAGCTGGTTATCCTCGCCTTCATCCACTTCGATATTGGTTCGGTCGACGGTTTCGGTCGTGCCGGTTTGCGAGAAGGGAGAAGGCTGAGAAACTTGCGGAGTTTCCGTTACGCGGATGGTCAGGTTGCCCTGCGCGATAGCCACGCGGTTGATGCGAACATTTTCGCCCATCACGATCGTGCCGGTGTTTTCATCAATGACGACACGTGCGATCTGATCAGGTTCAACGCGAAGCTGTTCGATGTCCGTCAATAAAGCCACGACATTCTGATTGTAGCGTTCCGGAATGTTGATGCGAACGGTGCCGGGGTCGCTTGGGCGCGCGGCGATTTCTCCAAGATAGGCATTGACGGCTTCGGCAATGCGGCTGGCTGTGGTGAAGTCCGGGTTGCGCAAGACAACCGACATGTTCTGCATGGAATTGAGATTGAAATCGATTTCGCGTTCCACGATACCGCCATTGGCAATGCGCGCGGAAGTCGGAACACCCTTGACCACGGTTTGAGCATTGCCGCCAGCAGAGAACCCGCCGACTGCAAGGTTGCCCTGGGCAACGGCGTAAACTTCACCGTCAGCACCGACCATGGGTGTAACCAGAAGGGTCCCGCCCTGGAGGCTTTCGGCAGTGCCGATTGCGCTGATGGAGACATCAAGGCGCGACCCCTGACGCGAGAAAGGCGGTAGGGTGGCGGTGACCATCACGGCTGCGATATTGTCGGAATCAATGTCATCGATCTGGCTGCGCACGTTGATGCCGAGCCGTTCAAGCATGGCCACAAGGCTTTGGCGGGTAAAGTCGGCATCACCAAGATCGTCACCCGTGCCGTTCAAACCGACAACCAGGCCGTAACCGACCAGCATGTTGTCACGTACGCCTTCAAAGTCGGCGATATCCTTGATGCGCGACTGGGCGTTTGCCGGAGCAACCTGCGTCAGGGCGATCATGCCGAGCACTGCTGCCTTTAATGCATATTTGCCTAGACCTTTGATCATATTCTTTGTTCCGCTTCCGGGGATGGGGTTGCCACCCGATACAATTTGCAAACACTTCTGCGAAAACCGTGCCAAATGGCAGAAAGCCAAAGCTTTGGATCACTGATTGCGCAAGTTGCCGGAAAATCGGTGTGTTTTTGACGAGCAAACGAACTGCACGGCAATAGTGGAGTGCAGACCCGGCATTTTTTTCCCGTTGCGTCAGGCAACGCTTTGGGGGAGACTCGGCCTAACGGGATCACTGTCAAAGGGCTGTGCGGATTGAGCCGACAGGCTTTACACAGCTGATTGACGTAGTGATGGCTGCATGTTCGATCCCGGCAAGCTTACCACATAGCAGGCGGAAGTGAAAAATGAAGGTCAGCGGATCCAAAGCGACAGGCACGAATAGCACGACACGCAAGAAAACATCTGGCGGTGGTGGTGCGGGCGGTTTTGCTGATGCAATTCGTTCACTCGATTCCGCAGGCGGAGCAAGCGGGGCAGGTGGCGTGCATAGTGCGGGAACGGTCAGCGCGCTTGATGCATTGCTGGCGTTACAGCAAAGTGGTGATGCACTTGATTCCCCGAAAAAGCACGCCGTCCTGCGGGCCGAAAGCTTGCTTGAGCAGCTTGAAGGTGTGCGGGATGCTCTGTTGAGCGGGACTTTGCCTGCCAGCCGACTGCGCCAGCTTGTCGGGCTGTTGGATCAGCAGCGCGAAAATATCTCCGATCCAGCCCTTTCTTCTGTGCTGGACGAGATTGATCTGCGGGCACAGGTCGAGCTTGCAAAGCTTGAAGTTTCGGGTCTGGCCTGAAATTTAAGGTTTGGGCAATAGCTTTGGTCGCAAAACCCAAGGTTATGAAGGCTTTCAGGCTAATTCAGATTTATTTACTCAATCAGCTTGCACCCATTGCGCGCGCCCTCTATATTGCCGCGCGTTCGATGAGTCCTGTATAGAGGGCGTACATGACTATCACGCTACCACCAGACTATCGTCCCGCTGAGGACGAAGAGTTCATGAACCCGCGCCAGCGGGAATATTTCCGGCAGAAGCTTTTGGCCTGGCGGGCTGAACTGCTGCAAGAATCTTCGGAAACATTAGCGAGCCTGCAGGATGGCGGGGGACTTCAGGAACCGGATCTGACCGACCGTGCATCGGCCGAAACAGACCGGGCCTTGGAACTCCGCACTCGTGACAGGGCGCGTAAGCTGATTTCAAAAATTGATGCTGCTTTGCGTCGAATTGAAGACGGATCATATGGTTACTGCGAAGAAACCGACGAGCCGATCAGCCTTAAAAGACTTGAAGCTCGTCCGATTGCTACCCTGAGCATTGAAGCTCAGGAGCGCCACGAACGGATGGAGCGCACTCGCCGCGACGACTGATCGCGTCGGGAATAAACACGGGTCGCGCCTGCGTTGATCCGGTCAAATGGCAAAAGCCAAGGCTCTGTTGGGGAATACCGGTTAGGGATAACCAAAATCAAAGGTCCGGCTGTAATTTGCAGCTGGACCTTTTTTTGTTTTGGCCAGATTCAGGCGAAACAAAACCGGCCTGTGGCAGGCCGGTTTTGGTCAATCGTGATTGCCCACGGGAATCCAGGAAGGCGCAGGCGATCAGGATTAATCAGAACGGTAGAATTACATCCATGATTTCGCTGCCGTAACGCGGCTGCTGTACATCGGAAATCGTACCGCGACCACCATAAGAAATACGGGCTTCCGCGATTTTGTCATATTCGACTTCGTTGGACGAACTGATGTCCGCGGCACGTATGACGCCCGCGATCTGAACTTCACGGACTTCGCTGTTTACCCTGATTTCCTGACGACCATGAATGACATAATTTCCATTCGGAAGGACCTGAATGACGATGGCCGCCACACGCAGGTCAATCGCTTCATTACGGTCAAGCGTGCCACTGCCTCTGTTGGACGTCGCGCTGTCCATATCGAACATCGATGACGGGTTGATCGTTTCCGGCAGTACTTTGGTGAGTTCGGACTCGAGGCCAAAAAGGTTTGGCACCGCCAGATCCTCGCTATTGGTGCGGGAACGTGCGGTGGTGTTGGCCAGTGCCGCACTGTCCTGCATATCGACAACAACCGTCAGAATGTCACCAACCTGATTGGCGCGCTGGTCCTTGAAGAACGAACGTGCACCGGAACGCCATAGCGAGTTCGGATTGCTTTCTGCGACCTGCGGTGCAGGCATTGGCAAGCTTACCGGTCGATAGGTTTCTGACTGCGTGGGATTGTCGATTGCCGAGAGCCTCGGTGCCTCGCCGACTTCGGAAAGGCGTTTCATCGCGTTGCAGCCTGAAAGCAGTGCCGTAGCACCGATCAGGCCGGTTACAATTGCCAAGCGGCGCATTGAAATCTGCATGTGATTAACGGGCATTTATTCCTCCTGGAATTCCTGCCTGTATCTACGCAATCCTCATGCCAGATTGCGGCTCCTGAGCGGGCAAAGCTTGCCGGGTCAGCAAGCCTTTGTCTTTCATCGTGAATTGCGCGAAATCGCAGTGTTATTGCGACATTGCGGGCAAAGCGCGAACTTCGTTCTCGGCAACAACTTCCACTTGGATGGTTTTGTTGCTGGTCATGTTCATGACGCGAATGATCGCGCCTTTTGCGCCGTCTTCAAGCGCTTTGCCGCGCGCGGTTAGCGACATGTTGGCGGTGAACAATCGGATCGTAACCAGTGCGCCGCGCCGAACAAGGATCGGATTGGAAAAGTCGCGGAACATCAGGGGTTCATCTGATTTGATCGGGCGCAAAGCTTCTTTGCCGATAACATCGTTGATGTCGCGAATGGCACCCGCTGGAAGGCGTTCCGAGCGGACATTTCGGTATTCAACCTGATCCGGGCGCACGATCTCGCCACGCCGGACGGGCTCGATCACGACGGGAACCTGTGCCAGGGGGAAATATCTGCCGCTCATGCGGTAAGTGCGGCGCTGGGCTGTTTGCGTGCCGGTGGTGACACTGGCAATGAATCGGTTTGTCCGTTGGTTGACGTCAAGACCTGTGATCTCGACTTCGGCCGGTACATCGACAGGCAGATGGATTTGAAATGTCTCGCCGGAAAGGTCGACAGTGAAGGGCGGCTTTATTCCATGGTCGACAAGCGCATCTTTGATCGCTTCGGAAATTTCGTCGATGGAAATTGTCTGGCTTGCGCGGGTGATGACGATCTGGTCCGCCGTCGTTCGGGGGCGCCATGCAATTTTGTTTCGCTGCGCGATGCCATAAAGCCAGCGGTAATCAAGAACGGTTTGCCGTCCGGGCTGCGGGGAATGGGAAACCGGAATATCAGCCTGTTCAACGTCGATGCCGCTGAAAATGTCTCCCAATGTCACATATTGCCCTTCGACAACCGCATCAGGGCGCAGCAGGATATTGGTATCCAGTTCTTGGGAACTGGACGACGATTGCGCGTGCGACGGTTCCGGGTTGCTCAGCAGTACCGAAAGCAAAAGGGCAAGGACAAGGAATATTTTCTGCATTTTCATCCGCCAACCATAGCACGGAACTGTATAAATCGCGTAAACGCAGTTAACGCGGGAAACCACTTTTTCCAAGGCTGCCCGCGCATTCATTTTCCAGCAAATTTTATCAGTTCGGAACCGTATCGAATTAACGCAGATTGCTGACGGAGCTCATCATTTCATCCGTGGTCGAGATCGATTTGGAATTCATCTCGTATGCGCGCTGTGCCTTGATCAGGTTGGTGATTTCCTGCACCACGTTGACGTTTGAGGATTCCAGATAACCTTGCTGCACCGTGCCAAAGCCAACGGCCCCCGGGACGCCGGTCGTGGCATCGCCTGATGCCTCGGTTTCAAGGAACAGGTTATCGCCAAGCGCATCAAGCCCGGCCGGGTTGATGAAGGTTGCAAGCTGGATCTGCCCCAGGTTCTGCAGCGCAACCTGACCATCGATTTCCGCAAACACCTCGCCTGAGGTGTTGATCGTGACCGATGTCGCGTTGTTTGGTACGGTGATGCCCGGCTGAACGGCAAAGCCATCCTTGGTCACAATCTGCCCGTTGGCATCAAGTTTCAGGGTGCCGTCGCGGGTGTAGGCCGTTTCGCCGCTGGGCAAATCAATCTGAAGGTAGCCGCGTCCCTGGATGGCGACATCAAGCTCGTTTTCGGTCAGAGATAGGGTACCTTGCCCCATATAGCGCCCGATGGCGGCGGTTTTTACACCAAGGCCGACCTGCACGCCGACAGGAACAATTGTCCCAGTATCGGATGACGGGGACCCTGCGCGACGCAGATCCTGATATAGCAGGTCCTGGAATTCGGCGCGCTGGCGTTTATAGCCGGTGGTGGTCATGTTGGCGATGTTGTGCGAGGTCACATCCACATTGGTGGATTGTGCCTGCATACCAAGGGCTCCAATATCAAGTGACCGCATCTTCTGTCTCCTGGGTCTGCGCCACGGGCGCATATGAATTCTTTAGGGCGGGCGCCCGTTTAATCAGGCTAATCAGGCGCGAACATCGCCCAGTTTGTTAATCATGTTACGTTGACGCTCGTTCTCGCTTTCCAGCGACCGCGTCACGGACTGATAGGTGCGCAACACATCAATCATCTGTGTCATTGAACTGATCGGGTTGACGTTAGATTTTTCAAGGGCACCCTGAACAACGCCGGGATTCTCAACCGGCTGGGCGCCATCGGGATCGTTCGGGTTTTCTTTCACGACGCTGTAAAGCGAGCTTCCAGTCGTGTTCATTGCCTGGACATTGTCAAACGTGACAACCTTGAGTTTCCCGATCTGACCGATATCGGTTGTCACCGCGCCATCACCCTTGATTTCGATCTGGCCGTCGGCTTCGTTAAAGAAGATAGGCTGGTCGGCATCACTTAGAACGGGATAACCTTCGTTTGTGATCAGTTGTCCGCCGGGATCTAGGCTGAAGTTACCATTTCGGGTATATTGGGTGCCGCTTGGGGTTTCGACGGCAAAAAACATGTCCGGTTGGCTCAGAGCCACATCAAGCGGACGCTCGGTATGTTCAATGTTGCCTACGCGTGTGTCGCGAAACTGAGCGATGTCCTGAACAAGCGATATTTCACGCTCGCCGCGGAAAGGCGCATCCTTGTTCTTCGCAACCCAATCGGTGAACATCATCTTTTCTTCCTTGTACCCGGTCGTGTTCATGTTCGCCAGGTTCTGGGAGATATTGTTCATCATGCTGCGGAGCGTCTTTTGACGCGACAAAGCGATGTAGGTAACGTTTTCCATAATTTTGCTTTCCCAAATCGGGTCGGTGTTCTGAACAGGCTAGTAGCGAAAGTTATGCCAGTTGACTTAAGTTTATGAAATTAAAAGATAAAATTTTGATCGGCATTTGTTGCCGCGCATCTTCTGAGCCTGCTTTGGCAGAACCTACCGTGCATTATTGCCGGGTCATCTATGCCGCAGGTGATAATCGGTAGTTCCTGAACTAATGTACTTTACAGAGTCGCTTGCATGGAAAGAGGCGGGAAACGGAATTTTAACGTCGAGGTATTATGTCTCATCATTCCGGCATAGTGTTTGCTGGATAGACAGGGTAACGGTTTTGAACGCAGGGTAACGCAGACCGATGGGTGATGATGTCGACGAAATAGAAATGGATGGTGGCGGGGGACGCAGCAAGAAATTGCTGGTCGTGGTTATCCTGCTGGTACTCCTGCTATTGGGTGGTGCTGCTGCGGCCTATTTCACGGGGCTTCTTCAGCCTGTGATTGACATGGTGACCGGCGGCGGAGGGGATCACACCGAAGAAGTGATTTCCGAAAGCGCCATCGAAGAGGCGCCGGGGGTTCCGCAAAATGTCGGGTTTGTCGATTTGCCGGAGATTCTGGTGAACCTGAACGCCGGAGGCGGTAAGCAAAGCTATCTTAAAATACGCGTCAGTCTGGAAGTTGCAGACCAGAGCATGTTGCCCCAGATCGAGCAAATGATGCCGCGTATTGTTGATAACTTTCAGGTTTACCTGCGTGAACTGCGACCGGAAGATCTGGCTGGCTCCGAGGGGATGTTCCGCCTTCGTGAAGAATTGCTGATCCGTGTCAGTGCTGCAGCAAAGCCTGCAAAAATCAACGACGTTCTGTTCAAGGAAATGCTGGTACAATAAGGTGCTGGCGGCAATGCCAGAGACACCATACAAGAAAGTATATGGGCAAGAAAATAACGGGCCAGAAGGGCTAGGGACAAATCGCCGATGGCAGATGAAGATGATGATGACGCACTTGCCGCTGAATGGGAAGCCATGGCAGGCGGTGACGAGGATGGAGACGACGGTGGCGAGGATATGGCCGCCGAATGGGAATCCATGCTTGGCGATGAAGATGGCGGTGGCGAAGATGAGGATGTTGGCCCCGGATCTGCGCGTGTTCTGAACCAGGATGAAATTGACAGTCTGCTTGGTTTTGATGATGGATCGGGTGCGGGTGACCAATCCGGCATTCAGGCGATCATCAACTCGTCGATGGTGGCGTATGAACGTCTGCCGATGCTCGAAGTTGTTTTCGACCGGCTGGTACGCATGATGTCCACCTCGTTGCGTAACTTCACATCCGACAACGTTGAAGTATCGCTTGATAACATCCTTTCGCTGCGTTTCGGGGATTATCTGAACTCGATCCCCTTGCCCGCCATGCTGGGTGTTTTCAAGGCCGAGGAATGGGACAACTATGGGCTGTTGACGGTTGATTCTGCGCTGATTTATTCCATTGTGGATGTGCTGCTGGGCGGGCGTCGCGGTACGGCGGCAATGCGTATTGAAGGTCGTCCCTACACCACGATTGAACGCAATCTTGTCGAACGCATGATCCATGTGGTTCTCGGGGATTTGTCGGCGGCATTTGATCCATTAAGCCCGGTGACCTTCCGGTTCGAGCGCCTTGAAACCAACCCGCGTTTTGCGACCATTGCCCGTCATGCCAATGCTGCCATCGTTGCAAAGCTGCGCATTGACATGGAAGATCGCGGTGGTCGTCTGGAACTGCTGATCCCATATGCAACACTGGAGCCGGTTCGTGAACTACTGCTTCAGATGTTCATGGGGGAAAAGTTCGGTCGGGACTCGATCTGGGAAAACCACCTGGCGAACGAGTTGTGGCAAACCCATGTGAACCTTCTTGCGGTACTCGACGAGCAGATCATGTCGCTTGGCGATGTGATTAATCTGGAAGTTGGCAACCGTTTGGTTCTTAATACCAGTCCGACCTCGCCTGTCGAGGTTCGGTGCGGCGATGTGCCCCTGTTCAAGGGGATGATGGGGCGCAAGGGGGACAGGATCGCGATTCAGGTTCGTGACCGGGCGCGGCATAACGAGGACGACAGTTGATGGACTATGCCATCTATCTTGATCTGGTAATGATTGTGTTGCTAATTGCGACGATCATCTACGCCATGATCCTGAGCCGTCGTTTGGCGGCATTTCGCCGCAATCGCGAAGAAATGCAGAACTTTCTGACGGCTTTCAATGCGGCAAACGAACGAGCCGAAGTTTCAATCCGCGCGCTTAAGGAAATGGCCGAGCAATCCGGTGAAAAATTGCGTGAAGATATCGAAAAGGCCAGTGGGCTGCACGAAGATCTGTCCTTTATGGTAGATCGGGGTGAAAGCATTGCCAACCGACTGGAAAAGGCAGCAAGTGATGTCAATGCCACCCGCCGCGGTGTCGGCGGGGCAAAGTTTGCCGAGGCCGGAAATGTTACCGGTAACGAGCGAAACAACGTTGTTGATGACAGGCAGGGTGTTGAAACCCGAGCAGAGGAACTGGCTGCCCGGTTGATGCGTGATGTTGAACGCGGCGCAATGCCTGGCGCATCGACGTCTTCTTCGACCGAACCGTCTGGTGGCGGATATGGTTCGGGCATGCGATCTGGTGGATCGCCTGTACACGAACCTGCTTCTGATCCTTATGAACAAGATGAGGATGCCGGGCGCTCCGAAGCCGAACGTGAACTTCTCGCCGCTTTGCGGTCTGTCCGTTAGAGGCGTTGCTGATAGGATCAATCAGATAAAATCGCCATGATTGCTAAAAAACAGTTAGGGCGTCTTTTTTCGACAAATTTGGTACCTACCTGTTAGTATATGATTTGAAATTCAATATGGGCGTGCAAGCGTCCCATTTGCCGGGTGAATGAATGTCTGCTGTGCGTATCCTACCGTTGGTGGTCGTGGTTGGTTTTGTCGTTTTAACGGTCAAGATCGTCGGACTGTTTTCGGATGAGCCCAAAGGCGATGAAGCGGCTGATGCATCGGGTATCAGTGTGGTTCAGGTTGCGCGTGCCCAGGCTCCTGATCCGGCGGCGGCTCCGGATCAACCTGCGGAAACAGGTGCGCCCGGGCTTGATGACCCGATGGGGATGATGGAAGGTGACGGCACTGGCGGTATTGATGGTGCGGGTGATGCGCCGCCGATGCTGGGCGGTGATCCAACCCTTTTCACACAGGAAGAAATCGATCTTTTGCAGAATCTTTCAGTGCGGCGCTCGGAACTTGATCGAAAAGAACAGCGCCTTGATGAGCGCGAGAGCCTTCTTGCTGCTGCCGAAGCCCGAATTGACGCCAAGATCGAGGAAATGAAATCGCTTAAAACTGCGATCGAGGATTTGGTGGCAACCAAGGAAGAGCAGGAAAGTGATCGGATCAAGAAGCTGATCAGTGTCTATGAGAAAATGAAACCGAAGGATGCCGCGCGCATCTGGAACGATCTTGATATGGAAATCCTGTTGCAGGTTGCACTTGGTATGCGCGAGGCAAATACTGCTGCTGTTTTGGCGGAGATGTCGCCAGACCGCGCACGTGCTCTGACAACAGAGTTGGCTTATAAACAGGATATAAACATGTTGCCGCTTCAATAATCTCAAATGGTGCTGATCCGGGGCGCTGACCGTTATCTGGAAGGGCATCAACCAGACGATTATTACAGTGTGTTCAACATGATGGGTGTTATTAGGGAATTGTGAAAAGCCTTGATTAACCATTGTTAAATAGGTACATCACGATTATAGGGGCCTTACCCTTATGCACAGGGAATACAGGGGTAAGGGTGAGAGATTTGATAGCATGATGGAGTGGTGAATGGCCGTCGATCCGAATATGCCGATCCTGATTGTGGATGACTACAAAACCATGTTGCGTATCATCCGCAATCTCCTGCGGCAGTTGAACTTTACGAACATCGAAGAAGCGACGGATGGCAGCATGGCTTTGCGCAAACTGCGCGAAAAGTCGTTCAGCCTTGTGATTTCTGACTGGAATATGGAGCCGATGACCGGTCTTCAGCTTCTGAAAGAAGTTCGCGCTGATACAAAGCTGAAGGATCTGCCCTTCATCATGATCACCGCAGAGGCGAAAACCGAAAACGTTGTCATGGCAAAAAAAGCCGGCGTTTCGAATTATATCGTCAAGCCGTTCAACGCAGAGACGTTGAAGGGCAAACTCACCACCGTGATCGGTGAGTTTTGATTAGGGGCGCGGGGCTTTAGTCCCGCGATACCGTAGATGTCCAAAACGTCCAAAGACGAATTGCGGCAGCTGTTGCTGGACCTTAAAGCGCGCCTTGATGGCGATGAGCTTAAGGTCGAGCAACTGTCTGACCTGATGGATCAGCTTTCCCGCTTTGTTTCGGAAGGTGACAAGCCATCAGACGACCAGAAACGCCTGTTTGGTGAACTGGATGAACTTTCGGGCATCATTCGCAAGATGAAATCCGAAATAGCATCTTTGCGGCCGGACGATATCAAGGCGGAATATATTCCCAACGCAACGGACGAGCTCGACGCGATTGTCGATGCAACCGCCGGTGCGACGCATGAAATCCTTGATGCGATGGATACGCTTGAGGAATTTGCTGCAAGTCTTCCCCCTGAGCAGGCTGAAATCGTAACCAGCGCGACCATGCGCGTTTATGAAGCCTGCAACTTCCAGGATATCACCGGTCAACGTACGACCAAGGTGATCAAGGCCCTGAAATCAATCGAAGAAAGGGTCGAGGGTTTGGTCAAGGCATTTGGTGATGAAATTGCCAAATATGCTGCGTCCAATCCGCGGAAGAAAAAGGAACCTGAAGGTGAAGAAGCCTTGCTGAACGGGCCGCAGCTCGACGGCAAGGGGGTTTCGCAGGCTGACATCGACGCGATGTTTAGCTAAATGGGACGGTTATGGCGGAAATAGAGGACGACGGACCAAGACCACCAAGCCCGCCCGCAAACGGTGCCGTAGCACTGTTCCTCGCCCTCTATCTCCTGCTTCTGGCGTTCTTCATCCTTCTGAATACGATTTCGACATTCGAAGAAGTCAAAACCCGCGAAGTACAGGAAAGTCTGTCTTCCGCGTTTGCGGCCATTCTGCCGCCAACCACCAGTCTGCAAACGGTAACCTCGATCGAGGGACCGGTGGTTTCGGCCGAAGATACCCAGGACAAGCTGGGATCATTATTTCAGACAGCGATCAAGGTCGTGCGCGTCCAGGTGATACAGCCGGGCACGCTGATGGAAGTCATCATGCATGTCGACCAGTTGTTTGAACCCAACTCGATTCTAATCAGGGACCGTCAAGGCGAATTCATGGATCAGCTCGCGGAAGTGCTGGCCGATGACAGTGGTTATGCGTCTTACGAGATGGAAATGGTCATGGGCAGCGAGGTCGGTTCAAAAGGCACTGTCGAGATTGCAAACAACCTTCAGATCGGTCGGGCGGGGGCATTCGCCCGCGACCTTATTGATCGCGGGGCCCCCGATAAAAATCTTTATGTTGGCATCGATCCGGGGGCTGATCCCTTTATCGTTACTTTCCGTTTCTTCTGGAATTTCGGGCCCAAAGAGCCACCAGCACCTGTAACGACACCAGCCAACGCAGGCGGCACCAGCAATGGCGCGATACCGGCACCTGCGTCGAATGGTTCGGGTAACGCTGGCGGTGGAAAAATGCTTATTCCATTGCCCGGCGCAGGCCAGCCAGGAATAAACGCACCGATTCCCTTGGCTCCGCAATCCGGGGGGAACGGCTGATGGATGAACCAAAGCGCGATGATGGCCCCAAAGGGCCGCCACCATGGATGCTCAGCCTTGCGGATCTTATTTCGCTTCTGCTGACTTTCTTCGTGATGCTGTTTGCAATGTCAAAGGTCAAGATTGACCGTTGGGACGAGGTTGTTGATTCTTTGTCCCAGTCAATAAAACCGTCACCGGTTGAAGAAAGCGATGAGCCCGTTGCGCAGCTTAATATCCCGCGTGTTTATCGCAAGCCCGCGATGAATCTTGATTACCTGAGCGCTGTGATCGATGACGCCATCGATGACAACGATGTACTGGGTGATGCCACGCTGAGCCGTGAAGCAGATAAGCTTGTGATTTCGTTACCCGGGGATATCCTGTTTATCAGTGGCAGTTCCGAGATGACGGATCAGGCCCGCAAGGCGCTGTTTGTCCTTGGCGGAGTACTTGGGAACATTGGGAACCGGATTGGTGTGCAGGGGCATACTGACCCGCGCCCGGTCAGCGGTCGCGGACTTTATGCTTCGAACTGGGAGCTTTCCCTTGCCCGTGCTGCTGCCGTTGCCAACGAACTTAAAAGATCGGGCTATACAGATTACATAAATATTTACGGATTTGCGGCATCAAGATACGACCAGCTTCCGGTTATGGCAGACGAGCAGACACGTTTCACAATGGCTCGTCGGGTCGACATTGTTATTGAACCCCATAGCGGAAGCGGGATCGGAGGTTCGTAAGAATGCTTTTGGTCGTAGCGCGTTTCCTGCTGGCTGCCGTGATTGTGGTAGCCAGTCTGGCAGTATTGCCAGTTACCGGAATGCGCCCCGCACTCGCTCAGGCGGCAGATCCCGTGATCATCCGCTCGGGCGCACATAGTGGCTATGGACGTATCGTTCTGCAATGGAACAAGCCCGTCAATTACACCGCTGAAATCATCGGTGACCAACTTGTTGTGCGTTTTGACCAGCCGCTGGTTGCTTCCATGCGCGGTGTTCTTGGCCCCGTATCCGATTATGTCAGCGATGGTTTTTTTGATCCGGACGGACGTACGGTCGCCTTCGTCCTACGAGACGATTTCGAAGCCCGTGTTTTCAATGTCGGCACCAATGTCGTCCTTGATATTCTGGATAAACCGGCTCTCGCACCTGCTCCTGTGCAATCCGCGTCACCCGCGCCAACGCCGCCGCGTCCTGCACCAAACCCACATGGGGAAGTTGCGTCCGAACCATTCTCGGCACCGCAAACCCGGCCGGATACGGCATCTTCACCTGTAGTTGTTACACCTGCCGCCGCCGCGCCGGAGCTTGAAATTCGGGTTGGGCGGCACCCGACATTCTACCGTCTGGTTTTTGATTGGCCCACCCGCACGGATTATGTGTTGAATGGCGATCAGGGTAATCAGATATTGGCCTTCACCAGCCCTGCCCGCATCGATGCTACTGGTGTAACGCGTCGGTTGCCGGAAGGTGTCACCTTGCGTCAAAGTGCAACAGATCCTTTATCTGTTGAGATCGCGACAAATCCGCCGCGCGCGTTGCGTCATTTCCGTTCAGGCAACAAGGTTGTTGTTGATCTGATGGGAGTCCAGGGCGACCCTGCCGATTCCAGTGCATCGGCAGCCGCTGCGCCGCCTGCCACGGCAGCCAGACGCACGCCATCCCCAAGCCCCGCACCTGCTGCGCCTGCCGCACCAGAAGTGCCGTCGCAAACAACTGTGGAAACGCCGGGTGTTGCTGAGGCTGCGGGGGGAAGCCCGTCGTCCCCCGTGAATGATCCGATTGCACGTGGTTTGGCGGAACAACCCGATATTCCGATTTCGCCAGATGCTGTTGCGCCAGCACGCGAAAGTATTGGCAATCTTGCGGTGACAGTCGCCCAGGATGCAACCAAACTGACACTGGGCTTCCCGTTCAACCGTCCGGGAGGGGCTGCAATATGGTCGCGTGCCGGCTTCCTTTGGATGGTTTTTGATGTTCGCGCGAACCTTGATCTGGATGCCGTACGTCAGAATGCCGCCCAGATCATCGGAGTGATCGAACAGATCGACAGTCCTTATGCGACGGTATTGCGCATGACCATTCCTGACGGTGTGGGGCTTTACAGCACACCATCAGAAAATGGTGACTGGGATGTAACCTTGCAGCAGGGCTCCATGCAGCCGATCGAACGGCTGGGACCTTCTATTGAGCTCGATAATCAAACTCGCGCCCGCCTTGTTGTGCCGTTGATCAATATCAGCCCGACAATTCCGATTGAAGACCCGGAAGTCGGTGATTCGCTTCGCGTCGTGCCAACACGGGAAATGGGGTATGGCATCGAGACAGCGTTGCGGTATCCGGATTTTGAAGTTCTTCCGTCGGTGCAGGGCGTTGTCGTCGCACCGGTTAACGAAAGTGTACAGGTCACGAACCGGGATGATGGAAAGGCGGTTGTGGTGACGGCTGCCGACGGTTTGAATATCTCGCCCGAGGGGGCACGCCTTCTGGCATCGGCGACAGGGGTGCGCGCACGTGCGGGGGATGGCCGCGAAGGTCTGATTTTCGAACTGGATGATTGGCGCCGCGGTGGGCTTGATAACTATAACAAGGCAATTCATCAGTTGCGCCGCGATCTGGCCGAAAGCGGTGATGAGCATCGGAACAAGGCACGTCTTGAACTGGCGCAATATTATCTGGCAAACGGGCTTGGCCCCGAAGCAGACGCGGTTGCCTCTACAATGGAAGACGACGACCCGCTGATTGCCCAGAAATTGCAGTTCCGTGCACTTAAGGCAGCAATCAAGTTTCTTGATCGCGAATATGACGAGGCGGCCCGCCTTCTGGAGGATGAGCGCCTGCGTGCCATTCCCGAAATGCAGTTGTGGCGTGCAGTGACATTTGCTGCGCGTGGTCGTCCGAATGACGGGGCGCGTGATCTGCTTGAAAGCGTTCATATCCTTGATAACTATCCGCCAGAATTATTGTCGCGGCTGGGGCCACTTGCCGCGGAGCAGGCCCTGATCGTTGGTAATCCGGACGCGGGTATGGACCTGATCGAGAAGATGCTTGTGACCAAGGGGATCAACCCGAGCAAGATCAAGGATGTCGAGTATCTTAAGGGCATTTTCGAAGAAGAAGCAGGCGAATTTGAACAGGCTATTGCAACCTGGGACGAGGTTGCCGAGGGCAGTAATCGCAAAGCGCGGGCGCACGCAATATTTGACCGCACCGAGCTTTTGATGCGGCTTGAACGGCTGACACTTGATGATGCGATCGAGCAGCTTGAAAAACTGCGTTTTGCATGGCGTGGCGATGGGTTTGAGATGGCATTGCTGCGTAGACTTGGCGAATTGCAGATCAAGAACAAGCAATATCGCGAAGGCCTTAATACCCTGCGTCAGGCGGCGATCTTCTTCCCCAACAGCCCGTCGGCGACCGAAGTCACCGATCTGATGCATAACACGTTCGAATCAATTTACCTGGGCGACGAGATCAACAACATCTCGGCTATCAAGGCTGTCGCGCTGTATGACGAGTTCCGCGAACTGACCCCGGCCGGAGAAAAGGGCGATGAGCTTATTCGTCGTTTGGCTGACCGCATGGTTGACGTTGAATTGTTCGATCGCGCCGAAACTCTTCTGGAACATCAGGTCGATTTCCGCCTGACAGGAACCGAAAAGGCACGCGTCGGTGCACGTCTGGCGTTGGTATATCTGCTTGATAACAAGCCCGAAGAATCCATTCGCGTGCTTGATAACAGCGACGTTCCCGGGGTATCCAGTGAATTGGAAACCCAGCGCCGTCACCTGCGCGCGCGCGCGCTCCTCGATACCGACCGCGGGGCCGAAGCCATGGCATCGCTTGAAGGTGATCTGTCCAAGGATGCCGAGCTTTTGCGTGTCGAATATTACCGGGATACCCGCGACTATCTCTCTGCTGCTGAAACCTTCCAGCGCCTTGTGGGTGAGGATCAGGGCAATGTCATTGAGAATTTTGGTGACGAACGTGCCCGCTATGTCCTGAATTGGGCGGTCAATCTGGCGATGGGCGGGCAGGAACGCACGCTTAATATGTTGAAGCGGCGCTATGGAATTGTTATGGCGCAAAGTCCGTATGCCGAAGCCTTCAGCCTGATCACCTCCAGTCCGTCTCAGGGCTTGATCGACTATCGCACGTTGGCCAACAAGGTTGATGAAGTCGAGAGTTTCCAAGGATTTCTGGGCAATTATCGTGATCAGTTGGAAAAGTCACAGCTTAGTGCTATAAACTAATAGTGATATTAATGTTTTGATTGGCTTTCTGTGTCTGTAAGGTTCGGAAGTCGGGTCTTGTCCTATTTGGTGGAAGCAGTGCTGTGATGGATCGTGCACTTAAAATGGTCTATTACGATGACGCGAAGGTTGAGCGTGATATTTTCGCGCAGCTTTCGCTTGCGCTGAGGCATTTTCGCGGCGTTGGTATGCCGCGCGACGAGGGTGCCACCCGCAAAATTCTTGATCAGATTCACCGTCAAAGCCGTGCCTTTGCTGCCATTTGCTATGGCTTCATGCGTTCCAAGGGAATCGGTGTGGCCGAGGATCAGGGCGAAGGCGAACAGTGGTACCGCGAAGCGGCATACTGGTTCCGCGAAGAGGCACTGGGTGGTGAAGGTATTTCAGCCAACAATCTTGGTTATCTTTATGCCAAGGGGCTTGGGGTTCCTGAAAACCCGGAAACAGCTGCCGAATGGTTTGAACAGGCTTCGGAAAACGGTTCGATCGCTGCCCTTTATAACCTTGGGGTCTGCTACCTCAATGGATGGGGGGTTGATCAGAGTGACGAGATGGCGGTTGAATATCTCCACCGCGCGAGCGAGCAGAATGATCCCTCCGCGGCCAGTGTTCTGGCCTATCTCTATCTTGAAGGACGCGGGGTAAGACGCGATCCGTCGAAATCGTTTGAATATAACCTGCGCGCGGCACGAGCCGGCAGCGTAGAGGCGGCATCAGCACTTGGTTATGCGCTTGGCGTCGGGCTGGGTGCGGAACGCAATATTGCCGAAAGCATCAGCTGGTTTGAAATGGCCGCGAACGAGGGCGATACCTATGCCCAGGCCAATCTCGCCATGTATTTCTGTCATTCGTCGGATCTGAAGCTGTTTAATCGTGGCTGGACCATGTTGATGAACGCGTGTGATCAGGGCGATATTTCTGCCAAATACCAGATGACACAGATATTGATCTTTGGCGTTGCCCATCGTGAGCCGGATTATGCTGCGGCACTTGATCTTGCCATGGACCTTGCTGAACTTAGCCATCCGGGCGGTTATCACCTGATCGGTGTGATGTATGAACATGGTCTTGGTGTGCCGGTTGATATGGCCCGTTCGGCAAGCTGGTATGAACGTGCCGCACGTAAAGGCTCGGCTAACGGGCAGGCGGCTTTGGGGCGGCTTTATGCGATTGGCAGTGGTGTCGATCAGGACAACATCATGGCTTATTACTGGCTGCGGATGTCTGCACCCTCGGCCGGAAGCCAGGCTTACCGTGAAATGGAAGCGGTGCGTGCGCGCATGAATGAACGTGAACGCCAGCAGGCGGACCGCTACGTTGCGGATAACCCTGCACCGCGCCGTGGCAGCTTTGGTCTGAAGCCACTTGAAAAGAACGTTTTCAAGACGGGTAAGCGCTCAGCCTGACGCAGTCCAAGTCATAATCAAAAAGCCGCCTGCTTCTGCAAGGTGGCTTTTATTTTGGTGTTCTCGTAAATGCTGGCTACCCGCCGAAACTTTCGACCAGTGACCCCGATATCAGATACCATCCATCGACCATCACAAAGAATATCAGCTTGAAGGGTAACGAGATGATGACCGGCGGCAGCATCATCATACCCATCGACATCAGGATACTGGCAACCACCATGTCGATGATCAGGAACGGGATAAACAGCAGGAAGCCGATTTCAAACGCACGGCGCAGTTCACTGATCATGAAGGCCGGGATCAGAGCCCGCAGCGGAATGGTTTCTGGTCCGGTGACTTCGACATTTGCAAGATTGACGAACAGTTCAAGGTCGCGGTCGCGGACCTGCGTCATCATGAAGTCATGAACCGGTCGCACCGATCTTTCCATGCCTTCAAATTCGTCGATATCGCCGTTGATCATCGGTTGCAGGCCTTCGTCCCAGACCCGCTCCATCGTTGGCATCATGATGAATAACGTCAGAAACAGCGCCAGACTCACCATGACCTGATTGGGCGGCGATTGCTGAATGCCAAGGGCAGTACGCAGCAGGCTGAGAACCACCACGATCCGGGTAAAGGATGTCACCATCATCAGGATAGCGGGTGCAAGGCTAAGCACCGTGAGCAGACCGATAAGCTGGATCATCCGGCCAGACGACGTTACGCCCGGACCATCCCCAAGGTCGAAATTGAATGTCTGCGCGTGAACGGTATCACCACCAAATCCGATGGCAATCAATGGCACCAGCGACCAGATCGCGATCAGAACCAGCCAGCGCGGCACGTAACCGTTACGCGCTTGATGCTTCTGTTTGGTTTGATCCTGCCGGGAATGCGAAATGAGCGCGATGGTCATGCGGGTTGTTTCCCGTTGGTCTTTGTCGGCGGGGTATCGATTGGTGATGCATCCGGCAGGCCGTCGTCACTGTGAATGCGGATATCGTCGCTGAGAACTTCGGAAAAATGGGTGCCGATATTGCGTTCGATCACGCAATCGCCGGACGGCCCCAGCAATACCAGATGTTCCGTGTCGTCGCGTTTAAAAAGAACCAGACGTCTTTTTGTATCAACAGGAACGACTTCCACGATGGAAAGTCGGCGTTCCTTGCTGCGGCGGTTTATGTTGCGCGCACCGGGGATAAAACGCCGTGCCACCAGCGCCAAAACCCCGATCATGCCCAGCACAAAAACCAGAGCAGCCACAAATCGGAAATAAGCGCTAAATTCCATCAGGTTACCTTCCCCGCGACGAACCTGTTGCATAGCCCGATTCAGTCAACCGGAACCTGTTCTGTTTACCGTGCACGGCCCCGGCAGGCAAGTCACCATGCAGTTCCGCGATCAGATGGCAAGTCACGGAACGGCGGGACTTGTGTTGCTTAGCGGGTGGTGCGGGCAGCATTGGCATAGGCATTGGTTGCCTGTGCATTATTGCTAAGACCGCGCAACTGGCGTTGCAGTTCGGAATACTCCTTGTGCATTGTGGTTTCCAGACGCGCGAGATCGTCGGTTAGTGCCGCCAGAAGTGGGGCGACTTCGCGACGCTGTTCGCTGTTCATGGCACGGGCCTGAACGCAAAGATCGGAAATCTTGGTTTCGAGTGTATTGAGTTCGACCACTTTGCCGTCATCAACAAATCGTTGGCTGGCAGTGATCAGAGACAATACCCGTTTGAGATCTTTCTTGAACTGGTCGGGTTTGAATTGTTCAGGGCTCATTTCGATCTTCCCGGTTGAGATCTGCAAAACTGGTTGCCGACACCTGATCGATATTCGATGTTGTCGAACGCTTCTTGGCCGGATCACCGTAAATCCGGTTGATACGGTATATGTAGTTCAGAATTTCGGCGACAGCGGCAAACGCTTCGAGCGGAATTTCGCTGTCGACGTCGACGGCCATCAGAATTTCGGCAAGATCGCTGTCTTTTCGGACTTTGATCCCGTTAGCAAAAGCCAGTTGCAAGATTTGTTCCGCAACACTGCCTTCGCCCTTTGCGCTTAATATCGGGGCGTTATCCCGGCCATGCGCATAGCGTAACGCCACAGCTTTCTGATCGCCGGAACCGGGCGCGGCAAGATTTTCCGTGCCAATTTCGCGCGGATCGGTGATGTCGACCTTGGGTCGGTTACCGGTCATTCTTGCTCATCTCGTCAAATTCCAGCGTCTTGATTGACTCTTATTACCTTAGCAAGCCTCGACCATAGCTTGAAGATGGTCAACAAAACGTTGCGCCGATGGTCAGCAGGATAAATGTCGTTGAGGAGGGGCCGTAATGCAAAGGACGCATTGGGGCTTGTGTATGCAGAGGGTCAATATCCCGGCTACCTGCCAGGAGGATGACGATATTGCCTGTCGTATGTTGGTGGTCTTGCTTCCCCGGCTCTTGCCGGTAGATCGCGCGACCGGAAAATCAGTCTTTACCGTCGTCTTCGTCGGCGTCAGGACTGGTTTTCATATTGCCGGCAACCGCATTGGTGACCTGACCCAATTGACGCACAAGATCCGCACTGGCCGCAGCCGAACGGTTTTCTTCCTGAATGCGATCATAAAGTTCGCGACGCAGGACCTGCACATCCTCGGGAAAGGTGAAGCCCAGCTTCACGGTTTTGCCGCGAACCTCAACGACGGTAACTTCGATGTTGTCGTCAATAACAACGGAGTCGCCAACTTTTCGTGTGAGATAGAGCATGAAATGTCCCGGTTTCGATAGATGGCAAAAGAAATTGGCCAGACGCGACACAATATGCCCGCTTTGTTCGTCGCGGTCCAGTGCCGCCAATTGCAACCAGGCCCGGCATTGTAATTTAACGCTTTTCCGACATTTGGCACGGCGCATGCAAAGTAGTTTTCAGGATCGAACCGGGCGGCAAAATTGGCCTTCCGCACGATCCCGGTCCCGATCCGGGCACCACGTTAACTTCGGCTTTACCGGCCCGCCCAATACTGGGGTCGTGATAACAGGAGCAGGCAATGGATATCGGCAAACTTGGCATGTTCGCCAATCTGAAAGAAAAGATGGATTGGCTGACACAGCGTCAGGAACTCATCGCGCAGAATATTGCCAACTCCGATACGCCGAATTATCGCCCTGACGACCTTAAAAAATTCGACCCGAAAACCGTTGGTCGCGACCGTCAATTCATTCTGGCGATGCAGGCAACTACACCGGGTCACAGCCAGGGGCTGCACAAACCGCAGAACTTCAAGGACGAGGAAGTGCGTAAGAACTATGAAGTGGCACCCGGCAAAAACGCCGTGATCCTTGAAGAACAGATGGTCAAGATGAACGAAAACCAGGTCGATTATCAGACCATGACCAGACTGTATGCCAAACATAAAACAATGATGATTTCGGCTTTGGGTCGTTAATTGGCAGCGTTGAAGGAATAAGCGATCATGGAACTTTACAAAGCTTTTAAGATCTCCGCTGCCGGTATGCGCGCACAGGGTACCCGACTTCGTATCGCGGCTGAAAACGTTGCCAACGCCGACAGTCTCCCGACTGCACAGGGGCAGGACCCGTACCGCCGCAAGCTGCTGACTTTCAAGAATGTCATGGATCGCGAAGTTGGCGTCGAACTGGTCAAGGTCAATAAAGTCATGACGGACAAGTCCGATTTTGGTATGAAATACGAACCAAGCCATCCGGCCGCCAACGATCAGGGCTATGTGCAGACCCCGAATGTTGAAACACTGGTCGAAATGATGGATTTGCGCGAAGCACAGAGAAGCTATGAAGCCAACCTCAATGTGATACAGTCTTCGCGTAGCATGTTGCTTAAGACCCTTGATATTCTGCAGTAGTTTACAAAATATCTGGTCAGCAAACGCCGCTTTAAGGATACGAACCGATGGTTGCCAGTTTTAACGATGCCATTTCTGCCTACCGGAACGCTGCAAGCGGCAAAACCGCAAGTGTCGCCGAACGTGTTGGCGGTAACGGTCAGACGGTCAATCCGGGGGAAAGTTTTGCCGACATGGTCAAGGGGGCGGCAATTGATGCCCGCGCAACCATGATGAACAGCGAACAGATGACCCAGAAAGCAATCGTTGGCGATGCAGAACTGCATGAAGTGGTCACCGCTGTGTCGGCGGCCGAAGTCACGCTGCGTACCGTGGTCAGTGTCCGTGACAAGGCAGTCGAAGCTTATCAAAGCGTATTGAGCATGCCGATCTGACGGTGATTGAATTGTCGGATGGATGCCTGGGACAAGCCGCACGACTTTCGTGCGGTTTTTTGTTTTCGGGGCGATCAAATTGAAATTTCAGGAAATCATGGCCCATCACCGGCCTTATCCTGTATGAATGATGTAACGTGACGGAAGACGAGGCAGGAAGACCCTATGGATCAAGCGGAAATCATGGACGTGGCCTATGATGCCGTATGGACTCTTCTAAAGGTCAGTACGCCCTTGATGCTGATCGCATTAGGGGTGGGGTTGGTTATTGCGCTGTTTCAGGCTTTGACCCAAATCCAGGAAATGACTCTGACTTTTGTGCCTAAAATCCTCGTGATTTTTATCGCTCTTCTGGTTCTTTTGCCTTTCATGATGACGGAAATGAACGAGTTCATGGGACGAATGGTTGATCATTTTATCGGCCTGCCGAACTAGCAAAGCGAACCAATAACGGGACATCCTGAAAGAAGATGAATCTCGAAGATCTTCTGACGCTTAATGTCTATGTGGTCCTGATGAGCTTCGCCAGGGTCGGGGCGGCGTTCGCCTTTATGCCGGGCATCGGGGCGCGAGTTGTACCGGCGCGTGCGCGCTTGGTTTTTGCCTTTTGGGTCGCCGTGGTGATTTCGCCGCTGGCCGGGCCACTTATCCCCGAACAACCGGCCGACGCGCCGACGCTTTTTTTGCATTTGGCGTATGAGTTAACCGTTGGGGCGTTTTTTGGCCTGTTTGGGCAGGTCATGATGGCCGGCCTGCAGACGGCAGGATCGATCATTGCCTATAGTTCGTCGATGGCGAACGCGTTTAGCGGTGATGCATTGTCTGGTGCACAAAGTGCCGTCACGGGCAATTTCATCACGCAGATTGGCATGGTCCTGATTTTTGCGACCGGTCTTGATCACCTGATGATACAGGCTGTGTTTGAAAGCTATTCCCTGTTTCCGCCAGGCGGGGTATTGCCGGTCGGAGATATGAGCGAATTTTTCGCACAAGCGATAAATGAGAGCTTTATCATCGCGATGAAAATCTCCGCCCCGTTCCTGATCGTTGCTATCGTGCTTCAGGTGGCGTTGGGTATTTTGAACAAGTTGATGCCCCAGTTACCGGTGTTCTTTGTGGCGATGCCAATCCAGATCGGATTGGCTTTTGTTCTGCTGGCACTGGCATTGCCGACTATGATGATGGTATTTTTGGAATATTATGAAAACGGGTTGGAAAGTTTCGTCAACCCCTAGGGATAGCCAACCTTCCGGCATAATGCCGGGCAGCCCGGAATGGTGTGGGAATGGCCGAAGAAGACGACAGCCAAAAGACAGAAGACCCAACAAGTAAAAAGCTTGAAGATGCCCGAAAGAAGGGACAAGTGCCGGTTTCCAAGGAAGTCGGTAGCTTCATGCTGCTGTTTGGTGGCGGTCTGGTGATGGTCATGATGGCGCCCGATATGGCGCGATCTGTTCGCGATCTGTCCTTAGGATTTATTGAACATCCGCATATGTATGATGTCAGTCAGGCAGGCTTGCCGGTACTGATGAAGGATGTGCTGTTGGGAATGCTTTACGTGCTCGGTATCCCCTTCGTTCTTTTAGTGTTTTTTGCTGCCGCCGGGCATTTGCTGCAAAACGGTCTTGTAATCGCGGCTGAACGCATTTCTCCCAAACCGGATAAACTTAACCCTCTGAATGGGGCAAAGAACCTATTCTCGATGAAGAACATGGTTGAATTCGTCAAGAACGTTTTCAAAATCGTTTTGGTCGGGGCCGTGCTCGGGTTTGTTATCGTTCCTGAATTGATGGATGTCGAACTTTATCCTCAGATCCCGGTCGAACTGATGCTGGAACGGCTTTACGACATGATCGTCATTCTGATGATCGCGGCCATTTCATTGACAGCAGTGATTGCCGGGCTGGATTTTGCCTATCAGCGGTATGAATTCAATAAACAGATGAAGATGTCCAAGCAGGAGATCAAGGACGAATACAAACAGACTGAGGGCAGCCCGGAAATCAAGGCCAAGGTCCGCCAGATCAGGATGCAGCGCGCCCAGCAACGCATGATGCAGAACGTTCCGACCGCCGACGTCGTGATCACCAACCCGACCCACTATGCCGTGGCGCTTAAATACGACATCAATGCGATGGAAGCTCCGATGTGTGTGGCGAAAGGTCAGGACAATATCGCGCTTAAAATCCGTGAAGTAGCCGAAGAAAACAACGTGACCATTATGGAAAACCCGCCAGTTGCGCGTGCCCTGTTTGCAACAGTGGAAGTCGATCAGGAAATCCCGCCGGAACATTACAAGGCGGTGGCCGAAATCATCTCGTTCGTTTTCCGCCAGCGTGGCAAGAAGCTGGGCTGATTGCACGACCTCCTGCCAATCGCAAATTCGGCCTTTCGACATTATTGCGCCAAAATTCAGCCGTTAATCCCGGTGACAAGCAGCCTGCCTCGTTATCTGTTTGTTTCTGTTTCCGGGAAGTCGACAAAACATGCCTGCCTTTAAAAGAGCCGTTCTGGCAACTGCTCCCATTCTATTTTTTATGGTTCCGTTTGTGATATCAATGGCTGCATCGGCCAATGATCGACTGTTGGATGCCGTTCAAACGGTTGAAACCCGGCTTGATGCGCGGGTTGGTGTCAGTATTCTGAATGTTGAAAACGGACGAGAATGGCAATATCGCGCCGATGAACGTTTTCCGTTAACCAGTACCTTCAAGCTGCTTGCCTGTGCGGCGGTGCTGCATAAGGTAGACCGTGAAAGCGAAACGCTGGATCGCCGGATTACTTACCGCTCAGATGATCTGGTCACTTATTCCCCGATTACCGAAAAACATGTTGATAGCGGGATGACGATTGGGGAGCTGTGCGAAGCCGCATTGCATCTGAGCGATAATACAGCGGCGAACCTTGTTCTGGATGTGCTGGGTGGGCCAGATGTGCTGACGGCTTATTTGCGCGATATCGGTGACGATGTGACGCGCCTTGATCGGATCGAACCCGATTTGAATGCTGCAACACCTGGCGATGCGCGCGATACGACCACACCGAACGCCATGCGTGCCACGCTTACCTATTTGTTGCTTGGTGATGCACTGTCTCTGGAATCCAGACAGATTTTGGAAGATTGGTTGACGGGAAATCAGGTTGGTGGTCCGTTGCTAAGGGCCGGTTTACCCGATGATTGGAAAATTGCGGACCGTACTGGTGCGGGGGGCTTTGGATCGCGTGCGATTGTTGCTGTGATCTGGCCGCCGGAACGAAAACCAGTGATTGTTGCGATCTATATCACGCAGACTTCCGCCTCAATGGAGGAGCGGAACGCTGCGATTGCCGATCTGGGGCAGGAAATTGCCGCTGCGATCATGCGCTAGGGCGCGATCCCACACAGGGTGCATGATGCGTTCCAGCTAATGTAAAACTTGCCGGTAGCCAGTCAGGCCAATAGCAGCTAAAAGTATAGAGCAATATTGTAAGTTATTGGCGTTAAAGGCGGTCGCGTGCTGTTTCGGGGAATTATCCTTGCTGTAAGTGTCGCATTTGTCGCTTTTGTTTATGTCCTGTTACAGGTCATGGCAAAGGCTGGTCTTGATGCGCGTATCATGTGGATCATCGGGTCCATGGTAACTGGGGTGGCGATCGTCGCGGTGGCCGCCCTGTCCCTGTCTGCGCGCTGGCGATCATCAGCTGATCATGATCTCGCCCCGCTGTTAAGTGGCCTGTCGCATTCCGATATTGGTGTTGCCCTGATTGATGCCTATGGTCGCACGCTTTATGCCAACCCCGCGTTCCCCCGCAAGCTTGGTATTGAGCCGGGCGAAGACATGCTTGCCGCCCTTGAGGCACGTTTAAGTTATCTGGACGTCGGCAGTTCCGAGTTGGCCGATTTGCGGACACGTGCAATGCGGGGGGAAGCGGGCGAGATTTATGTCGATTTTTCGCAAGCCAAAAAGCGTGAACAGCTTGCGCTTGCTGCACCTTCCGACACCGCAGCAGATGATGCCGAACGAAACAGTGATACCGCGATCGACGATGCTTCGGCAGAAAACATTGTTGAAGAAGCCTATGATGCGGGTACGGTCTGCCTTCGGATTTCGGTAACAGCAGCAAATGCGCACGCCGGTCAGATGCTCTGGACCGTTGACGGTATCGATCCATCCGCCATGCCCAAAGCAGGACGTTCGCTTGTCGTTGCCGAACAGTCTGCTGCCTTTGGCGCGTTTGTGACGGGTTCCGATGATGAGATGACCGTCGGCGGGGTGGCTTCGCGGATGGCAGATGGTGCCGGAAGCGAGCAGGCTGATCAGATGATTGAGCGCCTGCCTGTGGGGGTTTGCGGTCTTGATGAAGAAGGTCGTATTCTTTACCTGAACCGGCGTCTGGCAAACTGGTTGGGCGGTGAACCGCAAGATTTTGCCAGTGGTACGCTGGAACTGGCGGACCTTATCGTCGGCGATGGCATGAATGGCGAAGTCAAGCTTAAGGTCAAAGGTGGCGAGCCGATCAAATGCTTTGTCACTCATTCGATCAATGCGCCCGGCACCGGTCCGATCCGAAGCCAGGCTGTCGTATTCCCCGATCCGATGCCAGCCCATGAATGGGAACATGCCCTTGCCGAAACCGAACGTCGGGTGCGCTGGTTCTTTGATGACAGTCCGCTTTCGATTGTTCTGGCTGATATGTCGGGCACGGTTACCGACGCCAACCGTGCCTTTATCGAAACGGCGGGTCAACGTCATGAACAGGTGATTGGTCGTTCCATTCTTGAACTGATCCTGCCGGAAGACCGCGACGAGGTCGCGCGCTATCTGTCCAAGGCGGTCATGGGCATGGGTAAGGGGGGGCAGATCGAGGCTCGTTTGCAGGGTTCACGCGGCGTTGCCGCGCAGATTTACCTGCAACGTGTGGCCGGACGGTCGGGTGAAGCCGGTGCGCTTCTGCTGAACTTCCTTGATACGACCGAACAAAAGAACCTTGAGGAACAATTTGCCCAGTCGCAGAAAATGCAGGCGGTCGGGCAGCTTGCGGGTGGGGTTGCGCATGATTTCAATAACCTGCTGACCGCGATGATCGGCTTCTGCGATCTGCTGTTGTCGCGCCATGGGCCGGGTGACCCAAGCTTCGCCGATATTATGCAGATCAAACAGAATGCCAATCGTGCGGCCAATCTTGTCCGGCAGCTTCTGGCGTTTTCGCGACGTCAGACATTGCAGCCCAAAATCATCAATATCACCGATGCGCTGGCGGAAATGTCGAACCTGCTGCGTCGTCTGATCGGTGAAAAGATCGATCTGAAGGTCAGCCATGGTCGCGATATTGGTCTGGTGAAGGTTGATCCGGGCCAGCTTGATCAGGTGATCATCAATCTGGTTGTCAATGCGCGCGATGCCATGGCGGCCAATGGCGGGACCCTGACGGTTCAGACCGGCACCGAGATTGTTGACGAAGCCCGCAACACAGGCACCGAACTGATCCCGCCGGGGGATTATATCCGGATCGAGGTTTCCGATACCGGTATCGGTATTCCCAAGGATAACCTGACGCGTATTTTCGAACCCTTCTTCTCGACCAAGCAGCGGGGCGAGGGCACAGGCCTTGGTCTGTCGACCGTTTACGGGATCGTCAAACAGACCGGTGGTTTCGTGGCCGTCCAGTCCGAGCCCGGTGTCGGCACGACCTTTACGATCTATCTTCCGCATTACGAGGCGACCGAAGAAGAACTGGCCGAAACCCGTGCGGTGGCCGAAGAAGCCCCCTCACGCGATCTGACCGGTACCGGCGCGATCCTTCTGGTCGAAGACGAGGACGCGGTGCGGACATTCGGTGCGCGTGCGCTTCGCGGCAAAGGCTATGACGTGCTTGAAGCCAATAATGGCGATAACGCGCTTGAGGTTCTGGCGAAAACCGACAAGACCATCGATCTGGTTATTTCCGATGTGGTGATGCCAGGTATTGATGGCCCGACCCTGATCCGTATGTTGCGCGAAAAACGCCCGGATTTACGCGTGATCTTTATTTCGGGCTATGCCGAAGATACCTATCGCGACGAACTTGATGAAGAAAACGGCGTGCATTTCCTGCCCAAGCCCTTCTCGCTGAAGGAGCTTGCGACCAAGGTCAAGGAAGTGCTTTAAGAAGCCAGACTCGTTCTCATAAGCTGGCTGCGGATTCTGCCCCCAATGTTGATTGTCAAAATTGTTTGCTGTTCGGATCATGTGTCCCGTCACGGACCGGGGACGATGAATTAATGCGTCCTCGCAATGTCGGCCTTTGCACGTTTTGCCATGAATTCGGCAAGCATGCGACTTTCCGTATGTCTGGCCTGACAGTTTTGGTTCTGGTTTCGATCCTGAGCCTTTCAACATTAGCCCGCGCCAGTGAAAAGTGCCTGTTGATTGCCATGCCCGAAGTCCGGATGACCGGGGACGGCATCGAGCCATATCGTTCTGCGATGCAACAGGGAGGGCTATGCGTCAAACCTGTGCGCATGCCCCTTGCAAGGGTTGCTCAGGCATTGTCCCATGGCGAAATCGACGGTGTTTTTGCCGAGCTTGAGGGATTTCAGCAAAATGTTGACCGGCCGATCCTAAGGGGAAATATACGTGTTGGTTTGGTGGACGGAATGCTGGTTGTACCGTTGGGAAAGATATCGGGAATTGACGATTTAAAGGATGAAACCGTTGGTGTTTGGCTGGGGGCGAAGTGGTCTAACGCACTTTTGGCTGATTATCCCAATGTCGTGCATGTTCCGCGCGGTCCCGAAATGATGCAGAAGATGCTGCGATACGGGCGATTGGATGCAATTCTGCTCGATAACTATTCGTTGTCGGTCACCGGCGGTGTCCCCGACGGATTTCAGGCTGTTCCTGTCATGAGCCTTTCAGTTTACAGCTGGCTTGCTGCGGACCATGCCGATTTGCTCCCAGCTTTTGATAAGGGCACGGAACTGTTTTTACAGACGATCATCGAGTGGCGCCAAAAGGGGCAATAACCTGCGGACGGTATCCGTTGGCCTATCCCGAAAGATAAAATATCGACATGCCATAAAGGCACAGGATTGAAACGCTTTCCCAGCCGATATTGGCAATTCCCCTGCGTTCGCGGTTAAGCATGCCCAACAGAAGGATGCCGGTCATCAGAATGACAAGGGCGATGGTGAACAGGTGCTGCTGGTTGAAGGCTGCGTAAATCGATCCGTCGCGATAAGAAAAGTCTGATGCCGCCAGAAACAGAACATCAAACGCATTGCCGCCGATAATATCCCCGACTGCCAGATTGACAGCCCCCATACGGACAGCCGCAATTGCCGAAACAAGTTCGGGAAGTGATGTAGCTATCGCAGTCAGGAAAGTACCCACGGCGGTTTCGCTGATGCCGGTTTTCTCGACAATTGCCAGCCCGCTTTCACCAATAGTGTAACCGGCGACTGCTGTTATCGCGGCAAAGCTCAGAAACTCCGTCCAAAGGCGAAGTGTGCTTTCGGGATGGTAGTCTGCATCGTCTTCCTTGGCGTCCTCGTCGGTCAGGTCGGTCCTGCGAGGTCGCCACATCGGTTGATGGCGGATTTCGGCAAGCAATGACAGGCCAAAGCCATACAGAACGAACAACAGGATCGATACCGGGTGGATGTGAAACACCATCCAGTCAGGTCCGCCATAGGCCAGAAGCGGCAGGGCAAGCATACTGACCAGAAGGGTGGCCTGCGCCAGTCCCGTGGCGCTGGCGGCGGCATGTTCCAGATTGCCCTTGCGATACAGAAAATCAGCGATTGCCAGAAAGGTCGTCTGGGCCGCAATGCCACCCAGCGCATTACCGATGGCAAGATCGGTGTGTCCTTGCCACGCCGTCGTTACCGAAAGCACACTTCCGGGCAGGCTGGTCGACATGCCGACAAAAACAGCACCGGCTATGATTTGTCCCATGCCGGTCTGTTCGGCGAGCTTGAGGGCAATCGTTGCCAACCGAGTTCCAGCGAAGCCGATCACCACTGCACAGATTGAAAACAGTCCGATAACGGACCAAAGCGGAAGGGTTGCAATTGCAGGCAGCATCAAAACGTCTTTTGTTCGGATCTGGCCGCATTTGCATCGGGGCGGCTTTACCTGAACTTTAAGACGCGTCGGGTGCTGTCATGTTCCATGATTGTGTAAAGTTAAAACACTTCGTCTTCCGGGCGTGTCAGCGGTTTGTTTTCTGAGTGTTCTATTGCTTCTTCGCGGGCGCGATGCGTGATGTCAATCGGCTCGCCCTGACGGTTATCGGGGCGAACGCGCCCAAAGAAATCGGAAAGTTCCTTGGCAACGGTTTCCGGTGCCGTGACTTGACGCAGTGTAAAGCTGTGCCCCAGCCGGTCGGTAACATGCAGATCGCCATAATCAAAGATATTGCCGATCACGCTTTTGCTGATCTGGGTGCTTTTGATCGACTCAAATCCGCGGTCATCCTGATCCTTGCGCAACACACCGCTTCGCGTGACGATGCGGTTGTTGGTGATAACGCGTTCAAAGAAAAACAGATCGCGAATGGCGGTCAGGGGCAAAAGGATGCTGTCGCGCGCCGCGCGCGTTGAAACGCCAAGGGCCCGTTTCAACAGCTTCCAGACAATCGAGATCAACGCGATGATCACACCAAACAAGGCAATCGAAAAGACGAATTCATATTCTTCCCAGACCCGGTCAAGTGCGGCAAAGGCTTCGGGCCCAGTCAGAAGTGCGCGGGCCTGTGGCATCAGAAAATCGTAAATTGCGCGCCAGTGGTAGGATGCATAAATCAGCACCGCAATCCAGATGATCTTGATGAGACCGGGGACAAGGATCGAAACCGGCGAAATCGGCAGATCCATGATCACCACCTCGCCATCATGCAAATGGCGGCGGATGCCCTTGAACGGTTTGGTTTCCGCTGCGGTCTCGTTTTTCCGGATCATGTATGTCGTCCTGTTTCAAGCAATCGGTTCAACATACGGCGCGATCAGAATTTCGCAAGCGGGTGAAGGGTTTGCTTTGGTACTATTCGTTGTTTTACTGGGATAATCTGTGATTTTTACAGTTGCCAAAAAGGGCAAAGTCGCGCTTATCTTCCCGAACCGGCTGCGCCACATCCCGGTCAACAACCAAAACAACGTCCAAGCAAGAGCCCCGCATGATCCCGTTCTTCGGTGAAGCAGCCGCCTTTACTGCCGCGATGGCCTGGGCGACGTCGAGCATGATTTTTTCCAACATTGGCGGCAAGGTCGGCGCGCAGACGGTCAATCGCGGGCGTCTGGCCTGCTCGATTACCTGTCTGACGGTGTTGCACTGGCTATTGAAAGGCCAGCCTTGGCCGAGCGCGGTAACGTGGGAGCAGCTTGGCTGGTTGTCACTGTCGTCGGTTCTTGGCCTTGTGATTGGCGATGCCATGCTGTTTCAGGCCTTTGTGACCCTGGGGGCGCGGTTATCGATGCTGATGATGTCGACCGTGCCGATCATGGGGGCGGTGTTGGGCTGGTTTCTGTTTGACGAAGTCCTCAGCCCTCAGGAAATGTCGGGTATTGCGCTTGGCATTGGTGGCATTCTTTTGGTCATCATGATGAAAAAGGGGCGTCCTGTCGGGTTGGAAGGACGCAATTATCTGGTTGGTATCTTGTTTGGACTTGGCGGTGCCATTGGTCAGGTCGCGAATCTGGTGACGGCGAAATATGCACTGATCAGCGGTTATTCTGCGCTGTCGGCCACATGGATCAGAACCTTTGTCGCGGTTGTGATCATGTGGGGAATTGCGATTGCCATGGGGCGTGCTCGGCGCACGATTGTGGCGTGCAGCGCACCTGATGTCGGGCGGTGGCTGTTTCTGGGGGCTTTTATCGGCCCGGCGCTTGGCGTGTGGCTCTCGATGGTGGCGGTTCAGAATGCCAATGTCGGTATCGCATCAACGCTGATGGCGTTGCCACCGGTTTTGCTGATTGTCTATGAAGGTGTGGTTCTGCGCCGCCCCGTTGGCCTGCAGGCCATCGTCGGGACCTGCATGGCCTTTGGGGGTGTTGCGCTTTTATTCCTGCATTAAGTGCGATTTTCTCTGCCTTTTGATCCTGGTGATCCAGCCCGGCAGAAAGGCAAGATTGGTTATCAGGCTGAAACCGAACAGGATTGCAGCCCAGACCGGCAGGTCAAGCAAGGCGCTGTTTCCCTGCAATCCGGGGGTTGGGGCCGAGGATTGTGTCCCCGGTGGCGGTGTTTTTTCCGATGAATGGATCAGGACAACCTGATGACCCATGCCGTCTGATACCATTATTTTCCAATGCGCATCGGTATGATCTTCAGGGCGTAATGCCGGAACCGCGACGGCAAGGCGTCCTTCACGATCAGTTCTTCCTTTTTGCCAGGTTTTCCCGTCCGGTGACGTCACTGTGGCTTCGGCAAATATCATTGGTGAGCCATCTGTATAGCCGAACTGATAGACGGTGGCGGTCCGGTTTTGGTCAATCTGCCATCCCGCACCGTGGGCAATCGCCGGGAACGATCCTGCACAAAGCAGGATCGCGCAGGCAATTGCCGCGATCATCAAACGCCCAAACGATTGCAGCATGTGGCGGCCTATTGGCTGACATCGAAAGTCAGGGTTGCCCGCAGGTTATGTACCCGGACAGATGCATCAGAGTCCGGGACATCGGCCGCAACCCGAACCATCCAAAGACCCGGTTTCGTAATCCGGATTTTGGCAATGCCGCTGCCACGATCATCGCTGAAAGTTTCGGTGTAATAGGCATAAGACGATGGCGTGTCGGTAAATCCGGCATAGGTTGCCAGGACACTGGTCGAATAAGGTTGCCCGTCCAGCAGGATTTGAACCGCAACGTCTTGGCCGATTGCCGTCATGCGCGGATCGGAAAGCGGCACGATTTCAAGTTTGTGCCCCAGAGGGGAAGAAATGAAATCCGCGTTTTGGGAGCCTCCAGTCAGGTTTTTGGAAAATTTTTCAAATCGGGATGACGCAACCGCATCGGGATGTGCGTCCGGCCCGCCTTCTTTCCAGCCATCGGGCGTTTGTGACCAGATTACCGGCAGGCGATGCCCGACAAGCCATGCGGGTTCTTCTTTGGAAAGGGTGAATGTGCCAGTCAGATTGGGGGCATCCGCATTTTCAGTGACATCAAGTTCGGTGTTGGCCGAGGGGGTGATCAATTGTGCACGGACATGCTTTGGCGCTTCGGCTTCTTCCGGAGTGCCGAAAACATGAGTCGAATCGAGGATGAAGGCAGCAGTGTCCTTGCCATTCGCGGGGGTGGTTTTGCTGCTGGCGACAAATTCATGGGCCGCTGCGCCAAAGCCGATCAGGCACCCCAGTGCGGCAATTGCAAGCGGGGTTGTGAACTTTGATTGAAACATCTGCTATCCTTTGGGAGATTAGGGAAGTTGAAAGGCGGTATGAACTTTTCAAAAATGTTCATACGAGTCAAGCTGATGATTCTGAAAGGGAATTCGTATGACCCGCGTGACCGTATCAATCGAAGACGATTTGATGGAGGCGTTCGATGCTTTCCTTGAGCATCGCGGCTACACCAACCGGTCAGAAGGTTTTCGTGACCTGATCCGGGAAAAGCTCCAGAATACCAAGCTTGACGAAGACACCGGTGGCGTTGGCATAGCGGTCCTGAATTATGTTTATGATCATGAAGAACGCATGCTGGCATCACGGCTGATGAGTGCGCAGCACGAACATCATGACCTGACCGTTTCGACCGTGCATTTCCATATTGATCACGATACGTGCCTTGAAAGCGTGACCTTACGCGGCAAGCTTTCCGATATTCGCAAATTCGCCGATCAGGTTCTGGCACAACCTGGCGTGCGCCATGGGCAGCTTTATTCGGTTCCGGGTGAATTGCATGTCGAAACCCATCATCACGGCGATGACGATCATGGACATGCACATCGGCACGAACATCTGAAAATCACGACCTGAACCGGGCTTCTCCGAATTGTTTTAAAAATCCCGGCACAAGCCCGGCGACAATTTTATTTATCCGGGTTCGAATTCTTACCCACCAGAATGAGAACAAACTTGCAACATCCATTTTTTTGTGCGAGTGTTCACATTATGTTCTCAATGCGTTTGCCGGAAAATGGTTGGCGTGATGTCAGTTATCCGGCGGGGCACCTAGCGGTGGCGTTCCGCATTTAGGACCGGGGAACCGCCTGCGTTGCATCCTACCCGGCCCTGTGGAATAAGAGAGTTCGAAAAATGATTCAGACCGCGCTGCATTTGGTGGATAAGGATACGATGGATAAGCAGAAGGCACTCGAAGCCGCCCTTGGGCAGATCGAACGCGCATTTGGCAAGGGCTCGATCATGAAGCTCGGCCAGCGCGATAGTGCGGTTGATATTTCAGCCATTTCGACCGGATCGCTTGGCCTTGATATCGGGCTTGGCATTGGTGGTCTGCCGCGTGGCCGCATCGTCGAAATTTACGGCCCGGAAAGTTCGGGTAAAACCACACTGGCCCTGCACACCATTGCCGAGGCCCAGAAACTGGGCGGCACCTGTGCTTTTGTCGATGCCGAGCACGCGCTTGATCCGGGTTATGCCCGCAAGCTGGGGGTGAATACCGACGAACTCCTGATTTCGCAGCCTGACGCCGGTGAACAGGCGCTTGAAATCGCCGATACGCTGGTGCGTTCCGGTGCGATTGATGTTCTGGTCGTCGATTCGGTTGCCGCCCTTGTGCCACGTGCGGAACTTGAAGGCGAAATGGGCGATACCCACGTTGGCCTGCAGGCCCGCCTGATGAGCCAGGCATTGCGAAAGCTGACCAGTTCGGTCTCGCGTTCCAACTGCATGGTCATCTTCATCAACCAGATCCGTATGAAGATCGGTGTGATGTTCGGTAGTCCGGAAACCACCACCGGCGGTAACGCGCTTAAATTCTATGCGTCTGTCCGTCTCGATATTCGCCGTATCGGCCAGATCAAGGATCGTGACGAAGTCGTGGGTAACCAGACCCGCGTGAAGGTTGTCAAAAACAAGATGGCCCCGCCGTTCAAGCAGGTCGAATTCGACATCATGTATGGCGAAGGCATTTCCAAGATGGGTGAAATCCTTGATCTTGGCGTCAAAGCAGGCATCGTCGAGAAATCCGGTTCCTGGTTCTCGTACAATTCGACCCGTATCGGTCAGGGCCGCGAGAATGCCAAGACCTTCCTGCGTGAAAATCCGGAAATGACCGCCGAGATCGAACGCAGCATCCGCGAAAGTGCCGGCCTGATTGCTGAGGCAATGACCAGCATGAGCGATGATGAACCGTCAAATGACGATGATGCGTGATTGCTGACTACCGATTTTCGCCAAATACATCAAACGGGTCCTTCGGGGCCCGTTTTTTGTTGCGAGGTAGGCAAATCCGCAATTGCCCCAAAATGATCAAGATTGGCTGCAACCCGCAAAAACAAAGACATCGGCTCTGCCTTAATTGCGTCAGATCAGACACTTGGCAACCGCACAGGGAACTTTGTCTTTCCGGCTCCGTTATGAGGAATGTCAACAAAATCACGTCGAGCAAACAGGAGAAACCGAAATGTCTGACTTTCTGAAAAAGCTTTTCGCCGTTGCAATGATTTCCGGCATGGGTCTTGGCCTTGCCGCCTGCGAGACCGCCGAAGGCTTTGGCAAAGACATGGAAAATGCGGGTGAGTCCATTCAGGAAGAAGCTGAATAACAATATTGCCGTGCGGCTTCTCTGATGCCTGACGGGCACCGGGCTTGATCCCGATGATCCGCCAACGGCCAAAACCGAAAAGGAGATAACATCATGTTGGGTTGGGCAGTCTTTTGTCTCATTCTGGCGCTTGTCGCCGCCGTCCTTGGTTTTGGCGGCTTGGCAGGTACGTTTGTCGGGATCGCAAAGATCCTGTTCTTTGTCTTCCTCGTACTGTTCGTTGTTTCGCTTCTGGTCAACGCACTGCGTGGTCGTCGTCCACCGATCTGATCGCGATATCGACAATAATACGAGCAAACGGAAACGGGCGTGCTGCGGCGCGCCCGTTTTTCTGCGTGGCTTTTAAATCATCCATGCAGGAAAGAGTTGCCAGCCGGTCGTGACCCCGACAAGATAGCAACCGATTTCGGAAGCCATATGCCTTGCGTCAGAAGCGGGCCGCGGCCGCCTTCAAAATCAACATGTCGTTAAAGGCAGGAGCAATCAAACGATGTCTATTCTTGTAAAACGTATTCTGGCACTGGCCCTGATTGCGGGCTTTGGCATGTCGCTGGCCGCGTGTGAAACCGCCGCCGGATTTGGACGTGATGTCGAAAAACTTGGCGAACAGATTCAGGAAGGCGTCGAAAAGTAACCCATCCTCAAGTTCTGGAAAGTTCCCGCCGTGATCACCTGCTATCTGAAATACGTTATCGACATGCATAAAATCCCTGAGTTCGAGGATTATGCCCGTCGCTGGATTCCCATCGTCAATCGGATGGGCGGGACGCATCACGGCTATTTCCTGCCGCATGAAGGCGCCAGCAGCATCGCCTATGCCCTGTTCAGTTTCCCGAGCCTTGCGGCATACGAAGATTACCGCAATCGCATGGCCGATGATGACGAATGTGTTGCAACACTCGAACTTGAAAAACGCAACCGCAGCATCATCAGTTACGAACGCAGTTTCATGCGCCCGGTTCTTGATTAGGGCGGCATATCTGATCAGGGCGTTGTGGCGTGCCGGTGCGGTGCCGGATGCATAAATCGTCACTTAAACACCGCAAAGCCTTTCCCCGACTGGACAGCACAGGGCCGAGCCGCTAAATAGGGCAGTCGCGCCGCAAGTTTGCGGCAGCGTTTGTTCCGCGTTTTCCGGGTTGGAGAGAGATGCAGACCGTTAACGATATCCGCACCACGTTTCTGGAATTCTTCCGCAAGAATGGCCACGAGGTCGTTTCTTCCAGCCCGCTGGTGCCGCGCAATGACCCGACCCTGATGTTCACCAACGCAGGGATGGTCCAGTTCAAGAACGTTTTCACCGGTCAGGAACACCGCGATTATTCGCGCGCGACCACCTCGCAGAAATGCGTGCGTGCCGGTGGCAAGCATAACGATCTTGAAAATGTCGGTCATACCGCCCGTCACCACACCTTTTTTGAAATGCTCGGCAACTTTTCGTTTGGCGACTATTTCAAGGAAAACGCGATTGAATTCGCCTGGAACCTGATCACCAGGGAATATGGCCTCCCGGCGGACAAGCTGCTGGTTACCGTTTATCACACCGATGACGAGGCCCATGGTCTTTGGAAAAAGATCGCCGGTCTTTCCGATGATCGCATCATTCGCATTCCGACGTCTGATAACTTCTGGTCGATGGGCGATACCGGTCCTTGTGGTCCGTGTTCGGAAATCTTCTTTGACCATGGTGATAAAATCTGGGGCGGTCCCCCCGGCAGCCCTGAAGAAGACGGCGACCGTTTCATCGAAATCTGGAACCTCGTCTTCATGCAGTACGAGCAGATGGCAAATGGTGAACGCGTGAATTTGCCAAAGCCGTCGATTGATACCGGCATGGGTCTTGAACGTATTGCCGCTGTGCTTCAGGGCAAACACGACAATTATGACATCGACCTGATGCGTGCCCTGATCGAGGCATCGGCCGATGCCACCAGCACCGATCCTGATGGGCCGCATAATGTGTCGCACCGCGTGGTTGCCGACCATCTGCGTTCGACCAGCTTCCTGATTGCCGATGGCGTTCTGCCGTCCAATGCCGGGCGTGGTAACGTTCTGCGCCGTATCATGCGCCGTGCTATGCGTCATCTGCACATGATCGGCACCCAGGACCCGGTGATGTATAAACTGGTCCCGGCGCTGGTGCGCAAAATGGGCGGTGCCTTCCCGGAACTGGTTCGGGCGCAGGCATTGATCGAAGAAACCCTTAAGCTCGAAGAGCAGGGCTTTAAAACCATGCTTGATCGCGGCCTCAAGATGCTTGATGACGCGACTGATGGCATGGGCGAGGGCGCGACCCTTTCGGGTGATGTTGCCTTCAAGCTTTATGACACCTACGGCTTCCCGCTTGATCTGACGGCGGATGCACTTAAACCGCGTAAGATCGGCATTGATGAAAGCGGTTTTACCTCCGCCATGGAAGAACAGAAAGCCAAGGCCCGTGCCGCATGGTCGGGGTCGGGCGAAGCCGCGACCGAGGAAGTCTGGTTTGACATCAATGATCGCGATGGCGCGACCGAATTCCTGGGCTACGAAACTGAAAATGCCGAGGGCGTTGTCACAGCCCTGATCAAGGATGGTGCGGAAACCAAAACCGCGACCAAGGGCGATAACGTTGCCATCGTTGCCAACCAGACCCCGTTCTTCGGGGAATCCGGTGGTCAGCAGGGCGATGCCGGGGTGATCAAAACCGAAAAGGGTGCCGTGATTGAAATCACCGACACCCAGAAGAAACTTGGCGCATTGCATGTGCATCTTGGCAAGGTTGTCGAAGGTGATGTTTCGGTTGGCGATGCCGCCGAATTCCGCGTCGATCATAGCCGCCGTTCGGCCTTGCGCGCCAATCATTCGGCGACCCATCTTCTGCATGCGGTGATGCGCAAGCATCTGGGCGATCACGTCACCCAGAAGGGATCGCTTGTGGCCAAGGATCGCCTGCGTTTCGACGTATCGCATCCTAAACCGATCACCGCCGAAGAAGCCGCTGTGATCGAATTCGACGTCAACCGTCTGATTCGCGAAAACAGCGAAGTCACCACCCGTCTGATGACCCCGGACGAGGCGATTGAACTGGGTGCGATGGCGCTGTTTGGCGAAAAATACGGCGATGAAGTCCGCGTTGTTTCGATGGGCCTGCCCGAAGCCAACGAACATGCCTATTCGCTTGAGCTTTGCGGTGGTACGCATGTCAAACGGACCGGCGATATCGGCATGTTCAAGATCGTATCCGAAGGTGCGGTTTCAAGCGGTGTCCGCCGTATCGAAGCCCTGACCGGCTCGGATGCTGCAAGCTATATGGCGGCCCGAGATCAGCTTCTGCAAACCATTTCGGCCGATCTTAAAGCCGTTCCCGAAGATGTTCCGGCGCGTGTCAAAGCCTTGCAGGAAGAACGCCGCAAGCTTGAACGTGAGGTTTCCGACCTGCGCAAGAAACTGGCGACCGCCGGTTCGGGCGGGGCATCGGGTGCGGATGCGTTCAAGGAAGCCAACGGTGTCAAACTGGCCCTGCGTGTTCTGGATGGTATCCCGGCCAAGGAACTCAAAGGGATGGTTGACGAATTGCGCGATCAGATGGGATCGGGCATCGTTGCCCTGATCTCGACGGATGGCGGCAAGGCGTCCATTGTTGTCGGCCTGACCGAAGACCTTGCGGGTAAATTCAGCGCGGTCGATCTGGTGCGTGTCGGTGTCGAAAAACTCGGCGGTAAAGGTGGCGGTGGCCGCCCGGATATGGCACAGGGCGGTGGGCCCGATGCCGATCAGGCCGAAGCGGCACTTGCCGCGATTGAGGCAACGGTTGCTGCCTGATCCGGTAGTTTCCGGATATGGAAACGAGAAAAGGGGACCTTCGGGTCTCCTTTTTGCGTCTGGCGTCGTGCTCTGAATTATTCGGCTGTATGATGGACTGGCTTGGTTTTGATCAGTTCCCAGCCAAGGTTCAGGCCGCTGAATAATCATCCTTGGCCTGTTGCTGTCGCAGGACGCGGTTAACGGCCCGTTCAACCGCCCGGCGATCCGTCGCATCGGGGACATCGCGCGCAGCTGCGCGTTCGATGAGACGGGCATGTTCGCGCAGAATTTCCTGCTGCCCCGGGTGGCGGGCAAGCCCGACGAGACTTTCAAGGACTTCTGCCATTGGCAGAAGCACATCGGGCTTGGCAGCAGCCGATTGGCGGATCTGATCGAATGCTGCGTCCAGCATGCCACCGAAATCCGAAAGATGGGCGCATATGCGTTCCTTACCCTGATCATCCTGCCAAAGTCCAAGTGGATAATGAAAGCGCATCGCTTCTGGCAGCGCCCGGCCCAGACGATAGATCACCGCAATGGCGGTAAACGGGTCGTTGATCCCCGGCGACAGGGCGCGTAAGGCAATCTCGACCAGCTGGCGCAGGGCGAATTCGATATCAAGCAGGGCCGTGCGCTGATTGCCGATCATGATTTCGGTGTCAATGTCTTCGCGGAGTTTGTCGGTGTCGATATTGCTGTCGCGGGCCGTCGGGTAGGGGCTGATTTCACCGATAATGTCACCGGCAATAACATGTTGCCCGGCGCGGATCGTCAGGGCTATTTTGATGTCGGCCCGGATGGCAAGTTCAAGCAGATCGTCATAGGCAATTCCCTGAACATATCCCGATTTGGTGGCCCGGATGATCCGTTCGGATTGGATCGAAGCCGCGTCGGGTAGCGCGCATTTAATTTTTGCTGCCCGTTCAATGGGGGATTTCAGGGTCTCAAGCGACGAGGAAATGGTGGTTTCCAGATTCGCGCCGACATTGTGGATCACCTGATCGGCAACGATGGATCGGCCAAGATGATGCACAAACAGGATCAACACAAACAGGCTGACGACAAAAAGCGTAATGCCCGCCATCGCGGCAATTTGGGGTATCTGATCGCCTTCGCCCTGTTCGCCCATGATGACAAGGGTGGTGATCAGAAACAGGATCGATCCGACAAAACTGCCAAGTGAGTTCTGGGTTTTCGGGTCCCCCATGAAATTGCGGATGGTGCGTGGTCCAAGCGACCCGGCAGCCAATGTCAGAACCACCATGGTCACCGAAAGAGCAAAGGTGGTCATCGTCACCAATGTTGCCAGCAGTGTCGATGTCAGGTCCTGCACGGTTTCAATCGTACCAAAACGCGGCCAGAAATCCGGAAGGCTTCTGATCAAATCCCCGCCCGGTAACCGAATGGACAACAGGGCAAGAATAGCACCGCCAACCGCATACAGAAGCGGGGTAAACCACAGGCTGTGGCTTATCATTTCCCAGAGCCGGATAAAGCGATGAAACATTTTTAAAGGAACCCCGTTCTTGTCATGTGCTTTGCGTGGCGACATATGGCGCCCGTCGACAAAGCCGGTACCGGGACAGCGATCATCATATGAACGTCCGACGTACAAAGCCGGTTCCCGACCGATGACGGGAATTCATGTCATAGCATATTACGGGAATTTCAGCACCTTCATCACTGCTGGATGTCACCCATGCAAATTTCGCGGTTGCCGGTTTTTTAAAAATGAACCAAATTCGATTTTGCGTCATTTAATTAAACAGGCATTGCCATGACCCGGCAGGACATCCCGGAAAACCCACCCGTAACGCCACGGGTGAACCGCATAGAGAAGCGCCAGCAGCGCGAAGAACTGATTGTTCAGCGTGCGGGTGAACTGATTGCGCAATACGGGTTTTTCGAATTGAAAATGTCCGATCTGGCACAGGCCTGTGATATTTCGGTCGGTACGCTTTATGCCCATTTCGCCAGCAAGGAAGACCTTTTGCTGGGGCTTGCCATTACAGCCGGGCAGAAACGTGCGCGGTTTTTTGGTCATGCGCGCGCCCATGATGGCAGTGCGATGGAGAAGTTCATTGTCGCCAGTTTGCTCGATATCCGCTTTTCCCTTGAACATCCCGAATGGTTCGAGGCGGAATATCTTGCGCTGGCGCCTTCGATCTGGACGCGCGCAACACCATCCCATCATCAAAGCCAGTTGGCCGAGGTTGGCCGGATTACCGAAATGTTCCAAAGCTTCCTGTCGGCGGCGGCCGATGAACTTGGCATTTCGCATGATGTGATTGCGCGAACACGCAACCTCAATCTTGGCAGTTGGGGGCTTTCATTTGGCATGAATGCCCTTGCAATGTCGGAAATTACCGACCGCCATTACGGCGCGGAGCTTCGCAACAATGCGATTGATATTTTCTGTGACAGTCTGGCCGATCTTCTGGCCGGGGCAGGATGGCATGTTGATGATGCCCGCCAGATCGTGCGCGACCTTGCCGCACGTTATGCCGAACTGCCCGAAGATGCGACATAGCTTCCACCCACGATTTCCATAAACCGCTGCCACCAAAAACGCCCACGGAGTATTCGCCCCATGCCCCAGGAAACCAAAACCATGACTGCGGTCTTTTTGACCGTGCTGTTCGGTTTTGCCGGGTTCAGCCTGCCTTATCCTGTTTTCAGCCCGATGTTTCTGAAACCCGAACTGGGGTTTCTTGATCCATCGGTGCCGACGGAATACCGCACGATGCTTTTGGGTGTCGCCATGGCGCTTTATCCCATCGGGCAGTTTATCGGCGCGCCGTGGCTTGGTCGGGTGTCGGACAAGCTTGGTCGTCGTCCGGTTCTGATGGCGTCGCTTTTGGGAGCGGCCCTTGGCTATCTTGTGACGGCCTATGGGGTGGCTGATGCCAATCTTCCGCTGGTTCTGGTCGGCCGGTTCGTGTCGGGCCTGTGCGAGGGCAATATGGCCATCGCCCAATCGATTGCATCGGATATCAGCCGCCCGGAAACCAAGGTGCGCAATTTTGGCCTGATCACGGTTGCGATCAATGTTGGCTGGATCATCGGCCCGCTGATGGGCGGCTTTTTCTCCGACCCGACCATTCATCCGTCCTTTAACGTGTCCTGGCCGTTCTATTTTGCCGCGGGCATGTATGCCTTTAACCTGCTGGTGGTGTTCGTGATCCTGCGCATCCCCGAATATGCGCGTCGTCGCGGCACGCCAAAGGGTATGGTGGCACCGGTCACACGCACCGTTTGGGCGACGATCAAGGATCCGGACCTTTTGCCCGGTTACGTGATTTCGTTTTTCAGCTATATCGCGGTTTATATCTTCTTTGCCTTTTTCGGGGTCTATCTGGTGCAGAATTACGACGTCACCAGCAGCTTCCTTGGCATGTGTTCGGCCATCATTTCGATCCCGCTGATCCTTGCCGGATTGACGGTTGATCGCGCGCAGAAGATTTGCGGCCTGATCGGTGTCGGGACCCTTGGCCATCTGTTTCTGGGGATCGGCCTGATCACGTTCCTGATCCCCGATGGGCTGGTGTGGATATTTGTCCCGATGTGTCTGGCGGCGTTTGGCATTGCCTGGTGTGAGGTCACGACCAGCCTGTTTATTTCCAACGCTGCCGGATCGCATGAACAGGGGCAGGCGCTTGGCGTTTATCGGTCCGCCCACGTTCTGGCCGAAGCCACCGCTGTCCTGATCGGTGGGGTTCTGGCCGGGATCGCCAGCTATGCGCCGTTCTTCCTTGGCTTTATCGCGGCGATGCTATGCGTAATTGGTATTCTGGGCTGGCTGCGCATCCGTCAGACAACCGCGGACGTGCCGGCGGCATAAGTTCGCAATACAGACTCAGACATCAACCGGCGCATAGGCGGCGCAGGCAATCAGTTTGGCCGCCTTTTCGCTGTCTTTGCGGTCCTTGTCCGGCAGTTTCGCAAGGTCATCGGCAAGCGCGCGGGTTTCGTCGATCCCGTCGAGATCGGCACTGATTTCCATCACCCGATCCCAGATCGCCTGATCATCCATACCGCCCATCACCGTCAGGGTGATCGCCCGGTTAAGGGTGGCTTCGGGGTTTTCGGCATCTTGGCTCAGGATCAGTTCGAACGCCTCAAACGCCGAAATCAGATGACCTTCGCGCAGATGGATAACGCCCAGATCATTTTTTGCCGCAAGTGACGCTGGATCAATGCGTAAAAGCTGCTCGATTGCGCGTTTTTCACCTTCCGGATCGTCGTTGGCGCGATGTGCTGCGGCAATCAACTGATGTATTTTTGTATCACCCGGCCGGTGGTGGGCCGCGTTCTGAAAAGCACTCAGCGCATATTCGGGCTGTTCAAGGTCCAGCAATGCCTGCCCGCGCAGTACCAGCAAATTTGGGTCGGTCGGATGATGGCGCAAAACGATATCGACATGATTAAGTGCCGAACGGGCATCACCATTTTCAAGCAGGGCGCGTGCAATGTGATGCAGGCATTCTTCGTTGCCTTCATCAGATTGCAGCACAGTGCGATATTCGCCAAGTGCTTCGGTCAGCGAACCTTTTTCATGAAGAGCACGCGCCAGTCCGAACCGTGCTTCAAGATTATCCTCATCCTCGCCAAGTGCCTGACGCAACATATTGATCGCGGCGTCATATTGGCGGCGTTTAAGCGCGGCAAGACCCATATCCGCAAAGGACATAGTGGTCATGCAAATTCTCCCAACCTTGTGCTCATCCCGTTGCCCGGAACATCGAATTTATCGAATTTCGATGGGATTATAGGCGGTGGTGCGATCATTTCCACCCCCGATCTGCATAAATTGAAACCTGCCCGTGACGGCAGGTGATGGTCAAAGATTATTGTCGTTTGCGCAGGGTTTCGGAAGGCAAAACACCGAACTGCCTTGCATAGATCCGGGCAAAACGACCGGCATGGGCAAAGCCCCATTTCATGGCAATCTCGGCAACGCTTACCCCGTCTTGCTCATTAAGAAGGTCGTTATAGGCGTTGTTCAGGCGCACCGATCTCAGATACGCCATCGGCGACATGCCATAAGCGGCGTTAAAGGCCATTTGTAACGTCCGATAGCCGCAACCCGCATGTTGTGCCAGCGTTTCGAGTGTGATTGGTGTATGGGCATGGGCGTGGATGTAATCGCGCGCCCGTTTCACATAGTGTGGAACCGCGTTGGATTTCTGTTTCCGATGCAGAAGTTCTGAACAGGAGTTCGGAAACATCATCAGGATATTTGTCAAAAGCAGATCCTGAAGACTATTCAGAACAATGGAATTGTCGAGATTGTGAAGCGGGTCATCAAGTGCTTGCGCGATGTAATTCAGAGTATTGCAGACATGCCGACCCGGCGCAGTGTCCAGATCAAGGCTGATTTCGAACCCCGGATCCATGGTCGGCATATCATTGCCCAAAAGTGTCCGGCAATGTCTGGCGATGATGTCTTTCGGCAACCGGACGCCCAAGCAGGCAAACCGGTCTTCGTCAGCGAAAAGCGGAACGCGCATGTCGCGGATCATTCCGCGCTTGGTCGAAATTGTGTAATTCTGCCCTTGATGCTGCACCGATCCCCCCCCTTCGGTCGGGATGATCATGAATAGGGCATCGTTATCGCTTTCTGGTGTTCGAAGCTGAATGCGACAATCCCCAAAGGACGAATGCAAAACTTGCAAATCGCCCAAGGCAACGCCATGGATCGAGACATCGAAAGATGCGTGGCGTTCGATCAGGTCCAGTGTATCAATGGAATTCAGTTCGGCCAGAAGAGCCCGGGTTTCATAAAGATCACGCGATGATAGAACCTGATAATTCTGAAGATACGTCACACAAGCTTCCCCCAGACGCATTGCACAATCGCAATCGCGCAGCTTTGTAACTCCCCCGGCACCAAGACTTTAAAATAGTCTGGAGTTTGTATGATTTTCACTAACCTTAGGCTATCGGCTTGAACTCTACAAGAACGTTGAAGTTGGCGGGTTGTTAAACTCGTCCCTTGCCGCCCGGCTCGCAACGCCCTAGGTTAACGTAAACGTCAACTTATGTTGCAGGGCAAAAATGAAGTTTCAGGGCACGAAAAATTACGTTGCGACCGAGGATCTGATGGTGGCGGTCAATGCCGCGATTACTTTGCAACGGCCGCTTCTGGTCAAGGGCGAGCCGGGAACCGGCAAAACCGTTCTGGCCGAGGAAATTGCAAAATCGCTTGGCAAGAAGCTGATTATCTGGTCGATCAAATCAACCACACGCGCCCAGCAGGGATTGTATGAGTATGATGCGGTTTCGCGCCTGCGCGATAGCCAGCTTGGTGACGCGCGCGTGCATGACATTGCCAATTACATCGTCAAAGGCAAGCTTTGGGAAGCGTTCGAGGATGAAAGCGCGCCGGTTCTGCTGATTGACGAAATCGACAAGGCCGATATCGAGTTCCCCAATGACTTGCTTCAGGAACTCGACCGGATGGAATTCTTTGTCTACGAGACACAGGAAACCATCCGGGCCACAAACCGCCCGATCATGATCATTACATCGAACAATGAAAAGGAACTGCCCGACGCGTTCCTGCGCCGGTGTTTCTTCCATTATATCCGTTTTCCGGATGCCGAAACCATGGCGGAAATCGTTGCTGTCCATTTCCCCGATATCCAGAAACGTCTGGTGTCCGAGGCATTGAACCTGTTCTACGACATGCGCGATGTTGGCGGGCTTAAGAAAAAGCCGTCTACCTCGGAACTGCTTGATTGGCTAAAACTTCTGATGGCCGAGGATTTGCCGCCCGAAGCATTGCGGGCCAAGGACGCCAAAACAGCCGTGCCGCCACTTCATGGGGCGCTTTTGAAAAACGAGCAGGACGTCCATCTGTTCGAACGCCTTGCCTTCATGGCGCGGCGTGAAGGGCGTTAGACGATCATGTTCACCGGCTTTTTCTACAAGCTGAAAGAAGCCCGCGTTCCGGTCAGTTTGCGCGAATATCTGACGCTGCTTGAGGCCGTCGAAAAGGGCCTTGCGAACTATGCGGTCGAGGATTTCTATTACCTGGCGCGCGCAGCACTGGTGAAGGACGAACGTCATCTTGATCGGTTCGATCAGGTCTTTGGTGCCCATTTCAAGGGGGTGATTGATCTGGCTGGCGGCATGGACGAAGTCTCCGAGGCCGACATTCCCGAAGAATGGCTGCGCAAGCTTGCCGAAAAATTCCTGACCGACACGGAAAAGGCCGAGATCGAGGCGCTTGGCGGTTGGGAGAAGCTGATGGAAACCCTCAAACAGCGGCTTGAGGAACAGAAAGGCCGTCACCAGGGTGGGAATAAATGGATCGGCACTGCCGGGACATCGCCCTTTGGTGCCTATGGCTATAACCCCGAAGGGGTGCGGATCGGGCAGGATAAATCCCGCCATCGGCGCGCGGTCAAGGTTTGGGACAAACGCGAGTTCAAGAACCTTGATGACAGTGTCGAAATCGGCACACGCAATATCAAGGTGGCCCTGCGGCGTTTGCGCAAATGGGCGCGGACCGGGGCGGCAGATGAGCTTGATCTGCCCGGTACCATTTCATCCACCGCCCGTCAGGGATGGCTTGATGTTCAAATGCGGCCCGAACGGCATAATGCGGTCAAGGTACTGATGCTGTTTGATATTGGCGGGTCGATGGATGACCATATCAAGGTCTGCGAGGAACTGTTTTCCGCGGTCAAAACCGAATTCAAGCATCTTGAATATTATTACTTCCACAACTGCCCCTATGAGGGGCTTTGGAAGGACAATGCGCGCCGCCGCACCGATCAGGTTTCAACATGGGATGTGATTCGGACCTATGGCGCGGATTACAAGTTGGTGATTGTTGGCGATGCCACCATGAGCCCCTATGAAATCACCTATCCCGGTGGCTCGGTCGAACATTGGAACGAGGAAGCCGGGGCGGTCTGGATGCAACGTTTGCTGGATCATTTCGAACATGCCGCCTGGATTAATCCGCAGGCGGAAAACTGGTGGCAATATCACGGCTCGATCCAGATCATGCACAAGCTGATGGAAGGCCGGATGTATCCTCTAACCCTTGAGGGGCTTGATCGGATGACCGGAGCGCTAAACCGTTAAATGCCTGTCGGCTTTTGCTTGTCCGATATTTCAGGCAGGCCCCAGAAACAGATAGCTTTGGGTTTTGGCAATGCCTTCCATGGCGCGCACGGTCGTGACAACCTGATGAAAATCCGAAAGGGCGGGCACCTGAATTTCCGCGATCAGGTCCCATTCGCCATTGGTGGTGTGAAGGGCGGCAAAGCCAAGATTTTTGCGAAGGCTTGCGACCAGCGTTTTTACATTCTTGCCCGATAGTTCGATCATCATCACGCCCCGGACGGTCCCATCGGCTGCGTCATCACGCAGACGTACTGTGAACCCGGCAATCACCCCCTGATCAATCAGGCGATCCATTCGGGTTTTAACCGTTCCGGCGGCAACCCCCAAAAGCTGCGCCAGTTTCGGGACAGAAGCACGCCCATTGACGCGCAGTTCGGCAAGAATGCGACGGTCAAGATCATCCATGATTTCATTCCGCTTTGATGATTTCGTCAATTATCCTGATGAAATGATCAATTTCCAATCGAAAATTGTATCAAACTGGCATTTTAACTGATTTCGGCAAAGTATATCCTGCTGTCACGTCATCAGGGAGCAAGCACATGACCATGCCGGGAAAACGATGGGCACCTTATGCCCGTACTGCTGAAATCGCCGACCGTCTGACCCGTTTTGGCAGTGTTACCGGCAGTGCAGGGGAAGCCGATATCGCAGGGCTGATCATCGATATTTTGCATGAAATTCCTTATTTTCAGGATAACCCCGACAATATCGCCGTGATCGACAGCCATCCGGTAGCGGGGGGCAGCCGGATGGCAAAAAGTGTTGTCGCACTGGTGCGGGGGCGTGGTCGCAAAACACTGGCAATGGCCGGGCATTTTGATGTGGTTTCGATTGAAAATTATCATGATCTGAAACATTTGGCTTTTGAGCCCGATGCGCTGTGTGAGGCTCTGATTGCCGATCTTTCGGGCCGGGAAAATCTTAGCGATGCCGAGGCACTTGCCCTTCGCGATTTTCAGACAGGAGATTTCATCCCGGGGCGCGGATTGCTTGATATGAAAAGCGGCGATGCGGCGGGCATTGCATTTCTTGAACATTTCAGTCAGCAACAGGATCGGCAGGGCAATGTTGTCCTATTCCTGACCCCGGATGAAGAACGCAATTCATGCGGTATGCGCAGCCTGCGCAATGCGTTGCCGGAATTGGCCGGGCGATGGAACCTCGACATTGTCGGCGGGATCAATCTGGATGCCAGCAGTGACCCTGGCAATGGCGAAGTCGGTCGGGCAATTTTCCATGGCTCGGTCGGAAAGCTTTTGCCCTTTGCCCTTGTTGCCGGTTTGCCAACCCATGTCGGTTATCCGTTTGACGGCATTTCCGCCCATGCCATCGCATCGGAAATCATGCAGGCGATCGAGGCCAATAGTGATCTCTGTGATCGTGGTATGCATGAAACCGCCCCGCCCCCGGTCTGTCTTGAGGCCCGCGATGTGCGCGATATCTACGAAGTCACCACGCCCGAACATGTCTGGATGGCGTTTAACTGGCTGGTTATGGGGAAAAGCTGTGCTGAGCTGATGGGCGATTTCACCGACATCGTAAAGGGTGCCGGAAACCGCGCACTTGAACGATTTGCCAGCCACGCAGCCCGCTATGCTAAATCCAACGGGCAGGCTGCCCCTGCACCTTTGCCACCCTTGCGCATGGTAACGACTGCACAACTGCGTGATATGGCGTTTGCATCCGGCGGCAGCGATGCGCTTGATCGGATTGAGGCGGTGGCCCTTGAAACCGCAAAGGATAACAATCCGCTGAATCGTACCCGTATTCTGATCCGTGCGATGCTGGCCGAGGCACATCTGCGCGGCCCGGCCGTAGTGACCGGTATGGCCGGTTTGCATTATCCGGCTGTTCATGTTGATCGCGCAAAGGATATGGACCGGCAGTTCCTGGATGCGATCAGCCGTGCCCGCGCCACGATAGAGGCCCGTCACGAAACGCGGATCTGTGATCGCGGTTATTTTATGGGCATCTCGGATATGAGCTTTTTCGGCCATGTGACCGATGTTGCCGATATCGATATCATCGCCGCCAGCACCCCGATTGCCGAACTGGTCGATCATCCGGTTGACAATGCCCTGACCTATCCGGTGGTTAATATCGGTCCGTGGGGCCGGGAATATCACCAACGTCATGAACGACTTTATGCACCATACGCCTATCATGTGCTGCCCGATTTTCTGGCCGAAATCGCGGATGAACTTCTGGGGTGATCAACCCGTTGCAAAGCAATCCATGGAAGGCGATCAGGCGTAACAGTTTCGAGAAACTTTGCGCTATCGCCTTCTGCCTTGTTCCTGCCGCATCGTTTCGTCACTATGCTAGGCAAAACTTATGTGGAAATAAGGAGTTATGGGATGCTGATGAAATCTGCGCGTGCGGCCATTCTGGGAACGGCACTTGCCATTCTGCCTTTGTCGATCACACCGGCAATGGCACAGGACAGTACCCTTGAAAGGGTTGTGATCGCCCATCGCGGAGCATCGGGCTATCTGCCCGAACATACCCTTCCGGCAAAGGCGCTTGCCTATGGCATGGGCGCGGATTTCATCGAGCAGGACGTGGTGATGTCCAAGGATGGCGTGCCGGTTGTCCTGCATGACATCCATATCGATACCACGACCGACGTTGCCAAGAAATTCCCCGACCGCAAACGTGAAGATGGCCGGTACTACGCCATCGACTTCACGCTGGAAGAACTCAAAAGTCTGAACGTTACCGAACGGTTCAAAGCCGATACCGGTGATCAGGTTTATCCCAACCGTTTCCCCGGCGAATATGCCATCTTCAAAATCCCGACCTTTGAAGAAGAAATCGCCATGATCCGGGGACTTAACAAATCAACCGGGCGCGATGTCGGCATCTATCCGGAAATCAAGGACCCGGCCTGGCACAAGTCCGAAGGACAGGATGTGACTGCTGCGGTCATCAAGATCATGGAACATTGGGGGTATGGCACGACGGAATCCAATTCCTTTGTTCAGAGCTTCGACTGGGCCGAAACCAAGCGTATCCGGAATGATCTGAAATATCAGGGCAAGCTGGTTCAGTTGCTGGGCGAAAACAAATGGGGTGCGCCCGAAGGCACGGACTACGATTATCTGAAAACCGATGATGGTGTGGCCGAAATGGCAACTGTGGTGGATGGTATTGGCCCTTGGTTGCCACAGGTCATCGAAGGGCTTAGTGCCGATGGCACGGCGATCATGACACCAACCCTGATCGCAGCCCAGCGCGCGCAGTTGAAAGTCCATCCCTATACCCTGCGGGCTGACCAGTTGCCGAAATGGGCGGGCGATATGGATATCGCGCTTAAGGCGATCTTTGACGATGCCGGGATTGATGGCATCTTTACCGATTTCCCCGATCAGGTTGTCGAATATCTGGCGGTGCGACCGCAGCAGGACTGACTACGCTGGTATGTCGCGGTCTGGAACAGTTCCGGAATGCGCGCGTTCTGATCCGGGTAGGTTAAGCGAAATAGACTGTTTCCAATCTGACTGTTTCCGTCAGGCGGCAGTTGCCGCATGCTGATGGCGACGGATTTTCAACTCAAGGAGGCAAAATTGGCCAAGGTTCTGGTTCTTTATTATTCGATGTACGGACATATCGAAACCATGGCAAATGCCGTGGCCGAAGGCGCACGTGGTGTTGCCGGTACGCATGTTGACGTCATGCGCGTTCCTGAAACTATGCCCGAAGATGTCGCCAAAGGTGCTGGTGCCAAGCTTGACCAAGTGGCTCCGGTGGCGAAAGTTGACGATCTTCCGGAATATGATGCGATCATCTTTGGCGTTCCGACCCGGTTTGGTAATATGCCCGGCCAGATGCGCACCTTCCTTGATCAGACCGGTGGTTTGTGGGCCAAAGGCAAACTGATCGGCAAAATCGGTTCGGTCTTTACCTCGACCGGGACCCAGCATGGCGGTCAGGAAACCACGATTGTCACGACCCATACGACGTTGCTTCATCATGGTATGGTGATTGTCGGTGTGCCCTATAGCTGTTCGGGGCTGACCAATATGGACGAAATTACAGGTGGTTCGCCCTATGGTGCGGGAACGCTTGCCGGGGCGGATGGTTCGCGCACGCCTTCGACCAATGAGCTTGATATTGCAAAATTCCAGGGCAAACACGTTGCCGAACTGGCGGCAAAGCTGGCTGGGTAATCATTGATTGCGTTCGATATCAGGGTCGTGCGGGTTATCGGCGCGGCCCCGATACATTTAGAGGCACGAACATTTGCTATGATGTTCGTGCCTTTTTGATTGATTGGGGTGTTATGGGAAACAATTCGATGCTTGATTGGCCATTGTTTCGCGACAGTTTTCTGCCAGATTGGGGGATATGAAGTTTCACAGATCGCAGCCCGATAGATTCCCGGCTGCTGACAGGAGGACCTGATGTCTGAACAGGGCAAAAAACCGCGCGGTGTTGCGCGCGTACTTCGCGCGATGGACACATCCGACGGGGCAGGCGTATCGCTGAAGCGGTCCGTCGGATCGCCGCAGCTTGATATGCTTGATCCGTTTCTGATGCTCGATTCCATTTCAACCGACAATGCTGACGAATATATTGCCGGTTTCCCCGAACACCCGCATCGTGGTTTTGAAACCGTGACCTATATGGTCGAAGGTGCCATGCGTCATAAGGACAGCATGGGTAATGAAGGTGTTCTGCGTTCGGGTGGTGTGCAGTGGATGACCGCCGGCAGCGGGATTTTGCATTCCGAAAGCCCGGAACAGGAAAACGGTCTTTTGCAGGGGTTCCAGCTTTGGATCAATCTGCCGGCCAAGGACAAGATGGTTACCCCGCGTTACCAGAATATTGAAGGCCGCGACGTTGCCGAATTCAGCCCCGAAGACGGTGTTGATCTGCGCCTTGTCGCCGGTGAATTCATGGACAAAACCGGCCCGGTTAAAGGGATTGCCACCAAACCGGTCTTTATTGATGCCAAACTGGCGGCTGGTCGCGAGGTGACCCTGCCGGTGCCTGAAGGCCACGCGGCCATGGTTTATGTCTTTATCGGGGATGCGATTGTTGCCGATAAAGCCGTCACAACACATCATCTGGCCGTGCTTGACGACGGTGACAGCATCACCCTTACAGGCGGGCCCGAAGGCGGGCGGATGCTTCTGATTGCGGCCCGTCCGCTGCACGAACCGGTTGTTCGCTATGGCCCGTTCGTCATGAGCAGCAAACAGGAACTGATGCAGGCCTTCGATGATTATCAGCGTGGCCGTTTCGTCCGTGCTGCGGCGGCTTCCTGAAAAAAAACATCCATAAAATGCGACAAACCCCGCCAGTTTGCACTGGCGGGGTTTCATCATTCTGGCAAAATGCCGGGCAATCAGCCCATGGCAACTTTCAGGCCTTCGTCAAGTTTGTCGAGGAACTGCGTGGTGGTCAGCCATTTCTGGTTCGGACCGATCAGCAGCGCCAGATCCTTGGTCATGAAGCCAGCTTCGACAGTGTCGACACAGACTTTTTCAAGGGTTTCGGCAAATTTCACGACGTCCGGGGTGGCATCGAACTCGCCACGGTACTTAAGGCCCTGCGTCCAGGCAAAGATCGACGCAATCGGGTTGGTCGAGGTTTCTTTGCCCTGCTGGTGCTGGCGATAGTGGCGGGTGACGGTGCCGTGGGCTGCTTCTGCTTCTACGGTCTGCCCATCCGGCGTCATCAGAACCGAGGTCATCAGACCAAGCGAGCCAAAGCCCTGTGCCACGGTGTCAGACTGAACGTCGCCGTCATAGTTCTTACAAGCCCAGACGAAACCACCATTCCATTTCATCGCACATGCAACCATGTCGTCGATCAGGCGGTGTTCATAGGTGATGCCAGCAGCTTTGAACTTGTCGGCAAATTCGTTCTGGAAGACTTCCTCGAACAGATCCTTGAAGCGGCCGTCATAGGCTTTCATGATCGTGTTCTTGGTCGACAGGTAAACCGGCCAGCCAAGAGCAAGGCCATAGTTCATGCAGGCGCGTGCGAAACCGATGATGCTGTCATCAAGGTTGTACATCGACATGGCAACGCCCGAAGACGGGAAGTCGAAGACTTCGTGTTCGATGGGCTCACCGCCGTCTGCCGGCTGGAACTTGATGGTCAGTTTACCTGCACCCGGAACCTTGAAGTCGGTCGCACGGTACTGATCACCAAAAGCATGACGACCGATAACAATCGGCTGGGTCCAGCCCGGAACCAGACGCGGAACGTTCGAGCAGATGATCGGCTGGCGGAAAACGGTACCGCCGATGATGTTGCGGATGGTGCCGTTCGGCGACTTCCACATTTTCTTCAGGCCGAATTCCTCGACGCGCTGCTCGTCCGGCGTGATGGTCGCGCATTTGACGCCAACACGATGTTCCTTGATGGCATTTGCCGCATCAATGGTGATCTGGTCGTTGGTTTCGTCACGTTTCTGAACCGACAGATCGTAATATTTAAGATCGATGTCGAGATACGGCAGGATCAGTTTGGTTTTAATGAAGTCCCAGATGATCCGGGTCATTTCGTCGCCGTCGAGCTCGACGACGGGATTCTTCACTTGAATCTTGCTCATGGAATACTCCCTTTCTGGCCGCGGCCAGGATACAGCGCGGCTGCCATTTGACATTTCATCCGGCGCGCGAGGGAGCGCCCTGGCCGCGTCGGGAGAGCGCAACATACAGGATGAAATCAGAAAATCAAAGAGGGCGGCGCAACATCCTTGTTAAGACTTTCGCGCAAGGCCGAAATTGCTGGGTTTTTGTGCCTTGGCCGATGTTGATGCTGCCCTAGAAAACGCTGGTTTGCCCGATATTTACGCCATTCCCTGAATTAATGCTCATCCCACGGGCAGGGGACATGGCATGTGACGGCATATGATCCTGATCAAAGAAAAAGGTTATGGAATGGGTCAAACTCGCATTTGTCGGGTTCAGGGGGAAGACTCCGGCACCGTCAAACCGGAACCATATGGGGGCTTCCATGAACCTGCCTTATGAAACCAACATCATCATCGCGCTCTGCATTGTCGGCTTCTGCCTTTTGGGCGTCGGATATAGCTTCCGCGACCGGGGATGGGGCCTTGCGCTTGTCTGGATCGGGGTGATCACAATGATGGGGCCGATTGCCTATCGCCTGCTGGTCATGTTCTGAGCCGGAAGTCGTTCGGTGCGCAGGCTTATGCCTGCGCCGGGGTTTTCTGGTCAACCGTGGCCGGGTCTATTCCGTATCCGCGCAAGAACATATCGACCGCCGCAATTACATGGGCGTGCAAATCCTTTGCGTGTGGTTCCCAGCCGACATAGGTCATCTGTCGGAAATCGTAATCGGCCTTAAGCAGGCTTGTGAAAAACACGGCGGCCTGTTTCGGATCGCTTTTGGGGAAGTTGCCTTCTTCCATCTGGCGTTCGAAATAGGATGTGATGATCCGGCGGCCGCTCATCAAGCCGCTTTCATAAAACACCTTGCCCAGATGCGGGAACCGCGGGACTTCTGACAGGAACAGCCGCATATAGCGAATGGTTTCCGGCGTGGTCAGAAGCGTCATCAGCGTTTCGCCAAAATGGATCAGGGCCGCACGCAGCGGCATCTGTGACAATTCCAGATCGGCCATGACAGCAACCACACGTCCCGTGCAATTGCGAATCACCGCTTCGAATACGCCGTCCTTGTTGCCGAACAATTCGTAAATTGTTCGCCGGGAGCCGCCAGCTTCGGCGGTGATCATTTCAAGTGTCGTGCCCGAAAGGCCATGTTCGCAAAAAAGTTCACGGGCCGCATCAATCAGCGCTTCGCGACGTTTCAGGGTTCTCGGGTCGATATTTCGCGTTTCGGACAAGCAACTGTTCCAATTCTGCACTTGACGTTTGGTACTGATTGGTACCATAAGGGTTCAAATGGTACTGATCAATACCAAAAGGATCAAACGGACGATGAGTGTGAAAAAAGTCATACTGCCCCTGATCGCTGCGGCGATTATCGGTGGCGGTGGGTATTACGGGTTCTACTGGGTGACTGAAGGTCAGTACCACGAATCGACCGACAATGCCTATTTACAGGCTGACGAAGTCGCGATTTCGCCAAAGGTTTCGGGATATGTCGGCGACCTTCGGGTTGCCGAAAACCAGCCTGTGCGCAAGGGCGAACTGATGTTGTCCATCAAGGACGAAGATTATCGTGCCGAACTGAAACAGGCCGAGGCCGCCCTTGATGCGCGCCGTGCCGCGGTTCAGACCATGGACGAGCAGATCACCCTTCAGATGGCCGCCATCGATCAGGCGGCGGCCAATGTCCGCATTGCGAAGGTCGAACTTGATCGCACGTCCGAGGATTATACGCGTTACGAGGATCTGGTGAAAAAGGGGGCGGCCAGCCGCCAGAAATTCGATTACGCCAAGGCCGACCGTCAAACAGCACTGGCACAGGTGGCTGCTGCCAATGCGACCCTTGCGGTCGAGCAGGGGCGGATCGGCGTTCTGCGTGCGCAGAAGGTCGAAGCCGAACGTGCCGTATCACAGGCAGAGGCCGCGCGCGATATCGCGCAGCAGGCCCTTGATGACACGCGCATCTACGCACCCTTTGACGGTGTGATTGGTAATCGGTCGGTTCAGACCGGCGCACTGGTTCAGCCCGGCGAACAGTTGCTCGTGCTTGTGCCGCTTCCGGGGGTTTATGTTGTGGCCAATTTCAAGGAAACCCAGATCGGCCATATGGCACCGGGCCAGAAGGTCCGGATCGAAGTCGATGCCTTTCCCGATGCTGATATCACCGGCCGGGTCGAGAGCTTTGCCCCCGCCACCGGTGCGCAGTTTAGTTTGCTGCCGCCCGAAAATGCCACGGGCAACTTCACCAAAATCACGCAGCGTGTCCCGGTGCGTATTGCTCTTGATAACAGCGAGCTTGCCAAGGCCCTGCGCCCCGGCCTGTCGGTTGTTGTGAATGTCGATGTGCGTGATGGCGACGGTGCTGAGCATGCGGCGGGCTCCGGCCTTGCCAGTGTTGTAACGCCGACCCCGGAACTCTCGGAGCGCAACTGAAATGAGCAGTGCCGCCAACAGCCCCGGTTCCATAGCCCGGCCCGATGATCCGGTGCAGCATGTCGATACCACCAAGTTTATTGGCTGGGTTGCGATGGTGGTTGGCATGTTTCTGGCGATCCTTGACATCCAGATCGTCGCAAGCTCGCTTGAAAACATTCAGGCCGGTCTGTCAGCAAGCCCCGATGAAATCGGCTGGGTCCAGACCAGTTACCTGATCGCAGAAGTCGTCATGATCCCGCTTTCGGGTTTCCTGTCACGCCTGATCTCAACCCGCTGGCTTTTTGTTGCCTCTGCAATCGGTTTTACGATTTTCAGCATCGCCTCGGCCTGTGCCTGGTCAATCGAAAGCATGATCTGGTTCCGTGCCGCGCAGGGTTTCCTTGGCGGGGCGATGATCCCGACCGTGTTTGCCACGACCTATATCATTTTCCCGGCGGATAAACGTAATACCGCCTCGGTGATGATTGGTCTGATTGCCACTATGGCGCCGACTGTGGGGCCGACTTTGGGCGGTTATCTGACGCAGTCATTTTCGTGGCACTGGCTGTTTCTGATCAATGTTGTGCCGGGCATGCTGATCGCGCTTGTCGTCGCGGTAACGCTTGATGTTGATCGTGGCGATCGGTCGCTGCTCCGTGGCTTTGATCTGCGCGGATTGCTTGCGATGGCAGCCTTTCTCGGCAGTCTGGAATATGTGCTGGACGAGGGCCCAAAAGATGACTGGTTTGATGAACGCGCCATTGTTTATGGTGCCGTGATCTGCGTGATTTCGGGACTCTACTTCTTCCGGCGGATGTTCACCTATGATCATCCGATTGTCGATCTGCGCTCGTTCAGGGATCGCAACTTTGCCATGGGCTGCATCTTCAGTTTCACCCTTGGCATCGGGCTTTATGGCAGTGTCTATATCCTGCCGCTGTTGCTAAGCCGTGTGCGCGGCTATGACAGTCTGGAAATCGGCACCATCATGGCGGTCACCGGCATTTGCCAGTTCATTTCTGCCCCGATTGCCGGGAAACTGACGGCCAGATTGCCTGCGCGTGTCGTGCTGGGCTTTGGTCTGGCGTTGTTTGCGGTGGGGGTTGCCCTGAACGGTTTTCAGAACAGTCAGGTATCGTTTCACGAACTGATCCTGCCGCAGGCTGTGCGTGGTTTTGCCCTGATGTTCTGCATGCTGCCGATCACCAATCTGGCACTTGGCACCTTGCCACCGGAAAAGATCAAAAACGCCAGCGGCCTTTATAACCTGATGCGCAACCTTGGCGGGGCGATTGGCTTGGCTGCGATCAACACCATGCTTGATAAACGCACCGACCTGCATTTCGCCCATCTGGCCGAACATATCAATACATCAAGCACGGCCTTCCAGAATTATCTGGCGACCATGACGGCACGATACGGTGCCATGGGGCTGCCCGACCCACAGGCTAGTGCGATGAAATCCATCGTCAATATCGTCACGCGCGAAGCCAGCATGATTTCATTTAACGACGTGCAGCTTGCCATGGCCGGCATCTTCATTCTGGCTTTGCTGCTTCTGCCGCTCGCACGTCCGGCAGGATCGGGCAAACCATCCGTCGACGCACACTGAAAACAGGATATTCCCCAACCAGACAGAAAAGGCCGCACATCGTTCCCCCGACCCCGCAAGCGAAAGCTTGAGTGCGGCCTGACCGGTCCCCGTTCCCCCGGGGACCGGTTTTTTTTAGCCAACCAGCTTGATCACCTTCTGTGTGACACTTTCCGATCCGGGTTCGGCCCAGTAAAGGGTGGCGCTTATTTTGAGGTCACCATCCCGGCAATCGGCATTGATCAGCGCGAAATTGTTTTCCCCGGCAAAACGGAACATCTGTTCAAACCGACCGCCATCGAACCCGTCTATATCGGCCGATTTTTGCATGGCGGCGGTGGCAATGCCCGGTGCCGGTTTGCGTGAAATCGCACTTGACGTTACATTGAACAACCTTGCCCCGGGATAGGTTTTGCCATGCGTGATCTGAAATGCGCTGGCGCAATGGACATCCCCGCTCAGGATCACAATCGGGATGCTGCTTTCAGCGGATCGCGCCAGCAGCAATTCAAGCATCGCATTTCGTTCCTTGTGGTTGGTTTCATGGCCCCATTCATCCATGAAATCATCCTTTTGACCGCCAAAATCGAGCGTGTTTACGGCACTTTCCGTCCAGTGCACGACGGGCACGGGCGAACAGATAAAGATCGCCTTTTTCTTTTTGGTTGCGGCCGAATTGATCCAGCTTTTGAAGCGTTCGAGCTGTTCCGCCCCCAATAATCGCTGTCCGTCGGGTAATTCACAATCGTGATGGCCGCGCACGTCAAGCATGTAAAAGCCATAGGCTCCCTGATCGAATTTATAATCCCAGTGGCTGGCATCGGGATCGCCATTGACGATCATGCTGTCAGGGTTATGCGCATGCTGATATTCAAGATAGGCCCGCGCTGCGGCCTTGAACATCAGCATTACAAGCGCGTAATTGGCGTCCTCGTCATCATCCTGAAAGAAATTGGCGAGCTTGGCCTTGCGCTCATCCGCGGTCAGCGAGCCCCAGCCGTCCATGATCTCGTGATCGTCCCATATCATGTATTGCGGGAAACGCCGGTAAACAGACAGCAGATGTTCGAACTGCCAGTAAATCCGGTAATAGGTGCGATAAAGCTTGGTGAAATAATCAATGATTGCGGGTTCGTCGAGGTTGCCATCAGGTGTGCGATAGGCGGCCAGCAAGGCGTTTTTGTTATTCTTCAGCCACACCCAGACGTCCTGCATGCGCGATGCGTGATTGGTATCACAATAAACCTGATCGCCGCCGCCAATGACAAAATCTGCACGGCGTTCGTTAAGGACATCATAAAACTTGTCCCATGCGCCTTCGCTGTTAGGTTTGACACTAAACGGGTCGTGGCAGGAATAAAACCCGAACTGCAATGACTGCGGGTTTTTGGGCAATGTCCGGAACCAGTAATCATGTTCGCCGCCCATCTCGATGCAGCGCTCAAGATCAAGCTTGTCCGATGCAAGGTAATAGTAATAGCGGGTATCTGGTTTAAGGTTGTCTACCTCGAACGTCATGGTCAGGTCGGTTTCGCGGGTGAATTCGCGTTCTTCCATAAAAACGATATCGCTGTTCGCGGCCTTCATAGCAGCAAGGCTTTTGCCTGACAGATCATAGGCATCCTCGGGCAGTTTTTGCGCACTGACAATCAGTGTCCAGCGCCCGGCCATATAGGCCCTTACCCAGATTTTCGCCGTGTTGTCGGTGGTATGGCCGACGATGGCGGCTGTATCGATTTTGGATTTGAGTGTTTCGTAATTGTCCGGTTGTTGCAGACTTGCCATTGGAAATCCCCGCTCTGTTTGCGCCCATTTTTTTCGGGTGCTTGCTTGGCCCGTTATTGCCCGGTCTTGTTGCAGACAGTTTAGGCCAATTTACGACGGTATCAATTTCAAGTTTCAGATGCTTGTTTGGGGCAATCTTATCGGGAAGTATCCGTTGCCATTAAACAGGAAACGCCCGGGCGGGGAACCCGGGCGTTTCGGTCCATCCGGAAGGGAGACCACCGGATGGAAACAGGGTCGGACGGCCAATTTTTTGGGAGGCTGGCCGTTTGGGGATGCGGTCAGAAGAAAGGGGCTCCTGACCGCCGGGCGACCCTGCATTGGTGGCGCAAGGGGGGCTTCTTGTTCTTTTCGTTCTCAGGCCGGGGCAGTGGGGGCTGCCCCAGCCGGGGTGGTTGCACCAAGCGCCTTCAGGCGTCTGGAATGGAGACGTTTCGAATAGGTGATCTGAATAATGCCCAGCATCACCAGAAGGGCCGAAATCCAGAAAACGCTGTTATGGGTGGGGGCTGGCGTCAGTTCAAATTGCGCGGCCAGCATTTCAAGGCCCAGAAGGATGAAAGGCAGGATACTGGTCGCAAGGATGTATTTCTCCATCCCGGCTGTCTTGATCGACCGCAATGTCAGGACCATGGCAGGACCGCGCAATAGTGTGCCAAGGATCAGACCGGCCAATATGGTCTCGATCCCGAAGAACCCGTCAAGCGAGGTATAGGGGATCGGAACCGGGCTGATAAAACCGATCAGCGGCGGGAAGATCAAAAATACCGATGCGGTAATCAGCAACAAAACCCCGGTAAATCGCAGATGCGACCACGCATCTTTGATCTGGTTGTCAGGGTGTTTTTCCGCCAGAACGGATGATAAAATCGCCGTAACCTCGGACGCCAGCATCAACCACACCGCAGGATTGGCAAGGCCGTCGGGCAGATGCCACGCCAGAAAACCGGCACCGGCAAGCAGGATCGTGTGCCCGAACCATTCCGCCTTGCCCGGTGCGCGACCAAGGATAAAGGCCGCGGCAAGGGCCGCCATCGGCATGCCGGTTTGTGATAAAATTCCGCTTTCAGGCGCGCTGATATAGACCAGTGCCGCGGTCCAGCTGACCCCGGTCAGAACGCGCAAAACCCCATATGCCCAGTTGATCGGCAAGGTGAATTGCCGCCACGGAATGAGCCTTCCTGGTGCCATCAGCACAAGTGCCAGCCCGCCGAAAACCAGTTGCCAGCAGGTCATGGCATAAACATCGACATCAAACGCTGTCAATGCAATCCGGTTGCACACCAGAAGCATCGCCCAGACGACTGTTGTGCTGACAAGCAGGATCAGAACCGGCATATGAAAAAACTTCAAAAGTTATGAACGTTGCCAGTCTGTTGGATTCAGGAATGAATAGCCATGCCCGATATTTAAGTGGCGTTATTCAAATTTGTATCGCCGGGTCAACGGGACAGCTTTCGGTTCATCTGATCCCGGCACGCAGAAATGCCTGAATGAACTGGCGCTGGAAAATCAGGAAGGCGATCAGAAGCGGCAAAATGGTCAGGATGGTGGCAGCACTGATCACCGAAATATCAACACCGGTTTCCGGCGCACCGAACAATGAAAGCCCCACGGTCAATGGCCGGGTTTCCGGTGAATTTGTCACGATAAGCGGCCACAGGAAATTATTCCAGTGGGTCGCCACCGACACCAGCGCATACGCCAGATAAACCGGCTTGGCCGCAGGGACATAAACTTTCCACAAAACGCCCATCCAGCTGCATCCCTCGATACGTGCGGCTTCTTCAAGTTCAAGCGGTACGGATTTGAAGGCCTGACGCAGCAGGAAAATGCCAAATGCGCTGGCCATATAGGGCAAGCCGATGCCAAGGGCGGTATCAAACAGGCCCAGTTTGGCAACTATGGCATAGTTTTCGACAATCAGAACTTCTGGCAGGATGAACAACTGCAACAGCACCAGAATGAAAAGGGCATCACGGCCGCGGAACGCAAACCGGGCAAAGGCAAAACCGGCCAATGTGCACAAAACAAGCTGACCCATCAGGATCAGGGACACAAGCGTAAGCGTATTGACGAAATAGCCGATCCAAGGCACGGCATTCCAGACATCAATGAAATTCTGCAAGGTCAGTGGTGCACTGAAATCAAGTTCCAGTGCACTGCCCGACGGTTGCAGTGCCGCCCAAAGGGCAAATAACAGCGGCGCAATCCAGACAAGAGCAAGAACCCATGCGCCCAGCGTATCGAGAATCCTGGCAAGATCGGGGAACCGAATATGTGGTTGGGCGATGAGTGATGGGCGGGTGCCGAGATGTACGTTCATCGGTAATGGGTCCGTTTTTCAACCAGTCGGAATTGCACGATTGCGACGATACCAAGTACTAGCAAAACCATCATGGTCATTGCCGCGGCATGCGGGCGGTCGAAATAGGCGAATGCCATTTCCCAGATCCAGTAAAGGATCAGTTTTGACGCATTGTTCGGCCCGCCTTTGGTGAGGATGAACAGATGATCGATCAGTTTGATCGAATTGATCAGCGCATTGACAAAGACGAATATCGTGGTTGGCATCAAAAGCGGCAAAAGCACCCGTCGTGTATAGGTCCAGCGACCGGCCCCTTCAATGCGGGCCGCTTCGCGGAGGTCCGGCGGAATGGTCTGAAGGGCTGCCAGATAGAAGATCATGAAGAACCCGGCTTCTTTCCAGATCGTCACGATGATGACCGCGGCCAGTGCCGTTTCGGGCTGCCCTAGCCAGTTGGTCGGTTCCGCGCCAAAAAATCCGGTAATACGATCAATGATGCCAAGATCGGGGGTATAGAAAAACAACCATAAATTCGCTGCGGCAATCATCGGCAGGATCGTCGGCGTGAAATAGGCGCTACGCACAAAGCTTCGTGCTGGAATATGCGCATTGGCCCAAAGCGCCATGATCAGGGCAAAGATGATCGAAACCGGAATTGTAACCCCGGCATAAATCAGATTGTTGCCTGCCACGGTCCAGAATGTCGGGTCGGCAAACAGATCAAGATAGTTTTCAAATCCCGCAAAGCTGCTTGGGCGGCGTGTTGTGCCACGGGTAAAAAGACTGCCAAAGAAGGTCGCGATGGCCGGGTAAAATGCAAACAGGCTAAGCAACGCCAACGACGGCGCCATCAGCATCCAACCGTAAAGAGCAAGTTTGCGTCTTTGTATTGCTGCCAGATCGTTTCGAGGCTGATCACCCATCGAGGCCACGTCCTGAATTCAAAAGGATTTCAAATGAAGAAAGCAAAAAGGGCCGGGACGGGGGAAAACCGTCCCGGCAGCAGATCGGCTTAGTTGAACGCCTTAAGAAGACGGTTGGCGTCTTCCTGGGCGTCGACCAGGGCCTGTTTCGGCGATTTTTCGCCGGTCAGGGCCGCCTGAATGGCGTTGTTAAGAGATTCACGAACACGGGCCGTTTCATAGGTCGAGAACTCCGGGATCGCGACGTTAAGCTGATCGCGGGCAACCACAGCCTGCGGGAACTCGCTGGTATAGGATTTCAGCGCGTCGGTTTCGTAGGATGCCGGGGTAACGCCGACATAACCGGTTGCAATTGACCATTCTGCGGCACGTTCCGGCGCGGTCATGTATTTGATCAGGTCAAGCGATGCGGCCTGCTGTTCCGGGCTGGAACCCTTGAACATATAGAAATTGCCGCCCCCGGTCGGTGAACCGGGCATTTTGTGCGCCGGAAGCATGGCAACACCGAAGTCAAACTTGGCTTCTTTTTTGACAGCAGACAGGTTGCCTGTCGAATGCCACATCATGCCGGTCTGACCCTGCACGAAAGCCTGACGAAGTGTGCCCCACTCAATCGTGCCCTCAGGCATGATCTTTTCTTTTGTGGCGAGGCCGCGCCAGTATTCAAGAGCCTCGATGACGGCAGGATCATCGAAATAGGTTTCCGTTCCGTCGGCATTCATCAGTTCCTTGCCATTCTGAATGGCAAAGCACTGGAACATCCAATAAGGATATCCGGTGGACGGAACCATTAGACCCCATTTGCCGTCTTTGGAAAGCGCCTTGCCCGCGGCAACCATTTCTTCCCAGGTCTGGGGTGGAGTTTCCGGATCAAGACCGGCTTCGCGGAACATGTCCTTGTTGTAGTACATGACGATGGTTGAACGCTGGAACGGGATGCCCCAGGTTTTGTTGTCGACTTTGCCATTGGCCATCAGCGCCGGATAGAAGCCGTTAAGCCATTCCTTGTCTTCTGCGGTTTTGACAACATCATCAAACGGAATGATCAAATCCTGTTCGATCAGGTCATAGACATCGATCGAAAACATCACCGAAAGCTGCGCCGGATCGCCGCTTTTGATTGCAGAAACCGCACGCAGTCGGGTGTCGTCATAGTTTCCGGCATAAATCGCATTGACCTTGACGTCGGGATGTTCGGCTTCAAAACCGTCAATCATGCCGTCGATTACTTCGGTCAACGCACCGCCAACGGCGATGGGGTAATACATTGTCAGTTCGGTTGCGGCAAAGGCCGGGGTTGCCGCCGAAGCAAGCAGACCGGCAGCAAAAGCGGCACTGGTAATGGAATTACGCATCGGTTTCTGTCCTTTTACGATGTCGGAATTGCTGAGTGATTGGTCGTCGTAACAAAAGATTTTTGCGTTGCATGGTCGTTCATCGCCGCCGAAAGACGATGACCGTGTTCGCGATCAAACCAGTGGGCAGCAACGCCAGCCCAACTGAGCGAGACTTGTGTCCCGGGCGAAAGATGCACACGACCGGGCAGGCGGGCCGTTGTCCCGTCGGTTCCGTCTATTGACAGATAGACAAAGGTTTCCGGTCCCAGGAACTCGCTGGATATGACCGTCGCGGAGAGGCCCGAAGCACTGTTTTGCTGGTCGGTATCAAGTTTGATGTCTTCGGGTCTGATGCCGACAATCAGATTGTCGGGTCGTGCACCGCTTGGCAGGGCGTCGGACGGGATTGCGGTTGCTGGCAATAGCCCCATTGGCGGGCTGCCGACAAAGCTTGCGGCAAAGGCGGTGGCGGGTTTCAGATAAAGGTCTGCCGGGGTTCCTGCCTGCTCGATACGGCCATTCTTCATCAGGATGACGATATCTGCCATGCTCATCGCTTCGGTTTGATCGTGAGTGACATACACCACCGTGATGCCAAGGCGTTGCTGCAGGTCGCGAATATCCTTGCGCACGGAATGCCTCAGTTTTGCGTCCAGATTGGATAGTGGTTCATCCATCAGGCACAGCGGATGCCCGGCAACGATGGCGCGTGCCAGTGCAACCCGTTGACGTTGTCCGCCCGAAAGTTCGGCAGGCTTGCGTTTCTCCAACCCTTCCAATCCGGTCACACCGAGCGCATCGGCCAGGCGTTTCGCCATTTCAGCCTTGGTGCATTTGCGAACCTTCAGGCCAAAAACAATGTTTTCTGCGACGCTAAGGTGAGGAAACAGCGCATAGGATTGAAACACCATGGATAGCTGTCGTTTTGACGGCGGGACTGCGGTGACGTCCTGATCGTCAATCAGAATGCGACCCTGATCGGCGGTTTCAAGACCTGCAATCAGACGCAGCGTGGTTGACTTTCCGCAGCCGGAGGGCCCCAGCAGAACGACAAAGCTGCCGCGCGGTATATCAACGGAAAGGTCATGAACACCGTTTCCACCGTCAAAAATGCGTGAAACATTTTCGATCCTGATAAAGGGTCTTTGGGAGTCGGGGGTCTGAGACGTCATTTGGGAGTTTCGCCTTTTGCTATTTGCAGCCGGTCGAGGATGTCCTGGCGCTGGAACAGGGCGTTAAAATCATCGCCGGGTTTTTGATCAATGACGATCATGTCGGGGTCGGTGAGGTGCCCGCCCTTGGCCGGGGCCGGGCGACCGAATTTCGATTGATCGGCAACCAGAATGGAATTTCGGCAGTTTCCAATGATCGCCTGACGCAAGGCGACTTCGCGATGGTCGAAGTCGGTCAACGTTCCGTCGGTTTCAATTCCACCAACACCGAAAATACCGAAATCAGCTTTGTAGTTATGGAACATCTCTTCGGCGTCCGGTGTGATCAGGTCACGATCGGGCAGACGCACAGTGCCGCCAGGAATAACGATCCGGTTGCTGGTATTTGTGCCCAGCGCCATCGCGACATTCAGATTGTTGGTGATGACGGTCAGGTTGCGATGATCCGCCAGATTAAGCGCCAGCAATTCAAGTGTGCTGCCGATCCCGATCAGGATTGATGCCCCGTCGGGAATTTTCCCGGCAACATGCAGCGAAATGGCGTGCTTGGCGGCAATGTTGGTCACCTGACGATTGTCATATGACAGGTTCATGCCCGGCTCGCCGGCGTATTCGGCCCCACCATGGCGTCGGCGCACCAGATTGGCGTCGCTTAAAATATTGACGTCGCGACGCACGGTTTGTGGTGTGACTTCAAATTGGTCCGCCAATGCATCAATGGATGCAAAGCCATCACGGCGCAGAATATCGATAATATGGCGTTGCCGGATTGAGATGTTCATCTGATCGCTTGATTTGTTGTTTTGAACATAACCGCGATCATATAGAGCTTCGTTGTCACTAAGATTTCAGAAGAGTGACATTCGTATGAATGTTGTTTTCGGTCCTTTTCCAGTATGATTGCGGCCACCGGGATGCCCCGATGGCCGGGTGAAAATCATGTCGCGAGATTGCTGTGATTGCGTTTCAACTATGTAAAAATCAACGACTGATGCACCCCAACCCCGGCCAGAACGCCTGCGGCCGAGGCCAGTGTGGCATTATGGCGCGCCGTGGCGGCATCGCCCGCGGCAAAGACGCCGGGGATGCTGGTTTCCTGTGATGCGTCGACCTTGATGAACGGTCCGGCAAGGCCGTCTTCGAACCTGCAACCCAGCATTTCCGCAAGTGGATTGGTCATTGAAACAGTTGGCCCGGCAAACAGGGCCTGAATGGGCTTGGTGCGCCCGTCGGCCAGTTTAACGGCGTCAAGTTCGGGGGCGGTGCCGATCAGTTCGACTATCGGACTTTGTTCAATCGTGATGCCGCGCGTATCCATCTGTGTGCGGATTTCAGGTTCCGGTTCGTATTTCCCTTGGGTGAAGAAGGTCGTCGGGCCCCAGTCCGGGATCATCATTGCCTGATGGGTGGACATCGGGCCGGTTGCAAGCACGCCAAGTTCCCGGTCACGAACTTCGTAACCATGGCAATAGGGACAATGCAGCAAGGTTTTGCCCCAACGCGGCATCAGACCGGGAATGTCGGGCAGGGTGTCAACCACGCCGGTAGCAAGGATCAGGCGGCGGGCCTGAAAGCGGCGGCCATCTTCCAGCGATACCTTGAAACGGTTGCTGTCTTCGTCCCCGGTTCCGGCGGTATCCGGTTCCAGTCGGGTCGCGGTTTTTGCCATGCCATGCGCAATGCTGACGGTGGGATAGGCGCGAATTTGCCCCATCGCCAGACGGGCAATTTCATCCGGGCTTTTGCCATCCAGCCCGAAAAAGCCGTGCGATGCCGCGGCAAAACGGTTGCGCGGCAATCCGGCATCAATGATGCAAATCTCTTTGCGGGCGCGGGCCAACTGCATGGCAGCGGATAAACCGGCAAAACCGGCACCGATGATGATCGCGTCATAAAGTTTTTGCGGGTCCGGCATCGAAACTGGATGGGCAACTGATGAGGGTGCGAATGTATCGGACATATCGGGGCTCCGTACGGTAACTGAAAATGAATCATGTAACTTTATAAGTATCGTGATTTTGCAATGTCAAGGGTCTTGAAACTTTTGGTGTTGCGAATATGCGCCAAAGCCCGATAGTCTGGCCGTGATATTGCCAGACCAAGGAAACCATCAATGCGCCGTGACAGTCGCCTTTCCCGCATGTTGCACGTCCTGATCCATATGGATCGGTTTGGCGGGGCGATGACGTCCGACATGATTGCCCGGATGCTTGATACCAATCCGGTTGTGGTTCGGCGTACGATGGCAGGGTTGCGCGATGCCGGTTATGTGCGATCCGAAAAGGGGCATGGCGGCGGATGGGTGATTATTCGCCCGCTTTCGGAAATCACGTTTCTTGATATCCATAACGCGCTTGGCAATCCGTCGATCTTTGCCGTGGGGGTTGCGGTCGAACATCCCGAATGTCTGGTTGAACAGGCGGTAAATGCCGCCCTTGGCAGTTCGTTTGACGCCGCCGAGAAACTTTTGCTTGAGCGGTTTGCGTCGGTCACGCTGGCCGATCTTGCCACTGACGTCGATCAGCGCTGGCCGACCGAGCCCGATGGCAAATGGACCGGACCGGGCAGCATTTTTGAACATCTGCCTCACTCCGGCGATCCCGAATAATCATACCTTGCAAATACTTGTGGCTCTATGTCTGTGCCCGCGCAACCATGGCTTGCGGGATCGGCGGTGATCCAATAATGAATAACAACGGGATTTTTTGATGATCCGTTATTCAATCCTGTATCGCGCCCCACCACCAACCGAGGCCCCCGATGACAACCAAAAAACCGGACTGGGATCATATACGCGTGTTTCTTGCACTTGCGCGCACCGGCAGCCTCAGGGCGGCCTCTCAGGAGCTTGGCGTCAGCCAGCCGACATTGGGGCGGCATTTGTCCGCCCTTGAAGATGTCGTCGGCGTGGTGCTGTTTGATCGCCTGCCAGAAGGATTGCGCATGACCGAAGCCGGGCGCGATTTACGCCCGCGCGCCGAGGCGATGGAAGAAGCCGCCTTTGCCTTCCATCGGCAGGGCGATGCGATATCGGGCATTCGCGACCGGCAGGTTCGCCTGACCGCCAGTGCGTGGTCGGCCCTGTTTCTGGCAGGTCAGATTGATAGCAAACCCGATGGGCTTTACCTTGAAATCCGGCAATCCGATGATACGCAATTGCTGACCAAGCGCGAGGCGGACTTTGCCGTCCGGCATGGTTTGCCTTTGACCGGGGATTTCATTACCAAGCGGCTTGGCACGATTTCATGTGCGGTCTATGCGACCGAAAGATTGGCGTACGATATGCGGGGTATGGGACCGGATCGGGTATTTGCCAATGCGCCGTGGATCTGTTTTTCCGAAGAATTCGACCTTTATGAAAGCCAGCGCTGGTTGCTGGCCCATATTGACGGCAATAAACCGTTATTTCGCGCGGGCAATACCGCGATGCTGCAAAATGCATTGCGCACCGGGATCGGGGCGGGAATTTTGCCGTGCTTTCTGGGCGACAGCGACCCGGCACTGGCCCGGGTTTCGCGCCCGATCGAGACGCTGGATTCTGATATCTGGCTGATTGTTCACCGCGATCTGCGGGCCGCCGAAGGTATCAAACAGGCGACCAACTGGGTTGCCGATATGTATAAACGCCGGGTGATGCAGTTATCAGGTGCACGGGCCTCTGGCGGCGAGGGAATGGAACTGAAATAGGCAAAAGAAATGCCGCCCGGGTTGTGTCGGGCGGCAGGTTCGCAAAGAGCGTGTCGGGGTTCGCACCTTTGCGGCTACTTTCTGCTTTTCCACACCCCTGTGGGATCAGTTTGCGACCATTGCGGCCGGTTTGGGTGTGGTTTTGCTGCTGACCGGCAGGATTGGATATTCCACCCGCGGCGCTTCCCCGGTCAGGGTCATGAGGAAGGCGGTAATCGCCTTAATCTGGCTGTTGTCAAGTTCAGCACCAAGCTGGCTTGATCCCATGATCGCAACCGCCTGCTCCAGGTCCCAGACCTTGCCGGAATGGAAATAGGGTGCGGTCAGTTCGATATTGCGGAGCGGTCCGGCGCGGAACACATAGTCATCCGTTGCCGTCTGGGTCACGGCAAAGCGGCCCTTGTCATCGGGCGGCAGGATTTCCGCACCCGGCTGTTCGACAACACCGAACGGATAATAACCGGTGCCACCGACATTCACTCCGTTATGGCAGGATGCACAACCAGTATCGATGAACAGTTCAAGTCCGGCCATTTCGGTTTTGGTCAGGATGGCATCGTTTCCTTCGAGGAACTGGTCAAACCGTGATGCCGGGGTGATCAGGGTTGCTTCGAACGCCTCGATCGCCTTGGCCATGTTGTCAAACGTTACCGGGTCGCTTTCACCCGGGAAGGCGTGGACGAATTTCTGGACGTAATCGCCCATGCTTTTCAGTACCTCGACAACACGTTCGGGGGTGCTTGCCATTTCAACTCCGGCCTGAACCGGGCCCTTGGCCTGTGCCTTCAGGTCTTCCGCACGTCCGTCCCAGAACTGTGCTTCGTTAAACACGGCATTCAGAACGGTCGGGGCGTTACGCGGGCCTTTCTGCCAGCCATGACCGATGGATGTTTCAAGGTTGTCATCCCCGCCCATGCCCAGATTGTGGCATGTATTGCACGAAATCAGCGCACTGGCCGACAGACGCGGATCAAAGAACAGCATCTTGCCCAGTTCGACCTTTTCGCGTGTGACCGCGTTGCCTTTGACGGCTGGTACCATTGACGGAATGACTTCGAAATGCTCAAGGGCCGTCTTGCGCAAGTCAGAAGGTGATAGTGGTTCTGCTGCAAGGACGTTCCCAGCGACCCCCAGCATGGCAGCAATGGAAACAAGGCTGCCGACCAGACCACGATACGATTTCATTTGCTCTCTCCCAAATGATGGTGGTTCGGGAAGTAAAACAGGCGGCAAATGCAATCACGATGATATATGTCAAGTGCCTAAAATAAATGTAATATCAGTATGTTGATTGGAATTTTACAAAGAAAAATCCGCAAGAATCGATATCTTGCGGATTGGATATCCTGGCCGTTAAATCGGGCTTAAAGAAGCTTTTCACGCGGATCGAATTTTGGGGCGGGCTCGGCTTCAAGCTGTTCAAACACTTCATCCAGCGTTTCGGCCACCGTAAACAGGTTGCGGTTGCTTTCACGTGCAAAGCCGTCTTCGATAATGCCATCAATCATATCAAGGCATTTGTCCCAATATCCAAGGGCGTTCATGAACACCAGCGGCTTGTCATGGATGCCAAGCTGGCGAAGGGTTAGCGCCTCGAAGGCTTCGTCAAGGCTGCCAAGGCCACCGGCAAGGGTGACGAACGCATCCGAACGTTTGAACATTTCGACCTTGCGTTCATACATGGATTTGCAGACGATCAGTTCGCTAAGCCCCTTATGGCCGACTTCGATGTCATCCAGATGGGCCGGGATGATGCCGACCACCTTGCCGCCATTTTTCATGACCGCATCGGCAACTGCGCCCATCAATCCGATACGGCCGCCACCATACACCAGTGTTATGCCGCGTTCGGCCATCATTTTGCCAAACGCAATCGCGTTTTCCATGTGCTGGGGGTTTTTGCCGTTCGAAGCGCCGCAAAAAACACAGATCGATTTAACTCTTGTCATGGCAACCTGCCTCTTTGTTGTTATCTCGCAGGTAACTCTCGCCTGAACACCGCGCCATGTGGATGGTGCGTTTGTCGTCTGGCGACGTGGCCCGTCTATCTGCGGAGCATAGCCTATTGCGCGGTCACCCGGTCAATAGTTTCCTTTGCGAAGTTCCCGTGACGTCGGGTTATCGATATCATGTGATCCTTGCCGCATTTTTGCCTTGGCAATCGCCATGATCGGGCGCGATAAGCCGAGGTGATTTTTCGCCGATGGTTAACAGGTTCTGAACCTGATTGTGGGATGGCTATTCGCATCTGCGCGCAGGCCATGTTCGCGCAGGTTGAAATGAAACAACAAGAAGGCAGGATCGCCCAACGTGTTTGTCGACAGTCCCTTTTGGCTCGCCATTCTGGTGTCCGGTGTTATTACCACGGTCTTGATGCTTGCCCTTTGGCTGGGCCTTGACCGGGCCCTTGCACGGCGCATGGTGCTGGCTGCGGTTATTCCGGCGGTGGTGGTTGCCGTCCCGGCGGCCATCGGTTTGCCTGCAACCGCCCGGGGCGGTGTGGGGGCAGCACTTCTGATGCTGGTGCTGGGCGGCGTTTGCGGCGCTATCCTTGATTTCGCACATTTGCGCGCGCGCGCTTGCGCGATTGTCGCAATTTTGTTGATGCTGCTTGGCGGCTGGCTGGTTCTGGCGGCCCCGGTTACCGGGCTTTTGTATCATCCGGGCGGCTTGGTGACGCTGGTGTGGATCACCTATATCCTGATCGGTGCGTCCTTTTTGTGGGTGACGCGCCCCAATTTTGAAGAGGACGAAGACCCGGCTGTGACCAAGGGCAGGGGCAAAAAGAACGGCAAATCGGCAAAATCCGCCAAAACATCGACAAAATCTGTTGTTACAAGCGACGAGGATGCGGCGAAACCGGCCCCGGTTGCGACCTTTGTCGCGCTTGCCATCGGGCAGGGGATTATCGCCGCCCAGTTTGGTCTGCACGATCATGTGGTGTTTCTGGCCGGTCTTTCGGTGGCCCTGTTGGTGGCGCTGATTTCCGAAAAGGCCGCCCCGCAATATCGCGCCGCCTTGTGGTTGGCGATCAGTACCGCCCTGATGGCAAGCGCATCGGGTGTGATGCTGGCGGTGCCGGGGGCGACATTTGCAATGGCGGTTCTGGTTCTGGTGGTGTTTGCCGGGTCGGGGGCGGCGCTGATTGCCGCCCATTTTCCTGCCGATATGGGCGCTAATGCTGGTGCGGGCGGTGCGGTTCTGGCGATGCTGGTGCGGGTATCGGTTCTGGCGCTACCAGTGCTTGTGGCGGCACTTGTGGCCTATATCGGGGCGACAATGCAGGCCATTCCGTAAGGAATTCGGCACAAGGCTTGACCAACAGCGCTGATTCTATTCATCTTTGCCTAACTGTTGCACTGTAATCTCGGTTTGTTACGTTATGGAAACTGTGTGCTGAAAGTAGTACAAGGTTCTAATTAACGCGTCGGGCGGGGCGTTTGGGGGACTTAATGACTGATAGTTATAAGGTTTCGACGCCGTCCGTAATAATCATAACCACCGTTCAAGGATATTACCGGTGAAAAGACCTTATATCCTCGTCATCATTGGCGTCCTGCTGATTGTCGCTGCGATCTCGTTGAATTATATGCTGACACAGTCGGCAGATGAAGCCGATACACCGGCAAGAACAACAGCACCGCCCGCCGTGACACCGGATGCCGCAAATACGCCGCAGGTCGCGCCGGAACAAACCGAAGCCGCACCCGAAGTTCGCACGCCGAGCTTTGACGTTGTGCGCATTGGACCGGATGGCAATGCCGTGATTGCCGGTCGCGCCGCTCCCAACAGCACCGTGCGCATCCGCGAGGGTGATGAAGTCATCGGGCAGGCAACCGCTGATGAACGCGGGGAATGGGTGGTTTTGCCTGATAAGCCGCTGGCAAGTGGTGACCGGGAATTGTCGCTTGAATCCGAAGACAGCACTGGCGAAGTCTATAAGGGCGATGACAATCTCGTGGTTCTGATCCCTGAAAAACCGGCATCAGGCGAAGCCACAACGGTCGAACAGTCCGGTAACGCGGCAAAAGACGATGACAAGGCAGAACAGCCGATCATCGCCATGCGCGTCCCCAAGAAAGGTGGTGCCGCGAGCGTCATGCAGGGCCCGGCCCCCGAAGATATGAGCGAAGAAACCGCGCGCGAACTGGCCCAGGCGATGCCGGAAGGGTCGGAAGTTCCCGCAGCAGCGATGCCGCGCCTGTCGATTGATGTTGTCGATTATGACGAACAGGGCCGGGTTGCCATGTCTGGCAAGGCCGATGACGACACCAGCATTCGCGTTTACCTTGACAACAAATTTGTCGGCAGTGCCTCGACCGGGGATGACGGCAACTGGGCCCTGACAATTGGCGAACCGATTGAGCCGAGCCAGTATCAGTTGCGCGCCGATCAGCTTGATGCGTCCGACAAGGTGACGGCACGTGTTGAACTGCCGTTTGAACGTGCCCGCCCGGATCAGATTCTGGAGCCGGGGACACGTTATGTCGTTCAACCGGGCAACAGCCTGTGGCGGATCGCGCGCCGGACCTATGGTGATGGTCTGCAATACTGGGTGATTTACAACCAGAACCGCAAACAGATCCGTGATCCCGACCTGATTTATCCGGGCCAGATTTTTGCGCTTCCGGAAAATGGAACCGCCCAGCAGTAATTGCTGTTCTTTGCGAGGGGCAAAACACATGATAATGGTGTTTTGCCCCTTTTTTTATTCAGGGCCTTTCGGGTTGCGTTGCCCTTTGTCATCACTAGATGCTAAGAACGCGACCAACCGGTAGTATCGATACCGTCATTGTTATGCCCATACCCATGGCAACCAGGGAATAAAGACTTTGAAATCCGTTCTTGTGCCGATCAATCCCGAAGGCTGGAAATTCGTTGCGATTTTTGCAGCGATCACCGTGGTTCTGTTTCTGATTGCCGAACCGCTGGGCTGGATCGGTGTGATCCTGACACTCTGGTGTGCTTATTTCTTCCGCGATCCGGATCGTATTACCCCGGTTGACGAAAATCTTGTCATTTCCCCGGCGGATGGCCGCGTCTGCATGATTTCCAAGGCACCACTGCCCAAGGAACTTGAACTGGACGACAAAACGCCGCGTACCCGCGTTTCGATTTTCATGAATGTGTTCAACGTTCATGTGAACCGTTGCCCGGTCAATGGTGAAGTCGTCGGCGAGGCCTATGTGCCCGGCAAATTCGTTAATGCCGAACTCGACAAGGCATCGGAAAACAACGAACGCCAGATCCTTCTGGTGCGTGACAGGGAAGGTCGCGAGTTCGGTGTTGTCCAGATCGCGGGTCTGGTAGCACGTCGTATCCTTTGCGATGTCGGTCGTGGTTCGCAGCTTAAGGCGGGCGAACGTTTCGGCCTGATCCGTTTCGGATCGCGGGTTGACGTTTATCTGCCCGAAGGTGTAGAACCCAAGGTCATCGTTGGCCAGACCACGATTGCGGGTGAAACCATCCTTGCCGATATTGCGGCCAAGGGGGTTGAAGCGGCCGTCGGGGAGATTCGCTAATGGCAGGCGGCATCCGGCAAGATCATCGCCCCCGTCGGTTCAAGGCATTATCGCTCAGCCGTCTGGCGCCGAATGTCGCGACCCTGATGGGGATGTGTGCGGGGCTGACGTCGATCCGTTTTGCGATGCAGGATCGATGGGAAGCCGCGGTTGCCGCCATCCTGATCGCCGGGATCATTGATGGCCTTGACGGTCGTCTGGCCCGGATGCTGAACGCGTCAAGCCGTTTTGGGGCCGAACTTGACAGTCTTTCGGACTTTGTCTGCTTTGGCGTTGCGCCTGCGATGATGCTGTATTTCTGGTCGCTGCATGAATTCGGACCGGTCGGCTGGGCCTTGTCGCTTCTGTTTGCGGTGTGCATGGCGTTGCGTCTGGCACGGTTTAATACCCAGATGCTGGGTGAACCGGAATTACCGACATGGGCTTATCGCTTTTTCACCGGCGTTCCGGCCCCGGCGGCAGCCGCCCTTGCGATGTGGCCGATTGTTCTGACCTTCCAGTTCGGGCGGGGCGTGTTTGACAGCCCCTATATCGTCGCACCATATGGTGTTCTGATTGCCGGACTGATGGTTTCGCGCATGCCGACCTTTTCGTTCAAAAAGGTCAAAATTCCGCGGGCGTGGGTTTTGCCACTGATGCTGGCATTCGGGGCGTCTGTGGCGTTTCTGGTGTCCTCGCCTTGGTTGACCCTGTCGGTGATTGCCGCGGTCTATTTCGCAACCTTCCCGCTGTCCTATCGGTCCTATCGCCGGATGGGCGTTGAAAACCAGCAGGAAGAAGTCCGAGCCGAGGAAGAAGACGATGACGGTGAACCCGACGACGATCCCGACGAGGGACTTAACAGGGTCCACCAGAACTGATCACACCCGATCAAGACTTTCCCAGGCACCGTTTTTACGGTGCCTGTTTTGTTTTGCGGATGTCATTGCATCGCGGATGCAGGGACATCACGCGTTGTTTTGAAATCACGCAGTGTTTCGTTGAAACGGGCACGGTCGGCGTGACCGAGATAATCGACATAATATTCAAGCCACGGCATGTCAGGATTGCTGGCAAGGATGTCATTGATCTTGGTGATCGCACCGATCCCGGTTGATGACCGGTTGCACGCAATGGCAAGATGAAGCAATCGCGGCATTCCCCCGATAGGCAGTGCAACCGTATCGGATGCTTTGCCCTGTGCCCGGCGATGGAATTCGATTTCCGCCGGAAAGGCCAGCATCCAGTCGATCCGCCCCATTTCCAGCATCAGAGGAAAACTTGATTGATTGTCGGTGCGCAGAATATTGGGTGAATCAATAGCCTCTGCCAGGATGCGATCAATATCGGGACCATAAGACCGCGATTTTGCCAGCGCGGTATAGCGCGACGTATCCCCCAGCAGGGCTTCAAGGTCAATCGTGCCGTCTTCGAACATATAGGGCGTGAATGACACCAGCGCGCTGTCGGGGACGACAACCGACAACGGCAGAAGGGGGGCGACGGTGTTGCTCAGGATGAATTCACGCGCCCTTTCCGGGGTATTTTGCGTTCCGGGAATACAGACCGTCTGGCCGGTATCGTCGGTCATGCGCATGGCGTCATATGCACTGCGGCGTGGCAGGATTTTCATCAAATGATGATATTCGGGCATACGCACGGTAAACCAGTCCAGCATCTGCGCGCCATAACCATTCAAGCGGTCTTCGATCTTGATGAAGCCCGGCATGTCTGCATCAATCGCCCAAACGATATCGGTTTTGGTTTCAGGGGGTGATGGCCGCACGTCCTGCGCCATCACGCCCGATGGCTTCAAGGTCAGCAATGCCAATAATCCTGCAATCATCAGAGAACTGAAAAGCCGTCTGCCCATGCCAAGTCTTCCGATCGCCAAGATGCGCGGTTCGATGTTTCAATTTGTACTTATCCAAAGGTGGTGGGTCGGCGGTGAGGATCAATAGCCACACGACAGAAAATTGCGCCATAAATCCCATTTTTATGGAATAATTGCCGGTTTTTAAGGGGGTGATGATCGGAATGCGCATGGTTTTTGCAGCCCCATTCATGTCATGTCGGTCACTTTAGGATAGGATGTGTGCGCATTCTGTCACCGGCTAACGCGACGCTGATGCTATTTGGTTGGTTGCAGTAACGCTTCGAACTGTTTGGGATCAATGTATTGCGCGCGGGCCGAAAGAAACCATTCGCGGTCCTGGGGGGAAAGCCACGCGGCATAGAAATTTGTCCAAGGCATATCAGGATTGGCATCGACAATCTGGTTGATCCGGGTGATGGCCTGTTGTCCGACTGGTGTTTTGGCGCAACCGATTGTGGCTTCCAGCAGATTGGTGTTGCCGCGGATTGGCAATGATTTGATCTGCTGGTGTGGTGTGACATCGCGGCGGTAAAATTCGGCTTCGGACGGAAAATAGAATATCCAGTCGATCCGCCCCATTGCCAGCAACCTTAAAAGTTTGCTGTCGTCGGCCACCGGCATGATTTGCGGGGCGTTGCGATATCGCTCGACATAATTGTCAATCAGCGCCCCGTAGGAGCGCCCGATCCGAAGGGCGGTGGCCATCTCCCGGTTTGCCATCAGCTGTGCAAGCTGAATATGACCATCTTCATCCATGAACGGTTTGAAATTCTGCTCGTCCCCGGCGCGGATAACGACTGAAATCGGCAAGTGCAAAAGAATGGTTTTGGCAAAGCTGATATAGTTGCGGCGTTCGTCATTCGGGATCAGGGTGGTACTGCATCGGGCATTGTTGTGCTCGTTTTCCGGGTTGCTGCTATCACGCATTTCTGCCAGAAGCCGTGCCAGAGGGACTTCCTGAATTCTGTGCTGATAATCCCCCAGTCGCGCAATAAACCAGTTCTGGGTATCGGCGGCATATCCCGTCAGTTTACCATCTTCGGAGATGAAGGCGGGCGCAAATGGCGGCACTGTCCAGATCAGTGTGCCTGGCACATCGGCATTGGCCGTTGCTGCCATAAAAGGCAGGGCTAAAAGCCCAGTCAGGCCGGAAATTGCACCACATCCAAGCCGGAACTTCATCCGCAATCCCATGTTCAGTTCCCGAGTTTACAAGGATCGTTATTGTTTTGTCGTCAGGATAGTACCCAACTCATTATCAAATTATGTAAGGAGTCTTATCCGAACGAAGGATTTATCCTATCACTTGGGGCGGTTTTGAAATGCGGTGAGTGCTCCATCGAACTATGCCCTGACGCTCAGGATTTTCTGGTGTGTCTCCCAAAAGCGACCGGCCCCCGGTGCGTAGCTGGGGGCCGGTCAAACCGCGCGGCGGGGTCGGGGGGAATGTCGCGCGGTTTTTACTGTTATGTCTGGCGTGGTCGGGATTATGACCTATGGTCGGCAGATTGTGGCGTGCCGCCCTTGCCAAATCTATCCGCCATCCGTGCCTTTAGCTTCCGCCAGCCGATCCCCGCCTTGTGGCGCATCATCAGTGCGCAGGGGGTAAAGACCAGTGTCAGCACGGTGGCAAAGGCCAGACCAAACGCGATGGATGTCGAAAGTTGCACCCACCACTGGGTCGAAGGGGCTCCAATCGACATGGAACGTTCGGCGAAGTCGATATTGATCTGTAACACCATCGGTACCAGGCCAAGGATCGTGGTAACTGTGGTCAGCATCACAGGTCGCAAACGCTGTGCCCCGGTTTGCAGAATCGCGGTTTCGATACTGTCCGCACTGTGTTTTAGCCGGTCGAAAGTATCGATCAGAACGATATTGTTGTTCACCACGATCCCGGCCAGTGCCACAACCCCGATCCCGTTCATAACGATGGAGAACGCTTGTCCCGTGATCATCAGCCCCAGGAAAACACCCGCCGTTGACATGATGATTGCCACCATGATCAGAAGCGAACTTGAGATGCTGTTGAACTGGGTGACCAGAATGACAAACATGATGAACAGCGCAACAGAGAAGGCATTTTTCAGGAAGTCTGCCGACTTTTGCTGCTCTTCATCCTGCCCCTTGAATTCGACCGAAACACGCGGATCGATATCAAGGTTTTTCATCCATGCCTTGACCTCCTGCACCTTGGTGTCGACCAGGATGCCTTCGGCAACGTCGGCCTTGACGGTCAGGGCGCGGCGGCTGTCAACGCGTGACAATGTCCCGGTTTTGGGTTTTGCGGTGCGTTTGACGAAGTTGGCCAGCGGCACCAGCCCCTTGTCGGTCACGATCTGAAGGCTTTGCAATTCTTCAAGGGACCTGTGTTCGGCCGGGTAACGACCGACAATGTCGATTTCCTCGGTCGAATCATCCGGGCGATAGGTTGAAAAATTGATCCCGTTGGTCACCAGCTTGATCACATTGCCGATCTGGTTGATGTCCGCCCCGAATTTCAAGGCCTGCGCACGGTCAACCGTGTATTCCCAATCAATTCCCGGAGGCGATTTGCCGTCTTCGAAATTGTAAAGACCGCCCATCTCCTGCAATCCGGTCATGATTTTGGTCGCGGTTTCATCAAGTGCATCGGGATAAAGCGACCGCAACTGAATCTGGACATCCTTGCCTTGCGGGGGGCCTGCTTCGGCGGCACGAATTTCGATCTGCAAGCCGGCCAGATCGGCGGTTTCTTCAAGGATGCGATGTTCGATCTCGGTCGCCTTCGGGCGTTTCTGCCAGTCGGCATATTCAAGCTGGATGACACCGATCACGTCTTCGGGGGTGTCGTTGCCGCCGCTGCTTGCACTGCGGCCCGAACGGGCATAGACGGTGTCGAACCAGTGTTCGCCTTCATGCTTGGCGTCAAGGCCAAGAATGCGATCCTCGACTTCCTTTAACAACGCATCCTGTTCGTAATAGGACATATTGCCGCGCGCACGGACCTGAACGGCGGCGACTTCGGGCTCTACTGCCGGGAAGAACTCCACCCCGCGACCAAATATACCAAATGCCGCCCAAACCCCGATCAGGATGACAAATGCCATCGGTACAACCAGCCAGTGGAACCGCAACGAGCCTTTAAGCAGACGGACATAAAAACCTGTTCCGCCCTTAAGATCGCGCAAACGATCCATCCGGCCTGCGGCAACCGCGTCCAATGCCTCGCTTGAGGCAGAGCCGGGCTTGCCAAACCATGCGCCAACCGTGGGCACAAAGATCAGCGCCATTACAAGCGACGCGGACAGGGTAAACAGAACCGTGATCGGCAGGAATTTCATGAATTCGCCGACGATATCGGGCCAGAATGCCAGTGGCAGGAAGGCGGCAAGGGTTGTTGCCGTCGATGCAATGATCGGCATCGCCATGCGTTTGGCTGCCAGCGGATAGGCCTGCTTGCGCGGCAATCCGTCAAGCATCTTGCGATCAGCATATTCGGTTACAACGATCGCGCCATCCACCAGCATCCCGACCGCCAGGATCAGACTGAACAGAACCACGATATTGACCGTCATGCCCAGTGCCCAAAGCACAAGGATTGCTGTCAGGAAGGAACCCGGAATGGCAAGGCCCACCAGAAGCCCCGACCGCCAGCCCAGCGACCAGATCACCACCACCATGACTAGCAGGATCGCAAGGATAACACTGTTTTGAAGGTCGGTCAGCATGGTGCGGATATCTGATGATTTATCCTGCGAATAGCTGATCGTGATATTGGGTGGGAAGGATTGAGCCGCTTCGGCGGTTACCGACTTTATGTGGTCAATCACATCAATGATGTTTTCGCCAACACGTTTGGAAACCTCGATCGCGATGGCCGATTGGCCGTTCAGTCGGGCAAAGCTTTCGGCATCCTTGAAGGTCCGGCGGACTTCGCCGATATCGCGGAAACGGATCACCGAATCCCCGTCAACGATAAGCGGCATGTCAAGGATGTCATTGACTGTTTCAAACAGGCCGGGAACCTTGATGTTGAAGCGGCCCGATCCGGTATCGATGGCCCCCGCGGCCACCAGCGCGTTCGAATTGCGCACCAGCGATACGATATCAACCCCGTTCAGGCGATAGCTTTCCACCTTCATCGGATCGATGACAAACTCGACCAGTTCTTCGCGGTTGCCGGCAAGATTGGCTTCGAGAACCGCGGGTATACCTTCGATATTGTCTTTCAGGTCGCGTGCCAGACGCAGCAAGGTCCGTTCAGGCACATCACCGGCAAGGGTGACAACCAGAACCGGAAACAGCGACAGGTTGACCTCGTGAACTTCGGGATCGTCGGTATCGGTGGGCAATTCTGACTTGGCAATGTCGACGCGTTCGCGCACATCGGCAAGGGCGTCGTCGATATCAACATCGGAATAGAATTCAAGCGTGACCGAGGCGCCGTCCTGATAGGATTGCGATGTCATTTCCTTCACACCTTCGATGGTGCGAAGTTCCTGTTCCATCGGACGCAGCAAAAGCCGTTCGGCATCTTCGGGCGAAATGCCGTCATGATGCATCGACACATAAAGGACCGGGATCTGCACATCCGGGTCGGCTTCCTTGGGGATCGCGTTGTAACCCACCCAACCGGCTGCCAACAGCAGGATCAGGGTCAGGATAACGGTGCGCGAACGGTCAAGCGCAATATCAATGAGGGACATGTTTCTGTCTCCGGTTCCTCAATGCCACGCTTAACGCGCAACCGTTTCCTTGGGGGCGGGGGCCATGTTTTGCAAACCTTCGGGGGTATCGCCGGTTTCAATCCGGCTGACTTCGACTGTTGCGCCTTCCTTGACCCAGTCATGGCCGACCACGATCAGGTCGATCTTTTCCGGAAGGCCGCCAATCCAGATGCCATCTCGGTTTCCTCCCTGAAGTTCGATCGGGTAAAACGCAACCTTGTTGTCATCGACAATGACGCGCACGCCGACCTGACCTTCGTCATTCAGCGTCAGGACCGACGGGGCAACGCGATGCGCCATTTTGGTGCCGATTGGAATTTGCAATTCGGATGTCATGCCATCGGGGATGCCAAGGTCGGTATTATCTATTTCGACTTCGACCCGATAGGTACGTGTCGAATTGTCCGATGCCTGCGACACATAGCGCACGACACCATCGGCCTCGCGCCCATCAAACAGGGTGATATGCGCCAACTGGCCAGTTTGGACGCTGCCGATCGAATGTTCAGGGACATGGGCAACCACCAGCATCGGGTCGGCCTGGATCAGGGTTGCGACCGGATCGTTTACCGACAGAAGATCACCGATTTCAGCCGGGCGGTTTTCCACCACGCCGTCAAAAGGGGCGCGAATTTCTGTATGGTTCAGTTCGATCTGTGCCAGTTTCAGGTCCGCCCGCGCTTCTTCCAGCAGGGCCTTGGTTTCTGCGACACCGGTTTTCGAACGGTAATTCTTTTCGGCAAGGCTTTTGGCCGCACTATTTTCAAGTTCGCGCTGGGCTACAAGGGCACGCGCCTTTTCCACGCGCGCAGCACGGTCTTCAACCGCCAGCTTGACCAGAAGATCACCCTTTTTCACGCGCTGGCCCTTGATTGCGCCGATTTCTTCGACCATGGCATCGACCTGGGCACGGATTTCAACGGAAACCACGGCTTCGGTGCGTCCTGAAATGCGCAGGACATCGACATGTTCGACGGCTTCGCTGGTTCTGACGCGGACCGATGCATGTGGGGCATGCCTGGCCGAAGGTGACGTGGTCGGCACAGGCGCATCGCCATTTTTCGCGACTTGCGCACCGTCCGCGTTTTCGACCGCTGACGTCGGGCCTGTTTCGGCGGGATCGTCCCCGCCCAGTAATCCGGACCCAACCCAAAGTACCGCCCCGACGGCAAGTACGATGGCGATAAGGCGTGAAGCATTCATGGTTCTATTCCCTCAGATATGCCCAAACGGAATGCGTGTGGCACTTGATAAAGTGGCGCTTTGTGGTGAACCTTGCGGTTCTTGTTATTCTTGGTTCTGTTGTTATTGTTGTCGGCGGATCAGGCTTTCCTGTCTTTGCGGGTTCGCAATTCCTCGATCAAACCTGATTTGTTTTCGCGGATGAATTTCAGTGTCGCCTCGCACATTGCCTGCCCAAGTCCGGCGACGAAACGGCAACCCGGGGTCGGCTGCCCGTCTTCATCGCGTCCATGGGTAAGCGGACATTTATCCTTTTGCGGATTGTCCGGATCGATATCGAATTTCATCATTTCGTGGCGGGCAGCGAATTCATCGATCAATGCCTCGGTCAGCTCGATCGGCAGTTCCTCGGCAAAGGTCAGCATGAACAGAATATCGGACCGGTAACGATCCTCGCCCGGGCGGGTTTGCAACAATGTGCGCAGAAACGTTCGGCGGCCTTCGCTGGTCAGTTGGTAAACCTTTTTATCGGGGCGATTTTCCTGTTCGCGTTCAACAAAGGTCACCATCCCGTCCTGGGTCAGCTTGGTCAGTGCCGGATAGATCGAACCCAGAGACGCGATCTGGAAATGGCTGAAAGTGCCATCTTCAAACATTTTGCGTATCTCGTATCCGGTTGATTCACCACCCATCAGGGCGCCAAGGCACAATGTGCGTACATCCATATTCTGTTCGGTATCCATCCTGTTATGCGTCTCGATCCGATCATCGTTCCGGCGGGGGAAGATGCTAGAACAACTATATCATTTCGGTATATATCGATTCTTAGTATATCGGACTGATATAGTCAATTTATTGCACGTTTCGGTTTAATGACGACTGATAAGGGTGGTTTGTTACAAAATCGGGCGAGTGTTTTGATTTGGCTGGGGTTAACCGCGCTTATCGTTGAAACAAACTGGCTTAATTTGTCCGGCCGGGCGTCCGGTTGTGCATCGTCGGACGCCGATTGTGTTTGTTCGTGCATATTGAAACGATATAGGACGACATTTCCTCACCCCGGTAAGGGGACAATGCCGGGCACCGATCAAACGGGATAAAGCGCGTTTATGAACGATATATATGACTATCTTGATCTGTTTGTGGCTGTCGCTGGCATCGCGCAGGCAGCATTCCTTTGTCTGCTGTTGCGGTCCGAAGGTGCGCGTGCGCTTCGTGCCAATCGCTGGATGATGCTTTTCCTTGCTGCTGTGGCGTTCAACCTGTTCGAAGATGTCGCAGAGGTTTTCTTTTCGCAGCAAGGCTATCAGGTTGTCGAAATGATATTCATTCCGGCCAATTTTCTGATTGCCCCTGCCGTTTATCTTTACTTCCGCGAAGTTTCGGGCGTGCCGTCACGTCAGCCTTGGGTGCATTTTGTGTTGGCTGGGGTGGTCCTGAATCTCATGGCATGGTCGATCACCAATGGCATGCCCATTTCCGATGATTTTCAACATAGTTTTACTGTTCCTGCCGCCATCAGCAGTTTCTGCTGGTTTGCGATTTTCGCGCAGGCGGGGACTTATGTTTTGCTGATCTGGAAGGTGGCGCATCGGTATTTCCGTCAGGCACAGGAACAGCTCGGCGTGGATCGCAACGCGATGCGCCGCTGGATGGGTGTCATTCTTGGTGGTGTCAGCCTGATCTTCCTGACGGCCCTGATCGGTAAGATTGCCGCATTTTTCTTTGTTGAAGATCTGGCGATGTCGGGAACCGGGGTAGCATTTGTGCTGCTGCTGTTCGCACTCAGTTATGAAATCGCGACCCAGCCGGTTTTGTTTGTCATGCCCGATTGGCCGGGCGAGGGCGAGGTGGATGAAGAGGATCTGACCCAGCCAGTACAAGGTTCTGCAAACAGTGCTGTTGTTTCGGCGGCTCCTGCTGTGTCTTCTGCAAGGGGGGGCGACGCGGAGCCGATCTCGCGGCCGCTGCTTGACGGTGACGGTGTGGCATCTGCGCTCAGGCGGCTTGACGATATCCGTAAACGCGGTGACTTGCTGCTGGATCCTTTGGTTTCGCTGCCAAAACTCGCCCGTGCGGTGGGGCTTTCGCCCAATCAGTTATCCTATGTTTTAAACCATCATGTCGGGCAGAATTTCTTTGATTATGTCAATGGGGCGAGGATCGAGGAAGCGCGTGCGGTACTGATTGCCGAGCCTGAGCGGACCATCCTTGATGTGGCGCTCAGTGTCGGTTTCAATTCGAAATCGACCTTCAATCTGGCGTTCAAGAAACTGACCGGGGATACGCCAAGTGCGGTGCGGGCAAATGCGCGAGCAGCGGCAGAAAATAGGCCGTCCGGAGCGACACCTGGTGGGCCGGATGGGCAGGGCCGGACGCCGGACGTCGCACAATAGGGCTGGGTCGGCAGGATTTCACAACAGGAACCTGCCGACATGATCCGCTCCAGCAACCATCAAAGAAACCATCAAAGAAACCATTTCAAGCCCAGCACGAAGACCAGCCATAATACCAGTACCAAACCCAGCGATAATAATGGCCGAAGCACGGTTGCCCGAAAGGGTATCGTCACAAACGCCATCGATGGCCATGATGATGGCCTTCGGAATGTGCAGCATATCCGCAAGCGGACCTTTCGGATCGGCGGCCTTATGATGCTTTTTCTGGTGATGACCGGACCCTAGCCCAGAATGGTCCAGAACAGGAATACCGTCACGGTCAGAAATGAAAGCGACCCGGCGGCCATTTTCATAAACTCGATCATCTTGAAGGACATTGATGGCTCCTTTTTTTGGGGGCGCGCGGGATCAGGCGATATCAAAGGGGCTATCGTGGATTGGTCGGGGTGAAACGGGCCTGATAAAGCTCGTTCCCCAAATCATCAAACAGGGCAAAGGCATCTGGTTTTTGCGGCATGCCCGCCCCTTTCAAAAGGTCTTCGGCCTGCGCAATCGCAGCCTCGATATCGGGGGTGACGCAGTCAATCCGGTTTAACCGTGCACGGGAGTCAGAGCCTTCATGCACGCGGAAAAACTCGATCCTGATCTGCATGATTTCATGGCGTCCTGTGATCGGGCTGGGAGGGACGGAAGGCAGGGCCGGGACCGGTGGTCGCGTGACCGGGGGGATCGTCTTCCCCTGCGTCATCTGCGTCGCCGTGGTCGTCCTCTTTGCCAGTTGTGCCGATCATCCGGGCGCGTTCTTCCTCGCGCAGGGGATCCGCATCCAGGACCAGGGCGCTATCAAGAATGACGGGATCAAGAACCAGCACGCGTTCAAAGGTCGTTTTGCCATCGCGTGACCAGACATGCAGGTTGCTCTGAACCTTTTTATAGCTGCGCGTCGCGGCCATCAGATCAAGTTCTTCAAGGGTTTCGACCTCGTAAGTGCCGGGCTGAAACAGCTCGTCATATCCTTCCAGCCGGAACGGATGGAAAAAGGTGACGGTCCGATGCGTGTTACGGGTGATGGTCATGATCAAGCTCCTTGCGCCTTTGACACAGGAACCAAAACCGACGGAGGGGGCAATCCCCCGCCTGTTTGTGAAACCGGTTATTGTGGTGGCGCGGATGGCACGGGTTTAGCGACCGGATTTTCTGCCTGTTTGACGGTTGGCGGACCTTCAAGCGGCGAATGTTCCGGCTGGGCCACCGGCGTATCGACCGGGCGGCCTTCCAGCGGTTCTGCGGGCTTTTGCTTCCCGGACTTCACATGGTTCAGTGAAAAGCTGCGAAAAGACATTTTGTCCTGCTTTCTGTTCAGGAGGGCAAAATAGACCTCCCTATTAGAAATGGTCAGAACGGCGCGCAAAAGCAAATCGCGGGCGGCCGCAACGCCTCGGAAAACCGGCTAATTATCTGATATTGCTTGTCGTCTGCAGGATGATTTATTTTCAATTTATGGTTTATTTTTCATAAATATATGCCCGCATAACGAATGTGGCGCGGGCTTTGCCGTGCAAGGGGCAGCGGAGAATCACACCCCGCGCAGGTTGCCCCAGACATGGACGTGCCATTGCGGCAGGACGCGGATGTTAAACCAGCCGCGTTCTGACACCTGATCAACCAGCCAGCGGTAGCGTTCCGTAAGGCCGTCTATATCAACGCCGTTAAGGCCGTCCGGGTGCGGTTCGGCGGGGGTGATGTTGACCGGTTGCAGGCAGACCGGGATATCGGGATGGCGTTTGCGGACATGGTCGGCAAACATCAGATCGGCATCGTCGCGGATCGGGAATTTAAGCGTAATCGCCGGGCCGTCAAGCACGCCATTGGCTTGCGCCGCGGTGATGCAGGCGGCAAGGGCATCGGGGTCGAAATCGGTGCTGCTGCTTGGCGGTTTAGGGCTGAGTGTCAGGTAATCAAGATCGGCAAACCAGTCACGCGCGATGCTGCCCTGTGTTTCGATGGCAAAGGTAAAACCATTGCGTTTGCCAAGCGCGATCAGGCCGCCCAGGGGCTGGATCGCCGGGTTACCGCCCGAAAGGGTGACAAGGATCGGCTTGCCACCCGAAAGGGTGCGAACCCGATCCATGACCTCGGCCGCCGTATTCGGTTTCCAGTCGGCGCGAAAGGCCGGATCGACGGCGTAAAGCGTGTCACACCATGAACAGCGAAAATCACATCCTCCGGTGCGGACAAACACCGTCGGCATGCCGATCAGCGCACCTTCGCCCTGTACGGTCGGCCCGAAAATTTCCGATATGCGGATTTTGTCGGATGCCAGCTCTGTTCGAGGCTCTGGCGCAAGTTTCGTCCCGTTCATGGCCGATATTCCGCCCAGGTTTTCGGGGTCTCGGACACCCGCACCGCGCTGACTTCGGGCCAGCGATCATGCGCCCAGTCGTAAAAGAACAGGGCAAGCCGTTCTGCGGTGGCGTGATCATGGCCAAGGACCTCGTTCAGGTGACGGTGATCAAACTCGTCATCGATCATTTTCTTGAGCGGGGCGAGTTCGCGGTAATCGCGGACAAAGCCGCGCGCATCAAGCTCCGCACCGCGAAGCTCGACCTCGACAATGTAATTATGCCCGTGCAGGCGCGCGCAAGGGTGATCGGCATCAAGCCCGGCCAACTGATGGCTGGCGGAAAAGGCGAATTGTTTGGTGATGGTGAACATTATAATGGCTTTCGATACGGCGCGCCCGTGCCCGCGATGCGGCGGAGGGCTTGCGGCCGGTTGGTTTTGTCTGGCTAAGTCGGTTGTGTGGGGGGATATGGACTCCCGCACAGTCGGGCATCCACTTAGTTCCCGGAAGCCCCAAGGCTACGCGCCATATGTTCGGCCCGTGCCTGTTTCCAGTAATCGCGATCCACGTAAACCGTCGGATCGGGCACACGGGCAAGTTCAAGCGCCTCGCGCCGCTCGACGCATGTGCCGCACCGCCCGCAATGGGTTTCACCGCCCTTGTAGCACGACCATGTGCGATCAATCGGAACACCAAACCGCCCGGCCTCTGCGGCGATATCGGCCTTCGACCCGTGGAGGAACGGCGTATAAAGCGACACGTCGCGCACACCTTCAAGGGCGTGGTTCTGCATGGTCTGGAACGATTTGATGAAATCGGGGCGGCAATCGGGATAGATGAAATGATCCCCGCCATGAACCGCGGCCGCCACTGCATCCGCCCCGGCCGATGCCGCAGCCCCGAACGCCACGGCAAGCATGATGGCATTGCGGTTGGGCACCACGGTAATCCGCATGGTTTCTTCGGCATAATGGCCGTCGGGCACAGCAATATCATCGCTTGTCAATGACGACCCGGTCAGCAATGCGCCAACCGGTGTCAGATCGACAATGTGATGTTTGACGGCAAGATCGCGTGCGGCACGCGCGGCGTAATCAAGTTCCTTTTTATGGCGTTGGCCATAATTAAACGAAATCAGGGAATGCAGGTTGTGCTCTGCCGCAACCTTATGGGCCAGCGTGACGGAATCCAGCCCGCCAGAGCAGACGACAATCGTCTTCATATGTCATGTCTTTCGTGTTTTTAACCTGGTGCTACGACAGGGGAAGGAAACATCCCTTCCAAGGCGCGCGGTTTGACACGAAGGTTTGCGGAAATCAAGGGAAAAACGGCGCTTTTAGGCGCAGTTTACCCCTTAACCCCGGCAAGTACATGAAAACAAATCGGAACCTGAAAATGCCCGTCCGTCACATAGGGACGCAGTGCTTCGAACATCGCGGCATCAATCGCCCCGCGTTCCGCATCCGACGCTTTTCGCAATTGCGGCCCAAACAGCATTTCCATCTGCGGCTTCCAGAATGCCGCGCGTTCCGGGATGCGCCCGGCGGGGTTGTGGGTGGTGAGGGTGACATCACCAAACCCGACCTGCGCCATGCGTGCGGTCGCCAATGCTGGATCGGCAAAGCCAAACAGATCAAGCCCCGCATCGGCAAACCCGGTCCCCAACATATTGCCCAGAACCCCATCCATGGCGACAAATAACGGATTATCGACCAGCGGCGCCCAGAGCATGAAAGCCGCCCGGCCACCGGCACGCAAAACCCGGCTGGCATCATGAAGCGCGGCATCGGGATCATGGCAGAACATCACGCCAAACCGGCACGAAACCGCATCCATCGTGCCCGTTCCAAAGGGCAGCTTTTCCATGTCGGCGGCAACCACCGACAGATTGCCAATCCCTTCCGCCCCGGCGCGCTCCGCCAATCCGGCACACATGCTCTGCACGATATCGGATGCGATCATATGGCCGCGTAGGGCTTCATCGGCATCGTCATTATCCCCGGCTAGCATTCGCGCAATCCCGAATGCCGGTTCCCCGACCCCGGACGCCAGATCAAGCACGGCCAATCCTCGCCCGTCGGCGGCACGCGCCAAAGCCGGCAGATCAAGCGCCTCGATCAGATGCCGGTTGATCTTCTGTGCTGCGGGCGCGAGTTGATCGGCCCAGTTCAGCCAATCTGAGGAGAGGTGGTGCCATATCATTTCGCTGCCGGTCGTATCTGTTAATGTTTTTATTCGCGTCATTGGTGTATGCTTTCATTTCAGGGCAGCTAGGCGACCAAATCTGTTTTACATAAGGGTAGATCATACCTATTGTGCGCCAGCTTTACACAGGGGGTCAAAGTCTTATGTTCTGTGAGCCATGAGCAGCGTAGCCAACGAAGTATCTGCAATCGCAAGACTTTTTTCTTCGTCCGTACTGAAAGATTTGGCACGACACGGTGAATCGAAGTCGGTTGCGAATTTGCTGAAACAAACGCGTCTGCCTGCGGAAGTAGGAAGTGATGCGCGTTTGGCGGATGTCTTCGATGCCGGGTTTTCGGTTCTTAAGCACCGTAAATTCAGACATGAATATATTTACAAAGCGGCTCTTACCCAGCGCGTGTTGCTTGGTACACACTCCCTGAAAACAGCTTCCATGATGACCGAATTTCGTGTCGGAAGCTGCAAGGCTGATGTCGTTATCCTGAACGGTACGAGCACAGTTTACGAAATCAAGTCGGAGCGCGACAGTTTGTCACGGCTTGAGCGTCAGGTAGAAAGCTACCTGACGGTGTTTGAATATGTAAACGTGATAGCGGGCGAAAACCACATCGAAGGTGTGATGGATACCGTTCCCGAAATGGTTGGAGTTTTGAAACTTTCTGACAAGTTTCAAATATCGACTGTTCGAGAAGCCAAGCAGGATTTTTCTACTTTGTCTTCAAGTGCAATATTTGATGCCATTAATATGGCTGAGGCAAAGGAAGTCCTTAAACGGCTTTCGATAAAAATTCCCGACGTTCCAAACGCTGTGATCTATGCCGAAATGGCAAAAATTTTTGCGGGTTTGGACCCTATTGTCGTTCATTCAAAAATGGTTGAAGTCCTTAAGAAGAAACGTGGCTTGGCGGGATTAGGAGAATTTGTTTCTAAATTACCAAGTTCTTTGTCTTCTGCGGCACTTTCGGTTAAGTTGAATAAGCAAGACCAAATGCGCCTCGTTGATGCGATGAACGCGCCGATTGGTCAGGTAATGTCATGGGCGTAACATTGCATGTATTATCCTTATTTTCGAGGAAAGCAGAACGAACTAATCGCAATTAAAGAACAGGCAGAACTGATCTCCGATCATGGTTTTGCTCCAATAATCGAACCCGTGAAACAGAACATGAACGGGTTGATGCGCACATTGGATGCTTTGAAAGAGTCCGGTGCAGCAGCGGTTTTGATTGTAAATCCTAAGCATGGCGATTTCCGCCGCCGGAACGATCAAATCATTCATCTTCTCAGTAATCGATACAGTGATTACCCCGACATTCGTCCTGGCCTGTTGATGGATGCAAACAGTGAGTTGGTGCAATTTCCTGGGTTACGATCACAATTCGTAAATCGACCAGTTGCCTTGGTTCATAAAGGTTTTAACGAAGCCAGTGTTTTGGCTCGCTTAATCAGGGATGATGCGGAGATTGATACTTCGATCTTCATTAACTCTGATTCGCTGTATCGCAGACACTTTAATTTTCACCCGACCCGAGTGCTAGTTAGGGACGGATTCATAAAAAGAGTGCGAAACAGTGATCATCCCGATGCGGAAGAATTTTCTACTCTGCATCTTACGTTCGCTGAAGAAGGCGCTACAAATTTTGGCGACTTCCTGATTGTCGGGGACGAGTTTTCAGAAACAGGTGGACCTGCTTATACGGTCGCCATCCATTTGACTTACATTGATCCCCATAATGATGACAGAATGTATATCCGACACTTTAAGTCGGATAGCCAAGACACTCCTACCGATCCGGGCGGTAAGTTTCTGGAAGCTTTAGCTAAACTAATAGAACATTTGGACGAGTTAGGTTGTTTAATTGAAGAAACCGAAGCGATAGGTGAATTCCGCAGTCTATACGCGCGTCGTCACTTTCCCGGCCTGGGGACAGTAAAAAAACTCGCGATGAAGCACCACATTGAGACCTTGGCTTTGTTTTTCGATGAGTAACATTGACGAAATATTGTCGCGTACCTATCGGAGATCAATAACGTAGTTGCAAATCTGGCCTATCGATGGCTTACGGCGTTCTAGGTTTCGTTTAAGATACAAAATGGTTTTAATTGTCGCATAACCCGATCTCTACGGTGTCAAGCAGAACGACAGATCATCCAGATTATATGGGCTTCACTGCAACCCGCATCACAAACAGGTCTAGTATTTCAATCAGATTCTGGTTCATATTCTGTCCTGCTGGGGTAGTGTTTTTATGTCTGAGATAACTTTGACCGTTCTTTTTATATTTCTATTTTGGCCTTTTTTTCCAAAATGAACTTCCCCACACGATCATTCATTTTCTCTTTGAAGCCGTTTATTTGCTTTAATATTGGCTCACCCTTGGCGCCAAACATTCTGCTCGCCCTTTTTGCATATGTATAAAAGGTCCAGCTTTTATGATCATCGCTAAACTCTTTTTTCAGAGCACGAGAAAATTTTCTGAGAAATAAAGAATAATCATAAGAATCAACTAGTTGGCTAGTTGATTTTTCCGGATGTGATGTGACATGTATTGCCGCAGTCGCACGAGCAACTGCTGTTGCTTTCCTGTATAATCGCGAAACTGTGCTGTCTCGGAGATACACATTTTTTCCGTCGAAACGAAAACCAAGGTATTCAAATCCATTTTTACCTTGTGGTCCACCAATGTGAGTGAACTTTAATCTTTCTCCGACCTTCTCAAATTTTGAAATGCAAGTCTTTGCGTCTTTTATCTTTATTTCTTTTCCATATTTCGTAATTTCCTTTATTGCGAAATTGATTGCTTGATTAGTAATTTTCTCATCTCCTGGGACAATAATAAGGATGTCATCCGAGTATCGGACATATACTCCCCCCAGTTTTTTAGCATATTGATTCAGTGCTAAGTCAAAATCCATCATATAAATATTTGCTAGAAGATCGGATAGCGGTGCACCTTGCGGCACACCATGATCCTTATCATTATATTGAATTAGCGATTTATACTTCCCACCAGATCCGCAGACTTTCTCTCTAAAATCTGAGGGTGAACAAATTTGTTTTGGAATTTTCTTGAACGGAATGGTTAACTTCTCGAAGGACTTTTTTCCTGCTGAAGTTTTTCTTAAATATTCAAGCCTTCTGAGCAATTGTTTTTGGTCTACATATCTGTATTTCGTTATATTTTTAAATACAGCGTAGTGATCTTCTGGTAGTTCATTGCAATCTAAAAGAGATTTCCATAATGCTTTTATACGTTTGTGATCCAAACTTTCGAAAAAGCTTTTCACGTCCATAGCAATTGTAACGCAATCACCGAACTCTAATATTTTATCAACTGCATCTTTTGCAAAGTCAATATTGCACTTTCCGCCAGTTTGTGCGGCGTTTGGTATCTTTCTGTATGCGATTGGGCAATGTTCTATGCCCAGTTCAATCAATCTGTTTTCATATTTCTCGGAAAGTAAGTGCCGGTAATATGAGAAGATATATGCATCTCCCCTTGCCCCATAACGAATTGGGCGAGTTTTCTTTTCTGGCTTGCCGTCCGACTTTGATCTGTAAGGCTGCCATTCTTCTTCAAACATCAGGAACGGATAAAATTTCCTCTGTGCAACTGCAACAGGGTCCGTAACGAGGGTTTGAATGTTTGAGAGGGAGATTGGCGCATCAAAATGAGGGTAATATTTAAGGTCGGCTTTTTGAATTGGAAAAGGAAAAGCCATTATCTCTGCTCCGCGAGTGGGAACGGATATATTGGATCGCACACTGATCCTTTGAATATCCGTTCCCGTCCGTTCTGCGGTGTGTGCGGGTCTTCGACGTAATCGTGTATCCTGTCATAAACTGGATCATTCGCAATAAGCCAACCATCGCAGCGGTCATTAACAATCACACAGCAGGAGCGCTTTTCATGGCACTCGCAACATGTGCGGACTATCAAACAACACTTGACAGTTTAAACGAGTAACTTTGATCCCCAATCGGACCAATCTGGTGATCCATAGAACTTGGAACACCAAATTAAAATTGGAAGATTGATGTGAAATCGCAATGCCCTTAGGTGAAGAAATACGAATTTTGATTCAAAATTCGTATTTTTCGTGCGTCTGCTGCGGAAGTAGTAAGGGTTGTTACGTCTGAAGGTCAGGAGCGACTTCGGGTTTCTTTGGCTTAAGGCGGATTAAACTTTTCCGGTATTCTACTCAATCACCGCACAAGCAATCCGGTCCCCGGCATCGCCTGAGGGCTGGGATTTATAGTCGTCGGCTCCGGCATGGATGATGACGGCCTTGCCGTGGATGTCGGTGTCGCCGGTGCCGTCAAAGCGAACCGCGTTATTGAGGGTCTGGGCGTAAAGTTCGCCCTTGTCATTGACATACTGGTTCATCATGTCGCCCGCGTGCGGGCCGTCGGCAAATTCGCGGCCGTGGGATTTGTTCATCGGGTTGAAATGGCCGCCGGCGGATTTAAAGCCGCTCTGCGCATCGCATTCGCCGTTTTCATGGATATGAAACGCCACCCACTGCCCGGGAGGAAGGTCGCGAAGCGCGATCTTCAGGATCGCGGCATCCGGCACGCCATTGACCGTCAGCGTCCCGATTTCCGTACCATCCGTATTGATAAAGTTTGATTGGGTTTCCTCGCCTGCCTTGGCATGGCCGGGGACAAGCGCCATCGCAGCACCAAGGGCAAGCAGGGCCGCCGTGGTGGCCGCAGTTGCCAGTGCCGTGCGGCGGGTGTCGCTGGCATCGGTGGCTGCGGCGGGGATGGCGGCAGTACGTGATTTGGAGCGGCAGATGTTTTCGCGATGGAACATGGGAAATCCTCTGCTGTTGCGGGCGGGTCAGTGGGCGGCATGGTGCAGGTTTGGCCGTTCTTTGAAAACCTGTCTTTGTAAAACCGGTGGGACCGGGTTTTGTTCCGTAAATCTTTGACCTGTTGGTTGAATTGCGGCCGGAGTATTGGCGGGGTTTGAGGCTATTTTGTGGGACGATGGGGTCGATCCCGCGTGGGAGCGCGGGGCGGCATGGACTCCCGCCTTCGCGGGAGTGACGAAAGGGGAGCGGGGAGTTCGGGAGTGATTGTGACGACGGCAAGTGCATGAGGGAAAGGCCGCCGTCACAAGGGCGGGTCTGGGAGCGTCAGGTTTGAGGCGGCGCGGGCCGCCGTATCACGGCATAACCAGACGGAGTGCAGGCGCAGACCATGGCAGAGGAGAATGACCGGCAATCTTCGGGGGCTCCGGCACGGCCGCCGTTATCTGGTGCATCTGGCAGCGGCGTAGGCGCAAAAGGATTGGGAGATCTGATCCGGCGTGTTCTGTTTGGCCGGGTTTTATATGTTCGCGGGGCGGCGATTTTGGGCTCTGTCATGCTGATCGGGTTGGTGGTGGTTTTGTATGTCGGGTTTGTCGTGACCCTGTTCGCCGGATTTACCGCCGATATCCAGCGTGAGCTTCTGAGCCGCGAGCTTGAGCTAAGCTCGCCCGGCGATCTGGAGCGGCTGGTGTTTCAGGGCTATCACGAGGCACAGCTCAAGGGCGATATCCATGCGATGCGCACCGAAATCAGGATGCTTGACGCAAGCGGCCTTGCCGCCGCCCGGCACGGATTGGCCCTGCGGCAGGAGGCGATTGCCGCGTGGCGGGCGGCGTTTGATCTTTATGCCGGATTGGGGGCGGTGGTGGCCGAACAACCGGGCAGGTTCGACCCGGACTTTCGCACGGCTTATCTTGGGGCGCTTAATCAGGCGTTCGCCTTTCTGGCGCAAAGCGATTTCAGTGCCGAGGACGGGCGACCATCGCCCGATAATGCGCGCACCGACGAGGGCAAGGAGGTGATTGCCAACCTGGATAATGCCCTGTCGCAGATGGCGCTGGCCCCCGGGGTAAACGAGGACTTTGCGACCGATATCCGCACCCGGATTGAGGCGATCAAAAATGCGGTGATGAGCTTTGGCGAGAAGGCGGCGCGCGCCCAGGTGGCCTGGGCCAATATCACCGCCGAACAGGCGCAGGCCGACCGGCTGCGCGCCAGCCTGAGTGCGGAGCTTGCCGATCTTAGAGAAGAACATGCAGCCCTTTGGGCGGACGAGGATGCGACAGATGAGGGCGGACGACGGTCGCTGGTCGCCCTGTTTCAGCAGCCGCTTGGCGGGGTATTGTCGCTTTTGCTTCAGATGCCTGGGATCGTGCTTACGCTTTTGGTGACGGTGGCGGCGGGCGGCCTTGGCTCCGTCGTCAGCTTTACGCGTCGCTATCGCCGGGTTGGGGTGGCGGATGTGGCGGACAGGGATGAGGATGGGGCAGAGGCAGCAGAGGTGGCGGTGGTGGCACCCGAAACCGGCTTTGCCGCCGCAGGCCACCTGATGGTGATGACGGGGGAGGGGATTGCGGCCGCCATCGCGATTTTCCTGTTTACCGAGGCCGGGATGCTGATGGTGACCCAAGGTGGCCCGGACGGATCGGGCAATATCGAAATCAGCGCGTTCCTTGTGACCTTCATGGCGTTTGTCTCGGGCTTCATGGCCGAGGATGCGTTTAACAAGATACAGGATACCGGACGGAAGCTGTTTCGCGTTGGCGGCGATGACGGGCCGGGGGCGGCGGGGATGTGAGGGCGCAAAACAAAACCGGCAGGGGATGTGCCTGCCGGTTTGGATGGGTGAGGCTATGATCGCGAAGATCAGATCGCGGAAGTGCCGTAACGCGGGGCGTTACGCTGCGCATTGGTGCCAGCCTCGGCATAGGCCTGACTTGCCTGTGCGGTCTGGGTGATCTGCGACTGGAGCACCTGCTCATCGCGTTCCGGCGTTGTATCGGCCGCTTCCTTGGCCGGGCTGCTTTCAAACAGTTCGGTCAGGCGGGCTTCGATGGATTTCAAGCCTTCATTCAGGCGGTCTTCGGTTTCGTTGATATTGCCATTGATCGTGTCATTGAGCGCGCCAAGGCCGTCAAGGAAGTCGCGGGCCTGTTCCAGACCCTTGGCGATGCCCTCGCTGGCCTGATCAAAAATCTCGCGGGCTTCTTCGGGGCTGCTGGCGTTCGAGGCGATCAGATCACCGACACGGGCCAGAATGCGATCAGCAACCGCTTCGGGGGTGTAATCGGTGGGATCGACGCCCTGGATCGACAGGCCGGTCGAAGACAGGCTTTCATTGATCGCCGAAACGATCTGATCGGCCGAAAGAAGATTGCCTGACTCAGAGGACAGCGAAACCGAGGTCGCGCTGGCGAAGGCGGAGGCAATAGAATTGTTCGACCCGGATTTCGAGTCGTCATTACCGGGCAGGTAAGACTGCGCGCTGCGGCTTGAGCCGTTTGCTGCCTGCGATGTCAGTCCGCCGATGGTGATATCCATGCCGTCCTCCCTGGACGCGGGTTGTAGGTGTATAAGTCCTTGATCGGGCTTGATACACGGTGATTTCCTGATGGCCTGCGCGGGCACCTTCTTGGTACGGATCGCGCGCCGGAAGTCTTTACGTGCAGTTAATATGGCACAATCAGGGCGAAAAGGCCATAGCCAGTTATATAGGTTCGGTTGGGCGATGTGCAAACCCGCCATGCGTGATACGCGGGTTTTCGGGCTTGCATCCGGGCCGGTTGTGGCGGTTATCCTGCACTCTGATATTGCAACAGGGGCCAAGCCCGATTATTGAACAGGGTTTGGTTAATCAGAATTGATGATCCGGATCGTGTCGAGGTTTACTCCGCATCCGGTATTTTGAGCTTAGGAGCTGTTTGACGGTGGCGAACTATCAGGAAAGTGCGCGCGAATTTGAAAAGCGCTGGCAGGATTACTGGCGGGAAAACGATACCTATCGTACCCCCAATCCGGGCGATGCCGATTTCGACGCCGCCAAAAAGAAAAAAGTCATCCTCGATATGTTTCCCTATCCAAGCGGTGTCGGCCTTCATATCGGTCATCCGCTGGGTTATATCGCAACCGACGTCAAGGCACGGTTCGAACGCATGCGCGGCTTTAACGTGCTGCATTCCATGGGATTTGATGCGTTTGGCCTGCCAGCCGAACAATTTGCCATCCAGACCGGCCAGCATCCGCGCATCACCACCGAAGCCAATATCGAAAACATGCTGCGCCAGTTGCAGGTGATCGGCCTTGGCCATGATCCGCATCGTCGCTTTGCCTCGACCGATGTCGATTATTACAAATGGACGCAGTGGATTTTCCTTCAGCTTTTCAACAGCTTCTATGACCCGACCGTCGAATGGAAAGGCCCGCAGGGGCAGACCATCACCGGGCGGGCCCGCCCGATTGCCGAGCTTCGCGGGCTGCTTGAAAGCGGGGAATGGTTGTTGGACGAGGACAGTGTGCCGCAACCGAAATCGCTGATTGGCGAGGGCACGAAGGCAGAAGGCAAGGAAATCGACCGCGCGATTGATCGCGGGCGTCTGGCCTATGTTGACGAAGTGCCGGTCAATTGGTGCCCGATGCTGGGCACGGTTCTGTCAAACGAGGAAGTCACCAACGAAGGCAAATCCGAACGTGGGGATTACCCGGTTTACAAGCGCCCGCTGAAACAGTGGATGTTACGCATTACCGATTATGCTGATCGGCTGGTGGGTGACCTTGAAGGGCTTGATTGGCCCAACGGCGTTGTCGAGATGCAGAAAGGCTGGATCGGTCGTTCGGTCGGCGCGCGGGTCAATTTCCCGGTGGCATTGGCCGATGGCGGAAAAGACAAGATCGCGGTCTATACCACACGCCCCGATACGATTTTCGGCGCGACCTATATGGTGCTCGCCCCCGAACATCCGCTGGTTGATGCATTGACGACAGCCGATCAGAAGGATGCGGTCGCGGCCTATCGCGCCGAGGTCAAACTGGCCGGTCCGGTATCGTCCAAGGACGAAGCCAACCGGGAAAAGACCGGCGTGTTTATCGGGGCCTATGCCACCAACCCGGCCAATGGGCAGCAGATCCCCGTCTGGATTGCCGATTATGTCCTGATGGGCTATGGCACAGGCGCGATCATGGCGGTGCCGGCCGGCGATCAGCGCGATTTCGAATTTGCCCATAAATTCGGTCTGCCGATTGTCGCGACCACCAAACCGTCGGAAAGCTGGCTTCGGGCCAATGCACCGGATGATGCGACCGATCTTGACGATGCGGCATTGCTGGCGCGCTATGAAACCGCACCGGGCGATTTCAAAATCGCGCAGACCGATATCGGCGATACGATCAATTCGGCCAATGACGAGGTCAGCCTGAACGGGCTCTCGACACCGGATGCCAAGGCAAAAATCATCGAATGGCTGGAAACCAGAAACATCGGCCGCGGTCGGGTACAGTACAAACTGCGCGACTGGCTGTTTTCGCGCCAGCGTTATTGGGGTGAACCGTTCCCGGTTCTGTTTGATCAGCAAACCGGACAGGTGCATGGCGTGGCCGAGGCGGCATTGCCCGTCGTCCTGCCGGAAATGACCGATTTCAAACCGCAATCAAACGAAGACCCGAATTCCGAGCCTGAGCCGCCGCTGGCGCGTGCCAAGGAATGGATGGAAGTCACCGGGATCGTGCTTGCCGATGGTTCGGTCCTACCGGTGGATGCGGCTGTTGGTTCGACCCACAGCCACGCCGGTGCGGATCACGAAGTGCGTTCGTTCCGTCGTGATGCGAACTCGATGCCGAACTGGGCCGGGTCGTGCTGGTATTATCTGCGTTATTTCGATGCAAATAACGATCAGGCCTTTGCATCGGATGCGGCGGCGGCCTATTGGGCCAACACCACCGATGACAATGGCAATGCCAAGCCCGGCGCGGTCGACCTTTATGTCGGCGGGGCGGAACATGCGGTGCTGCATCTTCTGTATTCGCGTTTCTGGCACAAAGTGCTGTTTGACCTTGGCTATGTCGCCACACCCGAACCGTTCCAGAAGCTGTTCAACCAAGGCATGATCACGGCCGATGCCTATACCGATGCGCGCGGCGTTTATGTCGATATCCATGATGTTGAAATGCGCGATGTTGACGGTAAAAAGCAGCCATTCAATGCCAAAACGGATGAGGCGCTGATTACCGTTCCCGGCAAAATGGGCAAGCGGTACAAAAATGGCATCCCGCCGGAAGAAATTTGCGATCAATATACGATTGATACCTTCCGGACGTACGAGATGTATATGGGGCCGCTTGACAGCTCCAAACCGTGGCAGTCCGATGCGATTGTCGGCATGATGCGTTTCCTGTCCAATGTCTGGAAGGTCGCAACCCAGATGGAACGCACAAGCGACGTCGATGGCAAGATCGAAACGCTTTTGCATAAAACCATCGCCAAGGTGACCAATGACATCGCTGAATTGCGGCTGAACACTGCGATTGCGGCATTGATCGAACTGACCAACGCCATGACCCGCCAGAATGCGGTGCATGACGATCATGTTCGTGCGCTTGCCCTGATGGTCGCGCCCTTTGCACCGCATCTGGGCGAAGAGCTTATGAGCTGTATGGCAGAGGCCGAATTTGGTTCCAAAAAATCGGTGATCAAGTTTGACTGGCCGGTATTTGATGCCGAAAAGGCCAAGGACGACGAATTTGAAGTCCCGGTTCAGGTCAATGGCAAAAAACGCGGCTCGATCATGGTGGCGGCGGATGCCGATCAGGCAACGGTCGAGGCAATGGCAAAGACCGATGAAAATGTTGCCCGCCATCTTGAAGGCATGCAGATCGTCAAGGTGATCTATATCGCCAAGCCGACCCCGAAACTGATCAATATCGTGGTCAAGGGGTAAGCCCAGCCTTAATCGACAATGATGATGAAACGGGGTGTGTCATATATGGCGCACCCCGTTTTGCATATTGGATCGTTGGCTGTTTAGCGGGTGGAACCCGGAAGGGAGGGAAGGCAGTCGTTACGCCAGCTTTCAGGTGGCAGATCACGTTCGAGCAAGGAAATATCGGGTAAAACGTCGCTTCGTCCGAAAATTCCCGCCAGCGTTCCGTCACACAGCATGTCGTAAACAGCCCGGTTAAATATGGCGCGATTTTCAATACCTTCGCGGTTGGCCTGAAACAGGGAAAAGACATTTTCCGTTGTGAGCGGGATGTCGAGAGTATCGATAACCCCGGCAAGTCCGAGCTGATCGCGAATGTGAAGCCCCGAAGACCTCTCGATGATGGCAGCATCAAGCCGGTTGTTGGCAATCATGCTCAGCAAGGAATGGTCGCTGGGAACCCGTTCGAAATCGACATCCTGACGATTGATGATGGCGGGTGGATAATGATAGGCCGAAAGCCCGACCCGCAATCCGGCCAGACCGTCGGGTGAGGTGATCGCGTTCTGACCAAATTGGCCCGGTTTGTAGAAAATCAGATTCTCGCGCAGGTAATACGGCACGGATGCCAGCGAAACCGGTAATTCGCTAAGCGACGGGAAGGCACCCAAGGCATCGTATTCGCCGGCAATAAAGGATTGTACCGCTCGGCGGGGTGGTAGAATATCAATGATGATTTTCTGGCCGGTCCGCGCAGCCACTTCTTGATACATGCGAATGAATGTCCCACGCGCCGGACTTTCGGCCATCATCGGGATGTAAGGCATTACAACGCTTATGCGCGCAGCTCCTGCCCGGCCTGTGGCGGGCATTCCAGCAACAAGACAAAACAGGAAAAGGCAAATCAGATAGGGGATTTTATGCATGGATAACAGTCTGATTTCGAGAACTCGCAGGTTAACACATATTTTGCGATTGCCTAAAGCGGATACCGTTCCTCTTTTATTGACGGTTGAGCATGTGCTGGCTAGAAGTCAGACAGAATTAAAATCCAAGGGTTGAGCAATGAGCCACGGTCGCAAGATTTCGGTTATCGGTCTGGGATATGTCGGTTTGCCGGTGGCGGTGGCCTTCGGGATCGAAATCGGACGTGTCGTGGCGTTTGATATCAACAAGTCGCGCATTGCACAGCTTAAGGCAGGGCATGACGCAACCGGCGAGGTTGATGATCATGAACTGGCAGCCGCCGATTTGTTGCTGAGTGATAATCCCGAAGATTTGCTTCAGGCCGATTTCCATATCGTGACTGTGCCGACCCCAATTGACAAATCAAACCGTCCTGACCTGTCGCCGTTGCGATCTGCATCGAAAACCGTTGGTGCAATCCTCAAGAAGGGCGACATCGTTGTTTATGAAAGCACGGTTTATCCCGGCGCAACCGAGGAAGAATGCGTGCCGATCCTGGAGCAGCTTTCGGGGTTGAAGGCGGGGATCGATTTCACGGTGGGTTATTCGCCTGAACGCATCAATCCTGGAGACCGCGAACATCGCTTTACCACCATAACCAAGGTTGTGTCGGGGCAGACGCCTGAAACGCTTGAAATCGTTGCGGCGGTTTATGGATCTGTCGTCAAGGCTGGGATCCACAAGGCACCGACGATCAAGGCCGCAGAGGCCGCCAAGGTGATTGAAAATACCCAGCGCGATCTGAACATTGCGCTGATGAACGAACTGTCGCTGATCTTTGATCGGGCGGGTATCGATACCCGTGATGTTCTGGATGCCGCGGGCACCAAATGGAACTTCCTGCGCTTTACGCCCGGCCTTGTCGGTGGGCATTGCATCGGGGTTGATCCCTATTACCTGACCCACAAATCAGAGGAACTTGGTTATTACCCGCAGGTGGTTCTGGCCGGTCGTCGGGTGAATGACGGCATGGGCGAGGTTGTTGCCAATAAGGTCATTCGGGCGTTGTTGCGCGAAGGAGCGACCAAGAACCCGACTGTGACGGTGCTTGGCCTGACCTTTAAGGAAAACGTGCCCGACATTCGAAATACGCGCGTGATCGATATCATCCGCTCGCTCGAAGATGCCGGGATAAATGTTCAGGTCCATGATCATCATGCCGATGCCGAGGAAGTTCTGCATGAATTCGATGGTCTGAAATTGTGTGGTGATGCCGACCTGAAACCGGCGGATGCCGTCGTGCTGGCGGTGTCACACCGGGAATATGTTGCCAAGGGTTGGCCGCTAGTGGAGGGGCTTTTGAAGGATGGCACCGGCTTCGTTGCCGATGTGCGCGCCATTCTGCCGCGTGACGACGTGCCCGCAGGCATCGACCTTTGGCGGTTGTAAAAGCCGCGCCGTTTATTCCTGATACAGATTAAGCTCGCGCTGCATCTTTTTGGTCAGGCCGCGCGAGACGATTTTGTGGGATTCTGCCAAATGGTCACGCAGGTTCGCATCATCAAGTCCCGGTGCGTCATAATGCTGGATCCATTTCATCCCGCGCGAGGCAAGATACGGGGCAGGGCGCAAACCGGGTTGTTCCTTTAAAACCTCGTAGGCGATGTCGGATACCTTGAAGGTAATGCCAAGCGTATGGCCCTTGGTCCAGCCGCCAATCGCAAAGACCTTGCCGCCGACTTTCCAGACATCCGCCCCGCCCCATTGCACGACATGCGTTGTCACCGGCAGCGATTGGCAAAATGCGTTGAATTCATCGCGGGTCATGACGGTATCTTTCACGATTGAGGCTTGCTGGATATTTGGGCAGGCGTGGTTAAAGAGATCAAGAAATGATTTCCTTGATCAGTTGTTGAAGTTCCTTCTCAAACCGATCTGCCCGGAAGTGCTGGTTGCAAAAGGCCTTTGCAGCCCGCGCCATTTCGTGGGTTTCGGTTGGTTGGGTCAGGGCATCTGAAACAATATTTGCCAGCATTTCCGGATTGCCGGGCTGGCAGATGCGGCCGGTTTCGCCATCGTGAACGATATCAACCAAAGTTCCGATGGAGGAGCTGACGACGGGAACTCCTGCGGCCATGGCTTCGAGCACGACAAGAGGTTGTGCTTCGTTCGGGTAGCTTGACGGAAACAGAAAGAGGTTGGCATTGGATAGAAGTTTGGTGCGGATATCCGCATCGACCGGACCGTGATAATGGCAGTGATCCGAAAGATTCAAATTGTGGATCAATTGTGAAAGTTCGCAGGTTGAGAGGTCGCCTTCGGCGCCGGCGATATCAAGCGCGAAATCGATATTACGCTGTTTGAGAATTGCACAGGCCGCCAGCACATCATCGATACCTTTGCTGCGAAAAAGGTTTGATAGATAAAGCATACGCGGCGTTATGGTGCTGATCGGGTCGTGATCGATCATGAAGGCCGTATCGGGCAGGCAATTGGCGATGATTTTTGATCGGCATTGAAGGCCATCAATTTCATTGCGCAACGCCTTGCCCAGAATAATGGCGGTTTGCCCGGCAAAGGCATGGCGTTGCAAAAATGCGGTTAACCATTGGCTGCGCCCGGTTTGCAATCCACGGCCATGCAGATGCAGTATGGTTGCGATGCCAAGGATTTTGGCCGTCATCACATAAAGACAATCGCGATAAAACGCGCCCCCAGTTGGGGCGAAGCAGATATAAAGTGCATCGGGTTTTCGCCGGAGTGCGAGCAATAGTTTTAGCCAAAGTCCCAGAGCCATAACCAGTTTGCCCAATCTCATCCTGGCAATATCGCGGGGATTTTTGGCAAAGCGCATTTCAAGCACTGTCACATCACAGATTTTGCGAAGCGCGACCAAAGCCCGTTCATTCATGGTTGCCGCCCCGTGCATCGGCGGGGGCAGTTGCACCAAGGCAATGATCCGCGGTGGTTTCGTCATCTGCCAATCCCCGACAAACGTTTCAGATCGAAAATGCGCATCCAATGTGGTGGCGCGATAGCCCGGCGATGTCGGGCCAGAACAATGCGTAAAGTTTCTTGATAGACCGGGTCGGGGATGGAGGCAAAATGGCGTGTCTCGGGATTAGTGTTTCGCGTAATCAATTGTCGGCGAAACTGCCAGATGGAGGTCATGGGCAGGCTTGCGACGCGCAGATAAAAATCAAGATCGATGCAGCACGGCAGTACCGGGTCATAGCCACTGGCCATTTCCCAGATATCGCGATGAAACGCCAATGACGAGTGATGCAGCGGGTTGCTGCGATAAAGCCGTGTGGCCGGGATTTGTTGCCACGGGTTGCGGGCGTTTGTTGTGGCTGTTTCCTGTCCTGTGGCGAAGGCAAGGGCGTTTGGACGATCCATGAGAAAGGCGGCCTGTATCGACAGGCGATCCGGGTGAGACACATCATCGATATCCTGAATGGCAATCAGGCGGGTTGTCGCATTGGAAATGGCAAGATTAAGGGCGGCTCCCCTGCCAATCGGGGGGCAGCAAATCAGTTTGACTCTTGTTGCTTGGCCGGGAAGGATGATCGGGTTTACCGAACCATCATCGACAAGGATGGCAACATCCTGCGGGCGGAGAATTTTGTAAAGATTGGCAAAATAGCGTTCCAGAAAGGCATCGCCATCCCGAACCGTGGTGATCACGGTGATCGCATCATCCTTGGTCATGAGGGGCTCCAGACGATGCGAAGTGTTGCGGTGCTTTGGTTCGGGACAAAGATCGTTCTGACCGGGCCGGTTACGGCAAACAGGCCATCATCGGTGATATGGAGCGGATGGTCCGCGATCAGGTGGAGGTTCAAATCGGGGAAATCAATCCGGTTTGAACCGGGTTTTTCGAAGGCCAAGCCGGCGGGGACCAGCAGGCGGAACAGATGCAGGTTGGATCGGCTGTCTGTATCGACCTGATCATGGATGACAATTTCGTTCTCGTTGAATGTGATGTCGCGCTGGCCCCGGCGACCTGCCAGTCTGAATGTGATCTTTGCGGTGCTATCGCTTATCGTGCCGGATGTGAAGGTGCTCCACGCCTGTTGACCGGCAAAGGCCGGAAGTGGCAGTGATGCCAGGCCATAAAGGCTTGAAAAGTCTTCTTCGCCGCCGGTGGGAGGCAGGAACACATGACCGTTTGTGATCAACACCGGCGCGGTCGTGATATCATAGGACGACTTTCCGCGCAGGCACATGCGGGCGTGATAATGATCGGTGTCGTGGATCAGCAGGAAATCGGCATTGGCGCGAATTGTTGGCGCATGTTCGGGCGAACTATCGATTGCTGCGCGCAGCAGCCAGAAGCCGGTGAAAGCCAGATAATCGTAATGCCGGTTATAGCTGTACCAGCCCGGTGTTTGTGGATTATCCGGGCCGGGATCATCTGGTAAAGGATTGGGGGCAAGCAGGTTGAGCGACAATGTTTCGGTTTGCAGCAAGGTCTGTTCAAGGCGAAACAGGATGGCTTCGGCCTCAGCGCGATAGCCGTGTTTGAGCAGGGCATAAAGGGCGGTCGTTGCGCCAAAGCTCTGTCCGGCACCGCGCCCGACAAGGTTGGGGATGCCTGTTGTTGCGCAAAGTCGGGCAATCAGATCAGTGGCCTTCGCCGCGATTTTGCGTTGGGCTGGCATAGGGCTATCGGTCAGCAAGGCGGTGCAGAAGGCATGATATTGCGCGGAAAAACAGCCGGGGCGGTCCATGAAGACCGGTGCGCGCCAGAAGCGGGTACGAGTATAAAGCCAGTCCAGTTTTGCACGCAGTTTATCCCGCCATGAACCGGATTGGCGGATACGCATTGCAAGGATGTGCCAGTTTGCGACACTGGGCGATTGGTATGGGGAGTTTCGCAAGATGGCATAACGGGTTTCGGCGTTTATGTCCGGGCAGTTTTCCAGTGCGTATTCGATGAATTCGCGATGATAACGGTGGTCCTGGATTTCGGTTTTCAGCGCATTGACGGCCGCCCTAATTTTCGCAGTATAGTGATCGTAACCCAGATTTTGACAAAGGGCGACGGCATAGGCCTTGGCGTAAAAGCTGTGCTGGGGGAAATCGCCATTTTCGTACTGCTGATTGGCCAGTTGATCGGCAATCAAACGCGCAAGGCGAAGGCAGCGTTCGTGCAAATCAGATTGTACTACGCGAAGCGACATGTGACCTCCAGCATTAGGGACTGACTTGATTTCAGCCTGTTAAGCGGGACTGCCTGTATTTCGGGACAGCGTCGGCCAAGTCGTTCGCGCAAGCGCCAGAAAGCAGCTTTGCCACCCGGAAAATTCCAGACTAGATGCGCCAGCCAATCCGGGGCGGACAGGGTGAAAAATCGGTTGGCCCAGCGCAACCAGACGTGATCAACCGGATCGATTGGCAGCAGGCGGGCGTGAATGATCCAGTGATCGCCGCGATCACGCAGATAAATGTAAGGCGTAAAGCGACCGGCCCCGTCATAACGATCAAGCGTGACGGAAATGATTGTGCCATCGGTTCCCATTAGTCGGACGGTGCGGACGGGATGCAGGCGGTATCTGTCACTGTCGGTGTGGTGATATTTGCGACCGGCAATTTCGCCTGATTGAATGGTGGGTTTGTCAAAGATCAGCCGGATGACGGCATCCTGTAACAGCCCATCGCGGCGGGCGGAGAGTGTTGCCCGGATGCGAAGCGTTGCGGGATCAATCCGGCTTGTCTGGTAATCAAGCGCCCAGTCGCCTTCGGCCAGTTGCCAGTGATCGCCAACCTGGCGTGTGTTGCGGCATTGATCGCTGAGTGTGACGAAAGAGTACCTATCAGAGCATTCAAAACTCCAGGGCCCGAAACGGATATCGCCATACTGGCCGGTGATGAGGCGGTTATTGATGATTTCGGCCTGCAATTTCTTCATGCCGGTTTGTTCCGCAAAATGGGATTGCGGTGACATATCGCGATCAGGATCAGGCAGAGGCTCAGGCGAAGCTGCATAATGATCACAGCATCGGTTTCATGAGGGGAAGTCGGAAGAAGCACGCCTGAGACAACAAGAAGAGCAAGGCAAATCCAGCCGGGGAAGAGCTGGTTTTCGGTTTCCTGTGATATCAGGATTTGACGCGAGACCATCGCAAGCAGCACGGGCCAGAAGGCCCCTGTGCGCAACAAGGCGACGAGGTTGACATTGACAGTGCCGTAAAAAAGCAGGGCAAGCGTTTCGGGCAGCATCAGAAGTGTTGCAGTCATGGCAAGTGGTGGTGCGATCAGCCAGATATCGCGGAGCAGCCCGGCCTGCTTTTTGGCAAATAATGCCGCCGAAATGCTGGCGATGATCGCCGCCGTGATCAGGAAGATGCGTTGGGCCAGCATCAGATTGGCGTGCGCTGTGTTGGGCAGATTTTGGCCGAGCAGCACGAAATCAAGATTGGGGAGTGCGCCAGCCAGCAGGGTGAAGCCGATCAGATTGATCATCTGGCTGTGGGTGATTTTGGTTATGGCAGTTGGGTGAGAGGCATGATCGCGAAGGGCAAGCAAGGCACCCGCGATCAGGCTTGCCAGTGAGATTGCTGGTGCGATGGCAAAGAGGGCCAGATTGCTTTGGGGGACGATGGCAACGAAAGCGACGGTGATTCCGGCGATTTGTCCTAGAACGGCGATCAGGGCGATTTTGGAAAGTTGACCGCGTGCCGTGATGATCCAGTCCGGGGCGAGAGCCGCGACCGTGGGCATCAGAAGGATCGGCGATGGGGGGATGTCTGTCATGATGACGACAAACGCGGTTGCCGCGATAGCAAGTGTAAGGCGAAGCGCGCAAAGGGCGAAGGCGGCGCGGTACTGGTTTGCCTGATAGAACCGGATCAGAAGCAGGCCGCATCCGGCCTGCGCGATGGTTACGGCAAGGCCGATGGTGGCAACGGCCGCGAAATAGGCCCCTAACTGATCAGGGGCGAAATGATGGCCGATCAAAAGTAGAATGATCATACCGCCAAGGCGTGTGATCAGATTGGCTGAGAGCATCCAGAGCGGATAAATACACGTGCGGAACCTATGCATGGTGGGCAAGAACCCTTTCATAGGCGGCTTCGGATCGGGTGCCGTAATCCATGGTGATATTGGTTGCGATCAGGTCGCGGGCGGCGACGCCAAGTGCCTGAACACGTGCCGGAGCGGCATGCAGGGCATGTATGGCGTCAATCAGAGCGTTGCGATCGCGGGGCTGGATCAGGAGCCCATTTTTTTGATGGGTAATTGGGCTTCCGGCATCTGGGGTCGTGATCACGGCACAGCCAGCCGCCATGGCTTCAAGCACGGCAAGACTGCTGCCTTCGGACAGGCTGGGGAAGACGAATATATCGTCGGAGAGCAAGTGCTCGGCAAGCTTCGCCTGTGGCATTGCACCGTGCCAGACGCAACCCTGCGGCAGTTTGGAAAGATAGGCGAACGCACAGGGCTGTGCCGCACCGATCAGATCAAGCGTGATGGAAGGCCCATGACGGGTGCGCAGCGCACGGAAGGCTTCGATCAAAATTCGGATGCCCTTGGCAATCGAGATATTGCCGACATAGAGAAGGCGGGTGATGCCGGGATTTTGTGTCGTTCGTTCGGCCTTGACCAATTGAGAACACAGGCCGGACGCAAAGGGAACCAGATGAATGCGTGCCGGATCAATGCCGCATTCTTCAAGTCCGGCGGCAACCACGTCGGAGGGGGCAAAAACGCCATCGGCAAATCGGGCTTCTGCGATGCGGCGGCGGGCAAGGAAGTTTGATATCTCGCGATAACGCAAACCGTGATGGTGATATTCGTCGGCGAGCTGGCGATGGCGGACCGGGGCAAGCTGGCCGGTGACATCCGAAATGATCGTCATGCCATGTGCACGGGCAGCTCGCATGGCGGGAAGGCTGTAATTTCCCTGACCGTGGAGGATACGGGCATCGGGCATATGGAGCCGCGCCAGCCATGACAGAGGCAGATCGGAATAGAGGTTTCGCGCGGGAAGGTGAAGCTTTTGTGCGAGCTTTCCCATAATATCGGGCAAGAGATGTCGGCCGGGAACATTGGAAAGATGTGGTTCCACCCGCCGGGCCGGCGGGGTGAGAAAAGCGCTACCGTCATGACGCCAGAAACTGTCCCAGCGGACCAGCCGGTTATGGTGTGCTAGATGGGCGGCGAGAATGCGGAGCTGGTCATTGCGGCCAATCATCCAGACCGGGGCATCACGGACCAAAACGCGGTTATGCATCAGGCACCTCTGCGCTGTTTGCCATCTTGCAAGCCCGCAAGATGGTTTCGGCGTGATGGGCGGGGGTGTTGTTGGCGATGCGGGAATGCTGCCGGGCTTGGGTTTTCTGCCATGCGGCGCGATCACTTAGCAATCGCGCGCAGGCCGTCATCCATGCGGGCACGATGTTGCAAGGCAGAATTTCGGCGGTGCCGAGAATATCGGGAACGCAGCCGACCCGGTTGCTTGCGAGGGCGACGGTGCCGCATGCAATGGCCTCGATCACGGTGACACCATAGGCATCATTGCGGCTGGGCAGGAGGCAGAGTTTGGCCTGCTGATAGATGCTGGGCAATTTCGCCGGAGGTATTTCGGGCATATGGTCGCTGGCCTTGCTCAGACCTAGTCCCGCAAGCCGGTTTGCAAGGTCATTCTGGTCGCAGGTCCCGACGATCTGGATACGCTTTGCGTGGCCCTGGCGATGTAGCCCGGCTGCAATTTCAAGGAAGGTTTCGAAGCCCTTGGATAATGTTGGCCTTCCGCACCATAAAAGATCGACGGGACGGTCATCAAAGCCGTGAAGATGATTGGGAGCCGTGAAGGAAGGCGGGATCGGGGCGATCAGGATATTGTTTCTGACCTTGCCGGATTCGACAAACCAGTCTTGGCCATTTTCCCCGGCGGCAATGCAGATTTTGGCATGCGCGATCATCGTTTTCCGGATGCAATCGCGAAGACGGTTTTGATAGGTGGCGTCCGATCCGGCCCAACCATCAAACTGTAAAATGGTCGGGATATTGTGTCGGCGGGCATAAAGATGTGCCTGCCATTGTGCCAGTCCGAAACCGGCAATGATCAGGACATCAGGCCGGGCGGCGTCAAGGGTGCGGATTAAGCCGAAATTAATCGGGATCACGCGATTTTCACCAAGCGGGATTTTGATGCCGGGCAGGATTGATTGGGCGAAATCGCCGGTCAGCATTGGCCACGCGCGTTGGGGTTCTTGACGCTGGGTGCAGATGACGTGGAAGTCGCCATCTGGATTGCGGACCGGGTTGCAGGCATGAACAAGGCGGGCCAACATGCCATAGGCGCGTTGCCGGTAGGGCGGAACGATATTCGTAAGCAGAATGATCTTCACGCGCCATCACTCTTTGGTGTTTGTCTTGATGGCAAAACAATCATAAGTTACTTTGAATTTCAATGCTTTGTCAGATGGTTGTCGGGGGGCGAACAATTGCAGCCATCACATAAAGGGACATTGGGGAGAGATCGGCGGGGATGACCAGCGACCGAGGGGACTTTTTCGGCCTGATGCTTGATCTGCGCAGGCAGGCGTCATTGGCCGATCACATCTGTTCCAATATCCATCAAGAAGGCTGTTTCCGCCATTTGTCTTTAAATGCGGTCAAATTCGCACAAGCGTGTCGGGATGGCGGTCTTTGGCGTGTTTTGGCACAGGCCGATTGCCTGTCGGCGGATGGGATGGGGATTGTCTGGTCGGCCCGATTACTGGGCCTTGCGGTGCCCGAACGGGTGACCGGCATTGATTTGATGGAAAGTCTTTTGCCAAGGTTTGAGGCGGCGGGACATTCGGTCTTTTTGCTAGGCGCCCGCGATGATGTTTTGCATCGCGTGCAAGCACGCCTTCGCCGCGATTTTCCCGAACTGATCATTGCCGGGGGCCATCACGGTTACGACCCCGATGATGCCAAACTGGCCGAAAAGGTTCGAGCCAGCGGTGCGGACGTGGTGTTTGTTGCCCTTCCCAGTCCGCGCAAGGATGCGTTTGTGGTGAATTACGGGCCGAAAACCGGATGCCGTTTTATCATGGGGGTTGGGGGGGCGTTTGATGTCCTGGCCGGTGATATCAGGCGGGCACCAGCGATGATGCAGCGATGCGGGCTGGAATTTGCATGGCGCATTGCCATGGCACCGCGCACGATGGGGCCACGGTATGGCCGCGGGCTTTGGCGGTTTGCCGGGGGTATCATTCCGGCAATCTTGCGGGCATGGGCTGGACGATTTTACCGCGCGGCAGGTTGGGTCGTGATTGTCGGATTTGCGATCTGGCTTGTGTTGACACCCGCCGATGCCAGCGGACAGGTGGTTTTACCCCCACCTGAAATCGAAGCGGCCGAGGCAAATGCAAGCCAGATCATGCAATTCCTGACCGATCAGCTATCCGAAAACGACACTGTGGAAATTGACGATACGGTCGATGCCCTGATTGCAAGATTGTTGGGGCGGGATGTGGTGACAAGCGAAGGCAATCTGAGGCCAGAGGATTTCAGGATGGTCTTGCTGGTTCTGGATCGGGTTCTGGCATTGACGCAGATGCTCATGCCCGGTGGGACAGGCAGTTTTCTGATGGAATTGATCGTTATGAAGGCGGTGCTTCGGGTGGTGGCAATGTATCCCGAACCCAAGATGCGTGACGCGATGGCAGCAGGAACGATGCCTGAAATCTCAAGGCGGTTTTTTGATGCGGGATATCGCGCGCAAGCCGTTGCGTCAGAGACAACCGACAATACCAGTCCCGGATCGATATCAAAGCCACCCCAGCCCTTTTTGCCAATTCGTTTCAGCACGTATTACAGGCAATGGGACCCCGCGGCGACGCAAAGCTGGAACACGAGCCTTACGGAAGAAAGGGCAGATACCGATCAGTCGGACTGGATTGAACAGCCATCGGTCAGCCCGCGATGAGGCATTCGGATCAACTGCAAACCGACAAGGATACAGACTTGACGTTGATCGATCTGTTCGCGGTGCTGTGGCAGCGCCGCGGGATTGTGATGCTTGTTTTTGTTGCGGTGTTGATGGTGGCCGCGGCTATTATTCCCCGACTGATGCCAACCTATCGTTCGGTGGCCGAAATTGCCTTTGTGATCGATCGCGAAGATGCCCCGATAAACGGGGGCGGGGTTGCGCAGCATCTGGAAACCGCAATGGCGGAGCTTCGCGGGAATGAAGTACTTGCAACCGCACTTTCGGTCCTGCGCGGCGAGGGCGTTCAGATCGTGCCCGCGATTGACGGAAGTGAGGGAAATGAAGCAGGCGATAACCGCGTACTTGGTGCCCTGCGATCACGGATCGAGGTGGTGCGCATTGGCAATGCGTCCGTGATCGAGGTTAGTGTGACCGATCATGATGCGGCGCAAAGCCAGAAAATCCTGAATGCCGTTATCGACAGTTACCTTTGGCAGCGCGAAAGTACACGCAAACAGGGATTTCGCGCGAGGTTGATGGAAACGTCCGAACAGCTTTTGGCCGCGAACGCAAAGCTGGCGCAGGCCGAAACCGATCTTTCGGTGTGGCAGCAGCAGGCAGGCTTTATCGAACCCGATGAAAGCCGTTTGATACTGGACCGAATTTATCAATTGAATGGCGCGCTGGAGGTTGCGCGCCGTGATCTGGAACGGGCACGCCTGATGGCCGATGCACGCAAGAATTCGCAGTCGATTGATACCCTTCTGGCCCTGCCACCGATTGCCAATAATGAAACGGTTCGACGGCTTTCTGGGCAATATGACGAGGTACGTCGAAATCATGCGGCATTGGATCAGCGATACGGTCCCAAGCATCCGGCGATGATTGCTGTTCATCGCGAACTTGAAACCGTGCAGCGGCATCTGCGCGATGCCGTGTTGGTGGCGGCAGAGAAGATCGCGCTTGATCTGCGAGATGCGCAAAAACAATATGATGTGATCAGAAGCCAGCGTGATGACTGGCAGGAAAAATTGACTGTCCGCCATGAAAAGGCACAGGGGCAGGCCGCCCTTTTGCGCGCGGTGGAACTGATGCGCAGCGAAGCCGACACGCTTGGCACAACGGAGCAGGAACTTCGTATCGCATTGGCTGCATTTCAAAGTGATGTGACGGTGATGCAGGCCGCAAGCCTGCCTGAAACGGCGGAGTTTCCGACCAGACGCGATTTGTGGATGGCTTCAGTTCTGGTCGCGCTTTTTGCCGCCGTTGTTGCGGGGATGCTAAGACACTATTTCGATCAGGCGATCCATGATGACGGGAAGTTGGAAGACCGGTTTGGTATTCCGCTTTATGCCCGGACTCCGCAAGTTGATGACCCCTTTGCCAGTGCGGTTTCGATGGAGGAAGCGGTTGGCCATCTGGCGGTTTTGGTCAATATCCTTGCCAAAACGCGCGTACATGCGGGTCGCGCCCATGTCAGTTGCATCGGGTCGGCTGTGCCGGGCGAAGGCAAAAGCAGACTGGCGCGTGATCTTGCGACAAGCTTTGCGACTGCGGGGATGAAGACGATTCTGCTTGATGGCGATCTGCGCCACCCAGCGGGATTTGCGCGTGTCGGCAACGTGTCGGATTTGACGGCGGCTCTGGCCGGTGAAGGGACGTTGGAGGACGCCATTCAAAGCGGGGAAGATCGTGAATCCTTTGACTATATCGGTGCGCGGGCATCCGTACCGGGAAGTTTTGCGACCGGCTTGCTTCAGAATGGATTACGGGATGTTCTGGATCTTCTGCGCGGTCGTTATGACCGGATCGTGATTGATAGTCCGCCGGTTTTATCAGTGGCCGATGCGATACTGCTGATGGGGGCGGCGGATGCGCGGTTGCTGGTGCTGCGCCGTGGTTACAGCAAACGCCGTGATGTGCGCGATGCCATCAGTCAGTTGAACGCCGCCGGGTTGGTGCCCGATGGCCTTGTCCTGGCTGCCACACGGGGCAGACCGGCGTATGGTCGGGACAATGCCGACAGGGCGGAGAACGCCTGATGCGTTTTCGCCGGACCCCTATATTTGCCGGGCTGGTTTTGATCGGGATCGGTTTGGGCCGCCTTGGGGCTGAGATGGCGGCCTTGCGGAATGTGCCGGATATCGAAGCTGCTTTGCGTGATGGGGATGGAGTTGCCGATTACGCAAAGCAGCACGCGGTCACGGCAGCTTTTAAATCAGGCGATTGGATGGCTTTGGAGATATTGACGAGTGCGGAGCTTATAGATGCGCCGTTTGATCCGGTTTTGATGTCGCTTCGGGCTTTGGCACGGGCGCAGCAACAAGACTTTAATCCGCAGGCGATTGGCGAAGAACTGGATCGGGCCTCACGGATTGCCGGGGACCGTTCCGATATTGTGATGCTGCGCGGCTTTGTACTTTCGGCCTTGCTTCAAGCGCGGCCAGAAGGGACAGGAAGGGCAGAATGAGTGCAGGCATCGACGCGACCCAGCCGATGCTGGACATGATACCGATCAGAGCCGCAAGGCTGATCAGAAGCGTTCGATCCAGACGGTTTTCGGCTGCTCGGAAAGTGCGTGTCAGCCGATACAGGATAAAGCCAGCCATCGCCAGCGTTGCGGGAATGCCAAAGATGAGGGCGGCATCAAGCCATAAATTATGGCTGCTGAACCATGCGGCTTTGCGGTTAAGGCCAAGGGTTGCGAAATGATCCATCACCAACGCAATCGCGTTCGGGCCAAAGCCGGTAAATGGGCGATGGGATATGGCGATGATGGCAGTCTGCCATGCGTCATCGCGCTGGATCAGATCGGGGCGGGCCAGTTCGGCAAAGCGATTGCCAAGATCGGGAATGAGCATGGCGATGACGATCAGGGCAGTTGTAACGCAGGCTACGACCATAACGGGATAGGTGATGCGCGGCAGCAGGCGGTCTGCTTTTGGGCGAAGCATGATTGCAAAGGTGATGAGGGCAATTGCCAGTGCAAGAACCGCACTTCGCGAATGGCTGGCGAACAGGGCGGATGTGAAAATCAGTGCAAGTGCGATCCAGCCAGCCGCGTGATCAATCCGGCTTCCGATTGTGGCCGTGCCCTTGGCGCAGAAAAGGTAAAGGGCGTAGATCGCCGCAATCGTCATCAGGCCGCCAAAGGCGTTGCGATTGGCAAAGCTTCCGGTCCAGTCACCAAGATGGGCCTGCTTGGCAAACCAATAGGTGCTTTCAAACGAGAAGATATCGGCAAGACAGGCAAGTGCGACTTGCAGAATTGCCGCAATTATCACGGCCCATGCGATTATTCGGGTGAATTTATCACCTCGCATTTGCGCGCATCCAGCGGCCAGCACATAGATACCGGCCAGCCACAAAACACTGCCGATCATCGGCAGGAAGGCGGTTGGGTAAAGGGCAAGGTGCGATGCGTTGAACGGGGCAGGCAGCGTTGGCCAGATCGGTGCGGCCTGCACGACCAGCCATACAGACAGGAGTGCGCCGGCAATGCCAACCTGTTTGATCGGTCGGGTCAGTTTCACGTGGCCGAACCATCCCGCCACCAGCAACCCGATGCCGGTCAGGATGGTCAAAACCGCTATCGCCCAAGGTCGTGTGCCGCCCAGCATGATAGGGGCCAGAACGATCTGGGATGTCAGGCAAAATGTCACCAGTCGCTGCATCAGCGTTCCGAAAATATCCATGATTTCAAGCTGATCACGATAGCGGAGTTTTTCGAATTTGTCCCGCCGCGAGGTGTGGCTGGGTGTTGCAGGGGCAATTCATGGCCGAAATGAACGCAAAGCCGGACGCGGTCGGGGATACGGCGGGCTCAAACATGCCGGTTCTTTTGCTGGGCATTGTGGCAATGCTGGCATCGCTTTGGCTGACCGGGTTTGGCGGGATGCTGGCGAAGCTGATCCTGATCGGGTTTTGGGGGATTTGGGTTGGGCCTGCGATTTTGCGGGGGCGATTGACGGGAGATGGATTGGTCGCCGTGCTTTTGCTGGGCGTGTTGCTCGGGGTTGTTGGGCTTGGCGATGGTGGGACGGATGAGAAAGTCCGGCTGATCGGCAATCTTTTGATCCTGCCGCTTGGCCTGATATGCGGCCTATGGCTGGGGCGGGATTGTTTGCGGGTGATGGTGCCGGCATTGATTTTGTATCTGCCGATGGCAAGTGTTTTTCAGATCACCCATGAAGGGTGGCGGCTTAATCATCCGTTTCTGTTTCTGGGGTTGTTTGCATTGACGTGCGCGATGCGGGGGCATGCGCGCGGATGGATTGGCGGGGTTGCGGCGGTTGCCGTGGTCCTGAGCCAGACGCGGATTGCGGTTTTAGCGCTGATGATCGCCTTTGTCGGGCGGGTTCGGTTTTCGCGAGCGATGACGTGGCTTTTCGGATTGCCGACTTTGATTGCGGTGTGGGTGATGATGACGATCTGGCTGCCGCGACTGTTGATGACGCATGGCAGTGGGCGATTGGCATTCTGGCGGATGTTCTGGGATGATTGGCAAACGGCATCCGCCGCGCGGCAATGGCTCGGCTTTGGAGCGGGCAGTGTCGAGGCGATTTTGCAGGATTTGCCGTCTGCGGTGGCGTTCGGCGCGCTGCATAATGATCATTTCCGCATCCTGTTCGAGACGGGATTGATCGGAGCAATCCTTTGGCTGATGAGCTGGGGGATGCTGATCTGGTTTGCGCGGGGATCGCGGTTGGCGATCTGTATTCTGGCATCAGTCGTGGTGACGATGGTGACGGACAATACATTGTCATACGGGCATTACCTGATTTGTTGCGGGATGGCGGCGGGGATTGCCATGCGGGAGAATACCGATGCAAGGCAATGATCTGATTGCGGTGCGTGACCGTGTTCTTGCGGGGATTGTTCACGCCGACTTTGCCGGGGCCGATCCGTTTGACGGGCTCGAAAGCGGGGTGTTCCGTTTAAGCGGCTTGGGGCGGTTTCGGATGGCGCGGCTGACTTGGTTGCAGGCGATTAAGCGTGGACCACGGGCATTACGCCATATTGCGATCATCCTGGCATTGCAAAACCCGAAAACGTTGGCGTTGCTTTTGGGTGCGGCTGATGGGGTACGGCTTTGTGATGTAGCGGGTAGGCTTTGCCGGATGCAAAACGAGGACGGTGGTTGGGGATATCCGTTTGCGTGGCAGGCACGCGCCTTTTATGTGCCGCGCGGTGCGTCCAATGCGATTGTCACAAGCTTTGCGGTTGATGCGTTGATGACTGGCGGTATGGCACCAAGCGACCCGATATTGCATCGGGCGGCGGGATTTTTGCGTGGGCTTTGGCGGGATGGGTATTTTGCCTATGTCGGGCAGGGGGATGGGGAAATCCATAATGCCAGCCTTTGGACCGCCTGGACATTGCATCGCATTGATCCGGGTAATGAAATAAGCCGGAAGGCGGTTGCGCGGGTGTTGGCCGCGCAGCGTTCCGATGGGGCGTGGGAATATGGCACGCGGTCGCATCATCGCTTTGTTGATGGCTTTCATACCGGTTACATCCTTGATCTGCTGGATCGGTTCCGGGCATCGGGGATGGTCGGGTTGGATGACGCGATCATGCGTGGCTATGCATTTTACCGTGCGGAATGTTTTGACACTAATGGCCGCCCGCGCAGCTTTGCCAGGCGGGACGGGTATGTTGATTGTCATGCGGTGGCACAAGCCATCGGGACACTTTGCCGGTTTGGCGAGCTTGCAGCGGCAAAGAAGATTGCAGATTGGGCGTGTGAAGCATTGTTTGATGCAAAGCGCGGTGTTTTTTATGCCGGTCTTGGGCGGTTTGGCGTGGATCGGCGCAATTATATGCGCTGGACACAGGCATGGATGGTCTGGGCATTGTCGATTGTGATAGAAAAGACCGCGATGACAGAAGCACTCAAACCTGCCCAACCCTTGGTTTTCGAACATCCCGATCCGGCCCGGTCGGAGAAGGAAGAAGCCCTTCGTGCGCTTTCCGAGGGTGCATTTCGCGACCTGTTTAAAGTGACCCGGATTGAAGCGCAGAAAATGCGGGTAAGCGGGGATATGGAAGCGCTTTATCGCCTGACGCGAGGGCTTAAAACCCTGCAACGGATTGGTGGGGAGCGGGGGATTGTTTTGAGGACAAGGCCGGTGCAATTCTTGCACGAGCAGGAGTAATTCGCTTTTTGCTGCGAATTCGATAAATATAAGATAGACTAAGTTAACTTAGTCATATTTTAGGTGCGCGATGGGAACCGTTAACATTCATGAGGCCAAAACACACCTGTCCCGGTTGATTGCAAGGGTAATGAACGGCGAGGATCTTGTGATTGCTAAGGCAGGAAAACCGGTCGTTCAGATGTCTGCGTTTGATCCCGAGAAGTCCCTTGCCAAACGGACGGGATTCCTTCGCGGTGAAATTCTGGTTCCGGACGATTTCGACAGAATGGGATCGGACGAGATCGAAGAAATGTTTGGTCTGCGCTGATGAAGCTTTTGCTCGATACACACTTGATCCTTTGGGCGGCAGGAGAACCGGAAAAGCTTCCATCTGGCGCAGTTGATCTGATCGAAAACGCTGAGAGCGAATTGCTTTTCAGCGCGGCCAGTCTTTGGGAAATCGCAATCAAGTCCGGGCTGGGGCGAGATGATTTTCGGGTGAATGCCCGGCTATTGCGTCGAGGGTTAATTGATAATGGATACTCCGAATTGCCGATCACTGGCGAACATACGCTTATGATCGATACTTTACCGTCTATTCACAAGGATCCGTTTGATCGGCTTCTGGTTGCTCAGGCGATATCGGAAGGGATAATGCTTCTGACATCGGATGATCTGGTCGCGAAATATGCGGGGCCGGTACGTTTGGTCTGATTTTGTTGCGCTTTTGATGAAATCCTTCAGTAATGTCCGGCCCTTGCCGTAGTTGTTAGTCCAGTTCATGCCCAAAGCCTTCCCCATCCTTCCGATTGATGCGGTTCTGCCCGACCTTTGTACCGTGCTGGAAACCGGCATCAACGCGGTTTTGCAGGCCCCGCCGGGGGCGGGGAAAACGACCAAGGTGCCCTTGGCGTTACTGGAAAGGGCATGGCGGAATGATCAGAAGATCGTGATGCTGGAACCCCGGCGGCTGGCCGCGCGGGCGGCAGCGCGCCGGATGGCGCAGTTGCTGGGCGAAAGCGTGGGCGAGACGGTCGGTTATCGCGTGCGGTTTGACAGCAAGGTTTCCGCTCGAACCCGGATCGAGGTCGTGACCGAGGGTATTCTGGTGCGCATGATCCAGGATGACCCGGAACTGTCAGGCATTGGTTGCGTGATTTTTGATGAATTTCACGAACGGTCGCTTGATGCCGATCTGGGTTTGGCCTTGGCGCGGGAAACGCAGACAGCCCTTCGCGATGATTTGCGTATTGTTGTGATGTCGGCCACCCTTGATGGCGGTCCTATTGCGGCCCTGATGGGCGACTGCCCGGTGATCACCAGCGAAGGCCGTGCCTTTCCGGTTGAAACAAAATATGTTCCAATCCGCCCCGATGCATGGATTGATCGGGAAATGACGGCGGCGATCAGGCTGGCACTTCGCGAGGAAAGCGGGTCGATCCTGGCCTTCCTGCCGGGGCAGGGGGAAATCACGCGGGTTGAGGTGGCGTTGAAAGATGGGCTTGATCCAACGGTGATTATTGCACCGCTTTATGGTGCGATGGAAACCAGGGCGCAGGACATTGCGATTGAGCCGACCCCAGATGGCATGCGCAAGGTGGTGCTGGCGACTGCGATTGCCGAAACGTCATTGACGATAGATGGCATCCGGGTGGTGGTCGATTGCGGACTGCAGCGTTTGCCGAGGTTTGACCCGGCATCGGGCATGACCCGGCTGGTGACGGTCAAATCATCGCAGGCCAGTGCCGAACAACGCCGTGGCCGCGCCGGGCGGTTAGAGCCCGGTGTGTGTTATCGCCTATGGGCGGAGGCCGAACATCGCGCGCGCCCGCCCTTTACCGCGCCGGAAATTGCCGATGCCGATCTTGCGCCTCTGACGTTGGAACTCGCGCGGTGGGGCGTGTCTGATCCGGCAAGCCTGCCCTGGCTGGATCAGCCCGACGGGGCAAAGATCGATCAGGCGCGCGATGTGTTACGGCGGCTTGAGGCGATTGATGATGCCAACCGGATCACGCCGATGGGCACCGCGATGGCTGGATTGCCGGTGCATCCACGCTTGGCGCATATGATGTTGCGTGGGGCGCGCCTTGAACTGGGCGAGGTTGCCTGTGCGCTGGCGGCATTGTTATCGGATCGGGATTTCATGCGCGGTCGCGGCGCGGATTTACGGCTTAGGGTCGAGGCGATTCTGGCCCGCAAGGCCCCGAAAATGATCACCGAGGCCGCAAGGCAGCTTTCGCGGCGATTGGGTGATGCCGCGAAGAAAGAGGCCAGCAAAGCGGGCAATCATAACCCCGCCGGCCCCGATGATCCTGTTGATCATGCCGATCAGGTCGGGTTGCTTCTGGCCTTTGCCTATCCCGACCGGATTGGCGAACGACGCAAGGGTACGGATGCGCGTTATCGTCTGTCGGGGGGGCGTGGCGGGATTCTGGCCAACAATGATGGGTTGGCGAGCGAACCCTATATCGCGGTGGCGGAGCTTGACGGACAGGCACGAGAGGCAAGGATTTACCTTGCCGCACCGTTATCGCGCGCGAGCCTTGAAACTCATTTCGCCGATCAGATTTCCGAAGGGACAGAGGTCTTCTGGGATGCGCAAAGCGATGCGGTGCAGGCACGCTGGCAACTGCGGATTGGCGCGCTGGTGCTTGATGAAAAAACCACCCGTGACGAAGCCGGACCGGATGCGATTGCAGCGGCGATGATCGAAGGCATTCGTCGTCTTGGCCTGCATTGTTTGCCTTGGGACAAGGCGGCCGAGGGACTGCGCGAACGGATCGCGTTCTTGCACCGGGTTGATCCGGAAAACTGGCCCGACATGAGCGACGATGCGCTTTTGGCATCGCTTGAGGATTGGCTGATGCCATATCTTGGCGGGATCAATAAACGCAGCCAGCTTAAACAGGTCAATTTGGCCGAGGCATTGGTATCAGGCATTGACTGGAACAGGCGCCAAGAGCTTGATCGTCTGGCACCGACCCACTGGACCGTGCCAACCGGATCCCATATCCGCATTGATTATAGCGGTGAAACACCCGCCCTTCCGGTCCGGTTGCAGGAAATGTTCGGTGCGACCGAAACACCGAAAATCGCCGGTGGCAAGGTGGCGGTAACGTTGCATCTGCTGTCGCCAGCGCAAAGGCCGCTTCAGGTGACGTCTGATCTGGTGGGGTTCTGGAACGGCTCCTATGCGCAGGTCAAGGCCGAGATGAAGGGACGTTATCCCAAACATTACTGGCCCGACGACCCGTTGCAGGCCGAACCGACCAGGCGGGTTAAAAGCCGGATGTAAGGATAAGGCCCGGTCGCGTGCGGCGGGGCTGTACGCGTTTGATGCCGCCGGGCATAATCGTGCCTCGATTTTGCGTTTAACAGGATCATGATGATCACAGCCGCCACACCGCTTCTGAACGTTGCCGAGATCAACCGCAGTATCGGGTTTTACCGGTTTCTAGGGTTTGAGGTGGTGGCGCGTACCCTGTCCGATCAGGATGACGAGCCGGTCTGGGCGATGCTGGAAGCGGGTGATGCAGGTGCCAAAATCCGTTTGATGCTGGCCGCCCATGGCGGCGTTTCGCACGAAGAACGCCGGATGCGGCCATCCTTTGCCGGGCTGGTCTGGTATTTGGAATGCAATGATGTTGATGTCATGTTTGACGCGTTAAATGATGCAGGTTTCAAGCCAGAGCCGGTGACAGAGCTTGAAGACGGCACGCATCAGTTTTTTATCCGTGATCCGGATGGGTATGAAATTGCGGTCACAGAACCGACGGGTTATGCAGTCGGATAGCTGATTTTTAGGACTTCAAGCTCGTCCTCGCCCGCCGGGGTGCGCAACGTGACGACGTCGCCGACACCGGCCTTCATCAGGGCGCGGGCGACAGGGGAAATCCAGCTTATTCTGCCTTTGAGGCTTTCGGCTTCGTCCTCGCCAACGATGCGGATGGTGACTTCTTCGTCCCGCGCATTCACATATGTAACCGTGGCGCCAAAGAAAACCCGGCTGTGATCGGGTTGTTCGTGCGGGTCGACAACAACCGCGTCCTCGATCCGTTTGCGCAGATAGCGCACCCGGCGATCAATTTCGCGCAGGCGCTTCTTGCCATAGATGTAATCGCCATTTTCCGACCGGTCGCCATTACCTGCCGCCCATGAAACCACTGCAACGGTTTCGGGCCGTTCCTTTTTCCACAGGTGATCAAGTTCGGTGCGAAGGGCTGCGAGCCCTTCGGGGGTCATGTAAACCGGTCTGTCCATTAGCGGGTTTTAGCTTAACGCTGCGCCGCGGGAAAGAGGCGATTTGGGTCGGCGGTGTAGCAGATACCGGGCGTCTTGTTATCCATCAAGCGGCAGGCCCGCGACAAAATCACGCAGCCAGCGTTGTGCGGGATGGACATCATTGCGGCGATGCCAGGACATGGTGAAGCCGATCGGATCAAGATCTAAGGGAAGCGGGCGGATGGCAAGAGCATCGGCCTGGCCAGACGCTGGAATGACGCCCGCCATCAGAGTCGCGATCAGATCGGAGCGCGCAATCACAAGCGGGGCGGCGTACATCGTTGGCAGGGTCACGGCAAGGCGGCGTTTATGGCCCATTTTTGCCAGTGCCGCATCCACCAGACCAAAACGGTCATTTTCCGGTGATACCAGCAAATGCGATAGCGAAAGGAAAGCCGGAATATCCAGCGGTGCCTTGGTTGCTGGGTGGTCACGGCGCAGAACGCAAACGAAGTCTTCCGAAAACAGCGGTCGGGTCAGTATGCGCCCGCTTGCCGTGGGGGAGACGCCAATCGTTAGGTCGGCTTCCCCCGCGTCAAGCAGGGTAATGGCGTCATCCCGCGCGGTGAAGTTCCCGATCCGCAGCGTGATGCCCGGTGCCTTCTGACGCAGCGCATCAAGCAACACTGGTAGGACTTTGAAGGTCGGATGATCCGAAAGTGCTATGGAAAAAGTCGCGGTTGACGTCGTCGGATCAAACGTCTGGGTGAATTCAAGCGTGCGCTGAATTTCGGCCAGCGCATGGCCAATTGGTTCGGCAAGATCAAGGGCACGCGGGGTTGGCTGCAAGCCCGCAGGGCTTCGGATGAAAAGTTCATCATTAAGCAATCCGCGCAGCCGCGATAGTGCGGCACTCATGGCCGGTTGGGTGCGGCCAACGCGGATACCCGCGCGCGTGACGCTGCGTTCTTTCATCAGCGCGTCGAAGGCCACCAGAAGGTTAAGGTCGATACCATGTAAATCCATAAAATGGATGTTGTCATATACTTTATATCGATTTCAAGTATGTCGAGAGGATCGATAGCATTTCCCATATCCAACAATCCTGAATGGGAAATGAAAATGACGGAGCAAATCAATAAGCCTGTGATTACCGGGGTATCAGACCCGGATCGCAAGGCCATCGAGGTACTCTATCGGGCTTTTAGCGAAGGTGCCGACCTTTTGAATGAGGCGGTTTGCAGCGACTGGCAGGATATCCCGCTTGCCCCCGGGCAGGCACCGGGACGCGATGGCATGAAGCCCCTGATCAGGGCGTTTCAGGCTGCCTTTCCAGACGTGAAAATCATCGTCCACGAAATGATTGGCGGACCGGGCCGGGTTGCCGTGCGGGCCGAAATCACCGGCACGCATTCAGGCGAATGGTTCGGGATTGCGCCGACAGGCAGGGCTTTTCACATGCCGATTCACGAATTTCATTATGTCGAAAACGGCAAGGTGACCCATACATGGCATCTGGAAGACTGGCTTGGCTGGTTGTATCAGGTGGGCGCATGGCCAATCACTGATCAGGAGGCCGCGCAATGAAAGCCGTTAGACTTGATGATTACAATACCGCACCTGTCATCCGCGATATTGCCACACCGGAAATCGGCCCGGAGGACGTGCTGGTCCGGGTGGGAGCAGCAGCTCTTAATCCGCTTGATATTAAATTGCAAAGCGGCGTGTTGCAGGGCTACTTCCCGCTGGAATTCCGATACACGGTCGGATCCGACCTTGCCGGGATGATCGAGGATGTCGGGGCAAATGTGATCGGCTGGCACAAGGGTGACAAGGTTATTGCCCGGCTTGATCCGGTTGCGGGCGGGGCGTTAGCCGGGTTTGCCTGTGTTCCGGCGAATTATCTGGTGAAGGTGCCCGAAGACATGCCGCTTGAAGTCGCCGCAGGCATTCCGACGGCGGCGGGAACGGCGTGGCAGGCGTTGTTTGAGCTGGGTGGTCTTGGTGTCGGGCAGACGGTTCTGATCCATGCCGGGGCCGGTGGGGTAGGCAGTTTTGCCATCCAGTTTGCCCGTGCGGCAGGCGCACGCGTGATTGCAACCGCATCCGGGGACGGGATCGCCATTGCCCGGACATTGGGTGCAGATCAGGTGATCGATTATCGCCACGCTGATTTTGCAGAAATGCTTTCGGATATTGATCTGGTGATTGACACCATCGGCGGTGAAACACAGCAAAAATCGTTTGGTGTTCTGCGAAGCGGCGGCAGGCTGCTATCGCTTGTTGCCCCGCCGGATGAGGCATTGGCACATGCCCACAATGTCAATGCGCAGTTTGTGTTTCACATGTCTGATGGGGATCGGCTGGCACGGGTCGTTTCGGCGATGACCGAGAGCAATGTGCGTGTTCTGATCGACCGGACCGTGCCGCTTGATCAGTTTGCCGATGCCTTTGCCCGACAATCATCGGGCCGGGCACGCGGCAAGATCATTGCTACGATGGTCTGATAGGAGAAAGCCGTGACACAGAAAATATGTGTCACGGCTTTGTTCGGATAATCAGCGATCAGGCGTTGGCTTCGACCCGAAGGGCTTTGTCGTCAATTGGCATATGGACGATGGCGGCAAAGATGCCAAGCGCGATGGAGGTGATCCAGACGCCATCGAAACTGCCGGTCATATCAAAGATGATCCCGCCCATCCATGCGCCAAAGAATGCGCCGATCTGATGGGACAGCATCACAATGCCAAACAGGGTCGCCATATAGCGCGGGCCGAAAACCTGCACGATGATGCCACTGGTCAACGGCACCGTCGACAGCCAAAGCGCTCCCATCAGGGCAGAAAACAGCCAGATGGTTTCGGCGGTTTTGGGGGCAAGCATGAACAGCAGAATGACCAGTGCGCGCATGCCGTAAATAAACGACAGGCTCCATTTTTTTCGCCACTTGCCGCCCACCCAACCGGCCGTCAGGGTGCCAACGATGTTAAACAGGCCAACAATCGCAAGCCCCTTTGCCGCGACCGAACCGGGCAGGCCGCAAAGCTGGGTAAAGGTTGGCAGGTGGGTTGCGATCACCGCGATATGGAAGCCGCAGACAAAGAACCCGGCATTGAGCAGCAGAAAACCGCGATGCTTGCGGGCTTCGTGAAAGGCCGCGACCAGCCCGGTCGGTCCAAGATCGGCACCACCTGAATTGGGGCCATGGGCCTCGGCCTTGCCGGTAAGCGCAAAGGCAAAGGGTACGATGATCATCGACATGACGGCAAGAATTGCAAGGGCGGTGACATAGCCATAACCGTCATTAAGAAACTGGGTTGTCGGGGCCATGACGAACTGGCCGACCGATCCCCCGGCGGATGCCAGACCAAGGGCGAAGCTGCGTTTGTTCGGCGGAAAGGCGCGGCTGATAGCGGCCAGAATGACCGGAAAGCTGGTCGCACCGACCCCTGCTCCGATCAGGAATCCCGATGTCAGATGCAGTTCCATTGGCGAGGTCGAAATACCCATGAGATACAGACCCAGCGCATAAAACAGCGCCCCGCCAATCAGTGTGCGCGTGGTGCCATAGCGATCAGCAAGGGCACCGGCAATCGGAGCGGCAACACCCCACATCAGGTTCTGAATGGCAAAGGCCAGACCAAAGGTCGAGGCACTCCAGCCGGTGACGGTCAGCATATCGGGGATGAACAGGCCAAGCGACGGGCGGATGCCGAGATTGACCGCCAGGACAAGACAGCCAGCGACAAGAACAAGCCAGGGAAACCACCTGGCGGTGCGAAGAGTGGGGCTCATCGGTCTACTCCGGAGCGGATTTCAATAATTGTTCCGATTTTGAACGCGATGGTGTAATGCGTCCAATTCATTCGGATTATTATGCGGATAACATTTGCGCATTATTATCTGGCAGCGGATCGGACATAGCCCCGGCTTCGACGACAATTTTGCCAACGGTATCAATGATATCATCAAGATCGGTGTTGGACTGACGGCGGATCAGCATGATCCCCATATCCCAGTTCATGCCCGGAATATCAAGAATGCGAATGCGGTTTGCCGCCGGGCTGTGCATGCAGAACCGCCGTGCCATGATGCCGTATCCTGCCCCGGCGGCGACCATTTCGATCTGCAATTCAAGAGCGGAAACTTCAAGGACGGATTTGAACTGCACCCCGTTCTGGCGCGCCCATGCATTGCCAAGTGCCCGGAAAGTACAGCCATCCGGCATCAGGACCATGGGATGTTCGGCCAGCTCGGCAATGTTTTCCGGGTGGTGTCTGGCTGACCGGGGACCGATCGCAACGATTTGATCATCAAGAAGTTTTTGGGCACGCAGACTTGGCGGAATATCGCGGACATCAATGCCGCCAATTGTACCATGCGGACCATCCAGCGACAGCATGGCATCAATTTCGCCCCGCCGCATCAGCGGCAACAGCTCGCTTGACCAGCCACTTTTGATTGTAAGCGACATGTCGGGAAAACGTGCGTGCAGATCTCGCAGTTCGTGCGCCGCCAGAAGCGGTGCCGCCCCGTGACTGACGCCAAGGCGGAACGGACCGGTCACGGCATTGTTGCCGGTGATGCTTTCGGTGAAACCATCAAGGCGGCGTAAAAGATCGCGGGCTTCGGCCAATGCCCGGTGCCCGGCGGGGGTGGGTTGTAACGGCTTTAAGGACCGGTCAAAAAGCTGTGCGCCAATGCGTTCTTCAAGGCGCTGGATACGGCGCGTGATGGCAGGTTGCGTAAGGCCAAGGCGGGCGGCGGCCCCATGAAAGGATTTTTCATCGGCAACGGCGATCAATGCCTGAAGTTCGCGGGTATCCATGACGGTCACCTGTTGTCACAAAAGATGGTTCAGGATCGCGCAAATCGGCTATTGATGCAAGAAAAGCATCGGTGTCGTTAAGTTGATGCGAGTTCTGCATGAGCTGGTTGTGCCGGGAGCTTTTTCATCTTTGCTTTGCAGATGCTGGCTGCCGCGGTGTAACCGCCATCGGCTCCATCTAGGAAATGCAGGTGGGAGTCCGTTGCAATATCGGGAACGATGCAGGTCATCAGCGCTTCGTCCTGCTGTTTTATCCCAAACCAGATATCACCATTGTTTTCGGCATCCGACAGCAACGTTTCGATTTGTTCTGTTTGTGGTGCGGTGCAATTGACAGTCAGCCAGATACCATCGCCAAAGCGTCGGAAATCAGTATTGAGTTTGGTTTGTTCGCGATAATGCACCGGATCGAAATCGCCAAGATTCCGGCCAGTTTTAAACAGAAACAGGGCAACGCAGGAGACGAAAAGCGCCTTGCACCATGCGAGCAGTTTTGATCCTTCGGTTCCCTGTGTTGCCAGTGCTTCTAGGCGCAGGCTTTGCCAGCCAATCCGGAAATCGGGACCGGATTCCGGGACCGGATTGCTGTCGCGACGGTCCTGTTCAAGGATGCCAAACAGGGCGGTTGCGCAACGGTCAAAACGGGCTCGATCATCGCGGGGCAGCATGATTATTGACAGGATTTTGCATCCATCCTCGGCCCGGATCGGCGACCATCGGCACGAAAGTCCGGTCAGATCGGGCTGCGTGCCAGACGGTGCCGGGGTAATCAGGTTATGGCCCTGTTTCATCTGTTCTTCGGCCCAGGAAATGCCGCGCCCGGAAAATACCGCATAGGCCAGCTTTTTTGATGCGAGAAAACGGGCAACCCGGACATTGTGACCACTTTTTCGGATTTCGTCGATGCGGACCAAGGCAACCCGCAAATCAAAACCCAGTTCTTCGCTTGCCCAGATGGCGGTCGCGGCAAGGGCATCGCGGACGGCGGGAACCTTGTCGGGTGGGCAGGCAATCGCTGCACCGTCCCCGCCAAAGATGAATGGAAAATCCGAATGTCCGATGGCATTGGTGGCTGCGGCAATGACCGACGCGCCGACCATATTGACTTCCTTGTAACGGCCTGCTTCGACCGCCTTGGTCGATCCGACGATATCGGATGTGCCAACCCACCAGTCATCGGGCAGTTCGCGATAAATTGACGGGTCAAGAACCTTGGCGAAATCGTCGAACACCGGGATGTCGAGATAGGGATTGGTCAAGGGCATCTCTGGGGTTGGCGAGGCCAGTTCATGGCACCATTAATAATGAGGCGGAGGTGTATCATCTTCTGGTGATGTACGCAGAAAATCGACAAGCCGTTTTATATCTTCGGCCATTAATTTGTTGCGCCGTTCCAGCAGGTCGATCCGGTCCCACTGTGATTTGATCATGTCGGACATGTCATGTATCGAGCTTTCGAGATGGGCGATGTGGATTTCGAGTTCGTCGATACGGTTGCTTGCGTCTTGGCTCATGGCGCGATGGTTGTCCCGCTTGGATGGGTGAAAACTTGCCGGGGACAATGCCCTGTGGCAGGAGTAAGACACCAACCTAGCACAGATCAGAAAGATTGGTTAGCAGGCCCATGAGCGAATTATCCATCCTCGTCATTCTTGGCGTCGTGACAGCACTGATCGTGGTCTATGCCATCCGGTTGCGTGCGGTGCCGATGCCAAGTGGTCGCAAGGCACGCAACGAAATCATATCCTATCTTCCCAAGGAACCCTGCCGGGTGACGGATTTCGGATCGGGATGGGGCGATCTGGCGATCAGTATCGCGCGTGCCCGACCCGATATAACGGTCACCGGGATTGAGTTATCGCCGCTACCCTATGCGGTCAGCCGCATTCGCGCGCGGCTGGCACAGCTTGAAAACCTGTCGCTGGTGCGCGCGGACTTCAGAAAGCACGATCAGAATCCGGGGGATGTTGTGGTGTGCTTTCTTGACCCGCGGGTGATGGCCGATGTCGGCGATGTGTTAAACCAGCGCATGGCACCGGGCGGGATTTTGATTTCACGCGCTTTTGCCATTCCAGGCTGGCAGGCCTTTGGCGAAGTCCCGATGCAGTCGGGATCGGATATGCTTTACCTGTACCGAATGGGATCGCATCTGCCAGGATGAGGCGCTGCCTGGCTTGCAAAAAGCAGGGTCGCCCAAGGACACCCTGCTTTTTGTGTGTCATTCTTCTTCGTAAATCTTGATCAGGGCGGAATGGTCAAGATCGCCGCCGCCCATTTCGATCAGTTCTTCGTAAAGTTCAAGGGCGAGCCGCGAGAAGGGCAGTTCAAGGCCCAGTTCGCCTTCGGAAAATTCAAGCGCCTGATACAGGTCCTTGCGCTGGGTCACGACCTTGCCACCTGGTTCGAAATTGCGTTCGATCATGCGTTCACCGTGCTTTTGCAGGATCGCGGAATCCGCAAATCCGCCGGTCAGTGCGGAGCGCAATTTGCCAAGATCGACCCCGGCTTCGTCGGCCATGGAAAAGGCTTCGGCAATCGCACCGATAGTGATGCCAACGATCATCTGGTTGGCGGCCTTGGCGATCTGGCCGGATCCGATTTCACCGACATGGGTGACGCGTGATCCAAGCACGCCAAAGACTCGCTGGACACGTTGAAAATCTTCTTCTTCGGCACCGACCATGATGGTGAGCGTACCGTTTTCAGCCCCGTGTGTTCCGCCTGATACCGGGGCATCGATCCAGTGACCGCCGGCTTCTTCGACGGCATCGGCAAAGCGCCGGGTGGCGTCGATGGCGGTCGTGCCCATGTCGACAACGATGGTGCCTTCTTCCATGCCGTCAATCACGCCATCCTCGCCAAGCAGCACGTTTTCAAGGGCTTCGGTATTGGCGACACAGATGATGACGATATCTGCATTCGCCGCCGCATCGGCCGGGGTGGGCGCGGTGGCAACGCCCAGATCGTCAAAGGCATTGAGCGTTTCGGGATTGCGCGTATTGACGGTCAGGATCGCCCCTGCTTTTTCGAGATTGAGCGCCATAGGACGGCCCATCAGTCCCAAACCGATGAATGCGATGTTTTCCCCGGCAAGTGCGGTCATAACGGTGTTCCTTCGTTTTGGCCAACGTGTGGGCCTTCGATGTGACGGTCAAAAAGCGATCAGACGATCAAAAACATCCCGGCTGGTTGAACCGGGCGGGCGGCAGTCAAATCGCAAGTGCGGCCATAACATGGCGGTCTGACAAAGAAAGCAGCAATTCAGGGCGTTACCCGGTCTTATGCGCGTTTCGTTCGGTTTCCGTCGTTATCGGCCGACGCTATGTCGTCGGAATGGAAATTATGTGGTCGTTCTGTGCCGTCTTTGCGCGATTGCCTAAAACTCGCCGGGGCGGACATATCGCGCGGCCATGGCGCGTTCAATCGCGGCACTCACAAGGCGGTCAATATCGAGCCGATGACGTATCAGTTCAAGAATACGAAGTTCTTCCTGACTGATTTCGCTGTCCGACAGGACAATTTCGCAGGCAAAGACATAAGCGGTTTCGCGCAATTTGCGCGGCAGGGCTTCGCGGATCATGTCCAGCGTGCTGTCCAGGCCGTCTTCTTTGGCTAGCAGTTTGGCGCAATCACGCGCAACCGCGGTGACACCGTCATTGTCAAAGCCGGCAAAAATCGGAAGATAGCGAACCCGACGCCCCATTGCGGACAGTTCCGCATCGGTGATGTCGTTATCCGAGGCCGAAACCATAACCATTGTGTAAATCAAGGCGTCCTGATGTGAGATCACGATGATTACTCCTTTTCCGGATGACTGACCGTTAACGGGTATTCCCGCGAAACGTCGACGCACCGGTTGATGGCGTGTGACAACTCCGATGGACATAGAACCTAAGACGGTATTTGATCTCCGGCAACAGTTAACCGGTTAAATATTCACGATTTTAATGATTGCGTAGTGAAATGTGGCGCATCCTCTGGGCGTCGGAACACAGGGGGGCTTGCTGCGCATGCATGTGCAGGGGCTGTGAACCGAAGGGGATGCTTAAAAAATTACAACATGTTAGCGTCAAGAACGCATCGCATTCTCTCTTGGGAATAAAATAGGCCTTTGCAGCGCATGGGGTAAAAGTTATGGTCTCGCAGCGATAACAAAAATGACGAATAAGCCGGGTATGGGAGTTATCATTTCAAGCAACGCTGCGGGGACTCTTGCGGCGTTGATTGGGCATCTTCGTGTCCCGTCGGGGGTTTATGACCCCATCGGCGAAAGCCTTCTTGTGAATGCGCCATGGGCGCAGACGATTTCACCCGACCTTGTCGATGATACCTGGCACAAGATTGATACCCATCCCGAAATCGCCCAAAATATCCGTGAAATCAGTGCCGAGGCCCTAAATGCCGTCGGATATTTTTCGCGTGTCGATAAAATTGATGGCCGCGATGTCCAATTCTTTGCCTGGCAGCTTTCACTCTCCGGGCAGGTTTTCATCCGGATCATCGCCCTTCAGGACGCAGATGCGACGACTGGCACCGGGGTTTTGATTTCGCCGCAGCCGGTTCTGGTGGTGGAGCGTGACGGCGGTTTGCGATTCTCCAACAAGGCAGCCGAGCAGGCCGCCCTTGAAATGGGGCTGCCTGGTGCATTGTCGCTGACTAAACCATCTGGCCAGCGTGCTCTGATCGAAGACGGCGAAAACATTGCCGACTGGGATGACATCCGAACCGTGCATTACGGGCAGCGGATTTATCAGTGGCAACGCATGCCGTTGCCGACACAGGATGCGATTGCACTTTTCGGGCAGGAACGCACCCGCGAGGAAAGCTATCGCCGTGCCCTTGAACATGCTGTGCACGGTATTATCGATCTGGCCGCCGATGGCACATTGACCAGTGTGAACGAAGAAGCCGCGACATTGTTTGGCTATGACAATGTTCGCGAATTGCGCCAGGCCTATATTGCCAATAGTGAAAAGTTTTATGCCCGGGCCGAGGATTTGCGGGATTTGCGTCGCGACCTCGTATCCGGGGCAGGGATTCAGGCGCGCGATATCGAAATGCGCCGTCAGGATGGCAGCCAGCTTTGGGTGCGGATCAATGCTACCGAAATTCGTGGCGAAGGCGGATCGCTTCTGGGTTATAGCGTCACGGTTACCGACATCACCAAAAGCCGTCAGGCGGAATATGATCTGCGCCGCCGTCAGGAACGTTATCGCGCGCTGGTCCAGACCGCAGGCAGCGTGATCCTGTTCCTTGATAGCGAAGGTCGCATTCTGGAATATAACCGTGAATGCGAATGGACATTCGGCTTTTCCTGGATGGAAGCCGCCGGGCAGAATTTCTTTGATTTCCTGTTGCTTGACGGTGAACGCGATCAGGTGCGTCAGGGGATCAAACGCCTGATTTCCGGCGAGATCATCAAGGACGAAGTCATTTCATTCCGGCGCCGCGATGGCGAGGTTCGCCTGTTGCAATGGAATGCGCGTGCGCATTTCGGTGAGGATGGCGACGTATCGGGCGTGATCTGCATCGGGCAGGATGTGACCGAAAAGCTGTCGGTCGAACGTGCCCTTCGCCGGGCCGAAGAAAAATATCGCGGCATTTTCGAAAATTCCGCCGAAGGTCTTTATCAGAGCCGCCCGCTTGGCGATATCCTGTCTGCCAATCCGGCCTTCGTATCGATCCTTGGCTATGACAGTGCCGATGAATTGCTGGTGTCCCAAGCCGGGTTTTCGCAATGTTACCTGAACCCGACCAATCGTCTGCGCCTGACGGGAAAGCTTATGCGCGATGGCGTGGTTCAGGGGTTTGAGGCCGAGATGCGCCGACGCGATGGCAAGATCATCTGGGTCGAGGAAAATGCAAGACTGGTACGCGATGACAAAGGTGTTCCGGTTCTGATCGAAGGATCGATCACCGACATCACAGATCGCAAACGCAGCGAAGCACGTATCCAGTTTCTGGCCCATCATGACGGATTGACCGGACTTCCGAACCGCACCCTGTTTCAGGAGCGCCTTGCAGCCGCGGTCAAGCGTGGCAAGCATGAAAAGCGCAGTTTCGTGCTGATGCTGTTTGATCTGGATAACTTCAAAGACATCAATGATACGCTTGGGCATCCCATCGGCGATCTGCTCTTACAGGGGGTTGGCGAACGCATGCGGGTTTGTCTGCGCAACGAGGATGTGGTCGCGCGCCTTGGCGGGGATGAATTTGCCGTCCTGATCCATGATCCGGGCACGGTCGAGGAAGTGACCCTTGTTGCACAGCGCCTGATTGAACGGGTTTCGGAACGCTTCATGCTGGATGGGAACGAGGTGCAGGCATCGACATCGGTCGGTATCTGCATGTTCCCCCAGGACGGGCGCGATGAAAAGGACCTGTTCCGCAATGTCGATCTGGCGCTTTATTGTTCCAAGGCCGAAGGACGTAACCGGTATCATTTCTTCGAACCGCGTTTGCAGGTCGAAGTGCAGGAACGCAAGGCGCTTGAACGCGACCTTAGTCATGCGATTGAAAATGACGAGCTGGAGCTGTTCTATCAGCCGATTATTGATATCGCGAACCACAAGATCATCGGAATGGAGGCGCTGGTGCGCTGGTTCCATCCGTCCCGCGGGCAGGTCAGCCCGGTCGATTTCATTCCTGTGGCCGAACGCATGGGCATCATTGCCGATGTTGGCCATTGGGTGCTTAATCAGGCTTGCAAACAGACCCGGCAATGGCTCGATGCCGGATATGGCGAACTGACGATTTCGGTCAATCTGTCGCCGCTGGAGCTTGCCCGGCACGAAGACCTGATTGAAAGTGTCGGCGATGTTCTGGAACGGTCGCGTTTGAACCCGACCCAGCTGCAGTTTGAAGTCACTGAAAGTGCGGTGATGGATAACCCGCGCGAAGCGGCGATCACGCTTGGCATTCTGCGAAATCAGGGCATCCGGATTGCAATTGATGATTTCGGCACAGGTTATTCATCGCTGGCCTATCTGAAACGATTCCCGGTCGACAAGATCAAGATAGACCGGTCGTTTATCATCGACCTCGACAGCCGCGATGGCAATGCCGCGATTGTGCGCGCGGTGGTGTTCCTGGCGCGGTCGTTTGGCATGGCGGTCAATGTCGAAGGGATCGAAACCGAAATGCAACTGGAACGCATCGTCTCTGAAGGCGTTGATGAGGTACAGGGCTTCTATTTCAGCAAGCCGATCCCTGCCAGCGATTTTGAAATGCTGTTGAAATCGAATGTGACCATGCCGTTCGATGTGTCCTTTGGCGGGAACACGCGGCCGCACTGATCATGCAGGCGACCGCATTCCCGGTTTTCAACAGGTTTCGTCCGTTATCACGCGGCGCGGTGATCCCAGAAATCTCCGGCCTTCTGGCGCACGCGATCCCGGTCGATCACGACCGTTGACGGGCGAGACCGGCTTTTGCGCAAAACACCCTGACGGCGAAGATCAGCAATCATGCGGCTTGCGGTTTCGGTGGTTGTGGCAATGATGCTGCCCAGCTTGTCGCGTGTCGGCAGCGGGCAGTGATCATCCTTGGCACTCCAGAGCAGGAAACGGCAAATCCGGCGCATCGCCGATCCGGTCCCCAGATTGACCTTCCAGTTATAGCCATCGACAACCTCGCGTGCGAGCAGCCGCAGGATCGCCTGTTGCAGTTCGGGATTGGTCGCCTGTGCCATTCGGATGCGCGCAACCGGAATGCGCATCAGGACCGTTGGCGTCAGGGTTTCGCTGATCAGTGAAAGACCCGGTTCGACAACCGTCTCAAGCCCGATCAGATCACCGGGGCGGAACACGCGGCAGACTTGACGTTCGCCATCTTCGGCATAATGACATTGCATCACAAGGCCCGACAGGATGCGATAGATATATTCGCCTTCCTCTTCGTGGTGCCCGATGGCGGCATTGGCCCCCATATCAAGGGCCGGGTTTTCAGCAAGTTTCTCAAGATGTTTCAAGGCGTCTTCGTTGTTCATGGGGAACTCCCGATGGCACAAGGGAGATACGCGGCACGTTGCGGGGTGCCGCGTATCGACACCAGATCTTTTATCCAGCCGGATGGCCGGGTTGCATTGTCGAACCTTCAGGCCACGCGCAATGACCGGGCGGGGCGGGCCACAAACAGCCAGTCCAGGAACCAGATCACCAGCATGGATACACCGACGACCGGGTAAATGATTCCGCCAATCCCAAGGATCACCGTCACCCCGATCAGGCTTTTTGTCCGGCGCGGCAAGGGCGGTATGCCCAGCGATCCGGCCGGGCGGCGTTTCCACCACATCATCCCGCCAGATACAGCCATAAAGACAATCGCGGTACAGACAATCATCAGCACAATCTGGTTGATCACCCCGTATTCCTGACCCATATGGACATTGATCGCCCATTCCATGATGCGGCCAAAGATGCCGTAGTCCTGATATCCCATATCAATCAACGGTCGACCTGAATATTGGTCCAGATGAATGACGCGCTGCTGGGACAGGTCATCGGGATAAATTGATGCGCTGTAAACACCGGTTTCACTGCTTGGCAATGAAATCGCATAGCCGGGTGCAATGCCAAGTTCCGCGAACTTTGCCACGGCGGCATCTATGCCAAACGGAGTTGGTGTGCCACCATTGGCAGTTGATGTGCCATCAATCGATAACGGGATCTGGGCGTTTTCGGTAGTCCAGCCGGTTTCACCAAAAGCCTTGATCATCGGGACGGACGAAAGGGGCACATCGACGCGAACACCCGATGGATAGCCGCTCGGCGTACCATTGGCGAATTCGTTGGCATATTTGCCCCAGAATACTGACCAGAACATGCCGGTCGCGGCCAGAAACACGATAAAGAAGCCAACGAAAATGCCGGTAACCGCATGGGCATCGCGCCACCAGCGCCGACGCGCCGGGGTATCGCGCACGGTTAGAACGCCGCCGCTTTGATTGTCACGCGGCCACCAAAGATAGGTGCCTGTCACGACCAGAAGGATGCTCCATCCCGCGGCGATTTCGATCAGGTAATTGGTAACGGTACCAAATTCGGCCAGACTGTGAATGCGGCGGATCAGCCACATGATCGTGCCGCGATCTGGCATCGATCCCAGCACCAGCCCTGTATAGGGATCGACATAAACCGACCGGCGATCACCAGCCGATGTGGCAATGACGATTTCGGTGCTACGGTCCGGCGAGGTCGGCGTGATGATTTTGACCGGTTTGTCCCCGACGAAATAGCGCACGGCATCAACCTGTGTGCTGATCGGAAGTGGCGGTACATCCAGAACATTGACGAATTTCAGGTCGTAATAGACCCAGTCATCGATTTCGTCACGGAAAAGATAGGCTGCACCAGTGACGGCCAGAAGAATCATAAAAGGCAGAACAAAAAGTCCGGCATAGAAATGCCAGCGCCAGACAGCGCGATAGAGGCTGCTTGTCCCTTTTGGCGCATTTTTGGCATGAGCCGATGCGTTTGGCATCACGATATCCCCAATTCGGTCGCGGGTCTGTCGGGATACGGGCGCATTGGCCCGATGATCCCTACCCGGAACTCAAACAATCTGAAGTTGACCATGCTGGGTGGTCCGGGGCCAGTAAGGGCAACGGACATCATCCATCAGGCCGGGAGACACTCAGACGGGAAAGGGCGGGGCGCGGGGCGATGCCGCAATCGGACAGAAATCATGCAGGCGTGCCGTGATATGAAGGGCGGTGACCGCATTGGACATTCGCACGCGATGGATCAATGGCAATTCCGGTTCGACGGGCAGGCCGACCGCATGATTGCCAAGGCCGCAAATCGCGCATTGGAATCCTTCATAGGCACTGGAATGAGGGGAAGAACCGCCTTCTTCTGTTGCACCAGCCGGGACAGATATCGTCTTGATGCCATTGGCGGTACAGATGATAAGCGGGATAAAGTTCTGATCGGCGTTGCCACCGACAGCGGCCGGGGTATTGGCAAGCGCGACCGGCGCATGCATAAAGCCGAACATCAGGGCGTTTGCCAGCAAAAAGCACGCGACAGCAACCGACAGGCTGCGTCTGAGTGCCGAATATATCTGGCGGGTTCTGATCACGGCTTTCAATCCATTCCGGAAAGATACCTGCCTTCAATAATCCCTTGAAGGCAGGGTGTCAAAACCTCTTGGTGTGAACCACTTATCAGCAATTTTTTATAATCGTTCCTATAACAATTGAAATTCGCTGATTTGACTTGGTTGCGACGAATTGCACCAACAGTGTTTTGGCATTCTGAAAGCCAAAAATTTTTGTCTCAGATTTCGAAACGCCGGTTGTGACGAAGGCTGTCAAAGCTTCCAGCATGCGGTTTGCAAATAGTTTTCGGTAAAACTCCTGTTTGGGGCTAGGCTTCATTACCTGCTTTGGTCATTTGCGGAGAACCCCCCTATGCATGCCTATCAGCACGGTGGTGTGCCAGAACAGAAAACGCCCATATGGTCTGCGGTTCGTCTTAACCGGGCGGTTCTGATTTTGACCGTTGTCGGCATTGTCACCCATTTTGCCTTGATACCGGTTTCGATCTCTGTACCGGTTTTCGGGCATGCCGCGATGGATTGGCCGCTTTTTGCAGTGATTGCACTGGGCGGCGGGGTTCTGATTTTTGAAATCGTGCAAAAGGCGCTTGCCCGGGATTTCGGTGCGGATTTTCTGGCGGTGATTGCCTTTGTCACCGGTGTGGTGTTGGGCGAATATCTGGCGGCGGCGCTGATTATCCTGATGCTGAGCGGTGGGCAGGTTCTTGAAGCATTTGCCATGCGCAAGGCATCTTCGGCGTTAAATGCGCTTGCCGATCGGATGCCGCGTGTGGCGCATCGCAAAGACGGCGAAAACATTACCGACATCAGCCTTGATGACATCGTGGTCGGTGATCTGATTGCGATTTTCCCGCATGATACTGCCCCGGTCGATGGGGTGGTCGTCGATGGTCATGGCGCCATGGATGAAAGTTACCTGACCGGGGAGCCGTTTGTTGTGGCCAAGGCACCAGGGGCATCGGTGCTTTCAGGTGCGATCAACGGAGATGCGGTTCTGGTCATTCGGGCGGAAAGGCTTTCAAGTGAGTCACGCTATGCCCAAATCATGCAGGTCATGCAGGAAGCCGAACAGAAACGCCCGAAAATTCGCCGGATCGGGGATCAGATCGGGGCGTGGTTCGCCCCGTTTGCTTTGTTGGTTGCTTTTATCGCTTGGTATCTGAGCGGTGATTCCGTGCGGTTTCTGGCAGTCCTGGTCGTGGCAACGCCTTGTCCGCTTTTGATTGCCATTCCGATCACGATTATGAGCGCGATTTCCATGGCCGCCAGACGGGGCATCGTGATCAGCGATCCGACGGTTCTGGAACGGTTACCGACATGTAAAACGGCAATTTTTGATAAAACCGGAACACTGACATATGGCCGACCTGAACTGGTCGAAGTTCTGCCCGCCAGCGGTCATGGCGCGAACGAGGTTTTGCGCCTGGCCGCCAGTCTTGAACGGTATTCAAAACATCCGCTGGCAACCGCGGTGCTGGCAGCGGCAGAAAGCCGCAAACTGGCGCTTGGCGATGTGGCTCGAGTATCAGAAAAGCCCGGGCAGGGGCTGGTCGGGGCGGTGGATGATCAGGAGATTGCGGTGACCCACCGCAAAAAGCTGATCGCAAGTGACCCGGCCATGGCCGAAATCCTGCCGCCAGATGTCAGCGGACTTGAATGCGTGATCATGATTGATGGTGCCTATGGTGCGACATTGCGTTTCCACGATAGCCCGCGTGCCGATGGCAGGAATTTCGTCGGGCATCTCGGGCCGGTTCATAATTTCAACAAGGTCATGCTGCTGTCGGGGGATCGCGCAAGCGAGGTCAGTCATCTTTCAAAGCTGCTTGGCATTGATGAGAGTCTTGCCTCACAAAGTCCGGAGCAAAAGGTTGAAATCGTGCGACGCGAAACGGCGCTTGCGCCCACGCTTTTCATGGGGGATGGCATTAATGATGCGCCCGCGCTGGCGGTGGCAACCGTTGGTATCGCCTTTGGTAAACACAGTTCTGTAACGGCCGAGGCCGCCGGTGCCGTGATCCCCGAAAGTTCGCTTCAGGCGGTTGACGAACTGTTTCACATCAGCATGACCATGCGGCGCATTCTGCTGCAAAGTGTGATCGGTGGCATGGTGTTATCGATCTTTGCCATGGGCTTTGCCGCCTTTGGCTACATCAGTCCGGTTGCTGGTGCCGTGCTGCAGGAGGGGATTGATGTCATTGCGATCGTCAATGCCTTGCGCCTTGCCCTGGCGGGCAATATCCGCGCCGATCTTGTTGGGGATGAAAAGCAGATATCCTGAACATATCATCGACCGGAACCAAGCTTTGATGGCGGCGTTTATACAAACGACGGATCACATTTAAAGAAATCGGTAAATGAAACCAAAGGGACAGATCCATGACACTCGTTGTAAATGACGGCACGCCGGAAATGCGCGCACTTCTGGAAAAGGGACGCAAACGGCTTCGGACTGTCGGGATCGTTCTGCTTTTGCTGGGTATTCTTGCCGTCGCCTTCCCGTTTGCCACGACGATTGCGTTTAAAACCGTGATCGGCTGGTTGTTTATCATCGGGGCTGTCGGGCATTTTTACGGCGCGTGGAATGCCGATACACCAACGCGCCGCTGGATCGATGTGGTGCAAGGCGTTCTGTTCGCGCTTGTCGGCGGGTGGCTGGCCTTTTTCCCGCTGACCGGGATTGTGACCCTGACCGTGTTACTGGCAATTGCCTTTATCCTGCAAGGATTGCTTGAACTTGCCATGGCGTTCCGCCTCAGCCAGTTTCCCGGCTGGAAATGGATGCTGTTTTCCGGCGGTATCGCAGTGCTTGCCGGTGTTTTAATATTCGTGGAATTGCCAAGTGCTGCCACTTGGGCGATTGGATTGTTGCTTGGGATTAATCTGATTTCGTCAGGTTTGAGCTATCTGATGGTGTCAATGGCAATGCGAACGGTTACCAAGAGCTAAGCTGCGATTTCTGTGCCGTTCAGGATCAGATCAACCGCCGTAGCAACACCGTTTTCATGCGAAATTTGTTTGGCAATTCGTTTTGCTGTTTCGTGAACCTGTGGTGTTGCCAGAATGTCGCTTATGGCGCTGGCAAGACATTTTGCATCAAGCTTCGATGAGGGGATCAACTGGTGGGCAACGCCGATCGTGTAAAGCCGTTTGGCCCAGAATGGTTGATCGCCAAAGAACGGTACAATAATGGATGGACATCCCGCCCGTAATGTTGCTGCACACGTTCCGGCCCCCCCCATGATGTATGGCGGTCTTTACATGTTTGAACATCCATTCGTGTGGTACTTCCCGAACGGCATAAATGTTGGATGGCCAATCAACACCGGAAGCAATGCCGCCCCAACCGGTTGCAATGATTGCCTGGACATTTGCCTGTTTGACCGCATCAATCAACATTTGGGCGGTCTTTTGCGGATTGGTGGCGGGCATGGAGCCAAACCCGATATAGATCAGTTTTTGACTGTTTTTGATAAAGCTCGTCATTTCGGTGCTTGGCTCGTACAAAGCATCATTTACAAACCAATAGCCCGTGACAGCAGCTTTTTTCGGCCAGTCATTTGGGCGCGCTATGATGGCGTTGCTATAGGCGTTTAGAACCGTGATGGCTCCGAACTTTTGTGATTTTAGGATATCAAATTTCTGATACGGGATGACTTTATGCCGTTTTGATGCCCAATCGCGGAGACTGTTGCGCAACGACAGATTAACCAACCCCTTCACAAGCTTCCCTGTCAGAAGGTTATATTTCTGGCAATCCGCCATATTGGGAAAGCCGATATGCGGATAGGCACGAGTTGGAATGAGGGCTGGGATCAACTGGGCCAGAATGGCTGGGATTGCAAAATGATCAGCAATTGCCAAGGCGCCAAAGGCTTTTGGATGAAATACTATTTTGTCTGGCCTGATCCTATTAATGGTTTCAAAAATATCATCAAGAAGCGCACCTTGAAGGTCTCTTCCTTGCGCACGCAATTTTACGATACTGCTTATTTTCTTTAGGAATCCGGTGCCCGGATTTGACGCATTCGCAAATTGTGGTTTGCTGGTCAGATTTATTAACGCATCTGTTAAGGGCGCAAATGCGAGGCCGTGTTGTTGTACTAACGATTGGAAGCGCCCGGGGGCGGCAAGTGTAACCATATGGCCGGTTTGTTGTAACCCGTACGCCAAAGCAATGAAGGGCTGGATGTCGCCGCGTGTGCCATAGGTCATCAACAATATATGCATATCGCGTCCTTCGGCGGAAAATGGGCGTATTGCAAAATCGATTTGTTGTCAGATGTCAGGTGAAGTTGACCCGCACAGATTACTTTAGCAGATTTCCATTGTTGGCGTTTGGCCTTAAAAACGCCCGTGTCTGTTCAATCGCTTCGCGCATGCCGACCCGTTGGACATTGACATCGTCGGGGAATGCACCCAGCAAGCGTGACGGCATCCGGTTATCAAGCAGCACAAACACTCCGCGATCTTCGGCGCGCCGGACAAGGCGGCCAAAGGCCTGCTTCATCCGCAGACGGGTCAGCATGTCGTCATAGCGCGCACCATGAAATGCGGCCTTGCGCGCCCGGTGCAGAATATCGGGGCGGGGCCATGGCACGCGATCAAACACGATCAGGCGGAGGCTATCACCGGGCACATCGACCCCGTCGCGTACCGCATCGGTACCCAATAGACAGGCATCACGTTCAACCCGGAAAATATCGATCAGGGTCGACACATCCATACCGTCAATATGCTGTGCCAGAAGCTGCAACCCGGCATCGTCAAGCGGCCCGGTCAGGCGGTCATAAACCGCGCGCAAACGGTTGATCGCGGTAAACAGGCCAAGCGCGCCGCCGCCGGACGCCAGAAACAGCTCGCGATAGGCCGCCGCCACATGATCGGGGTTATCACGGCCAAGGTCATTGATGATGAAAATCTTGGTCTGTTTGGCATAGTCATAGGGGCTTTTCATCGCCGCCCGGATCGCAGGCATCGGCATATGCGATGCCCCGGTGCGATCTTCGGCAACACCCCAGTCAAACATCTCATCGCCTGTGCCATCGCGGAGCGTGGCCGACGTGATCACCAACCCATGGGCGGAGGGTGCCAAGGCCGCGGTCAGGGGCAATGTGGGGTCGATATGATGGCGGTGCATGCCGACATCGAAATCGCGGCCAAACTGCCGTTCGATGGCAAACCAGTCGACAAATTCCGGCGGGGTGGCATCGACAAGGCTTTCAAGCATCCCGCGCCATGCGGCGACCTGCATGATCGCACGCCGTTCAAGGGAACGGATCGCGGCATCAAGGCGCTGCCGTTCGGCACTTTCAAGCTCGTCTGCCTTTTCATCTAGCATATGGGCGATGATTTTGATCAGGGCCTTGGCCGGTCTTTCAAGGGCCGCCAAGGCACGGTCAAGATCGGCGGCACTGGCCAGAACCGGGTCAATCGCCGGTTTGCAGTCGGTTTCAATCGAATAACCCCGGTCGCCTTCGGCCGCACGCGCCATCACCTGCGCCCGGACATGGGCAAGGAACAATTCCGCCGGGCCCTTGGCATGTTCGGCCCCGTCATGAATGCGCATCAGCCAGCCCTGTTCGGGCAGGCATTGGGCGGCGACAATCACGGCATTGACCGCATCACGAAGTTCGTCCCGATCCATGATCAGGGTTTCAAGCCGTTGTTTAAGCCCACGTGCGCGCGACTGGCCCTTGTTTTCCGCACCCAGCAACCAGCGGCGTAATTCTGCCCCTTCCTGCCCGGTCAAATGTGCGGAAAAGGCCTTGTCGGCGGCATCAAAAAGATGATGTCCCTCGTCAAAGACATAACGTGTGGGCATCGATGCGTCGTCAAGTCCGCCAAGGGCGGCCTGCACCATCACCAGCGCATGATTGGCGACCACGATCTCGGCCGACCTTGCGCGCCGGACGGTTTTTTCAACAAAGCAGCGCGAATAATGCGGGCAGGCGGCATAAATGCATTCGCCGCGCTGATCGGCAAGGGCACTGGTAAAACGGCCACCGATCAGTTCGGTCAGCCATGCCGGGAAATCACCGCCGACCATATCGCCATCGCGCGTTTGCGATGCCCAGCGCGCCATAAGCCCCAGCGGGATCGCCTGATGGGGCTGTTGCGCCAGCGGTCTTTGGGCTTCTTCGAAATTCAGAAGGCACAGGTAATTTTCGCGGCCCTTGCGCACGACCGCCTTCAGGCGTTTGTCCTTGGGATCATCATAAAGACGGTTCAGTTCCTGATCGATCTGACGTTGCAGGTTGCGGGTATAGGTTGAAATCCAAACCGCCCCGTCATTCTTTTGTGCCCAGATCGAGGCCGGGGCAACATAACCCAGCGTCTTGCCCGTCCCGGTCCCTGCCTCGGCCAGGACGATATTGGGCGTGCCTTCGGCGGTGCGGGGCGCGAAGGCCGAACAGACGGCGGATGCATAATCGGCCTGTTGCGGGCGTTCTTCCGCCCCTTCGCCCAGAAGCTTTTTCAGCCGTTCGCGGGCATCCTTGGGATCGACCGGGTTGTTGCCGGGTGGCGGTGGCGGGGCATGTTCGGCCCATTCGCCCATTTTCTTCCAGACCTTAAGACCTTCATAGACGGCAAATTTATGCGGGCCGTCGCCATCGGCACCAAGGGCGGCCAGAACCGGCACGCCCCACATCCAATGCCCGCGTGCCATCGGCCATGCAATGGAAAGCGCACGTGCGCGCTTTTCACGCGGCAGGGTGGCAAGTTCCTGCAACAACCGTTTCATCGCCTCGGCCAAGGCTTCGGCCTGTCCGATCAGATCATCGCATGCCTGTTGCCCGGTCGCCATGGCAAGCCCGCGTGGTGTGGGGACGCAAAACTGCGCCGGGCGGACAAAGGCAAAAAGTTCCAGGAGGTCATGGGCCGGAAACGGATCGGATTTCATCCGCCGTGCCGATGCCGGGGTATGAACCAATATCGGGCGTTGGGATCGCGCCCGTTTGGCCGCCGCCCCATGCGGCAATTCTTCTATTTCCCCGTCGGGCGACAGGAAAACAGCATGACGCAATCCGACGACCATGACGGGTGCGTCGGGTGGCATGAATTTCGGCGTGGGATCAGAACGATCATCGAACATTTGGGGGACTATAATCAGGTCCGGCCACTGGTGCCACCGGTGAAATTAACCTATCTTCGGATTTTGGCGTTTTCATTCCCAAAGATGGTGCGGGCGTTTCAATGGGCAAGGCAAAATCAGATAAGCAGTGTTTCTGGCGTGATGCCGGTTTGCCATTTGTCGAATTGCGCCGCGTCGATGACGGGCGGGGTGTTTGCTATGAACGCCACAGCCACGACACGTTTTCAATCGGCATCGTCAAGGGCGGGCGCAGTACCTATTGGAATCGGGGCAAGGTCCATGAAACCGGCAAGGGATCGGTTGTGGTACTGAACCCTGAGGATGTGCATGGCTGCAACCCGGTGCCGGGTGGGGGATGGTGTTATGACATGCTGTTTGTCGATCCGGCGTGGCTTCTGGATTTGCAGGTGGAAATTGATGCCGATGCCGCCGGGCGGTTTGCGATGTTTTCCGACACCATCAGCCATAGTCCAATGCTGTATTCCGGCCTGCAAAGCCTTGCCGATACATTGATTGATCCCGATTGTGACCGGCTGGCCAAGGAAAGTACGATGGTATCGTTCTTTGCTGATCTGCATGTGGCGCTTGATCGGCGCGGTATCTTGCGTGGGGTTGGCGGTGCGACGGATAAAAACAAAATGGACCGGGTTGCGGATTATATCCGGGCCTATTACGCCGAAGACGTCAATCTGGATGATCTTGCCGGGGTGATCGGGGTTTCGCGATCCTATCTGGTGCGCGCGTTCAAAAAGGCACATGGCATGACGCCCTATGCCTATCTGATCAATTGCCGGGTGCAGAAGGCACGCCATGCGCTCAAGCGCGGGGAGCGGATTGTTGACGTTGCCCTTGATTGCGGCTTTGCCGATCAGGCGCATTTTCAACGGGTTTTCAAACGCCTGATAGCGACCACGCCGCGCCATTATGCGATGGCGCATGTCGCCTGAGCCAATCAGGTGATGATCAGATAGGCCGCACTTGCCATCAGTAGCAATGCCATGATCCGGTTAAACAGCCGGATATGGGCGGCATCATTTAAAAACCGGCCGAGGAACGCCCCGGCATAGGCCCAGCAGGCGACCGAGGCAAAACAGACCGCGAAATAAAGCACGGTGAATTCCCAGACCAGCGCCGGCGCACCATTGGCGGCATAGGCCCCCATGCCTGCAACCGCGGCAAGCCAAGCCTTGGGGTTAACCCATTGCAGCAATGCGCCGGTGATCATCGATGGTCCCTTGTCCGCGCGCGTTTTGCCCAATTCGCCCGATGCGGTGGCAAGCTTGAAGGCCATGAACAGCAAAAACGCCACCCCGGCCCATTGAATGACTGTCGTCAGGTTGGGAAAAATCACCAGCAATTCATGCAGGCCCAACCCGATCAGAAGCAATAACAGGCAAAAGCCGCTGGTCGCGCCGAACACAAGTCGCAGGCTGGGACGAAAGCCGTAATGCACGCCGGAACTCAGGATCAGGATATTGACCGGGCCGGGCGTGATCGAGGCGGCAAGCGCGAAGGCAGCCATCGACAGATAAAGGCTTGGGGCGGCGGCAAGCATGGGTTCGCGATCCTTTTGGTGGCTTTGCTGGATGCAACAATGCGCCGCAGGTCTTGGGGTTTATTGAACGATATTGCCCTGCCGGTTGTAAATGCCCCAAAAAAAACGGCATCCGGGAGTTGGCCCGGATGCCGTTTTGGACGGATCAATTACCTCGGGGGAGGGGATCCGCTTAGTTTTCTGTCAGTTTCATCAACTGACTTGCACAGGCGTCGGCGATTTCCGTGGTCGGGGCATCATTGCCAGGCATGGTGGCCCAGCCTTGAGCGGCGACGAAATCATCACGCTTGTAGGAGCTTTCCTCTTTAAGGGCGGCAAGCTGCATGGTCTGATTGGTGGGGGTCTGGGTTTTGAACTGCGCAACACAAATCGGGGCGAGGGCGGTAATGACCGCATCCTTGCTTTGCGTGTTGGCCATTTCGGCTGCGGTGCTGCCCGAAACGACCCAGCTTGTGCTAAAGCCGATGATCGTGATGGCAACGGCACCGATAACACCGCCCCAGATTGCGGGTTTTACCCAGACTGGAATTTCCATATTCATAATATACTCCCATTCATTTTGTGAAATTTATAAACAATTGCTCGTTTTTATTTCATTCAATGAAATCATTTGGGCGTCATTTTAGCAAATGAACTATATTTTTATATAATTGATGTGGCTATTGTGTTTTCGACAATTTGCGCGTTTCGATTTTATTGTGTATTTTGTTTTGATAAATATTATGAATATCCAAGTAGGTTGGCGATCCAGCCCGCGCCACCGGCAATCATTGCATATCGTGCCGCCTTGCCAATCGTCACCAGCACGATAAAGGGCAAAAAGCGCACCCGCATGACACCGGCAAAGAGTGTTAGCGGATCCCCGATTATCGGCAGCCACGCCAGCAAAAGCGACCAAAGCCCGTATTTGCCAAACCAGTCTGAAGCACGATCAAGGGCATCTGGCGATACCGGGAACCAGCGCCGATCCTTGAAATGATCGATATACAGTCCAAGCCCCCAGTTGACGCACGAGCCCAGAACATTCCCCGCCGTCGCGACGACAACCAGCCACCACGGCGCATGATCACCCGACGCGACAAGGGCTGCCAAGGCCACCTCGGACGTGCCGGGCAGGATGGTGGCGGATGTCAAAGCCGACAGGAACAAGGCGAAAAGCACGGATAAAGGTCCCGTTCAGGTCAAATGAGCTGGATCAGGCGAAGGCAGGAATTACGTTCAGGCTTCAGGATTTAACGGTGAATTTCTGAACGCTGACCGGTTCTGCCAGTAATTCATCGCCAAGGGCGCCGAAGGCGCGCAGGTATGGTGTTTCAAAATGAAGGGCGAGGTCTTCGTCAGAGCGCCAGTTTTCATACGCCATCCAGATCGCCGGATCTTCGTTGGACTGATGAATATCGTAACTGATGCAACCTTCTTCGTCGCGCGACGGTTCGACAAGTGCCAGAAGCTGTTTGCCAAGTTCGGCTTCCTTGCCCGGTTTGGCGCGTGCGATGGCAAGAACGGTAAGCTTGGTGGTCATCAATGTTTCCCATGAAATTTTTGTGGTATTTTTGCTGCCAAGGATCATCAGGGCAGAGGCCGCATCGGGCAACTGTTAAATGCCGACAAATAAAAGCCCGGTGCAGGGGAGATGCACCGGGCTTGGCTTCGGCATATACGGATCAGGGGAGGTCCCGTGCCGAAGAGGGGCCGTTTGTTGATCAGGCGATGTGCGAGGTTACATCGACATTGCCGCGGACCGAGTTGGAATACGGGCAGATTTTGTGGGCTTCTTCGACCAGCTTTTCAGCTTCGGCCTTATCAAGGCCCGGCAGCGAGATATGCAGGTCAACCGCAAGGCCGAAACCGCCAGCCGCACGCGGGCCGATGCCGACAACAGCCTTGACCGAAACATCAGACGGAACTTTCGGGCCGCCCTGGGAGGAGACGAATTTCATCGCGCCGATGAAACAGGCCGAGTAACCCATTGCAAAAAGCTGTTCAGGGTTGTTGCCTTCGCCGCCAGCACCACCGAGTTCCTTGGGCGTGGTCAGTTTGACATCGAGGCTGCCGTCTTCGGTTTTCGCACGGCCGTCACGGCCACCGGTTGCACTTGCTGTTGCGCGATATTTGACATCTACAGACATGGTTTTCTTCCTTTGTTTGAACGTGATGGTTCGAAGGTTTCGATAACCCGGCTGATCAGGGCGTTGGTTCGGTTGGTGCCCCAAATGATATGTCGCCGGGTGGGTGGGGGCGCAACCGCGCCCCCGAAAGAAGTTGTAGAAAGTTCAGGTCATTCGCCGTAGAAGGCGTTCTTCAAAAACTGGCTGGCCTGGGCGGTTGCGGCCTTGGCAGCCGGGGTGTCGGCGATGGCATTGAGCATAACGAAATCATGGATCGTGCCGTTGTAGCGAACCGTGGTGACATCCACCCCGGCCTGGCTGAGTTTGCGGGCATAGGCTTCGCCCTCGTCACGCAGCACGTCGTTTTCATCGGTGATGATCAGGGCAGGTGCCTGTCCAGCCAGCAATTCCTGCGGGGCATGGATCGGCGTTACTTTCGGATCGGTGCGGTCCGTGCCTTCGGGCAGGTACTGGTTCCAGAACCATTCCATTGCCGCCTTGGTCAACCACGGGCCATTGGCAAATTCGGTATAGGATCCGTTGTCAAAATTCGCATCAGTCACCGGATAGAACAGGACCTGGGCGATGATTTCAGGGCCTTTGCGCTGCTCGGCCAACAGGGAAACAACCGCGGTCATGTTGCCACCGACACTGTCCCCGGCAATCGCCAGACGGGTCGGATCAACGTTAAGCTGTTCACTGTGTTCGGCGACATATTTGGTGACGGCATAATCCTGTTCAATCGCGATCGGATATTTGGCTTCGGGTGAACGTTCATAATCAACGAAGACGACGGCAGCATTTGCCTGTACGGCGATTTCGCGGATCAGACGGTCGTGGGTTTCCTTATCTCCCAGAACCCAGCCGCCACCGTGGAAGTAGACGACAACCGGCAGGCGGTCGGTGTTGCCTTCGGGGCGGACGATCCGGACCCGGGTTTCGCCGGTCGGACCGACAGGGAAGACGGTATCGGTAACATCGGCGGCGCGTTTTGCAATCGGGCCTGCCTGCGCACCGGCCAGAACATTGCGGGCATCAGCCGGGCTGAGCGTGTAGATCGGCGCACCGCCCGAAGCGGTCAGAGCATTGATGAAGTTCTGGGTGTTATTTTCGAGAACCGGATTTGCCAGTGCGGTCGTGGTGGCCAAGGTTGCTGCCAGAGCAAATGCAGCGGAGGCAACAGTCGTTTTGAATGTATTCATGATCTTGTTCCTTTTGGCTGTCTGGATGGTGCCGCTGTGCGGCGTTTTCCGTTTCGATGATTATGAAATAGCATGCGATTTAATCGTGCACGATATAAATTTGAGAATATGAGCTATGCAATTAAATCGCTTGTAATTAAATCGTGCACGATATATTAATGTGAGTTTGATTTGAAATCGGCCGTGTTACGAGCCACAGAAGCAGCACCAGTGACTGCCAGTCGGCCCGGCCCGATAGGACAAAGGAGAACGCCACTATGGACAATCATGATAACAATCCGCTCAGGCTTGAAAACTTCCTGTGCTTTTCTGTCTATGCGGCCAGTCATGCGTTTAACCGTATCTATAAACCGCTTCTTGACGCGCTTGAGCTCACCTATCCGCAATATCTGGTGATGGTGACCCTGTGGGAGGAGGATGATCAGCCGGTTCGCAGCATTGGTGAAAAGCTGTTTCTGGAATCCAGCACCTTGACGCCTTTGCTTAAACGGCTTGAGGCGGCGGGACTGGTTAAACGTACCCGTGATCCAAAGGATGAACGTTCCGTACGTATTACCCTGACAGCAGCGGGCAGGGAATTGCGGCAAAAGGCACTTGATGTACCGCGTTGCGTTGGCGAGGTGGCGGAACTTGATCTTTCGACAATCAAACGCCTGATCGATGATCTGGGCCAGTTGCGTGACAATCTTGAGGCAAATGCATCGCGGAAATAGCGATGAAAACGTTCAAGCAAGCGGCGACTAGCGTTTGGGTGTCGGTTTGCGCCGGTCCTGATGATAAGTCAGCGCCCAGCCAAGTACGGTTTTAATTGCTTCTTCGGGAAACGGGCGATCCAGCGCAAGCAGGATCGCCCGATTTCCTTCGCATTCCAGAACCCCGTCAAAATGGCTACGAACCCGATCAATCAGGTCGGTCTGGCAGTTGACGTAAATGGCGATCCGGTCGGGTGCCTTTGGTTTCCAGTCGGCCCGGATGGTCGTCCCTGACCCGGAGGGCGTTATCCATGCCGGTTCCCCCCATTTCAGGGTTTCCGTAATCATCCCGATAGGGATATTTGCCGCCAGTTCGAAAATCCATCCGCGAATTGTCATTAGCGCCGAGCGGGCATCGTCGGGATAGCATGCGAATTTGGTCGAAAGGTCAGCGGCCAGTTTGGGAATCGTGCCGGGGTCAGATCGGCCTATTCCGAAGGATTGCGTCTGGTTCATATTCCTGCCCGGCATCCGATGCATCAGCCAGACATCATAGCGCAGAAAAAGAAAGGGCGCGATGTCCTGGTGGAAATCGCGCCAAGTTTGCTGTCAGGGACAGCAGGGAGGCATACATCAAGGTTCAGATTGTCTGCGAGAACAGAAAACCACGGAATGCAGCCACCGGCATATCCCCATATGAGGAGGTTAAAAGCATATCGCGTATTTCGTCGAAGATGGCGGGATGCGATTCGGGCATGGCAAAGGCTGCAAGCCGGAACTTGCAGCCTTGTAGGGGGCTGGTCCCAGAGCGGGGCCGGTTTTTATCTAGATGCTTTGGATCAGAAGCCAGATGGCAGCGCAGAACATGACGGCATGCTGTATCAGCATGGAGGGGGCGACCAAGGCAATTGATGCGGTCAGGGTGCCCCAGGCGTGAAGAATCCGTGCGACAATGAAGGCCACGGCAACCAGCCAGATGATGTCAGACGTTGCCAGAACAGCCTCGAGTGCGAGCACGACAAGAATACAGAAAGGCGCATTTTCGATGAAATTGCCATGCGCGCGTATCCGGCGTTGCAGGGCTTCGTCACCACCATCGCCACGGGCCAGTTTAAGGTCGCGGCGCCGCAAGGAAACATTCAGGCTAAGAGCGATCAGCATTAGGGCAAAAATGCCAGTCAGGCAGACGGTAACGGTGATCGGCAGCATGTGCATGGTCCTTTTACGCGTTGGGATGAAACAGCTTTGCCTGATTGGCGGGGCGATGCAAGAGGCAGCATGCAAACAGGCCGGAAATATCCGGCCTGTGCTTGGATCGGTTTGTCTGAATCTGCTGTGTTATTCGGCGGCGCGAAGCATGGGGGGCTGATATTGCCCCGATTTGCTTGTGGCTTCCGGGCTATCGCCCTGCACGCGCTTCATCGCGGTGATGAAATCGCTGATCTTGCTGTTCAGGAAACCCGCCTGATGGGCGGTATGATCGGCATTTTCGTGCACCGTGATCGCGCTGTTGCCGACATCAGTAACACTGGATTGAATCGTGGTGACATTTTCCGAAACGCGTTTGGCACTTTCAGAAACGAAATCAACATTGCGGGCAATTTCGCGTGTTGTGGCGTTCTGTTCTTCGACGGCGCCGACAATGGCCGTGACATAATCATCGATGCTGTTAATCACGGTGCCGATATTGGTGATGGCATCGGTTGAATTGCGCGACACGCTTTGAATGCGTTCGATCTTGCGGGTGATTTCATCGGTGGCCTTTGCCGTCTGATTGGCAAGGTTTTTGACTTCTCCCGCAACCACGGCAAATCCTTTGCCTGCTTCACCGGCGCGCGCGGCTTCGATCGTGGCGTTCAGGGCCAGAAGATTGGTCTGATCTGCAATCTGGGTAATCAGTTGCACGACTTGGCCCACTTCTTCTGCGACTTCCTGCAGGTTGCGCATTTCGGTCTGGGAGGTATTGGAATGTTCAACAGCGTTATGCGCAATCCCAGAAAACTGTGTGATCTGGGATGAGATTTCGTCAATCGCTGCAACCATTTGTTCGGTTGCAGCACTAAGCGACTGAGCACTTGCTGATGATTCTTCTGCCTCGGTGGCAACAGCACCGGCGAGCGATCCTGCCTGTGTACTTTGGCTTTGCATGGTTTCGGCACGTGAGAGAACTTCATTGGCGCCTTTGACGATATCGGCAAACGTATTTACAAGAGTTTCGCAAAATTCTTTTACCAGTCGATCCGTCTCTGCCCGGCGTTTCTCATCAAGTGCGCGTTGTTGTTCCTGCATGGCTTCAAGTTCACGGGCCTTGATCATATCGGCCTGGAATACCCGCATCGCATCAGCCATCTCGCCGACTTCATCGCGGAAGGCGGAAACCGGCACCGGTGTATCAAGTTTACCTTTTGCCAGATCGCCCAGAGCTTCTGTCAGGCGATGCAACGGACGGGTAATCGACCGTCCCAAAAGCCACGCCAAAAGTATGCCTGATACGAGCGCAAAGCCCGACAAAGCGGTGATCAGAGTTTTGCCCATGCGTTCGTCTTCCAACGCCTTGTTCATTGACAGCTGGGTGTAGTTCGCGACTTCGGCAAGAAGGGCTTCAATGGCGGTATTAAGGTCTTTTTGCAATTTCTCTGTCGCGATGACAGCATCCGCGACGTCGGATGTGCTTGCCCCATTGTCAAGAGCTTTGAAAATGTTGGCGACGTTGGACTCGTAAGTGCGATGATCCGCTTCTATGCGCAAAAGGGCCGCTTCGACAGCGGCAAACTCTGTTCGGTCTGCATTATTTGAAAGCTCGGTGAGATAGGCTTTTACCATTCTGGTTGCTTCACGGAGCTCCACATCGGACTGTTTTGAAATTTCATCGAAATTAGCCCGAACACTGGTTTCGCTCTCGCTATGGGAGTCCACATTGCGGAAACGCAGCGACTTTTCCATCAGGATGGCTTGTTCAAGCTGATGCTGCGTGATTTTTTCAAGCATCAGTGTCAGAGGCAGGTCGCGCGCGGTAACCTGTTCCAATTCATTGCCGATCACGGTCATTTTGTATACGGCGATGCTGCCAAGCAAACCTGAAGTTAACAACAGCCAGCCCGCAAGACTATATAGGCGCTGCGCAATATTTGACTTCCACACCCATCCAAACATTTAGTTTCCCTCGCGAAAAAGCAGACGACAATTCCACTTGGGGTCGATGTTTGGTTGTTCAAGCTATCCAAAAGGGTGGCGTTTGCTATTTCCGGGTGTGGCGTGTTTTTTCGAACGAAGCGGTTCAACCGATTGAAATGGGCGGCATCCGAAGGTGCCGCCCATGCTGTTCTTCGTGCCCCGAAAGACTAGATGTTACGCAACCGCTCAAGGAAGTTTTTGACCTGTGTATCAAGGTTGCGGGCCTGTTCGGCCAGTTCGGTTGCCCCTGCCTGCACGTTGGACGCGGCGTCGCCGGTTTGCTGGGACGTATTGCGTACGATCCCGATTGAGGAGGATACTTCGTTGGTGCCTGCCGCGGCCTGCTGGACATTGCCCGAAATTTCGGCCGTGGCAGCGCCCTGTTGTTCGACCGCGGCGGCAATTGCGCCAGTGATTTCATTGATGTTGGAAATTGTTTCAGTGATCTTTTCAATCGCGCCGACGGTATTGTGGGTCTCGGACTGGATCGATCCGATCTGCTGGGCGATTTCCTCTGTCGCCTTGGCAGTCTGATTGGCAAGGTTTTTGACCTCGCTTGCGACGACCGCAAAGCCTTTACCCGCTTCACCCGCGCGGGCGGCCTCGATGGTGGCGTTCAGGGCCAGAAGGTTGGTCTGGGACGCGATATCATTGATCAGGCTGACAACCTGACCGATGCGGTCGGCGGCTTCGGCCAGGCCGGTGACCATGGCGTTGGCACGTGATGCTTCGTCGACCGCATTGTTGGCGATTTCAGAAGAACGTGCGACCTGCGAGCTAATTTCCTGAATGGAGGCGGAAAGTTCCTCGCTCGCCGAAGCGACGGTCTGGACATTCGCACTGGCCTCGTCGGCAGCCGCAGCAACCACGGTTGCCTGTTCCGAGCTTTCGTTCGCGGCACGGCGCATCTGACGCGAGACTTTTTCCATATCGCCAGCACTGTCAGTGACATGAACAACGATGGAGCCGACCGACTTTTCGAATTCGTCGGCCATCTGCAGGCGGGTGCGGTTGCGTTCTTCGCTGGCGCGATGTTCGGCTTCGCGTTTGTCGCGCTCGGCCTGCTGCATGCCCGCGGATGCTTCTTTGAAAGCTTCGAGCGCCTTGGCAATCGCACCAATTTCGTCGGACCGGTCATGATAGGGGACGGTGACGTTGAAATTGCCCTTTTCCAGGTCGGCAATCACCCCGGCAACACGGGTCATCGGGCGGGCAACCATGGCGTTGGTCGACAGCAGGATCACCGCTATCACAACGATCAAAAGTACCACACCACCGATCAGGGTTGCATTGCGCAGGTCATCGGCCGGGGCATAAACGGTGGCAAGCGGCACGTTGACTACTACGCCCCACTGGTTGGCATAACCTTCAATGGCGACCGGAACGATCAGGTGCATGACTTCGCCATCGTCAATCTGACCGGACTGGCCCGACTTCATCGCTTCAAGAATGGCCGCGTCGGTTGGATTGGCGACATCAAGTTTGGTGCCGCGGATATCGGGGTTTTCATGGGCAACCCATGTGCCCTGTGCGGAAACAAGATTGACGGTGCCGGTGCCAAACGGGGCCAGTTCGGCAAACCGTTCCGACAGCGCATTCAGTTCAAGATCGACACCCATAACACCAAGAAACTTTCCGCCGCTGTCCTGCACCGGATAGACAAACGATGTCAGAACCACATCGCGGCCCTGAATGTCATAGGTAATCGCATCGGTCAGGTAGGGCTTATTGGTGCGTTTTGGTTCGGTGTAATATTCATTGACCTCCGGGTTATCGAGCCCGGTCAGGTGATAGGGGGTAATGCCGCCACCGAAGTTATAATAATAGGTGACATATTTTCCGCTGCCGTCGCCAAACGGTTCGCCTTCGCCCTTGTAATCCGCATCCTTGCCGTCAAGGGCGTTGGTTTCAAATCCGGACCACGCCCCGGCAAGGGAGGGGTTGTCCATCAGGGTGCGATTGAGGATTTCGTTATAGGCCTTGCGGTCTGCTCCGCCCTGTTCACGAAGTGCGCGAAAGGCACCTGCAAGGTTTTTGGCAACCAGCATCCCGCCATTCAGCACCCGGCTGGCCTGTTCGGCATGGAACTGGCCAACGGCACGGGCTTCGCCCACGGTCAGCTCTTCGGTTGTTTTGCCGGTCTGGACAGTTTGAAGGAAGATGCCGACGATCAGGCAGAAGGCAATTGCGAGTGCACTGACGCAGGTCAGCTTGGCACCAAGAGACAGATTCGAAAATCGCATTAAAGGTCCCCCTCAGATAAGCTTATACCTCTGAAGTAAGTCTGACGGTCCTTCCCTGTGCCGCCTTATTCAAGGGTTTGGCGACTTTGATCGGGAAACACTACCACGTAGCCTATACTTTAGATAAGTGGGAATTATCTGTTCAGGTGGCAATAAAAGGTGGGATTGTTTTATGAAATTTTCGTGCTTGAGTGGCTGGACTTGAAAAGTTGTTCGGCGGGGACCGGTTTACTGAACAGGAAACCCTGCAATTCGTTACAGCCCTGCCTATGCAGGAAATCACGTTGGGCGGTTGTTTCGACCCCTTCGGCAGTGACTTTGAGGCCAAGGGTCCGTGCCATGGCAATCATGGCTTCGGCAAGGGCGGCATCATCGGTATTTTGCGGAATGCCTTTGATAAAGGCGCGATCAATTTTGATGCGTTCAATCGGCAGGCTTTTGATGGACCGCAAACATGAATAACCCGTGCCGAAATCATCAATCGCGACCGATACGCCAACCGCGCGCAATTCATGCAGGGTATCGATCATGATATCTTCGTCCTGGATCATGCTTTCGGTGACTTCAATCTCCAACCATTTCGGATCAAGTCCGGTATTGGCCAGAACAGTTTGCACCGTTTTGGCAAAGCCCGGTGTGCGCATCTGGCGGACCGAAACATTGACTGCGATGCGGATCGGATCAAAGCCTTCATCTTGCCAGCGGCGCGCCTGTGCGCAGGATTCTTCAAGAACCCATTGGCCGATTTCGACAATCAACCCGCTTTGTTCCGCAATCGGGATGATTTCCGCCGGACCAAGAATGCCATTTTGGGGATGGTTCCACCGAATCAGGGTTTCGGTCCCGGTCATTTCACCGGTTTTTGCATCGACTTGCGGCTGATAATAAAGGGTCAGCTCACCCTTTTCCAGACCGCGACGCAATTCCAGGCTGCGCGTCATATAGTGCGTGGCACTTTCGGTCATTTCCGATTTATAAAACGCATAGGTGCGCCGCCCCTGATCCTTGGCGGCATACATTGCCGTGTCGGCCAGCCGGATCAGATCCTGTGGTGAATGGGCATTTTCGGGATAAAGGGCAATGCCGATGCTGGCCGATAATGTCAGTTCATGGCCGACAATATAGAACGGCTTTTGCAGTTCATGAATGATGTGGCTGGCAAGGTTGCCTGCGGCGGCCTCGCTATGCATGTTTTCGCGGATAATCAGGAATTCGTCCCCGCCAAGGCGCGCGATGGTATCGGTTCGATCGGTCAGTGCCTTGATACGGGTCGCAACAATCAGCAAAACCTGATCACCGGCGGCATGGCCAAGTGTATCGTTGATATTCTTGAAGTCATCAAGATCAAGGAACAGGCAGGCGACCACCGATCCGGTACGTTCGCAGCGTTCAATCGCACGGTTCAGCCGGTCGGTCGCCAGAAGCCGGTTGGGCAGGCCCGTGAGGCCGTCATACTGGGCCAGATAATGCAGTTCCTGTTCGGCCTGTCGGATGGCGGTGCGATCCGAAATCATCGCAACGAAATGGGTCAGGACGCCATCGTCGTCCTCGACCGCGATGATCTGCATCATGATGGAAATCGGATTGCCCGACATGTCGCGGGTTTCGATTTCGCGGTGCCAGTGGCGGCGTGTGCGCAGCGTATGGAACAGTTCCTGATAAAAGGCGGGCGGGAAGGCCTCTGGCACGATCATATAGGGCGGGCTGCCGACAACGTTCATCGGGTCTGCGCCTGTAATCTGGCAATAGGCACGGTTGGCGCTGGTGATGTTCAGGTCCGGGTCCAGTATCAGAATGCCATCCTGGGTGGTTTCAAATACTGTCATCGCCTGACGGAGCTTGTCATTGGTCAGACGTTGATCGGTAATGTCCTGCATCACGCCTATGATGCGCTGGGTGCCCTTGCGGTCATTGATATAGGACTTGCCGCGTGCGCGGAACCAGCTTTGGGTGCCTTCGCTTTGCTGGCCGCGGAAAACGACGTCGTAGAATTCGCCATGCAGAACGGCATATTCGAATGCCTTGCGAACCATGTCGCGATCACCGGATGCAACACGATGCAGAAAATCTTCCCAGCTTTCGGTGATCGTTTCTGCACTTTGATTTTCGTCGGGTAAAAACTGCGCCAGACCGGTACTGTGCATTTTGCGGGTACTGACATCCACCTCCCAGCAGCTCATGCGGGCAGCATGCATGGCAAGCGACAACCGTTCCTGACTTTCACGAAGGGCGAGTTCTACCTCGCGGCGTTCCAGTGCCATCTGGATTGTCGCGTGCAGTTCACGTTCTGAAAACGGTTTTAACAAAAAGCCATAGGGCCGGGTTTGGCGCGCCCGTTCAAGGGTTGTATCCTCGGAATAAGCCGACAGATAGATGATCGGGATCATCAGATGTTCGGGGATACCCGCCGCAGTTTCAATGCCGTCAATGTCGCCGTCGATGCGGATATCCATCAGAATGATGTCAGGCGCATCGGTTTCAATCGCTTTCAAGGCATTGATACCGGCACTATGGACCGATGTCCGGTCATAGCCGAGCCGGGCAAGCTGTTGACGCAAATGCAGTGCGACGATCCGTTCATCTTCGACAATCATCACATGGATCGGCTTGCGCATGGCGATCATCAATCCTTTATCGTGAAGCGAATAGTGATGCGGGTCGGGTTGCGGGTGTGCATATCAAGGGTCCCGCCAAGCTGATCGGTCAGCAATTCAACCAGTTGCAGGCCAAGCCCGCTGCTGCTGTCGATATAGAAACTTTCCGGGAATCCGACCCCGTCATCGCTCAGGCTGAGTTCGATCTGGTTCGGGGCGATTTCGGTGGCGGAAAGGCTTATTGTGCCCTGTCTGTTACCGGGAAATGCGTGTTTGAGCGCATTGGTGATCAGTTCGTTGGTAATCAGGCCGCACGGCACGGCCGTTCCGATCGGAAGCGACACCGAACCCAGATCGCGTTCAAACCTGATGAGGTCGGGATTGGTGTTGAAGGTCACCAGCAGCGAATTGATCAACGCATCACAGAAATAGTTGAAATCGACGCGCGAAACATCTTCGCTTTGATAAAGGGTCTGGTGGATTTGCGCCATGGACCGGACACGGTTGCAACTGTCGCGCAGAATTTCACGCGCCAGATCGTCCTTCACATTGGCGGTTTGCATATCAAGCAGACTGTGCACAATTTGCAGATTGTTTTTGACCCGGTGATGGACCTCGGACAGCAGGATTTCCTTTTCCTGCAAGGATTTTTCCAGATTTTCCTGACGGCTTTTGCGGTCTGAAATATCGACAATGGCGGCCAGGACCTGTACACGGTCGCCTTCGGCAATCGGGTTCAGACCGATTTCAACGGGGAACTCGCTGCCATCCTTGCGCAGGGCATAAAGATCCCGTCCCGGTCCCATGGGCCGTGGTCCGGGTGCGGCGATGAAACTGTTGCGAAGGCCCGCATGATGATGGCGAAACCGATCTGGTACCAGCACATCGACCGGCTGGCCGAGTAATTCATCACGGGTATAACCGAACACCTTTTCGGTTTCGGCATTGACCATTTCAATAAGACCCTTGGCATCGACAAGAATCATCGCGTTCGGCGCATATTCAACAACGCGCCGGAATCGATGATCTTCCTCGAATGCGACATGCGGTGCGGTCATCGTACTGCCCGATCCATCGGTGTGCGACGCCGACAAGTCTTTCATGTCTGACGTTTCGTTCAATCATTTCTCTCCCGTGCAAGGCGGTCTCCCGCCTTAAGAAGGACAGGGAACCCTTGATCGTCGCCAGTTTTCTTCGCCCACTCCCGGCGGCTTTTTTTGTTCCTGACTGCACGGACAAGTAACAGTTACGACATATCAGCGCTCGGCAAGCTGGTTTCAACCACTCGTCGGTGTAGGTTTGGTTTTTTTCTTATATTTGCTGTATCCTGCTGATCCGATGCACGAATTTTGCGTGTTACCATGCCCGACCTCTCTGTCAGGGTGGGAGAAATGACGCGGCGCGCCGGTTAAATCGCGCGTTGCAGTTCGGCCATGTCCGATCCGGACTTGATCTTGCAGGCCGGCGGGGATAGCTTCGCGCACGCACGGAATCCGGGTGATTTCACGTGTGGCCGGATTTCCAGATAATTCAACGATACAACTGACAAACAAGGTTTCAAAAATGACAGCCGATCTTCGTGATGCCGCCTTTAACAGCAACGTCTGGGCCTTCCAGGAAGCCCGCAAGCTGGTTGAGCGGTACAAACAGAAGAAGCCTGAAAAGGGTTATGTGCTGTTTGAAACCGGTTATGGCCCGTCGGGCCTGCCCCATATCGGGACGTTTGGCGAGGTTGCGCGCACAACCTATGTCCGCCGTGCGTTCGAACAGATGTCCGATATTCCGACAAAACTGTTCTGCTTCTCGGACGACATGGACGGTCTTCGCAAGGTACCTGATAATATCCCGAACAAGGATATGGTCGCCCAGCATCTTGGCAAGGCATTGACCAGCGTGCCGGACCCGTTTGGCACCCATGAAAGCTTTGCGCATCACAACAATGCGCGTCTTTGCGATTTCCTCGACAGTTTCGGCTTTGATTACGAATTCAAATCTTCGACCGAATGCTATCGTTCGGGCATGTTTGACGCAGCCCTTCTGCGTCTTCTGGAGCGGTATGATGCAATCCAGAAAATCATGCTGCCGACCCTTGGTGAAGAACGTCGCGCGACATACAGCCCGTTCATGCCGGTCGAAGAAGGCACCAACAAGGTCCTGATGGCCAAGGTGACCGAGCTTAACGTTGAAGCCGGGACCATCGTTTACGAACATCCCGAAACCGGCAAGCTGGTGGAAACCCCGGTCACGGGTGGCCGTTGCAAATTGCAGTGGAAGCCGGACTGGGCGATGCGGTGGTTTGCGCTGGGCGTTGATTACGAAATGGCGGGCAAGGACCTTATTCCGTCGGTCGAACTTGGCAACAAGATCGTCAAGGCGCTTGGCGGCACCCCGCCGGAAGGCTTCAATTACGAGCTGTTTTTGGACGAGAACGCACAGAAAATCTCGAAATCCAAGGGCAACGGCATTTCGATGGAAGACTGGCTGAAATATGCGCCGGAAGATAGTCTTTCGCTGTTCATGTTCCAGAAGCCGAAAACCGCAAAGCGCCTGTATTTCGATGTCATCCCGAAAACGGTTGATGAATATCTGACCTTTGCCGACAAGCTGAAAACCGAAACCGACCCGGAAAAGCTTTTGCAGAACCCGGCATGGCACATCCATGAAGGCAAGGCACCGGAACGCGATATTCCGTTGTCGTTCGGTATCTTGCTGAATCTTGTTTCGGTCTGCAATACCAGCGACCCGGAACTGCTTTGGGCGTTCATTTCGCGCTATGCCAAGGGCGCAACGCCGGAAAATCAGCCTTATCTCGACAAACTGGTCGGCTATGCGATCAACTATTACAACGACTTTGTCAAACCGACGAAAAAATACCGTGCCGCGACGGATGCGGAAAAAGCAGCCCTGACCGAACTGCGCGATATGCTCAAAACCCTTGATGCCGGCACCGATGGTGGTGACATTCAGACGCAGGTGTTCGAGGTGGGTAAAAACCACAATTATGAAAACCTGCGCGACTGGTTCAAGGCACTTTATGAAATCCTGCTGGGACAGGAACAGGGCCCGCGTATGGGATCGTTCATTGCGCTTTACGGTATTGATGAAAGCATCCAGCTGATCGACCGTGCGATTGCCGGTGAAGAACTCGGCGCGTAAGCAGTCGCTTTTTTCAGGCTGCTGTGAAATATCAAGCGACCCGTCGTCCGGCGGGTCGCTTTTTGTTTGATCGGGTTTCATTTCCTTCAATAAGTTTAGCACCTTATCGCCGATGATTGCTCTTTTGCGGTTGACCAAAACGGAGTTGATGATGGGTTTCTGGCAAAAGACGATGATCGCAGTAGCGTGCAGCAAACCATTGCGCCGCGCGGGCGAGGCGGTCGGGCGGAAAACCGGGCTGGCTGCACAGTTCGTTAGCGGCACGGATGGCGCCGGGCACGTGAAACGCACGCAGGAATTGGCAAAGCAGGGTATTCGGGTTTCGAGCTTTTATCTGGGCGAATATGTGACCGATCCGGCACAGGTGGCGGAAACGGTTGATGCAGTTACAGCCGTGATCCCCAAGCTTGATCGTGTTGGTTTGGATGTTCATGTTTCCATTGATCCATCGCAGCTTGGCTATATGCAGGATCCGGCGATGTTGGATGACAATGCCCACAAAATTGCCGGTTTGATCCGCGACGTCGGTGTTGAGAAAGCAGGTCGGCGCTGCTGCCGGATGATGATCGACATGGAAGATTTCGACATGGTCGATGATACGCTGGCCCTTCATGATCGGCTGCTTGAGGCAGGGTATCCGGTAGCCCAGACATTGCAGGCGCGATTATTGCGAACCGAAGCCGACATGGCGCGCAAGATCGCACAGGGGGCCATGATACGTCTGGTTAAAGGGGCGATGGCCCCGCCTGATCATGTTGCCTTTACCCGGCGTCGCGGCATCGACGAAAATTATCTGAAACTGGCGTCAATGATGTTGTCCGACGAGGCGCGCCTTACCGGATTTATGCCGGTTTTCGGATCGCATCATCGTGAGTTGGTTGAATATATCGCAAAGGTCGCAGACGAACGTGGGTGGGAGCGTGAGGCGTTCGAGTTTGAAATGCTTTATGGCGTCAATCAGCCACTTCAGCGGGATCTTGTGTCGCTCGGTTATCGGCTTCGGCTTTATGCGCCGTTTGGGGCGGATTGGTGGGCTTATGCGTGGCGTCGTGTTGGTGAAAACCCCCGCAATCTTGGTCTTTTGCTGCGTTCGCGGCTGAATGCTACGGGCCTGTAAATGCGAGCGGGTTGTGTTCGTTGCGTTCTGCCATGCATCTGCCCAAATCATAAGATGTAATGTAAAACAAAATCAGTCATTTCCGGTGTTTTGGTTAGGGCCATGCACCGGGAATGATCATTTAAACGGCGAGCACCGAAAGGAAGGCCGGATGAAGATGGTCAAGATCATGATGGCGGGCGCAATGGCGATGCTGCTGGCGGCCTGTTCGACCGGGCCGCGTGTCTATACCGATGCCGATCCGGCGGCCGATTTTTCGCGTTATCGGACCTTTGCCTTTTATGAGTCTGCGGGAAAGTCGGATGAAAAATACGCCACCCTGCACGGCCAGCGGATTGAGGATGCAGTCAGTGCCGCCCTTGAAGCGCGCGGTTATCACGTTGACATCAACACCCCCGATATCCTGATCAACTATCACCTCAAGACCGAGGAAAAGACCCGGACATCGCCGCCGGTCTATTACGGCGGGTATTACGGTTATCGCAGCGGGATGTATGTCGGTTGGCCCGGGTATGTCGAGCCGGGATATGTTGACAATTATACCGAAGGCACGATTTCGGTCGATATGGTAGACCGCCGCACCGATCAGATGATCTGGGAAGGCACGGCGGTTGGCCGTATCGACAGCGAGTTTCGCAACAATCCCGATCAGGGGGTGCGCAAAGCGGTTGGCGCGATCTTTGGCAAATATCCCTATGTCGCTGGCAGCAGTGTACCGGTGATGCCTGCGGCGCAGTAAATTCGTTTGACTGAGTGATAAAATACAGCGGGCCGGGGATTTTCCGGCCCGTTTTATTATAGCCGGGATGTGACATCCATGCTGGCATGCAGGACGCGTATGATCAAAATCCCATCTTGTTCCTGAAGATAAACAATCAAATGCCGGTCATATGGATAGATACGCACAGGAGGATCAAATTCCATGCGTTCACTGCCAAGCAACGGATGATTGGCCAGCATTTGCATGTGCCGATCCATGCCATCAAGGTACTTTCGGCGTTGTGGAATGCCCCATTCGCGCTGGGTATAACGGCCGATTTTGATAATATCGTTTTGTGCCACGCGGCTGACGCGGTAGTCAGGCATCTGTTGCGTCAAGATCGGCTTGAAGGGCATCCATGCTGAAATTTTCAACGACGCCACTTTCAATGCCTTCGCGGATCATCTTTTGCATCAGCGCACGTTTTTCAGCACGTTCCTGATCGCGGCGGATCAGGTCGCGGACATAGTCGCTTGCATTACTGTATTTACCTGTTTCGGCTTGTGCTTCGACCCAGTCTTTCATGAGATCGGGCAGGGACACATTCATCGTCGCCATGTCATCCTCCATTGGCGCAATTATCCCATTTTTTGGCAAAGTTTGTCAAAAACAAAGCGGCCGGAGGGCTGTCATCTTTCCGGCCAGGTTGTTGGTCATGTCCGTTCGATTAGCTGTTTTCAGCAAACGCCCAGTAAAGTTCCTGTGCGCGTTTGGTTATCGGGCCGGGTTGCAGGTTGCGGTCGTCGAGTTTGACGCAAGGTGCAACCTTGTAATAATTGCCGGTGCCAAAGATTTCGTCGGCATTTTCAAGTTCGCTGTAGGTCACGGTTTTTTCGGTGACGTCTATGCCGTCTTCGCGGAGCAGCCTGATCACGCGTTGGCGGGTCAGGCCGTTTAAGAACGTGCCGTTGATCACGGGGGTAAAGACCTTGCCATCCTTGGCGTAGAACAGGTTGGCATAGGAAAATTCCGCGACATTGCCGAGCGGATCGAGCATTACGCCAGTATCAAAACCGTCTTTGGTGGCCTCTGCCACGGCGCGGCCGACATTGGGATACAGGCAGGATGCCTTGGCCTCGGTCGGGGCACTTTCGGGCGAGGGGCGACGGAAGCTTGATTTCCGGGCGGTAAAGCCGGTCTTGATGGCATCGGGCAGGTCGGATACCGAAATGCACAGCACGAATTGCGCGCTTTCTGGTGTCGGGGCAAGGAAGCCTTCGCCGCCATAGACAATCGGTTTGATATAAAGTGCCAGCGCCGGATCGAATTTCTGAACGCCTTCGCGGACGAGGGCGACGATTTCATCGGTGGTGATCTGCGGGGCAAGACCCATCAGTTCGGCCGAACGCAGCACACGGGCGCAATGGGGCACAAGATCGGGCATTTTGCCATTGATGCGGCGCGCGCCGTCAAAGACCGTGGAGGCCATCCACATGCCGTGGGTTTGCGGCCCGATGATATGCGGGTTGCCTTCGTGCCATTCGCCTTTGTACCAGGTCCATGTGGTGACGGCTTTGGTGTCTGCGGTAGTGGCGTGACCCATTCTTCTTGCTCCTGATCGAATTTCGGGTGGCGTTTGCATGTCGCGGGGCGATGCAAGGCATCCAGAATAGGGGCTTTGCGCGATCATGGTCAAAGAAAACTGACAGGGTAAATGCCGGTTCGGTGCCGTTTTTAAGGAAGTTGCGATAAATGACGGTTCTGTGAAATATCCCGCATCATGCACACGTGTGCGTTGGCGGGCCGGAAGGCCTGTGATATGTGTGTGACCGTGCTGCAAGACGGAAAACAGGCAAGGCCAGACGGCGTAAAGAGGGAAATTGCGCGCATGACCGAGGGGAAACACACGCCTGCAAATGGCGACGGGGCCGAACCAGGCCGCGATTTGCAGCATATCGTGACCTCGGCCGATGTTGCGCGCGAAGCCGGTGTTTCGCGGTCCACCGTTTCGCGGTGTTTATCAGGCGACCGGCGGATATCGGATGCGACCCGCCTGCGGGTACAGGAAACCGCCAACCGGCTTGGTTATCACGTCAATAAAATCGCCCGGTCGATGAATACGCGCAAAAGCGATCTGATCGGATTGGTGACATCGGGGCTTTCCGATCCGTTCCGCGTTGAATTCCTTGATAAACTGATCCTTGCCATTCAGCAGTCCGGTTATCGTCCGTTGGTGATTGATGTATCCGATCCCGCCCAGATGGGCACATCAATGATGCATCTGTTGCAATATCAGGTGGCCGGGGTGGTCGTGACATCGGGAAGCCCCCCGCCCGAGGTGGGTGTGCATTTCCTGAAACGCAATGTGCCGGTCGTTCTGGTCAATCGCGCCGGGCGGCTTGAGGGCGCGGATGTTATCAATTGCGATAATGTGCGCGGCGGTGAAATGGCCGCCGACCTGTTGCTTGAAACCGGTAAAACCCGGTTCGGGTTCCTCAATGTCAAGGGTGGTACATTCAGCGGCAATGTGCGGGGCGAAACATTCGTTTCGCGCCTTGCACCGCGCCTTGCGAGCGGGGATATCAGCTTTACCCCGCTGGTCTGCGACAGTGCCGATTATGATGGTGGCTTTAATGCCGCGCTTAAATTTCTGGCAACGCCGGAAACCGCACCAAACGCGATTTTCTGTGCCAAGGACCATATTGCGTTGGGTCTTCTGGACGCGGCCCGGTTTGAACTGGGCCTGCGTATCCCCGAAGATATTGCCGTGGTCGGGTTTGACGATATTGCCGCGGCCCGGCAGGGGGCGTATCAATTGACCACTGTGTGCCAAAGTGCGACGAAGCTGGCCGAAATGACGGTGGATCGGCTGCGCCAGCGCATCCGGGGCGATGCCCTGACGGATCAGCGGCTGATCCTGCCGGTGGAAATGACGCGTCGCCGGACGGCCTAAGACGGTCTTTTTCACGGATTTCAGGCCGATTTTTCTTCGATTTCTGATGCAAAACAGCTGACTCGCGATGTTTCTGCGGGTTGTGCGCACACGTGTGCGTCAAGTTTTAAGGCGGAGGCCTTGCTGAGGGCAGCGTATGGTTTTGCGATGGCGATTTGTGGGCATGAAATTTTTATGTGTAAAAACAGATGGTTATCCGTCGATGGTGAGAGTTTTTTGGCTCTAAATAGAATTTTTCTGTCATTTGATGGAATTTATGATTAAATTATTCCAGCACGTGATTTGCGCAATGGTAATGCACACGTGTGCATTCAACGAAATGCAAACCGGGAGGAAACCCAAATGACGATCAGAAATTCTCTTTTTGCGACTGTCGCGATTTCAGGCCTTTTGGCTGTTGCGACCGCCGGTTCGGCCAATGCGGCCGGTCGGCTTAATGTCATCTGCTCGGCCGATAATGAATGGTGCGAGATGATGGAAACCGCGTTCGAGCTGGAACATGACATTGATGTATCGATGGTTCGCAAAAGTTCGGGCGAGGCTTATGCGCAGGTTCGCGCCGAAGCTGCCAATCCGAAACTGGATGTATGGTGGGCCGGGACTGGCGACCCCCATCTTCAGGCTGCCGCCGAAGGCCTGACGGAAGAATATGAATCCCCGCAACTTGGCAACCTGAATGACTGGGCCGTGCGGCAGGCGAAAAATTCCGGTAACCGGACGGTTGGGGTTTATGCCGGTGCACTCGGCATTGGTTACAACAATGACCTTCTGGCGAAAAAGGGGCTTCCGGCGCCGAAATGCTGGGAAGATCTGAAAGACCCGGCCTATAAGGGCGAAATCCAGATGGCGAACCCGAATTCATCGGGCACGTCCTATACCGCACTTGCGACGCTTGTGCAGATTTTTGGCGAAGAAAAAGCCTTCGATCTGCTTAAAGAAATGCACAAGAACGTCAACCAGTACACCAAATCGGGTTCCGCCCCGATCAAGGCCGCAGCCGTTGGTGAAACTACAATCGGCATTACCTTCATGCATGACATGGTCGCCCAGATCAAACAGGGGGCGAACCTGACCGTGGTGTCGCCGTGCGAGGGGACCGGTTACGAAGTGGGTTCCATGAGCATTATCAAAGGTGCGCGTAACCTTGAAAATGCGAAAATCTGGTATGAATTCGCACTTAGCCCGCGCACTCAGTCGATTGCCGAAGACGCGCACAGCTATCAGGTGCCGTCCAACAAAGAGTCCAAAATTCCCGATGGCGCACCGCGTCTGAGCGAATTGAAACTGATCGACTATGACTTCGCGAAATACGGGGATGCGGAAACCCGCCGTCATCTTCTGTCGCGTTGGGATGACGAAGTCAAAACCGCGCCGCAATAAGCGCGATCTGCCTTAACGGTTCTGTCCGTCCAGTGTGATCATCGGACGGGCAGAACCAGACTTCCCAATTCGGCGTGCAGGAGAGTTTCGTGAACCGGATGCTTTGGTTCTGGCTGGTGATCGGCTGGATCGGTTTTGCAATTTTACCCTGGTATCAGCAGGAATACGGGTTCTGGACCCTGGAATGGCTGTATGACGGCTATCCGATGTATGGCGATTATTCGCCTGCGATCCTGCAAGCGACCCTTCATCAAAAATTCTGGCTGCTGCCGATTGCGGCATTTTTGCTGGCACCGCTCGCCCTATTGAGGGCCGGGCGTGATCATCCGCATTATGCCCGTATCCTGATTTCATGCGGGCTGGGCGGTTTGATCTATCTGGTGGGGCAGGGCTTTTTTGTCGGCATTTCCGGCTGGGGATTTGGCTGGCTTGAGGCGATGTTTGGTCCGCTTGACGTCCGGCAATACGGGCTTGGCTATGGCGCGATGTTTGTTGCGGCCAGCCTGCTTGTGATGCTTTGCACCGGTCTTGCCGCAGCGGGGGCGATGCGGGGCGATGTGTTTGTTACTTCCGCCATCGGGACGGTTATTGCGCTTGTCGGGTTGTTTGTCTTCTTTCCGGTCGCGCGCATTTTCATCGGATCGTTTGTCGATATTGATGGCAACCTTTCGGGCGTGGCCTTTATCCGCAATTTCCTTGATGACAGCATCTGGGGGCTGGGCTGCCTTGCCGGGGGTGTTTGCGGGGTTGCGTGGAATACGGCGTTTCTGGCGGTTCTGACCGCTGTTTCGACCACGCTGCTTGGGCTTTCATTTGCGCTTGTGGTGACGCGGACCGGGTTCCGGTTCAAAAAGCCGCTGCGGGTTTTGACGGTGTTGCCGATCATTACCCCGCCTTTCGTGATCGGTTTGGCATTGATCCTTCTTTTTGGCAGATCGGGGGCTGTAACGCAGTTCTTTGCTGATCTGCTCGGGGTGGAGGCAGGGCGCTGGCTTTATGGCCTCCCTGGAATCTGGCTGGCACAGACCCTGTCCTTCACCCCGATTTCTTTTCTTGTGCTGATCGGTGTGGTCGAGGGTGTCAGCCCGTCGATGGAAGAAGCATCACAAACCTTGCGGGCCGGACGTTGGAAAACGTTTGTCAATGTGTCGCTGCCCTTGATGCGCCCCGGTTTGGCCAATGCCTTCCTGCTCGCCTTCATCGAAAGCATGGCCGATTTCGGTAACCCGATGGTTCTGGGTGGCAATTACGAAGTGCTGTCGACCGAGATATTCTTTGCCATTGTCGGCGCACAAAACGATGCCGGGCGGGCTGCCGTCCTTGCGATGATATTGCTGTTCTTCACACTTTCTGCCTTCGCCGCACAGCGGTTCTGGCTGGGCAAAAAATCCTATGCCACGGTATCGGGCAAGGCCGATAACGGGGCGCATGTCGGGCTTAATCCCGGTATGCGTTTGGCGTGCTACTTCACCGCCATTCCGTGGGCGATCTTTACGGTCGTGCTGTATGGCATGATTTTCTATGGCAGCTTTGTCAAACGCTGGGGCTTTGATAACAGCCTGACGCTGGATAATTACGGCGATGCCTTTGGCATTGGCTGGGGCGAGCATGGCATCGTCTGGGCCGGGGCGGCATGGGACAGTTTCTGGACCACGTTGAACATCTCGGCGATTGCGGCACCCTTGACCGCAGCGGTTGGCCTGACGACGGCCTATCTGCTGGTGCGGCAGAACTTCCGGGGCAAAAGTGCCTTTGAATTTGGCACGATGTTAAGCTTTGCCATTCCCGGTACGGTGATCGGTGTCAGTTATATTCTGGCGTTTAACGTGCCGCCATTCGAATTGACCGGGACGGGTGTGATCCTTGTGATCTGCTTTATCTTCCGCAATATGCCGGTGGGGGTTCGCGGCGGGATTGCCGCCATGAGCCAGTTGGACAAAAGCCTTGATGAAGCATCCCTGACCCTTGGTGCCAACAGCTTTACCACGTTCCGGCGCGTGATCCTGCCGCTGTTGCGCCCGGCCATTGTTGCCGCACTGGTTTACAGCTTTGTGCGTGCCATTACCTCGGTCAGTGCGGTGATCTTTCTGGTCAGTGCGGATCACAATATGGCGACATCCTATATTATCGGGCTTGTGGAAAACGGGCGATACGGCGTTGCGATTGCCTATTGCAGTGTTCTGATCCTTGTCATGCTGACCGCGATCCTTGTTGTGAACGGCCTGATCGGGCAACGGCGTCTGCGCCGCGAGGACCGGGTTGAGGCAACACCGGACAAGACATCGACAGGAAATCTGAGAGAGAAGCATTCATGAAACTGAAAACGCGTGCGGGTTCGGTCGTATTCGACAATGTCACCAAGACTTATGGTCACGGGGCAGTTACCGCGATCGATAATGTATCTTTCACCATCAATCCGGGCGAGCTTGTGACCCTTTTGGGGCCAAGCGGCTGTGGCAAGACCACGACATTGCGTATGATTGCCGGGCTTGAACATGCAACCACGGGCAAAATCCTGATCGGGGGCAAGGATGTCACACAGCTTCCGGCGACGGACCGAGATGTCAGTATGGTGTTTCAATCCTATGCGCTGTTTCCGCATATGACGGTGGCGGAAAACGTTGCCTATGGGCTGAGTGTCACCGGCGTTGCCAAGGCCGAGGCCAGGGAAAAGGCCGAGGAAGGGCTTAACCTTGTGGGCTTGGGCGGATATGGCAGTCGCCTGCCGTCCGAGCTTTCGGGCGGGCAGCAGCAAAGGGTGGCGGTGGCGCGTGCGCTGGTGCTGGAGCCTGAAGTTCTGTTGCTGGACGAGCCGTTATCGAACCTTGATGCCAAGCTTCGCCGTCATGTGCGGACCGAAATCCGCGATTTGCAGCAAAAACTTGGCCTGACCGCAGTTTATGTGACCCATGATCAGGAAGAAGCATTGGCGGTGTCGGACCGGATCATCGTGATGAACCGGGCGGTGATCGCGCAGCAGGGCACGCCACGCGAATTGTATGAACAGCCGCAATCGGAATTTATCGCCGACTTTATCGGTGATGCCAATCTGGTTGACGGGGAAATCATCAGCATCGATGGCAACCATGCCCGTGTCGATATCGGTGGCGCGCAATGCAATCTGCGTCATCGCGGGCAGGCAAAGGGACCGGTCCGGGTGGCGGTGCGACCCGATGCGGTGCAACTGACCGGATTGGCGGCGATTGCGGGCGATGCACATGTCATTGAAACGTCGCTAAAAGGTCACATTACGCATGCAGCCTATCTTGGTAGTCAGATGCAGTATTCTGTGGCAACCCCGATTGGCGAGCTGTTTGTGATCGATCATCGGATCGATACACCGATCATCGCGGGTGAACAGGTTGCCATCGGCTTTTCCGAACGCGGCATGGCCGTGGTTTCGGGGCAATAACGGATCAATCGCAAAACTGTTTCAGGCAGGGACAAAGTGGAAAAGACATTTTCGGGAATTGATATCGAAGCACGGTTTGAACATGCGCGCGACGTGATCCGCGAAGCGGGCAAACGCGCCATGGAATATTACGAAGGCGACGCCGCCGACCTTGCGATTGAAACCAAAACCAACGCGCTTGATATGGTCAGCATTGCGGACAAAAACGTCGAGGCGATCATCCGCGACCGGATCGGCGATGCCTTTCCCGAGGACGGGTTCCTGGGCGAAGAAATGGGCATCGAGAAGGGCGATAATGACTGCCTTTGGGTGATTGATCCGATTGATGGCACGGCCTGTTTTGTCAATCAGATGCCGACCTGGTGCATTTCGGTTGCCCTTATGATCGGCAAGGAAGCGGTCATCGGCCTGATTTACCATCCGTGCAATGGCGAGCTTTTCAGCGCGGTGATCGGGGATGGCGCACGCGTGAATGGCGAGCCGGTCAAGGCCAGCGATGCCAAACTTGTCAGTGATGGTGTCATGGGGATCGGCATGTCGCATCGTCTGCCAAGCAGTTCGATCGTGCCGGTGATCGGCCAGTTGCTTGACGAGGAAGGCATGTTCATCCGCAACGGGTCGTGTGCGTTGATGATGGCCTATGCCAGTGCCGGGCGTTTGATCGGCTATTACGAGCCGCATATCAATCCGTGGGATTGCATGGCGGGGATTGTCCTGATGCGTGAAGCGGGGGGCTGGTGCAATGATTTTCTTGATCTGCCCAACGTGCTTGAAGATGGTGGGCCGATATTGGCCGCGGGGCCCAATGTCGCCAAACATCTGGCGGATATGATCGGGCTTTCGTATCGGGGCTGATCACACCTGATGGCACGATATTGAATGCATGCTGACCGGTGCCGGGTTTAGTCCCCGGTGCCGGTCAGTTGCTGTTTGCGTTCTGTGAGCATGCGGTAATCAAGGCGGGAAAGTTCGTGATTAATGGCCTTGATATCGAGCGGCTTGGTGCAGTGCGCATCCATGCCGGCCGCGCGAAATTCTGCCAGATTGTCGCTTGATGTATCTGCGGTCAGGGCCAGAACCGGGATGGTTGCCTTGATCGGGTCGGCAAATTCGCGGATCTGGCGGGTGGCTTCGATCCCGTCCATGACGGGCATATGCACATCCATCAAGACCGCGTCAAAATCATGTTCAAGCAGTTGGTCAAGGGCTTCCTGCCCGTTGGCGGCGGTGACGATTTCATGGCCCTGCTGTTCAAGCAGTTTCTGGGCGAGAATACGGTTGATCTGGATATCCTCGACCAGAAGAAGCTTCCGTCCCATGACGCGCGGTTTGTCCGGATCGGCGAGGCCAAGCTGACGGTCGTCTTCGGCTTCGCTGCCACGTTTTGGCGCGTCTGTCAGCGGCAGGTCGAGGTCAAACCAGAAGGTGCTGCCCTTGCCCTCGATGCTTTCGACATCAATCGTGCCGCCCATCGCCAGGATCATTTTCTGACAGATCGCAAGGCCAAGGCCGGTTCCGCCAAAACGGCGGGTTGTTGATGTATCGACCTGTGTGAAGGCTTCGAAGATCGAGCGTACCTTATTGACCGGGATGCCGATCCCCTCGTCACGGACAGAGATGCGGAACGCCATGCGACCGTTGGTGGTTTCCTGCCGGGTTACGACAACATGGATACTGCCGGATCTGGTGAATTTGATCGCGTTGGAAACCAGATTGGTCAGGACCTGCTTGATGCGGACCGGATCGCCGATCACCCAGCGCGGCATGTCGGCCGGGATATCAAGATGCAGGCGGTTATCCTGATTGCGTGCCGGGACCATCATCATGGAAACGACTTCTTCGCAAATCGCGTGGATGTCGGTCGGGACTTCTTCAAGGACCAGTTTGCCGGCCTCGATCTTTGAGAGATCAAGAACATCGCCGATCAGGGACAAGACATGACGCCCGGCCCCATTGATGGTCGAAAGATAGCTTCGGATGGTTTCGGACGGTTCGTTTTTGTCGATGGCATCGCGTGCCAACTGGGCGTAGCCGAGGATCGAGGTCATTGGGGACCTGAATTCGTGGCTCATATGGGCGATGAATTCGGATTTTGCGCGGTCGGCCTGCTGCGCCTGATTCATGGCGTTTTCAGCTTCCTGGCGGGCGTTATCAAGTTCGCTGGTGCGTTGATAGACCAGATCGACAATCCGTTTTTCGGTGCGGGTCAGGGACCGCAGATAGACCATCAGAAGGATGCTGATGGTGGCGCCAAATACAAAGATCGCCCATGGCTGCCAGTATAAAAGCCCGTTCAGGCGGGCTTCGGGCCCGTGCAGGACAATCGTCCAGTCGCGGAAGCCAAAGGTAAAGGTCGATACCTTGGGGTTATAGCCGGAGGTGATTTCCTTGACGATATGCGTGATCGCATATTCAGGGCGTCGATTGGAATAGATCAGTTGATGGCCTTCGGGGGCATCCATATCCGCAAGATGGATTTCAAAATCCGATGGCAGGCGGGCAATGCGGGCGGCACGCGTGATCATATTGGTCAGACGCAGCACGCCGACCGCAAGGCCAAGCGGTGCATTGCCGGGATTGCGCCGGTTCGGAACATTTAAAAAGGCCAGTGCCGTGATTTCGGCGGTGGCGGACTGCCGCATCCGGATCGGTTCGGTCAGGGTAATGTTTCCGGTACGGATGGCGGTTTGCAGGGCCTGGTTGCGGATTTCATCGCTTGCCAGATCGAACCCGACGACATTTTCATTGCCGGACTGCGGAAAAACGTAAAAAACCGGGAAATATTCATCGCGTTCCGGGGAGCGTCGCATGTCGCCATCGACCAGATTGCGAATTTCAAAATTTTCAACACCCCGGAGGGAGGCATTTTCCTCGATCAGACCGCGCGCGCGGCGTTCGATATAGGGGACCCATTCCAGTGCTGCGACACCCGGTCTGCGTTCGACCCACGGGCCGATCATGGCGTTGAAGGTATGAAACGACACATCGCCATGGACATCAAACAGGGTGCGCACGGCAATCAGGCTGTCGGTGGCGCGGCCTAGTTCTTCGCGAAGGGATGCTTCGAAGGCGCGGCGGTACTGTTCCGTCTGGACGTCGACGGCGTGATCGATCTGACCGAATGTGTACCATGCCGCCAGCCCCGATATCGAAAAACCGGTCAGGCCGACAATCAGGGCCAGATTGCGACGCAGACGGTGGATGTCGCTTGAAATCCGGCCATCGCGGGTGCGCATGGTGATGACATTGATTTTTTCGATGCCCGCACCGAGCAACAATGTCCCGACCGAAACCGCAATCACATAGCTGTAAAGATTTTCAAGGCCGATATTCATGTTTGAGGTGTGGATAAAGGTGCTTTCGCCCAAGGCGGCAAAAACAACGATATCAACGACGATAAAGGCATTGACCAATGCCGCGCCCAGCAACCCGAACCGCACCGCCCCCCACAGAACAAAGGGCAGGGAGACAAAGATGAACAGATATTCCGGTTTGGCGATCAGCGGGGTTGTCTGGACGACCGAGGACACGATGGTGGTGGCGACACAGACAAAGGCCAGTTCGCCGTAATATGCAAAGCCGTGTGATCGCCATTTCTGATGGATCAGGCGCAAAACCAGCGGCCCGATCACCATTACACCGACCAGATCACCAAGCCACCAGCCCCGCCAGATGGTGGCGAACTGATCAAAATTGCCAATTACCGTCAGGCTGAGGCTTGTCGTGCCGCAAAGTGCGGCAAGTGCCGGGCCGCCAAGCCCGCCGATCATGATCAGGCTGAAAATCCCGCGCGCGGTCAAAAGCGGGGAGCGGCCAGATATCCGGGCGATCAGTATCGCGGAAAGCGTCGCGGCCAGGGTGTTGCCGATTGCAATCAGAATGGCGGTTTCAACCGGTGCCGCCGTCGTCAGGTTCACCAGAAGCGCACCTGCAAACACGGCGGGAAAATAACGCCATCCCCATGCAATCAAAGACCCCAAGGCAATCCCGGAAGGCGCCCAGATCAGGGTGACGCTGCTGCCATAGAAGGGGAATTGCAACCCGGCATAGCCAAAAACGAAATAGGTTAGCGCAATCGCCACAAAGCGGATGATGTGCACAGGGGCCAAACGCAAATTCGTTCCTTCCCGGGGTTGGGCGCTTCTGATCAGATGGGAAGCCGGGCGCAAAAATGAAGACCCCGATCCCAATGTTTCGGGACGATTATCACGCAAAATTCTTAACGCACTATCCCCATTTGAGGAGAATGCAAAAAGGTGATGGTTGTTCTATTGGCTGACCCAAAGGACGCGCGCGATCCAGTCAATGTCGCGGGCTTCGACATAGCGGTCCTCATAGGCCGGGTTCAGCGATTTCAGTTCCACCCCCATCGCCCCGCGGCGCACCAGTTCCTTGGCCATGACCTCGCCCGATGTGGTTTTGACAACCACGCGGTCCTGCGGGCGGATGTTTGATGCCGGGGAGACGACAATCAGATCGCCATCGCGAAAGACCGGGGCCATGGAATCCCCCGAAATCCGAAGCCCGTAGGCGGTCGGATCATGCAGGGCGGGAAAGGTGATGTCTTCCCACGCGCCGCCAACCGGATAACCGGCATCATCAAAAAAGCCGCGATTCCCGGCCTGGGCAAAGCCGATGACCGGCACGCGCCCGGCCCCGTTGCCATCGACAAGCTGGGCGAATTCCTGAAAGGTGACATTGGCCACCGAGAGCACCTTTGAAATGCTTTCGGTCGAGGGCCAGCGGGGTTTGCCCTGATTTGTCGTGCGTTTGGACCGGTTGAAAGTGGTGGGGTCAAGCTGCGCCAGACGGGCCAGCCCGGAGGGGGTCAGCCCGTTATCTTCGGCGATCTTGTCGAGTGCGCCCCATATCTGTTCTTGCCGGATCATGCGGTATCCTAGCAGGATGACGGGGCGGCCGAAAAGGAACAAATTCCTTGTATATCCGAAAGTTGAACCGATATCGCCATATGATTGAAAAGGTTATCAACCCCGGCAATGCATGCCGGGGTTTTGGGGGCAGGCGGTGGCGTCATGCGCCGTTTTCATGCATCGGCTTCATGCACTGGCTTCGTGCACCGGGACATCCTTGGAAAATTTCAGCAGATCGATGCTGTGGATGCAGTCGGATTTGGCTTTGTAGCCCTCGCTGCTCATGGCGATTTTAAGGCCGTTGCGCGCGATATAGGTCCAGCGCCATTCGCCTTTTTTGTCCTTGTAAAGCTCGTAACGCGGGGCGGGTGCATTTGCCATGGGAGACTCCTGACTGTCAGTGGATCGGCATGCAATGGACTGCATCGACCGGTGATGGAAAATTGCCCGATGGGGCGTTCATGAAGACAGTTCAGGAAGGGTTTTGTGACGAAAGGGGCCGGGGGTGTGATTTAGCGCAGAAGCGCAATCCCGTCATCGTGGCCGGCCAGCAGGATCACATCCTTTTTCGATGGGGCCTTGCATTTCGTGGCCGGGCGCAGTGCGAGAAGGGAGGATGCAATTTTCTGCGCGCCGGGCGAGAGGAAAAACGCATCATCGGGGCCGAGTTCGCGGGAGCAGAAAAGGGCAGCGTCGCGCGGTTTTTTGGCTGCAATGAACAGTTTTTCAAACGCATCGACAAAGTCGGTCGATGTTCCCATTGCTTCCTGTTGCGTCATTTTGATGCTGGCCCAGCTCATGGGAGTCTCTCGTCTGGTTGTGGATATTTCACAGGCCATTATTCATCCGCTGGCCCGCAAGTCGAGGATTTTTGCGGTCGTTCGAATAATAGGAAATTAATCCTTTACAATGAGAACAAAAAGGGATTATAGCTTGTGGATCAACACCGGAAGTGCATCCGGAAATAGCTTTGATGCGGTCAGAATGGCGGAAAGCGGCATATAAGCCGGGTTTTGCACGTATCACGTTGGCCATCTTTACATATCCGGCAGGCAATTGGCTTTGGGCTTCTTTGAGGCGCGAAAGGGGATAATTGCACGCGTTTTCGGAGGTGTTGATGCGAGACAGGCAGTTCAGCAGGAGGGCGAAATGAGTGAACAGAGACTTTTTCCCAAGCCGATCGCGGACCGCGTGGCGACCCCGTTTTCCAGCGCCATGCAGGCGTGGTTCTGGTTTGTGCGATGCCAGGCGTCACGGATCGAAGGGGCGCGTGTGGTGGCGGATGCCAGTGACGTTGTGCGCCCGTGCGACCCGGATGATATTTATAACGCGGTCATGCGGTTACGGCGTGAAAATGTGCTGGGTGACCGGCATTTGCAGGTGATCGAATATTACGGGCTGGTGGAACGCACGCCCGATCCGCGTGATGGCCGTGAAAAGCCGAAATATGATCTTTGGTGCGATGCGATGGCGGCCTTGCAGGATGCGTTGATTGCGCGCGATATCGTCCTGCCGGGGGCCGAGGATGCCTTTCACCATCCCGAAAGGATGATTAAAATGACGGGAGAATTGCCGCCATGCAGACTTTGACCCGAGAGACAATCCGGCCCGATATCCAAGCGGGTGCTCAGGCGGATTCTGTGCCGAAACAGCCGGTAAATTCGCCAACTGAACCGGTGATGCGCGATGTGCTTGTCGTGTTTGCCGATGCGCCCGAAAAGCGGCTTTTGCGGTGGCTGAAACCCGGTTTTCGGCATTGTTTCGTGCTGATGTCGGGCGGACGTGCCGGGGAGTGGATCTGCCTTGATCCGCAAAGCCACCGTGTGGCGTGCGATGTCTGGCAATATTCGGTTCTGTTCGATCCCGAAGCCCATTACCGGGCGCGCGGATTTGACTGCATCTGGGTCAGTTATCCGGCGGAAGTCCCCCGGCGGGTGCGGTTGGGTGCGTTTACCTGTGTCGAGTTCGTCAAACGGTTGCTGGGCATTTCCGGGTTCTGGATCGTGACGCCGCATCAACTTTTTTGCGCGATAAAACGTGCGGAAACAAAGGAGATGCTGCAAGCGGAGAAATGGCCGCTATATGGCTGAGACTGTGCCGCCTGAGCCTTTGAAAAACCAGCATTTTTCGAGGTTCAGGCGGGGATGTCTTCGCGGTCAAGATGCCTGCGAAGTGCATCAATAACCACGTTGTTAAGGTTCATGTGATGGCGCAGGGCAAACAGCATTGCCCGACGATGAAGTTCGGGACCGGGCCGCACATTAAAACTGCCCTTTAACGGGGTGTCAGGGGCACGGTTTTCTGACTGGCAAAGTTCAAGATAGTCTTCCACGGCTTCTTGAAAGGCGTCCTTGAGGCTTTTGGCATCCGTTCCCTCATACGTGACAAGGTCGCGAATGAATTCGAGCTTCCCGTGGAATACTTCATCCTCGTCGCTGAATTCCACCGATCCAAGATAACCTTTGTATTCGAGCATGTTGGTCATATCAGTTTCTCTTCGGTCAACAATCGCAACACTTCGTTGATGACATAAAGCTTCACGATGTTGCCTGGATGTGGTTTGTGCAGGCTGATCGTGGGTGCCGTTGCATGAGTGAATTTGCGCCGTGAACCGCCGGTTTTTCCGCTATTGTTTTCGGTATAACCCAAGGCCGTCAGAAGGCGGACCAGTTCATCCCAGCTAAAATCTTTTGGTCTGCTTTTAAGCCCTTCAATCAGTTTGTCTTTCCTGCCCATGGCAATTTGCGACGCCCTGATTTGTTGCGGATGAAATGGAATATAACAAATGCCGGGATTTTATGCAACTAAAACTAGTTGCATCTTGATGTTGGCGAGATTCAGGACGTTTTTGGTGAAATTAAACATGCAAAAACAAATGTTTATGAAGAAAATAGCATTTTTCTGAAAAATGTTCTTGATTTGTTCTTTTTCTTGTGCCATAAGGGAGAAGTCAACACCACAATTGCGCCCGCATCGCTTCACCGCGTTGCGGGCGTTTTTGTTTCCAAGCCCGTTTAAGAGCGTTTGTTTTTTTAAGCCCCGTTTCGGGGTGTTTTGTTTTGCCCCGTTCGGGGCGGGTGCAGAAGGAGGTAAAGGGGCATCATGGGCAGTCTGTTTTCGACACCAAAACCATCCGCGCCACCACCAATTGCCACCAGTCCGTCCGCAAACCCGGCGTCCGTCGATGACGGGGAAAGTGCGGCAGAGGCGGCACGACGGGCGCGGTCCGAGGCGCTGGAGCGGCGACGCTATGGCCGGGCCGGTCTGATCGGTACGGGGGTTCGTGGCCTGTTGTCAGACCGGATCGACCGTGCGGCAGGTGGCAAAAATCTTTTGGGGGATTAGGCGATGACAGAACGGCAGAACCGCAAAGCGCGCCCGGTCCGTCCGGCGCGGAAGGTGGGGACGGCGGCGAAGCGTGCGACGTCTGATCGGGGGCTTCCCGATGGAGCGCAGCGTGCTGCCGGTCGGAATGCGACCGGGCAGGGTGAGACCAGGCCGGGGGATGCCAGGCCGTCGGGAGCAGACCAGAAGGCGGCGAGATTTGGCCGGATGGCGAAGGAGCCGGTCGGCCGTCTTGGAGCAGGTGCTGGTGCTGGTGCGGGGACAGGCAGCAATGCCGGGACCGGAACCAAAGCCGGCGGGATTGCGATTGCCGATTTGCGGGCCCGGTTCCGCGCGGCGGTCGGGCAGAAGCAGGGCTGGGTCCGGCATTGGCAGGAATGTTACGAATTTGCCCTGCCGCAGCGCAACGGGGCGAGCGAGCAACCGGGAGCATCCGGCGGGGTATCTGGCGGGGAAAAGAAATTTGATCGGGTGTTTGATGCCACGGCCCCCGATGCGGTCGAGCAGCTTGCGGCAAGCCTGATGGCGGAAATCACCCCGCCGAGTGGTGGCTGGTTCGCGTTTGAGCCGGGCGGCAATGTGGCGGATGCGGATCGGGACATTCTGACCGCGCGGCTTGCACGGGCTGCGAGCATTTTGCAGGGTCATTTTGACCGGTCCAATTTCGCGGTCGAGATGCATCAGGCGTTTCTCGATCTGGTGACGGCGGGGACGGCGTGCCTTCGGCTTGAAGCGGATGATTTTTTAAGCCCGTCGGCGTTTCGGTTTGGCGCGGTGCCGCTGCGTGAACTGGCGTTCGAGGAACGCAGTGACGGCAGAATGGATGCGGTGTTTCGCAAGCTGTCGCTGAGCCGGGACGAGATTGCAAGGCAATGGTCAGAGGCGCGGTTGCCCGATAGGGATCGGGATGAGGGGCAGAGCCCGAGACGATACGCGGTGGTCGAGGCGGTTCTGCCCGATCCGGGGGCGTTTGGCGGTTATCAGCTTTGCGTGTTTTTTGAGGATGGCGGGCAGGTTTCGGGTGGTCTGGCCGGCGAAGATGGGGTGATCCATCGGGACCGGTTTGAGGTGTCGCCCTATATCGCGTTTCGGTGGATGAAGGCACCGGGCGAGGTTTATGGCAGGTCGCCGGTGATGAAGGCGCTGCCCGATATCAAGACGGCGAACAAGGTGGTCGAGCTGGTGCTTAAAAACGCATCCATCGCGGTGACCGGCATCTGGCAGGCTGATGATGACGGGGTTTTGAACCCGGCGGCGATCCGGCTGGTGCCCGGAAGTATCATCCCGAAGGCGGTCGGGTCGGCGGGTTTGACGCCGCTTGATGCGCCGGGGCGGTTTGATGTTTCTGATCTGGTGCTGTCCGATCTGCGTGATCGCATCCGGCGGTGCCTGTTGGCCGACCGGCTGGGGCAAAGTGACCAGCCGGGCATGACCGCGACCGAGGTTCTGGAACGGGCATCGGAAAATGCCCGGTTGCTGGGGGCGACCTATGGGCGGTTGCAGGCGGAACTGCTTTATCCGCTTATTCGCCGGGCGGTCCATATTCTGGTGCGGCGTGGGGAGCTGCCCGATATGCCGCTTGATGGCGATGTCGTGCAGTTGCGCCATAGCGCGCCATTGGCCCAGTTGCCCAAACGCGTACAGGCCGGGCAGGCGATGGATTGGCTGTCACGCATTGCGACGCTGGGGCCGGAGGCGCTGGGCGAGGTCGATATGCCGCAGATGGTCCGCTGGCTTGCCGATCAGTTTGGCGTGCCGGACCATTTGCTCAGGCCGATGATGCCGGTTTTACCGCCGGTCGAGCCATCACTTGAGGCGGGCGTTTTGGAGGATGCGGTATGAGTGGCTGGGACTGGTTTGACGGCTTGGCGTCCGCCGCCGACGACGAAACCGAAGAGGTGGATCGGGTTCATTGGCAGCAATGCTTTGGCACGAGTGCGGGGCAGAAGGTTTTGGCCGATTTGGAACGCAGCATCCTTCGAACCGCGCTTGGCCCGCAAAGCCCGGATCGGGCGATCTGGATGCGGGAAGGGCAGCGGGCGCTGGTTTTGCAGATGGCGCGGCTTGCAAGGGGCAGCGTAGATGGGGGTGGTTCGGACAGGGGATGAGGTGATCCTTTGGTGTGTTTGGTGCCAGTTTGGCGCATGCAGCCCGATGGACTCCCGCGTTCGCGGGAGTGACGGGGTGGGTGTGGTGACGGGAGAGGTTGGGGCGGTATCATTCTCTTCAACCGTCATTCCCGCGAACGCGGGAATCCAGACTTGGTGCCGCGCGTACCGTTAATCAGGAAAACCGTAACTTTATGAACAGCAATCCGGCAGCGAAGCGGCTGCGCGGAGAGGGGAGAGTGTATCATGACCATTGAGCAGAACCTGACGCGGTCAGAAGCCGGGCACGGAGCAGAGGATAATCTGTTGCGTCCGGCCGATGTGGCGGGCGGCGTGCCTGAGGCGTTGGAAGGTTTGGAAAGTGGCGCGGAGGATGTGGTTTCCGATGCTGGTGTCCTGCCAGAAGGTGAGGTTGATGCCGGTGAAGCCATCGCGGTCATTGACCCGGCCAGCATTCCCGAAACGCCCGACGGATACGAGATTGCGGTTGATGAGGTGCTGGGCGCGGTTGATCCGGCGGTAAATGCGCGCTTGCATGAAGCGGGATTTACCGGCGCACAGGCGCAGCTTGTTTATGATCTGGCGGCCGAGGTGATCGGGCCGTTAATCGGCGAGGTTGAGGGCGCAGGCAAACGTGCCACGGATCGGGCGGCACTGGCGGCGGAATTTGGCGGGGCGGAAAACTGGAAACGGTTGGCACCGCGGATTGAGAAATGGGGGCGCGAGAACCTGCCCGAGGCGGCGTTTGAGGTTCTGTGCCAAACGGCAGACGGGGTGCGCAGCATTCATCGGTTGATGAGCGGCCGGGCGGAGCAGGGACTGGCGTCGGGGTCAGGCGCGGACGGGACAGGCGATTTGCGCCAAGATATCCGGGCCAAAATGAATGATCCGCGATACTGGCGCGACCGTGATCCGGGGATTGTCGCCGAGGTGCAGGCAGGTTTTGACCGCCTGCATGGCATTTCCTAGTTCACCTGATAGCGGCCATCGGTTTTGTGGACTTCGGGGGGAATGCGGGTGCGCTCGAACGCGGCATACACGTCATAAAGCCCCGGTGCCGGGACGCTGGCAAAGGCGTCTTCGGTGAGGGTCACGGCATCATCCATGTTCTGGCGTTTTTCAAAGACGTGGACGGGCACCTGTGCCTGCCCGGCGCGAAGGGCCGTATCGATCAGCATATAGACCGGTTCGATATCGCTGTTTTCAAGGGCAATACCGCCCGTGCCCTCGCAATTGCCGCGAAGGGCGGGGCGGGCGGTTTCGGCCTGTTCTGCCATTTCTTCGGGGCTGCCTGATGTGAGCGGGGTCAGGGCGATTTCGAGGTGATGGGGGCTGCTCGGCGAAAGGTCGTCGCGCGTGACATGGTAAACGCCAAGATTGGCGGTGCTGCCGATGGTCTGTGCGGTGCCGTCGGTTTCGCCGTTATTGCCGTCGCTGGCGCGCGTGATGGCATCGGCGTCGCAGAAATTATAGCGGGTAAACAGGCGGTAACGGTTGTTTGCCTTTAACCAGACTTCGACATCGCGATCCGCATAGAAGACGCGTACGAAAACCGGCGCGCCAATCGCAAGATCGGCGTTGGACAGTTCGGCTTCGAGATCGGGCAGAACCCGGTTGCGGATATTTTCCGCGCCAAACCCGGCAAGGGACGAAACCCGGCTGGTGAAGTCGTTGAAATAGCCGGGAACAGGGGTATAGGGCAGCAGGGTATAACCCGCTGCCCCAATCCCGATCAGGGCGATGGTGGCAAACAGTTTTGCGCGCAACGCAAACTCCAGATCATCAATTTTGCAACAGGTCCGGCCAAACCGGACAGATGTTCGATCCCCCGTGGCGATGGGGGTTCGAGCCGAAACACAAGACCACTCAACCATGACCGCAAGATGACCGGTTCGGGGTGCAAATAAGGCGGAATTGCCTGATTTGCTGCCGCTTCGGGATGCTGCATCGCGCGTTGCGGCCTTAAAATTGTTTATGGGCAGAAGGATATAAACCGATGAGTGTCACGATTGATAAAAGCTTTGTGGATCATTTCCAGGCCGATGTGCATCAGGCCTATCAGCGGATGGGATCAAAGCTTCGTAATACGGTGCGGGTCAAAAACAGCGTCAAGGGGGCCAGCACGGTTTTCCAGAAAGTCGGCAAGGGCACGGCCACCACCAAGGCACGGCACGGCAAGGTGCCGGTGATGAATGCCGAACATGAAGCGGTGCGCTGCGACCTTCGCGATTATTATGCCGGTGACTGGGTCGATGCGCTTGATGAGCTCAAGACCAATCACGATGAAAAGATGGTTCTGGCCAATGCCGGGGCCTATGCGCTGGGTCGCAAGACCGATGAGCTGATCATCAATGCGCTGGCAAGCGGCGAGGAGCTTATTGATCACAATGATACGGGGCTGACCCTTGGCAAGGTGATGGCAGCGTTTGAAGGCATGGGCAACCGCGACGTGCCCGATGACGGGCAGCGTTATGCGATTGTCGGCTGGAAACAGTGGTCGCAGCTTTTGCAGATCAACGAATTTTCCAATGCCGATTATGTCGGCGATGATGACCTTCCGTGGAAGGGTACGCAGGCGAAGCGGTGGCTTGGCACGCTGTGGATGCCGCATTCGGGGCTTCCGGTGGCGGACGGCATCCGGTCGTGCTTCTGGTATCACAGAACGGCGATTGGCCATGCGATCGGGGCCGATGTGCAGTCCGACATTACCTGGCACGGCGATCATGCGGCGCATTTCGTCAACAATTCCATGAGCCAGGGTGCGGTGCTTGTTGATGATGCCGGGGTGAGCTGCATCCGGGCCAAGGAATAGGCCGCGGCTTCTGAAGATTTTTCATACAGATAACGGAGATCAAAATGGCAGAAGGTTTTAAAGCCAGAAACCTCAGTGTTCTGGCCTATGCCAATGGCTTTACGCTTTGGCATTACATCACCCCGGATTTCGCCGCCGATGTTGATACGGCGGGCTATTTCCGGGATGCGCGCGACATGCTGCGGGTTGGTGACATCATCATCGCCAATACCAACCGCGATGCCACCATGTCCGGCGGGCTGTTCGTCGTGGCAAGTTCGGGGGCTTTGGGCGTTGATGTCCGAGATATGACGGCGATTGGCAGTTCGAATACGGACTGATCAAACAATTACATTGTACTCTTGGTTGCATTTTGGTTTTGGGTTGCGATCATACGGATGTTATCTTGCTCATATGAAAGCATGATCAAGGACTTAATTGTATGAGAGCCGATGAAGTTGCTCACTATCTGAGTGCAACCAAGTCTTTGTCCGGTACACCGATTTGGATTGCAGGCTCAAAAGACAATCAGTTTCGTTTGAAGTGGCCGGTGATATTCAGGGGTACAGGTGGCACACACTTAGAGATCACCTATAGCAGTGGAGCGCCATATCTTAAATATAGCATGATGTTGATGGTGCCGCCGCCGGTGTTTCGACTTGATGTCGGCAAAGAACTAACCCATATGAACCACAGACCGCATCCTCATATGATTCGAGGGCATCATTATCATCCTTGGGAACTGAACTCGCCCGAAGGGCGGGCTGCAATTCCCAAAAGTTTGCGTGAAGCTCTTCGGTATGACAGGGCAACAGATATCCGAACCGCTTTCGATTGGTTTTGTGATATGGTAGGGATCGCTTCTCCAAGTTCGGAACTTCCCGAACCACCGTTGCGGGAGACGTTGCTATGACAGACAGATATTTGCAAATCTCCTCCGAAATTGTTAAGGCGCGTCCCGTCGAACATGGAACGCTTGTTGATACCACTTGCTTGCTTGCAACAGGTGAAATTGTACAAGTTCTTGTAAGCGGCGGTTTAAACGATGTGGTTGTTTCTGACTGTGGTTTGGCAATGACAGAAATAGAAAACCTTGGAGCGGTTGAAAAGTTTCCGTCCAGGCGCTTTAAAGGCTATGCGTCCAAATTCGGAGTGAATGTTTCTCAAAAGGGGGAACTTTATCTGAAGACTTCTGCCGCTGAAATATCAGCAGCAGTTGTGCTGGTTGCCAACGCCGTTCAGGAAGCGGTTAATACAGAAACATTCCGTATGAAGCCACAGCATCATCGAGATTTGAAGATTGCAGTTGCCGATTTCGTTCGCGAGAAAGATTTGCTTAAATTCGAACGAGATCGCACCATCTCAGGAAAGTATACGGCTCATAAGTTTGAGCATGTATTTGAGAGCAGAAACAATCGATTGATTATTCTGGATACAGTTGTTCCTGACTTAACCTCTATAAGTTCACGTGTAGTTGCTCATATCGATGTGAGAGAAAATTCGGAGATCAAGGCTGAGTCTCTGTTGGTCTATGACGAGACTGATAGCTGGAGAACAGATCGATTAGGGCTTCTTGAACTCGCTGGAACGATTGTACCTTTTGACAGATTGGATGAGGCTATGGCTGTCCGCTTCGGATTGGAAACAACTCATTAGCGAATAGTCCAAATAGACGAATTCGAGCAGCCCGGCCACTGAGCCGGGCTTTTTTGTTTTGGTTCAGATGTGAACCATCTAGGCTTCTACCGACCCCGACAGCAAATGCTGTCGGGTTTTTTTTATGTCCAACACAGGAGAATGCCCATGCAGGGTTCCAAACCGGTCGAATGCGAAGTGCTTAACGTTATCCAGGCGGCGGGTATCTGGCCGGACTGCGATGACAAGACGCAGCTTTTGCAGGCGATCAATACGCTGATTTCGGGTGGCGGCAATGGTGGTGGCGGTGGTGCGACACCGCTTGGCACGGTGCTGCCGTTTGCCGGTGCGACGGTGCCGGAGGGCTTCATGCTGTGCGATGGCACCGAACTTCTCGCAAGCGACCATGCCGATCTGTTTGCCGTGATTGGTACGGTTTATGGCGAAGGCGAAGCACCGGGCAGCTTCAAGCTCCCGGATTTGCGTGGCCGTGCGGCGATTGGTGCCGGTCAGGGTGTTGATCTGAGTGATCGGGTGCTGGGGGCGATGGCTGGGGCAGAAACCCATCAGCTTACGGTTGATGAGATGCCCGAACACGATGGTCATATTGATGGTGGTATTGGTCAGGCTGGTAATAATGCCGGGGTTTCCTCCAGTTCCTCAGGATCAATCCGCGGTGGCGGCCAGCCGCACAACAACATGCAGCCTTTCGTGGTGCTGAACTACATCATCAAGGTCTGATTTTACGGCGTTAACTTTTTCCCTCGACCCGGCAGCATTCCGCTGCCGGGTTTTCTTTTATCCAAAACGGAGAATATCCATGCAGTGTAATACACCGGTTGCCAGCGAAGTTCTGAACGTTGTTCTGGCGGCCAATATCGCGCCGGATCGGCAGGATGACACCCAGCTTTTGCAGGCGATCAATACCCTGATTGCCAATGGCGGTTCGGGTGGCAATGGCGGCAATGGCGGCGGTTCTGGTGCCGAAATCGGCTCTGTCACGGCCTTTGCCATGCCGACCCCGCCGGAGGGCTGGCTGGTCTGTGATGGTTCGGCGGTTTCGCGGACCGACTATGCCGATCTTTATGCCGCGATTGGCACGGTTTGGGGGGATGGTGACCAGATTGCCACCTTTAACCTGCCGGACCTTCGTGGGGAATTCATTCGCGGTTTTGATGCCGGGCGTGGTGTGGATGCGGATCGTGTGTTTGCGTCTGGTCAGCTTGACGAATTCAAAACACATTCTCACGGTATTGAGACTTGGGGCGTTAACACGGCGATTGCTGGGCAGGTACATATGGGGAATGGATCGCCGTTCCAAAATGTGCCCACCAGTGAGACGGGTGGAGATGAAACCCGTCCGCGTAACATCGCCATGACCTATGCGATCAAGGCGTTTTATCCGGTGGCGGTTTCGGTCTGATATCTGACGGATGAACGATGGGCGGGGTCCGGGGTTCCGGGCCCCGCTTTTACCTGCGGCACGAAGGACTGGATTCCCGCCTGCGCGGGAATGACGGCAGGGAAAAAGCTCCTTTCACCGTCACTCCCGCGAAAGCGGGAGTCCATCGTGCCGCATCCTTAAAACCGGCCATGAGCCTGCAGTCCGATGGTTTTACTGCGCCCCTTTTTCCGCCAGATATTTGGTGACCTGAGCGGATGCTCGGGCGCGTTGTTCGTAGGTGACGGAGGGGGCGGCGACTTCGATCCAGGTTTTGGCTTCGACATGATCGCGCGCGGCGGCGATGGACAGATAGTACCAGGCAAGTTCGAGGTCTTCGGTGGTGTATTCGCCGTAATAATGCATCCGGCCCATGGCGGCAAAACCGTTGGTATCGTCAAGTTCGACGGCCTTCTGATACCAGACAATTGCACCTGCCGGGTCTTCGGGGCCGCCGATGCCGTATTCAAGGAAATGGCCGTAATAGTAAGGGGCATCGGGATCGCCGTTTTCAGCGGCAAGCTTCATCCACTTCCGGGCCAGCACCGGATCGGGTTCGATGCCCTCGGCACCGGACTGGTAGATGGCGGAAAGGTTGTATTGGGCGTAGGCGTCGCCGTCGGAGGCGGCCTTTTCATACCATTCGCGTGCGCGGGGAAGGCTGACATCGACCCCGATGCCGTGCAGATAGCAATCGGCCAGATTGACCATGGCAGACACATCGCCCAGATCGGCGGCGCGTCGATAGTGATAGGCGGCTTCGGTGGCGTCGGGTGCGACGCCTGACCCGTTGAGATACATGACACCGATCAGGTTGATCGCCCCGGCATGGTTATGATCCGCCGCCTTGCGGGCCAGTTCCATCGCGCGGGGGAAATCCTGCGGCATGCCATCGCCATAATAGGCGGCCAGCGCATCGGCAAAGAGCTGTTCGGTATCGGTTGCCGGGGCGGTCGCCGTCGGTTCGGGGGCGGGTTTGGGTACCGGTTCGGGTGCGGGAGCCGGTTCGATCTCGACGAGCCGGAAGGATGTAAAGCGTTCGGTTATCTTGCCGTTGGCATCCATGGTCCGGTTGGTGAAGGGGCAGGGTTCTGATGCCGGGTAGGTCGTAATCCCGCTGTCACCGGCCATCGCCTCTATCGCCGGGGGGTATCCCTGTTTGGCAGCACAATTGTACCAGCCTTCGGCTTCTTCGAAGGCATCAAAGAAGAGGAATTGTCCTTCGAGATATTCGGCCAAAGCAAACTGGGCGGCGGGATCGCCATTCATGGCGCGGGCGCGCAGGGCGTCTTCATCGCCATCGTAGCTGTTTGCGGTGTCGGAAATGTCTGGTGCGTTTTGCTTCTGGTCGGCGGTGTAACCGGCCCCGGTGTAATAGCATTCGCCGGTTTCGCTGATATCGAAATCGGCGTTGATGTTTTGCAGCTGATCAATGGCGGGCTGGTCACCCTGCAGGGCGGCGCATTCAAGCAGGCGGGTGATGGTGAAATGTTCATCATCGTCAATGTCGCCGTCCTCGGCATAGTCGTAGGACAGTATGGCGCCCAGTATGCGCTGGGCCTCGGCATCGCCTGCGTAGGACTTGCGCCAGTATTCCCGGATCAGGGGATCGTCATCGGTGTTCTGGGCGATTTCCGTGGGGGGCAGCGTTGGTGTGGCGAAGGACGCCAAAGCCGGGGCCAGAGCCGGGAACAGTGCAGACAGGCCGAAACTGCCAGCGAAAACAAGTGAGGTGACATACGGGAACCGGGACATTGGTGCTCCATTCAAATTGCCCGGCCCTGTCACGGTCGGTTGAGACGGATTTTGACAATATTTCAACGATATCGGCAACCGGGAATTGAAGGGAACGCGATATGGCACTGAGCGACATCGCACTTTGTGCGCGTGCATTGGTGATGATCGGGGCGGCACCGATTGCGTCGTTCGAGGACGACACCGCCGAGGCCGAGGTGGCGGGGATGCTTTATCCGGCCATACGGGACGGGATGCTGGCGGCGTATCCGTGGCGGTTTGCGGCACGCGGCTCGTGGCTGGCGCGGAAGGAAAGTGAGGACGTTTTGGGCATGGGCGAGGGGATGTTTGTCCTGCCGGGTGATTTTATCCGGTTGCTGTCGCTTGAAAGTGACGGGGGTGCGGTGCCGGAGTTTGAGTTGGTGCAGGGGGCGGTGAGGTGCGGGGCGGATCGGGCGTATCTGCGCTATGTCGGGCGGATGGCGGAGGGAGCGTTTCCGGCGTTTTTCGATCTGGCGTTGATCACACGCCTTGCGGCGGAATTTTGTGTGCCGCTGACCGAAAGTACATCGCGGGCGGAATATCTGTTTAAACGCGCCGAGGATCAGTTTCGCAGTGCGAGGCTTGCCGATGCGCAGCAATCAACCCCGCGGGCGATTGGGGATTTTACCCTGATCGGGGCGCGGGGATAGGGATTTTGGGGCGAGTGGTGAAGGGGACGGGATATGGCGCGCAGGGTTTTGGAAAAGACGACATTTTCGACCGGTGAACTGGCCCCGGAATTGTGGGGGCGCTCAGACCTTAATGCCTATGGCAATGGGGCGGCGCGGTTGCGCAATGTGTTTATTGAACCGAGCGGCGGGGTGCGCAGGCGGCCCGGTATCGCGTTGATTGATGCGGTGTCCGGCCCAGTGCGGTTGATCGCGTTCGAGTTCAATACCGAGCAGACCTATCTGCTGGTGTTTGGGGATTATCAGGGCACGGTGTATCGCGATGGGGTGGCGATTGTCGGGTTTGAAACGCCGTTTGGGGTGGCGCACCATGCGCTTCTGAACTGGACGCAAAGTGCCGATACGTTGCTTGTCACCCATCCAGACGTCGAACCGATGCGCCTGACCCGCAAAGGATCAGACGACGGGGCGGGAACGTGGGAGATGAGCAACTGGGCGTGGCGGGAAACGGCGGTGAAGCGGTTTCAGCCATACTATAAATTCGGCGATCCGGCGGTTTCGATCACGCCATCGGGCACAGGTGGCACCAGTGGCACGGTCAGCATCACGGCCAGTTCCGACCTTTTTGAAGCCGGGCATGTCGGGACGCGCTGGCGGATACAGGGGATTGAGGGGGAGATTGCCGGGGTTTCGAGTGCGACACTGGCAACGATTGCGTTGCAAGAGGCCCTGCCCGATGCCAGCACGACACAGGATTTTGAGGAACAGGTTTTTTCAGCCGTTCGTGGCTGGCCGCGCAGCGTGACCTTTCATCAGGACCGGATGGTGATTGGTGGATCGCGCGATTTGCCCAACCGGTTGTGGATGTCGAAATCGGGGGATCTGTTCAATTTCGATCTGGGCGAGGGGCTTGATGACGAGGCGATTGAATTTGCCCTGCTGGCCGATCAGGTCAATGCGATTACCGGCATTTTCGCAGGCCGCCATTTGCAGGTTTTCACCAGCGGGTCGGAATGGATGGTGACGGGGGACCCGTTGACCCCGGCCAATATTCAGGTCACGCGACAGACCCGGATCGGCAGCCGGGCGGATCGGACGGTGCCGTTGGTCAATGTCGATGGGGCAACGATCTTTGCCGCGCGAAGCGGCCGGGAATTGCGTGAATTCCTGTTTACCGATGTCGAGCAGGCTTATGGGGCGGCGGATTTGGCCCTTTTATCGCGCCATCTGGTGCAGGGCCCGGTTGATCAGGCGTTTGATGCCGATCATCGGCTTTTGCATGTGGTGATGGGCGATGGCAGCCTTGGCACATTAACACTTTATCGCAGCGAGGCGATCACCGCCTGGTCGGCGCAAAGCGTTGAGGGGGCGGCGTTTCGGGCCATCGCGGTGGCGGGCGGGCAGGTTTACCTTTGCCTTGAACGCGATGGGAAATTTTACCTTGGCCGGTTTTATGAGGGTTGCGGGCTTGATCTTTCGATCACCGCAGAGTTGGCGGAGGGCGAAAGCCCGCGCCGCCATTGGGGCGGGTTTGATGATCTGGAGGGGGTGACTCTGGCCATCTGGGCCGATGGCGTGCTTTACCGCGATATCACGGTTTCGGGCGGCACGATCAGCTTGGCCGACGTGGTGTCAAAGGTCGTGGCCGGATTGCCGTTTATCCATGAAATTGCCGCCCTGCCACCGGCCGGATCGGATGGCACGCGGGCACATGGCGGTAATGCGTTGCGGCTTGTGTCGGTGACGTTTCGGGTGCAGCAGACCGAACAATTGCGCGTTGATACCGGGCGGGGATTTCGCGATGTGACGCTGGGTAGAGGACGGAGCGAGGACGCGGCCTATAGCGGTGATGTGAGCTTGCGTGCCCTTGGCTGGCGGCGCGGCAGTGCCGGACGGGACAATGATGGATTATGGCGGATCGCCGGGGATTTTCCCCGGCCTTTTTTATTGCTGGGGGTCGCCAGCGAATTGGGGGTGAATGACTGATGGGCGCGTTTGCATCCTATGCACCAATGGCACTTTCTGCCCTGCAAACCGGGCAGCAGATTTCATCAAGCCGGGCGGATCAGAAAAGCCGCACGGCAGAGACCGAAGCCAACCGGCAGGCCGATATCGCGCAAATCAATGCCAGCGAGGCCGAACGGGCACGCGAACGGGCGGAGGAATTGCGCATTCGTCAGGCACGGTTACGTGCCCGGCAGGGGGCGGCGGGCCTGCAAAGCGGGGGCACCGGATCGGCCAGTGCGGTTCTGGCCGGGCTTGAAAAGCAGGCATTGTCAGAAACGCAGGCCGAGACGGACGCGGCGGCGCGCAGACGGGCGGAGGTCAACCGGCAGGCAAGTTGGCGTGAAACATCGCTTTTGCGGTCGTCACAGGATGACACGGTTGCCCGGCTGAATGCGTGGTTTGCCCGGCGGGACGGGTGGTGAGGGTTTAAGGGGTTGGTGGTGAATATTGAGTGTTCGGCACTGTTTGCTGGATTCCCGCGTGCGCGGGAATGACAGGGGTGGGGTAGGGCCTTTCCACCCGTTCGTCACTCCCGCGAAAGCGGGAGTCCATGGTGCTGCGAGCTCGGTGGTTGGGTTTGAGGCTGTGGCACCGCTGACTGGATTCCCGCGTGCGCGGGAATGACGAGGTTTTGGGGTAGGGCCTTGCCACCTGTTCGTCACTCCCGCATAGGCGGGAGTCCAGAGTGGCAGGTTCGGGTTAGTTTTTTTGGGGGGGATGAGATGGGCGTGGTATTTAAGGGGACTGGCGGGGCGAGTGTCGGGTTTGCTGGCGACGGGGAACGCACGGTTTTTCCGTTTCAGTTTGCGGTTTTTGGCAGTGATGATGTGGCGGTGCGCGTTGATGGAAAGCCGGTCACGACCGGGTTTCATGTGGCGTTAAATGACGGTGAAGACGCGCCCGGTGGCGCGGTGATTTTTGAGGTCGCGCCATCGGTGGGGGCGGCGATTTCGATCCGGCGGTATTTGCGGTTACGGCGGTTGAGTTCCTATGGCAGTTCGGCATCGCCGCGCGGTGATGCGGTGGATCGGGATCTGGATTACCTGACCGCGGCCCTTGGCGATGTGGATCAGGCGATGGTGGGCAGTTTGCGGCTTGATCCAGCCGATCAGGGCAAGGGTGATCTGGCATTGCCGCGGATGGTGCCCGGCCGGGCCCTGGTGTGGAACGATCAGGGCGACGGGCTGGTGAACGGGCCGGATGCGGGCGAGATTGCATTGGCCGGGCAGCATGGCGCGATGGCGCAGGATGCGGCGAACCGGGCCGAGGCCGCCGGAACGCGGGCGGAAACCGCGCTTGCAGGGTTTCAGAAGCAGATGGCGGGGGCGGCGTTTGACCTTGATCTGCGTGCGCAAAACGTAACGCTTTGGCAGGATGAACGGCGCATGCCGGTGATGGATGCGCCGGGCGACCGGATCATGGATATCCGCGAGACCGGGGCGCTGGTGCGGTTATCGAATGGCGGGCGGCTGAGCCTTCCGGGGGTGAGTGCCGCGCGCAACGGGGTGCGATACCGGGTGGTCAATGGCGATGGCACGATGGTCGATGTCCGTGCGGCGAGCGGGGACCAGATTGTGCCGTTTGACGGGGCGGCGGTGCGCAGTGTTTATGCCCTGCCGTTGCGGGGCGATTGCGTTGATCTGATCTGTGATGGCGGGCGGTGGTTGTTAGCCCCGATCCGGCAAACCGGGCCGGTGGTGAAGCTTTTGCGCACCAATGCGCAGGATATTCCGGCGGGTGGTTATTTCATCGTCGAATGGGATCAGGTGGCGGAGGATAGCCACGGGCTTTATGACGCCGCCCTGCATGGGATCGGGAGCCTTCCGCCCGGTTTTTATCATGTTGATGCCGGGGTGAATTTTGCCATCGGGGAGACGGCGGTGGCGGTCAGTGCCTATGTCGAGCGACAGGGGACGGCGGGATGGAGCACGCATTTGCAGGCGTCCGACATTGTCGGGGCGGGCAGCAATGCGACGCAGAGTGTGCGGGTGAGCGGCATCGCGCGGATCGGGATTGGCACGGATAATGCGCTTCGGCTGCGGGTTCGGCATTCGGACAGTGTGACGCGCCAGATCGCGGCGGGGGCGGTGATGAGCTGGTTTCATCTGTGCCGGGTTGGCGGGTAGGTTGGAGGGGGTAGCATCGCTGGCGGGGTGTGAGGCTGCTGCACCAAGGACTGGATTCCCGCGTTCGCGGGAATGACGGCTTATTGGGATAAGGTTTCAACACATTCGTCACTCCCGCGCAGGCGGGAGTCCATCGAGCTGCGGGTTCCGTGGCCGGTTTTGAGTATGCGGCACGGCTGACTGGATTCCCGCATGCGCGGGAATGACGGAAGGAAGTGAGGTCCGCTACATCGTCACTCCCGCGAAAGCGGGAGTCCATGGGGCTGCGGGCTCGGTCGTCGGCTTTGAGGATACGGCACTGTTGACTGGATTTCCGCCTGCGCGGGAATGACGGGTGGGGGCTGGGCCTTTCCATCTGGCGACAGGCTCGTTGATCCTGACGACATTTCATCATTTGAAGACGGAGAATGCAAAATGGGCATGCGATATGCGCCATTGGAAAGCTGTCTGCGCGTGGGGCGCGCCAGCCCCAAGATCGTGCGCGGGGCGGACGGGATTTTGGCCGAAATTGGCGTGGATATGCCGGGCCATGATCATGATGCGCTGGGCCGGGCGAAGGGGCTTTTGATCGAGGGGGCGGCAAGCAATCTGCTGCGCTATTCCGCCAGTTTTTCCAATCCGCTTTGGGAAAAGGATGCGGGGGTGGTTGTGGCGACGTCCGGGGTTGCGGCCCCGGATGGGAGTATGACGGCCACACAGCTTGACCTTCCGGGTGGGGCGGGTGGGCTTTTTCAGAGGGTAGATGACCTGGTCGTTGAGGGGATTTACAGCCTTGGCGTCTGGGCGCGGGCGGTTTCGGGCACGGCGGAGATTACGCTGGGCGGGGTGGATGGGGCGTCAAACCATGCGGTGAGCCTTGCTGAAAGCTGGCAACGGGTGGGCTTTGCCGAGGTTGCATCGGGCACCAGCCGCTATCCGAAAATCAGCACCGCGATTTCGGGCAATCCGGCATCGATCCTGATCTGGAATGCGCAGCTTGAGGCCGGGCCGGTTTTGACAAGTGACATGGTCAGCAATGGCATTCCCGCCGCACGGGCGATGGATGATGTGATGCTTGATGCGGGGGACTGGTTCCGGGGCGCAACCGGGCGGGGCACGTTTGTTTTTGATCTGGAATTGCCAGCGGCCTGGGATGGGATTTGGCGGATCGTGCAGATGCATTCGGGGAATTTGAACGATGATCATCTTGATCTTGGCTATGACAGTGCGGCGGATCAGTTGCGGATTTCATTGCGCAAGGGGGGCGTGCCGATCATCAGCCAGTCGCTTTATGGCGGGCTTGTGCCGGGAACGCGCACGCGGATCGTGCTGGCGTGGGCGGATGACGGGGTTGCGGTGGCGAAAGCGGGCGCGATTTTGAAATCGCCGGGTGGCTTTGCCATGCCGCGCAGTCTCAACACGATCCGGGTGGGGAGTTATGCCGGGCAAAGCGGGGCCTTGAACGGGCATTTGCGCGGGGTTTCCTACTGGCCGGAACGGTTGGGGGATGATCGGTTGATCGCGCTTTCGGCAAATCCCGAAAATTAACCCCATGGAAGCCCCCAAACGAAACAGAGGAAACGGAGGACAGGATGGAGGAACTTGATACGGTGCGGGCAGAACTTTTGCAAAGCCTGCCCGGTGATATCAGCCGGGCGCGCAATGCCTATCGCCGGATGGCGCAGGCGGCCGCCCTCAAGATGGATGCCAAAAGCTTTGCTGCGCATCAGACGGCGTGCAAGGCGGGGCTTTCGCATCTAGAGGGCCTGATCAAGCTGCTGCGCTGGGCGTCCGGCCCGGATGCGGCGGAGAGTGACAAAGCAAAGTCGCCCGCGATGGAGGAGGCGGAGATCAGGAAGCTGATTGCGGAAGCGCGGGGGGCGTTGGCGGGGAGTTGAGAGAGAACATTTGTTCGTGTCTTAGTGAATACCGAGGCTGTACTTTTAAATTATAGCGTTCTTATATTACTGTTACTCTCGTGTGAGTAGTGTTTTGGGGGCGTTATGTCTGAAATGAACTCGGATTTATTGGTCGTCACCGAAAATATTGTCCGAGAATTTGTATTGGAGAATTTGCCTTATGATCGCAATAAGACCGCTGTCTTAAGAGACCTTGAGGGAATGACGGGCAATGATTTGTTGCACACATATCTGAACTGGTTTGCCAGAATTGTCCCCTCTGTTCCCAGGCATGTTCATTTGTCCCAATCTCTTTTAATGAACCCGTTACTTTCCAAGTATGGAAGAGAGTATGGGGAGATACGCTCTGCAATAGAGAAGGGGATAAGTTTGCAGCCATTTCTGAGCCGAAGTGTTCGATATGGCTATGATAGAACCAAAGGTATTGCGAAGAATCTTCGGAAACGTCGTGACCTTGATTTGATGTTGAATGATTGGGGGATACATCACCTGCATCTGTCATCTTGCGTTGAAGACGATGGTTTCGTCGCAAGGTCAGACTACATTCTTTTTGCTATTTTTCGAGCGAATCACGCGTTTCTTATCGACATACGACCTCATAATGAAGAGCACGTATGGGCGCGAAAAGAACTGTTTCGTGCAATTCTGAAGAGTTGGCCAGATTATGATTTAATTTGGCGTTTGGAAGGCATAGAGGCAGGGGGAGAAAATGCAGATGATGATGCTGAATTTGCTGAGCGGCATGTAGCATTAAGGCAAGCAGGAGTAGTATCGCCTGTTGTAATTGATGGATCGGTATATGTTGGTAGCGGTGGGCTCTCTACCGCCGGAACTTCTTGGCACAGTGGCCGCTGGACGGCCACAATTAGGCGCGATCTAGCGAATTTCTTTTCTCGTTGGTTCAATGCCCCCGGTGGGGTTAGGAGTGAAGTTCTAGCCCAAGGCGCTTTGTTACCCGATGAAGTGAATTTTAGCTTCTTCATTCAAAATGATGGAAAGTACGGTGCCCTAGAAAAAGAGAGGGGCATGTTTTTAAAGTTAGGCCAGATCGTCTTTTAGCGACGTGAGGCTTCAGCTTTGGGCCGTGCGGAGAGTTCTGCGTGTAGCGGCACGGCTGACTGGATTCCCGCGTTCGCGGGAATGACGGGTTTTTTGGGGGTAAGGTCTTTCCATCCTTTCGTCACTGCCGCGCAGGCGGGAGTCCATGGGGCTGTGGGCGCGGTTGCTGGTTTTGCGATCCGGTTGTTTGCCATTTGGCATAAAAATGCTATATTGATGCCAAATGGGGGTATGTGATGGAATTCGCGATTGTGGAGCCTACCGGGGCGCGACCGGATGCGACGGCGATTACCGGGGATGAGGCGGCGGCATTGGCGCGGGCCACGGTCAATCTGTTTGATGTCTGGGATCTGAGCGATCAGGAAGCGCGCGTTTTGCTGGGCGATATGCCCGCGCGCACATGGGCGCGGTGGAAGAAGAAGGATATCGGGCGGATTGATCGTGATTTGCGTACGCGCATGGCGATGCTGATCGGGATTCACAAAGGATTGCGGTACCTGTTTCGTGAACCGGCACGCGGTTATGCGTGGATCCGCAAGCCCAATGCGGCGTTTGGCGGGCAATCTGCGCTTGAGATCATGTTGCGCGGCGAGATCATGGATATTGCCGATATCCGAAGTTACCTTGATGCGGAGCGTGGTGGCTGGTGAGCAGGAGCAGGCATGTTGCGTGGCCGCAATGCGTGCGGATCATCCGGTCGATCTATCCGCCGATTGACCTGTTTGAAGATATCGCCGATCCCGCCGATTGGGAGGCGCTGGCATCGGCCGAGGCCAAGATGAACCCGCGTATTCGTGACAGCATTGGCAATCTGGCGAAGGTGCCGGTCGAACGCCGGGTATCGGGGCCGGGGGCGAGTTATGTGATGGCGCCGTTTGTCCATTGTTCGCCCTATCGCCCCGGCCGGTTTTCCGATGGCACATACGGGCTTTATTATGCGGGGGATTGCCGGTCTGTGGCGATTGCCGAAACCGTGCATCACCATGCACGCATGATGCGGGCGACCGATGAGGAACCGGGCTGGACATCGCAGTTTCGCGAACTGGTCGGCAGGATTGATCATGTGTTTGATGACGTGAGCCATCGGGCGGATTTGCTGGACCCCGATGATTATACGGCGTCGCAGAAATTTGGTGCAGAGCGCAGGGCAGCGGGATCGGACGGGATTTACTGGCCGAGTGTGCGGTTTGACGGCGGGCATTGCATTGCAGCGTTCTGGCCTGATGTGGTGCCGATCCCCGTGCAGGGCGATCATTTTTCCTATCACTGGAACGGGGAGGCGGTCGATTATGTTCGTAACCTTGCCAGTGGGGAGACTTGGCGGGTTTTGTGACAACCGGGTGGTTGTGAGGGTGCGGCACGGAGGACTGGATTCCCGCGTTCGCGGGAATGACGGAAGATAAGGTGACATTTACCTCCCTCGTCACTCCCGCGCAGGCGGGAGTCCATGGGGCGGCGGGCGCGGTGGCTGCACCGTTTCATGATGCAGCCAGCCGGTATCAGGCGTTATTTGAGTGTGACATGGGCATGTGACGGGGCGTGATCGGCAAGGGCTTTGCCGGCGTCCGCCCATGACGTATCAGCCGGATCAAGCGCGGATTTGAGGTAGGCCAGCGTCATGCGTTGGGTGATGGCAAGGCGGTCGGGGTCTTCGTCGTCGGTTTCTTTTGCGTCATAGCCGGCAATGCCGCCAAGGCCGTGTTTGCCGCCAATCAGGGTCAGCAGGGCATCAGAACCGGGGCTGTGGTGGAACGGGTCGGTGTGCCAGGCGGGGCCACGGGTCGTCAGGTGCGGGTTGTCATCGGCATCGCCCGCAACGACGAGGGTTCTGGTCGTCAGGTGGCTGAAATCGGGGTTGAGTGATGTGTAGTTTGCGCGTGCAAAGTCGCTGAGGCTATCCCCGCCCTTGCCGGGGGCGGCCAGCAGCACACCGGCCTTGATGCGCGGTTCGATCAGATCGACATTCTGTGCGGCCGGGTCGTTGATGTCGGTCAGACGGGCACCAAGCAACATGCCGACGGTCTGCCCGCCCAGTGAATGGCCGATGGCAGCGATTTTGGAGCGGTCGAGCCGCCCGGCGATGGCGGGAAACTGGTTCTCTATCGTGTCAAGCTGATCAAGGATGAGCTTCATATCCAGCACGCGCGAGCGCCAGAAAAACGGTGCCCCCGGTGCATCGGCCGGAAGGCCCGCGACCTTGGAATTGCCATGGGTCGGCTGGATCACGACAAAACCGTGCGCGGCATAGAAATTCGCAAGCGGCGCGTAACCATCCTTGGACGGGATATAAAGCGACGGACCATGCCCGTGCGACAGCAGAAGGATCGGAAGGTCCCGATCATTCGAGGGCGGGGTGAGCGGCGCGGTGATGCGCAGGTCAAGCGGCAACCCGCGATCCGGGGCCGGAAGGGTGACCGGATTGATGCACAGGGTCGGAAAGGACGGACCAGTCGGGATATGGCGGGCATCGGTAAGCAGATTGTTCATGACTTGGTGCCTTGTTTTGCTTGGCGAAGGTCGGGGGCTTCGCCTATATAGAAAAACGGAACGTTGATCCGATATTAAACGGAACTTTGTTCCACTTGATGAATTGTATATACGGAACGTTGTTCCGTATATCAAGGGTGATTGCGTGCGGGGTCTTTGGACCGGCGGCAGCAGGGAAGGTTTGAGTGACAGACGACCCGACAAAACATGACCTTGAAGGCAAGGCACCGAAACGGCGGGTGCGCGCCGATGCCCAGCGTAACGAGGATGCGGTGCTTGAGGCGGCCAAGGCGGTTTTTGCGACCGCGGGCGTGGATGCGCCGGTGCGCGAAATTGCCACGAAGGCCGGGGTTGGTGTGGGGACGCTGTATCGGCGTTTTCCGACCCGGTCGGACCTTGTGGCGGCGGTTTTCAGGCGCGAGGTTGATGCCTGTGCGGCGACCGCAGAAACACTTGCGGCGGATTATCCGCCGGGCGAGGCGCTGGTGCGCTGGCTGAACCGCTATACCGATTTTATCGCGACCAAAAAGGGGCTGGCGGCGGCATTGCATTCCGGTGATCCGGCGTTTGATGCGCTGCCCGATTATTTTCGCGCGAAGTTCGAGCCGGTTCTGACATCGCTTCTGGAGGGAGCCGCCACGGCGGGCGAGGTACGTCGCGATATTGCTGCCTATGACCTGCTGCGCGCGATCGGCAACCTTTCGGTCGCAGGTGTTGGCGATGAAGCCGGGGCGGCGCATACGCGCAGCATGGTGGAGCTTCTGGTCGACGGGTTGCGGTTTGGCGCGGTGAAGGCGGAGCGGTAGGGCGGAGGCCTTCGGTTTTGCGCGAAGGTTTTTTCCACTCTGTCGTCACTCCCGCGCAGGCGGGAGTCCATCGGGCTGCTGGTCCGGTGGAAGGTTTTGAGGCTGCGGCGCGAAGGACTGGATTCCCGCCTTCGCGGGAATGACGGTTTATTGAGATACGATTTCCACCCGTTTGTCACTCCCGCGCAGGCGGGAGTCCATCGGGCTTGCGGGTCCGGTGGAAGGTTTTGAGGCTGTGGCACGAAGGACTGGATTCCCGCGTTCGCGAGAATGACGGAAGAGAGTTTATCGACGCTTATGCGTTCAGGCTGTCGAACAGGTCGTTCCAGTCGGGATTGTGTTTTTCGATCAGGTCGAGCTTCCAGGCGCGGCGCCATTTTTTAAGGCGCTTTTCGCGCAGGATGGCGTTTTCCATGCTGTCATGCAGTTCAAAATGCACGAGTTGCCCGACATCGTAACGTTGGGTGAAGCCCTTATCCGTGGCTGTGCGATGTTGCCAGATGCGGGCGCGCAGATCGGCGGTAACGCCGATGTAAAGCGTGCCGTTGCAGTTGCTGGCAAGGATATAGACGCAGGGCTGTTTCATCGTGGAAGGATAGCAGGATTTGGCCGGATGGCGGAGTTTTTGGTGATGCCGATGGGTGGTTCTGGTTGCCGGGTTTGAGGATGCGGCACGAAAGACTGGATTCCCGCGTTCGCGGGAATGACGGCTTTGGGGATGGGCTTTCTGCACATTCGTCACTCCCGCGAAAGCGGGAGTCCATGGTGCGGAGGGTTCGGTGGTTGGGGTAGAGGACGTGGCCCGCAAGGTCTGGATTCCCGCGTGCGCGGGAATGACGGCTTTGGGGATGGGCTTTCGACACATTCGTCACTCCCGCGAAAGCGGGAGTCCAGGGTGCAGCGGGTTGGATGGTGAGGGGATCGGGCATGGCGCAGGTGATTGATCGGGTGCGGGCGAGGTGTGCCGGGTTTGGCGAGTTTGTCTGGATCTGGAATGCGATGATGGGGCTTGGGATGCCGGGGCATCATCGCGATATGGCGGCGTGGCTTGAGGCGTGCTGGCAGGCGGGGAAGGGGCAGCTTTTGCTGATGGCGTTTCGTAATTCGGGCAAGTCAACACTGGTTGGGCTGTTTTGCGCGTGGCTTTTGTATCGCGATGCGGATTTGCGCATTCTGGTGCTGGCGGCCGATCTGGGACTGGCGAAAAAGATGGTGCGCAATGTCAAGCGTGTGATCGAACGCCATCCGTTGCTGGCGGGGCTGTTGCCCGAAAAGCGGGTCGATTGGGGCACGCAGCGTTTTACGGTTGAACGACCGGGCGTGTTGCGTGATCCGTCGATGCAGGCGGCCGGTATTGGCGGCAATATCACCGGATCGCGGGCCGATGTGGTGATTTGCGATGATGTCGAGGTGCCCAAAAACAGCGATAGCGCCCATAAACGCGCCGAATTGCGCGAGAAGCTGGGCGAAATTGCCTATGTCCTGTCGCCCGATGGCACGCAGATTTATGTCGGCACCCCGCACAGCTATTATTCGATCTATGCCGACGAAATCCGGGCCGAAACCGGGGAGGCCGCCCCGTTTCTGGCGGGGTTTGAGCGGTTCTGCCTGGCGATCCTTGATGATCAGGGACAATCGAACTGGCCAGAGCGGTTTTCGGTTGCGAGGATCGAGGAAATCCGCGCCCATACCGGGGAGCGGAAATTTGCCAGCCAGATGATGCTGGAGATGCTGGCCCCCGGTGACGGCATCCTCGACCCGGCCCGGTTGCACCGTTATGGCGATGATGCGGTGATTGCGCAGGCCAACGGGGCGCTTCGGCTGTCGATTGCGGGGCGGCGGATGGTGGCGGGCGCATGCCATTTTGATCCGAGTTTTGGCGCCAGCGGGGGCGCAAATGAGGGCGATGGCGCGGTGATTGCGTGCGTTTATGTCTGCGAGCGCGGGGAATACTGGCTGCATGATATGGCGTGGTTGACATTTGATCCGACGCGCCTGCTTGAGGCCGATGAAGCCAGCCAGATTTGTGCCAAGGCAGCAGCATTCATCCGGCAGAACCATTTGCCGTCGGTGCGGGTCGAGACCAATGGCGTTGGGCGGTTTTTGCCCAATATCCTGCGTCGCGCCTTGAAGCAGGCCGACTGGGCGGCAAGTGTGGTGGAGCATCACGAGGCGAAAAACAAGGACGCGCGGATCGAGGATGCATTTGGGGCGGTGTTGAGTGCGGGGTTGCTGCATGCGCATGCGCGTATCTGGCAAACGCCGTTCATCCGTGAAATGCGCGAATGGCGACCCGGCGAGGGACGGGGGCGCGGGAAGGGCAAAGCAGGCCAGCATGATGACGGGCTGGATGCGGTGGCGGGGTGCCTGATCCACGAGCCGGTGCGCCTGCCGCGGGTGGAAAAAGCCCTGTCCGGGGGCGACTGGCGGCCTGCCGGGGCGGCTTTTTCGGCGCGAAACGGGTTTCAGCCCTAAAAAGTTTCGTGAATTCACAAATGCTTATGCAATCCGTCGATCACAAAATCGAGAAATTCATGGAAAATTCAATATTCGTGATTACCTTAACTATATGGTTGAATAGTAATTGCGAAAATTAACTATACTAAGGAATGGTTCACAGCCTTTGAGCCGATACGGGTTTGTTGCCGCAAGGCGCGGCGTTGGTCAATTTAGCAGTGCCGGAACACAAGACGCCCCTGCCGTTCATCCCGGGCGCACCGCACTGCCTGTCCCTTAAAGGAGGGCCTGACCATGTGGAAAACTGTAAGCCTGATTGCCGTAATGGCCGGTGGCATCACCCTTGCCAGTCCGGTTACGGCGCAGACCGTATCGCCGGTTTGCGGCGACCGCACCAAGGTGATCAACAGCCTGAGCGCGAAATATTCCGAGGAACCGGTCGCGGTTGGCGTGACCGCCAATGGCGGCGTGATCGAGGTGTTAAAAGCGCCTGATGGCAAGACATGGACCATCCTGTTTACCTCGCCCAACGGGGCAAGCTGCCTTGTGGCATCGGGCGAGGCGTGGCAGGAGCTTGAGGTAAAGCTTAACGGGCCGCACGCCTGATTTTCGGCGCGCCCCGGACCGAGACACCAGCCCCGCAACCGACCCTATCCTCCCGGTGGGTGCTTGCGGACCCGGCTGGTGACCATTGACGGATGACTGAGACGAAGACAATCGGGACGATTGAGACGACGGCTGATCCTATCTTGTCTGGTTTTGATGAGTGACCTCCTTGACTGACCCGCAAGCCTTTCGGTTTGCGGGTCTTTTTTGTTCGGTGGCCGGCGGGAGGATGATGCCGGGGATGTGGCACGAAGGACTGGATTCCCGCCTGCGCGGGAATGACGGAGGTTGAGGGGCGATGCTCACCTATTTCGTCACTCCCGCGCAGGCGGGAGTCCATGGTGCAGCTGATTGTATTGTTTGAGAGGAATTGTTTAATGGAATCAAGTCATTGGTCAGATTGCTCAATTTACAACGAGCCAGCTCTTCCGTTGGGGGAGTGTGACTGTGGAGCGCTAAATCTGACAAAAAATACGATGCATCGCCTTATCGCCTCTCTTGTAGCCTGGGCGAGGGGCGTGGGAAAGCTCATCCAAGATGGCCAATCCAGTTGTTTCATCAAGTCTGAGTAGCTTCCACCCAGTTCTTTCATTGTGAACGCTCCCTCCACGCACTTGCCATACCCTCATGACAGCATGGCCGTCTGAGGTGAGCCCACATGCATGAACTTCAACAGTTCTAGAATAGCCGTCGTACCTAATTTCAATGCATTTTTGAGCTTGAAGGGCTTCGCAAGCGGTTGTGTGTCGCATTTGTTCCTCCATGAGCTCCTCACATATCATCTTATCATTAGGTGGTACTAATTTTCGTTTTGCAATCTTTAGTTACAAGGAGGATGTGATGAGTGGACCGGTTGATCTGATCTGGTGGATTACGGCGGTGGAAATTCCGGCGGTGGCGGGGCTTTTCTGGCTGAACTGGCGGATGCGGAGCGAGCTTTCGGCGCGGCTGGAAAGCCAGCGTGAGGGTCATGACGCGGAGATGATCGCGCTTCGCGATGGCTTGGCCAACTTCAAGCTCGATGTGGCGCGAAACTACGTTTCGATCCCGTACCTTAAAGATATTGAAAAACGCCTGACCGCGCATCTGCTGCGCATCGAGGCGAAGCTTGATCACAATGTACCGGCGGCGTGAGGCCGGTTTTGAACCCGAGAAAGGAAACAGCGATGAATGATGTTCTGATGATGGAAACCGTTAGCGACCCGCAGGAATTGCCGGTCGCCGAGGTGCTGGCAAGGACGCTTTATGGCGAGGCGCGCGGCGAGGGTTTGCCGGGGATCGAGGCGGTGGCCTGCGTGATCCTCAATCGGGTGGCATTTGCCAAAGCGCGCGGGCGGTATTGGTGGGGCAGCACGGTTTCGCAGGTGTGCCTGAAACCGGGGCAGTTTTCGTGCTGGAACGCCAATGATCCGAACCGGGCAAAGTTGCTTAAACTCAGCGCGCGCGACCCGGCATACCGGCTGTGCAAACGGGTGGCGACACGGGCATTGGCCGGGGAGATTGCCGACATGACGATGGGGGCAACGCATTATCACACCCATGCGGTTGATCCCTATTGGGCGCGCGGGCAGGTGCCGGTGGCGGAGATTGGCGGGCATCTGTTTTTCAAAAACATAGGGTGAACGTAAAGCCCCATCTCAATTGGCGATAAAGGCCCCGGACCACATATGGGCGATGTTCTGGAACGGGACGGGCTGGGTGAAATAGGACAGCGGATCATTGATATAAAGCACTGCTGTCGGCCCCATCGGGGTTTGCACCCATGCCATGCCGCGCAGAACCACAACATGCCCGGAATAGGGGGTGTTTTGCAGTTTGAGGATGATGGCGCGACCCGATGCCAGGGTGTTGTAAAGCACCATCGGATGGGCGGGCATGCCGTAACCTGCGGCATTGTTGCTGACCAGGCTTAGCAATTGCATGATTTCCGGGTCCTGCCCGGTGCGGATGCATTGCTGTGCCAGCATCGGATTGGTGTTCACCGCGGCAGCATTGCAACATAGGGGCTGCGGCATGCCGTTTGCGGCGGAGACAAGCTCACACTGATGCGGGGATGAATTCGGGTTTGTCTGGCTTTTCCAATGGGCGATCTGTTCGACTACGGCGACCCAGCACCAGACCTGTGTCTGTTGCGGGATATTGACGATGCCAAGGTCAATCGGCGGCGGGAGCTGCTGCGCGGTGGCCTGATCCATCCCCAGAAACAATAGCATTGCGGCAAGAAATCTTTTCATGGTGGCCCCCTGATATCCCCTGCATTAAAACGCGAACATTAGATTTGAAAAATAAATCTATTGGTTTTTTATTTTCGCGTCAATTCATTCAGGGTTGTGTTGGCGGGGCGAGGAAACCGGCATTTTTAAAAGGAAGGAGGTATCACGTGATACCAGCATTACTGGCACAGATCGGCCTGCCGCTTTTGATGAAGGCGGTCGGGGCGGGGCTTGAAACCATTGATCATCCAGTCGCGAAAACCGCGGCCGAGGGGCTTAAACAGGTGGGGGATGCGGTGACCAAGGGCGATGTCACGCCCGCCCAGATCACCGAGGCCAACCGCCATTCCGAACGCATGGCGGAAATCGAGCTTTCGCGGGACCGGAGCGTTTTGGCAACCGTCAACCGCACCATCCGGGCCGAGGTGCAAAGCGAGGATGCGTTTGTGCGCCGCTGGCGGCCGAGCTTTGGCTATGCGGTGGCACTCACCTGGATCATGACCATGGGGTCAATTGCGGCCGCCATCATCTTAACGCCGCTTCAGGCCCCGGCGATTATCGCGGCATTGGTCAATACCAGCCCGATCTGGGGCATTGCGCTGGGCGTTCTTGGGGTCAGTGTGGTGAAGCGGAGTGCGGATAAGAAGATCGGAGAGGGGGGCGCGTGACGGGGTGACGGGGTGGTGGCCTGTTTGCGGCGGTGATTGCGGGTTGTCTCGGGTGGTGTGGCTGATATGATCGAAAACACCACCCAGGGGGCTAACAGGGGGCTTGAGATTCTGCTGGCCTGCGCAGACGAGGCCGCCATGTCTGATCAAACGTCGTCATTGCATATACCATCACGGCCGATTGCGGCGACAATTGCGGTTGTCGTGCGCGATCAGCAGATTTTGCTGGTGCGCCGCGCCAATCCGCCCGATCAGGGCATGTGGGGATATCCCGGCGGCAAGATTGATGCCGGGGAAACCCTTGCACAGGCCGCATTACGCGAACTTCACGAGGAAACCGGCATTTCGGCGGAAGCCGTTGGTGTTTTGACGGCCCTTGATGCCTTTGATCGCGATGAGGACGGGCAGGTTAAACGCCATTTCATCCTGATTGCGATGCTGTGCCGCTGGAATGGTGGGGAGCCGGTTGCGGGGGATGATGCACTGGAAGCGCGATGGTTCCCGGTTGCCGGTCTTGAGGAAAGCGGCGTTGAATTGAGTGCGGATGTGGCGTGGGTGGCGCGGAAGGCGGCGGATGTTCTGGCGAAGGGGCATCCTGATTTGCAGTATCCTGACACGGTCCCCCGCTGACGCGACCCCCTGACCTGGCCCCCTGACCCGGGCCCATCTTCACGCGGGCGCGTCAGCAACCTGGCGGCGGGCCTTTTGCGGGCGACCGGCCGGGCCGGGCTGCGTCAACCCCCAGAAAGCCGCGATATGGCGTGTCGAGGAAATGTTGACTTCCAGCATATAATCCCCGCTTTCGCCGCAGCCGTTGGGGCCGCCGGTTTTGAGCGGGGTGCCGTGGCCCATCCCGGTGATGCGGAATTCTTCCAGTACGGCATGTCCATCGGCACTTTTCCAGACCCGCCGGGGATATCCATCGACGATATGAATGGAGCTGGGGGCAGGGGGCAGTTTGTGAAGTTTAAGCCATTGTTTGAGGATTGCCGAGGCATTCGACGGATGGACGGTGCCGTCATTGCCGCCATGCCAGATTGAAATCTTTGGCCAGGGGCCATTATGACCCGAGGCATTGCGCAGCCTTAAGGCAAGCTGCCGTGGTGTTCGACCGGCGAAGCGCCCCTGCATGCTGCGAAATGCCGCCTGCGTGGTATCCGCGCAGCCATATGGCAGGCCCGCGATGATCGCCCCGCCGGCAAACAGTTCCGGGTAGGTCGCCAGCATCACCGAGGTCATGGCACCCCCCGCGGACAAACCGGTGATGAATATGCGCCCGCGGTTGATGGCATGATCGCGGGCGACCTGCGTTACCATATGCATGATCGACAGGGGTTCGCCGGAGCCGCGGGTATTGTCGCGCGGGCGGAACCAGTTAAAGCCGAGCAACAGGTTGTTCAGGCAGTGCTGTTCCGGATACAGCAGGGCAAATCCGTGCCGGTCGGCAAGGTCCGACCAGCCGGAGCCGTTATCGTAATGCTCTGCGGTCTGTTTGCAGCCATGCAGCACAATGACCAGCGGTGCGCCCGCGGGCAGATCCTTGGGGATGTAGGTCAGAGCGCGCAACGATCCGGGATTGGTGCCGAATGTGCCGAGGTTCGACAGGCGATCGGGGGCGGGTTCGTCTTCTATGATATAGGCAAACGGGTTCATCAGGTTGGCAATCGCGGTTATCAGACTGTTCATTCCGGCTGTTCCCGATAATGGCGGTTTCCGATAGAGGCGGCATCTGGCCGCCAGCGGCAGAACGCGCCAGAATGTGGCAAAGCGCGTCTTTTCCTGCCCCGAAGATGATTGGGCATCCCTGCAACCTCCCGTTCCGGCGGTCTTGCCGCTGGTTTTAACGAGAGTCACGACCGGGCCGTCGCGGCGCGATTTGCCCGTCAGCGCAGGCCGAAATAGCCCAGGATGAACAAGACGATAACCACGAGGCCGACAATATATATGATCCGGTTCATTGCATTCCTGTCTTGTCGGAGAGGGGGCAATAGCTACCCGTAACGGCAAGATTACCCCTTTCCGGGGTTGGGTGAACCAATGTGGATTAGTCGCCAACCGCACCATCCGGGCGGAGGGGCAAAGCGAGGATGCGTTTGAGCGGCGCTTGCGATCAAGCTTTGGCTATGCGGTGGCCGTGATCTGATCATGACCATGGATGGATTGCATGCGCCATCATCCTCATGCCGTTGCGGGCTCCGGCGATTATTGTGGGGTTGGTCAATCCCTGCCCGATTTGGCGAGTATTGCTCGGTGTTTTGGGGGAGTGTGGTGAAGCGGCGTGCGGATAAGAGATTATGAGTCTATCTTAAAGTTCCAGGCACCGTTTCACTACCTGTGTTTTAGAGTTCTCAGGGGACTTAAGTATAGATTTCACAATGTTTGTTAAAGACAGGTTCGGGTCCCAGATTATCTCTCCCCTTCTGCGTACCTTTTCGATGTAACCTTCCTTGCGTGCAATCTCGATTACATCGTCAATATAATTCATTTGTCGTGGAGTTAATCCCCTCCTTAAAGCGGAGTCAAGTCTGCCTTTTCTTGATTGAATAAATACTCTTTCCAAAACTGAACATAATGCAATTAATCGATCATCTTTACAGGTCGATTTGAATTCTTCATAGGTATATATTTTTTGACTGAAACTGTCAAAAAGTGAGTTGTTGTCAATTAGTAGTGAAGATATTGATTGCTCGCTTAGGTGAGATTCAACGCTCTCAATTAAACATCCGCTTATGTTGGGAATCTTTGATAGGTCATCATCCCAAATCTTCAGATTTTCAATGTAGCAGTTTTCAAAAGTTAAATATTTCATGTCAATTATGTTGTCTTCATCTATTACGAGGTCTTTTAACTGAATATTCGATATTTTAGATCTTGGAATCATGCATTTTCGGTTTAGTGATTTAAGGGAATAAATAAAATCTAATAGAACTGGGTTGCTCGCATCCATTGATGCAGCGGCTTCGATAGCGTTAGTGATTACACCTACTGCATGATCATGGTTGGCGAAGTTGCTAATTACCGCCTCAATTCCCAAATCGTTCAATGGGTGATTCACACTCTTAAATATTGTGTGGTCAAAGTCGTGAACGCGTTCGATTGCCTTGTACACGTCAAGGCTTGCAACTGCATTCTGGAAGCTTTCATCAACGAACCATCGCGAGCCAGGGTGGGTGCCTGAGATTGCATCGTCATCAGCGCTTTTTATGTCCATTCCTACCAAGCCGGGTAAGCGCATCAGAGCGATCAAGGATCTGCCCTCCGGCTCGACTTCCATCACTTCTGTAAATGCATCTTTACATTCAACGAGTGATATTGGGCCCAGTTGGTGGGATTTTTTGCGGGACTTTGTCCCAATCCGTCCATATATCTCCCGGAGTTCTTGGGCGTCTAAAGCCAGATAAACCTGTGAAACTTCTCGCTCACAAACTTTATTTAGAAGTTCATTCCACCCTGCAATTCTATCATTCTCAAGTTTTGCATCAGAATTGTTTTTATCGTCAAAAAGTCCGCTAGAAACCAAATAACCAATTAATAGTGGTCTTTTAGGTAGCCAGGAAGGGAGTGTATCTTTATGTCCTTTCTTCTCAAGATACTTTCTGGTCTGTATCTCGTTAAAGTCAGGTATCACGAAGTTATCCCAATTTTTTTTGAGGCCTAAAGTGTTTGAGATATCTTCGTTATGGTCGAAAAAATTAGATCGACCTAAAATCATCACAGAACTATCTTTTGGAGTTTGGTCAACAAAGCGCCGAACAAGCTCAACAGCGGAGCGTCTTACATCTTTTGCTCTGCGTGTACTGCGAGTTGCTAAAGCAGGCGTAAGTTCGTCAAAGCCATCCAAGATTAAATAAGTATAACCCGCCCTCCAAGCGCGGACTAGGTGATCGGGGTTTGGCATGCCTATGCTTTTACCATGCCTCAATAAGCATTCATCGGGATCCTTTTGCTCTCCATGATCGCGCAAGTTTATGTAAATTGGAAATGCGTTATCTCGACCACTTTTGTGCGCTGATGCCAATTCGAAGAACAATTCTCGCGCAAACATACTCTTCCCAACGCCAAACTCCCCTGTAATTAGAGATTTATTGGAGCGTTTGGTAAAAGAATCTCTGAATTTTAAATAACCAATTGTCTCGCCATTGTTTTGATCAACAAGCATCGATGGCACATATTCATCGCTCGGTATGTCAAAGTCACCATCTTGGATATTTCTAGCACTGCCAAATGGACATTTCTCACGCAGAGATAAATACTTTCTGCTATCTATTAATTTTGCTAGAAACTGGTGATAAGTTTGATGGAATATTTTTCCATCATATAGAGAAATATGTGCTCCTTGCTCTCCTGTTGGCTCATGTAGTGTTATCCACCATCCCTTTGCTATTTTTCCAGGAAATTTCTGATTTAACACGGGCATGAAATCAGAAATCTTCTTTAGATCGTCTTTCGCCTTCTTCTCTGATTTAGATGTTGTTATTTCAATATAATGTACAACTTCCTCAGTTATAAATATTGAATCCCTTTCTCTCCCTCCAAGAGTGATTGATCCATCATACCCTTGTGAATCCCATATTTCCCGAGCAATATTTCTTACTTCAATTTCAAAATCTTTGGGGTCAACAGGGGAACGGCGCATTGCATCTTCTTTTTTCTAGTTTAGGTTGCTTTATGTTCACTTAAGATTTTTCTGTTGTAAACATTTTTTTATGAAATTCTCTCTTAAGCGAATACCGCTAGCAGCTTTTCCTGAATCCAAGGCCCCTTTTTCCCTTTCGTATGCCCTCTATTGTCATGTGAAACAAACCCGCCGACCCCGCGTTGCAGGGACAACGTGATTTTGCAAACAGGCAGCGAGGATTGGCATGGCAGGGGCAGAACCGGGTTCCGTGGGCGGGATTGTGGCGCGGATCCGGGATCGGGCAGCGGGGCGGCGCGCGGTTTCGGTTGAGGATATGGTGGCCGTGCTGGGGCGGCGGAGTTACGGGCCGTTTCTGTTCGTGCCGGGCCTGATCGGGGTCACACCCCTATCGGGGATTCCGATGGTGCCGGCGATCCTTGCGGTGATTGTGGCCGTCTTTGCCATTCAGATCGTTCTGGGGCGGTCGCATTTATGGTTGCCCGATATTCTGGGCCGCCGGTCGTTTGACGGGGCCAGGGTCGCCGATGCGATGGCGCGGATCGAACCGGTCGCCGAGAAGCTTGATCGCTGGTTTTACGGGCGGTTGCCGGGATTGACCGGGCGGCATGGGGTGCGGGTGGCGGCCCTTGTCTGTGTGCTGCTGGCGGCATTGGTGCCGTTTTTTGAAATGGTGCCGTTTGCCGGGATGGCGCCGATGAGTGCGATTGCCGCCTTCGGGCTTGCGATCCTTGTGCGCGACGGGGCGCTGATGCTGGCCGCGATATTGATTTCGCTGACATCAATGGCGGGACTGGTTTGGGTGCTGCTGGCGGCGGTGTGAGGTGATGAGGCGGATCAGGATGCGATCCGGGCCAGTTCGCTATAAAGATAAAACAGGACGCAGGCGGTGCCGATGGCCGCAATCAGGCGGGCGACAAGTCGGGGCAGGTGAGCGTTGGGCCAGATGTTGGGCAGATTCGGACCGCTGAAAGCGCGGAAATCCTTGTGAATGTCGATGATCTCTGTCGCCGGGCGACGCTGGTTCTCTGTAACGTGGCCCGGCGAGCCGCGACGGAAGGCGGCCGGTTTCGGGGCCTGATCATTTGAAACCCATTGGCGGGTGGTGTCGGGAAGGTCTACAGGGGCGCGTCGGGCCTTTCTGGTCGTCATGTTCTGCGTGCTCGTGTCCGGTTTGGTGGTCTGGTCTTCTGATTTTGCCGGATGATTTTAACTGGTATAATTTAACTATACATAAGTATCTTATATTTCCTCATCGGTATAGGTTTTTCGCGCGAGACGCAAGAGAGAAAAAGCCCAAAACCGGTTTTTTTGTGCTTTGGCATTTCGCCTGCTTGCCGAACGGGCCAGGCGACCTTATTTCCCCCGGATGACAAATTCATCACATACCATGATTTACCGCGTATTGGGCTCGGACGAGTGGGCGGAAGCGCTTGCGACCGGGCATTATGCCGGTGCGCCGCATGATATTGCGGACGGTTTTATCCATTTTTCGACGATTGATACGCTGGCAGAAACCCTTGCGCTGCATTACCCGAAACGCGGGGGCCTGCGGCTTTTGCATGTGCCGGTCGCGGCGGTCGATGACAAGCTGAAATGGGAACCGGCGCGCGGCGGCACGCTGTTTCCACATCTTTATGACCAGCTTTCGGTCGAGCATGTCGCACGCGTTGATGACCTTAAGCTTGATGATAACGAGGTTCACATCCTGCCAGAGGATCTGCGCCCCGACCATATGCGCAGAGGGTAATCATACCCGGCGATAGATGCGCCCGCCGCCGTGCTTTTGGCCGGTATCCTCGACCGTGGGGAATTTACCGGCCCGGACCGCATTGAGAAATTCCCGCCCGATCCTGACCTTGTCGCCGATATAAAGCGTGTCCCAGCCGGGGCCGTAGATTTCCGGGAAGTGAAATGTGCCGGGCGCACGGGCGGCGATGCGGTTTTGCAGGCGGGTGATTTCGTTGGCATCCATGAGGGGAGCCATGATGGCCTCCTTTTTTTGCGGGCGGCTGTCCTTCAGGTAGTTTTCAGGTGGGCATAAAGAAAGGGCGATGCCGGGATGGCACCGCCCTTTTGCCTTTGAGATCGGCAGGATCAGACCAGTTCGCCCAGCGTTGCCGGATCAAAGCCGAGCAGGGCATCGGTTTGATTGTCGCGGACCTTGGCGGTCCATGCCGCATCGGTGATTAGCGCACGGCCGACCGCGATCAGATCGAACTCGTTGCGTTCCATGCGTTCGATCAGGGCATCGAGGCTGGTGGTCTTGGAGCCTTCGCCCGCGAAAGCGGTCAGGATGTCGCCTGAAAGCCCGACGGAGCCAACACTGATGGTGGCTGCCCCGGTCAGTTTTTTGGCCCACCCGGCACAGTTCAGGCCCTTTTCGCCGTCCAGTTCGGGGAATTCCGGTTCCCAGAAACGGCGTTGCGAGCAATGGAGGATATCAACCCCGGCATCGACCAGCGGGCCCAGCCATGCGGTCATTTCATCGGGAGTGGGGGCAAGACGGACGGTCAGGTCCTGCTGTTTCCATTGGCTGACGCGCATGATGATCGGGAAATCCGGGCCGACGGCGGCGCGCACGGCACGCACGACTTCGACCGCGAAGGTTGATCTTTCGGCGATGGTTTTGCCGCCAAAGCGATCGGTGCGCAGATTGGTGCCCGACCAGAAGAACTGATCGATCAGGTAGCCGTGCGCGCCGTGAATTTCAAAGGTATCGAAACCGGCATTTTTGGCATCAAGGGCGGCCTGGGCGTAGGCGGCGATGGTGTCGGCAATGTCGGCATCGGTCATGGTGTTGCCGCGCGGCTCGTTGGGGGCAAGCAGGCCAGACGGGCTTTCGACCGGGTTTTCAGGCTCCCATCCGGTGAAGGAACGGGTTGAACCGGTATGCCAAAGCTGCGGCCCCATTTTGCCGCCCGCTTCATGAACCGCATCCACCACGGCCTTCCAGCCCTTTAGCGCAGCGGCCCCGTGGAAGAACGGAATGCCCGGTTCATTGCGCGATGACGGGCGGTTGATCACCGTGCCCTCCGACAGGATCAGGCCGACACCGCCTTCGGCGCGCTTGCGGTAATATTGCGCATTGGCGGCACCCGGAATGCCGTCTGGTGCCTTGGAACGGGTCATCGGGGCCATGACGATGCGGTTGGGAAGCTCAAGGGTTTTCAGCTTGAAGGGCTGAAACAGAATGTCGGTCTTGGACATCGGGTATTCTCCGATTGGAATTGGGTGTATGGTGGATACTAGATATATGGAAGATACCTGCTGTCAATCGGGCACCCGGAATATACCAGGTATACTTGAGGAAACCTGCATGGCGTCGGGCCGGATGAAATGAGATGGGAATGAGATGGAAATGCCATGGAAATGAAAGAATGTTCGGTCGAGATGTTCCGCTCGAACTGTCCAAGCCGGGAGCTTTTTGACCAGATTGCCGATAAATGGTCGATGATGATCCTGGCTGTTCTGGCGGAAGGACCATTGCGGTTTAACGCGATCAGGCGCGGGCTTGAGGGCATTACGCAGAAGGCATTGACGCAGACGCTGCGCAAGCTTGAACGCAACGGCATTGTCGCGCGCCACGTGATTGCGACATCGCCGATCGCGGTGGAATATGAAATCACCGATCTTGGCCGGTCGCTGGTCGGGCCGTTCAAGGCGCTTTATCTGTGGACGCGCGATAACTACGACGCGGTCGAAAAGGCGCGGGCGGCGTTTGATGCGCGGATGGAGGAGCGGGTTTAGGAACCCATGCCCCAACCGCCGCCTTGGGCGACGAAGCTGTCGCGCGATTGCTGTTTGACGGGGACGTCGAGAGTTTCCGCGACAGTGGTGATATTTTGCGAAATCATATCGCGGCAGGCCTTGAGGCTTGGGCCTTCCATCATATCCAGATTGTCTTCGACGGTCTGAAGAAGGCCGCCCAGTTCGTCGAAATAGCGGTCACGGGATTTTGCGGTGCGCATGGTGCGGGCAAGGCCGATGGCGGAAATGCAGGCGGCGATATCCGGTGCGGTCAAATCGGCCATTCTTTCGGCCTGACCGATATTGAATGAAAAATCGTGGGTGACGGACCGGTCCAGAACAACCGGGATGATATCATAGGCCGGGGCAAGGATTGGTTTGTGGCCCAAGGCCGGATAGAGGATCGCGTGATTTTTGGCGTGATTGTCGGTATTGCCGACCACCAGATTGAATATCGACAGGGTCATAAAATGCTGCCGCGCGATTAGCGGGACTTCGGTTTCATCAAGAACGCGCGCCACGCCCGTGGCCGAGAATTTGTTTTCCCCCGTGCCGTTGCGTTCATATTTCAGACTGGGCGCAAGCGATAGCGCCTGACAGAAATCTTCCTGATGAATGCGATAGATGTTTCCATCTTCGATTTTGCGGTCAAACCGTTCGATCAGCAGGGCTTCGCAGCCTGCAATTTCGATTGCCCCCACATGTGCCACCGGCAGCGGCAGGACCCTGGCCGCCAGTGCCATCAGGGCGGCTTCCTGGGCAACAAGGGCCTCGTTACCCTGCGACGGGACTTTGAGGATATGGGTCGTTGGCGCGCCCGAGCCCGGTTTTGGCAGGGCGAATTGACCGTCTTCAAGCCGGGTAACGGCAATTTTCCCCTGTACCCCGGCAAGGGGCGAGGGATCGTTTTTGCCATCGGGCAGGCGACGCCGGTCGCGCAGGCTGATCAATATGTCGCCAAGATCGTCATTTGAAATCGCGTCATAATCATCGGCCATGTTGCCGGGCATTTTTGACGGTTTTTCACCCGATGGCACACAGGATATGGCACCGGGGCAGTCGCGGCCGACGTGATAGAGCAATCCGGCGATGTCGTCCCGGTCGATGCGGTGCTTTGCCATGACCTGCTCAAGCGCGTTGTTTTCCTGCAACAGGTTGGCAAAGAAGCCGCGCGTGATGTGATCTTCGAAGGACTCCTGCTCAAGAGGCATGGAGATTGATAGCTGGATGTTAGAAAGGTGCGCGTCATTGCTGTAGGAAAAGCCGAGAGACTTGTCGTCAGCGCGGATAAGGTGGCCGATAGGATCATCAAAGCCCTCAAGATATACATTAAGTATTCGTGCCATAACGATCCTCTTCATATCCCAGTTTCAGGCCAAGTTCCCGGCAGACATCCAGTGCCAGACCGATATTGACGCCGGGTGTGCCTTTTTCCAGCTCGCCAATCAGTTGCCGCGAGACGCCCATCATGGATGCAAGATAGGTTTGCGTTATTTTCAACTGCTTGCGGCGGGTTCGGATCGCCGTGGCAAGATCGTGGGTGTCTTTGATGAGTGTTGTCATGTCAGTATCAGAAATGTCAGGAATATTTGACATTATGCCGAAAATGACAAGAAAGTCAATGAATGTCAGAAATAACTGACAAATCCGTTGTCTTTGGCATTTTTTCCATAAATGTAAGATATATCTGACATATGGTATTGGATGCGGATCGTGTCGGGGTGTCTGTCGCGCGGGCCTTCAGGGCATTGATCCTTGCCCCGTTCCCTTACACAGCGTAAGAACAGGGCAGGTATTTACAAGCACGGAGCAGGTCGCGTGGGGTGGTACAAGTCACTGGTTTTGCCGGTTGTGCGCTGGATCGATGCGGAGACCGCGCATGGTCTTGCGATTTGCGCGCTGAAAAACAATCTGGTGCCGCGCGATGATGATGCGCTGGATGCCACGCCGATCCTTGAGACCGAGGTTTTCGGGCGCAAATTTGCCAATCCGGTCGGGCTTGCCGCAGGCTTCGACAAAAATGCCGAGGTCCCCAATCAGGCGCTTCGCCACGGGTTCGGCTTTGTTGAAATCGGATCGGTGACCCCCGAACCGCAACCGGGTAATCCCAAGCCCCGGCTTTTCCGGCTTTATTCCGACCGGGCGGTGATCAACCGCATGGGCTTTAATAACGAGGGTGCCGCCGTTGTTGCCGAACGCCTGCGCAAGCGCGCGCGCAAGGGCATTCTGGGTGCCAACCTTGGCAAAAACAAATATTCCGAAGATGCGGCGGCGGATTATGTGAAGGGCGTTGCGGCCCTTGGTCCCTATGCCGATTATCTGGTGGTCAATGTATCCTCGCCCAATACGCCGGGTCTGCGCGCACTTCAGGGGCGCGGGCCGCTTGAAAAGCTTCTGACGTCGGTTCTTTCGGCGCGCGACATTCATGCCAAGGGCGTGCCGGTGCTGCTTAAGGTGGCACCCGACCTGACCGAGGAAGACAAGGCCGATATTGCCGCGGTCGCGTTAAATCTCCGGCTTGATGGGATGATCGTATCGAACACGACGATTGATCGGCCGGTCGGGCTTAATTCCTATGATCAGGATGAAAAGGGCGGTCTTTCCGGCCCGCCTTTGATGGAGCCGTCCACCAAGGTTCTGGCCGATTTTTACCGCCTGACCGAAGGCAAAATTCCGTTGATCGGGGTCGGCGGGATTGCATCGGGCAAGGATGCCTATGAGAAGATCCTTAATGGGGCGTCGCTGGTGCAGCTTTATTCCGCCCTTGTCTATCACGGGCTGGAGCTTGTGACCGAGATCAAGGAAGACCTTGCACGGCGGTTGCGCAAGGATGGTTTTGCCTCGGTCGCGGATGCGGTTGGTGCGGCTTATCCGGAAATTTCCGGGCGCAGCGCCCCGGTGGATGAGGCACGCGCGGCTAAGGCGGCGGTGAAGGCGAAGGCGGAACCCGCCAAGGCAGATGAGGCCAAACCGGCGACCGCCAAGAAGCCAGCGACCAAGAAACCGGCGGCGAAAAGCAAGGCTGCGCCGAAGGGCGGTTCGGCGACAGATTGATTTGTGGCACCATGGACTCCCGCGTTCGCGGGAGTGACGGTTTTGGGGCTGAGCGTTCGTTTCCCGCTCCCCGTCATTCCCGCAAGCACGGGAATCCATCTTGCCGCATGTGCGATGACGATTTTAACATGAAGTGGAATGCGTGAATGACGGTTGGCACCAGCTATCAGATGATCAACGGCCTGTCGGAAGTGATCGAACAGTACGATGCGGTGATCCTTGATCTTTGGGGCGTGGTGCATGACGGGGTGACACCCTATCCAAGCTCCATCCCGGCGATGCGCGCCCTTCAAAATGCCGGTGTGCCGGTCGCCCTTCTGTCGAACGCGCCGCGCCGGTCAAGCGTCGTGGTGGCACGGATGGAAGATATGGGTATCGCGCGCGACCTTTATGGCCCGGCGGTCGCATCGGGTGAAATCGCCTATAGCCAGCTTCTCGCACGGACCGATCCGTGGTACGCCAAGCTTGGCCGCAAGGTCATGAGTGTCGGCCCGGTACGCGATATGTCGATGTTTGAGGGGCAGGATATCGAGATTGTGAAGGATGTCGCGGATGCCGACTGGCTTCTGGTGACGGGGCCGAATGACGATTATGACGCGGTTTCGGTTTATGAGGATCTGCTGCATGCCGCCAAGGCGCGCGACCTTCCGATGCTGTGCCCGAACCCGGACCGCGAAGTGATCCGCGGCGGGGATCGCATCATCTGTGCCGGTGCGATTGCCGCACGGTACGAAGTGCTTGGCGGTAATGTCCGCTGGGAAGGCAAGCCGCTGGCGAGTGCCTATGATTTCTGCCTGCAACTGTTTGACAAGGGGCCGGATGCGAAGCTTCTGGTCGTCGGCGACAGCCTTTCGACCGACGTTGCCGGATCGAACAATGCCGGGCTTGATGTGGCGCTGGTGACCGGCGGCATCCATGCCGAGGAACTTGGTGCGCCGCGCGGGACATTGCCGGAAAAGGGCAGGCTTGACGCGCTGCTGAACGCGACCGGGCGCAGCATTACCTATGCGGTTGGGGATTTCTGTTGGTAGACGCCTTTTACAGGCCTGAACTTGTCGAAGCTTTGCGGCTGCTGTCCGAGGCGTCGGATGTTGTGGAGCAACATGGTCATAACCGGCCCGTGCTTGTCGGTGGTGCGGCTGTTGAGCTGGCGACACTTGGCGAGCTTGTTTCCGGTGATCTTGATATCGTGACACCCTGGCAGCAGGTGTTCGAGGATGCCCTTGAGGCAGTCGGCTTTGAACGCAGTGTCGGGCCGGGATCATTTTCCCGCGGGTTTCAGCACCCAAAGCTGAAAGTCGGTGTCGAGGTTGTTGATAGCAACCTCATGGATGGGCGCGGGAGTTATGATCGTGTCTATCTGCTTCGGCTTGATGCGGATCATAGTGTTTCGGTGATCTGTATCGAAGATTTGATTGCTGATCGTATGGGGCAATACAATAGCCCGCCGCACTATGGTGCAGATATGCTTGATCAGGCTGTACGCCTGTACCAGCTTGCGTTTGAGCTTGATAAACCTTATCTTGATAAACGTATCGTCGAGGAAACTTCAGGCGATTTCGATTTGAATTTTCTGGAAAAACACGTGAATGCGCGAAATCACGATTGAAGAATTGGCAGCACGCATTAGCCAGAAACGGGCCGAATTGGGCCTGTCTGGCAAGGGTGACGTGCAACCAAATTCCGGTCGTCGGCGCACTCAAAGCAAGCGTAATCTGTTGCGCAATATTGCCGAGCTTGCTGCAAGGGACGGGCGTGAGCTGCCTTTTAAAGCCAATTACTGATCGGTTGTAACCGTCGTTTTGCACCCGCCTTTCCCGTTGGAAGGCGGGTTTTGTTTTTGTGGTTTCGGGTTTGCGGTGGCAGAGTGATTGCGGTGCCAACAAACCGGAAAAACCATGCTTCTGACAGATGACATTCGCGACTATGCCAATCGGTCGGTTTTGTGCTGGCTGGCGAGCGTGTCCGAAGACGGGCCGTCGGTCAGCCCGAAGGAAATCTTTGCCTGTTATGGCGAGGATCGCATCATCATCGCCAATATCGCATCACCGCAATCGGTCAAGAATATCCGCCATGATCCGCGTGTCTGCGTCAGTTTCGTTGATGTGTTTTCGCAGAAGGGCTGGCAGCTTTACGGGCGGGCGGTGCTTTTGAAAAACGGGGATGATGGTTTTGCCGAGCGGCAGGTGATCCTGCAAGGTATGGCAGGGGATGCGTTCAAGGTCGGCATGGTGATTGATGTGGCAATCGTTCAGGCGCGGGAAATTATCGCGCCGAGCTATCGGTTCAAGGCCGATGTTAACGAGGCCGACATGCGGGCAGGGGCGATGGCGACTTATGGGGTGAGGCCGGTGGATTAGGCCCTTTGTCCTTTGGCGTTTGAGGATGCGGCTCCGCTGACTGGATTCCCGCGTTCGCGGGAATGACGGTTTGGAGGAGCATCAGCTTTCTGCCACGCGCTTTTCGCGGAAGATGATGAAGATGCCGCTTCCGGTGATGATGGCCGCCCCGACAAAGGTCAGAAGATCGGGTGTTTCGCCCCAGAAAAACCAGCCAAGCCCGGTGGCCCAGACGAGGGCGGTGTAATCAAACGGGGCGACGGTTGGCGCATCAGCCACCCGGAAGGCCTGGGTGATCAGGGTCATGCCGCTGGTGCCGACAAAGGCGATGGCGATGAAAAGCCCGATATCCTCCGCCCGGATCGGGGTCCAGAAATACCAGACGGCACAGGCACTAAGCAATGTGCTGGTGAAGCTGAGGTAAAACAGAAGCGTCCACATGCTTTCGCGGGGGTCGAGCAGGCGCGCACTTAGCATCAGAAGCGCATAGGTAAAGGCGGTCGCCACCGGCAAGAGCGAGACGGGTTCAAAGGTTGCGGCACCGGGGCGCACAATCACCAGAACACCCAGAAAACCGACCATCACAGCCACCCAGCGCCGCCAGCCGACCCGCGCAATCAGCACCGATGAAATCGCGGTGATGAAGAGCGGGGCGACAAAGGCAAGGGCGGTGGCTTCGGCCAGTCCCATCAGATGGATGCTGGTGAAGAACATGATGGTCGCGGCGATCCAGATGACGGTGCGCATGAAATGCACGCCGATCCGATTGGACCGCAGGCCGCCCAACCCGACCATTTTAATCGCCAGCAGGGCGGCAAAGGGCAGGGCAATCGAATTGCGCAGAAAGATGATCTGGATCGGTGAATAATGATCCATCAATCCCTTGGCCAGGGCATCATTGACACACAGCAGGGCGACACCGGCACACATCAGAATGATGCCGGTCAGGTTGTGCTGGGGCTGTTGTGCATTCATGGTTCGTGGCGCTTTCCCTGTGTGATGGTGGGTTATCGCAATCACCATCTGTTTTCCGAGCTTTAGGGCAAAGTACCGATTGAGGCCAGCAAAGAAAGCGGTCGGTGGGGCTGCGGGTTCGATGGGTGGTTTTGAGGATGTGGCACGAAGGACTGGATTCCCGCCTGCGCGGGAATGACGGTTTAGGGGGGGGGAGGGCTATGCGCAACTTTATCGTCACTCCCGCGAAAGCGGGAGTCCATGGGGCCGTGGGTTCGGTCGCGAGGCCCCGATTATTGTCACGTGCCACAAAAGGCGGCATTCGGCTTTCTGCGAAATCAATTACTTAACATTTTCGATTGCCAGATAAGTTGTAAGCGTCGTGTCACGACTACCTTGACAGGGCCTGCGATATCCTTTCGGAGAGTGGATCAGTCCTGGAGGTCTATGTTCCAAGGAAGCAGGGCGTCGATCTTGTTGATCGGATGATCTGCAATGCGCTCAAGGACGGCGCTGAGGTATTTGCGCGGATCAAGGCCCTGCATCTTTGCTGTCTTGATGAGACTGTAAATGGCCGATGGCCAAAGGCCGGATGGCGCGTTCTGCGGCATTGTTGCTGATCTCGCATCTGCCATCATAAGCATACGTCCCACCGGGTCAGGGCATAACGCAACGCTCCGGCCAGATCGCTTTTGTCCGGTATCTTGCGCAAGGAATGCGCGAAGCAGTTTTTTGTTTCGCCAAGTTGCCTCAGGCTGTGAGACTGACGCACCGCCAAACGGTCATCAGGCGGCTTGTTGATAATTTGACGTTCAATGTCGAACAGATGCCCGATATGATCGAGTGCCTCCTTTGTCGGCTTCGATATGGAGATGACCGGTAAAGTCTTGCAGAACCGTCTGCGGATGAAGGCCCTTGCGATCAGGTGTATAGCTATAAAGGGCGGCTGGTGGCGTATCACCGCCATGCGGCCGTTCTTCGTGAAGATAAATCCATAACCGGTCCTGCCTTGTTTTCCCCCGGCCAAGCTCAAGGACAGGCACCGGTGTATCGTCGCATGGATATGCGACCCGGCCAGAACATGCCGTTCAATCGCATCAATCAGCGGCTCCATCAGGCTTGAACATTTGCCAACCCAGTTGGCCAGCAATGATCGGGACAGCTCCATGCCGCCGCAGGCATAAATGCCGCTTTGCCAGTACAACGGTAAATGATCGGCATATTTCGAGACCAGCACATGGGCGAGAAGATTGGCCGTGGGCATGCCGCGCTCAATCGGCAGGGACGGCATCGTTTCGCGCACTTCAAAAAGACGGCCATTGGACAGGCGAACAGTCCATCAAAAAGTTTGCCACGACGGATTTTCTGCCGGTCGGGAATCGTATTCTTCACGCGATTTTCGAAACTGATCCGAATTTTCAACAACCCATGTCCAAAGCGGGATCATGCGAATAAGCAGCCCCATTCCCAGCTCTGTCAGCTCGTATTCCACGCGTGGCGGCATCTCCACGAGATCATAACGTGTGACCAGCCCATCCCTCTCAAGCTGACGGAGGGTACGTGTCAACATTCTCTGGGTAACGCCATGCATTCGTCGTCCGATATCCGCATGGCGTAGTCTGCCATAGACACCCAAGGTGTGGATGATGCCCAGCGACCATCTGTTCCCTGCGTGGGTCAGAACTTCGCGCCTTACTCCGTCTTCATCCTCGCGAAGACCGTCGCAGACAGCTTGAGAATAGCTCAGCATTTCGTCTCTGGTCATCTTCCTGCCCTCCGGTATCACGCGTGTGCCTTCTTACGACAGCTTTCGAACTATGTCATCTATCCGGTCATATCAACGATGAGATTAGGAAGGGTTTCCACGATGAACTATTCGCAAACAGTCGACGCACAGTCGATCTTGGTCATTGGTGCCGGAGAACTCGGCATGCCGGTTCTGCGCAATCTTGCACGTAAAGCCAAGGCGCATGAAGGGACAACGGTCAGCGTTCTCTTGCGGGCGGCCACCGTTGAATCCATCGATCCAGTGAAAAAGCGCGACGTCGCTGAAATTCGCGCATTAGGGATCGAGATCGTACCCGGAGATATCCTTGCCGCTTCGATAAGCGAGCTGGCAGCGATCTTTGCACCTTATGATACAGTGATCGGCTGCGCAGGCTTTTCCGCCGGTCGAAACACTCCAATGAAACTCGCAAAGGCTGCGCTTGAAGCCAACCTGAAGCGATATTTTCCTTGGCAGTTCGGTGTCGATTTTGACGTCATCGGTCGCGGCAGCCCCCAGGACCTGTTCGACGCCCAGATTGATGTGCGTGAACTCCTGCGCGGCCAAGACAAAACGGACTGGGTCGTAATTTCCACGGGAATGTTCACGAGCTTTTTATTCGAACCAATATTTGAGGTCGTTGATCTCAAAAAGAATGCGGTCCACGCGCTGGGCAGCCTGGATACGGAAGTTACGCTGACGACCCCTGATGATATCGGTGCCTTGACCGCAGAGGTGGTCTTTGCTCAACCGGCGATCCGAAACGAGATCGTCTACCTTGCGGGTGACACGGTGACGTATGGGGAGGTTGCAGACAAGCTTCAGACTGTGCTTGGGCGTCCGTTTACGAAATCGGAATGGACAGTTCCTCAGCTCAAATCGGAGCTTGCACAGGACCCCGACAACCACATCAAGAAATATCGGGCTGTCTTTGCCGAAGGGAAGGGTGTGGCATGGCCCAAACGCGACAGCTTCAATGAGCGGAATGGCATCAATGTCACGACCGCTGAGGAGTGGATCAGAGAAAACCTTCGCTCCTGAGGGCGATGATACGGTCTACAGTCTCAGATGCTGTCGGGTTGTGGAGTTTCCTGGGGCGTGATGATTTCATCATTTCCGGCGAGAATTTCATCTTCTCTGGCGAAAATTTCAACTTTTCTGGCACTCGACAATTATTTCAGACAAACAAAAAAACGCCGCCCCGAGAAGGAGCGGCGTTTTGCGTTTGGGACGCGAGATGCGGATTGATCAGATCGCGGTGGCGCGGTTGGCTTCGATATAGATTTCGCGCAGCCGCTTAGCGATCGGGCCCGGCGTGCCGTCGCCGATTTTTTTGCCATCGACTTCGGCGACCGGGCAGACGAAGGCCGAGGCCGAGGTCGAGAAGGCTTCCTTGGCAGCATAGACTTCATCGACCGTGAACAGGCGTTCTTCGACCTTGAGTTGCAATTCTTCGGCACATTTCAGGACGGCCTTACGCGTGATGCCGTGCAGGATGTCGTTGGAAAGCTGGCGGGTGACGATGACGTTATCCTGGGTCACGATATAGGCATTGTTTGACGAGCCTTCGGTGACGTAACCATCCAGCACCATCCACGCATCATCGGCCCCCTTGGCGGCGGCTTCGGTTTTGAGAAGCGACGCATAAAGAAGCTGCACGGTTTTGATGTCGGACCGGCGCCAGCGGACATCCGGGTAGGTCAGGATTTTCTGGCCGCGTTCGGCCAATGCCGATTTGATCAGGGATTTCGACTGCGTGAACAGAACAACCGTGGCCGGGGTGTCATCCTTGATCGCGAAATCACGGTCACCGGCCGATCCGCGCGAGATTTGCAGGTAAACCAGGCCTTCAGTGATGTTGTTGCGTTTGACCAGTTCGCGATGGATTTCAAGCAGTTCGTCGATATCGGCCTTGTATGTAAAGCCCAGTTCCGAGAGCGAGCGGGCCAGACGGGTCATGTGACCGTTGAAATCGATCAGCTTGCCATCAAGTACCGAGGTGACTTCATACACGCCGTCGGCAAACAGGAAGGAACGGTCAAAGATCGAAATCTTGGCTTCATTTTCCGGCAGATAATCGCCGTTCACATAAACAGTACGCATGTCATCTTCCTGTCTGTTCGGGAACCGTCGGAATGGTGCGGGCATTCGCGAGCGTTACATCATATACCATTTCGATAACACAGAGCAGGCGGGTTTGTCGCGCCGCGCTTTGGTTGTTGCGTATAAAAGGTGGAAAATTGCCTTTGTGGCCTTTGGAATGCCGCAATGTTGCACATATATGCGTTTGTTGACGTTCAGGACCGCAGAACATTCGATGATAAGTTTTTGAAATTAGTGTTTGACCTGAACTTAACTTGAGGTCCTATGGTCCTGCTCCTGAGATAGAGGTTCTTCGATATACCGCCCCATACCGCCCCGAACGGACAAGACACGGAGCCCCCGATGAATACGCATCTGCCGACGAATGCCGCCAAATTCGATGATGCCACGATCCATTCCAGCGTGCAGAACGCGATTGACGCAAGCTGGGCCAAGCCCTTTAACCTGCCGGAACCGCAGGTCGATCTGGATGCCTATTTCGCGCGGATCGGCTATGACGGCCCGCGCGAGGCGAGCCTTGAGGTTTTGCGTGATCTGCATGCGCTCCATCCCGCGCATATCCCGTTCGAGGCGATCAATGTGCTGTGCCGCAAGGGGGTAAGCCTTAACCCCGATGATGTTGACCGCAAGATCATTTTTGACGGGCGTGGTGGATATTGCTTTGAGCAGAACGGCCTTTTCCGCCGGGTTTTGCAGAGCCTTGGCTTCGAGGTCGAAAGCCTTGCCGGGCGGGTATTGTGGGGCTATTCCGAGGAGGACGGCCCGCGGCCGCGCTGCCATATGGCGATGCGCGTCACACTGGATGGCGAGGCGTGGCTGGTGGATGTCGGGCTGGGCGGGTGTGTGCCGACGGCACCGCTTTTGCTGGGCGTTTCGGTGCCGCAGGTCACCCCGCATGATACCTTCCGCGTGCGGGAGCGCAATGGCCGTTACCTGACGGAGCTTGAACGCGACGGGGTGTGGAAGCCGGTGCATGAGGTCGATATCGTCCCGGTCGAGGATATCGATTACGAGGTGATGAATTTCTATGCCAGCACCCATCCCGAAAGCGGCTTTGCCAAGGTCCTGATGGTGGCGCGCAGTGCGCCGCATGCGCGGTTCACGTTGCTGAACAACCGCCTGACCATCCGGCTGCGCACAGGCGAGGAAGAGGTGCATCACCTGTCGGTCGGCGATGTCGAGCAGACATTGACCGATATTTTCGGGATTACGGTTGATCCGTCGTGGCGGAGCTACCTTGAGGACGTGATCGCCAGTGCCGAGGCCGTGCGCAGGCAGGGGTAAGGCCGCGAAATTCAGATAATAAAGGGCCGTGGCAAAGTGCTGCGGCCCTTTTGCATGCGGGGTCAGTAATTGACCGTCAATTCATGCCGGTTCATCAGGCTTTCAAACGTGCCGTTCTGCTTGACGGTGGCAAGGGCCGTGTTGAAGCGTTCGAGCAGTTCATCGCCGTTCGGGTAATCCTTTGAGGTCATCAGGAAAAGCCCCGATCCTTCAAGCAGCGGTTTTTCAATCGTATAGAATTTTTCGACTTCTTTTGGCGGGAAAAGGTTTCGGATGGTGTACCAGCCGACGGAGCGCGCGGTGGAGAACAGGTCAATCCGGCCGATGTGAAGCATTTTGAAATTCTGTTCTTCGGTCAGGGCATATTCGACGGAAAGCCCGGCTTCCTCAAACCATGGCTGATAATAATATCCCTGTATCCCGCCAAGGCGGTAGGGTTTGAGATCAGAGAGTTCTTCATAGTGAATGGCCGGTTTGCGACCGTTTGCGTTATAGGCGAAAAACGGGGAATCTTCGATATAGAGCGCGTCAGAGAAATTGAATTTTCGCGCGCGTTCTTCGGTGCGGCGATAGGGCAGCGTGCCCCATGCTTCGAGATTTTCAACATCCTGTTCGCCGCGTTTCCACGGTTTGAAATGAAATTCGAAACGGACATTCATTTCATGGCCGATGGCATCAAACAGATCAGGCAGGAAGCTTCCATCCGCGTCGGCGTGCGCATAGGGCGGGTAATCGTTGGTGACGATGACCAGCGTTTCACCTGCGCGTGCCGATGGCAGTTCATGCGCGTTGGCGTGCGTCTGAACGTTTGTCCGGACGAGCAGCAAAAGGGCGGCTGCGAGCCCGATTTTGCGAAAAAATGTCATCCGCGTCCTTTCCCGATGCCCCGGGGCGATTGGTTGCGGTGTTCTGTGGTGGTCGCAATTCAACCGTGTGTTTCATTGTATATGGGTAGGGCAGAAGAACTTTGCAGGGGCAAATGCAAAAGACAAAGGCCGCAGAGGGAGAGCTGCGGCCTTTGAGCAGATGCGCCGGGATTGTAGGTGCAATCGGCGCGGGAGACGACGGTGCGAACGCCTAGGCCGATTGGGCCGTGTGGGGCTCGTTTTCCGGAGGCAGGCGCAATTCGGTTTCGGTGTCAAAGACGTGGATTTTTTCCATGTCGAACGCGATATGGATGAAGCTGTCGACGGCGAAATCCGGGCGATCGAGGGTAAAGATTTTGACCGGATTGCCCGCGAGTGAGACATGAACAAGGGTTGATAGCCCCATCGGTTCGATCAGTTCAACCCGGGCGGGAATGCCGCCGTTACCATCAGCAACAATGGCGATATGTTCGGGCCGCGCGCCAAGGGTCACGGTCTGATTGGCCGTTGCCCCGCGTGCGGGCAGGACGGGCACAAACGCCCCGTCGGTCAGGCGGATGCCAGCCGTGCCGTTCTGGGCGATTTCATAGGCACCTTTGAGGAAGTTCATCGCCGGTGATCCGATGAAGCTTGCGACAAAGATGTTGGCGGGGCGGTCATAGATTTCGACCGGGCTTCCGACCTGCTGGATGATGCCGTCATGCATGGCAACGATCCGGTCGGCCATGGTCATGGCTTCGATCTGGTCATGGGTGACATAGACCGAGGTCGCACCAAGGCGGCGGTGCAGTTTGCGGATTTCGGTGCGCATCTGTTCGCGAAGCCGGGCATCAAGGTTGGATAGCGGTTCATCAAACAGGAAGGCCTGTGGTTTGCGGACAATGGCGCGTCCCATGGCAACACGCTGGCGCTGCCCACCCGAAAGGGCCTTTGGCCGCCGTTCTAGAAGGGCGGTCAGGCCAAGGATTTCGGCGACATTGGTAATCGCATCAGCGATTTTTTCCCGCGCGGTTTTGCGTAGTGTGAGCGCGTAGCTCATATTTTCGGCGACCGACATGTGTGGATAAAGCGCATAGGATTGAAACACCATGGCGATGTCGCGGTCCTTGGGCTGCAATTCATTGACCACCGTGCCGCCGATGGAAATCGCGCCTGATGTGATGTCCTCCAGCCCGGCAATCATGCGAAGCAGGGTCGATTTGCCACAGCCCGACGGGCCGACCAGAACGATGAATTCGCCGTCCTGGATATCAAGGTCGATCCCGTGCAGGACATCGACCGCGCCATAGCTTTTGACGGCATTTGAAATTTCAATGGAAGCCATTTGGGTCCTCTTATCCTTTCACAGCGCCAGCGGTAAGCCCCTGCACCAGATAACGCTGGATCAGCAGGAAGAACGCGCAGGCCGGGATCAGGGCCAGCACACCGGCGGCCATCATCTGACCGAAATCGACACTGAATTTTGAAACGAATGACAGCAGACCGACCGGGAAGGTCGAGGCACTTTCGCTGCTGACCAGCATCAGGGCGAATAAAAGCTCGCTCCAGGCGGCGGTGAAAACAAAGCCGAGCGTTGCCGCCACACCGGGCAGGGTAAGCGGCAGAATGATGCGGCGGAAGGCCTGAAAGCGGGTATTGCCATCGATCATCGCGGCTTCTTCGAGATCCTTGGGAATGCCGTCAAAGAAGGACTGCATCAGGAAGGTCGCGAACGGCACATTGAACGCCGTATAGACGATGATCAGCCCGGTCAGGCTGTCGGTCAGGCCAAGCGGGGCCAGAATTTTAAAGATCGGGGCAATCAGCATGACCAGCGGGAACATCTGGGTGATCAGCATCAGGGCGACGATGATCACCTTGCCGCGAAAGGCAAAGCGCGAAAAGGAATAACCGGTCACGGCGGCGACCATGGTGGTCACAATCGCGGTGGTGCCCGCAACGATCACGGAATTCAGGAAATAATGCGGAAAGTTGCTTTGGGTCAGGACGAAGAAATAGTTTTCCCACGTTGTGCGTGACGGCCACATCCGAACGCCTTCGGTATACAGGATGTCGTTGGGGGTGACCGATACCTTGAGCAGCCAGTAAAGCGGGAACAGGGCAAAGACGACAAAGGCCCCGATCATCAGATAATGGCTGCCCCAATAGACCAGTTTGCGGGCGGGTGAATTTCCGGAAACGTTCATGTTCTTTGATCCCTTGCCCTAGCTGTCGGCATGCGTCATGGCGCGGCGCAGTGCAATCACACCCAGCGCATAGGCCAGCAGCAGAACCAGAAGGACGGCTGCAATTGCCGAGGCATAGCCGAAATCAAGGCGGCGGAAGGCCTGGGTGAAGATGTAGGATGCGACGATCTGGGTTGAGTCCGCCGGGCCGCCATTGGTCATGACGACGATCAGATCGGCGAAATTGGCAATCCAGATGGTGCGCAGCATCAGCGTGATCGCAATGGTCGGGGCCAAAAACGGCAGGGTAATGCTGATGAATTGCTGGCGGGTGGTCGCGCCATCGATTGAGGCGGCTTCGTACAGTTCCTTGGGGATGGATTGCAGGGCGGCCAGCAGGGTGATGGCAAAGAATGGAATGCCAAACCAGATATTGGCAACAATCGGCCCCCACATCGCAAGGTCCGGATCGGACAGGATGTTAAACGGGGTTTCCATCAGGCCAAGGGCGGTAAACCAGTGCGGCAGCGGTCCGACGACGGGATTGAACATCCATGCCCAGTTAAGACCCGACAAAAAGGTCGGCACGGCCCACGGGAGGAATACCAGCGCCTGAACCAGCCGACGTCCAAGGAAATCCCGGTTAAGCAACAGGGCAAGGATCAGGCCAAGCGTGAACTGGAATAACAGGGAGCCGAAAGTCCACCACGCGGTATTGACCAATGCGCCAAGAAACGCATTGTCGGTGATCAGGGTCTGGAAATGGGCCGTGCCGACAAAGCCGCCGCTGAACGGATTGAGGATACGGATATCGCGAAAGGCGTAGCTTAGCCCCAGAACGAGGGGCATCAGCATCACCGCGATGATCAGGATCAGGGCGGGGGAAACATAAAGATAGGGTTCAAGGATGCCGGACAGTCTTCTGGAGATCACCCCCCGCCTTTCGACGGGGAGTTTTCCGGCCTGCATTGCAGTGGTCACTGATTTGCCGCCATCCATTTTTTCTGTGCCGGGGTCAGGTATTCTGCCCATTCGGTTGCCAGTTCTTCGGGCGAAATACGGCCGAGCATGGCTTCCTGACTGGTGCGGATCACAAGGCTGTCCTTGAAGAAGGCGAATTCTTCAAGATGGGTCGGCATGACGGTCGGGTGAACGTCGGGATCGGACAGTTCGTTGAACCAGCCTTCGAATTGCGGGCTGGCAAAGAACGGATCGCTTTCGGCACCATTGTGGATCGGCAATGCCCCGATGCGCTTGTTCCAGGCAAGGTTGCTGTCCTTGGATTCAAGATGGGCGATCAGGTTCCATGCCTCGTCCTTGTGTTCGCTGTTGGCAAACATGGACCAGCCGGCATAGCCGATGGTCGGGAAGGCCTTGCCCGACGGGCCCTTTGGCATGGTGGTGACGCCGAAATCCTCTTCCTTCATGCGGCTTGAAATCGCGATCAGGGCGTCGGGGTCCTGATCGAGCATCGCACAGGTGCCGGAATAGAACCCGGCGACGATTTCGTTAAAGCCCCAGTTCAGGCTGTCTTTGGGCGCCAGTCCGTCCTTGTAGATATCGATCAGATATTCAAGACCGTCGGTCCAGCCCTCAGTCGCAAAGGTGCTTTGGCCGTCCTCGGTGAAGAATTCGTTTGATCCGGCGGCGGTCGCGCCAAACATTACCCAGCCATTCAGCCCGCCGGGCCCGCCGCGCATGCAGTAGCCATATTTACCGGGAAGGGCGGATACCTTTTCGGCGGCTGCGCGGAAGTCATCGAGCGTTACCGGCACGTCGGTCACACCGGCTTCTTCGAACAGCTTTTTGTTATAGAACATCGCGCGCAGATAGAAGCCATAAGGCAGCATATAGGCGGTGTTGTTGGCCGAACGGGCAAATTCGATGGCCCGGTCATTGAGCGTTTTAGCCCCGTCCCATTCCTTGATGTAAGGTTCGAGGCTTTCAAGCGCGCCGTTATTGGCATAGAGGGTTAGCCACGTATCGGGCATTTCAACGATGTCGGGGGTTTGTCCGGCCGATACCATGGTGGCGAATTTTTCAAACGCCTGCCCCCATGGAAGGGATGTGATTTCGACGGTCACACCGGGATTTGCCGCCTCGTATTCCGCGACCAGTCTTTTGAGCGTTTCGGTGCGTTCCGGGCTTGTGATGACTTCGACAAGTTTCAGCGTGGTATCGGCATGGGCCTGACTTGTCAGAACGAGAGAGGTCACACCTGCCAGTAATGTTGTTTTCCAGTTCATTGTGAAGTTCCCTGTTTTAAAGAGTATTCTTACTTCAGGCTTGCCCCGATCGCCTGTGTCAGGTCTGCCCGGAGGTCTTCCGGGCTTTCGAGGCCGATATGCAGGCGGACCAGATTTTCCGGCACGCCAAAGCGCAGTGCGGAATTGGGTCCGCCGACTTGTGCGCGCGTCACCAGCGCAGGCACAATCAGGCTTTCGTGCCCGCCCCATGACACGCCGATCTTGAAGATGCGCAGCGCATCGACAAATTTCGGGATATCGACATTCGGGGTGAACTCGAACGAAAACAGACCGGATGATCCGGTCAGGCCGGGGGGCGTTTGCCCGCCCAGACGCGGATGGTGAACCGCGATGACTTCGGGGTGGTCGGCAAGGAAACCGGCAATGGCCAGCCCCGATCTTTCATGTTCATGCATGCGGGCGGACAATGTGCGAAGCCCGCGCAGCAAAAGCCAGCCGTCAAAGGCCGAAAGCTTGGCCCCCAGATAAGGCAGGATGGTGGACCGGACATTGCCGATGAATTCGGCCGATCCGGCAATCACGCCTGCGACGACGTCGCTATGCCCGCCAAGATATTTTGACGCGGAATGAACCACGACATCGCAGCCCAATGTTGCGGGCTGGCAGAAAATCGGCGATGCCCAGCTATTATCAATGATCGATACCGCCCCGGCGGTGCGGGCGATATCGCAAAGGGTTTTGATATCGTGGGTGTGGAAGGTCCAGCTTGTCGGGCTTTCAAGATAGAGGACCTTGGCACCGGGAATGGCGGCGCGCACCGCATCGATATCGCGGCCATCGACATAATCGACCGTGACATTCATATCGCGCAGGAACATCTCGAAAAACCGGAAGGCATCGGGATAAAGATGTTCGACCGCAACGATCCGGTCCCCGGGGCGGACCACCGACAGGACGGCGGACGAGATTGCTGCCATGCCGCTGGCGGTGCCCAATGCGTCCTCGGTTTTTTCAAGGGCGGCGATTTTTTCTTCGAACGCGCGGACTGTCGGGTTGAGGCCGCGCGAATAGACCGGGCGGGTTTTGCGCCCGGCATAGGTTTCAACCATTTCGGCGAAGTTTTCGAACACGAAAAGCGAGTTCTGGAAAATCGGCGGCACGACCGCATTGGCGAAATGGGTTTCGTCATAGGCCAGCCGGGTGGCGGCGGACAGGGCGTCGTCCAGTGTTCTGCTATTTGCCGGTTTATCGGAATTATTGTTGTTCATTGGACATTCTCACGATGTCGTTTTCGACGATTCCAAGGATGGCAAGCGTGTGCTGACGGGCGGCTTCTGGGTCGCGAGCGACAATCGCGTCAAACAGCATGCGGTGAAATTCAAAGGATTCCTTGGCGAAGTCCGGGCGGTTGAAGGGCTGGGCAAAGAAGCTTTCAAACGCTTCGCGCATCTGGCCAAGTAACTGTTCAAACAGGGGATTGCCCGACGCCTTGTAGATCGAGAGGTGATAGACAAGGTCGGCCTGGCCGGCGGTGCCAAATTCCAGATGTTCGGCTTCCATCGCATCAAGGGCGGCGCGCATTGCTTCGATATCCGCATCGCTTGCGCGTTTGGCGGCCAGCATGCTGGCTTCGACTTCAAGGCCGCGGCGGACTTCAAGGGTTTGCAACAATCCATCACGCTGGGTGGCGATGGAAAGCGGCATGAACAGGGTCTGTTCACTGACCGGGCGTTTAAGATAGGTGCCCGATCCGCGTTTGATTTCGACGATGCCAAGGGCCTGCATATGGCCGATTGCCTCGCGGATGCTGGATCGGCCGACCTGAAGGCCCGCCATCAGTTCGCGTTCGGGCGGCAATTGATCGCCGGGTTTCAAATCCGATTGCACGATGAATTGCGTCAGGGATTCAAGGATCGCATCGCGACGCCCCGATGTCTGTATGGGTCGGATAGTGGCACCTGCCGATTGCGACACTTCACACCTTTATCTGATTTTTACATCGCCCCGGCGACCGGATATGTGGTCAGCCATCAGACGTCAGACCAATTTTGGAATTGAATCGGTTCAAGTCAAGCGGAAATGAAAAGAACGATGATGTTTTGCAATCGCGAATGGCGGCAGCATGGCGGTTTCCGGGACTTTGGCCGGGATCGGAATGGTGCGGTGGGTGCGCTGCAAATCCGGATGATCCGGGGTGTTTGACCGAAAAATTCCGTTAAACGGCGTGCGTGCGGCAGGGAGTCGGTGCAAAGGGCAGCGAGATCTGGCGGTGATGATCGGAGCAATGGTGCCGACGGTGCCGATGGAAAGGTGGGGAGGTGGGCTGAAGGGGAACGAGCAGCGTGGTATAAAAAACGCGCCGCATGGGGGATGCGGCGCGTGAAGTTGGGCAGATGTTGAGGGAGGCAGGCGTTAAGGTTCAGTTGGCGTTGGCGGCCTTGAGGATCAGGTCGGCAACTTCCTTGGGGTGGGAAACCATGACGACGTGGGAGGCGCCATCAATCACAACGGTTTCCTGTGAATTGGCGCGTTTCGCCATGAATTCCATTGCGGCGGGCGGGATGTTTTTATCGGCCGTGCCATAGATGTGGTAGGACGGCACATCCTTCCATGCGATATCGCCAGACGGTTCATTCAGCGCAAAGTCGGTGACCGGGCGTTGGGCAATCGCCATCAGGCGTGCCTTGTCAGCCGGAACGTCGGCGGCAAATTGCGCGTGGAACTTTGCCGGATCGATATAAAGGTCATTCACACCGTTACCGAGCGGGACCGGGGCTGCCAGGGCCTCGCCCAGGGTGCCGCCGGGGAATTTTCCGGCCAGTTCGGCAATGGTTTCACCCTTTTCCGGGGCGAAAGAGGCGACATAGACCAGCGCCTTGACATTGGCCGCACCGGTTGCGGCGTTGCTGATGACCGGCCCGCCATAGGAATGACCGACCAGAACGACCTCACCCGGAATGCTGTCGATAAGCGAGCGGGTATAGGCGGCATCGCCGGATACACTGCGCAGCGGGTTGGCGACGCTTATGACGCGATATCCTTCGTCCTGCAGGATCGGCGCGACGCCGTCCCAGCTGTCAGAGGCGGCAAATGCACCATGGACCAGAAGGATGGTTGGTTTGGTGTTGGCGGCATTCGCGGCCGCAGTGTCAGCGGCAAAGGCCGGAGATTGAGCGGCCATCAGGCCAAAAGCAAAAGCGGTCGCCTTGAGCAGGTTTTTCACATTCAGCATTTTCATCTTCCTTTTCCCGGTTTCGCCGATGACCGGCCAAACGTTGTTTCGATGAAATGCTTGTAGCCGTGAATTTATGATCGTGCAATATTAAATCGCGTGCGATTTAATCACGTGCAATCACATAAGCGTGAGGTCGGTGTTATGGCCCGTGAGCGGGCGGGGCGGGTTCGAGGCCGCAGATCCCAAAGTTTGGGGATTGAAATTGCAGGGGGGATCAAAAGGTCGGCAAAAGCAAACAGGCCCGGAGAGTTTGTCCGGGCCTGTTGCAGTTTGCGCGTGTTTTATATCGTTGCCTGTCTTTACGTCAGGCCGCTTTCACGGCGTTCAAGAACGTCTCGACTTTCTGGCGCAGGGTTTCGGCCTGTTCGGACAGGTCCCCCGATGCGGCAAGCACCTGTTCGGCCGCCGCACCGGTTGAGGCTGCGGCTTCGTTGACGCCGTGAATGTTTGAGGTTACCTCGGTGGTTCCGTCAGATGCTTCCTGAACATTGCGGTTGATTTCCTGGGTGGCGGCACCCTGTTGTTCAACGGCGCTTGCGATGGTGGCCGAAATTTCGCTGATTTCGGCAATTGTCGTGCTGATGGAACCGATGGCAATCACCGCTTCCTCGGTTTCGGACTGGATCATTGTGATCTGGCTGGTGATTTCGTCCGTCGCCTTTGACGTTGCATTGGCGAGGTTTTTGACCTCTGCGGCGACCACGGCAAACCCTTTTCCGGCCTCGCCCGCGCGGGCGGCCTCGATCGTGGCGTTAAGGGCCAGAAGATTGGTCTGGGCTGCGATATCGCTGATCAGGCCGACAACATCGCCGATTTTCTGGGCTGCTTCGGCAAGGCCGCGGACCTGGGCGTTGGTGCTTTGGGCTTCGGCAACGGCTTTGCTGGCGACCTGTGCGGACTGGCTTACCTGATGGCTGATTTCAGAAATCGAGGCACTCAGTTCCTCGGAGGCGCTGGCCACCGTCTGTACATTGTTTGATGCCTGTTCGGCCGCGGCGGCGACAACCGTGGACTGGCGGCTGGTTTCCTCGGCAGTTGCGGTCATGGATGTTGCAGTTGCCTGCATTTCTGTCGCGGCAGATGCCACGGTTTTCAGGACTGTTGACACGTCGCTGTCGAAATCGTTGGTCAGTTTTTCGATCAGTCTGGTCCGCGCTGCCTGCTGTTTCTGGGCCTCGGCCTCTTGGGCGGCAAGTTCGTCGGCCTTGATCATGTTTTCCTGGAACACCAGAACGGCTTTGGCCATGTCGCCAATTTCGTCCTCATGATTCTGGCCGGGGATCAGGATGGTTTTATCGCCATCGGCAAGTTTGCGCATTGTCGTCGTGATCGCCACAATCGGGCGGGATATTCCGGCCCCGATGAACCAAGCGGCAACCATACCGACAATAACAGCGACAACGGCAATTATTTCGGTAACCACAATCTCGAACTCGATGCCGTTGATCGTCTGGTCCGCAAGTGCATCCTGTTCCTGCTTGCTGGCAATCCGGATCTCTTCGATTGCCGTTGCAATTCGGGCACCAATCACGTCAAGCTCACTTTCGATGATTTCCTGGCGCTCGGATGCATCACTGCTTGCGCTGAATTTATTCAAAGATGCAAGGAAAGCCTGAAAGTCCTGTTCTGCCTGACGGGCAGCCGCGATTTTGCTTTGACTGTCAAGGATGGCGATAAGCTTCTTGTTCATGTCAAGTGCGGTCGACAGCTTGCCGACGGCTTGCTCTCTTAGCGCGCTTGACGAATTGGTTTGATAGGTCGCAATGCCGATACGCGCATCCTGAATATTGGCAAGCACGTAGGATGACTGGTTCGATATTTCCGCCAGCTCGTGATATTTCGCGAAGTTATCTTCTGCGCGATAAAGGGAGAAGACGGAAATAATCGCCAAGACCCCCAAAAGCACGAGAATGATCCCGAACCCGCCAAATACTTTGTGGGATATCTTGATTTTACCAAAAAACGACATTTTAACTCACCAAAATTTCTAAACGCACATCCTCTCGAACGTGCTCTATTTTGAATAGCATTACTACTCATATGGATAGTTATACGATACTTTGGTAGGTTTGGTTTGCCGCCGTGTGATGTTATTCACCTTTGGGTGGAGAGTGAAAAAAACGCGCCGCAAAGAAGGATGCGGCGCGTATGGGATGGCCCAAAGGACAACAGGTTTTTGAGAGATCAGAATTTCATTCTGAACCCGGCACTGGCGGCATGTTCGCGGCGGCTTTTGGAGATCGAGGGCTGGTAATCGGCATAAAAGCTCCAGCCATCGTCATCGGCAAGGGCAAAGCCGAGATTGCCGACCAGTGTATCGCGGTCGGTTTCGCTGCCTGCGACCGTGAAGGAGGATGTGCCGGTAAAGGCCAATGTGGTGCTGTGGGCTGTCGGGCCAAGGTGATGGTCCCAGCCAAGCCGGAATTGCGGGATCAGGGTTTTGCCATTGCCGGTTTCATACAGGCCCGCCATCCGCAGGCCAAGGCTTGCGGTGCCGGTCAGGGTGCTGTCAGATGCGCGTGACAGATTGGCCGACCCGGCCCCGGTTTCGGTAAAGCCGTCATGATGGTTCCACAGCACCCCCAGCCCGCCATAGGGCGCAACCCGCCAGTTATGGGCAACGTCAAATCCCCTTGCCAGTTCAAGATTGGCATTGAGTGCGTTGTCGGTGTAATCCGCAGTGGCGGTACGATCAATGCCGCCAAAATCAAGATTACGGCGGCTGTCATTTGCCGTTCGGGTCCATCCGGCCTGCCCGGAAAGCCGCAAGTCATCGCCAAGGCCACGTGTGCCATAAAGCCCGGCCATGAAATTGCGACTATCGAGGGTGGCATCCCGGCCAGCCTGACGGTTTTTGGCGTCGGCATAACCGAAATAGACCCCCAGAATGGTGGTATCGGAAAGCGGTGAGTCAAAGCCGCCAACCATGCCGGTCCATTGGTAATCGGTGGTGTCGGCATTGCCATCACCATCGATCCGGCCAGTTGCGCCGATGGCCTGAAGCCAGATGGCGGAGGCGGCCTGTGGTGCATTTTCAGTGCCCAGCGACAGCATGTTTGCGTCACTTGCCATCGGGCCGGAACGGGCAAAGCCGGTAAGTTCGGCGGGGGACAGGGTGCTGGCGGCGACAAGGGACCCGCTGGTGGTTCCGGTAACGCCGCGGTTGCGGTTCAGATCGGCAAGGCGCGCGCCGATCTGGCCGGTGGCCTGATGGGTGATGCGGGCATTCATGGCAGGGGCGGCGGCAAAGATATCGCCCGAGAGCTGTTGATAGGCGTGCTGTGCCCCGGCATTCGTCAGGCCAAGAATGGCGTTGCTGATGGTGGTGCCGTCCGTGCCTGAAAGGTTGCCGATCTGGCCAGCGACGGCTTTTTGATTGGGGGTTGTGGCGATGTCGGTAAAGCCGCTGGCGTTGCGGGTCAGTGTCAGGGAGACATCATTGCCGGTGCCGCCCGTGGTCGAATTGCTGGCATCATAAAAGGCAAGCTGATTGTCAATTGTTGCGAAATCGCCGGTAATTGCATCAACACCATCATTTTCAATAATCACATAATTATAGGTCGTTTGGCCGGAGAAATTGTTCCCCGATACGCCTTTGACCCGCAGCGTCGAGCCGGTGATATCGACCGTGCCATTGACAATGACCTTGTCGGAATTTCCGGCACTATCCACCTCGATCTCGAGGATGGAACCGGCATTGAGGACATAGGCACCATTGACGGTTTGTGTGCCGATGGAATTGCCCGGCGCATGAATGCCGCCCGATGAAATGGTGATTGCCCCGACGGTTCCCGTGCCGCCAAGGGTGGCACCGCTCGCGACCGTGACGGCAGAGGCAATTGATCCATTGACCGCAAGGCGGCCCGCAGAAACGGTCGTGGTGCCGGAATAGGTGTTGGCGCCGCTGAGTGTGACGGTGCCGGTGCCGGTTTTGGCAAGCGCGCCGGTCCCGGCCAGAACGGCACTGATGGTGCCTGATTGGGTATCGAAGGTGCCCGATGATGACAATGTGCCGTTTGATACGGTTGCGCCATTGAGTGTGATGGTGCCGGTGCGGGTCTGTGTCGTCGTGCCGAGATCAAGCGTTCCACCGGTCAGGTTAAGTGCGCCTGCGGCATTTCCGAGTGTTCCCGATCCGGACAGGGATAATGTGCCCGCCGAAAGATTTGTTGCGCCGGTATAGGTGTTGGCCCCGCTGAGCGTGACAGTGCCGGTGCCGGTTTTGGCAAGCGCCCCGGTTCCGGCCAGAACGGCACTGATGGTGCCTGATTGGGTATCGAAGGTGCCCGATGATGACAATGTGCCGTTTGACACGGTCGCACCATTGAGTGTGATGGTGCCGGTTCGGGTCTGTGTTGTCGTGCCGAGATCAAGCGTTCCGCCGGTCAGGTTCAGCGCGCCTGCGGCATTTCCGAGTGTTCCCGATCCCGACAGGGATAACGTGCCCGCCGAAAGGTTTGTTGCGCCGGAATAGCTGTTGGCGGCACTGAGTGTCAGGGTGCCTGCGCCGTTTTTGGTCAGTGCCCAGCTTCCGGTGCCGCCCGATCCGGCCTGATCGGTGATGGTATTGGCAAGGGTTTGTGTATCGCCGGTATCAGGATTGAAGGTCAGGGTGCCGCTGCCTTGCAGGAAAACACCATCGCCAAAGGCAGAGCCGTCCTCGGCGGTGCCCGCCGCACCGGTTCCGCCGTTTCCGCCGGTGACAGTGTTGTTATTGACGGTCAGGGTTCCGGCGATGGTCAGGGTTGCGCCATCCATCACAAAGATGGCACCCCCGGCACCAAGGCCACCACCCCCGGCCGCCTGAGAGATGGTACCGCTTGAGACACCGTTGCCCGCGCCAAATCCGCCCTGACCGACATTGGCGACGCTGCCAAGGCCGCCACCACCGCCGCCGCCGCCAAAACCGCCATCGCCCCGGAATGCGCCACCCCGCCGCCAAAACCGCCATTGCCGGCTTTGCCGCCGCCGCCGCCAAAGCCGCCATCGGGGTCGTCGGTGAACGTGCCATCAATGCCGTTGACACCGCCGCCGCCGACCGATTGGTCGCCGGAACCCCCGCCGCCGCCATTGTTGCCGCCCGTACCACCCCCGCCGCCAGAATCGGTGCCATCCCCACCGGCGCCTTCGCCCTAGGCGATCCCGTCACCGCCATTGCCACTATTTGATCCACCGGTTGCCCCGCTGCCAAGGCCGCCGCCGCCGCCGTTAGTGCCACTGACAACCGTGCCGCCATCACCCCCCATGCCGCCGCCGCCGCCGGTGACCCCACTTGCGGTTTGTGCACCGCCATCACCGCCGGTTGCGGCGTTGTTTTGCGCGACAAGGTTGCTGATGGTGACATTGGCGCCATCCTTGACGAACAGCGCCCCGCCAAGCCCGGCCCCGCCGCCTGCGGCCTGGCCTGCATCGCCGCCAGATGCAACCGCATTCTCGATGGTCAGGTCGTTGATTGCCACGGTGCCGGAATAAACAAACAGGCCGCGAAACGCGTTATTGCCACTCAGCGTATTGCCATTGCCGTTCAGCGTGATGTTGCTGTTCAGCGCGTTCAGATCGCCGCTGGTCAGCGTGATGGTGCCCAGACCATTTTGGACATCGATGGTGTTGCTACCACCCGCAGCGTTGGCATCAAAAATCGCCTGACGCAGGGAACCGGCACCGCTATCGGCGGTGTTGGTCACGTTGAACGTTGCGGCCTGTGCCGATCCGATTGGTGCGGCGCATGACAGGATCAGGGGGACAAGACCGTATCGGGTGTGCGCAAAGATACCACGCCAGCAGGAGAATTGACGTGCCCGCCGGGATGGTTGATGCGGATCCATATGACAGCACGCCTTCGGTCATGAGAAATGATGATTTCCCAATCCTTTGGGCGACTTTTGCCAAGGGGACAACCCGCTATCTGGGGCCTTAGGCTTTATTCTGCGCAATCTGGATAAGGGGTTGCGCAAAGTGGATATTTGGCAGGTTTTTAAAAGATAAAAAGACCATCCGCCGGGCCGGATCATTCGGGATCAGTTCGCCGGTCTGGCATCGGCCCGTTGGGAGAGATCATCAAGATAGGCCAGAAGATCGGCAATGGTTTCAGGGGTGAAGGTGAATTCCGGCATGGTCAGTTGATCGTGCGACACGGTGATGCCTTCGGCGAGGGCTTCTTCGAGGTTTTCAATCGGCCAGCGCTGGCCGAAGCTTGCAAGCGGCGGGGCGGTGGTGATTTCGGGGTCGGGATAGGGATCACCGGCAAATTCCATATGGCAGCGCAGGCAGGTCTGTTCGGCAATCGCCTTGCCGCGCGCGATATCGCCCTGTTCCTCGCCGCGATGGGCCAGTTGGTTGCTGACGATCAGGAAGGTGGCGGCGGCGGCCCCGGTGATCAGGATGACGAGGCTGCTTTTGCGGATTCTGGTTTTCATGGCGGTTTCCCCCTTTCTTGCTTGCGCTGAGTATAGCGCCATTTGGTAAAGGAACGTTTTCGAATGTGGCGGGGAAGATTGCGAAAGATATTGATAATCAGTCTTAATATCTGCTAGTGACGTTTCCGGTTTCCGATACGCCATTGTTTGTGCCGGTCCAGAAGGAAGATACGGCTTTGTCCGCGAACCCCAATGCCCTTGTCCTGTTCATGTCGCACCGTCCGGCGCTGGTGAATTATGCCAGCAGCATCACGGGCAATCGCGTGCAGGCCGAGGATCTGGTGCAGGAAGCGTGGTTGCGGTTTGATGCGGCATCGGACGGGCGGTTGATCGAGGATGCGACGGGGTATCTTTACCGGATCGTGCGCAACCTGGCGCTGGATAGCAAACGCAGGCTGGTGCGTGAAAGCCGCCTGACATCGGCGGGGGATTATGACGAAGCCGCCCGGACATCGCCCGATGCCACCCCGGACCCGGAAACCGTCGCCCTTTACAAGGATGAATATGCGATCGTGATGGCGGCGATGGATGAATTGCCCGAACGCACCCGCATTGCATGCGAAATGCATCGGTTTGGTGGCGCAAAGCTTAAGGAAATTGCCGCCTTCCTTGGCATATCCGTGCCGCTTGCACACAAGCTGGTGGCGGACGGGATCGAGCATTGCAAGCAGCGGCTGGATCAGGCATGAGCCGGTTTCACAATATTTATAGAAAAAAGTTCCGCAAATGCGTTTAGTAGTTGCAGGGATTTTGGCTTTGGTTTTTTGCGGGGCAGGCCGGTCCGCACCCGCAATTTGCGAGACCGACCGGGGATAGAGACGAGAATGGCAGCGAACACAGATGCGATCCCGCCGCAGGCCTCACGGGAGGCGACCGACTGGCTGATCCTGTTGCAGGAAGAGCCGGACGATCAGGATATTCTGCGTGCATTCGCGGCATGGTGCGATGCCGACCCGGCCCATATGCAGGCATGGAACGCAACCCGCCTGGCAGCCGATGTGATGGCGGCAGGTGTGCCCGAACATGCCGACCGATGGCAGCCGTTTGTGCATGAGATGCGGGCGGGCGGTGACGGATCATCTGTTTCATCATCATCGCGTAAAGACAATATTGTCCGCCCGACGTTCGGACGGCGAAAGATGTGGCTTGGTGGCGGGCTTGCAATTGCCGCATCGCTTTTTGCCGCCGTGGTCGGGCCGGGGATCGTTAGCCGTGCCGTGACCGGCTGGCAGGCCGATTATGTGACCGACACCGCCGAAATGCGGACCATCACCCTTGCCGATGCCAGCACGGTGACGATGGCACCGGAAAGTGCGATCCGGGTGCGGTTTGAGGCGGGGGAGCGCCATATCGCGCTTTTGGGCGGTGAAGCGTTTTTTGACGTGACGCCCGATCCAAAACGGCCATTCCGGGTATCGTCGGAGGATGTCGATGTCACGGTGCTGGGCACCGGGTTTGACGTGCGGCGTAATGATGCCGGTACGCTGGTTGCGGTCGAACATGGATTGGTGCGGGTCGGATTTGATGCGATTAACCCGCCGGTTCATGAAATGCTTGAAGCCGGACAAAGTGCCAGTGTGACATGGCAGGGGGCGGTGGCACGCGGCAGCCTTCCGGCCGGGCAGATCGCGAGCTGGCGACAGAACCAGTTGATTGCACAGGATCAGCCGTTGGGCACCGTGATTGACGGGCTGCGGCGTTATTATGCGGGCCGGATCATCATTACCGATGATGCATTGGCGTCCCGACCGGTGACGGGGGTTTATAACCTTGCCGATCCGCTGGCAGCCCTTCGCGGGATTGCGCGTGCGCAAAATGCCGTGGTGCGGCAGGTGACACCTTGGGTTTTGCTGGTTTCGGCATCCTGATCCGGGCATCTGAAAAAATTCCCGAAGTTTTTTTGAAAAAAATCCCTTGAGGCGCGTTTTGTGTTTTAAGCGCAAATGAGAAGCGTTTTTATTCTCATTTGCGATCATGGATATGACGCAGAACGGAGATGACGGAATGACCACAGGGGGTAAGGCGGGCATGCGGAGCCGCAGCAGACAGACGGTTTTCGCAGGCGCGCTTTTGGTGACAAGCGCATTGGTGCCGGTATTGATTGCTGCACCGGCGATGGCACAGCAACAGGTGGCGCAAAGCGGGGCGGGGGTCCTTGGCGCGTCACATGCGTTTGATATCCCCACACAGTCGATGACCAGTGCGCTGACGCAGTTCGGGCAGCAGTCGGGGCTTCAGATCACGGTGGATGGGGCGCTTGTGCGCGGGATTGATGCGCCTGCGGTCAGCGGCAGCATGACATCGCAGCAGGCGCTGGACCGGCTGTTTGCCGGAAGTGGCCTGAGTTATAATATTTCCGATGACGGCACGGTGGTGGTCGAGCAGGTCGTAACCGGTGGGGCGGCCGAAGGCGAGGTTCTTGATCCGATCCGGGTGGAGGGCAATGCAGAGGCGGCCTATGGCCCGATGGGTCCGACACGCGACAGCGTTGTTGCCAGCCGGTCGCGCACCGCATCGAAAACCGATACGCCGATTCTGGATGATTCCGCCGCCGTTTCTGTCGTGACGCAGAAGGAACTGGAAACGCGCAATGTGCAGGATGTGCAGCAGGCGGTGGCCTATAGTGCAGGCGTGCAGGCGGGCGAATACGGATCGGATGTGCGGTATGACTATATCCGTATCCGGGGATTTTATTCGTCGCTTTCGACCTATCGCGATGGATTGTCGTCGCGGACCTATAACTTCACAACCGCCCGCCAGGAACCCTATGGCCTTCAGCAGGTTGATGTCCTGAAAGGATCGACATCGAGCCTGTTTGGCATGAACGGGCCGGGGGGCCTGGTGAATTTGATTACCAAGCGCCCGCAGGATGAAGCGGGGGGAGAGGTTTTCACGACCTTTGGCGAAGATCATGTTCGAGGTGGCGGCGATGTGACCGGGCCGGTTGCGGAAGGCAGCAACTGGACCTATCGACTGACCGGGCTTTGGCAGGATGCGGAACGCGAACAGGATTATTCGCAGGATGACCGCATTTATGTGGCACCTGCCTTTACCTATAAGCCGAAGGCAGGTACGGAATTGACGATCCTGACCAGTTACAGCAACCGCGAAAGCAATCTGGGTTATGGCTTCCCGACCGGGATCGAAACCAGCCGCAATGCGTTTTTCGGTGAACCGGATTTCAACACTTTCGATACCGAAGAAACCAATATCGGTTACGAGTTCTCGCACCAGATTACCGACAAACTGCAATTCCGGCAGAACGCGCGATATACCCATGTCGATCTTGATTACGAGACGGTTTATCTGAACGACACCACGCCGCTTGGCAATCGTTGGGCTTTTGCGATTTACGGCGAGCTTGATCGTTTCGCTGTCGACAACCAGGTGCAATACGATACCGAAATCAATGAAACGTTCGATAGCAAGACGCTGGTGGGTTTTGACTTCAACCGGGATCAGAACCGGGAAAAACGTTTTGACGGGACGGCATCGCCGATTGATCCCTATAACCCGGCTTATTGCGGGCTTTCATGCATCAACTTTACCAGCAGTTCGGACACGGAAATCACGCAGGCGGCCTATGGGCTTTATGCGCAGGAACAGCTTACGATTGCCGATGACTGGATCGCCGCCGTCGGTGGGCGTTTCGATTATGTCCAAAGCGATACGGACACGATCAGCAGCGGAACGCTTGACGAACGTGACGACCATAAATTCACATCGCGCGTTGGCCTAACCTATAAGGCGACGGACGAGGTTTCAGTTTACGGGAACTATTCGGAATCCTTCCAGCCGGTTTATGGCAGTGCGGCATCCCGCCCGGACGGGACCGCGCCACAGGAAGGCACACAATACGAGGTTGGTATCAAATATCAGCCGACCGCGATTGATGCGATGTTCACCGCGGCCCTGTTTGATCTGACGCAGGAAAACGTTTCGCAGTGGAATTCCACGACGTCGACCTATCAGCAGATTGGCGAGATCAATTCGCGGGGGCTTGAGCTTGAAGGCAAGATGTCGCTTGACGCGCGGACCAACCTGACGCTGGCCTATACCTATCTTGATGCCGAAATCAAAGACGATGTGGTGACGGCCAATGTCGGTAACCGGCCGTCAAACGTTCCTGAACATACCGCGTCGGCGTGGCTTGATTATACCATTCCCGAACATGGGGTGTTTGGTGATCTGACGATTGGTGGGGGCCTGCGTTTTGTCGGGTCACGCTATAACAATGATGCCAATGCCGATCTGCTGGGATCGCATACGGTGGTGGATGCCATGGTGAATTATATGGTGACGGACAATGTCAGCCTTGCGGTCAATGCGACCAACCTGCTTGATCGGGAATATGTATCGTCCAACACGTTTGGCAGCCGTTTCTATGGCGAGGGTCGCACGGTTCTGGCGACGTTGAAATATAGCTGGTAGGCCAAGGTGCTTTGAAGCATCCGCCGGTTTGTAAAAGACGGTCGTCCCATCGGGGCGGCCGTTTTTGGTTTGCGCATTTTCGCGCTGGAATGGGGGAGGAGGTGAACTGGTTCACCGATAGCGGATTTGTGATTTGCCTGCCGATGCGGATTGCCGAAAACTTTTCGCATTCCTGCCACCAAACTCATGATTTCCGCCCCGGTTAATACCGAAGGGAGCCTGTGATGAACCGTTTGACGGCCAAAGATTTCTCGCCGCAATTGCTTGAGCTTTATGATTTTTATGCGCACGGGATCATTTCGCGGCGCGAATTTCTTGACCGGGCTGCGAAATATACCGTCGGTGGGGTCACCGCAATGTCGGTTCTGGCGTCGCTTAGTCCGGACTATGCACTTGCGACACAGGTTGAGTTTACCGATCCCGATATTGTCGCCGAATATATCATGTATCCGTCGCCCAACGGCCATGGCGAGGTGCGGGGCTATATGGTGAAGCCGGCAAATCTGACGGGCAAGGTGCCCGGCGTGGTGGTGGTGCACGAAAATCGCGGGCTTAATCCCTATATCGAGGATGTGGCGCGCCGGGTGGCCAAGGCCGGTTTTATTGCCCTTGCCCCGGATGGGCTGACATCGGTTGGCGGATATCCGGGCAATGATGACAAGGGCCGGGAATTGCAGCGACAGGTCGACCCGACCAAATTGATGAACGATTTCTTTGCCGCCATCGAATTCCTGACCGCGCACGAGGCGACCACCGGCAAGATCGGCATTACCGGTTTTTGTTATGGCGGGGGTGTTTCGAATGCGGCGGCGGTGGCTTATCCGGAACTGAGGGCGGCGGTGCCGTTTTATGGTCGTCAGGCGGACGTCGCCGATGTACCGCGCATTCAGGCGCCGTTGCTGTTGCATTTTGGCGAACTGGACACGCGGATCAATGAAGGATGGCCCGCATATGAGGCGGCATTGAAGGAACATAACAAGGTTTATGAGGCCTATATCTATCCCGGTGCCAATCACGGGTTCCATAATGATTCAACGCCTCGCTATGACGAGGAACAGGCGAAGCTTGCGTGGGATCGCACGATTGCGTGGTTTAATAAGTATCTGAGCTAAGCGCGTCGCAGCCCGCACATTCGATCACAGCCCGGTGGTTAGTATTCCGCCGGGCTGTTTTGTTTTCGGGGATGGCTTGACGGGAATGGCTTTTACGATACATCATAAGTTACATGATTCGATATGGCTTGTGATGAAGGAGCATTTCCGATGCAAAACGCGACCGAAAGGGCGGAAAACCCGGTTGAATTCTGGGAAGATCATTATCGGACAAAAAAGACCGATTATTCGGGTAATCCGGGGGAGTTGCTGGTGCGGTATGCGGCCGACCTGACGCCGGGGCGGGCATTGGATATCGGCTGTTCGCATGGGGATGATGCGCTTTGGCTGGCCGGGCGGGGCTGGGATGTGACAGGGGCTGATATTTCGAAAACCGCGATTGCGCGGGCGCAGGAGCGTCTGGTGGGGAGTGATTTTTCTGGCCGGGTGCTGTTTGTCGCCTGCGATCTGGAACGCGAAATACCGGACGGGGAATATGACCTTGTCACCGCATCCTATTTCCAGTCGCCGGTTGCCCTTGCACGGGCCGATATTCTTCGGCGTGCAATGGCAAAGCTGGTGCCGGGCGGATATTTCCTGTGTATCGCGCACGCATCGGCCCCGCCATGGCGGAAGGGAAATGGCGAACATCAGTTCCCGACCCTTCAGGAAGAGCTGGACGGGCTTGATCTTAGACCCGATGAGTGGATTTTGCACAAGGCCGGGTACGCGGTGCGCAACGTTACCGGGCCGGAGGGGGAGAAAGCGGAAGTGAAGGATATCGTGCTGTTTTTGCAGCGTGGTTGATTTCTGACGACATGGAAAGGGCGGGGCCAATTGACCCCGCCCTTGTCTTTCATTCGCGGAACTTTTCGCGGGCGGGTGTGCCGCCGCGCCCGCGTTTGAGGCTGGGCAGGGCCAGCATGGCGAGAACGAAAAGCCCGGTTGCCAGTTTCAGGTCGGGCGGTGGCATACCTGCCGCCAGGCACAGTGACACCAGCTGATAATAGATGATCGCACCGACAAAGGGGGCGAGGAGCTGTCGGAAGACGCTGTGTTTGCCAACGATGGCCTCGCCGATCATAAGCGCGGCCAGACCGTTGATCAGGATGCCAAGGCCCATATTCACATCGGCAAAGCCCTGTGACTGGACCATCAATGCGCCGCTGGTGGCCGAAAAGGCGCTGGCAAGGCCGACACCGCCGATGGTGGATATCCAGACGGAAATGCCTTGGGCCTCTGCCATGGCCGGGTTGGAACCGACGGCGCGCATGGCCGTGCCCTTTTCGGTTTTAAAGAACCAGTTGAGCGCCACGAACACGGCAGCGCCGATGATCCCGGCAATGATGATCTTGGCCGCCGGGAAGCCCGGTGTGACAAAAGGTGCCCAGTCAAAGACCGAACCGGTGCCAAAGATCGACAGGTTCGATTTGCCCATGATGCGCAGATTGATGCTGTAAAGCATTGTCATCATCAGTATCCCGGCCAGAAGCGTGTGAATGCGGAACCGCAGATGGATCAGTGCGGTACAGCAACCAGCAGCAAAACCACACAGAAGGGCAGCGACGATCGCCAGGGCCGGATTGACCCCGGCGGCAATCAATACCCCGGCAACACAGCCGCCCAGCGGATAGGCGCCTTCGCTGGTGAGGTCGGGGAAATGCAGGGTGCGGAACGGGATCATGATGCCCATAACGACGAAAGCCAGAATAAGGCTTTGGGCCAATGTCACGGGTACGAGTGCCACATAGCTTGTGAAGGTCGAAGAAAGGAATTCCATCATCAATCAGGCCCCCAGCAACATGGCGTCAGACTTGACCGAGAAATGATCGATCAGCTTTGCCACCGTGACATCGGCCTTTTCTTCGCCGCCGATTTCCAGTTTGACCTTTCCGGCATCCAGCATGATGACGCGATGGCCGTAATCGACTGCGTGCTGCATGTTGTGCGTGACCATCAGGGTGGTGAGTTTAAGGGCGTCAACCGCACGCACGGTTGCCCCCATGACAAGATCGGCGGTGCGCGGATCAAGGGCGGCCGTATGTTCATCAAGCAACAGCAGATCGGGCGATCCGCCGACCGCCATGATGAGAGATAGCGATTGACGTTGCCCGCCCGAGAGCAGTTCAACACGGGTATCAAGCCGGTTTTCAAGGCCAAGACCCAGGACCGACAGGCGTTCCTTGTAATCCGAAAGGCGTTTGGCATTAAGGCCACGGGCGAAGGTGCGGCTTTTGCTGCGCAGTTCGGCCAGAAGCATGTTTTCGGCCACCGTCATGCTGGCAGCAGTGCCGAGCATCGGGTCCTGAAACACGCGCGCAATGCGCATGGCGCGTTTATGCACGGGCATATTGGTGACATCATCGCCATTGATCAGGATCTGGCCGCGATCAAGGGGCATTGCGCCGGAAATGGCGTTTAGCATCGTGCTTTTGCCCGCCCCGTTGGAGCCGATGACAACACCGAATTCGCCGGTCTGGAGAGTAAGCGACAGGTCGTCCAGCGCGATCTTTTCGTCGGGCTGGCCTTTATAAAAGGTTTTTCGTGCAGACCGGATTTCAAGCATCCGTATCCTCCGTAAAGCAAAATTGGCGCCCCCCGGTGATGCCGGAATGCGGGGCGCCAACAAAAAGACGAGGCCGGAATTTATTCGACGATGCAGCCGCAGTCGTTGAATTCGGCCGGGATTTCGATGCCAAAGGCGGCGGAGGCCTTTTTCGAAATCATCGGGGCGTGGTTTTCATAGGATGGTGCGGATGGCGGAATGGTCGCCGGGTCCTTGCCATTGAGGATTTCAGCCGCAATTTTACCGGCATTCAGGCCGACCTGTTCGTAATCGACCGAGAAGCTGGCAGGCACGGTGCCATTGGCAACCGCCGAGCTATCGGAATTGACAATCGGGATGCTGATCTGACGCGCAGCGGCGGATACCGCAGCAATCGCCGGCTGGATCAGGTTTGAGGCCGGGGTATAGATGACATCGGCCTTGCCCGCGACGGCGGTGATGCGTTGCTGAATGTCATTGACGTTATCGATGCCGACCGGAACGACGGTAAAGCCCGCGGCGGGGGCGAGTTCCTGAACCTTTTCAAGCAGGGCAACATCATTGGCTTCGCCCGGGTTATAGGGCACGGCAAGGCGTTTGGCATCGGGCAGGAATTTGTGGGTGAATTCAAGAACGGCTGCGATGTCCTGAAGATCGGACGCGCCGGTCATGCCTTCGTCGCCCTTATCCCAAGACGGGACCAGTTTGGCGGCCACCGGATCGGTCACGGCGGAAAACACGATTGGAATGCCCGAACCCGCCAGTGCCTTTTTGGCGATCTGGGAGACCGGGGTGGTGATGGTATAGATCAGTTTGGGGTTTTCGGCCTGCAATTTCGCGATCATCTGGGGCACCAGAGACGCATCAAAATTGGTGTGGCTTTCGGAATAGACAACATCCGTGCCCTCGGCAAAGCCGTTGGCGGCCATGGCTTCCTTGAAGCCCACGATGGACGCGTTAAGCTGCGGATGTTCACCGAAATTGGCGATGCCGACCCTGATCGGTTCGGCGGATGCACTGTTCATGGCGGCAATCATTGTACCCGCGATCAGAAGGCCTGAAAGCGCACCGGATTTGAAAAGTTTCATTGAATGAGGCTCCCTGATTTATTGGGTCGGCATGTGGCAGGCCGACCGTGCCACCGGATCATGCGAAGTTCCGCATTATCCGTCAACAGGATGTCACACGGGGCACAAAGCATTGCCGGGAATGAGGGAGCATACGGGCAGGGTATCTGAGCCCGGTCAGGAACGGATTGCAAAGGCCCGGCTGGAAATCGAAACCGGATTTCCGGACGGGTCTTTCATATTGGCGAATTGATAGCCATCCGCCTGATGGATCGGGCCGACATCAACGCCACGGGCCACCAGTTGCTTGCGGAAGGCTTCAACATTCTTGACGTCAAAGACCAGTTTGATGAGCGACTGGCCTTCTTTCTGGCCCTTGCCCGCGGGATGGAGCATCAGGATCAGCCCATCAAGGGCGGGCCTGAGTTCGACGATGCGGTCACCTTCGAGGCGGATGGCCTGATAGACGAAAAGATCGCAGTAGAAATGGACCATTTCGTCGATCTTTTTTGTGTAGATCACGATCCGGTTGCAGGTCGTCGGCATCAGGTTTTCCGTTGTTATCAGCTGCCACTTGCGGCGCTGAATACCGTTACGCCATTCACGACAATCCGGCCATCGCGCAACAGTTCGACATCGTAATTCGTCATGCCTTGTTGGCCGGGTTCACCGGCGGCAAGCCCATCGACGGCAAAGGGCACCAGCGCGCCCAGCAGGGTCGGGCTTTGCGGGGTGCCGATCAGGTCCTGAAGGCGTTCGCGTCCGATCAGGTCAAGGTCAAGCTGGCCTGCAAAGCCGTAGCGCGCGGCCTGCTGGGCGATGAATTCACCCTTGCCCAGTGCTTCGAGGCCGCGGCCTTCGACATAGATTTCATCAATCTTGACCGGGGCACCGTTATCGGCGGCCTTTTGCCAAAGCTCGTTGGCGATCTGGCGGCGGGCGGCGCGCGGCGCAAGACCGGTCAGCATATCATTGAAGCCCTTTTCAATGACTGGTTTGGCTTCGAGCCATGGCAGGCCGGTGCTGCTGCTTTTGATGCGCACGGTGCGCGGTTGCAGCAGGCTTGGCAGCCAAAGGCCATCATGGGCGTAGTCAAGATGGGTTTCGCCATTTTCGCCGGGATAGAGCAGGAAGCTTGTCGATTTGACCGCGCCGCGTTTTTCCCGGTTCGGGCCGGTCCATTCGGCGGCCTGCCAGGAAATCCGGGCTTCGTCAGGCAGCCATCGAATGACAAGTCCGTTCATCAGCCAGTGTTTGCGCGTGATCGGTTCATCGCCAATCAGGAAATCGGCGCCGCCGGTGAAATTGACCGCCGTGCCGTTTATATAGTTCCAGCGCAGGCTGCCGAGTGCCTTGCGCATGGTCAGTTCGCGCTGGTCACTGCTGGCATCGGCCAGCATCTTTCCGCGTTCGGGCAGGGCAATGTCGATATCGACCTGATTGGCGATATCGGTATCGCTTAGCGTTACCCGGACATCTTCAAGGGCCAGTTCACGCGCGGTGCTGTAGCCACTGAGATCAAGGCGCACACCGTCATAGGTGAAGGTGACCGTACCGTTGCTGTTTTCCGCGGATGTTTCGGTTGCGGAAATGCCGTTTTGCATCAGGATTCCATCCATGATTTCGCGCGCCTTTTGCGTTTCAAGCGCAAAGGCATTTGCACCGGCGGCGCAAATGGAAATCAGAGAAACACCAATGCCGATGACAATACGGCGTACAGGCATGATCAAGACCCCTATGGGTAATGGTTTGAACGGTTCCATTATTTAGCGCAAATTTGGTGAAGATGGGGCAGGGATTGTGGTGAGGACAGGCGAAGCACAGCAGAAGGACACAAGTATGACATGGATCACATCTTGTCCTGGCTGTCATCTGGAAAGCATGGGGGCGTTGCCGGTCAGTCGGTGGCGCAGCCGATTTTGTCACGCTTGCTTTCGACGGTGACCCCGCACAGGAAGACCTCGACGGCGCGTTTGACCCTTTTTGTGATCTCTTCTTCGCTGAGTTTCGGAGGAGAGATCATTTTCATCACCTGATTCTGCCAGTCGCCGACAATCATCGCATCGAAAATTTCGGCATAATGATCGGGATCGTCGATGACAAGATTACCAAGGTCATTCTGGCGTTTCAGGTAGTTTGCAAGGTGTTTGCGCGTGCTTTCGGGGCCGACTTCAAGGAACTTCTCAACCATTGGTATGAAATGCTGTCCTTCGGAGAACAGAATCTGCGTGAAGCGAACGGCTTCCTCGGTTAGTATCTTGGTCGATAGTTTAAAGGCGAAGTCGGTCAAAGCGTCACGAGGGGGGAGATTGGATTCCAGCGAAATATGCAATTCCGCGGAAAACGCCATGCACCGTTCTGTCATAACGGCAGTCAGCAACCCATCCTTTCCGCCAAATGCCTCGTAGAGAGTTGTACGGGAGCCACCGGATCGAGAAATTACGTCATTTAGCGTAACGCCAGAAAAGCCTTTCTCCAGCAGAAGCTGCCATGCAGCATCCATCATCGCGCGTCGCCGTGCGAAGCCGCGACTGGATTGTTTTCCTTGGGTTTCTGACGTTTCGCTCATGGTTTTTCGATCTTTTCTGTCGACGTTGTTTTTGGCTCTTGATCGTGCAGTGCACAATGTGTACTGTACCGTACAGTATTTAATAATTCAATGGCAAAGCTGCCTGATATTCCCCGGCACGGCAGCGCTGCTTACAGGACTGTGAGAAGGAAAATCATTTTGTCGATGCGATCTTGTTTGAAACTTGCAGGCGTTGCTGTGCTTGCATTGATGGTTGCGGCCTGTGACGAGCAGAAAGAAGCGCAACAGTCGGATGCCAGCGCACAGCAGCAACCGCAGGCAACGCCGGTTGGTACCGTGACACTTGAAGCGCAGACCGTTGGTCTGATCGAGGAAATGCCGGGTCGTACCGTTGCCTTCCGCAAGGCTGCCGTGCGCCCGCAGGTCGATGGTATCATCAAGGAACGCAACTTTACCGAAGGCGCGTTTGTTGAAGCCGGTCAGCAGCTTTATATGATTGATCAGGCCGTTTACATGGCGGAACTTGACGCGGCACAGGCGGAGCTTGCCAAGCAGCGCGCGACACTTGATCAGACGACCAAAACCCGCAAGCGATACGAAAGTCTTGTGAAAACCCAGGCGGTTTCCGAGCAGACCTTTGACGATGCGATTTCGGCAGAAGCCCAGGCAAAAGCCGCGGTTGCCGCCGCGCGTGCGCAGGTCGATCAGGCGCGGATCAATGTGGAATACACCACCGTAACCGCCCCGATTTCCGGCCAGATCAGTTCGTCTGATGTGACCGAAGGTGCGCTTGTGACCGCCAACCAGACCGAAGCACTGACCACGATCACCCAGCTTGACCCGATCTATGTTGATGTGACGCAGGCCGGTGGCCGGTTAATGAAGATCAAGCAGGCGATCCAGAACGGCCGCATTCAGGGTGTTGAAAACGGCAAGATCGAAGTTGCCCTGATCATTGATGCGACCGGTGTTGAATATCCCCATACCGGGACGTTGCAGTTTTCCGACGTATCGGTGAATGAAACCACCGGAACGATCCGTCTGCGCGCGGTTTTCCCGAACCCGGATGGTGTGTTGCTGCCGGGCATGTTCGTGCGTGGACAGGTGCGTCAGGGCAAGCTTGATGGGGCCTTCCTTGTGCCGCAGAAAGCCGTGATGCGCCGCCCGGATGGCACGGCATATGTTTACACCATCGGTGACGGCAAGGTCGTTTCCAAGGATATCCAGATCGAACAGTCGCAAGGCGAGAACTGGGTCGTGACAGACGGTGTTTCGGATGGCGAACAGCTGATCGTCGATGGCATTCAGCGTATCGCACCGGGGGCGCCGGTAACGGCGCAGCCTGTCGAGAATGCGAATGCTGGCCAGGGTACCGCCCAAGGTTCAGCCCAGTAAGCTGACGATTAAGGACGATTTCTAATGGCAAAGTTTTTTATTGATCGCCCCGTCTTCGCCTGGGTTGTGGCCCTGGTGATCATGCTGGCGGGGGGGCTGTCCATTTTGCAGCTGCCGATCGAGCAATATCCGTCGATTGCGCCGCCATCGGTGCAGATCGAGGCGACCTATCCGGGTGCTTCGGCGGAAACCGTTGAAAACACGGTGACGCAGGTCATCGAACAGGAAATGAACGGGCTGGATTACCTGCGCTATATGTCGTCGAACAGTAGTGCGACGGGGAGTGCATCCATCACCCTGACCTTTGAACCGGAAGCCGATCCCGATATCGCGCAGGTGCAGGTGCAGAACAAGTTGCAGGCCGCCATGTCGCGCCTGCCAAGCGAAGTTCAGCAGCAGGGCATCACGGTTTCGAAATCAAGCGGTTCGTTCCTGATGGTGGCGGGCTTTGTGTCGGCCGATGGTTCGATGAATGCCGAAGACCTTTCGGACTTTGTGGTATCGACCATCGAAGACCCGATTGCACGTGTGAACGGTGTCGGTTCGGTTCAGGTGTTTGGTGCGCAGCATGCGATGCGCATCTGGCTCGATCCGAACAAGCTGATTTCCTATAACCTGACGGTTTCCGATGTCAGTTCGGCAATCGAAGCGCAGAACACGGAAGTCACGGCCGGTCAGATCGGCGGTGCGCCATCCGTGCCGGGACAGCAGATCAACGCGACGATTACGGCGCAAAGCAAGCTTACGACCGTTGACGAATTCGCCAATATTCTGCTGCGTGTGAATACGGATGGTTCGCAGGTCCGTCTGGGCGATGTGGCGCGCATCGAGATCGGTGGCGAAAGTTACGAGGTCGTTGCGCGGTATAATGCACAGGCCGCTACCGGTATCGGTATCAACCTTGCAACCGGGGCCAATGCGCTTGACACCGCCGAGGCGGTGAAAGCCCGCCTTGAGGAGCTTAAACCTTTCTTCCCGCAGGGGATGGAAGTTGTTTATCCGTATGACACGACCCCGTTCGTCAAGGTTTCGATCGAGGAAGTGGTCCGGACCCTGTTTGAAGCCATCGCGCTTGTCTTCGTCGTGATGTTCGTGTTCCTGCAAAACTGGCGCGCGACCCTGATCCCGACGATTGCGGTGCCGGTGGTTCTGCTTGGTACGTTTGGCGTTCTGGCGGCGTTCGGATATTCGATCAACACGCTGACCATGTTTGGCATGGTGCTGGCGATTGGTCTTCTGGTCGATGACGCCATCGTTGTGGTCGAAAACGTCGAACGCGTGATGCATGAAGACGGCTTGCCGCCGCGTGAAGCAACGCGCAAATCCATGAGCCAGATTACCGGTGCGCTTGTCGGTATTGCGCTGGTTCTGTCGGCGGTGTTTGTGCCGATGGCGTTCTTTGCCGGGTCGACCGGGGCGATTTATCGCCAGTTTTCGATCACCATTGTTTCGGCGATGGTGCTGTCGGTGATCGTGGCGATTGTCCTGACACCGGCCCTTTGCGCGACCATGCTTAAGCCGTCCAAGGGCGATCCGCATGCCAAAAAGGGTTTCTTTGGCTGGTTCAACCGCGGGTTTGATAAAACCAACAATTTCTATCAGGGCAGTGTCGGCCATGTTGTGAACCGCAAATGGCGTTACCTGTTCGTTTATGGCATTCTTGTCGGGGCTTTGGCCTTCCTGTTCGTGCGTCTGCCGGGCTCGTTCCTGCCGGAAGAGGATCAGGGGATCATGTTCTCGATGGTTCAGCTGCCGGCCGGTGCCTCGCAGGAGCGGACGGTCGAGGTTCTCAAGAAGCTCGAAAAGCACTTCATGGAAGACGAGAAGGAAGTGGTGAACGGTATCTTTACCGTGGCTGGTTTCTCGTTTGCCGGGAGTGGTCAGAATGCGGGTATCGCCTTTGTGAACCTGAAAGACTGGTCGGAACGGACATCGCCCGGTCAGTCGGTTGAGGCGGTGATCGGGCGGGCCTATGGTGCCTTTGCCCAGATCCGCGAAGCGATGGTCTTTGCCTTTGCTCCGCCTGCGATTATCGAACTGGGCACGGCGAACGGCTTTGACATGCAGTTGGTGGACCGTGGCGGTGCGGGGCACGATGCCCTGATCGCGGCACGAAACCAGTTGCTTGGCATGGCGGCACAGGATCCGCGTCTGGTCGGGGTGCGTCCGAACGGCCTGAATGATACACCACAGTTCGACATCAATATCGATCAGGAAAAGGCCAGTGCGCTGGGTGTCAGTATTGCGGACATCAACCGCACGCTGGCAACTGCCTGGGGCTCAAGCTATGTCAACGACTTCATCGAGAAGGGCCGTGTCAAGCGCGTCTATATGCAGGCAGATGCGAAATACCGCATGATGCCCGAAGATATGGATCATTGGTATGTGCGCAACAGCCATGGTGAGATGGTGCCGATTTCGGCCTTCTCGACCACGCAGTGGACTTATGGCTCGCCACGACTGGAGCGCTTTAACGGTCTTTCGTCTGTCAATATTCAGGGGCAGGCGGCACCGGGCGTTGCATCGGGTGATGCGATGACGGCAATGCAGGAAATCGTTGCCAAGCTTCCGGGCGGCATCGGCCTTGAATGGCAGGGGCTTTCCTATGAGGAACGCGAAGCAGGCGAACAGGGCCCGGCCCTTTATGCCTTGTCGATGATCGTGGTCTTCCTGTGCCTTGCCGCACTTTATGAAAGCTGGGCCATTCCGGTTTCGGTGATGATGGTCGTGCCATTGGGCGTTTTGGGGGCCGTGATTGCAGCGCTGCTGCGCGGGCTTCCCGATGACGTTTACTTCCAGGTGGCGATCCTGACCACGATTGGTCTGTCGGCCAAGAACGCCATTCTGATCGTCGAGTTCGCGCGCGAACTTTATGATCAGGGGATGGGCCTGCTTGAAGCAACGGTCGAGGCCGCGCGCCAGCGTCTGCGTCCGATCATCATGACCTCGATGGCGTTCACGCTGGGCGTTCTGCCGCTTGCGATCAGTACCGGTGCCGGTGCGGGGGCGCGTATCGCGGTGGGGACCGGGGTGATGGGCGGCATGATTGCGGCCACGATCCTTGCGATCTTCTTCGTGCCGCTGTTCTTCGTGCTGATTGTTGGCACCTTCGCCAAAAGCCGTTCGAAACGCGGTGATGTGAAGGCCGCCCACGAACATCCGGCGGAATAAACCAAAAAGCAAAGCCGGTCTGAATTAACAGACCGGCTTTGTAGGCGCGCTCGCGACGGTTGCAGACTTGTCTGCGCAGTCCCCCGACCCCGCCGTTGCGCGTGCGTAAGAAGGGCTGGTGCATTGCACCGGCCCTTTTGTTTTGTCCCGACATGGTCATAAGGTCAAGCGGGTAATTTTCCCTACTCATTCGAATGGGTTTCAACTCTCAGGTGCTATTCCTTTGTGTTGGATAGGCAAATTGGCGATTTCTGTTTCACTGATCTTGGTTTTTTTCAAGCAATTTAATTGCTTTTGCGTGTGTTCAAGTTGCATTGACATCTAAAAGTTTAGTTCGATAAATCTTTATTAGGGACAGTCGTTTGATTTGCTTAACAGGGGCATACTTTTATGAATAAAGCAGTGTTACGTGGCACGACCGCGCTCGTTTTGATGTCTTTACTTGCCCTTGGGGGATGTAACAAAACGACCGGACAGACCGTTGGCTCCATCGTTGGGGTGGTTGGCGGAACGATACTTGGCGCACAATTCGGGAACGGCACTGGGCAGCTTGTTGCGACAGCGATTGGGGCAACAGCGGGTTATATGATTGGCGATTGGATCGGGGGAATGCTGGACCCGGCGGACGCCGAAGCCGTGCAGCAAAGAACCAATCAGACACTTAATGCCGGAAATGATGGCGAGGTGGTTACCTGGAACAACCCCGATACGGGGGCAAGTGCGGAAATTGTTCCGACCAACACCCGCCAGGTTGCAGCCAAGGTGGACGTGCAGCGCCCGAAAGTCGTGGCAAGCCCGGTTGGTATGACGATTGTCGGTGAAGAGCGTGTGGTCACCAAGGGGGCCAATGTGCGTTCCGCGCCTTCGACGGATTCTGATGTCCTGACAGGATTGCGGGCAGGAGACCGGATCAATGCGGTTGGTAGTGTTGCCAACGGTAACTGGTATCTGGTGGGGCGTGATGGCAAGGCCATTGGGTATGTGTATCACACGCTTCTGGCAGAGCCGAACGTGATCCCCGATATGCAGATGGCCGCAGCAGATACGGCACAAGATCCCGAAGCAGCGAAGGTCGCCGAGGAAAAGGTTGTAGAACGCGATAGCGATGTCATTGATCTTGACGCAGAGTTTGAGACCGAAACCCTTATCGTGCAGACGACCTGTCGCGATGTTTCCATGACAGTAAGTGACGGCAGCGAGAGCGAGCAGAAAAACTATTCTGCCTGCAAGTCGCCGGATGGTGTCTGGGAGCTGGGTTGATGGGATATCGGCGTTTTATTTTGGCACCGCTGATAATGTCAGCGGTGGCTTTGTCATTGCCGTTTGACGTTGAAGCGGCAGAAACGAAGCAGATCGCGCGGTCCTCGAAGCTTGGCATTGAGCTGTTTGGTGTGGGGGGTGATAATTGGTGCAAAGCGGATGCGCATTTGAAGCTTGCACGCAACGCCGACAGTCCTTTGGTCGATAAGGAAGAAACCCTTTTTCCGACAATCGCAAAGGTATTTGATGCGGAATGCCCGCAGATGGAAGTGGCCAGGGTCGAGGTAACCGACAGCGCCGGGACTCTGACACGCGATTTCCGTATTGCGAAGGCCAGTGGGTGGGCTATTGCACCTGAGGCTGCGGTGGGTGATCCCGCGCAAAAAACTGCGGAGGATGTGACGCCGAAAGACGATGTAGCGAAAGAAATAACCGAAGTACCGGAAGCGCCGCCAGCGCCGACTGTTGCAAAGCAGGAAAAGCCGGTTGTTGTTGAGAAGAAGCAACCAGATGTGAAGCCGGTTTCCTTGACGGCCGAGAATGTCTTTTGGCTTGCAGCGAAATATTACCCGGAAGCTTTAAATGATGATCGTGTGATTGATCAGTTCGCGTCACTGGAAAGTTGCGACGACTATCGGGGCGTCTGGAAGAACGAGTTTGACCTGAGAGATTGGCGAAAAAAGGTTAAACCGGAGGTGATTGCGAAATCAGATTCTGCATCAAATTTGTTCGAGTTTTCGTTCACCTTTGATGTTCGCCGTCAGTATGATTTTGAGACTTCGATGCTCGACATCGGCGGTTTTATTCCGTCGGAGAGGCAATATGAAGTCCGTTGTTTCTACGGAAGCGGTGATTTTGATGATAATGCAATTGGCGGTCGGGTTCATGTCAGTTTTGAAGGTCTGCCGGACAGTTTTAACCAAAAAATCTATTTGCCCGGAGATTTGGGGCGCAGTGCGGTAGATCGTTTGCAGGCGGTTGGCAATAGGGTGCGCATCACCTATTTGGCACAGCTTTCGGGTGTGGGTCTTAAAACAGGTTGGCCAAAACATTACGAACTCAAGGCTGAATTTATCGACGTTAAAATCTTTACTGGGGAACAGCTTGACTATCTGCTGGTCCATCATGATGAGGCCAAGTTTATTGCGGCGCGTGAACAGCATATGGCCGCAGTAAGGAAGGCCGCAGAAGAGCAGCGTCGGGCCGAGGAACAGCGTCTTGCTGCCCAGCGCAGCCATGAAGAAGAGCTGCGCCGTGTTCAGCAGGAACGCGAGGATGCACAAGCGCAAAAGCTTTATGACAGTCTTGCCGGTGACGGTGTCGTTCCGGCCAAGCTTGCGGCCCTGCATCACGATGGCAATCCGTCTTTTGACAATCCCTATGATATTGCCGCCACTGCATTTTCACGCGGGCGGAAATTCCCGGTTCGGGCTTTTGTGGAGGTCGGGGAGCGCGACAGTGTCGGTTATCGCGCCAAATGGCCATCGCGTGTCTATCTGACGGGGGAGGGGCTAGAAGAAGGTGATTGGTATTTTGTTTCCGGCATGGGGGACGGCCAGAAGATCGATGGCGCGCTTTATAGCGTTATATCAGTTGATAAGGCGACGAAATGTGATGGCCGGATTTGCATGAATAAAGAAGATGTTGCGGCTTATGTCCGGTCACAATATCCACAATGGTCAGGCGCAAGGGAATAGGTGTGGGTATGGAACAGAATAATAATCATATGTCCGAGCCTTCCCGAAAAGGTCGCAAAAAAGTCGGGCTGATTGCCGCGTTGGTTGCGATTGTGGTTCTTGTGGGGGGATATTTCGCCTTTCAAAGTCATATCGCGAATGAGGCAGAGATCGAGATCGCCCGGTTCCTTCGTGAAAACGAACTTGATCGCGACATCCGTTATCGTGAAATCGATGCGTCCCTCATTGGGCAGAGCGTGACTTTGTATAACCTGCGACTGAGTTTGCAGGGAACAGAGGGCACTGTTGGGGCATTAACTGTTTCGAACTATGATTTGGACGAACGTAGCGGCCAGTTGAGAAGTGTCGATCTTCTGCTGGAAGACGTTGATTTTCCGATTGCAGCAAGTCCGTTCGGACTATTTGGCGGACCGTCGCCGTTTCTGATCGGCATGGACGCTATGCGAGGCGATATTGGTATTGAGTATGAGTATGATATCGCCAAAGGTGACGTGTTGGCGGCCGTTGAGGTTTCGATGCCTGATTTACTTGATGGTGAGTTCGAAGTCAGTATCAGCCGTTTCACGGCGCCACCAGTGGAGCGTTTTTCTGCGCGTGGCTTTAATACAATGGGGCGGATGCTTGATGACATGGGGAAGGCCGATTTGAATTCGGTTTCTCTGCGTTTGACGGATCGGGGGCTTAAAGACCGGATTGCAGAATATGCCAGTGTGGAAAGTGGGGCTGCTCTTGATGGGGCAGCCTATCGCAAAGAGCTTTTCCATAAGCTGGATCATCAAATTTCGGAAAATCCACCCCAAAGTCGGTTCGAGAATGACATGGCTGAGGTGGCCAAATCAGTACTCGATGCTTCCGGGGGGACTTTAAAAGTTGCCTATGAACCGCAGTACCCGACACCGTTTGAAGATATTGGTTCGGCTGTATTCGAGGTTATGTTTGGTGGCTTTGGGGGGCTTGGAAAACAGGCGACCCGTAACCGTGATGCCTTGTCAGACATGATCGATCGCGATGTGTTGAAAATCGAGTTCGATAGCTGATTAAAAAAGGAAGCAGCCGTCAAAGGCTGCTTCCTTGAAGCAATCTGGGCTAAAAATCTATTTCCGCACCAACACCGCCAAAAGCCTATCCAGGAACTTTTCACAGCGCGCGAGTTGGTCGAGTTCGATGAATTCGTCGGGTTTGTGGGCCTGTTCGATGCTGCCGGGGCCGCAGACGACGGTGGGGATATCGCCCATCGCCGAGAATACACCGGCTTCGGTGCCGAAGCTGACCTTGCCGGTGGTGTTGGCCCCGGTCAGTTCCATGACCAGTTTTGTAACTTCCTCGTCATCGCCGGTGGCAAGGCCCGGCATGTCGGAGACGACTTCGATTTCGACCCCGACATCGTCATAGGTTTCGCGCATTTGTGGGATCAGGGTGTTGTCGAGATAATCGAAAATCAGGCCTTTGAGTTCGTTGCGATCATGATTGGGAAGATTGCGGAATTCGAAATCGACATAGCAATTCTGCGGGATGATGTTGAGCTGCGTGCCTCCATGGATAACCCCGCTGTGGAAGGTCGTGTGATTGGGCACGAATTCATCATCATGCGGGCCTTCATTGCGGAATTTTTGGCCAAGGCGGCGCAGGAACACCACGAATTCGGATGCGAATTCAACTGCATTGACACCTTCGCCCGGCAGCGACGAATGGCCCGACCGGCCGGTGAAATGCGCGCGGGCGGAATATTTGCCCTTGTGCTGGGTAATCACCTGCATGTTGGTGGGTTCGCCCACGATGCACATGGCGGGCTTGTGGGGCAGGGCGTTGATTGCCTCGACCAGGCTTGGCACGCCAAGGCAGCCGACTTCCTCGTCATAGGTGAAGGCCAGATGGATCGGCACGCGCAGATCAGCATTTTTGAAGGTTTCGGCCTTGGCCAGCAGACAGGCCAGGAAACCCTTCATATCGCAGGCCCCGCGGCCATAAAGTTTGTCGCCGCGGATATCGGTGGTGAACGGGTCGGATGCCCAGTTTTGGCCTTCGACCGGAACCACGTCGCTGTGGCCTGACAGGATCACGCCGCCATCGACCGCCGGGCCGATGGTGGCATACAGGTTGGCCTTGCTTCTGGTTTCGTCAAACACGACCGCGCACAGATAGCCCAGACCTTCAAGATAGCTTTGCGCCTGTTCGATCAGGGCAAGGTTCGGGGTCAGGCTGACACTTGGATGGCTGATCAGTTTGGCAAGCCAGTCAAGGGTTGCGGCAGACGGCATGGCGGTGGTGTTGGCGGCACTCATTCGACGAATTGTTCCTTAAGAATGCGTTCTTCCAGATTGTGTTCGGGATCGAACAGCAATTTGATTTTCATGTTGCTGTCTTCGCGGATGATCACGCGTGAGACATCGCGAACCTCGGTATAATCGGCCACGGCGGAAACCGGACGTTTTTGCGGATCCTGCACATCAAAAACGACTTCGGCCCCATGCGGCAGAAGCGCGCCGCGCCAGCGACGCGGGCGAAACGGGCTGATCGGGGTCAGGGCCATAAGGCCGCTTCCCATCGGCAGGATCGGACCGTGGGCCGACAGGTTATAGGCCGTACTTCCGGCCGGTGTGCAGACCAGTGCGCCATCGCACACCAGTTCGGCCAGCCGTTCGACCCCGTCGATCTTGATGCGCAGTTTTGCTGCCTGCCGGGTTTCGCGCAGAAGCGAGACTTCGTTGATCGCAAGCGCGCACATGCTTTCGCCCTGCATGGTGTGGGCTTCCATCTGAAGCGGGTGCAGTTGCACGGTCTGGGCCTCTGCAATGCGTTCGGGCAGGTCCATTTCACGGAATTCATTCATCAGAAATCCGACCGTGCCCCGGTTCATGCCATAGATCGGCACCTTGCGCCCCATATAGCGATGCAGGGTTTCCAGCATGAAGCCATCCCCGCCAAGTGCGACAATCACATCCGCCGTTTCCGGTGAGACATGGCCATAGCGATGCTTTAACCGGTACATCGCGTCCTGGGCAATTTTGGTGTCGGCGGCGACAAAGGCGATGGAATGAATATGCATCTGCTTTCCGATCGAATGCGATCCTGTCATCGCATGCCACCATAATCGTGTCAGGGTGGCGTTGGGCGTGGTTCCGGGCGTGGTTCTGAACGTTTCCGGTTTTATTTCTGGCCGGATATGGGGGCCGTATCACCGGCCCGCAATCCCGTAATAGAGACTGGTTTACATGTAATTGCAAGGGGCTGCATCATCGCACGCGCGGGGATCGCGCGGGGATACTGTGCGCAAGGTCACGTTGGGTTCGATGTGCTCTCATATTGACCTTGGGGCAAAAACAGGGGAACCTTGGGCAGCCTTATCGAACATGGCACAAGATATAAAAATCATGAGCAAACCGCCCTTTAGCATTACTGCCGCACTGGCCCGGATTTCCCATCCGGATGATCCGGTCGATGAGGGCACGATTGAAAATGCCATTGCCGACCATGCGCAAAATGCGCTGGCGACGACCCGACAACCCCGCAATCCGCAGGCAACCCGCAAGCTGATCCTTGATGCGGCGTTCTATGAAATCCGCATGGCCGGGTTTGCCGGGGCATCAATCAATCAGATACTGGAACGGACCGGCACGACCAAGGGAGCGCTTTATCATCATTTCCCCGGCAAGGCCAAACTTGCCCATGCCGTGATCGAGGAATGCCTGCCGCAATATATTGATGATGTGTGGCTGCGGCCGCTTGACGGGGCGGATGATATCCTGCCGGTGATGATGGGGCAGGTGGATTGCCTTGGTACCAAGGATGCGCCGAAACTGCTTGAAGGCGGTTGTCCGCTGGCACGGCTGGCGTCGGGGGCGGCGGAACTTGATGAAAATCTACGCAAGCGGATTGATGGGGTTTACCGATACTGGCGGCGCGGTCTGGCGCTGCATCTGGGCCATGGGCAGTTCAATAAAACCATCCGCACCGATATCGAACCGTCATCGGTTGCGGAATTCATCATTGCCGCCCTGCATGGCTTCCTGACCCGCCCGCCTGCCTTGCGCAACAGCGAAACCCATGGTGCGTTTGCGCGCGAATATGCGCGGTATCTTAATGGGTTGCGGCCCTAGCGTTTAAAGGTTGCGGTGGATGCTCAATCACTAATGCTTGTCATTACAACAAAAAATAACTGTTATTATATCTTAATTGACATCAGATGGATGGTGATTATATAGATTTCACAGATTTCTAATTCACCATATCGGAGACAGGCCCCATGCGTTCTCTTATTCTTTCTGCTGCTGCGGCAGTGGCGATTGTCTTTGGCGGTGCGGCAGCACAGGCCGAGCGCCTGACCGAAAAGCCGCTGGTTGATGCCGCGTGGCTTTCGGATAATCTTGAAAACCCGTCTTTGGTGGTGGTCGATATCCGTTCGCTGACCAAGGAAGGCAGCCCCTATGATGCCGGGCATATTCCGGGTGCGGTGTTTGCGCCCTATGGCAAGTTCGGCTGGCGTGCCAAGGTTGGCGAGGTTGTCGGCCAGTTGCCGCCGGTTGATGTGATATCGGCCCGGATCGGCAGCCTTGGCATTGATAATGACAAACAGGTTGTTGTTGTGCCGGCCGGTCAGAACAGTTCGGATTTCGGTTCGGCGACCCGTGTTTACTGGACCTTTAAGGTGCTGGGCCATGATGCGGTTACCATCCTTGATGGCGGGCAGCGTGCCTGGGAAGCAGCCGGCAAGCCGGTTTCAACCGACGCGGTCGCCCCGCAGACCTTGGCATTCAATGCCAATTTCCGCCCGGAGCTTCTGGCGACGGCCGATGATGTTGCCAAGGCGCGTGAAAATGGTGTCGCGCTGGTTGATGCGCGTCCGTCGGCACAGTTCCGCGGCGAGCAGACCAGCCCCGTCGTGGCGCGTGCCGGTGCGATCCCCGGTGCGGTCAATATCGAACAGTCGGCGTTTTATGATGATCAGAAAGGCCAGTTTGTTGCATCCGATGTGATCAGCGGCCTTGTTGAAAATGCCGGTGTGTCGAAAGACGGTGATGAAATCACCTATTGCAATACCGGCCATTGGGCATCGGTTGCGTGGTTTGGCCTTTCGGAAGTGATGGGCAACAAAAACACCCGGATGTATGACGGCTCCATGACCGAATGGGCGGCTGATCCGTCGCGCGACGTGGTCGTTCCGGAATAATTCGGAAATACGGCGTAACACCCCTATAATACACGATGTTTTGACGGAACCGGGTTGCCCGGTTCCGTGCGTTTTCAGGTTTCCAGTCAGATAGAGCGTCACCACCATGTCTGAAACGACCCTTAATGTCCGTGCTTCGGGCTTTAGTTTTGACAAAGGGCCCGCAGCCGTCACGGCGATCCTGTTTGTGATTATCGCGGTGCTGATTGCGCAGGCAGTCGATATCCATCAGGCCGCGCTTTATGGCCTTGGCGGGTTGCTGGGCATTGCCCTTTATCATGCGTCATTCGGTTTTACCGGCGGCTGGCGGCGGTTTTCGGTCGAAAAGCGCGGCCGCGCGATGCGGGCCCAGCTTTTGATGATTGGCGTTGCCGCGGCGGCGTTTATTCCTTTGCTTGCCATCGGCGCACCACTTGGCACTCCGATTGTCGGCGCGGTGGCACCGGTTGGCGTTTCGGTTCTGGTCGGCGCGTTCATGTTCGGCCTTGGCATGCAGCTTGGCGGCGGATGCGGGTCGGGGACGCTGTTTACGGTTGGCGGCGGCAGTGCGCGCATGTTGCTGACGCTTGTGTTCTTTATCGTGGGTGCTGTGATCGGCACCGCACATTTGCCGATGTGGCTTGAACTGCCTTCCATGCCGCCCATGAGCCTCGGAACCGAATTTGGCATATGGGGCGGGTTGGGCGTGACCTTTGCCGGTCTGGCTTTGGTGGCGTTGATCACGATCTGGGTTGAAAAACGCGCCCATGGTTCGATTGAAACCGCACCGGTGGCATCGCGTGCGGGCTTTGCCCGATTGCTGCATGGTCCGTGGCCATTGGTCGGGACGGGTATCCTTCTGGCCGGGCTTAATGTTGCAACGCTTCTGAGTGCGGGGCATCCGTGGTCGATCACGTTCGGGTTCGGGCTTTGGGGGGCGAAGATCGCCCAAGGTATCGGTATTCCGGTTGAAACCTGGGAATTCTGGAACTGGGCCGGTCCGGCCAAGGCGCTTTCAAATTCGGTGCTGGCGGATAATACGTCGGTGATGAATTTCGGCATCGTGATCGGGGCGGCATTGGCGGCAAGCCTTGCGGGCAAATTCGCGCCCAAAGTGAAGGTGCCGTTTGCGTCCCTTCTGGCGGCGGCAGTTGGCGGGATTTTGATGGGCTATGGGGCGCGGCTGGCGTTTGGCTGCAATATCGGGGCGTTGTTTAGCGGCATCGCCTCGGGCAGCGTGCATGGCTGGCTCTGGTTTGTGATGGCCTTTGCCGGTAGCTGGATCGGTATTGCGCTGCGCCCGGTATTTGGCATGGACGGATTTAAAAAGTCATGAGCGAGAAAAATACAATCCTGTTTGGTGCGGTGTTCCTCGCGGCCAGCGGTGCGGTGGCGTTTGATCATTATCATCACACCAGCACGCCCGCCAATCCACCGGCAATATCCAACCCGGCCACCAGTCCGGCGGTCGGGTGTAATCCGTGTGCGGGTAATCCGTGCGGATCGAACCCCTGTGCCGCCAATCCTTGTGCCGCGAATCCCTGTGCGGGTTATAATCCTTGTGCCGCAAATCCATGTGCCGCAGCGCCGTGCGGTGCCAACCCGTGTGCCGCATATAACCCGTGCGGCGCGGGAGACCCCTGTGCGGCGTTTAACCCGTGCGCAGCAGAAAATCCGTGTGCGGCATATAATCCTTGCGGGGCAGGGAGCCCTTGTTCTGCCAATTAGGAACAAGGATATTTGCAATCAAAACAAGCCCGCGCTGCTTAAGTGACGGGCTTGTTTGCAAAATAAGCGTGGCCCATGACAAACATGGTGTTTGACAAGCAGACAAAACTCTGCGCATGTTGCCCTTGTTATCTGATCGCTCCAGAAGCGTAGAGGGGACTTTATTGGCCTCGCCTGTTGAGTGATCTACCGGAAAACCGCATTGAAGGGCCCTACTACGCGGGCTTTTCCGAAAGAATATGCAAGGCGCAGAGCTGACGTAATACATTCAAGGGCCGATTCCCTTCCCTCTGCTGCCGCAATACCAAGAGATACTTTTATTTGACCCAATTTTCGGATCTCGGCCTGGCCGAGCCCGTCCTTCGCGCTCTCAAGCATGAAGGCTATGATGCGCCAACGCCGATCCAGGCACAGGCCATCCCATCTCTCCTTGAAGGCAAAGACCTTCTGGGGATCGCACAGACCGGCACTGGCAAGACTGCTGCTTTTGCACTGCCGATCTTGGACCGTCTTTCCAAAAACGAAACCCGTACCCCGGCGAAATCATGCCGTGTGCTTGTGCTGGCGCCGACGCGTGAACTGGCCGCCCAGATTGGCGACAGCTTCCGTGCCTATGGCCGCTTCATGAACACCACGGTTGCCGTTGTTGTTGGCGGGGTTGCGCATGGTCCGCAGATCAAGGCGATCACGCCGGGTGTTGACGTTCTTGTCGCAACACCGGGCCGTTTGCTTGATCACATTGATGCAGGCAAGCTGAAACTTAACAATGTTGATGTCGTCGTGCTCGATGAGGCCGATCACATGCTTGATCTTGGCTTCCTGCCGCCGATCAAACGCATTATCAAGATGCTGCCGCGTGATCGTCAGAACCTGTTCTTCTCGGCCACCATGCCGTCGCAGATCGGGCAGCTTGCCGGTGATATGCTTTCCGATCCGGTCAAGGTTTCGGTGACCCCGGTTGCCACGACCCAGGAACGCGTCGAGCAGTCGGTCTATATGATCGAGAAAAACCGCAAGCGTCAGCTTCTGGCGGAATTGCTTGATAACCCGCTTTTCAAACGTACCCTTGTTTTCACCCGAACCAAGCGCGGGGCGGATCGTGTGGCGCGTCATCTTGAAAGCTGCAAGATCAGTGCTGCTGCGATTCATGGCAACAAAAGCCAGAATCAGCGCGAGCGTGCCTTGAACGCGTTCAAGGATGGTCAGATCGGCGTTCTGGTCGCAACCGACATTGCCGCACGCGGTATTGATGTCGACGGTGTGACCCACGTTGTGAATTTCGAACTTCCGAATGTCCCGGAAAGCTATGTTCACCGTATCGGTCGTACCGCACGCGGTGGGGCCAGCGGTTCGGCGATTGCATTCTGTGATGAAGAAGAACGCGGTCTTCTGCGTGATATAGAAAAAACCACCCGTCAGTCGATCCCGGTAATTGATCGTCGCGATGCAAAGGCAGCCGCCGAGCAGGACGCGATTTCAAAAGCCGAACGCGATGCCAATCCCGATCGTCGTGCCAGCAATGGCAATGGTAACGGGCGTGGCCGGAATGGCGGTGGTCGTCCGGGTGCAGGTGGCCGTAACGGTCAGGGGCGCAATGATGCCCGTGGTCGTAATGATCGCAATGACCGGAGCAATGATCGTCGTCGTACCGAAGAAACCACGCGCGATGTCGCCAGCGGATCGGAAAATTCCGGCCGTTACAAGGGCGGCATCAAGGGTGGTGCGGATCGCAACGAGCGTACTGATCGCGCAGCGGCCCGTCCGCAGGGGCGTGATGGTGCGCGTCGTGACGGTCGTGACAGTCGCGATGCCCGTGATACCCGTAACGCCAATGGCGATAACCGGGTTCGGACACCGAAAAAGGTGACTTCGAACGGGACGGGCGGCGGTGACAACCGCATTGCATCCAACCTTTCATTCCTTGGCAGCTCGGACGAGCGCCGCACAACCGGCAACGGTGCGACTGCAAATGGTAAACCGGGTCAGCCCGGCAAACCGGCAGCCCGCAACGCACGTCCGGGTCGTGCGCGCCCCGGCAAGCCAGTCGGTGGTCGTCCGGGCGCACGCCCGAATGGCGAACGCCGTTCTGAAAACAATTCCGGAAACCGCAGCAGGCGCGAAATCGCCTGAGGCAGCTTTCCAAACTGATTGGTGCATCCACGCGGGATGCGCCGTAACGCCAATCGACACTCTAAAGGAGATTTAAAGATGGCAACTGGTACCGTTAAATGGTTCAACGCAACCAAAGGCTTTGGTTTCATTCAGCCGGACGAAGGCGGAAATGACGTATTCCTGCACATCAGCGCCGTTGAACGCGCTGGTATGAACCACCCGCAGGAAGGCGACAAGATCAACTACGAACTGCGCACCGACTCACGTTCGGGCCGCGTTTCGGCTGACGATCTGACCGCTGCTTAATTCGGTTTGCCTTCGCTTGCGAAGGCGCTGATTTGCAAAACCCCCATCCGGGCAACCGGATGGGGGTTTTGTTTTATCTGTACGTTTTACGTGCCCATACCCTAGGGGCGCAGGAAGGCGATATTGGCCCGGGTCGCGGCACTGAGCACATGAAAGTGCATGGCATCGCGCGCACCCGATGGATTGCGGTCGCGTACATAGCGCAGGATCTGTTCATGTTCGCGCAACGGTGCCTTGATCGCGGCTGCATTGGCAAAGGGCAGCATCTGGTTTTCATGGATGGTTTGTGCGGCGGGAAAGATCGCAGCGGTAAATAACGGATTGCCCGATGCGGATAGCAATATTTCATGAAATTCGGTATCGGCATTGGCGGCCGTGATCAGGTCGTCAGCCTCGAACGCGGTTTGCATGTCATCGATGCTGCGTTGAAGGGCGATCAGGTGATCCCGCGTGCGGGCCTGTGCGGCGAGGCCCGCGACATAGGGTTCTATGGCAAGGCGGAACTGATAGACCTGTGCGGCCTGACGTTTCTGATTGTCATCGCGTGGCATTGCGTCATGGGGATCGGCGACATAGGCGCCCTTGCCAGCCTGAACCCGGATCAGTCCCATGGCTTCAAGCGTTGCGAGCGCCTCGCGCAGGCTGGCGCGGCTGATGCCAAGGGTGGCGGCCAGTTCGCGCTGGGCCGGTAAAGAGTCGCCAGGACCTAAGCCGTTGCTTTTAATCAGGTTGCGAATGGCGCGTGCGGCGCGTTCCGGGGCGGTTTCAGTGCGTGTCATGCGTTTTCCATAACTGGTCTGACCAGTTGTGTCAAAATTTATCCGGCGCAAAAATCCAATATATTTAAGGGTTATAGCTTTAATCAGCTTGTGATTCTTCGCAAGTGCGAAATTTACCCATGGACAATAGCATAAATTTTATGCAGTTATTTTATGCAGATTAAAAATAAGTCTAATAATCCACTTTCATACGGGTAGAGGCAAATGAACAAATTTCTGAAATCAACCATCGCCGCGATTGCCATGATTACGGCCCCGCTGGCAGGCGCATCAGCAGGGGCACTTGATAGCATCAAGGAAGCCGGCGTTTTGAAAGTCGCCGTGCCGCAGGACTTTCCGCCGTTCGGAAGTGTTGGCACCGACATGCAGCCCAAAGGCTATGACATCGATATGGCGGCCCTGATCGCAAGCGACCTTGGTGTGAAGCTTGAGCTGGTGCCGGTCGCGTCCAGTAACCGCATCCCGTATCTGACCACCGGCAAGGTCGATCTGGTGATTTCCAGTCTTGGCAAAAACCCGGACCGTGAAAAGGTGATTGATTTCACCGATGCTTATGCACCGTTCTATAACGGCGTTTTTGGCCCGGCTGATATCGACGTCAAGGGGGCCGAAGACCTTTCGGGGCATTCGGTTGGTGTGACGCGTGGTGCGATTGAAGATCTGGAATTGACCAAAATTGCCCCGGCGGATCTCGAAATCAAGCGTTATGAGGATAATAACGGCACGATTTCGGCCTTCCTTTCGGGCCAGGTTGACCTGATTGCGACCGGTAATGTCACGGCAGCGGCCATCATCGAACGCAACCCGCCGCGCAAGCCGGAGCCGAAATTCCTGATCAAAAACTCCCCTTGCTATGTGGGGCTGAACAAGGACGAGGATGCATTCAAAGCCAAGGTCAACGAGATCATCGCGGCGTCGATTGCCGATGGCCGTCTGAATGCGATTGCCGAAAAGTGGCTTGGCATTCCGCTGCCGCAAAAGCTCTGATCCTGACTTGATTGACTGATGGCTTCACCCCTGACCGGATTGCTTGGTTTCAATGGCTTATGAATTCGATTTCGGTGCAATTGTCCCGCATTGGCAATTGCTGCTTGACGGGGTTGTCCTGACAACCGAACTGACCGTCATCGGAGCTGTGGTTGGCGTCAGTCTGGGGACTTTGGGGGCGTGGGCGCGCGCATCGCGTGCCCCCGTCATCAGCCAGATCGTCGGCATATATGTGGAACTGATCCGCAATACGCCGTTTCTGGTGCAGTTGTTCTTTATCTTTTTTGGTCTTCCGGCGCTTGGCGTGAAGCTAAGTGAATTTCAGGCTGCTGTTCTGGCAATGATCGTCAATCTTGGTGCCTATTCGACCGAAATCATCCGGGCGGGTATCCTTGCGATCCCCAAGGGGCAGATCGAGGCCGCCCAAAGCCTTGCGATGAACCGGGTACAGATTTTCCGCTATGTCATTATCCGTCCGGCGCTCAAGAAAATCTGGCCAGCATTATCAAGCCAGATCGTGATTGTCATGCTGGGCTCGTCGGTCTGTTCGCAGATCGCGGCCGAGGAACTGACCTTTGCGGCGAACTATATCCAGGCCGTCAATTTCCGTGCCTTCGAGGTCTATTTCGTGGCGACCGCGCTTTATCTGGTGATGTCGGTACTGCTGCGCTGGGGTTTGAAGATATTTGGCAACTTCCTGTTTGAACGGCGCAGTCATGTCTGAATTCAGCCTTTGGGATATTGTTTATAATCTGCTGCTGGCCGCACGTTGGACGGTGTTGCTGTCACTTACCGCCTTTGTGCTGGGTGGGATTGTCGGGCTTTTGCTTTTGATGGTTCGGACCGCCGGTAATCCGTGGGCGATGCGTTTGGTGCGCGGCTATGTCGAACTGTTTCAGGGCACGCCGCTTTTGATGCAGCTATTCATCGTGTTCTTCGGTCTGCCGCTGATCGGGATTGATGTGTCGCCCTGGATCGCGGCGATGCTGGGGTTAACGCTGTTTACCAGTGCGTTTCTGACCGAAATCTGGCGGGGGTGCGTTGAATCCATCGGGCTTGGCCAATGGGAAGCATCGGCAAGCCTTGGCATGAATTTCCGCCAGCAGATGCGCTATATCATTCTGCCGCAGGCGCTTCGTATTGCGGTGCCGCCGACGGTCGGCTTTTCGGTGCAGGTGGTCAAGGGGACGGCGGTTGCCTCGATCATCGGGTTTGTCGAACTGACCAAGGCCGGGACCATGATCACCAACGCGACCTATGCGCCCTTTACGGTCTATGGCTGTGTGGCCGTCATGTATTTCCTGATCTGTTTCCCGCTTTCGCTTTATGCCCGCCATCTGGAAGGAAAACTTCGTCATGTCGCTCGTTGAACTGCACGCTATCCACAAAAGCTTTGGCGAGCTTGAAGTCCTTAAAGGCATCGACCTTAAGATCGAGGAAGGGCAGGTGATTGCCCTGATCGGGAAAAGCGGGTCGGGCAAAAGCACGCTTTTGCGCACCATTAACGGCCTTGAAACCATCAATGACGGGACGATCATGGTGGCGGGCAAGAAGGTTGGTGACCGCGATACCGATGTGCTTACGCTTCGGCTTAACGTTGGCATGGTGTTTCAGCAGTTCAATCTGTTCCCGCATTACACAGCACTTGAAAACGTCATGCTGTCGCCGCAGGTCGTGAAAAAGCAGTCAAAGGCCGAGGCGAAAGAAGTGGCCGAGGAAATGCTGGCCAAGGTCGGGCTTGCCGACAAGATGATGCATTACCCCGATCAGCTTTCAGGCGGGCAGCAGCAGCGCGTGGCGATTGCGCGTGCCCTTGCCATGAAGCCACGTGTATTGCTGTGTGACGAGGTGACATCGGCCCTTGATCCCGAGCTGGTGAACGAGGTTCTGGCCGTCGTGCGCCAGCTTGCCGAGGAGGGCATGACATTGGTGATGGTGACGCATGAAATGCGTTTCGCGCGCGAGGTTTGCGATAAACTGGTTTTCATGCATCAGGGCCGCATTCATGAAAGCGGTGCCCCCGAAGATGTTTTTGCCAATCCGAAAACCCCGGAACTTGCCAGCTTTGTTGGCGGGTTGGCGTGATCGCAGCCGGACAGGCTGTGATGGTTTTGTGACATCCTGATCGCGGGACGCGGAAAAAATTTCACTCTTTTTAGTTGAAACGCTAGAACGGTTCTTTGATATCGCCACCCGATAACAAGGACATCAGTGAAATGCGCGACGGGGTTACAGGACCGGATAGTCCCAATGAACAGCCTGCCATGAATGCCATGCTGGCACGGCTTGACCGATATCCGTTGCTGGTTCTTGCACTGGTGCTGATCGGGGCGTTTGCAACAAGCTGTGTTGCTCCCCTGACCGGGCTTTATATTGTTGAAGGACTGGGCGAACCGCCCTGGAAAACCAGCCTTGTTGCGATTGTGCAGGTTTGCGTCACGCTTTTGACCAACCGGGCATACGGGCGCGCGATTGACCGCGGTGTGCCGATCCGTTTCCTTGTGATCCCGAGTATTACCTGCTTTGCCGCGGGTATGCTGTTGCTGGGTACTTTTCAGGTTTACTGGGTGTATCTGGCGATTGTGTCGGTGTTGCTGGGTGTCGGGTCCGGGGTTTTGTCGGTTGTCTATTCGTTTGGACGGCTCTTTGCCGAGCAGACCGGGCGCAATATCGCCAAATTCAACGGATTCCTGCGGATGCAGACATCGCTTGGCTGGATGGTCGGACCTGCGGTGTCGCTGACGGTTTTCGGGGCATATGGCTTTGCCGTGACCTATTACGCGATTGCGGCATTGGCGGTGATCTGGTTTGGCGTCTGTTTGATGGTTGTGCCTGCTGCGTTTCGGACCCACCATCCCGGAATGCTTGATCCCAATGCAAAGATTCCGTTCAATCGCGGGCTTTTGGTTGCCTGTATTCCGGTGTTCTTGCTGGGTTCCGGGAATGTGGTTTTTGTGTCGGCCATGCCGCTTTATTTCTCGACCGAGCTTGGTTTGATGCCGTCTGCAGCCGGTCTTGAGCTGACCGTTAAATGCTTTGTCGAAGTGGTGGTGATTTATTACTGCGCATCAATCATTCGCAAGGTCGGCGAACGCAAGGGCATGGTGATTGCAGCGATCCTTGCCATCATCTTCTTTGGGGCAATCCACAGTGCCGACAGTCTGGCCGATGTTCTTGTTCTGTCGGTGCTTGACGGGCTTTATTACGGCATCTTCGCAGGGATCAGCATGACGTTTGTTCAAAACTTTGCCCCCGAGCAGCCCGGTGTCGCGACCAGCTATTATATGAGTTCGCTTTTTGTTGGGGGACTGGTCGGCAATCTTTTGACCGGGCTTGTGGCCAGTGCATTTGATTTCCGCACGACAACACTTTTTGCCTGTGGCCTTGCGGCGATTGGCTGTTTTGTTTTGGTGTTGATGCGCGAAGCAAAGCATTCAGAGCGGACAATAGGGACAGCGTGAAGATGGCTTGACTTTCATCGTGTCCCGGCGATGATCGCGCCATGTCAGAACAAACCCAAAATACGCGCCCGCGTTTGTTTGTCGATGCCGATGCCTGCCCGGTGAAGGCGGAATGCGAACGTGTGGCCGAACGCCATCGTCTGGAAATGATCATGGTGTCAAACGGCGGTATTCGCCCGTCGCGCAATCCGTTGGTCCAGATCGTGATTGTGCCGCCGGAACCCGATGCCGCCGACGACTGGATTGCCGAAAATGCGGTTAGAAACGATGTAATCGTAACCAACGATATTCCGCTGGCATCGCGGGGGCTTGAAATCGGGGCGCGCGTGTTGCGACCCAATGGTCAGGAATTTACCGAGGCGAATATCGGCAATGCGCTGGCGGGGCGTGAAATTGCCGCCCATATGCGCGAAGTCACCGGGGAGCAGGGCCGCAATGCGGGCTTTACCCAGAAGGACCGGTCGCGGTTTTCCAATATGCTGGAAGTCACGATACAGGCCGCCCTGCGCGGTTAAGCGCAAGGCGGCCTGCCACAGGTCCCGGCCGATCATCTGAGGGAGTGCGACCGGGCTTCCCCCCTGCGGAATGTGATATTCCTAGAACGGATAGTGGCGTTTGCCGCTTTGGATCGTGATCCAGCGCATTTCGGTGAATTCATCAATCGATGCCTGCGATCCGAAGCGGCCATAGCCGCTGGCTTTCACCCCGCCAAACGGCATCTGGGCTTCGTCCTGAACGGTCGGGCTGTTGATGTGGCAGATGCCGCTTTCGATCCGTTTGGCGACTTCCATCGCGCGCGGGATGTTGGTCGAAAAGACGGCAGATGACAGACCATATTCGCTGTCATTGGCGATGCGGACAGCTTCGTCTTCGTTACCGGCACGGATAACAACACAGACCGGGCCAAAGCTTTCCTCGGCATAAATCCGCATGGCGGGGGTGACGTGATCAAGCAGGGTCGCATCCATCAGCACGCCATCACGTGCCTTGCCGGAACCGGCGACCAGTTTTGCGCCCTTGGAAACCGCGTCTTCGACCAGCTCTTCGATCCGGTTGACGGCCTCGACATTCACGACACCGCCCAGAATATGTTCGGCCTTTGCCGGATCGCCGGCGGTCAGCGTTTTGGCCTTGGCGGCCAGTTTGGCAACGAAATCATCGGCAACCGCATTGTCAACGATCAGGCGTTCGGTCGACATGCAAATCTGGCCCTGGTTCATATAGGCCCCGAATGCGGCACCATTGACCGCTTCGTCAATGTCGGCATCGTCCAGCACAAGGAAAGGTGCCTTGCCACCCAGTTCAAGCAGAACCGGTTTAAGGTGTTCCGCCCCCAGTTTGGCGATGATGCGGCCAACCCGGGTGGAGCCGGTAAAGTTGATGCGGCGCACTGCCGGATGGGCGATCAGGGTTTCGACGATTTCCGGGGCGTCTTCGGGGGCGTTGGTCACGACATTGATGACACCGGCCGGTGCGCCGGCTTCGACCAGGCATTGCCCGATCAGGCGATGCAGGGCGGGGCACAGTTCGGATGCCTTGAGCACCACGGTGTTGCCACAGGCAAGCGGCATGGCAATCGCGCGCGTGCCAAGGATGACCGGCGCATTCCATGGCGCAATGCCCAGAACCACGCCAACCGGCTGTCGAATGCCCATGGCCATCAGGCCCGGCGTGTCGGACGGGATCAGGTTGCCCTGAATCTGGGTTGTCATTGCACCGGCCTCGCGCAGCATATTGGCCGCAAGATGGGCGTTGAAACCGCCCCACATGCGGGTACTGCCGGTTTCTTCAAGGACGAGACGACCAAACTCGTTGCCTTTGTCTTCCATGATGTCGGCGGCTTTGAGCAAAATCTTGCGCCGTGCGCCCGGACCCATTTTTGACCATTCCGGGAATGCGGCGGCGGCGGCATCGGCGGCCTTGCGCGCATCGGCGGGGCTGGCGGCAGCAGCAGAGGTTGCGACCTTGCCGGTGACCGGGTTCTTGCGTTCGAATGTCCGGTTGCTGGTGGCATTCACGGCTTCGTTGTTGATCAATAGCTTGGCATCGTTCACGACGTTTCTCCTGATTTCTTCTTTATGTTCTTCTGTGCGGCGGCGAAAGGCAGCTTTGCGCCGGGCAAGACCCGGAAAGGTCTTTGGGCAGTGATTCCGGTTTTCCCGCTTTGGCGTTACCTCAGGAAGATGGATACAGAAAATCTGTTATCTACTTTGATGTTCAAAGTAAAAATGTGACGTATCCTCCTGTCCGTTTACTCGCATGTGCAAAATAACGGAAACGCATTGTTCAATATGTCTTGTTGTTATTGGCGGTTGCTTTGACCGCAATATTAGTAAGCGCTGTAAGCGTTCCGATGTAAAGATGGTCAAATTGACATTTTAAGACGAAAAATTGTACTATTTTACATATAACCATTTGGAATGTTTCAGGATCAAAAAGGCATGGTTTCGCCGGTGATTGCAAAAAATCAACGCCCGGAAGCATTTGGCATCCAACCGTTCGGTGATCCGGTGCCGGTCACGACACAGGCAGTGATGTACCGTTTTGATCATGCATTGTCGTCCCAGGACTGGGTGATGAATGACCGGGCGCGTCGGGACCGGTGCCATGCGGTTTTGATGCTGTCGGGGCGGGCGCATATCCGGTTGCGTCAGGGCACGATTGACTGTCATGCCCCGGCACTTGTGTGGTTGCCGCTTGGCGAAACGCAGGCGATATCGGTCAATGCCGGGGCGGATGGATATCTGTTATCGGCGGCGGACGATCTGGTGGCGCGCCATTGCGGGGGCAGTTCAACCGGCACAAGTGTGCCGCCAGTGCCGGGCGGGGGGCTGCCGTTACGGTTTGCCGCCGATACGGTTCATAACGTCACCCCGGCGGAGGGCAGCAATAATCTGACGTTACTTGCGCGCAGCTTTGATGCGATCCGGGCGGAGCTTATGCAAAATGGGCTTGGTGCTGGGATCGTGGTTGGGGCGCATCTTCAGATCATCCTGACGATGGTTTTGCGACTGGCCAAAGGGATGATCGAACAGCGCGATAAACATCGCCCCGGATCGATCACGTTTCAGCGGTTTTTGCAGACGCTAGAGCTTCATTTTCGCGAACATTGGAACATTGCCGATTATGCCACGGCCCTTGGCGTCAGCGAGCGGCGGCTGGGGTCGGCGGTGATGCGGGCGACCGGAAAGCCGCCCCTGACACTCGTGCATGAGCGTGTCATTCGCGAAGCCTGCATGCGGCTGGAACAAAGTCCGCTGGCGGTCGCGCAGATTGCCTATGGACTTGGTTTTCGTGATCCGGCCTATTTCAGCCGGTTTTTCAAACGCTACATGGGCGAGGCACCCGGCGCCTACCGCCGCCTGCGTCGGGCCGAGGAACGGGCGCGCGACAATACCTTTGCCGCGTGGCCATAAGGGGGGCGCAAGGCAATTGTCGCAGAATTGTCGCAAAGCCTCACCGTTTTTTGATGCTGCTTTGCAAACCAATTGCCATTTTTTGATCTTATTTGTCGTTTCACATCGTAACATTAATGAAACGTGACATCTGACAGGATTGATTGGTGAGAAAAGGCAGAAATTTCATTCTGGGCTTTCTGGCGATGCTTGTGCTGCCGTTTGGCATCAGCCTTGCGCAGGACCCGCCCGCCGAAAAGGCCGAAAAACGCCAGACATGGCGTAATGCGCCGCGCCATTCATCGGGCGTTGCCGCCGATCCGGTGGCGAATGCCGATATTGCGATTGTGCAGGTCATGGCGGCCCATACCTATGGCTGGCGCGGTTATTTCGCGGTTCATCCGTGGATCATTTACAAACGCGCCGGTGAAACCAGTTACACGCGATATGACGTTGTTGGCTGGGGCGGGGGCAATGTGGTGCGCAAGAACTATGCGTTGCCCGATGGCTTATGGTTCGGGTCCGAGCCACAAATTCTTGCCGATCATCGCGGCGAGGGTGTGGATGATCTGATTGATCAGATCGAAGCCGCGATCAAGGATTATCCCTATCCGGATCAGTATCGCAGCTATCCGGGGCCAAACAGCAATACCTTTGTCGCCCATATCGGGCGCAGCGTGCCCGACCTTGATCTTGATATGCCGGCCAACGCGATTGGCAAGGATTTCCGTGCGATCACCGATCCAGTCGGATTGTCATCCAGTGGTCAGGGTATTCAGGCCAATCTTTTGGGGCTGCTTGGTTTTTCCATTGGTCTTGAAGAAGGGATCGAGTTGAACCTGCTGGGTCTTAACCTTGGCATTGATTTCAATCGCCCGGCCCTGCGTCTGCCGTCTGTCGGTAGGTTGGGTATGGATAATGTTGCCCCGGTTGGCGATGTCGAGACGGTTAAAGCCGCAGAAGCCGAAGAAGCAGCGGAGGCCGACGGTGCCGGAACGCCAGCGTATTGAGAGCATGAACCCAACGACAAAGCCCCGCTCATTTTGATTTGGCGGGGCTTTGTTTTTTAAGGGCTTCTATGGCGGATCAATCGGCGAGTTTAACCAGCATCTTGCCGGTATTCTTACCCTTGAACAGATCGATAAAGGCCTCGGGGGCGTTTTCCAGCCCTTCGATCACGGTTTCACGGCTTTTGAGCTGCCCGCTTCGGACCAGATCGGCCCCTTCGCGTACGAAATCGGGGTAACTGCCCCAATGGTCGCTGACGATGAAGCCTTCCATCTTTGCGCGTTGTGTCGTTAACCTGAACAGGTTGCGTGGGCCGGGTTGCGGGGACTTGTCATTATAGTTTGAAATCATGCCGCATACGGCAATCCGCCCGCCAGTATTGATATGATCAAGGGCGGCCTCAAGATGCGCGCCACCGACATTTTCATAATAAACATCAATGCCCTGCGGGGCGACTTCGCCAAGGCTTCCTGAAAGGTCGTCGGTATCGCGGTAATTTATTACCGCATCAACGTTCAATTCAGTGCGCAGCCATTTTGCCTTTTCCGTATCACCGGTCGATCCGATAACCCGGCATCCCTTGGCTTTGGCGAGTTGGCAAACCACAGATCCAACCGCCCCGGCGGCGGCGGAAACAAAGACGGTATCGCCCGCCTTGCAATTGGCGATCCGGTTCAACCCCACCCAGGCCGTCATGCCGGGCATGCCCAGCACACCCAGAAACTTTTCGGGCGGAATATCAGGCATATCGGGGATGGGATGCAGGTAATCACGTTCAAGCAGTGCATGGCTGCGCCAGCCGGTCATCGAGGTAACAAGCGACCCTTCGGCAAAGCGTGGGTCGCGGCTTTGCATGACCCGGCCAATCGCGTGGCCTTCAAGCGGGGCATTCAGTTCGAACGGCGGGATATAGCTTTTGCGTTTGGTCATGCGACCGCGCATATAGGGATCGACCGACATCCAGATATTTTCAATCAGGACTTCCCCGTCAAGCGGATTTGGCAGGACGCTGTCTCTTACCGCGAAGTCTTCCGTGGTGGGAACGCCATCGGGGTAATGCAAAAGGTGGATTTCCTTCGCTGCAATGCTCATCTGGGCCTCCTCGGTCGGTTTTACGCACGCTAAGATGTGCCCGACGTAGGATTCCTACCGTCATTTCGCAATGGCGGATTTCGGTCGAATTTCAAAAGCCCTTTGGTTTCAGGAGTGTTTCAGGGGTTAAGAAAATAAATCGATCCGTTGAGCAATGTAGCGAAGCCAACCCACAATGCATAGGGCACCAGAAGCATCCCCGCCAGCCGATCAATCCGCCAGAACATCGCGCAATTAATGATGATCAGGATCAGAAGCGGGATGATATCGATCAGCCCGAGAAATGGTGACTGCGCCCCGAAAAACAGAAACGACCACAGAAGGTTCAGGGTCAGTTGGGCGGCGTAGATGGCAAAGGGGCCCTTTGCCCCGTAAATCCCGCGTTTAAGCCAGACGCGCCAGCCGCTAAAGGCGATCAGGAAATAAATCAGGCTCCATGCCGGACCAAACAGCCAGTTTGGCGGATTGAAAAACGGCTTTTCCAGTGTCGGATACCAGTCATGGACGCTGGTTGCCGTGACGGCCCCGCCTGCTGCCGAGATGATCAGACACAGCACCATGAATGCAATCAGCGCAAAAACGCGCGTGCGGTGATTGGGGTTAAAGATGGTGCCGGTTTGATTGGTCATGGTTTTATCCCTGTTTGCCATTGGACATCCAATAGATCGGACCAGAAGGCTTATCCGCAAGGGGAGGGAGTCCACGCGGGTATGAAGTCACAATAAATATAGCCGCATAAGTGATTAGTATCACAGCTGAAACATGTCTGGATATTGTATGCGCTTGCTATAATCTGATTATTCCCTCTGCCGGAAATGTAAAATACGGTGCGCTGGTGGTGGGATACTTGAAAAGAACAAAACGTTGCCAACATGTTGGCAACGATTAGGCACTGGCTTATGGGGATGGAAATGTTCAATCTGAATTCAATGAAGATCGGCACGCGAATGCTGATCATCGTCGCGGGGGCGATCCTTGCGGCACTGCTGGTTGGGGCGTTCGGTCTGACCGAATTGCGCAGCAATATGCTTGAAGATCGTAAGGCAAAAACCAAAAATCTGGTTGAATCAACAATCAGCCTGATTGGGCATTTCCATGCGATGGAACAGTCCGGCGAAATGACCACCGAACAGGCGCAAAATGCGGCCAAGGCGGCGGTGGCGGCCCTTCGGTATGATGAAACCAACTATTTCTTTGTGTTTGATTACACGCCGGTGGTTCTGATCCATGACATCAAGAAGGATCTTGTTGGCAAGAATCTGAGTGATGCGGTTGATGGATCGGGTAAACACCATTACCGCGAATTCGCCCGTGTCGCCAAAGAAGAGGGGCAGGGCTTTGTCGATTATACCTATCAGGTGCCAAAGTCTGACAAGCTCCGTCCGAAGCTTTCCTTCGTCAAGGCGTTCAAGCCGTGGGGCTGGGTTGTTGCCACAGGGATCTACATTGATGACGTAAATGCCGTCTTCATGCAGAGCATGCTGGTGATGGGACTGGTGGCATTGGCGGTCTTGTGTGCGGTTGTCGGTGTTTCGCTGATGATCAGCCGGGGCATTACCCGTCCGCTTTATGCCATTTCGGAAAACATGCTGCGTCTGTCGCAGGGCGATCACAAGATCGACGTCAAATATACCGATCAGAAAAGCGAGATCGGCGATCTGGCCCGCGCCATGGATATCTTCAAATCGAAAACAATCGAAATGGAAGAAATGCGCGAAGCGCGTGAAGAGCAGGAGCGTGTTGCCGAGGAAGAAAAACGCGCCGCACTTCGCAAAATGGCCGACAGTTTCGAGGCCAGCGTCGGGCAGGTGGTTGCACAGGTTATTCAGGCATCGGGTAACATGCAGCATTCCGCCAATGCGATGACCGATACCTCTAAACAGGTTGGTCAGCGTTCGACCATTGTTTCCGCAGCTTCGCAGGAAATGTCGAGCAACGTGGAAACCGTTGCATCGGCAGCCGAGGAATTGAGTGCCTCGATTGCGGAAATCAGCAATCAGGTAGCGCAATCATCTACCATTGCCAATGGTGCGGTTCGCACATCCGAAGACACCCACCAGAAGATCGAACTGCTGGCCGAAGCGGCAAACCAGATTGGCGAGGTCGTTTCGCTGATTACCGATATTGCCGAACAGACCAACCTTCTGGCGCTTAACGCTACCATCGAGGCGGCGCGAGCCGGTGATGCCGGCAAAGGCTTTGCCGTGGTGGCCAACGAGGTCAAAAACCTTGCCAACCAGACCGCACGCGCAACCGAGGATATCCGATCCCAGGTCGGTGATATTCAGGTTGCGACATCCAACGCGGTAACGGCCATTGCCGAGATTGCCGAAACCATCCGCCGTCTTGACGGTGCGACAACCACGATTGCAGCAGCCGTTGAAGAACAGGGTGCCGCAACACAGGAAATCGCACGCAATGTCGAGCAGGCCGCACACGGTACCCGTGATGTTTCGGAAAACATCACGGGCGTTTCGTCGGCCGCGGATGATGCCGAAAAGCTTTCGAACGAGGTGCTTGGCCTTGCCGAAGGACTTGGACGTCAGGCGGCGGTTCTGAACGATGCCGTCGAAGCTTTCCTGGCCGAGGTTCGCAGCGCCTAAGCTGCGGGTTCGCAAGGGACATTATTGCCGCCAGCCTTGTTTAAAGGCTGGCGGTTTTTTTATGCTGCTGCTTTTTTGCCCCAAACCGGGAAGGGATCAGGCAGGGATTTATAGCGGTCGGGTTCAAAGCTTCCGGCGTCCAATGCCGCGTCCTCGTCAATCAGGCAGGCGGCAAGGCGGGAGCGAAGGGTTGCTTCGTTCATCTGATCGGCAAGGCCGATAAAGACGATTTCCTGCCGACGGTCGCCGAAAGTCGGATCCCAGTTCGACAGCACCTTATCGCGCCAGTCATTGTTATCGGGCCAGCGATCACGCGGGACCGCGCACCACCATGTGCCAAGGGCTTCGTGCTTTACCGCGGCACCGGCCTGACTGATTTCGCCAACCCAGTCGGGGCGTGTGGCAATCCAGAAATGCCCCTTGGCGCGGATAATGCCCGGCCATTCGGAATGGATGAAATCGTAAAAACGTTTGGGGTGAAACGGCAAAGGCGTGCGGAAGGTAAAGCTTTTGATACCGTATTCTTCGGTTTCGGGCACATGATCGGCAAAGCCGTAAAGTTCCTTGGCCCAAAGCGGATGATCCTGCGCGCGATCGAAATCAAACAGCCCGGTATTGAGGATTTCATGCGGATCAACCCGGCCATGATCGGTTTCGATGATTTTGGCATCGGCATTGAGCGCGCGAATGATGCCAAGCACGATTTTGCGTTCGTCTGCACCAATCAGATCAAGTTTGTTCAGCACAATCACATCGGCAAATTCGATCTGATCGACCAGAAGATCGACGATGCTGCGGTCATCATCGTCGCCAAGGCTTTCGCCCCGGTCATTAAGGAAATCGGTGCTGCTGTAATCGGCAATCATGCGCGCGGCATCAACAACCGTCACCATGGTGTCAAGTCGGGCAATATCGCCAAGAGACTGGCCGGTTTCATCGCGAAAATCGAACGTCGCGGCAACTGGCAAGGGTTCGGATATGCCGGTTGATTCGATCAGCAGATAATCAAACCGGCCTTCTTCGGCCAGACGGCGGACTTCGATCAAAAGATCGTCACGCAGCGTGCAGCAGATGCAGCCATTGGTCATTTCAACCAGCTTTTCATCCATTGCCGAAAGTGCTGCCCCGCCGTCACGGATCAGGTCGGCATCTATATTGACCTCGCTCATATCATTGACGATTACCGCGACCTTCAGCCCGGCGCGATTGTTCAGCACATGATTAAGCAGGGTGGTTTTGCCTGCACCGAGAAACCCGGACAAAACCGTAACAGGAAGGCGTTGCATGATGGTTCCTTTTAAATGTTATGTTATAACATAACATTTATTGGGTTTGGGATTACGATGCAACCGGTTTTAGATGCCCCCGCCCGAACGGGCAGGGGCATTGCGCAGAACAAATTGGATCAGGTGTTTTGGGTGCTTCTGGCGGTTTGGCCGAACAGGACTTTTTTGTCCTCTTCGCTCATCTCGCCAGATCGCAGACCTTCGCCGGCCTTATAGGCCGCGATGGTTGCCGGGCGGGCTTGGATGTTTTCAAACCAGCGTTTCAGGTTGGGGAAGTCGTTCAGGTCCTGCTGCTGTTTTTCATGGCTGACAATCCAGGGATAGCAGGCCATATCGGCAATCGAATAATCGTCCCCGGCGATGAAAGTGCGGCCATCAAGGCGCTTGTTCAGCACACCGTAAAGGCGGTTGGTTTCGTTGACATAGCGCGTGATGGCATAGGGGATTTTTTCCGGCGCGTAACCGCTGAAATGATGGTTTTGGCCTGCCATCGGGCCAAGCCCGCCCATCTGCCAGAACAGCCATTCCATTACGGTTTTCTTGGCCCGGAGATCGGTCGGCAGGAACTTGCCGGTTTTTTCTGCCAGATATTGCAGGATGGCACCGGATTCAAAAACCGTAATCGGATCGCCGCCGTCTGCCGGGTTCTGATCAATGATCGCAGGCATGCGGTTATTGGGCGAAAAGGCCAGGAATTCCGGTTTGAACTGATCCCCGGCACCGATATTGACCGGATGGATTTTGTATTCAAGTCCCGCTTCTTCAAGGAAAAGCGTGATTTTGTGGCCGTTCGGGGTTGGCCAGTAATAAAGATCAATCATGGGGCGAAGCCTCCTTTGACTTTCATGATGTGTGGCTCATCTCAAACTATGACCTTGCCAACACGTTTCTGATACGTCAATTTAAACTGATCGTTCCATAATTCAAGGGCAGGCGAAAAACACGGTTTCGTCCCCTTATCAGGAGACCCCGATGATCCGCTTTTACTTCCACCCGACCCCGAACCCGGCCAAGATTTCGCTTTTCCTTGAAGAATCTGGTCTGCCTTATGAAATCCATCCGGTCGACACCAAAAAGGGCGAACAGCACAGCCCGGAATTCCTGACAATCAACCCGAATGGCAAGGTCCCGGCGATTGTTGACACCGACGGGGCGGGTGGCAAGGAAACCCGCGTTTTTGATTCAAACGCCATCCTGATTTATCTGGCAGAAAAGACCGGAAAGTTCCTTGGTACGGCGGAAGATCGCGGTGAATTGCTGTCATGGTTGATGTTCATTGCATCGGGCCTTGGCCCGTTTTCCGGGCAAGCGGTGCATTTTCAGCATGTGGCACCGGCGGGCAACGATTACGGTGTGAACCGCTATCGCAAGGAAATCGAACGCCATTACAAGGTGATGGATGATCACCTGGCCCAGCGCGAATTTGTTGTCGGTGACAGTTACACAATTGCCGATATGTCGCTTTGGGGCTGGATCGAGCGGGCGGCATTCGTCATGAAAAATGATGCGCCGCTTGATCCTTATCCGAACCTGAAAAAATGGTATCAGGGTATCTGTACCCGCCCTGCGGTGGAGCGGGCCCGCAAGGTTGGCAGTGACCATGCCTTCAAATCGGAAATGGATGACGTTGCCAAACGGGCACTGTTCCCGTCGAATTACAGCTGATAGTCCGATTTTAACAAAAACACCCCCGGTAGATGACTGCCGGGGGTGTTTCGTTTCACATAGGGAAAGATCAATCAGTCGGTGTTTTTCTGTCCGAACTGCTTGTTGAAATGCAGGACGAGCAGAGTGACTGCCGCCCCCGAAAGCAGATACGCTCCAACGCCAATCGGGCCATAAGCCACGCAGAGCAGAAGGGCAATCAGCGGGGCGAAGCCGGCACCGAGCAACCATGCAAGATCGGATGTCAGGGCCGAACCGGTATAGCGATATTCACGTTTGAAGTTCGATGCCAGTGTCCCGGCCGCCTGACCAAAGCACAGACCCAGAACCGCAAAACCGCCCAGAACGATCATGCCTTCATTGATGATGTTATAGGCATAAAGCAGCGGGGTCAGGAGCGCACCGACCGCGATGATGGCCGCCGAATAACCCAGCAACCGGCGACGACCGATCTGATCGGCAATGAAGCCCGATGCTATAATGCCAAGCGCGCAAAGCACCGCTCCGACACCCTGGGTCAACAGGAACTGCCCCGGATTGGCCGGGGTGTAAAGCACGACCCAGCTAAGCGCGAAGACAGTGACCAGATGGAAAAGCGCGTAGCTGACGAGTGGCACAAGCGCGCCGAGAAGCACGGTCCGGCCGTGATGGCGGATGGTGTCGCGGACACGGACGGCCTGCAATTCGTTCTTTTCAAGCAGGCTTCCGAATTCGGACGTTGCGACCAGACGCAGACGGGCAAACAGCGCCACCACGTTGATTGCAAAGGCAACAAAGAAGGCATAGCGCCAGCCGAATGCGAGGAAATCCTCGGGCGACAGGGTCAGGATCAGGTAGGCAAACAGCGAGGATGCCAGAATGAAGCCAAGCGGTGCGCCAAGCTGTGGCATCATGGCATACCAGCCCTTGCGATTATCAGGCGCGTTGAGTGCCAGCAGGGAGGCAAGACCATCCCATGCACCGCCAAGTGCCAGCCCCTGCGTAAAGCGAAGCACGCACAGCAGATAGATCGCAAACATGCCCGCACTGTCAAAGCTTGGCAAAAAGGCCATCGCGGCGGTTGAACCGCCCAGCAGGAACATGGCAACCGTCAGCTTTGTGCCGCGGCCATAGCGCCGGTCCACTGTCATGAAGACGAGGGACCCGATCGGGCGGGCGATGAAAGCCAGCGAGAATATAAAGAAGGAATGGATGGTACCGACGATCGCGCTTTCGCCGGGGAACAGGAGTTGGGGGAACACCAGCACAGAGGCGATGCAATAAACGAAGAAATCGAAAAACTCCGATGACCGGCCGATAATCACGCCAAGCGCGATCTGTCCGGGGTCGTTGACTGTGCCAGCCGAGTGTTGGCGTGCGTCGCGTTCCAGTCCAGAGGAGGTGGAGGTCGCTAAGGTATGAGTGGGTTGATTCACGCCTGTCTCCCTAATTATCTGACTTCATTGCTTCTCATTGGACCCATCTTGATTGGCCATCTTGATTGGATCGAGTCTAATTATAGACATGTGAATTGCAAACGTCAGTGTCAATTATTGTGTTGCGTTGCACAACGCATGGTTTACAGCTTTTTGATAATTATCATAAACACCAACCGATGTTTGGCGGCCTGCTTGACATTGTTGCGGCGCAGCTATAGCTAGTGAGCGAAATTTTCTGCTGGTGATCTTTAAGAAAAAAGTTCGCCAAATTTGTGTCTCTTCCGTGGAAGTTTGGAATTTTAATTCCTATATGCCGCTACGGTTGGGGTACGACGTGTGCCGGTCCGGTGGGCTGGTTATGCGGCTCGCAAGCATATGGTTGCTTGTGAGAACATCTTCCAGAGACTGACAAAGTAGAAGCGCATGCTCTCAAAACTTGCACGCGGCGTCGCAATTGCTTCTGTGTTCACGTTACTGACCGGATGTAATCTGGTCGTGATGGATCCGTCTGGCGATATTGCGTCACAGCAAGCCGACCTTATCGTTGTTTCCACGATCCTGATGCTGATCATCATCCTTCCGGTGATGGCGCTGACTGTGTTCTTTGCCTGGAAATATCGTCAATCCAATAAGGATGCAGAGTACGATCCTGAATGGCACCATTCCACCAAGCTGGAAATTGTCATCTGGTCCGCCCCGCTTGCGATCATTATCGCGCTGGGTGCGATCACCTGGGTCAGTACGCACACCCTGGACCCATACCGCCCGCTGGATCGTATCGATGCGGAACGTCCGCTTGAGAAAGATCACAAGCCGATGGTGGTAGAAGTCGTTTCCCTCGATTGGAAATGGCTGTTCATCTATCCCGAGCAAGGGATTGCGACCATCAATGAGCTGGCCGCACCGATTGATACGCCGATCCAGTTCAAAATCACCTCTTCGGGGATCATGAACTCCTTTTATGTTCCGGCACTGGCCGGGATGATCTATTCGATGGCCGGTATGGAAACCAAGCTCCATGCCGTGATCAACGAGGAAGGCGTCTATGACGGGTTTTCGGCGAACTATAGTGGCGAGGGTTTCTCGCATATGCGCTTCAAGTTCCACGGGCTGAGCGACGCAGGCTTTGATGACTGGGTTGCCAAAGTCAAATCCGATAGCGCCACTTTGGGCCGTTCGGAATATCTGGAACTTGAAAAGCCAAGCATTGCGGAACCGGTCCACTATTTCGGTAATGTCGATCCGGAACTGTACACGGCCATCCTGAATATGTGCGTCGATCAGTCGAAAATGTGCATGAACGAAATGATGCATATCGACAAAAATGGCGGTGGCGGACTTGCGGGTATCTATAACGTTATGTCGCTGACATACGACACCCCGCGCGAACGTGGCAGCCAGCCTTTGCCGTTGACCGAATCATTCGTGGCAACGCTTTGCACGACGCCGACAGGCGGTCTGAGCCAGGAAATTTCTTCGATCCCGCTGTTTGAAAACGGGTCTGAAGACAGCCGGTTCAGCCCCGTTCCTGCCAGCGTATCGACAGGGTTCTGAAGCAGTGCCGGTTGATGTAAGTCGACCGGCCCTTCGCGGCTTGCGCACCGGCCCGGCCGGTGCGTTGCCGCATCGAAAAGAAGAGTAATCCGATGTTTTCAAATCCGGACCTTTTGCATTTTATATTTGGCCGGCTTTCACTCGACTCCTTCCCGATGTTCCACGAGCCGATCCTGGCTGTGACATTCGCGGGGGTTGTTCTGGGTGGTATCGTCGTTGTTGGCGCGCTGACCTATTTCAAGCTGTGGGGTTACCTGTGGCATGAATGGATTACATCTATCGATCATAAAAAGATCGGTATCATGTATATCATTCTGGCCCTGATCATGCTTTTGCGCGGCTTTGCCGACGCGATCATGATGCGTGCCCAGCAGGCGATTGCCTTTGGCGATGTTGCTGGCTATCTGCCGCCCGATCACTACGACCAGATCTTTACCGCCCACGGCGTGATCATGATCTTCTTCGTGGCGATGCCGCTGGTGACAGGGCTTATGAACTTCGTCGTGCCGCTTCAGATTGGTGCGCGTGACGTTGCCTTCCCGTTCCTGAACAATTTCAGCTTCTGGATGACGGCTGCGGGTGCGATCACGGTGATGATCTCGCTGTTTGTTGGCGAGTTTGCCAAAACCGGCTGGCTGGCCTATCCGCCGCTTTCGGACATTGTTTATAGTCCGGGGGTCGGGGTTGATTACTATATCTGGGCCTTGCAGATTGCCGGTGTCGGTACATTGTTGTCGGGCGTGAACCTGATTGTGACCATCGTCAAGATGCGCGCACCGGGCATGTCGATGATGAAAATGCCGGTCTTCACCTGGACCGCGCTTTGCACCAACATCCTGATCGTTGCCGCCTTCCCGGTTCTGACCGCGGTTCTGGTTCTGCTGTCGCTTGACCGTTATGTCGGCACGAACTTCTTCACCAATGATCTTGGCGGCAACGCCATGATGTATGTGAACCTGATCTGGATCTGGGGCCACCCGGAAGTTTACATCCTGATCCTGCCGGCATTTGGCGTATTTTCGGAAGTGGTTTCGACCTTCTGCCGCAAACGCCTGTTCGGTTACAGCTCGATGGTTTACGCAACGATCGTTATTACCATCCTGTCCTATCTGGTCTGGCTGCATCACTTCTTCACCATGGGGTCGGGTGCCAGTGTGAACGCCTTCTTTGGTATCACCACGATGATCATCTCGATCCCGACCGGGGCCAAGATATTCAACTGGCTGTTCACCATGTATAAGGGCCGCATCAGCTTTGACGTCCCGATGCTGTGGACGATGGGCTTTATGCTGACCTTCGTGATTGGTGGCATGACCGGTGTGATGCTCGCGGTTCCGCCGGCGGACTTCGTGCTGCATAACAGCCTGTTCCTGATTGCGCATTTCCACAATGTCATCATCGGTGGCGTGGTGTTCGGGATGTTTGCCGGTATCGTTTACTGGTTCCCGAAGGCGTTCGGTTACAAGCTTGACCCGTTCTGGGGCAAAATGTCCTTCTGGTTCTGGCTGGTCGGGTTCTATTTCGCCTTCATGCCGCTTTATGTTCTTGGCCTGATGGGCGTTACCCGCCGCATGAACCATTTCGATGATGGCTCGCTGCAAATCTGGTTCATCATTGCTGCCTTTGGTGCGGTTCTGATTGCCATCGGTATTGCATCGTTCCTGATGTCGCTGGTCGTGTCCTTCATCAAGCGCGAAGAACTGCGGGATGAAACGGGCGATCCGTGGGATGGCCGTACGCTGGAATGGTCGACCTCGTCGCCGCCACCGGCATACAACTTTGCCTTCACCCCGGTCGTTCACGATCTTGATGCCTGGGCTGATATGAAGAAGCGCGGCTTTGTCCGCCCGACTTCCGGGTTCCTCGACATTCACATGCCGAAAAACACCGGTGCCGGTGCGATCCTTGCGGGGATGTCGCTTGTTCTCGGTTTCGCGCTGATCTGGCATATCTGGTGGCTTGTCGCCGTCAGCTTCATTGCCCTGATCGGTACCGCGATTGCGCACACCTTCAACTACAACCGTGATTACCACATCCCGGCCAGCGAAGTTGTTGCAACCGAAGACGAACGTACCGCCCTTTTGGCAAAGCAGCAGGCGTAAGGGAATGACAATGGCGAATACAACTGCCTCTCAGACCGAAGCGCCGGTCTTTTACCTGAAGGAAGAGCATCACCCGCAGAACGGGACGATGCTTGGCTTCTGGCTCTATCTGATGAGCGACTGCCTCATCTTTGCGATCCTGTTTGCAACTCATGGCGTGCTTGGCCGCAATTATGCGGCCGGGCCGGCACCGGTGGATCTGTTTGATCTGGAACTGGTTGCGATCAACACCTCCATGCTGCTGTTTTCCTCGATCACCTATGGCTTTGCCATGCTGGCGATGGAAAAGGGCAGCATCAAGGGAACCCAGATGTGGCTGGCGATTACCGGCCTGTTCGGTGTTGCCTTCGTCGGGTTGGAAATTTACGAGTTCCATCATCTTTGGAGTCTCGGCGCCACCCCGATGCGCAGTGGCTTCCTGTCGTCGTTCTACACGCTGGTTGCGACGCACGGGCTTCATGTGACGTTTGGCATCATCTGGCTTGTCACCCTGATGGTTCAGGTTGCCAAGCGCGGTCTGATCGTCGAAAACAAGCGTCGTCTGATGTGCCTTTCGCTGTTCTGGCACTTCCTTGACGTGATCTGGATCGGCGTCTTTTCCGTTGTTTACCTGTTGGGAGTTCTGGGATGAGCACGCATTCTCATGCACATGATGACCATCACGGTCACGATCATGCTGACGGTGCCAGCCACGGCACCTTCAACAGCTATCTGATCGGTTTCATCCTGTCGGTAATCCTGACCGCCATCCCGTTCTGGCTGGTGATGGATGGAGTTCTTGACAGCAAGGTGGCAACCGCGGCCTGGGTCATGGGCCTTGGTGTCGTGCAGATTGTCGTCCATATGGTCTACTTCCTGCACATGAACACCAAGTCCGAAGGCGGCTGGAACATGCTGGCGCTGATCTTTACCCTTGTGATCGTGGCGATTGCCATCGCCGGTTCGCTGTGGGTGATGTATCACCTGAACACCAACATGATGCCGCAGATGGATCATGAAATGATCCGAAGCTTCGGCTAGGTTTTGCTGATGTAATCGGGGCGCGATACTTTCACCGGTATCGCGCCCTTTTTTGTTCCGATGATGTTTTGAAGGTCATGAAGATTATGGCTGATACGGATATGTCTACCGCCAAGGGACCGTCGATCAGGACCCGCATCGTGGTTTGCATTCTGGCCGCGATCCTGTTTTCGGGTTTTGCGGCCCTTGGTGTCTGGCAGGTTGAACGCCGGGCGTGGAAGCTTGATCTGATTGAACGGGTTGATGCCCGCGTTCATGGTGACCCGTTAACCGCACCGGACCGGGCGGATTGGGAAAATGTTACCCGCGAACGTGACGAATACCGCAAGGTTACGTTGCTAGGCCGTTATCGCAACGATCTGGAAAGCCACGTTTATGCTGCCACGGATTATGGTGCGGGATACTGGGTCATGACCCCGTTCGAACGGGTCGATGGCACCATTATCATGATCAATCGCGGCTTTGTCCCAACCGACCGCCGCGAACCTGATAGCCGGACGGATGGCTTGGTTTCGGGCGATACGCGCGTCACCGGTCTTTTGCGGATGGATGAGCCGGGCGGTACCTTTATCCGGGACAACGTGCCTGACGAAGACCGCTGGTATTCGCGCGATGTGCGCGCCATGGCCGCGAAACGCGGCCTTAACCCGGATGATGTCGCACCATATTTCATTGATGCCAATGGAAGTAACAATCCCGGAAAACTGCCGGTGGGCGGGCTGACACGGATCAGTTTCCCCAACAATCATCTGATGTATGCCATAACGTGGTTTGGCATGGCGGCGCTGACGCTGGTGGCGGCATGGATCGTTCTGCGTACAAGGCGTAGCAGAGATGATGACAGTGATCCTGAATAAGTGATCGCTGTCGCTACTGTCTTGCCGTGGATCACATCCGGCTATCAAAATTCCCGCGGTCTTCGGCGATAACCCGAAGAGCTATCGAAACAAAAGGGCCGGTTTCTGCGAAATGAAACCGGCCGTTTCGTTTTTCAAAGTGTCGCCGCGCAGTGATCAGATATTTGTATGATCAATGACTTCGCCGCGTGCCGGATAGTTTTTGGCAATGACAAAATCAAGCGCCCCCAGAATCTCGGCAAAGGCCGGGCGGGCGAATGGCATGGTTTGAACGGTGCCAAAATAAAGTGTGCCATCAGGCCGGACAAGGAACAGGCCCGGTTCGGAAAACAGGGCCGGTTCTTCTAACCCGGACGAGGTCACGCCGTTGCTTGACGAAATATACAGGCCCCATTCGCGGGCTTGTTCGAGGCTGAGGCCATAACCGAGATCAAGGTTTTCAAGGGCCCATTTTTCTCTGGCCGTTTCGGCGCGGTCCTGTGTATCCGATGACAGGACAATCACATTGACACCTCGTTTGGCGAAGTCGGCCAGCTTGTCATCAAGGTCTTTAAGGTATTTGCCGCAGATCGGACAATGCAGGCCGCGATAGAACACGACCATGGTGAAGTTTTCTGGCGCCTGATCGGCAAGCGACCATGTGCCACCACCGACAAGCGGGACGGACAGGGCAGGGACCTTTTGGCGCGGCATCAGGGGCGTAATTGCGGACATTTCGTTCCTCATGAATGTTATCTGACTGAATGACGAATAATGTGGAATGATCATTCCGAAATAACAACAAACAAATGGTTCTATCACCGAACTGTGATGGCGGATGGTCTGGAATCAGAGTTTGCGGGCAACCACGAAACGGGCATGGTCCGAGGCAGGGTAAAGGCCGGTTTCGATGATTTCGAAACCCTCGCTTGTGATCATTGCGTCCAGTTCGCCATAGCGCAGGGAATGGACAAACGGCGCAAAACCAAGCTTGCGCATTACGACAATGACAAGGGCAAGGAACCGACCGGCTTCACCAAGGCAGCCGGTTTTGGAAATGAACAGTCCGCCGGGTTCAAGTCGCCGATGAATTGCACGGATTTCAGCAGGAATATCGCGGACAAGATGCAGGACATTAAACGCCAGAACGGCATCAAATACCTGATCGGCAAGATCGCCATCGGACAGGCGGGCGGTGCGGAAATGGATATTCGGGTGTTTCCCATCGGCAAGCTTATCCTGCGCAATGGCGATCATGGCAGGGGACAGGTCGGTTGCTGTGATCTGTCCGACCGACGGGGCTAGCAGCAAGGCGGTTGAACCGGTGCCGCATCCGATTTCAAGAACATTCTGGTCCGGTCTCAGATAATGACGGGTGCGATCCAGAGTTTCGGCATAAGCCGACTGATTCCTGACCGGTTTTCGGGCATATTTCGTCGCGGCCTTGTCCCAGAATTTTGTATCTTGGTCCATGCTATCCCCCGTATATGGTTGCGTGACCCGCGATGGGTATACACGCAAAACGGGTGACTGTGAATTTACCCGTTGGGAGCAGGGCGATATTTTGCCGAGATCGGGGATCAGTCGAGCGTGGACAGGATGACATCGATGTAATCGTCAAGTGTATCCTTGTCCGCACCACGGCGCGCCATCAGATGTGCGCCTTGAATGGAGCCGGCCAGAAAGCGCGAGAAGGAGCGGATATTTTTATCCTTGCCGATGGTGCCCTGTTCAACGCCGCGATGAAGTGCGCGGGCAAACATATCTTCGACCCGGCGGAATGACGCCTGTGCAATTGCTGCGGTTTCGGGATCGTGTGGCGCCAGTTCCATGCCGGAATTGACGATCAGGCAACCCTTGTGGCGGCCTTCGCCGCAGCCCTGTCGTCCGGCATCGCGGAAGGTCGCGACGATGGCCTCGCGGCCATCGATGGTTTCGCGCAGTTTGGCAAAGCGAACCGTGCTGACCTTCTGGCTGTAATGGTCTAGAACACGCAGGAACAGGGCCTTTTTATCGCCGAAGCTTGAATACATACTGGCACGGTTAATACCGGTTTCCTCGACCAGATCCTGCACCGAGGTCGCCTCGAAACCCTTGCTCCAGAAAATGTTCATGGCGTTATCAAGAACGCTTTCTTCGTCAAATGTGCGGGGGCGGGCCATCGGCAATCCTTCCTTGTTCCATTAACTGGAATGGATGTTCTGAAACATATTCAAAAATAGGCGCGAGAGCGCGCAATATCAACTGACAAAGTCAGAAACAACCGGTAGCGCGCACATTCCCGATATCTATTGTTCCTTGCGCTCTGCCAGCAGGTCGCGGATTTCGCGCAGAAGGGCGACATCCTCGGGCGTTGCAGGCGGCGGTGTTTCACCGGCTTTTTCGTCTTCTTTTTTCTTGGCCTTGTTGATTGCCTTGACGACAAGGAACAAGACCCAGGCAATGATCGCGAAATTAAGCGCAATGGTGATGAATGCGCCATAGCCGATGACGGCACCTTGTGCCTTGGCATCGGCGTAATTCGTTGCGGTTACCGCGTCCGACAGGGCAATGAAATAGTTGGAAAAATCGAGCCCGCCAGAAATATAACCGATCACCGGCATGATGACGTCCCCGACAAGAGATGTGACAATCCGCCCGAATGCCGCCCCGATGATCACACCGATTGCCAGATCGACAACATTGCCGCGCAGGGCAAACTTCTTGAATTCTTCAAACATGTTTACCTGTCCTCTTTCATTCTTGGTTTTATCGGACAGGCGGTTTGATGCCCTACCGATAAAAAACTTTAGAATTGAAATGCGAAAACAGGAATTGTTTTGTTTGGTTGAGGAAGGCTATCCGATCAGCCCGCCACCAAAAGGCGATTTAACGTGACAAAGCTGTAATCCGGTCCATCGGGATTTTTGATGGTGGCACGCGCGGTTTCCTGCCATTTTTCGGCGGGCAGGGGATCAAGAAACGCATCGCCATCAATATCATCATGGACTTCGGTCAATTCATACCGCGTGGTGTAAGGCAGGGCGAGTTTGTAAATCTGCGCCCCACCGGCAATGACGACCTCGTTGACATCATCCTGTGCAGCGATCTGATCGGCCAGTTTGATCGCACTTTCGATGTCATGGCAGACGCGGACATTTTCGTGATCAAATGTCCAGTCCTTATCGCGTGTCACCACGATGGTGGTGCGTTTGGGAAGCGGTTTGCCAATCGCCTCGAACGTCACGCGGCCCATGATCATTGGTTTGCCAAGGGTGAGTGCCTTGAACCGTTTAAGGTCCTCGGGCAGGTGCCAGGGCATCCAGCCATCCTTGCCAATCGCACCGTTTTGGGCGGCGGCAACCACGGCAACCCGTTCGATCCGGTCGTTATTGTTGGCGGGCATCAGACGGCCACCTTGCCCGCGATATGCGGATGCGGGTCATAGCCGGTCAGTTCGAAATCGTCATATTTGAAATCAAAGATCGATTTGACCGCCGGATTGATTTTCATGGTCGGCAACGGGCGCGGTTCACGCGAAAGCTGCAATTCGACCTGTTCAAGATGGTTGGTGTAAAGATGGGCATCGCCCAGCGTATGGACGAAATCACCAACACCAAGATCGCAGACCTGCGCGATCATCATGGTCAGCAATGCATAGGATGCGATATTGAACGGCACGCCCAGAAAGATATCGGCACTGCGTTGATAAAGCTGGCAGGACAGTTTGCCATTCGCGACATAGAACTGGAACAGGCAGTGGCAGGGCGGCAGCGCCATGTTGGGCACATCGGCCACATTCCATGCCGAAACGATCAGGCGGCGGCTGTCGGGATTGTTTTTGATCTGGTCGATCAATTGGGTGATCTGGTCGATGGTTTCGCAGTTTGCGCCGCGCCATGACCGCCACTGGCCGCCATAAACCGGGCCAAGTTCACCGTTTTCATCGGCCCATTCGTTCCAGATGCGTACACCATTGTCCTGAAGATATTTGACATTGGTGTCACCGGCGAGGAACCACAGCAATTCATGGATGATCGATTTCAGATGCAGCTTTTTGGTGGTGACCATCGGAAAGCCCTTTGACAGGTCAAACCGCATCTGGTGCCCAAAGACCGATACCGTGCCGGTGCCGGTGCGATCTTCCTTATGTGCGCCAGTATCGCGCACCAGTCGCATCAGATCGAGATATTGCTGCATGGTGTTCCCTGCATTTTTGGAATCGCTTTGGTCGCAGCATAGTCAGGTCGGCGGATACGGGCAAGCGGCGCTATCCCATCTTTGGCGCAGCTTTACTAAACGCTTCCTGCTGACAATACCTGTCAGCATACGTCGCGCAAAATTGGCAAGTGCGGGTATACTTGGCCGCCTGAATCGGGGACGTACTTGCCGCATCGGAGCGTTGATCATGCAAGAAGCAGTTCAGTGGGTTGATTGGGATGGAAACGGTCTTGAATACTGTGTCTGTCAGTCTGGCCCGGATGGGATAAAGCTTGAAGGAGTCGTGATTGGTACGCGTCACGGCCACTATGGCGGGTCCTACCTTGTGATGACTGACGCGATGTTTGCCACACGCGAAGTGAAGGTAAGCTATGTCGGCGGGGAGAACATGCATGTGACCTCAGATGGCAAGGGAACATGGTTTGATTGCATCGCGAAGCAAGAGCTGCCGTCCTTGTCGGGGTGCTTTGACGTTGATATCGGTATAACCCCCGCGACAAACATGCTTCCGATCAAACGATTGAAACTGGTTGAGGGAGAAGCGCGTGATGTTTTGGCGGCTTACGTACCGCTTCCAAGCCAGATTGAGGGCGATTTCCTGCCACGTAGCGCGCGACAACGTTACACTTGTCTGGTCCCTGGTCGTCTCTATCGCTACGAGGGGCTGTTTCGCAATTTCGCTGCAGAGCTTGAGATCGATGATGTGGGGCTTGTTACCGATTATCCGGATACCTTCCGTCGCGTGTGATTTCGCGAAAAATTGGAGATCGTACTTTGCCCCGATCACAAAGTGTTCCGCCGAAAATCAAAAAAAGATTTCCCGAATCCCCTTGTGAAAAGGGGGGCGTTTGCCCTATATAGGGGCTGTCGGGGCAACCCGACTATGGCGTTACACGACTTGGCAGAATAGACATTACGGACCCGGGGGCGGTACCCGGCGGCTCCACCAACTTTCATCTATCTGACTTCGTCCGACTCAGGCGAAGATGTTGGGGCCGAAATAGGATCGACGTGTGTAGTAAAAGCCTCTGTTGGCGCTCGGCATGGTACCACCGTTATCGGGCTAATGTTTGTAAACGCAAACGACAACAATGCTCCGGTTGCTGTTGCCGCCTAAGCGGTACTAGCACCAAAGCGAAATTCCGATTGCCGGGAGCGGTAGTCTGGTGGGGGATGGGGCACCTAGCAACAGAACGCCCCGCTCTTGTATTTTTTCCCCTCTCCGTTATGAATAGAAGCAATTCAATTGCGTCATCTGCAAATGACGCGATCAGGTGCCATATATAAATGACGGGCATATCCTGAAATCATCAGGGAACCCGCCAGACACAGGATTATCGATGCAGGAACCGGAAGAATTCCGTTACGACCTTATGGTCGATCAGGCGCTGCGCGGCGTGGTGAAGCAGATCCTTTCGCGCGTGGCCGAAGAAGGCCTTTTCGGCGAGCATCACTATTACATCACGTTCCAGACCAATCATCCCGGCGTTGCTTTGCCTGAAGGACAGCGCAAGGCGCACCCGGACAATATCACCGTGGTATTGCAGCACCGGTTCTGGGACCTGAAAGCGGAAGACGATCATTTTTCAGTCGGCATGAGCTTTGATGGCATGCCAACCACGGTGGTTGTCCCGTATGATGCCATGCTGGCTTTTGTCGATCCGTCCGCCAACTTCATGCTGACCTTTAGCGTCGAAGAAGAGATGGGTGACGATGATTTCGATTACGACGAAGATGACGATCTTGACGCCGATCTGGTCGATGGTGACGAGGATGCAACCCCGCAACTGGTGACCGAACCCGCCAAACGCAAAAAGAAAAAACCTGCGGAGCAGGGTGAAACCGGCGAAGTCATCGCCCTTGATGCGTTTCGGAAAAAGTAAACTTGCGGCAGATGTGACGTCCGCCGGGGCGAATAAAAAAAACGGGCAGTCTGGGTAGGCTGCCCGTTTTTTTGTCGAAACTCGAAGGCTGCTTACAGTGCCTCTTCGATGAAGCCTTTGACTTCACCATAAAGTGCGTCTGAATGTTCTGACAGATTTTGCGAGAAGTTTGACAATCGATTGGCTTGCTCGGCAGTTTTTTCTGCAAGATTATCGAGCCGTGCGAGGTCTGATGTAATCGTTTTCACACCGTCTGCAACGGAAAGGATGTTGGCCGCAATATCTTCGGAGGCGGCATGCTGTTGTTCGACCACAGCGCCAAGGTTTCCAGCAATTTCCTCGTTGGTTTCAATCACCTTTCGGGTATCTGCCAGTTCGGAAACCACGCGATCCGTATTGTCGCGGATGGCTGAAATGCGTTCAGTGATCTCTTTGGTTGATTGTGCGGTCTGGGTGGCGAGAGATTTGACTTCACCTGCTACAACAGCAAAACCTTTGCCAGCGTCGCCTGCGCGTGCAGCTTCAATCGTGGCATTCAATGCCAGAAGGTTGGTCTGGGTGGCAATGTCCTGAATGATTTTGACGACGGTGCCGATTTCTTCAACCGCCGATGAAAGTTCGCTCATGACTTTGCCGGTATCATCCATTTCCGAAACCGCACGATTGGCAACTTCGGTCAAGCGGTCAATCTGCGAGGATATTTCGCTGATTGATCGGGTCATTTCCTCCGATGCGGCGGAAACATGGTTTGCCTTTTGCGCGGTGCTATCACCTGCATCCCGGATTTTTCCGGCCAATTCTGATCCGTCAGCCGAATTTTCCGAGAGTTCGCTTGAGAGTGTATTAAGGTTGTCAGCGGCTTCACGAACTTTTTCCGAGAGACTGACGCAGGTGCGCCCCATTTTGACCTGATCGGTGATAACTTCCGCGCTCATTATAAAGCCGGTGGTGATGTCGTTTTCATCGATAAAGGGTGTGATGGTCACCATCAGTGTATCGTCGTCCAGTCGGACCCGCTGATAGATCGGCATGTCTTCAAGGCGTTTGTCCAGCCCGGTAAAGTGCGCTCGATCAAATATCTTGTGAAATTTTGTCAGTGGTGTGTCGATAATTTTCGAGAAATCGACATTGTTATTTTTCAGAAGTAACTGAGCAAAATCTTTTGAAATAAAACGAATGTTTCCTGATAAATCACAGGTCACGATATTATAGGGAATTGAATTGATCAGTCCTTTGTAAAAAGCATTCTGACGTTCCGATATTACGGCGTCATCGTTTGCTGGCACGTGCTTGGAAAGCCCCTCAGAATTTTTACGGTACATTTTAAACATTTAGAATCCTTAAGTCCCCGAGTGTCGAAAAAATTCGATATTTATGATCCTCGACCGGAAACTTTGCGAGTTTCAAGATAAAGTATCTGGAATAGTAAAAATGGTGGGGAGGATGTCAGATTTTGACAGATTTATTTATTCTTTTGTGTGCTTCTTATCTTGTCGAAGGTATAGGGTTTTTGGCCCTTCGGGGTGGATAAGAAACATTGACCTGAACCGATTCGAAGGGAAGTGGGGGCATTCAAAAACCTGCTTTATACATACCAAGGGCATGGCAATTTTGTTTGCTGGGCGGTATGTTCCAATCCAATCAATGCAAATTAAAACAAACCCACCTTGTTTTTGAGAGAGACGAGAACTTATCCCATGAGTGATTTTGTCTATAAACCCATGTTCGAGCAGGGGAAGGACACGACCCCATACCGCAAGATCGGCGACGAAGGCGTTTCAACCGTTGAAGTCAACGGCGAGACGTTTTTGAAAGTCGAACCCGAGGCGATTGAAAAGCTGACCCTTCAGGCGTTTTTCGATTGTTCGCATTTGCTGCGCCCGGGGCATCTCGAACAGTTGCGCAAAATCCTTGATGATCCGGAAGCAACCCCGAACGACAAGTTCGTTGCGATGGATTTATTGAAAAACGCCAATATCGCATCGGGCGGCGTTTTGCCAATGTGCCAGGATACCGGTACGGCGATTGTCATGGGCAAGCGCGGTGGCAAGGTCATCACCAATGGTGCCGATGAAGAAGCCCTGTCGAAGGGGATCTGGCGCGCCTATCAGGAACATAACCTGCGTTATTCGCAAGTTTCCCCGGTCAATATGTTCGAAGAAAAGAACACCGGTTCGAACCTTCCGGCGCAGATTGATCTGTATGCGACGCCGGGCGATGAATACAAATTCATGTTCATGGCAAAGGGCGGCGGTTCGGCCAACAAGACGTTTTTGTATCAGCAGACCAAGGCGCTTCTGAACCCGGAAAGCCTGCGCAAGTTCCTGGATGAGAAAATCAGAACGCTTGGCACCTCTGCCTGCCCGCCCTATCACCTTGCCATCGTGATTGGCGGGACGTCGGCCGAGGCGGCCCTCAAGACCGTTAAAATGGCATCGGCACGTTATTACGATAACCTGCCGACCGAGGGCGGGGTGCATGGTCAGGCCTATCGTGATCTTGAATGGGAACAGAAGGTCCTTGAGATGACGCGCGAAATGGGCATTGGCGCACAGTTCGGCGGCAAGTATTTCTGCCACGACGTGCGTGTTGTCCGCCTGCCGCGTCACGGGGCAAGCTGCCCGGTGGCGATTGGTGTTTCGTGCTCTGCCGACCGTCAGGTTCTGGGCAAGATCACCAAGGACGGTATTTTCATCGAAGACCTTGAACACAACCCGGCAAAATATCTTCCGGAAGTGTCGGACGAGCATCTTGATGACAATGTGGTCAAGGTTGACCTGAACCGTCCGATGGATGAAATCCGTAAACAGCTTTCGCAGTATGCGGTCAAGACGCGTCTGGCATTGACCGGGACCGTGATCGTGGCGCGTGACATTGCCCATGCCAAAATCAAGGAACGTCTTGATGCCGGTGAAGGCATGCCCGATTACATGAAAAACCACCCGGTTTATTATGCGGGCCCGGCCAAAACGCCCGAAGGCATGCCGTCAGGTTCGTTCGGCCCGACCACGGCGGGACGTATGGATGCCTACGTCGAACAGTTCCAAGCCGCAGGTGGGTCGTTCGTTATGCTTGCCAAAGGCAACCGTTCGAAACAGGTCAAGGATGCGTGCGAAAACCACGGCGGGTTCTATCTTGGTTCCATCGGTGGCCCGGCCGCGCGCCTTGCACAGGATTGCATCAAGAAGGTCGAAGTCCTTGAATATCCAGAACTAGGCATGGAAGCCGTCTGGAAGATCGAGGTCGAAGATTTCCCAGCCTTCATCGTGATCGATGACAAGGGCAATGACTTCTTTGCCGAATTTGGTATCTGATTTCGAGATTGATGATTTGAAACAGGGCAGTGCGGGCAATCCGTGCTGCCATGTTTTCGTTTCCGGCCGGTTATGCATAGCTGACCCACAGTCAAAATTCTTGCCTTGATTGGGGCTGCGTGGTCTGATTTCCACAAAATCAACCCTTTAGCGGGAATGCTGATATGTCTCGAACTTCTGCTGTTGCTGTTTCGTCGGCAACGGAAAGCCGTCTGGTCGGTGTGACATCGGCCCTGGCGACGGTTCTGATCTGGGCGGCGTGGCTGATTGTCACGCGTTATGCCATGACATCGGATTTTACCGCGGTCGATATCGGGCTTTTGCGCTTTGTCGTGCCGTTTGTGTTGCTGGCCCCGATCTGGCTTAAACGCGGTATCTGGCCCAAGGGGCTTTCGATTGCCAATGGCCTGATCATGCTGGTGGGATCGGGGGCGTTTTATACGCTTCTGGTCGCCAGTGCCCTGCAATATGTTCCGGCAAGTCACGTCGGTATATTGTTGCCCGGCGTGATGGCTGTCTGGGCGGTTCTGATCGCGGTTTTAATGTTTGGCGAACGTCCGGGCTGGTTGCGGTTGGCGGGTTATGCCACGGTGATTACCGGTATCGTCCTTCTGGCGGTACTTAAACCCGGTCATTCGACCGGCGACACGATCCTTTATGGGTATGGGCTTGTATCGGCGGGGGCATTTATGTGGGCGTGTTATACCCATGCAATGCGCCAAAGCGGCCTTGGCGCGCTGGAAGCGGCGGCATTTGTCGGTTTCTGGTCGTTTGTGATTATGGCGGTGGTGGCGCTGTTTACCGGAAGCCATATCCCCGATGCGCCGATGGATGATGTGTTGCTGTTGCTTGTGACACAGGGATTGCTGGCGGGATGCGTTGCGGTCGTGACTTATGGGCTTGCGGTGCGTCACATCGGATCGACCGGTGCATCGGCTTTTGGCGCGATGACACCGGCATTGACCGCGTTGGGTGGTGTGTTCCTGCTTGGCGAGGAAGGCAATCTTGCGCTGGCGATTGCGGTAGGATTGGTAATTTTCGGGGTGATGGTCGCATCGGGTGTTTTTCGCAGGGTTCTGCGTTAACCCGTTGCGGGCTTGTCGATTTGCAGACACCGCCAACGGGTTTTGCCCGTTCGCAGGTGTCTGCAACGCTTTTATACAATCCGATCCGGGAATTGTGCGGTGCGTTTTGCCACCATGCGGGCCAGGGGCGGACCAAACAGCAGCACCATGAAAAAGCGCGTTGCCTGTAACACCAGAATGAAGGACAGATCGACATTGGTGCTGGCGGCGATGATGGCAACCGAATCAAGGCCGCCGGGGCTGGTCGCGAGATAAGCGGTCAGCGGATCGACATCCATGAAGATCACCAGCAAAACCGAAATCCCGGCACAGAACGCAATCAGAACGAAAATCGAAATCAGGATTTTCGGCAGGGCATAGGCCGCGTGGCGCAAAACCGCAGGGGTGAATTTCAATCCGATCATCCAGCCGATCACGGCATAAGTCAGACCAAGAAACCATTCTGGCAGGACGATATCGACCATACCGGTGATGCTTAGCACCATCACGACGATCATCGGCACCAGAAGCGGCCCCGATGGCAAACGTGACTTTGCCCCGACAATGCAGAGGATGACGGCAATTGCCAATGTGATGCCGAAATCGCCAATATCAAACGGGCTAAACCATTGATGCGGATTGGCCGCGGCAAGTGCCGGGTCGACCCAGAAATTGGCAACACTTGACGCCACGGCAACCACAATCACCACCCGGACATATTGCATGAAGGCCACAAGCCTGGCGTCAGCACCAAAAGCCTCGGCCATGATGACCATGGCAGAGGCGGCACCCGGTGATGATCCCCAGATACCCGCCGTCCCCGGCAGAACCTGCTTGATGCAAAGAACCCAACCCAGAAAGCTGCTGGCGATCAATGTCAGTGCCGTAACGCCCAGAACAAGCGGCCAGTCATGCATGAAGGATGTGATGATCCCGGCGGTCATCGACCCGCCAACCATGCAGCCAAGCACCGATTGTGCGCCAAGATAGATCGGCTTTGGCATGGCAATGGTGGCGCCATTGGTACCCATGGCAATACCGACAATCATCGGGCCGAGCAAAAGGGCGGCGGGGATATCGGCATCATGCAGGATCACGGATAGGACAAGCGAAACACCGATCAGCAATCCCCATTGCATGAGATGCGGCATTTTGCCGAGCTTTTGCCGATCTGAGGGCGGTTCGGATTTTGGGGGCTGGGGCGCGTGGGGCGAGGTATCTGGCACGGGGAAGCCTTTGTTTGGGGCAGCGATGATTATTGGGCGGCAAAGGTCAGTTCGGTTGATTGGCGGATGCGCGCAATACGTGGCAGGATTTCGGTGATTGAAAACTGGTGCATTTCGGCTGATTTGGTGGCGGTGGTATCTTCGGCAATCACGACGTTATAGCCGTGTTCCCAGGCGCAACGTGCGGTCGACTCAACGCCGAAATTGGTGACGACACCGCCAAGGACAATGGTGTCAATCCTGCGACGGCGAAGCTGCAAATCAAGATCGGTGCCGTAAAACGCACCCCATTGATGCTTGGTAATGACGATATCGCCCGGCTGTTCCAAGCCATTAACGATGGTGGCCCAATCTTCGGGCGGGCATTTCGGCGGGATGGATGGCAGATCGACCATTTGTTGCGGGGCATCGGCCATATCAGAAGACCAGTACACGCGGACCAGAACGATGGGGGCGTTGGCCGAACGGAATTTGGCGATCAGATTGCGGGCATTTTCAAGCACCACATCACCGTTTCGCGGATGCAGAGACTGGGCCAGAATGCCATTCTGCAGGTCGATCATGACAAGGGCGGTACGCGCCGGATCCAGTAGGATTTGGTCTTTGGGCATGGGGCACCTGATTGGGGCAAGCTATCGGATCGGGGCGGAAGGTGACGCTGTTTGAGTCTGGCGCACTGCTTTGGGGAAGGATCATGATAAACCGAAACATCCTGATATGGCGAGTTCTTCGGATGAATAGCCGGGAAACAGCGGGCAGGCAGGGGATTGGGACTTGGCCCGATCAATCGCGATGGCTTATGTTTTTGATCGCCACAGGAACAGGGAAACCCGATTGTCATGACCATCGATTTTGTCTTTGACGGGCCTGATGATGCCAGACAGACCATTGTGCTTGCGCATGGGGCGGGGGCACCGATGGACAGCCCGTTCATGAATGAAATGGCCTTGGGACTTGCCGGGTGTGGTTATCGCGTGGCGCGGTTTGAATTTCCCTATATGGCGAAACGCCGGGTGGACGGGAAAAAGCGTGGGCCGGATAGGGTCCCGGTTCTGATTGAAACTTATCAACAGGTTGTGGAACAGCTTGGCACACCTGAAAATCTTGTGATCGGTGGCAAATCAATGGGCGGACGGATTGCCAGTATGGCCGCAGATGATCTTGGCGTGCGCGGTGTTGTCTGCCTTGGTTATCCCTTTCATCCGCCGGGAAAGCCCGAAAACCTGCGGACTGCGCATTTACAGAAAACGAAAACACCAACCCTGATCTGCCACGGAACGCGCGATCCGTTTGGTAGCCCGGACGAAGTGGCGGGTTATGGTCTTTCGGATGCGGTGGCGGTGCACTGGGTTTCTGACGGCAATCATGATTTTGAACCACGCAAGAAGTCGGGCCACACACAGGAAGGCAATATTGCCGGTGTGGTCGCCGCGATTGATAACTTTGTCAAGACAACGGGATGATGCAATGACTGCATCATCCCGCTTTTGATGTTTGTGGCAAAAACATCGATTGGTGGTGACGCGAAGGGATCAGGCCGGGATGCTTTCGACCGGCATCAGGAAATCCTTGGCATATTCATCACTCATTTCCGCTTCCTGACTGGCGATATCGATCCTTACTCCATTGGGGTCAAGCAGAGTGAAATGACGTTGGCCCCATGGTTCATCGCGGAGTTCAAGGGCGAATTCAAAACCCTTGGCGCGAAGTTCGTCGGCGGCGGATTTGGCGTTGTCGACGCTGATCCCAAAGATACTGCCTTCGCCCATTGTGCGACCCTGAAACAGGGGCGGCTGGGTCGGGTGGTCTGGCTGCATCAGGCCGATCTGGACTTCCATGCAGTCGGGCCAGACAAGGTGAATGTACCAGTCGCCGGCAAAGACAGCGACAAAGCCGAGTTCTTCGTAAAAAGTCCGGCTTTCTGCCAGCTTTTCGGTGACGATAATCGGAAAGGCGCTGGTGACTTTCATTGGTTTTCTCCTGACGAATGTTGAAACCCTGTTCCCGATAATTGTCATGTTTGCACATGCCTCCTGACAGGAGCCTGTCAGGAGCGTTATGATAAATTCTCGGTCATGCTGAGAAAGGAGCGAACATGAGAAGGGCCGACCGACTTTTCCGTCTTGTGCAGATTTTACGCCGTCGCAAACTTTGCCGGGCGCGCGAACTTGCCGAGGAACTGGAAGTTTCCGAACGCACGATTTACCGCGATATTCGCGATCTTGCCGCGTCCGGTGTTCCGGTCGAAGGCGAGGCGGGTGTGGGATATATCCTGCGCGATGGATATGACCTGCCGCCATTGATGTTTGACGCTGACGAGATCGAGGCACTGGTGGTTGCCGCCCGCATGGTGCAAAGCTGGACCGATCCGCAAATGGCACGTGCCGCGGGCGATGCCCTGACCAAGATCGAGGCGGTCTTGCCGGAAAAAATGCGGGGCCTTATTGGCGGGGTGCCGATTGCGATTGCCGAAATCGCCCAGGCCCCGATTGCAATTTCGATGCCCGATTTGCGGCGTGCCATTCGCGAACGGCATCTGATCAATATCGATTATACCGATGCCAAGGGGGACGACACCAACCGGCGGGTCTGGCCGTTGGGGATGCTGTTTTTTGGCACCATCTGGCTGTTGGCAAGCTGGTGCGAGCTGCGCCAGGCCTTCCGCGTTTTTCGCGCAGATCGCATCAAGAACATGCAGATCACCACCGATCATTTTCGCCCGACACCAGGGCGGACATTGCGCGATTACCTGATTTCCGAAGGCGTCGAGGGGGAAATTCTGAATGGCATCGGACGATAACGAATTTGTCCATATGGCCCTTGGCGCGGCGCATCGTGTGGTATCGGCAAAGGCTGCCAAAGCCAGGCGCAAAAAGTCGAAACCCGGCAGCAAAGGATAAAAGTTTTCAGGGAAATCGCGGCAAAATCATCCGATTGTTTAAGGTCGCACTGAAAGGGCTGCATTTGCCGCGGATTTTCGTATAAGGTTTTCCTGTAGTAAGAAAACCACGGGGAAAGCGCATCGGTGTGGCGTTAAAGGATTTGTGCCGGAACATTGTCGGGACGTTCCGCGTTCGGGAAGATCAACCCGAACTGGTTCGCGCACAGGTCAAGGCCCTTTCCCGTCAAATCCCGCTGCTATACATCCTTCTTTTTGCCAATGCGGTCGCGCTGGCTTTCACGCATTACGGAACCGCACCTGACTGGATGACGGTTTATATTCCAGCCGTTCTGGGGATTGTGTGTCTGATCCGCGGACTTGCGTGGATGCGATTGCGTGATACGGCAAATGATTTTGCCAGTGCGGTGCTGCATTTGCGCCGTATCCGCATTCTGGCCGTCGTGATCAGCGTTGTCTTCACCGCATGGGCAATCAAGATGTTTGGCTATGGTGACGCCTATCAGCAGGGGCATGTCGCCTATTTCATATCGATCACCGTGGTCGGTTGTATCTTTTGCCTTCTGCATTTTCCCCCAGCAGCCCTTTTGGTCGTCATCATCGTTCTGGGATCTTTCATTCTGCATTTCGGGACCACCGGGAACGAGGTCTATGTCGCGATTGCGGCCAATATGGCGATGGTGTCGTTGATGATCGTCCAGATCATCCGAAGCTATTACGCGGCGTTTTCCGGACTGGTGGAATCCCAAATCGATTTGGAAAGGCAGCACGCTAAAACCATCGAGCTTTCCAACCAGAACCGCGAACTGGCCTTTCTTGATGCGTTGACCGGGCTTTCCAACCGGCGTGCATTCTTTTCCCATCTTGACGAAGCGGTGGCGCGTGCAAAGGACAGCGGGCGTTTTGCGATTGCGATGATTGATCTGGACGGGTTCAAGCCGGTCAATGACGTGCATGGCCATCCGGCTGGTGATGATGTGCTGGTCAAAGCCAGCGCCCGCCTGCGCGAGATTCTGGGGCCGGATGTCCTGTTGGCGCGGTTGGGTGGTGATGAATTCGGTGTGATCCTTGACGGTGTCACGGATGCGACTGAACTGATCCGCATCGGACGGGAGTTGTGCGGAACGTTAAACGATCCATTCGAAGTTGGCGGGGGTACGGTACAGCTTTCCGCATCGCTTGGTTTTGCGACTTATCCGGCGGTGGCACGCGAACCCAATGCCCTGTTCGAGCGCGCCGATTTCGCGCTTTATTACGCCAAGAAAAACATGCCCGGTCATCCGGTTCTGTTTGCCGCCCATCATGAAACCCTGATCCGTCATGACAGTCAGATTGAACAGGCGTTGCGCAAGGCTGATCTGGAAAGAGAATTGTCGATCCACTATCAGCCGGTTTTTGATTTGCGCAGCGGCAAACTGCATTCGGTCGAGGTTTTGGCGCGGTGGGACAATGACAAAATGGGGCGGGTTTCGCCGGAAATGTTTTTCCCGGTGGCCGAAAAAACCGGACAGGTCGGAACTTTGTCGGCAGTCCTGTTTCAGAAGGCCCTGAAATCCATGATTACCTGGCCTCAGGATGTGCCGCTGTCGTTTAACCTGTCGGCCCGCGATATTGTTCTGCCCGACATGGCTCACTGGCTGATTGACCAGATCAAATTCTTTGGAATTGATTCGGGACGTTTGACATTTGAAGTGACGGAAACGGCTTTGCTGCGGGATTTTGTGTCGGCCCGTGCCAGCATTCGTTATCTGCGTCGCCATGGTGCAAAGGTTGCGCTGGATGATTTCGGGATCGGATATTCCAGCCTGCGCTATGTTCATGAACTGGAATTTGACTGCCTCAAGGTTGATCGCAGTTTTATCGAACCGATTGTTACCAGCGAACGCAGCCAGCGGATTGTCAAAACCGTGATCGACATGTGCGACAATCTGGGCACCGATTGCGTGATCGAAGGGATCGAGACACCCGAACAGCGCGACCAGGTCCTGCGTCTTGGCGGGCGTCTCGCACAGGGATATTTCTTTGCCCGGCCATCGGCCAGCATTGATTGGGACGCCTTGCCCAATGTGGCAGATCGGGATCGGACAGAAACCCCATCGGATGTCCGACAGGTCGACGCAAAATCATAACGTTTCCATCATGAAGCGGGTGATCGCAAATAGGGCAAAACCGGCTGCATCTTTGCCCTATTGATGTCGGTTTCCCGGTTAATCTTCCCGCAACCCAATCAGGGTATTCTTCTGGTCATCCGGCATGGCAGATAGTGGCATATGCCCGCGTCGCGCGCCGGAAAGCACCGGATACCGATTTTGCGGCCGATCTAAGCAATTGAAACGACTCGTTGTTTTTATTGGCTATTGCAAGGATTCAGGCGAGTCGTTACGATTCGCCATCTTAGACGGGAACAGGGCTTCGGACAGATGTCAGGCCAGACGCACATTTCATCCCAGATAGCCGCTGTCAAGATTGATGGCATTGATCTGGTGCCTGAAATTCGCACCCGTCTTCGTCATCTGATTGATACGCTGCCTGACCAACCCGCCCGATTACGGGTAATGGGGCATGTTCTGCTGGATATGGGGCTTGGCAGTCTTGCACTTGATGCGTTTGGACGGGCCTTGTTGCTGGATGATCTTGATCCGGCAACGCATCTGGGATTGACCCGGACCTATTTGCAGAACGGATCACGCGACATCGCGCTTGAACATCTGGAAATCGCAATCAGCCTGCGGCCCGATGCCCGCGAGTTGCGCGTGGTGGCCGCCGACCTTGTCTCTTGCTGCGACCGCATGAAGGCATTCGATCAATTGGGTGCGGTCCTGTCGAGAGATCCGGATCACGCGGGCGCACGCAAGGGGCTTGCGGCATTGATACGATCCGTGATCACAAGCCGCATTCAGGAAAGCAGATCTTCTGCGTCAAAGGTTGCGACCGATACCACCCATATCTGGGATTTGCAGGATCATATGCCGGAACGGGAACTCTCACCGCCCCAGCCGTGGTTTTTGAATTAGCTGATTGTGCCTGATGTTATTTTCCTGACCGGGTAAGGGCATTGGGCTGTAATGATACGACGGTGAAGTCGTCATGCAGCTTGACCGGTGCGCGATCCATGAATTGATCGGCAAGGTGGGATGCCAGGTCGGTCATGCCGCCTGTTTCGGAAATTATGTCCTGAACCATTTTCAAAAGCCGTTCACCTTCAAGAAAAGCCCCATCATCAAGCACGGTTTCGATCAACGCATCGCTGTAAAGCAGCAGGAAATTATCGATCCCGAAGGGTATTTCGCGGGTTTCATATCGGGCATCACGGATAACGCCAAGCGGCACACCAGAGCCATCAAGAAACGTGGTTTCACCGGTTTTGATGTTGCCCAGAACTGGCGAGGTGCAGGCCGCACTGGCGTAGCGGAATGTTTCGGCGGTTCGATTGATAACACCATATAGCATCGTGGCGTATTGCCCGACCGGGAGCAGACCCTTGAGGTGGCGGTTAAGAGATTCCAGATAGACACCCGGATCATCATCATGCTGGTCATCCGACCAGATCAGGGAATGAAGACGGAATGTATTGAGTGCGGCACCAAGTCCGTGACCGGCAAAGTCAACGATGTAAACACCCAGCCGGTCGTCATCAATCGGGGCCAGTCCCCACATGTCACCGCCAAGTTCAGATGACATCTGGAAGCTGGCACTGATGGTCATGCCATATTCAAGGCCGGTCCCCCGATATTGTTCCGCCTTGGGGATCAGCATTTCCTGCATGTCACGCGCCATTTCCAGTTCGGACTGCGTACGTTCCTGATAGGCCTGCAACTGTTTGACCAGTAGACGATTTTCAAGATGGATACGCGTACGCGCGATCATTTCCGCCTTGTTTAGCGGCTTTAAAATAAGGTCGGTCGCTCCGTCCTCGAAAATCCGCGTGCGGCCTTCGTTTTCTTCAAGCGCGGTCTGGGCAATGATCGGGGTTTCGGCAAATAGCGGGTCGGCACGCAGGGCCTTGCATACCTCGTAACCATCCATTTTGGGCATGATGATATCAAGGATGATCAGGTCGGGATTATGCTTTTGCGCCTGTGCCAGTGCATCTTCGCCGTCCTTGGCGAAAACCAGATTGGTAAACCCGTCCGAACGCAAATACGACGCGATGATTTCACGCGATATCATGGTGTCATCGGCAATCAGGATCATCGCATCACGCGGGTTGCGAAGGTCTCCTTCCCCGGCGGCCCGTTCGGCGGACTCAAGACCCGCGACGAAATTGGTATTAAGCGGCAGGGCTGCCGATGCATCGGGGGCAAAAGTCAGCCGGATTGTCCGCCCGCCACGATCAAAGGTGACATCGTGGCAAAGGCTTCGGATCAATGGCAGGCCACGGCCAAAGGTGGATTCAGCGCCGGGTAATTTGGGAAGCGGTGTTTCATCGGGCGGGACAAAACCTCTGCCCTGATCATGGATCGAAATTTCGACATTGCCGTTGCGCCGTTTTTTCGCCGTCAGCATGATCGCGCGGCCACCATGGATCGGGGATGCCAGGCGGCGCGCCGTTTCCTCGCCCAATTCGTTGAAGCGGTCCATCGACAGATGGCCTGTCGTATTCATTTCCAGATTGCCGTGAAGCATCGAATTTGCAAACGCTTCCTGAACGGCCATTTCTACCGTCGGCGCGATGGTATCGTGAATGATGCCGCGGTGGCGAAGGGCGGTGACGAATTTTCGTGCCATTGGCAGTTGATAGGCACTTTGCGTCGACATGCAGACCAGAAGGTCCCAATTCGCGCCCCGTTTAGCGGTTCGCAACGGTCCAAGATCCCCCAGATCAAGCCCGTCATAGCATTCGACAAAATAATTGCAGTTGAGGCGCACCAGCGCGCCAAGCCATTCCCGACCGGTTTCGGACGGTATCAGGCATAATTGATATCGGTTGCGGTGTTCAAAATCTTCGGGGCTTCGGCCAAAGAAAAGTTCCGCATTTGCGCCTGCGCCATCACCGAAAATATGCTGCCCATCCAGAACCTTTGCCGCGCGGGCTTGGTCAAGCGGTTCGGCAACCGCAACAAGGGGGCGCGGGTTGGCCTCGCCGGTTGTCGGCATGTGTCAGTCTTCCAGCTTGAACAGGGTATCGAAGCGGGCAACTTCGAGCATGCGTTTTACCTGTCCCTCCGCGCCTTTGAGAATGACCGTTGCACGCGACTTCTCACCTTCGTCACGGGCGAGCAGCAGCATGCCGAGCCCGGCTGAGTCGATGAACTCGACCCCGGAAAGGTCAAGGATTTGTGTTTCGGCTTCCTGACTGCGGATTTCTTCGATCAGTTTGCGAAAACTGGAATGGTCCCCAAATGTAAATCGGCCATTCAGTTCGACCTTGATCGTGTCGCCGGATTTTTCGGTGGTGTAATTCAAGCCGTGATACTCCCGGATGCGAGCAATGTTACTGAAACTATGCCTTTTTTAACCAAAAGCTGATTTCTATGAGATAACGAATCAGCTGACTAGAGGTTAGCAGTTGTGCATGTAATGTCACTATCGGTATGGTTCCGGTAGATGAATAGATCGGGACGTGAACGGCAAAATGCCAGAACAGGCACGCATTATCGTTGTCGAAGACACGCTGTCGCTTGCGCGGGTGTATCAGGACTACTTGCGCGCGGATGGCCACAAGGTCGAGCATGTCGTCACTGGTCGTGATGCTATTCAAAGACTGCGAAATGATCCGCCTGACGTTCTGGTTCTTGATCTTATCCTGCCGGACATGGATGGGCGTGATGTTCTGCGCGCCGCCCATCAGGCCGCACCGGAATGCAAGGTGGTTGTGATTACCGCCCACGGTTCGGTCAATGTCGCGGTCGAGGCGATGCGAGACGGGGCGTGGGATTTTCTTCTGAAGCCTTTTACCGCCGACAAGCTTCGGATCACGGTCAGTGATGCCTTGGAAGGCCGGTCCGCGATCAGTCATGCGGTCCAAAAATCTGATGGTGTCGATACCGTCGACGAGATGTATTTTGACATCATCGGCGCGTCGGACACGATGCATGATATCTATCGTATCATTGAAAATGCGGCCCCCAGTCGGGCAACGGTTTTCATTACTGGTGAGTCAGGGACCGGTAAGGAACTTGCGGCAGAAGCCATTCACCGTCGGTCCGAGCGGGTTAACGAGCCGTTTATTCCGCTAAACTGTGGTGCGATCCCCAAAGACCTGATGGAAAGCGAGATTTTCGGTCACGTCAAAGGCGCGTTCACCGGTGCCGTAATCGACCGCGAAGGGGCCGCACACCGGGCCGATGGCGGGACCCTTTTTCTGGATGAAATATGCGAGATGGATCTGGATCTGCAGACCAAGCTTTTAAGGTTCATTCAGACTGGTACATTCCAGAAAGTCGGTGGCAGTTCGATTGAAAGCGTGGATGTAAGGTTTGTTTGTGCAACAAACCGTGATCCGCTTGAAGAAGTGCGTGCCGGGCGTTTCCGAGAAGATCTGTATTACCGTCTTCATGTGATTCCGCTTCACATGCCGCCCTTACGTGATCGCGATGACGATATCCTGCAGATCGCCAATTTCTATCTGCAACGCTTTACCCGAGAAGAAGGGCGCGATTTTCAACGCTTCAGCCCCGATGTTGCCGCCCTGTTTGCGCGCTATGCCTGGCCGGGCAACATTCGTCAGCTTCAGAACATCATCCGCAACATTGTCGTTCTGAATAATGGCACCGAAGTCACCATGTCGATGGTGCCCCGACCGGTTAACAGCGGCACGGACGACGAACGTTTTGGGTCGGAATCCATCGAAGCACCTCCGCCTCATCCGGTCGTCTCAAACGGGTTGGAGGATGCCGGTCGATTTTGGGAAGGGGACCCGGATGCGTTGGCCTTTTTGGCCGGTGCGCGCAACCTGCGCGACGGGGTGGAACCTAAGCATATGGATATGGCCCCTGCCATGATTGGCGCGAATGGCCGGTTTGGCATGGCACCGATGCCAACCGGTTTGCCGATAGACAGCAGCTATGCCGGGATCAAGCCGCTTTGGCTGGTGGAAAAGCAGGCGATTGAAGAAGCAATTGCGCGATGCGGTGGCTCGATCCCACGCGCAGCGGATGCCCTGGGCGTCAGTCCATCGACGATTTATCGCAAGAAACAGGCGTGGGAAGAAAACGGGGCGAAATAGACAAAACAGCTTTTAAAGGCCCGCCAACGCCTTTTCCAGCCTGATCCAGTCCTTTTCCGTGCCCGGCAGACCAAACCGGACACGGTCAGCATGATCATCAAACAACCGGACCAGAATGCCCTGCGTGCCCAGATGGTGCGCAAGCTTTGCGGCATTCTTGCCGTGATATAGCCGAAACAGTATGGTGCCGCCGATCCGTTCCAGATCGGTCAGGCTGGCAATCAGATTATCAAGGCGGTTTGCATCGATTGACAACTGATGGCGCATATCGGTTTGCCATACCAGATCTTCAAATGCCGCCCGCGCGATGGTCAGTGCCGGACCCGCGATAGCCCATGGACCGATCCGGTCGGTTAGAGCAGCGGCCAGTTCCTGGGGCATGACGGCACATCCAAGACGTAATCCTGCAAGGCCGAAAAACTTGCCAAATGAACGCAGGACAATCATGCGTTCGAATTTATGGCTTTGTCTGCAAATGCTGTATTCCGGGCTGCAATCCATAAAGGCCTCGTCAATCAGAAGCCATTTGCCATGTTCTGTTGCCAGTTGGGCAAGTTCTGTCAGTGTGGTCTGGTCTATCAGGCCGCCATCGGGATTGTTTGGATTAACCAGAATGACAATGTCATCGCGGCCGCCAGGGGATTGCAGGATATCGGCCATGTTCGATACCCGGTTTTCCGGTGTTGTTGTGACGGTTTCCGTTCTGAACCCGGCACGTTTCCAGCCCAGTGCATGTTCGGCATATGTCGGACCGATAATGTGAACGGTTGCGGTTCTGTCCTGATCGGCAAACCAGAAGGGAATGGTCTGGATCAATGCCTGCGTTCCCGGCGCACAGGCAATCTGGTTGGGATGTGAAATGCCGTAATAGTCCGCTGCGGCCTGTTTCAGGGCGTCCAGTTCACTTGCCAGCGGCAATCGTTGCCAATGGATGGCATCAATCGCGGCGATTGGCCAGGCGGTTGCATTGATCCCCGTCGACAGATCAAGCCAGTCCGGTGCGGCAATGCCATATTTTTCGGCCGCCGCATCGATAGCGCCACCATGGGATGGGGATTGCAGGATCATGAATGTGCCTTTGGCCCGAAATGGGGATACAGAGCGGTAAAACTTAATGCTATCTGCGTAACGCGTGACAGGGTCGGGCGCAAGTCGGACTTGCGCGGCAGCAGGTGACTTCGTATCGTCCGCCAGACCCTGCATTGGATTTTCCGACATGATGACTGCGTTTCAGGCCTGCCAACGTGAAAGTTGGCTTTCGATCAACCCGCAACTGACAATTTACGCCGCCGGTGCGAGGATCTGTGATGTGCCGTCGGTCGGTTATGACAAGGGCGGATTTGACGGTTCGGCGCATTCCGACCGGTTCTGGCAGGATGGATATTTCCTGATTGATGATCTGTTGCCTGTTGAAAGTCTTGCGCAATTGCGCACCGGGATTGAAACATTGGTGGTCAACGGTTTGCCGCCAGCGATGATCTATCTGTATGACGAGACATGGCAGGTTTTCATGCGGCTTCGCCCGTTGCTGACCCATTTTCTGGGGGATCGGGTAAAGCTGCTTCCGCATTTCTGGGCATGGCATGTCGATCCGGGGCAGGGCGGGCGCGGGTGGCCGCCGCATCGCGATTATCAGGGGGAAAGTGTTATTGGCGATGACATGCTGATCAGCCTGTCACTTTGGGTGCCACTGGGCGTTGCAAGCCCCGACAACGGCTGTATGTACGTATTGCCGCGTTCATTTGAAAAGTGTTATCCTTGCCCTGTTGCTAAACCGGAAGATGTTGTTTTGCAAGATGTTCGGGCACTACCCGCGAGACCGGGGACCGTGATGGGATGGCGGCAGGACTTGTATCATTGGGGTGGGCGCGCCAGTACCTTTGCCACCGAACCAAGGATCAGTCTGTCGCTTGAATTTCAGAATGCAGCATTTGATCCCCTGGCGGATCGTCTGCTTGATCTGGACCAGCCACCGGCGTTTCATGAACGGCTTGAACTGATCGTGCAGCAATTTGCGAAATACCGGCATATGCAATCGATGGACGACGATACCCTGCGATGGGCAAACAGCATTCATGCCGAACTGTCAGGTTGGGCATGACAAAAGCCCTGCATCGCGTTCCAGATGCCGGAATGGCACACTAACAACGGTCAAAAAGACCAGAACCGGGGTCGATGCCAATATGCCAAAAATGCTGAGCCTTCCCGGTGTCGCATTTCTTGCCTTCTGTGCCATCGCTCCTGTGTTTCTGCTTTTCTCGTCGCTTGATGACGATCTGGTGTCGGGCATTACCGTCTCGGTTCTGGTGGTCGTGGAATTCATCGCGCTGCTGTCAATGTGCATTGGCTGGATCCTGTTCGACATCACCAAGCGCAAGCAGATTTTCTATTTGGCGGCCGCGATGGGGGTACTGCTGATCAGCGACCTTTTGGGTATTCCCAACCTTCTTGCGGCCAGCAGCCTGTTGGGGCAGGAACAGGCACTTGGTTCCTTTACCGGCCTTCTGGTTCTTGTGTTACGACTGGGCTCTTTCTGGCTGGTTGTCATGAGCTGGCATGTCGCAAACCGTCATGAAAGCCGTCAGGGTACTGATCAGGTGTGGGCAATGGTGCCCGGGCTGATCATCGCCGGTGTCGCGGTTCAGGCATTTCTGGTCTGGTTCATGCCCGGTGTTTCAAGCGATGTCAGCGGGGCATTGCAAAATATCAGCACGCTTATCCTGTTTCCGACGACAATCATGATTTTTGCCGGGGCGGCGGGGTATCTGGTACGGTGCCATTACCGGTTTTCCCTTTCCGAAAGCCTGATCTGTTTCACGCTGCTGATTGGCTGCTTCAATCATCTGGCATTTTTCGTATTCGGGCCGGAACACGCCGATATTGTCGCGCGCTTCATCATTCCATCGCGCCTGATCAGTTACAGTTTTGCCCTGGCTTTCATGTTGCTGGAATTGCGCAGCCATTATCGACAGTCATTTCAGGCAAGTTCGGCCAAAAGCGAATTTCTGGCGACCATGAGCCACGAAATCAGAACGCCGTTAAATGGCATTCTGGGCATGGCGCAATTGTTGCGGCAAAGTCAGCTTGACGATGCGCAAAAGGAACGGGTCAGTGCGATCTTGTCATCCGGGCGGGCGCTGATGGCACTTTTGAACGATATCCTTGATATGAGCAAGATCGAGGCCGGTCGGGTCGAGTTGGAAAAACGCCCCTTTCACCCATCCGATATTACCTATGATCTGTTTCGTGCGATTGCCGACATGGCACGCGAAAAGAACCTTTCCCTGCATTGTGATGATGCGTCGTTGGCAACAAGGATGTTTACCGGTGATGAAGTCCGGTTTCGCCAGATCCTGTGGAACCTGTTATCAAATGCAGTGAAATTCACCCGGAAGGGATCGGTAAGGTTGGAAGTCACCCGGGAGGAAAATGTACCGGAACGGGTGCGCGACCTGATTGCGGATGAGGAAGTTTACCATTTTGCCGTTATCGATACCGGCATCGGAATTCCGCGGGATCGTCAGGAACAGATATTTTCCCCCTTTAGCCAGGCCGATAATTCCACCATGCGGCAACATGGTGGAACGGGACTTGGTCTTTCGATTGCACGCAGTCTGACGGAATTGATGGGCGGCTTCATGAAGGTCGATAGTAGCGAGGGCAAGGGAACGCGATTTGATGTGTGGCTGCCGTTTGAAGCCCGCCGATCGGAACGGCATGAGCATGGGGGCAGCCAGATTGCCGAGAGCAGTGGTGACAGTGTTCTTTCGGGTAGTCGCATTCTTGTTGCCGAGGATAACGAGATTAATGCCAACGTGATCCGCGGGCTGTTGCTGCGTTATGGATTGGTTGTCGATATCGTACCCAATGGCCGCCAGGCCGTGCATGCCTTCCAGCAGAGTGACTATGATGCGATCCTGATGGATGCCCATATGCCGGTTCTGGATGGCGAGGGGGCGACCCGCCATATCCGTGAACTGGAACGTGTCACCAGAGGTGGACGTGTTCCGATCATTTGTGTAACGGCCGAAGCATTCAGTGATCGCCATCGTGACTTTCTGGCGGCGGGCATGGACGAGGTTATGACCAAGCCTGTCGAAGAACGCAGGCTTTACGGTGTTCTGTTACGCTTCCTGAGAAACCGTGGCGGCGGGTATTCTGTAACATCCGGTTTGCAGGTTACAAATGCCGATATGGAAGTGAACCTGCCCGACGCCTTGCCCGTAGATAGTCCGGCGCGAACGGTTAACAGTGATAACGCAACGGGAGACGCAAAACCCGTGCCCGAGCCGGTTAAAGCAAACATATCTGCCAAAGAGACAAAAATGAATCTGATCGACAAAACACGTTTCGAGGAAATGAGTCGTGCCTTGGGTGCCGATCAGATGGCCAGCCTGATTGACCTGCTGCCGGCGTCCTATCAGGAAGAACGCGAAAATATCATCGCAGCAATTGCCGATGGTGACCGCGAAAGCCTTCGCCGTGCGGCACACACGATCAAGGGAATGGCGGCAAACCTTGCTGCAGAAAAGCTGGCGGTCGATGCCCGCCAGTTGGAACTTTATGAAGGCGACTTCGATGGGGCGATCCATGACCGGATTGCCAAACTGGATCGTCTTGCCGAAGACACGGCAGATGCCATGCGCAAGGCATTGCAGGACTGATAGCTGCAATACACGAAAAGGCCCGCTTCATATTCGAGCAGGCCTTTTTGTGGGAAACTGCTTTGTATATCAGCGCGTGACCAGGTCGAGTTGATGACGTGATATGGCTTCGTTGCCGGTTTCGGTAACAATCACCGAATGGCCGGGGCACATGGCGATGCTGCTTTCGCTGTCCATCAGGATCATATGCAGGAAGTAAACCATGCCCGGTTCGGCAATCACCGGATTGCCATGATAAAACATCGGCCAGTCCATCCAGTTCGGTGCAAAGGTCGTCCCCATTGAATAACCGCACGCGTTTAGACGGTGGGCTTTCATGCTGCCTGCATCGCAAACCCGGGCATAGGCATCGAATACCTTGCCGATTGGTTCGCCGGGTTTAAGCGCATCGCGGCAGGCGATCATGGCATCCGTTGCGACCTTGTGCATTTCAACGTGGCGCGATGTTGCCTTGCCGATTGGAATGGTGCGCATCATCGCAGCATGATAATGCCGATAGGCTCCCGCCCATTCCAGCGTGATCTGATCAGTGTCAGCCAGATGTTTGCGCCCGGTGAAGTAACGGCAAAGCAGTGCATCGCGTCCGGCTCCGATAATGAATTCATTGCCGGGATAATCCCCGCCCCCTTTGAAAATAGCGCCCTGCATGGCGGCCAGTATGTCGCCTTCAAACGCACCTGCATGGACGGTTTCAAGGGCGGCATCCCATGCGTCATCGGCAAGACTGGCGGCGGTGCGGATACAGTCGAGTTCCGCCGGGCTTTTGACAACGCGCAGTTCCGATACCAGACGGGATGCGTCGGTAAGCGTGCAGAAACCGTCAAGTGCTGCATCAAGCTTTTTGCCATTGGCGGCGGTCAACCCATAGGCATCGTATTCAACGCCAAGTTTTTTGCCGCCACAGCCAAACTCCGCCAGCATGTCGCGCAGTTGCAATGCAGGGTTCACATCCGGGCCATCGACCCAGATACGGATATCTTCGATGTCGGATGTATGTTGTGCCTGACGCAAATCCGGTGCGCGGGTAATAAGGGCAATGCGGCCGTCAGCCCCCAGATACAGGCACTGGAAAAACACATAACCGAACGTGTCATACCCCGTCAGATAGAACATGCTTTCCTGGCGGAACATCAGCAGGCCATCAAGACCGGCGGCTTCAAGACGTGCAACCGTTTTTGCGCGGCGGGCCGATAGTTCGGCGCGTTCAAAATGCAATGCCATGGGGGCTTCCCTGATTGTGATTGTTGATTTGCCAATGACGCTAACAAACTCCGTGAACACGAAATAGTAAAAAATACGATCCAATGATGTTTTGTTGATAAATTGCAATTGTTGGGCGGCGGTCTTTCCGGGATTGTCGTTTCAGATCATGATATTACCGAAAGAAGTCAGTAAATTTTGTTCGAAACCGTAGACATTTTTTTATTCCATCCCACATGAAATGTAATGGCAGTGTCACAAAGGGCATCGAAATTGCCCGATGCCAGTTCCGCTTAAGACCATCCCCCTCAGGAGGCAAAAGTGGCTAGCTATCAGAAATTTTCTGGAAATGCGCCGGCAACGTCATCGCGAGAAAGACAGTTCGAACCGGCCTATGAAAAATGGCGGCGCGACGATCTTTATCACCTTGCCAAGCAGCACGGGATCGAGAACCGCGCGAGTATGTCGACTGACGAACTGGCCCGTGCGTTGCGCGATATTGGTTAGACTGGGCTTCTTTTCGGCGACTTTTGGGTGTCCTGCTGTTTGCGGGACGCCGCATAATTTTCGTGCCTGATATCTTCCGGATGCGGTTTCGCGACGTAACAGGCAAGGTAACAGTAAGGTTAAATTGACCTGACATGCTTGCTGCGCGCGGGACTGTCGCCCTACCTTCCCTATGGCCAGTCGAGCCATATGGAGGATCCCGTGAAGCCAGTACAACTTGTTTATCACCGTGGCGACAGCCTTAATGCGCCGGAAAATACCTTTGCCAGCGCCGAAAGTGCGATTGTGGCGGGGGCGGACTATATCGAATTCGATGTGCGTCAGTCCGCCGACGAAGTTCTGTATGTCATGCATGACGCAACCGTGGATCGCACAACCGATGGCACCGGTGCCATTGCGGAAATGACCAGCGCGGAAATTGATCGGCTGGATGCCGGGTCTTGGTTCAATCCGGCATTCGCAGGCGAGCCGGTGCCGCGGCTTGAAGACTTTCTGCGCCGTCTAAAGGGGCGGGTGAAAATATATTGCGAGATCAAGCAGGCAGATGCGGGCAGGGTTGTCGACATGCTTGATGGTTTTGCCTTCGGAAACGACGTTTTTGTCAGTTCTTTTTCTGCCGACATTCGTGACGACCTGCGCCGGATTGCACCGGATATCCGGCGCAATGTGCAGCTTCATATTGCCGGTTCGCTAGAACAGGCGATCCATCATGAACAGGCACATATTTTCGAATTTCTTGAGGAAAATGTGACACGCGACGCAATACATGAAGCAAAGGCGCGTGGTCTTGAGACGATGATTTTCATCGATACGCCCAATGCGGAACTTTTCGCCAAACTTGTCGAATGGCAGATTGACTATGTCAATCTGGATTATGCGGCGCTTTTCCGTGCGGTTCAGCAGGAAGTCATGTTGCGTTTGGATGGTGCCGCCCAGACGATCTGATCCTTCCGTAGGCCAACTTGATTTGACCTTTCGGATATAATTGGTTAATGCGGCGACACTGAAAATAAACAGGCGATCATCGTCCTTTGCACGGTGGGAAAGGTCTGTGACCGGTGTCGAGGGAATAGTCTTTGAAACTTGTAAGCTGGATCGCTGCGCTGTGCGCGATTTTGGGGGGCGCGATGCATGTTGATGCGCGTGACCTGAACAATGTTTCCGAACCGCGCATCGCTTTTATCAATCCGGGTTATGGTGATCGCGGTTTCTGGAAAGACGTGCGCGACACCATGCAGGCCGCAGCCGATCAGTTCGGTTTTGATCTTGTTGTGTTTGACAGTGACCGTGACTGGAAACAGATGGCCGAAAGCGCCAATCGTGTTTTTGCCATGAATCCCCCGCCCGATTACATCATCGCGGTTAATGAACATCAGCAAGGTACCCGGATCGTTCTTGAGGCGCAGGAACGCAACATTCCGGTTCTGATGCTGCTCAATGATCTGACCGATGAACAAAAGCAGCGATTTGGCCGACCGGGCAGGGAACTCGGCTTCTGGATTGCGACGCTGGTTCCTGATAACGAGCGTGCCGGATTTGAAATTGCCCAGTCGTTGGCTATTGCCGCAAAGGACGCACATAATGGCGGTTTGCGCAAAGACCTTTGCCTTTTGTCTTTGGCCGGGGACAGCATGACACCGGCGTCGCTGCAGCGGCTCCGGGGGCTTGATATGGCATTGGAACAGTATCCCTTGCTTCGTGAACAGCGTCGCCTTGTGGTCAATTGGTCATTTGAGGAGGCCTATCGCAGGACTGCGGAATGGCTTGCCACAGGTGGCTGTCTGGATGCGGTGTGGGCTGCCAATGACAGTATCGCCCTTGGTGCAATCAAGGCGATCGAAGAATTCGGAAAAGTTCCCGGGAAGGATGTCTTTGTTGGCGGCTTGAACTGGTCCACCGAAGGATTGGAAAATGTTGCCAGTGGCAAAATGACGATGACGCATGGCGGACATTTTCTGGCGGGTGCGTGGATTATGGTATTGCTAAAAGATTACCTTGAAGGCATTGAAAAACTGACAACAAATCCCGAAGTATCTTTCGGAATGCAGGCAATAACACGGGATAATTTCGAGACCTACAAGCAGGTTCTTGGCGACCGTGACTGGAATAAGATTGATTTTTCACAGTTCAGCCTTGTCAGCAATCCGGAACAAAGGGACTATCGGTTCAGGATCGAGGAACTGAATTCGGCGCAGGAACGTGATTGGCCAATACCGTCGCGCTGATTGGACTGGCTTTAATGGAAAGGGTGCCGTGTGTCTAAGACAGGAAAGGATACCGTTCAGGACCTGTCTGGACTGAAGCTTGGCAGTTCTGTTGCGACAAGGCAGCTTAAATATTCCCTGTTGGCCGCAATGCTACTTGGTTTTGTTATCACGGCTTTTCAGATTTTCACCGACTATCAATGGCTTGAGGGTGTCTATCAGCAGGCCAACGAGCGTGTTGTTGATAGCAGCCTGCCTGTGGCGGCCGAAGCGGTGACAAAAAAGGATGCAGCATTGGCCGAGGTCATGGCGCGCGGCATGATGCTGCAAAGATCCATTTCCAGTGTCAAAATACAGCTTGGCGATGGCTCCGTTCTTTATCAAAGAAAACGTCCGGTAGGGGAAATTCAAACCTCGCGATGGGCGGAAAAGTTGTTTGGCGGTTTGCAGCAGCTTGAAATCCCGCTTCAAAATGAAAACAACCCGTCTGCCGATGCCTTGGGAACACTGGTCGTTGTCCTGAATCCCCAGGTTTATGTAACTGCGTTCATGTCGCGGTCTGCCTGGTCGTTTTTGGCCAACATGGTTTTTGCGGCCACCATGGCGGTGGTATTTGCCGCGCTCAGTTATTTTGTGTTTTCGCGCCCCTTGGTGAAGCTGGCGCATTACATCGTCAATTCCGATCCGTCGGATGTTAAACGGTCGCTGGATATGCCGCCAACGTACCGTCATGACGATGAAGTGCAATTGCTGAGTTCGGTTACGGTAGGGCTTTTTGGCATGATACGGGGGCAAATCGGGCAATTGCAGCGCGCGCGTGATGATTTGCAGGACGCAAATGTCAATCTGGAAACGCGGGTTGAAAGTCGGACGCGCGCATTGAATGAAGCCATGGGCAAGCTTGAAGCGCTGGCTTCGACAGATCCGTTGACCGGTCTTGCCAACCGTCGCATTTTTATGATGCGTCTTGAAGAAAACCTTTCGATCTGGAAGCGTCGCGATACGCCGATGAGTATCATTTTGCTCGATATTGATAGGTTCAAGCTTTTGAATGACACCTATGGTCATCAGGCCGGAGATGCGGTTTTGGTATCACTGGCAAAGCTTTTGAAATACAGCCTGCGTGATATCGATTTGCCAGCCCGACTGGGCGGGGAGGAGTTTGCGGTTCTTCTTCCGGGGGAGGGGGCGGAAGGTGCCATGATCCTTGCAGAGCGTCTTCGGAGCGCGTTTGAACAGGATGCTGTTGCCTTCGGCGGCAAGCATTTGAACTACACGTCAAGTTTCGGGGTGATATCCCTGCCTGCACAGGGGACGGCTGGAAAATTGGATGCGCAAGTTGCCAAAAACGTTGCATTGCTGAAATCCCGCGAAAACACAGATGTTGCCGATATTCTTTATTCGCTGGTCGATGCCGCACTTTATCAAGCCAAGGAAACAGGGCGAAATCGTTGTGTGCCTGTCGATCTTGCCAATCTGGCTGATCAGATCAGCGCTTGAGTTGGGGGCTATTGACGGCCGTCGTCATTTCCCTGTCTTGAAATCCGTATATCGCGGTGGATTGATACACTCATCAGAAGGCCAAAGCTGACAAGAATTGTCATCATCACCGTGCCGCCATACGAGACCAGCGGCAACGGAACACCGACCACAGGGATAAGTCCCATCACCATGGCGATGTTGATGAAGACATACAGGAAAAAGGTCGAGGTGATCCCGATTGCGACAAGGCGACCGAACTGGTTGCGGCACCGAAGCGCAATCACATAACCATACATGATTACCATGGTATAAAGCAGCAGCAACGCCAATCCGCCAACCAGCCCGAACTCTTCACCCAGCATGGTAAAGATAAAGTCGGTCTGTTTTTCCGGCAGGAAGTTCAGATGGCTTTGCGATCCCAGCATATAACCCTTGCCAAACAGGCCGCCCGACCCAAGGGCAATCTTTGACTGGGTAATGTGATAGCCCGCGCCAAGCGGATCATTTTCAGGGTTCAGGAACGTCAGAACGCGGTTTTTCTGATAATCGCGCAGAAACTGCCAGCCGATGGGAATGATTGCCAGAACCGCGCCAAGTATCAGGGCGAATTTCCACATCCGAACCCCGGCAAGCCAGAAGATGACGCCGCCACCGGCAATCAGCAATAGGGCAGTACCCAGATCAGGCTGGCGCAACACCAGTGCCGCAGGAGCCAGAACCATTAAAAGTGGCGGTATCAAAAGCGGAATGCGCCCCACTTCTTCGACAGTCAGGCCGTGGAAATAACGCGCAAGTGCCAGCACAAGCGAGATTTTCATCAGTTCGGATGGTTGCAACTGGAAGAAACCAAGATTGATCCAGCGTTGCGCCCCCATGCCAATATCCCCCTTGATTTCAACCCCAATCAGAAGGATCAGCGCGACGAAATAGGAAAAATAGGCAAGTTTCAACCAGACACGGACATCGGTAACCGCGATGCCAATCATCACGATGGCACCAACAGCAAAACGCATCATCTGACGTTCTGCCCATGGTTCAACCGAACCGTTGGCCGCCGAATACAGCATGGCAAAACCGATCCCCGCCAGTGTGGAAATCAGCAATACCAACGTCCAGTTAAGCATTAAAAGACGGCGACCGATTGGCACGTAATCCGGATCTTCGCCGATACGATATCTGCGGCTTGCCATCGTTCTAGCCTTCTTCTTCGCGGTCTGTCTGTGACGGGTGCGATAATTGCGCGGTGGATTGAATGTTGGCCGCCGATATGCCCGGGCGTGCAGATTTCAGTTCCTGCGCCTTGATCAGAATGTCACGTGCAATCGGTGCAGCGATGCCCGAACCGGATCCACCGTGATCCACAACAACCGCGCAGGCATAGCGGGGATTGTCGACCGGTGCAAAGGCAACAAACAGCGCATGGTCGCGGTATTTCCACGGCAGATCATTGTTATCAAGAACCCCGGTGGTTTGGCGTTCGCGCATGGTAATGCGGCGGACCTGACTGGTGCCTGTCTTACCGGCCATCTCCATGCCCTTGATATCAATCCGCGACCGATGTGCCGTGCCGCGCAATTCGTTGGTGACACCATTCATGCCGTCGCGAATACGCGCCAGATGGGCACGGTTGACCTGAAGTTCGGGGAATTCCTCATTCGCCCGGCTGGTGATGCCTTCTGCGGTGACATGATCGCGTGTCAGATGCGGCTTAACAGCCTTGCCCGATGCAATGCGTGCAACCATGGTCGCCAGTTGCAACGGCGTTGCCAGGACGTATCCCTGACCGATTGACGAAATCAGGGTTTCACCACCCTGCCAGCGTTTGCCGAGCTGGATTTCCTTCCAGTCCTTGGTCGGGATCAGGCCGGAACGTTCATTGGGAAGGTCGATACCGGTCAATTCGCCAAGGCCCAGTTTATTGGCCATGGCGGCGATACGGTCGATGCCGATCTTTTGCGATATTTCATAGTAATAAACATCGCAGGAATGTTTCATCGAGTCATGCATATCGACCCAGCCATGCCCGCCACGTTTCCAGCAATGGAACCGTGCATTGCCAAGATCAAGATGACCCGGGCAGAAGAAACGCTGATTGGCTGTAACCACACCGGCTTCAAGTCCGGCAAGGGCGACACACATCTTGAATGTCGAACCCGGTGCATAGGTCCCGGTGACGGCCTTGTTAGACAGTGGTGCGTATTCGTTATTGACCAGACTGTTCCATAGCTTGTGCGAAATGCCGTTGGTAAAGGCGTTCGGGTCGTATGTCGGATGCGATGCCATCGCAAGCACTTCGCCGTTATGAATATCAAGCACAACGGCAGATGCGCTTTCCTTGTTTGACAGGCGCTGGTTGGCGTAACGCTGCAATTCAAGATCAAGGGTCATGACAACCGTGTTGCCACTGTCGCCTTCTTCGCGGTCAAGTTCGCGGATGACACGGCCAAGTGCATTGACTTCGACCTGGCTGGTGCCAGCACTGCCGCGAAGTGCCAGATCGTAAACTTTCTCGATCCCGCTTTTGCCAATCCGGAACCCAGGCAGTTCAAGCAATGGATCGCCGGTCAGTTCTTTTTCCGACACGGCCGCCACATAGCCCAAAGTATGCGCCAGATGCGGACCTTCGGGATAATCGCGCGAACGACCGGCATCAATGATCAGACCGGGCAGGTCCGGGGCGTTAACGCCGACGCGTGCAACTTCTTCCCAAGTTAAATTGTCGCGCACCGTAACCGGGACAAAGGACCGTCTGCGCGCGACGTCACGTTCAACCCGTTCGATGGTGTCGGGGCCAAGTTCGATGATCTGACCCAGAATTTCCAGGGTCCTCCGAACATCCTGCGCCTGTTCGCGAACGATCATGATGTGATAGTTCTGCCGGTTTACCGCGACCGGAGCACCAAAACGGTCGGTAATCAGGCCGCGCGGTGGCGGCAAAAGGCGATGGGATATCCGGTTTTCATCGGCAAGGACCCTGTAACGGTCGCTTTCCATTACCTGCAGATAGTACATGCGTGCGGCAAGACCGGTCAGCAATATACCCTGCCCCGCGCCGAGCATCAGGGCGCGGCGGGTAAACATGCGATATCTGTCTGAGTCACGGTGCCACATCGGCGTCGTCAAACCTGCTGGTCGGAGTGCCCCGACGGAATTCCGGAAACTTGCGTGCCCGTTTTATCCTGTGCGGTGCATGTTGAAAACTGTCTTTCAAACATAGCCGGTAGCTATTGCCAAAACATCAATATTGATCCAGCTGGTGCTGTTCTAGATATGGCGCAGAAGCGTATTTTGCGCCCGTGCCAGAACCCATGCAACAAGCGGGAAAAGTGCCGCAGTCAGTACATAGCTAATCAATGTCGACTTGATCGGCAAGAAGGCCCCGATTAATGCCGAACTCAAAAGCCACTGAACCAGCAGTGCCGGGATCGCGACCAACGCAAAACCCCACCACATTACGCTGAACGGCTTGTTATGGAAAAAACGGCCCTGGCTTGCAGATCCGGTCTGCACGAGCAGCAAGACCAGCGAACTGACGCCAAGGGGCAGGCCTGTCAGCAAATCCTGCAACAGTCCAAGAAAGAATGCCGTCAGCGCGGTTAGCAAATCCGGGCGGTTCACCGACCAGTAAAATACAGCCATCAAAGGCAATGCAGGTGATGCGGTGCTGAGCAATGGCACGCTGATCGGCAGCAGATTAAACAGCAACAGAATGAAAACGCTGAATGCCGGAAACAAGCCTCGCGCAATGATATCCAGCCTGTGCCAGACACCGGGCTTCACGGAAGTCGATCCGTTGGCTGTGCGGGGCCAAGCGTTGGCATATTTGCTGCCGCATCGTTCCCGTCATTGGGTACGATGCCAACACCGTTGGGGATAACGCCATCATTCTGCTGATCACGGCGCATGGCCTGATCGCTCAGGATGCCTTGCAGGCCATAATCCGCGACGCGCAGATATTCAAGTTGGTGGCGGCGGAACAGTGGCGCGACACGCACGGCATTTTCCGAAACGGATGAAACGACACCAACCGGAATGCCAGGCGGGAAGGCACCACCATGACCGGATGTCAGAATGCGATCACCCGGCGCAACCGCCGCATCCGCAGTCAGGAAGGTCAAAAGCGGGCGGTCTGTGTTGTCGCCCGACAGAAACGCACGGTCACGCGAATTTTCAACAATCACCGGGACGCGTGAATTGATGTCTGTAATCAACAGAACGCGCGAAGCCTGATAGCCTGCTTCGGCAACACGTCCGACAAGCCCTTCGTCGGACATAACTGCCTGTCCTTTGATCACGCCATCGCGCGAACCGGCCGATACCATCAGGCTGTGCGCATAGGCACCGCCCATATCGGCAATCACGCGGGTGGTGACAAGGCGCAATGGCGGCGGGCTTGTATAATCGGCAAGGTCGCGCAGGCGGGCATTTTCATGCGCTAGATTACGGGCAACCTGCTGCCACGCCAGCAATTCGCGGTTTTCGCGACGCAGGCGTTCGTTCTGTTCATAGAGATTGAAGATATTGGTCGCCTGTTCCGTCAGCTCGTTGATGCTGGCGGCGGGACGGGAAACAACATTCATGATCGGGGATACAAGATCGGCCGAAGCGGCTCGTATCCTTTCGATCAGAACGGTATCAGCCTTGCCCAGAAGCATAAGGCCAAACGCCGATACGATTAGAAGGATGAAGGCGAAGCGGTGAAGCGCCGTACGTAACGGCGAAAAGATACGCTGCTGCGGACCGCCATGCTGAGCCACTATATTCCCCGCATTAGATCAGAAAAGTTGCCCCGAAATCCCCGTGGGATATTCAACCTTAACGAAATCACCGAGTCGCGTCCAGTCAGGACATGACCCGGTGAGATGTTTTTTGCCATTTCGCCTTAGTAAGCGGTGTGCAACACGTTGCGAAGCATCTTCTTTTCTTCGAGCGCACGACCCGTACCAAGCGCAACGCAGGACAGGGGATCATCGGCAATCGAAACCGGAAGACCGGTTGCATGGCGCAGGACATAGTCCAGATTGCCAAGCATTGCGCCACCACCGGTCAGAACGATACCCTTGTCGACGATATCGGCTGCCAGTTCCGGCGGGGTCTGTTCAAGGGCGACTTTCACCGCCTCGATGATTGCCGAAACAGGTTCTGCAAGGCTTTCTGCGATCTGGCGTTCGGAAATGATCAGTTCCTTCGGAACGCCATTCATCAGATCACGGCCACGGATTTCAACCGTTGCACCATCACCATCGTCTGGTGCGCAGGCTGAACCGATTTCTTTCTTGATGCGTTCTGCGGTGCTTTCACCTACCAGCAGGTTATGGGTGCGACGGATATAGGCGATGATCGCCTCGTCCATCTTGTCGCCACCAACACGCACCGAACGGGCATAAACGATACCGCCAAGCGACAGAACCGCGACCTCGGTGGTGCCACCGCCGATGTCGACAACCATGGAGCCGGTCGGCTCGGTGACCGGAAGACCCGCGCCAATGGCGGCTGCCATCGGTTCGTCAATCAGCCAGACCTTGCGGGCGCCGGCACTTTCAGCACTTTCCTGAATGGCGCGGCGTTCAACGGCGGTCGAGCCAGACGGAACGCAAATGATGACTTCCGGGCTTGCGAAGTTGCGACGGCCATGCACTTTACGGATAAAGTGTTTGATCATCTCTTCGGCGATGTGGAATTCGGCAATCACGCCATCGCGCAGCGGGCGAATGGCCTGAATGTAACCGGGCGTACGCCCGAGCATCTGCTTAGCTTCTTCCCCGACGGCAAGTACCTGTTTCTTGCCTTTTTCGTCGGTGATGGCTACCACGGATGGTTCGTTAAGGACGATGCCACGCCCTTTGACGTAAACCAGTGTGTTGGCGGTGCCCAAATCCACCGCCATGTCGGAGGATAAAACCCCAAGAAGCTTGGAAAACATTCCTGCCCTATGCCCCGGTTAATAGTAAAATCTTGAATACGAATGTACCGGCTTTGATAGCGTAACGCGCCAGTCGATGCACGAATAATCTGCTCAGGGAATTGAGGAATAATTAAGACGGGTCACAAGACTTGAAATAAGATGCAAAAAGATGATCCGCCATATGGTGTTGGCGTTTTCATTCAAGGTTTATCTTCCTTGAGAATTATTCCAGTTTTAAGCAGGAAATCCATGATCAGGGCAGTTGTCTCGGGTCCGGTTTCCACTTTCAGAAATTTGCGAGTCGCTTGTTTTTCAGGTGTTTCATCACTCTGAAGCATCTCGAACATTACTGGTTCGCGATCCGCATGCAGGTCCCGGTCCATGCGCCACTGGCACCATGCCGGCGGGTTTAGCCGATCCCCCGTTACCGTCACCAGCAATGCGGGAACGAAATTATCCATTTCCGACATGCATTGGGCACGCAGTCCCACCATCGAGACGAACCGCTGATCAAATCGTTTGGCGTGACCGTGGCGATAGATCGCGAATTGGGCGGCAGCCGCACCGTATCCGTAACCGAAAATCGCAATCCGATCAGGATCGATACCATCCTGTCCTGCCAGATACTCAAGCGCGCTTAGTGCATCAAAGGCCCAATAGGTCACGCCGTGTTTCGGATTATCAAGTGTTCCGGCCGTGCAATAGCTTTGCGAAGGGTGGGCTTTTCCGGGCGATATGCGAAGAACCGCAAGGCCTGCATCATGCAGCGCGGTAATCCAGTCTTCCGGAAAACGGTCGTCACAATCAGGAACAGCAATTACCGCTGCGGTTTTAGCGTTTTCATCCACAGGCGGGTAATAGAGGCCGGGAATATCGAATTGCAGGCTGCTATCGACTTCGGGAATGGCTTTTCCCGCGTCAATCAAACGCTGCCGCAGTCCGCTTATCGGATAAGGTTGAGATGGTATGTCGATTTTCTGCACATCATTAATCGCAGCGGCTTTTGCGTGTGGCGTCATAGCGACAATTACGACTGCACAAAACGCCAATACCGTAATGGCAACAGATCGGTGATGAAACTGAAGAACAGGCTGCATGGTCATGGCTTTGGCCCCTTCGTTCAAGAGGCATAGTGTATCACAGAATGCGCGGGGTCACAGCAATCATACCTGCTAAAAAGCGGGGGTACCTGACGGAAACCGGCCCTGAAACGGAAAAAGGGGCGGCAAATACCACCCCTTTATTCTCAAAATGCAGAATGCCTGATCAGGAAGCCATGGCGTCCGGTGCCGTTTTCTGGCTTTTCTCGATCAGCTTGTTGACCGCGGTGACATAGGCCACGCAGGATGCGACAACGGTGTCGGTATCCGATGCATTGCCAACCACGGTGCGGTCTTCACCATCCAGTTTGACGGTAACCGTACCCTGTGCGTCCGTGCCTTCGGTGACAGCATGAACCTGATAGAGTTTAAGTTTCCAGTCATGGGGATAGATTGCCTTGATGGCGTTGAAGGTTGCATCAATCGGGCCATCGCCGGTGGTTTTGGCAGTGCGGGTTTCCCCATTCACATTCAGTTCCAGTTCGGCGGTCTGCGGACCTTTGGAGCCACAGGTGACAGCCAGCGACACGAACTTGATATGTTCGTTATCACGCATGCCATCATCGACCAGTGCGACGATGTCGTCGTCATAGACTTCTTTCTTCTTGTCGGCCAGTTCCTTGAAGCGGGCGAACGCGTCTTCGATGGCATTGTCGCCCAGTTCGGCAAAGCCCAGTTCCTTGAGCTTTTCCTTGAAGGCATGACGGCCGGAATGCTTGCCCATCACCAGACTTGATTTGTTCAGGCCGATGCTTTCCGGTTTCATGATTTCATAGGTTTCAGAATTCTTCAGGAAGCCGTCCTGATGAATGCCGCTTTCATGAGCGAAGGCGTTTGCGCCGACAATCGCCTTGTTCGGTTGTACGACGAAGCCCGACACAGCCGACACCAGACGTGATGCGTTCATGATTTTGGTTGAATCAATCCCGGTTTCATACGGGAAGGCATCGTTGCGCGTTTTCAGCGCCATGACGATTTCTTCCAGTGCCGCGTTGCCTGCGCGTTCGCCCAGACCGTTGATCGTGCATTCGATCTGGCGAGCACCAGCATGGACAGCCGCCAGCGAGTTTGCAACCGCCATGCCCAAATCGTTGTGGCAGTGAACCGACAGGATCGCCTTGTCGATATTTGGCACACGGTTAAACAGCATGGTCATCAGGTCGGCGTACTCGGTAGGGGTGGTGTAGCCAACCGTATCGGGGATGTTGATGGTGGTCGCGCCGGCATCAATCGCGGCTTCAACGCAACGGCACAGGAAGTCATGCTCGGTGCGCGATCCGTCCTCGGCCGACCATTCAACGTCGTCGGTAAATTTGCGTGCCAGTGTAACACTTTCAATCACCTTTTCCAGAACGCGTTCCGGTTCCATCTGCAATTTGAATTTCATATGCAGGGGGCTTGTGGAAATGAAGGTGTGGATGCGTTTGTTTTCTGCCGGTTCCAGTGCTTCGGCGGCCCGTTCGATGTCACCTTTGGCCGCGCGGGCCAGCGAACAGATGGTCGGGCCCTTGATTTGTTTGGCGATTTCATTGACTGACCGGAAGTCGCCATTCGATGCGATGGCAAAGCCTGCCTCAATGATGTCGACTTTCATTTCTGCCAATGCGTGTGCCACACGCAGTTTTTCATCGAGCGTCATTGATGCACCCGGGGACTGTTCGCCGTCACGCAGGGTGGTGTCAAAAATGATGACGCGATTGTCGTTAGCACTAGCCATTACCGTAATTCCTGATCAAGCGGGACTTTGCCCGAAATTTGAAACGTCAATTTGGAAAGAGTGCGGGCCTTTTGGCGCGACTTGTTCCCCTGAGCTGCGGTAAATGGATTGACCTATTTGGTAATCCGAACCGTCTTCGTACGCTCAGGGGCGGGTAAGTCGTAGCGACCCGAGCGCTGCGAGACCAAGGAGACCGAGAATTAGGTTTAGAGCAGACAGCACAAAGGCACCCGAAGCATCGGCTTCGGTGCGATCGGCAATTGCAGGAATGTTGCAAATGTCTGCGGTCATCGGTCTTCATCAAATGGTATCGAAGTGCCAGGCTGTGCTGGCGACGCACCCAATTTCATCGGACCGCCCGCCAAGGTCAAGTAATTTTTGTATCTTTGATGCGCTTTTAAGGGTGGAAATTAGCGCGACGGTATTGTCGCGGGCCCATATGGCGGCGTGCAGCATAGGATAGAGCTAAATTGATCAAATACGAGAATGGCAAACCACCCAAGCCAAAGATTGCGCTTGAAGTGTTCAAATTCTTGGTTATCTGTTGCAGTATCGATGCGAAATGCCCCAGAAAATTTTCCGATAACGTTTCGTATCAAGTGCCGCCACCAACTTACGGATATACACGATGGTAAGCCTGTCTTTGATCGGGGCCTTTATCCCGACGGCCTTCTTTGTCTCGATCACGCCGGGCATGTGCATGACCCTTGCGCTGACAATGGGAATGACGATTGGCGTGCGCCGTACCGTCTGGATGATGATGGGCGAACTTGTCGGCGTGGGGATTGTCGTGGTGGCCTCGGCCCTTGGTGTTGCAACGGTGATGCTGGAATATCCGGCGGTCTTTGCTGTTTTCAAATATGTGGGTGGTGCCTATCTGGCGTGGCTGGGTATCCAGATGTGGCGTTCGCGCGGACGCATGGCATTTAACGCTGAAATTGATGCCTCCCGCCCGGCAACACCGTTTGCGCTTGCTTCTCAGGGGTTTGTGACTGCGATTGCCAATCCGAAGGGCTGGGCGTTTATGGTGGCTCTATTGCCACCCTTTATCAGTCTGGATCATGCTATCGCGCCGCAGCTTTCCGTGCTGGTGGCAATCATTCTGGTGACAGAACTGATTTGCATGACGCTTTATGCGACCGGCGGCCGGTCGTTGCGACACTTTCTGGAAAAAAGCGGCAATGTCCGTATCCTTAACCGGATCGCCGGGACGCTGATGATCGCGGTCGGGATCTGGCTGGCGTCAAGCTAGGGGCCTATTTGTTTGTAAAACCTCTTTAAATCGGATTATCCTGCCTTATATCGTTGTATAAGTTTATTTGCAGGAAGAGCCATTATGCGCGAATTGCGCTGCATCATTTTCGAGGAAAGCGAGCTGATCAAGGCGCTGGTCGGATATCGCCGCCGCACCGGAAAGCCGTTGCCGCCCGGTCAGATCGGGAGGCTTGAAATTGAAAAATCTCCTGAAATTGCCGCACGGCTCAATATCATTGCCGATCATGGTGACCCGATAATTGTCCCGGCGGCAGGTGCAGAACTGGCGGCAGCCCTGATTGCCTATTGCATTGATGTGCGCGTGCCGGTACCGGCATCTTCGAAAAAGTCGATTACCATGATTGATGGGCATGTCGCGCTAAAGATCATGAAGCAATAGGGACGACTTTAACGCCCAAAAGAAAAAGCGCGGCATTGGCTGCGCTTTTGCAATTGAGGGCAGGGAGATCAAGGTCGGATCAGTGTTACCACTGCATCATCTTGCCTTTGAGAGCGCCCATGCGTTCGTCTTCGTTCTTGAAGCTTTGGCCTGCGACAATCCCGTCCTGCACCTTTGTCATCATCAGCCATTCCTTGACCTTCATGAAACGTGGGGCAAGGAACTGATATGTATCGCGGACCAGACGCACCGCCGGTGCGCCCCGTTCCAGTGCCATCGTATCCCAGCGTTCAAAAAGCGGTTCCCATGCCCGCAGACGGCGATACAGATCATCGCGCTTGTTGCGGATATACTGGCGCTGGGTCGTGAAGTTACGCAGGACTGACATGATTTCGCCGGTATTGGCGTCAATCTCGTCAAAGCTGGTTTCAAACTTTTTCATCGCATCATCAATAAGGCGAATGACCTGTGTGACCGTTTCCAGAACGCCCTTTTCATGTGCATAGATACGGCGCAGTTCCTGCAGCTTCGTGTCGATCTTTTTCACATTGCGGTACTTGTCGCGCAGCGTTTCGACATAAGAAAGTTCCTCGGCGACCTGATGAACCAGATTGACGACTTCCTCGCGGTTTTCGCGGCCGATATTGAGTTTATCGGCGACTTCGTCGAATGCCTGATTGATCTTTTTCTTGGTGCCTGGGTCTTCGGCGATCTGCATCAGCTGTTCGGGATCAGTGATCAGTTCTTCATTCCCGGACATCCAGGTGACAAGCTGCATGGTCAGGCGGTTATAGGCGATTGCACGGTGATCTTCATCGACATCCCACGACGCCTCGCCCGTCAGAACTTCGAGCGGCAAATCATCGCCGGGGCGCAGCACATTGACGAAATCCAGTGACTTGTCGACAAGGCCGATCAGTTCACCATCATTTGAATCCGGGTCGATCCCGAATTCCTTGCAAACCGCCTTAAGGGGCAGGGATACAACCGATCCTTCGGCCATTTTCAGCACAAAAAGAGCCTCTTCCGAAAGGTCGGACTTTTGGAAATGGCATTCCTCGAACGATTTGAAGACCTTGTGTTCAAGATCAAGTTTCCGTTCGCGCATCGGTTTGTTCATTTATTTGCTCCGCCCGGATTGGTACTGCTGGTCTGATTTATCGTCAGCTCCTGCGATAGGGCTGACGGTCAGTTTATTGCAGCAGCCCCCGGGACTGGTAGTGTCCATATTCTCATACCGATAAGGTTGGGAGAACGTATCGATGTTTCCAGTCTCAACCTGACAGATATGTCACATTATCATAATGCAGGTATTTCTGCCTTCCTGTTTGGCTTGATAAAGGGCGCCGTCAGCACGGTCAACAAACTCCAGTATATTCTCGCCAAGCTTATAAGACGTCAAGCCGATTGAAACGGTTAACTTACCGAAATCCTTGCCTGTTTTCTTGTTGATAATTCTTTGACCTGAAACATTGTCGCGCAATTTGTTGGCAAGCTTCGTGGCGTTTTCCAATGTCGTGTCGGGCAGGATGACGGCAAATTCTTCGCCACCGTAACGCGCAACGGTATCCGCCCCTTTGGTCGAATTGACCAGAACCCGTGCAACAGCCTTCAAAACCCCGTCCCCGGCACGATGGCCGTGATTGTCATTGAAGTTTTTGAAATGATCAATATCGATCATCAAAAGGCTTAACGGGGCGCCGGTTTCCATCGTTGTCGTGACCGCATCACGAAGCGATGCATCAAAATTCTTACGGTTGGCTATCCCGGTCAGGGTATCGGTCAATGCATCACGGCGGACCAGTTCCAGTTCGCTGCGAACCCGGCGAACTTCATTGTGGTACTCGTCAAGGCAACCGTTGAATTCACTATAACGGCCATGCGCATCGCGGGTGGCACTTGAAAGTCCGCGTGTGACATCGCGCGCGATTTCAAGCGTTATATCGTCCGAGCTTAACCGATCTGACGCATTGTCGAGATGCTCGCAGAAGCCTTCGGTTTCACGAAGGACGCTGTGAACAGCTTCTTCGACCCGTTCTACCGCAGCCTGTAATCCTTCGACCCCCATATTCAGTCGCTGTTGCAGGGCATGTGTGCCAAGGAATTTGTGGTAAATCCGGAAAACGGTTTCTTCATCCAGTTCCTGAGTATTGCGGATCAAGACCTTGATCAGTTGGCTCAGTTCGGGAATCTCATCGGTCAGATAGCTGTAAAATACGTGATAAACCTGCGGCGTGGGCTGCAGATTCAACTCGGAGATCAGCGTCATGACATTGTGCGCAATGTCGCGTGGATTGGCGATCTTTGTCGTGGCAGTCAATTTATGTTTTCCGATCCGGTCTTCGGCTTAACCTTTTTACCAACTGCTTATGTCCCAATCCGTCCGGAATTATCCGGTTTGCTCGTTTTTTTAATATGTTGTGACTGCGTGCTGCTTTTCACACATTTATTTCTATCTTCAACCGAATTGCCTCTGCTTGTCACGAGAAACCGCGTCAACAATTATGACAAAATCGAACATTCTAAATACGAACGGACAGGGACGCCAGAAATCCTAACGGCTACAGGTGGTTGGTTCTTTTGATTGAATATTGATTTTTTATATTCCCGTTTTGTTGTTCGGGGAAAGCATCGTGTATTTGCGGGTGGTATTTCGTGTGGAGCCGGGGCAAGCGCCATGTGATTCGCTTTTGGCCTCTCGTATGGTTTTGGAAAACTATCGAGGGACTCGGTGCAATAAAGTGATTTCTGATATATGTCGGGGTATTGAAAAACAATCTTTCCATGTTCAATTTTGTGAAAATTTTCACATTTGGCCGTCGCGCCCGGTGCGACGGATGGTCCGCTCTGTTGCTTGTTAAATCCGGTATGGACAGATTGATCTGGCCTGCTTTCTTGCGTGTGGATGTCTGAATGGGAATGGTGACGGATCTGAGGTCGGAAAAATGTGGTTCGAATAATGCCGCTTCCGTCTGAAGCCAAGGGAAATCCAAGCGTTTTGGCCGGGTTCACTGATCTTGATCAGGTTGCCAGGCGGTAGCTTGTCACGACAAGGCAGGTCAAAATTGAAATTTGTTCGAAATCAATGTGCCCCCCGGCGCGATCAGGTTGTGCTGAAAGTTGAACATCGATCAGCAAGCAATATTCGCAAAATACCGGCTAACCATCAGGGTTGAATAAAGAACTTCAAACACGAATTCGTTGCGTGAAGGTCCAAATTCGCGTAAATGTTGAAACGATGCAGTGCATCTTTGGTCTGTGTTGTTGCCTTCTGGTTGAGGTTTCTAACGCTGGTTCAAAAGCGTATTGCAGGGACGTAACTTAAGCATTTTCCGCGCTTGGGAAATGCGATTACCAAAACTAAGGACGACTACGGATATGGCTACCGGAACGGTTAAGTGGTTCAATGCGACCAAGGGTTATGGCTTCATCACCCCGGACGAAGGCGGCAAGGATGCATTCGTGCACATCACCGCTGTTCAGCGCGCTGGTTTGCAGGGACTTGATGAGGGTCAGAAGGTTCAATTCGAGCTGATTGAAGGTCGTAACGGCCGCATGTCGGCAGAAGAACTCTCCATCATGTAATTTGATTTTGGATTGCAGCTTTTGCTGACAACCGTTAACGCGCCGGTCTCCGGCGCGTTATTCGTTTCAGGGCCTTTTTGCGTTAAATTTGTCTATCACGCCCGTTTCCGACATCGCCATCAGGTTACGCCCCATGACCCGGATCATTTTGCCCGCCCCGCCTAATGTTTCAGACGATGCCGTAATATCTGAGTGGCGCAAGAATGTGCGCAAGAAGTTGCTGGCATGGCGCGGCAGTATCGATCCGGCCATCCACAGGCAATGGTCCGTATCCGTTTGCAATGGAATGACGGCCATTCTTGCCGAACGGCCAAAGGCGACGGTCGGCTTTTACTGGCCGATCCAGAATGAAATCGATCTGCGCCCGGTGATTGTCGATCATATCGCGCGCGGCGGAAAGGCTGCCTTGCCAGTCGTACCGGCTAAGGCACAGCCGATGATTTTTCATGATTGGACACCGCAAACCGAAATAGCCCCGGGCTTTGCAAGCATTCCCGAACCGGTCGGGACCAAAGCCGTGCCTATCCATGTCATGATCGCGCCACTGGTCGGATTTGACGGTCGTGGCTATCGGTTGGGATATGGTGGCGGATTTTTTGACCGGACACTTGCCGCGATGGCGGTTCGTCCACTTGTTATCGGTGTCGGCTTTGAAGCCACGCGCATCGCCGATATCTTTCCCCATGAATATGACATTCCGGTCGATATCATCCTGACCGAGGCTGGCATACGCCCGGTAAGCGAAAAGGCAACCGGCGATTTCAACAGGGCGGAGGGAGCGTCGCCGCCCTGCTTCCTGTCATCCTGAGCGGGTTATTCGGCGGCCTGTATTTTTTGACGGCCGCTACGTACCGGAACAATATCTTTGCGCGCGGCAAGAAAGTTCGGTCTTGGCTTCGTACCACCAAATGGCGCAACCAGCCTGTTTGACATCGCATTATAAACGAAAAACAGGTTCGACCGCGGGTAGGGGGTGATGTTGTTGCCCGACCCGTGCAGTGTGTTGCATTCGAAAATCAGAACCGACCCGGCGGGGCCGACTGGTGCGACAATCCCGTTCTCATCGACCATTTCCGAGAGGTTTTTCTGATCAGGAGTGCCGATTTCCTGTATCTTGAGCGAGTTTTTGTAGTTCTGATCGGGAGTTTCTCCGACGCAGGAAATGAACTTTTTATGCGATCCCGGGATCAGCATTAACGGGCCATTATGGGCCGAGTTATCCGTCAAAGTGATCGACATCGAAAGGGCACGCATGCGGGGCATGCCGTCTTCGGTGTGCCAGGTTTCAAAATCCGAATGCCAGAAGAATTCCTTGCCTTTGAAGGCAGGTTTGAAATTGACCCGTGATTGATGAATATAAATATCGTCATCAAGGAAATGTTCGGCAATCGCGACCAGGCGGTCATCTGATATCAGCTTCGAAAACACATCGCTTTTGTCATGAACACGGAAAACGCTACGGACTTCGTCGCTGCCCGGTTCCGAGATGACCTCTTCGTCGGTCGGGTCGGAATTTTCGACCAGCCCTGCCTCGCGGCGGAGCTTGGCGATTTCCCCATCGCTGAAAACATTTTTCAGAAACAGAAATCCGTTCTTTTCATAAAACTTCTCATCCTCGGCCGTGATCATCGGGCAATGGCCATGATCGGACCAGATTACCGGATCAACACGATCGATGATGGTCGGATGGGAAGCGTTTCGGGATCGGTACATATCGGTAAGCATCTCATGCTCCTTTGTTGCCAAATGTGCATTCGTTGCCTGTGATTTGTCACAGATCGTGATAGCCCAACGTGCCGCATAGGCGGCAGGTTCCAAAAAGCGTGAAATATCTTTTCTCTGCGTTCCCGGCTTTCCTGCCTGACAGGAAAAGGACTGTTGCACCACATAAGACAATCACGGCTTTGTGCTGCAAAAAAAAATCGTAAAGGTTCGGGATATGCAGATCAGAAAGATGGCTGGGGAACCTGGACTCGAACCAGGACTAGCGGAGTCAGAGTCCGCGGGTCTACCATTAACCTATTCCCCAGCAGGGGTTTTGGTGCGATTTACTGTTCGGTACATATTTGTACGACACGAACCTCACCATAGCTTGCAAAGCAAGCAAAGGCTGGCTGGGGAACCTGGATTCGAACCAGGACTGACGGAGTCAGAGTCCGTAGGTCTACCGTTAACCTATTCCCCAACAGAGCCTTGAACGCTGTGTGGCGTGGGCCGCTATTTATTAAACCGATGGCACTTTGGCAAGACCTTTTTTGCCCGTTACGTCTTTGGGCACGGGGGTGAAGCCGCTGCTCCATGAGTTAAATGCATACGGGATTTGCCTTGTGCAACATTGTCGGTAAACTCATATGTGTGATTCGCGGGAACGTCATATAATTGTCGTGTTGATGCGATCAAAGAATTTGTAACCGACAAGCAAGGCAGATCAGAGCAGGTGAAACAGGTATCTCCCCATAGCGACACGCACAGGGCTATCCGCCCTGAAGGCGGTGCTGCCATGGCCGGAAATGCCGTGATGGATGCGCCGTGCGTTGTGCCATCATCGAGTTTGCCTGCCGACAGCCTTGTTGTGGATCGCCCGCTGCACCCCACGACCAGTCATCCCCCGCTTTATGCCGCGATTGATCTGGGCAGTTCGAATTGCCGTCTGCTGGTCGCGCGCCCTTGCAAAGACGGGTTCAAGGTGATTGACGCGTTTTCGCGCGTTGTGCGTCTTGGCGAAGGTGTGCGGGAAAAAGGTTATCTTTGTCAGGCGGCAATGGATCGCGCGATTGACGCGTTAAAGGTCTGTTCGAAAAAACTGCGCAAGCATCCCGGTGCAAAACTGCATGCGGTGGCGACAGAAGCCTGTCGGACGGCCAAAAATCGCGATGAATTTGTCCGGAAGGTCTTTGACGAAACTGGTATTGAACTTAAAATCATCAATCCGGACGAAGAAAGCCGTTTGGCACTTCAGGCCTGCTCTGCCTTGCTTGACGAGCGCCCATATGCGGTGGTGTTTGACATTGGCGGTGGCAGCACGGAAATCTGCTGGATCAAGGTCGACAATATGGGCCAGACCCAGTGCATTGAAACGCTTTCGATGCCCTGCGGGGTTCTGTGCCTGACCGAACGTTATGCCGGGATCGAGCAGCGCCGCGAACGGTTCGAAGCAATGCGCACTGAAATTCGCGACCGCCTGCGCGATTTCGCCAGCCGCAATTGCTGCTCGGATATTCTTGACGATGGCAAGGTGCAGATGGTTGGTACATCGGGCACCGTGACCACATTCTGCGGTATTGCGCTTGGCCTTGAACGGTACGAACGTCACAAGGTTGATGGATCGGATTTGCGGTTCGATGATGCGGAACGCGTCACCGAATTGCTGCTGCGCATGGAAGCTGACAAACGCAAAGGCCATCCCTGCATCGGGAATCAGCGGGCCGAGCTGATGGATGCGGGGGCGGCGATCTTTGCCGCGATTCGCGATATCTGGCCCTTGGCGACGCTAAAAGTTGCCGATCGTGGCCTTCGCGAGGGAATCTTGGTCGATTTGATGCGCGCAGACGGTCATGCTATTGACCCGTGCGATGCGCGACGTCATACAGTGTCCCATATCTCGGCCAATCCATGATCGGCATCGCGCCATCGGATCGTACTGGCCTTTAACACGTTTCAGTTCAGGTAAAGAACATGACCGACAATAGCAGCGGAAAAGGCGGGACGCGCCGCCGCAAGGGTTCAGCCATTGCTGCGATCGATACCGGCGCACGGCGCGGGCTGCGGACGCGCGTCAAAAGTGCCAAGGGACGCAAGATTTCCTCGACCCGCTGGCTCGACCGGCAACTGAACGATCCCTATGTGCAGGAAGCCAAGCGCCTTGGCTATCGGTCGCGTGCGGCCTTCAAGCTGATTGAAATCAACAATCAGTTCGATCTGCTGCGTCCGGGCATGCGCATTGTCGACCTTGGCGCGGCACCGGGCGGCTGGACGCAGGTTGCGGTTGACATGGTCGGTTCAAAACAGGGACGCGGTCAGGTCGTCGGGCTTGATATTCTGGAATGGGAAGGTCTTTCCGGTGCAACCTGTTTGCAGGCCGACTTCCTTGACCCGGCAGCACCCGACATGATCAAGCAGGCCCTTGATGGGCCGGTTGATGCTGTGATTTCCGATATGTCGCCCGAAACCACCGGCCATCGCCAGACCGACCATATCCGTATTATCGATCTGGTCGAACATGCATTGCTGTTTGCCGAAGAAGTTCTGGCACCGGGCGGTATTTTCATCGCCAAGGTGTTCAAGGGCGGTACGGAAAATGATCTTTTGAATCGGGTCAAAAAGAACTTCCGCGTATCCAAACATGCCAAACCACCGGCATCACGCCCCGAAAGCCCGGAAGCTTATCTGATTGCAACCGGCTTCCGCGGGCAGAACAATGCCGCCGATGACATTGCCAATGCAGAGTTGCGCGAAGACGACGGCTGGTCGCCGGTCGGCTAAGTTCATGAAAAGGTAAAATGCAAAGCGCGCCACAAGATCGGCGCGCTTTTTTATTTGCAAAAATTCGCTTTCATCCCGCTTGGGTTGTGTCGCGGGTGAAATATTCCGCAATCCGATTGCGCTAAGTCAAGAAGTGGCAATCCGGCATCTTCTATACATTGGTCTAGCAAATAGTCTCCGCACCGGATGAAATTGACGCAGAATTGCGCGACCCGGGCGGGGTTTCGCTATGTCAGGATCGGTTGTGGGACCATTGATCCGTGAACGGGGTGCAATTGATGAAACAGGATCAGCTTTTTCTGACCGGTGTTGAACGTCATTTTGGCGATAATGAAATTATCGTCAGCAAGACCGACACCAAGGGACGTATTACTTACGCAAATGATGTCTTTCTGCGGGTCGCAGGATATCGTGAAAAGGATATTCTGGGCCAGCCGCACAGCATTATCCGCCATCCCGACATGCCGCGCTGCGTGTTCGCCTTACTGTGGGACACGATTTCCAAGGGGCGCGAGATTTTCGCCTATGTGATCAATCGCTCGGCGAACGGGGATCATTACTGGGTGCTGGCCAATGTCACACCGACCTTCGGGCCGAATGGCAATATCGTTGGTTATCATTCCAATCGTCGGGTACCTCGCCGCGAAGCGGTTGAACAGGTTATCCCGCTTTATGCCGATCTTCGTGCAGAAGAAGAACGCGAACGTAATCGCAAGGACGGCATGGCGCGCAGTACACAAAAACTTGGTAATCTTCTGGGGCAGGCAGGCATCGACTATGATCAGTTTGTTTTCACTCTCTAATCTGCGACGGATTTTGATTTCTGGCCTGATGCTGGCCTTTGGTCTGATTGGTGCACTTCTGATGGCGCCAACGCATGCACCGTTTGTTTCTTTGATTGCGACGATTGCGCTTCTGGTCATGGCGTTGATTGGTGCGGTTGCCATCACGCGTCACAAGCGGATCATTGATGAACTGTACGATATCGTCCATGACGCTGCCGATGGAAAAATGGGTGTCAGGGTCAATAATCGTCAAACACAGGGTTATCTTGCGCCCCTGCAAAATGCGGTGAACCAGTTGCTTGACCTGACCGAGGCGTTCGCCAAGGAAGCCGCAGGTGCCATGGGCCATGCATCGCGGGGATCCTATTATCGCAAAATCCTGCCAAGGGGACTGCGCGGTGATCTGATCGGCTATGCCGGGACGGTCAATGCCGCCCTTGATGCCATGCATGAAAAAACCAGAAACTTCAGCGATAGCGCCGGGCGTATCGGTGATGATATCCAGTCGGTGGTTGGTTCGGTCTCGAACAGTGCAAAACAGCTAAGTGACAGTTCCGATTTTCTGTCCCGGCAGGTCAGTCGCATCGCCGAACAGGCCAACGATATGCGCCTTGCTGCCGATGACAGTACCGAGGCCCTGAACGGCATCGCGGTTGCCACCGAACAATTCAGTGCCTCCATTCGTCAGATCGGCGCGCAGATCAATGGTTCCGCCGAACTGGCCGAAGCCGCGGTTAGCCGGGCCCGTGTTGCCGATAATCACATCACGCGTCTTGATGACATGGCGCTTCGCGTGACCAAGGTGGTCGAACTGATCACCGATGTCGCCGATCAGACCAATCTTCTGGCCCTGAACGCCACCATAGAGGCCGCCCGTGCCGGCGAAGCAGGCAAGGGTTTTGCCGTTGTCGCGACCGAGGTCAAAAACCTGGCGTCCCAGACATCGCGTGCCGCCGAACAGGTGATTGGTGAAATCGGCGAAATGCAGTCAATGACCCGCGAAGCCGTTTCATCGGTGCGCGAGATCAATGAAAAGATCAGCGAAATCGATAGCGGTGCGCGTCTGGTTGCCGAAGCCGCCCGCGAACAGACCGAAGTTGTCGGTGCGATCAGTGACCGGATCGATCAGGCGGTGCGACGCATGCAAACCATTGCGGCCATCCTTGCTGACGTTGCCAGCGGCACGACCGAGTCCGGCTCTGTCGTCCTGCAACTCCATAGCGAGGCGACAAATCTTCTGGGGCAGGCCGATTCACTTGATGGTGATGTACGCCGGTTTATCGACAAGGTGCTCAACGTTCCGGATGCTGCGACCGCGTAAAACAGGGGCGGGCGGCTTTCGCGATTGCGGCAAACGCTTGGTCTGCCTTGCAAAATTCGGGGGTGATCCGGGCATAAAAATGGGGCTGCGCCAGATAGCAGCCCCATCTACCAGTTTCTAACGGAACTGCCCGGATAATGCAGCAATAAAATAACAGGGCTGCTATGGGCGCAGAAAACTTGGCATAAAGGCCATAACGTGTATAAGTTCCGCGCCAACTCAGATTAACGAGGTGGCCCCATATGACCCGCATTGCAGAAGCCCTGACGTTTGATGACGTTTTGATCAAACCCGCCGCCAGCGAAGTGCTGCCGGCACAGGTGCAGACCAATACCCGCATTACCAAAAATATCGACCTGCGCATTCCGCTTCTGTCGTCCGCAATGGACACAGTGACCGAAAGCCCGATGGCGATTGTTATGGCGCAGCATGGTGGTATGGGGGTCATTCACAAGAACCTCGATATCGCACAGCAGGCCGAACAAGTTCGCCGCGTAAAGAAATTTGAATCCGGTATGGTCGTCAACCCGATCACCATTCACCCGGATCAGACGCTCGCCGATGCGCTGGACCTGATGGACATCAACCACATTTCCGGTATTCCGGTTGTTGAACGCGCCAGCAACAAGCTGGTCGGCATTCTGACCAACCGCGATGTGCGTTTTGCGTCTAACCGTTCGCAACCGGTTTCCGAACTGATGACACACGAAAATCTGGTTACGGTAACGGAAAATGTCGAAACCGAAGAAGCCAAAAAACTTCTGCACCAGCATCGCATTGAAAAGCTTCTGGTGGTTGACGAAGCCTATCGCTGCACCGGCCTGATTACGGTCAAGGATATCGAAAAAGCCAAATTGCACCCGAATGCATGCAAGGACGAAAGCGGTCGCCTGCGTGTTGCCGCGGCAACCGGCGTTGGCGAAAGCGGCTTTGAACGTGCGATGGCGCTGGTTGAAGCCGGTGTTGACGTTCTGGTTATTGATACCGCACATGGCCATTCGGCCGGTGTGATCAAGGCTGTCGAATATATCAAATCAAAAGTCGGCAATACCCAGATCATCGCCGGTAACGTTGCAACCCCCGAAGCCGTCAAGGCACTGGCCGAAGCCGGTGCGGACGCGGTCAAGGTCGGCATCGGTCCGGGGTCGATCTGTACCACCCGCATTGTTGCCGGTGTGGGTGTGCCGCAGTTGACAGCCATCCTTGAATGTGCGGAAATCGGTCACAAGCTTGACGTTCCGATCATTGCCGATGGCGGTATCAAGTTTTCGGGCGATATTGCCAAGGCAATGGCCGCCGGTGCGAGCACCTGCATGGTTGGCTCACTTCTGGCCGGTACCGACGAAGCACCCGGTGAAGTCATCCTTTATCAGGGCCGTTCGTACAAATCCTATCGCGGGATGGGCTCGGTCGGTGCGATGGCACGCGGGTCTGCGGACCGTTACTTCCAGCAGGATGTTCAGGACAACCTGAAACTCGTCCCCGAAGGCATCGAAGGCCGCGTCCCGTATAAAGGTCCGGCCGGTCAGATCATCCATCAGATGGTTGGCGGTCTTAAGGCATCCATGGGCTATACCGGTTCGGCAACGCTTGCCGATTTCCGTGAACGGGCCCAGTTCGTTCGCATCACCAATGCGGGCCTGCGCGAAAGCCATGCCCATGACGTGACCATCACCCGCGAAGCCCCGAATTACCGTCCGGGTAACTGATCGCGGGCACGCTGATCAATTGGCTGGGCTGCCTTGCACTTGTCGCTGTTGGCGAATGGCCCAACCCGTGATATCAGCGGGCACAAATTTCAGGTGGCGGCAGGCAATCCTGCCGTCATCGCCTTTTTTATCGTATGGTGTTTACTTGAATTCCCATATCGGGACAGGAACATCATACTCAGACAGGTTGGACATTCGTTTTGAAACCCGGTGCACGTATCGCGGCTGTCATTGAACTTTATGACGGCTGGACCCAGACCAGAGACGACGCAGACCGCGTCATTTCCGGCTATTTTGGCAATCGCCGTTATATCGGTGGTGGCGATCGTCGTGAGATCAGCGAACGTTTCTATAACCTGATCCGCCATCAGGCACGTCTGGGCTGGTGGCTTGCCGAATGCGGATATGAGTTTCAGGACGGTCGTGCGCGCATGATCGCCGAACTGGTCTTGCAGGACAAACGCAAGGCCGAAGATATTTCAAGCATGTTCAATGGTGAGGAGTTCTGTCCGAACCCGCTGCATCCGGCAGAAAATCATCTGATCAACAAGCTGACCGGCAAGACGCTTGATCATGACGGCCAGCCAGGTGCGGTCAAAACCGAATTGCCGAAATGGCTTTATGCCGAACTGCTGAAACTCCATCACGAAAACCTTCCGGCTGAAATGGCGGCCTATAATCAGCCCGCCAAACTTGATCTGCGCGTTAACCGCCTTCAGGGCACGGTTGAAGACGCAATCAAATCGCTTGAAGCCGATGGCATCCACAATATCGAAAGAACGCCTTATGCGCCCAACGGCCTGCGTCTGCCGCTTGGTGTGAATATGCTGGTTACGGCGGCCTATAAGGATGGCTTGATCGAAATCCAGGACGAGGCATCGCAGATTTGCGTGCGGCTGGTCGATGCCAAGCCGGGCATGCATATCCTTGATATGTGCGCGGGCGGTGGCGGCAAGACGCTTGGCATGGCGTCCGACATGCGCGGCAAGGGCCGTATCCTTGCCTGCGACACCCATGGCGGTCGTCTGGATAATTCGCGCAAGCGTGCCAAACGTGCCGGTGCCGGTGACTGTATTCAGCAGCGCATCATCGCTGATGAACGCGATAGCTGGCTTCGCAATAAGTCCGGTTTCTTTGATCGTGTGTTGCTTGATGTTCCCTGTTCGGGGCTTGGTACCCTGCGCCGTAACCCGGCACTGCGCTGGCGTATCGGGCAGCGCGATATCCGCACCCTGATGGCAAATCAAAGCAAGATATTGAAGGCCGGTGCGGCAAAGGTGACCAAGGGCGGGCGTCTGATTTACGCGACCTGTTCGATCATGCCCGAAGAAAACGAACGCCTGATCGAGACCTTCATGCGGGATCGCAAGGATTTCAGACCGGTTCCGATCAGTGAAATCTGGCCCGACGCACCCAAATCCGTTCCGGTACCCGGTGGCAAGGACAAGCCGTGGCTTCGCCTGTCGCCTAATGTTCATGGTACGGACGGTTTCTTTGTCGCGGTGTTTGAACGCACAGCCAAAGGCAAGGTGAAATAATGACAATGGCGGCTATGGTCATCGCAAACAACCCGATGTCCGATACCGCCCTTGGTCTGCTCGCAAACTGTAAAATTGAGGCAAGAAAAATGGCCCTGTCCCGAATGGGGACAGGGCCAATTCTTTTCACAAGTGCATTTTGCCGTGAACGCGATGTGAAGATTGGATCTTCCACAGTTTACCCGACCGGTTTTTTATTCCGTCTTGGGCGCAGCTTCGCCACCGGTGGTGCCGCCGTCATCCTGCGGCATCAGTTCCAGCGGGCTGCTATCTTCGCCTGTATTGCTGCCATCAAGACCCTTCATGCCCGGAACTTCCTGATTGTCTTCTGGAAGGACGGTGTTCGGCGCTTCGCCGGTTTCGGCCGCCGGGGCATCCGGTGCCGGAGTCATGGTATTGCTGTTCTCGGTACCGGTTTCAGTGCCAAACAGCGACGCCGGGTTATTGCTTTCGGACTGGGTCATCGCAATGGCCGTTGCCGCACCAGCGACCAGAAGAAGGCCAGCGACGGCAAGCGCGATTTTACTGCCTTTGTTCTGTGTCATTTGTCTGTGTCCCTTTGCATGGTCAAACTTGATTTGCTCATGATTTCTAATTCTGTCGGACGCGGTTATCTCCGTGCTCCGTTGGAAGCCAAGTTACAGACGCATTGCGCAGGAAAAAGGGACCAATTGTGCTCTTTTCGGGGGCGTTCCGGCAGGAAAAGGCCGCAATTGTCCCCAAATGCCGGAATTCGGCATCAGAATTTCATGAATGCATCCCAAGGTAACCGTTTGCGCCGGGTTGCCGAGACGGATGGTTTGGCGTATGTACGGCGCAACCCCATACTCGACGGAGATACGGCCCGATGACAGATCGCGTGCTGATTATTGATTTTGGATCGCAGGTCACCCAGCTGATTGCACGCCGCGTGCGCGAAAGCGGTGTCTATAGCGAAATCCACCCCTTCAACAATGTCTCGGATGCTTTCCTTGACGAATACGCGCCCAAGGCCGTGATCCTTTCGGGTGGTCCCGCATCGGTCCATTGGGACAAGGCACCCTCGGCTCCGGCAAAGGTGTTTGAGCTTGGCGTGCCGGTGCTTGGTATCTGCTATGGTCAGCAGACCATGGTCAACCAGCTTGGCGGCAAGGTCGCAACGTCCGATCACCGTGAATTCGGTCGTGCCTTTGTCGATGTCATCGAAGACTGCGCGCTGTTCACCGGCATCTGGGCCGAAGGTGCCCGCGAACAGGTCTGGATGAGCCACGGCGACCGTGTCGATGCGCTTCCTGACGGGTTCCGCGTTGTTGGCAAATCCGAAGGCGCACCGTTTGCCGCCATCGCCAATGACGACAAGAAATTCTACGCCGTGCAGTTCCACCCCGAAGTGGTCCACACCCCGCATGGTGCGCAGCTGCTTAAAAACTTCACGCATGGTGTTGCCGGTTGCTCTGGCGACTGGACGATGAACGCCTATAAAGACGATGCAATCGCCAAAATCCGCAAACAGGTCGGCGATGGCAAGGTCATTTGCGGTCTTTCGGGTGGTGTTGACAGCTCTGTCACCGCGGTTCTGATCCACGAAGCGATTGGCGATCAACTGACCTGCGTGTTTGTCGATCATGGTTTCATGCGCTCGGGCGAGGCCGATCAGGTCGTCACCCTGTTCCGCGACCATTACAATATTCCGCTAGTGCATGTTGATGCGTCGGAAACCTTCATCGGCGCGATCGAAGGCGAAATTGATCCGGAAACCAAACGCAAAACCATTGGCCGTCTGTTCATCGAAGTGTTCGAAGAAGAAGCCAAGAAAATCGGTGGTGCCGATTTCCTTGCACAGGGGACCCTTTACCCGGACGTCATTGAAAGCGTGTCTTTCACCGGCGGCCCGTCTGTCACCATCAAGTCACACCACAATGTCGGCGGCCTTCCGGAACGCATGAACATGCAACTGGTCGAGCCGCTGCGTGAGCTGTTCAAGGACGAAGTCCGTGACCTTGGTCGTGAACTGGGCCTGCCTGACAGCTTTGTCGGTCGTCACCCGTTCCCTGGCCCGGGCCTTGCCATCCGCATCCCCGGCCAGCCGATCACGCGCGAAAAGCTTGATATCCTGCGCAAGGCTGATGCCATCTATCTCGAAGAAATCCGTAATGCCGGTCTCTATGACGCCATCTGGCAGGCCTTCGCGGTTCTGCTGCCGGTCCGTACCGTTGGCGTGATGGGCGATGGTCGCACCTATGACTATGCCTGTGCGCTGCGCGCGGTCACCTCGACCGACGGCATGACCGCCGACTTTTTCGCCTTCCCGCCGGAACTGCTTGGCCGCATCGCCAACCGGATCATCAACGAGGTCAACGGTATCAACCGTGTCACCTACGACTACACCTCGAAACCACCGGGAACGATTGAGTGGGAATAAGTTTTCCGAAAGCGCGCTACTAAATGAATTGGCTCCTTAAGCAATGCTATCGACCAACATTAGTAAGCGCCAACCTAAGACGATTAGGTTGGCTGCAACTATCAAAGAAAATCTTTGATATATCTTAAGGTAGCCGTGAAAGTTCGTGCTTATTTCGAATGTTCTCAATGGAATTTAATGTAGGGATGTGAAAGTAATCATGGGTGCGCCCGGTGTTGTCTCTCTAATTAGTGTGGATAAACCTAAAAAGCGGGTATTGTTTTTGGGTTATGATCAAAGGCAAACTAGAGTCATCGATGTCTTGGCTAAACACAATTGTTCTATCGATCATGCTCGAGGCTTGATAGATGGAAGTGGGGATTATGATCTTGTGGTAAGTTTTGGCTATACGCATGTCCTAGAGAAGAATGTTATAGAAAAATTAGGTTGCCCAATTTTTAATCTTCATATTTCTTATTTGCCTTATAATCGTGGTGCCCATCCAAATTTCTGGTCATTCTATGATAATACCCCCTCAGGAGTCACTATTCACTTAATTGATGAGGGGATTGATAGCGGACCTATTATATATCAGCGCTATGTCAATTTTGACGCAGAAGAAATAACCTTCGCCCAGACCTATAAAAGGTTGATTGATGAGGTTCAGGAGCTTTTTGAGGATAAAGTTGAACTAATACTCGGAGGGAAATGGGAGGCTAGGCCTCAACGTGGTATCGGCACCATCCATTTTGCAAGAAATCTGCCTAAGCAATTTTCTGGATGGGATGCAGTAATTGATGATGAAATCAGAAGACTCGACATGCTGAGGATTAGCCATGAAGAATAGTACTTTTGCGATTAATGGAAGAGAAATTTCATCGAAATGTCCTCCTTATATCGTAGCGGAAGTTTCAGCAAATCATAATGGGTCTTTAAAAAGGGCCTTAGAAACAATAAAAGCAGCGAATTGTGCTGGGGTCGACGCTGTAAAAATTCAAACTTACACGCCAGACACTATGACAATCGATGTTGCTTTGGATGATTTCGTAATCCACGAAGGGTTGTGGAAAGATAGAACCTTGTACGATCTTTATGGTGAAGCGTATACGCCGTTCGAGTGGCACAAAGATCTTTTTGATTATGCTAAATCAGTCGGCATTACTTTGTTTTCATCTCCTTTCGATGAAAGCGCAGTTGATCTTCTGCAATCCTTGAATGCTCCAGCTTATAAAGTTGCTTCCTTCGAATTGGTTGACTTGCCGCTGATTGCTTATGTGGCTAAAACAAGAAAGCCAATGCTCATGTCGACAGGAATGGCTTCCATAGAAGAGATTGGAGAAGCAATCGAGACAGCTAAGGTTAACGGATGCGAGAATTTAGCAATATTCCATTGCATAAGCAGTTACCCTGCCCTGTTAGAGCAGGCAAATATTAGTGCCGTAGCTCGTCTCAGGAAGGAATTTGGGGTTGAGGTTGGTTTGTCGGATCATACCTTGGGGAATTTGGCGAGTGTTGTTGCGACTTCACTTGGGGCAACTGTCATTGAAAAGCACTTTACCCTTTCGAGATCTGCAGGGGGGGTGGATAGTGCCTTTTCCCTCGAACCTGATGAAATGAAAAAGTTGGTTCAAGATACGCGTGCAGCTTACTACGCAATTGGCTCCAGTGGTGATATGCGATCTGATACGGAAACCCAAAATAAGGTATTTAGAAGATCACTCTATTTTGTTGATAATATCAACGAAGGCGAGGTGATTACTTCAAAGCATGTAAGAAGAATTAGGCCTGGATTTGGTTTGAATCCCAAGTTTTATAATGATGTTATTGGTAGTGTGTGTTTGAGGAGTGCAAGAAAAGGTGATCGCGTAAGTTTAGATCATTTTAAATGTATAAAATTGAGTGAAGAAGAGTGAAGATGAAAGCTGTTGCTATATTGTCTCATGTTATGAGTCAAGAAGGAATTCTTGGAGAAGAAACTGTTTCTCGTGTTGATAAGTCATTGGAGGTATTTTATGAATTTAAGTGTAATTTTTTAATTACAAGTGGATGGGATTATAGAAATGATACAGATCTAAAGATAGGTTCAGTTGTTCGTGAGTACATAGTAAATAAAATAAATATAAATCCCTCGTGTGTTTTGGAAGACACAAGTTCTCGAGATACGGTCGGAGATGCTTTTTTCATAAGAAAAAAAATTCGCGATCTTTCTGTTAAGCGACTTTTTGTGATTACCTCGGACTATCACGTGGATAGAGCGCGTTTGATATTTGAATCTTTTTTTGATGCTATTGCAGACATCAAGGTTTTGGGGGTCGAAACGCGAGTTTCAAATACAGCAGCAGTTAAAAATCATGAAGAATGCTCAGTTCAAGCATTCAGGAAAACATTTGAAGGGGTTGATTTTTCCTCTGATCACGAAGTGACTAATGCGATGAGCACGAAACATCCATTCTATAATGGAGTTATTTACCGCAAGCTTGAAATTGCCGATGTGAATTGAGCAATTTGAACATTAATTTTAAAATATTTTACATCTTTAAGTGGTGGTTTGTCATTTAACATAGTCTGAGAACTCGGGGTAGAAATTGCGTTAACTAAAAGCTCTATCTAGGGTCTGAACCCAATTGGAATGCTTGAAATTGATATTGGAAATGTGATTCACCCTTATGGAAAGGGAGTTATCACATGGCACGATTTGATTTGAGCGATGAAGAATGGGCGATTATCGCCCCGCTGCTTCCGGTTGAGGGTCGAGGTCCAAAGCGGCGCGACGACAGAACCGTTCTCAATGGCATCTTTTACATTTTGCGAACCGGCGCCCCCTGGCGGGACCTTCCGGGAAGATATGGCCCGCCTACCACGGTCTATAATCGGTATATCCGATGGGGAGAGCGTGGCATTTGGCGCGAGATATTCGAGACTTTGGCAACGGAATGCGAGGATGCTCTCGTCTTTATCGACAGTTCGATTGTGAAGGCTCACCGCGCAGCGGCCGGGGCAAAAAAGGGGAACTGGCAGAAGGTATTGGACGCTCACGCGGCGGCAGGACAAGTAAAATTCACGCCGCTGTAGATGCATCGGGTCGTCCGTTGCGCCTTGCCATCAGTGGTGGGCAGCTCCACGACAGCAAGATGATCGACTGTTTCCTGAACTGGTCGAAGCCGCCTCTGACCATCGTTGCAGACAAGGCTTATGGCAGTGCGCGTATTCGGCGGGAAATCGAGGATGAAGGCGCATTACCCGTCATTCCGGCCAAAGCAAACGCCAACAATCCGATCCCGCATGATGTCGGGCTCTATGCAAAACGCAACCTTGTTGAACGCTTCTTTTGTCGCATGAAAGACATGAGGCGACTGACCGTCCGATACGAACCGATCCGGGCGCGTATGCCTGCATTGCGGGCCAGTCGGGCAACACGGTTCGGACTGCAACTCTCTCCCATATCCAGCAGATCATCATGGATTTTGCGGTAGCCATATACCTGACCGCTGTCTTCCCATATCTGGCGAACAAGCGCGGTCTGCCTTTGATCTTCCAGAAACCGGGCGCTGTGTGGTTTCTTCTGCCAGGCATAAAAGCCACTGGGATGAACCTGCAAACACCGGCACATGGTGCGCACCGAGTAGACCCGGCGATGCTGGTCAATAAACGCGTACTTCATTTTGCATCCCTGGCGAAGTACACGGTTGCCTTTTTTAGAATATCGCGCTCCTCGGTGATCCGGGCGAGTTCTTGCTTCAGGCGGCGTATCTCGGATGATTGTTGATCAGCTTCAGCAATCGTATCAGGGGACTTGCTGAACTTCTTCTTCCACACATACAGGGAATGTGTGCTGGCACCGAGACGAGCAGAAACTTCCGCTACTGAGTGGCCGCGTTCTGTAATCTGGCGAACGGTATTGATCTTGAACTCATCGGTAAAATGACTCTTGGGCGTCGTAAACTCCTTGCCATCACTTTATAAGTGATGGGGTGTCTACAATTCCAGGGGGCTATTCACATATTGAGGAAATTTTCAGCACACTTTTCGTATTGAAAAGTTAGTCGCCTCATATCCTTCATGCGACAGAAAAAGCGTTCAACAAGGTTGCGCCTGGCGTATAGGCCAACATCGTGAGGGATCGGGTTTTGGCATTTGCCTTGGCTGGGATAACCGGCAGGGCTCCTTCTTCCTGGATTTCCTGAAGGATACGTGCGCTGCCATATGCCTTGTCGGCGACGATAGCCAATGGCGGTTTCGACCAGTTTAGGAAGCAGTCGATCATCTTGCTGTCATGAAGTTGACCGCCAACCACTGATCGCAAGACGCAATGGGCGACCGAGCACATCTACAGCGGCGTGAACTTTACTTTTCCTGCCGCCGCCTGAGCATCCAATACGTTCTCCCCACTAGACATAACGATTATAGACCGTGGTAGGAGGGCCATATCTTCCCGGCAGGTCCCGCCATGGCGCACCGGTTCGAAGAATGTAAAAGATGCCGTTGAGAACGGTTCTGTCTTCCCGGCGCTTCGGTTCAGACCGTCAACCGGAAGAAGCGGGGCAATAAACGTCCATTCTTCATCGCTCAAATCAAATCGTGCCATGTGATAACTCCCTTTCCCAAAGGGTGAATCACATTTCGAATATCAATTTCAACCCTTACAATTGGGGTCAGACCCTAGTATCTTGGTCCATCCGAGCCGCAATCCCCTGTCGAATTGCATGCATTCGATAAAACCTGCTGAACGCTGCGCTGCCAGTTAAATGTCAGGCAGGAGGATAGCGACAGGGTCGCAAATAGTGCGGCGATAAGGGCAAGGTGGCGCATGGTGGCCCCCGTTTCTTTCGGGTGGTTTAAGCCGGTATCAGACGACGACATGATACCAGAACCCGGTCGCAATGTCGTCGCCATAGTCCTGTGGCTCACAAGCCCGCAATCAGATCTTTTTGACAAATTCGGATTTAAGCTTCATCGGGCCAAATCCGTCGATCTTGCAATCGATATTGTGGTCGCCTTCGACAAGGCGGATATTCTTGACCTTGGTGCCGACCTTAAGCGATTGAGACGCACCCTTGACCTTCAGATCCTTGATGATCGAAACCGTATCGCCGTCAACAAGCACATTGCCATTGGCATCCTTGTATTCGGTTTGATCGCCACTTGACGCGGTTTGCAGCGACCATTCATGGGCGCATTCCGGGCAAATCAGCAATTCACCATCTTCGTAGGTATAGGGCGACTGGCATTTGGGGCAGGGGGGTAACGTGCTCACGGCAGATCCTTGGGTAAAAGCGTTAAGTCATGACCCTACCCGTTCCGGTTTGGCCGCCTATCTCGTAACGCCCGAAACCCGGCTTGTCGAGAGTTTGCGCCGACAATTACGACCCGAATAATTGCGAGACAAAGACAAGCATCGCAAACAGGCTGACAAAATAGGCAATGGATCGCACGCCATTGATCCCCGGAACGCGCGTGATCCCGGCAACATAGAACCCGGCATGTGCGATACGGGCGAGGGTAAAGACAACTGCGCAAGCCACAGTGACAGTGTTAGAAATGCCGATTACATGCGCGACCAGAACGATAATCGCAAACGGCACCAGATTTTCCAGATGGTTCTGATGGGCGCGCAGGCCGCGGGCAGCCAAGCCCTGCCGTTCGGGCAGATTGTCGCGATTGCCCAAAAGGCGTTTGCCGCCGACCTGCTTGCCATAGGACCAATTGTAAACCCACGGGAAAGCAAGGCAGAAAAGGGCGTTGAAAACGAGAAGGGCAAGTTCGATGGTCACGGAAACACCTTTTGGTGATGGTTTATCCAAGCCATACGCAGGAAAAAGGGCAGGCGATCAAACTTTTGCGCCGCGAGGCGTGCGTGTTTTATCAAGCTGATCGCCCGAAAGTGCTTATTCTTCTGCGGCCTTGCGAAGGGCCGGGAGCCCGACACCGGCCGTTTCAAACCCGCCATCGGCCGCGATCACCTGACCGGTAACGTAGCTCGCCTTGTCGGAGCATAAAAACGCAATCACCTCGGCGATTTCGCGTTCGTTACCGTATCGGCCAAGCGGCATGGCATCAAGATAGGCCGATATGATTTCCGGCGAATGGACCGCCATGGCAAGCTTGGTTTTGACTGGGCCGGGGCAGACGCAGTTGGACCGCACCCCGAAATCGCCAAGCTCGATCGCCTGCTGTTTTGTCAGGTGAATGACGGCGGCCTTAGATGTGCCATAAGCGACCCGAAGAGTAGAGGCCCGAAGCCCGGAAATAGAGCCGATATTGACAATCGCGCCCTTGGTCTGCTTCAGGGCAGGTATTGCCGCCTGTGAGACAAGAAAAACACCATCAAGGTTGGTTTCCATGATCCGGCGCCACGCGCTGAAGTCGGTTTCACCAATTGGCAGGAAATCGGCAACCCCGGCATTATTGACGATCGCATCAATCTGTCCGAACTCGGTCAGGACCTCGTCGATCATCAGATCGACCTGTTCGGGGATTGATACGTCATATTCAAATGCCTTGGCATTTGCGATATCACGACATGATTTGCGAAGTTCCGCGCTGTCGCGATCAATCATCGCAACCTGCCAGCCCTGTTCGATAAAAAGATGTGTGGTGGCAAGTCCGATGCCGCGCGCGGCACCTGTTACGAGGGCAACCTTGTTTTCCATTCACGTCTTCCCTGATAACAGCCGTTAAACAGGCTGCTTGGTTTCTTATGAAGGACGGCCCCGTGTTAACCGGGCCCGTCATGATCACAAGAGCTTACAGGTCGTCGGCAACGAATTCCAGAAGATCACCGGGTTGGCAATCAAGTTCCCGACAAATCGCGGCAAGCGTTTCAAACCTGACCCCGCGCACCTTGCCTGATTTCAGAAGCGACAGGTTCTGTTCGCTAACGCCGATCCGCGCAGCGAGGTCCTTGGATTTCATCTTTCGCAGGGCAAGCATCACGTCTAGCCGCACAATGATCGCCATCAGACGAAGCTCCTGTTTTCGTCTTCGATACGGGTGGCTTCACCAAGTACCCATGCAATCACCAGAAGCAGCCCACCCAGAAACAGCGTGCTGACTTCGGCATTGCTCAGCCCGATCGACAGTACCCGTTCGCCCTCTGGCCGGGTTATGGTTGCCAGCACGGATGTCAATGCACCTGAAATAGGCTTGATCAGGGTCTGTGTCATAAGGGCCACGGAAAATGCTTTCAGATGGGCAATCGGGGCAGGCTGGAAAATATGGTTTTCGGCAAAAGACAGGAACATCTTGCGCAACCGCCAAAGCCCATAGGCCATAACAAGTGTCGGCAGCATCATCGATGCCATCACGGCATATTTCTGCCATCCGGAAAGGGCGCGCAATTCTTCAATGCTGATGGTCATCTGGCTGGCGCTGGTATCAATCCAGCCATCCACATGCCATATCAGCGGCACGAGACAGATTTCGAAAACAACGCCGATAAGGCATACCCAGCCAAGTATGCGGCTGACGGTGCGGACATTTTTCAAGGTATCGGACATGACGGGGCTCCATCCGGAAACAATCAGGGGACATTTTAATGACGAATAAAATTTATTAATTAAAATAAAACATTAATTTTTTATCGAAATGAGTCAACCTGGATTTTTGTCCGTAGCAGTGCTTTGATCGTCAGGTGGTCGATGCCTAGCCAAAATGCAGACAAAAAAATGCAGCCGGGGCGGTTGAAACGCCCGGCTGCAGAAGGAATGGCGGGGAGGGGAGGAAAACCCGCCAGGGAAGAGAGGGAGACGAAAAAGTCTGGCTGCTTCCAGCGCGGCGTCGTTAATGCCGTTTGGAAGAGATCATCGCGTCCCACGCACCTTGCAAACGTTGTTTGGCTTCACGAAAACGCTGCAGGGATTCTTGCGGGATATCACCGCTATGATCTTTGATCTCGCTCCAGGCGGCATCCATGTCATCCCACGCCTGAACAACCTCGCTTGGCAATTGTTCAAGCCCGGCTTCGGATTCCTTGCAATGGGCTGTAAGGCCGAATTCCCAATCCTTGAATTCCTGATGGAGCTTGGCATGCTCCGGAAGGGGACGGGCTGTCATGGGAGCCTCCTTTTGCTTTTCCAGACAGTTTCAATCTGGCGCGTAATCATGTCATCGATTTGCAATGAAAAGGCGATTTTGGGGCATTCTCTATAAAGGGCATAAAACCGGCAATTTACCTGCCAATCATATCGTTCCATGCTTTTTCAAGATTTGCGGTCGCCTTGTGGAACTGCTCTGCGGTGGCGTTGCTTGCGGCATCGCCTTCGGCCTTAAGCTTTTCCCACGCCTCATTCATCTCGTTATAGGGGCCGGTTACCTCTTTGGGCAGGTTGCCGACCTGCATCTCGTTTTTCGCGCAGTAACCGGCAACATTCCGTTCCCAGCTGTCGTGGGACTGACGCAGATTAAAAATGTCGAGTGCTGTTTGCTCTTGCATCGGTGTGTCTCCTTGTTCTGGTGGGCACTTTCGACGATGTGTCATACCTGTAACGTTCCCTGCGTGGCGGAGTTCCATGCACGCAAACATCAAGTCCCCTTGCCAAGCGATGCAGGGCGTGGAAAATAGTGGCATGTCACAAAGCAAAGCAAAATCCCGTAAAGTCGAAATCACACCGGCCCGCCCGGTCGTGGTCAGCGCCAATAATGATGGTGACGGTTGTCAGGAATGCGATACTGCCGCACGCCTTGGACTTTCCACCGAACAGGGGGAAGCCGTAACGCGTGATGCGTCGCGCGCCACCGGTCATAACCTGTCGCTGCCCGATATCGAGGCAGCAGCGAAAATCTTTGCGCTTTTGGGGGATGCCGGGCGGTTGCAGCTTGTTCTGCGCTGCATGGAAAAACCGCAAACCGTTGGCGAACTGGCCGAGGCATCGGGCATGTCGCAGTCGCTTACCAGCCATCATCTGCGTCAGTTGCGCGATCAGCGCATTCTGGCCTCCGAGCGCAACGGGCGTCATATCTTCTATCAGATTGATGACGAACATATTTCCCGTGTTGTTCGAGATGTCTTTGCCCACGTCACACACGACTAAGCCACCCCCGCACTGATCTTTGCGGGCATTCCAGTCGCAGATCGACAATCGGGCGAATATGTTCGTCGAATGATCACCCGGCCTGCGTGGTTTTCACATTGCACTTGCGCAAAATTACCGTCATAAACGAATGGCTTGGTTTTTCCCGCTCTGCTCGGGGTTGGGAAACGAAGAGGGAATTTGGAAAGCCGTCTGTTTGACGGTCAAAGCCAAAGCCGCCCCCGCGACTGTATGCGACGAGTGCCCGCCATCATACCACTTGCGAAAGCAGGGAAGGTCGGCGACGCATGAAGACCCGCAAGCCAGGAGACCTGCCAGGCATGGACCCGAACCGACTGTCGGGTGTGACAGCAAAGGAGATTTCTATGACCACGCAGACCGCGGCATTTGCCGTTTCGAAAAAATCCGTTCTTCTGCCGATCCTTGCCTGTGCCGTTTTCGGCATGGCGATTGTCTTTGTGACCGGCCACGTTCAGGCGGACCTGCTTCATGACGCGGCACACGATGTGCGCCACGCGACCGGCTTTCCCTGCCACTAAGTCATGTTCACACGCATAGTAACCAGCGCGTTGTTCGCTGGTGCTGCAGCGGGGCTTATTGCGGCCCTGCTACAGCTGTATTTTGTGCAGCCCGTTTTGCTGCATGCGGAGCTGTATGAAACCGGTGCCCTTGTGCATTTCGGCGGTGACGCGGTTAGCGCGCATCAGGATGTCGGTGGGATTGATCCGCTGCGTGACGGGCTAAGCATCCTGTTCACCATGCTGGTCTATACCGGCTATGCACTGATCCTGATCGCGGCCATGGCCTTTGCCGAAAATCGTGGTCATGTGGTGACTGCGCGCAGTGGCATCATCTGGGGCATTGCAGGGTTTGTCATCGTGCATTTTGCGCCGGGCTTCACCTTGGCGCCAGAGGTGCCCGGTGTTGCTGCGGCCGATGTCTATGAACGGCAAATCTGGTGGTTTGCGACGGTGGCAACCGCGGCACTTGCGGTTTGGCTGATCGCCTTTGGCCGGAACTGGCTGGCGTGGGGGGCGGCGGTTGTTCTGCTTCTGGCGCCGCATGTTATCGGTGCGCCGGAACCCGATCAGTTCAGCGGTCCCGTGCCGACCGAACTCGGGGCGCTGTTTGCTGCGCGTGCCTTTGGTATCGGGGCGGTAGCCTGGGTGTTGACCGGGCTGTTTGCCGGGCATTTCTGGCGGCGTGAAGCCGACCGGGAAGCGTAAAACGCAATCACATTGATCAGGCGCGGTATATTCCGCGCCTGTTTTCTTTCATTGATTTGTCTGGATAAACGAAATGCCACGTTCACTTGCTCTTTTCGGGATCGGGCTTGTTTTTGGCGGCGGGATTGGCTTTCTGGTGGCGGCGGGCAATGGCATCACCCTTGATGGCCATGACCATTCCGATCCGCGCGCGCATGGGGAAAGTGCCCATGGTGATACGCATGACACGATGAATGTCAACGGTGCCCATGCCAGCCATGATGCCGTCATTTCACTGCCCGATGCCGTCGATGCGCCAAGCCTTGATGTTGCCATTGCGCCCGATCCGGTCAGTGGCTGGAACCTGCATCTCTTGGTGCAGAATTTCCGTTTTGCCCCCGAACATGCCAGCAGTCCCCATATCCCGGGCGAGGGGCATGCTCATGTCTATGTTAACGGCACCAAGATCGCCCGCCTGTATGGCCCGTGGCTTCATATCGCAGACCTTCCAGCGGGCGATAATGAGGTTATCGTGACCCTTACGGCCAATGACCATAGCCAGCTTGCCGTTGGCGATAAGCCACTGCGTCAGGTCATGACTGTTTCGGTTGCGCCATAATCACAGGGCCGGGATACGGGCCTTAAGGCAAAATCGAAGACGTCCGCAGCCGCGTGCGTCTTCGATCCATCCATCCGGGGCGTTCAGATATTCCCGGCAGGTGGCAATGATATCGTCAATATCACGATGTGCCGATAATCCGGCAAAAAGATAACTTGCCCGCCCGGTTCCCTGAAGTGCAACCGATGTCGGGTCGCTGCATGATCCCATGCAGTCAACCTGCGTGATTTCAAACGTTTCGGGCAATTCCGCCTGATCAAGTGCCGTGCCTAACTGCCGCACAAAACCATCCGCATCGACAAAATCCATCTTTGGGTCCGGATCAGCATCAGGTGCTGGTTGGCAGGTTTTGCAAATGACAATACGAGGCATGCGGCGGTTGGCCTTGGTTCTTAAATCGGGTGGTCACTATGGTCGCAGTGCCGGCGTAATTCATCAACTTTTTCGGGGCGTCTGGCATTGTGTGTGATAATATTCAAATCATGGTTTGAATGTTCTTGACTCGCTAACATATGAATTGTTATTTGAATATAATACATGAATATAAATTTGAATGTTGGCGAGGTCCAGAATGTCCGTCATCGTAAAATGGGATCAGTTCCCGGCCATTGGAAATTGTGAAAGCTGCAAGTCATCGCTGATTGCGTCGCTCAACGTTGCTGTGCCCGGGCAAAGCTTTGTTGCCGCCGCCGATGGCTTGCACGCGCAATCCGAACTGAGTGTCGAGGACCAGGGCACTGTTGATGATGTGCTGGCCCGTCATCGTGACGGCATTTCGCATCACCAGTGGGCCGTATCGGGCATGGATTGCGGGTCCTGTGTGGCGAAAATCGAAACCGCGCTTTCCAAACGTGATGGCGTGCAATGTGTAGATGTGTCGATGATGCGTGAAACGGTCACGTTGGGCCTTCGCAATGATAGTGCCGAAACGCGTTCCGATATCAGCACCATGCTGACCAAATTGGGTTATCCGGCAAAGGAAAAGGTAATTCCGGGGGCGGGGAAATCATCCGAAGCCGCTTGCTGCGCTGGCGGTTCCTGTGGTTCTGCCAATCCGGCTGCGACGGATAATGCCGCGTCGCAAGATACCGATGCCAATGACAAATCCCTGCTGCGCAAACTGGCCCCCTGGCCGGAAGCCGGGGACGAAATTGCATGGGCAGCGATCTGGCTGGTTCTAGGCGGATTGGTCGGCTGGCTGGTTCCGGCCACCGATGCTTATGCCATGTCCATTGCCTCGATCATCGCGGCATTGCCGGTGATGAGAACAGCGTTCCGTCTGGCGGCAAGCGGCGCATTCTTTTCCATCGAACTATTGATGAGTGTCGCGGTTCTTGGCGCGGTTGCAATCGGCGAAAGTCTTGAAGCCGGTATGGTCGTCCTGCTGTTTGCGATTGGCGAAAGCCTTGAAGGCATTGCCGCGGGGCGGGCGCGCAGCGGGGTTAAATCGCTGATGAAACTGGCCCCGGAGACCGCGCGGCGGGTTTCACCATCTGGTGGCGGCTTTGATACGGTTGCACCCTCGGCGCTTACGCTTGACGACATCGTTGAAGTCCGCCCCGGCGAACGCATCCCGGCGGATGGTATCCTGACTGTCGGCTCGGCTGAAATCGATAACAGCCACCTGACCGGGGAATCCGTTCCGGTTACCTCCGAACCGGGGGGCGAGGTTTTTGCCGGTGCCATTGTTACCGACCGACCGGTGCACCTGCGTGTGGCCCGGGTGGCCGGGCAAACCATGCTGGATCGCGTGATCGAGCTGGTCGAACAAAGCGAAAAGCACAAGGCACCGGTCGAGCGCTTCGTTGCCAAATTCGCTCGTATCTATACGCCAATCATCATGGCGCTTGCGGCCCTTACGGTCGTTGTTCCACCGGTTCTGTTCGGGCAAGGCTGGGAAGAATGGATCTATCGCGGGCTGGCCCTGCTTCTGATCGGCTGCCCCTGTGCCTTGGTGATCTCCACACCGGCGGCGGTGACATCGGCCCTTGCCCGTGCATCCAGGATCGGCCTGCTGGTCAAGGGTGGTGCAGCACTTGAGGCCATCGGGGCCGTACGCACCATGGCGTTTGATAAAACTGGCACGCTGACCGAAGGCAAGCCGAAGCTGACGGCAATGATGTCGGTGGATGATATGGACGAGGATCGGCTGCTTGCCATTGCCGCCGCCCTTGAAACCGTGACCTCCCACCCGCTGGCAAAGGCGGTGGTCAATGCGGCGACGGACAACAAACTTGATCTGCCGGAAATCACCGATGCGCGAACCATCGCCGGTGCCGGGGTCGAAGCCCGGATTGATGGCACGCTTTATCGTGTCGGGGCGGCCAAACGCCTTGATATCAAAACGGCTGCAAAAGTTGCCGACTGGCTAGCCGCACAGGAAGACGCCGGTAGCACGGCCGTTGTCGTCCTGCGTGATGGCGATGTCATTGGCGCGCTTGCGTTGCACGATACCGCACGCGCCGATGCAAAGGATGCACTTGGCAAACTGAACGCCTTGGGTATCAGTCCCGTGATGCTGACCGGCGATGCCGAACGTGTCGCCAAACGTATGGCTGGTGAACTTGGCATTGATTACCGGGCGCAGCTTCTGCCCGAAGACAAGCTGAACGTGCTGGCCGAATTGCGCAATGATCCGGCGCGAAAGGGGCCGATTGCCATGGTGGGTGACGGCATCAATGATGCCCCGGCGCTGAAATCGGCCGATGTTGGCATCGCAATTGGCGGGGGTACGGATATTGCGCTTGAGGCCGCCGATGCGGTGGCGGTCAAGGACCGGCTTTCGGATGTTGTCAATCTGGTGAAGCTGTCCCGCAGTACACGTCGCGTGATCCGCGAAAATATCGCGCTGGCACTGGGGCTCAAGGCTGTCTTTCTGGTCACCAGTATCACCGGTCTGACGGGACTTTGGCTTGCGGTGATGGCCGATACCGGCGCAACCGTTCTGGTGACGCTTAACAGTCTTCGTCTGCTGATCGCGCTGCGCAACCGCTGATCCCTCAGCCGGGCAAGCTACTCCAGAAAATTATCGAAAGTCGGCCGCTATTGCATCTCGTGATAGCGGCCGAATTCTTTTTTGCTACCTCGCGCGCTGCGACTCCCGATCTTCTCCGTGTTCTTGTTCACCGTTTCGCGCAGAAATACTCGGATAACGGCCTGCTCTGACGGGATGCACAGGTCATCACTTCCGTGAAAATCCGCTCATCAGACCGGCCGGGTGCCGAGGTCACTACATTTCGAAAGCCAAGGAAAACTGCGGGTTTCGCAAAAGCGAATTGACATGGCTAGATTTTGGTTTCAAGTTAAATCCGTAATAACGATATTAATTCCGGTATAACGGAATTAACCGGGACTCATCAAAAACGGTTGGCTCTTTTCATCAGCGGAGACAAACATGACCTTCTTAAAAACAATCGCAGTCGCGGCGCTTATGACCGCAACTGCCGGATCGGCCATTGCACAGGAAGCCAGCAAGCTTCAGCAGGTCCTTGATCGCGGTCACCTGATCTTGGGGACCGGCTCGACCAACCCGCCATGGCACTTCATTGACTCGGATAACAAGCTCAAGGGATTTGACGTTGATATGGGCCGCCTTGTCGCCAAGGCCCTGTTTGGCGATCCCGATAAAATCGAATATGTCCAGCAGTCCGGCGATGCCCGCATCCCGAACCTTGTGACCGACAAGGTCGATCTGGCCTGCCAGTTCATGACGGTAACCGCTGAACGCGCCCAGCAGATCGAATTCACGATCCCCTATTACCGTGAAGGCGTTGGTCTGTTGCAGATGGAAGGTGGCGACTACGCCGATTACGAGGCGCTCAAAGCTGCCGGATCGGACGTTACCGTTGCCGTTCTTCAGAACGTCTACGCCGAAGAAATGGTTCACGCTGCCCTGCCAGAGGCAGAAGTTGACCAGTATGACAGTGTGGATCTGATGTATCAGGCGCTTAATTCCGGGCGTGCGGATGCTGCCGCAACTGATCAGTCGGCATTGCGCTGGTTCATGGTCAAAAACCCGGGCCGTTACCATGACGCCGGATATGGCTGGAACCCGCAAAGCTATTCCTGTGGCGTGAAGCCGGGCGATCAGCGTTGGCTGAACTTTGTAAACACGGTTCTGCACGAAGGCATGACCGGTGTTGAATTCCCGTTCTACGCCGACAGCTTCAAAACCTGGTTCGGCACGGAACTGTCGGTGCCGCAGATCGGCTTCCCCGTCGAATACAAATAACCTAGCAGCATCCGGGAAGAACTGCTTTGAACTACGATTTCAATTTCAGCGTCATCTGGCGCAATTGGGAGCTGCTGGCGCAGGGCCTTGGCCTTGGCTTGTTCCTTGCCCTTGTTTCGATTGCGATTGGTTGCGGGATCGGACTTCTGGCGGCTTTCGGGATGCTGTCCCGTCACCGGGTTTTACGCTGGATCGCAGTGGCTTATGTCTCTGCGATCCGCAATACCCCGATCCTTGTCCTGATCCTGTTCTGTTATTTCGCATTACCCCAGCTTGGCATTGCACTCGACAAGATACCGTCCTTCATTTTTACCCTGTCGATCTATGCCGGTGCCTATCTGGCGGAAGTTTTCCGTTCGGGCCTTGTGGCCTTGCCCAAGGGCCTGCGTGAAGCCGGGCTTGCCATCGGTCTGACGGAACTGAAAATCAAAATCCACATCATCATTCCGGTGATGTTGCGCAATGTGTTGCCGTCGCTTTCGAACAATTTCATTTCGCTGTTCAAGGACACGTCGCTCGCAGCCGCCATCGCGGTTCCCGAACTGACGTTTTATGCGCGCAAGATCAATGTCGAAAGCTTCCGTGTGATTGAAACATGGATGGTTGCGTCACTGATTTATGTGGTGGCCTGCTATGTCATCGCGTGGTTCCTGCGCCAGCTTGAACAACGTCTTGCGGTTCCGCGCTGAAAGGCTTTCACATGAATTTTTCTCTTTTCCTGACCGAATTGTGGAATGCCCGCATGAACCTGCTGGCCGGGCTTGGCGATACGGTTCTCATTTCCGTCGCGTCTGTGCTGCTTGGAACGTTCCTTGGCGTTTTCGTCGGTCTGGCGATGACATATGGCAACAAGCCGACCCGGTTCGGGGTGCGCGTCTATATCGACTTCCTGCGCGGAACTCCGGTCTTCGTTCTGATCCTTGCCTGTTTTTATATTCTTTCGGTTGTCGGTCTGGATCTTAGTGCGTTTCAGGCCGGTGTACTTGCACTGACGATGTTCTGTTCGTCCCATGTCGGGGAAATTGTCCGTGGTGCGCTAAAGGCAATCCCGGCCGGGCAGACCGAAGCCGCCAAATCAATCGGGCTGACCTTCGGGCAGACCTTTGCTTATGTTCTGCTGCCCCAGGCCCTGCGCCAGATATTGCCAACCTGGGTCAATACCGCGACCGAAATCGTCAAGGCATCGACGCTGCTGTCGATCATTGGTGTGGTTGAATTGCTGCTGGCAACCCAGCAGGTCATTTCGCGGACCTATCTCAGCCTCGAATTCTATCTGTTCGTGGGTTTCGTCTATTTCATTCTGAACTTCCTGATCGAACAGGCCGGCCGTGCTGTCGAACGCCGCATCTCGATCCCATAATGAGGCAGCCATGTCCCCCATTCTGACAATTACCGATCTTCACAAAAGTTTTGGTGATCTCGAAGTCCTCAAGGGCATCGATATGACCATGCAAAAGGGCGATGTTGTTTCGCTGATCGGATCATCGGGTTCGGGCAAGACGACCCTGTTGCGCTGTGTGAACCTGCTTGAAGATTTTGAACGTGGTGCCATCGAACTGGATGGCGAAGCCATCGGTTACAAAAATGATGGTGGTGAACGCCGCCGTCTTTCCGAACGTCATATCGCGCGTCAACGTGCCATGACCGGTATGGCGTTTCAGCAATTCAACCTGTTCCCGCACATGACCGCCATTCGCAATGTCATGCTGGGTCTGACCAAAACCAAAAAAATGGCAAAGGACGAAGCCTATGCCATTGCCGAAAAATGGCTTGAACGGGTTGGCATGATTGAACGACGGGATCATTTCCCCGGTCAGTTGTCCGGGGGGCAGCAGCAGCGTGTTGCGATTGCGCGCGCGATTGCGATGAACCCGCGCATCATGTTGTTTGACGAGGTGACATCCGCTCTTGATCCGGAACTGGTCAAGGAAGTTCTGGCCGTTGTCCGCGATCTTGCCGATGACGGCATGACCATGCTGCTTGTCACCCATGAAATGCGCTTTGCCCGCGATGTTTCAAGCAAGGTCGTGTTCATGCATCACGGCCGTATCCACGAAGAAGGTCCCCCCGAACAGATTTTCGGCGCACCGGAAACAGACCGGTTGCGGGGCTTTCTTGCAAATTCTGAAATGTGATTGAAGACCAGGAGATATTGAATGACCATCAAAAGACACGGTGTCGGTGAAGCAAAAGGAAACGGTCAGAAGGCACTGCCTTTTGCAAAGGCCACGGAAGCCGATGGATGGCTTTACGTGTCCGGACAAACGCCGATGCGTGATGGCGAAGTTGTTGGAAACGGGATTGTCGAACAGTCCCGCATTGCTATCGAAAACATGCTGAAAATCGTTGAAGATGCCGGATATGCCGCAAGCGATATCATGCGCATCGGCGTCTGGCTTGATGATGCCCGCGATTTCTGGAGCTTCAACGGCGTCTTTCAGGAATATTTCGGTGACCATCCGCCTGCGCGCGCTTGCGTTCAGTCTTCAATGGTGGTGGATTGCAAGGTCGAGGTCGACTGCATTGCCTTTCGCAAGGCATAAGAACCTCTATCCAAAGAACTGATTGCCAGCGAAGAGGGGACTTATGAAAGAAGGGCAAATACGGAAACGGGCGCGCGGCATTGATCGGGCGTTTGATATTCTTGATCATTTGCGCTCTGTCAAAGTCTCGCAGCGGCCTGGCGAGATCGCCCAGGCGCTCGGCGCGCCGACCTCTACGATCTATGATCTGATCAGTGTTCTGCTGGAACACGGTATGCTCGAGGTCACCGATGCCAACGGATCGGTGTTCCTTGGGCGTCGTGTCTATTTCCTTGGGCTGGCCTATCGCGAATATTTCGATCTGACCCGCGAAGCAGGTGTGGTGCTGGATGAAATCACCGCCACGACCAAGGAAACATCGCAGTTCTGCATGCTGGACGGCAATAAATACACCGTCGCCCTTCAACGCGAAGGCAGCCGTCCGTTCCGCATCAGTGCAAATGTTGGCGAACGCACCCCGATCCCGTGGACGGCATCGGGTCGGCTGTTGCTGGGCCATTTTTCCGATGATGAAATCCGCGATCTGATTCCGGCAAACGATTTTGTTCTGCCCGATGGCAGCCATACCGATTTTGATGCCTATATCGCCGAAATCCGGCAGGCGGCAAAAGACGGGTTCTTTTCCTTTGATAGCATCGTTGACACCTTCACCCATTGCTTCGCCGCCCCGATCCGCGATCAGAACGGCGTCTGTGTTGCAACGGTATGTATTGTCGCGCCAAAGGATGATGCCCGCAAAAACTATGCGCAGTATCGCGACGCACTGAAATCCGCTGGCGATAAACTATCTCACAGCGTCTGATTACTTATCCGTCCGCACACAATATCTTTGCGTGGAAGAATGCCGGTTTCTTTGTGCTGAAAAGAGAAAGCGGCGGTTATCGTTTCCCGCATCGATAACCACCGCTGTTCCACCTTGAGAGGCCTGCGGGGAGAGAGACCCGCAGGTGAGAGACAAGCCTTTTGGGGACAAGTGCGAATGGGTTGCATTCGCGGGCTGTGTCGAGAGCCGTTATAGGTCAGGAAAAAATACTGCGCAAGTGAAAATCGTTCGCATTTGCATAAAATTTTTGGTTGAGAGTTTAACGGTGTTTCTATCCCGACTGAAACGGTTGGTTAATATCGCAGTTTCCCGCGGATTTCAGGCCGAAAATGCCAAAAAGGCCGCACGATCTGTGCGGCCTTTCAGGTCGGGTTAAATGACGATATCTAGATGGAAATACGCCGCAGATGATTGTCCCAATGAAGCGATTTAAGCGAATCGTCGGGTAATTCGACGCGTTTTCGGCGAATCGCATCCATGCGCCATCCGGTACCAAGGCCGCTGGTGCCAACGAACTGACCCGCAACATCTGTCGCGGCAAGCCCGCAGCCATCCGGGGCGGCGATATGGGTCAGGAAGCCCGATGTTTTGACATCCCAGAATGTGATCAACCCGCCGCGTGGGCAGGAAATGCCAAATACCTGTCCCGATGCGTCAAAGCGCACCGATCCGCAATATTGCCGCATGCGCAGCTGGACATTGTCCGGGGCCTCGATCGGGCGGATTTCGCTACCCGGCTGCCACAACCCGACCAGCGGCACCTGATCGGTCAGTTCCCCCTGATACTGGAAGCCCGCCGCAATTGTCCCATTGGATGCGACATCAAGATGGCGGATGGATAATTGATGCCAGTCGGCTTTAAGTGCCGCCTGATGGATCAGCTTGCCGGTATGCCGATCAATGATCGACAGGTTCGGTTCCATACTGTCGATATTAAGGGCTGTGCGTCCGTCAAAGTCCGGATGGGTGTGCAAGCCACCATTGGCGATCACAAGGCTTTCACCGTCCGGCATCAGGTGCAATTCGTGCGGGCCGGTGCCAAAACTGTCAAATTCGGCAATGCGGCGATACCCGTCTTCTGCATCCCAGACGGAAACAACCCCGCGGGCATGGTTGAAATCATTCTCGGTGATATAAAGGAACCGGCCATCATTGGAATAAACCGCGTGGCCATAAAACCGGCGGTCTTCCGGGCAATGCAGTTTGGCGCGGACCTCGCCGCTATGGCGATCAAGGATCAGGCCATAAAGACCCGGCCTGCGTTCAACCGCCGCCACATCGACATGGCCGGGACGCAGGCCAAGGTCGTGACCCCGGCCGGGCAGGGCCTGTTCAAAAAGGATTTTGCCGTTGGCGTTGAACGCGCTGACGTAAAAGTCATCATGATCCCCGGCACTGGCGGAAATATAATGTGCCCGGTCTTCCATCGCGGGGGCGCTTGCCGCACACCCAATGCCAACCGGCAACAGGGTAAAGGCCCCGCCAACACCCATGAGTTTCAAAAAATCGCGTCGTTGATGTTTCACTTTTTGAACTCCTGTTCGCCTAGTCGCCATCAAGCGCGTTAAAACCGCCGCCCAATTGCGTCGTACCGCCAACGTCGCCCTCAACCAGCGTATTCACAAAACTGACCTGATCGGCGAAATCTGATAGTTTCTGATAGCCATCGGGCTGATCAAGCAGCTCGACAATCGAGGCAGGCAACTGATCAAGTCCGTCTGACATGGTCTGCCAGTTCAGCCGGAAGGATCGATCCAGAAGGCTGCTATCAATCAGGGCCGAAAGGCCTTTGCCTTCTTCGCCGGTATCGCCCCACTTGCCGTCATAAATCGCAAACAGCCCGGTCAGGTTATGTTCGATATTGCGCAGGGATCGTTCGGAAGTCGGGCTTTCGGCGCGGTTGGCTTTGCCATCCTTCGGTCCGTCGCCAAGCGGTCGGCCAAGTTTCTGACTGACAATGATCAGAAGTCCTTCGTGAAGCGCACGATAAAGGTCGGTCGCGGCAAATTTGGCATCCGGGTAATCCATGCTGTCAGGACCGGCTTCGATCATGCCTTGGGCAAATGCCGGCCATTCATCAACCAGTTCACCGGCCATGCGTGCCAGATTGGCGCCGACGGCCCCGCCATACCCACACAGGAATACGCCATCCTCGTCATCGTCCAGAAGCTTGGGTGACAGCTTATCGTCAAACAGGACCTGCTCAAGCGCAGGAAAACCCTGCAAGGCGGCACTGGTATCAGCGATTTTTTCCCGGTCGGTATAGATCGCGGGCTTGTCAAACATCAGTTTGCGGAACTGCCTTGTCGCCGTACCATGTTTGTCAGGCCAGTATTCGATATGCTGATCACGGCCATTGGCAATCAGCGGTCCCATGCGCCACGGCTGCACTTCCTGCCAGATATCCATGGCTGCGTGGAAATCTTCGCGCACCTCGTCCAAGCCATCCTGATCGGGCTCGGCACAGAAATCATTCATTTCATCGGACAGGTTTGTTGTGGCGTCATGCAGCGCATCAAGCTTGGGCGGCATGACCTCACCCAGAAGATGTTCAAGCACCGGGCGGTAATTTTCATCGGGGATATCGGCGCGCGCGCCGGGCGGTGCCAGTCCCACCATCAGCAAGGCAGATACCCCCAAAAGGGCGGCTTTGCGAGTGCGAAACAGGAAAGGCATGATATCCCCCGAACAGTAAGGCTTTTATAAAATAACGCTTATAAAGAATTCAAAAACGCGATCAACTTGCTGCGATCCGATGATGGCAAGAATGTGACGGCGTCACGCGCGGGTTTTGCCTCTCCCCCGTGCCACAATATTGCTTCCAGAATGTTGCGCGCCCGCCCGTCATGCAGGTATCCGGCACGTGGATCAATTTCCTTCGCGCGGCCCAATCCCCAAAGGGGCGGGGTGCGCCATTCCGTTCCGCTGGCCTCGGCTTCAGGCCGGTTGTCGGCAAGCCCGGCACCCATATCGTGCAATAACAGGTCGCTATACGGCCAGATCACTTGCCCGGATTGTTCCGCCAGATCAGTCCGTTCGGGCAATTGATAGCTTGGCGTGTGGCAGGCTCCGCAACCGATTGAATTGAAAATCTCACGCCCTGCGATCACCTCCGGATCGGATACGTTTTGTCGCATCGGCGGGGCTATGTTACGGGTGTAATAAAGCACAAGGTCGGTGATCTGCCCGTGCGCTTCCAGATTGTCAAATTCCGGATCATTACCATCCGGCGCACCACGGCACAGTGTCTGGGCTTCGGTGCAGTCACCGTATCCGTTGGGATATTGTGGGGTTGAAAGGCCGATATCGAACTGGAATGCATTCTGGTTCTGCTGATCAAGGCTTGGCATTCCGGCCTTCCAGCCAAACCGCCCGATGGCAAGCTCATCCTTTGCAATATCCCAAACCCGGTTGACCCGGCCCGATATGCCATCGTCGTCATGATCTTCCGGATCAGCGCTCGCAAGCAGTACTTCATCGGGAATGGCTTCCAGAAGCCCAAGCCCGATCATTGGCGGGGCAATGCGCGGTGAAATCATCACATCGTCGTGCAATGGCCCATAAGCCAGATCGCGCATGCCATAGGTCGGATGGCGCAATTCGACTTTGGTGCCATCGGCTAGTTCGACGGTTTGCATGTCATAACTGACGGTGACCTTGCCTTCGGCTTGAACGGTCGGGATCGAAAAATCCTGAAACTGGCCGCCATAAACCGGATCGGGCAGGGTGGATGCATGGCCTGACGCCAGTAATTCCCGATCCGCATCATTTTGTGGCGGGATCGACAGGCGCAACAACATCGACGTCGCCCCGGCAGACGGATCATCTTCATCAACCGGATGGCCGCGGCCATTTCTGATATGGCACCCGTTGCAGGCCCGTGAATTAAACAGCGGCCCCAAACCGTCTGCTGCCTTGGTGCGCGTTGGGGCGGTTACCCAAAGCCTTTGAAAAAGGGCCTCGCCAAGCTTGAAATCAAGCCGCTTTTCAAAGGTCATATTGGCCGAATGATGGGTGAATGCCATTCGTCCGGTTTTCTTTTGCCAGGTGGTCGCCCCGCCCGGCAGGGCATCGGCGGGTATGGTTTCATCGGCAAATGCCGGTGTCATTGCCCCAAAAACAAGGGCGGTCGCGATCATGAAACGGGAAAGGCGCATGGCGGGAAACTGCATGGAATTCTTCTAATCGTAAAAGCGAAACGGCGGGAGAAAAATTCCCCCGCCGTCGGACTCATTTGGGGCATGACCCCGAATGCGGATCGTATCTGATCAATTGATCGAGGACGGATTGTCAAGGCTGTCCGACCCTTCGAACTCGATCCCGTCAACGCCAATCGCGGCAACGATCTGTTCGATCGATTTGGTCTGATCAACAAGCGCATCGACAAAGGTCTGAACAACGGCATTGCCGTCTTCATTGTCCATTGCGATCAGCTGGTCGAAATGCTCGCCTGCCTGTGCGCGGCTGACCATGGCCTTACCGGCCAGAACCGATGCTGCCAGTTTGGCACGCAGTTCGGTATCAAGGCCTTCATCCTTGGCGGCAACCATATCCGAAAGCGATGCGCCTTCGACGACCGACCCGTCAACACGGGTATAACGGCCAAGATAAACGTTCTGGATGCCCAACGCGTCATAGTAGTGCGAGTTGTGGGTGTTGTCCGAGAAGCAGTCATGCTCTTCTTCCGGATCATGCAGCAGCAGGCCAAGCTTGGTGCGCTCACCCGCGAGTTCGCCATAAGACAGCGAACCCATGCCTGTCACGATTGCGGTCAGGCCCGGAACGCCGTCACCTTCAAGAACGGTCGCACGTGCTTCGCCACCATCCGCCCACTGTGCGGTCATCCATTCAAGGTCCGAAACCATAAGGTCGGTTGCGGCCTGAAGATACGCACCGCGACGGTCGCAATTGCCATTGGTGCAGGCATCGCCCTTGGCATAGTCGGTCCATGCTCGTGCACCGGCACCGGCTTCGGTTCCGTTCAGATCCTGACCCCACAGAAGGAATTCAATGGCGTGGTAGCCGGTTGCAACGTTGCTTTCAACGTCGTCAATCTCATGCAGGCTTTCGATCAGTGTGGCATCGATTGTTGATGCATCGATGGTTTCACCGGAAATGCTCAGGCTCGGATTGGCAACGACATTGGCGGTATAAGCCGGGTTTTCTTCGTTTTCTTCGCCGTAAAGGTCGGTTTCGACATAGTCGATCAGACCTTCGTCAAGCGGCCATGCGTTAACCTTGCCTTCCCAGTCATCAACGATCGCATTGCCGAAACGGTAAACTTCGGTCTGCTGATACGGCACGCGTGAGGCCAGCCATGCGGATTTCGCAGCATCAAAAGTCGCCTGCGACGGATTGGACACCAGCGCATCAACAGCGGTCTGGAGCTGTTTTGCGGTGATGAGCGAATCTTCGTAACCGGCATGTGCAATATCGGCATAGGTGGTCAGGACGTCTTTTGCGTCCGGCGCGGCATAGGCCTGTGCACCAAGGGTGGTTGCCAGTGCAGCCATCCCGAGAATTTTAAAGAATTTCATAGGAGTTCCCATCTGTCCCTGAAGGTGAGCCAAGGGCATAGCCCGTGATACTTCGGGGTAATTGTTACTGCTTGTGATAATGATTTGCAAACTCAAAATATCTCAACAAGCAGATTTTCCACATTTTTTGCTGTGATAAACGGAATTTGACCTGCACTTTTGCCAAGATCGGGGCATCATCAAACAAATGCATGATGCGACCGCCAACAAGCAGAAAGAGGGGACCTGCGTATGAGCGATGATACAGAACCGCAAAAAACCGTTCGGCTTTGGGATTTTCCCGTCCGTCTGTTCCATTGGGCATTGGTGATCGCGATTGCGACATCCTGGTGGTCCAATCAGGAAGTCATGATTGATATCCATGCCCTTGCCGGATACAGCGTATTAGCACTGGTGCTGTTTCGTATTATCTGGGGATTTGTCGGCAGTTCCAACGTACGGTTTTCCAGTTTCCTTGCCGGTCCAGGCAAGGTGATCGGCTATATGCGCAAATTGCCAAACGGCTCGGTCCGCGACCTGACTTATCCAGGGCACAATCCGGCGGGCGGCTGGATGGTTATTGTGCTGATCCTGCTCGTGGCGATACAGGCGATAAGCGGCCTTTTTGCCAGCGAGGATACCTTTCTGTTCTTTGATGGTCCGCTGGTTGCCTATGTCAGTTCCGATGTCGCCAGCACGATGAATTTCATTCACCACACCAACATCAATCTGATTTATGGCGCAGTGGCGCTGCATGTTCTGGCCGCGATTTTCTATCTGATGATCAAACGCGAAAACCTGATCGGGGCCATGATCACCGGCGTACGCAAAGTCCCCGAAAGCATCGCGGCCGGCTTTCTGCAAATCCGGTTTGCTTCCCCAGTTCTGGGTATCGCGATACTTCTGGTTTGCGGGCTTGCAGTGTGGGGGATGGTCACGCTGGCGCGCGGATAAAGAACTCCCCGAAAGGCTTGTCCTGCCGTGCAGCCGGGGGAGGGCAGCACGGCGAGATGACAGGGCCTTTCGGGGATGTCCGAGCTTGCTCGTGCCCGGCATCTTCGATCTGTTACTTCGAACGGTATTCGTCGTGGCAGCCCTTGCAGGATTTGCCAAGTTCGCCAAGAGCGGCACCCATAGCCCCTTTATCCCCGGCTGCGGCCGCAAGGTTCAGGGCCGCGGTTTTCATTTCCGGGAAACGGCCCGCGAATTCATCCCAATTGGTCCAGACATCCGGCTTTGCGGTGGTTTTTACGGATGCTTCCGCAGTGTTCTGTTCGAACGCGGCCGGGGCGGCAGAGGCGGAAAACGCAATGCCATTGGCAAGGTTGCGGATTACGCCATCAGGCAGTTCGCACTGCCCCTTCATGTAGCAGCCAAGTGTTCCCATCGCACCACCGATGCCATCCATCAGCATCTGACGTGTTTGAACGGCTTCGTTATCCATTGCCTCGTCGGCCTGTGCGGTTCCAAATGCCCCCAGACCAAGGGCGAGGGATGCGGTCATCAAACCTGCGGTCACAAAATGCTTCATGGCTCTCTCGTTGGTTGTTTCTTCGAAACTCTCTGACGGATACGGGGCATTGGCGTGCGGCCCCGGCTGTTTTAATTCTTATATTAAGGTCATAAGCATTGTTGCCTATGACTTGCCGCTGCGCTTAGTCTCCCAATTGCGCCCCGAAATTCGGAATCACAACCGCGTGATCACCGAATAAATTATTGTAAATGACGTGCACAAGGAAACGCCCCCAAATGTCCGCTGTGTCCAACGCCGCCCCTGATGCCAGCCAAACCGCCATTCGTGAGGGCAGATCGCGCGCCCGCAAGCTGATCGCCGACTGGAACCTTGATAAGGCATTCATCAATGGCGAATGGGCGCGTGCTGATTCGCGCGAAGCCATTGATGTGTATGATCCGGCAACCGGCAAGGTTATCGGCGATGTGCCCTTCATGCGCACCTCCGAGGCACGGCGCGCCATTGATGCCGCGGATGCAGCGTTCCCGGCATGGTCGCGCATGCTGGCAAAGGAACGTTCCGGCTACATCAAACGTTGGCGCGACCTTCTGGAACAGTATCAGGATGATCTGGCCGCCCTGATCACGCTTGAACAGGGTAAGCCCTATGATCAGGCCTTGCGCGAAGTTGTCGGCGCCATTGCCTATGCCGAATGGTATGCCGAGGAAGCCAAGCGCGCCTATGGGCAAACCATGCCTGCGACCCAGCGCGACCGGCGCGTGGTGGTGCAAAAGCATCCCGTGGGTGTCGTGGCGGCGATCACGCCATGGAACTTTCCGCTGACCATGGTCGTGCGCAAATGTGCCCCGGCGCTGGCGGCGGGGTGCACAATTGTTGTCAAACCAGCCGAAGATACCCCGATTTCGGCACTGGCCGCCGCAAAACTTGCCGAAATGGCGGGTTTCCCGGCGGGGGTGTTTAACGTCGTGACCGGCCAACCCATGCCGATTGGTGAGGCCCTGACCGGGGATCCGCGGGTACGGATGCTGTCCTTCACCGGCTCTACCGAGGTCGGCAAACGGCTGATGGTGCAATGTGCGCCGACGGTCAAGAAACTGTCGCTGGAACTGGGCGGCAATGCGCCCTTTATCGTGATGGATGATGCCGATATCGATGCCGCCGTGGCCGGGGCGATGATTTCCAAATTCCGCAACAGCGGCCAGACCTGCGTTTGTGCCAACCGCATTTTCGTGCAGGACGGGGTCTATGAAAGCTTTGTCGAAAAATTCATCGCCGCAAGTCATGCGCAGACCATCGGCAACGGCTTCATTCCCGGTACGGATATTGGTCCGCTGATCAATCGCCAGGCGGTGGCAAAAGTTGAACGATTGATCGATGATGCGAAAAAGCGTGGCGCGATACTGCATTACGGTGCTGACCGCCCCGAAGATGGCCATTTCATCCGGCCGCTTGTCATAACGGATGTGCCCCTTGACGCCGATTGCTTTAACGAGGAACTGTTTGCCCCGGTGGCGCCGATCTATCGTTTCAGGACCGAGGCCGAGGTGATCGAACTTTCCAACCGGGTACGGGCCGGTCTGTCATCCTATCTTTTCAGTCGCGATATCGGCCATATCCAACGGATTGCCGATGGGCTTGAAACCGGGGTGGTTGGCATCAATGATGGCACCACGTCCCACGAAGGCGCGCCATTTGGCGGTGTAAAGGAAAGCGGACAGGGCCGCGAAGGCGGTCATTGGGGGCTGGAAGAATATCTTGAACCCAAATATCTGAATTATGCACTGGGTTGAACCCGAGAATATCCGGTGGTTTTCGTGCGATAATTTTCAGATCGGAGAACGGCAATTGTGTGCTCTGCAATTGCCGTTATGAGATTTCTTAATCAGCCATGCAAAATTGAACGGTGCGCGATTCCAGGAATCGAGGCTGCAATTTAAAACCGATTTGTCGGCAAATTGCCATTTAAGACCCCGCTTTAAGCATCGAAATCGCCCTGTTTGATCTGCCTCAATCCCTTTATATGCAATGGATATAGGTCTAATTGATCCGGCCTGTTCGGATTGTGTTTGAACTGTGTAAAACGGGTCGGGGAAAATTTCGTTCAAGTTGAATGGTTTATTTGTCATGAGACAATCATGCGTCTTTCGCATGAAATGATTGTGACGAACTTATGTCTGTCTATGCGTCAAATGCATGGGTGAGGTGAAAAAACTCGTCTCGTCGGATCGAATAAACAGGCGTACACCGGCTTCAGAACAAATCAACGCGAAACCGGAGCGCACATAGCTCCGCCTGTTATGGAAAGGATAAAGCCATGCGTCGTTATGGTGATTACGATCTGACCACGCTGCAGCGCGAAGCCGAAAAACTCCGTGCTCAGGCGATCCGCAAAGCCGTTGTTACTTTGGCCCGCAAAATTGCTTCCCTGTTTGGCGGTAACCGCCTTCCGGGTGGCCGTCCGGCTGGTGCCTAAGCTTAACGCTTGGCGATGAATACCGGGTCGAATGACCCAAAAACACCCCCGCATTCCTCCCATGCGGGGGTGTTTTGATTCCATCCCCACCACAGGGCTTCACGCCATCGTCCGGTCCCGCTATTAAAGGGAATAACCAGATAACCCGATTGCGGAGCGTGCCTGATGAAACTTGCCCATTATGCCTTTGGCGAAGAAAACCGTGACAATGGTACGCTTGTGATCCTGCACGGGCTGTTCGGGCAGGCGCGTAACTGGACCGCCATCGCCCGGCGTCTGGCGGAAAAATATCATGTGATTACGGCCGATCTGCGCAATCATGGCCGGTCTGAGTGGGATGCGAACATGACCTACGCGGCGATGGCATCGGACATCGCCGAGCTGATCCGGGATGTTGCCAATGGTCCGGTTCACCTGATCGGACATTCGATGGGGGGTAAGGCATCAATGGTGCTGACCCTGTCACGGGATGCCGATCTGGTGGCCGATCTGGTGGTGGTTGATATCGCGCCCGTTGACTATGATCATGACTATACCGGCTATATCAATGCGATGAAGTCGGTGGATTTCGATGTGGTATCGCGGCGCGCCGAAGTCGAAGACGCGCTTGTCCGTGGCGTCTCGGAAAAGGGCGTACGTCAGTTTCTGGCGCAGAATGTCGCAACCGACAAGGAAAGCGGCAAAATGTCATGGCAGGTCAATATCGATGCCATGGCAAACCACCTTTCCGACATTACTGGCTGGCCTGAAACGGTGGGGGCCAGTTTTGATCGCGATGTGCTGTTCATATCCGGGGCCAATTCGCACTACGTCGATCCCAAGGATCGTGATCACATCAAGTCGCTGTTTCCCAAGGCGGCCTTTACCAGCATCAAGGGCGCAGGCCATTGGGTTCATGCCGAAAAACCCGATGCGGTATTGCTGACCCTGTCGGCATTTCTGAACCGCTAACGGATATTTTGACATGACAGAGCTTCCCAAAGGTTGGAACTTGCCGGAAAACGACGATATCCGCGTTCAGGACATCGAATGCCTGTCGGACAACTGGTATCACCTGTACCGCGTCAGCTTTGATCTGCGCCGCAGCAACGGCGAATGGCAGAATCAGCAACGCGAAGCCTATGACCGGGGCAACGGGGCGGGCATCCTGCTTTATAATCGCGGGGCTGGCACCGTGGTCCTGACACGGCAATTTCGTCTGCCATCTTTTGTGAATGGCAATGAAAGCGGCATGCTGATCGAAGTTCCGGCGGGTTTGCTTGACGACCGCGATCCGGCATCTGCCGTGATTGCCGAAGTCGAAGAAGAAACCGGCTACAAGATCGGCAAACCGCAAAAGGTGTTCGATCTGTTCATGAGCCCCGGATCGGTCACTGAACGCCTGCACCTGTTTGTGGCCGAAGTCACAAGTGACAATCGTGCGGGCGAGGGCGGCGGTTTGCATGAAGAGGGCGAGGATATCCACGTGCTTGAAGTGCCCTTCAAGGACGCACTGGCCATGATCGCGGATGGTCGTATCAGGGATGCCAAAACCGTCATTCTGTTACAGCACGCCTTGTTGAAGGGGCTGTTTGATTGATGTTTTTGCAGCTTTACCAAGGTAATTCGCTACCATCATAGGCAAAGAAACCGCCGCTTTGTGATGGTTGCAGCCCGTCAATCACCATCAACATATTGGCCGTTGCCAAATCGGGGCTTTGTACATTTAGCCCCGATTTGGCAAACGGGCCCGAAAGGCCGGTATCAACCGTGCCAGGATGCAGGGCGACGCAGATGGCATTGCGTTTGCTGCGTGCAAGTTCGATGGCGGTGCATTTGACCAACTGGTTCAATGCGGCCTTTGCGGCACGATAACCGTACCAGCCGCCCATCCGGTTATCGCCGATGCTACCGACCTTTGCCGACAGGGTGGCAAATACCGATTTGCCGTCGCGCGGCAATAACGGCGTGAAATGCTTCATCAGCAAAGCCGGGCCAATGGCGTTGATCAGAAACGATTTCGCCATGTAATCGGCATCGATCTGGCGCAATGATTTTTCCGGCTGAAATACCTCGTCATGCAGATAACCGGTGGCATCGATGATCAGACGAACGGATTGGTTCTTGGCAGATGCCTTATCACGAACAAAGGCGGCGGCATTTTCGATGCTGCCGGGATCGGCAAAATCAATGGCTGGCTGGGTGCCGCGCGATAGTTCGATCACACCATCGAACCGGCCACAATCGCGAAGATGTTTCACAAAGGCCCGGCCGATGCCGCCGGTTGCCCCGATTACAATTGCGATGCTGGCAGCATCAAAACTTTGCAGTTTGGGGGCGGGTGGTATCGACATGATCTGATCCCCGATCTGGTTTTCTATCCTGTCTGTTTTACGTAGGCAAAACCGTGTTGGTTTATGGATTGTCACAGTAACGGATTGCACCCGTCTCAGATGCGTCAGTTATCATTTATCTTTCGCAAATCAGGGACAATCCAATGCCATATGTTTTTAGCCAGGCCGCCGATACCGAAGCCATCGCCGAACGGGAATGGGGCAAAGCGGCTCAGATCATGTTTACCGGCTTTTCATCGTGCATCGGGATCATGGCAATCAAGAACAATGAGGTCATCGGGGTGCATCTGCCACTGCGCGATGGGAATAACGCGGTGACCAATGACGATATCGATACGGCAATCGGATTGCTGGATGGTGGGGCGTATCCTGTCGTGATCGGATCGATCAGTGCATGGGAAGCATCGGCGTCTGCGGTCTATCAGCATCTGGTCGATACACTGCATCCGGTTGAACAATATGCCTATGGTGATGGTACCTATGGCGGTGAAATCGTCAATGGCCGGATTCAGCCGCGCTTTTGACGTCAAGCTGACTGATGATTGGGGCGGGAACACATCCCCATATCCCCCGTCTCAGGCATCAAAGCCAAAAGCCGCCCCGGATAAGGGCGGCTTTTGAGTGTTCTATTCATCCGAGGATCGGGGCGCTGCCTATTCGGCGGCTTCGATCCGGGTCATGTCGGGGGCGCTTTGGCGGCCTTTGCCCTGCTGGTCGTGGCGGCGGATGAAATCCTTGATCCGCGGGCTGATCTGTTCGCGCCAGCGACGGCCGTTAAACACGCCGTAATGACCAACGCCCTTCTGGATGTGATGCATGCGCATATTATCGGGCAGATTGCTGCAAAGCTTGTGCGCGGCACGAGTTTGTCCCATGCCGGTGATATCGTCGCGTTCACCTTCGACCGTCAGAAGGGCGGTCTTGGTGATGGCGGACGGTTCAACCGGAACTCCCTGCCAGCGCATCGTCCCTTCGGGCAGCTGATGTTCGTGGAACACGGCTTTCAGCGTCTGAAGATAGAACTCGGCACTCATATCCATCACTGCCAGATATTCATGATAGAAATTGCGCTTGGCATCGGCGCTTTCGCCGTCGCCTTCGACAAGATGGGTGAACATCTCGTGGTGGGCGGAAACATGCTTGTCCCAATTCATGCTCATGAACCCGGCCAACTGCATGAAGCCAGGATAAACACGGCGCATCACACCGGCATGGGGCAGCGGTACATGCGAAATGACATGGCGTTCAAACCAGTCCAGACTGTGCTGTTTGGCGAAATTGTTGACCTCGGTCGGGTTTTCACGCGTATCGACCGGGCCGCCCATCAGGGTCATCGATGCCGGCTGGCACGGCTCGTTACCTGCTGCCATTAGCGATACGGCGGCAACCACCGGAACGGATGGCTGGCACACTGCCATCAGATGCGTATTCGGGCCCAGCTTGCGCAGGAACTGCATGACATAGTCGATATAGCTATCAAGGTCGAAATGACCCAGATGCACCGGCACCGTGCGCGCATCGATCCAGTCGGTGATGTAAACATCGTGATCGGGCAGTAATGCCTCGACCGTGCCGCGCAGAAGCGTCGAGAAGTGACCGGACAGCGGGGCCACGATCAGAAGCCGCGGATCGTCGGGTTGATTTTTAAGGTGATCGGTTTCGCGTTTGAAATGCAAAAGATTGCAGAACGGTTCGCTGTGAACGATTTCCTCGGTCACGGCAACGGTTTCACCATTGATGATCGTGGTATCAAGGCCAAATTCAGGCTTGCCATAACGATGCGTGATATGGGTGAACACATCAAACGCGGCGGCCGCCGCACGGCCCTGATGGGTATAGGCAAGCGGGTTGACCGGATTGCGCAGCCACTTCTTGCTGGCATCTGCCGCCATCCGCAATGGACTGATGGTGGCGTGCTGCAGTTCATAGAGATGGTACAGCATTAATCTCTCACTCCCCGGCGATGCAAAGGTTCGGTGGTGGGGTGCATCGACCGTGTTGGTCCCCGGCTGCATTTTTCCGAAAGGATTTCCGGTGGGCAGGCCTTCTGATTTTCGTAAGTTCCGAACCCGCGTCCGGCCGTTTTTTGCGGGTGACCATCCGGGGTTCAGCTGATTGCGGGCTAAGACACCGCAAAATCACGATAAACAGAAATCCTGCAATTCATCAGAATCCTACGATACTTCAGGTTTCAATCAATAGCCTAAAAGTATGATGAATTTCCAAACTTTCGTTTTTCACCTTGATTCAAACCAACATTCGGGGTGCTGTCGAGTGAAATTTTGCAATGCAGCGTAAGTTGTTGCGTTGCAATAATAGTTTTTCCCTGAAAGATGAGGTAAATCCGTCCTGATCTATGCAATGGTATAGTATCTGCGGGACTCGAGGTCCGAAAGAACCAATCAAAGAAAAACGCTGCTGTCGGGGAAACAGCAGCGTCAAGTAGCGCGGAATAACGAAAGTAATATGCAGGTTACAATTTACGTGACCCGGACCGATGGAAGAGGGACGACCGACAGACGGGACAGGGTATGGGTGCGGGGTTGCCTGCCGGTCGTCACCCTGGATGGGAAGTCCATCCGGGTCTCGTAAAAGGTATGAGCTTTGATCAGATCAGACCGCGAAGGGTTTGCGCCATTCCCAGTCCAATCACGAACAGGAAAAATCCGGTGCTTCCGACCACGGCGACCGTGCTGCAAAGCTCGTTTAGGCGGTTCGGATTTTCAAGCAACTTCATCATGGCGATGTCCTCCTCAATCTGTCTGAAGAAACCATACTGATCCCGTTTTGTTCTCACAAGAACAAAATTAGAACAAAGGCCGATTAAATTGTTAAGTTGATGTTTTTAAATGAAATTTATTTGTTCTCGATGTTCTCTTTTTACTGCTGAAAATGAGAACATCGATGGTGAACACTGTGTGTCAGGTCGAATGAAACCCGCAGAAAACAAAGGCTTTACGCGAGTCTTCAAGGGGGTGGGCCATAGGAGAACGCAAAATGGAACATCGTCGCATTCCAGATGTTCCGTATTGCTTCGCAGGACCTATTCTGCGGCGGATGCCGGAATGGCTGTGCGGCGGTCCGGGACACCGTCGACCTCGCTTGGCAGCGGGCGGGCCGGAACGGCGCCGATGCGGGCATCGGGCATCGGTGGGTGATCGGGGAACTGGCCATGAATGCGAATGTTTTCGCGATAGTCGCTGGCTGATTTTCCGCGATACTGGCGAAAACGCCGGTTGAAGTTAGACAGATTGCTAAAGCCGTTATTTTCGGCGATCTGATAGATCGGAAGATCGGTGCGCGATAGCTGCACGCAGGCCCGCGAAATCCGGTATTCGTTCAGATATTCGACAACACTGCGCCCGGTATAGCGTTTGAACAGCCGGTAAAAACTGCTTTCACTGACCCCGGCAACATCGGCAAGCGATGAAACCCGAAGCGGTTCAGCATAATGGGCATGAATGAAGGCCAGTGCGCGATCCACCCGGATAGATTCGCTATTCTTCCCGGCTTCGCCGCCAAAATTGGCCGATGCCAGCGGTTTGTCGATCCCGGCAAGCAGGGCTTCAAGCAGTTCGATCATCAGGATAAAGCGCCGCCGCGGTTTGGCATCATCAAGATGCGGGCAGATTTCCCGAACCTGTTCCACGGTTTCATCGCGAAAGGAAAGACCGCGGCGCGCACGGGCAAACAATTCGTGAAAATCGGCAAATTCAACAAAATCCCGCGTGAGGTTTTCGACCCATTCCTGCGACAGCCAAAGCACATAAACCTCGATCGGGCGGGACGGATCAATGCGTTTGCATTCCCAAAGATGGGGCAGGTTGGGGCCGACCATGGCGAAATCCAGCCCGTCAAACGTCTGCCGATGATCGCCAATCAACCGCGATCCTTTGGCGTTGAGCGTCAGGGTCATTTCATATTCGGGGTGCTGGTGCCAGTTGCAGCGAAAATCATCCCAGACATAGTGAAAATAACCCCAGCTATATCCCTGTGGATTCGTGATCCGTTCCTGAATGATCCGCATATCGTCCTACTATTCGTGTCCTGATCGCCGCGAATTTGCAGAATAGTATCATCCTTTGAAGGATATGACACTTTGAAAAGGTGCGATGAGGCGTATCCTTTTTCAATCGGGCGGCTTCGCGCCGGGAAGCAATCACCAAAACAGATTGCAGCCGGTGATTGCATCTGGGGTTCCGGTACGGGTGCCCGACCCGGACAAAAAGACCAATCAAAACGAACAAAAGCAGCTGCCAAAAGCTGTATGGGAAAACCGATAACATCCTAGGGAGGTCTCAATGACCTTGATGAAAAAATTGCTCGCAACGGCGGGCGTTCTTGGCGCAGCTTTCGTGATGGCCGGACCGGCCAATGCCGCAAAAATTTCTATTTCCTGTGGTGCCGTCGGCCAGGAACTTGCGCTTTGCCAGGAAGGTGTCGATGCATGGGCAAAGCAAACCGGCAACGAAGTTGCGGTAATTTCCACCCCGAATTCGACTACCGAACGACTGGCGCTGTATCAGCAGATTCTTGCTGCCGGATCATCCGATATCGACGTGTTCCAGATTGATGTGATCTGGCCGGGGATTCTTGGCAACCACTTCATCGATCTTAACGAATACATGGCGGACGAGGCCAAGCAGCACTTTGAGGCCATTGTTACCAACAATACCTTTGAAGACCGGCTGGTCGCAATGCCGTGGTACACGGATGCAGGCGTGCTGTATTACCGCAAGGATCTGCTGGAAAAGTACGGCGAAAGCGTTCCTGAAACCTGGGAACAGCTGACTGCGACGGCTCAGAAAATTCAGGAAGGCGAACGCAAGGCCGGTAATGACAAGATGTGGGGCCATGTGTTTCAGGGCCGCGCCTATGAAGGGCTGACCTGTAACGCGCTGGAATGGGTGGTTTCGTTCAATGGTGGTTCGGTGGTCGAACCGAATGGCGATATTTCGATCAATAACGATCAGGCAAAAAAGGCGATTGAAACCGCATCAAACTGGGTCGGCACCATTTCCCCCGAAGGCGTTCTTGGCTATGCCGAGGAAGAAGCGCGCGGTGTGTTCCAGTCAGGCAATTCGGTTTTCATGCGCAACTGGCCCTATGCCTGGGCATTGGCCAATTCGGCAGACAGCCCGGTCAAGGGCAAGGTCGGTGTTGCTGCCCTGCCCAAAGGCGCTGAAGACGGCCGTTCGGCCGCAGCCCTTGGTGGCTGGCAGCTCTCGGTTTCGAAATATTCGGAAAATCCGAAACTGGCGGCCGATCTTGTGAAGTTCCTGACATCTTACGGGGAACAGAAACGCCGTGCGATCAAGGGTTCCTATAACCCGACCATTGCCGATCTCTACAAGGACGAGGAAGTCCTTTCTGCCAATCCGTTCTTTGGCGATCTGTACGAGACATTCACCAGTGCGGCACCGCGCCCGTCAACCGTGACCGGTTCGAAATACAATCAGGTATCAAGCGAGTTCTGGCAGGCGGTGCATGCATCCTTGTCGGGATCGCAGAACGCCGATCAGGCGATTACCGGACTTGAACGCAACCTGAAACGTGTGAAACGTTCCGGCTGGTAAACAGGGTTTGCAACACCGGGAGGCTCTTGTTTTCCCGGTGTTGCTCCAATCCTGTTTTCGTACCGGCTTTGCTTTGGCCGGTTTGATGGATGGCGGTCATGATCGATCATCCCCCTTCAAGATCAAGAGCGGTTCCCATGGCGCAAGCTTCGTCCCTGACGCGTGCAAGACGGCGTTCGGCATGGCTGTTTTTAACACCGATGCTGGTCATTCTTGCCGCAGTGGCCGGTTGGCCGTTGCTGCGGACTTTCATCTTCGGTTTTACCGATGCAAATCTTTCCGACCTTGGCAATTATGGCTTTATCGGCTTTGAAAATTTCTATGCGGTTTATGACGGCGAGACGTTCGGCCTTCTGGCCGATCCGGAATGGTGGCAGGCAGTCTGGAACACGATTTACTTCACCGTGATTTCGGTTTCGCTTGAAACGGTGCTGGGTATCATTGTGGCCCTTGTCCTTAATCAGGAATTCAAGGGGCGCGGTCTGGTTCGGGCGGCGGTTCTGATCCCGTGGGCGATCCCGACGATTGTATCGGCCAAGATGTGGAACTGGATGCTGCATGACCAGTTCGGCATCATCAATGATCTTCTGATGTCACTGGGGCTGATTGCATCGCCGGTTGCCTGGACAGCCAATCCCGATACGGCAATGGTCGCGGTAATCATGGTCGATGTCTGGAAAACCACGCCATTCATGGCGCTTCTGACACTGGCGGCCCTCCAGATGCTGCCAAGTGACTGTTACGAGGCCGCCCGTGTCGATGGCATTCATCCGATCCGGGTGTTTTTCAAGGTGACATTGCCGCTGATCAAACCGGCATTGATGGTCGCCGTGATCTTCCGTGCCCTTGATGCATTGCGTGTGTTTGACGTGATTTATGTTCTTACGCCGAACAATCCGAACACCATGACCATGTCGGTCTATGCCCGGCAGCTTCTGGTCGATTTTCAGGAAGTCGGATATGGCTCGGCGGCATCAACACTGCTGTTTCTGGTCATCGCCTTTTCGATCATGGCCTACATGATGATCGGTCGGGTCCGGCTTGACGAAGGGGGACATTAAGATGAACCGCAATGTCAAATCCCTGATGATGAAGACGGGGTTCTATCTTTTGGTGGCGGTGATCGTGATCTTTGCCGTTTTCCCGTTCTACTATGCGATCCTGACCGCGTTCGAAACCGGATCGGCGTTGTTTGACGTCAATTACCTGCCGGAAAGTTTCAGTTTCTCGAACTATCTGTCGGTATTCGAAGGCCAGCCGTTCGGTCGCAACATCTTCAATTCGATCTTTGTCAGTGTGATGGTTGTGGCCCTGTCGCTTTTGATGGGGGTAACTGCGTCCTATGCGCTTGCGCGGGTTAAATTTGCCGGGCGGGGATTGTTGCTGGTGACGATCCTGTCGGTGTCGATGTTTCCGCAGGTCGCAGTGCTGTCGGGGATGTTCGAACTGATCCGGGCGGTTGGGCTTTATAATTCGATGTTCGGGCTGGCGATTTCATACATGATGCTGACCCTGCCATTCACGGTCTGGATCCTGACCGCCTTCATGCGCGAATTGCCCCGTGAACTTGAAGAAGCCGCCGTGATGGATGGGGCAAGCCCCTGGACCGTGATCACGCGCGTGTTCCTGCCGGTCATGTGGCCTGCCATGGTGACCACCGGGCTTTTGGCCTTCATCATGGCATGGAACGAATTCCTGTTTGCCCTGACCTTCACCCTGACGAATGAACAGCGCACCGTGCCGGTTGCCATCGCCCTGATTTCCGGGGCCAGCCAGTTTGAAATGCCATGGGGCAATATCATGGCGGCATCGGTGATCGTGACGGTTCCGCTGATTGTTCTGGTTCTGATTTTCCAGCGTCGCATCGTGTCCGGCCTGACCGCCGGGGCTGTCAAAGGCTGATGCGGCTTCTCGTCCCACATGACTTAAGGTGACTTAAATGGCTTTGGCCGGAAATCCTGACTGGTGGCGCGGTGGCGTCCTGTATCAAATCTATCCGCGCAGTTTCTTTGATTCGAATGGCGATGGCATTGGTGATCTGCCCGGGATTACCCAGAAACTGGATTATATTGCCGATCTGGGCGTTGATGGCATCTGGCTGTCGCCATTCTTTACCTCGCCGATGAAGGATTTCGGCTATGACGTGGCGGATTACCGTGATGTCGATCCGATGTTTGGCACCTTGGCCGATTTTGATCATCTGGTTGAAAAGGCCCATTCGCTTAGCCTGCGCGTCACCATTGATCAGGTCCTGTCGCACAGTTCCGATCAGCATGTCTGGTTCAAGGAAAGCCGGTCATCACGCGATAATCCAAAGTCCGACTGGTATGTCTGGGCTGATCCCAAGCCGGACGGCACGCCGCCCAATAACTGGCTGTCGATCTTTGGCGGTTCGGCATGGAAGTTCGATACCACCCGGCAGCAATATTACATGCACAACTTTCTGGTCAGTCAGCCGGACCTGAATTTCCATAACCCGGATGTACAGGCCCAGTTGCTTGACGATGTGGAATTCTGGCTGCGTCGCGGGGTGGATGGTTTCCGGCTCGATACCGCCAATTTCTATGTCCATGACGCGGAACTGCGGGACAATCCGCCATGGGTTCCGGGCACCCACCGGCCCGAAGGCGCGCCAAAGGAAAATCCCTATACCCGCCAGATGCATGTCTATGACAAAACGCGGCCGGAAAATATCGCGTTCCTGCAAAAACTGCGTGCGGTTCTTGATAAATATCCCGGTGCCACGACGGTCGGTGAAATCGGGTCTGACAATTCGCTGGCGACCATGGCGGAATATACCGCCGGGGGCGACAAGCTTCACATGGCCTATACGATCAATCTGCTCGAAAGCCCGCTTGAAACGCCGCTGATCCGCGGGATGTTGCGCAATGTGTTTGACGTTCTTGGCGACGGTTGGCCGTGCTGGGCGGTGTCGAACCATGATTTTGTCCGGGTCGCGACCCGTTGGGGCAGGGACAAGGGCGGAGATAATGATGCCCGCCTTCGCATGATCCCGGCCCTTTACACTACATTGCGCGGCACGCCCTGCATCTATCAGGGGGAAGAACTTGGCCTTGAAGAAGCCGTCGTGCCCTTCGAATTGTTGCAGGATCCCTACGGGATTGAAATGTGGCCGGAATTCAAGGGGCGCGATGGATGCCGGACCCCGATGCCGTGGATGAATGCCAATATCCCCCATGGTGGTTTCACCACAAGCGATACGCCGTGGCTGCCGGTCCCCCAGGATCACAGCGCGCTTGCCGTGGCCGAACAGATGGATGATCCCAACTCATTGCGCAGTTTCTATCGTGATCTTCTGGCGTGGCGTAAAATCCATCCGGAAATCATCGATGGCGATATCGAGATGCTCGATATCGATGACAATGTCATTGCCTATGCCCGGATGGCCGGCGTGGTCCGGACCATCTGCGTGTTCAATACGACGCCCGATGCCCGGACCGTGACCTTGCCCGGGCGTTCGGATGCGAATTTCGCCCTTAACAGCGGATCGGTTACCGGCAATCAGCTTTCGCTGCCGGGTTGGGGCTTTTATTTCGGAACGATATAAATCGACAAGTCGAGGGAGGAACCCGCATGTCGGAAGTGGTTCTTAAGCAGGTTAAAAAACGTTTCGGTCCAATCGAAACCATTCATGGTGTCGATCTGAATATCCGCGATGGCGAATTTTGCGTCTTTGTCGGCCCGTCGGGATGTGGCAAATCGACCTTGCTGCGCCTGATTGCCGGATTGGAAGATATCAGCGACGGCGAACTTTCCATTGGCGGCGAGGTCGTCAATGACAGGGCGCCAAAGGATCGTGGTGTTGCCATGGTCTTTCAGTCCTACGCGCTTTATCCGCATATGACGGTCTATGAAAACATGGCGTTCGGCCTTGATCTTGCGAAAAGAAGCAAGGACGAACAACGCGAACGCGTGATGGCTGCGGCCAGGGTGCTGCAACTTGAAGAATTGCTGGACCGCAAGCCAAAGGAACTTTCAGGTGGGCAGCGTCAGCGCGTCGCGATTGGCCGGGCGATTGTACGCAAGCCGAAAGTCTTCCTGTTTGATGAACCGCTGTCGAACCTTGATGCCGGTTTGCGCGTGCAAATGCGCATCGAATTGACAAAACTTCATGAAAAATTGAAGTCCACGATGATTTATGTGACGCATGATCAGGTCGAAGCCATGACAATGGCCGACAAGATCGTGGTTTTGCGGGCCGGTTCGGTCGAACAGGTCGGGACCCCGCTTGAACTCTATCATCACCCGCAAAATCAATTTGTTGCGGGCTTCATCGGGTCGCCTAAAATGAACTTTGTTCCGGCGGTTGTGATGGGGGTTTCGCAACAAACTGTTACGGTTAAACTGGATTCCGGTAAAGAGGTGACGCTGCCTGTTGATGGCAGTGGTCTTGACGCCGGAGATCGTGTAACAGTGGGCATCAGACCGGAACATTGCAGCCTTGCCGATCAGGACACGGCAATGCTGTCAGGAACGGTCGAAGTGGTTGAACATCTGGGCGAGGCGGGTCTCGTCTATGTGCAGGCCGATGGGGACGAACTGTTTGTTGCCCGTGTCACGGGTGATACGGCAATTGTAACAGGATCATCCATCGGCATTCATGCCCGGGTGGAAGATTGCTATCTGTTCGATCAGAACGGACAAGCCAGACGGCGCCTTGATGTGGATAACGAACCGCTCAGAGCCCAGCTGGCAACAGGATAGGCGGTGGCGGGGGAAACCCGGCACCTGCCAACACGGTAAATACCGTGGCCCGGTCGTTTGCCAGAGCCCTTCGGGCTCGGGATCCCACCTTTACGACGGGGAGGAAACGAGTGAGAGCAAAGCAGTTCGCTTGGAAGGCTTAGGGCAAGATGACACAAACGACGACGCAGCGCCAACGGCTGAAGCATCGTATCGCTGATATCGTGATTTTCGGTGGGACCGGAGATTTGGCGTTACGCAAACTTTTCCCCGCACTTTACGAAATGGAACGTACCGGGCGTTTCGATGATACCACCCGTATTTTCGGCGCATCACGTAGCGAACATTCCGATGAAGAATTCCGCGCCAAGCTGGAAGAAGCCGGAAAGAAATACATTCCCAAAGGCGAATTTGACGCCAAGGTCTGGAAAAAATTTGCAGCCCGCATCGCCTATGTTCAGGTTTCCGCCGGGGATGAAGCCGGGTTTAAAATCCTGCATGAAAAGCTTTCCGATCAGTCGGATCGCGACCGCGTCTATTATTTCTCGACCAGCCCGTCGCTGTTTGCCGATATGGCCTTTAACCTCAAGAAAGCCGGTCTGGTAACGCCCAATTCGCGTGTTGTGCTTGAAAAGCCGCTGGGCCACGATCTTGAAAGCTGCCGTGAAATCAACGGCCAGATCGGTGAAGTCTTCGAAGAACACCAGATTTTCCGTATCGACCATTATCTTGGCAAGGAAACGGTGCAGAACCTTTTGATCCTGCGCTTTGCCAATGCCATGTTCGAACCGCTGTGGAACAGCGCGCATATCGATCATGTGCAGATCACGGTCGGCGAAGAAGTCGGCGTCGAAGGGCGCTGGTCCTATTATGACGATGCCGGTGCGATGCGCGACATGGTTCAGAACCATATGTTGCAGCTACTCTGCCTTGTCGCGATGGAAGCCCCGCATGTTCTGGATCAGGACGCGGTGCGCGATGAAAAGGTCAAGGTGCTCAAGGCACTGAAACCGATCAACGATTCCAATATCGACAGTGCCACCGTGCGCGGCCAGTACCGCAATGGTGCCGTTGGCGGCAAGGAAGTCCCGGGCTATCTTGAAGAAGAAGGTGCCAATATCGACAGCACCACCGAGACATTCGTTGCCATCCGGGCCGAACTGAATAACTGGCGCTGGGCCGGGGTGCCGTTCTATCTGCGGACGGGTAAACGGTTGCCGAAACGTCATTCGGAAATTGTCATCCAGTTCCGCGATGTGCCGCACCAGATTTTCCCGCTGGCAAAATCCATGACCAATTATCAGGCCAACCGCCTTGTTCTGCGTTTGCAGCCTGATGACGGCATCCATCTGGTTCTGAATACCAAGAACCCGGGGCCGGGTCTTGTGCGCCTGCGCCCGACCGCGCTTAACCTGTCCTTTGCCGAGGCGTTCGGTGGTCGAAGCCCGGATGCTTACGAGCGTCTTTTGCTCGATGCGATTGATGGCAACAACACACTGTTCGTCCGTCGTGATGAACAGGATATTGCCTGGCAGTGGGTCGATGCCATTCAGGAAGCATGGCAAAGCAATCACATCACGCCCAAGGGTTATACCTCGGGCACGTGGGGGCCTTCGGCGGCCATTGCGCTGATCGAGCGTGACGGCCGGACCTGGAACGAAGAAGCCGGGTTCTGATGACATGCGGGGCGCAACACCTTTTGGTGTGGCGGCCTTGCGTGACGATGAACCGGTTCCCAATTTTCTGGACGAAGACATGACAAACGAACGCATTTTCCAAAGCGGCGATGACATGCTTGCGGCCATGGTCAAGGAAACCGTGGAACGCCTTGAATTCGCCATTGCCACACGCGGCCATGCCAGCATGGCGGTGGCCGGTGGACGTTTCCCCAAACCGCTTTTTGAAAAACTCTCGACCGTCAAACTGGACTGGTCGAAAGTCACCGTCACCCTTGGCGATGATCGCTGGGTGGGGCTGGATGACGATCAGTCGAACGAAAAGCTGGTTCGCGATCATTTCCTGATCAACGAGGCCCAGCATGCGCGTTTTGTGTCGCTGAAAACCGGCGATGCCAATCCCGAAGACGCAATTTCAACGGTTTCAAGCCGCCTTCGCACCGATTTGAACTGGCCGCTTGATATCGTGTATCTGGGCATGGGCGATGATGGCCATACGGCATCCCTGTTCCCGTCATCCGCGCCTGATGCCCTGCAAAAGGGACTTTATCCCGCCCATGGCGAACTGGTTGCCGCCGCGCGCCCGACCGTATCCCCGGTCCCGCGCATCAGCATGACTTTGCCCGCCATCCTTAATGCCCGGTATATTGGCATCCATATTACCGGACAATCCAAATGGTCGACCTTTGAAACCGCGAAAAACGGCACCGAGATCGAAGAAATGCCGGTTCGCGCAATCTTGCAGCAGACTGACATCCCCGTCGATCTGTGGTGGAGCGCCGAGAACCCGAAAGGCTGAACCCCATGAAACGTGAATTAGAACAGATTACCAAACGCATCATCGAACGTTCCAAACCCACCCGCGAGGCATATCTGGAACGCATCGAAGCCGCCGCATCCGACCGTCCGCATCGCTCATCCCTGTCATGCGGCAACCTTGCCCATGCGTCTGCGGGCTGCAGTGCGGCGGACAAGGAACGCATCAATGGTGACGAAGGTGCCAATCTGGGCATCGTGACATCCTATAACGATATGCTGTCCGCCCATCAGCCGCTGGGCGTTTATCCCGACCGCATCAAAAAGGCCGTGTTCGAAGCCGGGGCAACCGCACAGGTTGCCGGTGGCGTGCCCGCCATGTGCGATGGCGTGACGCAAGGCCGTCCGGGGATGGAGCTCTCGCTGTTTTCGCGCGACGTGATCGCGATGTCGACTGCGGTGTCGCTGTCCCATGATGTGTTTGATGCCGCCCTTTATCTTGGTGTCTGCGATAAAATCGTACCGGGTCTTGTCATGGGCGCGCTTGCCTATGGCCATATTCCGGCGGTGTTTGTGCCAGCCGGTCCGATGCCGTCGGGTTTGCCCAACAATGAAAAGGCCCGCATCCGGCAGCTTTACGCGCAGGGCAAGGTCGGCCGCAAGGAACTGCTTGAAGCGGAAACCGCGTCCTATCACAGCCCGGGGACCTGTACCTTCTATGGTACGGCGAACTCCAACCAGATGCTGATGGAAATCATGGGGCTGCATTTGCCCGGTGCGGCGTTTGTTAATCCAAACACCGATCTGCGTGATGCCCTGACCGAAGAAGCCGCCCGTCGTGCGCTTCAGATCACCAAGCTTGGCAACGATTATCGTCCGGTTGGCAAAATTCTCGATGAAAAGGCATTCGTGAACGGCATTATCGGTCTGCTGGCGACCGGTGGATCGACCAACCACACCCTGCATCTTCCGGCGATGGCCCGTGCGGCGGGTATCGAACTTCGTTGGGAAGATTTTGATGAATTGTCGAAACTTGTGCCCTTGCTGTGCCGCGTTTATCCGAACGGGCAGGCCGATGTGAACCATTTCCACGCCGCGGGCGGCATGGGCTTTGTGATCAGCGACCTTCTGAAAAACGGTCTTCTGCATCCTGATCTTCAGACCATCCATACCGGTGGCATGGCGGCCTATGGCACCGAGCCGTATCTGGATAATGGCAAATTGTCGTGGCGTGATGCCCCGGCCACCAGCCATGACGAGGAAATCCTGCGCCCGGCCGAAAAGGCGTTCAGTGCCGATGGCGGCCTTCGCATGCTGGCGGGGAACCTTGGCCGTTCGGTGATCAAGGTATCGGCGGTGAAGCCGGAAAACCGCGTGATCGAAGCCCCGGCTGCGGTCTTTACCTCGCAGGAAGAAATGATGCAGGCGTTCAAGGACGGCAAACTGCATCGCGACGTTGTCTGTGTTGTGCGTTTCCAGGGGGCGAAGGCCAATGGGATGCCGGAACTTCACAAACTGACCCCGCCGCTTGGCGTGTTGCAGGACCTTGGTTACAAGGTCGCCCTTGTCACCGATGGTCGCATGTCGGGTGCGTCGGGCAAGGTCCCGGCGGCAATCCACGTCACCCCCGAAGCCATGATGAATGGTCCTATTGCCAAGGTAAAAGACGGCGATATCGTGCGTCTGGATGCCGAAACCGGCGAACTGATCCTGAACGTGACCGAGGCCGAACTGGCCAAGCGCGACTTTGCGACCTTTGATAACAAGGCCGAACATCAGACCGGTTTCGGTCGTGAATTGTTTGGTGTGTTCCGCGAACATGTCGGACTGGCCGAAATGGGGGCCAGTGCGGTGCTTCCGGGGGCTGTCGAGGTCGAGGTAGCATAATGCGGCTGGTTGGTGATATCGGCGGTACCAACGCCCGCTTTGCCTGGATTGACGAAAATGGCGATCCGCAATCACCGATGACATTGCCGGTCCGCGATTATGCGACCATCGGCGATGCCATGCGCGATTTCATGGTGAAAACCGATTGCGCGGATCTGAATGAATTTGCGGTTGCCGTGGCGTGCCCGGCATCCGCAGACATCATCAAATTCACCAATAATCCGTGGGTGTTTTCCAAGGACGCGCTGAAGGCTGAATTCGGTCTGGATCGTCTGGTGGTGGTCAATGACTTTACCGGTCTTGCGATGTCCGTGCCTTATCTTGGCGACGAAGACCTGATTACGCTGTTTGACGGGCCGGGTCGTCCGGGATTGCCATTGGCGGTGATCGGGGCGGGGACCGGGCTTGGCGTTTCGGGGCTTTTGCGCCATGACGATCACTGGATTCCGATCCAGGGCGAAGGCGGCCATGTGTCACTGCCCGCCGTCGATGATCTTGATTATGAAATCGTCAAATTCCTGAGTGCTGAACTGGGCCGTGTGTCGGCGGAACGTATCCTGTCGGGCATGGGGCTTGAAAACCTTTATCGTGCGCTTGCCGCCATTGACGGGATCGACGTCACACCGCTTAGTGCGGCGGAAATCGTTGAAAATGCCATGCAGAAAAACGATCCACTTTGCCTTAAGGTGCTGGATCGGTTCTGTCTGTTCATGGGCGGGGTGGCCGGTGATCTGGTCCTGACGCTTGGCGCGTTTGATGGTGTGTTTATCGGCGGCGGCATTGGTCCGCGGATTGCCGGTTTTATGAAACAAAGCGGCCTTAAGGATCGTATGATCGCCAAGGGCCGTTTCCATGATTTGATGAATGATGTGCCGGTGCGCCTGATGACGGCGAAATACCCGGCCCTGATCGGTTGTGCCAGGATTTTGACGGCCTGACCGATAAACTGGAGGATACCCAATGAGCCTTTCGTCACGCGAAATTCTGTCCAAGGCCCCGGTCGTACCGGTTCTGGTGATCGAAGACGCCAATGATGCCGTTCCGCTTGCAAAGGCGCTGGTGGCCGGTGGTTTGCCGGTGCTTGAAATCACACTGCGCAGTGCCGCAGCCGAAGAAAGCATCAAACGCATCATCGCCGAAGTGCCTGATGCCATTACCGGCGCAGGCACCGTGATCAATGCCAAGCAAATGGAACGCATGGCAAAAATCGGCTGTGCCTTTGCCGTGTCGCCCGGCCATACCAAAAGCCTTCTGAAGGCGGCCAAGGATACCGGCGTGCCGTTGCTTCCGGGGGCCGGAACCCCGTCCGAGATCATGTATCTGCTTGAACATGGCTACGACATGCTGAAATTCTTCCCCGCCGAACAGCAGGGCGGTGTTTCGATGCTCAAAGCCCTGTCCGGGCCGCTGCCGCAGGTCAAATTCTGCCCGACGGGTGGTGTGTCGCTGGCAAATCTTGGTGACTATCTGGCCCTGCCAAACATCATCACCGTGGGTGGTTCATGGGTGGCGCCCAAGGATGCGGTCAAGGCCGGAGACTGGGCCACCATCACCCGCCTGGCACAGGAAGCCACTGACAAGGTTGCCGAATTGCGCGGCTGATTGGCCGGGATAAACACCCACAAAAGGAGCCCGGTTCGGGCTCCTTTTGCGATGAAGGCTTTGGCGGGGGAATAGGATGGTCATGCCCAAGGCATTGATAAATATGATCTTCTCGCTGCACTGAGCTTTTTCTGGGAACTTTTTCCGGTTTTTTTGAAAAAGTTCTTGATTTGTTCTTTTTGTTGTGGCATAAAGATAAAGTCAACAGGACAAATGGGTCCGGAGACAAAACCCGCAAAGCGTGATTCGCTTTTGCGGGTTTTTGCGTTTCGGGCGGCAAAAACAGGAATGAGACGATGACAGGGCAGCGATCTGAAAGGCCGCAATGGCGGGGGTGGCATCGCCAAAGGAGCATCTCTGGCGCATGGAAAAGTCATTACGGTGGTGGTGTGTTCGTGCCGTAAGGCAGCGGGAAGTTTACGAAAAACGGGTGTTTATCATGACGGGAGAAATGTGCCCTTAGGGCAAGGGCGTTTGTTCGGGGCTGGGATAGCCGGGGCGAGGCTGGTCTGGTTTGGTCCAGTCCGGTCGATGAAGCGTGACAATGCCGAGAATCAGCGGGCCCGAATTGCGCCCGGATTGGATCGGCACGGGGTCGGCTGGCCGGGTTGCCGGGATTGGCTGGCGGGGAGCGGCTGGCAGGATCGGTTGTCAGCGGGCCGATGGTGCGTCGGACATGCCGAAAGGCCGGTCATCGATGGCGGGATTTGTGTGCCTGCCATTCGGCAACGCTGTGGCCCTTGGGGTGAGGTGCGTTTTGGGGCAACCGAGAGCGACGGGTGTTTGCTCGGGGCAATTCGGGGCGCGGTCCGTCCGGTCGGTGGCGTTTGGGGGTGTCGGGGGCAGCGGGTTTGGCTTGTTGGGATTGGATCGTTTGCCCGGAGGGGCTGGCGGGATCGGTTGCCAGCGGGCTGGTGGACCGTTCGAACATGCCGAAAGGTCGGTCATCTCTGGCGGGATTTGTGCCTGCCATGCGGCAACGTGGTTGCCGTTTGGGGTGAGGTGCGTTTCGGGTCAACTGAGGGCGGCGGGTGTTTGTTCGAGGCAGCAGGGTTCAGGGCGCGGTTCGTCTGGTCGGTGGCGTTTGGGGGTGTCGGGGGCAGCGGGTTTGGCTTGGCGGGATTGGATCGTTTGCCCGGAGCGGCGGGCAGGATTGCTTGCCAGCTGGTCGATGGTGCGTTCGGAGATGCCGGGGATAGTCTGGTTTGTTGATTGGCTTGGCGGTTGATCAAAATCGTCGTTCCGGGGCGGCGGGGCGCAGACCCGGAATCCATGCCCGGTCGAAAGAGACTGGATTCCCGTCTTGTCATTCGCGGGAATGGCGATCTGGTTGGCAGGGCCTTGCCGGTTGGGAGGGCTGTGTCAGCGGTTCGGGAGCCCGGTGTGGGCTCCCTTTTGGTTGCTGGTGGTGCGAGGGACGGTCATCAGACAATGCGCGTGACGCGCCACTGGTTGCCGTCAAATGTGCGTTGCAGGCCGACATCGCGAAGCTGATCGTCACTCAGATGCGCCATCACCTCGCGTTCGTTTTTGCGTTTGCGGGCGTCGAGCGAATAGCTTGCGATCTTTTTGATCAGGCGGCCAAACGGGACGCGGTTGGCGATGGGGTCGGTGCGGATGTCGAAGTCCTGTGCTTTGGTCGGGGTCTGATAGGCCATGATGTCCTCCTGATTTTCCAAAAGGTTGTGTTCTGTTGATGAGTTGATCCTCTCATATGCAAAATAAAACGGGAATTTGGTTGTTTTGCAGATTTAATGTGCAAAAATAACCGGAACAGCCGAGACCCGATCATATGGACTGGTCAAGCACATGAATTGGAACGACCTGCGTTATTTCCTGATCCTTGCCGAAGAAGGCAGTCTTTCGGGGGCTGCGCGGCGGTTGCGCAAGGAGCACACCACCGTGGCGCGGCGGATCGAGGCGCTTGAAGAGGCGGTGGGGACCAAGCTGTTTGATCGTCTGCCGCGCGGCTGGCAACTGACGGCTGCGGGGCAGAACCTTGTGCCGGTGGCCGAACGGGTTGAGGCAGAGGCGCTTGGCTTTGAACGGCAGGCCAGGGGCGATGAAGCCGCCCACGGTGTGGTGCGGATATCCGTGCCCCCGGTCGCGGGGCGGGTTTTGTTTGCGCCGCGTCTGGCGCAATTGCTGACCGCGCATAAGGGGCTGGAATTTGAAATTATCGGTGCGTCCAACGTGGTCAATCTGGCCCGGCGGGAAGCCGATCTTGCGGTGCGCATGATTACCCCGCGCGAACCGGGCCTGATTACGCGCAAGCTGGTCGAACTGGGGGTCGGTCTTTATGCTGCACGCGGATATCGTGACCGCGTCCCCGAACAGGATTGGGAATTCTGCGGGTACGAGGACACGTCCTATGGGGCAGCCAAAAAGGAATGGGTGCGTAATATTATGGGGCGGGAATTGCCCTGCCGGTTTCGGGCCGATGATACGGAATCGGTGCGGCAATTCATCGCGGCCGGGCACGGGGTCGGGGTGTTGCCGCGCTACCTTGCCGATGGCGACGACCGGCTTGAACTGATCCGGGCCGATACGGCGGGCGAAAGCCGCGAAACCGCATGGCTGGTTGTGCATCCCGATATGCGCCGGTCCCCCGGTGTGCGGCTTGTCATGGATGCCCTGATCAAGGCCGCCGACAGCATTTCGGCAGAATTTCAGGTGTGAAAAACAAAAAGAGACCCCGTGCTGTGTATCTGCGCGGGATCTCTTTTGCTGCCTGAGGGAGGCATATCAAAGCGTGTCGATTGCCGGGTAAAACAGGGATCACAATCCCCTGATATTGTACGGCCGCTTTGAATTCGATGTAATCACCACATTTTTTCGCGCAGGCTGCCATCCTGGGTGCGCTCCAGACCCATATCGCGCAGTTGGTATTCATTAAGTCGCATCAGAGCCGCATCGGTTTGATGGCTTTTATAGGCTCTGATCACGAAAGCGGCGGCGGCGCGAAGTAGGCGGCCAAGCGTCAAGGTCTTGAAATTCGCCGATTTCTTTGCACGATTGCCCATGGTTTCGCATGCCGTGCGTGCTTCCAGGCTGACTTGTCCGCTCATCATCTGGCCTCCTGTGCCACGAATGTTTGATGTCGATGCACAGACTTTCTCATGCGCATAAAAATCACGTAATCCGATTAATCTGCGCTATAGTTGTGCAAATTTGCGCAAGTTGGGGCGAGGCATCATGAACTGGAATGATCTGCGATATTTTGTTGTTCTCGCTGCTGAGGGAACGCTTTCCGGTGCGGCAAGACGCCTTAAAAAGGATCACACCACCGTAGCACGCCGGATCGAAGCCCTTGAGCAGGATCTGAATTCCAAACTGTTTGATCGACTGGCAACCGGATGGACTCTGACCGAGGCGGGGGAAAATCTTGTGCCCGTGGCGACCAAGATCGAAGAAGACGTTCTGGCGTTTGAACGGCAGGCACATGGCGACGAGACCGCCTATGGCGTGGTGCGTATCTCGGTGCCGCCGGCTGCGGGGCGGCTGCTTTTTGCGCCGCGTCTGGCCGAGGTGCTCAAAGATCAGAAACATCTGCAATATGAAATTCTTGCATCAAGCATTGTCGCCAATCTTGCCCGGCGCGAAGCAGACGTTGCCGTGCGCATGGTGCAGCCCGACCAGAACGGTTTGGTGGTGCGCAAATTGACCCATCTGCGGATGGGTATCTATGCCTGCCGGGGATATTGCGAACAAACCCCGCCTGATGAATGGGAATTTTGCAGCGAAGAACGCAATTCCCGTGGCGAACGGCAACAGGCATGGGTGTGGAAAAAACTGGGGCGGCAATTGCCTGTCCGCGTCCGTGCTGACGATACCGAAACAGTGCGATCCTTTATCGTCGCCGGATATGGATTGGGTATTCTGCCGCGCTATATCGGGGACGAGGATCCGCGCCTTGAACTTGTCCTGCGCGATGATGACTGCGAGATCAGCAGACCGGTCTGGATGGTGGTCCATCCCGATATCCGTCGATCACCGGCGGTGCGCATCGTGATGGATGCGCTGGTGCGCGCGACCGAGAACATCAATCCGGAATTTAAACACGGGTTTTAGTGATCAGTATGCCAGAACCTTTCGTAAAAATTTATGGCTTGGGAACAATCATCCCGAAAAAATGATACATCGGTTCGCCGCAGGGTGGCGGCGGACGTCAATTGGCGGATGGCATGGGGACATCAACCCGGGATCTGGAACAGCTTCTGGCGCGTGCGGCCGATGGCGACATGGACGCCTTCGGGCAGCTTTATCATGCGACATCGGCGAAACTTTTCGGCATTGTCCTGCGTATCTTGAAGAACCGGGCCCAAAGCGAGGATATCCTGCAGGAAATCTATGTGAAGGTCTGGGAACGTGCCGGGGATTTTGAACCGGGGCGTGCGTCGATCATCACCTGGATGGCAACGATTGCGCGGAATCGGGCGATTGATGCGCTGCGTCGTGACAAGCGTCATGAGGTGGTGGTGGATGATTTCGATATCGATCAACTGGCCGATCATGATGATCTGTCGGTTGCCGATGATGCCGAACGCAATGATGACCTGCGCCAGCTTGAAATCTGCCTTGGCGGGCTCGATGATGATCGCCGCACAATGGTCAGGCTGGCCTATCTGGACGGATTCTCGCGCGCCGAGCTGGCAGAACGGTTTGCCCAGCCGGTCGGCACGATCAAGACATGGCTGCATCGCAGCCTGAAACAGTTGAAGGAATGCCTCGGATCATGACCGACCGGGAAGATATCGACATGCTGGCGGCGGAATATGTGTTGGGAACGATTGATCCCGATATGCGCCGCGCTGTCGATGAACGCCGGACAAATGAGGCGGAACTGAATGCGGCGATTGCCGATTGGGAAAAACGCCTGTCGCCGTTAAATGCACATTACCGCGCAGAAATGCCATCGCGCGACCTGTTTCCGGCCATTCGTGCCCGCATTGAAGGGGCACGGATCGAGAGGGAGCGTGTGCAGGCGGATAATATTGTCGAAATCGATCTGCTTAAACGCAAACTCGCCCGTTGGCGGATCGGGACATTTGCCACTGGTGCACTGGCGGCAAGTCTGATGGTGGCGGTTCTGGTATCGGATTTTGCCGCCCCGGTTTCGGATCGGCAATTTGTCGCCGTGTTTCACCGTGACGATACCCAGCCCGCCTTTGTCATGAGCATCGATCTGGATACCCGTGCGGTGATCATCCGTCCGGTTTCGGCAACATTGCCCGAAGGCAAGACCTATCAGTTGTGGATTGCATCCGATGAGTTGGGCCCGGCACCCAAATCGCTGGGGCTGCTTGAAAACGCATCCGCGCCAACAACCCGGTCGCTGGGTGAATTTGATCCGGCCCTGCTGCGCAATGCGACCTTTGGCATCAGTCTGGAGCCCGAGGGCGGTTCGCCCACCGGGCGTCCGACCGGTCCTGCCATTCATGGCCGTCTGATCCCGGTCGAACACTGATTTCAAAAAAAAAGTTTCCCGGTCTGAAACCCGGCCTGTCTGGTCTGCGTAGCTTCGATGCGCGCAACACAGCGCGACACGAGCGGACGGCAGCAAACAGCCCGTCCCGGTTTAACAGACAAGGAGACTTCACATGCTGGTGACCAAGAAAATGGTCGGTATTTTTGGTGGGGCTTTGATGGCCGGTGCCCTGAGCGTCGCCATTCCGGCGGCGGCCAACGCCATGGGGCCGATGGTCGAGGCGATGGATCAGGATGTTTCGGGCGGAACGGTCAGTGCGTCGAAAATCATGGCCGGTGAAAATGGCTGGCTGGTGGTGCATCGCACCGATTCCGAAATGAAGCCAGGCCCGGTTGTCGGTTATGCGCCGCTTAAAAAGGGCGAGAATATGGATGTTACCGCCATTTTGCAGGAACCGGTCAAATCCGGTGAGATGCTGATGCTGATGGTGCATTCCGAACAGGGTGGCATGAAAACCGGCTATTTCGAATATACGCTGGGTGCCAAGGAAGACGGCCCGATCAAGCCGGATGGCAAACTGGTGATGAAGGTCGTGACCGCCCAATAAGCCGGTTGGTCGTTTAAATCAAACGGCCCGCAAGGTTGCTTGCGGGCCGTGACCTTTTACAGCCAGCCAAGCTGCCGGGCCGCCGAAAGCAAAAGCAACAGGCCAAAGAGCGTAATCAACGCCGCCCCCGCCAGGCCAACCCCACGACGAAGCCAGCCCGAAGTGCTTTCCGACACAGTGAAAAGATGCTGGGTGCCGGTGCGAATGCCGATGGCCGCCAACCCGATCAGGCTGATGGTCAGCGCCACGCCGAGCGCCATGGCAAAGGCCGATGCAACCCCGATCAGGAACAACCCGTTGGCCAGGGTAAACAGCAGCACCAGTATCGATCCGGTACAGGGACGCAGGCCGACCACGACACCGCTTGCGATCATCTGCCAGCGCGATTTGATCGGGGCGTGGTTGTGGTCATGATCGTGATGATGGTGCGCATGATCATGATGATGATGGGTGTGATCATGATGGTGATGATCATGCCCGCCGTGATCGCAACAATCATCACGCCCCTGCAAGATGCGGATACACATCAATCCGCCCAGCCCGGCAATCAGGGCATAGGATATGGCTTCCAGTACCAGTCCGTTTTGCGTAACCGCCGCCGGGCCGAGATTAAGGATCAGGGTCAGCGACCCGACAAGGACAATCGCCGTCACCGCCTGAACGGCTGCAATCAGGCTGCCCATGGCGACACCCTGTTTCCAGCCGGCATCGCGTGACAGGAAATAGGTGGTGGTGACCATCTTGCCGTGGCCCGGCCCCGCGGCATGAAACACGCCATAGGCGAATGAAAGGGCAATGATGGTCAATGCGGGCCACCACGCATCGCCGGTTTTGGCGTCGCGCAGCGTTGCGGTCATTTGCCGGTTAAGCTGTGTCTGGATCACCACCACCTGACCAACAATATCCGATAGCCACCCGGGCAGGCTGATCAGGCTTTCGCCATCATTTTGTGTCGTCTGATCAGGGGCATTCGGGGCCTGTTCGCTGCTTGTGCCACGGCCCAGAAGGTTGCTGGCCTGGGCGAGCGCCTGATTACTCGGCAGAAACGAAATCGCCAGCAGAAAGGCCATGATTAGCGCCGGCATCCGCAACCTGTTTTTCGCAGGCAAGGTCGGCGCGTATTGGCGAAACCAGATCAAAATAGATGCGGTTCTTTTCATCTTCGCTCATTTCATAGTGGCATTTGAGATGGCGGTTGCCGCGAAACAGGATCGGATCGACCTGAGTGAAGGCAACATCAATATAGAATTCCGCATCATAGACCGACAGGGCAATCGCATCTTTTATCGGGTCAAGCGGTTCTTTAAGCGTCAGGGTGAAATCGTAACTTACCCGGCGATCATCGGTGATATCGGCCTTGAAGTCTGTTGCGCTGGCAAATGTCACCAGTTCCTCGTTCCGGCGCAGGTGGGTGAGCCAGGAAACTTCGGAAAGCAAGGCAAAGGCATTGTCGTGAACATCGGTGTTTTCTGCGTCAAAGAATCGCAAATCGTGATTTTTGTCGAACTGGTCGATCAGGGTCAGGCTGAACAGGTCATCAAACACCCAATGCAGCCGGATCGCGGTGATTTTGTCGTTTTCAAAAACCATCTGTGCATCGGCATCGATCCAGACATGCGGATGGGCCGATGCCGGTACGCCCGATCCGGCCCAAAGGACGGATGCGAGCATACCGGCGGCAAGATTTTTAGGACTGCGACAGGCAGTCAACCAGTGCGCCCACATTCTGGCGCAGGATGTTCTGATAGGCATCCGGTCCTGCCGGAATATCCGCGCCCAGCGGGTCAAGCGTTCCGATATGCGCGCCCGTATCGGCAACCACGGCCTCGACGATGGCCGGGCGGAATTGCGGTTCGGCAAAGACGCAGACAGCATTGCTGTTGCGGATTTTGTCTTCGATCTCATGCAGGCGCTTTGCTCCGGGCTTCTGTTCCGGTGAAACCGTAATCGAACCAACCGCGTTCAGGCCAAATCCCGCTTCGAGATACTGATAGGCATCATGGAAAACGACGAACGGCTTTTCGCGAACCGGTGCGAGTTGGGTTTCCAGATCATTCCCAAGTGCATCAAGGCTGGCAAGGAACTTTTTCAGATTGTCCTGATAGGTGCCTGCATGGGCCGGGTCGATTTCACCAAGTTCGGTGGCAATTGCTGTTGCGATGGCAGCCCCGTTGGCCGGATCAAGCCAGATGTGGGGGTCGGCACCTTCTTCGTCATGATGGTGACCTTCTTCACCCTCATGGGCGTGATCATGATCATGATCGTGATCGTGTTCTTCGGCATGGGCGTGTTCATCATGACCGTGTTCGTCATGACCGTCATGACCATGTTCATCATGATGTTCGTCTTCATGACCTTCGTGATCGTGACCTTCGTGATCATGGTCATGCGATTCCCATGCGCCACCTTCGCGCATTGCCCGGACGGTCAGGCCGTCAATATCGGCCAGTTCAAGCTGATGGGCACTGCCCGACAGGGTTGCCAGCGGCTTTTTCAGGAATCCCTCAAGGCCGTGGGAGACATAAATCACCAGATCAGCTTCCTGAAGCGAGCGGGCTTCGCTGGGGCGTAGCGAATAGGCATGCGGCGAGGACGCGCCATCAATCAGCAGTGCCGGTTTGCCAACGCCTGCCATGATCGCACTGGCGATACCGTGGATCGGTTTGATCGAAACAACGACCGACGGATTTTCTGCCGCCTGTGCCGTAAATGGCAGGGCAAGCAACGGCAGGGCAAGCAGGGTGCTGCGAAGGCTTGAGAGGGGCATGATATCAATCCGGTTGGGAACAGGGATGGGGTAATCGGTGAGGATATGTTTGTTATGTTATATCATAACGTTTCGTCAAGCGATAATTACATTCCTGATCCGGCGGGGGTGTTTTGATCCTAATAGATGTTTTCTATTGATCAAAATAAGTGAGTTTCGTATTCGTAACGAAAAATCCGCATCCGTAGTTGAAGGCGCATTTTTGCCGATTTCATTGCAGAACAAATGTTGGGGAATGGTAATGATGTGGTTGCCATATGCGACCTGAACCGGCAAGAAACAATCCGCATCGAAGGTGGTTCCATCTTTTCGGGCCGGTTCAAATATCCTGCCGGGATGTTACATCCGGCAGGGAGGACATTTCAGATCCGGGGTGCCGGTCTCGCGATCGGTATGCAAATCAGAAACGTTCAGCCAGAAACGGTCATCGATGTTTCTTGTCGTCTGACTCATGATGGTATTTTCGATGTTGAAAACGTGCCGCCGTTCTGTTTTCAGGGCATCAAGAGCGCGTGCAATTGCCGGGGCATTGTGAAAATGTTCCATGAAGGCACCGGTTCGATACGCTTCAAGAAGGCCGTCTGTAATGGTTTGCCACAGGGCGCTGTTTTTCCTGTTCACATAGATGAAAAAGTCGAACGGATAAACCAGCATGACGGTGTCATTCAGAACCACATCCGGATATTGCGCCTGGATTGCGGGCAATTCCCGATAGGCTTCGTGAACGGCACGGGTTAAAGCATCAAACCGCCTGTTTTCCAGCATTTCCCAAAGGTTGCTGCGCGGGCCGCGTTCAACACAGAAACCGTTATCTTCCATGATGTCGCCATCGGGCCAGTCAGACCCCACCCCGATGCAGAACTGGCGCAATTCGTCCAGGGTTTCGACATTCCTAAGCGCCTCGGCCCGGTCCTTTTTGACCATGAAAACACGGTGCCCCAGAATGCCGCGCGTGATGGGAATATTGACCTGGCGAAATCTGCTTTCACGCTCTGCACTGTAACCGGCAAACATCACATCGATATCACCGGCTAACAGCATTTCGCTGATGCGTGACTGTGTCGCGCCTTTTAATTCCTCGATATCCATAACGTAATCAGTGCCCGACAGGTCCAGCGCCATTTCGATGACGCCGAATTCATAGGCAAAAAATTTCTTCAGACCCTCGGGGAAGGCCATTTTGATGGTTCTGGTATCGGCCTGTGCGGTTTCCTGGAGCAAAAGGCAAACACAAACGACCCAAAATGCAAAACGCAGGATTTTCAAAACATTCGCCCATATAAAGATCACGTGAGGCTCAGCCTACGATGTATATTGGGCGCGCTTTGCGATGTTAAAGAGACCTCCTCTGAATATTATGTATTGTTAATGTTACGGGTGTCTTGTCGAGGACGGCTTCATGCCCTTTAGCCATGGCAGGAAGCCATCGAGAAATCGTGTGGTCGCGGGCATGAAATGGCTGCCGTGATGATACATCGGGTCCAGCGTGGTGACGATCATCCGGCCCGGCGTGGTGACCGTGTCGTCATAAAGAACCGATCCCAGATCACCGACATCAATCAGCGATACCGCACCATCAGGTACGATAAGATGTCCGTGATGATGCCACGTCGCATCGGCCAGCGTGATGTGATCAAACAATGGATGATCGGGCGCGGTTACGTGAAGGCCAAGGCTGCCGCCTTCTTTCCACCACCAGAAATTGGTCGGCGTGAAATGCCATTCGATCCCCGAGATCCATTCCGCCGGTCCGGTCGATCCCATGATGACAAGTGTTCTGCCGCTTTCAAGGAACTGCCTGAATTTTTCACGGTGCGGCCGCAGCACGGACGGATCGGTACGGCATGACACAATCAGCGTGTCATAATCCTCAAGCACCGTATCGCCGAGTTCACGGGTATAGATCACACCATCGAAAAAGTCGCGATAGCGCGGTTCATAAAGCGTTCTGTGGTGGTAATAGGTCCCGCTATCAAGGGCTGCGATCCTATGGGTCATGATACAGCTTCCTGTCCTCTACCGCCGCTACCGGCCCACTGGCAAAGCTGTGGCACGATCCGTGCGGTGCTGTCCTCTGATCCGGCATACATCCATAAATCATTGCCTGCATGCATCAGGATGCGGCCGCCTTCGGGGCGATGATAAATCCAGTCGCACGGCAGACGGTCCGGGCCAACCCCGTGCAGGGCAATCGCGCCCTTGGGCGGCGGGTTGTAACCGCGGGCATAAAACCCCGCCACACCGCGCCGGAATGTCAGATGATGCGTATCCACACCTTCGAAAACCGGGTGATCGGCAAGGCGATGAATGATCAGGTTTTCAAGCGACTGGTTTTCAAGCGGAACAAAGGTCTGGAATTCCGGCAACATTGGCCATGCGACATGCCCGTTGAACACAAGCGTCCCGCCGTCGGCAAGGAACCCCTCGATCTTGGTCGTCAGCGTCCCGAAAAAACGCTGATCAAGATGGGCGGGTAACATCAGGGCGGCATAGGGTGAAAGATCGATATCGCTCAGGTCGTAATGGTCGATCTGTGCGATACCGGGCGCATGATCACCCACATCGGGCAAATCATCCCCGGCCCCCTTGATCGGATTGATAAACAGGCAAAGTCCCATGGCTGTTTCCTGCAAGAAAAGCGGGTAAAATCCCGTCCCCGGCGACAGTGCCGGGGACGGAAAGATCATCAGTCTTTCGACACACTCTTGAAGTCATAGAAGAAGCCGGACGGATGGATGCGATAACCTTCAACATCCTTGGCCGACGCGCCGACCGAAACCTTGTGCACCAGCGGAATGATCGGTGCATCGTCATGCAGGATATTCATCGCCCTGCGATAGGCTTCGTCCTTTTCCGCACCGGGCGAAAGGGTCCGGCCGGTATCGACGGCCTCGTCAAATCCGGCATTGTTCCAGAACTGGTAATTCAGCCCGGCCTTCGAATGGAACTGCGATTTAAGGTGCAGGTCCGGGTGGCCGGTCATTTCCGGGGTCCAGAACACGACCGAGATGTCGTATTCACCGCGCTTGACCAGATCAAGCATTCCTTCCCAGGTATACATCTGCACATCGGTGGCGATGCCGTTCTGGTTCAGAAGGGCGGCGAGTGCCTCGGTAATCGCGGGCATTTCGGTCCGGCTGGAATAGCTGAGGATACGCAGCGTAAGAGGCTTGCCATCCTTTTCCCATTTGCCGTCATTCTGTTGATATCGGGCATCGTTCAGAAGCGACGTCGCCAAAGCGGTGTCAAGCTTGAAGGGGGCATCGGCCTTGGGCGCCCAATCAAATTGCGGGCCAAAAAACTCCCACGCCGGTTCGCCAATCCCGTCAAGGGCACCCTTGACGATCAGGTCGCGATCCACCAGCGCATTGACCGCCTGACGAATGCGCACATCCGAAAGCGGGCTTTTGTCCCCGGCATTGAACGCGCCGTAATAAAGCCCGGCAATCGGTTTGGAATAGACCTTGAAATTTTCATCGCGTGACAGGCGTGCCACATCGGATGGCAGCATATTGTCGATGAAGTCTACCTCGCCGGCCTCAAGGGCCAGCGTGCGCGAATTGTGATCAGGGATGAACCGGTATTCGACTTTCGAAAGGGCCGGTTTTTCACCCCAATACCCATCAAACCGGGTCACAATGGTGCGGTCCTGTTTGCGGTATTCCTCGAATTTCCACGGGCCGGTACCGACCGGTTTGACGAATTCACCTGCATCATTGAACGATGCCTTGGCATAAATGCCGGTGATCGCGTCGGTCAGCTGGTTGGGAAGTGCGGCAAACGGTTCGTTCGTCTCGATCTCCAGAACCAGCGGTGCGGTGGCCGACATCTGTTTGATGTTCAAAAGATCAGCAGCATAGGGCAGCAGCGCAATCACCCGTTCGAGCGAGAATTTGACCGCCCCGGCATCAAGTTTTGTCCCGTCATGGAAGACGACATTTTCACGCAGGTTGAAATGCCAGACCGTCGGTGAAATGCGTTCCCACGATGTCGCAAGACCGGGAACGGTATTCAGGTCATAGTCAAGTTTGACCAGCGTATCAAGGATCTCGCTTTCATTGAAAAAGCGTGACCGGCGCGGCTGCATCGCCAGCGGCAGTGCTTCCCACATGGTGCCGACAACCAGCGTATCCTGTTCGGTTGCGGCTGCTTTCTGTGGTGCGGCTGCGATGGTGCCGATTGCCAATGTTGCAAAGGCAAAAGTGCAAAGGGCCTTCCTGAATATCGTCATAGTGATCCTTCTAGTGAAGATAGTTGATCTGACTGAGCCGGAAACGATCGCCAAGCGCGTCTCCAAGCAGGTTTACGGCAACGACAAAACCGGCAATGGTCAGGCCAGGTGCCAGAACCAGCCGCGGATAATCGCGAAGGTAGTTGCGGGATTCTGCAATCATCAGGCCCCATTCCGGCGTGCCCGGTTCCACACCCAGTCCAAGGAAACTGAGCCCCGCGAAGGACAGGATCACCCAGGACATGGAATAGGCACCAAGGGTCAAAAGCGGTCCGACGATATTGGGCAGGATATGGCGTCTGGCGATCCGGTGGCGTGGCGCGCCAAGCGCCTCGGCGGCCATGACATAGGGCTTGGCCCGTTCAACAATCACCGCATTGCGAACGATCCGGGCATAGTCGGTCCAGTGAATGGCGATCAGGGCGATGATAACGGCGTTAAGTCCAAGCCCCAGCACCCCGGCAATGATCATGCAAATCGCCAATGCCGGGAAAACCGAAATACCCTCGCAGAACCGCATCAGGATACGGTCTGGCGTTCCGCCGATCATTGCGGCAACCGTGCCAAGCAGACTGCCAAACAGGGATGATGCAATCACCACAACAATCGCCGAGGCGGTGGTAAGCCGTGCGCCATAAAGCAATCGCGAAAACACGCAGCGCCCCATCGCATCCGTGCCCAGCGGATAATCCAGACTTGGCGGCTGCAACCGAAACAGGAATTGCGCCTGATAGGGATCATGCGGCGCAAAAAACGGCAGGATCAGGATCGCCACCATTACCGAGACGACGACGGTCGCATACATATTGCCATTTCGGCCAAGAAGGGCGGTCAGCTTTTCGTGGGCGATGGATTTGGGAACAAAGGATCGCGCCAGCATCTAGACGATCTCGCGCGTGCGGGGATCGTAAACCGATATGGTGATATCGACGATCAGATTGACCAGAATGTAGGATGCGGCAATCAGAAGGAAACAGGCCTGTATCGCCGGATAATCACGATTAAGCAGTGATTCCACCAGATACCGCCCGATCCCCGGCCATGCAAACAGCGTTTCGACGATGATCATGCCATCAAAAATCCGGGCAAATTGCAGCCCGGAAAATGTCAGAAGACCCGGCACGATATTGGGAATGGCATGATGCAGAATGACGCGTCTGCGTCGCCCGCCCTTGGCGCGTGCGGTACGGATATAGGGTTTTGACAATTCTTCCAGAAGACTGCTGCGCACGAACCGTGACAGAACGCCAGTGATCGATGTTGCAATCACGAGGGTCGGCAAAATGGCATGTTGCCATGTACCGTGCCCGCCGGTCGGCAACCAGCCAAGTGCAAGCGAAAACAGCAGGGCAAGCAGCAGCGAGTACCAGAAATTCGGGATCGACATGCCGATCACGCTGATGATTCCGGCAACCCGGTCAATCTTGCTGTCGGGATAAACCGCACACAAGATGCCGATTGGCACCGCAAGAAACAGGGCAACCGCCAGCGCACAGATCGCAAGGATCAGCGATTGTTCAATCCGCAAAAGAATGTCGGTGATAATCGGTTCACGGGTCACAAGCGAAAGACCGAGATCGCCCTGCATCAATCCGCCAAGCCAGCGCAAATACTGCATCGGCAACGGATCGTTCAGACCATGACTATCGGCAAATCGTGCAACCTGGGAGGCATCGGGCAGGGTGCCATCCATCTGCGCCATTAACAGAACTTCGGCAAAATCACCGGGCATCAATCGAAGCAGCATAAAACCCGCAACCGAAACGGCAAGCAGCAGAACAAGGGCATGTGCAATGCGGGCTGCCAGGCGGGACGCCATCGGATCGATTTTCCATCTTGTGTCATGAACCGGGAATTCGAAACCGCATCGGACACGGTTCGAATTAATATCGCAAGTAATATGCAGTTGCATTAAAATGATGCAACTGATTTCCATTATTAATTAAGTAGCTTGCGAATATGTTGATTGTATCTGCTGATAAGACACAATCTTTGGGTGTGGATGTGCTGAAGTCACGGTTTTAGAGGGATAAGTTCGTGGTCTGATACAGCTTCAGGTTTTCTTTGGCGCGCAAAAAGGCAAATCCGGTTCCGCCGTATTTCAACGATACGGATCGGATTCTGGGGCGGCTAAACTGCGGTAACGCCAGGATCAGGTGTTGGCAAGGTCTTCGGGCGTGAAGTTCATTTCATGCAGGATTTCACCGGTTTCATTGTCAACCGCCTGCAAGGTCACGCCATATCCCCATAATTGCCCGATATAGCCCAGTGTCATTTCCGCTTCGGATTTTTCAAGCCGGATGCCGTCATGTTCGGTGTGCTGGATGTAAAGCTGCCGGTTGCCGCGCAGGTCGACATCAACCACCTGCATGTCGGGTTCGCGTACCGAAATGTCATGCATGCGTGCCAAGGCGCGGCGTACCTTGCGGTATCCGTTATCATCGTGGATGGCGGCCACTTCCAGATGCGGGCTGGAGCTTAGATCGTCGATCAGAAACATCCGCATGTCGCGCATCAGTTTGGGCGACAGGAATTGCAGGATGAAACTTTCATCGCGGTAATGCGCCCATGCTTCTTTTAGCGTTTCGACCGGCGCGTTATTGCCCGCAATATCGGGGAACCATTTGCGGTCTTCCTCGGTCGGGTCGACACAGATGCGGTGAATGTCCTGCATCATGGCAAAGCCAAGCGCATAGGGGTTGAACCCGGAATAACGCGGATCGTCATATTCGGCCTGAAACACCACGCGCGAATGGTAATCGATGAATTCCATCATCGCACCTTCGGAAATCAGGCCCTTGTCATAGAGGCTGTTCATGATCGCGTAATGGACATAACACGCACAGCCTTCATTCATCATTTTGGTCTGTTTCTGCGGATAGAAATATTGCCCGATATTGCGCACGATCCGCAAAATCTCGCGCTCCCAGGCTTGCAGGGTCGGGGCGTTTTTCTCCAGGAAATACAGCAGGTTTTCTTCGGGTAATCCGAACTGGGCCCGGCGTTCCTCGACCCGCATCTTGCGACGCATTTCATCAAGGTCTTCGTCGTCTTTTTCCGCCTGCGGCAAGGTCCGCCACAGATCGTTATAGGTTTCGTCCTCGTATTTGGCGCGTTCGCGTTCACGTTCCAGTTCTGCCGCCAGATTGGGCTTTTCCGGGTGGGAATACCGGTTTACCCCCTGTTCCATCAGCGCATGCGCCGCATCAAGAACCCGTTCGACCGCATCAAAGCCAAACCGGTCCTCGCATTTGGCGATATAGCGTTTGGCAAATTGCAGATAATCGAGAATACCTTCGGCGTCGGTCCATTGCTTGAACAGGTAATTGTTCTTGAAAAAATGGTTATGGCCAAAGGCCGCATGGGCGATCACCAATGCCTGCATGACGATGGTGTTTTCTTCCATGACATAGGAAATGCAGGGGTTGGAATTGATCACGATCTCGTATGCCAGACCCTGATATCCCTTGCGATACATCACATCGTCGCGCACGAACCGTTTGCCGAACGACCAGTGATGATACATCAACGGCATGCCGATGGATGAATAGGCGTCCAGCATCTGCTCGGACGTGATCACCTCGACCTGATTGGGATAGACATCCAGTTTCAAGTCGTTGATCGCGATATCCTCGATCGCGTCATAGGTGGCTTTCAGGGTGTTGAAATCCCAGTCGGCACCGGAAAACAGCAATTCGGGGGCGGTGGCTGGTTCGGTCTTTTTGGTCATCCTTTGACCCCGCTTAGTTTTTCGGCGCGATTTTTGGCAAACAGTTCCCGGAATACCGGGAAGATATCGGCGGCCTTGGTCACCCGTTTAAGGGCAAATCGCGCATTGGCGCGGGCAACCGGGGCATAGGCCTTCCAAAGCGCGGTTTCGCCTTCGGCGGAGGAGAAAATTTCGGCCTCGCGCTCGTCCGTGATTTCGATATAGGCGTAATACTGGCATTTCGGCAAAAGGTCCTCGGCCAGCAAGGCCGTGCATTTTGCCCCGTCGTTGGAATAATTGTCGCCGTCCGATGCCTGGGCGGCATAGATGTTCCATTGATCGGTCGGGTAACGATCTTTCATCACCCGTTTCATTTCTTCCAGCGCGGTCGAAACGATGGTGCCGCCGGTTTCGCGTGAATAGAAAAACGTTTCCTCGTCCACTTCGGCGGCGCGCGATGTATGGCGGATAAACACCACATCGACATGTTCGTAGCGGCGATGCAAAAACAGATGCAGCAGCATGAAGAACCGTTTCGCCAGTTCCTTCATCTGTTCGGACATTGATCCCGACACATCCATCAGACAGAACATGACGGCCTGAGTATTCGGATCGGGGATTTGCTGAAACTGGTTGTATCGCGTGTCGATGGGATCAATGAACGGGATCGCCTTCATGCGGCGCTTGGCTTCTTCAAGATCGGCCAGAAGCCCGTGAAGGGTATCCTCATCGGGCTTGGTCAGTTTGCCGGACGGGCGTTTTTTGGCCTTGGCCTGAAGGGCGGCGATTTTTTCTTCAAGGTCGCGGATTTCGGCGGTTTTCGGGCGGCGCAGGCCAATCCGGCGCGCCAGCGAATTGCGCATGGTGCGAACCAGGCTAAGATTGGCGGGCGTTCCGTCCGATGAAAAACCCGCGCGCGCCGTGCGAAAGGCGGTGGTCTGTTTCAGACTTTTTTTCAAAAGGTCGGGCAGTTCCAGATCTTCGAAAAAGATATCAAGGAACTCGTCACGCGACAGGGTGAACTGAAATTCGTCTTCACCGTCGCCATCGGGGCTGGCCTGTGATCCGCCTGCACCGCCATCACCACCTTGCGGGCGGGCGATCCGGTCGCCAGGGACAAACTTTTTATTGCCGGGCAGCACATAATTGCGATCCCCGCCGCGGCGTGCGTGATGAAAACCCGGTTCATGCAGGGTCTTGCCCGGAATGGTGATGGAATCGCCGCTATTGATATCGGTGATGCCACGCGTGCGAATGGTGTCTTCTACCGCCTTTTTGATCTGTGCCTTTGCGCGCCGCATAAAGCGCTGCCGGTTGCCAAGACTTTTGCCTTTCGGGTTTTTGCGGCGGTCGACGATATAAAGCATGGGCAGTTACATCCTTGCTTGCGCACGTATCGTTTCGAGAACCCCGGCCGACGGATCGTTGGAAAACCGTCGACCGGGAGCTCGGTGCACCGGGCGGACAAGGGGACAAACCGCCCGGTGCGGGTCGGCAAAGCCGCAGCTTGGGCTTAACCGGCCTTATTGACACGCATGTACCATTCGACCAGACGGCGTGTCTGACGTTCGGTATAGCTTCGATCAATCATGCGTTTGACGAACTCGTTGTGTTTCTTCTCGGTGTCGCTGTCTTTTTTCGATCCGAATGAAATCACCGGCAGCAGGTCTTCGACCTGGCTGAACATGCGTTTTTCGATGACTTCGCGCAGTTTTTCATAGGACGTCCATGCCGGGTTCTTGCCCTTGTTATTGGCGCGTGCGCGTAGGGCAAACTTGACGACCTCGTTGCGGAAATCCTTCGGATTGGCGATGCCCGCGGGTTTTTCGATCTTGGACAGTTCCTGATCGATGATCTTGCGATCCAGCAACTGACCGGTATCGGGGTCCTTGAAGTCCTGATCCTCGATCCAGGCATCGGCATAGGCAACATAACGGTCAAACAGGTTCTGGCCGTAATCGGAATAGCTTTCGAGATAGGCCTTCTGGATTTCCGCCCCGATGAACTCCGCATAACGCGGGGCCAGTTCGGATTTGATGAAATCCATGTAATCCTTTTCGCGTTCTTCGGGGTATTGTTCACGCCGGATCGCCTGTTCGAGCACATACATCAGATGTACCGGGTCGGCCGCGACCTCGTGGGTGTCATGGTTGAAGGTTTCCGAAAGCACCTTGAAGGCGAAACGGGTTGAAATGCCGTCCATGCCTTCGTCGACACTGGCGGTATCGCGATATTCCTGCATCGATTTTGCTTTGGGGTCGACATCCTTCAATGTTTCGCCGTCATAGACGCGCATCTTGGAATACAGGTTTGAATTTTCGTGTTCTTCAAGGCGCGACAGAACCGAAAACTGTGCCAGCATCTTAAGCGTGCCCGGCGCGCAGGACCCCTGTTCCAGTTCGGATCCCTGCAACAGTTTGTCGTAAATCAGGGTTTCTTCTGTCACCCGCAGGCAATAGGGAACCTTGATCACGCTGATACGGTCGATAAAGGCCTCGTTATTCTTGTTGGCCTTGAAGGTTTGCCATTCCGCCTCGTTCGAGTGCGCCAGAATAAGGCCCTGGAACGGGATCGCACCAAGGTTTTCGGTGCCGATATAGTTGCTTTCCTGCGTTGCCGTCAGCAACGGGTGCAGCATCTTGATCGGGGCTTTGAACATCTCGACAAATTCAAGAAGCCCCTGATTGGCGCGGTTAAGGCCGCCGGAATAGCTGTATGCGTCCGGGTCGTTCTGGCTGTAATATTCAAGTTTGCGGATATCGACCTTGCCGACCAGTGACGAAATGTCCTGATTGTTTTCATCGCCCGGTTCGGTTTTGGCAATCGCAATCTGGCGCAGGCGCGACGGGATCAGTTTTACGACCGAGAATTTGGAAAGATCGCCGTTAAACTCATCAAGCCGTTTCACCGCCCATGGCGACATCAGCCCGGTCAGGCGGCGTTTGGGGATGCCGTATTTGTCTTCGATGGCATCACCCATTTTGGCCGGATTAAACAGGCCAAGCGGGCTTTCGAAAACCGGGCTGATCTGATCGCCGGCTTTGAGCACGTAGATCGGCTCGACCTCCATCAGTTCCTTTAACCGTTCGGCAAGCGAACTTTTACCGCCGCCAACCGGGCCCAGCAGATAAAGAACCTGTTTGCGTTCTTCCAGTCCCTGGGCGGCATATTTGAAGAAGCCAACGATGCGTTCGATGGTTTCTTCCATGCCAAAGAAATCTTCAAAGGCCGGATATCGTTTGATGGTGCGGTTCAGGAAAATTCGGCCGAGACGGGAATCGGTCGAGGTGTCGATCATTTCGGGTTCGCCGATTGCCTTGATCATCCGCTCGGCTGCGGATGCGTAGGCCGATGGATCATCGCGACATAGATTAAGATAGTCCCGGATGGTTAGTTCGGTTTCGCGTTTTCCGTCATAGCCTTCCGCATACAGCTCGAAGATGTCCTTGTCTTCAGCCATGGCGCGGTCTCCTTTCCAACGTTATCGCACTTCTGTCAGATGTCGTTTCCTGTGTTCTTTTGATCTTGGGGCTTAACCGGCATGATGGCCGGATTGCCCGATCCTGTTGCAATACGGCAGCGGGTTTGCTGCGCTGCGGTGGCATTGAAAGTAGCCGCCGTTCATTCTGTCTACGTCCGAAATAAACGAATCGTTCAATCGGGCGGTGAGTAAATAAACTAATGAACTTTATTTAAGGTTCGTTTAAAGGTCTGCCAGATGATGGCAAAGAAAATGGGTTTGATGACTTTTTAGAATGGCTTTCAATATTTGCAACCGGCAATGGTAATAGTCAAAGTCCCGCTTTGCGGCGACCCAAAGTCACTTTTTCCTAGGGGCGGGCGTAGCCGGTGAATGCACCCGGATAAGGTCCGCTCCTGTGACCCTGTCTCTTTGACGTGGGGCTTCCGGTATCATTCCGCAATGGTCAAGCTACGAATATTGTTGGTAAAAACGCTTGCGAAACGATCACGTCGAAGTGACCGGGCCGGATGCCGGGAAACCGGCACTCTGACGGCGAATTCATCCGCCGTACCCATTTTGCAATTGCACAGTCAAACAGCAAAATTATATCAGTTCTGTCTTTCTACTGTGCGCCAAACCCGCCCCGAAGGGAAGTATCGAATGACCGATGGTAGCGTGAATTTCGTCGAAAGTGGTGAACTTGATCACCTGATCGCACAGGGTAACGTGACCCTGATTGACGTCCGCGAACCCGACGAATTCAGGTCCGGTCATATCAGCGGGGCGATCAATATGCCGACCTCGACTTTCGATATTCCGGCACTTGTCGACCTTGCCGACGATACAGAGACGGATTTCGTGTTCATTTGTGCCGTCGGACAGCGATCTTTCGGGGCTGCCAACGCCGTTCTGCCGCATCTTGATTGCAAGGTGATGAACCTGAAGGGCGGTTTGCAAAGCTGGACACGCGACGGGTTTGATCTCGCCCAAGGCTAACAAACGCGCCTTGTGCCTTTGCCTCTATCTCATTCTCATTCTGTGTTTGCCGCCCGGCGCTATCACCTTTTTATCGTATGAGGCCCCAAAAATGAGCGATCAGATCACCATTGCAAGCTTTGACGCCGATCAGCTTGAAAACCACCTTGAGGCGTTTGGCGAGATGCTGCATGCCTGCGTTCATGACGGGGCCAGCATCGGGTTTATCGACCCGTTTGACACCGAGGATGCGGTGGCATTCTGGCGCGATATGGTCCTGCCTGCGATGAGGGGCGGGAAGCGTGATCTGTTTGTCGCATTGGCGGACAACAAGGTGGTCGGAACCGTGCAGCTTGATTGCGCGACCATGCCCAATCAGGTCCATCGCGGCGAGGTCTGCAAGCTGATGGTCCATCCGCACTATCGTCGTCTGGGCATTGCGCGGAAACTGATGGAGGCACTGGAAAAACGGGCGTTTGCGAAAGCACGTCATCTGCTTACACTTGATACAAGAACCGGCGACAGTGCCGAGCCGCTTTATGCCTCGCTCGGTTTTGAAACGGCCGGCGTGATCCCGGCCTATGCCCGCGATCCGTTTTCCGAAAAACTGAGTGCAACCACCGTGATGTATAAGCGGCTTGCTGTGTAATACGCTGGTGGACGATTCCCGTATTCTGTATTCAAAACCGTTTTGCTGGCATGCCAGATTGTTCGGAAAATGTGCGTAATCTGGCCGGTTATTCACGTTTTGCGGTGCAGCATGACATGGCCTGAATGGTCGATTTTTCCCTGAAATAAAGGACATTCATGCTGCTGTGCGGTGCACTAAGGGTTAATGCGTGTGACAGTGGTATGACCAAAACATCTTGAATGCCAAACCGGGTTGAGCGCATCTTTGCGCCTGAAAGCTTTTGTATAAAATAAAAAAACCCGGAGGACGTTCGTCATGAAGAAATTTGCCCTTGCGGCGGCCCTGATGACTGCCGTTGGTTTTACCGGCATGACCCATAATGCCGTTGCGGCCGATCTGACCCTGCGGATTTCGCTGCAACTGCCGATGAAAAGCCACCTTGGCCAGAACCTTTTGATGTTCAAGAACGAGGTCGAGGAAAAATCGAACGGCGATATCGCGGTCGAGATTTATGACAGTGCGCAGCTTTACAAGGACAAGGAAGTTCCCGCCGCCGTCGGTTCCGGGGCGATTGAAATGGGTGTGGCGTCGCTGACCCGTTATGTCGGGGATGTTCCGGCGGTTGATGTGTTCTATCAGCCGTTCCTGCTTGATTCCGAAGAGAAAGTCCGTGCCGCCGTTGCCAAGGGATCGCCGGTGCGTGGCCCGCTGGACGAGGCGATTGCCGATACCGGCGCGACCGTTCTGTGGTGGCAGGCTTATGGCGGATCGATCATGCTGTCGAACGGTGGTCCGATCAAAGGCCCGGAAGGTCTTAAAGGCCAGAAAGTCCGCGTATTTTCCAAAACCCAGGGCGATTTCATTTCAGCAGCCGGTGGTGCGCCGACCCTTGTTTCCGGGTCCGAGCAGTATATCGCCTATCAGCGTGGTACGGTTGATGTCGGCATGACCGGCATGTCGGGCGTCAAATCCCGCCAGCTTTGGGAAGTCATGGATACGGTGACCGTCACCAACGATGCCGATGTTGAATTCATCGTGGTGATCAATACCGATTTCTGGAACGGCCTTTCGGATGCGCAGCGTGACATCATTTCGACCGCAGCAATGAACGCGGAAAAAGACGTCCGTGATCGCATGTCATCGATCGAAGCCGAGGCCTATGCCGAAGCCAAAGCCAACGGCATGACCGTCTATACCCCGACGGACGAGGAAATGGCGGCATGGCGTGAAGTAGCCAAACCGGTTTACGAGGAATTCCTCAACCACGCCGGTGATCTGGGCAAGCAGGTCTTTGATGCGGCCAGCAAGCTTTAAGCCTTGCCCGGTGATTGCAGACTGAACTGCCAATAAGGAAGACATCACCGCATTTTGGGCAACCAAGCCGTTGCGGTGATGTCTTTTCATCTATTCATCTGTCTCTCTTTTCAGGAGGCGGTCGCGACCGGGGCGCATATTCCCGGCACGGCCAAGATTTCATCATGTTTGATCGTTTGATGCTTTTGCTGGCCTGGATTGCGGCCCTGCTGTTTGTCGCAGCGGGTGTGATGCTGACCTATGAGGTCGTGGCCCGTTATTTCTTTATCCGCCCCACCATCTGGGCGGCAGAGCTTTCGCAGCTTTGCCTGATCTGGGGATCGTTGCTTGGCATGCCATGGGCATTGGCGGCACGGCGGCATATTTCCGTCGATGCGGTGACCCGGCTTTGCAAACCATCGATGCGCCGTGTGCTTGAAATCATCGCCATGGCGGTGGTTCTGGTGTTTTCCGTGATGGTGACGGTCAAGGGCTGGGAAATCTTTTTTGAGAGTTTCGAGCGGGGCCGCACCAGCGGCACGATGCTTGACCTTCCGGCATGGGTTGCCGAAATCCCGGTCGTGATCGGTTTTGCGCTTCTGGCTGTTCAGGCCGTCATTGAAATTGTCGGCGTGATCCGCGGCAAGGATATTCCGGAAGGGGCGCACGAATGACGATTATCCTGACACTTGCGGCAATGTTCGCCTTGCTGCTGATCCGTGTGCCGGTGGCCTTTGCGCTGGGCGGGCTTGGCCTTGCCATGCTGATCCTTGGCGGGTTTTCGCCGCTGATGGCACCGCAGGCGATCCTGTCGACACTGGATGGTTTTATCCTGCTGTCGGTGCCGCTGTTTTTGCTGATGTCCAATATCCTGCTGCGTGCCGGTGTGGGGAACGATCTGTTTGCCGCGGTCAGTGCGTGGGTCGGTCATTGGCCGGGCGGGCTTGCGGTGGCGACGATCCTTTCGTGTGGCGTGTTTGCCGCGATTTCGGGATCATCGGTGGCAACCGCAGCCACGATTGGCACGGTCGCCATCCCGGAAATGATCCAGCGTGGCTATAACAAGCGTTTCGTTTATGGCCTGATGGCGGCGGGCGGTACGCTTGGCATCCTGATCCCGCCATCGATCCCGATGATCATTTATGGCTTTGTCACCGAAGAATCGGTGATTGCGCTGTTTCTTGCCGGGGTCGGGCCGGGCATTGCGTTGCTGTTGCTGTTTATCATCTATTCGATGATCTATGCCCGGTTTGGCGGGCAGGAACGCGAACCCAAACGCGGCTGGGAAGAGCGCAAGCGCGCCACGTTAAAGGCCCTGCCTGCTGTGCTTCTGGCGGTGCTGATCATATCGGGGATCTATTCCGGGGCCTTCACCCCGACCGAGGCCGCGGCGATTGGCTTTGCTGCCGCCCTTCTGATTACCGCAGCGATGCGGGTTCTGACCTGGAAGGCGTTGAAGCTTGCGATTTTCGATACCATGGCGACCACGGTTGCGATCATCCTGATCATTGCCGGGGCGAAGGTGTTTGGCAAGGCGATCACGCTTTATCGCATCCCGCAGGATATCTCGATGATGATCAGCCAGGGGATCGATACCGAATTTGGCTTTATCATCGTGGTGACGGTCGTGTTGCTGATCATGGGGCTGGTGTTTGAAGCATTATCAATGGTGCTGATCATGACGCCGGTTCTGTTGCCTGCGGCCCTGGCGCTTGGCTTTGATCCGATCTGGTTCGGGGTCTATATGGTGATCATGGTTGAATGCGCGCTGATCACGCCGCCCGTGGGGCTCAACCTTTATGTCATTCAGTCGGTGGCGAAAACGCGATTGGGCGAGGTGGCGCGCGGTGTGTTGCCGTTCCTGCTTCTGATGTTCCTGACCGCGGCCATTCTGTATGTCTGGCATGATCTTGCCCTTTATATACCCTTTAAAATGTGACGCTTATGACCAAACAAATCTCTTCTGCCGATAAACTCCGTGCGCTTCTGGCAACGGGTGATCTGATTACCATGCCATGCTGCTTTGATGCGCTGTCGGCCAAGCTGATCGAACAGGAAGGCTTTGGCCTGACCTTCATGTCGGGCTTTTCGGCCGCGGCATCGCGGATTGGCGAACCTGATCTTGGCCTGATGTCTTATGGCGAAGTGCTTGATCAGGCGCGCAACATCACTGATGCGGTTTCGATCCCGGTGATCGGTGATGGCGATACCGGTTATGGCAACGCGATGAATGTGAAACGCACAGTGGCGGGCTTTGCCAAGGCCGGCTGTGCCGCGGTGATGATCGAGGATCAGCTTGCGCCCAAGCGTTGCGGCCATACCAAGGGCAAGGAGGTCGTTGGCCGGGACGAGGCATTTGATCGTATCAAGGCCGCCGTTGATGCCCGCGAGGCCGGGGCGGATATCCTGATCCTTGCGCGCACCGATGCCCGGCATCAGCATGGTCTGAGCGAGGCGATTGACCGGGCCGCAAAGTTTGCCGAACTTGGCGCTGACATATTGTTCGTCGAAGCCCCGAAAACCGTCGCGGAAATGCGTGAACTCTGTGCCGCCCTGCCGGGGCCGAAAATGGCCAATATCGTCGAAGGCGGGGAAACCCCCGACCTGACGCCCGAAGAGCTGAGTGATATCGGCTATCAGATCGCGGCTTATCCGTTATCGCTTATGGCAGCCGCGATGAAGGCGATGGTTGAAACCCTGCAATTGATGAAAGCGGGCAAGCCACGCACCGATATGCTGATGGATTGGGGCCAGTTGCGCAATCGCATCGGCTTTGATGCCTATTACGAGGAATCGGAACGCTACGCGACCTCGAAACGCGGGTAGGGCAAGCGTTCATCTGATTGTCGGTCAAACGGCGCGCGAGGGGCTTCTCGCGCGCCGTTTGGTGTTTTAGCCCGGAATGCGGGCGATAACCTTGATTTCGAAGTCAAACCCGGCCAGCCAGTTCACCCCGATTGCGGTCCAGTTCGGATAGGGGGCTTTTGGGAAAACGTCACCCTTTACCTTCATGATCGTTTCAAACTGGTTTTCGGGATCGGTGTGGAAGGTCGTCACATCGACGATATCGTCACGCGTGCAGCCACCAGCCTTGAGCGTTGCTTCAAGATTGGCGAATGCCAGACGCACCTGTGCCTCGAAATCCGGTTCGGGCGAACCGTCAGAGCGGCTGCCGACCTGACCGGAAACGAACAGAAGATCGCCCGATTTGATCGCGGCGGAATAGCCGTGTTCGGCATAAAGGGCATGTCGGTTGGCCGGGAAAACGGCGTTGCGCTGTGCCATGTGGATTTATCCTTTTATCCGGGTGTGCAGTTTCACATACGATGCGTATATAAATCTCGGATACATTGCGTATGTCAAGTTTTATATACGTGGCGTATGTGGGATGATATGTGTCGGGTAATTTACCAAGGAGGATCGCAATGGCCGCACGGCGTCGCCAGGAAACGATGGAAGAAAACCGCGAAAAACTTGTTTCGGCGGGGCGAAAGGCGTTCGGAACGCAAGGATTTGCCGCGGCGTCGATGGATGAATTGACCGCATCGGTTGGCCTGACGCGGGGCGCGCTTTATCACAATTTCGGCGATAAAAAGGGGCTGCTTGCCGCGGTGGTGGCGCAGGTCGATGGCGAGATGGCCGCGCGGGCGCGGGCGGCAAGTGCCAGCGCCGGGGACGGGTGGCAACAGCTTCTGGCAGAGGGGGCGGCCTATATCGCGATGGCGCTTGATCCCGAGGTGAGGAGAATCGTTCTGCTTGACGGGCCTGCCATTCTTGGCGATCCGTCGCATTGGCCGAGCCAGAATGCGTGCCTTGAGGCCACCAAAGAAGCGGTCGAAAGGCTGATTGCCGACGGGGTTATGAAACCGGTCGATACCGATGCCGCTGCCCGGCTGCTGTGCGGGGCGGCCCTGAACGCGGCGTTATGGGTTGCGGACAGTGATGATCCGAAGTCTGCTTTGCCCAAGGCGGTTGATGCCTTCAGCCTGATGGCCGAGGGGTTTCTGGTCGAGAAACGCAAAGGGCTTTAGTTCCCGATTTTCTGACGGGAACCGGGCGTGATGCAGGCCGTTGGACCCGGCCAGTTGTTTGATATCAGTCGTCGCCAAGCTGAACGGTCGCGTCGCGGGCAGCGTGCAAAACGCGCATGATAGCAAGCGCCGACGGTATCACGCGGTAGTAGATCGCGTAATTTCTGTGGTGATGAACACGAAGGCCCGGTGACAGGTAATCGCGTTTCGGGCCAAGTTCGGGATGAAGGCAAAGAGGATCAAACCGTTCCCTGATTTCATGGAGCAGTCGTGTTGCCGCATCGGGATTGTCCGTGGCGATAAAGGCCCAGATTTCCGCAAGATCATTCTGTGCCGTGGCGGTGATCAGGAGCGGGAGCGGCTTTGTAATATCTTCTGCCCCTGTTCTGCGATTCTGTTGACGTCGAATGTGTCAACCCGTCCTTCTGCAATGTCCCTGTCGGCAACGGCGATATCTGCCCGCAAGGTTTCAAGCTCGGTTGAGCGGAGCTTGCGCTTATGCTGCCAGTCGCGCAAGGCTTCACGGATGATCTCGCTGCTTGACGCATAGGCACCTTCGTTCAGGGCGGAACGCATGGTATGGGCCATTTCCCGCGTCACAGTGACAGTCATTCGTTCTATCGCATTGTTCTCGCCCATGATCATTCTCCAAGTCTTGATAGTATGACTATATCATACTTTATTGCCTTCATCATCTCTGATTGCGCGCATGGCGGGGCTGGGAGAGATCAGACGGGATTCCCGTTCCGGTTTTTCCGGAAAACTGGCAATATTGCGCAAATCCCGCGACACGGGTCTATCGCACCATTCAGGGCGTGATGGGGACGGCATTTGTTTTAATGGGTGGGCGGTTGATTGCGAATTGATTGATCTTTCGCAAATTGGAAAAGGCGATATTTGCTAAAGCAGGGGCATTTATTGTTACGTTTATCTAAGGTGCTAATTTGTACCTTTAAGGGTTTTAGGGGATCTTTAGTGGCGCATCGGAACTTCAAAATTCCTTGGAACCTAGAAGATTGCTGTCCGTGTGGTAGTAATAATTCTTTTGGAAACTGTTGTTTCGATAAGAACTTTGGTTTTAAGGCTCGACGGCCAAATTTGAAACCGACAGGAGAATGCACTGGATATAGAAACCCTCGCTGTTATTTGGGGGTTAGTGCCAACTGCAGTAAAGAAATATCAAAGGAACACTATATTTCTCATAGCTTGCTTAAACAATTTGAGAGGCTAAGAGTTACCGGAATTCCTTGGGATCCAAATCCCATTGAGTTACCTGCAAAAAAACTAACTTCAAAAATTCTCTGTCAAAGGCACAACAACGCTCTATCAAAATTGGACGCTGAAGCAGGGCGTTTTTTTGAAGCCATAGATGACGCTATGAAGCATGCCTCAGAAAAATCACTTTCCAGAAAGGCAAAAAACTTTCTTCTTAATGGAGATGCTTTTGAATTGTGGGGAGTAAAGACCATAGCTGGTTTATACCACGCTAAAGTTTCTCAGGCTCATGGTCAGATTTTGAAGGGAAAGTACAGTATTTCAGACTCTACTATTTCCACTTCTTTGATGGGCCGTGGATTGCCTCAACCTTTAGGCTTGTATATCGGGCAGGCTGGGAACGCGATCCTCCCATCTCTAAAGTTTAGTCCATTCATTTCTGAAAAATTAGCTCTCACATCTGGCCTTAAGGTAATTATGGCTGGAGCTGAATTTGATTTTTTAATCGATACAAATGGCGCGAACTCGAGCTTCCTTCATAACAATCGTTACTACAGGCCAAGTATGGTCGAAATAATTGGAGCACGTAGAAATGCGAGGATTTTTCTAACTTGGGCTAATGATCTTGGAGTGATTAAAAAGGCCGTCACATTGAATCTGAGCAAATTCAAACGGCCTAATCCTGATTTCTTTTAAATGGTTACGAAATTTAAGCAGCCAAAAGAAAACCCCGCAGCCAAAAGGCGATGCGGGGTTTTCTTTTAATGGTGCCGGCAGAGAGACTCGAACTCCCAACCTTCGAATTACAAATCCGCTGCTCTACCAGTTAAAGCTATGCCGGCGTGGGCGGCGCGAAACATAGTCCGGGATGCGCGCGATTGCAAGCCTTTGATGCAGGGAAAATAGCATCAAATTTTGCGGCATATTTTCCCTGCTTCTGGCGGTGCCCTGGCTGCCGGGAATCCCGGCTTTGGGTCTTGTTCCTAGCGACGATACAGCTCGTACAGGGCAACTGCGGCGGCGTTGGACACATTGAGGCTTTCGATGCGGTCCGACATCGGCAGTTTGACGAGGAAATCGCAATTTTCGCGCGTCAGGCGGCGCAGCCCTTCGCCCTCGGAGCCCATGATGATGCCGACCCGGCCCTTGAGCTTGGCTTCGGCCAGTGTTTGTTCGGCATAGCCATCCATACCGGCCAGCCAGAAATTCGCACCTTTAAGTTTCTCGATGGTCTGGCTGAGATTGCCCGCGTGAATATAGGGCACGGTTTCAAGCGCGCCGCTGGCCGATTTGGCGAGAGTGCCGGTTTCGGGCGGGGCGTGACGGTCGGGCACGATGACGGCAGCCGCACCAAAGGCCGCCGCACTGCGGAGAATCGCGCCGACATTGTGCGGGTCGGTGACCTGATCAAGGATCAGAACCGTGCATTGTTCCTCGTCCCTTGTGTCGGCGATCAGTTCTTCGACCGAAATCTGGGGCAGGGGGGCGCAATGCATCGCCATGCCCTGATGGACGGTGCCCGGTGGCAGCATTTCATCCAGATCGGTGCGCCCGGCGGCGTCAAGCTGGACATCGGTGCGTTCGGTATCGGTGAGGGCAGCGACAATTTCATCACGCACGGCCTCGGACGCCCAGATTTTGTGAATCGTGCGTTGCGGATTGTAAATCGCGTTCAGAACCGGGTGACGACCAAATAGAATCAGGCGCGAAGCCCCACCGGCATTGCCGCCGTCACGACCGCGTTTTCGTCCGCGACGCGAATTGCCATCGCGTTTATCATCGTCTTGCGGGAAGCTGTCGCCCGGACCCGTCCCGGTCGAACGGTTGGCAGAACGTGAATTGTTGCGACGCGACATAATGGCGGAAACCTCCGGACGGTAAGGGTGTGAATGCTGTTTGTTTCGCTTTGGAACGAAAGCACGGGGAACATATAGGAAAGGAAATACGATTTCGTGTTTTTTTTGCTGTTGACAAGGAAGGGCCCTGCAACGTATTCCCTCCCTCGCCGAACGAAGCCGGGGGCAACCCCGACAACGTTTTGACCCTGATGGAGGGGTGGCAGAGCGGTCAAATGCAGCGGACTGTAAATCCGCCGACTTAGTCTACGCAGGTTCGAATCCTGCCCCCTCCACCATTCTCTCGCCCTCGCGAGAGCTCGCAATAAAAAATATGCGGGTGTAGCTCAATGGTAGAGCAGAAGCCTTCCAAGCTTACGACGAGGGTTCGATTCCCTTCACCCGCTCCAGATTTTATATGATCCCGTCGGCTCGTGCGGTGGGTTCTTACGTGTTTTTTTTGGTTCGGATTAGGATCTGAGTGTAATGGCTAAAGAAAAGTTTGCGCGTACAAAACCGCACGTGAACGTTGGCACCATCGGCCACGTTGACCACGGTAAAACCACGCTGACCGCAGCGATCACCAAAGTTCTCGCAGAGAGCGGCGGCGCATCGTTCCAGGACTACAGCATGATCGACAAAGCACCGGAAGAGAAAGCTCGTGGTATCACGATCTCGACCGCGCACGTCGAATATGAAACGGCGAACCGCCACTATGCGCACGTCGACTGCCCGGGCCACGCTGACTATGTCAAGAACATGATCACCGGTGCGGCACAGATGGACGGCGGCATCCTGGTTGTTTCGGCAGCTGACGGCCCGATGCCGCAGACCCGCGAGCACATCCTGCTCGCCCGTCAGGTTGGCGTTCCGGCCCTCGTCGTGTTCATGAACAAGGTTGACCAGGTCGATGACGAGGAACTCCTCGAACTCGTCGAAATGGAAATCCGTGAACTTCTGTCGTCTTACGACTTCCCGGGCGACGATATTCCGATCGTTAAAGGTTCGGCTCTTGCTGCCCTTGAAGGTCGTGATGACGCGATTGGCAAAGAAGCGATCCTGAAGCTGATGGAAGCTGTTGACAGCTACATCCCGGCACCGGAACGTCCGAAAGACCGTCCGTTCCTGATGCCGATCGAGGACGTGTTCTCGATCTCGGGTCGTGGTACGGTTGTGACCGGTCGTGTTGAAACCGGTATCGTCAAGGTTGGTGAAGAAGTCGAAATCGTCGGTATCAAAGACACCGTCAAAACGATTGTCACCGGCGTTGAGATGTTCCGCAAGCTGCTCGATCAGGGTGAAGCTGGCGACAACATTGGCGCGCTGCTGCGCGGCACCAAACGTGAAGACGTCGAACGTGGCCAGGTTCTGGCGCATGTCGGTTCGATCAAGCCGCACACCAAGTTCACCGCAGAAGCCTACATCCTGACCAAGGATGAAGGTGGCCGTCACACGCCGTTCTTCTCGAACTACCGTCCGCAGTTCTACTTCCGTACCACTGACGTCACCGGCTCTATCGAGCTGCCGGCAGGCACGGAAATGGTTATGCCGGGCGACAACGTCCAGATGACCGCGACCCTCATTGCACCGATTGCAATGGACGAAGGTCTGCGTTTCGCAATCCGTGAAGGCGGTCGTACCGTCGGTGCGGGTGTTGTTGCGAAAATCATCGAATAATTTTTGAAGATTTGCACCATTGGGTGCTTGATCTTTGATGTGCGGGCGGATATAAGCCGCCCGCACACCCTGCCGCCCGGGCAGGACTGTGTCGGAAAGACCTGAAGAAATTCAACTTTCTGATTACCTTGTAGGAGTGTAGCTCAGTTGGTAGAGCATCGGTCTCCAAAACCGAGGGCCGTGGGTTCGAGTCCCTCCGCTCCTGCCATTTACCCGGGTCCTGGAATTGAATTTTTGAAAGCGGTGTAACCCCGACAATGGCTAAAACGTCGCCGGCACAATTCGTACAGCAGGTTCGCACCGAGGCCAAAAAGGTCTCGTGGCCGTCCCGCAAGGAAACAACCGTTTCGACCATCATGGTTTTCGTCATGGTGGCCTTGGCGTCTGTTTTCTTTTTTGTTGTCGATCAGCTTCTCGCCTGGGGCGTTCAGTTGATCTTTGGTGTCGGGGGTTAAGTCATGGCGCATCGCTGGTACGTTTTGCACGTCCATTCGGGTTTTGAGAAAAAAGTCGCCCAGTCGATCCGCGAGCAGTCCATCAAGAAAGGTCTTGAGGGCGAAATCAAAGAGGTCCTGGTTCCGACGGAAGAAACTGTCGAGGTTCGTCGCGGTGCGAAGGTTAATGCCGAGCGGAAGTTTTTCCCCGGTTACGTGCTGCTGAATATGGACCTGACGGATGAGAGCTGGCATCTGGTGAAGAACACCGCCAAGGTCACCGATTTCCTTGGCAGCCGTGGCAAGCCGATGCCGATTTCCGAAAAGGAAGCCCAGCATATTCTGCATCAGGTGCAGGAAGGTGTCGAGCGTCCGAAGTCGACCATCTCGTTCGAGGTTGGCGAGGAAGTCCGTGTTTCCGACGGTCCGTTTGCATCGTTTAACGGTGTCGTCGAAGGGGTTGATGAAGAACGTTCGCGCCTTAAGGTGTCGGTTTCGATCTTCGGTCGTTCAACCCCGGTCGAACTGGAATATACCCAGGTCGAAAAGCTTTAACGAGCTTATCAAGTGAAGTTTCTGTTTGCGTGATGCAGGCAGTTTTTAAAGCGCGGGAGGTCAGCCATGACCGTACCGCGCGCTTCTGTAATGAGGTACTCTAATGGCGAAGAAAATCGACGGCTATATCAAGCTGCAGATTCCCGCCGGCAAAGCCAACCCGTCGCCGCCTGTCGGCCCGGCTCTTGGTCAGCGCGGCGTGAATATCATGGAATTCTGCAAGGCGTTCAACGCAGCGACCCAGCAGATGGAACCTGGGATGCCGATTCCGGTCGTCATCACCGTTTATTCCGACCGTTCCTTCAGCTTTGTCACCAAAACCCCGCCGGCATCCTACTTCCTGAAAAAGGCAGCAGGCATTCCGAAAGGTTCCGGTACGACCGGTAAAGGTTACATCGGTAAAGTGACCAAAGCACAGGTCAAGGAAATCGCGGAAGCCAAAATGGCTGACCTCAACGCGTTTGACGTTGAAGGCGCGATGTCGATGATCGAAGGTTCTGCCCGTGCTATGGGCCTCGAGGTTGTGGAGTAAGACGATGGCCAAGACTGGTAAGCGCCTTGCCCAGGCTTATGAGGGCATCGACCGTAATACCCAGTACGAACTGACCGCAGCGGTCAAGCTCGTCAAGGATGGTGCAAAAGCGAAATTCGACGAAACCGTTGAAATCGCAATGAACCTTGGTGTTGATCCGCGTCACGCAGACCAGATGGTCCGTGGTGTTGTTTCGCTTCCGCATGGTACCGGTAAAACCATGCGCGTCGCCGTCTTCGCAAAAGACGCCAAAGCAGAAGAAGCCCAGAAAGCTGGTGCGGACGCTGTTGGTGCCGAAGACCTGATGGAAGCAATGCAGAAAGGCGATCTGAACTATGATCGCGTTATTGCAACCCCGGACATGATGGCTGTTGTCGGTCGTCTCGGTAAGGTTCTGGGCCCGCGCGGCCTGATGCCGAACCCGAAACTCGGCACCGTGACCATGGATGTTGCCCAGGCTGTTTCCGATGCCAAAGCTGGTCAGGTTCAGTTCCGCGCTGAAAAGAATGGTATTGTCCATGCCGGTATCGGCAAGGCATCCTTCAGCGAAGAACAGCTTGTTGAAAATGCCAAGGCATTCGTTTCTGCGATCGTCAAAGCAAAACCGACAGGCGCAAAAGGTGTATACCTTCAGCGCGCCGCCATCAGCTCGACCATGGGCGCTGGCGTGAAACTGTCGATTGCGGACATCGCATCGAAGTAATTCAAGAATTCTGACCGGTCGCATGCGGCCGGTCAGGACCGGAGAGGGTTGCAAGATCCTCTCTACCTGTCTGTCCCAGACTGCAGGTGAACGGTATCTGCCGTTCTTAATCTCCTGCATAGGCAGAGGTTCCGGTTTTTAGTTTTCCCCGGTTAACGGGGCATCACAAAAGGCTTGGACATCTGGCAAACGGACGGGCGTCACAGACCGGTTCGAAAGGACTGGTCACGTCTGTGAACCCCCCATGGGGTTCAGGGCAATAAGCAATGTCGGAGACTTAAAGTGAACCGCGATGATAAAACACAGTTCGTAGCAGAAATGCGCGAAGTGTTCGAAGGTGCGGAAGGCGTTATCGTTACCCAGTACAAAGGGTTGACGGTTGCGGAAATCACCGCTCTTCGTGCGCAGATGCGTGATGCTGGTGCGGGCTTCAAGGTCACCAAAAACCGGCTTACGCGACTTGCTCTGGAAGGCACCAAATTTGCTGGTCTTGCAGACCACTTCACCGGCCCGACCGCGATCGCCTATTCGGCTGATCCTGCGTCGGTCGCGAAAGTGGCCTCAACGTTCGCAAAAGCCAATGACAAGCTCGTTCTTGTTGCTGGCGCCATCGGTGAACAGATTCTGGACGAACAGGGCGTTAAAGCTCTGGCAGAACTGCCGTCGCTGGACGAACTGCGCGCGAAACTGGTGGGTATGATCCAGACCCCGGCACAGCGTATCGCTACGCTGACCTCCAAGCCGGCGGCCCAGATTGCCCAGGTGCTGAAGGCATACGCCGAAAAAGGCGAAGCCGCGTAACCCAATTTACCAACTTATCCAAGTTCAAGCCTAGGAGTTTATACAAATGGCCGATCTTAAGGCACTCGTTGAAGAGCTTTCGAAGCTCACCGTTCTTGAAGCTGCAGAACTTTCCAAAATGCTCGAAGAAGAGTGGGGCGTTTCCGCCGCTGCTCCGGTTGCTGTTGCTGCTGCTGGTGGCGCTGCTGCCGGTGCTGCTGCTGCAGAAGAAAAAACCGAATTCGACGTTATCCTGGCTTCTGCTGGTGACAAGAAAATCAACGTCATCAAAGAAGTTCGCGCAATCACCGGTCTTGGCCTGAAAGAAGCCAAAGACCTGGTCGAAGGCGCACCGAAAGCTGTTAAAGAAGGCGCGTCGAAAGACGAAGCCGAGTCGATCAAGAAGCAGCTTGAAGAAGCTGGCGCAACCGTCGAACTCAAGTAATCGACGGCTTCTTGCCAAGGTTTGGGTCGGCGGCCTTCGGGTCGCCGACCTATCCGTCTCTGCGGTGCGGGCAATGGGTGTCCGGACTGTCGGGGCGCGAAAAGGAAATTTACGGTTGACGCTGCCAAAGGTAATCGTACATAACGTAAGGCCGTTTAGGTCAGAGGTTATCTTTGACGGCGTCGACAGCCGAGGGATCAGTGATCTCATTCATGTTGGATGTCACATAACATCCACGGTCATAATCAAGTGAACGCCCGCCCCGTACGGGGCTCGGGCGTCGTTGTGCTGTATGCTTTCTGCATAATGGCACGGGGACGAACGAGTTACGACGGTGTGGGGAGGCGCGATTAAAGGAACGATGATGGATAAGTCCTTTACCGGTCGAAAGCGCATCCGCAAGAGCTTTGGACGGATCAGCGAAGTCGCTCCGCTCCCGAACCTGATTGAGGTTCAAAAGAATTCTTACGACAAGTTTTTGCAGACTGGTACCCCGCGGGAGCAGCGGGACGATGCCGGCCTCCAGGAAGTGTTCAAGAGCGTCTTTCCGATTAAAGATTTCTCAGAGCGCGCAACCCTCGAATTTGTGTCGTATGAGCTGGAGCAGCCCAAATACGATACCGAGGAGTGCCGTCAGCGTGGCATGACCTTTGCCGCGCCGCTGCGCGTGACACTGCGTCTGGTTGTCTGGGATATTGACGAAGATACCGGTGCCCGTTCGATCCGCGATATCAAGGAACAGGACGTGTATATGGGCGACATGCCGCTCATGACCGAACACGGTACCTTTATCGTGAACGGCACCGAGCGTGTTATCGTCTCGCAGATGCACCGCTCGCCGGGCGTCTTCTTCGACCACGACAAGGGCAAAAGCCACAGCTCGGGCAAGTACCTGTTTGCTGCGCGCGTGATCCCGTATCGCGGGTCGTGGCTCGATTTCGAATTCGACGCGAAAGACATCCTGTATGTCCGTATCGACCGTCGCCGCAAACTGCCGGCGACCACGCTGCTTATGGCTCTTGAAAACGAAGAGTCCCAGGCCCTGCGTGCCCAGCGTGCCGAAGAAGGCCGCTCGGTTGATCCGTCGGAAATCGAAGGCCTGACGCCTGAAGAAATCCTCAACTATTACTATGAGTCGGCAGAATACCGCCGCACCAAGGATGGTTGGGTAACCGATTTCAATGCAGATCGCTATATCGGCCAGAAGCTGGTCTTTGACCTGCTTGACGCCGACAGCGGTGAAGTTGTTGCCGCCGCAGGCAGCAAGATCACCAAGCGTTCGGCAGCCAAACTGGTCGAGCAGGGTGTCAAACACATCCTGGTGCCGGAAGAACAGCTTAACGGCTGGTTCATGGCAGAAGACCAGATTGACGGTGAAACCGGTGAAATTCTTGCCGAAGCCGGCCACGAACTGACCGAAGGTGTGTTCGAGCAGCTGAAAGAATGGGGTGTCGATACCATTCGTCTGCTGATGATCGATCACAACAATGTCGGTGCGTATCTGCGCAACACCGTTGCCCTTGACAAGAACAGCAACCGCGAAGAAGCCCTTGTGGACATCTATCGCGTCATGCGCCCAGGCGAGCCGCCCACCATCGAGGGTGCGGAAGCCATGTTCAAGGGTCTGTTCTTTGACTCGGAACGTTACGACCTCTCGGCTGTTGGCCGTGTGAAAATGAACGCGCGCCTTAATCTGGAATGCCCGGATACGGTTCGTGTTCTGCGTCGTGAAGACATTCTGGAAGTCGTCCGCGTTCTGATCGACCTGAAAGATGGTCGTGGCGAAATCGACGATATTGACCATCTTGGCAACCGTCGTCTGCGTTCGGTCGGCGAGCTGATGGAAAACCAGTTCCGTGTTGGCCTGCTGCGTATGGAACGTGCGATCCGCGAGCGTATGAGCTCGGTCGAGATCGACAACGTCATGCCGCATGACCTGATCAATGCGAAGCCGGTTGCGGCTGCTGTTCGTGAATTCTTCGGCTCTTCGCAGCTGTCGCAGTTCATGGACCAGACCAACCCGCTTTCGGAAATCACCCACAAGCGTCGTCTTTCGGCACTTGGACCGGGCGGTTTGACCCGTGAGCGTGCAGGCTTTGAAGTTCGTGACGTTCATCCGACCCACTATGGTCGTATCTGCCCGGTTGAAACGCCGGAAGGTCCGAACATTGGTCTGATCAACTCGCTGGCGACCTTTGCCCGCGTCAACCAGTACGGCTTCATCGAAAGCCCGTACCGCAAGGTTGTCGATGGTGTGGTTACCCCGGAAGTCATCTATCTCTCGGCCATCGAAGAAGGTCGCTATGTCATTGCACAGGCGAACGAACCGCTGACCAAGGAATTCGGCTTCGAAAACGAACTGATCAACACCCGTAAAGCCGGTGACCACTATATGGCCCGCTCCGAAGAGATCGACCTTATGGACGTCTCGCCGAAGCAGCTGGTATCGGTCGCATCCGCGCTCATTCCGTTCCTTGAGAACGATGACGCGAACCGCGCACTGATGGGTTCGAACATGCAGCGTCAGGCGGTTCCGTTGATCCGCTCCGAAGCGCCGTATGTCGGGACCGGTATGGAAGTTCCGGTGGCACGTGATTCGGGTGCAACCCTGATCGCACGCCGTGATGGTGTTGTTGAATCTGTTGACGCCACCCGTATGGTTATCCGCGCAACCGGTGACATTGCCGCATCGGAATCGGGTGTCGATATTTACACTCTGCTGAAATATCAGCGTTCCAACCAGGGCAGCTGCATCAACCAGCGTCCGCTGGTGAAGGTGGGCGATGTTGTCCAGAAGGGCGACATCATCTCGGATGGTCCGTGTACCGATATGGGTGAACTTGCCCTCGGCCGTAACGTGCTGGTCGCGTTCATGCCGTGGAACGGTTACAACTTCGAGGATTCCATCCTTCTGTCCGAGCGTATCGCACGTGATGACGTTTATACCTCGATCCATATCGAGGAATTCGAAGTCATGGCCCGCGATACCAAGCTGGGTCAGGAAGAGATCACCCGTGACATTCCGAACGTCGGTGAAGAAGCGCTCAAAAACCTCGACGAGGCGGGCATTGTTTACATCGGCGCGGAAATCAAACCGGGCGATATCCTTGTCGGTAAAGTGACGCCGAAGGGCGAAAGCCCGATGACGCCGGAAGAAAAACTTCTGCGCGCCATCTTCGGTGAAAAAGCATCCGACGTCCGTGATACGTCGCTGCGTGTCCCGCCGGGACAGTTCGGTACCGTTGTTGAAGTCCGCGTGTTCTCGCGTCGTGGCGTTGACAAGGACGAACGTGCCCTGGCAATCGAACGTTCCGAAATCGAACGTCTTGCAAAAGACCGTGATGACGAACGTGCGATCCTGGAACGCAACTTCTATGGTCGTCTGAAAAACCTGCTGCTTGGCCAGACCCTGGTCGATGGACCGAAAGGTCTGAATGGCGAGATCACCGAAGACGCCCTTGCGGGTGTTGCACGTGGTCTGTGGCGTCAGATTGCCGTTGCTGATGACAGTGTCATGTCCGACATCGAAGCCCTGAAGAAACAGTTCGAGGAATCGATTGCTGTTCTGCAGGCTCGTTTCGACGACAAGGTCGACAAGCTTCAGGCTGGTGACGAACTGCCGCCGGGCGTGATGAAGATGGTCAAAGTCTTTGTTGCGGTTAAGCGTAAAATGCAGCCGGGCGATAAAATGGCCGGCCGTCACGGGAACAAGGGTGTCGTATCGCGCATCATGCCGATGGAAGACATGCCGCATCTCGAAGACGGTACGCCTGTCGATATCGTTCTGAACCCGCTTGGTGTTCCGTCGCGTATGAACGTCGGCCAGATCCTTGAAACCCACCTTGGCTGGGCGTCACGTGGTCTGGGTGAACAGATCGGCGAGCTCGTCGATGCTGTTACCGATGGTCGTGCCGAGATGGACAGCCTGCGTGGCAAGCTCAATGAAGTGTACGAGGACGAGCAATACGTCACCGGCATCAAAGAGCTGAGCGATGGCGATGTTATCGAGCTTGGTAACAACCTGCGTCGTGGTGTGCCGATGGCAACCCCGGTCTTTGACGGTGCACGTGAACCCGATGTGGTTCGCATGCTCGAAAAAGCAGGCCTTGATGGTTCTGGCCAGGTCGACCTTTATGATGGTCGTACCGGTGAGAAATTCCATCGCAAGGTGACCGTGGGCTACATTTACATGCTCAAGCTGCATCACCTGGTTGACGACAAGATCCATGCCCGTTCGATTGGTCCGTACTCGCTTGTTACCCAGCAGCCGCTGGGTGGTAAGGCACAGTTCGGTGGCCAGCGTTTCGGGGAGATGGAAGTGTGGGCACTCGAAGCTTACGGTGCTGCCTACACCCTTCAGGAAATGCTTACTGTCAAGTCGGACGACGTTTCAGGCCGTACCAAGGTCTATGAGGCGATCGTTCGCGGCGAAGACACCTTCGAGGCGGGCATTCCGGAATCCTTTAACGTTCTCGTTAAAGAACTTCGGTCGCTTGGTCTCAATGTCGAGCTTGAGCAAGACGACGTTTAAGAGCTTGGCGGGCGGGTACCATTCGGGTAACCCGTCCGCCATCAAGCATCTTTCGGCCTGAAATTGGCGAAACCCGGCGAGACCGGGCATAGCGGGAGAGCCTTTATGAACGAGTTGATGAAGATCTTCGGGCAGCCGCAGGGCACCCAGAGCTTCGATCAGATCCGGATTCAGATCGCCAGCCCGGAGCGTATCCGCTCCTGGTCGTTTGGCGAGATCAAGAAACCGGAGACCATCAACTACCGGACCTTCAAACCGGAACGCGACGGCCTGTTCTGTGCGCGCATTTTTGGTCCGGTGAAGGATTACGAATGCTTGTGCGGCAAGTACAAGCGTATGAAATATCGCGGCATTATCTGTGAGAAATGCGGCGTCGAAGTGACTCTGGCCAAAGTTCGTCGTGAACGTATGGGCCATATCGAACTGGCGGCACCTGTTGCCCATATCTGGTTCATGAAGTCGCTGCCGAGCCGCCTTGGTCTGCTGCTGGACATGACGCTCAAGGATCTTGAGCGCATTCTGTATTTCGAAAACTATGTGGTCATCGAGCCGGGTCTGACCCCGCTCAAGATGGGTGAGCTTCTTTCAGAAGATCAGTACATGACCGCACAGGAAGAGTATGGCGAAGACAGTTTCCGTGCCGGTATCGGTGCCGAAGCGATCCGCGACATGCTTGCAGCGATCGATCTTGATGACGAACGCGAAACCGCGAAAATCGACCTCAAGGAAACCAATTCCGAAGCCAAGCGCAAGAAGCTGGTCAAACGCCTGAAGCTGATTGAAGCTTTCCAGGAGTCCGGTGCGCGTCCGGAATGGATGATCCTTGAAGTGATTCCGGTCATTCCGCCGGAACTGCGTCCGCTGGTTCCGCTGGATGGCGGCCGTTTCGCAACGTCCGACCTTAACGACCTTTACCGTCGTGTGATCAACCGTAACAACCGTCTGAAGCGCCTGATCGAGCTTCGTGCGCCCGATATCATCGTGCGTAACGAAAAACGTATGCTTCAGGAATCGGTTGATGCGCTGTTTGACAACGGCCGTCGCGGTCGTCCGATCACCGGTGCCAACAAGCGTCCGCTCAAATCGATGTCGGACATGCTGAAAGGCAAGCAGGGCCGTTTCCGTCAGAACCTTCTGGGTAAACGCGTCGACTATTCCGGTCGTTCGGTTATCACGGTTGGTCCGAACCTGAAACTGCATCAGTGCGGCCTGCCGAAGAAAATGGCGCTCGAACTGTTCAAGCCGTTCGTCTATGCGAAGCTTGAGCTGTACGGGATGGCAACCACCATCAAGGCTGCAAAGCGTATGGTGGAAAAAGAGCGTGCCGAAGTCTGGGATATCCTTGAACAGGTTATCCGTGAACATCCGGTCATGCTCAACCGTGCACCGACCCTTCACCGTCTTGGTATCCAGGCTTTCGAGCCTACCCTGATCGAAGGTAAGGCGATCCAGCTGCATCCGCTCGTCTGTACGGCTTTCAACGCCGACTTCGACGGTGACCAGATGGCCGTTCACGTGCCGCTGTCGCTTGAAGCACAGCTTGAAGCACGTACCCTGATGATGTCGACCAACAACATCCTTTCGCCGGCTTCGGGTAAACCGATTATCGTGCCGTCGCAGGATATTGTCCTTGGTCTGTACTACATCTCGATGGAACGCGACGGTCAGCCGGGCGAGGGCATGTCCTTTGTCAATATCGCTGAAATCGAACAGGCACTTGATGCCGGTGTTGTGACCCTGCATTCGAAAATCAATGCACGTTACAAAACCGTCGATGAGAACAACGAGCCGATCACCATCCGTGTTCAGACCACGGCGGGTCGCATGTTGCTGTCCGAACTGCTGCCGCGTCATCCGCGCATCCCGTTCGCGACCATCAACAAGCTGCTGACCAAGAAAGACGTGTCGAACGTTATCGACGTCGTCTATCGTCACTGTGGCCAGAAAGAGACCGTTATCTTTGCTGACCGCATGATGGGCCTTGGCTTCAACTGGGCGTGCAAAGCCGGTATTTCGTTTGGCAAGGATGACATGATCATTCCGGAAGCCAAGGAAACCCTGGTTGGTGCGACCCATGACAAGGTCAAGGAATACGAGCAGCAGTATCAGGACGGTCTGATCACCCGCGGTGAGAAATACAACAAGGTCGTCGACGCCTGGTCGCAGTGCACCGATGACGTTTCCGAAGCGATGATGAAAGTCATCTCGGCAACGGCAGAAGGTGACAATGTGAACTCGGTTTACATGATGGCGCACTCCGGTGCCCGTGGTTCTGCTGCCCAGATGCGTCAGCTGGCTGCCATGCGCGGCCTGATGGCAAAGCCGGACGGCTCGATCATCGAGACCCCGATTATCTCGAACTTCAAAGAAGGCCTGACCGTGCAGGAGTACTTCAACTCCACCCACGGTGCCCGTAAAGGTCTGGCCGATACCGCATTGAAAACGGCGAACTCGGGTTATCTGACCCGTCGTCTCGTCGACGTCGCACAGGACAGCATCATCACCCAGCATGATTGCGGTACCGAACGTGGCCTCGACATTGCTGCGGTTGTCGACTCCGGCGAAGTTATCGAGACGCTGTCTGATCGTATCCTCGGTCGTTTCACCGCTGACGAGATTGTCAATCCGTCAACCGGCGAAGTCATCGTTCCGAAGAACGAAATGGTTGTCGAAGATCACCTTGATCTGATCGAAAAAGCGGGCGTCGAAATGGCGCGTATCCGCTCGGTCCTGACCTGTGATGCCGAAACCGGCGTTTGCGGCCATTGCTATGGTCGTGACCTGGCACGTGGTACCACGGTGAACATTGGTGAAGCTGTCGGTGTTATCGCCGCACAGTCGATCGGTGAGCCGGGCACGCAGCTTACGATGCGTACGTTCCACATTGGTGGTGCGGCACAGCGTGGTGCGGAAGTTTCGGGTGTCGAAGCCAACTTCGATGCGACCGTCAAACTGAAGAACCGTGCTGTCGTTACGAATTCGAGCGGTGTCATGATTGTCATGGCACGTAACCTCGAAATCCTGCTGATCGACAAGACCGGCCGTGAACGTGCGAAATACCGCGTCCCGTACGGTGCGAAACTGCTTGCTGATGACGGTGACCAGATCACGCGCGGCCAGAAACTGGCCGAGTGGGATCCGTACACCCTGCCGATCATCACCGAGAAAGAAGGTTATGTGAACTATGTCGACCTTCTCGAGAACGTAACCATTCGCGAAGTCTATGACGAAGCGACGGGTATCGCCTCGAAAACGGTTATCGACTGGAAGAGCATGCCGAAGGCATCCGACCTTAAGCCGCGCGTTACGCTTCGTAACGAAAACGGCGAGGTCATCAACCTGGATAACGGCCTTGAAGCCCGTTACTTCCTGTCGGTTGATGCCATTCTCTCGGTTGAGAACGGTCAGAAAGTCAACGCCGGTGACGTGCTTGCACGTATTCCGCGCGAAGGGTCGAAAACCCGTGACATCACCGGTGGTCTGCCGCGTGTGGCTGAATTGTTCGAGGCACGCAAGCCGAAGGACCACGCCATCATCGCCGACATCGCTGGTCGTGTCGAGTTCGGTAAGGACTACAAGAACAAGCGCCGTGTCATCGTGCACCCGCTTGAAGATTCTGGTCTGACCGAACCGGTTGAATACATGATCCCGAAAGGCAAGCATCTTGCCGTTCAGGAAGGGGACTTCGTAGAGAAGGGCGACCAGCTGCTTGATGGCTCGCCGGTTCCGCACGATATCCTTCGCGTCATGGGCGTTCCGGCACTGGCCGATTACCTGGTCAACGAGATCCAGGAAGTCTACCGTTTGCAGGGCGTTAAGATTAACGACAAGCACATCGAAGTAATCGTTCGTCAGATGCTTCAGAAAGTGGAAGTGACCAAAACCGGTGACACCACGCTTCTGGTTGGCGAAATCATCGACCGTGTCGATTTCGATGCCGAAAACGAACGTGCCGTTAAAGAAGGCGGCGAACTGGCCGAAGCTGCACCGGTCCTTCAGGGGATCACCAAAGCATCGCTCCAGACGCATTCCTTCATCTCGGCCGCGTCGTTCCAGGAAACCACACGCGTTCTTACCGAAGCAGCCGTATCGGGCAAAACCGATACCCTGATCGGTCTGAAAGAAAACGTGATTGTGGGTCGTCTGATCCCGGCAGGTACCGGTGCGGTGATGAACCGCTTCCGCGCCCTTGCCGCCGAACGCGACAAGAACGTACAGATCGAGGCAGAAGAGGAAATCGGCGACAATTTCGGCCCGCAGGCCGGTGCCGAGTCCCCGTCCTTGCCAGCCGGCGAGTAATATCGCCGCGCAAGCTTGTTAAAGAATCAGAGGCGAACCGGGAATTTTCTATCGATGCACCGGTTCGCCTCGGCGTTTGAAGCGCCAACTCGAAGGCCCACAGGGTTTTGCTTGACGCGAAATGGGGCCGTCACTAGTATGCGCCCACCGAATCTCGGGGGGTGTAGCTGTGTCGGTGCCATTTCGTTTGGCAGCGGGCGGTTTTGCCCCCCGTCGCTTGAGTGCGACTCTAACGGCCGTCGAGGGCAGGGTGATCCTGCGTAATGGGCGGTCCGTATTTGCGTTTGCAGGTTTTGCAAAGGCATGCGGTCGTTCGTCGTGCGTCGATAGAGCAGCGCCCTTGTGGCGTCCGTTAAAGTACAAAGGGAAAGTTAATGCCCACTATCAACCAGTTGATCCGCAAATCGCGGACTCCGCGCACCCAGCGCGACATGGTTCCGGCACTGGAAGCCTGCCCGCAGAAACGCGGCGTATGCACCCGTGTCTACACCACGACCCCGAAGAAGCCGAACTCGGCACTTCGTAAGGTTGCTCGTGTCCGTTTGACCAACGGCTACGAAGTGACCAGCTATATTCCGGGTGAAGGTCACAACCTGCAGGAACACTCTGTCGTCATGATCCGTGGCGGCCGCGTAAAGGATTTGCCGGGTGTGCGTTACCACATCATTCGCGGTACCCTCGATACGCAGGGTGTCAAAGACCGTAAACAGCGTCGTTCGAAATACGGCGCGAAACGCCCGAAATAAGGAGCAGCTCAGATGTCACGTCGTCACGCTGCTGAAAAGCGCGAAGTTTTGCCTGACGCCAAATATGGCGATAAGGTTCTGACCAAATTCATGAACGGCCTTATGCTCGACGGTAAGAAATCCGCCGCAGAAAAGATCGTTTATGGTGCACTGGAAGTTATGGAAGGCAAGGGTGCCGATCCGGTTGCCCAGTTCCATGAAGCCATGGACAACGTCAAGCCGAACGTCGAAGTGCGTTCGCGCCGTGTTGGTGGTGCTACTTACCAGGTTCCGGTTGAAGTTCGTTCCGAGCGCCGTCAGGCACTGGCCATTCGCTGGCTGGTTGACGCTGCTCGCAAGCGTTCCGAAACGACCATGGTCGGTCGTCTCGCCGGTGAACTGATGGACGCAGCCAACAACCGTGGCTCGGCCGTCAAGAAGCGCGAAGACACCCATCGTATGGCCGAAGCCAACAAGGCTTTCGCTCATTACCGCTGGTAATTCAGACCTCAAGATCAAGAGTCGATTATGGTACAACGTACTCCGATCTCTCGGTATCGCAACATCGGCATCATGGCTCACATCGATGCTGGTAAAACGACGACCACCGAGCGAATTCTATTCTACACCGGCAAGTCCTACAAAATCGGCGAAGTCCACGACGGCGCCGCAACCATGGACTGGATGGAACAGGAACAGGAACGCGGCATCACGATTACGTCTGCTGCGACGACCTGCTTCTGGAAAGATAACCGCATCAACATCATCGATACCCCGGGCCACGTTGACTTCACGATTGAAGTTGAACGTTCGCTTCGTGTTCTCGATGGTGCATGCGCTGTTTTCGATGCCGTTTCCGGTGTTGAACCGCAGACCGAAACCGTATGGCGCCAGGCTGACAAGTACAACGTTCCGCGTATGTGCTTTGTCAACAAGATGGACCGTACCGGTGCGGACTTCTTCCGCTGCGTCAAGATGATCAAAGACCGTCTCGGTGCCAACGCGGCTGTCATGCAGCTGCCGATCGGTTCCGAAATGGAATTCGAAGGCGTTGTCGACCTTGTTGCCAACAAGGAAATCGTCTGGAAAGACGAAAGCCTTGGCGCCGAGTTCGAATATCGCGACATTCGCGATTCGCTCAAAGACCAGGCTGAAGAGTACCGTGAAGCTCTGATCGAACAGGCTGTTGAGTGTGACGAAGCTGCCATGGAAGCTTACCTCGAAGGCGAAATGCCGTCCGAGGAAGTTCTCAAGAAGTGCATCCGTAAAGGTACGCTGAAAGGCGAACTGGTTCCGGTCCTTTGCGGTACTGCGTTCAAGAACAAAGGCGTTCAGCCGCTTCTTGATGCCGTCATCGATTACATGCCGGCTCCGGACGATATCGAAGACGTGCGCGGCATCAAGCCGGGCACCGAAGACGAGCCGGACTCACGTCCGCTGAACGACGAAGCACCGTTCTCCGGTCTTGCATTCAAGATCATGAGCGACCCGTTCGTTGGCTCCCTGACCTTCGTTCGTATTTATTCCGGTATGCTTGAAGCCGGTTCTTACGTTCTGAACTCTGTCAAAGAGAAAAAAGAACGTATCGGCCGTATGCTGCTTATGCATTCAAACAACCGCGAAGAAATCAAATACGCTTGCTCGGGCGACATCGTTGCTCTGGTCGGTCTGAAGGATACCACCACCGGTGATACCCTTTGTGACACTGCCAAGCCGATCATCCTTGAGCGTATGGAATTCCCGGATCCGGTTATCGAGATCGCTGTTGAGCCGAAATCGAAAGCCGACCAGGAGAAAATGGGTCTCGCCCTTGCACGTCTTGCACAGGAAGATCCGTCGTTCCGCGTCAAAACCGACCACGAATCCGGCCAGACCATCATTTCCGGTATGGGCGAGCTTCACCTCGACATCATCGTCGACCGCATGAAGCGTGAATTCAAAGTCGAAGCAAACGTCGGCGCGCCGCAGGTTGCTTATCGTGAGACGATTTCCCAGGAAGTCGACATCGATTACACCCACAAGAAACAGTCGGGTGGTTCGGGTCAGTTCGCACGTATCAAGTTGACCTTCACCCCGGGTGAACCGGGCAGCGGGTTCTCCTTCAAGGACACCGTCGTTGGCGGTAACGTTCCGAAGGAATACATTCCGGGCGTTCAGAAAGGTCTTGAAACCTCGCTTAACAGCGGTGTGATCGCCGGGTTCCCGGTCACCGACTTCTCGGTCACCCTGACCGACGGTGCATACCACGACGTTGACTCGAGCGTGATGGCCTTCGAAATCGCAGCTCGTGCCGCATTCCGTGAAGGTCTTGCGAAAGCTCGTCCGAAGCTTCTCGAGCCGATCATGAGTGTCGAAGTTGTGACGCCGGAAGAATACATGGGCGACATCATTGGTGACCTTAACAGTCGCCGTGGTCAGGTCCGTGACATGGATTCCCGTGGTATTGCACGCGTTGTTAGCGCGTTTGTCCCGCTGGCGAACATGTTCGGTTACGTCAATACGCTGCGTTCCATGTCCCAGGGCCGTGCCCAGTTCGTGATGCAGTTCGATCATTACGCCGACGTCCCGCAGGCAGTTGCGGACGAAGTCAAGGCCAAGTCGGCCGGCTAAGGCGAAGCCAGAATAAACGGAGTTAGAAATGGCTAAAGAAAAATTTGCCCGTACAAAACCGCACGTGAACGTTGGCACCATCGGCCACGTTGACCACGGTAAAACCACGCTGACCGCAGCGATCACCAAAGTTCTCGCAGAGAGCGGCGGCGCATCGTTCCAGGACTACAGCATGATCGACAAAGCGCCGGAAGAGAAAGCTCGTGGTATCACGATCTCGACCGCGCACGTCGAATACGAAACGGCGAACCGCCACTATGCGCACGTCGACTGCCCGGGCCACGCTGACTATGTCAAGAACATGATCACCGGTGCGGCACAGATGGACGGCGGCATCCTGGTTGTTTCGGCAGCTGACGGCCCGATGCCGCAGACCCGCGAGCACATCCTGCTTGCACGTCAGGTTGGCGTTCCGGCCCTCGTCGTGTTCATGAATAAGGTTGACCAGGTCGATGACGAGGAACTCCTCGAACTCGTCGAAATGGAAATCCGTGAACTTCTGTCGTCCTACGACTTCCCGGGCGACGACATTCCGATCGTCAAAGGTTCGGCTCTTGCTGCCCTTGAAGGTCGTGATGACGCGATTGGCAAAGAAGCGATCCTGAAGCTGATGGAAGCTGTTGACAGCTACATCCCGGCACCGGAACGTCCGAAAGACCGTCCGTTCCTGATGCCGATCGAGGACGTGTTCTCGATCTCGGGTCGTGGTACGGTTGTGACCGGTCGTGTTGAAACCGGTATCGTCAAGGTTGGTGAAGAAGTCGAAATCGTCGGTATCAAAGACACCGTCAAAACGATTGTCACCGGCGTTGAGATGTTCCGCAAGCTGCTCGATCAGGGTGAAGCTGGCGACAACATTGGCGCGCTGCTGCGCGGCACCAAACGTGAAGACGTCGAACGTGGCCAGGTTCTGGCGCATGTCGGCTCGATCAAGCCGCACACCAAGTTCACCGCAGAAGCTTACATCCTGACCAAGGATGAAGGTGGCCGTCACACGCCGTTCTTCTCGAACTACCGTCCGCAGTTCTACTTCCGTACCACTGACGTCACCGGCTCGATCGAGCTGCCGGCAGGCACGGAAATGGTTATGCCGGGCGACAACGTCCAGATGACCGCGACCCTCATTGCACCGATTGCAATGGACGAAGGTCTGCGTTTCGCAATCCGTGAAGGCGGTCGTACCGTCGGCGCGGGCGTTGTTGCCAAGATCATCGAGTAATTTTCTCTTGATCTTTGTGAAGCGGGCGGCTATGTAAGCCGCCCGCAACACTTTTGCGGCAATCGTCAACTCCAGTTGAGGGGCCGGTGTCCTTTTGAGGGCTCCGGTACATAATTACATGGATAGTCAGAACATTCGCATTCGCCTGAAGGCGTTTGACCATCGCGTGCTGGATCAGTCCACGCGCGAGATCGTCAATACGGCGAAGCGCACTGGCGCAGAGGTCCGCGGCCCGATTCCGCTGCCGACCCGCATTGAGAAATACACTGTTCTGCGGTCTCCGCACATCGATAAGAAATCGCGTGAGCAGTTCGAAATCCGTACGCATAAGCGTCTTCTCGACATTGTCGACCCGACTCCCCAGACCGTTGATGCTCTGATGAAGCTCGACCTGGCTGCAGGCGTCGACGTCGAGATCAAACTTTAATCGGGAGTAAGCCGCAATGCGTAGTGGACTTATTACCCAGAAGGTTGGCATGACTCGCGTCTTCACGGACGAAGGCGTGCACCTTCCTGTCACCGTTCTGAAAGTCGATAACCTTCAGGTCGTTGCTAATCGTACCAGCGACACCGACGGTTACGTTGCTGTTCAGCTTGGCTATGGCAAAGCAAAAGTGAAAAACGTATCGAAGCCGATGCGCGGTCACTTTGCAAAAGCCAAGGTTGAGCCGAAAGCCAAACTTGCTGAATTCCGCGTTAGCGAAGATGCGCTGATCGAAGTCGGTGCCGAACTTTCGGCAACCCACTTTGTTGAAGGCCAGTACGTTGACGTCATCGGCACCTCCATCGGTAAAGGTTTTGCCGGTGCGATGAAGCGCCATAACTTCGGTGGTCTGCGTGCGTCGCACGGTGTGTCTGTATCGCACCGTTCGCATGGTTCCACTGGTCAGTGCCAGGATCCGGGCCGCGTCTTCAAAGGTAAGAAGATGGCTGGTCATATGGGTGCGGCGCGCGTAACCGTTCAGTCCCTGAAAATCGTCTCTACCGACGAAGCAAAGGGTCTTGTTCTGGTTCACGGTGCTGTCCCGGGTCATGCCGGCGCTTATGTCCTTGTCAAGGATGCCGTGAAACGTGCTGCACCGGAAGGTCTGCCGTTCCCGGCCGCGCTAAAGGGTGCTGCCCCGGCTGCTGAAGAAGCTGCCGCCGAGGATAAGGAATAAGCATCATGAAGCTCGACATTCTTAAACTTGACGCGTCCAAGGCCGGTAACATCGATCTCGCAGAAGAGATCTTTGGTCTGGACGTTCGTCGTGACATCCTGCACCGCATGGTGAACTGGCAGTTGGCAAAACGCCGCGCCGGTACCCACAAGGTAAAGGAAAAAAGCGAGATCTCTGCGACCACGAAAAAGTTCGTACGTCAGAAGGGCAGTGGCGGTGCACGTCACGGTTCCCGTAAAGCCGTACAGTTCCGTGGTGGTGGTGTAGCGCATGGTCCGCGTGTTCGCGATCATTCGCACGATCTGACCAAGAAATTCCGTAAGCTCGCGCTGAAAACCGCTCTGTCGGCCAAAGCAAAGGACGGTAAGCTTATCGTTCTGGACTCCGCGGAATTCTCGGACGCCAAAACCAAGAATCTGGTCGCTGCTTTCGCTAAGCTCGGCTGGAAATCTGCACTGATCATTGACGGTGCGCAGATCAATGAGGGCTTTGCACGCGCTGCGCGCAACATCCCGCAGGTTGATGTGCTGCCAGAGATTGGTGCTAACGTCTATGACATCCTGCGCCGTGACACCCTGGTGCTGACCAAGGGTGCGGTCGAAGCGTTGGAGGCACGTCTCAAATGACGATCATCAGCAAAGAGCGGATGTACGAAGTCATCCGCGCCCCGCATATCACTGAAAAGTCGACGCTGATTTCTGAACACAACGCCGTTGCGTTCAAAGTTGCGATCGACGCCACCAAGCCGGAGATCAAGGCTGCTGTGGAAGGTCTGTTCGGGGTGAAGGTCAAGGCGGTCAATACCTCTGTGGTAAAAGGCAAGACCAAGCGTTTTCGCGGTACTGTCGGTCGCCGGAGCGATTTCAAGAAAGCGATGGTTACCCTCGAAGAGGGTCAGTCCATCGACGTGACGACGGGAATCTAAGACATGGCTTTGAAGAAGTTTAAACCAACCTCTCCTGGTCGCCGTCAGCTGGTTCTTGTCGATCGTTCCGATCTCCACAAGGGCAAGCCGATCAAAGCGTTGACCGAAGGTCTTCGCAAGAAAGGTGGCCGTAACAACTCTGGTCGTATCACCGCCCGCCGTATTGGTGGTGGTCACAAGCGTCGTTACCGCATTATCGACTTCAAACGTACCAAGTTTGATGTCGTTGGTACGGTCGAACGTCTGGAATATGATCCGAACCGCACGGCGTTTATCGCCCTGGTTCGTTATTCCGATGACGAGTTGGCCTACATCCTCGCACCGCAGCGTCTTGCTGTCGGCGACAACATTGTTGCAGCCGAACGCGTAGACATTAAGCCGGGTAATGCCGCACCGCTGAAGAATATTCCGGTCGGTACCATCGTCCATAACGTCGAACTGAAAGCCGGTAAAGGTGGTCAGATCGCACGTTCGGCAGGCACCTATGTGCAGCTTGTCGGCAAGGACCAGGGTTACGCCCAGCTTAAGCTGTCCTCCGGTGAGGTACGTTTGGTTCGTGGTGAATGCATGGCTACCATCGGTGCCGTGTCCAACCAGGACCAGCAGAACACAAACCTTGGTAAAGCAGGCCGCAATCGCTGGCTTGGCAAGCGTCCTTCGGTTCGTGGTGTTGCCATGAACCCGATCGATCACCCGCATGGTGGTGGTGAAGGTCGCACTTCGGGTGGTCGTCACCCGGTTACGCCGTGGGGCAAGCCTACCAAGGGCAAACGTACCCGCTCGAACAAAAAGACTGACGCGCTCATCATGCGCCGTCGTCATAAGAGCTAACGGAGGAGGCTAGACTATGGCGCGTTCCGTTTGGAAGGGTCCGTTTGTAGACGGATACCTTCTTAAGAAAGCCGAAACAGTCCGTGCTTCAGGCCGGAATGAGGTAATTAAGACCTGGTCGCGGCGCTCGACGATTTTGCCGCAATTCGTAGGCCTCACCTTTGGGGTTTACAATGGCCAGAAGTTTCTGCCGGTACTTGTGAACGAAGATATGATCGGTCATAAGTTCGGTGAGTTTTCGCCGACCCGTACCTACTATGGTCACGCGGCCGACAAGAAGGCGAAGAGGAAGTAACGATGGGTAAAAAAGCTGACATCCGTCGGCTGGCGGACAACGAGGCTGCGGCTTCGCTCCGGGCAGTACGCATTTCCCCGCGTAAGCTCAACCTCGTCGCCGAGTCGATCCGTGGTATGAAGGCAGAGGCTGCTTTGGCAGAGCTCACCTTCTCCAACAAACGCATTTCGCAGGACGTCAAAAAGCTGCTGGAATCGGCAATCGCTAATGCCGAGAACAACCACCAGCTCGATGTTGACCGTCTCTTTATCAAAGAGGCGACTGTTGGTAAGGCATTCGTGATGAAACGTTGGCGGGCCCGCGCACGCGGTCGCGTCGGCAAGATCATCAAGCCGTTCTCCAACATGCGCATCGTCGTCTGCGAACGTGAGGAGGCCGAGTAATGGGTCAGAAAGTAAATCCGATCGGTTTACGCGTTGGCATCAACCGCACGTGGGATTCCCGCTGGTACGCCAACAAGGCCGATTTCGCTGGCCTTCTTCATGAAGACCTGGCGATCCGTAAATACATCTTCGACCGTCTGAAACAGGCGGGTGTATCGAAGGTGATTATCGAACGTCCGGCGAAAAAAGCCCGCATCTCGATCCACTCTGCCCGTCCGGGTGTTGTGATCGGGAAAAAAGGCCAGGACATCGAGAAGCTCAAGAACGATCTGCAGAAACTGACCAAGTCGGAAGTGCAGGTTAACATCATCGAAATCCGTAAACCGGAAATCGATGCCAAGCTGGTCGCTGACAACATCGCCCAGCAGCTTGAGCGCCGTGTTTCGTTCCGTCGCGCCATGAAGCGCTCGGTTCAGAACGCAATCCGTCTCGGTGCTGGTGGCATTCGTATTAATGCCGCTGGTCGTCTTGGTGGTGCTGAAATCGCTCGTACCGAATGGTACCGTGAAGGTCGCGTTCCGCTGCATACCCTGCGTGCGGACGTTGATTATGGCACTTCGGAAGCTCACACCACCTATGGTGTCTGCGGTCTGAAGGTCTGGATCTTCAAGGGCGAAATCATGGCTCACGATCCGTTGGCTTCCGAGCGTAAAGCGCTCGAGTCGGCTGGTTCAGGTCGTAAGTAAGGAGATAGAGAGATGCTTTCTCCAAAACGTACAAAGTTCCGTAAAGCACACAAGGGCCGCCTTAAAGGTGAGGCCAAAGGTGGTACGGAACTTAATTTCGGCGCTTATGGCTTGAAAGCCTTGGAGCCGGAGCGTATAACGGCGCGTCAGATCGAAGCGGCCCGCCGCGCGATCACCCGCCACATGCGCCGTCAAGGCCGTGTGTGGATCCGCGTTTTCCCGGATCTCCCGGTATCGCAAAAGCCTGCTGAAGTCCGTCAGGGTAAAGGCAAAGGCTCGGTCGAATATTGGGCGGCACGTGTAAAACCGGGTCGGATTATGTTTGAACTTGACGGTGTTCCGCTGGATCTTGCACGTCGGGCTTTCGAGCTCGCAGCGGCAAAATTGCCGATCAAGACCAAGTTTGTCACGCGTCTTGGTGAAGGGGAGTAATTAGTGATGAAAATTGCTGATCTCCGCGCGAAAAGCGCTGATGAACTAAAACAGATGCTGCTCGACCTGCGTAAGGAATCGTTCAATATGCGTTTCCAGCAGGCTTCCGGTCAGTTCGAGAACACTGCGCAGGTCCGTAAGGTCCGCCGTGATATCGCCCGCATCAAAACCCTTCTCGGAAACGAGAAGGGTGCTACTGCGGCCTAACTGGACACGCATAGGAGTTAAGACACATGCCGAGGCGTGTATTGCAGGGGACAGTCGTTTCGACAAAAAACGACAAGACTGTGGTGGTCCGTGTGGAACGCCAGGTCATGCACCCGCTGTATAAAAAGTATGTGCGCAAGTCGAAGAAATTCCACGCGCATGATGAAGAGAACCGCTTCAAGACGGGTGACGTCGTTCGTATTCGCGAATGCCGGCCGATCTCGAAATTGAAGTCTTGGGAAGTAGTGGTCGAGGAGTGAGTCCTCAGCCCAACCATAGTCAAGGGGTAAACCCATGATCCAGATGCAGTCCAATCTGGACGTTGCCGATAATAGCGGCGCTCGCCGTGTTCAGTGCATCAAGGTGCTGGGCGGCTCGAAGCGCAAAACCGCTAATGTCGGTGATGTTATCGTGGTTTCCGTCAAGGAAGCCATTCCGCGCGGTCGTGTTAAGAAGGGTGCAGTACACAAAGCTGTCATCGTTCGGACCGCAAAGGAAATTCGTCGTTCCGATGGTTCGGCGATCCGCTTTGACCGTAATGCTGCCGTTCTTATTAATGCGAACGGTGAGCCTATCGGTACGCGTATTTTCGGCCCGGTGACCCGTGAACTCCGTTCGCGTGGTTACATGAAGATCATTTCGCTTGCCCCGGAGGTGCTGTAATGGCTGCCAAGATTAAAAAGGGTGATCGCGTCATTGTTCTTACGGGTAAAGACAAAGGGAAAACCGGCGAAGTTATCGCCGCTTTCCCGACCGAGAACAAAGTTCTGGTTTCGGGCATCAACCTGGTGAAACGTCACCAGCGTCCGACCGGTGCTGATGCTGGCGGCATCGTCGAGAAGGAAGCGAAAATCAACGTTTCCAACGTGGCGATTGTCGACCCGAAAGAAAACAAGCCGACCCGCGTCGGTTTCAAGACCCTCGATGATGGTCGCAAGGTTCGCGTAGCGAAGCTCAGCGGCGAAGTCATCGACAACTGAGGGACGGAAAAATGACGCGCCTGCGCGAACATTACAAAGAAGTGGTGCGTGACGCACTCCAGAAGGAGTTCTCCTACGAGAACTCCATGGAGGTTCCGCGCCTCGAGAAGATCGTGATCAATATGGGTGTCGGCGACGCCACCCAGGATCGCAAGAAGCTGGAAGGTGCGGCTGCGGATCTCGCTGCCATCACCGGTCAGAAGCCTATCTTCACCAAGGCGAAAAAGTCGGTAGCGGCTTTCAAGCTTCGTGAAGGCATGAACATCGGTTGTAAAGTGACCCTGCGTCGCGACCGTATGTACGAGTTCCTGGACCGTCTGGTTTCGGTCGCGCTTCCGCGCGTTCGTGACTTCCGCGGCCTGAACAAAAAATCCTTCGATGGTCGTGGCAACTTTGCCATGGGCCTCAAGGAACAGTTCGTCTTTCCTGAAGTCGAGTACGACAAAGTCGACTCGGTCCGCGGGATGGACATCATCATTTGCACCACGGCAAAGTCCGACGCCGAAGCTCTCGCCCTTCTCAAGGGCTTTGATCTTCCGTTCGGAAACTAACTGGAGGTTGGCCCATGGCCAAGAAAAGCGCCGTTCAGCGCGAACTTAAACGTGAGCGCCTGGCTAAGCAGCATGCTGCCAAGCGTGCCGCCCTTAAAGCGGTCATTAACAATCGCGAGACCTCTCCTGAAGAGCGTATCGCGTGCGTGATCAAACTCGCCCAGCTGCCGCGTAACTCGGCCCGTATCCGTCAGCGTATCCGCTGCCAGGTTTCCGGTCGTCCGCGCGGTGTCTATCGCAAATTCCGCCTGTCCCGTATCGCGCTTCGTGAACTTGCTTCGCGTGGTCAGATCCCGGGCATGGTGAAGTCGAGCTGGTAAGGAGGACATCACATGTCGATGACTGATCCCGTAGGCGATATGCTCACGCGTATCCGCAACGGTCAGCGCGTTGGTAAATCCAACGTTGCTTCGCCGGCTTCAAAACTGCGTACCGGTGTGCTGGATGTTCTCCAGCGCGAAGGTTACATCCGCGGTTACAGCATTAATGAAATTCGCAAGGGCGTCAGCGAAATCAACATCGAACTCAAATATTTTGAGGGCGAAGGCGTGATTAAGCAGATCGACCGCGTCTCGACCCCGGGTCGTCGTGTGTATTCGAAGATCAAAGATCTTCCGAAAGTATACAACGGCTTGGGCATCGCAGTCCTATCCACTCCGAAAGGGGTTCTGTCGGATCAGGAGGCTCGCGAGCAGAATGTCGGCGGCGAAATCCTCTGCAAGGTATTCTAAGGAGGGCCAACGATGTCGCGAGTAGGAAAAAACCCGGTGGTCGTGCCTAGCGGCGTTACCATCACCCTGACCGAAGAACAGATCAGTGCAAAAGGCAAGCTCGGTGAGCTTCGTCTGCCGCTGACCTCGGACGTAACTGTTTCACAGGATGACAACCAGATCACCGTGAAACCGGCCAACGATACCAAGCGCGCCCGTGCCCTTTGGGGTACCACACGCGCCAATATCGCAAACCTCGTAACCGGGGTTTCGGACGGCTTCACCAAGAAACTGGAAATCACCGGTGTTGGTTACCGTGCGCAGGTCCAGGGCAATAAACTGGTTCTGCAGCTTGGCTTCTCTCATGACGTGGAAATGGAGATCCCCGCGGGTCTTAACGTCGTCGCAGAAAAGCCGACCCTTATCGCCATCTCTGGCGCAGATAAACAGCTCGTTGGTCAGTTCGCTGCAAATGCACGCGGCTGGCGCGGTCCGGAGCCTTACAAAGGCAAAGGTGTCCGTTACGAAGGCGAGTATATCTTGCGCAAAGAAGGCAAGAAGAAGTAAGGACTGGCACGATGAAAAACGCGAGAAACCTCTTCGAGCGCCGCAAACGCCGCGTTCGTTTTGCGATCCGCCAGAAAGCGGCCGGTCGCCCGCGCCTCAGCGTGCACCGTTCCAACGCGCATATCTATGCACAGATTATCGACGATCTGGCAGGCAAGACTCTTGTCTGCGCTTCGTCGGCCGAGAAAGATCTCGGTGGCAAAGGCAGCAATGCCGAAGCAGCTGTGCTGGTCGGTAAAGCTATTGCCGAACGTGCCGTTGCCGCTGGTGTGAAAACGGTCGTATTTGATCGTGGCGGGTATTTGTTCCATGGCCGGGTGAAAGCTCTGGCCGATGCCGCCCGTGAGGGCGGTCTGGACTTCTAAGGAGCACGACCATGGCACGTAATCAGAATACACAACAGCAGCAGCAGGCGCCGAAAGCCCGTGAAGAAAACGAACTCGTCGACAAGCTGGTTGGTATCAACCGCGTCGCGAAAGTCGTTAAGGGCGGCCGTCGCTTTGCTTTCTCCGCAATGGTTGTCGTCGGTGACCAGCGCGGTCGCGTCGGATACGGCACGGGCAAAGCCCGTGAAGTTCCGGAAGCGATCCGCAAGGCTACCGAAGCAGCCAAGCGCAACATGATCCGCGTTCCGTTGCGTGAAGGCCGTACCCTTCACCACGATGTGCAGGGCCACTTTGGTGCAGGTCGGGTTATTCTCCGTTCTGCTCCGGCTGGTACCGGTATCATTGCTGGCGGTGCGATGCGCGCAGTTTTCGAAACCATGGGTGTTCAGGACGTCGTGTCCAAATGCACCGGTTCGAACAACCCGCACAACGTTATCCGTGCAACTCTTGACGCTCTGGTCAACGGCGCTTCACCGCGTCAGGTCGCTGCAAAACGCGGCCTGAAGGTTGGCGAGATCGTTGCCCGTCGCGATAGCGGTTCGGCTGCGGCCGCCGTTCTCGAAAAGGAGTAATTCGATATGGCTGCTAAGAAAAAAGCGACCGTTCGCGTTACCCAGACGGGTTCGCCGATCGGACGTCCGGCTGATCAGCGCCAGACCCTTGTGGGTCTTGGCCTGAACAAACTGCACCGGACTCGTGAGCTGGAAGATACTCCGGCTGTTCGCGGTATGATCGCCAAGGTCAAGCACCTCGTCCGCGTGGACGAGGCCTGATTGGCCCCCAGATCGAAAAGGTGTTGATTAATGAAACTCAACGAACTTGCCGATAACCCGGGTGCCCGCAAGGCGCGCACCCGCGTCGGTCGCGGTATCGGTTCGGGCAAAGGCAAAACTTCTGGCGCAGGTCAGAAGGGTCAGACGTCCCGTTCCGGTGTAGCGATCAATGGCTTCGAAGGCGGGCAGATGCCAATCTACCGTCGTCTTCCGAAGCGCGGCTTTAAAAATCCGTTCCGGAAACTGTTCGGTGTCGTGAACCTTGGTACCCTTCAGACCGCCGTTGATAACGGTGTTCTTGAAGAAGGTGCGAATGTCACCATCGAAGTTCTGGTCGAAAAAGGCCTGGCCCGTCCGCAGAAAGACGGTCTGCGTCTGCTCGCTAAAGGCGAACTGAAAGCGAAACTGAACATCGAAATCACCGGTGCTTCCAAGTCGGCTATCGAAGCCGTCGAGAAAGCTGGTGGCTCGGTCAAGGTACTTGCTCCGGTTGCCGCAGCAGAAACCGCAGAATAAGCCTCTATGACTACGTGAGGGTCCGGTTCCCAAGATTACGGGACCGGACCCTCCAGTTTTAGCCTATTGGGAGATAAGTGCATGGCATCGGCCGCCGAGCAGCTTGCCGCGAACCTGAACTGGTCGTCTTTTTCTAAGGCAACCGAGCTTAAAAAGCGCATCTGGTTCACGTTGGGCGCGCTTATAGTTTACCGTCTGGGAACATATATCCCGATTCCCGGCGTTGACCCGTCCATTCTTGCTGATATTTTCCAGCAGAATGCTGGTGGCGTCCTGGGCATGTTCGACATGTTTGCTGGTGGTGCGCTTGGGCGTATGACCATCTTCGCGCTGAACATCATGCCTTACATCTCCGCCTCGATCATCATTCAGCTGATGACCACTGTTTCGCCAAGCCTTGAGGCTATGAAAAAAGAGGGCGAACAGGGGCGTAAAAAGATTAATCAATATACCCGTTATCTGACCGTTGTGATCGCCACGATCCAGGCATGGGGCATTGCAGTGGGTCTTGAAAGCATGAGCGGTTCATCCGGCTCTGCGGTTCATGATCCGGGCATGTTCTTCCGCTTTACCGCGGTTGTGACCCTGGTTGGCGGCACCATGTTCCTGATGTGGCTGGGCGAACAGATCACCCAGCGCGGTATCGGTAACGGCATTTCGCTTATCATCTTTACCGGTATTGTTGCGGGCCTTCCGGCCGCGATTGCGGGCACCCTTGAACTGGGCCGTACCGGCGCGATTTCGGCACTGGTGATCGTTGCGATCATCGTACTGGCGATTGCCGTCATTGCCTTCATCGTGTTCGTGGAACGTGCCCAACGCCGTGTTCTGATCCAGTACCCGAAACGCCAGGTCGGCATGAAGGTCATGGAAGGTCAGAGCTCGCACCTGCCGCTCAAGATCAACACGGCCGGCGTTATTCCGCCGATCTTTGCAAGCTCGCTTCTGCTGATGCCGCTGTCGGTTGCACAGTTCACTGCCGGTGCGGATGCGCCTGCGTGGCTTAGCACCGTGACAGCACTGCTTGGCCGTGGCCAGCCGCTTTATATCGGTCTGTATATCGCGCTTATCGTCTTCTTTGCCTTCTTCTACACGGCGGTTGTTTTCAACCCGGAAGATACGGCAGACAACCTGAAAAAGCATGGCGGCTTCATTCCGGGCATCCGTCCGGGCAAGAATACCGCCAACTATCTGGATTTCATCCTGACCCGCCTGACGGTCATCGGTGCAGCGTATCTGGCATTTGTCTGTATCCTGCCAGAGCTTCTGATCGCCGAATGGTCGGTGCCGTTCTACTTTGGTGGGACTAGCTTGCTGATCGTTGTCACGGTAACCATGGATACCGTAGCACAGATCCAGTCGCATATGCTGGCACACCAGTATGAAGGCCTGATCAAGAAATCCAAATTGCGTGGACGCCGCCGCTAAGGCGGCGCCACCAAGACCATCAGGGGGACGGACAACAATGAACATTATCCTTCTTGGCCCTCCGGGTGCTGGCAAAGGGACCCAGGCAAAGCGTCTTGAAACGGGACGCGGCATGATTCAGCTTTCGACCGGTGACATGCTGCGTGCAGCGGTCGCGGCCGGAACCGAGCTGGGGCAGAAGGCAAAGGAAGTCATGGATGCGGGCAAGCTCGTCTCCGACGATCTGATGATCGGCCTGATTTCCGAACGACTTGATCAGGATGATACCAAGAACGGTTTCATTCTGGACGGTTTTCCGCGCACCACAGCCCAGGCACATGCCCTGGATGTGATGCTGGAAACCAAGGGACTGGCACTTGATTATGTGATCGAGTTGCGGGTTGATGATGCCGCCCTTGTGGCACGTATCGTTGGTCGCTACACCTGCGCGAAATGCGGGCAGGGATACCATGACGAGTTCCAGAAACCCAAGCAGGACGGTGTTTGCGACGTATGTGGCAGCACCGAATTCAAACGCCGTGCGGATGACAATGCCGAGACGGTCACCTCGCGACTGGAAGCTTATCACAAGCAGACAGCACCGATCATTCCCTACTATGAGAATGCCGGTAAGCTGAAAACAGTTGACGGGATGGCCGAAATCGACGAAGTTACGCGCGAGATAGAAGCCATCCTGGGGTAATTTCCCGGGCGGGGCATTTTTTTGCTGGCGGGTTGGCAGTATTGCTGGCCCGCTTTTGCAGCGCCCCGTCCTACCGGATCTGCCGCAGGGTTTGTTAACAGGAAACAGGAGTCTCACACAGTGGCTCGTATTGCTGGCGTAAACATCCCGACCGCTAAGCGCGTCGTGATTGCGCTTACCTACATCACCGGCATTGGCCCGGCGAAAGCTAAAGAAATTTGCGCAAAGGTTGGCATCGAAGCAGCAACCCGCGTTCATCAGCTCTCTGATGACCAGGTTCTCAAGGTGCGTGAAGTCATCGACGCTGATTACACCGTCGAAGGCGACCTTCGTCGTGAAACCGCAATGAACATTAAACGTCTGATGGATCTGGGTTGCTATCGCGGCCTGCGTCATCGTCGCGGTCTCCCGGTACGCGGTCAGCGTACCCACACCAACGCCCGCACCCGCAAGGGCCCGGCTAAGCCGATCGCTGGCAAGAAGAAGTAAGGTAGGGGACAGACAATGGCAAAAGCTCCTCAGACTCGCGTGCGTCGCCGCGAGCGGAAGAACATTACGAACGGTATCGCGCACGTAAACGCGACCTTCAACAACACCATGATCACCATCACCGACGTTCAGGGTAATACCATTTCCTGGTCGACCGCTGGTGGTATGGGTTTCCGCGGTTCGCGTAAATCGACCCCGTATGCTGCACAGGTTGCTGCCGAAGACGCAGGTAAAAAAGCTGCTGAACACGGCATGAAAACCCTTGAAGTTCAGGTTAAAGGCCCGGGTTCGGGACGTGAATCTGCCCTTCGTGCGCTTCAGGCGGTTGGTTTCACCATTACGTCGATCAAAGACGTAACGCCGATCCCGCATAACGGTTGCCGTCCGCGTAAACGTCGTCGCGTCTAATCGCGCCGATCTGCGGACGACCCCGCGTTTGGGCCCGGGCGACCGGGCCTCTTCGCGTTTCTCGCGGGGGCCAATTTTGTGCCCCCCTTACCATAGGCTCCAGTTGCGAAGGTGGGTCTCGTGATTCAAAAGAACTGGCAGGAACTGATTAAGCCGACCAAGCTTGATGTTACTCCGGGTACGGATGCCAGCCGCATCGGTACGATCGTGGCGGAACCGCTGGAGCGCGGTTTTGGTCAGACTCTGGGTAACGCGCTGCGTCGCATTCTGCTGTCGTCGCTCCAGGGTTCGGCGGTTACTGCGATCCAGATTGACGGTGTATTGCACGAATTTTCGTCGATCCCGGGTGTGCGTGAAGATGTCACCGACATCATCCTGAATATCAAGACCATGGGTGTGCGCATGCATGCCGAAGGTCCGAAGAAAATGGCGCTTAAAGCGACTGGTCCGGGTGCTGTCACCGCGGGTCAGATCGAAACCGGTGCCGACATCGAAATCCTTAACCCGGATCTCGAGCTGTGCCATCTTGATGATGGTGCGACGCTGAACATCGAATTCACCGTTGATAACGGTAAAGGCTATGTTGCTGCGACGTCGCATCGTTCGTCGGATGCGCCGATCGGTCTTATTCCGATCGATGCAATCTTCAGCCCGATCCGTAAAGTGGCCTACAAGGTGGAAAACACCCGTGTTGGTCAGGATACCGATTATGACAAGCTGTCGCTGACCGTTGAAACCAACGGTTCGGTCACCCCGGAAGATGCAATGGCACTTGCTGCCCGTATCCTTCAGGACCAGCTGTCGCTGTTCGTCAACTTCGACGAGCCGGAAGCGGTTGTCGAAGAGAAGAAAGAAGACGAACTGCCGTTCAACCGCAATCTGCTGCGCAAGGTCGACGAGCTTGAGCTCTCGGTCCGTTCGGCAAACTGCCTCAAGAACGACAACATCATCTATATCGGTGATCTGGTTCAGAAAACCGAAGCAGAAATGCTTCGTACGCCGAACTTCGGTCGTAAATCGCTGAACGAAATCAAGGATGTTCTGGCGCAGATGGGCCTGCATCTTGGTATGGAAGTCGGCGGTTGGCCGCCGGAAAACATCGAAGAACTGGCGCGTAAGTTCGAAGACCCGTTCTAAGACGGGGCTTCGGCCTTCGGGTCGGTGCTTTTTGACTGACGGGGCAGGCGTTCTGCCCCAACCAGAAACCCGGTTTTCGGAATTTCTGGCGGGCTGGTGCCCAAAACCGCACGTGCATGACCTGATTTAGTCAGGGTGGCGGCGCGGTATCACAATCGGTTTCGTGCGCGAAGCCAAGGCAATAAGGAGAGTTCCTATGCGTCACGGTATGCAAGGCCGTAAGCTTAATCGTACTTCGTCCCATCGTAAGGCGATGTTCTCTAACATGGCGGTTTCGCTGCTCACCCACGAGCAGATCAAAACCACTCTTCCGAAGGCCAAGGATCTTCGCCCGTATGTCGAAAAACTGATTACGCTGGGCAAGCGGGGCGACCTGCATGCACGCCGTCAGGCCATTTCGATCCTGCGTGACGAGAAAGTCGTTGCCAAGCTGTTCGGCGAAATTGCTGATCGCTACAAAGAGCGTTCGGGTGGTTACACCCGCGTTCTGAAGGCTGGCTTCCGTTATGGCGATGCTGCTCCGGTTGCTGTGATCGAACTCGTTGATCGCAACCCGGAAGCCAAAGGCGCGGAAGACCGTGCTCGCCTTGAAGCAGAGGGCGAAGGCGAAGAAGCGTCTGCTGAATAAGCAACGTTTCGGCCTTTAAGATAGAAACGGGCGGTGCCAATGGTGCCGCCCGTTTTCTTTTGGTTTTATCGCGGCAGCGAAATATTTCAAAATTCATCATATTTCCGCCAAGGTTGCGCGTAAATCCTGATCACCCTACTTTCTGTCGGGTATCCAGGGTTCTGTCCCTGACCCTAACCAGACTGTTTTCCGCGCTGACCCGCTTTACGAAGAAAAGAGAGAGTTCGACGTGCAGGCACGATTGATTGCGACCGTCATGACCGGGATCATGATTGTATCAGGGGCCATGTTTGGCCAGATTGGCGTAGCATCCGCACAGGATCGGCGTCTGCCCGAAAGCCAGACCGAAATAAAGATGTCGCTGTCGCCGCTGGTGAAGCAAACCGCGCCGGCCGTTGTGAACATCTATACCAAAAAGGTCGTCACCACCCAGCAACGAAGCCCGTTTTTCAACGATCCGTTCTTTCGGCAGTTCTTTGGCGAACGGTTTGGCGGGGCGTTTGGTGCCCCGCGCCAGCGGGTTGAACGGTCGCTTGGTTCCGGGGTGATTGTATCGTCGGACGGCACAATCGTGACCAACCATCACGTGATTGATGGTGCCAGCGAGATCCGCGTTGTTTTACATGACAATCGCGAATTCGATGCCGATCTGGTCGGTTCGGACGAACGCACCGACCTGGCTGTTCTGCGTCTGCGTGATGTGAAGGATGAATTGCCGGCCATCACGCTTGGCGATTCTGACGCGGTCGAGGTCGGCGACCTTGTCCTTGCCATAGGCAACCCGTTCGGGGTGGGGCAGACCGTGACCAGCGGCATCGTTTCCGCACTGGCGCGTGCCGGTGTGACCGGGCAGGATTATCAATCCTTTATCCAGACCGATGCCGCGATCAATCCGGGGAACTCCGGCGGGGCGCTTGTTGATATTGATGGCAATCTGATCGGGGTGAATTCGGCAATCTTTACCAAATCGGGCGGGTCAAACGGCATCGGTTTTGCCGTGCCGGTCAATATGGTCAAGGTGGTGATGCGTGGCCTGATCAGTGGCGATCTGCGTCGCCCGTGGCTGGGGGCGGCAGGGCAGTCGGTAACCGCCGATCTGGCGGCGTCGCTTGATCTGGATCGCCCGCATGGTGTTCTGATCAACGAAGTCCGCGATGGCAGCCCGGCGGATCGCGGCGGCCTTAAACCCGGTGATGTGGTGGTTGCGGTGAATGGTCTTCCTGTCGATAACCCCAACGAGCTTAAATTCCGCATTGCAACACTGGAACTTGATCACAATGCCGAGCTTTCCGTGCTGCGCAAGGGGCAGGAAGTGATGCTCCGGATGCCGCTTGAAGTCGCACCCGAACTGCCTGCGCGTGATGAAACCGAGGTCGAAGGCCGCAATCCGTTCAGCGGATCAAAAATCGCCAATGTGAACCCCGCACTTGCCGATGAAATTGGCATTGATACGCTGAGCAACGGTGTCATCGTCCTTGCCGTGCAGCGCGACAGCCTTGCGCGCCGTGCCCGCATTCAACCCGGTGATTATATCGTCGAGGTCAATGGTGTGCCGATTGACACCGTGGCCCGCCTGAAGGACGTTATCAAAGCCGGTGAACGCGGGCGGGACTGGTCCATTGCGGTCAAACGCGATGGCAAGGTTCTGACCGCTGAATTCCAGCTTTGATTCTTATCAGCCAATAGATAGACAGAACCGGGGATCATTCCCCGGTTCTGTCGTTTTTGTCGCTGACAATCGATAGCGGCAGATGGTCGATCTGGCTTTTCATGATGCCGCTGATCTGGCCGTATCGGTTTTAAGAAACATCATCGCCAGACAGCTGAGTAAACCCAGCCCGACGGTCAGAAGCACTGCCCGGACGCCATATCCGTCGATCAGCAATCCGAACAGAAACGGGGCGGCGGCCTGCGCAAAGCGCGACGGTGCCATCAGAAACCCCTGCCGCAGGCCATAGCCAACTGGCCCGAAGAGGGCAAGGGGCAAGGTCCCCTTGGCGATGGTCAGGATACCATTGCCCGCCCCATGCAGGCTTGTGAATATCATCCCGACGGGACCGGCAAAAACCAGCAGAAGCGATGCGCCAAGCGGATGGGCAAAGCCTGCTATCCTGGCCGAAATCAGTGGATGCATGCGTTGCAATACACCGAATTCCAGCAATCGTCCCGCGACCTGTGCCGGGCCGACGAGCGAGGCGGCAATAATCGCATCCGCCGTATCCATCCCCGAAATTTGCAACAATCGCGGCAAATGGGCGGCCATGGCGGTTGCGATAAACCAGCTTGCGGCGAAAATGAATGCCAGCAGGATCATCGGTACGGTGAAATATCCCGGCGTTACCGCCGTATCCGCTTTGACCCTGACATTATCGGGATTGTCAGCAGGGGCCTTGGCTGGGGCCATATGCTGGCCGTTTCCGGCCGGGATGATCAGGCGGTTTAGCGGCAACCCGACAAGCAAATGCATCGCTGCCCAGAAAAAGCAGGCGGCACGCCAACCATATTCGATTTCAAGCCCGGCCGATATCGGCCAGCAGATCGTGCTGGCAAATCCGGCAATCAATGTGATGCCGGTGATCGGCCCGCGTGCACCACGCCCAAAGATCCCGGCAAGGGTTGCGAAGGCCGCCTCGTAAAGTCCCATCGCCATACCGGCCCCGATGATGAGCCACGCCATGCACATGGCGATCATACCGTTCGACAGGCCAAGCAAACCAAGGCCAAGCGCGAAGACAAGGCTTGAAACCGTCAGGATATTGCGCCCGCCAAACCGGTCGATCCGCGCACCTGCCATCGGGCCCAGAAGGGCCGCAACCACAAGTGCCAGCGAAAAGGCACCAAACGCCCAGCCGGTCGGAATGCCGAATTCCTCTGCCATTGGGGCGGACAGAATGGCCGGCAGATAAAGTGTCGATCCGAACCCCAGTGTTTGTGCGCTGCCAAGTGCGATAATGATCGGCATTTTTTTGGGGGCTTTGGTCATGATTTGATGCCTCGATCATCGAGGTATGATGGCCTGAAAAAAGGACTACTCACAGCATGCCTTTCCCTGTTGCGGGGAAACCGGTGCGATGCCGGTCTGGATCGCATCCCGGCTGGCAAGGATATGCCGGGTCACATCCATCCATGCCTCGGTCGCGACCCGGAATGCATCGCGCCCCTTGTCGGTCAGATCGTAAACCTTGCGCTGGCGGCCCTGAACGACTTCGGGGTGCGATGTCAGGTATCCACCGGCCTCGAATTCGTTCAGAACCGGATAGACGGTTCCTTCGGAAGGGGAACAGCAGCCATTGGTGGTTTTTTCGACGGCCTGAACGACCTCGTAGCCGTGCATCGGCTTGCGATGCAAAACGCACAGCACGAAAAACTTCGACAAGGACATTTTGATTGTGCCCTGCCAATAGGAACGGTCAGTATAATCGGCAATCTGTTTCACGTCGGTGTTTCACGTCGGTGTTTCCGGCTGGTTTGACGGCGCGAACCGTATACCTCGATGGTCGAGGTGTCAATATTCTTGCCTTATCGCTATAAACCGGTCGATGTTCGTGATAAGTTCCGCGCAAAACCGGTCGCAAGATAACAATAGGAACATCTGCCCGATATGGCGTCACTGTTTGAAAGTCAGGCATCCCGGCCCTTGGCCGACAGGCTGCGTCCGGCCAAGCTGGATGAGGTTGTCGGACAGGGGCATCTGTTCGGGGATGAGGGACCGATTACGCGCATGATCAATACCGGGCGTGTGCCATCGGTCATTCTTTGGGGGCCGCCGGGCTGCGGTAAAACGACGCTGGCGCGCCTGATGGCCGATGTTGCCGATATGGCGTTCGAGCCCTTGTCGGCGATCTTTTCCGGGGTTGCGGACCTTCGCAAGGTGTTTGACCGGGCACGCGGGCGGCGGGCAACCGGGGCATCGACCCTTTTGTTCATTGATGAAATCCACCGTTTCAACAAGGCACAACAGGACAGCTTCCTGCCGTTTGTTGAAGACGGCACCATTACCCTGATCGGGGCGACAACCGAAAACCCCTCGTTCGAGCTGAACGCGGCGTTGCTGTCGCGCTGTCAGGTGCTGGTGCTTAAACGCCTCGATGATCAGGGGCTTGAAGAGCTTCTGGTGCGTGCGGAAAAGGAAATGGGGTTCGAGCTGCCCCTGTCGCCCGAAGCACGGGTGACGCTGCGCGCCATGGCCGATGGGGATGGCCGTTATTTGCTGAACCTTGCCGAAGAGCTGTTTTTGCTGCCGCCCAGTGACGATGGGCCGCTTGGCGTTGCCGAACTGTCGCGTACCGTGCAAAAGCGCATGCCGCTTTATGACAAGGGCGATGACAGTCATTATAACCTGATCAGTGCGCTGCATAAATCGGTGCGGGGGTCGGACCCGGATGCGGCCCTGTACTGGTTTAATCGGATGCTGGCCGGGGGCGAGGACCCGAAATTCGTCGCGCGCCGCATCACCCGGATGGCGGTCGAGGATATCGGACTTGCCGATCCGCAGGCGCAGCAGATTTGTGTTGGTGCGTGGGAGGCGTATGAACGCCTTGGCAGTCCCGAAGGTGAACTGGCGCTGGCGCAGGCGGTGATCTATCTGGCGCTGGCCCCCAAATCAAATGCCGGTTATGCCGCCTATAAACGATCATTGAAGGTCGCACGTGATACCGGGTCGCTGATGCCGCCTGCCCATATCCTCAATGCGCCGACCAAGCTGATGAAGGATATCGGCTATGGCAGTGGCTATGCCTATGACCATGATCAGGAAGACGGTTTTTCCGGGCAGAATTATTTTCCCGATGGCATGCGCCGCCAGAATTTTTACGAACCGGTCGAACGCGGTTTTGAACGTGATTTGAAAAAGCGGGTCGACTATTTCGATAAATTACGCCGGGAACGTCAAAAGCAGCGCGGCGAAGACTAATCGGCAGGTGTGTTGTTCTCTTTTGGTCAACAATCTGGTGAAAAGACATCGGATAATCATCGTCATGGAAACTGTTAAAGTCGGGGTAACAGAAACAAACCCGGACTTGGAGAATTCACATGACTTCGATCCTGCATATCAATGCCTCGGTTAACGGCGAAAATTCCAATTCGCGTCAGATCGCATCAAAGCTGATCGAACGTATTGTTGCCGCAACTCCGACTGCCAATGTTGTTGAACGTGACCTCAATGACAAATCGATCCCGGCCCTGACCGGCGAGATTGTCGGCGCGTTCTATACCCCGGCTGAAAACCGTACCGAGGCACAGAAAGACGTGATCGCCGTTTCCGACAAACTGGTTGCCGAGCTTCAGGCATCCGACGTCGTTGTGATCGGTGCGCCGATGTATAATTTCTCGGTCCCGTCGACGCTTAAGGCCTGGGTTGACCTGATCGCCCGTGTCGGTGTGACCTTCAACTACACTGAAAATGGCCCGAAAGGCCTGCTTGAAGGCAAGAAAGCCTATATCGTTGTTGCCACCGGCGGTGTTCCGGTCAACAGCCCGGCCGATTTCGCGACCCCGTATCTGAAACAGGTTCTTGGTTTCGTCGGTATTTCCGATATTGACGTTATCGATGCATCCGGTTTCGCGGTAAACGCCGAAGAAGCCATGGAACGTGCGATTGCCAATGTGGCTGCTGCACCGCTTCCGACGGCGGCATAACGCCTACCCCTGTTGCATTGCCCGCGGGAAATCGATCATCGCAATCCATCCCCCCCCGTTGCGGTCCATTGGTTTCCCAAAAATGCCCGAACGAGCATCTCGTTTGGGCATTTTCGTATTTGTTAACTTGACGAATTACAGGAATTAACCGGTATTTAGGGAGTCTTGCGTTACAGCAGGGCACGCAAAACGGGAACGGGGAATTTTTGTGAAACGCGTAGCGATTGTACTGGCATGGCTTCTGTTTGTCGGCGGACTGACATTTGCCGTAATCCGTTTCAGCGGATTGCTCGACAGTATGTTGATGGCAGATGAGCCGGCAGACATCAGTCTGGGACCGGATATCGACCTGCCGCAATCACCGACCTATTTCCTGGTCTGCCCGCCGGATGCCTGCCCATCGACCGATCGCAACGTGCCAAGCCCGGTATTCGATGCATCGCCCGATACCGTCGCAACCGCCTTGCAGGCAACCGCGGGCGCACAAGGCATGAAACTTGTCGAGGGGAATGGATTGGCGCTTGAATTGCGCTTCCTTGCCCGGACGCCTGTTTTCCGTTTTCCCGACTGGGTTGATGTCAAGGTCATTCCCGGTGAAAATGGCGGCAGCCGCGTTTTTGCCTATTCCCGATCCGTCTATGGCAGTGACGATTTCGGCCAGAATGAAAAACGCCTGAAATCATGGATGGCGGCAACCGTCGCCCTGATTGGCCGGCAGGCCGCGCCGCAGAACTGATTGTTCGTTTGCGACGGGGTTTGGTTGGTGTACCGGAATGCGACCCGCCCATGATGTTTTCACACGTGACTTTTCAGAACTGAAAGACTAGGTTCCGCGCCATGCAATTTTCACCGTTGTTTATCGCATCCATCGCATTGGGCGGGGCTATCGGGGCGGTTGCCCGATATGGTGTTTCGGCCCTGATGGGGGCGACACTTGGTCACGGATTTCCATGGGGGACTTTGACGGTCAATATCGTCGGCTCCTTCCTGATGGGACTTCTGATCGAGCTTTCGGCGGTCAAGCTGTCGCTCAGTCCTGAAATGCGGGCCTTCCTTGTGACCGGCTTTCTGGGGGCGTTTACAACGTTTTCGACTTTTTCGCTCGATGTCGCGACCTTATATGAACGCGGTAATATCGGCCTTTCTGGCCTTTATGTCGCGGTTTCGGTCTGCGTTGGCATCGCAGCATTGTTCGGCGCAATCGCGCTGGTAAGGGGAGTTCTGCAATGAGTGGCGTCACTCTGCGCAAGGTTAAGAATGACGAAGCCGAAATGCGGCTGGATCGCTGGTTCAAACGGAACTGCCCGGAATTTACCTTTGGGCAGGTTCAGAAGTTCCTGCGGGGTGGTCAGATCCGTGTTGATGGCAAACGTGCCAAGGCCGGTCAGCGCCTTGAGCCCGGTCAGGAAGTCCGTGTTCCCCCCGCGCCGGTCATGTCGGGCGGCGGTATGGGGCCATGGGCGGAGGGCAATTACGATGCGGCCAATGCGGCCCAGCATGTAAAATCCGGCCCGGCCAAATCGAACGCGACCGAGGAAGAACTTCAGGCGCTGCGCGATTCCGTCATTTTCTATGACGAAGTGGTTCTGGCGATCAACAAGCCCGCCGGTCTGGCGGTGCAGGGCGGGACCAATACCGACCTTCATGTTGATGGCATGCTTGATGCGTTAAAGCTTGATAGCAAGGAACGCCCGAAACTGGTGCATCGTCTTGATAAGGACACCAGCGGCGTGCTGTTGCTTGCACGGTCGGCATCGGCGGCCAATGCCCTGACCAAGGCATTCAAGGACAAGACCACGCGGAAATTGTACTGGGCGATTGTATCGGGTGCGCCCGATGAACGCGAAGGTCTGATTGATGCCCCGCTTGCCAAACATGGCGGCAAGGGCGGTGAAAAGATGGTCATCGACGAAAAAGAAGGCAAATCGGCCCAGACGATCTATCGTCAGTTGGCCCGTGCCGGACGCCGTGCGGCGTGGCTTGCCCTGTCGCCGCTAACCGGTCGTACCCACCAGCTGCGCGCGCATTGTCAGGCGATGGAATGCCCGATCCTTGGCGATGGTAAATATGGCGGGGCCAAAGCGTTTCTTGATGGACTGTCAAACCAGATGCATCTGCATGCGCGCGCGATTGACTTTCCCCATCCGGTGACCGGCCATCGCGTCGTGATCGAAGCCCCGGTGCCCGAACATTTCAGCGCAACCATCAAAGCGCTGAACTTTGATCCGAAAACGCCAACCAAATTCCTGACGCCGGAAATCCACCGGGAAAAGGAAATCAAACCGAAACCCAAGGCAAAGCCGTCCCGGTTGCGGAAAAGATAACGGATGCGTTCAGTGTCCGAAACGCGAAAAGCCGACGCAGTGCGTCGGCTTTTTCGTCCCTGTCAACGGCGTTGATGACAATCGATCTTTAAGGGCGCGCGACCATTTTGTCGAAGCGGTTGATAAACGCATCATGAACCCGGCGCAGATGTTGGGCGTGGACCGTATTTCCCGTACGTTCGCACATTTCCGCCTGGCTTTTGATCATAATAGCAATCCGTTTGCGCCCCCGTGGGGTGTGCACCATGCTTTCGCCTTCCTCAAGGGCGGTCAGAAGGGGGATGTGTTCACACTCGGCAATCGCGAGGATTTCCTCCTCGCTCAGATCGCTAAAATCGATGCAGTCCCGCAGTGTGAGCATGTTCAGCCTCCGCAGTTTGCGTGCTAACAGGATCATCCTAACCCTACCTTGGGGTGTTCGAAAGCGTGTTGAAATTTACCATTGGTTTCCATTGCTTGCCGCAGAGCAAAAAATGCGTCGACTTTGCATGGGCTAGAGACTCGATCTTTGGCGGACTTTGGAATAGTCTCCGCCGCGATATGAACAGAACTGGATGACTTTTGATGGCGAACGATCCGCTCAGGCTTGTGGTTTTTGATTGTGACGGTACGCTGGTTGATAGCCAGCATGCGATTGCGCATTGCATGGATCATGCCTTTGCCGCACATGACCTTGATTGCCCCGGCCTTGAAAAGACACGTACCATCATCGGTCTGAGCCTGCCTGAAGCGATCCGCAAGCTTGCCGCACCGGGCATGATCGATGACGCAATTATTGAAGGCGTCACCGCGGCCTATAAGGCGGCATTCTTTGAATTGCGCCAGACCCCGGATTTTTACGAGCCGCTTTTCCCCGGTGTGCGCGAAATGCTGGCCGCACTGGATACGCGCAACTGGCTTTTGGGGGTTGCGACGGGCAAGGCGCGCCGCGGTCTTGATGCCGTTCTGGCGCGCAACGCACTTGAAGGCCGGTTCGTTACCCTTCAGACATGCGACAATCATCCGAGCAAACCCCATCCGTCGATGTTGCATGCGGCCATGGATGAAACCGGTGTGGATGCGCCCAATGCGGTGATCATTGGCGATACCGCCTATGATATCGAAATGGGCCGGGCGGCGGGGATGCTGTCGATTGGTGTCAGTTGGGGCTATCACGATATTGAAACGCTGAACAATGCCGGGGCGCATGCCGTGATTGATCATTTCGATCAGCTGCCCGGATTGCTGGAAACCATGTGGGGAACTGGCCGCGATGCTGCCTGAAGCCGATCACAAAGATGACGATCTGAAACCGATCCGGGTGGAAATCACCGTTCCGGTCGAACCGGAATACGCGTTCGAGGCATTCACCAATGGCTTTGGCAATTGGTGGCCGACCGACAGCCATTCGCTGGCGCGTGAAAACTGCAAATCTGTCGAAATCAATCCGGGCCTTGGCGGCAAGATTGTCGAGCATGCCAAGGGCCGCGATCCGGTGGTCTGGGGCACTGTCGATATCTGGCAGGCAGGCGAACATGTTGCCTTTACCTGGCATCCGGGCTGGGAAGAAGGGGCTTATACCCGCATTAGTGTCACGTTCGAACAGAATGCCTTTGGCCGCTGTGTGATCCGGCTCAAGCATTGGGACTGGGAAAATCTGGGCGAAATCGCCCCGATGGTCCGCGACGGCTATGAAAGCGGCTGGAAATATGTTTTCGAACAGTGCTTTGCCAATTACCTGACGGCCAAGCGCCACTGACTGCTTTTTAAAGCAGGCCATATTCCATCAAATCGCGGCGCAGGCGGATCGGGTCACGGAACCAGTGGGTGGCAAAGCCCATTTCGCGCGCCTGCTGGATATTCTTTTCGCTGTCATCGATAAACAGGGTTTCGCGCGGATCAAGCTTGAACCGCGCGGCGGTCAGATCGAAAATCTGCGGGTCGGGCTTGGCCAGTTTTTCCTGACCCGATACCAGAATGCCTTCGAAATGGCTTAGGAAACCGAACCGTTCAATCGCATGCGGCCAGGTATCCGCCGACCAGTTGGTCAGCGCAAACAAACGCACATTGCCGCGTGATTTCAGTTCTTCAAGAATATGAACGGTGCGGTCAATCGACCCCTTCATCATTTCCGGCCAGCGGTCCATCCATGCCGCGATCTGGTCGCTATATTCCGGATAGCGATGCTGAAGATCGGGTATTGATTTGGTAAAGCGAAGCGCACCCTTGTCATGCAGGAAATTCCAGTGCGGATGACAGATTTCTGTCAGGAAACGTTCCATTTCGGCATCATCTTTGAAAATCTTGCGATACAGATGCCGTGGATCCCAATCGACCAGAACGCCGCCCAGATCAAAAAGAACCGTTTCGATAGTACGCATGATTTCCTCGGATGATTGGGAACGGGATCGACGTTTGGCTGTTAAAGCAGGCAACAGCAGACAGGGCAAGGGGACATTTGCATGACAATTGCCAGGATGGCGGTACAAAGGGTTGATCTGTAACGGGTTTGAGTGCGTACTCTTTGGGGTGACAGGGATTTATGACGCGCGCGTGATTTGCAAATTCTTCGCTTCTTGCGAAATGATGACGCTAAGAGCATCATGCAAAATACAACCTGATAAAACGCCTGATCGTAACCAGACAGAGGAGGCTTGAATATGTGCACGCTTGACGGATGTGGCGTAAACGACCATCTCGGCCCGCCGCCGAAGGCCACGGATGAAGATCGCCGTCTGTTCCTTAAAGGCGCGGTTGCCTTGCCGCTTGCGGTTATTCTGGCCGATCCGATTTTGGCCCATGCCGCCGGATCGACATTGTCCCCCGTGACCATCACCACGCCGGGCGGGGAAAAAATGACCGCCGAAATCGCCATGCCGGCAACCCTTCCGGCCCCGACCGTCATTCTGATCCATGAATGGTGGGGCCTGAATGATCAGATCCGCGCGGTTGCGGCAGAATATGCCAAGCAGGGCTATATCGCGCTTGCGGTTGATCTGTATGGTAAGCCGCCCGCAACCTCGGCCGACGGGGCAAAGGCGCTGATGTCGGCAGTCAATCCGGCGATTGCCACCGAAAAATTGCAGGAATCCGTCAAATTCCTTAAAAATCACAAGGATTCAACCGGCAAGGTGGGAACGGTTGGCTGGTGCTTTGGTGGTGGCTGGTCGCTCAATACCGCGCTTGCCGCCGATGTCGATGCGGTTGTTGTCTATTACGGCAATGTCAAAAAGACCGCCGAGCAGGTTTCAACCCTGAACGCGCCGCTGATGGGGCATTTCGGCACCCTTGATAAAAGCATCAACAAATCGATGGTCAACGGGTTCGAGGAATCCCTCAAGGAAGCCGGGAAAGCCGACTATCAGATTTTCTGGTACGAAGCCGATCACGCCTTTGCCAATCCGACCGGCGGCCGTTATGACGCCGAGGATGCCAAACTGGCGTGGGAACGCACGATGGGTTTCTTTGACGCCCATCTGTCCTAAGGCTTTATCGCAATCGCCAGAACATCAAAAGGCCGGGGTTTTCCCGGCCTTTTGCGTGCCCAAGCGGTGCGATCTTAATTGGTCGGATTTCCGCGATTGGCCCATTTGGTGGACCGGCGTTCGATGATGTTAAACAGCTCGTACATCGCAATCCCCATCACCGCGATCACCAGCAACCCGGCAAACACCAGCGGCATGTTGAATTTCGACGATGCCGACAACATCAGATAGCCAACACCAAGGTTTGATGCGACGGTTTCGGAAATCACCGAACCGACAAAGGCCAGCGTGATCGCAACCTTGAGCGATGCAAAGAAATAGGGCATCGCACGTGGGAATCCTACCTTGATCAGAATATCGCGCCGGGTCGCGCCAAGGGATCGCAACACATCGCGCAATTCCGGTTCAAGCGTTGCCAGTCCCGTCGCCACATTGACAACAATCGGGAAAAACGAAATCAGGAATGCGGTGATGATCGCGGGCACCGTACCGATGCCAAACCACATGACAAGAACCGGGACAAGTGCCACCTTTGGCACCGAGTTGAACCCGACCAGAAGCGGGTTGGCCGCGTCATAAACCGCCTTGCTGGACCCGACAAGCGCGCCCAGAACCACACCAAACACGACCGCAATGGCAAAGCCCGCCAGGGTCGTATAAAGCGTATGAACCGCATGCATCCAGATCGCACCGCGGAAATCCCAGCCGACCATGATGCTTTCCGACGGGGTCGGCAGGATATAGACCGGAATATTGAAAATCCGGACAATCAGTTCCCAGATCACGAAAAGCCCGATTGCACTGATCCAGGGGGTGGCTTTGGACAGGTCTTTTTTCTTGGCCATGATGCTTTCAACCTTCCCTTATGCCGCGCGCACGTCACGGATGTGACTGCGCAATTCGTGGACCAGATCGGTGAAGGGCTGCGTGAATGTCGTTTCCTGATCGCGCGGGCGGGGCAGGGTGTTTTCACGCTGGACCAAAATCGTACCCGGGCGCTTGGACATCACATAAATCGTATCGGCGAGATAGGCTGCTTCGCGCAGATCATGGGTCACCAGGATCACGGTAAAGGGCCGCACCATCCAAAGATTTTGCAGGATGTCCCAAAGCTCTTCGCGGGTGAAGGCATCAAGGGCACCGAACGGCTCGTCGAGCATCAGAAGATCGGGTTCATGGATCAATGACCGGCAGAGCGATGCGCGTTGCTGCATCCCGCCTGACAATTCCCACGGGTATTTGTTTTCTTGGCCTTCAAGCCCGACACTGGCCAGAAGCTTTCGCGCGCGGTCTTCATATTCGGCACGGTGCTTGCGCAGGCGGTTGCGATGCGGCTTGACGATTTCCATCGGCAGCAGGACGTTATCAAGGGTCGTTCGCCACGGCAGAAGGGTCGGGTTCTGAAACGCCATGCCGACGATCTTAAGCGGCCCGGAAACTTCCTTGTTATCGACGATAACCGTGCCTTCGCTGGGCGGCATCAATCCTGATACCAGTTTCAGCAGCGATGACTTGCCACATCCCGAAGGTCCGACAACGGCAATGAATTCGCCCTTGTTGATCTTCATGTTTGTTGTTTCCAATGCCAGATCGTCACCTTCGCTGTAACGAAGCCGGACATTGTCGAGTTCGACAAAGCTTTTCGACACGGCAGTCATCCCCCTGCGTATCCTGATGATTTATTATGTGTCGGGGCCGGTTTGCCCGGCCCCGTTTGCGTGGTCTGGCGTGGCAGTTATTTCAGCATCCGGTCTTTATCGCCGGGCATGAAAATGTCGGTGAAGATATCCGCAACGGTTGGCTTGTTTTCAATGCCAAATGCCAGGCTGACCTGGTCAATCGCCTTGTTCATGCGGTCGGTCTTGATCTGGCCCATGCCTTCTTTAAGCGTCACCTCGGTGACGACATTGTCATCAATCGTCATCTGAAGGCGCTGCAATTCAAGGGCCGGGTCAATCAGCGGATCGGTATCCTTAAGGGCCGCAATGGCTTCTTCGGGGTTGGCAATCGCATCACGCCATCCCTTGACGACCGCACGCAGGAATGCGCGCAGTTCTTCCGGATGGTTTTCCATCATGTCGGGCGATGCAATCATCGCATTGCCATAGAAATCCATGCCGTAATCGAAATATTTGAAAACGGTCAGATCATCCTTGGAAATGCCCTGTGCCTGAAGGTTCAGGATTGATGTGAAATAGTGACCGGTGATCGCATCAACGTCACCACGCACCAGCATCGGTTCGCGCAGCGGCGGGTCCATGCTTTCCCATTTGACATCGTCAAGCTTAAGCCCGGTTGCCTGTGCAAAGGCCGGGAAAAGTTTGCGCGATGCATCGAAAACCGGCGCGCCCAGCGTCTTGCCAATCAGGTCTTCGGGCTTGGTGATGCCGCTTTTTTTCAGCATGAACAACGAAAACGGCGGGCGGTCATAAACCATGAAGACCGACTTCATCGCGCGATCCGGGTTCGATGCATTGAATTCCAGCATCGAGTTGATATCGGCAAAGCCGACATCATAGGCGCCGCTGGCAACGCGTGTGATCGAACCGACCGATCCGTTCCCGGAATCAATCGTCACATCAAGGCCCTCGTCGGAGAAATAGCCCTTTTTCTTGGCCAGCACATAGGGGGCTGCCGGGCCTTCGAATTTCCAGTCGAGTGTAAATTTGATCGCCATCTGGGCCATGGCGGATTGCGCACCAAGTGCAACGGCAATGCCGACGGTCGCGCCAAGTAGCCGCGCTTTAAGTCTCACCATTAATGAAGCCTCCTGTTTCGGGTCTTTTTGACGACCCATTGACCGAATGATACCCCTGATCGCACAGCAATGCCTGTGCCAAATCCCTTTTTTGCCGGTTTTCCTGATATGAAGGGACTGTTACGGGCAGAGTACGGTTGTTTAATAAATGGTCAATGGGGTAAATTGATCAAAAATTATACAGAAATTCTTGATAATCGCCTTTGAACATGGCGGTCCAATCAAATCGCTTGCACATGGAAACGGATTTGGGCATATCGCCATCATGCTTACAAAATCGATCAAACGTTTTTACAAAAAAGCCGAAGCCGTGCGCGACGAAGATGCGCAGGGCTGGCGTATCCATCTGGACGGAAGGCCGGTAAAATCGCCGTCCAAGGCCGAATTCGTGTTGCCGGCGGAACCGTTGGCGCATGAAATTGCGGCCGAATGGGATGCGCAGGGGGAAAAGGTTCTGCCGACCACGATGCCGATCATGCAACTGGCCGCAACCGCGATTGACCGCGTGCGCCCGCACCGGTTTGGCGTGATTGCGGAACTGACCGGATTTGGCCGGTCTGACCTGTTATGCTATCGCGCATCCTTCCCCGATGACCTTGTCCGCCAGCAGGCCGAAGCATGGCAGCCGTTGCTTGACTGGGCGCATCATGAACTGGGTGTGTCGCTTAAAGTGACCGAGGGCGTGATGCCGATCTCGCAGGAAGACGAGGCCCTTCTGCGTATTCAGGACGAGATCGAGGCACTTGATGATTACTACCTGACAGCCCTTCACACCCTGACGACGGTGTCGGGATCGGTGATCATCGGGCTTGCGACCCTGCGCGGCCGGATCAGTGCCGAGCAGGCGTTTGAGGTTTCCCAGCTTGATGAAAGCTATTCCATCGAGCATTGGGGTGCTGATGCCGAGGCGGTTGCGCGCCGCGAACGTCATCGCGCGGAACTGCTGGCCGCGGGGCGGTATCTTGATCTGATCGGGCAGCGATAAACATTCGTTGCCCTGATCAATTCATCCATTTCGCGATCATGCGATGCTGTACGGCGGCCTGTGCCGCCATCCGGTAATAGGACAGCAATTCGCGCATTGGTGATGACATCCGGTCAAAACCGGAAATGAACGCGACAATAATCCCGACCGATGTTTCGCCTTTGATCGCAAGATAGCCGCCCACAATCAGCACCGAAAGCGGGGCAAGCGCATTAAGCAGATTGATCAGGGTTTTCATTCCGAACTTGAGGATGAAAAACCACATGCGGTTGTTATAAAGGTAACTGATGCCGCTATGGATCGGGTCCAGAAGTTCCTTGTGATCGTCATCTTCGCCAGGGTGGAGTTCGCTTAGTTCGTCGCTGACTTCGCGCATTTTTTCCACGCGCTTTTCAATCAGCCGGTTGATCTGTTTTTGAATGACCGGCACCAGCGCGATTTGCGGGATCAGCGCCAGAATACCGATCAGTCCGATGATCGGCTCGACACTGACCATATAGCCAATTCCGAAAATCAGCATCCCCGCATTCACGACCGGCTGCGACAATCCATCGCCCACAAAGCCGCCCAGTTTTTCGATTTCCGATCCGATGATCGAAACTGCCCGGCCATTTTCGCCTTCGCCATTGCCGGTGCGGTCTTCGGCATAAAGGCGGCTGAGATGGCGGCGGTTGTGGCGGATCGCACTTTCACTGAGCCAGCCTTCATACATCCGAAGCATGAATTTGGTCGCCGAATGAACCACAACAACCGCCAGATAGATCACCGCCAGCATGGTCAGAAGCGACATATCCTGTTTGCTGATCGCATCGTCGACCAGGCGGCGTTGCAGTTCCAGCGGCACGATGCCAAGGGCCGCCACCGATATGGCAATCAGGCATACAACGATCTGGTGTCGGCCGCTCATAAGCCAGATATAACGCCATAAGGATTGCGCAGGGCGATTATCGCCGGTGGATTTCGGCTCGTGCGGGCGGATGCGAAACAGCTTCATGAAAGGACCGTTCTGATGGATATCATAAGGCCTTAACGCGCCAGAAGCCGTTTGGTGCCCGGCTTGTCCTGAATATTGGTATTTGTCGACCTGCTTCTAGACTTTAGTCCAGCCCGTCCTCACATATCGCAATGACGTTAGGGAAATCAGGCCTTTACAGGCTATTTTCATCTTGTGCCAGACTGTGAAAAATAATTGGCATTCCAGTACCGAATAATGCTATTCCAAATCATCATTCAGATTGCATCACCGGCATGACCATCGTCATGAACGCATTCCGGGCGGCCCAAAGTAAGGATCACGCAATATGCAGGATATTATCGCCAAGCTCGAAGTCAAACGCGCAGAGGCGGCCATGGGCGGCGGTCAGCGCCGCATCGACAATCAGCATGCCAAGGGCAAATTGACCGCGCGCGAACGGCTTGATGTTCTTCTTGACGAAGGCTCGTTCGAGGAATGGGACATGTTTGTCGAACATGATTGCGTTGATTTCGGCATGCCCGAAAACCGCATTCCCGGCGATGGCGTGGTCACCGGGCATGGCACGATCAATGGTCGGTTGGTGTTCGTCTTTTCCCAGGATTTCACCGTATTTGGCGGTGCGCTTTCGGGTGCCCATGCGCGCAAGATCTGCAAGATCATGGATCAGGCGATGAAAGTCGGCGCGCCCGTGATCGGGCTTAACGATTCCGGTGGGGCGCGTATTCAGGAAGGTGTCGAAAGCCTTGCGGGTTATGCCGATGTGTTCCAGCGCAATGTCGAGGCATCCGGCGTTATCCCGCAAATTTCCCTTATCATGGGGCCGTGCGCCGGCGGGGCAGTTTATAGCCCGGCCATGACCGACTTCATTTTCATGGTCAAGGACAGTTCCTATATGTTCGTGACCGGCCCCGATGTGGTCAAAACCGTCACGCACGAGGAAGTCACCCACGAGGAACTCGGCGGGGCGATGACCCATACCAGCATTTCCGGGGTGGCCGATCTGGCGTTTGAAAACGATGTTGATCTGTTGTTGCAGACCCGTCGTTTCATGGATTTCCTGCCGCTATCCAATAAGGAAAAACCGCCCGCACGCCTGTGCGAAGACCCGATCATGCGCGATGATTTCTCGCTTGATACGCTGGTGCCGGAAAATCCCAACATGCCTTATGACATGAAGGAACTGATCACAAAGGTCGTCGATGAAGGCGACTTTTACGAAATTCAGCCCGATCATGCCAAAAACATCATCATCGGCATGGCGCGCATGGATGGCCGCACGGTCGGCATCGTTGCCAATCAGCCGATGGTTCTGGCGGGCTGTCTTGATATCGCCAGTTCGAAAAAGGCCGCGCGGTTTGTACGGTTCTGTGATGCCTATAATATCCCGATTGTCACCTTTGTCGATGTGCCGGGCTTCATGCCGGGAACCGCACAGGAATATGGTGGCATCATCAAGCACGGTGCCAAACTGCTTTATGCCTATGCCGAAGCGACGGTGCCGAAGGTCACCGTGATTACGCGCAAGGCTTATGGCGGGGCCTATGACGTGATGGCATCCAAGCATCTGCGCGGTGACGTCAACTATGCCTGGCCGACCGCCGAAATCGCGGTGATGGGGCCAAAGGGCGCGGTGGAAATCATTTTCCGGGCCGATATGAACGATCCCGAAAAGATCGAGGCCCGCACGGAAGAATACCGTGAAAAATTTGCCAACCCGTTTGTCGCGGGGCGCAAGGGTTTCATTGACGATGTCATCATGCCGCATGGCACGCGCAGGCGCGTGTGCAAGTCGCTTGCGATGCTGCGCAACAAGGACATCAAAAACCCGGCCCGCAAACACGGCAACATTCCGCTTTAACGCCGCGACAATCCATTGGGGAGAGCACCTTTATGTTCAAGAAAATCCTGATTGCCAACCGCGGTGAAATTGCCTGCCGCGTGATCAAATCGGCCCGCAAAATGGGCATTGCCACGGTGGCGGTTTATTCCGACGCCGATAAAAATGCTCTGCATGTGCAGATGGCCGACGAGGCCGTGCATATCGGTCCGGCACCCTCCAATCAGTCCTATCTGGTGATTGATAAAATCATCGATGCCTGCAAATCCACGGGGGCGGAGGCCGTCCATCCCGGTTATGGCTTCCTTTCGGAAAATCAGGCCTTTGCCAAGGCGCTTGATGCCGCCAAAATCGCCTTTATCGGCCCGCCGGTTGGCGCGATTGCCGCGATGGGCGATAAGATCACGTCCAAGAAAATCGCATCTGAGGCCGGTGTTTCAACCGTTCCGGGCTATATGGGCGTGATCAAGGACACCGACGAGGCGATCAAAATCGCCAATGATGTCGGCTATCCGGTGATGTTGAAGGCGTCTGCTGGCGGTGGCGGCAAGGGCATGCGCATTGCGCGCAACGATGCCGAATGCCGCGAAGGGTTCGAGCGTGCCACGTCAGAAGCCGCAAGCTCGTTTGGTGATGATCGTGTCTTTATCGAAAAATTCGTCGAAGAACCGCGCCATATCGAAATTCAGGTGCTTTGCGATAAACACGGGCATGGCATTTACCTTGGCGAACGCGAATGTTCGATCCAGCGCCGCCATCAGAAGGTCGTCGAAGAAGCCCCGTCGCCTTTTATTGATCCCGAAACCCGAAAGGCCATGGGCGAACAGGCCGTCGCACTGGCGCATGCGGTGAATTACTGCTCTGCCGGGACGGTGGAATTCATCGTCGACAAGGACAAGAACTTCTACTTCCTTGAAATGAACACAAGGCTTCAGGTCGAACATCCGGTGACCGAACTGGTGACGGGCGAGGACCTTGTGGAATGGATGATCCGCATCGCCAATGACGAAAAACTGACGCTCGCGCAGGATGATGTCAAGCTGACCGGCTGGGCGATGGAAACCCGCATTTATGCCGAGGACCCGTTCCGCGAATTCCTGCCTTCCACCGGGCGTCTGGTGCGGTATCAGCCGCCAGCCGAGAGCGCATCCGTGCGTGTTGATACCGGTGTGTTCGAAGGCGGCGAGATTTCGATGTATTACGACCCGATGGTCGCAAAGCTGGTGACATATGGCGAAACCCGCGATGATGCGATTGCGGAAATGCGGGCCGCCCTTGACGCCTATTACATCCGTGGCATTTCGCACAATATCCCGTTTGTTGCCGCCGTGATGGCCAATAAACGGTTCCAGTCGGGCAATATCACCACCAATTTCATCGCCGAAGAATATCCCAACGGTTTTTCCGCCGATGATCTGCCCAATGATGATCCGGCGATGCTGGTGGTGGTTGCCGCATACCTCAATCAGCGGGTGGCCGAACGCAATGCGCGCGTGACCGGACAGGTCAGCGATCATCCGTTGCAGGTTGCCGAAAGCTGGGTCGCGGTATCGGGCGATGATCACACCGCGTTCGATATCGAAATTGACGGTGTTAACAATGACTATATCGTCGCCATCGGGGACCGCAGCTATGGCGTGTCATCCGACTGGAAAATCGGCGATGCGCTGTTTGTCGGCGAAATTGACGGCGCGCCGGTCTGTGTGCAGATCGACGTCGAAGGGGTGGGCTATCGCCTGTCGGCCAACGGCATCCAGCGCAGCTTCAAGGTGATGCTGCCCCGTGTCGCCGAATTGCAAAAACTGATGCCGTTCAAGGCACCGCCCGATCTGTCAAACTTCCTGCTGTCGCCGATGCCGGGCTTGCTGGTCAAGGTATCGGTGACCGAAGGCCAGACCGTCCAGCCGGGCGAGGAACTTTGCATCCTTGAAGCGATGAAAATGGAAAATGTGCTCAAGGCCGAAAGCAAAGGTGTCGTCAAAAAAATCCACGCCGAGCAGGGCGCGAACCTTTCGGTGGATGCGATCATCATCGAGTTCGAGAAGGACGAATAAGCCGCCTGATCCCTTGAAGGTGCAATAAAAGGTGCTAGTCTTCGGGCCAGCGCCTTTTCCTTTCGGAGCAGAAATCCTATGGGTTGGAGTGCGTCGGTATCCCACCCGCCAGACGCTTCGCTGCGGCAATGGCTTTTGCGCCGTGCAGGGTGAAGCTTTGCGTTAATCCTTCAAGGATCAGGTTAAGCTCGATCTCGTATCCCTGTCGCCCTGTGGCGATGGCGGCTTTGGTTGCGACCTCGACCTTATGGCGTGATAGCAAATCGCGCAGCACCTGATCGCCCGGTGATGCGGCAACGGCGGCGTGGAACAGGCAGCCGTGGCTTGCCTCTGTTTCCATCCAGACACCGACGCGATCAATGATTGCCGAGAGGGCTCTGTCGGGGGCTTCGGGCAAATCGGTAAACAGCAAATCAATGTAGCGCTGATGGCGGTGTTCAAGGGCGAGATGCACCATGTCGGCCCGCGATGGTGTGTATTTATAGAGCGTGCGCAGGCTGACATCGGCGGCTTCGCGCAGGTCGTCAACACTGGGTTCGGCAAAGCCGCCCTTGGCAAAGGCCCGCTCAAGACCGGCGGCGATTTTCAGTTTTGTATCCGTCATGTTGACAAATGTAGAACGTTCCCTTTACCTTGGCAAGTAGAGTAATCGTTCTACATGGAGTAACCAATGACCGATATCCCGACAAAAATGCATGGCGTCGTCCTGACCGGGCACGGCGGGCTTGATAAGCTCGAATGGCGCGAAGACCTGGAAACGCCAACCCCCGAAGCCGGACAGGTCCTGATCAAGGTCGGGGCATCGTCGGTCAACAATACTGATATCAATACGCGCATCGCCTGGTATTCAAAGGCCGTTCGCGGTGCCACGAGCGACGGCAGCGATGCCGGTTTTGGCGAGGATGCCCTTGCCGATGCCACCTGGTCGGGCGGGGCTTTGGCCTTTCCCCATATTCAGGGGGCGGATTGTTGCGGCACGATTGTCGCGGTCGGGCAGGGTGTTGATCCCGCGCGCCTTGGGCAGCGTGTTCTGGTTCGCGCCCTGCAATCCGTTCCCAACGAGGACGGAACACACCGGGTCGAAACATTCGGCAGCGAGACGAACGGGGCCTTTGCGCAATATGCCGTGGTCGCGGATAAAAACGCGATTGCCATCAAATCGGACCTGTCGGACACCGATCTTGCATCCTTCCCATGCGCGTTTTCAACCGCCGAGGGGATTATCCAGCGCACAGGCCTTGGGGCGGAACGCGTTCTTGTAACCGGGGCATCGGGCGGTGTCGGTTCTGCGGCCATTCAGCTTGCCAAGCGGCGCGGGGCCTATGTCGTTGCGGTGTCAAGCGGGTCAAAGGCCAAGGTCCTGCGTGATCTTGGTGCGGATGAGGTTCTTGACCGTGCAGATGAATTGCCGCGCAACCGCTTTGATGTCGTGATCGATCTGGTCGGCGGGCCCCGCTGGCCCGAACTGCTTGAAACCCTTGCTTCGGCTGGTCGGTATGCCACGGCCGGGGCAATCGCCGGGCCGATTGTCGAGCTTGATCTGCGCACGCTTTATCTTAGGGATTTAACACTTTATGGCTGCACCCATCAGGAAGATCGCGTTTTCACCGATCTGGTGAAATATATCGAAAAGGGTGAAATTCGTCCGCTGGTCGCGGAGGTTTACGACCTTCGCGATCTCGCCAAGGCACAGGAAGCATTCGTTGCGAAATCGCATATCGGCAAGATCGGTATTCTTGTCAGCTAGGCTTGGGAAAAGAACCGGGAAATGCGCCGGGGGAACATTCCCCCGGCGTTTTTGTTCCATACCTGTTCGATCCGACGGGTTTGCAACCCCTTTCGAACAGTTGTTGCGCATATTAAATACAGGAAACGGGGCTTTACGGGGATTTCCGGCTGACTTATGGTCGCGGATTGAGGCCGGGTGCTTTCTGCAAGGCCATCCAAGAACAAGAAACGAGGCGTGAATATGTATAAACTGATTGCTTTTGATGGCGACGATACGCTGTGGCATAACGAACCGCTGTTTCGTGACGCCCATATCCGCCTGCGCGAAATGCTTTCCCACTATGTCGATGCTGATACGGTCAATGATCGCCTCTATCAGGCGGAACTGTCCAACCTTTCGATTTATGGATACGGTATTACCGGCTTTACCCTGTCGATGATCGAAACCGCGATTGAGCTTTCCGACAAGAAAATAAGTGCTGCCGACATTCATGAACTGGCCGAAATCGGCAAATCCATGCTACGCGCGCCAACCCGTCTGATTGACGGGGCCGAAGAGGTGCTGCGCCATTATGTCAAACAGTCTGATCGCAAGATCGTCCTGATCACCAAGGGTGATCTGATCGCCCAGCAGCTCAAGATCGAGCGTTCCGGCCTCGAAAGCCTGTTTGCCGGGGTCGAGATCGTTTCGGAAAAAGACCCGCTGACCTATCGCAATATTTTTGGTCGCTATGGTGTGGAGCCGTCCGAAGCCGTGATGATCGGCAATTCATTGAAGTCCGATATCCTGCCGGTGCTTGCGTGTGGCGGGTCGGCGATCCACATTCCCTATGAAATCACCTGGGTCCATGAAATGGTCGATCAGACCGAAATCGACAATGATCATTTCGTGACGGTCGAAAGCATTGCCGAGGTCCCGGAGAATATCGAAAAACTTGAACAGGACCTGCCTGCCTATGGCACGGTCGGGAGTATGGAAAATGTCTGATTGCGCCGGTTCGGAAATGTCGACCGAGGCATCCCTTGCCAATGGCCCCGCGGCAAATCTTGATCCGCAAACAAAGCTGGAACTTGAAGCCGCCGCCTTTCGCGGCCTTGTGCAGCATCTTCAGGACCGCAAGGATGTGCAGAATATCGATCTGATGAACCTTGCCGGGTTCTGCCGCAACTGCCTTGCCAAATGGTATCTGGCGGCAGCGCGTGAACGCGATGTGCCTATGGATTATGATGGTGCGCGCGAGGTCGTTTACGGCATGACCTATGATCAATGGAAAGACAATCATCAGGCCCCGGCAACAGCCGAACAGAAACAGAAGTTTCAGGACACCGCCCATCTGCACGCCAATATCCCCGGCGCGAAGTAAACATCACATCAAAGGATGTTGCCATGACCACCACCGAACCCGACCCGCAAACCGGCACCGGAAACATTTCCGTCCTTGCCCGGATCGAAGGCCGGGTGCAGGGCGTGTGGTATCGCGCCTGGACGGTCGAGGAAGCCCGCAAACGCGATTTGACCGGCTGGGTACGCAACCGTGCGGATGGTACGGTCGAGGCGCTGTTTTGCGGCCCGGTGGCCGGGGTGCAATCCATGATCGCGGCCTGCCATGATGGCCCGACGCATGCGAATGTCACCCGCGTGCATGAAGAACCCGGGCTTGAAGACGGGTTCACCACATTTGAAAAACGCCCGACTGTCTGATTTCGGGGCAGCCTGAGTGGCGCCTTTATCCAATCGCGTCCAAAGCCTTTTTCCGCCCCGATGCAGAAAAAGGCTTTTTCTTTGGTGCGGTGCGGTGGCATGCTCTTGCAATCCTGTCCGGCTGGTCAGATCGCTGTTTTGCGTATCGGGTGTGCGATGGCCGGATCGGGAACCAAACAGGGAGAATAAAACATGAAATTGACGACGAAATCATTTGGCGTTGCTGTTCTTCTGGCGGGTTCGGCCTTTGGTGCGCAGGCCCAGGAACCGGCACAGAATGACGGTTTGAATGCCTCGCTGTGGTATCAGACCTCGGTCGAATATAAAACCACCGCCCTTTCGGTTTATGCAGGCGCGCAGCGTCTTCTCGATGCGGCGATTGGTGATCATGGCTGGACCGCCGCCCTTGAACAGGATGGCAATTATTCGGCCAAGCCGCCCGCGATCATCCTTGATGTTGATGAAACCGTGCTCGATAACTCGGCCTATCAGTCATGGGTTGTGACCGCCAATACGTCTTACAGCTCCAAAACCTGGGCGGCATTTGTCGAAGATGCGATTTCAACCCCGACCCCGGGCGCGCTGGAACTGACCAAGGCCGCGGCCGACAAGGGCGTTGAAGTCTTCTATGTCACCAACCGCAAGGCCGCCGAAGAAGCCGCGACCATCAAAAACCTGCAGGAATATGGCTTCCCTTATGCTGATGCGGATCATGTGATGGTGCGCGGTGAAAAGGAAGAATGGGGTTCGGCCAAGGCCACCCGCCGCGAAGCGGTGGCGGCGGATTTCCGCGTCATCATGATGTTTGGCGATAACTTCGGCGATTTCACCGATGATATCGATGGCACCATCGACGAACGCCTCGAAGTCATGGACAAATACGCGACCTATTGGGGGGAACGCTGGTTCATGCTGCCAAACCCGACCTATGGATCATGGGAATCCGCGGCATTTGGCAATGACTGGAAAAAATCCCCCGAAGCCCGCCGTCAGGACAAGCTTGACGCGCTCAATAGCTGGGGCGGCCCGAAAGAATAATTTCTTTCGCATCTGACGGTAGAAAGGGGGCGTGCCATGATCGGCGCGCCCCTTATTTCATGACCCAGCGGAATGCGCGTTTAAGCTCGGCTGTGCCGTTGTGATCATACCAGCGACCATGCGACATAATCACCCGTTCCGGGTTCCAGTCGATCATCTGATCGACTGCCTTGCGCAGGCTTTCCTTATGCCCGGCAAAGGTCATGCGCATATCACGCGGCGCACATCCATCCGGGTCCATCGAGCCAAACATCCGCACCAGCCACCGCCAGATCGGGCTTTTGATCTTGTGCGCCTCGAAATTCTCGATCAGGTCGGTCAGGATCAGGCTGTTTGATTTCGGGTGATAAAACACGGCCTCGGATAAATAGCCGCCGCGTACCATCACCTGTTTGATTTCATCCGCCCATTCCGGTTCGGCAGTATCGGCCAGTTCGGCATCAAACGATACCGTCATGTCGACCGACTTCGCCCGCTTGATCACACCGGGCGCACAGAAACTTTGCGCAGCCGGATAGGCCGCCTGCCATTCCGGCACACCAGCATAATGGATGGTGTTGGGTGCAATCAGACAGGCAACTTCGCCCAGCGCATCAACACGTGCCTTAAGCTCCGCCGTCAAACGGATCGGTGAATGGACAAACAGCTTCTCTGACGCCAGCCGGATGATCGTCATCCGGGTCGGAAACGGCAATTTCATGCCGAGATACTGAAACCCGATCACCGGGCCGTCAATGATCCAGATTTCGTCCCCAACAGCCTTGGGAACATTCAGCGGATCATAGGTATCAATCGAAAACATCGCAGACCTTTATGGGGTTGGGGGCGCCCATGATGTGGTTTATTTTACGATCTTGCCGGGATTGAGCATACCATCGGGATCAATCGCGTCCTTGATCACACGCAAAAGCTTCATCTTTTCCGGGCTGGCATAGCGCACGAGTTCATCAAGCTTCAGCTTGCCAATGCCATGTTCGGCACTGATGGAGCCGCCAAGATCGGCGACAATGTCGTGGATCAGACGGTTAAGCGTTTCCCAGCAATCGAGAAATGCCTGTTTTTCCATCTCGACCGGCTGGGTGAAGTTGAAATGGATATTGCCATCGCCGACATGGCCAAACGGGCAGGGGCGAATGCCCGGAATCAGATCCCCGGCGGCTGCCATGCCACGTATAAGCAATTCCGGCACCTTGGAAACCGGGACCGACACATCATGCTTGATACTGCCGCCTTCAAAACCTTGCGCCTCGGGGATGCCTTCGCGGATCGCCCAAAGATTGGCGCGCTGGGCTTCGGACTGCGCCAATGCCGCATCGCTGGCAAGGCCGGCCTCAAGGGCGGCTTCCAGAAGGTCGCTTAGGACCTCGTTCAGGTCATCCTTGGGCCGTGACGAGGTCAGTTCGATCATCACATACCAGTCCGAAGGGGCGGCAAGCGGGGCGGATAGCCCCGGCAGGTGTGCCACCGTCATATCATGGGCAAAGCCGCAGATCAGTTCGAACGCGGCAATTGCATCACCGCTTTCGCGCCGTGCGAGTGCCAGAAGGTCAAGGGCCGCATCCGGTCCGGGGACGGCAACCCATGCGGTCGCGACATGGCGGGGCTTTGGAAACAGTTTCAAACTCGCCTTGGTGATAATGCCAAGCGTCCCTTCGGCCCCGATAAACAGATCGCGCAGGTCATAGCCGGTATTATCCTTGCGCAATTTCGAAAGCCCGTTCCACACGCTGCCATCGGGCAGAACAACCTCAAGCCCCAGCACCAGATCGCGGGTATTGCCATACCGGATGACGTTCAACCCGCCGGCATTGGTCGCAAGGTTACCGCCAATCTGGCAGGTTCCCTCCGACCCAAGGCTAAGCGGGAAGATCAGATCACGATCAAGGGCAGCTTCCTGAAGAGTTTGCAGGATCGCACCCGCCTCGACGGTGGCGGTAAAATCGCGCGCATCGATATCAATGATCCGGTTCATCCGTTTCAGGTTCAGGATCACCTCGGCTGCATTGGCAACCGCCCCGCCGCATCGCCCGGTATTGCCGCCCTGGGGCACAATCGCAATGCCATGGGTTGCACAGATCGCGACACATTTGGCGACTTCATCGGTATTGGCGGGATAAAGCACCATGCCCGCGTCGCCTGCAAACTTGCCACGTGCCTCGGCATTGTGCGTGGCCAGTATATCGGCCTCCATGCTCCAGCCTTTCGGGCCAAGGGCATCCTGAAGTTCCTTGATCGCGCTGGCGGGCAGGATGTGCATGGGGGCTGTTTTCCGCTCGGCTGAGGTTGGAAGAATTACGGGGTCGGATGAAGGGTGCGGGGCGCGCTGGCGCGTTTCATCCGGTCATTGATCGCAAGCCCAAGACCGTGATCCGGGATTGGCGCAATCGCGATCCCGTCAAAGCGTGGCTGATCGGCTTCGTGCAGTTTGGCAAACAGGTTGGCGGCGGCCTCGCGGTCATCGCCGGTTTTCGAAAGCCACAGGACCTTGTCAAACCCCTTGGTCACGCAATCGCCGAATGCCAGCAATATTTCATGGCCGTATTTCTTCTGATCCGGTGCCGTCGCATTCAGCCGCACCGGCAATCCCGGCGCATAATGGCTGGTCAGCATTCCGGGGCTTTTGGGCGCGTTGTCATCGGTTTCGGCCATCACGACGTCGCATCCCAGAACTTCCGCCACCTGATCGCGGGTAATCCCGCCGGGGCGGAGCATCACGACGCGGTCGGTGGTCAGGTCAATCACCGTGCTTTCAAGCCCGACCCCGCACGGCCCGCCATCCAAGATCATGCCAATCGCATTACCAAGGGATGCTGCCACATGGGCGGCTGTTGTCGGGCTGATCCGGCCGGATCGGTTGGCCGAAGGTGCTGCAATCGGGCGGCCAACTGCACGCAACAGCGCGCGCGCCATTTCGTGGGCGGGCACACGCACCGCGATGCTTGGCAAGCCGGCGGTGGTCAATTGCGATACATTGCTGTCGGAACGCTTTGGCAAAACAAGCGTCAGCGCACCCGGCCAGAACGCATCGGCAAGCTTATCGGCACGCGCATCGAAAACCGCATGTTTGGCGGCGGCATCGCGATCAGGGAAATGGCTGATCAGGGGGTTGAAGCTTGGCCGTTGCTTGGCGGCAAAAATGCCCGCAACCGCATCGTCATTGGTGGCATCCGCGCCCAGCCCGTAAACCGTTTCGGTCGGAAACGCGACAAGCTCGCCCGCGCGCAACTTGGCCGCGGCCTGCGTCAGGGCACCTTCGGAATAGGGGCGGATCGTCAAAGCCGGGGACATCAAGCATTCCATAAAAAATATAGCTCTATGAAATACCTAGCGATGATAGTCGGGAATGACAAGCTGGAAGCGACTTTATCGCTGTTTGCATTGATCGAATGATCGTCCCGGTTTAGGGTGTCGGTCGCAGGAAGAACCCCATGATTGATCCTGGTTCGCGCGTGGTGCGTGTCAAAGCCTGCATCCTTCATATCCGGCCTGCTGCAAACACCCGCTCAGGCCCTCGGAACGGTGTAATCCATCGCAAGGAGGGCCATTATGCCTTTGCACATGCCATCACTCTCCAAGGCAGCAACGATCCCGACCCATATTGCCGTGCCGCTGGCCCTGATTAATCTGGCTTCGTTTGTTTCGCAGATCATTCAGATCGGCGTGATCGACACACTTCTGCCGCTGGCACTGACCAATGCCGGATTGGGCGAACGGCATGGCGGCATGATGCTGTCGCTTTACTGGATTGCCGATCTGATCGGCGGGTTCTTTGTCGCGGCGATTTTACGTAAAACCCATCCCGTTATCCCGCTTGTCGTCAGTGGCCTGTCGTTTTTCACCCTGATTGTCGTGGTGATGTATGCGCCGCAATCGGCGCTTGTCCTGCCCGCAACCCTGTTTGCCGGGGTGGGGCTGATTTTGCGGTGGGTGGTGTGTGACGGGCTGATCGTGCAACTGGCCCCGCGTGATAAACTGGGCCGGGTGGTTGGTTTTCATGAAACCCTGATGGGGCTTGGCATTGTTCTAGGGCCGATCCTGATCGGCTGGTTTGGATCGGATGCACTCGCCATGTCTGGCATTGCCCTTGTTGCGGCCATCATCCCGCTTTTCTGTGCTGTTGCCATGCCGCGCCTTGAAATGACATCAACCCAGAAGGGCGCGGGGGCAGCATTGCGGCGCTGGATTGATCATTGGGATCTGGTGCTGATTGCCTTTGTCGCGGGGTTTGTTGAAATCTGCTTTTTATCGGTCCTGCCGTTGCAATCGCAACGTGACACCGGCCTTGCCGAAGCTGGTTTGTGGCTGGCGGCGGTCTTTGTGTTTGGCGGCACGATCTGCCAGCCGCTTGTCGGTTATGTTTCGGATAAAAGCGGTCCGATCAAACTGGCTTGGCTGTGCTTTGGTCTGCTTCTGGTTGGCGCTGTCCCCATGGCGCTTGCCGGATATGGCATCATGGCGGCGATCATCCTGTTTGCGCTCGGTGTTGCGGTGGCCGGGCTTTATACCGCCGCTGTCCTGATCGCGGCCAGTGGCCGGGTGAAAGGACAAGGCGCAGGAGGAGGAGCGGGGCAGGGATATCAGGTCGGCGTTCTGGTGATTGTCTCGCAAAGCTATACGCTGGGGGCCATCGTTGGCCCGTCGGCTGGGACGTCGCTTCTGGTGATGATCGGGAACTGGGCCCTGCCGGTTCTGGTCTTGCTGGCGGCGGGGATTTCGGTGCTGTTTTTGATGATGCGCCGGACCACACCTGCACCGGGGCAATAGCCCAGACAGCGCAGAGCCGCCATCAGGATGGCGGCTCCATTTTACGCTCTAGCCCGGCAGTCGCCCTGCAGCAGTGACCCGGACCGCGTCGCCGTGATTCCGGCGGCTATTTACGTCACCTACACGTTGTGTGGCGATAAAGATTGTATAGCAAAAAATACGCTCAAAGTCAATAAAACTGCGGTGTTTCGGTTCTTGAGTGAAAGCAAGGTGATAGCCGGATATCACCGATTTTCTTTCGGTTTTTGCCATCTCCAAGACCATAAAAAAAACTGTCCCAAGGATCATTGATCTTGCATCAGGTCCGCAACGTTTTGGCGTAGCCACATATGTGCTGGATCGTCATTGCGTCTGCGATGCCAAATCTGGCGAAAGGCAAATTGGGGGATATCTATAGGCGGGTGAAATGATACCAACCCGCTAAGGTCATTCTGTACCGAGAGAATGCGCCGTGCCACGGTCAAAATCAAATCGGTACCCTGTACAAGGTCAACCGCAACACGCCAGTGCGGCACAATCGCTACAGTGCGGCGAAATGCGTTTTGACGGCTCAGGGCGGTATCGATTTCATTGGTACTGTCGGCGTGAACGGCTACCAGAATATGCGGGCTCTCCTGATATCGGCGAAGGTCGCACTGTAAAGGATCCGGAAAGCGGCTTTTATCCGCCACACAGATAAAATCTTCCCAGAATAGCACCTGATCACAAATATCAGGCCAGCGTTCGGGAAATACCCCCAACGCCAAATCAATTTCCCCTTCAATGAGTTGTGATTGCATGGTTTCACGCCCGCCCTGACTGATAATCAGATCACAATCAGGCGCTTCGTTGCGCATCACTTTAATCAGACGCGGCAGTAAAAGCGCTGTTGCGTAATCTGACATGGCAAGCCGGAAGGTGCGGCGTGCTGCGGCCGGATCAAACCCCTGTGGCGCCAGCAAAGCCTGGAGCTTCCCTAGAATAGCGGCCAATTCCGGGGCAAGGCTGCGTGCAAACGGCGTTGTTTCCAGCTTGCCGCCCCGGCGTACCAGCAATGGATCATCCAGCAGATCGCGCAAACGCCTTAAGGCGTGGCTGACAGCCGGCTGGCTTTTATGAATGCGCAATGCGGCACGAGAAACATGCTGTTCCGCCAAAAGCGCATCCAGCACCACCAGAAGGTTGAGGTCAATTGACGAAAGATTATTCATGAAACGTATATTGGTTGTTTTGAATACGAATTTCCATTCATCATTTGAATGATAGATACCATCACGCATACGCATTCCAAGTTTGGGAAACATCGTTATGCAAAATATGTCGTCATTCCTGTTGATCTTTTTCGCCATTCTGGCTGGGGCTTTTGTCCCGTTTCAGGCCGGGAGCAATGCCACCCTTGGCCGTATGTTGGGGCACCCCTTATGGGCAACACTGGTGTCGCTTGTGATCAGTATCGCCATTATCATTCCTGTGATGATGGCTTTTAAGGTATCCCTCCCGACATTTTCCGAAACCACCAAAGGGCCTTGGTGGATATGGGTAGGAGGTGCCGCAGGGGTTGTTTATATCACCGCAGCGCTTTTGCTGGCGCCCAAGCTTGGCGCGACCAGTTTCATTATTGCGGTGATTGCCGGCCAAATGATTGCGTCCCTGTTGATCGATCATTTCGGATTGGTCGGTTTGATGCCAAAGCCGTTAAATCTGCTGCGCATTTCTGGGGTTGTCATGATCCTTGCCGGGTTGGTTATCACCCAGCTTGGCAATCAACCGTCCCGCATTACTTCAAGCCCCGAAAAATCAACGCTTTTGCGCTAGAGCACGTCCTGTCATAGGTATGCAAGCATATAAAACAGATCGGGCAGCAAGTTTGGATGCTGCCCGATCTGTTTTATACTCACAATTTTTGGGTGAAGGGCTGAGATGACCATGGCTGCACAAAGAAACTCATTGACTTCACGTCGCGGTGTATCCGTCTTTATGTGGCCTTGTGACAATGAAGTTGCGGCGTAAAACACGGCAAGTCAGTCTTGATGCGTCACCGGCACGGACGGGCTGCGTGCGATGAAGAACGGATTGCGGAAATCGGCCTTGCCATAGGCAAACCGGCTCCCGTCCATATTCTCGACCACACCACCGGCGGCCGCCAGAACCGCATGACCGGCCCCGATATCCCATTCCATGGTCGGGCCAAGGCGGGGGTATAGGTCGGCCACCCCTTCGGCCAGAAGGCAGAGTTTAAGCGAACTTCCCGCCGGGCGCAGTTCCTTGACCGCGAGGTCGCCCAGAAACGCCTTCATCGCCTCGGGATCGCCATGCGAACGCGAACCGACGACGACTACCCCGTCTTCGGGCATGTCGCGCACCGTGATGGCGCGGGTTGTGTCATCAATATCGCCATTGCCTTCAATCAGCTTCGCCCCATCCGGCCCGCCGTAATAAAGCTTTTCAATTGCCGGGGCATAAACCACGCCCAGAACCGGGACGCCCTTGGCAATCAGGGCGATATTGACGGTGAATTCGCCGTTGCGTTTGATGAATTCCTTGGTCCCGTCCAGCGGATCCACCAGCCAGAAGAAATCGGTATCCCCGTTCACATCGGGAATGTCACCCGCTGCTGCACTTTCCTCGGACACGATTTTGACATCGGGGGTCAGGGCGCGAAGACCGGGCAGGATCACCGCCTCGGCGGCGTCGTCGGCCTCGGTCACCGGGGATGTGTCATCCTTGGACCGGACTTCGAAATCGGTGTCATAGATTTTCATCATGGCGGCACCGGCGCGGCGCGCAATTTCAATCAACCCGTTTTCAAGGGCACTGGCATCGGCCGGAAGGGCAATCGTCATGGCAATCTCGTCTGGTTAATCTTTTGCGTGCAAAGGGCATAGGGAATTTTGCCCATCACGTCCAGTAAGACCGTCCCACTATGGCGAGATCACGTTCACTTTCCTGTTCACGTTCATCATCGCCATCGCCATCGCCTCTCATCAGGCCATATGCCCGGTCACGCCGGTTGACCGATCCGAAACCGGTTGCGATAGCGGGCCGGGGGCACGTGGGCGATATCGCGAAACGCGATGCGAAATGTTTCCATCGACTGGAACCCGCATTGCTCGGCAATGTCACCCAGCGGCAAACTGGTTTCTTCAAGCAATTTCATCGCCCGCAATACCCGTTCACGCCGCAGCCATTTAAGCGGCGCCATGCCGGTGCCTTCGCGGAAACGCCGTAAAAACGTTCTTTCGCTTAGTCCCGAAAAGTTGGCCATTTCGCCGATTTCAATCGGTTCGGCCAGTTTGCCGCGTGCCCAGTCCAGAACGGCTGCAATCGATTTGCCCGGTCGTTCCTGCACAGGTGCTTCGACATATTGCGCCTGTCCCCCATCACGATGGGGCGGCATCACCAACCGCCGTGCGACCACATTGGCAACCTGCGCGCCATGATCGGACCGGATCACATGCAAACAGGCATCAATCCCCGCACTGCTGCCCGCCGATGTGATGATCTGGCTGTTTTCGACATATAAAACATCATCGACAATCTCGATATCGGGATACATCGCGTGCAGCCGGTCGGTATATCGCCAATGCGTCGTCGCCCGCCCGTTTGCCAGCAACCCGCTTGCCGCCAGAACAAACACGCCCGAACAGATGCTTACCAACCGGCATCCGCGGGCATGAGCACGCCTTAACGCATCACAAAGTGCCACATCGGGCATCACATCCGCCCCGCGCCAGCCGGGGATGATCACGGTGTTGGCCTGATCAATCAATTCGATCCCGGCATCGGTCGCCACCCGAAATCCGCCCATCGCCCGGATTTCCGGGTCAATTCCCGCAATCGAACAGCGATACCACGGAAAATCAAACTCCGGTCGGGGCAGGGCAAATGCCTCTAGGGCGATGCCAAATTCAAATGTGCAAAGCCCGTCATAGGCCAGCACCACAACATGATGCAGGGCGTCGGTTGGTTTGATATCTGCGGCACGATGATCGGGCATGACCGGATTTGATTCCGTTAAAATGCGGTTTGGCGAAAAATTACCGAATAATGGCATTTTGGCCACTATCGAAAAAAATGGCAATCGTTACGATCATCCCATTACCCATGATGATTGAAAACGGAGCCACTCGAATGAAAAGCCTGATCAATGAAATCAACCCCGCACCGTCGCATATTGCACGCGCCCATTTTGATGCGATGCTGCAATTTGAAACCGATTGCTGGGATACTCATGCAAGCATGCAATCCGGGGCCGATGATTTCATTCTTGTCGATGTCCGGTCCCCCGCGCTGTATCACGGTGGCCATATCGAAGGCGCGATCAATATCCCGCACGGCAAGATGACCGAACGCCGCATGGCCGAATATCCCGCCGGTAAAACCTTTGTGGTTTATTGCGCCGGTCCGCATTGCAATGGTGCCAACAAGGCCGCCTGTCGGCTGGCCGCCCTTGGCCTGCCGGTCAAACTGATGATTGGCGGTGTGACCGGTTGGATCGACGAAGGGTTCAACCTGACGGAACCGGTTGCCTGATCTGACGGTAACCATCGCTAATACTGGCCGACAGGATCGCTGCCTGTCGGCCCATCCTATTCTTTGCCACCGGATCGCACCAATGACGTCATCACCAGTGCCATATGAAATCCGCACCGCAGTCCCTGATGATCTGCCCCGTCTGATTGACCTGATTGCCGATCACGCGGATTTTGAACGCCAGAAGGTCAATCGCGCCCATCTGGCCGAAAACCTGCCCCGATATCTGTTTGGCGCGGATGCCCGCCTGAGCGTGATGGTGGCGGGCAGGGGTGGGCAGCTGGTCGGCTATGGTGCGGCCAGTATCGAATTTTCAACATGGAAGGCCGCCTGCTTCCTGCATCTGGATTGTCTTTACCTTGCGCCGCAAAGCCGTGGGGCCGGGCTTGGCGCGCGAATGCTGGCCGCGTTTGAAAATCTGGCACGTCAGCAGAACCTTGGCTGGATGGAATGGCAAACGCCCGACTGGAATATCGATGCTGCCCGGTTTTATGAACGCAATGGGGCACGGGCCCTGCCAAAGCTGCGCTTTGCGAAAACGCTGTCCCACATCCCTAGCCGGTGATCGATTTCTTTAACGCCGCCATCAAATCATCATGCAATGCCAAATGCCCCGGCAGGATCGGGCCATCATCGCCGGTCGGTGAAATACCGGGTTCAATCCTGTTTCGGGCAAGATCGGGCAACAGATTTTCGGTCAGTTCAACCAGGGTGATCGCGGTCGGGACGTAGCCGGTTTGCGCAATCTCGTTCCACGCATCCGCATGGTCATGGCTTGCGAAAAACGGGCAATATCGGGTGCCATCATTGCCGGGGCACAACAGCCAGCCTTTGTCATAAAGCCCCCAAACCCCTTCCCACGCGATCACGCTTTCAATGAAGTAACGATAGCGTCCTTCACGGGCATTGATGTTGTCCGATCCTGCAATGCTCATGACATCGGGGTCGGTTGCTGCCAGAAATCCTTGGGCGAGATGTCCTTGCCCGATATGCCGCGCGTGACAAACCGTTGTGCGCGCATGCGATCCGACCAGTGATCCGTCGAAAGCCCGGCCTTGCGTTTCAATTGTGCCACGAAATCCGCCGGATCAGGCAATTGCTCCCAGACTTGAGGCAGGAACAAGCCACGATGATTGCCATCCGACAGGATAATGCCATCCTCATCGGGTGTCAGTTTGGCGATCAGATCGGCCTCGTTTTCAAACGGAAAATCACGCGGCGGGGAGAGGGCCGAGATGGATAATTCCAGATCGTCATTCAATTCATCTTGGCGAAGGCCCGGAAAGCGCGGGTCGCCAAATCCGGCCTTAAACGCATTTTCACACAGATCCGTGGCCAGATCCCGATGCGCCATCACCGATCCTATGCAGCCACGAAGCTGGCCGGATTTCTTTAATGTCACAAAACACGCGCCCGGTGCCAGAAGGGCCGGGGAAACCGATGCCGGATCAATGCGAAGCGGCCCGCCATGCGTGATCCCGTGCCAGATCGATTGCCGTGCAAGGTCAATCATCTCCGCCCCGTGGTCGGCCAGAAGCTTTTCGGTCATGCCGACAAAGCCGCCTGATGATTTGCTCGTCTTTTCATCCTCGCGCATATCCGCTGATCCCGCATAAACCGCCCACGCGCCATAGCCGACAACGCGCGATTTATCGCCCGTCACATCGCCGGAATTACACATGCCAAGTGTCCTGATCCGCATACCGCGTTTGCGTGCCGACATCAACATGCCCGCCACTGGCAAGGCACCACACGCATCCCCGCTTGTGATGCTTTCGGCGTCAAACCGCTCGATCATCACGCGCGTATTATCGTCGATGCGCTTGGCGGTGTCGTAATCATGAAAATGCGACAGATCCGATGAAATCACGATCAGGGTCTCCGAACCGCCCCAAAGGGCTTCGATCACCTCATGCACCTGCCGTGCGCTGCATCGGCTGACCAGCAGGGGCACAATGCCGATATCGGCATCTTCGCCAAACAATCGCTGGATAAACGGCAATTCGATCTCAAGCCCGTGCTCAAGCCGATGCGCCTCGTCAAGAACCTGCACCTGTGGCCATGCAAGGGCCGCCTGCAACCCTGCCAGATCACAGAGCACATCGCCAAGCGGTGTGGCAAACCCGTCCGCCTTGGCAATCGCAATCCCCTGAAACGCCATGCGATGCGCCGGGCCAATGATCACGATCCGTTTGACCGTACCCTTTAACGCCCGAACGGTGGCAAAACCCAGACCGGCAATCGCCCCTGAAAACATCAGCCCGGCATGGGGCACAATGATCGCCTTGGGGATTGGTGTATCATTCTCTGTCTGGCTCTCGACCGCCGCATGGATCAATCCGTCAATCTCGCTGCGCAACATATCGGGTGCAGCGGGATAAAACGTTCCGGCAATGGCGGGCGGGCGGATAATCGTCATTACGCTTCCAATGATGGGCTTCCTTTGAAAAAGATAGCGATCAGGACTACACTTTGAAAGGACAAGCTAACAATCGTGAACCCGGTCAGGGTCCAAAGCGCCATGAATGTCACGACCCCGCAAATAGGAACCGTCCCCGGACGCTACTGGCACCATCTTGAGGATGGCCGTATCCAGTGTGATGTCTGCCCGCGCTTTTGTAAGCTGAAGGACGGGCAGCGGGGGCTTTGCTTTGTCCGGGCGCGCGAGGGCGATCAGGTGGTTTTGACCACATGGGGCCGGTCATCGGGTTTTTGCATCGACCCGATCGAGAAAAAGCCGCTCAACCATTTCCTGCCCGGCACCCCGATCCTGTCATTTGGTACGGCGGGCTGCAATCTGACCTGCAAGTTCTGCCAGAATTACGAGATTTCCAAGGCGCGTGAAATGGACAGGCTGGGATCGCTCGCGACGCCTGAAATGATCGCCAGAACCGCAAAGGCCTATGGCTGCTCGGCAGTTGCCTTTACCTATAACGACCCGGTGATCTTTCTGGAATATGCGGTGGATGTGGCGCAGGCCTGCCGGGAGGCTGGCATTCGCACCGTCGCCGTCACGGCGGGATATATTGGCTATAAAGCCCGCGAGGAATTCTTTCGCCATATGGACGCGGCCAATGTGGACCTCAAGGGCTTTACCGAGGATTTTTATCACAAGCTCTGTTCCGCCCATCTGGCCGATGTTCTTGAAACCCTGAAATACCTTAAACATGAAACCGGGGTGTGGTTTGAGCTGACCAATCTGGTGATCCCCGGCGAGAATGACAGCGACGCCGAATTCGATGAAATGACGTCATGGGTGGCGGGCGAACTTGGCCCCGATGTGCCGATGCATTTCACCGCCTTTCATCCCGACTGGAAAATGATGGATCATCCGCGCACCCCGCCCGCGACCCTGATCCGGGCGCGCGATATCGCGATGAAAAACGGCATTCGGTATGCTTATGTCGGCAATGTTCATGACAAGGCCGGGTCAAGCACCTTTTGCCATCATTGCGGTCGCATCCTGATCGGGCGGGACTGGTATCAGTTATCGGACTGGAACCTTGATGCGCACGGGGCCTGCACCCATTGCGGCACCCATTGTGCGGGTGTGTTCCAACCGTGCCCCGGCACATGGGGGCCAAAGCGCCAACCGGTGCGTCTGGTCGCGCCAAGTGCGGGTTCGGCACCAGCATCCTGATGGCGTTTTTGCTTCCATTTCGGGCAAAGCAGGCTAAATTGCCGCCAGTTTAGTCTGGACCCAAAATCACCCATGAAAATCCGCAAAGCCAGCATTTCCGACGTCAGTGCCATTTTCGCCATCCGAAGCCGGGTGCGCGAAAATCATCTATCCGTCGATCAGCTTGCCGAACGCGGGATTACCAAGGCCGCCTTTGGCAAATGGCTTGCTGATGGCTATGGCATGTGGGTGGCCGATCTGGATGGCGCGGCGGCGGGCTTTGCCATTGCCATCCCGCGTGAGGCAACATTATGGGCGCTGTTCGTTGATCCCGATTTCGAAGGCCGCGGGGTGGGCAGAGCGCTTTTGCGCGTGGCCGAGGAATGGTTGTTTGCCCAAGGCTGCAGCGACATTTCGCTGACCACCGATGCCGATCCCAAAATCCGCGCGCATGGCTTTTACGAAAGCCACGGCTGGCATTGCACCGGCGATGCGGACAAGGGGCAGGTTGAGTACATCAAATCCAACCCGACCCTGTCGCTGTTTGATTTTGGTTAGGCGGCCTGACAGATGAAACGGCGATCTGACAGGCCATAAGATATGGCCTGATACGGAACCTTAACTGATGCCCGGCAAATACTGCACCGGCGGAACCTGCATGATGTAGTGATACTGATAGATATGTGTCGCATAGATCAGATTGCCAATTTGTGCGCCCGACTTATCCAGGGTTGCATCGTTTTCAGGGTTGGTGTCCGTGATCGGATTATCTGTTGTAAAGGGTGGCCATTTCTGCCATTGCGGATCTGTTTTTAGAATATAGGGTGCGTATGTCGCATCGTCCGTCCAGCTATAGAAACCCCATGCGTCCGAGAAATCAGTCTTTCCAAGAAGATCATGGGTGATATTGGCATAGTCGACACCTTCGGGCCATTTTTTGACCTTTTCAACCAGCCCATCTATTTCGTCGCCTACGGGGCCATGGATGACCCCGAAGATGCTGTCATATTTCTGAAGTCCTGTGCACGATATGATCGCGTCCATCATGTTCCAGCCATGCGGGACGACATCGTGGATATTCATGTGATCGTGGACGTGAGGATAGGTCTGCGCAAATTCCTTGATCCATGCCGCATTGCCCGGTGTCGCGCCTGCATAGGGATAAATTTCGACACCGGCCCAGCCACTGTCTATGTCGGGATAAAGATAGAACGCCAAAGCCGGTGACAATGCCCCGCCCAGACTATGGCCGGTAAAGACTAGTTTTTCGGTTGGTTTTTTCTTCTCTTTAAGGAAGTCAGACACACTTTGCCGGGTTTTCGGGTCTTTCATCTCCATAAGCAAATTGCTGATGCCCAATGCGGTTCCGCCTGAAACCTGCGGTTTGGTTTGATCTATCGGATCGTGCTTTTCGACGGTAAACGGAAATTTCGGGGGCCAAAGCGATGTTTTTTCGGCTGAAACATCGAAATCCTCCTCGGTCCAGTCGGAAATGTTTTTGGGATTTGTGCCCGCGATTGCGACCACATAGGTCGCAAGTTCATCGCTGTGGGCGACAAACATCGAATTGGTGGCATAACCGCCATGCGGTTTGGGAAGTTCTTTGTAAGGATGTTCGATATAGACGCTCGGGCCCCATACGACCTCCCAGTCACCACCAGCAAGAGTACTGTTCTGTTGGGGGAAATATCCAACCCATTCCGGACCTTTCCAGTCCTTGAACGGCCCGGTCGCAGAGGCTGCTTTCAAATCGCCACCGCAAAGCGCAATCTTCATGTATTTTGTCAGATCGTTCTGGTCGCCTGGCTCTTTTGCCTGAACCTGAATATCGGCTACCGCGTTTGCAGCCATGCACAAGCCAAAATAGGTTTGCCCTACGCTGTAAGTCATCGTCACCTCCCTCATCCGGACGCAATAGATTGAAAACTCAACGTGTATTGTCATACGTGGGCGAGAATTCTCGTGGCGTTCAACAGATCGGCATGCTGTCAGTATGGAGTAACGCTAGGCGAGAAATTTCCTCAAAAATATAACCTACAGGTTGACGTATCTACTATTCTCAAGGGTTGGGAAGCGTGATCATTATGTGATGCAAAGGTTGCAGTTTTCATGCACGGACAGATTATCTGACCGGAATGCCGCGCGTTTTCTTCTGGCTCGGCCCGATCAGGATCGGCGCATAGCCAATCAGAAACGCCAGCCACCCGACCAGCCAGCACAGGGTCGCCGCCGCCAGAACCGGAAGGTAAGCATCCGGGAACTGCCCGACCAGAAGCCGCAGCACGGTCGACATCCACACCAACCCGAATGCCGCATTCAAGGCCCAGCTTGCGCGCAATTCCCGCCCGGTATGGCCAAGGGCTGCCCGCCCGCCAATCGCAATGATCATGCAGGCCATCGCCCCGCCGGTAAGCCCGTGCAGGGCATCACGCGCCGCGATCACGTCCGGCCAGATATGGGCGATGCCAAACGCCGCCAATCCGGCAGGCACCCAGAAATAGGCGAAATGCAACATCGCCACCAACGGATCGCGCAGCGTCAGGTGCCCGCGCCAGCGTACCATGCGAAGCCCGTGCAAGGTGGCGGTGATCAGCAATGCCGCGCCAGAGATGGTGCCATCCGTATCCACCATCCCGATCACGATGGTGATGGCAAGGGCGGCAAGGCACACGCCGTCAAAACGCGTAAACATCACCGGCATCTTGGTATCCGGCCGTTCGCGTTGCAGCCAGTTGCGCGTAAAGGCCGGGATGATCCGCCCGCCAATCAGCGCGATCAGAAGCACGATCAGCAAAATTGCACTTTGATAAATCACCATCGCATCAAGCGCGATCAGGCCAAGTGCGCCTGCAATAAACATCCCGTCAAAGGCGGTAATCAGCCCCAGAATACCAAGGATTTTAAGGTTGCGATAATTCCGCCCCAGCACAAGCTCCCGCCCGGCAATCACGATAAGGGCGACGAAATAACCAAGCCCGCCGATGATGGTCAGGGCGGGCGGCAATGCCTCGCCAAAGCCAATCGCCAGCCGCGCGATGAGCCAGCACGCGGCAAGCACCATCAGCAATCCGCCCGCAACGCCGGGCCGCCCCGTCCAGTTGGCAATCGCGGTCAGCAGGAACCCGCCAATCGCCGCCCCGCCAAAGCCGAAAATCATTTCATGCCCGTGCCAAAGCGACGGCGTGCCAAGCGACGGCGTCGGTACGCCATGCGCCATCCCCGCCACCCACCAGACCACGGCCACCACCGCAATCAGCCCGGCAAACAGAAACATCGGGCGAAACGCGCCACTCCAGAATGGGTGCGGTGCGGGGGCGGGTTCGGATATCGAGATCGGCGTGGTTTTCGCATTCATCATGGCACCGTCAAACAAGCAGGGGACTAAGTTGGAACAGTTCCATCATAGGCCGCGATTGTGCGCCTGCCTTGACATTGAGCAATCGGCCAAAATCACCGTGGAAACACGTGGGTGGTCGTCATGGGCCTGTCATATCGGTAAAATCCCGCAGGTTTTTGAGCAATAAGCCTTTTCTTCGCCATTTAACGCGCTAGATTAGGGAAAGCATTCAAGCATCGGCGGGATTGCCGGTGCAGACACCACATATGCCCGAAACATGACAGGAGCCTTTTTCTCATGAAGATCACGTTCTCCGATCTCGCCATCCCGACCTCGGGCGCTGTGATCGCCTTTGCCACCGATGGCGGCGATCTGATGCCAAGTGCCGTGGCGCTGGACGAAGCAACCGGCGGCGCACTTGCCAAGGCGATCAAGGGATCGACCTTCAAGGGGAAAGCAGGGCAAAGCCTGCAGCTTCTGGCACCGGCCAATACCGATCTTTCGCGCATCATCGTGTTCGGGATTGGCAAGGAAGCCGAATTTGACGTGATCGCCGCCCAGAAACTTGGCGGCAATGTCACCGTGCGCGCCCTTTCGACCGGCGAGAAGGACGTGACCGTCCTGTTTGACATGGAAGGCATGGCCTGCGATTTTGCCACCGGTGCGATGCTGCGCGATTATCGTTTCGATAAATACCGCACCACCGAAACCAAGGAAGATAAACCGGTCCTGAAATCCATTGCGATTGCCGCGCGCGATCATAAGGACGCCAAAAAACAGTTCGACAATGCCAAAAAGGTCGTCGAAGGCGTGTTCTTCACCCGTGATCTGGTGTCTGAGCCTGCCAATGTACTGTATCCCGAAAGCTTCATGAAAGAAGTCAGCGCGCTTGAAAAGCTCGGTATCGAGATTGATGTGCTTGACGAAAAGGAAATGAAAAAGCTTGGCATGGGTGCGCTTCTGGGCGTGGCGCAGGGTTCGGCGCATAAGCCTTATATGGTTGTCATGCGCTGGAACGGCGGCAAGAAAAAAGACGCACCGGTTGCCTTCGTCGGCAAGGGTGTGACGTTTGATACCGGCGGTATTTCGATCAAACCGGCCGCTGGCATGGAAGACATGAAATTCGATATGGGCGGGGCTGGTGTGGTTTCCGGCCTGATGAAGGCACTGGCCGGGCGCAAGGCCAAGGCCAACGTGATCGGCGTCATCGGTCTTGTTGAAAACATGCCATCCAGCACGGCACAGCGTCCGGGCGATGTTGTGACCTCGATGTCGGGCCAGACCATCGAAGTCATCAATACCGACGCCGAAGGCCGCCTTGTCCTGTGTGATGCCCTGACCTATGTGCAGGAAAAATATGATCCGAAACTGATCGTCGATCTGGCGACGCTTACCGGCGCGATCATCATTGCCCTTGGCCATGAAAATGCCGGGCTGTTTTCCAACAATGATGAATTGTCCACCCAGATCACCAATGCCGGTCTTGCAGTCAATGAAACCGTCTGGCGTCTGCCGCTGTCGAAGGCCTATGACAGCCAGCTTAAATCCGACATCGCCGATATGAAAAACGTTGGCGGCCGTCCGGCCGGTTCCATCACGGCGGCCCAGTTCCTGCAACGCTTCATCACCAAGGATCGCCCGTGGGCGCATCTTGATATCGCTGCCATGGCCTGGGCGACGAAGGATAGCGAAGTCACGCCAAAGGGCGGCACTGGCTTTGGCGTGCGTCTGCTGGATCGCTTTGTGGCCGATAACTGTGAGTCCTGATTTCACGGCGGTTTGACCAGAAACTTGCGGGGCAGGGTGACGATCACCTTGCCCCGTTTTCATGTTCGCGATAGAAATCCACCATGGCTGACATCTGGTTCTATCATCTGACCGCGTCCCCGCTGGAACGTGCATTGCCGACCCTGCTGTCCAAGACATTGGAGCGGGAAAAACGTGCTGTCGTCATGACCGGGACGGAGGAACGGATCGAGGCGCTCAATACCCTGCTTTGGACTTATGACGCCGCAAGCTGGATGCCCCATGGATCGAAATCTGATGGTGATCCGGAAATGCAGCCGGTCTGGCTGACATCCGAGGATGAAAATCCCAACGGCGCACAGTTCCTGTTTCTGACCGACCGCGCGATTAGCGAGAAGATCGCCGATTATGAACGGGTCATCATGCTGTTTGACGACCGCGATCATGAGGCGGTGGCCGAGGCGCGCACCCGCTGGAAAGACTGGAAAGATGCCGGGCACAAGCTGTCTTACTGGCAGCAGACCCCGCAAGGGGCGTGGGAAAAGAAGGCCGAAAGCTGAGGGCTTCCGGCTTTTTGTTTGGTCTCCTGCTTCTGATCAGAACTGCTTGATCAGCAATATCCAGTTTTTACCGGGATTTTCCCAACCTTCCTTGATCATCGCGCGTTTGGCGCACTGGGTATAGCCATGCCGTTCATAAAGACGGATGGCACCGGGATTGCCGTCTGATGCGATGATGCTGATCGCCTGTTTTCCGGCATTGATCGCATTGCGTTCGGCCGCCCGGATCAGTTCTGATCCGACCCCGCGATTGCGAAACGGCGGAAACACCGCCAGCACATTGATGTACCAGCTTCCCGGTGCCAGGCTTTCAAGCTCAAGCAACGGCACAAACATCGCCGGTATTTCCGTCGGATCAATCGGATCAAACGTATCGGGCTGGGCATAATCAATCAGAGCACCCATCACCTGATGTTCGCCAAAGGCAAGCGTGGTATTGCGATAGGAAAATCCGCCTTCGTCGCGCCGGGCGCGTCGGCGCCCGACATCCCAGACGGTCTCGTCGCCTTCGATCATGTCCTGCCACAGATAAACCGGCAGGCCTTCGCCCGCGATATTGATCAGCTTGGCCATGACATCGGCATCATTAACGCTTGCGCGCAGTAAATCCATTGGCGGTGTCGGGCGGTCGGTGTTTGATTGTGCCAATGGCCGCGCGGCTGGTTTAAAGCTCATATTCATTGCTCGTGTCCCTTTTCTTTGTCTTTGCGATCATCCCGCCGCCACAAGACGTGGCAGGGCATGTTTGGCCATGGCATGGACATGGCGATGATCGGTCCCGCAACAGCCGCCAATCACCGCAAGGTTCGGCAGCAATTCGGCCAGATCGCAATAAAGCCGCCCCAGTTCGTCCGGGTTGCCGTCGTCAAGATGTTCGCAGGCATCAAGTTCCGCATGGCTTTGGCGCGATGCATTGGCCCGAACACCACAAATGCGGTTCTTCCAGGCGTTGTTGCCGTCAAGCTTGTCGCGGAAATGGTCAGGGTGGGCGCAATTGATCATGTAATAAACCGGATAGGCACCGGTTTGCGCATCAACCATTTCAATCACGTCGCCAATGCCGTCACCGCTTGGCAACTGGCCATCGGTTTCAACGGTAATGGAAATCACGCAGGGCAAATCGGCATCCTTGCAGGCCAAGGCGATGCCAATCGCTTCTTCAGGGTAATTCATCGTGATCGCCGATACCATATCGATCGGCGTACCGGCAAAGGTGCGCACCTGAACCGCGTGATAGTCGTGTGCCTGCTGGGTGGTCATGCGGTCGGTCGGGCTATACCCATCGCCGCGTGGTCCGATGCAGCCACTGATCAGGCACGGGGTTTCGGCGGTCTGATACCGGTCGCGCAGATCGGCCATCATCCGGACCGACTTGTGGTTCATGTCGGCAAGTTCGACCGCACTGTAACCCATGCGCAGGCCCCAGTCGCCATTGGCGCGCCATGTCGGGCTTTCCAGTACAAAACCGACCTTGGCGTTGCGCGCGATTTCAAGGTAGCGCGCGTAATAGTTGGCAACGCGATTGTAGCCGTCCTGTGTCTGCAAAAGATCAAAAGATGCGAAATAGGGGATATCAATCCCGTCATGGAAAATCAGGGTGGTTTCAAGCCCGCCGTCGGTAATGAATTTGGTTGGCGCGAAAGGGGGCAGATGGGAATGGCGTGCGGTCATGACTTCAAATTTCACATTTTGGGGTTTCAAAAATTCTACCCGGACGCTATTCAAACCAGCGAAAGAGCAGGGGCCGAAGTCTCGCCCCGGTTGGGTTTTGCTTCTAGTAAGCATGCGGTGCAGTTTTTGAAATTACTGAAAACCTTTTTAAAACAATGGAATATCGGAGCTGGTCGGCTTTCTGGCGCATTCGGGGTTATGCTGTGCGACGGAAAACTGTACCGCCGGTAGGGTAAAGTGATGAACCAGACGATTGATCAGGCCGCCGATGCGGCATCAGAGCAGGCCAAGGGCAAGGGTGAGCGCACCCGCGACCGTATCCTCGAAATTGCCGAAAACTCTGTGCTGAACAAGGGGTTTGGCGCAACCTCTATCGAGGAGCTCATCTGCGAGGCTGGCATCACCAAAAGCGGATTTTTCTATCACTTCAAGGATAAGAACGAACTGGCGCGCGCCCTTTTGCTGCGTCATATCGAACAGGATGAAAAGATTCTCGATCAGGTGTTTTTGCGCGGGCAGGAACTGGTTGATGATCCGCTGCAACAATTCCTGATCGGGCTTAAAATCCTTGCCGAACTGGTCGAAGATCTGCCGCAGGGTCACCCGGGATGCCTGATCGCGGTTTACTGTTATCAGGAACGGCTGTTTGACAATGAAGTCCGGCTTTTGAACCGGCAGGCGGTGCTGGGCTGGCGCACACGGTTCCGCGCCATTCTGGATCGGATCGTTGATGTTTATCCGCCCAACGAGCCGGTCGACCTTGATGAACTTGCCGACATGGTTTCAACCGTGGTGGAAGGTGGCATCGTGATGTCAAAGGCGCTTGGTCGCCCGCATATGCTTGCCAATCAGATCATGTTGCTACGCAGTTTCGTCAAATTGCTGTTTACCCGGCAACCGGTCTGATTTGATACGGGCTCAAGGCGTGCCGGTTTTGCCGCTACCACCAGTACCACCAGTGCTCATGACATCCTCAAACAGGATTTCCACCAGCGCCTTGGTGACGTCATTCTGGCTTAGTTTTCCGGCGGCCATTTCATTGATTGCCGGGAAACTGTCCGCCGACAGGGCAAACAGCTTTGTCTGGATTTCCGATGCGCGCACCGGCCAGTCCGGGTCAATTTGTGCCAGACCCAGCAACATTGCGCGTGCCATCTGATCGGCATCACCACTTTTGATCGCGTCCTGAACCTGCGGGATTTGTTTGGCCTCGGACACGGCAACGTCAAGCGTCGCCAGAAGATCGGCCAATGCCTTTGCCTGAATCTGAATATCCGTCACCGGGTAATTCTGTTCGATGTCGCGCAACGGGGCGACGGCGGCCGATGTGCCGTAGCTCGACAGATAGGCAATCGCTCCGCCCAACTGCCAGCTTTCCCACTTTTTCCACGAACCGGCTTTAAGGTCATCGATCATCGGCGTGGCGATGGTGCCGCCATATTGCCGGAAAATCTGGTCAATCGCCTGTGGGGCCGGGCGGCCTGTCACTCGGGTTGCTTCCTGCGTTGCAAGGGCGGCGATATCTTTCAGGGCCTGTTGATAGTCGCTTTGTGCCGTCATCGGAAAGCTCCCGTTTCATATGTCACGATATCACGCATCAACCGCTGTCCACCAGTTGGCATAGCGCACATTGCCAAACGCCGCCTGACCGTCATAGGGCGTGCGCAATTCGTTGGTGCCACAGTGAATTTCGCCAAGTGCAACGTGATAGTCATCCCAGTCATCAATGAAGTCGCAGGTGGGGCCATTGACAATGGCAGCGATTTTCTGGGTCAAATCACGTTCAAAAAGATCATATCCGTGATTGGGATTTGTATTGTCCTCGATCCACGGGCCGAAAGGCTTGGGAATCATCAGGCGGTCATTACCAACAAACATATTGGGCATGTCACCGGTCAAGGCACCGCACTGGAAGCCGCCCTGTTTGCCCGGATAGACGTTAAAGCCGTTATCCCGCCCGATTGTCCAGCCAGAAACCTTGTCGGCAAAGGTGAAATCACCGGGATTATAGCCTTCCGGGAAGAAGATGACCGGAACTTTGATGATATCGGTATCGACCAGATCGAATGCATTTTTCAGGAGTGTGACATTTCTGGCGATAACTGTTTCAACCCCGCCAATGTTCCAGTCGCGCAGTTGCTTGTATGTGTAATTGCTGTGATCGCGTGGATTGGTCAAGGGTGCCGGGCCGTTGCCCAGAAAGGCATTGATGGTCGCGCCAACATTGGTCCCGTTGATTTGCAGGCTGGTATAATCAAAACGATTATGAACACCATCCCATGCCGCACGATTAAGCACATTTGCGGCACCATGTGCACCTTGGGCGGCCGTCATCAGGCGGTATGCCTCTGCCGGGCTTGCCACCAGAAGCTTCCATTTTTTGAAGGCACTGGCCGGATTGTTGTCAGGTACAAAGGTCATCATTTCATCGACATGACCAACCAGTAGCCAGTCCGTATCCAGAATGATCGGTGTTTGCATGTTCTGGGCGGCCATGAAGTCGCGGCTGCTGGCATCGACCCTGTGATACCGGTTATGGCCGTAATAAATCCGGCCGTATCGATATGGTGTGACGATGCCATTCGCCGTTTTCTGAACCGGTGGGGTTACTGCGATATTTCCACCCGAATTGGCCGAGGCAATGGCATCTGCGCTTCCCGCTGCCGGATAGGAAATGCCGACATTTGCATTCAGCAATGTCTCATACACCCAGTTTTGCAGGGGCCGCCAGCGGTGGGCCTTCATGAAAACATCCTTGTTTTCAACACCTATTCCGTTACCGGGCCATGAACAGTGACCCGATACAATGGTGTCGCGCATCCAGCGGTCATCCCCGGCGGGAACGGTGCCCCCGCGATAGTTTGCCCATGCATTGCCGTTCAGATAAGGAACACCTGTTGGGGTTGCTGCGGCGGGATCGCCAACCGTGACCGGGATAACCGGATTGTCTGCACCGGCTGCCGCGCCAAGATCAACGCGAAACTGTGCATTGTTTGCGTTGGCGACATACATGCGGGCAACTGTTTGCAAATGGTGATTGCCGACCCACCGTGCTGCGACAACCCGGTCTGCATAAAGATAGCTTGGATTGCCTGCTCCTGTGACCTCGGGCTGGATCACATGCAAAACGATGCGGACTTGACCAGAGGTAAACCCGGTGCCGGCAAACCGGACGGCTTCAAGGGCAAAGAGTTTGGAAGCGGCGACATTGCCGGTTGTAATTACTGCGATGTCCGTCGTTTCGGGACCAATGATTTCGGTGCTGTTATTCAGAATACCATTGAATATCCGCAAATGTTGCCGGGCCGGGTTTTCACCCCCAGCCCCGATAACGCGCAGTTCCAAACCCCAACCGCCGGGTACAACAGGGGCACCTGCATTCGGGCCAAGTGCATTTCGCCGGATTTCAAGGCGGGAGGTGCCGGTCACCAGGTCATTGTTACCGTTTACCCGCTGATCCTGATTGTCGGCATAGCCGACAGCGGTGTTATTGCCATCGCGGTTGCAGTTAACCGGAATGATCGCACCAACACCCCCTACGCCATATGTGATGGCGGGTGGTGTCACCTGATTAAGGATACCGGCATCGTCCAGATTGCCGTCACGATTGCGATCCGTATGAAGCGTATACCAGACAACATCAAGATTTTTGGCATTGGTGGCATCACCATTCACGACAATACCCGGCTCGTCCACCGGGACGAACCCGGCTCCGCTAACCTTCAGCCGCCACGTACCATCCGCAATATCAAAAACATGCGAAACCGTGACATTTGGTGTCACAACCAGATCCTGTGTCTTTTGCGGATGGGCATCGCTGGTGAGCGAGATGCGTACCGAGTTGAACGGATAAACTCCGGCGGGGGCATTAAGCTGGACGGTGTAATTTGCCATGACGTCCTCAGCGGCTGGTAGGGGCGGGTGATCGGCTGTCATTCATCGCATCGGCCATCAGAAGCCGTGCCTGAAGCGCGTTGTTCAGAATGGCAATCCGGTCATCGATGGTGCCAAGGCCGACATCCTTCAGGATTGCACTGGCCCATGGCTGGCTGGTGATGTCCGGGCCACCTGCGAATTGTATGGTGGCGTAATCGGTAATCCCGTCCGGCGTTTTGACGCCAAGCCTGATCGCGGCATCCCCGGCGGCCTTGCTGGCAATCGCCAGGCTGTCGGCGTCATATCGGGCAACCGCATCGGGAATGGTGATCTGCAAATAACCGGGAAGCGATGCGATGACATCGTCAAGCGACGGCACCGGTGACGGGGTGGGGGATGGTGTTGGCGTCGGCGTGGGTTGCGGTTTGGGACCACAGGGCGAAGCTGGCAGGGCGGCAACGCTGCTGGCCTCTGCCGCCATCAGTTTCGCCACCTCGTCGGCAAAGCGTTTCTCGGCCTGAAGGCGGCTTGCAGCACTCGCATCGAATTTCTGTTTGCTCATGATGCTCAGCGTCTTGAGCCGTTCGGCATCCTGTGCGCCAAATGCCGCCAGAAGATTGCCGACCTGTGGGCCGGCATCGGCAATGCGTTGCGACAATGCCTTGGCGTCCTTGCCGCTACCTGCCGCAATCAGGGCATCGCCATCACGTGCAAGCTTCTGATCGTTGCTGATCTGCGCATTCAGGCTTTCAAGCTGCTTGGCGGTGCGAATGTCGATCCTGGTGCCGGTGATGGTCACACTGGTCGGGTATTGCGCCAGTGTTCGGGCAAGGTCGCTGATCCTGTCGGCATAGGCCATTTGTCCGGTCCCGCTTTGGTGAAGACGTCCAATGACGCCGGCAGGCGGGGTTTGTGATGGGCGGGATTAATACAAATATTTCATGTTGATCGTGCCCGTCTCATGCAAGCCATGCGTAAATTGCATGTTGATGGGGATTGATGAATGACGTCCGGTTCGCTATACATGTCATATCGAACGCGCCGATTTGCTCCTCAGCTTGCGGGCGCGCTAAAAATGCGGCTAAAGCGAGAGGGCGTGCACGCTCCGACATGTACGACCGCCTCGGTTTCGCCGCGGCGGTTTTTTTATGTTCGGAAAAGGTTGGGATCCATGATCAGGCTCTCGAACGTCCAGAAGACCTACCCTGCACGGCGCGGAAGCCCGGCGCATACTGCGCTGCACGGCATCGATCTTGATATCGCGGCCGGTGAAATCGTGGGGGTGATCGGTCGGTCCGGTGCGGGCAAGTCCACGCTTATTCGTTGCATCAACCTGCTTGAAGTCCCGACATCGGGCAGCGTGATTGTTGATGGCACCGATGTCACGCAACTGGCGAAACGCGATCTGCCGCTGTTTCGCCGTCAACTTGGCATGGTGTTCCAGCATTTCAATCTGCTGTCATCGCGCACGGTTTACGACAATATCGCCCTGCCGCTTGAACTGGCCGGGGCCAGCAAGGCCGATATTGCCGCGGCTGTTGATCCATTGCTGCCGCTGGTCGGGCTAGAAGACAAACGGGACCGTTATCCCGCCGAACTTTCCGGCGGCCAGAAACAGCGCGTTGGCATCGCACGCGCCCTTTCAAGCAATCCCAAGGTCGTTCTGTGTGACGAGGTCACATCGGCCCTTGACCCGGAAACTACCCGCCAGATCCTCAGCCTCCTGCGTGACATCAATAAACGCCTTGGCCTGACCATGGTGGTGATCACCCATGAAATGGCGGTGGTCAAACAGCTTTGCGACCGGGTGGCGGTCATGGATGGCGGCGTGATTGTCGAGGAAGGCAAGGTTGACGCGATTTTCGCCAATCCGACCCACGCCACGACGCAATCGCTTCTGGCCGATGAATTCCTTGATTACCCGGCGCGGGCGAATGCGGCTGCGACCGCGACCGTCGATACAACCACCGGGCAGGAGGCTTAATCATGTTTGCAACACTTGCACCGATCCTGCTTCAGGCAACGCTTGAAACCTTTGCGATGGTGATATCCGCCCTTGCACTTGGCACGGCGTTCGGTCTGCCGCTTGGCGTTTTGCTGGCGACGTCTGGCCGGGGTGAACTGTTCGAAGCCCCTCTGTTTCAGAAATCCATCGGGCCGATTGTCAATGCCACCCGATCCGTGCCCTTCATCATTCTGGCCGTCGCGATCATTCCGTTTACCCGCCTGATTGTCGGCACATCAATTGGTACGTCGGCTGCTATCGTGCCACTGACCGTTGCGGCCATTCCGTTCATTGCCCGCATCATCGAAGGTGCCATCCGCGAAGTCGATGGTGGCCTGGTCGAAGCCGCCCAGGCGATGGGCGCCCGCCCGTTTCAGGTGGTGACCAAGGTGCTGCTGCCCGAAGCATTGCCCGGCATCATTCACGGCCTGACCTTAACCGCGGTCACCCTGATCGGGTATTCGGCGATGGTTGGCGCGGTGGGTGCCGGTGGCCTTGGCGATCTTGGCATTCGCTATGGTTATCAGCGTTTCCGTCCCGATGTGATGGCGGCGGTTGTCATCACCCTGATCGTGGTGGTGCAGATGGTGCAAAGCCTTGGCGACTGGATGGCGCGCAAGGCGGACAAGCGCAATATCTGAACCCGTTTTCGTTTCTTTATCTTCTTTGAATTCCCGCAAAACACCACAGTAAACAAGGAGTTTTACCATGCGGTTTCTGCTTAAACTGACGGCTGCTGCCGTTCTGACCGCCGCCCTGACCGGGCAGGCACTGGCGAACGAGAAAATCAAGATCGGCGTTACCCCCGGTGCGCACGAAGAAGTCATGGAAGAAGTCGTCAAAGTGGCGGCGACCAAGGGCCTTGATATCGAAATCGTCAGCTTCTCGGACTATGTCATTCCCAACCAGGCGCTTGATGATGGCGACCTTCAGGCCAACAGCTTCCAGCACAAGCCCTATCTTGATAACCAGATCAAGGATCGCGGTTATGATCTTTCGGTGGTCGGCTATAACATCCTGACCCCGATGGGCATCTATTCCGACAAGATCAAGGATCTGAGCGAGCTTAAAGACGGTGCTGAAGTCGGGATTCCGAACGACCCGACCAATGGCGGTCGTGCGCTTCTGGTCCTTCAGTCCGAAGGCCTGATCAAGGTTGATCCGGCGGTTGGCCTTGTCGTCAGCCCGCTTGATGTCATCGAAAACCCGAAAAACATCAAATTTGTCGAACTTGATGCGGCACAGCTTCCGCGTTCGTTGGCTGATCTGGATGCCTCGGCGATCAACACCAACTACGCGCTTGAAGCCGGTCTGAACCCGATCAAGGATTCAATCGCGATTGAAGGCAATGACAGCCCGTACGCCAACGTGATTGTCACCCGCACCCAGGATAAAGACGCGCCTTGGGTCAAAACGCTGGTTGAATCCTATCACGATGATGCAATCCGTGAATTCATCGAAACCAAATATGAAGGCTCGGTCCTGCCGGTTTTCAAAATTTCTGAATAATCCCCGCGATTATCCATAAAAAATTGCGCCCGCGCTCGGATTAGAGCGCGGGCGCTTTTGTTATGTGCAGGCATATGCACGATTTAACGCGGTTCAACCATATCGCTGATCGTCTACGACACCCGGTTTCTGATCTTCTCAGACATAAAAACCGGTTTAGTCCTGATCTCCTTTTGGTGGCTCTGGCGGCGCATTTTCAGCGATTTCCCCGTTCTCATGATCGTTTTCGGGGCTGGGGCCGTTTTGGCGTGCCAAAAGGCGCTGATAGAACAGCCCGATACAGATCAGAACGACGCCAAGCCCGATAAAGGACAGCGCCCGCCAGATGCCTTCAAGGCCCGACATATCAAACAGGAACGCCTTGGCAACCGCCATAAAGACAAAGGCCGCCGATGCCATGCGGACATGCAGCGATCCACGCCACAACCCATAGGCCAAAAGCGCAATCCCAAAGCCCAGCCACGCCGCGGAATAGCTGTAAAGTTCCGGCGATGTCCAGGGCTGATACATGCCGATATAACCGCCGTGGAAGAAATGGCGGATTTCAAAGGTGATCCAGCAAAAGGCCAGCAGGATCGACAGAACCCCCGCCGTCCGGCGATAGCTTTCCGGTTTGCCCCCCGAAAGCCGGGTCGCCAGAAGGCCGGTCAGGATCGCAGGCAGCAGATAGGCCGAAAGCAGCAGGTTAAAGAACAGGCCATTGCCGACAAACTCGCCGCTCATCAACGGGTTGAGCAACAGCAGGTTCAGCATGCCGAGCATGAAGAACCCGGCAAAACCAAGCCCCAGAATGCACCGGGACATCACCGGGCTTGCCAGCGACCGGTCAAGCCGCTGCAAACCGATTGCCGCCGAAAGCGCCAGAAGGGATTGAAGGCTCCATTCCATCAGGGTATCGGGCACGGTATGGAAAATACCCTGATTGGTGGCGTGATGCAGGATCACCGCACCGGTCGCAAGGCTTGTGAAAATCGCAAGTCCTTCGAAAACAAGACGATGGCGCATATCACCCGATTGGCGAAGCATCCAGACGCAGGCCCAGAATGCCATCGCCGGACCGCCATAGCCCCACAGCAATGCATTGAAAACCGGTGTGGTGCCAAGCTGATCAGCGGGAACAATGGTCGGCTGCCAGAAGATCGTCACAAGAACCAGACCGGCAATGCCAATCGCCGTCTTGGCAAGCCCCGGCAGGGGCCAGCGCCCGCCAACCCAAACGGTCGCAACCGCAAGGGCGGCAAGCCCCAGCGGCAGCCAGCCATCCCCCAGCAGGATGAACATCGCGGTGGCAATCATGCCGATGGTGCCCACCGTATAGGTGGCAAGCGCCCCGTCCCGGCCATGTGCGGTGGCGGGCATTCTGCGGTCGATGATGCTTAAGGCACCAAGGAACCCTGCCGCTAGCGCAAGGGCAAAACCGCCAAAGAACATATCGACATCAAGAATATCACTACGCCAGAGCGCAATCAGGAACAGCCCGATCGGGCCCGACACCCCGGCAACCGCCATAAACAGGCGGGCGGTGGAAAATACCGCCCCGGCAAAGCCACCAAGACCAAGAATCAGGCCAAGCCCAAGCCCGATCAGAAGGAAGGATTGCGTATCGGGCAGGACGGAAAATTTATCAATCGCATCGGTGATGATTGGCTGATCATACAGCAGCGGATCGATGGAAAGACGGATATCCCAACCCAGATAGCCAATCAGTGCCAATACTGGCGCACCGAGTGCAACCGGCCCCAGAACCGGGAACAGGGCCGCCGTCGCCAGCAGCAGGGCCAGCATGATCATCAGGGTCGCGGTGCCGGTCGCATCAAACCCGCTGTGATGAAGCAGATAAATCACAAGCCAGCCATTCCCGGCGACCATAAGCGACGATTTCCAGTCGATGCGTTCGGGAATGCGGGCAGGATCGCGGGGGTAAATGCCAATGGCATAGGTCGCAATCGCGGCCAGCAGAATGGCAATATCATAAACCGCAAGCGACGCCCCCATATCGGACGGGGCGGCAAAGGCCAGAAGATGGCCCCAGACAAAACCCGCAATCGCGGTTGTCATGGCAAACCAGTGCCAGCCACGCAATCGCGCAATCCCATAGCTGCCCGCCGTGATGATCAAACCGTAAAAGGCCAGAACCCAGGGGGCGGGTTCACCCGACTGCACCATAAACGGCACGATGTAACTGGCCAGAAGCCCGGTTGATGCCACCAACGGACCCTGCAAAAGCGAAAGTGCGAGCGTGCCCAGCGCCACAAGCGCCATCAGGACAAAGGCCATCGGCGGGCCGATCATGCCATAAAGCATATGGGCCGAAAAAACCGTGGCAAAGGCGGTGGTCGTCCCCGCAAGGGTCAGAATGCCCGGAATATAACCGGCATTGTTGCCGGTCTTGGCCGCAAGCAGGGCGGGCTGACGGCGAAGATATTCGCCACTGCCAAACAGGGCCGCGGCAAACAGGGCCGCAAGCAGAATGCGCACCAGCGGGCTGAGCAAACCGGCCTCAATGGAATAATGCACAAGGAAAATGCCGCCAAACACCAGCGCGATGCCGCCAATCCACACCGCCCAGCGCGTGCCGATCTTTTCTTCAAAGCCGATGGCGCGTTTGGGGGCTGCTTGCGGCACGGTGCGTTGTGGTCTTGGCGCGACCGCCGCCGGTTTTGCTGGGTGGGCGGGTGTGTCGGTCCTGGCCGGTTTGGCCGGATCGACCGGATCGACCGGATCGGTTTTTGCCGTTTTATCCGGTGGCACCGCAGCAGGTGTGACCGAAGGAGCCGGAGGCACCGGCAGACCGGCTTTCAAAAGCCCGATCTGTTGTTCCAGCATTTGCAGTTTCTGTTTGAAACCGCGTATCCGGAAAAAAGCGATGATGCCCATGATCGCCCCGACCAATATGGTCAGGCTGAAGACACCTGTGAAAAACAGCTCCATGTAATCCTCTTTTTCGCATTGCTCGTGCGGGGGCGGATTTTTATCCGCGATTATTTCCGCCATCATAGCGCGAAAAAGCGAATTGTCTTGTCTTTACAGGAGTGTATAGGATTGCGCCGGGTTTGGCCGCGGCAGAGGGATATTTATGGGTATTGCCCCGCAACCCCGACAAGGGGGAGGCAATACCCGTAAAGCAAATGTCAGAGCAGCCTGATCAGTGACAGCAGGAATGCACGGGTTGGTATTCCTCGTACTGATCATGCAGCTTGACCCAGTCCATCACCCCGTCCTCGTTACGGCCAAAGGGCGTCATGTCAAGGAAGGCATGTGCCCCGATCAGGGCATCACCGGCGCGCGCATAACTGGAATAGGTGTGGAAAATCTCGCCGCTGTGGGGATCACGGACAAAGACGCTTTCGCCGTGAAGGTCTTCCATCTTGCCGGTATAGGGCGCGTAGTTATAGGTCGCCTTGCCGGCCTTGACGTCATCAGGGCGAAACGACGCATCGAAATCGTAATTGAAATCTGATCCCGCCGAAGAAAACCAGGGGAAGTTCCAGCCCATCCGTTTCTTGAAATCCTGAAATTCCGAAAGCGGGGCCCGCGAAACGACCGCGAGTGTCACGTCATGATGTTTGAGATGCAGGTTAGCACCGTCAAAGTGATCGGCCAGAAACGAACAACCGACACAGCCCTCTTTCCAGCCGGGGCCAAACATGAAGTGATAGACGATTAACTGATTGCGGCCATCAAACAGATCGGCGAGCGATTTTTCACCGTCCGGCGTGTCAAAGACATAATCCTTGTCCACCCGCACCCATGGCAGGGCACGGCGTTCCTCGCACAGGCGGTCATAGGCACGCATATGTTCCTTTTCCCTTGCAAGATGCGCCTTGCGGGCATCAAGCCATTCCGCACGAGAGACGATTTCGGGGCGTTTCATCATATTCTCCTTGTTGATCGGTTGGCGCGCTGATCAAAAGGCAATGCAAATACGTGTCGTCCGGGAAATGGGCGGGCAATTCAAGCAGGCATCAGGCACCGATCAGGGGGCAAGACCGTTTTACCGGCAATATGTCCGTCCAATCGGATCTGACTTACATTCCCTCACAGGCCTGTTTTTGCATCTCAGCGGCAGTGCCGGTTTTGTGATTGCAGTTGGCATAGGCAAAGTTGTCGGTACGACGTGACGCATCGGGTGTACCATGGTCCCAGAGATTGCGTTTAAGCGACCAGTCGACCTTTGCGGTGCCGCATTCGGTAGTCCATTCGGTGGTAAATTCGGGGGAATTTTCCGACCCATGGCGTTCTGCCACGACTTCGGCCCCGAACCAGTCAGCCAGACGGGCAATGCGTTTATTGTCGCTGGCCGTAACGCCCATGATCGACGCAAGATCAAGCTCGCGGAAACCAAAGGCGATCATCATCGTGCTGGCCTCGATGGCGGCGCGGTAACGCCCCCAATGGCTCGGTGACAGCTCGATCCCGAAAATCGCGCTATCCACCGGTAGGTCCTTGCCGCGCAGGCCGACACAGCCAAGCAGATCGCCCGACGATTTATCAAAAATCCCGACCTGAAAATTGCGCCGCGGCTGTTCTTCCTGCCATGCAAGGAACCGGTCAAACAGCGCATTGCTGCTGGCGCGCGTGCTGTCGTTATCAGCGGTACCGTAAAGGGCGCGATACCGTTCATCCATCTGATAGGCGACAAACGCCGCCCGATCCGAGGGCGTGAAATCGCGCAGGATGAAACGCTTGCTTTCAAGTCTTGGGGGGAGTTCCGGACTTCGCATTGTGATTACTCCACATTTCCGGTGGCGCAGGCCGCCTGTTTGATGGCCGGGTCGTAAGGGGTATCGCCATTTACCCCATCGGTCCCATCATCGTTATTTGTGTCACAATGCACATCGCGCAACGCGAACAGGGTGCCAATCGCCGATAAAACCATCAAAATTGTGCAGATAATCGAAATAACCTGTAAACCGTCCGTAAAGGCCGCGCGCGCCAGTGGCAAAATATCCGATGATATTGCCGCAGGCAGATCATGCAGCGCATTGACCGCCCCGCCAAGGGTGCTGCGGATGGCGTCTGCGGCCTCGTTCCCGATCCCGGTCGGTACGGCTTCGACCATGACATCGCGATAGATCGCGGTGCCGACACTGCCCAGAATGGCAATGCCAAGTGCCCCGCCAAGCTCCGCACTTGTTTCCGACATCGCGGCGGCCGATCCGGCCCGATCAGACGGGGCCGATGCCACCACCATATCCGTACAGATCATCGCAACCGGCGTAATGCCAAGCGAGAAGATCGTCGCACCAGCCACAAGGACATAAAGGCTGACGACGCTGCCCGGCCATGACAGCATGCCAAAGCCAGCCGCGGTCAGGATCAGGGCACCGGTCATCACCTGTCCCGGTTTGAACCGGCCCATAAGGACCGGCGCCCCCATCGAGCCGACAATACCGGCGACGGTTGCGGGCAACATCGAAAGCCCGGCCTGGATCGGGGTAAGGCCGATGACCAGTTGCAGGGCCTGGGACAGGAACAGGAAATAAGCCATCCCGGCAAAGATCACCGCGGTCTGAATGACGATGGGAAGTGCGATGGTCTTCTGTTTGAGCAGATCAAGATCCAGCAGCGGATCGGCAAGCTTGCGCTGACGGCGGATGAAAACCCATGCGCCAAGCAGGCCAAAGACAAGGGCAGAAAGGGCATCACTGTCAAAGCCATAGGCAGCAATGACCTTGACCCCATAAATGATTGCCAGTACCGAGCCAAGCGACAGCGCGGCACTGAACAGGTCCAGCCGGCCAAAGCTTTTGGCCTTGTGTTCGGGCAGCAGGATCGGAGCGACAATCAGCAAAAGCCCCATCACCGGCACATTGAGCAGGAAAACAGCGCCCCACCAGAAATAGCTGAGAACAAGCCCGCCCAGAAGCGGCCCGGCAGCCGTGCCGACCATAAAGGTCGTCATCCATGCGGCAATGGCAAAGGACCGTTCCTTGTCATTGTGAAACATCGATCGGATCAGCGACAGGGTAGAGGGCATAAGCGTCGCCCCGGCAATGCCCAGAACCCCACGGGCAAAAATCAGCATTTCGGGCGTATCGGAAAAGGCCGCCAGCACGGAGGCCGCGCCAAAGCAGCCACCGCCGATCATCAGCAATTTGCGCCGTCCGATCCGGTCACCCAGTGTCCCCATGGTGATCAGCGACCCGGCAATGAAAAAGCCATAGATATCGACAATCCACAGCAACTGGTCACTTGTCGGGTTCAGGCTTGCGGTCAGGGCCGGTACGGCAAGATGCAGAACCGTCATATCCATCGCGATCAGAAGGCACGGCAGGGTCAGCACCAGAAGGCCGATCCATTCGCGGCGGGTGGCCTTGTTGTCGGTCTGGGCGGTATCGTCGGTTGGTGACGCGACGGGGGTGTTCGGGGCGCTCATGTCTTGTGTTTCCAGTATTTCTTATGGTGGCGCAGGCCGCAATGGATTGGGGCATCGCGGAATTTATTCTGCGCTCGTTATTCGGGGCGATGTTGGGACCTTAACCGTGGTTGAGGTCAAGACTGCAATCGGGGCAAATTCATTCCGAGGTGCAATAGGCTTCAAGCTTTTCAAGCGTACTGCTCCAGCCTTTCTGATGTCCATCACGCGCAGCCTCGTCAAAGAACTGCGTGTGATGGAGGGTTAATATGGTCGCCGCCCCGCGATCCTCGGCCATAAAGGTCAGGGTCACATGCGATTTGCGTTCGGGCATTGTGATCCATTGCCAGGAAAAGGACAGCTTTGCATCGGTTTCAACCGCATCATAGGTGCCGCTGACATCGTGGATTTCACCATCAGGCCCCGGTTCCTTGAAACGGATGCGAAAGGTGCCGCCGATTTTTGCATCAATGCTGGCATCAATCATCTCGCAACCTTCTGGTCCCCACCATCTGGCGAGTTTTTCGGGCTGGGTCCATGCGGCGTAAACCTTTGCCGGTGGGGCGGCAATCCGGCGCCGGATCATCAGGCTCGGCTTGGCTGGTGTTGTATCGGGCATCAGTCCCTAATCCTGCTGCTTTTCGGTTTTGGTGGCGTCGTCATCTTCTTGTTCAAGGAAGGCGGCAAGCTGATCGAGTTTGTGCGACCAGAAGCGCTGATAGCGGGCCAGCCATTCCATGGCGTGCTCCATCGGTTGGGCATTCAGGCGCACATTGACCGTCCGTCCGGTCTTCTGCCGCGCAATCAGCCCGGCATCGGACAGAACATCCAGATGTTTCATCACCGCAGGCAGCGAAACGTGAAACGGCCGCGCCAGTTCACTGACCGACAGGTTTTCTTCCGTCTCCAGCCGGGCGAGAAGCGCACGGCGGGTTGGATCGGCAAGGGCGGCAAAGATGTCGTTCAGTTCGGCTTCTTGATACTTAACCATTAAGTTAAGTATTGATCAGGCCACACCGCCCTGTCAATCAAAAGTTGATCCCGGTTGTCACCATCCCCTGCCACGCGGTCAGAAGGGCAACACCGATAAACAGCAAACCCGCCGCCCGCCCGATGAAAATCGTTGCCACCGGATTGCCGGTAATCAGGTTGCGGCTGGTTCCGGCGGCAAGGGCAATCGCGCCATAAACTGCAAGCTGTACCGCAGCGGTCATGATCCCCATGATCAGCGCCTGTGACCAAAGCGGCCCGTAATGCGGGCGGATGAATTGCGGATAAACCGCGAAAATGAACAGATAGGCCTTGGGATTAAGCATGCAGGTGATCATGCCCTGACGAAATGCGACCCAAAGCGATGCGGTTCTGGCCGCCCGGATGCGTTCCACCGTGATGGCGCTGCGCAAAAGCGTAATGCCGATCCAGACCATATAGGCCGTCCCGGCAAACAGCATGACATTCAAAAGCCATGGCGCGATTGCAAGAAGGGCGCTGATGCCGACGGCACCCAGCAGCGTGTGATACACCCCGCCCAGCATGATCCCGGCAGTGGCCGACAACCCTGCGCGTTTGCCCCCGGTCAGGGAATTGGCAATAACGAAAAACATATCCATGCCGGGCACGATGATGATGCCCGACAGCAGAACAAAGAACAGCCAGAGATTTTCAGCATATGTCATGGGGCGCTCGTAATTTATCCACCGAACGGCTTGATCGGCAGGGGTAAACTAGCAGGGCGCTCCTGACAGGCTCATGTCAGGATGGTGGAGGGGGGCTGTGTTCGATGTTGAATTTACTCTTCGTGTCAGATTGGATCAAATGCATGCATTGGGTGGCATTGGAGTTTTCCCCAAGCATGCTGAAACTTGACCATATCACTGTTATCGCGCCAACATTGGCCGAAGGTGTGGCGCATGTCCGGGCGTGTCTTGATCTTGATGTACCGTTCGGGACGCGTCATGGTTATATGGGCACGCATAATCACCGGCTTCAGCTTGGTAAAAATGTCTATCTGGAAATCGTGGCGCTGGACCCGGACGGTATTACGCCGGGCAGGGCGCGATGGTTCGGATTGGATAATCAGGACAAGATCAGATCGGATTGGGAAGAAGGCCGTCGTCTGCGGGGCTGGGTTGCCGCGACCAAATCCATTGATACCGTTGTTTCAGCCCATGGCGCGATTTTTGGCGAAAAGGTGCTTTTGCCGACAGCGGACCCGACTTTCGCCTTTGCCATTCCTGCTGATGGCTCGTTACCGCTGGATGGTGCTGCACCATCGATCATTGATCATCAGGGTGACCCGACATCAATGGCGGAAATCCCCGATTTGGGCGCGCGCCTTGTTTCGATGAGGATGGAGCATCCCGACCCAGCGTTCGTCGAGGCACTCTATCGCGAACTTTCCATTGATCGTCCACCTGCGATCATTCGGGGGGCTGAAGTCCTTTATCGGGCGCAGATCGAGACACCGACAGGATTGAAAGAGCTGACTTGAGGCAGTTTTGAAACTGTGCCAGTTCTGGGTGGGGGGCAGGTCACGGGAACCTGATCGTGATTTGCGCATATTTTCCATTGCGCTTATCTTGATAATTCGATATTTCATGAATTATGGAAAAGATAGATACCTTAAACGCATTATCGGCGCTGGCGCATGATGTTCGGCTTGATATTTTCCGGCTGCTGATCAAGGCGGAACCGGAAGGCATGATTGCCGGGGATATTGCCGCAGCACTTGATATCCGCGCCAATACGCTTTCGAACAATCTGAACATCCTGTCGACTGCCGGATTGGTTCGGTCGGTGCGCGAAGGGCGGGCGATCCGCTATTTTGCCGAGATCGGCACGATGCGCGATCTTCTGGTGTTTCTGATGGAAGATTGTTGTGGCGGGCGGGAGGATATCTGTCTGCCGATGTTGAACAAAACCTGCCGATAATCACAGCGCCCACAGCGATCACAGGGAATTCCGATGACAGAGAATAATCGCGCAAACAATGGTGCCGATTGCAGTGCCGATAGTGGCAAACTTGGCGTGTTCGAACGGTTTCTGACCCTTTGGGTCGGGCTTGCCATGATTGGCGGGGTTGTGATCGGCGTGGTTGCCCCGGGGCTTGTCGATGCGATTGCCGCAAGCGAGGTGGCGTCGATCAATCTTGTGGTCGCCGTCCTGATCTGGGCGATGGTCTATCCAATGATGGTCGGGGTTGATTTCGCCGCCGTGGCCGGGGTGGCCCGCCAGCCCAAGGGGCTTCTGGTGACGCTGGTGGTCAACTGGCTGATCAAGCCGTTCACCATGGCGTTTTTGGCGGTGGTGTTTTTCGAACATGTTTTTGCCCCCTGGATCGCACCAGCTGACGCCGCACAATATATCGCCGGTCTGATCCTTCTGGGGGCGGCACCGTGCACGGCGATGGTGTTTGTCTGGTCGCAACTGACGCGGGGCGATGCGACCTACACGCTGGTGCAGGTATCGGTCAATGATCTGATCATGGTCGTGGCATTTACGCCGATTGTCGCATTGTTGCTCGGCGTGACCGACATTGCGGTTCCTTGGGAAACACTGGTTCTGGCAACCGTGCTTTATGTGGTTCTGCCGCTTCTGGCCGGGTTGGTAACGCGCCGGATCCTGGGATCAAAGGACGCAATCGAAAGATTTTCCGCCCGGGTCAAGCCATGGTCGATCCTTGGCCTGATTGCGACGGTCGCCATTCTGTTCGGGCTTCAGGGCGATGTGATCCTGCGACAGCCCCTGGTGATTGTCCTGATTGCAGTGCCGATCCTGATTCAAAGCTACGGGATTTTCGCGCTGGCCTATGGGGCGGCGTTCCTGCTGCGTATTCCGCATCGGATGGCTGCCCCCTGCGCGATGATCGGGACATCAAACTTTTTCGAACTGGCGGTTGCGGTGGCGATCAGTCTGTTTGGCCTGAATTCCGGGGCGGCATTGGCAACCGTGGTGGGTGTTCTGGTCGAGGTGCCGGTGATGCTGTCGCTGGTGGCTTTTGCCAACCGGACACGCGCCCATTTCCCCGAAGCACAAAACAAGTTTTCATAAGGTTCTGCCATGATCGTTGTCCACCACAATCCGGATTGCGGCACATCGCGCAATGTCCTCGATATCATCGAGAAATCCGGCGATCCCTATCAGGTGATCGAATATCTGAAAGAAGGCTGGACCCGACCGCAGCTTATCGCTCTTTTTGCCGCTGCCGACCTGACGCCGCGCAGGGCATTGCGCACGACCAGATCACCCGCCGCAGAATTGGGCTTGCTTGATGACGCGATATCGGACGATGCCCTGATCTCGGCGATGCTGGCACACCCGGTTCTGGTCAACCGGCCGATTGTCGCATCGCCCAAAGGGGTTCGGTTGTGTCGCCCATCCGAAACGGTACTTGATCTGCTCGATCACCTGCCGGCCGGGCCGCTTTACAAGGAAGACGGCGAAATGATTTTAAACGAGAAAGGAGCGCGCGTTGGCTGATACCCCCAATATTCAGGACGAACAGTTCGCACCAATCCCGGCTGCGGCATTGTTCCCCAAGGCACACAGTACCCATGCGCCGCGCATATTGGTGCTTTATGGCTCGCTTCGTGAACGCAGCTTTTCGCGTTTCGCCGCCGAGGAAGCCGCGCGCATCCTGACCCGGTTTGGTGCAGATGTCCGGATATTCAACCCCGCAGGCCTGCCCCTGGTCGACGAAACCGGTGCCGATCATCCCAAAGTGGCGGAGCTTCGCGATCTGGTAAGCTGGTGCGAGGGGATGGTGTGGTCCTCGCCCGAGCGGCATGGGGCGATGACCGGCCTTATGAAAAGTCAGATCGACTGGATACCGCTGTCGCTTGGCGCGGTGCGCCCGACGCAGGGCAAGACATTGGCCGTGATGCAGGTGTGCGGCGGCAGCCAAAGCTTTAACACGGTCAATCAGTTGCGTATTCTGGGGCGCTGGATGCGGTTATTGACCATTCCCAATCAGTCATCGGTTGCCAAGGCATGGAACGAGTTTGATGAGGCGGGCCGCATGAAGCCGTCCCCGTATTACGACCGGATTGTCGATGTGATGGAAGAACTGGTGAAGTTCACGCTGTTAACCCGCGATGTTCGTGATCACCTTGTCGATCGGTATTCCGAACGGGTGGAAAGCCACGCGGCCCTTTCGGCCAGGGTCAATCAGCCCACCGCAACCTGAACAGAACAAAGGCCGCCCTGTCATAATCGGGCGGCCTTTCGTTTTTCTGGATCAGGGCAGGTGAAATCGCGACGAAGCCTGAGAATAAATCTTTGTCTTTAAATGCGTTACTCACCGAATTATTGGCGCATCAATGCCCAGCCAAAGTCAGGACTGGTTTCGGATCAAAGCATGTCGTTCTGTACGCTCGTAACAATAATTTGGGATGCTCAGTCAAAACAAAGATCTTAGGCGTGTTATTCTCTCCGGCATCATTGGGGGCGTCCGAGGGGGATAAATGGCTAAGGGATTCAGATTGTTACGTCGACGGGTAGTTCCCTTGGCGTTTGTTGGTGCAGCATTATCGGGTCATGCGGCGCAGGCCGCAGATTTTACCGTTTCTGGCGGTGTCACCGATACGGTTGCCAAAACCCTGAGCGCCGGGGAAACCGGATTGATCGAGCAGGGCGGGGTTCTCAGTGTTACGGCGCCGGCGAATAGCGCCGCCATCACCACCAACGCGGACGGCGTGCGTGTGACCAATAACGGCACGATCACGACGGTGGGTGGTGGCCGCGTGGGCATATTTGGCTCTGGCGGCGGTGCTACAAATGCGCAGTTTGTTAATAATGGTACAATTCGGACAGACGCAAACAACGGTTACGGAATGGGCAGTCTCGGGGAGCGGTCTACAATTATTAATAATGGCACCGTTACGACAAGCGGTACGACTGCCTATGCCATATATAGCAACGGAGCCAATTCGACCCTTGTCAATAACGGCACGATTACGACAAGCGGAAATAGTTCCTACGGTCTATACAGCGTCCAAGGCAATTCGACCCTTGTCAATAGCGGTACGATCACGACAAGCGGAGATGACGCCTATGGCATGGACAGTGCCGGAGACAGTTCGACCCTTTCCAATAGCGGTACGATCACGACAAGCGGAGTTGGTTCCCGTGGCATGTACGCTGACGGGAATGGCGTAACAGCTGTCAATAGCGGGACGATTACCACAAGCGGCAGCGATGGCGAGGGCATGCGGAGCGACGGGAACAATTCGACACTTGTCAATAGCGGTGCGATTACCAGCACGAATGCCGACGGAATACGATCAGTCGGTAGCGGCAGCATCCTTACGGTCAGTGACGGCGGGACCGTTACCGTATCGGGTGCAGGACGGGCCGGGATCAGATCCACTGGGGCCAACGGGACGATCAATGTCAGCGGGAAGGTGATCGCAACCGGGTCGGCGACCGAGGCGATTGTGGGGTCTAGCAACCAGACCCTGAACATCAAGCCGGGTGCGACGATTGTCGGGACGATTAATCTTGGTGCAGGCACCAATGTGGTCAATATCGATACATCGGCCGGGGCGCGGTCATCGACCCTGAGCATCAGCAATGCCGGTACGGTGAATACATCGGCTGGCGGTGAGGGGCTTGTCCGGCAAAGTGGATCGACGGTGGTGATCGCAGATCCGACAGGGCTTGCTGCCAATCGGGCGGCGCTGGGAACGACGGCAGCCGGCATTCATCAGGCGGTCAGCCAGCAACTGGCACGATCAAACAAACCGCAATCGGTTGTGGTCGCGGCCAGCGAACTTGAACCGGGTATGTTATATGCACCGCAGATGCCTTTTGTCTGGGGACATGTTTTTGGTGGGTACAAAAAACGCGGCGATGACGGGGCGAATTTGGGCTATCGCAGCCGGGTTGGTGGCGTGATCGGCGGATACGAAAAGCCGATTGATGACCACAGTATCGGTGTGTTTGGCGGGGCGTCCCTTGCAGGGATGAAAACCGACGAGGCATCGGTCGAAAGTGACAGCAACGGCTTTTTTGTCGGCGGATATGGTGAATATGTTGTCGGCGACTGGGCTATCGACGGGGCGTTGGTCGTTGGCTATCAACGCCATCAGGATAAACGTCTTGTGGTCGATAACCTGACCGGCGAGGAAACCGCACAATCAGATTACAACAGTGTCTATATCAGTCCGTCACTGGCGGTGATCCGGTCGATTGATATCGGCAGCGGGATTGAATTGCGGCCATCTGCCGAGGTTAATTACACCTATGGCTATTACGGTGAATATACCGAAACCGGCACGACATCATCGAACCTTCGCGTTCAGGGGCATGGTGTGGATGTGATCAACGGGCGTTTGCAATTGGCAGCCCGTCAGGCGCTTGCAGATGGCCGGGGCGAGATGGAACTGCGCGGCGGGATGAAATACAGCTATTTCGGTCGTGACAGCGTTGATGTCGGGCTCGGCAACGGTCCGGTTTTACGCTATCAGGGAACCGGTGATACGTCCGCGTACGGGGGATATGTCGGGGGCAATATGCGCTATGACGTGGACCGGCGGATGACGGTTGTCGCAGACATGGAACTGGGGCTTGCAACTGGCGACGAACGCACTGCTTCAGGCTATCTGGGGCTGGAATACCGGTTCTAAAGCGTTACAGCCGCCGCACCCAGTTTGGCAACCCTGCGGCGTAGCCGGTTGGCGTTGTGGCTTTGCCGTGATGATGCAATTGGGCGTTCACGGCATCGGCACGGGTCTGACTTGGTGTTGAATGGAATTTGGCGCGGAATGCGCGGCTAAAATGGGACTCACTGTTAAAACCGCATTCAAAGGCAATGCTGCCAATGTTCTTGTGGCTGTAACGCTGTTGCGACAGCAATTGAAAGCTCCGCTGCAAACGGCGATCCCAAAGATAATTTGCCACCCCGCCATGCGGGGCAAAAATGCGATAGATATGTGTTCTTGACATTCGAAAGGTCAGGGCAAGGCTTGCTGGCGTGATGTTTTCGGAAAGGTTGGCATCAATATAGCGGTAGATGACCTTTGCAAGGGCAACTGATGTTGGCGCGTCGATTTCCTCGGGAAGCAGGCCTTCGCACAGCAAGCATCCTTGCATCAGGCCGAGAGTTCCTTGCACGGCACTAACAGCTTGTTGAGTTGTCATGTCAGGAATGTTCTTCCAAAGGTTCAGAAAACCGGTGGCCATGAAGCGAACCATCGGGTTGTCCTTGGAAAGCTTCAGTCCATGCAGTGGCGCGAGCATATCCGATATATCTGGTCGCAATTCCCGTGGTAGAACAAGCATAAGGTTTTCAAAATCACCCGTGATCATGTCGTGGGGGTAAGAAAGATCGATGATAAGCATGTCGCCCGCGACAATGCGCTCATTCTCTTTGGTAAGGCCGCCGCCCTGCAGGAAAAGCTGAACCAGAATGTGGTCCATATCATCATCGATCACTCGGCGGGGATGCCGTGAAAATTGCTGGGCTTGTGATCTGGTGACACCAAAAACCGTTTCCTGAAGGTCGTAAACATCGATCTGTGCAAAAAAATTCGTGAGATGACATTCATGATCGGACATCGTTACATCAAAAAAGATACCGATATTTTCCTGCCATGCGTCAAAACGATGACGTGGCTCGATATCATTAGTGTCAAAGTTTGATACGGGAACCGGTTTCAGTTTTGTCAATCCGGGGATTCTTTCGCATTAATGGCAGAACGATAAATTGGTACAATTAATCGCCCGCACTTTTGCGCCCGGACTAAATCAATGATTGATGTGATTGTTGTTTTTTCTACATTAGGGATATATTTTTTGCAAGTTCTTATGGTTTGACAATAGCTTGCTGTGTCATCCTTTCCAGACGGTTTCGGTCGCTGGTTATTGGCATTGGGACATGGTTTTGACGCATCAGGCGCAAGGATTTAACCAAATCGCCTGAAGGGTTTGGTTAACCCGCAACATTCGCGATCACCTTGTTGATCGGTATTCCGAACCGTTCGAAAGCGATACAGCTATTTCGTGCCAGGGATCTATCAACCAACTGCAACCTGACGGACAAGACCAGAAACGGGAAATGCCGAAGAAAAAGGCCGCCTTGCGATAAACCGGGCGGCCCTTGGTGTTTCGGGGGCGGGGCCTAGCCGAACTCGACATTGTCGGGTGTCAGGTCGTCCTTGGTGATGTCTTCGATAATCACCCCAAAGGTCCATGGGGCGCCGTTGCTGAAATCGATGTAAAGATCACCGCCATCGGTTTCGGTGGCATGATCAAGCAGGCTGTTGAAATCGGTAATGCCCGATCTGGCCTGAAGATCAGCGGTGAGGAGCAGGGTATCGCCGTCATTGCCGCTTTCGAAATCAACCACACGATCACGGCTGGAGGCTTCGGCGTCGAAGACGAAAGTATCGTCGCCGATATTGCCCTGAAGCCAGTCATTGCCGCCGCCACCCGAAAGGATGTTGTCGGAGAAGGCTTCATGGGCGATGGGGCCAGCATCAAGTGTGTCATGGCCGTCGCCGCCATAAAGCGAGACATCATACCATTCGCCGGTGAGCGTATCATTTCCGGCTTCGCCATGGATGTTTTCGCCGACAATGACGTCGTCGCCATCGCGGCCATAGATGGTGTCGCCGCCCTTGTTGCCGATCAGGTGGTTATCGTTTTCATCACCGATGATCAGGTCGCTTTGATTGCTGCCATCGACATTTTCGATGCTGATGAAATGATCGCCTGTGCGGCCCGATCCGGTTTCAAGGTTGATCACCGGTTGCGGACCATATTCACCATAGGGCGCATCATTGCCCCAACCGGCGATATAGCTGATGGTGTCAGACCCTTCGCCGCCGATGAAAATGCTTGTCTGTTCCTCAGAAAAAGCAGAGCCATATGCGGCATAGAAAGTGTCATCGCCGCCGCCGCCATTCATCACATCACCGTCGCCAGCACCAGTTTGGAAAAAGGCGTTGTTGCCGTCATCGCCGATCAGAATGTCGCCATAGCGTGAATCACGGATGTCTTCGATATTGAAATAGCGGTCGCCATCCGCATCGCCGCCCACACCAATGCCGGTGGCAAGATTGACGATGACGCCTTCCTTGGCCGAGTCATTTGAATAGGAAAATCGAATTTCATCGCGGCCAGGACCGCCGTCAATGACATCGGCCCCCGGGCCGCCATCAAGTTTGTCATTGCCCGACCCGCCAAGCAGCGTGTCGTCACCGATACTTGCATGAAAATGATCATGACCGGCACCGCCATCAAGCGTATCGTTCCCCGGTCCGATCTCATAGAAGCGGTCATTGCCGCCAAGCCCGCGAATATCATCACTGCCCGCGCGCCCAAAAATATGATCGTCCTGCTCTGTTCCGACAAGCACATCTGCGCCGTCGGTCCCATAGATGAGTTCAACCATGGTCCGTCTCCCGCATTGTTTGCTTTGCCCTTGGGAAAAGCTGCGGGGAGAATTCGGCGACTTGATGGCAGGGGGGCGGGATTGACGTCAAAACAGGGGAGACGCCAGAAGGCGGCGGCTTACGCCACCTTCTGTTCGTATTCTTCCTGCTTTTCCATCCAGCGCATTTCGATCTCGGCCAGTTCGTTTTCGATCTTGCCAAGGTCTTTTTGCAAGGTGGTCAGTTTGGTGGCGTTATCAGGCTCGTAAAGCGCCGGATCGGCCATCTCGTCCTTGATTTTGTCACGACGCCCGGTCAGCTTTTCCATCTGCTTTTCAAGGTTTTCAATCTCGCGCTTGATGGGGGCTGCGGCCTTGCGTTTTTCGGCAGCCTGCTGGCGGAGCGCCTTTCGGTTGCCCTTGTCCTCTGGCCGTGCCGGTTCGCCGTTTTCGTTGGCTTCTGCCTTGTCCGCGCGGCGTTCATCACGCGCCCGGTTCAGCAGATACTGGCGATATTCGGCAACGTCGCCGCCAAAGGCGGTGACCGCACCATCGGCAACCAGAATCAGCCGATCCGCACAGGCTTCGATCAGATAGGGATCGTGGCTGATGATGATCACCGCACCTTCATAGGCATTAAGCGCATGGTTCAGCGCATCGCGGCTGTCGATATCAAGGTGGTTGGTCGGTTCGTCAAGGATCAGCATATGCGGGGCATCAAGCGTCATCAGCGCAAACAGCAGACGCGCCTTTTCCCCACCCGAAAGGTCCTTGACCTTGGTGTCGCCTTTCTGGCCTTCAAACGCAAAGCGGCCAAGCTGGGCCCGAACCTTGTGTTCGATCACGTCAGGCATCAGGGCAGCCATATGCTGATACGGGGTTTCATCGGGGCGAAGCTCGTCGGTCTGATGCTGTGCAAAATAACCGATGCGCAGCTTGCCCGACGCAACCTTTTCCCCGGCCATCAGTTCAAGCCGGTTGGCAAGAAGCTTTGCCAGTGTCGATTTACCGTTACCGTTGGCACCCAGAAGCGCGATGCGGTCATCCATATCAATGCGCAGGCTGATATTGCGCAAGACCGGTTTTCCGGGTTCATAGCCGACATCGCCGTTATGTATATTGATCAGGGGCGGAGGCAATTCCTTGGGGCTTGGGAAGTCGAACGAAATGCTGCGGTCCTCGACAACGGCAATCGCCGGTCCCATTTTTTCCAGCATCTTGATACGGCTTTGCGCCTGTTTGGCCTTGCTGGCCTTGGCGCGGAACCGGTCGATGAAGGACTGGATGTGTTTTTGCTGGGCGACCTGTTTTTCGTAATGCTTGGACGCCAGTTCCATCTGCTCGCGGCGCGTTTTGGCGAATTTGTCGTAATTGCCGCCATACATCGTCACTTTGCCATCGGTCAGATGGGCAATATGTTTGACCGCCTTGTTCAGAAGGTCACGGTCGTGACTGATCAGGATGATCGTGCCGGGATAGTTGATCAGATAGTTTTCAAGCCAGATGGTGGCTTCAAGATCAAGGTGGTTGGTCGGCTCGTCAAGCAGCAGCAGGTCGGGTTGCAGGAACAGGGTTGCCGCCAGTGCCACACGCATCCGCCAACCGCCGGAAAAATCATCACACGGGCGTTGCTGGGCTTCGGCATCGAAACCAAGACCCGACAGGATCGATGCCGCGCGGGCTTCTGCGGTGTGGGCATCGATATCGGCAAGCCGGGTATAGATATCGGCGATCCGGTTCGGATCAGTAACGTTTTCGGCTTCATGCAGAAGGGCCGCACGTTCGGTATCGGCATCCAGAACCGTATCAAGCAGGGATCGCGACCCTGCCGGGGCTTCCTGCGATACCACACCCATGCGGGTGCGGTTAGACAGCGATACATCGCCGCCATCCGATGCGATTTCGCCGGAAATCAGTTTCAAAAGCGTGGATTTGCCGGCCCCGTTACGTCCGATCAGGCCCAGTTTGTACCCGTCGGGTACGGTCAGGGTCACGTGATCAAGGATCATACGGCCGCCAATGCGGTAGGTCAGGTCGGTAATTTGCAGCATTTCGGGTCCGCGTTCGGGAATCGTTTGAAAATCTGTGCTTTCAATAGGGCAGGGAGGGCCGTGACGCAAGGATTCTTGAAACTGTCATGAACACTCGATCACAGGACCAACAGGACAAAATGCGTGCGTGATGGGGCGGCAAGGCGCGCAGTTTCACGGGATTTGGCGGCTTTTCACACCTCTTCAACCCCCGATGCAAGGGGCGCAGGTCTGAATTGCGCGGACCGAACTATGTGTTGCGTTGCGAACCAAGGGCGTTTATATAGCGCCAACCTTAGGGTCTGCGGATGATAAGGAAGCCTTGTCGTCGGCTTTTTTATCTTCCGCAGTCCCTTCTTGGGGGTAACGAATTTTTACAAGTAGCTAGGTGAAACCAATGGCTATCGAACGCACTCTTTCGATCATCAAGCCGGACGCAACGCGCCGCAACCTGACGGGCAAAATCAATGCCGTCATCGAAGACGCAGGCCTTCGCATCGTCGCGCAGAAGCGTGTCGCTCTGACCCGTGCACAGGCCGAAGGCTTCTACGCTGTTCACAAGGAACGTTCGTTCTTTGGCGAACTCGTGGACTTCATGGTTTCCGGCCCGGTCGTCGTCCAGGCTCTGGAAGGCGAAAACGCTGTTGCCAAATACCGCGAAGTTATGGGCGCCACCAACCCGGCCAATGCCGAGGAAGGCACCATTCGCAAACAGTTTGCAGAATCCATCGAAGCGAACTCGGTCCATGGTTCGGACTCGCTTGAAAATGCTGCAATCGAAATTTCCTATTTCTTCGCCCAGACCGATATTGTCGGTTAAGCCTTAAAGCTCCGACATCGTCGGTTAAGCGATATGAAATACGGTTTCCGGTTCGCCGGATAAGAAGCGCCCCGCATCATGTGCGGGGCGTTTTTTTATGCCTGAAATATACAGCCGATCAGAGCAGAAATGCCGCCATCAATAACAGCAGGACGGCAATTGAAATGACGCTCCAGAGCATGAATTTGGTCCAGTTTTCCCAGCCATGCTGGTGGACATCAACCAGATTGTTATCGTAGTCGCTTCCCTGCATTGTTTCCTCCCTGACTTGTTACAGGTGTGGCGTGACCCTTGGCGGGAAATGCCAAACGCATCGTAACACATTTCAGGGGTGAATAAAGATCATCAAAATAACGTAAGGCGTTTGTTTTTGGCCAAGAAAAAAGCTGCCGAAACCGGCAGCTTTGCATTGTTTACCCCGCGATCAGGCGATCACAGCAGGAAGATGGCCATCAGGATCAGAATGGCGACAACAGAAAGAGTGCCCCACTTCATAAAGACGGTATAGCCGTTATAGATGTCGACGTGGGTCTTGGTCAGTTCGTAGTCTTTACCCTGCAAATTAGCCTCCTGCGTTTAGAATTTCTCCAGTGTATAGACGTGAAGTTGTTGCGACGCAAGACGCAGATTAACTGGCGATATCATTCATTTGGCCAATAAAGCCCGATGCGGATGTCAGTCTGTCGGGGCGCAGGAATAGGGCAGGAAGGAACCCGTGGCGCCTTCATTCATCATTCTCAGGGACATTTTATTGGCGTAATCGAGTTCAGCCTCGGTGGTCGGACAGACATGGATGCGTCCGGTGCATCCCGATGCAACAAAGGCATCTTCGCTTTTTAGAAATTCCTCGCCAAGCTCGCTTTTATCCCGGCTCGTTTGAAGCTGGTCGCGAAACGACTGGTAAAACTGGCACTTGCGTTGGGACCAACTCGGCTCATCGGCGCGGGCTTCATCGGCACAAAGCAGCATCGGTGCCACCAATACAGCAGCCAGAAGGGATGTATGCATCAGGATGGCTTGGGGAATATTCAGGCGCAGCACGGATAATTTCATGTTTTTGGGGCTCTGATCCGGTGGACAGGTCGCAGGAGAAAAGACCTGAAAAATGCGAATGAAATATGACCAATATCAGAAACTGCCAGATCATTTTTCGTGATACCAGCAGACAAAAAAAGGGACAGGTTTTTACCTGCCCCTGAACCATGTGCGGATCGCCCGCCACGGGCGCAGTCAATTCGGTTCAGGCACCGGATTGATTTGCGCGAAATCCGGGGCATTCGCATCGGCGACCGTAACGATCCCGGCTTCATCGACCGAAACCCGGCCCTCGGCGATCCAGCGGATCACCTGCGGATAAATACGATGTTCCTGTTTCAGGATGCGCTGCGCCAGCGTACCGGCATCATCACCGGGCAGGACCGGCACCACGGCCTGCGCAATGATCGGGCCGCTGTCGACTTCTGGCACGACGTAATGCACCGTGCAGCCGGAATATTTCACCCCGGCATCAAGGGCAGCCTGATGAACGTGCAGGCCCTTGAAGCTTGGCAGAAGGGACGGGTGGATATTGATCAGGCGGCCTTCCCAGCGCGTCACGAAGCTTTCACTGACCAGACGCAGATAACCCGCCAGAACCACCAGATCGGCAGCGGATTCTTCAATCAGGTTGCTGACCGTGCTGTCATAGGCCTCGCGCCCACCTTCAAAGCCCTTATGCGAAATGGCTTCTGCCCGGATACCGGCACGGCGCGCCCGTTCAAGCCCGCCTGCGTCAAGCTGGTTGGAAAACACCAGAACGATTTCCGCCGGATAATCAGGCGTCTTGCAGGCATCAATGATCGCCTGAAGGTTCGACCCGCCGCCCGAAACCAGAACCGCGAGTTTTAGCGGCGTTACTTTTCCCATGCAGCGGCCATGTTTTTGATGATGACCTGCGGGCCATCACCGGCACGCGGGCCGATCACACCGATCTGGCTGACGGTTTCGCCGTGTTCACGCAAAAGCGCTTCGGCCTCATCGGCCTTGTCGGCCGGAACCACAACGCACATGCCAATGCCGCAGTTAAAGGTACGCGCCATTTCAACCGACGGGATGCCGCCCTGTTTGGACAGCCATTTGAAAATCGGAAGGAATTCCCAAGTGCTGGCGTCAAACACCGCCGTCAGGTTTTCGGGCAAAACGCGCGGGACGTTTTCGGTCAAACCGCCGCCGGTGATATGCGCCAGCGCCTTTACCAGACCGGCCTTGTGCGCCGCAAGGCAGCTTTTGACATAGATTTTGGTCGGTTCAAGCAGCGCCTCGCCAACATTTTTGCCCGGTGCAAACGGGGCATCATCGCCGTAACCAAGACCAGCCATGTCGACAACCTTGCGCACCAGCGAATAACCGTTGGAATGCACACCACTGGATGCCAGGCCAAGGATCACATCGCCCTCGGCAACGTTGGAACCGTCAAGCAGTTCGCCGCGTTCGGCGGCACCAACCGCAAAGCCGGCCAGATCATATTCACCGTCGGAATACATGCCCGGCATTTCGGCGGTTTCCCCGCCAATCAAAGCGCAGCCCGCCTGTTTGCAACCCTCGGCAATACCGGCAACAACGTCGGTTGCCTTATCAACGGCAAGTTTGCCGGTGGCAAAGTAATCAAGGAACAGAAGCGGCTCCGCCCCCTGGACCACAAGGTCATTGACGCTCATCGCGACAAGGTCGATGCCGACGGTATCGTGTTTGTCGGCCAGAAAGGCGACTTTCAGCTTGGTACCGACACCATCGGTGCACGACACCAGAACCGGGTCGTTATAACCGGCAGCTTTCAGGTCGAACAAAGCGCCGAATCCCCCCAAACCACCGGTAACGCCGGCTCTGCTGGTTGCTTTGGCCAGCGGTTTGATAGCATCGACAAGGGCATTGCCAGCATCGATATCGACACCGGAGTCCTTATAGGTAAGGCCGTTGGAGGCGGTCATTGGGTGATCCTCGGCTTAAGCGCATGGATAAAACAAAGCGGGCAACCCGCGTTTTTCATCAGTAAGGGCGATCAGGCCGGGTTTTGGCAACCGGGGCTGGAACTTTCGCCTTGGTTACGCCTTTAATCAGGGCAATAAGAAGCCAAAAGTCATCATACTGATAAAAAACGCGGGCTTGATAATTTCCGCTGGGCCGAAAATACTCAAACGTGGGCAATATGCAATGCTCAGGTGCGCATGGGAGAGTTTTCTTTCCAGAATGCTTCACTCGTGCCACAAGAAGCATCAAACCATCGAAAAATGGGCAAAGAGGCAAACGTGCTTACAAGACTCAAAAGTTTCAGGCTGTTGGCAGGTGTCGTCGGACTTTCGGCGTCCTTATCCTTTCCGGTATTTGCGCAGGATATCTTTTCGGTATCGGGGGTGCATGTTGACGAAAGTGCGGAAACCGCCGCCGCCGCACGTGATCAGGCCCTTGCCATCGGTCAGCGCAAGGCCTTCGATGAGGTTGTGGCACGCCTGACATTGCCCGAAGACCGCAGAAGTCTTGGCACGCCAAACCAGAACGACATCAATAATATGGTGCGCGATTTCGGCGTTTCGAACGAGAAAACATCCTCGGTGCGCTATATCGCCGACATGACGGTGCGCTTCAAGGAAAACGAACTTCGCAATTATTTGCGTTTCCGCGATATCCCGTTTGCCGAATTGCAGTCCAAGCCGGTGATCATTGTGCCGATCTATCATTCGGGCGGTTACACCAGCCTGTGGGATGACCCCAATCCGTGGCGCGATATCTGGAGCCGCAATTTCGCATCGGGCGGTCTGGTCCCGGTCAAGGCACCAATTGGCGATTTGCAGGATATCGGCATTGTTTCGGCCGAGCAGGCTGAAAATGGTGCGATCGACCGCTTGAACGAGCTTGCCCGCCGCTATGGTGCGAATGTCGCCGTTGTCGCCAGCGCCACGGTCCGTGGTGAAACCGGCGCGGAAACGGTTGATGTGACCGCCACCCGATATGACGCGGGCGGTGCGCCACAGATTTTTGGCGTGACCGAAACCACCCAGCCGGGCGAAAGCCTGAACGAAACGCTGGTTCGCGCGGCCAAAGGCGTACAGGACCAGCTTTCGGACGGCTGGAAACGTGCCAACCTGATCAATTACGGCACCGGCGGGCAGTTGATGGTGTTCATTCCGATCACCGGTCTTGATGACTGGGCCAGGATCGAGGAACGCATTATCGACTCTCCGGTGGTACGTAACAGCCGGGTCGTCGCAATGTCGCGCCGTGAAGTACAGATTGCTGTGGATTATGTCGGTTCGACCGATCAGCTTCGCACCGCCCTGGCACAACAGAATCTGAGCCTGAGCCAGATGGGGGATATCTGGTTCATCCAGCCTGCCGGGTCGGAGCGTTTGCAGGACCTGTCGATTGGCGGATAATGCCGCCTGAGGCTTAACCGTGCAGGATGTTCGCAAATATTTTGGGGGCGGGCATCATCACGGCGACATGACAGCGAAACAAGGGGAAAAACGGATATGACGTTTCGGCAACAGGCCCGTTTCTGGCTGATTTTCATTGTCGGTTTTTTCGTTCTGATCTGGCTTTTTTCCGGCATCCTGCTGCCGTTTGTGGCCGGGATGGCGATTGCCTATTTCCTTGATCCGCTGGCCGACCGGCTGGAAGCACGCGGGATCAACCGGACGATTGCCACGACGATCATCACGGTTCTGTTTTTTCTGATTTTCATTTTCGTGTTGTTGCTGATCGTGCCGATGATCGGCAGCCAGCTTGCAGGCTTCCTTGAAAGACTGCCCGGTTATATCGACACATTGCGGACGACCGTAGCACCGTATGTGCAGCACATCATCGACCGCATCGCGCCCGAAACGCTTGAAGGCATATCGGATTCGGTCAAAGGCCAGACCGCGAACGCGATCAAATGGGTCGGCAACCTTCTGACCAATGTGCTTTCGGGGGGGCTGGCGTTGCTGAACTTCCTCAGCCTTGTGTTCATTACCCCGGTTGTGGCGTTTTACCTGCTGCGTGACTGGGACAAGATCGTTGCCAAGATCGATGGATATCTGCCGCGCCGTTCGGCCGAGGATATCCGCCAATGCGCGCGCGAAATTGATGAAACCCTGGCTGGCTTCGTGCGCGGGCAGGCCACGGTTTGCATTTTGCTTGGCCTGTTCTACGCGCTGGGCCTGACGGCGGTTGGGCTTGAATTCGGCTTTGTCATTGGCCTGATGACCGGGCTCGTGTCCTTTGTACCCTATTTCGGCATGTTTGCCGGGTTCGCCGTTGGCATGGGCGTGGCATTGGCGCAGTTTGGCGTCAGTGTCGATCTGGCGCTGGTCGCCCTTGTTTTCGGGGCCGGGCAGGTGATGGAAGGCAACTTCCTGACCCCGAAACTGGTCGGCGACAAGGTCGGTCTGCATGCGGTCTGGGTGATGTTTGCCCTGCTGGCCGGGGGTGCTGTTTTCGGATTGCTGGGTGTGATGCTGGCCGTACCGGTGGCTGCGGTGATCGGTGTGCTTGTGCGATATGGCTTAAGGCAGTATCTGGATAGCCGGTTATATGATCACGGCCCTGACAATCCGGCCTATGATCCGTTAAAAGACGCCGAGAATTGAGAACACAGTGACCCGCGCACCCCAAAAGACGGCCCCGGACGAAACGCCCGCTGCACCCGAAAAGGGTGGCGACGGCCATATGCCGGAATTATCGCCGCAACAGTTGCCGCTGGAACTGGAACTGCGCCCGGCATTGGGGCGGGCCGATTTCATGGTCGCCGATTGTAATCGCGAAGCCGTTTCATGGATTGATCACTGGCCGGAATGGCCGGTTCCTGCCCTTTGCCTTTATGGTCCGCGCGGATCGGGCAAAAGCCACCTTGCGGAAGTATGGCGGGCACGGTCGGCCGCGCTAAGCGTTTCGGGGCGTGACCTTGTCGGGGCGAATCCGGACGTGCTTCTGGGCGATGCCACCGGGCTTGTCATCGAGGATGCCGATCTTGGCCTCGACGAGACGGTGTGTTTCCATCTTTATAATATGCTCAAAGAACGCGGCGGGCATTTGCTGATGACCGCACAGCAGCCCCCATCGCGCTGGAAAGTCGATCTGCCGGATTTGAAATCACGGCTGGGGGCGGCACTGGTCTGCGAAATTTCCCCGCCCGATGACGACTTGATGGTCGGACTTCTGATCAAGCTGTTCGCCGACCGGCAGATGGCACCTGGCCCGCAGATCATTGCCTATATCCTGCCACGCATCGAACGCAGCTTTGTCGCGCTTACCGAACTTGTGGCCGCGATTGACCGGCAGGCATTGGCGCAAAAGCGCGCGGTGACATTGCCGCTGGTGCGGGCTGTTATGGATGGTCAACAGGATTGACGTAGCAGTCAGACGCATTTTCGATAGGCGAGGCAAGATGTTGCGCGTTATATTCGCCCGATTGCAAATTACCGGATAGTGCATGTGACCCCGTGCAAGACCAAGGTTAAACCGTCCCTGAAATCCAAGACCGATGCACTGGTCCAGTCCGGACATGTTCTGGGCTGGCGCGAATGGATCGGACTACCGGATTTTGACGTGCCGTTGATGAAGGCCAAGGTCGATACCGGGGCGCGGACATCGTCGCTTCATGCGCTTAATCCCCGCATGGTTGAACGCGATAACCAAAAATTCGTAAAATTCATCTTGCCGCATTACCGCGGTGACGGGCATGGTCGTATCGAATGCACGGCACCGCTTGTTGAAACCCGCGAGATTCGCAGTTCCAACGGCGAGGCCGAGGAACGTTATGTGATTTCGACCCATATTGCCGTCGGGCATCATAAAATCCGGGTCGAGATTTCATTGGCAAACCGTTCATTGATGGGCTTTCCCATGCTGCTGGGGCGCACGGCAATGAAGGCAGGAAGATTTTTGGTCCAACCGTCAAAATCTTATCTGGCGGGGAAACCGGAACAGGTTTATACGGCGCTGCAATCCGGCACCGTTTCGGAACAATGATCCGACGCTGTCGTTGAACCTTCGACACATTCTGTAACGCTCGACCACGGGAGTCCATTGCATGAAAATCGCAATGCTTGCGCGCAATCCTAATCTGTACTCCCACAAACGGCTGGTCGAGGCGGCCGAAAGTCGCGGGCACGAGATTGATGTCATCAACACCTTGCGCGTGACGATGAACATCACGTCGCTGAAGCCGGAAATCTATTACGGCGGCAAGAAACTGACCGGGTATGACGCGGTTATTCCGCGTATCGGCGTTTCGGTGACGTTTTTCGGACTGGCGGTGCTGCGTCAGTTTGAAATGATGGGGGTTTATCCGTTAAACGAATCCGTGGCGATTGGCCGGTCACGTGACAAGCTGCGCTCCTTGCAGATCCTGTCGCGGCGTGGTGTCGGCCTGCCGGTGACGGCCTTTGCCCATGATCCGAAAAAAACCGACGAGGTTCTTTCGATTGTCGGCGGTGCGCCGGTTGTGATCAAGCTTCTGGAAGGCACCCAGGGCATTGGCGTGGTTCTTGGCGAAACCGAAAAATCCGCCAAATCCGTGATCGAGGCCTTTCGCGGGGCCAATGTCGATATCATGGTGCAGGAATTCATCAAGGAAGCCGGCAATACAGATATTCGCTGCTTTGTAATTGGCGAGAAAGTCATTGCCAGCATGGAACGCACCGGGGCGGAGGGTGATTTCCGGTCCAACATTCATCGTGGTGGTTCGGCGCGTGCCGTGCGTATTACTCCGCAGGAACGTGCAACAGCAGTTGAAGCCGCCAAGGCGATGGGGCTAAATGTCTGTGGTGTCGATATTCTTCGCTCCAACCACGGTCCGGTGGTGATGGAAGTCAATTCATCGCCCGGGCTGGAAGGCATCGAAGGGGCAACCGGCAAGGACATTGCCGGAATGATTATCGAATTCATGGAAAAGGATCACCGCCCCGGCAAGGTGCGGACCAAAGGCAAGGGATAAACTGTGAACGAGATCGGGAAGAAAGTATCCAACGCCAGATCGGCAAAGGTAGCCAGGACCCCGGACTTCGAGATTGGCGATAAAAGGGTGCCTGCGGGCACCCGCCAGATCGTTGATATTCCGATCTCGCTTTTATCCAATCACACGCCGGTCAATCTGACCGTCAATGTGGTGCATGGCAAACGGCCCGGCCCGGTTCTGTTCGTTAGTGGTGCCGTGCATGGCGATGAAATCGTCGGGGTGGAGGTCATCCGCCGGGTTCTGAAATCGCCCGCCCTTCGCGGGATGCATGGAACCTTGCTGGCGGTTCCGGTCGTCAATGCGTTCGGGTTTCTGAACCATACGCGCTATCTGCCCGACCGCCGCGACCTTAATCGATGCTTCCCCGGTCATTCGGCGGGCTCCCTTGCCGCACAGCTTGCCCATCTTTTCCTGACTGAAATTGTCGAACGGTCCGACTTCGGCATCGATCTGCATTCTGCAGCCGTGAACCGCGTGAATCTGCCCCAGATCAGGGTCAATGAAGATGACGAGGATATCATGGCCTATGCCGAGGCCTTCGGTGCCCCGATCATCCTGACCAGTCCGCTGCGCGAAGGCTCGCTGCGCCAGGCCGGCAAGGAGGCCGAAGTGCCGATCCTGCTCTATGAAGCGGGCGAGGGGCTGCGTTTTGATGAAATGTCGATCCGGGCCGGTGTTTCGGGGGTTTTGCGCGTGATGCGCAAGCTTGGCATGACGTCGGGCCGCTCGATCCGTGATCCGAAAGTCCCCCCTTTCAAATCATCGAGCAGTTATTGGCTGCGTGCGCCGGTCGGCGGGATTTTACGGACCTTCAAGATCGCGGGCGAGTTCGTCAACGAAGGCGATGTGGTGGCCGCAGTTTCCGATCCGTTTGGCCTTCGCGATGCAGAGGTCGTGGCGAAACATGCCGGATTGATCATCGGGCGGACCAATCTGCCGATTGTCAATCAGGGCGATGCGCTTTTCCATGTGGCGGCGATCAAACGGTCATCGGAATTGCAGGAACGCATGGACGCCATCGAAACCCATCTGCAATCCGATCCGCTGCTTGACGAGGATGAAATCATCTAAGACGTCGTTTTTAAGTGCTTTTTGCGCATGATAGCTGCCATATCGAAGCTACTGGCGGATCACGCCCGGCAATGTTATAGCAAGGTTTATGGAACCAATTACAAATACAGAAGAACTGCGCGCGTTGTGCGAAAAGCTCCGGCAGTTCGAATATGTCACGGTCGATACCGAGTTCATGCGCGATTCGACCTATTGGCCGCAGCTTTGCCTCGTGCAGCTTGCAAGTCCCGAACCGTCGGATAATGGTGCGGCGGTTGATCCGCTGGCCGAGGGCATTGACCTTGCCCCGCTGTTCGACCTGATGCAGGACGAAAGCGTGGTCAAGGTGTTTCACGCCGCCCGTCAGGATATCGAGATTTTCGTCCATCTCAGCGGCAGGGTCCCGCACCCGGTATTTGATACCCAGGTGGCGGCGATGGTGCTTGGCTATGGCGATCAGGTCGGTTACGAGACGCTGGTCAACAAGGTGGTGCGCAAGAATATCGATAAATCGATGCGCTTTACCGACTGGTCGCACCGCCCGCTTTCGACCAAACAGCTCAGCTATGCGCTGTCGGATGTGACCCATCTGCGCGTGATTTACGAAGCCTTCCACGAACGCCTCGAAGCCAATGGCCGGGCCTATTGGCTGGCCGAGGAAATGGAACGCCTGACCGATCCGTCGATCTATTCGATTGATCCGAAAGAAGCCTGGCTTCGGCTTAAAACCCGCTCCAACAGCCCGAAATTCCTGGCGGTGGCGCGCGCGCTTGGCGAATGGCGCGAGACCGAGGCACAGCGCAAAAACCTGCCGCGTAACCGTGTTCTGCGCGATGATACGCTGCTTGATATCGCCGCCCGTCAGCCATTGACCGACAAGGATCTCGACAAGACCCGTGGTGTTGGCCGCAATTTCGGCAGCAGCAAACCCGGTCAGGCGATCATCGAAGCCATTCAGGCCGCGCTTGACAGCCCGCAGGAAGATTGGCCACAACCAAAATTCCGCCCCGACCTTCCATCGGGCATCGGCCCGACGGTGGAGCTGCTCAAGGTGCTGCTCAAACTCTGTTCCGAGGAAAAGGGCGTGGCCCAGCGTCTTGTGGCATCCAGCGACGATTTGCAGAATATCGCGGCTGATGACAATGCCGACGTCCCGGCGATGCATGGCTGGCGGCGCGAATTGTTCGGGCAATATGCCCTGCAACTCAAACACGGACAGATCGGGCTCAAGCTCAAGAACGGCGAAGTTGTGTTTGTCGAACTTGAAGCCGAGGACTAAATCCTTTCACCCAATCGAAGACATGAAAAAACGGGCCAAAGTCGGCCCGTTTTTCATTTTTGCAACAGGGGAGGAAGCCCGGTTTTAGAACCCCGGTTTTAGAACATCGTGTTGTCATGCGCCTGTTCGGCCGGGACCGGCTGGGCGACGTCCCAGTGTTCGATGATCTTGCCGGCATCATCAAGGCGGAAGATATCCATTACCGCACTTTCGCCTTCTGCCGAAAGGGACCTGACATGGGTAACCACCAGATTGCCCTCGGCGACAGTACGGACGATTTCGGCATGGATCGACGCATCAGAATTCAGCCAGCCGGTAATGCCCTCGCGGAAGCCGTCAATGCCATCGGCAACAAACGGGTTATGCTGGATATATTCATCGCCGATATATTTCGTGATCGCGCCGTCAACATCGCGCTGATTGAAAACCATGTCATAAAACGCGACGACATTGGCGGTGTTGCGGTCTTCGACCTCGCCCGCATGGGCGGGCAAGGCGAAGCCGATGGCAACCAAGGTGACGATCAGGCTGGCAGCAAGGATTGTTTTGGTGCGGCTCATTTCAGTGCCTCTTTCAGAAAGTCCGCGGTGCTTTGCGGTGCGCGGCCAACAACCTTGGCGAAATCATCGCTGGTCTGTTCATAATCGCCATTACGCGTGCCGACATACATGCCGCTTAGCGCCTCAACCAGATGGCCGGGCAGGCCAAAGCTTGCCAGAATGCCGGTATGGACCTCGGGCGGCAGATCGACATAACGGATCTCCTTGCCGGTTGCGTCGGCGATGATGGCGGCGATATCGGCAAAGCCGATCGGCGTGCCCGAAAGCTCGTAGGTCTGATTGACGTGATCGGCCGGGTTGGCGAGGACGGCAGCGGCGGCTTCGGCAAGGTCGTTACGCGGAATATAACTGACCTTGCCATTGCCGGCCGGGGCACCGAAATCGCCGGTTTCAAGCGCATGCGGCACGCCTGCCATCAGAAGGTCGGTATAGAAGCTGTTGCGAAGCAGGGTGAAGGACAGGCCGCTTGCCTTGATGTAGCTTTCGGTGTCGGCATGGATCGCGGCATAGGTAAACGGGCTTTCAGGGCGCGCATCGATAAAGCTGGTATAGACAAGATGGCTGACACCGGCTGCTTTGGCGGCATCAACGGCGGTACGGTGCTGTTTGATGCGGGTTTCAACATCGGTTTCACCCGAAATGATCAGCGCGATATCAATGCCTTTGAACGCATTGGTCATCAGGGCAAGATCATCAAAATCGCCATGGCGGACATCGATGCCTTTGACGACCATTTCCTGTGCCTTGGCAACATTGCGGACACTTGCGGCAATCTGATCGGCGGAAACGCGGGTCAGCAGATGTTTGACGACAAGGCTTCCGAGCTGGCCGGTTGCGCCGGTAACAAGGATTTTCATGGTTTCATTCTCCGGTAATCGGGGGTGGGCATTGGCCCGTCAATGGAATGAAACTGCACCTGATTTCTCATATGATCAATTCGATCAAGGTGATAGTATTCATGTATGAATATCGATGAATTGGACCTTGATTATCGTTTGCTGCGGCTTTTCCTGACCATCTATGACGAGGGATCAGTAACAGCCGCCGCCAACCGCCTTGGCGTCGGCCAGCCGACCGTCAGCCACGGGCTCGACCGGTTGCGCCAGATTGTCGGCGATCCGCTTTTTGTCCGGTCAGGCCGGGGGATCACGCCAACCGCCCATGCCGATGAAATGGCCGGGCGGGTGCGCATCCTGTTGCAGGATTTGCGCAACCTTGCCCGCGTTGATGCCTTTGATCCGAACGATCCGAACCAATCCGCGCGCTTTGTGATCGGCACCAATGATTACGAGGTGGCGGTGATCATGCCCGAACTGTTTCGCATCATTCGCGGTTATGCCGCGGATATCCGGCTTCGGATTTTACCGATCCATGGTGATGTAAACGTGATTGACCGGCTGCGTAGCGGTCAGCTTGATCTGGCGATTGGCCTGCATATGACTGAAAATGTTGGCGATATCGCGCAACAGACCCTGTTTCGCGAACATATGGCGTGCTTTTACGATGCGGATTGCCATGATGTGCCACCCGATACGCTCGATCAATATTGCGCCGTGCCCCATGCGCGCGTGATCATCGGCAATAACGAGCATTCGGCGGTGGACGAGATGCTCGATGCCTGCGGACGCAAACGCCGCACGGTTTTGCAGGCATCGACCTTTGCCAGCATCGCCAGCCTGATCCGCGGGACGGACGTGATCGCATCGCTGCCCTCGCGGCTTGAACGCGATGTCATGGCGGGCTTTGCCAAATGCACCTTCCCGCTTGATTTCCCTGAATACAGCTTCGCCCAGTCCTGGCATGTGCGCAACGCCGCCAGCGCCCCGCATAAATGGCTGCGCGGCGAGATTTTCAGGGTAACGCGAAAGCTGGTTTAACCGACCGCGGCTCCCTTAATCCTGATCCCGCCAACCCAACGTTCGCCGGTGTAAAGTTCCATGAAATTCCGGGTGCCGGAAAGGACTTCGTGGCCGGTTTCAGTCAGTGACAATATCTGTTCGGGCCAGGGCGTGTGCGGTTGATTGTCGGCGAAGTCAAAAAGCGGTGAGCTGGTTTGCTTCATATCGGCCAGAATTTCCCGGAACATCAGATCGCCCAGAAACGGCAGCGGTTCGTAAGACAGCATAAGATGACCAAAAACCTTGCCGACCGGAAGCGGACCGAAATCGGCAAGGATTTGCAGGGTCAGTTCCTGCGTCAGGCCAAGACCGTTTCCGGGATCGGGCAATTCGCGCAGATGGCGGTCAAGGGCTGCGATCATATAGGGGATCGGCGATTGGCCGTTATCGATGATGGTACGCAGCACATCGGGCTTTGAGGCACGGATCGCGGGCCAGACCGTTTGACCGCATTCCAGCATGGCATCCGAAACCGGCGCACGGGCATTTTCCCAGCACCAGATCAGCAGTTCGGGCGAAAGCTGACCAAGGCCGATGAAACGCTCGACCCCGGGCACCCGATCCACACAGATCAAATCAAGCCGGGTTTGCGGGCGAAGGTTCGCGATGAAATCAAGCAGGAAGACGAGGATCAGCTGATCGTAGCTGTCATGTTCAAACCACAGCACGACATGATCGTAATCGCCCAGTGTGGCCAAGCCCGCATATTCGCGTTGCAGGCGCGAAAACGCATCGGGAAAATCGATGCGATAGGATGATGCAATGAAACGCGCACGGGTTTCGATGAAGTCGGGCAGGGGCAAATCCGGCACCGGCCCCTGACAGAAGGGATCGGAAAATTCCATGAAAGCACCAACAAACCCGGCCAGTTTCAGGCAATGCGAAATATCCGAGCCACAGCGCAGATGTAGGGTTTGCGCCGTATCGAGCGTTGGCAGGTGGCCCGATGCGATCTGGCGCTGATGTTCGGTAATCCGGTCGATATGGGATTTCAGCTTCGGCCAGCTGGCAAAACCGTTTTCGCGCGCGATGACAAGCTGCCCATCGGCCAGTTGCAGATCATCAATGCTTTTGCCGGGCAGGTGGGTCCTGATGCGGGTTTGGGCATCGCCCTGTTGGGCGCGGGCGGATTTCAGCAGCTCCTTGGCGCGTTTTCGCTGCTGCTCAAGGTTAAGGCGACCGTCAAAGATTCCGGATTTCGATGTGCGCGAAGCAGACATACGATTCCCCTGTGCTTAAGCCTGTGTCCGCCAGACAGGCAAGGAAACCGTGTGGTTCATATGTCGATTAGACCGGGCGCAGCCCTTTCCGCGGACGGGGTGCTTTGGGAAGCAACGGCACCATAGCATTGCGGGCTTTCCGGTTCAAAATAAATGAACCGGAAAGCCCTGAATAAACAGAAGGAAACGGGATCAGGGCTGGGGAAGCTGATCGACAATCACGACCCTGCTGTCGCAATCCATCAGTTTGGCAAGCTTCGATAAACGCTGTTCAACGACTTCACCGTTGAGTGCCGCGAAGTCCCTGTGCATCTGAAGTGTAAGCGTCTTGTCTTCATGAACAAGCGCCGTACCGGGAAGGATGCCTTCAACCCCGCCCGAAAGGGTATGGCCAAGGCGGATGGCGTGACCGTAAAGGCGGCCAATCGCGCGTGTGTCTTCGTCAAGCAGACGGTCGCTTGACTCGTCACCCTTGAAATTGCCGGTATAGCGTGACCCGATGGTATAAGCGAGGAACACCCGGTCATGATGGTTCAGATCAAGATAGGGATGATGCAGAATACGGTTATAGCTCTGGATCGCGCGGTAATCGGGGTGTTCGCTCCATCCTACGTCGCCGATGATGCAGGCGGCAAGGCGCAGACGGCCAAGATTGCCCGGCTGATCGCGGAAAATCGGTGCCGACCAGCGATACAGTTCTTCCCCATGCTGATGGAACCTTTCGCCATCTTCGGCAAAGCTGAGACAGGCATCAAGCAATGGATCACGTTCGCGCAATTCATCGGGCAGGGCTTCGTACATCCAGCCTTCGCGAAGCCCGTGACTGGAAAACACGACCTCCTTGGCCTGCATGCGTTCAAGCAGCAGGTTCATGACAAGCCCCGCATGAGGCAGGCTATCGATACGGCGCTTGGAAACACCTCCAACCTTGTCAAGCGACACGCGGCTCTGCTGGGATATGATATGCGTCAGTTCGGCGATTTCGGCACGTGGCATGGTCAGGTTATGCACCACCGAAATCGGATAATTTTCCTGGGCGATATAAAGCTTGGCAATCGAACGCCACGAACCGCCAACCGCAATCAATGGCTTGCCCGCCCCTTCATGCAGCCAGTCGATGCTTTCAAGGTGGGTTTTGACTTCGGCTTCCAGACGGGCACGGTCCGAACCAAATACCGCATGCAGGCGCATGGCACCCAACGGAACGCTGACGCGTTTTTTGATCTCGCCTTCATCAAGCAATACCAGTTCCAGCGACCCGCCACCGATATCACCAACAATGCCGGTTGCGCGCCGATCCCCCGAAATCACGCCAAGGGCGGAAAGGCGGGCTTCTTCAAGGCCGTCAATGACCTTGACGGTCAGGCCGGTCTCGGCAAGGACCCGATCACAAAAAGCCTGTCCGTCGCTGGCGGCACGGACAGCCGCGGTCGCCAGGATGTCGACCCGTGTGACCTTCATCGCGCGGAGCAACCGGGCAAAACGCCGCAGGGCGGCGGTTGCCATTTCAACACCTTCGGGGTTGAGACGGCCGGTGTTTTCGGGGTCGCGCCCCAGACCGCACATCACCTTTTCGTTAAAAATCGGGGCCGGTGCGCGTGTCATGCCATCAAACACAACAAGACGCACCGAGTTCGAGCCAACATCAATGATGGCGATACGGTTGGAAACCCTTTGGTCAGTCAGCATGCGGTTGGTTGAACCTGCCTGTTTTCTTAGTCATCAAGCTGCAGCACGGGGACATTTGGATCTTCCTCGCTAAGCGCGCTGCCACGGCCCGAAAGTGACGGGTTGGTCATGAAATACTGGTGAGAGGAGAAAGCATTTTCATCGGCTTCGCACCGCTCGTAAGTCCCGTCGGGCTGCAGGTACCAAGCCTGCGCCGTATCTTTCAGATTTGCAATCATGATCTGTTCGACAATCTGGCGCTGGCAGGTGGGGTTTTCCACCGGGACCAGTGTTTCGACACGACGGTTAAGGTTGCGCGGCATCCAGTCGGCAGATGAAATAAACGCCTTGGCCTTGCGCGACGGCAGTTTTGCGCCGTTTGCAAAGACGACAATGCGCGAATGTTCAAGGAACCGACCGACGATGGATTTGACCCGAATATTTTCCGATAACCCCGGCACACCCGGCCGCAAACAGCAGATTCCGCGCACGACCAGTTCGATATGAACCCCGCACTGGCTGGCGCGATAAAGCGCGTCAATCACCACCGGATCAACAAGGCTGTTCATCTTGGCCCAGATGCCCGCCGGTTTGCCCGCCTGACAGTTTTCGATCTCCTGATCGATATGGGCAAGCAGGGTCGGGCGAAGCGTATGCGGCGCGATGGCAATCTTTTCAAGCGACCGCGGGGTGGCATAACCGGTCATGAAATTAAAGATGCTGGCCGCGTCACGACCCAATGCCGGATCGCACGAGAAGAACGAAATATCGGTATAGAATTTCGCAGTGATCGGGTGATAGTTGCCGGTCCCGAAATGGACATAGGTCCGAAGCCCGTGGCTTTCGCGCCTGACCACCAGTGACACCTTGGCATGCGTTTTCCAGTCAAGGAAGCCATAGACCACCTGACAACCGGCACGTTCAAGATCGGCCGCCCAGCGCAGGTTGGCTTCCTCGTCAAAGCGGGCCTTGAGCTCCACCATCGCCGTTACCGATTTGCCCGCTTCGGCAGCCGCAATCAGGGCCTTGACGATCGGGCTGTTTTCCGATGTGCGATAAAGGGTCTGCTTGATGGTGACGACTTCGGGGTCACGCGCAGCCTGCAACAGGAACTGCACGACGACGTCGAAATCCTCGAACGGGTGGTGAACCACCAGATCCTTTTTGCTGATCGCGGCAAAGCAATCGCCGCCAAAGTCGCGCACCCGTTCAGGATAACGCGCGCCATAGGGCGGGAACAGTAGATCATGATGCAGATCGGAATCGATCAGCTGTTTGACATCGACAAGCCCGACAAGCCCGTCGACCTTGACGACTTCTTCGGGGGCGACAGAAAGTTCGTCGACCACGAAATCCAGAAGGTCTTCTGGCATCTCGGCATTGACTTTAAGCCGGATGATGCTGCCGCGGCGACGACGTTTCAGCGCGGTCTTGAAAACGCGCACCAGATCTTCGGCTTCTTCTTCGATTTCAACGTCCGAGTCACGGATAACACGGAACAGGCCGTGTTCGATCATGTCGAAACCGGGGAACAGCTTGTTAAGGTAAAGGACAATCGCCTGTTCCAGCGGCAGATACCGTTCGGTCCGGCCCGGCATGCGCAGGAAACGGCCGATTTTCGGCGGTACCGGGATCAGCCCGCGCATGTTGTGACCATCCGCCGGGTCAAACAGCTGCATGACAATCGCAAAGCCAAGGTTCGGAATGAACGGGAAGGGATGGGACGGATCAATGGCAAGCGGCGTTAAGGTCGGGAAGATTTCGCGCATGAAATAGCCATCAAGCCATTTGCGGTCGGTCTGGGTCAAATCATCCGGTCTGATCACCGAAATCCCGTGCTTGTCCATCTCGCTGCTAAGCTGCTGCCAGATGCGCTGCTGATCCTGCATCAACTGGCTGGCATCATATGTGATGGCGCGCAGCTGCTCGGACGGGCTCATGCCATCCTGGCTGACCTTGGTCATGCCCGCACGCAGTTGCCCGACCAGACCTGCAACGCGCACCATATAGAATTCGTCAAGGTTGCTGGCGGAAATCGACAGGAACCGCAAGCGTTCCAGCAACGGATGCCGTTTGTTCTGGGCCTCTTCAAGGACGCGGCCGTTAAAGGCCAGCCACGAAAGTTCGCGGTTTATAAAGCGCTTGTCCGAATCAAGTGTGATGGCGCTTGATTGAATAACGGCGGCGTGGGTCACGCTGTGCCTCCTGCGAAAGTGGGTTTGTGTCCTTGAAATAAAGCGACAGGTCCCGGTTGCGATTGGAGTATAGGATAACTGCTTGTCGGGGTGCAATTTTCTTAAATTTTTAAGTCAGTTTTCTTGGTGGCTTCACAGCGCCCGATGTGGCATGCAAAAGTCTGCTTTCCTTAAGATCACCGGATACCCGATTTTATGAAGACATTGCTTCTGCTCAGGCATGCAAAATCAAGCTGGACCGATCCGTCCCGATCCGATCACGACCGGGAACTGAACCGGCGCGGCGAAAAGGCGGCCCCGGTGATGGGGCGCTATTTGCATGAACAGGGGCTGGTGCCCGATCTGATCTGGTGTTCAACCGCGGAACGTACGGTGCAGACATTAACCCTGCTGGGGCGCGATTTTGCCAGTGCATCCGACGTGATCTACAGCGAAGACCTTTATATGGCGAACGAGGCCGTGCTGCTTGAAAGCCTTGGGCACACCCATGACGAGGCCCGCTGTGTGATGATGATCGGCCATAATCCGGGACTTGCCGATTTCGCCGCCCGGCTGTTTGGCGAGGGCGATGGCGAGGCATTGCTGGAAATGAACCGTAAATATCCGACCTGCGGTCTTTGCCAGTATGAATTTGATGTTGATCATTGGGCGGACGTTCGGTTTGAAGCCGGGCGCCTGATTCGCTTTGTAAAGGTCAAGGATTTGCAGGGGATCGGTGCGCCGCCGACCTGAAATTCCGGCCCGCAATGCAGACCATTGCGACGGGCACTTGACGGCGGGGCTTTGGCAGCGTTTTATACCGCAGAATTTCAAGCGCCGCGTCGCGCAAACAGACAGATCACCCGATTTAAGCCCCCCGAATTGACCGGGGTGGCTGGATTGCGGTGCTTTTTTGTTTGACAGCGCGGTGCAGCCATGCACCTTTGCGCCAAATTTGTGGCCCAAAATACCAAGCATACAAAGCAACCTGGAAAGACCATGCATCCTTATCGTTCACACAATTGTAATGCGTTGCGCGCCTCTGACGCCGATGCGGAAGTGCGCCTGTCCGGCTGGATCCACCGCAAGCGCGACCACGGCAACCTTCTGTTTGTCGATTTGCGCGACCATTACGGCATCACCCAGATCGTGATCGATATTTCAAGCCCGCTTTTCGCGGTTCTTGAAAAGTCGCGCGCCGAAAGTGTGATCACGGTGGACGGCAAGGTCGTCAAACGTACCGCCGAAACCGTCAACCCGAACCTGCCGACCGGCGAGATCGAGGTTTATGCATCGAACATCGAAGTCCAGTCGTCGGCCGACGTGCTGCCGATGCCGGTCTTTGGCGATGCCGAATATGGCGAGGAAATCCGCCTGCGTCACCGTTACCTTGATCTGCGTCGCGAAAGTGTTCATTCGAACATCGTTCTGCGCTCGCGCGTGATTTCGGCGATGCGTCAGAAAATGACCGCACAGGGATTTTTGGAAATCCAGACCCCGATCCTGACGGCAAGCTCGCCGGAAGGTGCGCGTGACTTCCTCGTACCGTCGCGCATGCATCCGGGCAAGTTTTATGCCCTGCCGCAGGCCCCCCAGCAGTTCAAACAGCTACTGATGGTTTCGGGCTTTGACCGTTATTTCCAGATCGCACCGTGCTTCCGCGATGAAGACGCCCGTGCCGACCGCTCCCCGGGCGAGTTCTATCAGCTCGACTTCGAGATGGCCTTTGCCACTCAGGACGATGTGTTTGACGCGATCGAGCCGGTTCTTCATGACATCTTCGTCGAATTCGGCGGTGGTCGTGACGTAACGCCGCTTCCGTTCCCGCGCATTCCGTTTGATGAATCGATGGCGAAATACGGCTCGGACAAACCCGACCTTCGCAACCCGATCATCCTGTCTGACGTGACCGAAGCCTTCCGCGGTTCGAATTTCGGCATCTTTGCCTCGAACATCGAAAAGGGTTCGGTGGTTCGCGCCATTCCGGCACCGGGGGCCGCTGGCCGCCCGCGCAGCTTCTTTGACAAGCTCAATGCCTGGGCCCGCGAAGAAGGGGCCGCCGGTCTTGGTTACATCGTTTACGATGAAAACGGCGAAGCCAAAGGCCCGATTGCCAAAAATCTTGATGCCGAACGCATCGCAAAGATCAAGGAAGTTACCGGCGTTGCCAATGGCGATGCGGTCTTCTTTGCCTGTGACAAGGAACTGGCAGCAGCCAAATTTGCCGGCAAGTCGCGCGACAAGGTTTGCGATGAACTGGGTCTTCGTGAAGACGGCATGTTCAAATTCTGCTGGATCGTTGATTTCCCGATGTACGAGGAAGACGACGACGGCAAGATCGAATTCAGCCACAACCCGTTCTCGATGCCGCAAGGCGGTCTTGAAGCCCTTGAAACCATGAACCCGCTTGATATCAAGGCGTGGCAGTATGACATCGTGTGTAACGGTATCGAACTGTCGTCCGGTGCCATTCGTAACCACCGCCCGGACATCATGTACAAGGCGTTCGAGATTGCCGGTTATGGCAAGGAAGTCGTTGATGACCGCTTTGGCGGCATGATCAACGCGTTCAAATTCGGCGCCCCGCCGCACGGTGGTTCGGCCCCGGGTGTTGACCGTATTGTGATGCTTCTGGCTGACGAGCCGAACATTCGCGAAGTCATTGCCTTCCCGCTGAACCAGCAGGCGCAGGATCTGATGATGAATGCCCCGGCCGAGGTCGATGACCGTCAGCTTAAAGAACTGCATCTGCGGGTGCAGCTTCCGCCGAAAATCAAAAAAGACTGATTTCTGTCTTTTGATGACGATAAAAACGGTCCGGAAATTTCCGGGCCGTTTTTGTTTGTCTATTGAGCTTCGATGCTTACGTAATCTTAACCCGCCGTAATCCACATTCAGGGTGGAACAATTTATATCCTGCGGGGGATTACGGTTTGAAAAAGATACTTGTGGTGGTGGCACCGTTGGCTTTGGCGGCGTGCGGTGGTCCGGTCGAACTGACCGTTGCCAAGCTGGCCGGCGATCTGATCAGCTATGTGACCACGGGCAAAAGCACCACCGATCATGCGGTTTCAGCGGTTGCCGAGCGCGATTGCGCCCTGCATCGCCCGCTATTTGAAGAAGACGTCTGCCGCGATAATGTCGTGCTCGATGATGCGGTTGCGCTGGCCGAACCGGGCGCACCATCGGTGAAACAGAAAATCCGCGACGCCGAACCTGCAATTTATGCCGTTAACGCGCCCGGCGAAGACTGGTCAAATCCCAAAGCCGGTGCCCGCACATCGGCCGTGATTGTCCAAACCGATCTGCCGCCGCGCGCAACCTCCCATGCCGAAGCGACCGTTGTTCCGCAAACAGCCCCGGTCGAAATCGCCAGCGCACAGGCGCAGTTCACCCCCGATCATGACCGTATCCCGCTTCGCAACGAAGGTCCCCTTGATCCGCAGGGCGAAGCCGATGCCGCGGTTGCCGGATATGTCGCCCCGCCAAAGCCGGTCGCACCTGTTGCCAAAACCCAAACCGCCGCCCTGACCGATACCGGCATCATGACCGACGAGGTCAGCGTGATCGCGCCGGAAAACGCCGGGCAGGACAAGCTTGTTGCAGTGCCGCTGCCGGGAGACTATGTAATACTGGCAAGCTTTGCAGATCTGCTGCGCGCGCAAAATGCCCTGTCGCTTTACCGCGAATATCAGCCGCGCCTGATCAGTGCGACGGTTGCGGGCCGTGAATATCTTCGTGTCGCTGTTGGTCCGCTTTCGCATCAGCATGCAAAAGATTTACGCCATCTTGCTGCCAAAAAGGGTGTCAAAGATCCCTGGATTGTCGGGATCGACGCTGCCGGAGAATAGAGTTGCCAGTTATTACGGTTTGTCCTGAAAATCGACAGCGTTCCGTCTTCGGGGCGCTGATCTTTTGTGTCGCCCTGGCGGGATGTTCCGCGCAGGCAGGGCAATCCTTTGCCGCCGGTCCGGGCGGTTTTGACCCGGCCCATGTGCGCAAGGCGGCCGATACTCAGGCCGAACTGGTGCCCCATGTGGCGGAATACCGGTTTTCGATGGTGTCATCGGATGTCGGCAGTTCCGTTGTCGGTGTGCGCGGTGCGCTGGGTTACCGGTTTGAAAAGGTCTGTGATGGCTGGATCACCGAGATGCAGCATCTGATGGTTCTGCAAGGGGCCGAGGGCGGTTCGATCAATTCCGCCTATTCGATGACCCAGTGGGAAAACTTTGACGGATCGAAATACCGCTTCCGGATGCGTGATTATCTCGACGGTGTGCAGGTCGACGAGGTTGTTGGCGATGCGGTGCGTGACAAGGACAAGGTTCTTGTGACCTACGAAGTTCCGGTCGAAGTGACCGAGGAACTTCCGGCCGATACCATGTTCCCGACCCAGCATTCCCTAACCCTGCTGAAGCGCGCGCTTCAGGGGGATAAATTTGCCAATGATCTGGTGTTTGATGGCAGTGGCGATACACCGACCAACCGGATTGCCGCGGTGATTTCGGCAGCCAGACCATCGCAGAACACGGCCGAAGATGCCGATGGTATCGCAAATCGGCCCTATCACAGCCTTAACCTGGCCTATTACCCGCTTGGCAATGCCGAAAACGGCCCGTCGACCGAGATTGCGGTTGATTTCGGTGAAAACGGTGTTGCCCAGGAACTGCGGATGAATTACGGCAGTTTCCGCGTGCGCGGCGACCTTCAGAAAGTCACGCGGCTTGCTGCCCCCGAATGCGGTTAGGCACAAACCGGATTATTGCCGCAATAACGGCCCGATAACGCAAAAAAGCCTGCCGGATGTCCGACAGGCTTTTTTGTGGGGGAAGTTCCATAAAGTCTTAGGCGGCGACGGCGCTGCTGTCGTCGCGGCAATACAGACCATAAAGTGTCTTGATGACGGTGACGGCTTCATCGCCTTGCAGCGAATAAAAGATCGTCTGTGCCTCGCGCCGGGTTTTAACCAGCTTGTCCCGCCGCAATCTTGCAAGATGCTGTGACAGGGCGGACTGGCTCAGTCCGACAATGCGTTCAAGTTCACCGACCGATTTTTCGCCATCGTTAAGCTGGCAAAGAATCATAAGTCTGCTCTGATTGCTCATGGCCTTCAGAAGCGCGCTGGCTTGCTCGGCCTTTTTTTCGAGATGGGTAAGTTCCATTTGGCTCCCTTTAGCCTGGCCATATTCGGCTTTTGTCCCAACTGGGGCATCGGGTGTATCACATTCGTGGTGATAATCTCCGATGGGATGTCCCCGATTTTTTCCAACCAACGAGGTCTTGGTGCCTCAAACCCATTAATGAAATTCAAGAATGGGAAGATTCCTATTCTCAAGTATAACATCAAACTGTCAAGACACTCTTTGTCTTGTGGACAGAGATTATGGCGATATTTCGTTCTGAGTCACCGTGTATACAATAGACAGTTCATACAGGGTCTTAATCTGTCATTCAGTTTGAAAACTTGCAGTATTTGTCTGATTCATGATGATCTAGAACAAAGCAGCAGATAACGTCGGCTGGCACGATGAAACAATAATAACCAGGGTCGCCGCCCGTAAGGCAAGGTGACCGGCAAAAATCAAACTTGTCTGACTGGCATCTATTCAGGAAGGTATCCGCAAAACATGGCGACATTATTTGTCACGCATCAAAGCTGTATCGATCACGATACGGGGCCGGGCCACCCGGAACAGTCTGATCGTCTTCGCGTGATCCAGCGGGTGCTTGAAGCCGAAGAATTCATGTTCCTGCACCGGGAAGAAGCCCCAAAAGCCGATCTTGATCTGATCAAAAAGGTGCATGACCCTGCCTATGTCGACCGGGTCATGGCCGCGATCCCGCAAAGCGGATATGAATCCCTTGATGGCGATACCTATGTTTCACCGGCCTCGGGCGAGGCGGCATTGCGCGCGGTTGGCGGTGTCTGCGTCGCGGTCGATGCGGTCTTGGCCGGCCATGAACGCAATGCCTTTGTCGGCGTGCGCCCGCCGGGACATCATGCGGAATATGACCGGGCGATGGGGTTCTGTCTGTTTAACAATGTGGCGGTCGGTGCGCGTCATGCCCGCGATGCCCATGGCATCAAACGTGTGGCGGTGATGGATTTCGACGTTCATCACGGCAATGGCACACAGGATCTTTTCTATAACGATCCCGACCTGTTTTACTGTTCAACCCATCAATGGCCGCTTTATCCCGGCACCGGTGCCCCCGATGAACGCGGATGTGCCAACAATATCCTCAATGTCGGGCTGTCGGCCGGGGCGGGAACGGCTGAAATGAAACACGCCTTCGAACAATCGGTTTTACCCGGCATTGCCGCCTTCAAACCGGAATTGCTGATCATTTCGGCCGGCTTCGATGCGCATCGCAATGACCCGCTGGCGGGACTTTCATTTGTTGAAAGCGACTTTGCCTGGATGACCGAACATCTTCTCGCCCTCGCGGGCGAGGTTTGCGATAACCGCGTCGTCTCGGTGCTTGAAGGCGGCTATGACCTGCCATCGCTGGCAAGTTCGGTCATGTTCCATGTGCGAACCCTGATGACGGCATAAGGCATCCTTTTCCGCATTAGTTTCCGCAGTAATTTCCCCAGTAATTTACAAAGTAATTTACAAAGTAATTTCCGCTGCGATTTCCGTTCTGGCCGGTTGCCCTGCCGGGACGGTCGGCGTAAACTCCGCGCCAATCAAATCAATGGAGCAGATATGTCCACGCCAACCCCATCCACCACGATCCCCGATGATATCGCCAAACTCAGCTTTGAAGAGGCCCTTGGCCAGCTTGAAAGCCTCGTGCGGCAGCTCGAACAGGGGCAGGTGGGGCTTGATGATGCCATTGCATCCTATGAACGCGGTGCGGCGCTGAAACGTCATTGCGCCGATAAACTGCGTGCAGCCGAAGAACGCATCGAGAAAATTACCCTCAATGCCGATGGCCGCCCAACGGCAACCCCGACTGAAATCGAATAATTCTCGCGGAGAATATGGTGAGTTACGACCTGCTTGCTGAGCTGAGTACTGCTTCTGCTGACCTTGGCGAAACGCTTGATGGCATTCTGCCGCGTCCCAATGGCCAGATCGAGCAACGCCTGTTTCAGGCGATGCGTTATTCAACCCTGGGCGAAGGCAAACGCCTGCGTCCGTTTCTGGTGTTAAGCTCCGCCGGATTGTTCCGGGTATCGCGCCAATGCGCCTTGCGAGTCGCCGCTGCGGTTGAAATGGTGCACAGCTATTCGCTGATCCATGATGATCTGCCGGCCATGGATGATGATGACCTGCGGCGTGGCAAGCCAAGCTGCCACAAGCAGTTTGACGAGGCGACCGCCATTCTGGCCGGTGACGCGCTGCTGACGCAGGCCTTCGAAGTGCTGGCCGATGAAAGCACCCATCCCGATCCGCGTGTCTGCACCGATCTTGTCCGCGCCCTTGCCCGTGCGGCCGGGCCGTATGGCATGGTCGGCGGTCAGATGATCGATCTGGCGGGCGAGGGGCAAAGCCTTGATCAGGCGCAGGTCACCCATTTGCATCTGCTGAAAACCGGCCGGATGTTTGCCTTTGCCTGCGAAGCCGGGGCGATTCTGGGCAAGGCCCCCAAAAGCATGCGCATGGCCTTGCGGTCCTACGCCCATGACATGGGTCTGGCCTTCCAGATCAAGGACGATCTTCTCGATGTGGAATCCAGCAGTGCGGAACTGGGCAAGACGGCAGGCAAGGATATCGATCAGGATAAATCGACCTATGTGAAGCTTCTGGGCCTTGAACAGGCGCGAGAGCAGGCAACCATGCTGTGCAATCAGGCGATCAATCACCTGAACTGCTTTGACGGCGAAGCCGAACCGCTGCGCGAAATGGCGCGTTTCGTGATCGAACGCGGGCGTTAAGGCCAGTCCCCCTGACATGAGCCAGCAAACCAGATATACAGCCGGTTTTCGTGACCGGCTGTTTGACAAGGACCCGTTCCCGCTGGCGATCTGGTATCCGTCGCATGCCGCCGAAGGCCCGGTGCGTCATATGGGTGTCACGTCAACCGGCGCCCGCGATGCGGATTTCGCCGATGGCGGACCCTATCCGCTGGTGATGTTTTCGCATGGCTCCGAAGGGCACCGGTTCAATCAGTTCTGGCTGGCGGAATATCTCGCGCGGCGCGGTTATATCGTCGCCGCCCCGCAGCATCATGGCGACAATTACCTTGATCCGTCCGATGCGCGGCAATTGACGATCATCGAACGCCGTCCGCGCGAAATGCGCCTTGCGCTTGATCTGTTGCTGGATCATGACGGCATTGCTGTCCATATCGATACGGATCGTATTTACGCGCTCGGCCATTCGGCGGGTGGGGCGACGGTGCTTAAAATGGCGGGATGGCGGTTTGATGCCTCCGCCTGGCAAAGCTATTGCGCGCTTAATGCCGATCAGGACCGCGTGATTTGCCAGCATGTACCGGGTGATGACATGGTCGATGAGTTGCATGATCGTTATGGCGGCCCGGTTGTTTCCGCACGCGATGACCGGATTGCCGGCGTGATTGCCGTAACCCCGGCCTTTGGCGTTGCGGCGACCGATGCGGGCTTTGCCGATGTGACGATCCCAATGCTGTTTATCGAGGCCGATACCGATGAAATCCTGCCCGAAACCGCCAATGCCGCGCATTTTCGCACCCTTTTGCGCGGGCGGGCGAAGTTTGTTAAGGTCAAGGGGGCCGGGCATTATTCATTTCTGCCGCCCTGCACGCCCTATATCGCGGAAAATTTCGGCTATTTATGCCGGGATTTCGGGCGCGAACGTGTTGATATTCACCGCACTGTTGAACAGGTGGTGCTGAAGTTCCTAAGTGACATCAAATCAGGTGATTTTCAGGGTCGCTAATTATGGCGAAGCTGTTTATTTTACGCTGCTTGCAATAGGGCTTAGGAAACGTCACCCTGTTGGTTTGACGACTATATAAAAAACGCCACACAAAACTGAAAATCGAGATCGGTATGAGCACGACCTCCAAGACCCCGCTTCTGGACACGATTAAAATCCCGGCTGACTTGCGTAGCCTTCAACCCGCGCAGATGAAGCAGGTCGCAGATGAATTGCGCGCCGAGGTGATTGATGCCGTGTCCGTCACCGGTGGGCATCTGGGGGCCGGGCTTGGCGTGGTCGAACTGACCGTGGCGATCCATTACCTGTTTGATACCCCCGATGACCGGCTGATCTGGGATGTCGGGCATCAATGCTATCCGCATAAAATTCTGACCGGGCGGCGTGATCGTATCCGCACGCTTCGTCAGGGCGGCGGGCTTTCGGGCTTTACCAAACGCTCCGAGTCCGAATATGACCCGTTCGGTGCCGGGCACAGCTCGACCTCCATCTCGGCCGGGCTTGGCATGGCGGTTGCCAACCAGCTTTCCGATGATAAACGCAAAAACGTCATTGCCGTGATCGGCGATGGTTCCATGAGTGCCGGCATGGCCTACGAGGCGATGAACAATGCCGCCGCTGCCGATCAGCGCATGATCGTGATCTTGAACGATAACGACATGTCGATTGCCCCGCCGGTGGGCTCCATGTCGGGCTATCTGTCACGCCTGATTTCGGGCAAGGGCTATCAGGGCCTCCGCAATGCGGCCAAGGGCCTGACCAAACATCTGCCCCGCCAGATCGAAGAAGCCGCCCGCAAGATCGAAGAATATACCCGCGGCATGGTGACCGGCGGGACCCTGTTTGAAGAAATGGGTTTCTTCTATGTCGGCCCGATTGATGGGCATAATCTGGATCACCTTCTGCCGGTGCTTAAAAACGTCCGCGACGCGGATGTCGATGGCCCGATCCTTGTTCATGTCGTGACCCAGAAGGGCAAGGGCTATGGCCCGGCCGAAAATGCCGCCGACAAATATCACGGTGTCGCCAAATTCGACGTCGTCACCGGCAAGCAGGCCAAGGCCACACCCAATGCACCGTCCTACACCAAGGTTTACGGCGAAACGCTGACCAAGCTTGCCGAAACCGATGACAAGATCACCGCGATCACGGCCGCCATGCCATCGGGCACCGGGGTCAATATCTTTGCCGAACGGTTCCCCGATCGTGCCTTTGATGTCGGCATTGCCGAACAGCATGCCGTGACCTTTGCCGCCGGGATGGCGTGCGAGGGATACAAACCTTTTTGCACGCTCTATTCGACCTTCCTGCAACGCGCCTATGATCAGGTGGTGCATGATGTCGTGATCCAGAACCTGCCGGTTCGTTTCGCCATGGACCGTGCCGGGCTTGTCGGGGCGGATGGCGCGACCCATGCCGGGGCCTATGACATTGCCTATCTTGGCTGCCTGCCCAATATCGTCCTGATGGCGGCGGCGGACGAGGCCGAACTGGTTCATATGACCACAACCGCATGGGCGATTGATGACCGGCCCAGTGCCTTCCGCTATCCGCGGGGCGAGGGTGTCGGCGTTGAAATGCCGGCCGAGGGCAAGGTTCTTGAAATCGGCAAGGGCCGCATCCTGCGCGAAGGCGGCAAGATCGCCATCCTGTCCTATGGCACCCGTCTGGCAGAGGCGATGCTGGCCGCCGAAGACCTTGCCGCACGCGGCCTTCCGGCAACGGTTGCCGATGCCCGCTTTGCCAAGCCGCTTGATCATGCCCTGATCGCCGATCTGGCCCGCAACCACGAAGTCCTGATCACGATTGAAGAAGGCTCCATCGGAGGCTTTGGTGCGATGGTCCTGCAGCATATGGCAGGGCAGGGATTGCTTGATCACGGGCTCAAAGTTCGCACCATGGCCTTGCCCGACGCCCTGATCGATCACGACAAGCCCGACATTCAATATGCCAAGGCAGGCCTTGATGCGCAAAGCATCGTCAAAACCGCCCTTGGCGCGCTGGGTCTTTCCGAGGCCAAAGTGCGCGCCTGATCGTTCAGGCAAGACCGGTTATCGTAAAAACGCCGCCCTGAAAAAGGCGGCGTTTTCTTTGGTCCATCATCTGCCGGGATCAGAAATCCGCCGTCAGGGACAGCTTTGCCGTCAACGGTGCCCCCATCGTCAGGTAACCGCCATTGGCCGACGCCCAGTAATCGCTATCCGTGACGTTTTCGATATTGGCACGGATGGTAACGGGATATTCATGCACCTCGGTCGTGTACCGCGCGCCAAGGTCAAGGCGCGTCCATGACGGGATGGAAAGGGTGTTGGTCGCATTGACATATTGCGATGCCGTGTGAACCGCACGCGCATTGACCGTCGCACCTTTAAGGAACGGCAGGTCATATTCGATGCCAAGCTTGGCAACATAATCGGGAATGCCAATCGGCGTGTTGCCGTCATTGGTGCCGTTCTGGGTATCGGTTAGTTCCGCGTCATAAACCGTGATACCGCCCAGAATGCGGGTGCCGGTCACAGGCTCGCCAAAGACCTGGAATTCAACGCCGCGGTTCTGCTGCTCGCCGTCTGCGGCAAAGGTGTTGCTGGCATTTTTATAAGAAAACGGCTTGGAAATCTGAAACAGGGCGACACTACCGCCAAAGCTGCCGAAATCGGCCTTTGCCCCGATTTCATATTGCTCGGACGTGTAAGGGGCCAACTGCTCGCTCGGGTTGGTCAGGGTCGCGTCACTGGCCGCACTGGCGGCTGTTTCGCCGGGCGACAGGGATTCCATATAGTTGGCATAAACCGACACCTGATCGGTCACATTGCCGACAATCCCGACCATCGGCGTATATTCGTCCGCGTCATAGTTGCTTGATTGTGCACCGCTGGTCAGATCGAACTGCTTGGTATTGACTGACTGACGACGAATGCCGCCCGTGACACTGACGCGGTCGTCAAGGAAGCTGACGGTATCGGCCAGAAAATAGCTGGTCAGTTCGTTGATATTACGAAGCCCCGGATCAGCCAGATTGCCCGATGGCGCTGCCAGCGCCGGATAGCCCGTGGGGGTTGGCCCGTAAATATTGCCGGTAAACGCCGACGCACCGGGCGAAAACGCCCATGCCTGATGGCTTTTGTTCTGAAGATAGGAAACCCCGGCATTCAGTTCATGCTTTACCACGCCGGTTTCAAATTTAACGCGCGCACCGGTCAGCGCACTATTGGTCGTATCTTCGCGAATGATGGTCGAACCGCCATAGGTCATGGTGCCATCGGTACCGGTAATGCGCGGGGTCGAATAAATCCCGGATTCTTCCATGTGGCGGGTGCCTGCGGCGGCATAGGCCATAAGATAGTCGTTCACATCATGCTCGATCCGTCCCTGGACAAAGCTGTCCTCGAGGTCGGCCCATGTCCCATCCGCATTATAGTTATGGCTTGCATCCGGCGCATCGGGGATGTTCGTAAGCGTGCCGAGCAGATTTACCGATGTCCGCCCATGATCAATATTCTTTTCATTATGCCCGGCATCGACCGTGATGCGGGTATCATCGCCGCGATAATCGAATGACAGCGACCCGATCTGGCTGTTGCGGTCTTCGTCATCGATGGCGGTTTCACCGTCGCCATATTTCAGATTGGCACGAATGCCGAACTGGTTATTTTTGCCAAAACGCCGACCGAAATCGACATGCCCGCCGGTCTGGCTGTTCATTTCATAGAATGTCGTGACACTGGTGATCGGATCATCTGTCGCGCGTTTGGGGATAAGGTTAATCCCGCCGCCAATGCCGCTGCCGCCCGGTGACATGCCATTGATGAATGCCGATGCGCCTTTGACAACTTCGACCCGCTCATACATCGACATGTCGATCAACTGGCGCGGTGCCGTGCCATAAAGGCCATCCAGCATCACGTCATCACCGTCAAGAACGAAGCCGCGGATCATGAAGCGGTCACCCGATCCGCCATAGCTGTAGGATGTCAGAACGCCCGGATCGTTATCAACCACATCGGCAAGTGTATCGGCCTGCTGGTTCCTGATCACTTCGCTGGTATAGCTGGTGATGCTGACCGGGATATCCAGATTGTCCTTATTGCCCAATACACCGGCCCGGCCACCCGTCGCAACCTGACCACCGGCATAGACCGGCGGGGTTGGATCGCCTGCCTGCGATGTGGCGTTGTCCTCTACCCGGATCGGAGCCAGCTTGATGGCATCGTCGGTTTCGATCTGTGTGCTGTTTGTGCTGCTCTCCGTCGCGTCCTGCGCATGGGCGGGAAGGGCAGCAACAGCAGACATGCTGACAGACGCCAGCAATAGGGTACTGAATGTATGACGTTTGAAAATCGGTGTGATCGGCATGAAAAAACCCCAAGGTCGAATTTCCCCGCCCCCGGCGGGATCGATATGGGGTGCTGATTATCACTATTGATAATCAATCTCAATATAAATGATTATTATTATCAATATTGATGTAATTGTTCAGTTATTCAATCACGGGGTGGATTGGCGCTGTTTGGCAAGCCGGGCATGACACGCTTAATCGGCATAAATCATTTTATGCGTCATGCCGCCATCAATGCGGATGGTTTCGCCGGTCATGAAGCCTGATTGTTCATGATCAAGCAGGAAGGCGACCATTTTTGCGATGTCATCAGGTGTTCCGATGCGCCCCGCCGGGTGTTGCTGCCGGTCGATGTCACGGTGTTGCGGTTCTTCGCGGGCGGATGATTTCTGCCAGTCGCCAACCTCGATCCAGCCCGGCGCAATGCCATTGACCCGCACCGCCCCCGACAGACTGACCGCCATGGCATGGGTCAAGGCAACCATGCCGCCCTTTGACGCGGCATAGGCTTCGGTATTGGCTTCGGACTGAAACGCACGGGTGGATGCGATATTGACAATCGCCCCACGGGTTTTGCGCAAATGCTGTGTCGCATGTTTAGCCGCCAGAAACGCCCCACCCAGATTGACATTGATCACCCGTTGCCAGCTTTCCCAATCCAGATGTTCGAACGATCCGGAATGCGGATCGGCAATCCCGGCATTATTGACCAGTCCGTCAATACGCCCGAACCGGTCGACGGTCTGCTGAACCGCAATGGCAACATCGCGTTCATCGGAAACATCGCCCTTGAAAAACAGGGCACGTTCGCGCTGATCTTCGGAAAGGGCGGTGATGGCTTCATCCCCGGCATCCGCATCCAGATCAAACAGCATGACCTTCCATCCCGTCGACAGAAAATGCTGCGTAATCCCCAGCCCCAAACCCTGCGCAGCACCAGTGACGAAGGCGACCTTGGGATCAGGGAAGTTGTTCATGTGCTGCTTTGCCCGTATCAAGATGGAAGGAATTGGTGAATTTTATCAACGCATTGAAAATGGACCTGTTCCGGTCCGATGCAACGCATCAGCCGAAATTTAATCTTGTATCTCGTCTCCCGCCGTTTCCAGTTGATCAAGCAGCGCATGAACGAGCCCCATTTGCCGCCCGTCAAGCCCGCGGGCTTTGGCGGCATCCTGAAGGGCTTCGGTCGCTTCAAGATGCAGGCGGTAATGCCCGGGATTCTGATCAATCCGATCCATGCGTTGCCGTTCATCACCAAAGACCATGCTTTGGCAACGCGGCGCACTCGATGATGTAAAGGCGCGGCAGGTCAGGGGGCGAACGTCATAGATCGTGCATCTTTCATCTGCGCCTAGAAGCGGGCAGCGTGCGCGCACTTCGGATGTGGTCTTTGCCTGTTCAATGATCCGTGCTGCCTGGGTCAGACGTTCACGCAATGCCTGCTGTTCGTCTGGCGGAAACGTCTTGCGGATATGCTCGGCAATCAGGCTGGTGACACCGGGCGGCACCGCAACAAACAGGTGGCAGCACGCGCTGCATCCATCCCGGCAGTCGCAATGGGGTTGATGCGGAAAACTATCCCGAAGGCTTCGCGACGCCGCATCAACCAGCATTATGGCCGCCTGCGCGGCGTCAGTGATGGTCGGGGCCTGTTCAAGCACACGGGCCAGTTCGGCGCGAAAGCCCGGAAACATCTCCTCGTATCGGCGCGATGCTTCCGCGGTCAGGGCACCGGTTCGGGAAATATCCCCCGTGATCCGGTCGATTGCGTCGTCAAGTTTTACCATGACCATGCGATTGCCTTTATCCCGATCCCTGTCCGCACACCGGACAGGCTGATACGAAACAGCCTGCTAGCCTTGTCCCATCATGATGGCTTTAGCACCATTTTCCAAGTACGCGGTTACAACCGGCGGTTCCCAAAAAAACTCTGCCAGAATTCCCAACCGGCAGGGTAGTCTGGTGATCCGTAAACCCGCCAAAAGATACGCTCCATCGGAACCGGTTCCGGGCCTTGGGCGGGCTTCGGGCCTCCGAACGGTGCGTTTGGCTCCTCGCCATAGGTTCCTCGCCGAACTGCTTCTCGCCCCTTTGGTCGTTCTGCCACTTCCTGCCACCCGATGAAACGCAACCTGCCGTGATCCTCCCATGCTGCCTCCGACGCGTGGTTCCGCCAAACTTTGCCGCGCTGGTTCCTTCGGCGGATGTCCCCCGTCTGACGAACACGGAAATCCAAACAGCCGACGGACTCCCGCCAGTCGCACCAGCCGCACCGGACCATTTGCTCCAACAGACCCACCTCCCGCCGCTGTTTGCCACCTGCTGCCCAGTTCTGCCAGTCGCGGCCAAACGCTGCCGATCACAATTTCGCCGGCTGCCTTGCCAACAAGGCGGACCTCTCCCGTCCTGACCTATCACCAGCGGACCCATCACCAGCCGCCGCTTGCCAAATGCTGCCCGACGCAGCCTCGCCGCTACCAGATCGCAATCTCGCCATTACTTTGCCGACAAGACGCACCTCTCCCGTCATGACTCATCTCCGCCACCGCTTGCCAGATGCTACCCGGCGCAGCCCAGCCGCTGCCGATCACAATTTTACCGGTTGCCTTGCCAGCAAGGCGCACTTCTCCCGTCTTGACCTTTGGGTGACCTTGGGGTGGGTTATGACACGGGCGCAAAACCGCCGTAATGGCTTTTCCACCCGCCGGTCATCATCCGGCGATGTTGCCACCGGATCGGTCTGTCTTTGTGCTGCTGCATCATCATCACTTTCATCTGGCCCCAAACGCAAAAACCCGCAAAGCGAATCACGCTTTGCGGGTTTTGGTCCGGGCGCTTTTATCCCGTTGACTTTTCTTTTCTACCACAACAAAAAGAACAAATCAAGAACTTTCTTTGGGCTGCTCAAAAAAACACCGGCCAGAATTTCCGACCGGTGAGAGAGTTTGGCTGTCTGCAAGACAGCAGGGAGACACGGGAAAACGAAACAGAGTGTGCAATTACCCGTTGGCAGATTTGCCGGACGGGGGTGCAAAGGTATCGGCATAATCCTTGCGCAACTGGGCCTTTTGAATTTTACCCATCGTGTTGCGCGGCAATTCGTCGAGCATCCAGATGCGTTTGGGCACCTTGAATTTCGCAAGCTTGTCCTGGGTGCGTTTGATGATCGCGTCTGCATCGGGCTTGGTGCCCTTGGCCGGGACGATCACCCCGGCAACCGCCTCGCCAAAATCGGGATGCGGCAGGCCAAAGATCGCGACTTCCTCGACCTCGTCATATTCGGCAATGATTTCCTCGACTTCCTTGGGATAGACGTTGAAACCACCCGAAATGATCAAATCCTTGTCGCGACCGACAATGGTGACATAACCGTCTGCGCCGATGGTCGCCAGATCGCCGGTGATAAAGAAACCGTCCTTGCGAAACTCGGATGCGGTTTTTTCCGGCATCTGCCAGTAGCCTTTGAAAACGTTGGGCCCGCGAACTTCAAGCACACCGATTTCACCGACCGGCAGAACATTGCCATCCTTGTCGCAAACCCGTGCCTCGATCCCCGGAAGGGTCGGGCCGACCGCCCCCGGACGGCGTTCCCCGTCAAGCGGGTTTGACGTGTTCATGCAGGTTTCCGTCATGCCGTAACGTTCAAGGATTTTATGCCCGGTCCGCTCAAAGAACGCATCATGGGTTTCCGCCAGAAGCGGCGCGGACCCCGACACGAACAGGCGCATATTCGCGACCAGATCCTTGTCAAACTTCGGATGCGCCAGAAGCCTTGTATAGAAGGTCGGAACCCCCATCAGAACAGTGGCATTCGGCAGGCGTTCCACCACGTCATCGGCATCGAATTTCGGAAGCAGGATCACCTTGCCGCCATTGACCAGCATGATGTTGATCGCAACAAACAGGCCATGCGTATGGAACAGCGGCAGGGCATGTAAAAGCGTATCACCCGGCTTGAAGCCCCATGCCTTATGCAGGGTTAACGCGTTGGACCCCAGATTGCCATGCGTCAGCATCGCACCCTTGGATCTGCCGGTGGTGCCGGACGTATACAGAATGGCGGCAATGTCATCCTTGGTCACGTCGGCGACGTCGCCATGCGGTTTGGCATTGGTGGCCAGATCATTTAGCGTGCCATCGCCCTTGTCGCCAAGCGACAGGACCGCACCAACATTGTTTTGCGCGCCAAGGGTTTTGGCGGCATCAATATGGGCCGGACGGCAGACAAAAACGCGCGGTGCGGCATCGCCAAGGAAATAGGCGATTTCATCACCGGTATAGGCGGTGTTCAGTGGCAGGTGAATCGCACCAAGCTGAAGGCACGCCAGATAAAGCGCAATCACATCGGATGATTTGTCGATCTGGGCGGCAACCCGGTCGCCTTTGACCACGCCATGATCGGCAAGAACCGTGGCATAACGCGCGGTACGATCCAGCAACCAGGCAAAGCTGCGCTCGGTGCCATCACGTTCGATCAGGAAGGTACGCGCGCGATCCGCCGGGAAACGTTTGGTAAATTCGTTGAAAAGATTATCCGACATGGTTCTGTCCTAGTTTCCCGTAAGCTGCATGACCGATTTCGAAACGGCGATTTTGCCGTCATTCATCAGCGCTTCGTGGTTTCGTTCAATATCATCAAGGTGGTAGGCGTAATTGACCATCATCCCGCCTGCCTGACGCAAGCCTTTGGACGACGTATCGCCCAGCCAGTTGAGGCGTTCAAGCTGTGCCCCATTGCCAAGATGGAAGCGCGCGGTGGGATCAAGCGGCGATTTGCCGCGCTTGCAGGTCGCAAGATAGCGCGCACACAGCATCATCGCCGGTTTTTTCAGTTCGGCGGTTTTTTCCGCATCCTCGATCCAGCTGTCGTCTTCCATCGCGGCAAGGACGATGGCGGCGATATCGGCGTCGTCAGACTTGCTTTTCTGGCGGGTGCGCAGCCATCCCATGAAGCCCGGAATCGGCGACAGGGTGGCGAATTGTCTGAGTTTCGGGAACTCGCGTTTAAGCTCCTCGACCACCTGTTTGATCAGGAAATTGCCAAACGAAATGCCCTTAAGGCCCGATTGGCAGTTGCTGATTGAATAGAAAATCGCGGTATTGGCCTTTTGCGGGGCCGTTTCATCGATTTCCGGTGCCAGAAGCGCCTGAACACTGTCAGCAAGGCCATGCACAAGGGCAACTTCGACGAAAATCAGCGGATCATCGGGGATCGCCGGATGGAAAAAGGCAAAGCACTTGCGATCCGTTGCCAGACGACGGCGCAGATCATCCCAGCCCTGGATTTCATGAACCGCTTCGTAGCGGATCAGTTTTTCAAGGATGGAGGCCGACGTATCCCAATCGATATGACGCAGTTCAAGGAAGCCCCGGTTAAACCAGCTTGTCAGCAGATGCCCCATATCGGCATCAAGCGGCTCAAGGTGGCGGTTTTCCTTGATCAGACCCAGAAGCGTTTCACGCATGTCGACAATCGCACGCGTACCGCCCGGTGCCATGTTGATCCTGCGCAGAAGCTCCTGCCGGGCGGGTTCCGACGCATGGGTCAGAACCGCCAGATTGGCTTCGGAGGGATCCTTAGCAAAGGCTTCGGCGGCCTTTCTGACTTCGGTGCGGTTGGCGCTGAAATCGTTCTGCATCATTTCGAAAAAGCGCAGATGATCCTCTTCGGGCAGGGTTTCCCAAAGGCGCACCACTTCGCGCGCAACGGCGGTGCCGCGGGCTTCGCCCTTTTGCGACACAAGGTCCTTGCACATTGCCTTTAGCTGGGCGAACGGGTCCTGCGGTGTCGAAAGCGGCAGGTCGAGAAGCTCCCGGCCGCGATCGGCAATACTGGAAATCCAGCTTCTAACGGAAATTCCGGACATTTTAACTTCCTCCTATGACCGTTTCGGGAAGCCATGTGGCAATTTGCGGGAAGAAGCACAGGATCACGATGGCAACCACCATGCACAGCACATAGGGCATCGCACCTTTCAGGATGGTTTGCAGGCGGATGTCAGGTGCAATCCCGTTAATGACATAAAGGTTCAGGCCAACCGGCGGCGTGATCAGGCCGATTTCCATGTTGATCGTCAGGATTACCGCAAACCAGTAGGGATCAAAACCGGCATTGACGATCACCGGCAAAAGGATCGGGGCCGACATCAGGATCACGGCAACCGGCGGCAGGAAGAAACCGCTGATCAGCAGGAACACGTTGATGAATCCCATCAGAACCCAGCGGTTGACGTCAAGGGCGGAAATCCACTGTGCGATGGATTGGGTGATGAACAGCGACGACAGCATATAACTGAACAGACCGGCGGCCCCGATGATCAGAAGGATCATCACCGATTCACGGGTCGTGTCGCGCATGATGTTCCAAAGCTTGCCTGGCTGCCACATGCGATAGATGATCATCGCGACAATCAGGCAGAACAGCGCGCCAACACCCGCCGTTTCGGACGGCGTTGCCACCCCGCCATACAGTGCGAACAGAACCGCACAGATAATGACGATGAACGGCAGAACACGCGGAAGGATTTCAAACTTTTCCTTCCAGCTATAGGTCACCGATGCTAGTGCAACCGATGCATTGCCCTGACGCCAGGTCGAATAAAGCGACCAGACCATGAACAGCGCGGTCAGCATCAGACCCGGCAGAAGACCGGCAAGGAACAGGCGCCCGATCGATGTGTCGGTCGAAATGCCGTAAACAATCATGGTGACGCTGGGCGGGATCAGAATGCCAAGTGTACCACCGGCCGCGATTGACCCGGCGGCAACCGAACTCGGGAAACCGCGTTCACGCATGGCGGGAATGCCCATCTTGCCAATCGCGGCACAGGTCGCCGGTGACGACCCCGACAGGGCAGAAAAGATCGCGCATGCCCCCAGGTTGGAAATGACCAATCCCCCCGGCACACGCGTTAACCAGCGATCCAGCACGGAATACAGATCACCACCCGCACGGGATGATGCGACAACCGCCCCCATCAGGATGAACATGGGGATGGCGAGAACTTCGAAACTTTCGAGTTTGGAAAACAGGATTTCAGGCAGCAGCGGCAGCGCGCTTGCGCCATCGAAAATCCAGATAAACCCGACACCGACCATCAAAAGACCGATACCGACCGGAATACCGGAAAACAGGATCAGGGTGGTGACAATGCCAACGAGCGCGGCAAGAGAAAGCGGATCCATTGCACCGGCTCCTTAAAACGGGTTGTCTTCGATATGGAAGGCTTTCGACCGGTTGGTCAGAAGGCACATCAGATCGGCGAGGAATTGCAGGAACAGCAGGCCAAAACCGACCGGCAGCATCAGGTAGGGTTTCCACAATGCAGGGGCCCAGATCGACGGTGATTTCCACCCGCCCTGATAGGCTTCGATCACCAGTTCGATGCCGTAAAAGGCAAACATCGCACTGATGGCAAGGCCGCACAGCAGGGTCGCAACCGCAAGCAGTTTGCGCGCCCCGCGTTTCAGATACATCGGCAGAAGATCGACATTCACATGCCCGCGCAGCAGCTGCACATAAGGCAGACCGATCAGGGTGCCGCCGATCATCAGGTAAATCACGGCTTCTGTCTGCCAGACGGTCGAGGAATTCAGGATATAGCGGATGAAGACCAGCTGGCAGATCAGCAGCATGGCGATGAAGAACATCGATGCCGCGACAACACCACAGGTCTTTGACAGGAAGTGAACGACATTGACTGCGTGATCAAGCGGGCCACGCGGCTTCATCGGATCAGGGCGCGTCCCTGTGCCGGTGCTGCCGGTTTTTTCAGGCAGCGGTTCGACATCGGGTGGCGGCGGGAAACTGTTATGGTTCGACCGCGCGCGCGGTGCGCCATCGCCTTCGTCAGGCAGGTCGACCGGAAGGGAATTGGGAAAAACTGCGTTCGCCACGCTGGGACTCCTGAAGATCAAGCTCGTCGCAAAAAAGCGGAAAAGAAGTGGCGCCGGCATGCATCCGGCGCCACGAGACCATTATTCTACGGCAAGAGCCATATCGAGCAGTTCCTGACCGCCCGGGGTTTCTTCAACAAACTTCGCATAGGACGTCTGTTTGGCAAGTTCCTGCCATGCCTTGAAGTCGGCGTCGGTCAGATCGGCGATTTCAACACCGGCATCCTTGAAGACCTTGACGCTGTTGGCATCTTCGTTACGGGCTTCTTCGGAATAGAACGCCTCGGCCTTTTTGGCTGCCGCGGCAAGGGCATCTTTCTGGGCGTCGTTCAGACCGTCATAGGTTTTCTTCGACATCAGAACCGGCTGATACATGAACCACAGCGCGTTGGCACCCGCCGGGGTGTAGCATTTGACCTGTTCATAAATGCGGTATGAAACGAAGCTGGCAGAACTGGTGTTGGTGGCATCCAGAACGCCGGTCTGCATGGCCGGATATATTTCCGAGCTCGGCATTGCAGCGATGGATGCACCGGCACCCTGAAGCATCTGTTCGAACGATTTGCCAGCGGCACGGATCTGCAGGCCTTTGACGTCATCCGGAACCCGGATGCAGCCCTTGGTCGAGGCAAAGCCACCGGCCAGCCAACCCTTGGCAATGGTAACAACCCCGTTTTCATTCAGGAGTTCTTCCATCTTTGCCATGAAAGGCGAGTTGTTCAGGCGTTCGGCGTGGTCATGGTTTTTAACCAGTGCCGGCATCAGCGTCAGGTTGGTTGCCGGAATACGGCCACCGGCATAGGCCAGCGGATAGACAATCATGTCAAGCTGACCGCGTTCCATCGGCGTCCACTGTTCGTTCGCCTTGAACAGCGAGCCGGACGGAAAAATCTGGATTTCGAGATCGACATTGGCCGCTTTGACTTCGTCGGCAATGATCTGGGCGACCTTGTGGCGGACATCGCCGGTCGACCACTGGTGCGACAGCTTGAGCGTTTCCGCATCAGCGTTCGAGGACATGCCAAAAGCAGCGATGGACAGGGTAATAGCGGCGACGGACGCCGTAAGAGTACGTTTGAAAATCTTCATCTTTTCCTCCCGGATGAAGCATGCGTTTCTGGATGCATTTGTGACGTGTTGACACGTCTTTTTATTGGTGCGGATTTCGCAATATCAAAAAGCGTTACAGATTTCTGGCATCCTGTCTATGGATTTTTGTATACCAGAAATGTGTATTGCGGTGCCACAGATGTGCGCTCAAGGATTGCAGCCATTTTAGCCGTTTTTTGCCAGATAACTTTTGCGATGCAGCAGAATTTCGATGCAAAGCAGCACGTAAAAGGCTTTGCGCGGTACCATTTTCTATGTTCTGGTATACCACGATTGCAGCGCAAGGATGAGGCTTCTCATGTCACGGAACGGCAAGCTCGCCACCGATCTGGTTCAGAAACTTGAACGCGATATTGTCACCGGTGTTCTTAAACCCGGCGACAAGCTGGACGAGCGCAGCCTGTCGGAACGGTTTGGTGTTTCACGTACTCCGGTCCGCGAAGCGTTACAAACGCTGGCGGGGTCGGGACTGGTGGCGACCATGCCTCGGCGCGGCACCATCGTTGCCTCGATCACCGTGGCCGATCTGATTGAAATGTTCGAAGTCATGGCGGAGCTTGAGGCAATGTGTGCCCGGCTTGCCGCGCGTCGGATGGCGCGCACCGACATTGAAAAGCTGATCGCACTTGGCAATGAATGTGGCACGCTTCAGGAACATGCAGACGCCGATGCCTATTACGAGGCCAACGTCAATTTCCACGAAGTGATTTACGCCGGATGCCGCAACAGCTTCCTTGAACGTCAGACCAAGAATGTGCGCAATCGTCTCGCGCCCTATCGCCGTTTGCAGTTGCACCGGCCCGGGCGCGTGAAAAAATCCAATGCTGAACATTCCGAAATCCTTGATGCGATTTCGAACGGCGATGCCGAACGGGCGGGCCGGCTGATGCATCAGCATGTCGCGGTTCAGGGCGAGGCGTTAAACGATCTTCTGGCCATTGTGCCGCGTGGTTACCTTGAGCCGCTGGCAAGCTAGATTTCTTCGGAACTTTGCGCTAAAACCCGCGCATGGCAAAGAAACGTTTGGATCAGTTGCTTGTTGAACGCGGATTGGTGGAAACCCGGTCCAAGGCACAGGCTTTCATCATGGCAGGCAATGTCTTTAGTGGCGAGCAACGGCTCGATAAGCCGGGGCTGCAATGCAAGGAAGACATTTCGCTGACCCTGCGCGGGCAACCCCATCCATGGGTATCGCGCGGCGGGCTCAAGCTTGAAAAGGGTCTGGCCGAGTTTGGCGTCGATGTCACCGGTTTTACCGGCATTGATGTCGGATCCTCGACCGGCGGTTTTACCGATGTGCTTTTGCAAAACGGTGCGGCCAAGGTCTTTGCCGTTGATGTCGGGCAGGGGCAGCTTGACTGGAAACTGCGCAATGACGGCCGGGTTGTCGTGATGGAAAAGACCAATGCGCGTCACATCACGTCCGAACAAATTCCCGACCCAATCGATATCGTCGTCTGCGACGCCAGCTTCATCGGCCTTCGCACCGTACTTCCGGCAAGCCTCGATCTGGTCAAACCTGGCGGTTGGCTGATTGCATTGATCAAGCCGCAATTTGAAGTCGGCAAGGAACGCGTCGGGAAAAAGGGTGTGGTCCGTGAACCGGAACTGCATCAGGAAGTCTGCGACACCATTTCCGACTGGCTGGAAAGTCTTCCGGGCTGGGAGGTGCTTGGCATTGCGACAAGCCCGATCACGGGGCCCGAAGGCAATGTCGAATTTCTGATCGGCGGGCGCAAATCGGCGTAATTAACGCCGATTTGCGCCAATAGTGATGGGCTTATTTACCGATCACTTTCAGGAAATGATCAATCCCGGCTTGGGCGCAATCCTGATCCTGCGGCGGGGTGCCTGAACTGACGCCGATTCCGCCGACAACATCACCATCAACCGATACCGGCAATCCACCGGCGACAATCGAAAGACGACCGCCGACTTCGGAATCGATTCCGAATGCTGGCATGCCCGGCTGGGCCGCGGCGGCATATTCATGGGTCGCCTTGCGCGCACCCGCGGCGGTGAATGCCTTATCTTGGGCAATCGTGGTGCTGGTGACCTTGCCGCCATCCATGCGTTCAAAGGCAATCAGAACACCGGATTCATCGGTGATGGCGATGCACATGGGAATACCGATTTCGGTGGCGCGATTGCGTGCGCCTTCGATCAGTATTTTGGCGTCATCGATCGACAGGCGTTTGATGGTCAGCATCGGGCGTCTCCGGCAGGATGTTATTGAAACGGCTGTTTCTAGCCGGGGCATCTTATGGGCGGCGTTATCGGGCGATCAACCGCATAAAAAGTCTTTTCATATGGTGGAAGAAGCCGGTGCCATGGCAGGTGCAATTGTGCCGGTCAGACTGTGACTGTCTCCGTCGCTATCTGCTGGTGTTGACGGTGCAAGGGCCGCAATCGCACCAAGGGCGAGTTCCCGAACCGCAGGATTGGCCTGTTCGCGCACCAGAAGGGCGATGTCGATCTTTGGCAACGGCGGTAAGGATGGATCATCAACAATCTGCATTCCGGCATATTCAGCCGTACAGCGCGGCATCGCCCCCAGCGCATGGCCACCATCAATTGCCGTGATGATCATGGAATTGGAGTCGCTGCTGTGGCTGATGCGAAAGGCGATGTCCTGTTGTGACAGGACTTCGGTCACGGAACGGCGGATTACGCAGCCATCATGGAACATCGACAGGCGAAGCGGACGTGCCTGATGGTCAAACCCGGCATCGGCCACCCAGACCAAGGGTTCAGATGTCACATGCAGGCTGGGCGTTTCGGGATCGGCGGTCAGAATCGCCAGATCAAGATCGCCATTGGCGACCCGTTTGCCGAGATTGCGACTGATATCCGCATGGCAGCTGATTTCTGTTTCCGGCAGGCGCAGGGCCGCAATCCGCAGGATTTCCGGCAGATAGATTGCGGCATAGTCGTCGGGAAGCCCGATGCGCAGCACGGCCGGTGCCGCATCAAGAAGATCGGCCAGCATCTTGTCGTTCAGGCCGATAATCCCCTCGGCATAGGATTTGACGACAAGGCCGGTTGTGGTTGGGGTGATGGCGTTGCGGTCGCGCGTGATCAGCGGTGCGCCAACGGTATCTTCGAGCTTTTTGATCTGCTGGCTGATGGCGGGTTGCGTGCGCAAAAGGCGTTCGGCCGTGCGTGTGAAACTTTGGGTATCCAGCACGGTCAGAAACGTTCTGAGCAGATCGATATCGACATTCAGAAGAGCCATAAGCGCAATTTATCCCGACGATAAGGCGAAGCAATTTCACATCGATATAGCACCGCTGCAAGATAAGCGCTATCAGCCAAGGCGCATTTTGCACAACCTGCACATCGCCCCCGTTCCGAAAGACCAGACCATGCCCGATATCCTGCGCAATACCGGAAACGCATCTGCTGTTCCCTCCGCCACCACGGAAATTGCACTGGGAATCGAAAGGGTCACGCCGATGGTCCAGTCATCATTCTGGGCCATTTTAACCCTCGTAGTTGCGGCAATCCTTATGGGGCTTGGTCCAATTTTTGTGCGGTTCAGCGGTGTGTCCCCCGATGCCTCGGCTTTCTGGCGTGTTGCGCTTGCTGCTCCTTTGCTGGGCGCGACCGTCTTCTTGATACCGGCAGGATCATCAAAACCAGCGGTCGGAAATAGTGTTTCCGTGCGCAAGCGTGATACGGGTTTGATGATCCTTGCCGGTCTTTTATTTGCCGCCGATCTGGTCGCCTGTCATATGGCGATCGAAATGACGACGGTCGGCAATGCGATTTTGCTTAACAACCTTGCACCGGTGATTATCGGGTTTCTTGGTCTGTTTGGCATCGCGCGCAAACCCGGCGTGATGTTCTGGTGCGGGGTGCCGTTTGCGATTATCGGCGGTTATTTCCTGTTTCGGGCCAGTGAAACTGGCGCAGGATCGATGCAGGGTGATGCCTTTGCCGTTCTGGCGGCCTTTTTCTATGCCGGATATCTGATTGTCATCAGCCGGTTGCGCCGCAATCACAGTGCTGCATCAATCATGTTCTGGAGCACCCTGACCACCATGATTGCCTTGGGCGTGATGATGGTGATCAAAGGCAATTTCGTCCTGCCACCGCATATGACAGGCTGGCTGGCGCTGATCGGTCTTGCGATGCTGGTGCATGTTTTGGGGCAGGGGATGGTGTCGGTCGGCCTGAAGCGCGTGGACGAGGCGACCGGATCAATGATCCTGCTGTTGCAGCCCTTTGTCGCCTCGATCCTTGGGGCTGTCATCCTGGGCGAGCTGCTCAATCAGTGGCACATCATGGGCAGTGCGGCGGTGGTTGTGGCCCTTCTGATCGCGACCCGTCGTCGCCGTACGCTTTAGGCTTGATCTTGGCACTATCTGGCAATCATGAACCAAAGGGTGCCAACCGGCATCAGGGTTGCTGCAATGCCGAGCATCGTCCAAAGCCTTACACATTTATCATAGGCATCTGGCATGATGGTTTCACCCGCCGCCACCGTCTTGGCGGCAATCCGCGACATATATAGTTGCAAGGGCAAAAGCCCGACCAGCCAAAGGGTTGCCGCCATGGCAAACAGACTGATGCCAATCGTCAGATGCGGGCTATCGGAAAGCGAAATGCCCCCGGCATGAAAAAGACCAACCCCACCAATCACGACCAGAGCCGCGCCAAAGGCGGTAAAGGCCAGATCGGTGACATTCACCAACCGGCAGGCAAAGGCGATGATCACCGGGTTTCTGGTGCGGTCGGCCAGGCTTTTCCATACCGCCGTAACGATGATATTGCCCAGAAACAGTACGGCACCCAGAAGGTGAATGAATTTGACGGTGGTGTATTCCATCTTTGGCGGCCTTTGATTTGCGGATATCGGGATCAGGAATTTTCAGGGGCTGTCAGGTCTTCGGCAAGAAGCCCCAGCACAAAATCATCAAGTTCCTGATCGGCAGGCGGAACAATCATCCCGTCAATCACCAGCATGGCGATGCCGTGTGCGCGGCTCCATGCCGCAAGGGCGCGGTTATAGGCGGTGGCTGCTTCGTTCAGGGTCATATCGGCACGACGATCAACTGATGTAACGGCGCGTTGCAAAACGTCAAACGCGTTATCGGCCGCCTCGCGGAGTTCTGGATATTGATCGAGTGGCGGACGTTCCCGGCCAAAGATCAGGCGAAAATGCTGCGGGAAATCGACTGCGAAATGCACATAGGCCGCACCAAGCGCCATGATGCGCTCTTCGTGTTTTTTGATATTTGCAGCAACATTTTCAAGCCGTTCGGCAAAGCGTTCAAACGCATCAATCGCTACTGCCGCCAAAATGCCATCCTTACCGTCAAAATGGCGATAGGGCGCTGCTTCCGAAACACCGGTAAGCCGCGCCAGACGTCGCAACGACAGGCCACTTGGCCCTTCTTCGGTCAGGATGTTTTCAGCTTGCTGTAGAAGGACATTACGGACGTCGCCGTGGTGGTATTTCCCCATAAACTCGTATCTCGATTTTCTTATGTTAACTTTGTTAACTTTAACAATCGATAGGCCATGACACAAGCAAAAAAGGACCGTCAATGTGACGGTCCAGTTTGGCGCTGTCGGGGATTGTGGAATCGTCGAGCCGGGCTTAAAGCACCGGTAAAATCCTGAACGCTAGGTTGCCGGAGGCGGCGATGATGTGGATTCATCATCTTCATTCTGGGCCCCAGATATTGAGGATGCGTCATCGTTAACGGTTGCCGTTGAAGTTGTGGCAGGGTCCTGGCTGTTATCGTCGGCTTTGCTGTCATCGGTTGCAGCGTCATTTTTGGGCGCAGTTATCGCTGTGGCTGCGGCTTCTGTTCCGTTTTCGGATGGCGCTGGCGCATTACTGCCCGTTGGAGACTCTGCCGCCGTGGTATCGGCAATTGCGCCATTGGTGGCGTCGGGCTTAGGAGATGCCGTTGTGCCATTTGTTGGTATCGAACCTGCTGCGGATGAGCCGGACGTGCTTCCTGCGTCCGCACCGGTTTGACCGGCAGGCTGCGTGGCCGAACTGTTGGTGCCGCCATCCTTTACCGTATTGGTGCTGTCGCCTGTTGCAGAAGGTGCAGGGGCTTTTTGTGGCTCATCGGCTGCGGTTGGTGCCGCATTGCCAGTATCGGTCGTGCTCGACGGCATGTCTGGCGTGGTTGCAGCGGATTGCTGGTTGCTGGTGCCTGTATCAGATGCCAATGGCGCAGAAGACGCCGTTTCGGCAGGTTTGTCCTCGGGCGCCGGGGCAAGCGTTGCCGAGGGTGAGGGTGGGTTTGATGATGTCTTATCGTGATCCGGGCGGATCAGGAAGCGATTGGACAGAATATCGCGTCCGACCAGAAGCGGTTGGATGATGCCCGCCATTTCAAGCAGGCCAAGCTCGACATCACAGACGACATCGCGCAGGACCAGTTTCGTTCTGATTACAGGCGCACGCACAGGTGTGCTGTTGGCGTTGGTGGTAACCTGTCGGAAGGCGGTCACCGGCATCGCCAATCGCCAGGTGATCTGGCGTTGAGTGATTTTGGCGGTTGGATCAGGGGCACTGTCGACCGTGAGCGAGAAGGAAGCGCTGCCCACGCTTTCGTCTTTTTCGTCATCAGAGGAACCGGCGTTGCTATCGCCGTCGCCTTCGGGTTGCTCGATGGTCAGATCGCTGACGAAAAGGCAGCTTTGCGGTGCCGCGCCAAGGATCATGGCGGGCAGGGCCGCAATGCCCCAATCGGGCAGATCGACCGGCTCATCAGGATAAAGAACTGTTCTATTGCCCAAGCCAGCATCCCGACCGGCTGCCTTGGAGGCCGGGGCCGGTTTGTTCGCGGATGCAAGCAGAATCAGGGCTTTGTACAATGTCGGGTTCATACACCGATGACGGTGCAGCAGGCTGCTTGTGACAGACTATTTGTGCGATTTCACGCAGGAATTAGTTGTTAATTACTTGTTGCGGTTCCAGCCATCACACTGGCCGCGATGGCGCAAAAGATGATCAGCCAGAACGATGGCTGCCATGGCCTCGCCAACCGGAACGGCACGAATGCCAACACACGGATCATGGCGGCCCTTGGTGACGACATCGACATCCTTGCCGTAAATATCGACACTTTTGCGCGGTGTCAGGATCGAGCTGGTCGGTTTGACGGCAAAGCGCACAACAACATCCTGCCCGGATGAAATCCCGCCCAAAATGCCGCCCGCGTGGTTGGAGCCAAAGACCGGTTTGCCATCTTCGCCCATGCGCATTTCATCGGCATTTTCGATGCCGGTCAGTTCGGCGGCCTCAAACCCGTTGCCGATTTCAACACCCTTGACTGCGTTGATTGTCATCATCGCCTTGGCCAGATCAGCATCAAGTTTGTCATAGACCGGGTCACCCAGCCCGACCGGAACGCCCGAACAGACAACTTCTATTACTGCACCGACCGATGATCCGTCCTTGCGCAGGCCATCAAGATATTCCTCGAATACCGGAACGGCGGCTGCATCGGGGCAGAAGAACGGATTGTTATCAACCTCGTCCCAGTTCCAGTTGTCGCGATTGATTGCCTTGGTGCCCATCTTGATCAGGGCACCACGGATTTTGATATCATCGCCAAGGACTTTGCGCGCAATTGCCCCGGCGGCAACCCGCATCGCGGTTTCGCGCGCCGATGATCGTCCGCCACCGCGGTAATCACGGATACCGTATTTTTCCCAATAGGTGTAATCGGCATGGCCCGGGCGGAACTGGTTTTTAATCTCGCCGTAATCCTTGGAGCGCTGATCAACGTTTTCGATCAGAAGTCCGATAGGGGTGCCGGTGGTTTTGCCGTCGAACACGCCTGACAGGATTTTGACCTGATCGGGTTCGCGGCGCTGGGTGGTAAAGCGCGATTGTCCCGGTTTGCGTTTTTCAAGAAACTGCTGGATGTCTTCTTCGGTCAGGTCAAGAAGCGGCGGCACACCGTCAACGACGCAGCCAATCGCCGGGCCGTGGCTTTCGCCAAAGGTGGTGAAGCGAAACAGGGAGCCAAAACTGTTGCCAGCCATTTCCGATATCCAGAATTCAGGTGTTTGAAGACAATACAGGCTGCCAGTAAGGCAGCCCGCAAGATCATATCATGTTCGGATCAGGATTTCTGAACATTGATATCCGGTGCGTCTGCCTGCTTCATGCCGACGGTATGATACCCGCAATCGACATGATGGGTTTCGCCGGTAACACCGGTCGACAGGTCCGACAGGAAATAAAGGCCCGATCCACCAACATCATCAAGAGTGACGTTGCGGCGCATCGGCGAATTATATTCATTCCATTTCAGGATATAGCGGAAATCGCCAATGCCCGACGCGGCAAGAGTCTTCATCGGACCCGCAGAAATGGCGTTGACGCGAATACGATCCGGGCCAAGGTCATTGGCAAGGTATTTCACGCTGGCTTCCAGTGCTGCCTTGGCAACGCCCATGACGTTGTAATGCGGCATCACCTTTTCCGCCCCGTAATAGGACAGGGTCAGAAGCGAACCACCATCGGTCATCAGCTTTTCCGCGCGCTGTGCAATCGCGGTAAAGGAGTAGACCGAAATGTTCATCGACATCGCAAAGTTTTCCGGCGAGGTATCGACATAGCGCCCGCGCAGTTCGTTTTTGTCAGAAAAACCGATGGCATGCACGACGAAGTCCAGCTTGCCCCATTTTTCTTTCAATGTTTCAAAGACGGCGTCCATACTGGCCGCGTCGGTCACGTCGCAGGGCAGAACGGTGTCGCTGCCAACAGACTCCGCCAATGGGCGGACGCGCTTTTCAAGGGCTTCACCCTGATAAGTAAAAGCAACCTCGGCACCAGCGGCGGCCACGGTACGCGCAATCCCCCAGGCAATCGATTTATCGTTCGCGACGCCCATGATCAGGCCACGCTTGCCAGCCATCAGGCCAGAAATGTTTTCGGCGGAAAAGCTCATTTTCCCTCTCGTTCCCACGATCTCTCTCTGGTGCGGGGCAGCGCGGAACAAAGCTGTGGCCCACACAGGAGGCATTTGACATTGGGCGCATCCTACACAAAGCGAAGCCAAGGTCAATCTGGCCTGTTTTATCTTGTGCGGTCACGTTATCCTGTTGATCAGTTACACTATAACCAGAAATCGTGCAGGGATAAGTGTTTAATGGTTCCAATCGGCCAATTACTTAAGGACCGCACTGGATTTTGGCGCTACGCCATTATGCGATTTGTGCATGACAAATCCGTCGAACGCGCAGCGGGGCTTTCTTATACAACCCTTCTTGCCATGGTTCCGTTCCTTGCTGTTGCGCTTACGGTATTGTCGGCCTTCCCGGTTTTTGAACAGTGGAAGGACCAGATCATGGGTGTGGTCCTGAACAATTTTCTGCCCGAAACTGGCGAACAGGTGACAGGTTACCTCAGCAATTTCCTTCAGAATACCGGCCAGATGACAGCGGTGGGCACGATTGTGCTGGCCTTGACCGCGGTCATGCTGCTTGCTGCGATCGAAGGTGCGATGAACGATGTGTTTCGCGTTACCACTCCGCGCAAACTTTTGGCGAAACTCGTCGTTTTCTGGACCTTGCTGACGGTCGGGCCGATGTTGCTGGGGCTGAGTCTTTCGGTGGCATCCTATATTTTTGCCATGCGCTATATGGTCGGGGCCGACGGGCTGGGTCAACATATCGGGCAATTGACGTTTTTGGCCCCTTTCCTGCTATCCTCGATTGCCTTCTCGCTTTTGTTTATTGGCATGCCGAACCGTTCTGTCGTGATCATTGACGGTATTTTGGGCGGCTTGGTGGCGGCTGGATTGTTCGAGGCGCTTAAAAAAGGGTTCGGGTATTACGTTATTAATTTCCCGACTTACCAGACGATCTATGGCGCCGTGGCGATTGTACCGATCTTCCTGTTATGGATGTATCTGACCTGGATTGTTGTGCTGCTGGGCGCACAGGTTGCTGCCGCCCGATCCGAATGGCGTGCGGCACGTGCCGCTGGGCTGATCCCCGATCCGCGGGGTGCCGTGCCCGGCCATATGGAACGCATTATCGCGGTGTTACGCGTTCTGGAATATTTGCAACATGGTTTCCGCGAAGCAACCAAACCGCCGACCTATCGCCGCATGTTGCGCGAAACCAAGCTGGGCGGGCGGGATCTTAACTGGGCCTTGGCGGCCCTTCGGCGTGAAAAGCTGATTGAACGGTCCGAAAGCCACCGCTGGCTTTTATCAGGCGATCTGTCGCGGATCACGCTGGTGGATCTGATGTCCAGGCTGGGGCTGTTTCTGGATTATGACCGGTTGCTTCTGGTTAATGCCGATGGCGGTTGGCCAGGAGCCATGCGCGAACGTCTGGTGGAACTGGAAAAAACGCGAAAATCCGTTCTGGATGTTGAAATTGCTGCCCTGCTTGATTTGCCAAAACCCGATGATACAGCCCCCAAGCAGGTTGAAACCAAGCCCGAAGACGAAAAGAAAGACGAAATCGGCCCAAAAGACATGACTGAAATCGTCGATTAAAGTGTTCCGAAGGCATCAAAATACAAGGCCGGGTTTGTGTTCCCCGGCCTTGTTTCGTTTGGCGAATTGTGCTGTTCGTCAAGGTTAGTTTTTGGAAACTTCCTGCGCGATTTCATTTAGTGCCTTGGCTATTTCCGCCCGACGTCCGGCATCCGCCGATGCGCGGCTGGGGCGATCGGGTGCGTTCAATGCTTTTTCCAGATAAAACTTGGCTTCGGCGTAATGATCATTCTGAAGCAGGAAATCGCCATAGAAATAGTTGGGGTCAATCCCGTCAGGATTAAGTTCCAATGCCTTTTTCAGGAATTCTTCGGCCTTGCTGTCACTGCCAAAGGCAAGCGGCCATGGCGGCACCTGATAATAAAGCGATCCCAGTGACGTATAGGCCGATCCATCAAGTGCCGTTGGATCGAGGGCAATCGACTTTTCAAACAAATCGCGCGCGTCGTTTACTTTGCCAAGGGCCGAAATGCCGCGCACGATCCCGGCATCGGTCGACAGGACAATACCCTGCCAGATAATGACTTCGGGACTATCCGGATAGAGGTTCAGCAGACTTTCGCCCTCGGTTTCAAGTTGGTGAATGGCTTCAAGCTGCTGTTTTTCATCCGTCATCTGGTACTTGATGCGGGCCCATTCTTCCTGCAGATGGGCAACGCCATTCATGGCCTCGTTATTGGCCGTGTCGGCATTGGCAGACAAAGGCAGGCCAAGCGCAAAGGCGCATATCATGGCAAAACGGGTGATTTTCATGCCGGGTGGCTCCTTGGGTTGGCGTCCTGTTTGTTGGCGATCAGGGGGATTGGTGCAACTACCTGCTCGGCCTTGAGGATTTCTTCGCCGATGGTGGTGTTTTTACGAAGTCCCCTGTCGACGATGCTCGGTATGACGGCATTGATCAGGGCAAAAAGCCGTTCCGGCCAGCCGATCCGAACATCGGTTTTGTCTTGTTCAATCGCATTGACGATCTGACGGGCAACGTCACGTGGATCGTCTTCGGTGACATTTGTGCGACGGTTAAGCAGCCCTGCCTTGCCGCTGTTCATGGTGGTACGAACCGCACGCGGGGCGATGTGACTTATGGTGATGCCCGTGCCGGACAGTTCACGACGCAGCGCATCGCTATATCCCTTAAGCCCGGATTTGGCTGCGACATAGCCGGTCATATGGGGCAACGGGATCAATCCGGTCATTGATCCGATATTGACGATCTGACCGCTACCGCGTTTGCGCATGGCCGGAAGAACGGCCTGGCACAGGCGCATTGGCACCAAAAGGTTCAGCGTCACAAGCGCGTCGTAATCCTGATCTTCGGCATGATTGAAATCATTGATCCCAGCCAGATTGATCAGGATGTCGGGTGTGTGTTCACGCAATGCCTTGCAGGTCGTATCGATGCTTTCCATCAGGTTGCCCTGCGTCGTGCGGTCATAGGCAACGACATTTGACCCGCGTTCGATCAGCAGGTTGACCAGTGGCATGCCAATGCCGCCAGTCGCGCCCGTCAGGAAAACGGATTTTCCATCAAGCAACATTTTTACGTTGTCCTTCATGCGGGATCGCCGCAAACAGATTGGCAAACAGCCGGAAGGTGTTTTGCGCGACTTCGATGATGGCGGCCTGATCAGCCGGATCGGTGACCTGATTGACGGTCTTTTCGAAGAATTTCATGTGTTCAAGATCAAGGGTGCCGTGCGAAAACAGATAGCTGAATGCTGATTTCGGCAAATCAAGGCCGGTCATGACGGCATCCGCACCCTGACTGGCGATTTGGGTTGAAGTGCTTTCAAGCATGAAGACCATACCAAGGAAACCGACCGGGTTCTTACGGCTGATATAGTCGTAGTTATAGGCAACCATCACCTGGGTTTCGAGGTTCGGTAACGTGTTGCGGGCGGCTTCGCGGTTGCCACCGGCGGCTTCGATATCATTGAGAATCCATTCTTCGTGGCCTTCTTCTTCTTCGAGATATTCAATGATCGCCTTGTGCAGCCAGCGTTTTTCATCTGGCATACGCGATCCCATTGCCATCAGGAAGGGAACGGTGTGTTTGACATGGTGATATGCCTCCGTCAGGTAGGCGACATAGGTTGACCGTGAAATGCGACCTTGCAGGCCATCAACAAGCTGGGGAACGTTATAAAGGGACGCGCGGGCTTCGGCGGTTTCGGCAACAAGGCGATCATAAAAATTCATGGTTTTCTCCGGGACGGACAAGGGGGATGTGTAAAGTTTGGCAATCGCATCGCGGCGCGGGCGTCCGGTGCCTGTCAGGCAGCCGTTTTCGACCGTAAAGGGGGCAACGATGCGGGTATGTTTGATGTGTGCGTAATCGGGCAGGCCAGCATTGGCCGCGGCAACCGCGGCACTTACATCGGCGGTCGGACCGGTCGGAACGATCAGGGCGCTTAGTTCCGGTTCCCCATCGCCAAAGACCATGGCCTGATAGATGCCTGGCTGGGCCAAAATGGCGGCTTCGGGCCATTCGGGGGAAATATTGCGCCCAAACGATGTGATCAGGACGTTTTTGCGTCGCCCTGTCACACAGACGAAACCATCGTCATCAATCTGCCCCAGATCGCCGGTTGCAAGAAAGGCCGGTGCTGCTTCGCCGACATAGCCAAGGAAACCGGGATTTTCGATGATGATTTCATCGTTGGAAATCTGGGCCTTTACATGGGGCAAAAGCGTTCCGGTGGTGCCGGGCTTATCTTTGCCCGGTACATTCATTGAAACGACCGATGCGCATTCCGAAAGACCATATCCTTCGTAAACCGGAAGCCCGATATGGCGGGCCTTGGCAATCAGGGCCGGATCAACACGCGATCCACCAACCGCAATGAATTTAAGGTCAGGAAGGGGCCCCTTGCGGATGACCAGCATCATCAGCGCACGCAGGATTTCAGGCACCAGAATGACCGATGTCGCGCGGGTATCCTTAAGGATTTCGTGCAGGCCCTGATATTGCGGCCCGAACTGGCCAAGCGGTGTCAGGGTAATGGTACACCCGGCCAGAAGACCGGTATAAACTCCCGCGACATTTTCCAGAAGTACTGCAAGTGGCAGCACACAGGCATGGGTGCCAGCAAAATCATCGCCCAGCATCGCGTGGATCGAAGATGCAACAGTGATCATCGCCGATGCGAGCAGGCAAACGCCCTTTGGCGTGCCGGTGGTGCCGGATGTGAAGGTGATTTTTGCCGTGCCATCGGGGATGTCGGGCGAACGCGACTGCCCTGTTTCCGTCATCCCATTAGCCGTCAGCATGTGGGTGATGCCCGCGGTCACAATTGTGTGATTGATCTGATCGCGGGTGAAAAATGGCGGGATCGGAACGCATACAATGCCGGCCGATAGGGCGGCAAGGTCCCAGACCAGCCAGTCGATCCCGTTATCAAGTGCTATACCCAGTACATCGACATCTGCAAGTTCAAGACAACGTGCGTCGATCAGGTCGGAAAGGTCGCCATAGGTTAGGCTATCATCGCCTTCGCGGAGCGCGACTTGATCGGCGTTATGGGTGCGGATGCATTCGAACAGCATGATTATTTCTCGCCGTTATGTTGCAGATGGGGATAAAGGCGCGGGCGCATGTGGGTGTATTCTGCACCCAGCAATGTCTGAAGGCGGCGATAACCATGTTCGACCGAACCAGACAGAACATGCGGGCACGTGTCGTAATACCGGCCCCAGTCGATTTCGTTTTCCGTCAGGCATGATGGATCGGCATGGGCGTGGCGAACGGGCTTGAGGCCCATTTTACACAGGCGTTTTTCGATACTGTCGGTGCCGGTTACAACCGCCTGTTTAAAGCCGTTATGGTGCAGATAGGCCGACAGTGCCGCAAACAGGAAGGACGACGCGCCACCACCCGATGACGCCAGGTTGCCGATCTCGACAATCTGATGGCGCGGTACACCAAGGATCACTTCGATTGGCGCGGGCAGATATTGTTCAAGAAACAGCGGTCCATGCCCGGCTGACCGGAAACCAAGGGCGGCGACGATCCGTCCGGCATCGTCGCGGACACTCATCAGGCTGCCATATTGCACGCGGATCGCGGCGTCATAGGCATCGGCATAGATATTGGCGATGAATGTTTCGACTTCGGGGCGTTCTGTCGCCAGAAGTGTCAGCACCGAAATGGCACAGGCACGCATCTGCAGATGATCCAGAAAACCGCGTTTCTGGAAGCTGAGCTTGGCGGCGGGGAAACCATTTTCATTATAATTCAGGTGAAGCATGCCATTGGGCCTTCGACTGCGTTGATAGCGCATTCTTGGCCCGGAACCTGACAGCAACCTGAATGAGGGGTTGTTAAAGCAAAAACCTTGGAAATGTTACTTTAGCGGGCAGTGTTTTCTGAGGCATTGCCGGGGATTTCGATCTTTACCGTACCATCGGAACTGCGTAGATGAAGGTCGTGCTGCGGGAACGGAATTTCGATCTCGTTTTCCTTGAAGCTATCCCAGACATTGAGCAATACCTCGCTGATGATATTACCACGTCCGTTTTGTGGATCCGTGATCCAGAGGCGGATTTCAAGATCGACCGAATTATCGCCAAAGCCGCGTAGCAGTGTGTTCGGGCCGGGATTATCCAGAACGCGTGCACATTTTGCTGCGGCTTCATTGCACAATTTGATCGCGAAATGCGGATCGCAACGATAGGCAATGCCGACCGGAACCTTCAGGCGCAATTTGACGTCCGAGTGGCTCCAGTTTTCCACCTGATTGGTGATCAGGTCTTCGTTGGGGATCAGGAATTCGGTACCGTCGCGGGTGCGAACGGCGGTGTAACGCGCGCCAAGCGACTGAATCCAGCCAAATGTATCGCCAATCGCAATCACGTCGCCCGGCTTGATCGACCGGTCCAGCAACAGGATCACGCCGCTGATCAGGTTGGCGACAATCCGTTGCAGACCAAACCCGATGCCGACACCGATGGCACCACCAAAGACAGCAAGCGCGGTCAGATCGACACCGATGGTCGAAAGCGCAAACAAAACCGCAATCGACAGCAGCACAAGTTTCAGAAGCTTGGACATAAGCACCTGAACCGATGGCGTCAGGCGGTGAACCTTCTGGATGCGTTGTTCGAAAATGCGCGAGGCAAATGACGCGACCCAAAGCAGGATCGCCAAAGACAGCATTGCCTTGAGGATGCCAAACACCGATATCCGAAACTGCCCGATATGAAGGGCAAGGCTGTCCAGCAGATCAATTGCCGGATCAAGCCAGCCGACAATGTTAAGGGCGGCCAGCCCCCATGCGATGATGGCGATACTGCGGGCCCAGACGGGATCATTCACCACCGCCGTGCCCAGACGGATGAAAATCCACGCATTCAGAAGGCTTGCGACAAGGCGCAGGATATTGTGCCGCAGCCCCGCCTGTATCGCGACCGCATCAATAAACCAGATCAGCAGAACCAGAATGATCGGAAACGCCAGATCGGGTAAAACCGCAAGCAACCGACGGAACCCGGCATAGTGCAAAAGCGCCCGCCAGTTTTGCAAGCGCGCCAGTTGGCGCGAAAGCGGCCTGCGCAGTAACAGGGCAGGGATCACCGACAGCAAACATGCCCCGATCTGTAACAGGATCGGAACCAGCAAGATATTGTTGTCCACCCATGCGGCTGCCTGTTCAAGCCAGATCACGAGCTGGTCGGGATTCCAGAATTGCTCCATACGTCCCCTGATTTTGCCCTGTATTATGATTAGTGAATGGAAAGCATTATATTTCATATGGTAACGCGAAACCGCCTGCGGGAGATAGGGCGCTAATTCTTCGTGTTCTGGTTGGTTCTGCGAAAGATGCGTCTTTTGGCTTTGGTTTCCTTGACGTTAGATAGCTATCTAACTAAATCTTTAGGATCAAAAACCTCCTGCAGGTATCTCCCCCCATGACAATTTCCAAAGATAGCAATGCATCGCGTGAACAGTTCGGTTTCTGGCTGGGCATGCTTGCCCGGCAATGGCGTGCGGAAGTCGACCGGCGTTTATCGCCCTTTATCCTGACCGAGGCGCGCTGGATCATCCTGTTTCGTCTCAGCACGACCGATCATGACCTGACGCAAAAGGAACTGGCGCGTATTGCCGGGGTGCAGGGACCGACATTGGTGCGGACATTGGACTGGCTGGAGGAAAAGGGATTGATCGAACGGCGCGAAGTCCCCGATGACCGGCGGGCAAAAACGGTTCACCTGACCGAAAAGGCCGAACCGGCGCTTCGACAGATTCAGGCGGTCATACAGGGTGTCCGAGCCCAGATTTTTGCCGATGTTACCGATGAAGAACTTGAACATTGTCTGACCGTGTTCAAAAAAATCGGCCGACAGTTCGATGCCTTTGCCGGAAGTGAACAGGACAAGGACATCATCATGGTTGGACGGGTGAAAACCTAAAACCGTTTCCACCGTCTTATATCTACCTGTGAGGCAGGGCTTGGTCGGATGATCGGTTCCGCAGGGTTTCGCGCTCCCATCGTTCTGTCAGAACTGCGGCCCCAAAGCCGAGCCCGCCAAAGATCGCAAGACTGATCACAAGTGCGGGCAGTAAACTGTTTGCGGGCATGAATGTCGGCGAGCCGCCGGGCAATGACAACCATACCATTGCAGCACTGCCCCATAAAATGCCAACCGCAACCATGCCGATCCCGGTAAAGGCGAGCCGCAAGCGCGAAAGATATTTCATTATTCTGACCTGCGCCGCTCGACTGATCCATCATAATGGATCGCTACGGTTTCCTGTGCCGGGCCATCAAGGGCAAGCGCGATAACATCCGCCGGTTTGCGCCGCAAAAGTGTAACGATATCGCCAGACGGGACCTCGCCGATCACGCTATAACCCGCAACCCGACCGATCTTGCAATCGCGCATCGGGGCAGGGGTGATCATCATTGCCTGTTGTTCTGAAAGGGACAGGTTGCTGACCTGTGCGGCGCGAACGTCAAAACCTTCGGCCTCAAGGTGGCTTTGCCAATCGATGCTGTCTTGGCAATCATTCGTGTATGAAAGTTCAAGCGTCGGGCGCGATGTGCCGACAAATGCGGTCAACCCGATCAGGGCGATACCGGCCAGAATCGTAGAAAGAGCAATGGGTTTCATGACTTCTGCCTTTGTCAGATAAAACTGCAAAGGCAGAATGCCTGTTAGAGCAGGTGCGAGTCTTGAGCCCGGTCAAGCCGCAATCGGGCGTGGCCGGGCTACCCGTGTTAACGTGCCTTGTAAGGATGTTTTTCCGACCATTCTCGTACGAAATCGATCAGTTCATCGTCGCGATCTTCGGGCAGCTTGACGGTCAGATGTACATATTGATCGCCGCGTTTGTCACCCCGGTCATATGCCGCACCCTTGCCACGTAGCCGCAATTTCGTGCCGCTATTGGCGTTGGCAGGCAGTTTCATGCTGACCTTGCCATTGATCGTCGGGACTTCGATAGACCCGCCAAGGATTGCTTCGGCCAGGCTGATCGCAAGATCGCAATGCAGGTCATTGCCTTCGCGACGGAAAACCTTGTCCGGGTGGACATGCAGCTTGATCAGCGCGTCACCCGCTTCCCCGCCATTCATGCCGGTCATTCCCTGGCCTTTCAGGCGAAGGGTCTGGCCATCTTCGCTTCCGGCAGGGATGCGGACTTCAAGGCTTTTGCCGCTGGCAAGATTGATGCGCTTGGTCGTGCCGATAATGGCTTCGGCCAGATCAAGGCTAAGCTCATAGGAAATATTGGGTCCTTTGACCTTTTCGGCCTGTCTGCGCCCACCAAAACCACCGAAGCCGCCCCCGCCGCGGCCAGCCTTGCCGAAAATCTCGTCAAAGATATCCTCGGCATTGGCACCGGAAAAACCAAACGGATCACCGCCAGCCTGGCCGCTATAACGCGCACCGCCACCACGGCCAAACGGCCCGGTTTCACGGCCATCGGCATCAATTTCGCCCGCGTCATATTTTTTGCGACGTTCGGCATCCCCCAAAAGATGATAGGCGGCCGAAACTTTCTTAAACCGCTCTTCGATCTTGGTGTCACCGGGATTGACGTCCGGGTGCAATTCGCGCGCAAGTTTGCGATAGGCTTTTTTGATTTCGTCCTGGGTGGCGTTTTTGGCAACGCCCAAAGTCTTGTAGGGATCCTGCATCGCCTGACCGGTTGGAAAATGGGAAACGCTATAAGTGTATTATAGGCCTGTATTGGCTGTTGCAAGGAAGGCATTTGTTTTTATTGCTGTCCTTGACATGGCTCAGATATGAAAAAGCGGCGCTGTTCGCAAGGAACGCGCCGCTTTTTTTAATGTCGTTTCGCGACGGTCAGTTTACAACTTCCCAGCTTCCATCCGGCTTGCGGCATGCGGTGCCGTACGCTTCTTCCTGCTTGCCGCCGATGGTGACGGTCTGCTGGTATTCACGGCAATATTCCTGGGTTTTCGGTTCCTGATAGGTCCGGGTCGGGGTTACCGTGCCACGAACCCCGGTATCGGGGTTGTTCCAGGTCGATGTCTGGCCCGTCGGCGCACTTTCAAGGGTGCGCTGCGTGCTTTGTGCCATGATCGCGCGGTCGGCATTGTCCAGTGACTTGCCGACTTCACTGCCGATAAAGGCGCCAGCCAGTGTACCAAGTGCCACACCGACAAGCTGTCCCGATCCTTTGCCGAACTGCGCACCGGCAACAGCACCACCAACCGCGCCCAAAAGGGTGCCTGCGGTTTGTTTCTGGCCTTGATCCTGTGCACAACCGGCAATGAATGCGGTCATCATGACGGGGATTACGATATGACGAAATTTCATATTTTTTTGCCTACCTTGTCTTTCCTGTCCCAACCGATATGTTCTGTATCTACGGAACGATCTTGATTGCGTCGTTTCACGTATATCCAAAACCCGTATCTTTTGAATTTGGTGCGGATTTTGAACTATCAAAGGAATCCTGACCCCAATGGACGAAAAAAATACGCCAAAAATGGGGCATGAAGATCATGCCGTACCGTTCGATCTTTTTGACGTGTGGTTTAAAGAGGCGAAAAACAAGGAGAAACCGTATCCGGATGCGATGACGCTGGCGACAGCAGATGCGCGCGGGCGGCCTTCGGCGCGTATTGTACTGCTTAAGGGCTTTGATCAGCGCGGTTTTGTTTTTTACACCAACTATGAAAGCCGCAAGGGCGATCAACTTGCCGAAAACAGCTTTGCCGCATTGTGCTTTCACTGGAAGTCGCTTGAAAAATGCGTTCGCATCGAGGGGGCGGTGACCAAGGTCGACAGTGTGGAGTCCGACGAGTATTTCGCATCCCGACCGCGCGGCAGCCAGCTTGGCGCGTGGGCGTCAACCCAGTCCCGCCCGATGAGTGGCCGGTTCGATCTGGAAAAACGGGTTGCCGAATTCACCGCCAAATTCGGGCTGGGCAAAGTACCTCGCCCGGAGCATTGGGGCGGCTTCCGCCTGATCCCTGATCGCATCGAATTCTGGTCCGAAGGCAAGTTCCGCCTGCATGATCGCCAGCTTTACACCCGCGATGCCGAGGATAAGGGCTGGAACCTGCAAAAGCTTTTCCCGTGATATGGAAGGCTGTTCTGAAAATGCAAAACGCGCGAATGTCGGTTCGCGCGTTTTTGTTTGGCAGGTTTGATCAGTATTCTTCTGACGGGCAGAAGACTTCCTGTAACACGACGATGATTTTCATGATCTCGGGATTGGCCAGCGAATAATAGATGGTTTGCGATTCCCGGCGTGTCTTGACCAGTCCCTCGCGGCGCAAACGGGCAAGATGTTGCGATAGTGCAGATTGTTTAATACCCAGTTCACCTTCAAGCGTGCTGACTGATTTTTCTGTTGTTCCAAGCGAACATAAAACCATCAGACGCCACTCGTTTCCCAATGTTTTCAGGAACTCGGCAGCCTCGCGAGCGTTTTCATGCAAGTTTTTATAGGGCATCGCAGGCAGTATCCATTCTCGAAGTCAGTCCGGCTATTTTCTGGCACGTTAAGACCGATAAACCGTATAGGATGATTAATCTTCGGAATTCGGCAATGCATTGGTTTGATGTTACACTGGTTTCTCTCTCCGCCTAAGCATTTCGTAGGGGAAAGCCCCTTTTCAATGCATGGACGGGATCTTTTATAAAAGTTTTGATCTTGAACAAGGAAAGATGCGTTTTCTGGTTGCAGACTGTCCCTTTCTGACGTCTTGACGCATTGTAGTGATCGCAACAAGGCACACGTGTCGGAAGACACATCAATTCTCGGGAGTGAGTGCGATGGCAGTAAGAACAATTCTGGCCCCGGTGGCAGGTTCGAACATTGATCAGCGTGTACTGGATCTGGCGTTCCGGACGGCCAAAAGATTTGATGCACATCTTGAGGCATTGTTTGTTGCCGCCGAACCACAAGATGCGATCCCGATTGTCGGGGAAGGCATGTCGGGCCTGATCATCGAAGAAATGATGCGGGCTGCTGAAAACGAAACCCAGCGCCGTGAAACCCGCGGGCGTGCTGCCTATGATGCGGCGCGTGATGCCGCCGCCGTTGCCGAGGCCGCCGTTCCGATGGCCGATCTTCAGGCGACCTGTGCATGGCGGCGCGACAATGGCCGTGAAGACGAAACCGTTGCCCGACGTGGCCGTCTGTTTGATCTTGTGGTCATTGGCCGCGAACCGCGCGAAGCTGCCGCGTCGCTTACTTTTGATGCCGCCCTGATGGAAACCGGTCGTCCGTTGCTGGTTGCGCCGGAAAAAACACCCGAAACCGTTGGCGAAAAAGTCGTGATTGCCTGGAATGGCGGAGTGGAAGCCGCCCGTGCCGTGACATCGGCCATGCCACTTTTGCGTACGGCCAAGGAAGTCACCATCGTCAGTGTCGGCGAAGTCCCCCATGGGCGTGCCTGTGCCAAAGCATTGGCCGAACAGTTCCTTTGGCACGGGGTCGAGGCACGGGTGTCCGAATTGCCCGAACAGTCGCACGTTGCTAATGCCTTGATATCCGAGGCAGAAAAGGTCGGTGCCGATAGCATCGTACTTGGCGCTTACAGCCATTCGCGGTTCAAGGAAATGATCCTTGGCGGTGTTACACAGGATATGCTGGCAAAATGCACTTTGCCGCTTTGGATAATGCATTGACCCATAGGTCACGTAACATCCTGAAATCCGGATGATTATTTGTATGATCATTGGTATATGACAAAAAAGGCGCAGTCTTTTGCGCCTTTTTTGTTGCGTCTGCGAACAAAACCCGCCACCGTTACTGAAATCTTACAAAGACGACGGCCCGATCAACGAGGCCTTCGCCCGATAAAAGAACAGTGGAAGAAACGTCTGGCAGGGGAAAATCCCATGTTATCACTTCGCGATGTCATTGATTTCGCATCCATGTCCGAGGATCTGAGCCGGGAACTTACCCGTCAGAATGTCGGCTTGCCCGATCTTGGCGCTTTGGTTGCAAGCTATTCCGGTGTTGCTGCTGGCCCTGTTAGCAATTGCAATGAAGCACCATGTGCCGCCAACGATGTGGATGGCGAATAACTTACAAAGTCTCTGATGTCCCGATCAGAACAGGTTGATCTGGTCTTTTCGCTTTCGCGAATTCGTTTTTTCAGGGACATCTTCTTCGCACCAATCCAGAACATGATTGGGCACCGGGCCCAGCATGTGACGCACGGCGTCAAATCCGTTGACCGGATCAAGCCATCCGGCGATATGGTTTGGCCCGATTACGGCGGGCATGCGGTCATGGATATGTGAAATTGCCTGTGCGGGGGCGCAGGTGATGATGACCGCCTCGCGTCCGTTTTCAAGCCCGGCAAACAGCACTGGCTGATGATCTGGCAGGGTGATGCGGGTCTTGTGCTTTACCCTGCCGTCCTTGCGCCATTCAAACCAGCTTGTCGCTGGTATCAGGCAACGCCGATCCAGCAAGGGACGAAAGGTCGGTTTCTGATCAAGGGTTTCGGCTCGGGCATTGATCAGTGGCGCATTCAGCGTTGAAACGCTTAACCCCCAACGGCGCGAGGCAGCCTTTTGACCCGGCAGGATCACAATCACCGGATCGGTCGGGCGTCGAATGCCAGACAGGCTCTCAAATGCGGCTTGGTCTGCGTCCTCTAACGGTTTTTCGGTATCTCGTCGATGTGCATCCCGCCCGTCTAAATCGCGGTCGGCGGCAAAATCGGATGCTTCCTTGCGAATGATATCGCTAAGGTCGATGGCCAGTTGTGCCTGAAACGCGTTCATGTCGTTGATAAGCTGGTATTGGCTGCACATCGGATTATCTGTTCGTTCCATAATTGACAATGATCATAGCCGTTTGACTGGTTTTGATACAACCTTCGTCCTATATAGGAACGCGTGTTGCGATGCGTGCTTGCGACGGATCGCAATGCTATAAGAAGATGACGATACGATATAACGTGCCACTTCGGCGCGCGGGATTTGAAAGAGCCACCCAATGAATGCCACTGCCCCGAAAACCGTTGTCCTGACTGGCGCAAGCCGGGGGATCGGCCATGTTACGGTCGGTTATTTTGCCGCGCGCGGCTGGCGGGTGATTTGCTGTTCACGGGAAGCTCCGCCGCCCAGTTGCCCGCGTGATCCGGCACAGGGCATTCATATTGCTGCCGATCTTTCCAAACCCGAAGATGTCGAGCTTTTCATCAAGCAGGCCAACGAAGTTCTTGGCGATGATCCGCTGCATGCATTGGTCAATAATGCCGGGGTATCACCCAAGACGCCGTATAAAGAACGGCTCGGCTGCCTGAATGGCGATATCGAGGCATGGCGTGATGTCTTCGAACTGAACTTTTTTACCCCGTTGACTTTGTCGCGGGGCTTTGCCGCAGCCCTGCATCGCGGCAAGGGGGCGATTTGTAATATCACCTCAATCGCGGGCCATTATGTTCATCCGTTTGCCGGATCGGCTTATTCCACGTCCAAGGCCGCCCTTTCGGGGCTGACACGTGAAATGGCAGTGGAGTTTGCCGAACTGGGCGTGCGGGTCAATGCCGTGGCACCCGGCGAGATCAAAACCGCAATGATTTCCCCGGAATACGAGGCACTGGTGCCGCGTATTCCGATGAACCGAATGGGCACCCCCGAAGACGTCGCCGCCGCCGTTCATTATCTGGTGGGGGAGGACAGCAGCTATGTCACCGGTACGGAAATTTTCGTAACCGGTGGGCAGCATCTGTACTGATTTTGTAAATCTGCGGGGCTTTGATCGAAAAAACAGCCAGGAACTTACGGCTGTTTTTTTATCGGTGGTGGTTCGGGGAAATGTAAAATGCCGGATCATATTCAGCCTTGCCCGCCGGAATATCATCAATCAGCGGACGGGCCATGAAATACTGTTCCGGAACGCCGTCCAGTTTCAGGTCGGGCAGGGGAGCAAAGCCGAACCGGCTGTAATAATCAGGTTCGCCCAGAACCACGCACCCCGCCGCATCATTGATCCGCAAGCGTGCAATGCCTGCCTGGATCAGTTCCGATCCGATGCCAAAACCCTGTCGGTCGGGGCACACCGCCACCGGACCAAGGCCGAACCAGTCGATATTTTTGCCATCGATGGTAATCGGCGAGAAGGCTACGCACCCGACAAGTTCGTTATCTTCAATCGCGACAAGCGAAATGCTGAGCTTGCCCTTTTTGCGCAAGGCATCGACGATCAGATGTTCAGTTTGCTGACTATGAGGGGCTGTTGCGAATGCGCTGGCCAGCAATGCATGGATTGCCGGAATATCGGACTTTGTCTCATCGCGTATAAGCATGATCGTCCCGTCCCATCCTGTGACTTCACGCCTGCTACCTGCAGGTCTGTCACACGACTATAACGGGAAAATCAATTAGACCAACAGGCTTTTAAGCCAGTCGCGCTTTTGCTCCAGCCGACGGGCTTCCATATCAAGCCATCCGGTGAACGGGGCGGCTTCGTTTGCGTGGTCTTCACGCAGTGCCAGAACGCGATCAAGTTCCAGTTCGCAAACGTCATGCAGGATTTCGATCTGGTCGCGACGGGTTTCATCATCAAGCAGATGCAAGAACCGCATTTTAAGCGCCATGACAAGCCGCGAAAGTTCGCCCGACGTATCTCGAAGCGTGCCCTGCATCAGTTCCTGAAATTTATCGTGCCCGGCCTTGGTCAGCGACAATTGTGCATCTGAATAGGACCCGCTATTGCAATCCTCGCGCACCAGCCCTTCAAGCTTCAGAAGCTGAAGCGAGCTTCCCATCATATCAAGCGATGGCCCCATGATATGGGCGGTAAAATGACGCACTGCATTGGCCAGATCGGCATAGCTGATCGGTTTGTCCGAAAGGGCAAGGGTACCAAGTGCGCAGAGGCGCAGACATTCTTTGGGCAGCAATGTTCTATCCGAATACATAAACGGTCCCTGTCATGTTGCAGGTACCTATGTTAACGCGAACGGTTCTTAATTGCAAGGTGTCGATGCCGGAGAAACCCCGGCACCGGTGAATATAGATCACAATCATGATTCCGCAAACAGACTGTCAAAGACATATCGTTCCCGTTCAGGGGGCAACGACGTCATGAACGGTCAGTTCCCGGACTTCACCATCGGGCGTTTGCCACCAGATGGTTTCACCCTTTCTGATACCGATCAGGGCTGCTCCAACCGGTGTCATGACCGAAATCCGCTGGGTGGATATGTCTGCTTCGGTGGGCATGACAAGAATTATGGTTTGCATGCCACCGGTCGCATTGTCGCGGAATGTGACTTCCGATCCGATGGTGATGGCATCAGGGGGCAGTTCGGATCGTGTGGCGATCACAGCCCTGTCTATTTCGTCAAGCAGGCGGTTGGCGACAATCGGGTTCCGGCCAATATTGGCCCGTGCAAGGTTTTCAAGCTGATCGGCGATGGTCTGATCGATGAAAACGGCTGGATCATGGGACTGGGTTTCAGTGAAGGTTTTGGTAGTGGTTTGCATATCGAAAAGTCCTTTGGATGGGATGTGATGTTGCGACACATAAGGTCGCAAACAGGATTCAGTTGAACGGGACCAAAAGGTCCCCCCCCCTGAAGGGGGAGCCTTCTGACTGTGGCGTCGGCCAAAAGAAGCGGGCTGCGTTGTCGTGGTTTCATGCCGATAACGGTCAGGCCGATAAAACTTCGCAAATCAACGACACTCGGATCGCGACTGTTGCCACCAGAGTTGGCTGAGTGATCATTGATATTGCCAATCATGGCTTTGAGGCTTGGTTAGGTTCAGGCTCAGGAACGATGTCTGTGGCGGCTGATCAATAATCGAAAAGCAGATGAAATCGCCCGGGCAAGGCCTGCTTGTCAGAGGGCGCAAAGTTTCAAGTCGTTTGAATTGCTGGGGGCGACCGATAGGATGCGTGCGCACATTGTGTGTTTGCGTGCATGTGATGCTGTTTGGGGGAATGCCACCCAAAGCACGGCATTTCAAAGCTGTCATTGTAATCCTGCCTGTCAAACGATCCGGTTGGATGTTCATCGAAGGTCATTGAAGGTTTGACTTCAAAACCCCGAGTGCAGGTATAGGAATACGTTCCTCACCCCACTCGGGGTAAGGCTCCTGCGAGAAGGGAACCCGCATTGATTACAAAACGAATGTTTAATTGCTGCTTCAACATGACTGGATCAATCTAACATATCGGTCTGGAAATTGAATGATCTTATTGGTGCATAAAAAGCAAAACCGGCACATGGTCATGTCTGTGCCGGTCTTATGTGTTCCGTCGCGGATCGCGTGATTTTCCGCTTTATGCCGCTTTTGCGATGCCCAACTGGCCCCAGACGGTCAGAAGTGAATCGATCAGGTGATTGATCAGTTCATCATTGTGAAGCGGGCCGGGGGTAAAGCGCAGCCGTTCTGTGCCGCGCGGTACGGTCGGATAGTTGATCGGCTGGACATAGATGTCGTGATCAAACAGCAACCGGTCGCTGGCTTCCTTGCACATGCTGGCGTCGCCCACCATCAGTGGCACGATATGACTTGGCGCATCCATGACCGGAAGACCGGCGGCACGCATACGTTCACGCAGCGTTTCGGCACGTTCTTTCTGCGCTTCGCGTTCGACATTGCTGTCTTTGAGGTGGCGAACCGATGCCAAGGCACCAGCCGCGATGCTGGGCGGATGGGAGCTGGTAAAGATAAAGCCGTTGCCAAAGCTGCGCACGAAATCGACGATTTCGGTTTTACCGGCGATATAGCCGCCAATAACGCCAAAGGCCTTTGCAAGCGTGCCTTGGACGATATCAACGCGGTCCATCACGCCGTCGCGTTCGGCGACGCCGCCGCCGCGCGGGCCATACATGCCAACCGCATGGACTTCGTCGAGATACGAAATCGCGTTGTATTTTTCGCACAGATCAAGGATTTCGGCGATCGGTGCGATGTCGCCATCCATTGAATAGACGGACTCGAACGCAACGATCTTGGCGCGGTTCGGCCCCAGATCGCGCAGGATTTCTTCAAGATGTTCGACGTCGTTATGTTTCCAGATCCGGCGTTCCGCCTTTGAATGGCGCATGCCTTCGATCATGGAATTGTGATTGAACGAGTCGGAAATGATCACACAATCCGGCAGCTTCGAGCCAAGGGTCGAAAGCGTCGTCCAGTTGGCGACATAGCCCGATGTCATCAGAAGGGCTGCTTCCTTGCCATGCAGATCGGCGAGTTCATTCTCGAGCGCGACATGCAGATGGTTGGAGCCGGAAATATTTCGTGTGCCACCCGCCCCGCCGCCCTGACCGGTGACGGCGTTTTGCATGGCTTCAAGAACCGTGGGATGTTGCCCCATGCCGAGATAGTCGTTTGAGCACCAGACCGTAATTTTGCGCGGTGTATCACCGTTATCGGGGTGATACATGGCCTTGGGAAATTCACCGACAATACGTTCAAGATTGGCGAATACGCGGTAACGGCCTTCAGCCTTGAGGCCGGACAACGCGTCTTTAAAGAAGGTGTTATAATTCATCTTTTGTGTCTTTCGCCTGTCTCTTTACCGCGGGTACGGGCTTGTGTCTCATCCCGTTCTCTCTCCCTTGGTAAAGCTCTGGTCCTGGCCGGATATGCGTACATCTCCGGATCAGCATGGTCCCGTCTGACCGGGTCTTGATAACTTCCTTATCGGACATGGCTTCCGACTTGGCATTGACCCTTGTCAAAAATTTTAAAGCGATTCCAGTTTCAGCTAAAACTTTTCAGCAAAGCTTCACTGCGAACCACGCTGTCAAAGAAGGCGTCCATTCATTGTGTGTCGATCACGCCATCTCGTGGCGTTGGGCGGTTCCCCATTCACTTTCCAATTTGGCGCTATTGATCGCATTTGGCAAGGTTTTGAAAGGACTTCCGACCCACAATTAAATCAATTTAAACAAGCGGCAAAATCTATCGATTGTTTTATTTCGGAAGTTTAAGGCTATTCGCCTGCCGCCGTATTCATTGGAGTGCGGCGGCAGGTGTTTGTTTTTAATGTGTTTTCTGGAATGTTATGGATTTAGCCGAGGCTTGCATGCCAGTCTGCAAGGGCCGCTTCGACCTTGTCGAACATGTCATGAACCTGTTCTTCGGCAATGATCAGTGGTGGGCAAAAGGCAACGCTGTCACCAAGTGCACGCAGGATCACACCGTAGTCCATACATTTTGCAACAACCGCCTTACCGGCAGCACCGACAGGCTGCATTGGTGTTTTCAGACATTTGTCAGCGACCAGTTCAAATGCGCCAATCAGCCCGCGTCCGCGGGTTTCGCCGATATGTTCAAATTTGTTCAGGTCCTTAAGGCGTTTCTGGAACGGCGACATGACATTGCGGACATGTTTGACAATACCGTCCTCTTCGTAAATGCGCAGTGTTTCAAGGGCGACTGCGGCCGCGACCGGATGGCCGGAATAGGTAAAGCCATGGCCAAAGGTACCAATTTCATCGGATGCCTTTTTCGCCGCCTGATAAATCTTGTCATTGATGAACAGGGCCGAAATCGGCTGATAGGCCGATGAAAGCTGCTTGGCGACCGTGATCATGTCGGGTTTGAGCCGGAAGGTTTCGGTGGCAAACATCCGCCCGGTCCGCCCAAAACCGCAAATGACCTCGTCGGCAATGAACAGGATATTGTAACGATCCAGAACTTCCTGCACCTTTTCGAAATAGGTGCGCGGCGGCACGATGACGCCACCGGCCCCCATGATCGGTTCTGCAATAAATGCGCCGACGGTTTCCGGGCCTTCGGCCTGGATCAGGTCTTCAAGCTGTTCGGCCAGACGGGTCGCGAAATCTTCTTCTTCCTCGCCGGGCTGGGCTTCGCGCCAGTAATGCGGGGTTTCGGTATGGATGATGCGGTCAATCGGCAGATCAAACATTTTGTGATTTCCCGGAAGCCCGGTCATCGAGGCCGCAGCCACCGTCACCCCGTGATAACCCTTCTTGCGCGAGATGATCTTTTTCTTTTCCGGCTGGCCGATGGCATTGTGATAATACCAGACCATCTTCACCGCAGAATCAGTTGCTTCTGAACCGCTATTGGCAAAGAACACCTTGGACATCGGGACGGGTACAAGTTCAAGAAGCTTCTCGGCCAGATCAATCGCCGGGTTGGTGCTGCGCGATGCGAATGTATGATAATAGGGCAGGGTTTCAAGCTGCTTTGTTGCGGCTTCAACAAGGCGCCTTTCGCCAAAGCCAAGCGAAGCACACCAAAGACCGGCCATGCCTTCGATAAAATCGCGGCCATTGTCGTCGGTCACGTAAATCCCGTGGCCCTTTGAAATGATATGCGGCCCGGTTTTTTCGTGCGCGGCAAAGTTGGTATAGGGATGCAGATAGCTTGCGATATCGCGGCTGGCCGCGGAATTGCCTTTGGGCGATGGGGCAGCTGGGGCGATGGTGGCGTCTGTGGTCATGATAACCTCTGTTTCGTGCAGGAAAGTTCCTGATGCTTTCAGGCACTTTAGTCAGCATTCTGCGGGTTGGAAATCATTAGTTGGGCCCTGTTCCGGCGAAGATTCTTTGGCGGTTCGTCAAAACAGAAATCACCAAAACAGAAGCCCAAAAGCAAAACCGGCCGGGCAAGGGGCACCGGCCGGATTGGTAAAGATGTTATCGGTCGTAACCTAGTGCGACATCAGAACCGGAACCGTCATGTGACGCAGAAGATGTTGGGTCACCCCCCCCAACATCAGTTCACGCAGGCGCGGACGGCCATAGGCGCCGCAAAGGATCAAATCGATGCTTTCATCCGCCGCACGCGACAACAGAAGATCGCCAACACTGATGCCACTGGCATTCATGCTTTCCTTGCGGACATTGACACCGTGGCGTTCAAGCCGCGATCCGATATCGACACCCGGCACCGGAATGGAATCACGTGCCCCCTTGTTCGGATCGGCACAGAGAACGAGGGCCGATTTGGCATTTTCAAGAAACGCCATGCCGTCATTCACCGCACGGACAGCTTCGCGATAGGGTTTCCATGCAACCATGACGCGCTCGCCAATCGTTTCGAACCGACCGGCATAAGGTACGACCAGAACCGGGGTGCCAGCGGTCAGAATGGCCTTGTCGGGCATTTCCGAGGTCGAAGACGGGTCGGCACTGTCCGGATCATACTGGCCCAGAACCGTCAGGTCGTGATGGCGGGCATACATGGCAACCGTGTCGGCAATCTCGGCGGCAGAACATGGTGTTTCCTGCCAGCTGAAGGTTACACCGGCATCTTCGCAGGCTTTGGCGAAGTCGCGCTTGGCTTCCTTGGCGGTTTCGGCCATTGCAGCACGCTGCTGATTGATGATTTCCTGGGAAATCTGAACTTCCATGAAACGCGGAATTTCCGCATAGGGCAGAAGAAACAGCCCGGTCAGGTGGGCTTTGTGCGCTTTGGCAACTTTCAGGGCAACCGAAAGCCGTTGGGCGCAAGGGGCCGAATTGTCGATATGAACAAGGATATCCCGATACATCTGCCAGTCTCCTTTTCCGGGCAGCCCCGCCTTCGATCAAGGCGGCTAGCGTGGTTATGAGAAGCAGTCTAATGCGATCAGTGCTGGCGTTCTTTGTTCTATCTCAAATTACACTTACCGCCTGTACTGAGTATCGCGTAACCCTGTGGCGAGAAAATGACTGTCCGTGAATTGGCTCAGCCGTCGGCAGGACGTGACATCATCGGAATGGACTTTTCCATGGTCGGGGCACTGTCATCGGGCATCGTGACCGGACCAGATGTTGACGTTCCCGCGGTTGGATCGGCCATCATTGGTGCGCCGGCAGACGGCATTGTTCCCATGCTGTTACCCGAAATGATCGCAAGGCTTTTGCGCAATTGCTGTGACAGGGTTGACCAGTTGGTCTGTAGCGTGTTGCAGGCTGCCGGGTCATTTTGCTGAACACAGCGTTGCGCCATGCGATCAAGTATACCAAGGGCGATACGCGCCTCGTCGATTTGCTGGCGCTGCATATCGGTGATTGCGGCTTTTTTCGGATCTGGCGCCATGACAAATTTGTCATTTGCAGTATTGGCTGGCGCATTTGCGGATGTTGACGTGGTCGGGCCACCCCACGGGGTTACGATTTCCGCCGTGGTATTGGTGGGGGAATTGCTTTGTGCGGTGGGCTGCACGCAGCCCGACAGCAGTGCCGCAGAAACAACAAGACCGGACAGGAGGCCCGCGCTTCTGATCTTCATGACTTGCTCCTTTGGCCGCAAGGCGATGTCCGCCGGGCCGTTCCCTTTACTTTACAGTGCCATTTATTGTACGGCCTTGCTTTTGCTTGTGAATATATTGGACCCAGTTACGCGTGATGTCCAGAAAAGGGCGCGTGACAGCTTATTGACCCGGGCTTTGTTACCGAGCTGGCGGTATCAAGCGGGGTTCGTTCTTAAGCGCATTTCCGAGCCATTGCAGAACCAGCTTGATGCGTTCAATGCGTTTGAGTTCTGGATGTGTAAGCACCCAAAGCCTGTTTGGTACGAATTGATGCAGAGACGTAACGCGTTCAAGATCTGGGATCGCCAGATCAGCAGGCAGGCAAGCATATCCAATTCCGGCGCGAGCAAGGCCTGCCATTGCAACAAAATCATCGCTACGATGGATGATCCGGTCAGCGTGGTTTTCGTCGAGCCATTTAAATACCGGATGATTTCTTAGGGCTCCGCTGGCACCGATAAACCCACCGGGCAAGCGATCCGGAAATTTCATGGCATTGAAATTCTGCTCGGTTTTTTCCGCCATATCATGATTTGCGTAAAGTCCCCAATCTATCTTGCGAACTTCGCGGCCGACAAGATATTCGGGCGGGAGTTCCGCGACCCGTATCGCGATATCAGCATGGCGTTCTGCCATGTTGAATTCCTGATTACTTGCCAGAAGTTCAAGGCTGATATCTGGGTAGGCCGTCTGTAAGCGGGCGAAATAATCAGGCAGAATGAAATAGGCAAAGCTTGTCGGTGCGGTAATTCGGACCGTCCCAGCAGCGGCAATATCGCGCCCGGAAACACTTAGATTGATAGCTTCGAAATTGTTCAGGATTTGCCGGGCGGGACCAAGCATCTCTTCACCTGCTTCGGTCAGGCTGTAACGGCCTTTGATCCGTTCGAATAGGCGTGTTCCGGTTTCTTTTTCCAATGCATGGATATGGCGAAATACCGTTGTATTGCTGACATTCAGACGTTCGGCTGCTTTTTCAAGTGACCCGGCGTCGACAACGGCAAGAAACGATTTTACATAATTCCAGTCCATTTTGACCTTTCAAATTTGCAATGGATTTATACAAAATTGCCTATTTATTGTAAATTTGCAAATTCATACGATGGAGCCGATAAAGCCAGACAACCAAGAGAGAGCAAAATGATTGGTTATACATCGATTGGGACAAACAACCTTGCTACGTCCGGGGCATTTTACGACGCCATTCTTGGCATGATGGGGGCCAAGCGGGTGATGGAGATGGAGGATTTCATTGTCTGGGCACGCGCGGAAGGAGAGGCCAATTTTTCGGTTCATCTGCCTTTTGACGGCAGGCGGGCAACCGTTGGGAATGGTGTAATGATCGCCTTGCAGGGAAAATCAAAGGACGAGGTCGACGCCGTATACAGCAAGGCGATCAGCGTCGGGGCAGTATCGGAAGGGGAACCGGGCGCGCGCGGCGGTGATGATAGCGGTTTTTACGCAGCCTATTTTCGCGATCCGGATGGCAATAAAATCAACATTCATTACATGTCGTGATTTGCCTGAAACTTGGCGGTTTTTGGGAGAAAACGGCTGAAAGGAGGTGGGGGTGGAACGTCCGCATTTTAAGCTGATAGGCCACCGGCTGTGCCCGTATGTGCAACGGGTTGCAATGGTTATGGGACACTACGCGATTGATCATGAAAGGGAAGATATTCGTCTGGAAGACAAGCCAGCCTGGCTTGAAAAGTTCAGTTCGGAAAGGCAAGTGCCGGTCTTGCTTCTTGACCAAACGCGACCGCTAACCGAGGCTGCGGTTATTTGCGATTATCTCGACAGGATTAATGGTCGTGCGCTTTATCCGGTCGATCTGATTGAGAGTGCCGAACACAGTATCTGGATTTTACGAGCAGAGCGGATATTGTCGCTAACTGCAGATCTTGTGTATCGGGATCATAATGAGCATGACTGCGATCTGACATTGCACAGGATCGGCCTGATCTTGGCCATACTCAACAAGAAGTTTGAAGCCGCCGGACCCTTTCGCGAGGTTGGGCTATGCATGGTCGATATGGCCTATGCGACCGCGTTTCGGGCATTTCCGGTATTGGTATACGGGCTTAACCGGGATTTGTTTGCGGGGTTTGAACATGTTCGTGGCTGGAGCGAACGATTGTTAAAAAACGATATCGTGCGGACGGTAGTCCCCCAAACGTATCATGGGGAACTTCATCATTTTATCGCATCAAGACAAAGCTATCTGGCCAAAAGGCTATCGATGCTTCTGGTGCCACAAAAGCCCGCCTTATCTGCCTCCTAATAGATTTGTCAGATTACAAATAACGGACTGAAAAGCCATCAATAGTGTATGTCGACTGTTGATGGCTTTTTTCTTTATGCTTTGTCTCGCGACACCATGGCGATGATGGTTTCAAAAAGTTCCTGCTTTGCCTGATCGGCGGTGATTTCGCCGGTTGCCGCTGCGTAAGAGAGGGATTCGGCTGCGCCCAGAAAGCCCCAAAGGCGGGGCATCGGTATTTTACCGGTCCGGCTGAAAGGGGACAGTGTATCGCGGCATTTATCAATGAACAGAATGTGATAGTCGCGTTTGACCTGTTCCAGCTCCGGCGATCCGGCAAGTGATGCAATGACACCCGAAATTTCGCGCCCCTGTGACAGCACGCAATCAATATAGGCCGATGCGATCACCGATGCCTTGTCGCGCAGGGTATGGCTGCTTTGCGCAAGGGTAGAGTCCATCAATGCTGTCTGACGTCGATCGTAATCCTGATACAGCGCGATCAGCAAACCCGATCGTGTTCCGAAATGATCATAGACCACCGGCTTGGTGACTCCGGCCTGTTCGGCGAGACTGCCAAGGCTGAGTGCCTCGGTCCCGTCGTCATGGATCATCTTCCATGCAACGTCGAGAAGTTGCCGATTGCGATCTTCGCGCGCCATCCGTTTGCGTGGGGTATGTGACGGGGACTTTTTTGCGTCGCTGCTTGACATCTTTATATACCAAAAGTAACTTACAGATAGTAACTTACTTATAGTATATAGTGATTGCCGTTGAGTGGCAATTGCCTAGCAAGGAGGTATGTCATGCGCGCGCTTGTTGTTGTCGCCCATCCAAATTCCGGTTCGTTCAGTCATGCGGTCGCCAATCAAATTGGCAAGGGGATTGAGGATGCCGGACCTGAACACAGTTTCGAGTTTGCTGATCTGTCGGCCGAAGGGTTTGATCCGCGTTTCAGCCAGGATGATATCGCGGCCTTCGAGATGAGGGCCCCGTTCCCCGATGATGTGCTTGCCGAACAGAAACGGATTGATGCCGCCGATACGCTCGTTCTGGTTTTTCCGATTTATTGGTGGTCAATGCCCGCGATCCTGAAAGGCTGGATTGATCGGGTGTTTTCAAATGGCTGGGCTTATGAGGATATTGACGGTGAAAAGGTGATCAAAAAACTGAACCATCTGAAGGTCCACCTTGTCGCGATTGGTGGTGCAGGGCTTGCCACATTTGCCCGGCATGGATATTTCGGGGCCATGAAACTGCAAATCCATCAGGGCATTTTTGATTATTGCGGAGTGGAAGTCGCAACTTCGGAATTGATGTTGCTGGCCGACGGCAATAACCCTGCGGAGCTCTTGAAAAAAGCACGCGAGGTCGGGGCGGCGATCCCTGCAAAGGTGACAAAGCCGGAATTGGATATGGCGGGATAAATCCCGTTAGACCGGCCATCAAAAGCAAAACGCCCGCAGGGAAAATCTGCGGGCGTTTGAATTTGGCAATGTGCTGCTAGCTTAGTCGTGCTTGCCGCCATGGGCCTTGGACCAGCCGATCGGGTCGGCAAGGAAGGCGCGAACGCCTTCGATGGCTTCTTTGGGGAAGTATTTGCCTTCTTCGGCAACCGCCAGAATATCGGCCCAGGTTGCCAGGTAATGCAGTTCGATATCGTCTTTTTTCAGTTCTTCAAGCGCATTGGGGAACACACCATAGAAGAACACGACAAATGCATGTCTGCATTCGGCACCGGCTTCGCGGATGGCATTGACGAAGTTGACTTTCGATGCGCCGTCGGTGGCAAGGTCTTCGACCAGAAGGACGCGCTGGCCTTCGTGGATGTCGCCCTCGATCCGTGCCTTGCGGCCAAATCCCTTTGGCTTCTTGCGGACATACTGCATCGGCAGGTCCAGAACATCGGCCAGCCAAGCGGAATAGGGGATTCCCGCGGTTTCACCACCGGCGACCGCATCAAATGCCTCGTAACCGGCCTTGTCGGAAACCTGACGGGCGGCAAGTTCCATGACCTTGCGGCGTGCGCGCGGGAAGGAAATCAGTTTGCGGCAATCAATATAGACCGGGCTCGCCCAGCCCGATGTCAGGATATAGGCCTCTTCCGGGCGGAAATTCACAGCCCCGATATCAAGCAAAATCTTTGCGACGGTTTTGGCAGCATACGAGCAATGCGCGGTCGAAGTTTCGTTGGTCATGGCGGCTATACCCTTTTCCGGATCGAATATTTGCGCACGTCTTAGCGTTTTTGGACGCAAAGCGCAAAGAAAAGCCGCTGTCCGGCTGGTCAGGATCAGGTGCCCGGCGATGTCGGGGGCAAATTTGCGGGCAGCAGGACCGGATGCGAATAAGACAATGCCGATTTGAAATGGCATTATTGATATCTGAAATATCATAATTGCAGTTCTAAATGCGTTTTGTTAGGCTTCGATCATGTGTGAATGAAGGATGCGCCCTATGATTACCGCGGGACAAATGCGTGCGGCGCGTGCGTTGCTGGGCATTGATCAGAAAACGCTGGCCGAAATGGCCGGGATTTCGGTGCCAACCATCCAGCGGATGGAGTCCAGCAAGGGTAATGTGCGTGGTGTGGTTGATACGTTGACCAAGGTCGTCGAAGCACTTGACCGTGCCGGGATCGAATTGATCGGGGATAACGTGCCCAGCATGGCAACCGGGCGCGGTGTGCGTCTGAAAGAACCGGAAATAAAACCGACACTGCCAGACGAGCAGGGCGAACAATAACGACCGCAACAATTTTGCGACGGCGACCGCCGACTTATGCCGACGATCCCGCCGCCTTTTGCAAGGCTGCCGGAGACTATGGAAACCAGAACCTCGAAAACCAATCAGGCATCCGAACCCGGATATGCCGACCTGTTTACCCCAAAACTTGTAACCGTCCTTCGCGAAGGTTACGGGTTTGCGCAGTTGCGGGCCGATGCGATTGCCGGTTTGACGGTGGCGATTGTCGCCTTGCCGTTATCGATGGCGATTGCGATTGCATCGGGCGTTTCCCCCGCAAAGGGGCTTTATACCGCGATTGTCGGGGGGATTCTGGTATCGCTCCTGGGGGGCAGTCGCTTTCAGATTGGCGGACCGGCGGGGGCTTTCATCGTTCTGGTCGCAGGTACGGTTCAGACGCATGGCCTTGATGGCTTGATCATTGCCACTATCCTGTCGGGATTGATGTTGCTCGGCATCGGGGCGCTGAAGCTTGGTACCTATATCAAATTCATTCCCTATCCGGTGACGGTTGGCTTTACTGCCGGGATTGCGGTGATCATTTTTGCAAGCCAGATCAAGGATTTGCTGGGGCTGACTTTGCCAGGCAAAGAACCGGGGCCGCTTTTGGAAAAGCTCCCGGTGATTTGGGCGGCATTGCCGGGGATCGATCCGGTGACGGTTGCGTTGTCCGGCGCGACGATCCTTGTGATCATCGGCAGCAAACGGCTGCGCCCGCATTGGCCGGGCATGCTGATTGCGGTGGCAGGGGCCGCATTGGCAACCGCGTTGTTCAATCTGCCGGTATCGACCATCGGCAGCGTCTTTGGCGGTATTCCCGGTGATTTCCCCATGCCCATCTTGCCGGAATTCACCCTTGCCAAGGTCCAAGCGGTTTTGCCCAATGCGATTGCCTTTGCGCTTTTGGGGGCGATTGAGTCGCTTTTATCAGCCGTGGTGGCCGATGGCATGACCGGCCGACATCACAGATCGAACTGTGAGCTGGTGGCCCAAGGGGTGGCAAATATGGCGTCGGGTCTGTTTGGGGGCATTTGCGTGACCGGCACGATTGCAAGAACGGCCACCAATATCCGGGCCGGTGCGCATGGGCCGGTTTCGGGCGTTTTGCACGCGCTGTTTTTGTTGTTGTTCATATTGGTTGCTGCGCCGCTAGCCAGTTTCATTCCGTTGGCAAGCTTGGCCGGGGTGCTGGCGATTGTGGCATGGAACATGATCGAAAAGCACGCGATAGCGACCTTGCTGCGCGCATCGCGTGGGGATGCTGCGGTGTTGCTGGTAACATTTTTACTGACGATTTTCCGCGATCTTCTCGAAGCAATCGTTGTTGGATTTGCCCTTGGCTCGGTTCTGTTCATTCAACGCATGTCGAAAACAACCGCAATTGCCACCCACAGCCCGTTTGTATCCGAAGACCGGGCCGACGGTACGACCGGCGGCGGGGCATCGGATATTTCATCGACAACCGACCCCGACATCATGATTTACCGGATTACCGGCGTGTTCTTTTTCGGGGCGGCGGCATCCATTGGATCGGTTCTGGATCGGATTGGCGATACGCACCGGGCATTGATCATTGATTTTGCCGCTGTACCGTTTCTCGATTCAACCGCGGCCAATACGATTGCGGGACTTGCCCGCAAAACACGCGGGCGCGGGATCGAGGTGATCCTGACCGGCACATCGCATGACCTTCGACGGGAACTGTTTGCACATGGTATCAAGCCGCCGCTGGTTCATTATGAAACCGATATCGAGAAGGCGGTCGGGCGCCTTCGCGCGCATGGATTGCGTAACGTCACGGCATCCTGAGTTGCGGCCGCAAAGACAGCGATAATGGCCAAGCCTTTGTCAGGCATTGGCAAAGTCCGGTTTTGGGTTTATTTGGTATAGCTTTACCGAATTAAGCTGAAAGGCACTGCCATGTCGCAGGAAACCGGACTTGTCGTCGATATCAATGACGGCGGTATTGCAACCATCACCATTTCGCAGCCGGAGCGCAAAAACGCGCTGACCAAGCCGATGTGGGGGGAACTTGCCCGGATTGCCGACGATCTTGGCGGGGACAGCAACCTGCGTTGCATCGTTATTCGCGGCGGCAGCGGGGCCGGATTTGGGGCCGGGGCGGATATTCATGAATTTGTTCGCGAACGTGACGGGTTTGAAAAGGCGCGCGATTACGGAATGCTTCATGCCGAGGCCTTGCAGGCGCTTCGGGTTTGCCAGCATCCAGTGATTGCCGCGATTGACGGGCCGTGCATCGGGGCGTCGTTTGTATTGGCTGCGGCCTGCGATTTGCGGATTGCAGCCGATAATGCAAAATTCGCCGTGCCGCCGATGAAGCTTGGCGCGACGCTGGGCTATCCGGAATTGCAGATCATGCTGGATCTGCTGGGCGAAGCAGCCCTGTTTGAAATCCTGCTGGAAGGGCAGGTTTTTGACGCCGCGCGTGCGCGCGAAATCGGCTTTATCGCCCGCCATGTGTTGCTTGATGAATTTGATGCGGAAGTAACGGCGACAGCGGCCCGAATTGCCGGGGGCGCACCCATCACCCAACGCCTGCACAAAAAAATGATCAACCGCCTGAAAGAAGGTGGTGCCATCGGTGCCAAGGAATTTGACGAAGGATACCGCGCCTTTGACAGTGCGGATTTCAAGGAAGGCTACACCGCCTTTCTCGAAAAGCGAAAAGCGGTGTTTGAAGGCAGATAATCGTCAGATCATAACGGCAAATCCGGTGTCAGCGGGACATCGGTGATGCCGTAATCCAGCCCCATCTTGTAAAGCTCGCTTGTGATTTGCGATCTGTGATGGGTTTGGTGGTTGAAAAGCTGCATCAGGAAAAGCTGGCGCGGCAATTTGCGGGTTACACCATCCAGCCCCATCAATTCGCGAATGTCATCCTGCCAGCCATGATCGCTGGAATCGACGAATTCGGCGATTGCCGCGTCGGTTTCGATCCGCATTTTGCCAAGAGTTTCGAAATCATCGGCCATGACGGTGCGGGCATCAAACGGTTCGGCCTGTCCGGTTTTCAGAATGCCGAGGATGCGGTGATCTATATACAGCAGATGATTAAGCGTTGCGTGGATCGAGCCAAAAAACATGCCGCGGTCACGGCGGCGTTCCTTGTCACCGATCTGATCACAAAGATCGTACAGAACACCATTTTGCCAGCTGTTATATTTGGCCATGGCGCGGCCGTAATCGTTGAAATTCATCTTTGCCATCTGGTGGGGCTCCTTGTTGGCATTAACCGGTCTGTACTTAATCTGCGGCAACCGCGACGGTATCGTCGGTTTGGGCCGGGGCAGGCTGTTCGATCTGTTTTGCCTCGGCCACAAAATGAACCATGACATTGGCGAAAATGCCAAAGGCCAGCATCGATGCTGTCACGGGCAGAAGACTGCCGTCATGGACCTGTCCGATAATGGTGCCTGCCAATGCGCCGGTGGCAAACTGTATGGTCCCCATCAAGGCGGTGGCCGTCCCGCCGATATGTGGGAAATACTGCATGAAGGCCGCGGTTGCGTTTGGTGCGGTCAGCCCGATCATGCCGACAGCAACCATCACCAGCGGCACTACAGCATATAGCGACGGCTCGAACGCATTCACCGCAATGAACAATCCGATCACGGCCGCCAGTTGAAGGGCGGTACCAATCGCAAGTATCTGATGGCATTCAAGCCGTTTCAGCAACGGATTGTTCAGCCGGTTGCAGATCACGATGACAATGACATTCGCCCCGAACAGATAGGGGAACTGGCTGGGTGACACGCCGAAATAATCAATATACATGAACGGGCTGTCGGTCAGGAAACTGAACATCACTGCACTGGCCCCGGTATGGGCCAGCATGAAACCAACTGCCTTGCGGGTGCGCAGGACTTCCAGATAGGTCCACCACACCCGTCGTGCTGGTCCGGCATAGCGTGGGCGCAGTTTGGTGGTTTCGGGTAACTTGAACCACACAATCACCAGCATGATGCTGCCATATATGACCAGCAGGACGAAAATTGCCTGCCACTGGAAATAAACCAGCAGGGCCGAACCAACCGTTGGAGCGACCAACGGGGCAATCATCATGATCACCGCGATCAGGGCAAACATGCGCGCGGCATCCTTGCCATCGAACAGGTCGCGCACCGATGCACCGACAATCACAAGGGCAAAACCGCCGCCAATCGCCTGGATAAAGCGCATGACGTTGAGCGAAAAAGAACTGTCGACGAAAATGATGATCGCACTGGTGATGATGTAAATCACAAGCCCGATCAACGCGACCGGGCGACGGCCAACGCGATCCGAAAGTGGCCCGCCAATCAGCTGCCCCAAGGCAAAACCAATCAGGAACATGCTGATTGATACTTCGACATTATGCGTCGGCGCGCCAAAATCTGCTGCCATTGCCGGAATGGCAGGCAGGTAGGTATCAATCGCAAATGGTGCGGTCGCGATCAGGGCGGCAAGCAGGATCGCAAGGCGCTGCGTGTTGATCGGGGCGCTGGCATCTGTATTCGCCATGACTTCCGTATCCGTTTCTTATGGTGGCAGGTGGGGCGTGATCTGTCCGGTTTCCAGTATCGGTCTTTAGCGGACTTCCTTAAGGCCAGCCGGAATGACAGGAAACGGGACATATCGCCAACACCCGGACAGCGGGCGGGGCGAAAATTCCGGTCAGATATGGCAGTGGCATCAGGAAGGCCGCACCGTTGCGGGTGGCGGGGCCGGGTGGATCGCAGCCTGAAACGATTCAATTTGTGCCATTATCCACGGAAATTCTGTTTTTTCCAGCCCGGCGATTTTGACAGCCTGAATATCAGCTATGCATATAACCGTCTGACGCGGCAAAAGAATACAGGCCGCAAAAGAAAACGGCACCCGCGATGGGGTGCCGTTTGCAAGGTTTTCAGTTCTCGCCTGATCTAATAGTTCATGACCTTTTCCGGGCCCATCAGCATGGTCGGAAGCCATGTCGAAATTGCCGGTATGTATGTCACGATGATCAGGAAGACCAGCAGGATCATCAGCCAAGGCAGGGCTGCACGAACCACCTGAACCAGTGACATGCCGGTGATACCCGACGTCACGAACAGGTTAAGCCCGACCGGCGGCGTGATCAGGCCGATTTCCATGTTCACAACCATGATGATGCCCAGATGGATCGGATCGATACCAAGCTTCATCGCAATCGGGAACAGGATCGGTGCCATGATCAGAAGGATGGCCGACGGTTCCATGAAGTTGCCCGCGATCAACAGAATGATGTTGACCACGATCAGGAAGGCCCAAGGTTCCAGACCCCAGTTGATGATGGTTTCTGCAATGGTGTGCGGAATGCGTTCGGATGTCAGCACATGGGCAAACAGCATGGCGTTGGCAATGATGAACATCAGCATGATGGTCACTTTGCCGGACTCCAGCAGCACGTGGCGAATATCCTTGTCGAACGGGATCAGCGCGATGGCCTTGCCGATTTTAGGCAGGTTGTAGCCAATGATAGCGCCCACACCCATGCCTTTTTCCGGAACCCAGGCAACACCCTTGATCGGGCCCATATCGCGATAAAACACGATAGCGACCAGCAGGGCATAGACGGATGCGACGGCTGCGGCTTCGGTCGGGGTAAATATCCCGCCATAGATACCGCCCATGATCACAACCACCAGAAGCAGGCCACCGGATGCGGAAAACAGGCCTTCAAACCATTCCGAAGCGCTCGGACGATCCTGTTTGGGCAGCTTTTTGATCCGGGCGACGACATAGATCACCGCCATCAGCATCAGACCGGCGATCAGGCCGGGAATGACACCGGCCAGGAACATGCGGCCGACCGACACCTGGGTTGCCGCGGCATAGACCACCATCACGATGGATGGCGGGATCAGAATGCCAAGCGTACCGGCGTTACAGATTACACCGGCGGCAAAGTTGCGCGGATACCCCGATTTGATCATGCCGGCGATCACCACCGAACCAATGGCAACAACCGTAGCCGGGCTGGAACCAGAAACGGCGGCAAACAGCATACAGGCCAGAACGGACGCCATGGCAAGACCGCCATGGAACCAGCCAACCGTATCGACCGCAAAGCGGATCAGACGACGTGCCACCCCGCCGGTCGACAGGAAGGTAGAGGCAAGGATGAAGAACGGAATGGCCAGAAGGGTGTAATGTTCCATCCCGTTGAACAGCTTTTCGATCAGGGTCGCAAGCGAGTCTGATCCGAAAAACAGGATGGTGGTGATGGATGACAGGCCCAGCGCCACGCCGATCGGGGTGCCAAGCGCCATCAACGCAAACAACGTGATGAACAGATATGCGATTGTCATTTAAGGCGTTCCCCCGCGATCATTTATCGTTGTCGCGACGGACGATGCCGTCGGCCATGACGTCGGCTTTGTCGCCTTCGCCAATGGTTTCGATCGCCTCGCGTGCTTCATCGGCAAGCGAGAATCCGTTTTGCTGACCCGAAAGAATACGCCACAGGACCTGTCCGAGACGGAACAGCAGCAACGCACCGCCAAGTGGCAGGATCAGATAGACGACCCACATCGGGATCGGGGAATCTTCGGCCTCGATACCGATCATGTGATAGAAGGTCATGCTTTCCCAGCCGCCATAAAGAATAAGCGCGGCATAGGACATGCAGACCAAAGCAACAAAGATACCGGTGATGCGCTGGGCGGGTTTTGCAAACAGTTGAACAAGGGCATCAACCCCGATATGGGATCCGACCTTGACACCATAAGACATGCCGAAAAGCACAAGCCAGGCAAACAGAAATTCGGTGATTTCCATCGACCAGGTCATGCCGGAATTGAAGCCGTAACGAAGGACGACATTGACGAAGGTCAGCATCGTCATGGCGGCGAGAAGGAGGGCAATAATGCCCTCCTCCAGCCGGTCAACGACCGTTTTAATCATAGCGGTAACGGTCCTCTAGGTTCGAGGAATTACTTGTTGCAGGCGGCAGCGGCTTCGATCAGATCGGCACCGATATCACCTTCGAACTGCGCCCAGACAGGCTTCATGGCTTCGCGCCATGCTTTGACATCGTCAGCAGACGGTTTGACGAGTTCGGTTTCACCCGAATCAACGATCAGCTGGCGCTGTTCGTCGGCCAGTTTGCCCGACAGGCCGTTGGCATATTCGGTTGCTTCGTCCATGGCCTGTTTCAGGCCAGCCTGGATTTCCGGATCAAGACCGTCCCACCATTTGGTCGAGGTCACGACGAGATAGTCGAGAAGACCGTGGTTGGATTCAGTGATGTAATCCTGAACTTCAAAGAACTTCTGGGAATAAATGTTCGACCAGGTGTTTTCCTGACCGTCAACAACGCCGGTCTGAAGTGCCGAATAGGTCTCGGCGAATGCCATTTTCTGAGGAACGGCATCAACAGCTTCGAACTGTGCAGCAAGTACGTCCGAGCTCTGAATACGGAATTTCAGGCCCGCAGCATCGGCCGGGGTCAAAAGCGGCTTGTTGGCCGAAAGCTGTTTCAGGCCGTTATGCCAGTAACCCAGACCGGTAAGACCCTTGTCTGCCATCGACAGCAGCAATTCCTGGCCTTTTTCGCCTTTCTGGAAGCATTCAACAGCTTCCATGTCGTTGAACAGGAACGGAAGATCGAACAGGCCGAGCTTCGAGGTCCATTTGCCGAATTTCGCAAGCGACGGTGCTGCAAGCTGGACGTCACCACGCAGCATTGCCGGCAGAACCTTGTCGTCATCGAACAGCTGCGAGTTCGGATAAATTTCGACTTTAACCTTGTCACCAAGGATTTCTTCGGCGCGCTTTTTGAAGAATTCAGCGCCCTGGCCCTTCGGGGTGTTCGGGGCAACCACATGGGCGTATTTGACAACAACCTGTGCGGATGCCGCGCTGGTCATGCCAAGAACGGCTGCCATTGCAACGCTGGTTGCGAGAAGTTTTTTGGTAATCGGACGCATCAATAGTCTCCCTATAAGCTTTGTGCGTTTTCCCAGTAGCGCGCCAATTATCGGCGTCGTTCAGGTCGCCGTTTGGCGCTGGGGTGCAACACTGCAATTGCCGGGCCAGTTCTGCATATCTGTCATTACGATAAGTAATATCAGCGGTTTGCAGTATGTTTCGCAATGGTGCGGTGCAGCGTAAGTTCTTCTTTTTGTTGTCTTTCCCGCACATCCCTTCTTCGCAATGTGCGGTCTTCCGCACAATATCTCAAGTTGAAAATGCAAAATTTTTATCGATTGCAGGATTTTTGACGCAGGCGGGGCGGGTGGTTGGTAGGACCAATTGCAAAAGGTGCGGCAAAGGCTTATCCCGCCAGTCGCTTTGTCAGATTACGGGCAGTATTGCGGGGCGATTTGCCCTGATCGTTCCTAACCGTCTGATTTATTGCGAAACTCTGCCGGGACGATGCCGTATTTGGCAAGTTTGTCATAGAAGGTTTTGCGCGGAACGCCCAGTGCATTGACCGTTGCCGTTACATGGCCGCCATGCTGACGGAGTGCCTCGCAGATCACGCCTTTTTCAAATGCTTCGACTTGCTGGGGCAGGGACAGGACATTTTCGGTTGCCTGTGCGCTGTCACCGGCAAACGGATCAAGGCCCAGAACCCGGCGTTCGGCAGCGTTGCGCAATTCGCGGACATTCCCCGGCCAGTCATGGGCAGTCAGGCGGGCGATTTCCGTGCCGTTCAACGGGGCAAATTCCCGGCCAAACCTTCCTTGCGCCTCTTTCATGAAATGCTGGAAAAGAAGGGGGATGTCATCCTTTCGATCACGCAATGGCGGGATGTGCAGTTGCACGACATTCAGCCGGTAATACAAATCCTCGCGGAATGCCCCGCGTGATGATGCCTCGCGCAGATCAATCTTGGTTGCGGCCACCACGCGCAAATCAATAGGTTGCAACTTGTTCGAGCCCAGCCGTTCCAGCGCGCGTTCCTGCAAAACCCGCAGCAGTTTGACCTGAAGCGATAACGGCATGCTTTCGATTTCATCAAGGAACATGGTGCCCTTGTCGGCAAATTCGAATTTGCCGATACGCTTGTTCTCCGCCCCGGTGAATGCGCCCGCTTCGTGGCCGAACAGTTCGGATTCAATAAGGTTTTCAGGCATTGCGCCGCAATTGACTGCCACAAACTGGCCGGGGCGGCCTGATGCCTCGTGCAGGGTGCGCGCAACCACTTCCTTGCCCGCACCTGTTTCGCCATTGATCAGGACATGGGCATCGGTCGCGGCGATATTGCCAATCAGCGTGCGTAGCTTTTCCATGGCAGGCGTGCGACCGATCAGGCCCGATACTTCCTTGCTGTGGCGGGCCAGTTCGGCCTTGAGCGTCCTGTTTTCAAGAACCAGCTGCCGATGGGCCATGGCCCGGCGCGCGATATCGATGAAATGATCCGGGTCGAACGGTTTTTCGATGAAATCAAACGCGCCTTCGCGCATCGCACGCACCGCGGTGGCAACGTCACCATGTCCGGTGACAAGGATCACCGGCATTTCCGGCTCAACCTTGCGCACCTGAGACAGCAATTCCATGCCGTCCATGCGCGGCATGCGGATATCAGTAATCAGGATTCCAGGCCAGCCGCGGCGAACACGTTCCAGCGCCGAACCGGCGTCACTGTGGCATTCGACAAGGATGTCGGCAAGCTCCAGCGTTTGCTGTGCGGCTTCCCGCACATCTTCGTCGTCATCGACAAACAGAACGCAATGGGCCGAGTTATTCAAATGCCTTCCCCTTTTAATCCGTTCCGGATCACGGGGCGATCATACGATGTACCAGCAGATCCGTTTCCGCGCCTTCTGTTTCGGCGGTTTGGCCGGATGTTGTATCAGGCATCGGCGATGCCGTCGAGGTTGATGTGCCGTCATGCCCGGACACCTGTTCTATGCATCGCAATTCAATCGTGAAACAGGCCCCGCCCATCGGGCGGTTTTCCGCACGTATCGTGCCGCCAAAGCTGCGCATGATGCCATAACAGATCGAAAGCCCCAGCCCCAGCCCGTCACCAAACGGTTTGGTGGTGAAGAACGGGTCGAACAGTTTGGGCAAATTTTCGGGCAGGATACCGGGGCCGTTATCGGTAATCGCGACCAGAACGCGACCATCCTTTTCCTCAAGCATGATACCGATTTCGGGGAATTCCTCATCCCGGCAGGCATCGGCGGCGTTGCTCAGGATATTGAGGAATACCTGTTCAAGCTGGTTTTCCTCGGCGGTGACTTTTGGCAGGTTTTCCAACGGCTGATAACGTATGTCGGCCAATCCGGCCCGGCCGGTTTCGCGCAGCAGATCAATCGCCTTTTCCAGCGGTTCGGCCAATTGCACCGGATGGGTGTCATGTTTTGGGCGGCGGGCAAAGGTTTTCAGATGGTTGGTGATCCGACCCATGCGTTCGGTCAGTTCAGAAATCCGGCCCAGATTACGGCTGGCGGTTTCGTCATTGCCGCGCGCAATGAATTTAAGCGCGTTTTCGGCGTAACTTCGAATGGCGGTCAGTGGTTGATTGATTTCGTGTGCAATGCCAGCTGACATCTGGCCAAGGGCGGCAAGTTTGCCAGCCTGCACCAGTTCGGCCTGTGCCGTGCGCAGGGCGTCTTCGGTGCGGCGGCGTTCGCTGATTTCCTCGGCAAGGCGGAGGTTTGTGCTCATGAGGTCGGCGGTACGAAGCCGCACCTGACGTTCCAGTTCACGTTGCGACCAGTCGCGGATTTCTATTTGTTCGAGCATCGCGCGACGGCGTTGCAGCAGCACAAAAATCGTCCCCATGATGATGATATGCATGGCCCCGCCGATGAAGCCCGCTGTCAGGATCGACTGATCAAGAACCGCCTTGTCGGTCAGCAGATAAATATTCCAGCCCTGTTTGGGCAGGGGGCTTCGGATCACAAGATATGGTTTGGCATCATTTTTGGCTTTTCCGCTGGCTTCGGCGTCTGGTTTTGTCGTTGCAGCTTGCCCTGATTGAAGGGTTTCTGGGGTGATGACCTGTGCTGGTGCAAGTGACAGAATACTGATCCCGTCATCGCCGGGCCATTCGCCCTGATGAACGGGCATCGGATCGAGCGGGTATTCACCATATTTGCGCGAAAGCATCAGTTCAGGCCGGTCTTCGGGCGGAATACCGGTCAGGGCGCGAAACCGCCATTCGGGCCGTGATGTAATGATGACGATGCCGTTTTCATCGGTTACCAGAACATTCTCGTTCCCGCGTGCCCAGCGTTGGACAAGGGTTTCAAGATGGGTCTTGACCACCATCACGCCTTCGAATGCTGCCCCGTTCGGGCGGACCGGATGCGAGATATAATAACCCGGGACATTCGACGTGATGCCAAAGGCAAAGTAATGCCCGGTCAGTCCGGCTTCGGCCTGTTTGAAATAGGGACGGAACGCAAAATTTCGCCCGACAAAGGATGCATCGCTGTTCCAGTTGCTGGCCGCAATTGTTGTCCCGTTGCGATCCATGAAATAGATGTCGGATGCACCACTGTCAGCGGCGAGTTTTTCCAGATAGAGATTGACCTCGGCCGCGTCCGACGGGCTGGAATGCAGGGCAAGGTCAAGGATACGTTTGTCACTGGCAAGCGTGATCGGAAGATATTCGTGTTCCTTGATCGCCCCCTGAAGGTTGGAACGATAAAGTTCCAGCTTGTTGCGGCCGTCCTCGGTGATTTCGACAAGACGGGTTTCGCGCCACAGTTCCGTGGTCAGCCATACGGTAACCGGCAGCAATATCAGCATTCCGGCCAAAACCAGCCGGGCACTTCGCTTTGCAGATATTGATGTCTTGAGCATTTCCCGCCAGACCGTTTCAAGAATTATGCCGGGGTATTATGATGACATATTGTTAACAATGCATAGCCGAAAAAGGCTTCGCGTGTCAGGCGCTTGATAAAAGTGCGCACTGTCTGTACCAATCAGGAAACGATCTGGCCTGATCTTGGCCCCACGTTTCCTGCCTGGACGGGAAATCCATATTCCGACAAGGATGTGACCCTGAATGACCGATGATGATGCACGCCTGATCTGGGTTCTGGCCGATGACCGTGCAGGAAACGTCAATCAGGCCATCGGTGTCGCAGAAGCACTGGCACAGCCCTTCAAGCGGGTCGATATCGGTTATACCAATCTGGCACGGTTGCCCAATGTTATCCGCCGGGCCAGCCTTTTGGGGGTGGATACCGGATCACGGGCGCGCCTTGTCGCACCCTGGCCCGATCTGGTGATTGCCGCAGGACGGCGCACCGCACCGATTGCACGCTGGATCAAAAAGCAAAGCAACGGCCATACACGAATTTGTCAGATCATGCGTCCGGATGGGGGCGAGGGGGCGTTTGACCTGATTGCGGTCCCGGCCCATGACCGGATGCCAGCGCGTGACAATGTTGTTGAAATCCCCGGTGCCCCGCATCGGGTAACCGAAACGCGGCTTCTGATCGAAGCCGATCTATGGCGGCCGCATTTCAAGGGGCTGCCAAGCCCGCGCGTGGCACTGATCATCGGCGGCAGCACCAAAAGTACGGTCTTCACCGTGGATATGGCCCGGGAGCTGGTCGGTCGGGCGATTGAGGCGACCGGAGCCATTGATGGTAGCCTGCTGGTCACGACCAGCCGTCGCACAGGCCCGGAGAACGAGGAAATCGTTGCCGAAATGCTCGGCAATTCGGGGCTTGCCTATCATCTGCATGATTGGAGCTCGAAGGCGGAAAATCCGTATTTCGGGTATCTGGCGCTGGCCGATATCATCCTTGTTACCGGAGATTCGGTTTCGATGTGTTGCGAAGCGGCTGCCGCACCGGGCGGGGTTTATATCTATGCCCCCGATGGCATCGCAGGCCCGCGCCATCAACGTCTGCATCAGTCACTTTATGACGGTGGATATGCGCGGCCATTGCTTCCCAACACGGAAATCGTGCCGTTCAGGCATCCATCCCTGCAACCGGCCCGAACGGTAGCGCAGCGGTGCCTTGAACTGCTAAGTGCACCTGTTTCCTGATCTGCCAGAATCCGCGATTTTATTTTTATCGTGATAATGATCGTTACGGAAGTCGGATACCGTTTCCGTGCGGATCAATATGATTGACCAGAAAATCGATGAAGGCCCGGATGCGCGCGGCAAGATGTTCATGCCCGGCAAAGATCGCATGGATCAGCTGTTCGTCATTCGGGTTCCAGTCGGGCAGGATTTCAACCAGTGTTCCGGCCTTCAGATCGCCCTGAACATGGAACCGCCCCAACCGCGCCATGCCCAGCCCCGAAAGGCAAAGGCGGCGCATGGCCGGGCCGCTGTCGCAGAGGAAATTGCCCGATACCGTCCGGCCAAACCGTTCGCCGGTGTCGGGATTGGTGAAAGGCCATTCATTCATCGGGATCGGGAAATTGAACCGCAGGCAATTGTGACTGTCCAGTTCGTCCGGATGGCCGGGCAGGCCGCGTTTGGCAATATATTCCGGCGATGCGACGATGGTGCGGCTGCTTTCGATCAGTTTGCGGGCCTTTAACGATGAGTCGGGCAATGATCCGGATCGGATGGCGATATCGGCCCGTTCCTCAAGCAGATCAATGATCCCGTCGGTCAGGGAAAAATCCAGCTCGACCTCGGGATAGCGTGCGAGAAAGGCCGGGATCAGCGGCTGAACATACATCACGCCAAACGCGATGGAGGCATTGACGCGCAACCGTCCACGCGGGGCGGCCTTGCCGCCGCTTGCGACCGCACGTTCGGCATCGTCGATTTCATCGAGAACACGCTGGGCGCGGACCAGATACATTTCGCCTTCGGGGGTCAGTTGCAATCCGCGTGTGGACCTTACCAGAAGCCGGGTCGCCAGCCGGTCTTCGATCCGTGTGACAAGCTTGCTGACAGCCGATGGCGACAGATGCAGCTTGCGCCCGGCTTCGGAAAAGCTTCTGAGTTCCGCGACCCGGATGAAGACTTCCATTTCCCCTGCGCGATTGTCCAACTGATCCTCCGGCTTTGAATTGAATTCAAAAGCATTTGTCGCGCAATCCGGATTATCGTGCAAGCATTCCATCGGCATAGTGGGCGGCAATGAACGGGGCGGGATGCCCCACCAACCATTTGTGCCCGCAAGCGCATGGCGCGCGGGCCGGAGAATTGAAATGCCGCTTGCTTTATTTGCGTTGACGATCGCGGCCTATGCGATCGGCACGACGGAGTTTGTTGTCGTCGGCCTTTTGCCGACCGTGGCAAACGATCTTTCGGTGACCCTGCCGATGGCGGGGTTGATTGTCAGTGTCTATGCCCTTGGCGTCACATTCGGTGCGCCGGTTTTAACCGCCCTGACCGGGCGCATGCACCGCAAGACCCTGATGCTGGGGCTGATGGGGGTGTTTGTGGTTGGCAACAGTGCCGCCGCCCTTAGCCCGAGTTATGAAATGCTTCTGGTGGCGCGGGTGATTTCGGCCTTTGCGCATGGTGTGTTTTTCTCCATCGGGGCGACGATTGCCGCCGATCTGGTGCCGGAAAACCGCCGGGCATCGGCGATTGCGATGATGTTCATGGGGTTGACGGTTGCGATTGTGACCGGTGTGCCGCTTGGCACCTATATCGGTCAGATGTTTGGCTGGCGGGCGACGTTTTGGGGTGTTTCGCTTCTTGGCGTGATTGCCTTTGTCGGGATTGCGGCTTTGCTGCCCTCGAACCTCAGCCGGGCGGAACCCGCACGCCTGCTTGATCAGGTGCGCGTGCTTGGCAGTGGCCGGTTGCTTCTGGTGTTTGGCATGACGGCGTTTGGTTATGGCGGCACGTTTGTCACCTTTACCTATCTGTCTGCCGTGCTTCAGGATATTACGGGTTTCAGTGAATCCAGTGTCAGCCTTATCCTCGTTGCTTATGGGCTTGCGATTGCGGTTGGCAACCTTGCCGGGGGACGCATTGCGGATCGGAACCCGGTCCGGGCGTTGACCATCCTGTTTGCCTTGCAGGCCGTCACACTTGTGATCTTTACCTTTACTGCCGTGTCGCCGATCCTTGCGGTTATTACGCTGGCGGCCCTTGGTTTCCTGCAATTTGCCAATGTGCCGGGGCTTCAGCTTTATGTCGTGCAACTGGCAAAGCTGCACCGGCCGGGCGGGGTAGATGTCGCATCGGCGCTGAACATTGCGGCCTTTAACCTTGGTATTGCGATTGGAGCGTGGGTTGGCGGGATTGTCGTGTCCTCGTCGCTTGGCCTGTCGGCAACGCCTTGGGTTGCGGCCCTTCTGGTCGCGTTTGCTGTCGGCCTGACCATGATCAGCGGCGCGCTGGATCGTCGGTCCGATAACGCCCTTCAGACCGCATAACCGATATCGGGTTGCCGCATCCTGTTCACCGGATGTGGCAACCTTTGCCGGAAAGGCTTGTTTTAATGGTCTTTCTGGCGTTTTCTGATTGTTCGCCCCACAAAACCGGTTTTGATATGTCCATTTCGACTGCCCTGCCTGCTGCCGTTCCCGCGCATTTCCCGCGCCAGATTGCGGTTCTGATCCTTGTTGTTGTTGCCTGTTCCTTTGCCGGGAACCATGTGGCGGCAAGGCTGGCATTTGAAAACGGCACCGGGTTGCTTCTGGCGATCCTGTGCCGGTCCGGTGTGGCTTTGGCCATCCTGATCACGCTTGTGATCTGGCAACGCCAGACGGTCCGGCTTCCGGCCGGAAGTCGGAAATGGCAGATATTGCTGGGGCTTCTGGTCACCATTCAAAGCCTGTGCCTGTATTCGGCGGTGGCCCGCATTCCGGTCGCGTTGGCCCTTTTGACGGCCAACAGTTTCCCGATCATTCTGGCGTTGCTGACCTGGGCGTTGGGTGGGGCTCGACCGACATTGAAATCGGCGGCCTTGATGCTGTTTATCCTGTCGGGGCTTGTTTTAGCACTTGATGTGCCCGGCGTTCTGGCGATGGAGGGTGATGTCGGTGCGAACTGGTGGCAGGGGATTGTCTTTGCGCTTGGTGCGGCAACGTCCTTTGCCGTGGCGCTTTGGGTGACCGATCACAAATTGTCGGCTTTGCGCGGATCGGTGCGCAGCATGTTCACCATGCTGATTGTGTTTGCATCGATGATCGTGGCCGGTTTCGCCGAACTGGTGCCGGGCGGGATGAATTTGCCCGCGGCAACGCCCGGCTGGCTTGGTCTTGGTGCATTGGTACTGCTTTATGGTGGTGCCTTTTCCGTCCTGTTCATCTCGGTGCCGCGGCTGAATATGGCGCGCAATGCGCCGGTGATGAATATGGAACCGATTGCCACCCTGCTGTTTGGCTGGGTGGTGCTGGAACAGATGATCAGCCCGGCCCAGATGCTGGGCGGGTTGGTCGTGATTACCGGGATTGTCATCCTGACGGTGCGCAAATCGGCCTGAGTGCCGGAATTATCGGAACCTTCGGGTTCGGCAGCCGTTGCGAAGACAGTCGCGACATTTCCAATGAGGAATTCAGATGTTTGATGTATCTGCAAGTGGTGCGGTGATCCCCGCCCTTGGCTTTGGCACGTTTCGCATGCCCGAAGCCGACGTTTTGCGTATCGTGCCCAAGGCGATCCAGACCGGCTTTCGCCATATCGATACCGCCCAGATTTACGACAACGAAGCCGCGGTAGGGCAGGCGATCCTTGATAGCGGCGTTCCGCGCAAGGACATCTTCCTGACCACCAAGGTCTGGGTCAGCAATTACGGGCATGATGCCTTTATCAAGTCGGTCGATGAAAGCCTTGAAAAGCTTAAAACCGATTATGTCGATCTGCTGCTGTTGCATTGGCCGAACAAGGATGTGTCGCTTGCCGATCAGATCGGGGCGTTAAACGAGGTCAGGCAGGCCGGCAAAGTGCGCCATATCGGGGTTAGTAATTTCAACATTGCCCTGATGGACGAGGCCGCCGCGCTATCGGATGCGCCGCTTGTGACCAATCAGGTCGAATATCATCCGTTCATTGATCAGACCAAGGTCATGGACGTTGCGCGCAAGCATGGCATGGCCCTGACCGCCTATTATGCGATGGCCGATGGCAAGGTGCTGGAGAATGAGCAGCTTGGCGAGATTGCCAAATCGCATGACAGGTCGGTCGCACAGGTGGTTTTGCGCTGGTTGTTGCAGCAGAATGATGTGATTGCCCTGTCGAAAACCGCAACCGAAAGCCGGGTCGCGGAAAATTTCGATATCTTTGATTTCGAACTGAGCGGCGAGGAAATGCAGGCCATTCATGGTCTGGCCGATGAAAACGGCCGGATCGTCAGCCCCGACGGGCTGGCACCCGATTGGGACTGATGCTGCTTTCAGGAAGCGACAAGGCCGGGGAAACAGATTTTCCCGGATAAGATATTGAGAAATATATCTTTTATGTCGTAATGAGTTTTGATTGGGAACTTTTTCCGGTTTTCTGGAAAAAAGTTCTTGATTTGTTCTTTTTCTTGTGGCATAAAGATAAAGTCAACAGGACAAATGGGTCCGGAGACAAAACCCGCAAAGCGTGATTCGCTTTTGTGGGTTTTTTGCGTTTCGGGCGGCAAAAACAGGAATGAGACGATGACAGGGCAGCGATCTGAAAGGCCGCAATGGCGGAGGCGGTAACGCCAAAGGGACGTTCATGGCGCATGGAAAAGTCATTACGGCGGTGGTGCGTCCGGGCCGTAAGGCCGTCGGATATTTGCGAAAACTGTGGTTTGTCATGACGGGAGAAATGTGCCCTTAGGGCAAGGGTGTTTGTTCGGGGCAGCGAGAGCCGGGGCGAAGTTGGTTCGGTCCAGTTCAGTCCGGTCGGTGAAGCGTGACAATGCCGAGAATCAGCAGGCCCGAATTGCGCCCGAATTGCGCCCGGATTGGATCGGCACGGGATCGGCTGGTGGGGATTGGCTGGCAGGATCGGTTGTCAGCGGGCTGGTGGTGTGTTCGGCGGTCCCGAAAGGTTGGTCATCGATGGCGGGATTTGTGTGCCTGCCATGCGGCAACGTGTGGCCCTTGGGGTGAGGTGCGTTTGCGGCGTCAACCGAGGGCGGTAGGTGCTTGTTCAGGGCAGCGTGGTCCGTCCGGGCGGTGGCGTTTGGCGATGCCGGGGGCGGCGGGCTTGGCTTGGCGGGTTTGGATCGGTTTGCCTGGAGCGGCGGGCGGGATCGGTTGCCTGCGGGGCGATGGTGCGTTCGGAGATGCCGAAACGTGGGTCATTGATGGCGGGATTTGTGCCTGCCATGCGACAACGTTCTTGCCTTTGGGGCGAGGTGCGTTTGTGGTGTCCATCGAAAGCCCGAGGTGTTTGTTCGGGGCAGTACGGACTGGGGCTAGGTCGGTCTGGTGCAACCCGGTTCAGTCCTGTCCTGTCCTGTCCTGTCCGTCCAGCCCACCTGGTCGGTGACGTTTGGTGATGTCGAGGGGCAGCAGGGCTGGTTGGCTGGATTGGCTGGATTGGCTTGTCGATTGATCAAAATCGTCATTCCGGGCGAAGCGGAGCGCAGACTCGGAATCCATATCCCATTGAAAGAGACTGGATTCCCGCCTTCGCGGGAATGACGATGAGGTTGGGAATGACAATCGGATTGGGAGTGCTGTGTCAGCGGCCTGAGGGCCGGGGTTATCCGGCCCTGTTGACAGCCACATCTAGACCGCCTGTGAATGCCGTCCGTGGGCGTGATCAAGATAGGTATCAAACGCCGCACACACCGCCCGGACAAGCGGTCGGCCGCTTTCGGTTAGGTGGATGTGTGTGCCGTTAACTTCGACGATGCCATCCTGTGTCATGGCGCGGACCCGGTCGATTTCGCATGTGAAGCGGTCGACGGATGTGCCGTGATCGGCGCAGATGGCGGCGACATCAACCGTCAGGTTGCACATCAGTTCATTGATGATGTCGCGCCGGATGCGGTCCTCGTTACTGACCGCAATGCCCTTTTCAATGCCGCATTCACCGGCCTCAACCGCGCGTTGCCAGCGGGCAAGAGCCGGGTCGTTCTGGGCATAGCCCTGCGGCAGGGATGAAATGGCGGAGGGGCCAAAGCCGATCAATGCTTCGGCGCGGTCGGTGGTGTAACCCTGAAAGTTCCGGTGCAAAAGGCCGCTTTTCTGCGCGATGGCCATGGCGTCGTCATCGCGGGCGAAATGGTCAAGGCCGATGGCGCTGTAACCATGCGAGGTCAGCCGGGTCTGGATGGCTTCGTATTGGGCCCAGCGGGCTGCGGTGTCGGGCAGGGCTTCGGTCGGGATCAGGTTCTGGTGTTTTTTCATCCATGGCACATGGGCATAACCGAATACCGACAGGCGGTCGGGGTTCAGCGTGACCGTCTGATCGACGGTTTCGATGATGCTATCCACCGTCTGGAACGGCAGGCCATACATCAGATCGACATTGATGCCCGAAATTTTGTGCGCACGCAGACGGGCAATGACGTCTTCGACCAGCTCAAACGATTGCACGCGGTTGACCGCGCGCTGGACAAACGGGTTGAAATCCTGAATGCCGATGCTGGCGCGGGTAAAACCGCAATCGGCCATGGCATCGATAAATTCCGGGGTGGCTGTGCGCGGATCCATTTCAAGGGCGACTTCGGCATCGTCAAGGATATCGATGCGATCTGTCAGATCAGCCATGATCGCGCGCAGGTCTTCGGGTTTAAGTGCCGTCGGGCTGCCGCCGCCAAAATGAATGTGCGAAACCTTGAAACGATGCGCGGGGTCAAGCTTTGACAGAAGGCTTGCGATTTCAGCCCGAAGGGCGACAACAAAATTGCCAACCGGGTCATATTGCCTGGTGATTTTGGTGTTGCAGCCGCAGAACCAGCACATTTCCCGGCACCACGGAATATGCAGATAAAGCGATAAGGGTTGTGCGGGATCAAGGTCACCCAGCCAGCTTTCGAAAACCTTGCCATTCACCGACGCACTGAAATGCGGTGCGGTCGGATAGCTGGTATAGCGCGGCAGACGCAGGTCGTATTTTTCGTAAAGGGCGAGTTGCATGACGGACATCCCGAAAATTCGTTCTGTCCGTCTTTTGCATTATTCCAAATTCATCTTCCTTGATATGCGTCAAGGAGCGGCAAAGCGGGAAATTACAGATGCTTGAAAGCTGAAATCAGATCAGCGCGCAGGATCGCTAGCCGTTCATTGCCGGTTTCCTCGTCATACGGTTCGGCCTTGCCGACACCCCAGATCGGGCCGGGCCATGCGGCATCATTTTTGAACCGGGCGACGACGTGGCAATGCAGTTGCGGAACCATGTTGCCCAGCATCGCGACATTGGTTTTATGTGCGTCGAAGCGACGTTTCAGCGTTGCTGAAACAGCGGCGCATTCATCGCCCAGCAATTTGCGTTCATCCGCGCTCAGATCATCATAATCGACCAGATTGGCGCGTTTTGGGACCAAAATCAGCCAGGGATAGCGGGCGTCGTTCATCAGCAGCACGTGGGACAGCGGACCATCCGTAACGAGATCGGTATCGGTGGCAAGTTGCGGATGAAGGGCGAATTCGTCGATCATGGCGGGCCTCTTTTGGGGCTTGGGGCGGATGAATGCAAAATCTTATAATCGGAACGCATCAGCTTGTCGCGCGTTCCAGCAAAGGAGGGCAAAATTGCCCATCCAATTGTTCTTTTTGAATAACTTGCAAATCACCCCGTTCCTGACTAGCTAGAGCCGGGGTCGGACAAATGCATGACAGGAGCATGACCGGCATGACGGACAAGAAGCGGGTGGTAATTGTGGGTGCGGGTTTCGGGGGCATGAGTGCCGCCAAGAAACTTGCGGGCAAGGATGATGTTGATGTCATCCTGATCGACAAGCGCAATCATCATCTGTTTCAGCCACTGCTTTATCAGGTGGCGACGGCCGACCTGTCGCCCGCCGAAATCGCCTGGCCGATCCGCAGTATTTTCAGCCGTTATCCCAATGTTTCCGTCTTCATGGGCGAGGTCACCGGCCTTGATTTGCCGGGGCGGCGGATCATCGCCGGGGATCGCGACCTTTCATACGATTATCTGGTGATCGCGACCGGGGCGGTGACATCCTATTTCGGGAATGATCACTGGGCGATGGTCGCACCGGGCCTTAAAAACATTACCGAGGCGACCGATATTCGCAAAAGCCTGCTTCTGGCGTTTGAGCGCGCGGAAAACAGCGAAGACCCGGAAGAACGGCGCCGGTTGCTGAACTTTGTCGTGGTTGGTGGTGGGCCGACCGGGGTTGAGATGGCCGGGGCGATTGCCGAGCTTGCCAAGCAGGCATTATCCCATGATTTCCGCCGGATCGATCCACGCGATGCACGCATCATCCTTGCCGAAGGTGGCCCCAGATTGCTGGGCGCGTTCCCGGAGGACCTATCGGAATATACCCGCAAATCCCTTGAAAAAATCGGGGTCGAGGTCCGGGTCAATCAGCAGGTTTCCGACATTACCGCGATGGGTGCGCAGATCGGCGATGAGTTCATTCCGAGCGCCAATGTGATCTGGGGTGCCGGGGTCCGGGTTGATCATCTGGCCGACTGGACCGGGCGGGAATGCGACCGGGGTGGCCGGGTGATGGTCAATACCGATCTGTCGGTGCCGGGCCATGAGGATGTTTTTGTCATCGGTGATGCGGCGCATGTGCCGTGGCGCGATGGCATGACGGTGCCGGGGATTGCCCCGGCGGCCAAGCAGCAGGGCAAATATGTTGGCGGGCGTATTCTTGATCATATGGCAAGCCTTGAAACGCCGCCATTTGCCTATCGCCATGCCGGAAATCTGGCGACGATTGGCCGCCATCGGGCGGTGATTGACCTGAACGGATTGAAGCTGCGCGGCTGGCTGGCGTGGTGGTTCTGGGGGCTTGCGCATATCTATTTTCTGATCGGTTTGCGTGCGCCCGCGCTTGTGATGGTGCAGTGGGTGTGGAGTTATCTGTTCCGTAAAAAGGGTGCGCGCCTGATCACCGGGCTGATGTCGGGCGAGGTGTCGGAGCAAGCAAGCCCCGCATCAAGCGCAGCATCAAGCCCGGGGCAGAAAAACGACAGGAACACCACCGGGGGAATGAGGGGGCGATCCATTCCCAGGTGATGGTGCCATCAGGCTTTTCATGCCGTCATGGCGGTATCGGACACCTGCGCGTGACGTGCCTGTAGTTGCATGACGATATCGGTGACCTTTGCCTCGGCATCGGCGATGGATTTTTGGGTGCGTTCATCGCCGAATTCGTCATATTCGATGGCGGTGCTGTGCTGATCGGTGATGCCGATATATTCCAGCGGGGCGAAGACGCCGCCTTCGACATGGTTAAGATGGGCAACACGTCCACCCGGATCATATCCGAAATCGCCGCGCGAGGATAAAACCACCACCGATTTGCCACCGGTCAGCATTGGCCAGTAGGGGACGCCATCACGCGACCGGTCAAAGCCGAAGGTGACGCCGACGCGGACGATATTTTCGATCCATGCCTTCATCTGGGCGGGCATGCCGAAATTATACATCGGCACCCCGGCAACAATCACATCGGCACGCAGCAATTCGGCAAGCAGTTCGTCACTTTCAGCCAGAACCTGATGCATCCAGTCTTCGCGCTGTTCGGGTTTGGTGAAGGCGGCGTGAACCCAGTCACCGGTTACCGGGCTGGGTGGATTGGCGCCGACATCGCGATAGATGATTTCGTCATCCGGGCGGGTGGCGCGCCATTGTTCGATGAATTTGGCGGTAAGGCGGCGCGAGTGGGAGCCGTGGGCACGGGTGTCGGATCGGCCGGGGCGGGCACTGCTGTCGATATGAAGGAGGGTTGTCATGGGGCACCTTTGATCGTTAATGATGATCTGTGATAATCTTTGTTCATCTGCTTCGATTTGCGTTACCCAATATTTGACTTGGATACAGGTTTTGATCAAAATCGAATATCTCAGCCAATAGATGAATTGAGTTCATCCATATGCCCTTGCCCCCGCTTGCGACCCTGCGTGCTTTTGAGGCCGCCGCCCGACACCTTAGTTTCAAGCGGGCAGCGTCCGAACTTGCCGTGACGCCAACCGCGATCAGCCATCAGGTGCGATTGCTTGAAGAAACGCTTGGTATGCGGTTGTTTGATCGCAAGCCAAGGCAGGTAACACTGACCGCCGCCGGGCAGGAGCTTTATCCGACGTTGCGCGATGGTTTTGCCGGTTTTGCCGTGGCGATTGACCGGGTCAAGGCGCGCAAGCCCCAACGCGGGCTGACGGTATCGGTGCTGGCATCGTTTGCCGCCAAATGGCTGTTGCCGCGCCTTGGCGGTTTTCAGACAGCACATCCCGATATTCATTTGCGGCTGCATACATCGGCCGAGGTGGTTGACCTTCATTCCGGGATGGCCGATGCGGCGGTGCGGTATGGCAGGGGGCCTTTTGCGGGCATGGTGGTGCAAACCCTGTTTGCCGACCGGTTCGCGCCGGTTTGCAGCCCGATGTTAAACATCCAACAGCCCAACGACCTGCGCGGGCAGACCTTTTTGCATCTGGAATGGTTGCGCCCGGACGAGGCAACGCCGACCTGGGCGCGGTGGTGCAAGCGGGCCGGGTTGGATGATGTCGATTTATCAAGCGGGCTTAGTTTCAGTGACGATACCCACGCCATTCAGGCCGCGATTGCGGGGCAGGGTGTTGTTCTGGCCAGTTCGGAAATGGTGCGCTCGGAAATCGCCGCAGGGCTTCTGGTGCAGCCGTTCGGCCCGGTGATGGAAGGGCATCATTATCACCTGATCCATACCGGCAGGAGTGCGAACATCAAGGAAATCGAGGCATTCGGTGCGTGGCTTGCGGACGAAATTGCCAAAGATGGTGCCGTGTGATGAAGGTGTCCGGGGTGCCGTCCTGCTTTGGCATTGACGCGGCGACGGCGATGCGAAACCATGACATTCCGAAATCATCCCCCAAGCAGGTGCCCTATGCCCCGTTTTAGTGCCAATCTTTCATTCCTGTTTGCCGATCTGCCGTTTGAAAAACGGTTTGCCGCGGCGGCGGCGGCCGGGTTTGGCGGGGTCGAATATGTCGGCGCCTATGACATGCCGATGGCCAGTGTCAAATCGCTGCTGAGTGACAACGGGCTTGAACAGGTTTTGTTCAATATGCCGACCGGGGATTGGGAAAAGGGTGAACGCGGGCTTGCCTGCCGACCGGGGCGCGAAGATGCGTTTCGCGATTCCGTGGTCAAGGCGCTTGATTACGCAGCCGCGACCGGATGCAGGATGGTGCATTGCATGGCGGGTGTGATGGGCAAGGGCGAAGATGCCGGGGAACTGGCGCGGCTTTATTGCGACAATCTGCTTTATGCCGCCGATCTGGCCGAGCAGGCCGGGGTCAAAATCCTGATCGAGCCGATCAATCCGATTGATATGCCGGGTTATCTGCTTAATTCCGTCGAACAGGCCGCCGTGATCCTGGATCAGCTTGATCATCCCAATCTGGCGCTGCAATTCGATATTTACCATGCGCAGATTGTCGGCGGGAATATTGCGGCCCGTCTGGACAAGCATCTGGACAAAACCGCCCATATCCAGATTGCCGGTGTGCCGGGCCGCCGTGAACCCGATAGTGGCGAACTTAATTACCCGTTCCTGTTCTATATGCTGGATCGGGTCGGGTATGACGGCTGGATCGGTTGCGAATACAAGCCGCATGGCGATACTGTGGCGGGGCTGGAGTGGATCCGTCCGTGGATGCCGAAATCCTGATCCCTGATTATTCGATCAGGATGGCGCGGAAGTCGTTTACGTTGGTCAGGGTCGGGCCGGTGATCAGGAGGTCGTCGATTTTGGCAAACGCGCTATAGGCGTCGTTGTTGGCCAGATATTCCCGAAGGTCGATCCCGGCTGAAATCGCCTTTTGCCAGCTTGTCGGGTCGATGATGGCACCAGCGTTATCTTCGCTGCCATCAATACCATCGGTATCAATTGCAAGCGCACTGAACCCTTCGTGATCGCGGAACTGGATCAGGAGGGAGAGCAGAAATTCGCTGTTGCGGCCACCACGGCCCCCCTTGGCGCGGACCGTGACGGTTGTTTCACCCCCCGATAGCAGCACGCAGGGTTTGGCGGCGGGTTGGCCGTGATTGGCGACCTGATGGGCGATCCCGGCATGGACGATGGCGACCTCGCGGGCTTCGCCTTCGATGGCGTCCCCCAGAATGACCGGATTGATGCCAAGGTCGCGGGCGATCTTTGCTGCGGCCTCCAGACTGTCCTGCGGGCGTGACAGCATGATCACTTCATGCCCGTCAAAGCATTTGTCGCCCGGTTTGACGGTTTCATGGATGTCGTTGTTTAAAAGTTCGGTCGCGGCAAGCGGGATTTCGATCCGGTAACGGCGGATGATATCAAGCGCGTCCTGCCCGGTTGTCGGATCGGCAACCGTGGGGCCCGATGCAATGATCGCCGGATCGTCGCCCGGCACATCGGACACCAGATAGGTGACCATGCGCGCGGGGGCACAGGCGGCGGCAAGCCTGCCGCCCTTGATCGCAGACAGATGTTTGCGCACACAGTTCATTTCGGAAATGGTTGCACCACTATGAAGCAGGGCCTTGCTGATCGACTGTTTGTCTTCGAGTGTCAGACCCGGACCGGGCAGGGCCAGCAGGGCCGATCCGCCGCCCGAAATCATGCAGACCACCAGATCATCGGGACCGGCCGATTTGACGATATCAAGAATACGCTGGGCGGCCTTTTGCCCGGCGGCATCGGGGACCGGGTGGGAGGCTTCGACAATTTCGATTTTCTCGCACGGGACGGCATGACCATAGCGGGTGACCACCAGACCGGAAATATCGCCATCCCATGCCTGCTCGAAGGCACGCGCCATATTGGCCGATGCCTTGCCCGCACCGATGACGATGGTTTTGCCCTTGGGCTTTGTCGGCAGGTTGCGCGGAATCTGGACCGCAGGATCGGCGGCCTTAAGGGCGGCATCCATCAACTGCAAAAGTTTTTCGCGCGAGGGTGTCATGTCTGGTTTCCCTGATTGGTCGTGTTTTTATATTGTCTTTGAGGCTCAGTTCGGTTTGTTCACCGCGGCCAGTTTGAAATATTCGATGACCGCCTGTAAATGTTCGGACATGGCTTTTTCCGAGGCGTCCGGGTCACGGGCGGCGATGGCTTCGACAATCGCATAATGATGTTCCTGCACCATCCGGTCAAAGGATGGGCCGGACAGATTGTTAAAGCGGATTTCGGTCAGGGCGGCCTGCAGGACATCGTGAAGCATTTTCATGACGTGATAATAGATGATTGATCCGCTGGCGCGGCCGATCATCATATGCAGGCGATGGTCATCATCGGCACGGTATTTGGGCGCGCGACGTGGGTCGTGGGCCTGGCGGTAGGCGATGCGCAGCAGTTCGATATCCTCGTCACTGGCATTGATGGCGGCACGACGTGCGGCCCATGTTTCGAGCGTGCAGCGGATTTCCTGAAGGTCACGGAGGTTGTTAAGCGAATCCCGGACAAGATCGGTCATCGCGGTATCCATTTCGACCCCGGTGGATGACAGGACTTCGGTGCCGCCGCCCTGAACCGCGCGCAGATAGCCACGGGTTTTAAGCTTTTGCAGGGCGGCACGGACTGAAACGCGGCTGACTTTCATGTCTTCGGCCAACTGGCGTTCGCCCGGCAGACGGTCCCCGGGCAGGAACATGCCCGCGGTGATCATGTCGAGAAGCTTGTCGGCAACCTGATCGGCAATCCTTTTGGGCCGGTTGGCATCAACCGTGTCGGAAGATTGTGCAGGTTTGACAGGCGGCATGTTTTGAACACTCCAGCAGCGACCGAGACCAGCCGACAATGCGTTTCGTTTTATTGGTCATACCACTTTACGGGATGTTTGGCGTTGCTGCAAAGTGTCCGTTGAACTGTTGTAAAGGGGGCGTGCGGGCGAGCTTGTCAGTCCTGCAATAAATTGATAGTTCAACAGGGTCCGATTGCCGGTCTGTGACGGTTCCGGACCCGAAAATTTCAAGCTGCCCCAATTTCAGGAGAATTCGCGTGAGCCACCATACCGGGTCGCTGCTGGGCCATGATGATCCAGCACCGTTTGAGGTTTTGAACGAGAACGGCAAGGGGCATTCGCTTTTTGTCTGTGACCATGCGTCGCGCGAAATCCCCAAAAGCCTTGGTACGCTGGGCCTGCCCGAAGAAGAACGCAAACGCCATATCGGGTGGGATATCGGGGCGCGCAAGGTGACCGAAATTCTGGTGGAGCGGTTTGACTGCCCGGCGGTTCTGGGAGGATTTTCGCGGCTGGTGATTGATTGCAACCGGCAGCTTTGGGACCCGACCGGGATGCCCGAAATCGCCGATCAGACGGTGGTGCCGGGAAACAAAAACGTTTCCCCGACGGAGCATATGAAACGCATCCGCGAGATTTTCCTGCCCTATCACGGGGCCATCGAGGAACGGATTGCTAATTTCCATGCCCATAAAATCGTCCCGGCCCTGATCGCCATTCATAGCTTTACCCCTGTTTTCCAAGGGTTTGAACGCCCTTGGGAAATCGGCATTCTTTGGGATCGCGATGATCGTATTCCGGTGCCGTTGCTGGCAAAGCTTCGCGAACAGAATCCCGATCTGACGATTGGTGATAACGAACCCTATTCCGGGCAGCATATGGCCGATTACACCATCGATCATCACGGCGAAGCCGGTGGATTGCCCTGTGTGTCGATTGAAATCCGGCAGGATCTGATTGATACTGATGCGGGATGTGAAAAATGGGCCAAAATCCTTGGCGATGCGTTTGTCGACATCCTGGCCGACCCGAACCTTTATAAAATCAGGAGAGACTGATTTGGCGGTGTCCCATTCGCGCGAACCGGGCTTTTCCATCGGGATCGAGGAAGAATTCTGGCTGGTGGACCGCGAAAGTCGCGATCTGGCGACGGACCCGGCAGCGGGGTTTCTGAAAGACTGCAAGGATGCGCTGGGCGATCAGGTATCAAGCGAATTCATGCGCTGCCAGGTCGAAACCGGCACCAAGGTTTGCAACAGTGCGGCCGAGGCCCGCGACCAGTTAACGCATATGCGCAGCACGGTTGCCGATATTGCCGCACGTTATGACATGGCATTGCTGGCGGCATCGACCCATCCGTTTGCGCAATGGGACAGCCAGAAACACACCGAGGGCGAGCGGTATAGCACGATTGCGCGTGACCTTCGCACGGTTGTCGACCGGCTTCTGATTTGCGGGATGCATGTGCATGTCGGGATTGAGGATGATGACCTGCGGATCGAATTGATGGCGCAGGCGAGCTATTTTCTGCCGCATCTTCTGGCACTCACGACCAGTTCGCCATTCTGGCGGGGGCGTGATACCGGGCTTCAGACATTTCGGCTTTCGGTGTTTGATAATCTGCCGCGTACCGGCTTGCCTGAAGTGTTCGGATCATGGGCGGAATATCGCCGCCATGTCGATATGCTGATCCAGGCCGGGGTGATCGAGGATGGCACCAAGCTTTGGTGGGATTTGCGCCCCAGTGATCGTTGGCCGACGCTTGAAATGCGGATTGCCGATGTTTGCACCGATCTGGAAGACGCGGTCTGTGTTGCGTCGATCACGCGATGCCTGATGCGGATGCTGTATCGCTTGCGGCGCAATAACCAGCGGTGGCGGATTTATTCCAACATGCTGGTGCGTGAAAACCGCTGGCGGGCGTGCCGGTACGGAAGCGACGCCGGGGACAAGACCGGGCTGATCGATTTTGGCCGGGCGGAGATCGTGCCCTATGCCGATCTGCTTGAGGAAATCATCGAACTGATCCGCCCGGATGCCGAACATTTTGGCTGTGTCGCGGAAGTCGAACATGCGCGCACCATTATTGCACGCGGCACAAGCGCACGTCGCCAGCGCGAGATTTATACCGATGCGGTGGAAAAGGGGGCAAGCCCGCGCGATGCGTTGCTTGCGGTGGCCGATCACCTGATTGCGCATACGGTGCCCGGCGAAAAATCGGCGGTATGACAGCCGTTTGGAAGCCGTTTGGAAGTTGCCGGGCGAACGGGTCTTGTCATGGCAAAGCGCATTGAGTATCGTCGCGCCGCATTAAAATTCAGCGCACCGGTTTCCGCTGCGCAATCATGATCGGAGAATATCAGGAATGACCGAAGTCGGTGGAATCGCAGCCGATCAGCTTGCGAGCTATGTCGAACGTATCGAACGCCTTGAAGAAGAAAAAGCCAACCTGATGGCTGATATCAAGGAAGTTTACGGTGAAGCCAAGGCGCTTGGTTATGACGTGAAAATCCTGCGCCAGATCATCCGTCTGCGCAAAATGGAAGACCACGAACGCACCGAACAGGAAGAAATCCTTGAGGTTTACAAACGTGCGCTTGGCATGAGCTGATCTGCTGTGTCAGGAGTGTCGCGCCAAGATGCAAAGCCCGCTTTCGAGCGGGCTTTGGTTTTTGTATCCTGTGGCAATGAATGACCGGACCCGCCCCAAAATCACCAATGAAGTCACAGAAGGCGTTTGCCGTCTTTTGTATCATCACCGCATGGCTTGTCTGACCGAGATCAGGCTTGGTAATGGGCGGAGGCTTGATGTGCTGGCCCTTGGGGAAAAGGGGGATCTTTGGGCGGTCGAGGTCAAATCATCGGTCGAGGATTTTCGCGTTGATCAGAAGTGGGAAAGCTATCTTGATTATTGCGACCGGTTTTTCTTTGCCGTGCCGATGGAATTCCCGCGCGACCTGATCCCGGTTGATGTCGGGTTGATCGTTGCCGACCGGTTTGAAGCGGCCATTGTGCGCGCGGCACCTGAGCCGGACCGGAAACTGTCGGCGGCACGCCGAAAGAAGTTATTGATTTCATTCGGAAGGACGGCGGCAGGCCGGATGACTCCGGGGGCGGATGGCGATATCGTTATTCCGTGATGATTTAAATCCAAAGGCAAAACCCGATACAATCGGCAAATGTACAAGTATTTGTCACTTTATACTTATACGTGGACGTGATAGGAAAAATATACCGTAGGGTAGTATTTCTTGTCTTATTTTTGAACTAATATCCTAACAAACATGTCACTTGGTTGCGCTAGTGGTCGCTGACTACACTCTGCCGCGCGGTCAGGTGATAGAAGAAAATATCCCTGGAAACGATCAAGATCGGTTCATGCCGCGGAAACCTGTATGACGGGGTGCATTTTTGCGCGCCTGTCGGATCGTGGGGGTACGATGGCGGGGATGGGACGGGCTGCGAAAGCGGTAGCAGGCCACGGGCTTGTATCGGGGGACGGCATCGGGACGCGGGGGCGTCATATCCGGTATGCCGGTCCGAACCTTATCTGGCGCGGGGCTGCACATATATCCGTGCCCGGCCATGCCCGGCACATCACCACATTTTCAATAAAAACAAACGGTCGGCATTTGCCGCGCACGTATTTCGCAGCCTGCGAAATGGTGCGGGCGGATGATCGCTGTGTCGCCAATGACGTGGTTAAGGGACATCGCAAAAACAAGGGTGACGCCACAGTCACCGCCTTCCGGGAAGCTGTTGGGGCAGCAGCCTGATATCCTTGTAGTTACAATTGGTTAGAACGTTACAGAATGAAAACTTTCGTCAATCTGAATATCGGTACCAAGTTGGCGGTTCTTCCGCTGATCGGGGTTATCGCCATTGCCATTGTGGGCGTCATCGGGGGACGCGCGATTGTATCACTTAGCAACGGTCTGGAATTTGCCGTTTCGGAGGCCTATCCGGAGGTCCGCGATATCGGCAATATCGACCGCAATGTCACCAAGGTTCACCAGACGGTTTATCGCCTGCTTTCATGGTCGGCGGCAGGCGTTGACGAAGACCGCATGAGCAGCGTGAATGCGGAATTGCAGTCGCAGATTACGGCGGCCCGCGATGCCTTTACCCAGATGCTGGGTGATCGAAACATGCAGGGGCCGGAACGCGAGATCGCGGAAGGCGCGGCCAAGCTTTACGAAGATTACCTTGCCAAGATCGATCAGGTTCTGGGGATGCTTGATATCGAGTATACCGGGGCGCTGAGTTTTTCGTGGTCGGCACAGTCGGATTACGAAAGCCTGATGGCGACATTGGCCGAGCTTCGTGAAACGGCGGAAAACCGCATGGATGTTGCCAGTTCGGATGCGATGGCAGCCGGCATGACAGCCCAGAACCAGACAATCATTGCATCGGTTGTTGCCGTCCTTGCGATGGTGCTGATCAGTTTTGCCATCACACGCGTGATTGGTGTGCCTGTCAAGCGGCTGACGGCGACCATGCGCGAACTAGCCGATGGTCGGGCCGATATCGATGTGCCCTTTACCGGGCGGACCGATGAAATGGGCAGCATGGCAGGAGCGGTTGAAGTGTTCCGCCAGAATGCCGAAAGTTTGAAGGAAGCCGAGCGCAAACGCATAGAGGACGAAGCCAAGGCGGCCGAGGAAAAACGCCGCACCATGCAGGAACTTGCCGCCGAGATTGAAACATCGGTCAAGGGGACGGCAACCGCAGTCAGTGCTGCGATCGAGGAAATCGGCGCATCGGCCAGTGCGATGCTGACCAATGCCGAACGCACCGATCAGCAAAGCGAGAATGCCTATGATGCGTCGGGTAAATCCAGCCGCAATATGGGCGAGATTTCAGAGGCCGCCAACAGCCTTGCCGCGGCCATTTCCCAGATCAGCAATGAAATCCAGGAAAGCAGCCGACGCGCACAGGCCGCAAGCGAGCAGGCACTGGATGCAGATGCCAAAATCCGCAAGCTTGAAGAAGCCAGTGTCCGGATCGAGGATGTTGCGGCACTGATTGGCAATATTGCCGAACAGACCAACCTTCTGGCCCTGAACGCGACGATTGAATCAGCCCGTGCCGGGGATGCCGGAAAGGGCTTTGCCGTTGTCGCCAACGAGGTCAAGAACCTTGCCAGCCAGACAGCGCGTTCGACCGAGGAAATCGCGACCGAAATCGCCAATGTCCGCACGGAAACCGTTCTTGCGGTCGAGGCGATCCAGACGATTGTTGCCAGTGTCAATGACGTCAACGGTATCCTTAAAGCCATCGCCGATGCGGTGCTGGAGCAGGGGACGGCCACCGGCCAGATCAGCAACAGCATTTCGGAAGCCGCCGGGTATGCCGAAACCGTATCAGGCGGGATTGGCGATGTGCGCGAAATTGCCCGTGCCACCCGCGAGTCCGCGGATTCCGTCGGGCAGGCAACCGGCGAGCTTGGCCGCCAGATGACCGGTTTGAGTTCATCTGTGGACGGGCTTGTCGCCCGTTTGCGGGCGGTCTGATCCATTTTCCATTTTTCTTCCAACAGGTTCATCAAAGGGGATTACCTGATGAAAACACTTATGCGTCTTTTTGTTTCTGCCATGACCGCACTTTGCCTGACCACCGGCCTTGCACAGGCCCAGGACAAGGCGGCAACCGCACAGGAACTGGTCGATAAGGCCATCGCACTTTACGATCAGGTCGGACAGGACAAGTCCTTTGCCACCTTCAACGACAAGGACGGTGAATATGTCTTTGACGAATTTTATGTGATTGTCGCCGATGGTGAAAAGGGCACGTTCCTGACGCATGCGATCAATCCGAAGCTGATCAACAATCCGAAAATCTGGGACCTTCAGGATGTGAACAGCAATTTCATCATTCGCGACATGGTGGAAACCGGCAAGACGAACCCGGATGGCGGCTGGTCCAACTATACCTGGACCCACCCGGAAACCAAGAAACTTGCCGAAAAGAAAACCTGGGTAAAACCCCATGACGGCAAAATCTTTATGGTCGGTTATTACGAATAACGGATTGCCGAATCGTGGAATTACAGAAGGTCGCCAAATTGGCGGCCTTCTTTATTTATGAGATTGGCGATCATGGAAGTATATTTCTGCCTGTGACGGCTGTCACATCAATAGTGAAATAAAAGTTACGAAGCATTTTACTGGTATAGTCATTTGCGATTTCACACTATTCGATGGTCTATATTTGTTCCAAACTTTCATAAGTTTGATGTCGAATGGTAAATTATCTTAAATATTGAATAGGTTATAATCGTTCTTAGCTTCATAGGCCCGCGCAAGACGGGCCGATATCTCCTGGGTGGAAGCGCTGGCAACTGCGGCGTTATTCCAACGCAGCGTTCGGGTGTTCAGCCGTTTAACGGCAAATGAGTGGGAGATAGCTGTGAGAAAAGTCAAACGGGCAATCTTTTTGTCCGGCGGGGGACCTGCCGTCGGGCTCAGTATCGGGGTTCTGAAACGACTTCAGCAGGAACCCGATATCACCTTCGATATCTGGTCTTCTGCCTGCATCGGTGCGTGGCTTTCGGTAGCCTGGCATCAGGCGGACGAGGGACAGGAACTTGATCAGACGATCGGGTTTTTCCGCAAGATATTCCGCCCGGCAAGCGTTTATGACCGCTTTCCGATTGCATCGGCCTTTGCGCCGGATTTCTTTTCCGATTTCGCCAACCGGCTTTCCTATTTCTTTAACCCGGACAGTTATCAGGGGCTGATCGTGCCAGAAGCGATGGCCGAAGCCGCCGAGCATGTCCGCCATTTCATGGGCAATCCGAAATACTGGACGCCCCATAACCTTAACGATGTGCTGTTGAATGGTATTCTGGCGGTCAATCCGCTGTCGCGCTTTATGGTGGGCGCGATGTATCAGACCAAGACCAAGGGATTGGCGAAAATCTATTCGCCTGACAGCATGTTCCTGGATCGGCTGGATTTTGACCGGCTGTATCAGCCCGATAAACCAGCACTTTTCCATAATGCCTATAACCTCACACAGCAGCGGCTGGAGCTGTTTACCAACAAGCCCGATCATTACAATCTGCCGCAGATGAATGCGCAGACGCTTTGTGCCTGTTCGGCCCTGCCGTTTATCGAGGAACCGGTTGAAATAAACGGCGATACCTATTGCGAGGGGGCGACGGTTGATACGGTCAATTTCTTTGATTTCCTGCACCATCATCCCGATGTCGAGGAAGTCTGGGTCAGCCGTATTCTGGACCTTAAGCAGGTACGTCAGCCGGAAAATCTTTATGACGCGCTTAACAACCTGATCATGCTGTTTGCCGCATCGGCAAGCGAGGATGCCGTCAAGGCCTTCAAGCGTGAAGTCGCCGAAAGCGGGCGGAAGATCGACATCATCGAAATCCCGGTTTCACCCCATATCAATTACGACTGGACTTGGGAGAACCTTGATCGCGGGATTGACGATGGCTATCAGGCGACCGATGACATGATTGCAAGTTACCGCAGCCGGCAGCTTCGCGAACATCCGGTGCGTGATCTGCGCCGTCGCGCGGCACGGGTTCTGCCCGATCTGCATTTCCCGTTTGGCGGGCCACGGCCAAGATTGGCGTAAGTAACATCATCAAACAAAGGGGCCGCTGATCTGATCATGCGGCCCCTTTGATTTTGGAAGGCCGATTATTCGGCGGCTTTCAGATGTTCCGGCGGGTTGCGGAACTGTTCAAGCAGTTCGGCCTTGCGGGTTTTGACCTTGTCGATATTGCGATCCTTGATATGGCCGTAACCACGGATCTGTTCGGGCAGGGCCAGAAGGGCGTTGGCAATGCGGGCATTGTCATGATTAAGACCGTTGATGACCTCGTCCACCAGTGCCTCGTAATCGGCAATCAATTGACGTTCCATTTTGCGTTCATGGGTACGACCGAACGGGTCGATTGCCGTGCCGCGCAGGAATTTGAATTTGGCAAGAATGCCAAAGGCGCTCATCATCCAGGGGCCGAAGGCCTGCTTTTTCAGATGGCCGGTCTCCGGGTCCTTGTCGGCGAAGGCCGGTGGGGCGAGATGGAAACGTATTTTGTAATCGCCGGTGAAGTTTTTGGCGAGTTTGGCCCTGAAAGCCGGATCGGTATAAAGGCGGGCGACTTCATATTCGTCCTTATAGGCGAGCAGTTTGAAGTAATATTTCGCCACCGTCCGGGCGAGATCATCGCCATCATCAAGGCGTTTTTCAGCCGCCGCAACCCTGTCGACCAGTGCGACAAACCGGTTGGCATAGGCCGCGTTCTGATAATCGGTAAGGAAGGCTTTGCGTTTGGCGACAATTTCCGAAAGCGTGGTGGCAATCGGATGTGCTTCGGCCTCGTTCGGGCCGATGACATCAAGCACGCGTTTCGGATCATGGGCAAACAGGCGGCCCCAATAGAAGGACTGCTTGTTCATATCAATCGCGACACCGTTCAGATCAATCGCCTGCATCAGGGCTTCTTCGGTGATCGGGATCAGGCCGCGCTGCCATGCGACACCCAGCATGAACAGGTTGGTCGCAATCGAATTGCCCATCAGGCGGGTGGCGATATCGCTGCCTTCGACGAAGTTCACCGCATCGGCACCACATGCATCGGAAATGACCTTCATATGCTCGTTCGATTTCAACTGGAAATCGGGGTTGCGGGTGAAGGCACCGGTGACGGTTTCGTGGGTGTTGATGACCGCCTGGGTAAAGTTGCGGCGCATCTTGGCAAGGCCTTCGAAGCTTGCCGCGACCAGAAGATCACAGCCCAGCACCACATTGGCCTCGCCCGCCGGAATGCGGGCGGCATGGAGTTTGTCCTGCGTATCGGCAAAGCGGATATGGCTTACGACGGCACCGCCTTTTTGCGCCAGTCCCGCCATATCAAGGCCGACAATGCCCTTGCCCTCGATATGGGCGGCCATGCCAAGCAACGCCCCGATGGTGACGACACCCGTGCCGCCAACACCGGTAATCAGAACCGACCACGGTTCGGTGATATCGGGCAGGGCCGGGCGCGGCAGGCTGGCGAAAACAGCATCGCCCGCATTGCCGCTTTTGGCGGCGGCTTCGGGTTTGCGCAGCGATCCGCCTTCGATGGTGACGAAGCTTGGGCAGAAGCCATTCAGGCAGGAGAAATCCTTGTTACAGGCCGATTGGTCAATGGCGCGTTTGCGGCCAAATTCGGTTTCGACCGGCACAACGGCCAAGCAGTTGGATTTTTCACCGCAATCGCCACAACCCTCGCAAACCAGATCATTGATGAAGACCCGTTTGGGCGGATCGACCATCAGTTTGCGTTTGCGACGACGACGTTTTTCAGCCGCACAGGTCTGATCAAAGATCAGGATGGTGACACCTTCGATTTCACGCAGTTCTTTCTGGGTATTGTCCAGTTCGTCGCGGTGGCGGATATCAACACCATCGGCGAAATGCGACGGAACCGGGTATTTATCGGGCTCGTCGGACAGAACGATGATGCGTTTCACGCCTTCATCGGCCATCTGGCGGGTGATTTGCGGCACGGTCAGCGGGCCGTCAACCGGCTGGCCGCCGGTCATGGCAACCGCATCGTTAAACAGGATTTTATAGGTGATGTTGACACCGGCCGCGACGGCGGCACGCACCGCAAGCGACCCGGAATGGTAATAGGTGCCATCGCCCAGATTCTGGAAGACGTGCTTGGTGTTGGTAAACGGGGCCTGCCCGATCCAGGTGACACCTTCGCCGCCCATATGGGTAAAGGTTTCGGTCGAACGGTCCATCCAGTTGACCATGTAATGGCACCCGATCCCGGCCATGGCGCGGCTGCCTTCGGGGACCTTGGTCGAGCTGTTATGCGGGCAGCCCGGGCAGAACCACGGAATGCGCGCGACATCCGGGCGTGGTTCGGCGATTTCGCGTTCTTTCTGTTCCAGCCAGTCGATGCGTTCGTGGATTTTCGGACTGTCATAGAAACGCTTGATGCGCTGCGCCAGGACAACCGCAATGCGCGCCGGGGTCAGTTCATCCATCGAGGGCAGAATCCATTCGCCCTTTTCATCGAATTTGCCGATCACGGTCGGGCGGACATCCTCGCGCCAGTTATAAAGCTGTTCCTTGACCTGATTTTCCATCACCGCGCGTTTTTCTTCGACGACGATGATTTCCTCGAGCCCCATGGCAAATTCGCGCACATCGTCGCGGTTGAGCGGCCAGCTCATGCCGACTTTCAGCACGCGAATGCCGATTTTTGCGGCATCGGCTTCGGATATGCCAAGGTCATCGAATGCCTGCATGACATCAAGATAGGCCTTGCCGGTCGTGATGATGCCAAGCCGTGCATTCGGGCTGTCGATCACGGTTTTGTTCAGCTTGTTGGCGCGCGCATAGGCAAGGGCGGCATAGAGCTTGTATTTCATCAGGCGGTGTTCCTGATCCTTTGGCGTGTCGGGCCAACGGATATGAAGCCCGCCTTCGGGCATGTCGAAATTATCGGGGATGATCGGCGTGATGCGATCGGGCGCGACATCGACCGCAGCCGAACTTTCAACCGTTTCGGCGATGGTTTTCATCGCAACCCAGCAGCCGGAATAGCGGCTCATGGCCCAGCCATGGATCCCGAAATCAAGGATATCCTGCACGCCGGACGGGTTCAGAACCGGGATTTGCGCATCGATAAAGGCATATTCGGTCTGATGGGGCAGGGTGGATGATTTGCAGGAATGGTCATCACCGGCCAGAACCAGAACACCGCCATGTTTTGACGTACCGGCATAGTTGGCGTGTTTGAAAACATCGCCCGACCGGTCAACACCCGGTCCCTTGCCATACCACATGCCAAAGACGCCATCATATTTGGCGTCCTTGTACATATTGACCTGCTGGCTGCCCCAGACGACGGTGGCGGCGAGGTCTTCGTTCACACCGGCCTGAAATTCGATCTGCTGTCTGGTCAGGAATTTTTTGGCGCGCCAAAGCTGCTGATCAAGGCCGCCCAGTGGTGACCCGCGATAACCGGAAATACATCCGGCAGTGTTCAGGCCTGCGCGCGCGTCAAGCTGGCGCTGCATCAGGGGCAATCGAACCAACGCCTGAATACCGGTCAAATAGACCCGGCCTTCTTCAAGCGTATATTTGTCATCAAGGCTAATTGCCGCCAATTGTGCCATGACCAGTCTCCCTCGGGATCTCTCTCTGATTGCGGGGTCGCGTGGGCCAGTTGCGCTGCTTTTATTGATATAAGTTTACGCGCAGGGTTTTGGTATGGCCCGTAAAATTCTCTTTGCTGTCATTGGCGTTCCGGCTTTGGCGTTTGGTCGGGACGGATCGCTGTCTGACAGGATAATGGTAATGAATGCTGACCTTTTTTCAAATCAACTCGCATTGCAATGTGCAAAACGCCTGATTGCACTGGTTGACGTTGGGTCAACTTGATATTTACTTATTCCGGTACCGATTTGCGCGCAATTTTATTGCGGTCGTGCTGCGGTGCGAAATTGCCGATGTGATCGAGTCTATCCTCGGCAACATCAAAGTCGGGTGTTAAGTTTGGCGCGGGTTTTGACCCTGAGAGTTGGAGCATGAAATGGATCAACGTGTATCGCTGATTACACTTGGCGTGGCCGACCTTGACCGGTCGCGGCGTTTTTACGAGGACGGACTTGGTTGGAAAGTCAGCGAGATGGTCGAGGGGCAGGTGGTTTTCTATCAGCTGTCCAACGGGCTGGCGCTTGGCCTGTTTGGCCGTGAAGATTTGATCAAGGACGGGCAGTTTGAGGATGATACCGGTGCCCGTTTTGCCGGTCTGACGATTGCCTATAACGCACGGGACGAGGCCGAAGTTGATGCGGTGATGGCAGAGGCGAAAAAAGCCGGTGCCGTCATTCAGAAACCGGCGGAAAAGGTGTTCTGGGGCGGGTATTCCGGATATTTCCGCGATCCGGACGGGCATGCCTGGGAAGTGGCGTATAACCCGTTCTGGAAACTGGATGCCAAGGGTAATCTGACGATCCCGCAGCCGGAATGATTTTAACTGCGGCACTAAAAAAGGCCCTGCCGGTTATCAGCAGGGCCTTTTGTATTTAACTGGCTTTGTGTTTGCGCAGATGGGTCAGGAAATAGATCAGCCCCCCGGCCAGCAATCCCCAGAACGCCCCGGCAACCCCGAAAAACGATAGACCGGCGGCGGTGACAAGGAAGGTTACGGCGGCGGCTTCGCGGGCGTCATCATCCTTGAAGGCGGCAACCACAGACCCGGAAAATGCCCCGATCAGGGCGAGGCCTGCGACCGCTTCGATCAGGATCGAGGGAGCCAGACTGACAAAAGCGGTGACAAGACCGGCCAGCAAGCCGAACAGGATGTAAAACACCCCGCCAAAGGCCGCCGCCCAATACCGTTTTTTCGGATCGGGATGGGCATCTTCGCCCGCACACAGGGCGGCGATGATCGCGGCAAGGTTGACGGCGTGCCCGCCGAAGGGGGCGGCCAGCAACGAGAAAAAGCCGGTGGTGGCAAAAAGCGGACCGGGCGGGGTGTCGTAATTATTGGCGCGCAAAACTGCCGTGCCGGGAATGTTTTGTGATGCCATGGTGACGATAAACAGCGGCAGGGCAATGCCCACCAGACCGGCCAATGTGAATTCCGGTATGACGAATTCGACCGGCGGCACGATGGCACCACCAAGACTGCCAAGCGTGTTTTCGGGGAAGTCCACGCCGACCACCATGACAATGATGAAGGCCAGCAAGGCGGCAGGCACGGCAAACAGGCGATTGATCCGCCCGACCACCAGCCAGGCAATGACAATCGGCAGGCCCAGAAGCGGATTGAACGCAACCGCCTTGATCGGTGCCAGACACAGGCCCAGCAACACACCGGCCAGCATGGCATTGGCAAGCGGGGCGGGAATGGCGGCAACCGCACGGCCCAATGGCTTCCAGATGCCGCAGATGATGATCAGGATCGCGCAAACAATAAATGCCCCGACGGCCACGGCAAAACCGCCGTCAATTGCGCCCGATGTTGCCAGCAATGCCGCGCCGGGGGTGGACCATGCGATGCTGATCGGCATGCGGGTACGTAGCGACAGATAGATCGAACACAGCCCCATCGCGACCGATAGCGCCATCAGGCCCGATGCTGCCTGATCGGGCGTTGCACCAACGGCACCAAGCCCCTGAAGGACGACAGCAAAGGAACTGGCCGAGCCGACAAAGGCGGCAAGGATGCCCATGAACAGATTTTGGGGCGAGATATCGCGCAGCATGATGGCTCCGTCAAACAGACAAAACGGATGGATGGGAAATGCGGTGGCAGAGCGGGTGAATTTAGTGGGATCGTGCGATACAGACCAGAAAAAAAGAAGGCCCCGCAGGCCTTTGCCGGGGGCTTCTTTTGTAGACGGTTATTCAGGGCAGGTGATCAAAGCATGTCGCGCTTGGTGTGCGGGTTTGCCACCTCGTGGGTGCCGATCAGTTTGGCCTGATGGCGGGCAAGGATATCTTTGGCGCGGTTTTCCTTTGTGTCGTCGGGTGTCTGAACCCATAGCAACAACCCGTTGTCATCAAGCTCGTCCTGCAATTCGCCGGAATATTTTTTGCCGATCATGGCGGCGACCACACCGCCGGCCGCAGCACCGATGCCACCGGCACCGACGATTGCGGCAATGGTTGGTGCAATCGGGCCACCCGCCGCGATCATGACGCCTGCGGCACCAAAGGCGGCGGCATACATGGGGGCACCGACCAGGACGCCCTCCGCATTGCCAATCGGGGTGGGGGCGGTATAGGCAAGCGGGGGCATGTCGGGATCGTTTTCGATATCCTCGACCTTGCGATAGACATGGCCCAGTTTGTCTTCGATGGTGCGTTCGGTCGCAAGCAGGCTTAGGTCGGAATGTTTGAAGCCGGCTTCTTCCAGATCCTTTGCGGTTTTTTGCAGGGCGGGAAGGTCATGAAAAACGCCAACGGTTTCGTTTCGGGTCCTGAGGATGGACATTGTGGCCTCCTTTTACTGAAAGGCTCCCTGTCTAACCAACGTGCCGATGCGCTGATTGGTTCCGCAAATTTTTCAATATGTTGGAATGATGCCAAAACAAAAACGGCACCCGCATGGGGTGCCGTTGGTGATCTTTATGGTGCCGGTCTTACCGTTCGGTGATCTTGAATTCGATACGGCGGTTGCGGCGATAGGCGATTTCGTCGTCGCGGTTATCAAGCGGCTGATATTCGCCAAAGCCCGCAGCAACCAACCGGTTTGGCGGCACACCGCGTTCGATCAGGAATTTGACCACCGAAATTGCACGCGCCGCCGACAGTTCCCAGTTTGACGCGAATTTCAGGTTACGGATCGGAACTTTATCCGTGTGACCATCAACGCGCATGACCCAATCGATATCGTCGGGGATTTCGGCCGAAATGGTTTTCAGGGTATCGCCAAGCTTTGCCAGTTGTTCCTGACCGTCTTCGCCAAGATCGGCGGAGCCGGATGTGAACAGGACTTCGGACTGGAAGACAAAGCGGTCACCCACCACGCGGATATCCTGACGGTCGCCTAGAACTTCGCGCAGGCGGCCAAAGAATTCCGAACGATAACGCTGCAATTCGGCGACCTTGGTGGCAAGGGCGGCATTCAGGCGCTGCCCGAGATTGACGATCTGGGCCTGGGCTTCTTCGTTCTCGCGCTCGGACGCTTCGAGGGCGGCTTCGATGCGGGCAAGCTGCTGACGCAGGGCCAGCATCTGCTGATTGAGGGCGGCGACCTGTGCCTGTGCCTCGGTGCTGAGCTTTTTCTCGTCTTCGAGTTCGGCCGCGCGCGAGGCCAGCAGGGCGGAAAGCTCTTCGATGCGGGTTTCCTGATCGGCAAGCTGTTCGTCGGCTTTTTCGCGTGCGGTGCTGAGCTCGGCCTCTTTTTCCTCAAGATTGGCAAGGGCGGCGAGAAGCTTTTTTTCCATCTCGTCCGCAGACAGTTCGGCGGCGGAAAGCTGGCTTGCGAGGGCGGCGGCACGGTCGCGCAAATCGTCGCGCTGGTCGCTGGTGTTGGAAAGCTCGGTCGTGAGCTGTGTCAGTTCGAGTTCCATGCGCTGATTGTTGGTGCGTTCGAGCGACAAAAGATTGGTCAGCTCGTTCACCTGTGCGGTCAGGTCATTCAATGCCTGGTCACGTCCCGAAAGGGCAGCACCCAGATAGACCTGGGCGACGACGAAAATCATCAGCAGGAAAATGATCACCATCAACAGGGTGGCCAAGGCATCAACAAAGCCAGGCCAGGTGTTGACGTCGCGATTTCGGCGGCGTGACAACCCGGTCATGCGATCAGCCCTCCTCGGCGATCGCGGCGATGGTACGGGCCAGAAGCTTGATCTCGCTTCTGATTTCCTGAGTCGATTGCTGACGGCCCATGGTCAGTTCCTCGCCAACGCGTGCAAGGGTGTTATCGAGCGAGCGGATATGGGCGCGTGTATTGTCATCGATGCCGAAGCTGCCGATTTTCATGGAATCGGAAAGCTGATCAAGCACGGGTTTCAGATGCATCTGGTTTTCCGCCAGCTTGACCATAAGCTGCTGTTCGGCCTTCATCTGATCGGTCAGGGTCGAGAGTTTATCGGCCAGATCGATCAGGGTGTTATGCGATTTGATCTGCGAGCTTTCGGACCGCTGGATCGAGTTTTGCAACCCTTCCATATTATCGGCCATCTGTTCGATCAGGGCCGAAAGATAGGCCGGAACCGACTGTTCCCCGTCTGACACCGGACCGCCCGAAGACAGGCGGGTAAAGCCCGAAAGCCATTCTTCAAGTTCGTTAAAGAAGCGGTTCTGGGCTTGGCCGGCCTGCATGTCGATCAGACCAAGGGCGAGCGAACCGGCCAGACCGAAGAGCGAGGACGAGAACGCCGTTCCCATGCCGCCAAGCGGCTCGGCAAGGCCCTGTTTCAGTTCGTTGAACCACAGATCGATATTCTGGCCCGAACCAACATTGACATCACCGATGACATTGGCAACCGAGTTGACGGTCTGAAGCAGGCCCCAGAAGGTGCCGAGCAGGCCAAGGAAGACCAGAAGGCCAACCACATAGCGCGACAGTTCGCGGCTTTCATCCAGACGCGAACGGATCGAGTCCAGAATGGTGCGGGTCGCCATGGTCGAAAGTTGCGGACGGTCGCGGCGCTGTTCGGCCATCATGCGAGCCATGGGCAGCAACAGTTTCGGCGGGACCTGAGACGTCAGGCCCGGACGGTTGCGACGGAAATCTTCGATCCAGGTGACTTCTGCCGACAGGCCAGCAACCATGCGGAAGGTATAGATCACACCGACAACAAACACGCCAAGGATCAGTCCGTTCAGAACGGCGTTGGCCATGAACGCATCGGAAAGTGCCGGAAACAGCAAGGCACCGACGGCGGCGATGATGGCGATGAAAATCCCCATCCGCGTCAGGTAGCTTCCCGGTTTGGTCACGACAGGAAGGGTTGCCATGCCGTTGGCCGAATTATTGCTCATGACGGATCAATCCTAGCGTTGAACGGTTTTGATATCGACACGATCAGCCGGACCGGACGGCACATTGGCGCCCAGCGCACGGACATCAATGCGCGTGGACCGCACACCTTTGTCGATCAGGTAGGAACGGACCTGCAGGGCACGCGAAAGCGACAGACGGCGCGCCTTGCTGGCGTTGTTGGAATCACCTTCGGCATAGGCCTGAAGCTGGATACGCATGTTTTCATCGCTGCCCATGTTCTTGACGATGCTGTCAAGCTGGGCGCGGGCGGCGTTGTTCAGCTCGAAACTGCCGGAACCGAAGGCAAGGCTGTATTCACCGGCACCCGATGGTGTGGATGCAACCGGGTCCTTGGCCGCAGGCGGAACAGAAGCGGTTTCCGCGGCCGGTTTCGGTGCGGGTGCGGGTGCAGGTGCAGGTGTGCTGGGCGCTGCTGCAACCGGTGCAGGCGGTGTGGATGGTTCGTTGCTTGAACGCTGTTCCAGCATTTCCTGCGGCGAGGTCGTGGTGTCAGGTGCCGGGCTTGGCGCGTCTGGCACGTTTGATTTGTTCGGTACAACCGGCTCAGGTGCGGGCGGCGGTGGTGCCTGTTTGGTTTCCTCGGCCGGAAGCGGCGGGGCTTTTGGTGGTTCGACCTCGGCCGGTTTGGTTTCGACTTTCGGGGCCGGTTCGGCCTTGGGGGCGTCGGCCATTTCCGCAACTGGCGCGGGGGCCGGTTTTGGTGCCGGGGTCGGTTTGCTTAGCGGGACCGGTGCGCTGCCGCTGGCTGCCTGTGCGGCGGCCGGGCTGGCCGGTTTGGCGCGCGGTGCGGCGGTGGGTTGGGGCCGGTTAAGGGCGATCACCTGATTTGCGCCATCATCGTAGGACGGGCTGGTGGTGACACCGGGAACACCGTAAAACTGCGATTGTGTCGGAACGTCGTTGCTGCCCGAACCGTCGATGACAACGGTTTCAAATCCGTCGCCATAGGTTGCGCCACCGGTATCCTGCGCAAAGCGATCAGCGGCAAGGAATTCTGAATGCGGGCGGGTTTCAGGATAGATCAGGTCGCTGCCGGCAATCGAAATATGGTCACGCGGAACCGAGGGTGAAAGATAGTTCGGTACGGTCGGTTGTCCGCCAAACCCGTCGGCAACATCCCAGTTTACCTGTACGTTGCTGTCAACGGATACGGGGGTGTATTGCTGTGCGGATGCGCCGCCACTGACAACCACGTTACCGCCCAGTGCGGCCATGAATGCCAGCACCGAAATCTTGGAATACCCCATCATCAAATCGCAGGCCCCTTGTTACCCTGTGTTTGAACACGTTTTTTATAACGCACAGTTTTGTGTCGATCTTTTGGCACATCGTTTTGTTTGGCGTGCCACCCCGGTCTGCTCACGCGGATAAATCCATGATCAGACGGCAAGTACCATAGCTTAGAGCTTGATGATGAACAACCGCTTTGACCGGCACATGTACGTGAATGAAAAAAAGGGCATCCGTGCGAAAGCAGGGATGCCCTTTCAAAAAACGGTAATAAAAGCTGATACTTATTCGGTAACGGCTTTTTTAAGCGTCTTGGCCAGCACGGGCTGGATATAGTCGTTGGCGGCAACGACGCTGCCGGTGCCAAGCATGTTGGTGCCACCTTTGGCATCGCGGACATAGCCGCCTGCTTCGGTGATCATCAGAAGGCCTGCGGCGATATCCCACGCGTTAAGATGAGATTCCCAGTAACCGTCAAAGCGACCGGCGGCGACATAGGCCAGATCAAGCGATGCGGCACCCATGCGGCGCACACCGGCACAACGATCCATGACCGAATGCAGCTGCTTTTCAAACGCGGCGTGATCGCCATGCCCGATATGGGGAACGCCACATGCCAGAACGCATTCGTTCAGACGACGGCGGCCCGAAACACGCAGGCGACGGTTATCAAGATAGGCGCCAACGCCTTTTTCGGCCCAGAAGAATTCATCCTTGGCGACATCGTAAATGATGCCAGCAATGATTTCGTCACCCTTTTGCAGGGCCACGGAAATCGCAAAATGCGGAATGCCGTGCAGGAAGTTGGTGGTGCCATCAAGCGGATCGATGATCCAGCGGTGCTCCGGATCGGAGCCCTTGATTTCGCCGCCTTCTTCCATAAGGAAACCATAGCCCGGACGGGAACGTTCAAGTTCTTCGCGCAGACGTTTTTCGGCACGGTGATCGGCCGCAGAGACGAAATCTGCCGGGCCCTTCATCGATACCTGAAGGTTTTCGACTTCACCGAAGTCGCGTTTAAGTCCATAGGCCGCCTTTTCGACGGCCTTGAACATGACATTGATATTAGCTGAACGACGGGCGGCGCCACGCACGGCTCATCTCCCGGTGTTTGAAAGTAAAAAAGGAAGGCCTAAGGACGAATGTCCTTAGTCTTTTGCACGTTCGAGATAGGTGCATTCGGTCGTGTTCACGACAACGCGCGTACCCGATTCAATATGCGGCGGAACGAGAATGCGAACGCCATTATCAAGAACGGCCGGCTTGAAGGAAGAAGACTGGGTCTGCCCTTTGACAACCGCGTCGGCTTCGACGATCTGGCAGACAACATGTTCGGGCAGGGTCACGGCAAGCGGTTCGCCTTCGAAGGATTCGATGGTGACAACCATGCCATCCTGAAGGAATACAGCCGGTTCGCCGACGAGTTCTGCATTGACTGTGATCTGTTCGAAAGTTTCGCTGTCCATGAAGGTGATCATGTCACCATCGGCAAACAGATAGGTATATTCATTCTGTTCCAGACGAACACGTTCGACGGTTTCCGAAGCCCGGAAACGTTCGTTCAGCTTGGTGCCGGTACGAATGTCTTTGAGTTCAACCTGGTTAAACGCACCGCCTTTACCCGGCTTCACAGCCTGGCATTTTACCGCACGCCACAGGGCACCTTTATGTTCGATAAGGTTACCCGGACGGATTTCGTTGCCGTTGATTTTCATGGCACCAACCGTTCTTTCAGATCACAGATTCACGATGTAAGCGGGACACCCGTCCCATTAAAGTCGGGCTTAACTACCAGTTTGGCGAATTTGCTGCAAGCAGATTGATCAGGGTTTGCGTGCATGGCAAACCGTCATTCGCGCATGGCTGTCGCCAAATCGCGCAGGTCAAAAGGGCATTGAACCGCGTCGGGTTTCAGTCCGAAGCAGCAGCAATCGCGGCCTTGATCGCCTTTGCCCCGGCCTCGGGACCGTCCGGATGGTTCCAGACTCCGCCCGTGACGGCAATGAAATCGGCACCGGCTTCGACAATCGGGCCAAGGTTATCGGCCGTGATGCCGCCAATCGCGACACAGGGCACCGTGGTAAAGGTCGTCCAGATTTCGATGATTTCGGGGGTGACGCTGGTTTTGGCTTCTTTGGTCTGGGTCGGATAGAACGCGCCAAACGCCACGTAATCAGCCCCTTTTTCGCCAAGCTCCATGGCGCGATGGCGGCTGTCATAGCAGGACACGCCGACAATGTGTTCTTCGCCCATGATGGCACGCGCTTCGTCGTAGCTGGCGTCTTCTTCGCCGACATGCACACCGTCAGCGCCCGATTTTTTGGCAATATCAGGGCGGTCATTAAGGATCAGGGGAATGTCGCGGTCCGCACACAGCGGCAGGATCGCATCAATTGCCTTGCGGATTTCATCATCGGAAACGTCTTTGAGACGAAGCTGCAAACAATCAATCGTACCGGTATCAAGCACGGATTTCAGGCGGTCCGGAAATACGGCCAGATCGATTTTGGGCGGTGTCAGAAGATAAAGGCCGGTTTGGTCGTCTGCGTTCACAATGGTCATTCCTGATCAAAAACTGCGTATCATGTAACGTTTCATCACCCTTTTGGCAATCACCCAGCCAAAAACGCCGCAAGCCGACGGTCAAGTTCCGCATCGGGCAGATGATCGTCACCGGTTTCGTAAATCCGGTCCGGGTCGGGCAGGGTGGTGATGACCCGGCATCCTGATTTCGAGCCGAGATTTTCAAGCCGGGTTTTCAAGTCATCGGGCAGATCGTCATCGAGCAGGACCGCATCAATTCCGGCCTCCATCGCGGCCAAGGCCGATGCGCGACGTCCGCGACAATCAAGGATGCCGTGGATGAGGGCATCGGGAAAGTCGGTTCGTAATCTGGCGATCAGGGTGGCAAACCATTGTGCACCAAGCGACGCCCCGGCATTTTCCGGCGACAGAAGATTGATCCGCGCACGCCCTGCAACGCGGCAGGCCGATTGCCCGCCTGCCATGCCATGAATGCGAATGAAAAGGTTTGTGCTGTCTTTCATCGGGGCAAAATATCACCGGGTCGGGATTTGCCAAACAGAAAGGGCGACCCGAAGGCCGCCCTTGATCCGGATAGATACCTTCAAGTTCCGATTAAAGGAACTTTGCCATAGCAACGGCGGTATCAGACATACGGTTCGAGAAGCCCCATTCGTTGTCGTACCAGGACAGGATACGGACGAAGTTGCCGCCGATAACCTGGGTCTGGGTGACGTCAAAGGTCGAGCTGTTCGGATTGTGGTTGAAGTCAATCGAGACCAGCGGAGCTTCGCAAACGCCAAGAACGCCTTTGAGCGGGCCGTTTGCGGCGTCCTTGATCGCGGCATTGATTTCATCAGCCGTGGTGTCGCGACCGGCAACGAAGGTCAGGTCAACCATCGAAACGTTCGGGGTCGGGACACGGATGGCGGTGCCGTCAAGCTTGCCTTTGAGTTCCGGCAGAACCAGACCGACGGCCTTGGCCGCACCGGTCGAGGTCGGGATCATCGAAAGCGATGCGGCACGGGCGCGGCGCAGATCCTTGTGCAGGCTGTCGACGGTGTTCTGGTCGCCGGTGAAGGCGTGAACGGTGGTCATGAAGCCCTTGGTGATGCCAACGGTCTTGTTCAGAACGTCTGCAACCGGTGCCAGGCAGTTGGTGGTGCAGGACGCGTTCGAAACGATGATGTCGGATGCGGTCAGGCTGTCGCTGTTGACACCGTAAACGACGGTTTTGATGTCGCCCTTTGCCGGGGCGGAAATCAGAACGCGTTTGGCACCGGCGGTCAGGTGTTTGCCTGCACCCGCTTCGTCAAGGAAGATGCCGGTGCATTCGAATGCGATATCGACATTCAGTGCGCCCCACGGCAGGTTCGCCGGATCGCGTTCCGAGCAGACCTTGATCGCCTTGCCGTCGATGACAAGGTCGTTGCCTTCGGCTTTGACGTCATTGGCCAGAACGCCATGAACGGAATCGTATTTCAGAAGATGTGCGTTGGTGGCGACGTCACCCAGGTCGTTGATGGCCACGACTTCAACATCGGTACGGCCGCTTTCAACGATGGCACGCAGAACCAGACGGCCAATACGACCAAAACCATTAATCGCTACGCGAATAGCCATTCATCCCTCCAAAATTATGATGATTGGTACCTGGGGAGTATCAATCACGGCTTGGGGTTTAACCCCATAGAAAAAAGGCCGGATCGGCATATTACCGATCCGGCCCCTTGAATTAAACGAGTTCTTTGGCCGCCTTGACCAGCGCCTCGGCGGTGATGCCGAAATGCTCGTAAAGGACTTCGGCCGGTGCCGAGGCACCAAAGCCGTGCATGCCAATGACTTTGCCGTTGTCGCCAACGTATTTTTCCCAGCCGAAGACCGACAGGGCTTCGATGGCGATACGCGGTTTGTCGCCAAGGACTTCCTTGCGGTATTCCGGTGACTGTGCGTCGAACAGTTCCCAGCTTGGCAGGGAGACGACGGCAGCATTGATGCCATCGGCTTTGAGTTTGGCCTGTGCGTTTACGGCAATTTCGACTTCGGAGCCAGTTGCGATCAGGGTGACCTGACGATCACCGTCGCAATCGGAAATCACGTAACCGCCGCGCGCGACAAGGTTGTCTTCGCGGTATTCGGTGCGCAGGGTCGGCAGGTTCTGACGGGTCAGCGCCATGACGGTCGGGCCGGTTTCGTTGGTGATCGCCATTGCCCATGCTTCGGCGGTTTCAACCGCATCGGCCGGACGGATGACCGTCACGTTCGGCATTGCGCGCAGCGATGCGACATGTTCGACCGGCTGATGGGTCGGGCCGTCTTCGCCAAGACCGATGGAATCATGGGTCATGACATAGACAACACGCTGGTTCATCAGGGCCGACAGACGGATTGCCGGGCGGCAATAGTCGGTGAAGACCAGGAAGGTGCCGCCATACGGCAGAACGCCGCCATGCAGTGCGAGACCATTCATGGCCGCAGCCATACCGTGTTCACGGATACCGTAATAGATATAGCCGCCATGATAGCCGCCATCAGCGGTGATCGGGGCCTGAACGCCGGTTTTGGTGTTGTTAGAGCCGGTCAGGTCGGCAGAACCGCCGATCATTTCCGGGATTGCCTTGGTCAGAACTTCAAGAACGTTCTGGGACGATTTGCGGGTTGCGACTTTCGGCAGTTCAGCGGTGATCTGCTTTTTGTAGTCGTTGAACGCATCAATCCAGTTTTCCGGTAGTTTGCCTTCGACGCGACGTTCGAATTCGTCTTTGAGGGAGGCTTCGAGATTTTCGAAACGCGCACCCCATGCATCGAAGTCGGCCTTACCGCGTGCACCGGCATTGCGCCATGCGTCGAGAATGTCGGCGGGAATGTCAAACGGTTCAGACGTCCAGCCGAGTTTTTCACGCGCACCGGCAAGTTCGGTCGCGCCAAGCGGGGATCCGTGCGTTGCCGATGTGCCACCCTTGGTCGGGGCGCCAAAACCGATAACGGTTTTGCAGGCGATCATCGAGGGGGTATTGGTGGTTTTTGCCTTGGCAATCGCGGCTTCGATGGCGACCGGGTCGTGGCCGTCAATCTGCTGCACGTCCCAGCCAGCGGCTTCAAAACGTTTTTTGTGATCTTCGGACGTCGACAGCGAGGTCGGGCCATCGATTGAAATGCCGTTATCGTCAAACAGGACGATCAGTTTCGACAGTTTCATGTGACCGGCCATCGAAATGGCTTCCTGCGAGATGCCTTCCATGAGGCAACCGTCGCCGGCAATCACATAGGTGAAGTGATCGACAACATCATTGCCAAAGCGCGCATTCATGATGCGTTCGCCAAGCGCGAAACCAACCGAGGTTGCAATGCCCTGACCCAGCGGGCCGGTGGTGGTTTCGATACCGGCGCCATGGCCGTATTCCGGGTGACCGGCAGTACGCGAACCCATCTGACGGAAATTCTTGATCTGATCCAGATCGAAATCTTCGTAACCCGTAAGGTGCAGAAGCGAATAAAGCAGCATCGAACCGTGACCAGCGGACAGGATGAAACGGTCGCGATCGGGCCAGTTCGGGTGCTTCGGATCAAATTTCAGGAATTTGGTATAAAGAACAGTCGCGACGTCTGCCATGCCCATCGGCATGCCGGGATGTCCGGAATTGGCTTTTTCGACGGCGTCGGCCGAAAGAAAGCGGATGGCATTGGCCATGCGGTTGTGTTCTGTTTGCGTCGTCATTGGATGCGGTTCCTGGGGGTTTCGCGGTCGGGCGATGAAAACACTTTTAATACATGTATTCCATGTTAACGGAATTCGCGCGGAACATGCCCGTACGGGGGGCATCCGTCAACCGCTTCTGTCGAAAAACTGCGCCAATTGTCCTAATTGTGGTTAACGAAAATGACAAACATGCCGGGTTGCCAAGGTGCATGTTGACGCGTCCTGATCCTGCCCCCTATGTTGCCGTTTGGCCCGGCGTTCCCTGTATCCTTTCGGTTCGGTGAACGGGGCGGGTAACGTTGCGCATGTCATGACGGGCTTTTCCATACGGTTTCCGGGCATTATTCCGTGGGGCAGATATTTGATGCCACGGGTTTGTTTGGCAACAAATCAGCCTTTTTCATGACAAAGTCGGTTGGCAGGGTGGCCAATCTTGCGATTGGGTACGGGTTTTGCCTGTGCCGACCGGGTAGTTTAACAAAGCTGGATATTGAATATGTCGCGTTTGCTAGAAGCGAGTATCCGACTTAAAGCGGCCATCGACAGTCTTGATGCTGCCGTGGAGTCGCGTATGGCCAAGGATATCGGAAATCAATCCGATGCTGCCGGTGAAGTCGAAACCCTGAAAAGCCAGCTGGCAGCCGTGCGTCAGGATTATGACAAGCTCGCAACAGCAACCCAGACCGTCTCGGCCCGTCTTGACGGTGCCGTGGGGCAGTTGCGTCTGGTCCTTGATGATGATCGCGAACAAAGGCAGGCATAAATTCCATGGCACAGGTTTCAGTACGAATTAACGGGCGCAGCTATGATGTTGCCTGCGACGATGGTCAGGAAGAACGCCTGATGAGCCTTGCGCAATATGTCGATGAGCGGGTTCGCGAGATTGCCGGAGCGGTTGGCCAGATTGGCGAACAGCGCCTTTTGGTGATGACCAGTCTTCTGATTGCCGACGAGCTGGGCGACATGCATGAAAAATTGCGCAAGGGTCAGACAAGTGTCGAACCGGAACCCGGCAGCGTAAGTGCGGCCGAAGGTGACGCGATTGCGGAAAACATGGAAAGCATGGCTGTTCGCATCGAAGCTATTGCGCAAAAGCTTTCGCAGGACTAAGTTCCGGACGCTGACTGTTTTCGATGCGCCGTTCGCGGTGATCGGGTGCAGCGGCAAATCGGGGGCTGCCCTGTTCGTCAGGTTCGCTAATTCCCGGGGCCGATGCTCATTTCTCTAGGGAGCTGTCCCTGTCGAGGCCGTGGTCTCGTTATACGGCGCCCACCTGCACACGCAGGTCACGAGGAATTACCACATGGCCAACGGCAGCGGTGGCTCCCACTTAATTCATATCCCCACCTCATTTATGTTGTGCATCAAACGGTGCGTCTGACAGGGGCATCGGTTACAGTCATGTCCGAATTTCGGGCGTGCGACGAAACAGGAAATACAATGCGTTTACTCCATCTCGGCGACGTTCTTGGCCAATCCGGCCGTACTGCAGCACTTGAAGCATTACCGATGCTGCGGGACCGTCTTTCGGTCGATATCGCGGTGGTGAACGTGGAAAATTCGGCGCACGGTTTTGGTGTGACGGCGAAAATCTGCAAGGAATTCTATGATGCCGGTGCGGATGTCCTGACGACGGGCAATCATGTCTGGGACCAGCGCGAAATCATTGCCTATATCGATGAAGATGAAAAACTGCTGCGCCCGTGGAACTTCCCCGACGGCACGCCGGGCAAGGGCGATTATGTTTTCAAAACCCGTTCGGGCAAAAAAGTTTGTGTTGTTAACATGATGGGGCGGCTGTTCATGGACCCGCTGTCCTGCCCGTTCCAAGGCGCAAACAAACTTTTTGCCAAGCATAAGCTGGGCAAGAATGTCGATGCGATCATCATCGATTTCCATGCCGAAACCACGTCGGAAAAGATGGCGTTTGGACATCATTGCGATGGGCGGGCATCGCTTGTTCTGGGGACCCACACCCATGTGCCGACGGCGGATGCCCAGATATTGCCGGGTGGAACGGCCTATCAGACCGATGTCGGCATGTGCGGGGATTTTGATTCCGTGATCGGGATGAAAAAGGAAAATTCGGTCCGTAAATTCATCACCAAAATGCCGACCGGCCGGTTTGAACCGGCAGACGGACCGGCAACGGTGTGTGGTGTTTATGTCGAAACCGACGATGCCACCGGCCTTGCCAAACGGATCGAACCGGTTCGCATTGGCGGACGGCTTAAGGGTAGCTGGCCCAGCGCGTAACAGCCGAATATTTTCAATGATTTAAATCCCCGCCGGTACCGGCGGGGCTTTGTTTTGGGCTGTTTATGTTCCGTGGTCGTTCGACGATCGGGCAGCGGCGGGAGTATCGGGGCAAAAACAAAAGACCCGCCAGATGGCGGGCCTTTGCGCAATGAGATGTTTGGCAGATCAGGCAGCACGGTCGCGGGCCTGCTGGCGAAGATCTTCGAGGATGCCGTTGATGCGGGCACGCAGGGCTTCGACCTTGTGCGAGGCATCCTGTGCGGTGGTCAGAACTTCGCCCGACAGTTGGCCGGTTTTGCCGGTTTCACTTGCCACATCATTGATCGAGGCGGAAACGGTGCGGGTGCGATCAGCCGCACTGCGGACGTTACGCGTGATCTCGTCGGTTGCCGCCCCCTGTTCTTCGACCGCGGCCGAAATGGTGGTGGCAATCTCGTTGATGTTTTCGATGATGCGACCGATATCCTCGATGGCGGTAACGGATTCCCCGGTCGCCTTCTGGATGCCGGAAATCTGGCCGGCGATTTCTTCGGTCGCCTTTTCGGTCTGGTTGGCGAGGTTTTTGACCTCGGCCGCGACAACCGCAAAGCCCTTGCCCGCATCGCCGGCACGGGCCGCTTCGATGGTGGCGTTAAGGGCCAGAAGGTTGGTCTGTTCGGCGATGTCGGTGATCAGTGCGATGACCTCGCCGATGCGGTTTGCCGATTGCGACAGGCTGACCACCAGTTGGTTGGTTTCCTGCGCGCGGTCCGCGGCATTGCTGGAAATGCGGGTCGATTCCGCCATCTGACGGTTGATTTCCGCATTCGAGGCCGAAAGCTGTTCTGTGGCGGCGGCAACGGTTTCAACGTTGCCGGTGGCTTCCTGAGCCGAGGATGCGACATCTTCGGTCTGGCCGGAAACCAGTTCGGCACTCTGGCTCATTTGACCCGACACGCCCTGAAGCTGTTCGGCGAGGGCAGCAATTTCACCGACCGCACTTTCGACTTCGTTTTGCAGGGTATCGGCAAGACCAAGCAGCTCGTCACGAAGGGCTTCGTTGCGTTCACGGTTCAGGCGTTCTTCTTCGGCCTGAAGTTCACGTACCTTGACGGCGTTGTCTTTGAAGACTTCGACGGCACGACCCATGGCGGTGATTTCGTCATTGCCCTTGACTGGGACTTCAATATCAAGGTTGCCATCAGCCAATGTGACCATGGTGGTCTGAAGACCGGCCAGACGACGCAGAAGGTTGCCACGGACATAGACCACATAAATGATCAACGAGATCACGATGGCTGCACCTGCAACAGCATACATGATCTGCGAGCTTTGCGTGTTCAGGGTCTGGGCCGATCCGGCAGCCGCGTCGACATCCGATTGCAGGCTTTCGACCAGTGCCTTGACGCTGCTTTCCATGTCGGCGGCGTACTGGGTGCTTTGATCGACGATCTGCTGCTGGGCGGCGGCGGTTTCAAGATACTTGATCCGCAAGTCAGGAAGACTGCCATCGCCAATAGAGAGTTCAAGCATGTCATTGACGATGTTGGTGTAGAACTTTTTGAGTTTTTCGTTCTCAAGCCCTTCGATCAGCTTCTGCAGCGAGTTAAAGTTGCCTCGGACCTGCACGCTGATGACCGAAAGCCGGGTCGGGTCGTCAAGCGAGCTTGATGTCAGGATCGTATTGACGATATCAGCACCCATCCGGCTGAGTTCGAGAACCGGGCTGCGTGAGGCAACGGCATCGTTCAGGTCATAAAGAAGTTTGGTCGTGCGGACCTGATCTTCGTAGGGCAGGGGATCTCCTGATTTGCGCAGATCTTCGACGGAGGCATTGATCCCGGCAATGGTTGTCTGGGTGAAAGACAGGAGCGGGGTGATCATGCTGCTGTAACGCCCGCTTAGCTGCTGAAACTTGTTGAGTTTCTCGGCGATCTCGTCTGCGATGGCAAACCGGTTCAAGGTCATTGAATGCAGATTTTCCAGGGCGTCGCGCAGATTGGCACTGTTGGTATCAATACCATCGAGAATTTCTGGCTGAAGATTTGTTTCGCGCAATTGCCCGACATTGTCATCAAGCCCGGCCAGCAGCGTATCAAGTTCAGCTTTGACGATCTGTTCTTCGTCGGGGGTTTTCGATGCGATAATCCGCGGCGCGATGGCCACGATCTTTGCGCTGTCGGTCGCCAGCTGTTGTGCCGCAAACATCGGCGGCAGCTTTGAATGCGTGATGCTGGCAAGTTCTGTGCCGAATTTGCCAAATGATATCACGGCAACGGTGGCCGCGACGACGGCCATCAGACCGACAAGTGCAAATGCTGCTGCCAGTTTTCCCTGAACGCCGAAGCCCTTTGCGGTCTTCCTGACCAGCTTCTGGCGATTGTCAGATTTGATAGTCTTTCCCATTACTCACTTAACCCCGATTGCGCATAACCAGCGCACCGGCTTCTGTCATACCGGTAACGCGCGTCTGTTTGATTTTCCTGGATGGAACCTTCCTGTGGTTTCCGCATTCGGGGATATCCGCGATATCGGTTAGGAACGATAAGGATGCGGATAATTGAAGGCGGAAGCTGTTATTCTTATTATGTTGGGAAATTCTATAGCACAGGCATCTGTGTGGAATAACCTAAATGTTCTGCTAATTTGCCAGCCTTGTCCATCTGGATAAGTCTTTTTGTACAAAAGCTTGTGGTTGATATGCCAAATAAAAAAGGCCCGCCATATGGCGGGCCTTTGCACAAGAAGCAGTCCTGTTGATCAGGAGGCGCGATCACGTGCCTGCTGACGGAGGTCTTCGAGGATGCCGTTGATCCGTGAGCGCAGATTTTCGACCTTTTCGGATGCGGTCTGTGCGGTTGCCAGAACCTGACCGGAAAGTTCGCCGGTTTTGCCGGTTTCACTTGCCACATCATTGATCGAGGACGAAACGGTGCGGGTGCGATCAGCCGCACTGCGGACGTTACGCGTGATCTCGTCGGTTGCCGCCCCCTGTTCTTCGACTGCAGCCGAGATGGTGGTGGCAATCTCGTTGATGTTTTCGATGATACGACCGATATCCTCAATGGCGGTAACGGATTCCCCGGTCGCCTTCTGGATGCCGGAAATCTGGCCGGCAATTTCCTCGGTTGCCTTTTCGGTCTGGTTGGCGAGGTTTTTGACCTCGGCCGCGACAACCGCAAAGCCCTTGCCCGCATCGCCGGCACGGGCCGCTTCGATGGTGGCGTTAAGGGCCAGAAGGTTGGTCTGTTCGGCGATGTCGGTGATCAGCGCGATCACCTCGCCGATGCGGTTTGCCGATTGCGACAGGCTGACCACCAACTGGTTGGTTTCCTGCGCGCGGTCTGCGGCATTGTTGGAAATGCGGGTCGATTCCGCCATCTGACGGTTGATTTCCGCGTTTGAGGCCGAAAGCTGTTCGGTGGCGGCAGCAACGGTTTCGACGTTGCCGGTGGCTTCCTGGGCCGAAGATGCGACATCTTCGGTCTGGCCGGAAACCAGTTCGGCACTCTGGCTCATCTGGCCCGACACACCCTGAAGCTGTTCGGCGAGGGCGGCGATTTCACCGACCGCACTTTCGACTTCGTTTTGCAGGGTATCGGCAAGGCCAAGCAGCTCGTCACGAAGGGCTTCGTTGCGTTCACGGTTCAGGCGTTCTTCTTCGGCCTGAAGTTCGCGCACCTTAAGGGCGTTGTCCTTAAACACCTCGACCGCGCGGCCCATGGCGGTGATTTCGTCATTGCCCTTGACCGGGACATCAATGTCGAGATTGCCATCGGCCAGTTGGACCATGGTGGTCTGAAGGCCAGCAAGACGACGCAGAAGGTTGCCACGGACATAGACCACATAAATGATCAGCGAGATCAGGATGGCGGCGATGGCGACAACGGCCAGTGCCGTCAGGCTTTGTTTCTCGACGACTTTTGCCTGTGTGGCGGCGTCATTGACTTCGGAGTTCAGGGCGGCGACCAGTTCGGAAACGCTGCTGCGCATCGCGTTGGCGTATTCACCGCTCTGGATGACCAGACGCTGGCTTTCCTCGGCGGCGGCAAGTTCGCGTTTGCGAAGCTCCGGCAGGCTGTCATCCCCGACCGAGAGCTTCTGCATCTTGTCGATCAGTTCGACATAGAAGTTCTTCAGGCGCTCGTTCCCGATGGAATCAAGGGCGGCCAGCGCATCGGAATATGTACCGCGAATACGCACCGGAATGATCGACAGACGCACGGCCTGTGTTTCGGTGGTTGACGCGATGATCATGTTGGCAGCAGACGAACCAAGACGTTCGATTTCCAGAACCGGTGAACGTGCGCTGATGGCCTCGTTCATCTTGATGAAGTTTTCAATGACTTCTTCGGTGCTGGCCGTGTATTTGGCGGACGGATCGTCTTTTAATGACTGCGCATAGGCGTTGCCCTGCGCGATGTCATTCTGGGTGTAGGACAGAACCGGTTTCAGCGTATCGCCATAGCGTTTTGCAAGGTCCTGGAACTCGCTTAGTTTTTCGGCCTTTTCGGTCGAAATGGCAAAACGTTCCTGGGTGACGGTGTGCAACTGACCAAGGGTGTCCTGCAACTGAATGCGGTTGTCATTGATCGTGGCAATGACTTCGGGCATGAAGCCGGTTGATTCGATTTCGTTGATCTTGTTGACCAGTTCCAGCAGGCGGAAATCAAGTTCTTCCTTGATCGCCAGTTCTTCATCTGTGGAATTGGATGCGACGATGCGCGGCGCAATCGCGACGATTTCCGCGCTTTCGGTCGCCAGTTGCTGTGCCGCAGCGATCGGCGGCAGTTTTTCTTCTGTAATGGTGGTCAGAGCTTCGCCGAACTTGTTGAAAGACACGGCACCCACAACGGCAGAAACCACCGCCATCAATCCGACCAATGCAAACGATATCAGAAGTTTGCTTTGGACCCCGAACTTAATTCCCATTCTGTCCTACCTTCTTGTGCTGTTTTCCCCGAGCGGCTTCTGTGTCCGTCCGGGTTTCTTGGATCAGGCAACGGGTGTTTTGTTCTTTTCGTCGCCCAGTTTGTAACCCCCGAAGAGTTATACTTTAGAGTTATTTTTTCTTATTAAGGGATATTATTGAAATATTATTCACAGAACTGCAAGGCGTAAGCAGTTCTGCGACAAAAAATCACGGTTAAATCCATAAGTTGTATAAATCAGAGGTGATGCGCTTGCGGTTTCGGTGCGCGCCGGTTGATGAATGCGGGCAGATGACGGATAGCTGGACCTTGAAGCGCAAACAGGATATAGGAGCGGTCGAAATTTCTGCCTGTCAGTTTGTCCGGTCCGGTTCGGTCCGCCGGACTGGCGCGCAATCATCGCGAGACCGGTCTGCCCGGGAAGATCCCGCAGTTACCGGCCGGTGCCCGATTTGCACTGATCGACAACACGAAAAGAATACAGGTTTCAGGTTATGGCCGGCCATTCCCAATTTAAGAACATCATGCACCGCAAAGGCGCGCAGGATAAAAAGCGCGCCAAAATCTTCACCAAACTCGCCCGTGAAATCACGGTTTCGGCGAAAATCAGTGATGATATCAACAGCAACCCGCGTCTGCGTGCAGCGATTGCCGCCGCGCGTGTTCAGAACATGCCCAAAGACAACATTGATCGCGCGATTAAAAAGGCGACCGGTGCAGGCGAGGGCGACAATTATGAAGAGGTCCGTTACGAGGGCTACGGGACGGCCGGTGTTGCCGTGATCGTCGAGGCGCTTACGGATAACCGCAACCGTACCGCATCCGAAGTGCGTGCCGCATTCGCCAAAAGCGGTGGCAACCTTGGTGAAACCGGTTCGGTCGGCTTCATGTTCAACCGTCTTGGCGAAATCGTTTATCCGGCGGACAAGGCCGGTGCGGATGAAATGTTTGAGGCCGCCCTTGAAGCGGGGGCTGCAAACGTGGAATCGGATGATGAGAGCCACGTCATCGAAACCGAGATCGAAGAGCTTAACAATGTGCGTGAAGCGCTGACGGAGAAGTTCGGGGATCCGGAAAGTGCGAAGCTTGTCTTCCGCGCGGTGACCGAGGCCGACATCAGCATCGATCAGGCACAGAGCATCATGAAGCTTGTTGATGCGCTTGAAGATAACGATGATGTCCAGAATGTCTGGACCAACGTTAACTGGACCGACGAGATCGCTGCTGCGCTTGATAACTGATTACGCTTGCTTACGCCCGTCATTCCCTTTTGAATGACGGGCGTATTTTATTTTGCTTATGATAATAAGGTGAGGCGACGTGGTCAGGGTTCTAGGTATCGATCCCGGTCTTCAACGCACGGGCTGGGGGGTGATCGACCTTACAGACAACCGGATGCGTCATGTTGCCAATGGTGTCGTGACCTCGACACAGTCGCTATCGCTGGCGGAACGGCTTGATCAGCTTCATCGCGGGCTTATGGACGTGATTGCGGCCTGGACGCCCGATGAGGCTGCGGTCGAGGAAACCTTCGTTAACAAAAACCCTGTTTCGACGCTTAAACTGGGGCAGGCGCGCGGTGTTGCACTGCTTGCGCCGGCACGTTGTGGCATTCCGGTAACGGAATATACACCCAATGCCGTCAAAAAGACGGTGGTGGGTGCGGGTCATGCGGCCAAGCAGCAGGTTGAAATGATGGTATCCACCCTGCTGCCGGGATGTCAGATCCATGGCGCAGATGCGGCCGATGCACTGGCGGTTGCGATTTGTCATGCACAACATGCCGGAACCCGCGCGCTTGCGGGGATAACAGCCGGACCGGGGAGAAAATACAGGTGATCGCAAAACTTCGCGGAATTGTCGATTTCATTGGCGAGGACAGTGTCATCATCGATGTGAACGGGGTCGGATACCTTGTTTTTGCATCGCGCAGAACATTGACCATGCTGCCGCCAAAAGGCGGCGAGGCTGGTTTGATGATCGAAACCCATGTCCGCGAAGATCACATTCATCTTTATGGTTTTGCCGATAACGCCGAAAAGCAGTGGTTCGCCCTTTTGACGACGGTTCAAGGGGTGGGGGCCAAGGTTGCGCTGGCCCTTTTGTCGGTTTTAAGTCCGACCGATCTTTTGCGTGCGATTGCCGCGCAGGATACCACCGCCCTTTGCCGGGCGCCGGGGATTGGCCCGAAGGTGGCGACCCGTGTTGTGGGTGAACTGAAAGACAAGGCCGCGCGCCTTAACCTTGGCCCGGTTGCGGCCCCGTCGGCACCTGTGGCACCGCCCGCCGCAACTTCGTCAAAAAAATCTGCCAAATCTGCCAAACCGGTCGGTGATGTGAGCATCGACACAGCCGATGCCGCGCCGGTTGTCGATGATGGCGCGGTTCTGGCCGATGCGGTTTCGGCACTGGTTAATCTGGGCTATGGCCGGTCCGAGGCATTTGGCGCGGTTGGCAAGGCGGCCCAGCAGGCCGGTGAGGACAAGACACTTGATACCCTGATCCGTCTGGGATTGAAGGAGCTTAGCGCGTGAGCGAGGAAGAAGACCGTTTGCTTAGCGGGGAACGCCGCGAAGAGGATTATCAGGACGGCTCTTTGCGCCCGCGTCGGCTGGACGATTTTACCGGCCAGAGAGAAGTGCGCGAAAATCTTGATGTGTTCATTCAGGCCGCGCGTGGCCGCGAAGAGGCCATGGATCATGTGCTGTTTTTCGGGCCTCCGGGCTTGGGGAAAACGACACTGTCGCAGATTGTTGCCAGCGAGCTTGGCGTCGGTTTCCGGGCGACGTCCGGCCCGGTGATTGCCAAGGCCGGTGATCTTGCCGCCCTTCTGACCAATCTTCAGCCGCGCGACGTTCTGTTTATTGATGAAATCCATCGCCTGAACCCGGCGGTCGAGGAAATCCTGTATCCGGCGATGGAAGATTTCCAGCTTGATCTGATCATCGGCGAGGGACCGGCTGCACGTTCGGTGCGGATTGATCTGCCGCCCTTTACGCTTGTCGGGGCAACGACACGGTCGGGGCTTCTGACGACGCCGCTTCGTGACCGGTTTGGTATTCCGTTGCGGTTGCGATTCTATGAGCCTGAGGAGCTGGTCGAGATCGTGGCGCGCGGTGCGCGGTTGCTGAGTTTCGATATGACACGTGAAGGGGCGATGGAAATTGCCCGCCGGTCACGGGGAACACCACGTATTGCCGGGCGATTGTTGCGCCGGGTGCGTGATTTTGCGGTGGTTGCCGGAAAATCGCCGGTCGATAAATTCATCGCCGATGCGGCGCTAACAAGGCTTGAGGTCGATAACCTTGGCCTTGATAGCCAGGACCGCCGTTATCTGAACTGTATTGCCGGGAATTACGGCGGCGGGCCGGTTGGTGTCGATACGCTGGCTGCCGCCCTGTCGGAAGAACGTGACACGATTGAAGACGTGATCGAACCGTATCTGTTGCAGCAGGGATTGATACAGCGCACCCCGCGGGGCCGGATGCTGGGTATCAAGGGATACAAGCATCTGGGGCTGGTGCCGCCGCGCGAAGGCAATGGTGTGCCGTTGGCGGACCTGTTTGACCAGCGCACGACCAAGGCCGCAGACGGGACAGAGGAATGACGGATAAGCGCGAAAACAGCCTGCTCGGTCATATCGAGGGCAAGCGACATATTTTCCCGTTAATGGTGTTTTACGAGGATACCGATGCAGGTGGAATTGTATATCACGCCAACTATCTCGCCTTTGCCGAGCGGGCACGTTCAGCGATGCTTAACCTGTTGGGCGTTAGCAATAGTAGCCTTGCAGAGCGCCACAAAGTTGCCATAGCCGTTCGACACTGTACGCTCGATTTTCGCCGGGCGGCCCGGTTGGAAGACAGGCTGATTGTGGATACTCGCCTGATCAAACTGGGGGGCGCGTCGCTGGGATTCGAACAGAAGATCATGCGGGACGACGAGGTGCTCGTGGTTATCGAGATATATCTCGCCTGCGTGTCGCTGCAAGAGTTACGGGCGCAACGGATGCCCGATGAATTGAGAACGGCTTACGCAACCTATCTGGATGTGAACGAGGACTGAAGAGAATATGGAAAATCAGGTGGTCGACGCGGTAACGCTGGGGCAGTCGGTCATGGCCCATGACATGTCCATGTGGGGTCTGTTCATGCAGGCCGGCATTGTCGTCAAAACGGTGATGATCGGGCTGATGCTGGCATCGGTTTGGGTCTGGGCAATTGTCATTGAAAAGCTGATCCGGTTGCGCAAATTGCGCGCCCAGGCAAACACGTTTGAAGAAGCCTTCTGGTCGGGCGGGTCGCTTGAAGACCTGTATGACCGAATTGCTGATCAGCCGCGCGATCCGATGTCGGCGATTTTCGTTTCGGCAATGCGCGAATGGCGTCGTTCGAACGCGCGCGGGGTCAAGGGCGAAACAATGCGCGCCCGCCTTCAGCAGCGCCTGGAACGGTCGATGGAAATCACGCTGGGCCGTGAAATGGATCGGGTTGAACGTTATATGACCTTCCTTGCGTCTGTTGGCTCGACCGCACCGTTTGTCGGCCTGTTCGGGACGGTCTGGGGGATCATGGTTTCCTTCCAGGCGATTGCGGCCTCGAAAAACACGTCGCTTGCGGTTGTCGCACCGGGGATTGCCGAGGCACTGCTTGCAACGGCGATGGGCCTTGTCGCTGCAATTCCGGCGGTGGTGGCCTATAACAAGATTTCCAGTGACCTGAACCGTTATGGCAACCGCCTTGAAGCGTTTGTTGACGAGTTCACGTCGATCCTGTCACGCCAGCTTGACGACGCGAGAGACTGATATGGGCGCTCAACTCGCATCCGGATCCGGCGGAGGACGCCGCCGCGGTCGCCGCAGCAACCGCCGCCGCGCCATGAGCGACATCAACGTCACCCCGATGGTTGACGTGATGCTTGTTCTGCTGGTGATTTTCATGGTGGCGGCACCTTTGATGACGGTCGGTGTCGAAGTGGACCTGCCGGAAACATCGGCCGCCCCGATGACCGGTCAGGACGAACCGCTTGTCGTATCGGTCACGGGGGATGGCACCCTTTATATCATGGACAGTGAAGTCGCCCAGGACACGCTGGTCGAAAAGCTTTCGGCCATTACCGAGAATAAACGCGATACCCGTATTTTCGTGCGCGGTGACCGGGCAATTGATTATGGCCGTGTGATGGAAGTCATGGGCCTGATCAACGAGGCCGGGTTTAGCAAAGTTGCGCTGATCGCGGAGCTGCCCGCAAAGGGCAAGTAAACCGACATGTTTCGCAGTGTTCTGATTTCTCTGGCAGCCCACCTGGTGATCTTTCTGATTGCCTGGTTAGGCTTGCCGGAACTGTTCGAGGAAACGCCGCTGGAACTGCAATCGATTTCGGTCGAGGTGGTGACAGTCGATGAATTCTCGGCTGCTCCGACCAAGGCGCTGCCAAAGCCGAAAGCCGAAGAAAAGCCGAAACCGAAACCGGTTGCAAAGCCAGAGCCAAAGCCGGTTCCGAAGCCGGAGCCCAAACCGACCCCGAAACCGGAACCCAAGCCTGCGCCAAAGCCAGAGCCCAAGCCGGAACCGAAGCCTGAGCCGAAACCGGAGCCGAAGGTCGAGCCCAAACCACAGCCGAAACCGGAACCCAAACCCGTTCCGAAACCGGAAGTGAAGAAGGAACCGACCCCGCCCCCGACCCCGGAAAAGCCGAAACCAAAGCCGGTTGAGGCCAAAAAGCCGGAGCCAAAGCCGGAACCGAAGCCCGAGCCGAAGAAGCAGCCCGACCCGGAGCCGAAGCGGACACTTGCCGATATTCTGAAGGATGTACGCAAAACCGAACCGAGCGCACAGCCGACACCACAGGATACACCGGAAGATACGCCCGAAGACAATGCAAGCGAGGTGGTTGCGACCCGTCTGGACGCGCGTTTGACTATGAGCGAGCTTGACGCCGTCAAAAGACAGATCGAACGCTGCTGGAGCCCACCGGCCGGAGCCAAGGAAGCCGGGAACTTTGCGGTCGAAATACATGTCAGTGCCAATCCGGACGGCACCGTCCGGCAGGCACGAATTAGCAACTCTGGCGAGATTGGTGGTGATCCTTCACGCCGTACGATTGCAGAAAGTGCTCTTCGAGCTGTGCTAAATCCGCAATGCAGTCCTCTAAAACTGCCGCTGGATAAATACGAAATGTGGCGCACATTCACGTTCAATTTTGACATGCGTGAAATGCTGGGCCTGTAATGAATAAAATCATAAGTCCCTCAAAACGCGTGGAAAATAGCGAGGCAGGATGACCATCAAGACCAACGCATCAAAACGAGATTGGGTTACACGCAGTCTGGCCGGACTGTGTGCCCTTGCCGTTGTCGCTGGCCTGGCCGTTGTACCCTCGGCACCGGCGCATGCCGAACTCCGTATCGACATCACCCGGGGTGAAGTCAAACCGATGCCGATTGCCGTTACCCGTTTCCCGGGTGAAGGTGTTTCGGAAACCGAAGTCGGTCAGAACATCACGTCGGTGATCAGTGCCGATCTGGCGCGATCGGGTCTGTTTGCGCCAATTGACGAAAAAGCCTTTATCCAGAGTGCCAGTTCGCTGGCGGTCAATCCGAACTTTGCCGAGTGGCGCGCGATAAATGCGCAGGCACTCGTCAATGGCCGGGTTGTCACCGAACCGAACGGGCTTCTGCGTGTCGAATTCCGCCTTTGGGATGTTCTGGCTGAAAACCAGATGGCAGGGGTGGCCTATCGCACCCAGCCGAACAACTGGCGGCGTATCGCACACAAGATTGCCGACGAGATCTATAAACGCATTACCGGGGAATCGGGTTATTTCGATACCCGTATCGTTTATGTCTCCGAATCGGGCCCGGGCGATAAACGCGTCAAGCGGCTGGCCATCATGGATCAGGACGGTGCGAACCACCGTTTCCTGTCGGACGGCAAGTTTCTTGTTCTGAACCCGCGTTTTTCTCCGACGGCCCAGGAAGTGGTTTATATGTCGTATTTCAACGATAAACCACGTGTCTATGTTCTGGATATCGATACCGGCGAGCTTGAATTGCTTGGCGATTTCCCGGGCATGACCTTTGCCCCGCGTTTTGCCCCAGACGGCAATTCCGTGGTGATGTCCCAGGCTTTGGACGGCAATAGTGAAATCTACCAGCTGGATCTGCGTACGCGCGAAAAACGCCAGTTGACGCGGCATCCTGCAGTTGATACATCGCCGTCATATTCTCCTGATGGTTCGCGAATTACGTTCAACTCGGACCGTAGCGGATCACAGCAACTTTACGTGATGAATGCGGATGGAAGCGGTGTCCAGCGCATCAGTTTCGGTGGTGGTCTTTATGCCACACCGGTCTGGTCGCCACGCGGTGACCTGATCGCATTCACCAAGTCACAAGGAGGTCGGTTCTATATCGGTGTCATGCGTCCAGATGGCAGTGGAGAGCGGCTTTTGGCCGAGGGCTTCCTTGTCGAAGGCCCGACATGGGCACCGAACGGAAGAGTGTTGATGTATCACCGCCAGCACCCGTCCAGGGACGGGACCAAGGATCGCTATCGTCTGTATTCGATCGATTTGACCGGTTTTAACGAACGTGAGATCGTGACACCGGCGGATGGATCGGATCCGGCATGGTCACCCTTGATTCCCTGATATCTCAAGAGTATAGTCATCGCGAAGCACTGAATGCGATTCGCATTAATCGCGGGCATTTTCGGTGTCGCGAGACATGGAAAACACCACAATCGGGCGAATGCGTCCGGTGTTAAGGGGAAAACTTAAATGAAACTTCGGATTCTGAGTGTTTTTGCTGCTGCCGCACTTCTGGCTGCCTGTGAAACCGCACCTGACAGCTCGGCAACTTCTGCTGGCGAAGGTGTTTCGACCACCAATCAGCCGTCTTCCACTTCGAGCACGCTTTCTGAAAGCAGCCCGGAATGGTTCGCGGTTAATGTTGGCGATCGCGTATTCTTTGGCTTCGACAAATATGACCTGTCGGGCGAAGCACGCCGTACGCTGGAACTTCAGTCTGCCTGGCTGAAAAAATACCCGCAGTACAAAGTGGTTGTCGAAGGCCATGCCGACGAACGCGGTACCCGTGAATACAACCTTGCACTGGGTGAGCGTCGCGCGAACTCCGTGAAAGATTACCTCGTTGCGCTTGGCATCGATCCGTCACGTGTCGAAACCATTTCTTATGGTAAAGAACGTCCGGTCGCGCTTGGCCACGACGAAGAAAGCTGGGCTAAAAACCGCCGCTCTGTTTCGGTTATCCGTTAAGCGCGTGCAGGTGAAAGCCTGAATTTCAAGGCGCCTGTTCCGAAAGGGACAGGCGCCTTATTTTTGCCGCCTCAAAGTGTTGCAACATAGGGTCAGAACCCCCTAATTTGATTGGAATGGCAGGTGTTATATTTGCGAACTCCAAGGAAAAGCCCGCAGTGCGGGTTGGCATCCCGGACAAGGGATTTGACGTCGGAGTTCGCAAATATAACACCTGTCCTTCGGATCAATCAGATTTGCACGGGCTACTTTGTCGCAAAACCTTGAAAGATATATATCTTCCTGCGATTTTGCTTCGCGTATCCGCACAAATCTGATTGACCATTTCAACCAAATTAAGGGGTTCTGACCCTGGATGTTCCTTGATGATACTGGGAATGTGATGTTCGAAATTACGACGAAGGACCCGAAAATGATCCGAGTTGGCCCGAAAACCGGTTATCGAAATGACGCCCTTCCGCACCAGATTTCCGCGGCGGCGCATTCACCAACCGTTGGGGGAAAACAGGGGGCGCTGCGCCGTCGCCCGGTCGGCTATTTGTCGGTGTTTGCCGTCGCGGCCCTGCTGGGGATGACTGTTCCTGGCGGTGCACCGGTACGGGCGCAAGAATCCAACATGACCCGTCAGGTCGAACAGTTGCGCAAGGATATTGATCTGTTGCAGCGTTACGTCTACCGCGAGGGTGTTCCTTCGGGTGGTGTTGCCGATGGTGGTTCAAGTGATGGAAGTCCGGCCGCGGCGCGCCAGCAGGTTCAGATCAACGAGATCGAACGCGCGGTGACCCAGCTTACCGGCCAGATCGAAGAATTCGACTTCCGCATTCGCAAGATTGAAGATCGCCTTGATCGTCTGGTTTCCGATGTTGATTTCCGCCTTGGTCAACTTGAAGGCGGCGCCAATGCCGGTGGCACGCAGACCGGTGCTGTTGCCCCGTCGGCGGCGGCCGGAGCGGCGGCAAACGGTGCGAGCGCATCGAATGCCCAGCCAAATACCGCCGGTACGGGGCAACGGGTTGATGACCGTGGTACCCAATTGTTCGGTGTGATCGAGAATGAAGGTTCGCCGCCCTCTGTTCCGTCCGGCCCATCCAATACAGGGGCAGGTAGGCCGGCACCTGCCGCGGCCGCATCTGGTGGCGGTGGTGCCCTTCCGGCCGGGACACCGGAAGAACAGTATCGTTATGCTTTTGATCTTTTGCGCAAACAGAACTTTGCGGCGGCGGAAACCGCCCTTGCCGCGTTTGTCAAAAGCCATCCGGACAATGCATTGGCCGGGAATGCGCAATACTGGCTTGGCGAAACGTTTTATGTTCGCGAACAGTATGATCAGGCGGCTGTCGCGTTTACCGAAGGTTTCCAGACCTATCCCGATAGCAGCAAGGCGGCCGATAACCTGCTTAAACTTGGCATGTCGCTTGGCAATCTGGGCAAGAAGGACGATGCCTGCACGACGTTTGGCCATCTGATTTCAAACTTCCCGAATGCGTCGGCGGTCGTGCTTGACCGTGCCCGTCAGGAACGCAAGAACCGCGGCTGTTCCTGATGGCAGTCTGATGGCAGACCAACCGGAAAATATTATCAATCCCGATCCGGCGTCCGATGGAACCCCATTGGACGCCGTTGTCTTTTCACGCCTGATGAATGTTTTTGGCCCGTTTGAAGATCGGCCGAAAATTGCCGTGGCGGTTTCAGGTGGCGCGGACAGTATGGCGTTGGCGTTACTGGCGCATGAATGGTGCGGGTCAAACGGCGGCGAATTGACCGCCATCACGGTTGATCACGGCCTGCGTGCGGAGGCGGCAGAGGAAGCGATCCGGGTTGGGGAGCAGCTTCGAAAACATGGCATTGATCATCGTATTTTGCGCTGGGACGGGGCCAAACCGCAAAGTGGTATTCAGGAAGCGGCGCGCAAGGCCCGCTATGACCTGCTGGACCGCGCGTTGGGGGAAATTGGCATCCTGCACCTTTTGATCGCCCATCATCGCGATGATCAGCATGAAACGCTTGTGATGCGGCAACAGCGCGAGAGTGGCGTGATCGGCCGGGCCGGGATGGCAGCGCGGCGTTATCTGCGCAATGCCAGAGTGTTGCGGCCTTTGCTGCCCGTGGCCAAGGTTGATCTGATTGCAACGCTCCGGACCCGCCAGCAGGACTGGATCGAAGACCCGTCCAACCGCAATGTCCGTTTTGAGCGCGTGCGCATCAGACACAACCCGATGATGGACGGCCCGAAAAAAGAGACGGTTCAAAGCGGTGCCGATGCACGCCAGACTGCGGAATACCGGATTGCCGATCTTCTGGCATCGGCGGTGCAGATTGCAAATTGCGGTATTGCGCGTATCGATTATTCGAACTGGCGGGATGTCGGCGGTGATGAAGTAACCGCACGCTATGGCCTTGGGCATATTGTCCGGGTGGTTGGCGGAGAAAATTATATGCCGGCACTGGGCGCGTTGACGGCGGCCCTGTTGCAAATCAACGAGAAGGAAGATGCGCGGGTCAGTCTGGGGGGATGCGTGTTGCATCGCCGGGGGGGCATTTTGCTGGTTTATCGAGAGATCGGGCGCGTGGATGCCCATCCGGTTCGCATTGATGCCGATTTGATGCGCGATGGTTTCGGACAGCGTTGGGACAATCGGTTCGAGCTGTTTTTCGCAGATCATGGCGCGGGGGCAACCGCGGATTACGGTGATTTGGGGCGGTTTGTGATTGCGCCGCTGTCGGCTTGTGATGCGTTTCACACGCGCGCCTTTCGGGCCGCCATTGGCAAAATCGCGCCATTTGTTGATCATTTGCCGCGCGCGGCCCTTGCATCCATACCCGCACTTTATGATAAAGAAGTTCTGCTTTCCGTTGGCGGGCTTGAGGTTTCAGGCATTTCCGACGTATTATCCGCCGCCGGTTGCCGCACGGCCCCGATGGGGGTAGAAAACGCAATCGGCATGCGATGGCGGTTTGCACCCCCGACACCTTTGTGGGAAAGTGGGTTTAAATCGTCGCCGAAACCCGACGTCCTACTTGCGTAAAGGTACCTTATCATTATCTGATGGTCAGGCCGTGCGCAGGGCGATTGCGCGTCATGGCGAACACAAATTGCGATCAGTAGCTTGGAATGAATATGGGAAAAAATCTCGCACTGTGGGTTATCATAGCCATCCTTTTGGTGGCTTTGTTTAACCTGTTTCAGTCGCCATCAGGACGGAGCGGCCAGTCAACGCTGGCGTTTTCGGACTTCCTGGCCGAAGTTGACAGCGGCCAGATTTCAGAAGTTACGATCCAGGGCAACACTCTTACAGCGCAAACCCGCGATAACCGGACCGTTAGTGTTTATACCCCTGATTATCCGAGCCTTGTCGAACGTCTGAACGACAAGGGCGTTCGTATTATTGCCCAGCCGGAAGAAAGCCTGTCGCCGCTTATGAGCGCGCTGATCAGCTGGTTCCCGATGCTGCTGATTATTGGTGTGTGGATTTTCTTCATGCGTCAGATGCAGGGCGGCGGCGGCAAGGCCATGGGCTTTGGCAAATCAAAGGCCAAGATGCTGACCGAGAAATCCGGTCGGGTGACCTTTGAAGACGTGGCCGGGATAGAGGAAGCCAAGGGCGAGCTTGAAGAAGTCGTCGACTTCCTGCGCGATCCGCAGAAATTCCAGCGCCTTGGCGGTAAAATCCCCAAAGGCATGCTTCTTGTCGGACCTCCGGGTACTGGTAAGACGCTTCTGGCACGTGCGATTGCCGGTGAAGCCAATGTGCCGTTCTTTACGATTTCGGGTTCCGATTTCGTGGAAATGTTTGTTGGTGTCGGCGCATCGCGTGTGCGTGACATGTTCGAACAGGGCAAAAAGAACGCCCCGTGCATCATCTTCATCGATGAAATCGACGCCGTTGGCCGCCATCGTGGTGCCGGTCTTGGCGGCGGAAACGATGAACGCGAACAGACCCTGAACCAGCTTCTGGTCGAGATGGACGGTTTTGAGGCCAACGAGGGTGTTATCCTTGTGGCCGCAACCAACCGTCCGGATGTTCTGGACCCGGCATTGCTGCGCCCCGGTCGTTTTGACCGTCAGGTTGTTGTGCCGAACCCCGATCTTGAAGGTCGTGAACGTATTCTTGGTGTTCACGCCCGCAAGGTTCCGCTGGGGCCGGATGTTGACCTGCGCACGGTTGCGCGTGGCACGCCGGGCTTCTCGGGTGCGGATCTGGCAAACCTTGTCAACGAGGCAGCGCTTCTTGCGGCCCGTCTTGGCAAGCGCGTCGTCACCATGGCCGATTTTGAAAACGCCAAGGACAAGGTGATGATGGGGGCGGAACGCCGTTCCATGATCATGACCGACGACGAGAAGAAGCTGACGGCCTATCACGAAGGTGGCCATGCGCTTGTTGCGCTGCATACCCCGGCATCCGATCCGATTCACAAGGCAACCATCATTCCGCGCGGTCGTGCGTTGGGTATGGTGATGCGCCTGCCGGAACGCGATCAGGTTTCCAAATCCTACGAACAGCTGATTTCCGACCTTGCGGTTGCCATGGGTGGCCGCGTTGCCGAGGAAATCATCTTTGGCAAGGACAAGGTCACCACGGGTGCATCTTCGGACATCAACATGGTGACGCAGTATGCGCGCAAGATGGTGACCGAATGGGGCTTTTCGGACAAGCTTGGCAATGTCAAATATGTGGATAATCAGGAAGAAGTGTTCCTGGGGCACAGCGTTGCCCAGCACAAGAATGTTTCGGAAAAAACAGCCCAGCTGATCGATGAGGAAGTGCGTCGTTATTCCGACGAGGCCTATGTTTTCGCCAAGCGGGTTCTGACCGAGCATCTTGACGATCTGCATGTTCTTGCCAAGGGGCTTCTGGAATACGAAACCCTGTCGGGCAAGGAAATCGATGCGCTTCTGCGCGGCGAGGAAATCAACCGTGCGGGCCATTCCAATGGTGGTGGCAAGGACGCGGGCGGCGGACGCCGTTCGACGGTTCCGACCACCGGTGGTGCGCGCAAGGAAAACCCGGGTGAAGGTGGCGGGGATTTGTCCCCGGAGCCACAGCCGGGCAGCTAACTGAAAGAGACTGATGGACAAGATCGAAGGATCGGTCCTGCGAAGCCCCGCCGATGTGCGGGGCTTCGCTGATTTTGACGGACCGTTATATTACGCACCTACCGGTTTCATCGACCATGCCGATGATCCCAATACGTTACCACTTGCCGGATCGCGGCGCGGCTTTTCCGCGCTTGAAATCATTCGCCGTCGCGACGGCGGCGGTGCCGAAAGCATGATCCTGCCGTTGCTGGCCCTTGAAGGCTGGGTCCAGAATTCGGGGCGGGTGGATGAAATCAATGATGTTCTGAACCGTCTGACAACCAAACGCGCCGATTTTGCCGGGCTTGATATGGCGTCCTGTCATGTGATGGGCATTGTCAATGTGACACCGGACAGTTTTTCGGATGGCGGCGATTACAACAGCACCGATCAGGCGATTGCGCGCGCGCGCGCGCTGGCGTCACAGGGGGCATCCATCCTTGATATCGGGGGGGAATCGACCCGGCCGGGGGCGGAAGCCGTGTCCGAAACCGACGAGATCGCCCGCGTTGTTCCAGTGATCCGGGCCCTGGCCGAAGACGGCCATTGCGTTTCCATCGATACTCGCCATGCAAGCGTGATGGAGGCCGCGATTGAGGCCGGTGCGGCGATCATCAATGACGTGACCGGGCTTGAAGGCGATGAACGGTCGATGGAAGTCGCCGTGGCATCGGGAAGGCCCGTGATGCTGATGCATATGCAGGGCGAACCGGGCACGATGCAGGAAAACCCGCAATATGATTGTGCGGTTCTGGATGTGTATGACTATCTGCTGGACCGGATCGAAAGTTGCGAACGGGCCGGGATTGCGCGCGATCGTATCTGTGTTGATCCGGGCATCGGTTTTGGCAAGTCGCTGTCGCACAATCTGGAACTGTTATCGCGTCTGGCGATTTTTCATGGGTTGGGTTGCCCGGTGTTGCTGGGCACGTCGCGCAAATCATTTATCGGCAAGATTGATCCGGCAGCATCCCCCAAGGAGCGGCTGGGCGGATCGATTGCATCGGCGGTCAATGGATGGCGGCACGGTGTTCAGATGATCCGGGTGCATGATGTTCATGACACGGTTCAGTCGATTTCGGTCGCAACTGCGACATCGATGGTATAGCTGTTTTTGGCCTGCAATCTATGGATGTATAGGTTGACCGGTTTGAACAACGAATTATAAAAGGCCCGCCGTTCTGGTGCATTTTCGAGTGCCAGAATTGCGGGTCTTTTTTGGTCCGGTGAATCTGGCAATTTCTGACAGATCGTGCTTGGGGCTTGCGGATTTTACCCAATCGCCACATACCATTAAAGATAAAGAGAATTGCGATCAGGAAGATCGCGCAAATGGTTGGTTTCGTGCAAACAGCGAAGGCGAAGTTGAATGAATGGATACAGCGCGCACGCGCGCGTTGAACAGCCGGAAAAGGCTGCGGGTCAGGAAACGATGGCGACTTGTGTTTTCGTGGTCGAGGACAATGCCGATCTTAATCGGGATTTGTGCGAATACCTCGAGATGTGCGGTTTTGATGTTGTCGGTTGTGAAACCGGCGCAGCGTTTCATCGTGCGCTGCAATCCAAAACACCTGCGGCGGTCATTTTCGATATCATGCTGCCGGATGCCGATGGCTATGAATTGGCCAAATATGCGCGCGCCAACCTTGATTGCGGCATCATGATGCTGACATCCCTTGCGGGGATGGATCATCATCTTACGGGGTATAAATCCGGTGCGGATGTTTACCTGACGAAAGACAGCCCGCTTTCGGTGATCGAGGCGGCCCTGCGCCCGTTGTTGCGCCGGGTTGGCAAAAAAGATGACGATGTGGTTGAAGACCCGGAAAAAGACGGGGCCTGGACCCTTGATATGCTGAACTGGACGCTGAGCAATTCGGGCGGCGGTTCTTCGACTTTGACCGCGACGGAACGCACCATCGTGCAATTGCTGGTCGAGGCAAACGGGGCGTGGCTGACACGCCCGGAAATCGTCATGGCGCTGGGCAAGGCCGATACGGCCGAAAATTGCCGTAACCTTGATACGGCGATCCGGCGCGTTCGTCAGAAAGTCCTGCGCGAAACGGGCGATGAATTGCCGGTTCGGACCGCATATGGGCGGGGCTATGCCTTTACTTCGCCCGGTATCATTTTGGGTGCTGGCGAAACCGCCTGATTGACTGTTATCCGTTCAGATGTCGAACGACCCGGTGCTGTCTTCGCATGGCAGCAACAGGCATAGCTCGATCCCGTCGGTGCCCTTGTCACGCAATTTGATTGATCCGCCATGTGCATCAACGATGCGCTGCGAGATATGAAGCCCCAGCGCATTCTGCATTGCGGTTGGCCCGATATCCTGGCGGAAGAGGGCGTCACTGATGCGCAGGATTTCCTGGTTGTTCAAATCTTTGCCGTGGCAGGGAATATCGATTTCCACCAGCCATTCGCCATTGCGACGGACGGTGATATGGATTGGAGCTCCTTGAGCGTAACGCCGTGCGGTTTCAATCAGGTTGGTGATCGCAAGCCCGACCAGTGTGGCATCGACATAGGTTTCAAGCTGTTCGGTCCCGACGCATTCCAGAGTGATTTCGGCATCGGCGCGCGATGTATCTGCGACAAAGTCCGTCAGCAGACGATTGACCGGCACCAGTTCGCGGGCCAGCGCAAAGTCACCGTCATCGATGCCATCCTTGTTGAGGAAAATATCCACCAGACGCGATAGTTTGCGTGCCTGATCCTGAATGCGTTGCAGGCGGTCGGTGACGTCGCTGCGGGCATCGCGCAGCCGAAGCAGCAGCATTTCGGAAGACCGTTGAATAACCGCAAGCGGTGTGCGGAATTCGTGCGACAGCATGGAAATCAGTTTTCGCTGTTCCCCGACAAGCGATGTTGTTGCCGCGGTGACCCTGAGCATGTTCATGCGTTCCTTTTCGATCTGCGAAAGGCGGAACCCCATGAGGATACCCATCGCGCACATATGGAAAAACAGCGTGAACTGATGCAGGCCAAGCCGGAACGGCGTGGCGGCAATCAACCCGGCATGTGTCAGTTGCAACAGCACGGCCCCGCCGATCGGGATCACAATGACAACCAGATAGATCCACAAAAGCCACTGCCTTGGTGCCCGGATGATCCGGTAGGCAACAATCAGGGACAGTGTCGTGAGTAACGCGGCATGCAGCGGCACGATATATGTGCCGTAAAGCGCATAAAAATCGGTGGTCACGGTTAGAGCGCAGGCAACCGAAAGCCCGCAATAGACTTTAGCGATCCGCGCGATCACAACATTCTGTTTGCCAAGATCAAGAATATAGAACCAGAGAAAAATGGAGGCAGCCGAGCCGACGACATTGGTCACCCCGACAATCAGGTCATTGGCATAGGGCCATTCGGGTTGAATGACCGCGAGCACAAGCCCGTTGACCGCGGATGCCAGTGTGCCAATCAAAATAACGCAGACACCATATGTCGCAATCGCACGATCCCGGACGAGAGAGCCCAGAACGGTGTAAACCACGCCGAGCATCAGGATGACACCGAAATAGATGCTCATTGCCCCGTCGCGGAGCGTCAGACTGGAAAAAAGCTGATCGGTTGGCCAAAGTTTGGCGATCAATAACTGGGTGCTGTTCGATTTGGTGCGGATGAAAAGAGTATAATCACCCGGTTCGAGTGGCGGGAAGCGGTCGACATGCTGGCTGCCGCGCGTGGGGCGCAGGCCTGCCGGGACATGATCGCCCATATGGCTTTGCCACAGATGGCGCGATGTTCCCTGCCTGATCAGATAGGCATCGATGAAATTCATGTAGTTTGGCTGAATTTCAAGTTGCAGGGATTGTGTCAGGCCCTGCGGAACAGACAGTTGCAGCCGGTACCAGACGCTATCGCCCGTATAGCCAAAACTTGGCACGCCGGTACTTGGGGTGAAATCATCGTTTGGCAGGTTCAAAACGTCATTGAGTGTCAGATCGTTTGTGCGGTCTTCAAGCCACAGAACGTGATCATGCAAATTCACAGGGGCCGCGATGTCCGGCAGAAGGGTCAGTTTGCCGACCTCCGTTGCCGTGGCCGGGGACAGCTGGGCCGTGACCGACAGCATGGTCAGTAGCGCCAGCAGAAGCCGGAAACAGAAAAGCATCGGTCTGTTTTTCGGATGGCTCATGACGCATTTTCCGGGTCGCAGGCAGGTGCCGTCGGGGGATCAAGATTGGTGGTGCGCGCCGCTTCAATGTTGTTTTTGGTCAGTTCGCGGTCATAGGGCAGGCGGATCAGGATGGTGGTGCCACCGTTTTCGCCGACGCTGACTGTCATGCGACCCATATGCCCGATGATGATCCGGTTGGTGATATGCAGACCCAGACCGACGCCATGGGTGCTGCCCGATCTGTTGCCACGGTAAAATGCGTCGGCAACAAGCGACAGATCATCGGGCGAAATTCCCGGCCCATTGTCGGTGACGCGGATATAGACATTTCCATCGCTGCGGTGGGTGAAGCCGATGCGAACACTGGCATCCGGGGCATATTTAAGCGCGTTTTCAATCAGATTGCATATCGCGCGTTCGATCAGGGTTCTGTCGATGCTTGCGACGGTAAAATCCACCTCTTCCAGCTCAATGTCATGATCGGGCGTCTCGCGCTGACGTCGGAGGACAAGGTCGCGCAGGAACGGTGCCAGAACGGTTGGTCTGGGGGAAATACGGAAATTGGTGCTATCAAGTGTTTCCTTTGTCAGGAACACATTCACCAGTTCAGACAGTTGGGTCGCATTTCTGCGAATGGTTGCGATACGGCTGGTTATGGCTTCCGGGGCGTCGCGAACATGAAGCGAAACCATTTCGGCGGCGCGCTGTATAATGGCCAGTGGTGTTCGGAATTCATGGGATAGCATGGTGATGAATTCGCGCTGCTCGTCGGCGAGCTGATTGGCGCGCGTGCTGTTTTGAACGGCTGTGACGCGCTGGCTGGCAAGTGCGTATGTCCGGCCTGCCATCGCAATGCCAAGCAATAGCAGGTGCACAAGCGATGCCACCTGATAGCAGTTGCTGGTAAATCTGTTGGCCGGAACAAGGCCCATCAGCATCAGCAGATGCACGATTGCCGCAGCGGCGGGCAATCCCAATGCGACGAAATAGATCCGAAGCTTTCGCGCATCGGGCTTGGTCGCACCAAAATAGAACAGATAGCCATAGAGGATCAGCAGCACACCGATATGGAACAGGAAAAAGCTGCGCGCAAAATGGATGTACAGGTCGCTGACCGATGTCAGGGAACACAGGCTTGCAAGTGCCGCGTAAACCGCAAGAGCCGTGAATACGGTGCGCTTGTATTTGTCCAGTTCAATGATGTAGGCCCACATCATCACACTGGTCGCAAGCGAGAAGGCCGTGCCGGCACCGGTGATGGCATCACTGGCAAATTGCCATGTGCCGGACAGAAGAAGCTGGGCATAGCCAGAAATGCCCGCCGTTCCGGCAAACAGGGCCAGAACATAAAGCCCGTACCAGACAATCGCCCGGTCGCGGATCAGCAGACCCAGCGTGAAATAGACCATGAAGCCGATTAAAAGGATGCCAAGATAAAGCCCGTACAGAAACGTATCCTGCACGTTTTCGGTGATCAGGGATGTATCGGATTTTATAGACGCATTCAAAAGCTGGGCGCTGTTGCTTGAAACGCTGATCACCAGCCAGTATTTTCCTGCCGGAAGGTTGGGCCATGCGCTTAGATGCTGGCGACCCCGGGCTTCGTATGGGTTCGGGGGGATATGATCCCCAACGACATCGTTCCAGACGGTTATCCGTGTCTCGGCATCAAGGATCGCAAGCCTTATCCGGTTCAGATAAGGCGGTGAAATTTCAAGATAGCGTTTGAGTTCAAGCGGTTTTTCGCCGTCCTTTGTGACAAGGATCTGCATCCGGTACCAGACGGCTTCAAGCGTGTAACCGGGGCCGGTTGATCCCATAAGCGGTGTGAAATCGTCTGCCGGGAGCATGGTGACATCGGCGGCTGTTCGAACCTGCCGTTTGGTTGACAGACGTTCGATCAGCGGTGCGAGGTCAATATCATCCTGATCGGCGGAATAGGACCCGATGACAAGTTCATGAGGGCCCATATAAGCAAGGGCAGGGCGGGTCATGAAAAACATCGCGATGATGACCTGCACTATGATCCCTGTGATATAACCCTTGCGGCAACCGGTTTTCCGCAAAATGCCCCCGATTTCGGAATATTCAAACGCTTCGTATCCTAGATACCGGGTTTTAAAAGCAAGGTCATGGCTTTTATAAGCGAAGGGTAAAGGATGCGATTAACGGATCGGTTGCTTATGAAAGGTATAATCGGTCACTTGCCGGTAGCATTGCGCGGACACTTTGATATAACCGGCAGTCAGGAAAAATAACCCGCGCATCAATGTGTCGGGATGGAAGCAGAGAAGACGAGCATGAGCCGTAAATATTTCGGGACCGACGGTATTCGCGGAACCGCCAACACCGCCCCCATGACAGCCGAAGTCGCGCTTAAGGTCGGGATGGCCGCTGGCCATTATTTCACCCGTGGCGATCATCGTCATCGTGTGGTGATTGGCAAGGATACCCGTCTGTCGGGCTATATGCTTGAACCGGCTTTGGTGGCCGGTTTTACGTCGATGGGGATGGATGTGATGCTGGTCGGGCCGATGCCGACGCCGGCCGTTGCCATGCTGACCAAATCGATGCGGGCTGATATCGGCGTGATGATTTCGGCCTCACACAACCCGTTTCAGGATAACGGCATCAAGCTTTTTGGCCCGGATGGTTTCAAACTGTCTGACAAGGTCGAACTTGAAATCGAAGCCATGATGGACAGCGACATGTCGGCGTTGCTGGTGGCTGCCGACAAACTTGGCCGTGCGCAGCGCATTGATGATGCGCCGGGCCGCTATATCGAGGCGGTCAAATCATCGCTGCCGTCTTCGGTGACGCTTGAGGGGCTCAAGATCGTTCTGGATTGCGCCAATGGGGCGGCTTATTCCGTGGCGCCCAAGGTCCTGCGTGAACTTGGCGCGGATGTCATTGAAATCGGGACCAAACCGAACGGTCTTAACATCAATGCCGAATGTGGTTCGACGCATACCCAAACCATGTGCGACCGGGTGTTGGCCGAAAAGGCCGATGTCGGGATTGCCCTGGATGGTGATGCCGACCGGGTTCAGATGTGTGATGAAAAAGGCCAGTTGATCGATGGGGATCAGTTGATGGGCCTTGTCACCACCCATTGGAAACGCACCGGGCAGTTGCGCGGCAATGCCCTGGTTGCGACGGTGATGTCAAACCTTGGTCTTGAACGTTACCTTGAAAGCAATGGGTTGCGCCTGATCCGTACCAAGGTCGGGGATCGTTACGTTGTGGAACAGATGCGTGCCCTTGATTGCAATGTCGGCGGGGAACAGTCCGGGCATATCGTGCTGTCGGATTTTGCATCGACCGGTGATGGCTTGCTGGCGTCCCTTCAGGTTCTGGCGGTTCTGGCGGATCGCGATGGTCCGGTTTCGGAAGTAAGCCGCGTTTTCGATCCGCTGCCGCAAATCCTTAAAAACGTGCGTTATGTGGCGGGTTCCGATCCGCTGTCTCGTAGCAGTGTGGTTGATGCGATTTCCAGTGCCGAACGGGCCTTTAACGGCGATGGTCGCGTTCTGATCCGCAAATCGGGAACCGAACCGCTGATCCGTGTGATGGCCGAAGGCGATGACGCGATCAAGGTTGAACAGATCGTTGATGGCATTGTTGCTGAAATCATGGCTGTTGCGGGTTAAGGCAGCAGGACTATCTTGAAGCGAATATCAGAAGTGCTTGGAGGTCGATCATGAAAGGTCGCATATTGATCATTGCCGGTTCGGATTGTTCCGGTGGGGCCGGAATTCAGGCCGACATCAAAACCGTGACTGTTCTGGGTGGATATGCCGCAACCGCGATCACGGCGCTGACGGTGCAAAATACCACCGGTGTTTTTGATGTTCTGGGCATTGATCCGAAACTGATCGTCCATCAGGCCGAAGTCACGATTGATGATATCGGGGCCGATGCGATCAAGACCGGTATGCTGCATAGTGTGCCGGTGATCGAAGCGGTTGCAAAATTCATCCGGGACAAAGCCGCCGATATTCCGATTGTTGTTGATCCGGTGATGATATCGCAAAGCGGATCGCGTCTTTTGAACGAAGACGCGGTTGATGCGCTGATCAAAAACATGGTGCCGCTGGCGACCGTCCTGACCCCGAATATTCCCGAGGCCGAAGTGCTTTCGGGGAGGAAGATTTTGACCGAGGGTGACATGATCGAAGCCGCCCGCAAGATCGGTGAACTGGGGGCCAAGGCGGTGCTGGTCAAGGGCGGCCATGCCGACGGCGAGCGGATTGTTGATATCCTGTGGCGGCATGATGGTGATATCGAAGGGTTTGAGGCGGATCGTATTCCGTCGGAAAACAACCATGGGACGGGTTGTTCGCTTGCCAGTGCGATTGCGACGGGGCTTTCGCAGGGCATGGGGCTTAGCGATGCGGTGGCGCGCGCGCGTGCTTTCGTGCGCGAAGCGATCCGCACGGCCCCTGATTTTGGCAAGGGCAATGGCCCGTTGAACCACGCGCATCCTGTTACTGGTGAATAGTCAGAATACAACCCCCGTCGGGATTTCTAATGGCTTTTAACATTTCACACCGTACGAAGCGCCGGTTGTTCCTGATTGCGATCATCGCATTGGTTGCCGCAACCGTGGCAGAAGAATCAAGGCGTTTCATTGCCGATCAGATCTGGACGGATGATGCCGCACCCTGGGAAAAGGTGACGGCGGTTTATTATCCCGATACGCAGAAACAAACCGATATCCGTATTTCGGATGCAAGGTTTGATGACGTTGCGCAATGCCGCGAACATATTGCCAAGCTGGCAACTGAAAACGGGGATGCGGACCTGCAAAAGGGACGGTCAGAATGTGCCGTCGGGTTTTACCGCGATGGCACGGGCGAGGGTAGTTATCGCCTGATTGTCCAGTAGGTCTAGAGCACGTACCACAGCAGGCCGGGCAGGGCGATGGCGGCAAGGAAGCTTGAACTGATGACCACACCGGCGACTTCTTCGGGTTCGCGGTTGTAAAGCTGGGCAAACAGATAGCAGAACACCGCAACCGGCATCGAACATTGCAGGATGACGACCCCGCGTTCGATCCCGGTAAGCCCCATGGCTTCGGAAAGGCCGACGCCAACCGCAAAGCCCATCACAAGGCGCAGCATGCTAAGTGCGGTGCTGCGCGCGAGGCTAACCGGGCGGAGGCGGGCCAGTGACACACCCAATGTAAACAGCATTAACGGAATGGTGAGCTGCCCGATCAGGTTGGTCGTGTTGTAAAGCCATGCCGGGACTTCGGTATTGGTCGCAAGGAAGCCGGTTGCAATCAGGGTTGCCGGGATGATCGGCATCTTGATGATCGATTTAAGCGAGAAACTGCCCGAAACGAACGCCACCCCGATGGTGAGCTGTAAAACTACGTAAACCGCAAAGAACGCGACCGACAGTGCCAGACCATCCTGCCCGTATGCCAGCATGCAAAGCGGCAGACCGACATTGCCGACATTCGGCCAGGTCAGCGATTGCAGATAGGTCCGCGGGGCCAGTTTGAAAACTTTCAGGATCGGCCAGCCGATCAGAACGAAAATGATGTTCGCGGCAAGGGCGGCAGTACCCATCGATACCAGCGCATCCGCACCAAGATCAACCGTGGCAAGGGCGGCAAAGGTCAGGCAGGGGGTGGCAAAATAGGTGACGATGGATGTCACCAGTCCCGTATCGAAATGTCTGCCGGACCGTGCCCAGATATAACCAAGACCCGTGGTTATGAAAACCGGCGCAAGAATGGCAAAGATATCGGCAAACATGAAATTCAGTATCCCCAGATGGCTTGGCCCCGATGGCCCCCGGGTGAAATTGTCATGACCGATAGTCGCGGGGCAAGCGAATAATGGTAATACCAGTTGGTTTTCCGCATCGCGATAAGTCGACACAAACCTGCGTCGTGAAAACTTGTCATTCCGGATGTTGATGGTGCATGTTAGCCCGTCCATCAGCCCCAGAGACAAAAAGACAGGGTCAGGCATGAGCTCCAGAAAATACGATTTCGTTCACCGCCATTTCATTGATCCGGCTCCGCGCTGGCGCGATCAGCGCCATCCTGTGCCTGCGGTTTTTCTTGATCGTGATGGGGTGGTGAATGAAGAAGTCCATTATCTGTCAAAGATTGACGATCTTGCCCTGATTCCCGGAACCGCCGCAGCCATCAAACAGCTTAATGATGCCGGTATTCCGGTGATGATCGTGACCAACCAGTCGGCGGTGGCGCGGGGCTATCTGACCGAGGCGGGCCTTCGTGACCTGCATGAGGCGATGCTTGCGATGCTGGCGCGTGCGGGGGCATCGGTGCAGGGGATTTATTATTCGCCCTATCATCCCGACGGGGTTGAGGGATATCGCCGCGAAAGCGAATGCCGCAAACCGGGCCCGGCCATGATCCTTGCCGCGGCCGAGGATTTTGTGATTTCGCTGGGCGATAGTGTTCTGATCGGGGATCGGATCAACGATATTCGTGCCGGACGTGCGGCGGGCACCCATGCGGTGATCGTTAAGACCGGGCACGGGGCAAAGGAAACAACCTGGCCCGAGGCGGCAGAGGCGGACTTTATCGCCGATGATTTGCAGGCCGCAGTGACCGAACTGTTCGCGCGCGGTGTTCTGGCGCGCTAGGGCTGCCAGGTGATCATAACGCACACCAGGTTTTCCACATATCCCGGCAGGATTCTTCAAGTTCGCGCGCGGTGGCCGCACCGTTCATGGCCTTGCTGTTTTTCATCCGGTCACGCATGCCGGCCCGAATGGTGGTAAGGGCGTTGATGTCCTGTGTCAGAAGGACGGCCTTTTCGACGTAACCCTTTTGCGTTTCCGCCGCCAGCGCATCGAGCCCGATATCGGATAACAGGCAAAGCCCTGCGCGTGATGCCGGTGTTTCACCTGCCATCGTGACAAACGGAATACCGTGCCACAGCATATCGAAATAGCGCGCGATATCAATCATCGGGAAGGGCGCCAGTCCGATATCGATCCGGGCGTAAAGATCGGGTTTATCTTCGGGGCTGACCGCACCAATCAGATTGACACGATCCGTATGAAGCCCGGCCTGGCGCAGACGATCCAGCATCGTCTTTCTGGCAAAGGCATCGCCCAGAACATTGTCCTGAATGACAAGGCGACTGTTCCTGACCTTGTTTAATATGCGCGCAAAGCAATTCAGGCTGGCGTCACTGATGTTTGATAACCGGTCAAAGCAGCCAAAGGTCACGGCTTCGTCAATTGCGGCTGGAAGCAGGCTGAGCATGGCGGCATCATCCGCGCCAACATAGGCAAAAGGCCCCGATCCCAGATGCTGCACATTTTCACAAAACAGCTTGTTTTCGGCCGGTTTGGCCGGGATCGCGCGATGATGGACAAGGATGTAATCCATCTGACTGATGCCCGTCGTCATTGGTGCGATGCTGGCCTGAACCGGGGCGGCGCGATGGGCGAATACCGTGATCGGTTGATCCGTCACCGGGCCGGTCAGGTCAAACAGGATATCGACCCGGTCCTTCCGGATGCGCTCAGCAATCTGAAGCGGGCTTTGGCCGTAAACCTCGCGCCAGCCATCGGCCATGACCTGCCATGAACGGGTGGTCTGATCCGGGCGCGGGGTGGCCGAATACAGAAACAGTTCGACCTCGTTGCGGTTCAGGTGCCGGGCAACCCCCGCCAGCAGGGCAAAGGAGGCATGTTCGCAAAAATGCGGTGACAGCCAGCCGATGCGAAGCCGTTTATCAATCTGTTTGCTGTTGATAAATTTCGGTTCGGGCATTGTCGGCATGTGGCTTCGCGCCCATTGGCGGGCCTGTTTAAGATATTCGGCCCCGCCGATATCGGGCAGCCTGGCAACCGCTGCCAGAAGGGCTGTGTGGGCATCCGCATTTGCCGGGTGTTTTTCCACAAGCACGGTCAGTTCGGCAATCGCACTTGCGATATCGCCGCACCGCAATTCGATATCAGCAATTTCAAGATCGATTTCGATCCTGCCTTTGGCAAGGCGCTTGGCGGTTTTAAGGATCGCAATCGCCTTGGCATATTCGCCTTGTGCCGATAGGGCCCGCCCCAGCCCATGCAGGGCGGGGACATGACGGGGATCGATGCTGAGCGCGCGTTGATAAAGATTTTGCGCCATACCGGGATATCCAAGGCGCAGCGACACATCACCAACACGGCAAATCATATCGGGGGTGATCCCGGCGGCCTCGGCAGCGCGGTCAAGGGATGCGAGTGCTGCTTCTTCCTGCCCCAATGCGTGCAATGCCTCGCCAAACAGCAAAAGTCCGTCAAAGTGATCGGGTTTCAGGCCCAGCAACCGCCCCAGAAGGTCCACCGTCTGCCCGATATGGCCGCGCGGCATTTCAAGGCGTGCCAGATGATAAAGGGCGGTCGGGAAATCGCCATGATAGCTGATGGCCTGACGGAATTCGTCAATCGCCTTTTCGATCTGCCCGGCCCGTTCCAGTGCAATCGCGAAATTGCACCGCACTGCCGGGTTGGCACCAAGTCGCGGCAGGCAGCTATCAAACAGTTCAAGGGCTTCGCGGTGGCGATCAAGGCTGGTCAGAAGAGTCGCCAGAAGATGTTCGACTTCGGGGTTGCCGGGCGACAGCGACAGCGCACGACGGTAAATCTTCTCGGCCTCGTCAGGACGGTTGCCTTCATGCGCGCTTAGTCCACGCCTGAGCAGGGTCTTGAGATCGGCCGACATCGATATGCTTTACCTCGTAAGATGGACAGTCCTGATTGCTGTCATATCAATCAGCATGCAGAAAAAGGAACGTTCTGTCATTGCTTTAAAGCATTTCGTTCTTTGATCAAAAGGAATGATCGGGCCGGAAAAAGCATAAAAAAAAACCCCGGGCCTGCGACGCAGGCCGGGGCGAGAATGGGAGTGGGAGAATCGCCTGGCGGCGATAATCACCTGTTAAGATATGGATTATGGTCGAGGTCGTCGCCTATCTAATGGGATAGGATTGCGGGTCTTTGGTGTAGGTTCGCCCCCGAGAGGTGATGGAATTCCCGAAACTTAACCCGATGAGTGAAAGTGCTGCCTTGGAAATGGTGGTTATCTTTCAGGTAGCATTCGTTCCATATGGCGCAAAAACACGAAATTTTCGGGCAAAAAACTGTCATTGGGCGCGAAGACTGTGCTAGAACCCCTAAATATGTAACAATGATAAACACCCCGCGAAGATAGAGAGGTTCGACCATGCCGGAATATCGGTCCCGTACAACCACCCATGGCCGCAATATGGCCGGTGCGCGCGGCCTTTGGCGCGCCACGGGCATGAAGGATGAAGACTTTGACAAGCCGATCATTGCGGTCGTCAACAGCTTTACCCAGTTCGTGCCAGGTCACGTTCACCTGAAAGACCTTGGTCAGATGGTGGCCCGCGAAATCGAAGCCGCCGGTGGTGTTGCCAAGGAATTCAATACGATTGCGGTCGATGACGGTATCGCGATGGGCCATGACGGCATGCTTTACAGCCTGCCGTCGCGTGAAATCATTGCGGATTCCGTCGAATATATGGTCAATGCCCATTGCGCGGATGCGATGGTCTGCATTTCCAATTGTGACAAGATCACGCCGGGCATGTTGATGGCCGCGATGCGCCTTAACGTTCCGGCGGTGTTCGTTTCCGGTGGCCCGATGGAGGCCGGGAAGGTCACCATTGATGGCAAGGAACGTCATCTTGACCTTGTTGATGCGATGGTCGAAGCCGCCGATCCGAAAATCTCGGACGAACAGGTTGCGGTTGTCGAACGGTCGGCATGCCCGACCTGCGGTTCGTGCTCCGGCATGTTTACCGCCAATTCAATGAATTGCCTGGCCGAGGCGCTTGGCCTTGCGCTGCCGGGGAATGGTTCGGTGCTGGCGACGCATGCCGCGCGTCAGGAACTGTTCCTTGAAGCGGCGCGCACATCCGTCAAGCTGGCGCGTCGTTATTACGAGGAAGAAGACGTTACCGCGACCCCGCGGGGCATCGCGACGTTCAAGGCCTTTGAAAACGCCATGGCGCTTGATATCGCGATGGGCGGTTCGACCAATACGGTTCTGCATCTGCTGGCGATTGCGCGCGAGGCCGAGGTCAACTTTACCATGGCCGACATGGATCGTCTGTCGCGCCAGATTCCGCATCTGTCGAAGGTTGCGCCCTCGCATCCGCTATATCACATGGAAGACGTTCATCGTGCCGGCGGCATCATGCGTATTCTGGGCGAGCTGGAACGCGGTGGGTTGCTGCATACCGATGTGCCGACGGTTCATAGCAAAACCATGGCCGATGCCCTTGAAAAATGGGACATCCGGCGCACCAAGAACGACGCGGTGCATAAATTCTTCCGCGCCATGCCGGGTGGTATCCCGACCCAGACCGCGTTCAGTCAGGAACGGTATTGGGATGATCTTGACCTTGACGAAAAAGAAGGCTGTATCCGCGATATCGAACATGCCTACAGCAAGGATGGCGGTCTGGCGGTTCTGTTTGGCAATATGGCGGTCAATGGCTGTATCGTTAAAACCGCCGGTGTCGATGCCAGCATCCTGAAATTTACTGGTCCGGCCGTGATCTGTGAAAGCCAGGACGAGGCGGTTGCCAAGGTTCTGGGGGGCGAGGTCAAGGAAGGCGATGTTGTCGTCATCCGTTATGAAGGCCCCAAAGGTGGTCCGGGCATGCAGGAAATGCTGTATCCGACCAGCTATCTGAAATCGATGGGGCTGGGCAAGGCCTGTGCGCTTGTCACCGATGGGCGTTTTTCGGGCGGGACGTCGGGTCTTTCGATTGGCCACGTATCGCCGGAAGCCGCGGCAGGCGGGGATATCGCATTGATCGAGCCGGGCGATATCATCGAAATCGATATTCCGAACCGGTCGATCAGGATTGCGGTTGATGATGCGGTTCTGGCGGCGCGCCGTCAGGAAATGGAAGCCAAGGGCAAGGATGCCTGGAAACCGGCCAAGCCGCGCAAACGCAAGGTGACAACGGCCCTTCGTGCCTATGCCGCGCTTGCAACCAGTGCCGATCAGGGTGCGGTTCGCGATGTGACGCAGGTCGAATTTTAAGTCGTCCAAACCATAACAGCCAAAAAGCCGCCCGGTTCGCCGGGCGGCTTTTTGTTTGGGGTATCAAGAATGATCAGGGTTTGCGAAGCGTGCTGAACCCGTGTGCAAGGCTATGGCCGAGGTTGGGCAGGGCATTGGCGATTGCCTGAACGGCAAAACCGATAAATAAAACCCCGGTGGCGCGCACGATCCAGATTTCGTGGCGCTGATACATCCGGCGCAACACGCCAAGTCCGACAATCCAGATCAGGATCAGATCGGCGACCAGAAACCCGACGGCAGACGCCAGCAACAGCCCCGTCATGCTGTCCCAGCCAAGCGACGCTGCATCCTGTGCCAGAAGGGCTGTGAACATCGCGACCGCAACTGGGTATCCCTTTGGGTTGGTGATCCCGAAAATAATGCCGCGCCGCCACGGGTGGAGGACGGTCATGCTCACCGCACCATCGACCTTGCGCTTTGCCGTCACGGCGCGAATACCAAGCCAGAACAGATAGACCCCGCAAATCATCGCCAGAATATCAAACACCATCGGATCAAGGACGCGTGACCCGATGATCGCCACCAGCGCCAGACTGGCCCACATGATGTCCCCGGCAAAATGTCCAAACAGGAAACCGGCACTTGCCCGGCGGCCCTGTGCGGCACCAATGCCCAGCATCGCCAAAAAGGCCGGGCCGGGTGTCAGGGTATAGATGGCGGCCGCGACCATCGCCCCGATCAGCATCGATATTTCCATGATCATTTCATCCCGAATGTATTTTTCAGCAAGGCTAGCATAGCTCAGGACAACAAACCCCGCCAAAATGATTGGCGGGGTCTGCGTGGGGCAGGGTGACTAGTCCTGCCGGGAGGTTACGCCAAGCCGGTTTACGCCAGCACACGATCAAGGGGCAGGTAATCGTACCCAAGATCACGTGCGACGGCCTCATAGGTGACGCGTCCTTCGTGAACGTTTAGCCCTGCCGCCAGATGCGGGTCGTCCTGGCAGGCTTTTTTCCAGCCCTTGTCGGCAAGGGCAAGGGTGAAGGGCAGGGTCGCGTTGTTGAGCGCAAAGGTCGATGTGCGGGCCACCGCACCGGGCATGTTGGCAACACAGTAATGCACCACGTCATCGACGATATAGGTCGGATCGGCATGGGTGGTGGCTTTGGATGTTTCAAAGCAGCCGCCCTGATCAATCGCGACATCGACAATCACCGAACCCGGCTTCATTTTTGAAAGCTGGTCCTTGTGGATCAGTTTCGGTGCCGCGGCACCGGGGATCAGGACTGCACCGACAACCATGTCGGCATCATAGACCAGTGCCTCGGTATCATCGATGGTGGCATATTGCGTTTTGATGCGCGGGCCAAACACATCGTCAATATAGGTCAGGCGTTTGACATTCTTGTCGAGAATGATGACATCCGCGCCCATGCCCGCGGCAATGCGGGCGGCATTGGTGCCGACAACGCCGCCGCCGATCACAACGACCTTGGCGGGGGCAACACCGGGCACACCGCCTAGCAACATGCCACGTCCGCCATTGGCCTTTTGCAGGGCCGCTGCACCGACCTGCGGTGCCATGCGCCCGGCAACTTCGGACATCGGGGCCAGCAATGGCAGACCACCATTTTTATCGGTAACGGTTTCATAGGCAATCGCCGTCACCCCGGATTTGATCAGACCGGCGGTCTGTTCCGGATCGGGCGCCAGATGAAGGTAGGTAAACAGAAGCTGCCCTTCGCGGAGCTGCTCGTATTCGACTTTCTGCGGTTCCTTGACCTTTACGATCATTTCGGATTTGGCAAAGATTTCGGCCGCGGTATCGACGATTTTTGCGCCGGCGGCGACGTAATCATCGTTGCTGCAACCGATACCGGCACCAGCATTGGTTTCGATGATGACGTCATGCCCGTGGGCCGTGGCTTCACGCACGGAACTCGGGGTCAGGCCGACGCGATATTCATGGTTTTTGATTTCTTTCGGAATGCCAATCAGCATTGTTTCTCTCCCGGACAAACGTGGCGATGATAACGGTTCTCCCGTTTTTAGTTATCTATGCAGGATACCCGAAAATTGTGGCAATTTCCCTTCAATCATCGGTGAGTTTGATGGTATTAATGCTATATAATTTTAAAAAATCCGCTTCAGGCAGGGAGAATATTCGAAATGCAGATGGACGAACGTGACCGGATGATCCTGCGGCTGCTTCAGCGCGACGGTCGTATCAGCAACGCCGAACTGGCCGAAAAGGTCAATTTATCGGCGTCGGCCTGCTTGCGCCGTGTCAGGCTTCTGGAAGAAGCCGGTCTGATTGATCGTTACACGATGCTGCTTAATCCGGCCCGCATCGGCAAACCGGGCAATGCATTCGTCAATATCTCGATCGCGCGCCAGACCCGCGAGGCGCTTGAAACCTTTGAAAAGGAAATCCAGTCGGTCCCGGAAGTCGTGGAATGTTACCTTCTTGCGGGGCAGAGCGACTATCTGGTGCATGTGGTTTACAGCAATACTGCCGACTATGAACGCATCCACAGCGAAGTCCTGACCCAGCTTCCGGGGGTGGAACGGGTCCAGACGATCATCACCCTACGCGAAGTCAAACGCACGACCGAATTGCCGGTCTGATCCTCAAGCGAGGCGGGCAGGTTTATGGCCTGTCCCGTTCCAACGTGGTTAGTCGCAGACCGTTTGCAAGGCTTTCCAGTCCTGCGGATTGATATCAAGCGTACCTGTGATGTCGCTTTGTTCAAACAGGTCGATCCGACCGGTCATTTCCGGGTGCGAGCTTAGGATTTCCGGCAGGAAACTGGCAATTTCGGCATATCTGCTTTCGGTGGAGATTGTGCGAAACAGCTTTGCCGTGCTTTGGGTTTCGATGCTGGCGTCACTCATCAGTTCAAGGGCAAAGTGATCGGCATCGGTTTCCATGTCCCGGGAATAGCTTTGTTCCATGATAAAGCCGACCGGAAGGTCGGCCCCGCCGGTCATCAATCGGACAAGCTGGCCAAGCGCGATGCCTGAAAACAGCTTTTTAAGGCCGTGCTGCATTTCGGTATGGCCGATTTCATGGGCCAGAACGCCAGCCAGAGCTTCGGGATTTTCCGCCTTTTTTATCAGTTCGGAAAATACAATGATCTGCCCGCCGGGCAGGGCAAGGGCGTTTTCGATATCGCTGCGCAGTACGGTGGTTTGGTAGTCATATGTCAGTGCGCCGGTTTGTTCAAAGCGGCCCAGAATGGTGGTGATGACCTTTTGTGCGGGATCGTTGATCGCACACGCACTTGTCCCGTCGCGGTCTTCGCCCATGATCGCCACGATCTGTTCGCGCGCATTGCGTCCCATATCCATTTCCATTGAACGTGGATACACCGCGATGACCAGATCAATCATCAATGGCATGCCCTGCCAGATCAGCAGGGCAATTGCCGCGGAGAAACCGATGATACCAGACGCAAGCCGGACTTTTGCCCTTGTGGCCCCTTCGTCCACGGCAAGTCCGGGCAGGTTTTCGACAATGAAGGCCTTGGAGTGCGGATCGTCAAAAATCAGGCGAAATCCATCATCCTTGCGCTTTCGCAAACGAAGCGGTTTTCCCTTTTCGATCTTTTCACACAGATAAACACTGTCTTTTGACAGCACCTGTTCCCCGCCGTCTGGCAGATACAGGGTAATGTAACGGTCGGATATGCCGACCGTTACATTCGTTGCCAACGATGTTTTACCGTCAAAAAGACGGGCATTGGGCAAGCTGTTCATCAAAATGCCTTGTTAAATCCCGCCCAGATCAAAGGCTTCTGCAAGACCTTCGCCGGTGCGCGGGACGTTCTGTGCATCCGTGTTCTGATGCAGTTCTGCGATGTCACCGTCATATACCAGCGATGAAACATGCAGTGCCAGCATCGGATGGGTCAGCCCGACAAATGTCAGGATGCCGAAGACAGGTGTTGCAAGCAGCATCAGGATAAAGAACGGTGCCAGGATCGCCAGAACCTGTTCCGGTGGCATATAGGATGCCGCGTTATTTGCAAGGATCGAGAATGCGGCAAAACCACCGGTGACCGACAGCAGGGCAACAAAGACAATCCCCGCCAAAACCATCAACAGCAGGAAGCGCAGCAACAGTTTGATATATTGCCCGGTCGCGAGCGTGCTGCCAAATTGCAGGCCTGCAAGGGTGGTGTTTTCGCTTTGATACCGGAAGCACCAAACATGGTACCAGGCCATCCCGAAGACGATCACGAGATACGGAATAAAGGCCAGCGGCACGATATAAAACGGGGAGTGCGTAAGGTTAACCGCCGCCGCAATAATGCCGCCCGATATGGCAATCGCGACCAGACACAGGAGCCAGGTCAGGATCCACTTTTTGAAGGCAGGGCCGAATGTGCCGGTAAAGCGTGCCTGATGGTCGCCGATCCAGGTGTTGTTGGTTTCATAGCGGGTCAGCGTGATAAAACTGAGCGGCATCAGAATGCCCAGCGACAGGATGGCTGCCAAAAAGCTGCCAAAGCCGATCAGGGCATATTTGAAGGACGAACCGCCCAGTTTTCCGCGAATGCCGCGCCAGAAGGTGCGGCTCATGCGATAGCGCGTGGCGCGATAGATCGCGACAAAAATCAGAAACAGAATGACGGCATACATCACGATAATCTGCAATCCCTGCATGGCCGGGGGCAGTTGGGCCGAGATAAAGCCCAGCAGCAGGGACGCGGGGATAAAGATGACCGAGACAATCAGGAAGCCAAGGAAAAGTTCCAACCCGCGACCGGTATATTCCAACGCATCACCATCAATGACGATGTTGCTCCAGATATAGCGGCGCATCCGGGTTTTGGCCCAGAAACGGAATATGCCCAATGTCAGGATGGTCCAAAGCGTGTTCCAGCAGCAAAGTTTCAGAACGTCCTGCCAGCGACCGTGATATTGAATCTGGCCGTTATGGTATTCGGCGTTTTCGCTGTTTTCAGCAATATCTGCCGCCGCCTGAGAGCCACTATTGGCTTCAGGAAGTTCATTTTCGTCGTGTGTGCTCATAGTCCCCTCGGTTCTAAGACCAGTTTCAGGATCAGTGGTGAAAAATGACACCGCTTGTTTTCGCGGATTTTAATCTTCCCCAAGTTTGATTTAACGTGGTTTATCAACAAGATCACCCACTCAAAAGGTTAGGGACGCCTAATCAGGGCCATTTTTGTTACCCGAAGGAACGGGTGGTTGAATGGTTTTGGTATGAAGGCTACCCATCAGGTATTTCGCGCGTGCCGCAATCGGGGCTTCGCAGCCGCAGCGAATCAAATCTGTACAGATTCGCGATTTTTGTTCGCAAATACGTTTCGTGATTGCTGTGTGGTGACTATTGTTCATCTAACGCGCGCTTAAAAAATGCAGGCGAACTGTTTGTTACATCGACGTTTCTTTGATTTTATCTATCGAAAGTCACCGCGCGATTTGACTTTTGAATGAATTAATAGGCATTAATATAAGTTCAGGGAGAATGTTGGGGGAATAATTCTCTATGGAAAACGAATGTCTTGTTCGTGCGCGTAGCCACGAGCAAAAACTGAAACGTAGAAACGATATACTTGTCGCAGCCGAGGCGCTTTATCTTGAGGGGGACGGACAACTGCCATCGGCAGCCGAAGTCGCCAAAAAGGCCAGTCTCGCCAAAGGCACGCTGTATCTTTATTTTTCAAGCAAGGAAGCCCTTTTTCTGGAAGTCCTGCGCGGGTTCCTGAAGGGGTGGTTTGAAAACAACCTTGAAGTGATTGAACAGGAAGCGTTACGCCGTCCCGAAGAACGGGATTCAGCACGTGTTGCACAACAATTCGTGCAGTATCTTGTCAAACGGAAGCAATTCCTGCATCTGGCGTCCCTGTCACAAGGGGTTCTGGAGCAGGGGACGGACGATGAAGCGGTTCTAAGCCATCGAAGATTTATTTCTTCCATGGTGAAACGGACGGCAGATGCCCTGTCCGAGCTGTATGCCATCACGCCAGAGAATGCCAACAAGCTGATGCGGACATCCTATGCATTGGTGATTGGCATGTGGCAGATGTCACAGATTCCGGAACGTGTTGCCGAACTGATGCGTCAGAACGCGCTTGATAATCTGATTATCGATTTCAGTGTGGCAACCGAAGAAGCGGTGGTGTCGTACTGGCGTGTTCTTGCGCCGGGTATGAAATGTCGTGAATTCCTGCGTCAGATGGAAGAACAGAACCGGGCCTGATTTCGGTTTTGCCATCGGCTTTTCAATCAGCATCATAAAAAAAGCAGCACCTTCGCGGGTGCTGCTTTTTTGCATTGGGCGACATGACATCAGGTATCGATTGTCGTCTGGTTCATGGATCGGGTCCGCGCCCGTTCTGACCGCAGGATCAGCAGGCTGGAAATCACGATCATCACCGATACGGCAAGGATGATCAGTGTCGCGAGCGCGTTGATTTCCGGCGAAACACCCAGTCGCACGGATGAGAAAACCTTCATCGGCAGGGTGGTGGAGCCCGGACCGGCGACGAAGCTTGCAATCACCAGATCGTCCAGCGATAGGGTGAAGGAAAGCAACCAACCGGCCAGAAGGGCCGGCAGGATCATGGGCAGGGTAATGACAAAGAAAATCTTTGCCGGTTTGGCGCCAAGGTCCATCGCGGCTTCTTCGACCGAGGTATCCATGCCCGCCAGTCGCGATTGCACAACAACCGCGACATAGGCGGCACAGAAGGTCGTATGTGCGATCACAATCGTGGTTACACCACGCCCGGCTGGCCATCCGATCAACTGTTCAAGGGTGACAAACAGCAATAGCAGGGACAGGCCGGTGATGACTTCGGGCATCACAAGCGGGGCGGCAACCATGCCCGAAAACAGGGTGCGGCTTTTGAACCGTCCGAAACGGGACATGACAAGCCCGGCCGGTGTGCCAACCGCAAGGGCCAGCGTTGCCGACATCACCCCGATCCGAAGGCTGTTCCAGGCGGCATCGATCATGCCGTCATTGGAAAACAGCGATACATACCATTTGAACGAGAAACCGGTCCAGACGGTGACCAGCTTGCCCTCGTTAAACGAATAAATGATCACAAGCAGGATCGGGACATACAGAAATGCAAAGCCGAACACCAAGGCACTGAGAAGGAAAGTCGAACGTTTGCCGGTCATTGTCCGTTTTCCTCCTGCTTGGTCTGAATATGCTGGAACCACATGATCGGTACGACAAGGAACAGCAGCATCGCAATCGCGACCGAGGATGCAATCGGCCAGTCACGGTTGGCAAAGAATTCGTTCCAAAGCGTGCGACCGATCATCAGGGTATTCGGCCCGCCCAGAAGTTCCGGGATGACAAACTCGCCAACGGACGGAATGAACACCAGAAGCGATCCGGCTAGAATGCCGGGCATCGATAGGGGCAGGGTCACCTTCATGAAGGCTTTCCAAGGTCTGCAGCCAAGATCAAGGGCGGCCTCGATCAGGCTGACATCCATTTTTTCCAGCGTGGAATAAAGCGGCAGGATCATGAAGGGCAGGTAAGTATAGACAATGCCGATATAGACCGCGAATTCGGTCTGACGCATGATCAATGGCTCGGAAATAATGCCAAGGTTCAGCAACAGCGCATTGATCAGCCCCTCGCGGTCCAGAATGCCGATCCAGGCATAAACGCGGATCAGGAAGCTGGTCCAGAACGGCAGGATCACCATCATCAGCAGCACACTGCGAAGCGATCCTTGCGCGCGTGCAATGCCATAGGCCATCGGATAACCGATCAGAAGCGTGATCACGGTTGAAATCGCAGCAATCCGGATCGAATTCAGATAGGCCGATATATAAAGACTGTCGCTAAGCAGAAACAGGTAATTGCCGAAATTGATCGTGATATTGACCCCTTCGTCAATCCACGTGAACAGCGCGCTATAGGGCGGCTGGGCATATTCGGCGGTGGCGAAGCTGATTTTCAGAACGATCAGGAACGGGATCAGGAAGAACAGCATCAGCCAGAGATAGGGCAGGCCGATCACAAGGACCCGGCCATGCTTGAGCATCAGGCGATCATAACGTTGTTTCAGGGTTGGCTTGTCACTGCTCATTGATTCAGAACCGAAGCAGCCCCGGCCTCCCACGTTACCCAGACGCGATCTTCCCACGTGTAACGTGGTTCGATATGGCGGCTGGAATTGGGCTCGGTGACCTTGATGCGGAAACCGCTATCAAGGCGTACGTGATAGGTCGAAAGCCCGCCAAGATAACCGATTTCCTCGACCTTGCCAGAAAGGCAATTATATTTCGTATCGGTCGGTTTTTCGGTCAGCAGGCGCAAACGTTCCGGGCGAAGCGCGATCCAAAGTGTCGCCCCTTCGTGGCCCTGAACGGCGTGGTCGATATAAATTTCACCACCGGCATCGTCGGAATGAATGACGGCGTATTTTTCGTCATCATCGACAAGCGTTCCTTCGATCAGGTTGACCTGACCGAGGAAGTTCGCGGTAAAGCGGCTGTTGGGATATTCGTAAAGTTCGAACGGGGTGCCAAGCTGACGGATCACACCTTCATTCATCACCGCAATGCGCGATGCCATTGTCATGGCTTCTTCCTGATCATGGGTGACCATGACAAAGGTGGTGCCGACCTTTTCCTGAATGTTGACCAGTTCGAACTGTGTCTGTTCGCGCAGCTTTTTATCAAGTGCGCCAAGCGGTTCGTCGAGCAGAAGAACCTTTGGCTTTTTGACAAGGGATCGCGCCAGGGCAACACGCTGGCGCTGCCCGCCGGAAAGCTGATGGGGTTTGCGTTTGGCAAACTTGGTCATTTGCACAAGGGCCAGCATATCGGAAACCAGCGTGCGGATTTCCGATTTCGGCAATCCGTCCTGATGCAGGCCAAAGGCCACATTCTGTTCAACTGTCATGTGCGGGAACAGGGCATAGGACTGGAACATCATGTTGGTCGGGCGTTCATAGGCCGGGACGCCTGCCATATCGACACCATCGATGAAGATTTTGCCCGCTGTAGGTTCCTCGAACCCGGCCAGCATCCGCAAAAGGGTTGTTTTGCCGCAGCCCGATCCGCCCAGAAGGGCAAATAATTCATGCCGGTAAATATCAAGCGACACATCATCGACGGCATAAAAGTCGCCGAACTTCTTGGTCACATTCTCGAAACGGATAAACGGGACCGCTTCGGGATTGTTCCAAGGCTGAGTCTTGTGCACATCCTCGTGTGCTTTCTGCAAAGCCCCCTGCGACACCAAGCTTCTCCCCTTGTTTGTTGTCGAGATATACCCAAAACATCGGGCGACATGCCCGGCTATGCATTCGAGCGCGGTTGGCCGAAGCTTGCCGTCCGATGTTTTGGTTCTGCCTGATTAACAGGATGAAGCAATTCCACAATCTGTAAAGAGGGGTGTGCGATATTTCGAACGTTTCGTGGTTGAAATTGCGATAAATGGCGGAAAAGTCAGCAGAGGTGTTCAGAAAATGTGCATTATTGACGGTTTCATCTTCGTTTAGCGCGTCTTTGGCACCCTGCGCAATTTCACGCACGTCATCACGAGTCACAGTTCGCAATGTCAAAAAAGGGGCGCTGCGAACTGTGCAGCGCCCCTTTGGGCATGTCTGGTATTAACCGGACCGATTACTTGATCGATCAATGGATCGATTACTGACCGGTTTTAAGCTTGGTCCACAGACGGGTACGGGTCCGAAGTTCTTTCGAGCCCGGCTCGATCTTGGAACGCAGGCGTTCCTTGACTTCCTGCGACGGGTAAACACCCGGATCGGCTTTCAGATCTTCGTCGATGAATTCCATGGCAGCCTCGTTCGGGCTGGCATATTCGACATAGTTGGCAAGATCGGCACCGACATCGGCGCGCAGGATGTAATCAATGAATTTGTGGGCCAGATCCGGGTTCGGCGCGTCGGCCGGGATCATCATCACGTCAAACCAGATCAGGGTGCCTTCTTTCGGGATCACGTATTTGATCTCGTTGCCATTGCCGGCTTCTTCGGCGCGAAGGGCAGCCTGGCCAACGTCACCCGACCAGCCGATCGATACGCAGACGTTACCATTGGCAAGGTCGTTGATATATTGCGAGCTGTGGAAATAGGTGATGTAGGGACGGATTTTTTCGAGTTCGGCCATTGCGGCTTCGATATCCGCGGTCGACTGTTTGGAATCCGGCTTATCAAGATAGAAGTTGACGAGCGGCACGATTTCGCCCGGATCGTCAAGCATGGTCAGACCGCATTTTGACAGTTTTTCGGCATATTGCGGATCAAAAACCAGCGCCCAGCTATCGAGCGGGGCATCGTCACCCAGAGCTTCCTGAACCTTGGCAACGTTATAGCCAATGCCGTTGGTGCCCCAAAGGTACGGAACAGCGTAATCGTTGTTCGGGTCGTATTTGGCGGTCTGGTTCAGGATCACCTTGTCCAGATTGCCAAAGTTTTCCAGTTTGGATTTGTCGACTTTCTGGAAGATGCCTGCCTGGATTAGGCGCTGTGCATCGGCCAGAGTCGGAACGACAAGGTCATAACCCGAATTGCCAGCCAGCAATTTGGCTTCGACAACCTGGTTGCTGTCATAGACGTCGTAATTGACCTTTACGCCATATTCCTTTTCGAAATTGGCGACGGTTTCTTCGCCGATATAGTCAGACCAGTTATAAACGTTAAGGACTTCCTGTGCCGATGCGCTTGCGGCAAAGCCCGAAAGGGCTGCGGCAAGGACAACCAGGCTGGAAGATTTAAGAAGTGATTTCATTTCGCTGAGCCTCCCATGTGGCAGCGTTTGAAAATTTGAAGGTCCTGTTATTGCTTTCTCCAAGACCCTCATATCCTTCGAATGCCTCAGGTTTTTGTCAAATACAAGATGGATTTTTGGGCATTTTTCGCATCAAGTGAAAAATTAGGCATTCATCATGCAACATTCTTGCGCCAGAGATGATGCCCTGGCGCAAGAATTCAATCAAACGTTCAGCAGAAGGTGTTCACGCTCCCACGCGCTGATCACCGTCTGATAGGCATCCCATTCGGCTTCCTTGACGGCGAGAACGGCGGCCGAAAATTCTTCGCCCAACAGGTCTTTTAGCGGTTTGCACCGATGGAATTTGGCCAGTGCTTCGTGGATGTGACGGGGCAGGGAATGCGCCCGGTCATAACCCGACCCTTCGATCTGGGCGGTCGGATCGACTTCCTCGATAATACCCAGCAGGCCACAGGCAAGCGATGCCGCAATCGCCAGATACGGGTTGGCATCGGCCCCCGGAATGCGGTTTTCGATACGGCGTGCATTGGCCGGGCCGTTCGGCTGACGCAGGCCGACAGTCCGGTTATCAAGTGACCAGTGCATGTTGATCGGGGCATCCGACCAGGGCTGCAAACGGCGATAGCTGTTCATGTTCGGAGCCAGAAGCGGCATGGCAGCAGGCAGATAACGCTGCAAGCCGCCGACATAGTTCAGGAACATCTGCGAGTTATCGCCATTGTCATCGGCAAACAGGTTTTTGCCTGTCTTGATGTCGACGACGCTTTGATGGATATGCATGGCACTGCCCGGATGGTTGCCCATCGGTTTGGCCATGAATGTGCCATAGACCCCGTGCTTGAGCGCGGTTTCACGTAGCGTGCGTTTGAACAGGAAGGCCTGGTCGGCCAGTTCAAGTGGCGCGCCGTGATTGAAGTTCATTTCAAGCTGGGCGGGGCCCGACTCGTGGCTCATGGTATCGGCGTCGATATTCATGGCCTCGCAATAGTCATAAAGGTCTTCGATCAGCGGGTCGAATTCGTTGATCGCATCGATGCCAAAGGCGTTCGATGCCCGTTCCGGTCGGCCCGAACGTCCGATTGGCGGTTCAAGCGGGTTGTCCGGGTCGGTGTTTTTTGCCACCAGATAAAATTCAAGTTCCGGGGCAATGATCGGTTTCATGCCGCGTTCTTCAAAGGCCGCCAGGACACGTTTCAGAACGTGGCGCGGTGAGATCGACACCTCGTCGCCATAAAAATGATAACAGTCGCAAATAATCTGCGCTGTCGGTTCTTCGTACCACGGCACGACGCGAATGGTTTCCGGATCGGGGACCATGACAACGTCTTTTTCCGCCGGGTCCAGAAACGCGTCGGTTTCTTCCGGGTAGCCCCCGGTGACCGTCATGGAAAAAATTGCCTCGGGGATGGCAAGGCTTTTGGCTTCAAGCCCGCGCAAAAACTTTTGCGTTGGCAGAACCTTGCCGCGTGCCACCCCGGACATATCTGGGACAATACATTCGACTTCTTCAATTTTGCGGTCAGAAAGCCACTTTTTGAGATCGGTACTCATGTGTAGTCGGACGCTTTCGCGCCAGTCCTTCAAAATTGCATTTTCTTGCTTTTTCCGGGCGTTTCCCGGTCAAATTCACAAGAAAGGAGGTTTGTCTTCGATGAATTCAGAATGTTTTTTTGTTATTTGCTTCGATATTCGAATTTTGTGCGAGTATTTCGGTGGATAGTCGAAGATATCAATTCATATATCTGGATGGCTCCCACCAAGTTGCGTTATAGTCGCCTCAGATTATAAGGGCAGCGGTTGGACGCTGGTCAAGGAGGTAAAATGAAAATCGAACATCCGTATCTTATGTTTCTTGGTGATGCACCCGACGAACTGGCGGCAAAAACCGCGATTGGCATCAAGCAGTGGCGCCCCGAATGGTGTGTCGCACAGCTAAGCCTTCCGGGCTGTCAGGCCGATCTTGGCCTGCCGGAAATGTCGATTGCCGAAGCTAAAGCCGCCGGTGTCAAAACCATCGTTCTGGGCGTTGCCAACCGTGGCGGTATTATCGGCCCGGCATGGATGGAAACCCTTCTGGCAGCGATTGATGCCGGGATGGATATCGCCAACGGTCTGCATACGCGCCTGTCGACGATTCCCGAACTGGTCCAAGCCGCCAACGCCAAAGGCGTAAAACTTTTCGACGTCCGTCACTTTGATGGCAAGCTGCCGGTCGGTAACGGTGAAAAACGTCCGGGCAAACGTGTTCTGGCGGTTGGGACTGATTGCTCGGTCGGGAAAATGTACACCGCCCTTGCGCTTGATGCGGAAATGAAAAAGCGCGGCATGAAGTCGACTTTCCGTGCCACCGGCCAGACCGGTATTTTCATCGCGGGCGAAGGCATTTCGGTTGATGCCGTGATTTCGGACTTTATTTCCGGCGCGGTTGAAACCATTGCGCCGGCCAACGAGCCGGACCATTGGGACGTTGTCGAAGGGCAGGGCAGCCTGTTCCATGCCTCGTTCGCCGGTGTATCCATGGGGCTGATCCATGGTTCGCAGCCCGATGCCATCATCGTTTGTCACGAACCGACCCGTACCCACATGCGTGGTCTGCCGGGCTATAAGTTGCCGGACCTGAAAACCACGATGGACGTCAACCTGATGCATGCGCGCCTGACCAACCCTGATTGTGTGGTTGCCGGTTTCGCCATCAACACCAAGTCGCTTGACGATGCGGCGGCCAAAAAGCTTCTGGCCGAGGTCGAAGCCGAATTTGGCCTGCCATGTGTGGACCCGGTTCGGACCGGTGTTGCATCAATCGTCGACAAATTGCAGGAGATCTGATGTGCCGCGCATAAGTGTCACATCTGAAGTCTGGCCGCTGCGCGGGGCGTTCAAAATCTCGCGCGGGGCCAAGACCGAGGCCCATGTCGTCAAGGTCGCCCTGACCGACGGTGAATATACCGGATATGGGGAATGCGTTCCCTATGCCCGTTATAACGAAACCGTCGAAGGCGTCATAGCCGATATCGAGGCCCAGGCTGATGCCCTTTCGCGTGGGATGACGCGAAAGGAATTGCAGGACGCGATGAAGGCCGGTGCGGCGCGCAACGCGGTTGACTGTGCCTATTGGGACCTTGAGGCAAAGCGATTTGGGCGTCGTGCCTGGGAACTTGCCGAACGCAAGGCACCCGAAGGCCTGATTACGGCTGAAACGCTTAGCCTTGATACGCCTGATGCGATGCGTGAAGCCGCGCGCAAGGCGGCGTCTGCACCGTTGCTCAAGCTTAAGCTTAACGGCGAAAACGTTCTCGAATCTGTTCGTGCGGTTCGTGAAGGTGCGCCGACATCGCGTTTGATTGTTGATGCCAACGAGGCATGGTCGATTGCGCTGCTTGAGGATATCGGTGCGGAGCTTGACGCGCTTGGTGTGGAAATGATCGAGCAACCGCTGCCCGCCGGACAGGATGACGGTCTGATTGATCTTGATTGTCCGGTGCTGCTTTGTGCCGATGAATCGATCCATACCGTTGCCGACATCCCGCGTCTGTCGCAGCTTTACGACATGATCAATATCAAGCTTGATAAAACCGGCGGTCTGACCGGGGCGCTTGATCTTGCCGATGCTGCCGCCAAGGTTGGTATGCAGATCATGGTCGGCTGCATGGTCGGGACCTCGCTTGCGATGGCACCGGCGATGATCGTTGCCGCCGATGCCCGCATTGTTGATCTTGACGGTCCGCTATGGATGGCAAAAGACCGTGAAAACGGTCTGGTGTTTGACAAGGGCGTCATGGGGCTTCCTGATCGCGCCCTTTGGGGCTGATTTCCCAGGGCTAAGCCTGAAATTCTTTTGATTTTTGCCGCCATACCGGTTTTTCGGTGTGGCGGTTTCTTTTTGGTGCGGCTTATGATTTCGGGATGATGCGAGTCGCGACCATTTTGCAATTCGCGTTACGGTTTTAAGGGTGCTGTTGTTGTGAAAAACAACTTAGGGGCGCGAAAATACGTTAATTATTGTGTTAAAACAGGTGGTTGTTTTTATTTTTTCTCTCTTAATTAGTTAAAAATTAATTCAAAAACAGCGTGCCACCTCTTCTGGATAGTTGAATTGCCGGTTAAATCAGGGAACGATCATGCAGTTATTCGGGGCTGCTGTGGCTCCTTCGCATTGATGAGTTGGAGCTGACCCGCGTGCTATCCGGTCCCCGAAGAGATAGTCGACGCTTCGCAGGGCCCTTGCGATGTCGATATCGTGATTTTCTTTATACGCCCCGGCATGCAGAACTTCTGCATCTGCGGCGTAAGGAATCGGTACAGCTAACCGCGCGTTTCGCGGCCTTTTTCACCCTCGTTCTGCTGGCGCTTGTGCCGATCTGGGACGGGGCCTATGGCAATGGCTTCTGGCAATCGCAAGCCGTGATCATGCGCCTCCTTGTCATGGGGATTGCGGTTGTGGTGCTGCTTAATCGGGCGGTCAGTTCGAAATGGCGTCGCCGTGCGCCTTATCTGCCGATGCTGTTTCTTGTGATTGCCGCCGCCCTGCTGTGCGGTTTTTCGGGGCTTGATCTTGCGGCGTCGCCAAAGATGCTGACCTCGCACAGTTTCCTGCTTCTTGGCATTGTTGTCCTGATTGCCATCATGCCGCTGACACTGGCCGAGGCGGGAATAATGGTTTCTCCGATCATTGTGTTGCTGTTCTTTGGTGCTCAGGGGCCCGTTGCAGGCGGTTATGTGCCGGTTGAAATGATTTTGCCCGTCTTGCTGCCGCTTGCGGTGATGGCGGCCATGGTTCAGCTTTATCGAACGATTGTTGCCGCGCAGGAAATCGCGATTGATCCGCTGACGGGGGTCTATACCCGCGCCTTTGGCATGGAAATGCTGCGTCTGAATTTTGAAGCCGCCTATCGTAAGCGAAGCCCGCTTACCGTGGCCTTTGTCGATCTTGATGACTTCAAGAAAATCAATGATCAGTTCGGCCATGATTACGGTGACCGCATTCTTGAAGAAGCCGGGCGCAATCTGGCGCATCGGTTCCGGAGCACGGATCTGGTGATCCGCTGGGGCGGGGAGGAATTCCTTGTTATTCTGCCTGACCTGACATTGGCACGTGCCAATGAAGTCATGCATCGCGTCATGGCGCCGGGTCTTGCCGATCTTGCCAATGGTTTGACCCAGCAGGCAAGTTACGGACTGGCCGAGCGGATCGAAGATGTCATTTCCCAGCCGCATAACCTGATCGACCTTGCCGATCAGCGCATGTATGACGCCAAAAAACGCCATGACCGCGAACAGATCGTTGCTGATGGCCTGTCGGGTCGCAAGATTTCCGGGGCTGCTGCCACCACGTCATCGGCGCGTGCGGCCGATGCCAGCAAGGTCGTCAATCAGACCGTGAATTAACCCCGCGACCTTTGCGGCCTTTTCGTAGGTCCGGCATAAGGTTCGTTTTCTTGTTCTGCTTATTCCTGGATTTTGACAGTCGCCGCTTTTTGGGGCGTCTTTTTTACGAATCTGCCCCAATTGGTCATGTTGCGGGGGCAATTTTACCCGATTGTATTTTTCGGGATTCCGCGATGCTGATGGGTACGAGACCGCGTAAATGAGAGTTTCTGCGGGTTTGGAGCAGATTCTCATGATGGGAATCGAAAGCCGAATTTTCGACTCTGCTGATGGAATCGCAGTGTTTCCGCCGTTCCTGATTGCAACTTTTGATCAGATTTGCCGATTTTTCGGAAATGAACCGTGGCGCGGAAAAATGAGGATGCTGAAAAAATGACCGCATCTGGCCGGGATTCAGTTCGAAAAAGTGTCAGTTTGGTGAAATTTTGAACAAAAAAAGTGCATTAATTTTTTTGATAAAAAAATAGTCAAAAACGTGTTGCGTTCACCCGATCTAATGGGTAATGTCTATTTGTGCGCTGCGGTAGGACGCAGTGCATTCCGGCGAGCGACTTGTCGCTCGTTTCTTGGACGTTTCCTCCCTAGACTTGGGCCGCTGTCACAGGCGGCCTTCTTTTTTGCCTGAATTCCAAGGTTTTACAGGTTTTCCTGGGGTGCGGGAATTCGCGCCGGAAATATCATTATGTCGCCTGCGCGGGATTGTGCGGTGCAACTCGCGCCATGGTTAAGGGTGAATGCCATTCCCCATCGGCATCAAAAAGAAAAGGCACCGTCTGTCTGACTGGTGCCTTTGTTCGCGTGTCGCAAGGTTATGGCGATAGGGGTTATTTCTCCCGCCCTGGATCGCGTTCCGGGAAGTTGCCATCCCCGTCACCAAGGCCGCGCTGCATGATCACGCTATCGACCCAGCGGCCAAGTTTGAATCCTGCCGACTGCAATGTGCCCGCCACCCGGAAGCCCAGGCGCGCGTGCAACCCGATAGAGGCGACATTGGCGCTATCGCCGATCACGGCAACCATCTGGCGATAGCCAAGGGCCGTACAGCGTTTGATCAGTTCGGAAAGAAGCGCGCGGCCGGCCCCCTTGCCGACCACATCGGGCGCGATATAGATCGTGTCCTCGACCGTAAAGCGGTACGCCGGGCGCGGGCGATAGGCCCCGGCATAGGCAAAGCCTTCGACGCGGCCATCAATTTCCGCCACCAGATAGGGCAGGCCGCGTTCGCGGACATGCTGCCAGCGGGTTGTCAGTTCGGCGATTTCAGGCGCACGTTCTTCGAACGAGGCCAGGCCATGCAGGACATGGTGGCCGTAAATTTCGGTAATGCGGCCAAAATCCTCTGGCTCGGCATCGCGGATCACAAGATCCTCCAAGGGCGCGGCACCATTTGGCATCGGTTTTCCTGATGGCGTGGAAGAAACGGGGCTGGATGTCATCAGAAGGGATTCCCGTCTAGATCGTGGAAGCACGATATCAGATGTGTCATCTGTTCGCGCAGGGTGTCAAATCCGCGATGGGGCGTGATCGTGTCTTCGTCCATGTAAAGCGAGCGTGAAAGCTCGATCTGCAGGCTGTGCACGTTGTTTTCCGGTTGCCCGTAATGTCGCGTGCAAAAACCGCCTGCATATGGATCATTGTGCGAAGGGGTAAAGCCCAGATCGCGGACACGATCTTCGACAAAGCGCGTCAAAGACGGATGGCAGGAACTTCCATAGCAATCGCCCAGAACCAGATCAACGCGGTTTTTGCTGCTGTCGACAGAATCGCCGGGCATGGAATGGCAATCAATCAGGATGCAATAGCCAAACTGATCGCGCGTTGCATCGATCAGCTTGCGAAGCGCACTGTGATAGGGGTGATAAAACGTATCGATCCGGTGCATTGCCTCGGCAACGGGCAGGCGGGTTTTGTAAATCTCGATCCCGCCGCTGACGACGCGCGGGATGGATCCCAGTCCCGAGAGGGCGCGCATCGAATGAATGTCGGCATCCGAGGGCAGGGGGCCGTCAAACATGCGCGGATCAAGTTCCAGCGCCCCGCGATTGACATCGACAAAGGCGCGCGGAAATGTCGCGCACAGCAGGGGGGCGCCAAGTTTGGGCGCACTGGCAAACAATTGATCGACAAAGGCATCCTCAGACGCGCGCAGCGCAAACGAATCAATGCGCGCAATCTCGATCAATTCCTGCGGATAATGGCGCCCGGAATGGGGCGATGCAAACACCACCGGCAGGGTTTGCCGGGATGGCAGGATGACGGTTGCCGGTCCATTGCCGGTAAGATCCGATGGCAACTGGTTCATTGTCGTTTGTTATGTCTTCCCTAAACTGGATGATGATCATAGCAACAGCGATCCATCCCGTCCCCCATAGATGAAGATTTTTTGTCAAAAATCCAATTGAGGGGTTGCACCTTTCACGGCCTTGGGCTAAATACCGCCTCGCCGTTACAAACGGTGCTGGCCAAGCCTTCTGACTTGAAGGCCGGTCAGATGAAAGATGGGTAAGAGGGCCTATAGCTCAGTTGGTTAGAGCGTTCGCTTGACATGCGAGAGGTCACAAGTTCGAGTCTTGTTAGGCCCACCATCTTTCCCCAAATACAGGGGCCTATAGCTCAGTTGGTTAGAGCGTTCGCTTGACATGCGAGAGGTCACAAGTTCGAGTCTTGTTAGGCCCACCATTTCCTCCCCGCCGGTTTCCGAGCGGGGTTTTGTGTTTCTGGCCCCAGAAACCGTTCATTTCCCAAGGTTATCAGGGCTTCTGGCGCATCATGATCGGCCCGGATATTTCCCGCTTGAAGTCGTGTGCAATATGTGTTGAATGCATTCAAACGAGCGTTCTGTTTCGGTCTGATGCCTTGTCATTCGGCCCGATGATCTGACGGAGGCCTGCCATGATCATGTCTTTTGAAACCGTCCTTGGCCTTCTTGCCGGATCAATGACCACGATTGCCTTCCTGCCGCAGGTCATCCGCACCTGGCGCACCCGCTCGACCGCTGATATCTCGCTTGTGATGTTTCTGATCCTGTGCACCGGGATCGCACTTTGGCTGGTCTATGGACTGATCCGAGGCGACTGGCCGGTGATCATTGCAAACGGGTTTACCCTTGTGCTGGCGTCAACCATCCTGTTTTTCAAACTTAAATATCGCTAGAGTTGTAGAGTTTTTCAATTGGGTCTTTTTCTAGTGTGGTAAATGAAAGATTGGTTTTATCAATTAGTTCGCATTGGAAAATATGCCCTTTTCGAGGGCTAATGCTCGGGGTAAAAAAATTAAAATCGTGCGCGCTATTATTCAACTCGCATGAGACAATAATCGATTTGACATTTTTGTTAGAGTTCAGTCGCGAGACGCTTTTTTTTAAACGCGTGCTGTCGGTCGATTTGCTACCAGACTGAGTACTGGGCCTAAAGTAGTTTATAAATAATTTCTCAATTATCTCAGCTTCCTCTTTAATCTCTACATAATCAAGTAGCGAGTTGCTTGCTAAGAAATGTATTCCTTTTTCAGGTATTTCAGAGTGATATCTGGCATGGAATAGGTTAAAGTGAACGAAAACATCGTCACCACTATCTAAGCTCATGGATAGGGTGTCGGAGAGTCCTCTGTGGTTTCCATCTATTACTCTCCGTTTGGGGTCATCTGTCCTGCCGATATATGTAATTTCGCTACAGATCCCAAGGTCAATACCAAACTCTTGCAGAAATATGCTAATCGGAAAGTCTAGTGTTGAGTCGCCAATTCCTAGCCTTACGAGTTTTGATGTTGAAGATATAGAGGGTCTGTGCTTTTTACCTGTGCTGTCAAGATAGCTGAGGTTGCATCTCAGTTTTCTTCGTTTTCTATTTTCACCAATCTCGATAGGAATCGTAATTGTATTTCCAAAAAATGAGTATTTAATTGGTTTGTATAATCGAACCCTAGGACGTCTGCTTATGAAGTATATTATCTGTCGATCAGAGAAATTTCGTATTTTCTCTTTGAGATCAGATAGTTCATTGGATATTGATTTCCTTATTTTTTCTCCATTCAATTCATCTAATATTATTTGGTGCCATACTTGCTTAGTTTCGATTAGGCTAATGTGTAATGTCTTCTCTGTATTTTCAAAGGGTGTCCCTAGGACATTTCGATACAAACCTCTCATTGCGCGCCTCATAAACAAATTGAAACAGTCTTGTGCTATCGCATTGCCGCGATGCTTTTGCGGAACCTGATTGCGCTGAAGGCGAAGAACAGGGCGGCGATCACGAAGACGATCAGGAATTCCTGCCAGACGACATTGATCCCGGCATCGCGATACAGGATCGCCTGTGCAAAGCTGACAAAGTGGCTGGACGGGACGAATTGCATGATGTTCTGAAGCGTTTCAGGCATGCTTTCAAGCGGCGTGTTCCCGCCCGACAACATCCGCATCGGCAATACGACCAAGATAAAGAGAAGCCCGAATTGCGGCATTGATTTCGTCATGGTTGCAAGGAAAATGCCAAGGGCGGTGGCAAAAAACAGATACAGCATGGTTCCGGCAAAGAACAACAGCTTGGAGCCGATAATCGGCACGCCGAGCATCAGTTCGACGACGAAAAACAGGGATACGGCGCTGGCGATCAGGATCACAAGCCCGTTGGCCCAGACCTTTGCCAGCATGATTTCAAACGGATCAAGCGGCATCACCAGCAGATGTTCGATGGTGCCATGTTCGCGTTCACGAATAAGGGCGGCACCAGAGAGGATGATCGAGAGCATGGTGATGTTGTTGATGATCTCCATCGCGCTGGTGAACCATGAACTGGTGGCGTTTTCGTTATAGGCATAACGTGTCACAAGTGTCGCCGGTGGTTCGTGATTTGCCGCGACATAGGCTGAAACCCCGCCCATGAAGGTCCGGACTTCCTGGGCGATGATATTGCTGACATAGCCTTGGCCGATCCCGGCCTGCATCATGGCGGTGGCATCGATGTTAAGCTGAATTTCCGGTTGATGACCGGCAATCAGATTCTTTTCAAAATCGGGCGGGATCACCAGAACAAAGGTGTATTCGCCGCCATCCATGGCCGCGTCAATGTCACCTTCGCTGATTTCCCCGGGTATCTTGAAAAATGGTTGCAGAAACGCATCGCCGATCTGGCGCGACAATTTGGATTTGTCCAGATCGGCAATCGCGATCGATGCGTTTTTAAGGTCATGGGAAAAGCCGGTGGCGGCATTGTAAATCGCAAATGAAAACGCCCAGCAGATCAGGATCAGCAACACGACATCGCGACGGAGGCTGAAAAGCTCCTTGATGCCGAGGCGATAGATATTTTCAATCCGTTTGCCAAACATCAAATTTACGCCTCCTGCTTTTTAAGCAGCAGCATCGAAAGTACGGTCAATACCGGGAAGAAAATCACCAGCGTCAGGATTTGGGGATAAAGTTCGGCAAAGCCAAGCGCCTTGGTAAAGACCCCGACACTGATCGACATGAAATGCGATGTCGGCATGATGGTCGACAGCACGGCGGGTGCGCCTTCAAGCGAGGATATCGGCTGCATCATTCCGGAAAACATGACCGAGGGCACCATCGTCGCAATCGCGGTTCCAAAAAGGGCGGCGATCTGGGTCTTGGTGAAGGACGAAATCAAAAGCCCCAAACCGGTTGTGGCAAAAACAAACAGGAAGGCCCCGACAATAAGGGTAAGCGGATTGCCCCGCATCGGGACTTCGAACCAGAACAGCGCCATCGCCACCATCAGAACGAAATTGATCAGCCCCAACCCGACATAGGGCAATTGTTTGCCAATCAGGAATTCGATCCGCGTGACCGGCGTGACATAAAGGTTGGTGATCGATCCCAGTTCCTTTTCACGCACCACGCCGACCGCCATCAGAACGGCGGGGATAAACATCAGCAGCAGCGCAATCACCGATGGCACCATGGCATAGATGCTTTTGAAATCCTGATTATAGCGATAGCGTGTCTCAATGCTTACCGGCAGAGTTTGCGCGGGCAAACCTGTGTTGCGCATGCTGCGTTCGTTCAGATATTTGCTGTGAATGCCTTCGACATAGCCATGGATGGTTTCGGCGCGAAACGGCATGGTGCCATCGATGGTTGCGGCGACTTCGGGGCTGCGTCCGGCTTCAAGGTCGCGGCCAAATCCCGGCGGAATTTCAATCGCCAGCGTGATATCGCCCGACAGCAACCGCTGTTCGAGTTCGTCATTGCTGTTTAACGGCGGCTGTTCGCTGAAATATCGCGACCCTGCAAGGTTTTCAAGATAGGTGCGACTGGTTTCCGTCCTGTCGCGGTCGAGTGCAGCATATGTCAGATTTTCAACGTCAAAGGTAATGCCAAGCCCGAAAACCGGCATCAGAATCGCCGTACCCAGCAAGGCAAACATCAACCGGATCGGATCGCGGATCAGTTCCATGGTTTCGCGCAGTGAATAGGCCCACAAACGGCGCAAACTGAAAATCGATGCCTTGGCCGGTTTCCATTTCGCAGTCGCGGTTTCATCGTCCCCGCCAATGGCCGATGCATCCGGGGCAGGGGCGTTGTCATCAATGCCGCTGGCTTCTTCCAGATGGCTGATGAAGGCTTCTTCAAGCGTTTCGCAACCGCGTTTCTGCGTGATTTCATGCGGGGTGTCGCTAATCAATACCTTGCCCGCATGCATCAGCGATATGCGATCACAGCGTTCCGCCTCGTTCATGAAATGGGTAGAGATAAAAATCGTCACCCCCTGATCGCGCGAAAGCTCGACCAGCAATTGCCAGAACGCGTCACGTGCCACCGGATCGACGCCCGATGTCGGTTCGTCCAGTATCAGGATTTCCGGGCTGTGAATGATGGCAACCGCCAGCGATAAACGTTGCCGCACACCAAGCGGCAGGCTTTCAGCCATGTCATCGTGATATTCGGTCAGGCCGAACCGCTCCGAAAGCTCGTCAATCCGCGGCTTAATCCGATCTGACGGCAGATGAAACAGCCGCGCGTGAAGCTCCAGGTTCTGATAGACGCTCAGCTCGGCATAAAGCGAAAAGGCCTGGCTCATATAGCCGACCCGTTTGCGAAGTTCGGTATCCTGCCCATCGACCGGTTTGCCGAAAAGCTCTGCCGTGCCTTCGGTCGCGGGCAAAAGCCCGGTCAGCATCTTCATGGTTGTCGTCTTGCCGCACCCGTTCGAGCCGAGAAACCCGAAAATCTCGCCTTTTTCAATGCGGAAACTGACATTATCGACGGCTGTAAAATCGCCAAACCGCATGGTCAGGCCGTCCGCGACGATGGCCGGAACATCGCCATGTGTGGTGCGCGGCGGAATGACAAGGTCCTTATGGCCCTTGCGTTCTTCTTCGGGCAGAAGCCTTACAAACGCGGTTTCAAGGTTATCTGCCCCGGTGCGCTCCAAAATCTCGTCCGCTGTGCCGCTTGCCAGCACCTTGCCGTCATTCATCGCAATCAGTTGGTCGAAACGGGCGGCTTCATCCATATAGGCGGTTGCGACCAGCACGGTCATGCCGCTTTGGGTTTTGCGGATCTGGTCGATCAGTTCCCAGAACTGTCGACGTGACAGGGGATCGACGCCGGTTGTCGGCTCGTCCAGTATCAATATTTCCGGATCATGGATCAGGGCGCAACACAGGCCAAGCTTCTGCTTCATCCCGCCGGAAAGCTTGCCGGCTGCGCGCTCGGTAAAGGGTTCAAGCCCGGTCGCCTTTACCAGCTTTTCAATCCGGTCATTGCGTTCGCGCGCCGACTGGCCAAACAAACGGCCAAAGAATTCAAGGTTCTCGCGGATCGTCAGGTCCATATAAAGGTTCTTGCCCAGTCCCTGGGGCATATAGGCGATTTTGGGCAGAACGCTGTTTCGGTGGCGCGTGTCGTCCATCGGCCCGCCCAGCGTTTCGACCACGCCATCCTGCAATTTGCGCGCACCCGATATCAGGGCAAGGGCGGTGGATTTACCCACACCATCGGGCCCGATAAAGCCGATGGTCCGGCCTGTGGGGATATCAAGGCTGATATCGTCAAGCGCATGAACATGGCCGTATCGGTGGCGGACATGGTCCAGCCGCGCGGCAAGATTTGCGCCATTTGCAGGAGCATTACTCATTCCTGAAGGCTCTGGTTCAGTGTCGCGTCATCGGGAACATTGGGGGTAAAGCGTTCCGGCCAGTTTTTATGATCGGCCAGCATGACATAGGCCTCGCCGGGCAGGCCGGTTTTGACCCGTTTGCTATGCTCTTCAAGCAATTCGCGCGCGATGCGGATTTTAACCCGGAACATCAGCTTGTCGCGTTCGCTTCTGGTTTCGACCTCGCGCGGGGTGAATTGTGCATCATCAGCAACGAATGATACATAGGCCGGGATCACAAAATTCGGTGCGGCATCCAGAACAATGCGCGCCTCGTTGCCGACAAAGGCCAAACCGGCCTGCCGGGTCGGAAGGAAGATCGTCATGTAAACATCGGTGAGGTCCAGAACCGTTACCACCGGGTCGCCACCCGCAAGAACTTCGCCGGGTTCGGCAAGACGATATTGCACCCGCCCGCCGCGCGGTGCCTTAAGCACGGAATCATTGATCTGCACCTGAATGCGGTCAAGTTCGGCCTGGGCGGCTTCGACATTACGTTCGCTGCTTGTCAGGCGGGATTTTGCTGCCGCAAGGGCGGCCTCGGCCACGTCGCGTTCCGATTTGCGCTGATCGACCTGTTCACGGGCGATATTGTTGTTTTTGACAAGCTCGTTGGCGCGTTCAAGCTGTCGCTGCGCGAGGGAAAGCTGGCTTTCTTTCTGAGCGATATCGGCCCTGGCTTCGAAAATGCCTTGTTGCGCACTCGCAACTTCGGCGCGGGCCTTGGCAAGGCTGGCCTGAAGTTCGGCCGTATCCATCCGCGCCAGAACCTGACCGGCTTGGACCACATCGCCCTCATCGACCAGAACCTCGTCGACCCGGCCGGCATATTTGGTTGCCACCCGGACTTCCTCGGCCTCGATCCGGCCATTGCCGCTGGCGATGAATTCGGGAAGGGTTTCCTGATTTTGCTGCCAGTAATAGTAACCGCCCCCGGTAATCGCGATGATCACGACAAGGATCGCCAAAGGCACGCGCAGTTTGCTCATTCCGCCCTCCAAGACAGGATTGCCGGGTTTGTGGCAACGGATGTGCCATCGGCGTATAGGGGTTATCGCAAGCAGGTTATAGCTTTAACGCGATAAAGTTTGGGATGATCCTGACCTGAACGGCAAGGTAAATCTTTGATCTTACGCAATTTAGAAAAGTATCAGGAAGGTCGCGAAAGGTATTGTGGTCCAACGCGCTTAGATATCGATATCAGCCCAGATCAGGTGATGATCCGATGCTGCCTGATGTTTCCTGATCAGGTCGGGATAGGTTTCCCAACGCTGCGGGCGTGATCCTGGCCAGATGCCCTTGCGGTAAATGCCGCCCTTGGTGACGCGGTCAAACAGGGCAGGCGATAACAAAAGATAATCGATTTTATCATCATCATTGCCAAGGCCATGCGTGCCGGTCCCGCGGTCGCCATTCCCGGCATTGAATTCGAACTCGGTAAAGCTCGGGTGGGCCGACACATCCCGAAGGGCCGTACCATGCAGCAACGGATCAAGCTCCGGACTGTCGGGGGTATCGTTAAGATCGCCCAGAACCACGATATTTTCGAACCCCTCGGCGATCAGACGATTGTAATAGGCGGCAACCGCCAATGATTGCGCCAGTCGCTTGGCGCGGCTTGCCGGGTCATTGCCGCCATATTTGCTTTTGAAATGGTTGGGCAGAACCATGATCTGCGCGCCCGATGGTGTGATGATTTCATATTCCGGGCAATCGCGGCTGAAAATCGGGGCACCGTCGGGTTTCAGGTCATCGACGTGGCTGCGCATTTCGCCAATCGGGTAACCTTCGTGGGTAGCAAGGCCGACATCAATGCCGCGCCCGTCATTGCCATCAATGATCATCATATGGCGATAGGGCACCGGCAAAACGCCCTTTTCGCGCATGAAATCCTGAAACGCCAACAATACCGGGCGACTTTCGATCTCGACCAGTGCCAGAACATCTGCCCCGATATCACCGATCATGCGCGCGGTGTTGAGCATCGCGGCCTCGTCCACCGACCCCATGCGAAGTTCACACCAGCCAACCCAATCATCGCGGCCATCGGCCTTGATATAAGGTTGTTTTGGCGGGCGCGGGCGTGAAATCAGCTGGCCACGGATTTTGCGAATGCGGGTAAAGGGGCCTTCGTCGCCGCGCAACATGCCCAGTTTTGTTATCAGCGTTAACATCCGTGCCCTGTCGGCATCGCTGTAAACCAGCTTTTCGAACAGCTTGTTCAGTTCTGCATGGGCATCCAGCACATCGCGATGGGCTTCGGGGTTTTCATCGTTAAAGACTTTTGCCCGGTCAAACAGGTTTTCGACGTTAAACGCAGCAATCCGCATGACGTGCCCCGATGCTCATGTCGCCGTGGCGTGGTGAAGGATGAAATTCTACCACAGGTATTATGCGGGCGTGGCGTCAAATATGAAGTGTCATGTTTGTGACGATATCGGGAAGGACGGGCGATTTAGTCCCCATATGGGGATGTTTTGAAATCCCGACCCGCCATAGGGTCCGGCATGTAACGGGCGATCGGTTGTGTGAAGCACTGCGGGATCGCGTTCTGCTTCATCGGGAAGGCTTTGCAAATATGAACAACGTTAACCCCTTCAAACCGACCGTCGTTTTTGTCGATGATGACGAAAATCTGCTGCGTGGCGTTGCGCGGGCCCTGGGGCAGCGTTACAACGTGGTTTCCTTCTCCGATCCGGTCGAGGCTCTTTCATGGCTGCGCGATAATCATCGAAAAGTTGACGTGATTGTTTCGGATCTGGCCATGCCGGGCTTTTCCGGCATGCGGTTGTTACGCGAAATGGTCAGTATTGCGCCGAATATCCCGCGTGTTCTGCTATCGGGGCATCTTGATAATTCTGCAATGAACAAGGCCATCAACACGGCTTTTGTATCGTGCATATTATCCAAGCCCGCATCGATTGAACTGATCCGCAAATCCATCGAACAGGCGCTGAGTTCGCGGGCGATTGATCTGGCCGGGACCCTGATTACACCGGGGCTGGTCATGCGGGCGATCAAAAATAACGGTTATTCGATTGTCTTTCAGCCGCGCATCGAGACAAAGACCGGCCTGGCCTGCGGGTTTGAAGTCCTGATCCGTTTTCCGAACCTTCAGAAACGTTTCCTTCTTGAGGAAATCATTCTGGCCTGCGAAGGGCATCCGGCCATCAACCTGCTGACCACAGCGGTGATGAATGAAGTGCGCAGGCAGGCCAAGGATATCCGGTCCCGGTTCGATTTTTCGCCGACCGTCTCGATCAACTGTTCGCCCTATTCCATTCGCAATAATTGCTTTCTCGAAGAAATCCTTCATTTCCGAAGCGATATGCTGCTTCGCGATATCAGGATCGAAGTCGAAATCACCGAACATAGTGACATCGTCAAAGATCCGGCATTTCTTGCCAATGCCAAAATGCTTAAAAACCGGGGTGTTGCGATTTACATTGATGACTTCGGCTCGGGCAGCAATTCGGTGGAGCTTCTGGAAACCGGTGTTTTCGCCGGGGTCAAGATTGATCGCGAATTCATCGCAACAGCAAACGGGGATTGTCTCAAATCATCATTTGCCGCGTGGGTTGTGAAAGCTTCGCATGATCTGGGCCTGCGCGTTGTCGCCGAAGGTGTCGAAGACGCCAATGTCGCGCAAAGGATGCAGGCGCTTGGTGTTGAAGAAATGCAGGGTTTCTTTTTCGCAAGGCCGGCAGCGCTTGATAAAATACCGACCGGTGCTTTTGCCCTTTGCTGAAAGCTGTTTTACCTTTGAACGGCTAAAGCTGCTTCTTACATCTCCAGATCAAACACGATCAGCCCGGAAATCTCGCCATCGGCGGCTTTGACCAGTTCGGCACCCAGCGCCTGATGTGCCGGATGCACGAGATAGGCATCGCGCGCCCTGGCATCGTCAAAATCGATGCAGAAACCATGCGTGAAACCCTGTTCGAGTTTTTCCGGGCTGACCGATACGCCGCCATCAAATCCGCGCATGCCTGCGATCTGGTTGCCAAGTTCTGCCAGTGCATCAAACAGGCTGTCAATCACGGCCTCCTCAATACCGGGTTTGAATTTGATCAGGACGATATGACGGATCATGGCGGGGCCTTTCATTTGGCGACGGAAACGCTTGATTGAACCGGTATATCGCGTTGGGTGTCAATAGAGGGGATCAGGCTATTATGCGTAATGGCATAATGGTTTATCCAAAAGTTGTGGTTGAAAAAATGTGCCATACCGCACTTCTGTGAATTTTTCCTCTTGAAATATAGTATCAAATACATACTTTAGGATAGGTTTGGTTGCGCGGTATAGGTGTTTTTCCCTTGCGCAGTCGTAATCGGGTGAAAAGGGGATAGGTGCAATGGCTTTCAATATTTTCGGGAACAATGGATCTTCACAAGGACAGCAGATCTATGAAGCCCTTGGCAGATCGATGGCGGTGATCGAATTTTCGCTGGATGGCAAAATCCTGACGGCCAATGCCAATTTCCTTTCGACGATGGGCTATGAGCTTGGCGATATCGTCGGCAAGCAGCATGCCATTTTCGTCACTGCCGATTACGCAAAAAGCCCGGAATACAAGCAGTTCTGGAAAACCCTTTCGGATGGAAAATTCGTCGCCGATGCATTCCAGCGTGTGCGCAAGGATGGGGATACAGTCTGGCTTGAAGCGACCTATAACCCGATCCTGAATGCGGCAGGAAAGCCGGTAAAGGTCATCAAATTTGCGACCGATATCACCGCACGTCGCAAGGAACGGGCGCTTAACGACGGCGTTCTGACCGCGATTGACCGATCCCAGGCGATGATCGAATTTGATCTGACGGGCAAAATCCTTAAGGCCAATGCGAACTTCCTGAAAACCATGGGCTATTCCGAAGGGGAGGTTGTCGGCAAGCATCACAGCATGTTTGTCGCCCCGGGCTATGCCCAATCAACCGAGTATAAGGATTTCTGGGCCAGCCTGCGTCGGGGTGATGTGCAGGCCGCACAGTTCAAGCGACTTGCAAAAGGCGGCAGGGAAGTCTGGCTTGAGGCGACCTATAATCCGATTTTTGATCAGAATGGCAAACCTGAACGGGTGATCAAGCTCGCTACCGATATTACCGAGCAGGTGCAGCTTCTGATCGACCTGAAAGCGATGATTGACAACAATTTCACCGAAATTGACAGCAATATCGCAAGCCTTGACGAGGCCGCCCTGAGCGGCACATCCGCCGCGGCGCAAAGCTCCAACTCGGTCCAGACCGTTGCCGCCAGTGCCGAGGAACTCTCGGCATCAATTGCCGAAATCTCGCGCAGCATGGCGCAAAGCCGCGATGAAACCGAACGTGCGTTCTCGCAAACCGTCAGCGCCAACCAGTCGACCCAGAAAATGGCCGATGTGGTCGCCGCAATGACCGGCATTGTCGAAGTCATTCAGGGCATCGCCGGGCAGATCAACCTGCTGGCGCTTAACGCAACCATTGAGTCCGCTCGCGCGGGCGAGGCTGGCAAAGGCTTTGCCGTGGTCGCCAACGAGGTCAAAAACCTTGCCAATCAGGCGGCCAAGGCCACCGATCAGATTTCAGCCGAAATCAGCGGGGTTCAGGAAATTTCAAACGAAGTTGTCAGCTCGCTTGAAACCATTCGCGGTTCCATCGAAACGGCGCGCGATAGCGTGACCAGCATTTCGTCCTCGGTCGAAGAACAGAGTGCGGTGACCGAAAGCGTGTCGCAAAACATGCAGACAATGGCCGTATCGGTCGATGAGCTTGTCCGGCGGCTTGACGAAATCCGCACGATTTCAAGCGGGGTTGGCGGATCGGTCAAACGTACCCGCGAAGCTGCCGAAGTTCTGACGCGCTAGGTCCGACGATATCCGATACGATAAAAGCCCGGCTGGTTATGGGATCAGCCGGGCTTTTGTTTTGAGGAACGAGGAAGGGGCGATTAGCGGCCCGACAACGCGCCTTCAATCGATTTGCCAATGATCGACAGGCCAAGGTCGAGCTCCGCGTCGCTAATCGTCAGCGGCGGGGCAATGCGGAACACACCGCCCATGCCGGGCAGCTTGACGATATTCATGCTAAGCCCGTTTCTGAACGCCTCGGTCGCAATCGCGGCCCCCAGATCATGATCGGGTTCCCGAAACTGTCCATCCGCGCCACGTTTGACGATCTCCACCCCCAGCATAAGCCCGCGCCCGCGCACATCACCGATACAGTCAAAGCGGTCTTTGAGCTTTGACAATCCATCAAACAGCTTCTGACCCGATATCCGGGCGCGGTCGACCAGTTTCTCGTCGCGCACCACGTCAAGCACCGTCACACCGACCGCGGTGGGCAGGGGATCGGACACGTGGGTGGTGTAAAACAGGAATCCCTTTTCATGGGCGGCATCCTCGATCTCGGCGGTGGTCATGACGGCGGCAAGCGGCAGGCCGGCACCGATGGTTTTCGATAACGTCATGATATCGGGTGTCACGCCATCGCGTTCAAAGGCAAACATATCGCCGGTACGGCCCACGCCCGTCTGGGCCTCGTCCAGGATCAGCAGCATGCCGCGTTCAACGCATTTCTGTTTAAGGGCGGCCAAGTATCCCTTGGGCAGCGGCAACATGCCGCCCGATGACAGGATCGGCTCGGCAATAAAGGCGGCAAGATTGCCGGTCGACTGGCTGTCGACCAGATTGAAGGCGTCATCAAGCTCCGTCTGCCAGTCAAGCGACCCGTCGGCATGTTTGAAACGCGGGCGAAAGGCATTGGGCGCGGGAATGGCGAATGATCCGACCGCGGCTGGGCCATATCCCTTGCGCCCGGCACTATAGGTTGCCGATGCGGCAACGCCGGTCATGCCGTGCCAGCTTTTGGAAAAGGCGACGATTTCATGCTTGCCGGTGACAAGCTTTGCCATGCGGATCGCGGCCTCGTTGGACTCTGCCCCGGTCGATAGCAACAAAACCCGATCCAGCCCCGGTGCCAGTTCCGCCAGGCGTTCCGCCAATGTCACCACCGGGCGGGACAACATGCCGCTAAACAGATGGGCGACCTTTTCGACCTGGCTTTGCACGGTTTCGACGATCTTCGGATGGCCGTGGCCCAGAAGGGCGCTCATCTGACCGGATGTGAAATCCAGTATGGGGCGGTCATCGGTGTCATAAACGAACGATCCCTTGGCGCGTTCGATGATGGCCGGTTCGAACGTGCCGCCATAGCGGATCAGGTGTTTTTTGGCGGCGTCCCAGAATTTCGGATCGGCGTTGCGTGACATGATGGGCTCCCTGCAAGCATGTGTCTTTTGGCTGATCCTCATCGTATCTGCTGGCGCGCCACCCGTAAAATTGATAGTTATGGCATTCTGGTATTGGAAAAATTGATATAGTGCTGGTGCGGCCATGCAGACCCTGCTTGATCTCAAACTGCTTGCGACCTTCGTGCGGGCCGCGCATTCCGGCACGCTCAGTGCCACGGCCATTCAGGTGGGCCGCACCCAGTCAACCGTGACGATGCAGATCCAGCGGCTTGAAGAAACGCTCGGCCAAAGCCTGTTTCACCGAAGCGGCAGCGGGGTGAGCCTGACCGGGGCGGGGGAGCGGTTTCTGGGGTATGCCGAGCGGATATTGCGCCTGCATGACGAGGCCGTTTCGGCCTTTTCCGACAAGGGGCTGCATGGCTCGATGGTGTTTGGCTGTCCCGAGGATTACCTGATCACGTTTTTCCCGGCCCTGCTTAAAAGCTTTGGCACCATCCACCCGGATGTCGAGATCAAGGTGGTATCGGCCCCGACGCCGGAACTCCATAAAATGCTGCGCGCCCACCAGATCGATCTGGCCCTGACCTCGGTCGCCGATCTCGATGCCCCTGACATCATCCGCACCGAACAACTCGCCTGGGTCGGTGCAAAGCCAACCCTTGATCTGCATGATTTCGGAACAGGAAGCGGGGAGGGGGCCAGTGACAGCCCGACACCCGCTCGCACCATCCTGCTGGCGCTTCCCGCCTCAAACGCGCTCGATCACAAAGCCGCCTGCGACGCGATGAACGCAGCCCTTATCCCCTACAAGATTTCCTATGCGAGTAGCAGTCTGACTGGCCTGATCGCGGTCGCCCGTTCCGGCCTTACCATCAGTGTGATGATGCAAGAGGCCGTGCCCAATGACCTTTACATCCTCAAGGCCCCGCTACCGGCCTTGCCCAAGCTGGGCCTGAAAGTCACCGCAGGCGAGGGCACCAAAAACCCCGCCACAACCGCCTTCGCCGATCATGTCAAAAACATGCTGCCGTTTTTGTGATTTTCTTCCGGAAAGGTGGTCGGGAAACCGGCCTGCCAATCCTGTTTTCCGACGGCGTGCAAAAAGAGCCCTATCGACCTCAACTGCTTTGTCGCTCTCACATCCACCAACCACATCAAGCTGTATGGCATGTACCCGCAAAAGGACACGATTACGATTGGCTTGGACGCCGATCTAGCCCTTTGGGACCCAAATAAAAACGTTAGCATCACCAACGACATCCTGTAACAGGGCTGCGTTGGCAGCCCCAATGACGGCCTCGAAGTCAAAGGCTGGCCCGTGCACACCATCGTGCGCGGCAAAACTGTGGTGAAGGATGGGGAGGTTACGGGGCAAAAGGGCGACGGCAAATACCTGCCAAGGCAGAAATCAAACTTGGTGACGTCAAGGCCCAACTGACTAAACGGGCTCAATCTGCCCCATCATGAACAGTCATTGGCACAAAGGAGGGAAACTCTAACCTCCTCAAACAAAAAGAGAAGGCAGTTCCTGAAGTCGGCGCTCTACTTTTTTTTTGATGTAGAATGTTATTTCATTTTCTTTTTTTTATTTTTCGCGATTTATATTTTCTTGAGGGGTGTGCCTTGAATAATTTATCTTCTTCGGCGTCAGGTAGTGTTTGTGCTCTAGAGATGATGCGGGATACTCTAGCCATAGCAAGGTTGTGTTCAGTGTTGTTTAGTTCTAAATTCTCTTGTGTTATGCCATACTTGTTATTCGTCTCCATAGGAGAAATTAAGCAGTATGAAATTATCTTGCATGAGTTTCCAAAGCCGATTTGATGGCTCATTTCAAAATTTTTGGGGTTGTTCTCTTTAGGTTTCCATTTTATCATTTCTCGTTGATTGACAATGTAGCTTGGTACATTCCAAGCTCTGAGTGTTTGATCGTAAATATTATTTAGAATAAATTGACCCGACTGTTTTTTTATTGATTCAATTTCTTTGCGTAGCCAGTCAAACTTTTTTAGCGTGCTAGATTTTGTCTCTTTCAAGGATTCTAGTAAAGCACGTTCTAGTGTTAAAGAGCTTCGAGATAAACCGTTTATGATTCTATCGGCTTCAAATGGGGTGTTCTCTAATGGAGAAAGGTATTCCCGAAATTCTTTAGGGGCGGATACTTCTCCAATTGCGATTCTATACATCATATCGGTTAGTATGGCGATTCTTGCTGGGGTTTTGGAGTGCTTTAGAGTCACTAATTTTCGCTCTCGCGAAACCGACAGGTCTTCAGTGAAGTGTCTTAAAAGTCTTAGTTGTTCTATTCCTTCAAATATTGAAAATAGGGACATAATTAGTTCCCCAAGTGTAATTTTGAAATTGATGCATTGTTCAATGCAAGCGTATAATCCAATTAAGTCTGAAAAAGATTCTTCAATTATTTGTTCTTTTAATTGATTGAATATTTTTATGTATCGGCTTTGTCTTGTCGCCGTGGTGTGTAGCTTGTCTTTGTATATAGTGTACTCCATATCAAGGCCGAAGTGGTGGCTGAACCAGATGTTTGGTTCATCATCAGAGGACCGTGTTTTCTCTGTTCGCTCATATGAATCTCTAATGGCGGAAATAATACGTTCATGGTTATCTCCGTAAATATGGTGTCCAAATTCGTGGCCAAAAATAAAAGAAGGGATGACGTGTTTTATTATTGGGAGTGAAGCCTCCAGGCCTTCGACAGAAAATGGTCGAGGAAATGTTGTGTTATTCCCATGATGTTCCGCATATTTGCGCAAGTGCGAAATAGTAACCTGCGAAAGCCTGATAGCTGCTTTTGTTCTATTTTGTCCTAGCAGAAGCTCGGAGGCCCTTATGTTAAACTCCACAAAATGGAAGATAGGGGCTTCTAATCTGATGCGCTGCAAGAAAAGAAAATTTACGGCGTTTATTTGTTCGAAATCGATGATGATAATTCGCGAATTTCCAGACGTTCGGTATTCGCTGGTCCAGTCAGTGGAGCTAATAGGTAAAACCTTTAGCTGTTCTGTATCATTTGGAAAGTATTTGTGTGCAAATTCAATTTGGCGCCTAATAGAATTTCGATTATCAAGTGACAACTTAAAGGCAGTTTTCCTGCCCATTCGTGCCGCAGTACTGCGCCGTAGTGATGGCCCTAGTTGCCATTTCAGCATGACCTTAATCCGTCTTGTCTCTGCGTGCGTGATCTTTCAGCACTTCGACAATCTTCTGAATATCTTCGGCTGACATGTTTTTAAACTTGTACTTTCCGACTTCTACCTCACCTTTTCGTGCCACCAAGTAACCCAGAACGGCGGCAATCAGGGTGCTGCTGTGCTCGTACAGTGGTATGACCCATTCAGTTAGAGCGTTTGCATCAAATCGCTCACTTTGCTCAGGATTAACTAAATCTGTTTGCAGGTTATATCCGGAAGAAATCCGGATTTCTTTCCAAAATTGTTCGAATTCATGAGTGTGCTCTGATGGAATGCGAACTATTGCAAATAAATCACTCATTGTGCGTCCCTAACTATGCAGTGGATAATTAAGAAGAGAAGTGTCAAAAGTATATGTATAAAGGTCTATTTGTCGATGCTCCTGATGAATCTGCCTTGGCGCTGGTTGTCATTTATTTATAAAATGTCCTTGGCATTTTTCTTTCATTTATTTATTGCCGAAATTTTTCTGTTATGATCCTGTTTGAGCTTAGGCTGGTAGGGTATTGCCCTATTTTCACAAACTATTATTTGTAACAAAAGAGCGGCATGATTCTCAGTTCGCGAGTGATTAGGAATGTCTCTCGTCTAACCCTGCTATTTATATGTTTGTGGTTGTGCCTAGTACCTCAGGTACATTTTCTCAAAATTTGTTTTATGAAGTCGTAAGTGGTTCGCGTAAAAAGTGTATAACGTGCTTGAAAGTATGCCCACGTTTTTTTTCAATTTTCGGTAATTTGGTTGAAAAAATGCTGCTTCAGGAAAAATAAGCGCACAGCCCCTTCTCTGAGCAGTCAGTTTTTTCTGACGGAACGTGAAATACGCAAATTGAGGTTGAAATTGCGCGATTACGAAGACCCACCGACAACCAGATCAAACACCACCAACCCGCCCACGCCACCTTCAAACAACGAGACCAACTGACCGCCCATGGCCTTTTGCTCGGGCCAGATAGGCATCGCATGCCGCCGCATCGTCAAAATCAATTGAAAATCCATGCCGGAAGCCTTGTTCCAGCCCCTCTGGGCTGACGGAAACGCCGCCATCAAAGCCGTGCATGCCGGGGATGTGGCCTTGAAGGTCCGCCAGTTTGGCAGACAGGCTGTCGATTTCGGCCTTTGTGGCTTAGGCCTTGAATTTGGTCAGAACGATGTGACGGATTATAGGGTTCCTATACGACAAGCTTCGCCAGATACTCCACCGGATGCCTAGGCTTCACCCCTTCAAACCGGGCGACCTGACAGCGGCAGGAATAGCCGGTGACGAGCATGTTATCCAGGCCCCTCGCATCGACTTTCTTTTTCCAGCTTTGGTCATAAAGCGCGCGGGATGTTTCCTGATGGCGGGTTTCGTGGCCGTAAATGCCGGCCATGCCGCAACATCCGGTTTTCTCGGTCGCGAGTTTGATGCCGAAGGCCTCGAAAATCTTTTGCCATTTGACGCTGACATCGGGGATCGATGTTTTTTCAGTGCAATGCGGGAAGAGGGTTGCCGGTGCCGCAACCTCTGCATTCCCGGTGCTTGCGGGCAGGGTAAGGCGGTTTTCCGTGATCTCGGCGGCCAGCCATTCATGGAACAGATGCACGCGGTAATCAGGACGGTCCGTGCCAAGGCGCTGGGCGTATTCCTGCCGATAGGTGAGCGTCACACTGGCCTCGATCCCGATCAGGGGGACGCCGGTTTTCGCCAGTCGGCCATAGACGATATCGTTTTGCCGCGCTTGATAATCAAAGCGTTTGAGGAAGCCCTTTACATGCAATGCCTTGCCATTCGGGCGATAGGGCGGCACGAAAACGCGGTAGCCAAGCTTTTGCAGAAGGTCGATATGGGCGATGAAAACATCGATGTCATAGTGGCTGGTGAAGCAATCCTGCAAAAGCACCACGGATTTGGCGCGATCGGCATCGGAGAGTGCCTCAAACTCGGCCAGTTTGAACGGGCCGATGCCGCGTTTGCGCAGGGCCGAACGCACGCTTTGGCGGCTGAGTTTCGGTAAATCGGTCAGGCCGATCAGGCTTTTGAAAATCCACGGCAGCGGCGGAATTGACTGTAAAGCATTGAAAAGTAACGGGGCCTTTGCCATCAGGGGCGCGATGCTTTCAAGCTGTGCAATCACATAGTCCTTTACCGGCCGTTTGTAGCGGGTGTGATAGGCCTCCAGGAACCGCGATTTCATTTCCGGGATATCAACTTTGACCGGGCATTGCCCCGCACAGGCCTTGCACGACAGGCAACCGGCCATCGCATCATAGACATCGTGCGAGAAATCCCGCGCATTGATCACGGCAAGATCCTGATTACGCGGATCGGTGCCGACCGAAAGCTGCCGGATCCATTCACGGACCAGGCCCGCCCGGCCCTTGGGCGAATGAACGCGGTCGCGCGTGACCTTGTAGGACGGGCACATCGCATCCATCAGGTCCCAGTTAAAGCAGGCACCGTTGCCGTTGCACCGCGTCGCGTTGAGGTATTCATCGCGCAGCCTGTCTTCGATCTGGCGGTCAAGCTGGCCGCGCATCGGGGCCGCGTCAATCGCGGTGATCTGGGTGTTTTTCGAATAGGGGGAGGCGATCTTGCCGGGGTTTAATTGTCCTTCCGGATCAAAGGCTTCCTTGATGCGCTTGAGGACATCATAAAGCTCCGGCCCGAAATAGGTTGGCGAATATTCACCGCGGAAACCCTTGCCATGTTCGCCCCAGATCAGGCCGTTATATTTTTTGGTCAGGTCAACGACCCTGTCGGACACACGGCGCAGGCGCGCTTCGTCCTGCTCGTCACACATATCAAGCAACGGGCGGACATGCAGACAGCCGACATCGACATGGCCAAACATGCCGTAATCAAGGCCTTCGGCGTCGAGCAAAGCGCGGAATTCCGCGATAAAATCGGCAAGGTTTTCGGGCGGGACGGCGGTATCTTCGACAAAGGGGGTCGCGCGGCGCTTGCCCTCCAGATTGCCAAGCAGGCCAACCGATTTCGCCCGGATTGACCAGATGGCGGCGATTTGCGTGGGGTCGGTTGCCTGCACAAAGCCGATGGGGGCGTGATCTGCATCCGGATGGGCGTCAAGATGGGCGCGAAGTTCGGCCTGTTTGCCCGCGACGTCTTCGGGGGTTTCGCCAATGAATTCAACGACATTGAAGCCGCGTGTCGGCACGGTGCTATCCTCGGTCCCGAGCAGTTTGCCCAGCAGATGCCAGCTTTCATCCTGCTTTGCCAGTTCCATGACCTTGTCATCGATGCTCTCAATCGCGACCGGGTCAAACTGCACGAGGGTGCCGACATGGCGAAGCGCACTGTCGAAGCTGTCATAACGCACCACCGTGACCGCCTTGTGCTTTGGCAGGGGAATGACACGCAGCGTGATTTCCTTGACCATGCCAAGGCTGCCCTCCGCCCCGGCGATCAGGAAGCTTAAATTCATATCCCCTTGATCCGAAACGGCTTCCTTGAGGTTATAGCCCGTAAGCCCCCGGTTCATTTCCGGGAAAATCGCGTTGATCTGATCGCGGCGCGGCATGATTTCGTCGTGGATTTTGCGATAAAGCCGACCGGTGCGGTCATCGCGGTTCATGATTTCGGCGGCGTCCGTGGCACTCATCGCGTGGGTGCGGAAATCGGTGCCGTCGATCAGAACTGTGGTCATGTCATTGATATAATGGCTTGTTTTGCCATAAATCCGCGATCCCTTGCCGGAGCTATCGGACCCGATCATGCCGCCAATGGTTGCCCGGCTGGCGGTGGAAACGGCGGGCGGGAAGAAGAAACCGTGCGGTTTGAGCCAAGCATTGAGCTGATCAAGCACCACGCCGGGTTCGACATGGACCAGCCCCTTTTCGGCATCAAAACCCAGTATGTTATTGAGATGCTTGGATGTATCGAGCGTGATGGTGGTGTTGAGAGACTGGCCATTGGTGCCCGTCCCGCCGCCGCGCGGGGTGATTTTGACCTCGCTGAATTCCTCGCGCCCGGCCAGTTCCATCACAATGTTGATATCATTGCGGTTTCTGGGCTGCAGGACGGCGGTTGGCATCACCTGATAGACGCTGTTGTCGGTGGCATTGATCAGGCGGGACGGGAAATCGGCATGGATTTCACCGGCAAATTTGCCTTCTTTTTCAAGGGTTTTGAGGAAACCAAGTGTCAGACTGTCAAGCGACCGATCCGGGGTCAGAACCGGCAGGCGGTTGAAGCGCGAAAAGCTGCGGGGGGCGGGTGTCGGCTTGGCGGTCGGCTTGGCGATTGGGGCGGGCGCGGTCATGATGTCTCTCTGGGCTTTTGCGGCGCGGGCGGCGTTATTTTCCCCATTTGACAGGAGGTGGATTAAATAGACAAATTTAAAATTCCGAAGGATTATTCATTTTAGTGAATAATCCGATTTTTCAACCCGGTCGGCAACCGCATGCCGACCGTGCCGAGGGGCAAAAAGGGCTTCGGCGTCGGTTTTGTTAAAGTCGTATTATATGATTATAATGAATTTTGTATAAATTATACCGCTGTGTTGGCATGCAGAATGGTAACGATCCATCAGGAAACCGGCGGTGTTCAGAGCATTAAGGCGCCGTCGGTGCGGGAAATTATAAAAGTATTATCATATGATTTTTGTTGATACTGTTTGAGCCACATTTCCGCCCCTGATTCTGGCCTCGACCTGTCCCCGGCTTGGGTCCCGGTTCAGGTCCCGAACCGGTCACGGCCTGACATTGCCACAAGACGAAATTGGATGCCTGTGGTGCGATGGCGACCGGGCCTGTGCCCGGAAGGGCGGGTGGGGTGAACCGGAACCGGGGCGGCGAAGCACCGACATGATCGCTTGTGCCAGCTATCGCGGCCGCTTCCTCGTTCCGCCCCTCCCGCATCGGCGGGAGTTCGTGGGGCTGCGGGCTCGGTGGCGATTTTAGTCGATGCGGCACAAAGGACGGGATTCCCGCCTTCGCGGGAATGACGGGGTGGGGCGATTGACCGTGCCGCGCTTTACAGGCGGAACCGGTTGCGCAGGCCAAGGCCGATCAGGAACAGGAAGACGAAACTGAGTACGCCTTGGGTGATCATGAGGGCGTCTACGTATGAGCTGGAATCTGTGTCGTATAGGGCTTTTAGGGCACCTGTACGTAATTCGCGCGATTGCGGCAGGAAGGGCAGGCTGTTGCTGGCCGAGAGCAGGGCAGCTTGCACCCAATCCGCCCAGCCATCGGTTGCGAGCTTTGGTATCTGCTTGGCTTTGTAGGCATACATGCTTAGGGCAAAGATGACGCCAAGCCAGAAAGAAGGTCGCAATATGCTTTGGCCGTAATTGCTGAACGCGCTAAAGGCCATATCGAGAACCGAGCCAAACCACGAGGTTTCAATCCAGCGTTTCGCCCGGTTTTCGTCGGCGGAAAAACGTAACGCGGCCTGATGATCCTTGTTGGTTTCGGCGATTTCTTTGAGGCGGCGTAATTTTGGACCATCTTGTGGGTCTTGTGCCACTTGGGAGAGTTTCAGCGGCCAGCCAAGTTTTGGTGATATGCGCGGGAGTTTGACTTTCAGGTCGCTGAGTTCGACCTGATGGGAGTATCGGGTAGCGCGAAAGTCCGGGATGATGTTGAGGTTGCCTTTAAGCGTCAGTGGGCCGTCAAAAGATGCGCTCAGCAGTTTAAAAGATTTTAAGGCGCTTGCAGACTGGGGCAGATCGAAAATGGCTCTGCCTGTTATTGATAATCCCTCGGCTTCGAAATAACAGGATCCAATGGCTTTAGGCTTAAAGTACAAGTCTTTGATGCGGGTTTTAGCGAAGTTTAGGTGGATTTTGTCAAAAGTGGATTCAGTGAAATCAACGTCGCCATCGCCCAAATTGGTTCCAGAGAAGAACACCTCACCTTTGCCGAAAGTTACTCTTGTGAAGAACACGTCACCTTTGCCAAAAGTGGCTAAATGGAAGTATAGGTTGCCATTGCCAAAAGTGGCATTGGAGAAGTTTAAGTCGCCGTCGCCGAACGTAATTTTAGAGAAGTCGATGCTGCCGTCACCAAAAATAGCATTGCTGAAGTCCACGTCGCCGTTGCCGAACGTGGTTTCAGAGAAGTCTATATTGCCTCGTCCGAAATGATATCCCGCGAAGGAGAGTACTCCATCAGAAGTCCATTCCGTTGAGAAATCAACACCCCTGAAACTGATGTCCCAACCTGGATGCTGATCAACCCAACTGTTCCAAGCCTCTCGCCCCTGACGCCAAAGGTCGAGAGCTGCTTTACCTTCCAGTATTCGTATTGTCGGTGTTACTTCTTCCGTCATATCCCTGAATTCATTCTCTGTTTTGTGCGGGTGTGATTGCGCGTCAGAATGCCCTTTAAAGTAGCGTTTGGCGATATAAAACCGGTGGGGGCGGGAGAGGTTTTGTCGTCGGCAAGCTCATCCCCTATCCGTCATTCCGGGCGAAGACCCGGAATCCATCTTGCCACGGGCACGGTTTTTGACATGACCGGATGAAGTGGATGCGGCGCGTGAGGTGGGCTTTGGGCGCGGTTTGTCGCGGGGTGAGCGGGCGCATGCAGGAATAGCTGCACAATCGGCGCGTTACCCGTTAGTGTTGCAGTCCGGTCAACCAGTTAGCGGATGAAACATGCTGTCTTCCATCAGTTTGCGCCATATGCGGGTTTTTGTGGCGGTCGCCGATCATGGCACCTTTACCGCCGCGGCGGAGGTTCTGGGGCTGACGCCGTCGGGATTGACGGCGACGATCCGGCAGTTCGAGGATGTGGCGGGCACGCCGCTTTTTGATCGCACGACGCGGCAGGTGACGTTAAGCGCCACGGGCGCACGGTTTTTACCCACGGCGCGTCGGTTGATCAGCGAGTTTGAAGAGGCGCTTGGCGATCTTGATGCGCTGTCCAAGGGGATTGGCGGGACGATCCGCATTGCCGCCGCGCCCTCGGTCCTGACGCGTATTCTGCCCGGCGTGATCAGCCGGTTTGTCGATGAACATCCCGATGCGCGGCTTCGCCTGGACGAGTTGAACGCGGGCGAGGTGCATGAGGCAGTCGCGCGCAACGAGGCGGATTTTGGCATTGCCGGGGAATGGCATGCCCTGCCCGATATTGCGTTCAGCCCGCTGTTTTCCGACCGGTTCGGAGTGCTGTGCCGGTCAACCCATGCCTTTGCCACGCGCCGCGCGATTGCGTGGTCGGAACTGGCCGATCAGGCCTTTGTCGGGCTGGGCCCGGAATCGGGCACGCGCGCGATGATGGCGGCACAGGGAAGCTTCGCCGGTGGTGCTGGTGGTGCCGGTGGTACTGGTGGGGGTGGCGCGGGAGAGGTGCCGGTGGACCCGGCGGAGGTCGCGGCCTCCGACGTGCTGAAACGCGCCGCGGCCCTTGGCCTGCCCGAGGCGCAAACGGCCCTGCGTCGGGCGAATGCCAGCGAACGGGCGATTGAGCGGGTGGCGAAAATGGCGAAACCCCGACAATCGGATGCGGTCCAGAACGGCGGCGGCGGCGGGGCCAAGGACGGGCCGGGCAGTGCGATGATCGATCCGGTCGCGCAATTGCGCCCGATTGTCGAAACATCCAATACGCTGACACTGGCCGCGATGGTGGCCGAAGGGGTGGGGATCACGGTCCTGCCGGAACTGGCCGCGCGGGTTGCCGACCTTGCCGCACCGGGAAAACTGGCCTTCGTGCCGCTGTGCGACCCCATCCGCAAACGCCCGATTGGCATCATCACGCGGCAAAGCAGAAGCCTGTCGCCGATTGCGCGGATCTTCCTTGCGATGGTGATGGAACAGGCTCCGAAAATGGATTTGCCTGCGGCGATTGAGTGGGGGTGAGGGGCGGTGTTACTCGCAAAGAGAATGCCGCACCAGAAGGCGGGCGTGGTGTGGCCTTCTGGTGCGTTTTGACTTTGGCGCGTGCTCTAGAAGCGTTTGATCAGGCCAATGCGGATATTATGGGATTGGAAATCCGAGTCATATTTGAAATCGTCGGTGTTTGCATTGTCCAGATTGTCGCTGCCATCGGTGATGTCCGGATAGTAGCTGAAGACATAATCGCCGCGCAGGGCCCAGCCATCATCAAGCATATAACCCGCACCGATCGCCGATGAAACGCCGATGGCGGTTTTCGTATCGGTGAAGGTCATGCTGTTCGGGGCTGCGTCGCTGAACCGGTGTGTGGTTTTAAAACGGCTGATGGAAGGGCCCAAAGAGGCGTAAAGCTGGACCCTGTCCTGCACATATCCGATTTTTGGCCGCAGGCTTAGCGAGAAGTTTGTTTCAATGGTTGTGCTGCTGCTAAACGCGTTGCCATTTGTGTTGTAGTTTCCGCTGAAATTCTCGGTTTCAGAGAAATCCATCACGCTGACATCGCCTTCAAGCCCGTAGGTGATGTTGCCAGTTTGCCAGTCATACCCTGCCAGTAACGAGCCGGTGACATCCCATCCGTCGATCTTCCGTTGCAGCAACGGGTCAAGCTGTGTCTTGTCCCCCGCGAAGAAATAGGGCGACACGATAGCGTTTGAGTCCGGATTTGCGGCACTATAGGCACCGCCCAGTGCCAGACCGCCATAGAGGCCCTGCCAGTTCTGCGCGGATTTTGCATCTTCGGCAAATGCCGGAGTGATCCCCGAAATCATTACCGTCATTGTGCCAAGCATCAAGGCCGCAGCCATTCTGCGTGTGTTCATTTCCCCACCCCTATATGTGAATATCGCACTGAAACTGTTCCTGAACTTTTGGGGAAAATCGTTGAGGGAAGCAAGCATATTCGTGTTTTTATATATTTGAAAAAACGCGGTAAATTGACAGTGGGATGTATCTGGCGGTGTGCCATTGGTTTGCACCGCGTGGGGTGGAGGGCAAACTGATCCGGTTCCTGGCCAATTTTAACCCTTCCAAACTGGCAATTCTTCGCATGTGCAACATATCATGAGGGTGGGCGTGGCCCGCGTGTGAGATGGCGCAGGAGTTGGCATGAGCGAGAGTGCGAAGAAACCGACGGCGAAGAGCAAGGTGAACGGGCGCGGGAGCGCGAACGGCAAAACCAACGGCAAAACCAATGGCAACGGCAAGGCCAAAAAGCCGCGCAAGCATATCAGTCTGGCGTTGCAGGGTGGCGGGTCGCATGGGGCGTTTACGTGGGGGGTGCTTGACCGGTTGCTGGAGGATGAGGAAATCACGGTTGAGGCGATTTCGGGCACCTCGGCTGGGGCGATGAATGCCGCGGTGGTGACGTCGGGCTTTGCCAAGGGCGGCTATGAGGGGGCCAGAATGGACCTTGAGACTTTCTGGCGTGCGGTATCGGAAGCCGCCCGGTTCAGCCCGCTTCAGCGCAGCCCGATTGATATCCTGTTTGGCAACTGGTCGCTTGAAAATTCGCTGGCTTATATGTGGCTTGATATGAGTGCGAAGATGTTTTCGCCCTATGATCTGAACCCGGCGGGGGATAATCCGCTGGCGGCGATTTTGAACGAGGTTGTCGATTTCAGGGCGATCAATGAAAGCCCGGCCAAGCTTTTTGTCACCGCGACCAATGTTGAAACCGGGCAGGGGCGGGTGTTTCGCAACCCGGATATCACGGTGGATGTGCTGTTGGCATCGGCCTGTCTGCCGACGATTTACAAGGCGATCGAGATTGACGGGGTGCCGTACTGGGACGGTGGATATTCCGGCAATCCGAGCCTTGGGCCGCTGGTGCGCGAATGCGGATCGGATGATACGGTTCTGGTGCAGATCAACCCGGTCAAACGGCCCGGTGTGCCGAAAACATCACGCGATATTGCCAATCGGCTCAACGAGGTATCGTTCAATAGCAGCCTGATGAAGGAATTGCGGATGATTGCGATCCTGCGCCACGATGCGCCGACCCATGCGTGCGAGGCCAGCAAATGGGGGGCGATGCGGATGCATTGCATCGCAAGCGATGTGATGCTGGAGCTTGATCAATCCTCCAAACTCAATGCCGAATGGGATTTCATGACCATGCTGCGCGACAAGGGGCGCGAGGCGGCGGCGAAGTTTTTGCGCAAACATCGCGGCGATATTGGCGAGCGGCCGACACTGGACCTTGATCTGTTTGCGCCGGATTGACGGGAATTTGGCGGGTTTTGAAGGGACCTCTCGCGCGGCTCTCCAAGCTGTGATCGGGGCTTGATTTCCGGTTTCGGGCAAAGGCGGGTACACCGGATGGAAAGATCAATCCGGAGAGAAGCAGATGTTGAAATCGGTTGTTATGGGTGGCGGGATTGCGATGGTGATGCTGGCAGGGTTTGCCGCCCCGTCGCAGGCCGCCCCAAAGGTTATCGAAATCACGCAGGTGCCCTGCCAGTTTCTGGAGCCAGAGGGCACCAACCATCATTACACCAGCACCAAGAAAGCCGATTGCGTTGCGATCAACAAGGAAAGCGGTGATCAGCGTGTGGCAAAGGCCGGTGAAATGACGCTGCCGCCCGGTGATTACATTTTCCGGGTCGCCAACGATGGCGTGCCCTATGAGGTCGGTTTCTGGCTGCGTGACAAGGATTACGACTGGACCGACAAGATATTGAGCAAGAAGATTTCGGTGTCGGGCGGCGGATTGCTTAAGGGCAAGACCAAGGATTACGCGGTGACGCTTGAGCCCGGTGAGTATCTGTATAGCTGCCCGCTTAATACCACGCCGAATTACAGGCTTGTGGTGAAGTAAGCTTTTTTCTGCCGCCTCCCTGACGACCCGACTGGCAGGTTTGAAGACGTCTCCCCCCTGATCTGACCTGCCGTAAAACCCGCATATGCCCCCACATATGCGGGTTTCTTTTGTTTGCGCGAGGTGCGGGCGGGGCGTAGTCTGGGCCCCGCCATCATCAACAACGCCCCGGATCGAGATGCCCCAAAGCGAGCTTGAAAAAATGAAGGCAGGGCAGTGGTATAGCTGCCTTGACCCGGAACTTGATGCCATGCGCGCACGGGCCCATGAGGCGGTGCATGAACACAGCACCCTGCCGCCATCTGATCGTGGCAATATCGCGCCGAAGCTGCGCGCGCTGTTTGCGCAATGTGCTGAAGACGCGCGGATCGAAACGCGGTTTCATTGTGCATACGGGGTCAATATCCGCCTTGGGCGTGATGTGTTCATCAATGTCGGCTGCACGATCCTTGATACCGCTTCGGTGATCATTGGTGATCATTCAATGCTGGGCCCGAATGTGCAGATTTATTGCGCGCAGCATCACAAGGACCCGGAGCTTCGAAAGCAGCATCTTGAAATCGCGCTGCCGGTGACGATTGGCAGGAATGTCTGGATCGGCGGCGGGGCGATCATCCTGGCCGGGGTCAGTATCGGCGATGATGCGATTGTCGGGGCCGGTGCGGTGGTGACCAAGAATGTCGCACCCGGTGTCACGGTGGTCGGCAATCCGGCACGCGTGATGGGCGATAGGGCGTAACACGCCCAGCGTCGGCGCACAAAAAACGGGCGGGGATAAACCCGCCCGCAAGGTTCGGCTTCGTATCCGGCAAGAAATTCGAGGGAAAATTTCAAAGGATTTTTCAGGCCGCTTGGGAGATCGCGTTCGTCGATCAGGAAATATCGTCAGACCCGGCAACCCGTTTGCGGCCATTGATCATGGCGCGGACAAGGTTTTCGTGGTGGCGCAGGCTTGCCAGCAGCACCCCGCCCATATGGACCAGCACAAGGGCAAGCAGCGCATTGGCAAGGAATTCGTGGGTTTCTTCGACCCAGTCCACCCCCCAGAAGGCGTCGGTTGTGTACATCCAGCCCGTAAGCGCACAGCCGATCACGCCGATGATCAGGGCGACAATCATCGCCGCCCCGGCCGGGTTATGGCCGATATAGCGGTTTTCGCGGCCGGTGATGATATCGCCAAGATAGGCCATCACGACCGACGGGCGGCGGATGAATTGCGAAAAACGGGCATAGCGCGACCCGATAAGCCCCCAGATCAGGCGAAAGGCAATCAGGCCGCCGGCGGCATAACCGGCCCAGTGATGCAGGGCATCCCATTCATCGGCGGTGATCCAGGCGAGGGCGAAACTTGCCGCCAGGCCCCAGTGAAAAATACGGACCAGCGGGTCCCAGACTTTAACCTGCATTGATCGGGTTCCTTTTTGGCGGGGTGCCCCGGGGTGCCCCGGTGATCTTCGGGGTGGGGAGCATCATGATCACCGGAGCGGGGGCAACGGGGTGCGGTTCGAGAAGATCGGATTGGAAAGAGTGGGATCAGTCTTCTTTGGTTTTGACGGCTTCGAAGGTTTTCGGGTTGAAATAGGCTTCGACCCGCTTGCCATCCGGGGTTTGGGCGTAAACTTCGTAGCAGCCGTCTTCGGTTTTGATTTTCTTGACGGCCCAGCCATCGGCCGTCAGCTTGGCCTCAAGGTTTTCCATCGGCTGCCATTCGGCTTTGGGGACGTTGCACAGATCATCGCTGGCGCGTGCCGGGGCGGATTGCAGGGTCAGGGCGGCACCCGCCAGAAGGGCGAAAGTCAGTGCCGCAGCAGAGGCCGTCGGGAAAAGCGTTCTTTTCATTGTCGGGGTCCTTTAAGATCAATTTGAAACAGTCAAGGTTGGCGTATCGAATGGGGTGATCCTGACGCGGTTTGCTGACAGGAAGCTGAACGGGGTTTGGTCCGGCCTTCAGGTTGTTGTCAGCTTTGCACGGCATATCTGCCGGTTTGGGATCGTATTCGAACGGGAAACGGGGACGCGGGGCGCGATGCGGATTTTGCTGGTGGAAGATGAACGTTATCTGGCCGAGGCGGTGCGAGACCATTTGCTGGCGTCGGGGGATGCGGTTGACATGACCGAAAGTGTGGTCGAGGCCGAGATCATGTTGCGCGGCACACCTTATGATGTGCTATTGCTTGACCTGAACCTGCCCGATGGCAAGGGGATTGATCTTTTGCGCGCCCTGCGGCGGGCGGGCAGTGTGACGCCGTGCATCATCCTGACCGCGCAGGACCAGATTTCAGACCGGATTGCCGGGCTGAATGCCGGGGCGGATGATTATCTGGTCAAGCCGTTTGATTTGCATGAGCTGTCGGCACGGTTGCTTGCCGTCGCCCGGCGGTATTCGGGCAACCCGAACCCGTTGATCCGGCTTTCGGGGGATAACGGCGGTGCGATCGAGGTTGATCTTGCCAGCCGGTCGGTTGTGATTGACGGGCAGCAGACCGATCTGACATCGCGGGAATGGGCGTTGCTGGATCAATTGCTGCGCCGTCCGGGCGCGACATTATCCAAGGCACAGCTTGAAGAAGCGCTTTATGAATTTGGCGCGGAAATCGAAAGCAATACGGTCGAGGTTTATGTCAGCCGCCTGCGGCGCAAGCTGGGCAAGGCGGTGATCCATACCGTGCGCGGCGTTGGTTATCGCATTGAAGGATGATCCGAGCTTATGAGCAAGATGGCCAAAAACAGCCTGCAATTCATGCTCGCCCGGCGATTGACGGTGACGGTCAGTGTTTTCTGGCTGACGGGGTCGGTTCTGGCCGGTTACAGCATGTATCACGAAATGCAGGAAGCGTTCGATAACAGCCTTGTCACCACGGCCTATCGCTATGCGCCGCTGATTGATGATTATCTGCAACGCCATGACGGCGGCAGTGCGCAGGAAGTGCTGCCAAGCCCGGCCAAGGGCGAAATCCGCACCGAGGACCACGGGGATGGCGACGGGGACGAGGAACTTGGCGAGGATTACCTGATGTATCAGGTGCGCGAGGGCGGGGGCGGGCTTTTGCTCCGGTCCTATAACGCGCAGGAAAATCCGTTTGAAGCGCCCCTGATCGAAGGATTTTATAACGAGCAGGATTTCCGCATTTATACCGCCGTCCTTCTGGGGGGCACGCGGATCATTCAGGTGGCAGAGCCGCTTGAACACCGGCGCGAGGCGCTTTTTGAAAGCGTGATGGCGCAGTTCCTGCCGATTGTGCTGCTGATCCCGGCGGTGATTATCGGGGTGATCGTAGCACTCCGGCGGGGGTTGAGCCCGGTGTTGCGCGTCCGCGATGCGATCGAGGAACGCGGCGAGGGTAATTTGCAACCCCTTGAACTCGACGATGCGCCCGAGGAAATCAGCACCATCGTCACCGCCGTCAACCGGCTGATGGAAAAGCTTGATGCGGCATTGAGTGCCGAGCGGACCTTTACCGCGCATAGCGCGCATGAATTGCGCACCCCGATTGCCGCGGCATTGGCGCAGACGCAAAGGCTTGTGCTCGAACTGCCCGAAGACCATCCGGGGCGCATCCGGGCCCGGCAGACCGAGGAAAGCCTTAAACGGTTGTCGCGGCTATCAGAAAAGCTTTTGCAACTGGCGCGCGCCGAGGCCGGGGTCGGCACCAGCCCGACCGGGGAAAACCAGAAACTGGGCGCGACACTGGGGCTTGTGATTGATGATCTGGAACGGGTGGCCGATGGCGCGGGGCGCATCGCCTTTGACGCCAGATCGGCAACCGCGCTTTCGGCCAATATCGATCACGATGCCTTTGCGATCTGCATGCGCAACCTGATTGAAAACGCGCTTAAACATGGCAGCGATCAGGAAAAGGTGATGGTGGAAGTGATTGGCAGCGACACGGTCAGGGTTTCGAACGCGGGCGATGCGGTGCGGCCCGAAGACCTTGATGACCTGACATCGCGGTTCAAACGATCCAATACCAAGGCCAGCGGGGCGGGGCTTGGCCTTTCGATTGTCAAAACCATCGTTGGCAATATCAATGGGGAATTAACGCTCCATTCCCCGCGCCCCGGCAAGCCGGATGGTTTTATGGCGGAGTTGCGGTTGCATCAGAGTTGAGGGGGGGGCGGTATAGGCGGGTTACAAATGCTTTACGCCATAACCAGTTTTGCCTGCTTAGGATCGTATATCAGGTCGGTAATTGTGCCATCCTGAATGCGTTCGACAGCCTCATCAATAACGAAACCGGGTACGAGATACCATTCTTTGGGGCGCACCGGATTTCCAAAGCGATCCTTGATTGCAATGTCAAAACGTGCCGGTTCAAAAACCCGATGCAGGATGCGTTCAAGTTTGGTGCGGTTAATGTTGTAGAGGTCATACACCGCAACGATCTCGACATCAGCCATTAAATAGGTCGGGTCCTTGCGTGCATTGGCGATGCGCTTTTTTACATCGCCAGTCGTGACGCCGATTTTATGGATCACAGTGCGGTTTTCTGCAATTTCCGGCAAATCAGATTTGCTTTGCAGGACATAGATTTTACCAGACGAGGTTTCATCTTCTTCCGGGGCATCGCGACTGAAAAGAGGACCTGCATCTGCATCGGTTATACGACGGCCTGTTTCATCCTTATAAAGAGCACGTTGCAGGGAGCGCAGCAAAAGATTGCTCTCTGTTCCATTGGAATAGATGACGCGCAATCGGGCATCCGTCTCGCCATTCGGGGCCTTGGTCCGTTCGCCCACATTGGCAACATAGGCAACTTGCCCCCCAAGGATAAAGAACTGTCCTTGTTTAATGTCAGCCTTGAGGAAACCGGCATCTCTGACAAACGGACGTGTTGTTCGGGTTTCGTTATCAAGGTCTTCCTGAACTTGCTTGAAAAGTGGTTTGAACTTCTCAAAATCCTCGCATTTCTCGCGGTTGGCGATTTCTTCGGCGGCGCGTTTTTCCGCCTGCGACTTTACGTGCGTCAGTTTGGTGATGTCGCTTTCGCTGCCATCAACAGATAGACCAAGCGATTCAAGTAGTTCTATATCGTCAAGATCGTCGGTATCTTTGCCGGTTTCTTGGGCTGTGTCATGATCTTCATTCAACAGGCCCTGATGATCCATATCGCGCAACACATCGCGGCATTCGGCCTGCTTGCGGATTTGATCCAGTCGCACCGCATAGATGCGTTCGAAAATGTCGCGGTCTGCACCCTGCATCGGTTCATGACCATTTTCTTCGACAAAGCGTTGAATTTCTTCGAAGCCAGCGATGATACGTTCCTGACGTGGCGTGAGTGTAGCCTTTTGTTCCGGCTCGGTACTTAGGCCCAGTTCTTCGAGCAGGGCCAAATCACTTTCAAGGTTACTGGTTGGCATTTTTGGCCTCCATCACCTTACTGCGAAACGCGGCAAGCCCCTTTGCCAGTTCGCGTTCCCATGGATCACTTGAGGTCATTTCTGGCAGTCTTCCACGTTCCTGCATGAATTTTTTGGCGCGCGCCGCGTATTCGCGGGCCTCGTCGAGGGAAAGGCTCATTTTTTTGCTGGTAATGATGGCTTCAATTTCTTTGAGCCGTTCGGCATTCATGGCCTTGGACAGGATTGCGTAAGCTTCGCTAAACGGGTTTATCTGATCAATCAGATCAATGTCGAGTTCGCGCACATGCAAAGCAAATCGACGTGCGCCGTCAATCAGGGCCGTATTACCAGATTTTTCCGGGTTTTCTTCATCCATTGCGACGGCATGTTTTTTCGCCTGTTGGGTGAAGTTCAAAGCGGCAATCGCATGCTGGCGGATTGCTTCCTGATCACTTTCATCAAGGTCAGGATATTTTTCACGAATAATACGACCGACCCGGATTTGGGTGATTTCTTCGGGAACCATTTCGGTATCAAAAAGCCCGCGTTCAAGGGCTGTTTTATCCTGAACAATGGCGGTGACGACTTCGTTCAAATCTTCGCGGCAAATGCGTTTTGCGACGTCGCTTTGCGGTTCGATCAATCCTTTTATTTCAATCTGGAATTGACCGGTTTCTTCGTTAAAGCCTATGTTTTCGCGGTTTTGATCATAGCCACCTTCGCCGTAATCATAACCCTCGGACGGAACATTATCCTTGTTTTTGGGAACGAAATTAAATTTCGGGACCAAAACCTGTTCCATCAAAAGGCTGGCGGCAATCGCCTTTAGGGTATCGTTGACTGCTTCTGTCACCAGTTCTGATGATGCATCGGGTTCGGCGATAAGGTTGGTAAAGCGTGCATGAGTTTTCCCAACCGCATCGCGGGTGGCGCGGCCAATAATCTGAATGATTTCGGTCAGGCTGGCGCGATAACCAATTGTCAGCGCATGCTCGCACCAAATCCAGTCAAAACCTTCCTTGGCCATACCAAGGGCAATGATCATATCGACATGGTCGCGGTTGGCGTTGGCTTCTGGCCGTTTGAGTGCAGAAGCAACTTTTTCGCGCTTTGAGGAATCAGGATCAACCAGATCGGCTATTTTAAGCAGTTTCCCATCCGCTGTGCGCACAAGCTGAAATCCGGTATCGGGATCTGTTCCTTCCCAAGTGCCGAGTGATCCAATGATATGTTCGACTTCGCGGAATTTGTCCTTGGTGCTTTCGCGTGAATTCACGCTTGGAATATGGATGATGGTTTTTTCATCGGGATCAAGAACCCCCATAATGTCATCAGCATATGAATCCGAATAAAAATAATAGCCGATATCAAGGGTTTTCAGGTGTTCATAGCCGTTGAGTTGTTCGTAATAGGTATAGGTGACTGTGTCGAATTTTGCTTCGTCTTCTGGCGACAGAACGGCCTCTGCATCGCCGCGAAAATAGGACCCGGTCATCGCAATGATATGGACCTGATTTCGGGCAATGAAGGCCGTCAACTGGCTGCCTAGGATATTGTCGGGGTTTGCGCTGACATGGTGAAATTCGTCAATCGCAATCAGGCGGTTGTCAAACGCAGCCGTGCCGAACCTTTCAACTGCGAAGCGCAGGGTGGCATGGGTACAAACCAGAATTTGATCATTGCTATCAAGGAATGCCTTGACCGAATTGACTTTGCCACCATCTTCGCCCGGTGCGTTGCACAGGTTCCATTTCGGTTCGACAATCCAGTCGGCCCAAAAACCGTGATTTGAAAGTGGCGTGCTGTTGAAGCTTGATCCGATGGATTTTTCAGGAACGGCAATAATCGCCTGCTTCAAGCCCTGATTATGCAGTTTGTCGAGGGCGACAAACATCAAAGCACGACTTTTACCCGATGCCGGGGGCGATTTGATCAAAAGATATTGTTCGCCGCGCTTTTCAAAGGCGCGTTCCTGCATGACGCGCATGCCCAGTTCATTCGATGATTTGGATCGTCCGGTTTGGTTATATTTCACCGAAACCGATGGAACGGATTTGGGGGCTGTCATGATCAGGATGCCTTTTGTTTTTTGGCTTTCGCTTTGATTTTTTGGGCTTCTTCTTTGGCAATCATTTTTGAATAAAGATCAAACAGCTTTTCGAGCCGTTCGGTATCATTTTTAAATCGGCGACCAATATAAATGCGTTCCAGAACTTCGTCATTGGCGTCGTGCGCCTTGCGCAGATTTTCCGGCATGGTTTCGGGATCATAAAGGTCGGCAATGGAAGCAGGAAAATGAATTTCTCGCGCCAAAAGAATATTCTCTGCGCAACGGGACAAATCTTCTTTGTGCTTTTCAGTTAATGTTGGAAGCGGGAAGGTATTCCAGCCGAGCGTATTTGAGTAGCGAAAATCGGTTTTCATTTTTCCACAGACTGTCGAAATCCATACCAAATGTAATCGGGAGGCTATCAAAGCCATATTCCAGATTGGGGCATCATATAATGCAAATGCGAGATTGGTAATTGTTGAGCGATTATCCAATAATCCAACAGGCAGAAAATTGCGATTTTCCGACGAAACACTGGGAAGAACTATTGTATGTTTTAAACCAATATTCATTTCTCGCATCTGATGCGGGCGCTGAGATAACTCATTGGCGCTTTTGTCGCGGCTTTCTAATCGTATTTCCCGAACTCTATCTACGCGTTTCTTAATTTGCGGCAATGAGAGAGCAAATTTTAGATCTTCATCGGTAATCCAAAGGCAATACCGTTCAAGCCCTCGAATAAACTCTGATGATCCAAATATACGCCGGGTAAATCTGTCTTTTTGGTGTTGCGAAAGTTTCAGGTTTTCCATTTCATTTTTAGTAAGTAGAAGATTTCCTCCATCTACGGGTTTATTTCCGAAGCTCATTTGATTTTTATTGTTGAGCGCTCTGGATGATTTTTTTATTATAATATTTTGCCCGGAAACAAGGTAGGCACTAATGCTTTGAGTGCGTTGAATATTGACATCGCCATCATTTGTAGTTGTGTATATATTATTGTTGCTTTTTATATCGGCAGACATCCCAACAATTACAACTGTTACGCCTGCCTTATTACTTGCAAGATTTTCCCATTTAAAACTGGTATGGGCAAAATGAATTTTATTTCCGGTTTTAAAAATTTCGGGCCAAAGAATGGCGACTTGTTGTCCTTGGCAGATCGAGTTCGTTGACACAAAAGCAGCGGCTGCCTTTTGGGAAATATTATAGTCCGCAGCTTTCATGAACCAGCCTGCAACATAATCTAATAATTTCCAGTTTTTCGTTCTTTTGTCGAAGATCTGTTTTAGATCATCCTTTTGTTGCTTAGATTGCCACGTGCTCCCCAAATAAGGTGGATTGCCGCAAATATAGGTTTCAACTTCTAAGTTGGCACTTTGATTGACGCTTTCCAGCGCAAGTCTACCCGTTGGGCCACCAAGGTCGTGTTCTTCGAGCAAAGGTTTGGTCGCCGGAGGGCAAATCTCCAGCCAGTTTTCACGAAGGGCATTGCTGCGTTTTACGCGACCGGTTTTGCGGAGCGGAAGGACAAGGGCGCGGGCTTCCTTTTGGCCGATAAAGCGAACATCGCATTGGAATTCGGCGATCAGAAGGGACAGACGGGCCACTTCGACCGCGAAATCCTTGATTTCTATGCCATAGAAGTTTTCAAGCTTGATCCAAGAACGGTCGTGGGTTTCTTTGCGGCGTTTAAGAATTTCGGCCTCTATCTCGCGCAATTGGATATAGGCGATGACAAGGAAATTTCCCGATCCGCAGGCCGGGTCAAACACGCGGATATTGGCGATGCGTTTGCGCAGGTTTAAAAGTTTGCGCGGATTGTCGCCTGCTTCTTCAAGCTTTTCACGCAGATCATCCAAGAATAGCGGGTTTAAGACCTTCAGGATGTTTGGGACGCTGGTGTAATGCATACCCAGCTCGCCGCGTTCACCATCATCGGCGACGGCCTGAATCATTGAGCCGAAAATATCGGGATTGATATCCTGCCAATCGAGTTTCCCGACGCGCAGCAAATAGGATCGTGCGATGTTGGAAAACTTCGGGATTGGGCAGCTTTCATCAAACATGCCACCATTGACATAGGGGAAGGCGTCAGCCCACGGGCGCAAATTGGCAGCGGCCCGGTTTTCAATCGGTGTGGCCATGGCGCGGAATAATTCGGCGAGTACCTGATCGGTGTTGCCAGATTTTGCGTCGCTCATTTGTTCGAGTGTGGCGGTGAACAAATCATCGCCGTTGAAGATGCCTGTGTCTTCGGCGAAGAAGCAAAAGATCAGGCGCGCCATGAACTGGTTCATATCATGGCGGCGTTCTTCGGTGGTCCAGCCTTCATTGGTTTTCAAAAGTTCGACATAAAGCCGGTTGAGGCGGTTGCTGGCCTGAATATCGATCTTGCTGTTGGTGATTTCCCGAACGGTGGTTATGCCCGCCAAGGGCAGGAAAAAGGGGAAGTTTCCCGCGAAATCCGGATAATTGCAGGCAAGAATATCGCCAGTGACAAGATATTCTGCACTGAAGCTAATGCCGTCGGTTGCGATAATGTATTTAACCTTCGCCGAGGCGGTTTTCGGGCTTTGGCGCAGGGCATTCAGGGTTTGCTCAACCATGCCCTCGTCACAGGTGGCGAGGTGAAGGTGAAGGCGTTGCAAAATACCGTTTTCAACATCCGATGCGTTGGTGTTGCCACTACGTAGCCGTTTGATCGTGGTTTCCTTGTTACCGAAGGCCTCCAGAAACGCGAAGGGAAATTCTTCGCGGTCAAAGGGGGCGTCGGCAAGGTCTGCAAGGGCTTGTTCGATTTCGACGGCGTTCATTCTTGGAAACCTGTTCTTGGCGTATGCAGGAATTAATTGATCGGAATGTCGTGATCAGGTGGCGGACAATTTAGGACATTGGGTGCGGCGCACGCAATGTCCTTTAAAGAATAGCAGTGCAAAAGGGGATTGCATTTTAGATTCCGGCTCACGCGAGGGGCGCGTCGTGGGCGGGGCGAAGGTTGGCTGTGTGCGACGGGCGGGATATTCGGGCGGTGGCTGGCGGGGAAAAACAAGGGGCGGGGCCATGCCGGGGCTTGGGATGTCGGGTTTTGGGGTAGGTCGTGATTTTGTGAAATCGCGGTTTTCTGCCGATGTAAACGTTTCAAATGTTCATAAAACGGCAACAAATGCGTTATCAGACTGACTTGTAACTTGCCTATGGTGGGGGCGTTACAGGAGTTCTGGTATGTCGTCAAAACCCACCATGCGCGATGTGGCGCGCAAGTCCGGTCTGTCGATTGCGACGGTATCGCGGGTGATCAATTTCCCCGGCGAGGTTCCGGCGGAGACCGCCGAAATCGTGACTGCGGCGATGCGGTATCTGAATTACCGGCCCAACATCAATGGCCGCCGGTTGAAGATGAGCCAGACCCGCACGGTCGGCGTTCTGGTGCCGACCCTTGCCAACCCGGTATTTGCGACATCGGTGCAGGGGATCGAGCAGGAAGCCAATGAAGAGGGCCTTACGGTTCTTCTGACATCATCGAATTATGATCCCGAACGCGAAATGGGGGCGGTTTCAGCGCTTTTGAACAATCGCGTCGATGGGTTGATCTTAACGCTCGCCAATGCCGATAACAATCCGGTGGTGGATTTGCTGCTGGCCGAGAAAATCCCGTTCGTGTTGCTGTTTAACCAACCGGAACGCGCCGATATCGCCGCGATCAGTGTTGATAACGCAAAGTCGGCCTTTGACATCACCAACGCGATGATTGCCAAGGGGCACCGGTCGCTTGTGATGGTGGCCGGCCAGTTTGAAAGTTCGGACCGGTCGCGCCAGCGCTATGACGGGTTTTGCCGGGCGCTGGATCAGGCCGGGATCGAGAAAAAGCATCTGGTGCAGGTGCGGTTTGGTGAGACCGATCTGGTGGAGCCATTACGTGATTTGCTGTTGGGGCCGGATCAGGTCACGGGGATTGTCTGTTCGACCGACATGCTGGCGATTGCGGCGATCAGCGCGTGCCGGGCGCATGGGTTATCGGTGCCCGGTGATGTTTCGGTTGGCGGTATTGACGGAATTTCGGTGGGTGGGCTGATCACGCCAAAGCTGTGTTCGGCAGTTCAACCCACCCAGGAGATGGGCCGGCAGGCGCTTGCATTCCTGCGCGGCCTGATCAAGGGGCAGACAAACCCGCAGAGTTTGTTGCTGCCTCATCATCTAAGCGACGGGGACTCCATTGGAGCATTCCGAGGGGATTCCCGACGCCGTTCATCAACCCGAGTATAGGAAGATCAAAAGTGCGTTTCAAACAACTTGTCATGGGTGCGGCGTTTGCTGTTGCGGCTGCGCAGCCTGCCTTCGCCGAAGATGTTGCGATTTGCTATAACTGTCCGCCGGAATGGGCTGATTGGGGCGGGCAGCTTAAAAACATTGCCCGCGACCTTAAGATCGATGTGCCGCAGGATAACAAGAATTCCGGTCAGACTTTGTCGCAGCTTCTGGCGGAAAAGGACAATCCGGTTGCCGATGTTGCCTATTACGGGGTTTCGTTTGGCATCAAGGCCAAAGAGGAAGGCGTTGTTGCCGATTACAAACCGGCCAATTTCGACAAGATCCCGGCGGGCCTGAAAGATGAAAACGGTGCGTGGTTTGCCATTCATTCCGGCACAATCGGGCTTTTTGTCAATACCGAGGCCCTTGGCGGGGCACCGGTTCCGCAAAGCTGGTCGGACCTTCTGAAGCCGGAATACAAGGGCATGGTGGGCTATCTTGACCCGTCAAGCGCGTTTGTCGGTTATGCCGGTGCGGTTGCGATCAACCGGGCGATGGGTGGATCGCTTGACGATTTCACGCCGGGGATCGAGTTTTTCAAAAAACTGAAAGCAAACGACCCGATCGTGCCGAAACAGACCGCCTATGCGCGGGTTCTGTCGGGCGAAATTCCGATCCTGATCGATTATGATTTCAATGCGTATCGGGCGAAATACAAGGACGAGGCGAGTGTTGCCTTCGTCATCCCGACCGAGGGTACGGTTGCCGTTCCCTATGTCATGAGCCTGGTGAAGAACGGGCCGCATGCGGACAATGGCAAAAAGGTTCTGGATTATGTGATGTCAGACGCGGGGCAGGCCCATTGGGCCAATGCGTTCCTGCGCCCGGTGATTGCATCGGCGATGTCGCCGGAAGCCTCCGAAAAGTTCCTGCCGGCCGCGGAATATGAGCGTTCCCAGCCGGTGGATTACGCCAAAATGGCCGAAGTTCAGGCCGGTTTTGGCGAGCGTTATCTGTCCGAGGTGCGGTAAGTGTCGTCGGTTGAACATATCAAAGAGGGGCGTTCGCGCCCTTCTTTCCCATGGGCTTTATCGTCTTTATTATCCCGTGTTTTGGGGCGGGCAACACCGGGGGCGGGAAGCCCGGCCATTCTGGCATTGTTGATGTTGCCCGGCCTGATCATTGTCGCGGCGTTTTTCATCATTCCGATGGCGCTGGTGGCGATGCGGGTGGCGGATGGGCCGGATGGGCTTGCGACCTATTTCGTGATCCTGACAAATGATCGGTATCTGGCAAGCCTGATCCAGACGCTTGTGATGTCGGCGGGCGTGACGGTGACGGCCCTTGTGCTGTGCGGGATTTGCGGGCTGTTTCTGGTGCGCAACCGGTTTGCCGGGCGCAATGTGATTACTGCCCTTTTGACATTGCCGCTGTCGTTTCCGGGCACGGTGGTTGGGTTCATGGTGATCATGCTGGCCGGGCGGCAGGGCGTGATCGGGTCGGTCACGGACGCGCTTTGGGGCGAGAAGATTGTTTTTGCCTATGAGATCACCGGGTTGTTTGTCGGCTATCTTTATTTTTCGATCCCGCGGGTGATCCTGGCCGTGATGGCATCGGCCGAGAAGCTTGATCCGCAGCTTGAAGAAGCGGCCCGGTCACTGGGCGCGCCGACATGGCGGGTGGTCCGGGATGTGATCCTGCCGGGGCTTATGCCCGGTCTTGTGTCGTCGGGTGCGATCTGTTTTGCGACCGCGATGGGGGCGTTTGGCACGGCCTTTACGCTGGCAACCGATATCGATGTGCTGCCGATGGTGATCTATACCGAATTTACCCGAAACGCCAATATCGCGGTGGCAGCGGCGCTCAGCATTGCGTTGGGTGCGATGACATGGGCGGTTCTGGCCGCGGTGCGTGTTTTCGTTGGCAATGGTGCGACATCGGGCACCGGTGGGGGAGCGTGATCATGCGGCGTGACTGGAAATTTTACAGCCAGCTTGGCCTGACGATTGTGCTGTGCCTGTTTATCGTGGTGCCGGTGGTGATGTCGGCGCTTGCCGGGGTGACGGTCAATGTGTTCAAGGGGCTATCGTCGGGATTGACGTTGCGCTGGGTGTTCGAGGTCTGGGACCTTTATGCGCAAAGCATCCTGTTATCACTTGGCATTGCGATGGCGTGTCTTGTGGTGACATTGGTGGCCGGTGTGCCGCTGGCCTATGTGCTGGTGCGACGACCCAGCCGGATGATGCGGCTGTTTGAGGAATTGCTGACGCTGCCGGTAGCCATACCGGGGCTGGCATTGGCGCTGGCGTTGCTGATTACCTATGGCGGGGTTAGCGGGTATCGGTCGAGCTGGCTTTTCATCCTGACCGGGCATGTTTTGTTTACCCTGCCATTCATGGTGCGCTCTGTCGCGGCGGTGATGGCGGCGATGGATATGAAGATGCTGGAAGAAGGGGCGGCAAGCCTTGGGGCAGGGTTCTGGCGGCGGTTCTTTGGCGTCATCGTGCCCAATGCCAAGCCGGGTATTCTGGCAGGTGCGCTTATGGTGGTGACGCTTTCCATCGGGGAATTCAACCTGACCTGGATGCTGCATACGCCGTTAACCAAGACATTGCCGGTCGGTCTTGCGGATGCCTATGCATCCATGCGCCTTGAGATCGGCAGTGCCTATACCCTGATTTTCTTTGTTTTGATCATGCCGTTGCTGATTGCGATGCAGGCGCTTGCCAACCGGGGCAAGGGCGCATCGAAGCGCATCGATACGGCGGAGGATACGTTATGAGTACGCAGATCAGACTTCGCAATTGTGCGAAAACCTTTGCCGATGGCACACGCGCCCTGGCCCCCTTTGACCTGACGATTGAGGGCGGGGAAACGATTGTTCTGCTGGGTCCGTCGGGATGCGGCAAGACGACGATTTTACGCATGATTGCCGGGCTTGAATTCCCTGATGCGGGTGGTGTGATCAGCTTTGACGGGGATGATGTCACCCGCCAGTCGATTGAAAAACGCCGGGTTGGCATGGTGTTTCAGTCCTATGCGCTGTTTCCCAATATGACGGTGGCGGAAAACGTTGCCTATGGGCTTAAGGTACATGGGGTGCCGGGCAAAGAACGCGATGCGCGCGTCGATGCGATGCTGGAAATGATGCATATCGATATGCTGGCGGATCGTGCGATTGATCAGCTTTCGGGCGGGCAGCGCCAGCGCGTGGCTTTGGCGCGCGCGATTGCGGTGCAGCCGCGTGTCCTGTTGCTTGACGAGCCATTGACCGCGCTGGATGCGAAACTGCGCGTAAGGTTGCGGACCGAGATCAATGCGCTTCTGCGCAAGCTTGGCATTACCGCGGTTTACGTCACCCATGATCAGGAAGAAGCCATGGCGCTGGGGGATCGGATCGTCGTGATGCAAAAGGGCGAGATCGCGCAGATCGGCACCCCGCGCGAGATTTACCGCAAGCCGCAAAACCCGTTTGTTGCCGATTTCGTCGGGGCGGCCAACCGGATGACAGGGCAGATGCGCGACGGGCGGCTGCATATCGGGGCCCATGTTTTTGATGCGGTCGATGCGTTTGATCCGCGCCACGGGGCGATTATCGATCAGGGCCCGGTGGAGCTTTATTTCCGGGCGGACGGGCTTTCGCCCTGTGACCTGAGCGAGGCGCATTTTACCGGCCGGGTCGAGGCAGTATCCTACCTCGGCGAACGGTTGCGTTTGACCGTGTCGGGGATTGGCCCGCAGGCGATCACGATGGATACCCATGCCGATGACGTGATTGAAGCCGGGGCCGATGTGCATTGCCGGGTCAATGCCGACCGGCTGACGGTTTTTCCCGCTGTTGCGGCCCAGTCATAAAACAAAAGAAAGAAATCAAAGAAAATGCTGATTGCTCAATTGACCGACCTGCATATCGGGGCGGGCCGCAGGCTTGCCTATCGCAAGGTGGATACCGCAGGCGCGCTTGAAAAGGCGGTTGCCCATGTGATGGCGATGGTGCCGCGCCCGGATGTGGTGCTGTTTACCGGCGATATTGGGGATCTTGGTGCGCCGGACGAGTATGCGCTGGTCGCCGAAATCCTTGCCAAATTGACGATCCCCTATTTCATGGTGCCGGGCAATCATGACCGACGCCAACCGCTGCGGGCAGCCTTTCCCGATGCCTCCCCGGTTGGGGCCGATACCGGATTTGTGAATTATGTGGTCGATGATTTTCCGCTTCGCCTGATTGCGCTGGATACGCTTGATGAAGGCAAACCGGGTGGCGTTTTGGGCCCCGAACAGCTTGACTGGCTGCGCGATGTGCTTCTGGACGGGGATGGCCGGGATTGCGCGATTTTCATGCATCATCCGCCGATCCGGACCGGGATTGCGCATATGGATGCGCAAAATCTGGGCGAAGGGGCAGAAGAACTCGCGGCAATCGTTTCGGTGCATCGCGACCGGATCAAGGCGATTTTCTGTGGCCATGTGCATCGCCCGATTCATACGATCTGGGCCGGGGTGCCGTTGATGATCGGCCCGTCGGTCGCCCATCAGGTGGCGTTTGATTTACGCGCCGATGGACCATCGGCCTTTGTCATGGAACCGCCCGCGATGCATCTGCATGTGTGGGATGCTGGGCAGCATAATTTGATGACGCATCTGGCCTATCTTGACCGGTATGACGGACCACATCCGTTTTTCGGGCCGGATGGGAAGCTGATTGTTTGACTGTTTTGGCGGAACCGGGTGGGGCTAAGTTATTTCCCCACCCCGACCTTGATCGCGAGTTTACGCAGCGGGCCGATGCGGTTGATGGCGGTGAGACCCGCATAGCGCAGATCGCGCAGTGTTCTGGGTTCGAACATGGAGGCGCGATTGAGCAGATCAATGCCGCCAACGCGCGCCAGCGTTTTGGGAAGCTGTTTGCGTTCGTAGGATTTAAGCAACGTGGTGGCCCCGATATCCTCGCCCCTAAGCTTGGCCTTTGCCATCAGGTCGGCCAGGGTTTCGATGTCATGCAGGCTCATGTTAAGCCCCTGCGCGCCAATCGGCGGGACGACGTGGGCGGCTTCGGCCACCAAGGCCAAACGGGCCGAAATCAGGCGTGACGGGACTTGCGAGATCATCGGCCAGATCGCGCGCGGGCTTGCGACCGTAAGCGGGCCGAACATCGACATGGTGTCACGGGTGATTTCAGCCGAAAGGGTGGCGTCATCCATGTTGTAAAGCTGTCGGGCGCGGTCGGCCGGTGTCATCCAGACGACGGATGAACATGGTTTGCCATTGAGATCGGGCATCGGCACCAGGGTCAACGGCCCGCCGGTGCGGTGGATTTCGGTCGAGATATTGTCGTGCGGTTTGTCGTGGGTGACGACAAAGACCAGCGCACTTTGATCATAGGCCCAGCGGCGATGTTTGATCCCGGCAAATTCGCGAAGCGATGAATTGCGGCCGTCCGCCGCCACGACCAGCTTGGCGCGCACGGTTTCACCGCCAGACAGGGTGGCTTCGCCGTAGCGTGACGTGCCGGTAAAGCCGGTGACGGTTGTGGAAAAGCGGAAATCGACATTGGGCAGCGTTTCAAGTTTCGCCATCAGCGAAACACGGGCGGCCTTGTTCGAGACATTCCAGCCAAAGAAGCCCTGATTGGTTTCGGCCCCGTCAAAATCGGCGGTTTCGCGCGGGGTCATTTCATTGCCCCCGGCATCGACGATGCGCATGACGCGAAGTTCGGCACCCGTCGGTTTGATCGCGTCCCAGACACCGGCCTTTTTAAGGGTTTCGATACCGGGTTGCAGGAAGGCGGTGGTGCGAAGGTCCGTCCCCTCGCCAATGTCGGCGGGGGCAGGATCGACAATCATGATCCTGTGGCCGTCGGCGGCAAAGCGGGCCGCCGCACTCATGCCGGCGATGCCGCCGCCTGCAATCAGAATATCGGTTTCGATCATGTTTTTATCCCTGTTTTATTCGGGCTTCAAATCCGGGCGCAGTGTCGCATGTTGGTGGCCGGGCCGCAATGTGCCCGCAATGTGCCTTGGCGTGCAGTTATACGCAATGGCTTTGGCAGGTGGTTTGATGCAGATCGGGGCAGGTCGAAAATTATCGCGACGGATGGCTTGCCCCGCGCGTTGGTTTTGGCCATTTTGGGCGCACAAATCTTTGACCGTGAAGGGGTTGGTTATGCGGGCATGGGTTTATCTGTTGGGCGCGATCTGCCTTGAAGTGGTCGGGACGGTGTCGCTTAAATTTTCCAACGGTTTTACCGATTGGCGCTTTGCGGTTTTGAGCCTGTCGCTTTACGGGGTCAGTTTCTGGGTGCTGTCATTGACGTTGCGCACGATCCCGGTCAGCACAGCCTATGCGGTGTGGTCGGGGCTTGGCACGGCGGCGGTGGCGGTGATCGGGATGATGTTTTTCAAGGAACCGATGAGCGTATTAAAGGCGGTTTTCCTGTTGATGATCATTGGCGGGGTGGTCGGGCTTAACGCGATTAGCGGCAAGCATTAGGATTTCAGCACGATTTTCAACAACAACCCTAACCTGCATCAGTCCTGAAAATACAATTGGCGACTACAATATCCGACAGGTGTTTCTTTTCCAGCCCCAGAGTATTTCGGGGGAACACTTCGGGATCGGTCTGTCTGGCCGAGCCGAACCGTGCTGGTCAAGGGGCTTGTTGTGGCGCATTATTCCTCGTCTATCGGTCTTGACACAAAATACGACCAGTTCCTGCAAATGCCGGTTGGTGATGACAGCAAAGGGACCAGTGTTACGGTTCTGTCGATGCTGGCACGGCTTGGTGTTGATCCGTGGCAGGAGGCATCCGACCTTGCGGCGCTGCCGAAAAAATCCGCGTGGGAACGGCTTGACGGGCTTGTTGCGCGCTTTACCGATGTGCCATCGGTGATTGCCGAACGTGCCGACGCGGTAAGCCGAATGATCGCATCCCTGCCTGGCGGGGAGCTGGCGGATCGTACGCGTCAGGCAAGCGCAAGCAGAGGCACAGGCACAATACTGCCCGATATCCTTGGCAACCGGCTTTATCTGATGGTCGCGATTGCGTTTCTGGTGATTCAGGTCGCCGTTTTCTGGTTCGGCAAATAGAAACCCCAGCCGCCAGACCGATCTTTGTATCCCGGATTTATTCCCAAATTGTGCGCAAAGGCCAATTGATGACAGACAAAGACGATCTATGGGTGCTTGAAAAGAAGTTCTGGACCGAAGGGGCGGATGGTGTTCATCACCTGACGGCCAAGGGGGCGATTGCGGTTTTGCCCTATCCGGCGGGTATTCTGGTGGATGAGGCGATCTGGCGCAACAACGCGGTCGCCCAAAGATGGCGGACGGTGGCATTCAGCGATCTTGCGATCACGCGCAAGGGCGATGTTGCGGTTCTGGCCTATTGCGTCTCGGCGGAACGGGCCGAAGACCCGATTTACGAAGCACTTTGTACCTCGACCTATCTGAACGATGACGGTGTGTGGCTGCGGTTGTCGCATCAGCAAACGCCGTCCGGCCCGCATGATTAAAGGCGGTCGCGATGGGGCTGATTTGCCTTTCAGATTATTTTCAACATAGCAGGAGACGACCAAATGTCGTTAGTCGGTACCATTCTTGTCGTATTACTCGTGATTTTCCTGCTGGGCGGGTTTAGCGGCCGCTTTGGCGGGTATGGCTATGGTTTTGGTCACACCAGCATCGGTTTGCTGGGCGTCGTGCTGATTATCGTGGTCGCGCTGGTATTGCTTGGCCGGATTTGATGGGGGGCTGATCCCTAGGCTGCTGCGGAAACCCCGCAGCAGCTTTGCAGGTCACGCGCGATATCGGTATGGCGCGGTTGCCAGCCGAGTTCGCGGATTGCCTTCTGGCTGGTCATGCGGTGGCTATGCGCAAGGCCACGCGCCCATTGCCCGTATTCGCGGGCGATGTCATCGGGGCTGATATGCTCGATCTCGCAATCGGCCCGGCCAAAGGTTTGCGCGATCTGACGGGCAAGATCGCCGGTCGCGATACCTTCGATGCCAACCCCGATATAGCTTTGACCGCGTTCGCCGTTTTCAAGCACCAGCCGATAAAGATCGGCCAGATCATCGGCATGGATCAGCGGCCAGACGACTTCATCCCCCGGCCCATCGCCAACAATCCGAACGCGGTTTTCATCGCGCGCCCTGCGGGCCATGTCATGAAGCGCCCCGCCCGGCAAGGTCGGGCGGGTGCGAGACGGCGGATCGGTGCGATAGACGGTGGCGGGATGGATCACCATGCCATGCAGGGCCGGATCGGACAGGATTTTGGTGAGCCCTGCGACCATCCATTCAAAACCCGGCACCGGGGCAAAGGGCGTTTTTTCATCATGAATGTCGTCAGAAGATTTCATCGCGGGGTAAAGCCAGCTTCCGCCGGTATAGATGAAGCGTGGCAGGGCGGGGGCCTTTGGCCCGGACTGGCGATGCAGAACGTGCAGCAATTCGATCAGCATCCCGGCATCAACCGCGCCCATATCGGCGGAAAAATCACATGCGGCATGGATGACGGCATCGACAACGGGCAGTTTATCGCACCACGGGCCGGGATTGTGAATGTCGCCGCGGATCGGCCATGCGCCCATGACGGCAAGATGGGCGGCACTGTTTTCGTTGCGTGCCAGGGCAAAGACATGATGCCCGGCCGAAACCAGATTGCGCACAATCGCCGCCCCGATCAGGCCGCTACCACCCAGAATAAAAACACGCATCGCCATTCTCCTGAATTCGTGATGCGTTTGTTCATAGAACCTCAAGTAAGGGTAAGGTCAAGGGGGAATTTTGGTTGTGGCTGAACAATGAAATCGCCGGGCAAGATTCTGTTTTGGGTTGTAGTCTGTTTGTGGTCTGGGCATCCTTGATTGTGGTGTTCTCTAAAACAGGAACGGTAGAATGAAGCTCGCGATTGTAAGACGGCTTATCCCGGATTGGGGGACGACCTACGGCCCGGCAGGCGACGGGCCGTTTCCTGCGGTTATGTTGCTGCATGGGTCGGAGGGTGGTTATTCGGGCTGGAGCCATCGCAATGCTGTCATGTTGGCCGCGCACGGTTTTCTGGCATTTCCGTTTCCCTATTCCAATGGCGGGAACGCGTGGAACGCAGGCAGCATCATCGATGTGCCACTGGAGCGGACAATGGAAGCATTCCGCGCGTTGCGTGCATTTGCGTTTTCGGACGCGAAAGTCGGGCTGTTTGGTGTGTCGCGCGGGGCAGAACATGCGTTGCTTGTCACCTCGCTTATGGTGCGCGATGGCGAAAGCGGCCTTCCTGATGCGGTTGCGGCTCTGGCGCCGCCGGATGTGATTTGCGGGGCGTTTGATGCGCGACGTTTTCGCGATTCAGGCGATCCGGGGTTTCAGGAATGGGACCCTGCGGAGCGGGCCTGGACGTGGAAGGGGGCGTCGGACTGTTTGCTGCCGACCACACCGATTGCGATAGAGGATTACGACGGGCCGCTTTTTCTGGCGCATGGCAAAAAGGATAAGGTTTGGTCATCGCACATGACCGAAAGATTGACTGCGCGGCTTCGGTCTGCGGGGCGTGCACCGGAGGTGCATCTTTATGAAGGGCAGGGGCATGTCCCCGATAGCGCGGGCGAGAATGTTTTCAATGCCGATCTGATCGGATTTTTTGAGCGGAATCTTGGCCAATAAGCCGGGCATGTGCCCGGCTTTTGGATGTTTGCGAAGGGCGTATTTACGCGACTTCGAAGATGCCGTCGATTTCGACCGCAACGCCGAGCGGCAGGGACGCGACGCCAACCGCAGAACGCGCATGTTTGCCGACCTCGCCAAAGATTTCGACCATGGTGTCGGATGCGCCATTAACAACCTTGGGCTGATCGGTGAAGGCGGGGTCGGAATTGACGAACGCATTCAGTTTGACGACGCGTTTGACGTTATCAAGATCACCGATGGCAGCCCGGACCTGTGCAATCAGGTTGAGCGCGCAAAGCCGGGCGGCTTTCTGGCCGTCTTCGACCTGATAATCGCGGCCAAGTTTGCCGATGAATTTCAGTTCGCCGTTTTCCATGGTGATCTGACCCGAGACATGCACAAGATTGCCGGAACGGACATAGGGCACGTAATTGGCAACCGGGGCGTTTGCCTGGGGCAGGGTGATGCCGAGTTCGGCAAGGCGGGCGTCGATTTTTCCGGCCATGGATTTGATCCTCTTGATTGGGTGTGGCGAAAACGGTTCCAACTTATCGGCCTTGGCGCGCAAACAAAACCATTTCTTTTGTGTGAAATGGTGCGGTGGGGGAGGCTTGCATCAGCAATGCTGATCGATTGATGAGAAATTTGGATTTGTCATATACCCCAATCCGTCGCACAAGAAAGCCAAGCCGTAAACGGATGGCATAAAACAATCAGGGGACGCGGACGAAATGGGATCAGGACGGTTTAAAATTGCCGATTTGCACGGTGCGTGGCTTGTGCTGATCGGGGTTCTGATCATCAGTCCCGATGCGCTTCTGGTCAGGCTGGTCAAGGCCGATGACATGACAACCGCGTTCTGGCGGTTGCTGATTCTTGGGTCGACGCTTGCCCTTATCGCGTTCTGGCGCGGGATGCGCCGCCGTCAGTCATTGCGCCATGCGATGATGCCGACCCGCGATGAAATGCTGGCCGGGCTGTTTTATGGCGGGACAAGTGCGTGTTTCATCCTGTCGATCCGCAATACCGATGCGGCCAATACATTGGTGATCATTGCCGCGACCCCGTTATTATCCGCCCTGATTGCGGTATTTGTGTTCAAGCGCGTTCTGGCCGCGCGGACATGGATTGCGTCCGTCGTGGTGTTTGTCTCGCTTGCGGCGATTGTCGGGGCAGGGTTTGGCGGGGCCAATACGCTTGGCGATGTTCTTGCGCTTGGGACGGCGATCTGCATGGCGTGTTATTTCAATGTGGTCGGTACGCGCATTCATATCGATGCGGTGCGTGCGATGATGGTGGGGGCGTTTCTGGCGACATTGGTGATGGTGCCAAGTGCCAGCCCGCTGGCGCTTGAGCCACTTGATCCGATTTGGCTGATCCTGCTGGGCTGTGTGGTGTTGCCGCTATCGTTTCTGTTCATTACCGCCGGGGCCAAGAAAATCCCGGCGGCCGAGGCCGGCCTGATCATGCTGAACGAGGCGATTTTCGGATCGCTTCTGGTGTGGCTGGTGATTGACGAGGTGCCCAGCCGCACGACGCTTATTTGCGGATCAATCGTGATCGTCACACTGGCGACGCACAGTTACCTTGGACTTCGGCAAAGCAGACTGCGCAAGCGGGCAGCCAAAACCGCCTGACCCCTTTTCCAAAGGCAGGAAAGCACCGTTCAGGTTGCTGTCAGTTTCGATTGATAGCAATCGGGGGCCGGTTGGTTTGACCGGTTGCCCCACGTGATCGGGTTGATCCCGGCATTGTTGGTCCGGTTGCCAAACGCGGACACATATTGCAGCGCAGACGTGGGGCATTTGCCCCTTTTGTGCGAGTGCCGATGTCCCGTTTCAGCCTTCCTGTTCGCTTTTTTAACCGGATGCGATTGCGTTTTTCCCCGATTGATTATCGTTTTGTCATTGTCGGGCTGGCGGTTTATTTCGCGCTTGTCCTGAACTGGAAGGTTCTGGGGCATTTTTATCAAATTCTCGGGCAGCTTGAGGCCTATGACCTTGGCTTTGCGGCCAGTGCGCCGTTTGTTTTGCTGCTGGGGTCTATCGTTTTATTTACGCCGTTTTCGTTCAGATACCTTTTGAAGCCGTTTTTTGCCCTGCTGATTTTGACCGGTGCGCTTGCGAATTATGCGATGGTCAAATACGGCATCGTGTTTGACCGCGGCATGATTGAAAATGTGGTCGAAACCAATTCCGCCGAAGCGTTTTCGTATCTGAATATGCAATCGGCGATCTGGTTTATCGGGACCGGGATCGTGCCGGTGATTTTGCTGTTCCTGCTGCCGGTGCGCTATCCGCGCAGTGTTTTGCGCGGGTTTGTGCAACGGGTGGCGATGATGGCGGTGCCGCTGGTGCTTTTTGGCGGGATTGCCGGGCTTTATTTCAAGGATTACGCATCGGTCGGGCGCAATCACAAGGTGCTGGGCAAGGAAGTTTCGCCGGTCAATTACGTGACGGGCAGTATTCAGTATGTCAAACGGCGCTATGTATCGTCATCGATGCCATTCCAGACGGTCGGCAATGACGCCCATCAGGTGGTGAAGGTCGCGGGCAACGGCAAGCCGACCTTGATGTTCCTGGTGATCGGGGAAACCGCACGGGCGCAAAGTGTGCAGGCCAATGGCTATGCCCGCCCGACATCAGAATTCACCCAGAAAATACCGGGGATGCTGGCGTTTCAGGATGTGCGGTCCTGCGGGACGGCAACGGCGGTTTCGGTGCCGTGCATTTTTTCGAGCATGGATCATGCCAATTACAATGGCGAGGTCGCCAGCCATAGCGAAAGCCTGATGGATGTGGTGGCGAAGGCCGGTGTTTCGGTGTTCTGGAAGGAAAATGACGAAGGCTGCAAAGGGGCGTGTGACCGCATCCCCAATGTTGACATCAAACCCGAAGATTTCCCGCAATATTGCGGCAATGGCACCTGCCATGACGAGGTGATGCTGGACGGTCTTGACGAACAGATTGCCGCGATGACGGGCGACCGGCTGGTGACCCTGCATCTGATGGGCAGCCACGGGCCGACCTATTATAAACGTTATCCCGATGAACATCGCTTTTTCACGCCCGACTGCCCGCGCAGCGATATTGAAAACTGCACGCAGCAGGAGCTGATCAATACCTATGACAATACCATCCGCTATACCGATTTTGTGATTTCAAGGCTGGTGGAACGGTTGCAGTCCTATCAGGACCGATACAATACCGTGCTGCTGTATGTGTCCGATCATGGGGAATCGCTTGGCGAAAGCGGCATGTATCTTCATGGCGCGCCATACATGTTTGCCCCGGACGAACAGACGCGGGTGCCGATGTTTGTCTGGGCGTCGGACGGGTTTGTCGCCGATCACGGGATCAATCGCGTCTGTCTTAGCGATCAGGCCAGAACCGGCAGCTTTTCGCATGACAATGTGTTTTCAACCGTACTGGGCGTGATGGGGGTTGAAACATCGGTCTATCGCAAGGGGCAGGATATCTTTGCTCCTTGCGAAAACGCCACCTATCAGGCCGAGCTTGAAACACATCCCGAAATGACAGGCAATTGACAGCGGCAGGCATCAGGTTTAATTGAGTATGCTCATTGAGTGTGCTCAGTTAAACAGGGGATGTCTTATGCAGACCGGTGTGAACCGCCGTGCGACCAAACGCGAACAGACGCGTGAAAACATCCTGATCGCGGCGCGCAAATGTTTCAACGCGCAGGGTTATGACGGGACATCCACGCGCGAAATCGCAAGGGAAGCCGGTGTTGCCGAAGGCACGATTTTCAGCCATTTCCCGACCAAGGAAGAATTACTGATTTCCAGTGTGGGTGACCATCTGGCTGATGCGATCAAGCAGGGGCTGCATACGATGGAGCCCGAATGGTGCTTTGTCGACAAACTGATGCATATCGCATCCTATCGCTTTGCGCAGATCGCGTTGCAGCCGGGACTTTGGCAGGTGATTTTGCAGCAATTGGTGTTTTCACCGCGCAAGGGGGCGGTCAAGGAACTGATGCGCGGTAGCGGCCTGATTGATGCGGTGATGCGCCTGATCGAGGATGCGCAGCTTGACGGGGAGCTGAACCCGGCAATCGAACCTGCAGCAATCCACAAAACCGTTATCGCGCTGTTTTTATTCACCATCCATGAACATGTCGGGGCGGAGAATTACGATTGCGAAGACATGTGCGCGACATTGCGCGACCTGCTTGATACCCAGATCAGGGGCATCTGGCTGCGTCGGCCGGAAATGGCGGCGTGAACCAAGTTTTTTGCTATTGTTTTGACTGTTTTTTCAGGAAACGGCCTATTTGAAGCGTGCCAACGAAGTTGAATGAATGTCTATCTAGATTAGTTTTATTTGTTTTATGATCCAAAGCAGATGCTAAGATAATTTCTATCTTACGTTGTTGTTTCTGCTTAAAAGGTAGCCCCATGCGCTTGAAGCTGGATCAGATTCCTGACGAAATTGGGTTCAGTGATGGTGCTGACCTCTTTGGGTACGAGGAATTCAGCAAAAGATTAACTCGAGTCATAGAAAAACTAGAGCATCCAACGACTTGGGTTTTGGACGGTCCGTGGGGGAGTGGGAAATCAACATTCTTGCGTCAATGGCGCGCCGAACTGAAGGTATCGCAGCATCCAGTAATATTTTTCGATGCATTTGCGAACGATTTTTTTGACGAAGCTTTTGTGCCTCTTTCTGCAGAGATAATCCGTCTGACGCAAGAGAATATCGCAGTTTCACATACTGTAATGGAAACAGTAAAGAACAGTGCGGAGAAAGCATTTCTCACTCTTGCGCCTGCTTTGGCTAAAGCCGCTGTTCGTGCAGTCTCCTTTGGCGTTATTGACTATGCTGACGTCAAGGACGGAACTGAAAAGGTATACGACGCCATTTCAAACGCTTTTGAGGATGTTGCAGAAACTGCTGCTCGTGAAGTCTTAGATCGGGCTTTGCAAAGCGGAGCAGTTTTTCAGAAGTTTCATGACGACCTAGAGGCATTGATAGAGCTTTATCGTAAGAATAGGCTTGAAGCCGGGTTACCTGATTGTCCAGTCATTTTTGTAATTGACGAACTTGACAGATGTAAACCGACCTTTGCCTTGAATTTGGTCGAGCGAATAAAGCATCTGTTTGCTATTGAAGGGGTTGTATTTTTACTTGTCACTAACCTGGAACAACTAGAGGCCGCAGTCTGTAGCGCATATGGAGACAGGACGGATGCGACAACTTATTTGGAAAAATTTTATGATTTGAGGTTGTCGCTACCCGTTGTTGACGGAAAAGATCAAGTCGTCGAGTACGTTCAACATTTGAAAAATAATCTGAGTATTGTGAACGGTGAAAGTGAATTTAATGAGAGCGTTAACTCTATCTTGGTGGAGTTTTTACGCCACCAGAATGTGAAGCTGAGAACGATAGAGAAAATATATTCTCATATAGTAATTAATATAGCTTCTCTAGGTGAGGGAACAACTCGCCCTGAACCTATGATTGTGGGCTTGTGTATTCTTCGTCATCTCCGGCCTGACTTGTTCCAAAAGGCTAGAATGAAGAAGTTAACTTGGGAGGAAGCTTCAGATTTCTTCAAGTTTGCAGATTGGATTGAAGAAAAAGATTGGACGCCATTTTGTCGAGATTCTTGGAGATATTTGACTCAAGAGTCAATTGATCGCCGCGAGGAATGGGCCTTTGATATTTCTCAATATTTTAGACGTTTTGGGGCTCATAAACCTCAAGATTTTCTGGCCCGAGGGGCGCAAAAAATTGCTGAGTTTGATATTCAGTAATTCTAATGAGACTAGTTCTATTCTCCGATCAGATGCAGGGTGATCTGGCGGTGATGCGGGGCGTGGCGATGTTCGAACAGATAGATGCCCTGCCAGGTGCCCAGAACCGCACGACCGTTTGTGACCGGGATGGTCAGTGATACATCGGTCAGCGCAGCCCGGATGTGGGCCGGCATATCGTCCGGCCCCTCGGCGGTGTGGCGATAGAGGCTGGGGTTTTCTTCGACAAGTCTTGCAAAGAAGGTTTCAAGATCAAGCACGACATCGGGATCGGCGTTTTCCTGGATCGTCAGACTGGCCGAGGTATGGCGGCAATAGATTGTGACCTGACCGGTTTTGATGCCGGTTTGCTGTATCCAAGACTGGACCTGATCGGTGAATTCAAGCAGGCCCTGTCCGGTGGTGCTGATTTCAAGGGTGGTCTGATCCTGCGTAAGCATGGCATCCCGCTTTGTTTCGGGCGGCCCGTATGATCGGTGTGATCAGGCCGCCGCCGTTGCGCTTTGGGGATCGTAAAAGCGCAGGGCCGTCATGGCAAGGTTGCCGAATTCAAAACTGTCATGCAGGGTTTTGGGCATGAAACCCTCGTCCGCCGCACCGAGTGCCACATAAAACGGCATCAGGTGATCGTCTTCGGGGTGGGCCATGGCGGCGTGCGGGGCCTGTGCGCGGTAATCGAGCAGGGCATCGATATCACGGGTGGCCAGTTTGCCCAGCATCCAGTTGGTGAATTCCTGCGCCCACGGATCAATCGGGCCTTCGTTGCGGTCAAGGGCGCGCAGATTATGGGTCATGGCACCACTGCCGATCACCAGAACGCCCAGATCGCGCAAGCCGCGCAGCTTTTTACCCAGTTCATAATGATCCGCCGGGCTGCCATGGGCCAGCATGGAGAGCTGAAATACCGGGATATCGGCGCCGGGGCGGGCGATGATCAATGGCATCCATGCACCGTGATCAAGGCCGCGCGCGGCATCGGTGGCGGCCCCGATCAGGCTGGCGATTTCGGATGCCAGTGCGGGATCGCCCGCAACATCGTAATGCAGGTCATAAAGCGGTTTGGGAAAGCCGTAAAAATCGTGGATGGTGTCCGGGCGGGCTGCGGTCGAGATGGTCGGCGTGGCGGTCTGCCAATGGGCCGAGACGATCAGGAGGGCGCGTGCGCCGTTGAACAGATCACCAAGATCGCGGGCAAAGAAATCAAAGGCCGGGGTGCTTTGGCGCGCGACCAGCATCGGTGATCCGTGCGAGATGAAGATCGGCGCAAGATTGCCCTGCGGGGCGGCAGAAACAGAGGGGGCAACGGGACTGGTCATGGTGGGGCACCTCGACATTCAAACAACATTGATTGCGAATATGTGCCTGTTTGGTCCACCTGACCAGTCACCGTTCGTCAACAGTGTGTTGCCATCACCCGCGAAAGGGCGTTTTGGGGAAACAATGACAACAGCCGGATCGGGAAGGATCAGCGGGCCTTGGCACCAAACATCATCATGATGAAGCCCCCGACTGCGGCGGCACCACCAGCAATCAGATACCAGAGCGTTTCATCGGTGTAGCTGCCGAGGAAGGTTTCGGAGAGCTGATCGGCGGCACTATCGGATGCGTTGAGACCAACGATCAAAAGGGCAATGCCGATGACGCAGATGACGATGCCGGCAATACGACTGATGGGCATTGGGGGCTCCTGTTATTTTTGTTTGCGTTTGCGCGTGTCCCGAAATCGGGACTTGTGTAACTGAGATCACAACGCGGCTTTTGCGCAGTTGTTCCCGCGGGTAAATAATTGATCTGGCTGGATGTATGGTGAAACGCAAAACCCCCGGCCTGTAGCCGGGGGCTTCTGGTTGCGTGCCTGCGATCAGAAAGGCAATGACATGCTGATTTCGACCCTGCTGGTGTCGGTATCGTCATCTTCATTGGCAACCGACATCATGTGGCTGAGTGCAAGTTCGCTACTAAGCCTGCCGGTATCAAAACCAAGTCCGGTGCGGATGCGCTGATTGCCATATTCGTTGAGGTTGCTGGCAAAGAACGGTTTGACGATCCCGATGGAGCGGCCATCATCGCTAACAAGTTCAAAGCCATAAATGAGCGTGCCGCCGATGGTGTATTCGGTGTAGTCCGAACGACCGGCAAGATAGTTGCCTTCAAGGGCGGCACTCAGACCGGTAACAGAGTCAGACAGTCGGACACCACCACCAATTTCAAACGCGGTTTTGTCATTGTTGATTTCATCGGTGAAGTCATGAACCAGACCGGTTTCGATGAAAGGCGTCACGGTCAGGGTCGGGGTTGGCGCAAGATCGTAAGCGGCTTCGATGGCTGGTCTGATCTGCCGGGTGTTCGAGGTTGTGCCGGCAACGGCGGTGTTGTTGCTTTCGGTGTAACCATCAACCGTTTTGCGTGCGGCAATAAAGGCAACGGACGGTGTCAGAGAGAGTGGCACGGTTTCGTGCGGGCGGATCATGTAGGAAGTATTGAGCTGGGCGTACCAGATGTCTGATTCCGTGTTGCCGGAAGCCGCATTGTTATCGCGCGTCACATCAATGTCGCCCATGCCAAAGCCTGCCTGGCCGGAAATGGTCAGTCCGTTGACGGGGGTGTAGATCGCATAGGGTGAAACAACCCATCCCTCTTCCTGATAGGAGCCGTTATTGAAGGATGTGGTCAGGTCGGTATCGTTATAGCCAAGCGACAGACCCGCCGTCAGGCTTTCGGCAAACCGGTAATCCAGCCCGACATTGTAGCCCCAGACATCACCGTCATAGCGGCTGTCGGTAGTGCCATTGACATGGTCGTTATCGACCGAGGTAAAGGAGCCATGCCCCCAAACCGTAAAGGGGGATGTGGTGGCGAAGGCCGCACGTCCGTCAACACCACTGGCACCGCCTTTATTGCCCTGATCTGTCGGGCCAAGGCCCAGCATGTGCATGCCTTCACCGGTCGAGCTATCAAAGCTTCCCATCATGGCGATGCGGCGCAGGGCGTTATCATCGTCGGTCAGGTTGGTGGCGCTGCGGTGGTAGACCGGGTCATAGACAAGATTGGCATTTTTATCATTGTCATTACTGTTTCCGGCGCTACCGCTTCCGGTGCCAATCCCGCCGCCGGAGGTCGATCCGCCCGTTGCGGCGCCAGCCGGGGTGCCAACAACGGAGAGCCGGGCACCAATATTCTGTGAGATCACGGTCGTTTGGGAGCGTGACACAGATGATACGACGGTCGAAGATGTTGTGGACTGGTTTTTTTCGCTTGATCCGGAAGTTGGCGCTACCGCTTCGGCGCAGGATATGTCCAATAAGAGGGACGGAACGACACCGTTATTGATCAGCACGCTTAACCGACCGCCGGTCGTGTCGCGTGGGATGGTAATCGTTTCGGTCACTGTATCGCTGGCATTGACTGTGCCGCTTCGCGTGATCACCTGGTTGCCGTTGGCGCTGTCTGTATAGGTAAAGACATAAGGTATACCGACGCCATTGTTGTTTGTCATTGTGACCTTTGGCGTTTCGTTTACTTCGAACGCCGAAGTCGAACCACTTACGCCGTTTGTGCTGCCGTTAAACGTCCACGCCGTACAGCCTGCACTTTTTGCATACGCTTCAGTGGAAATAATTGATGCCGCGCCTATCAGTGCCATCCCCAGCACGACTGGTCTCTTTAAAAGAGATACTTTCCGTTTGCCCATATATGCCCCCTTGGAATCGTCTTTCGCTGGTTTTAGAAAACAGAGAATGACGCGCATGGGTTGATTTATAAGTAGAAAATTCACTTAATTGCAAGATGTTACGTACACGATGTTAAAGTAGGCGTAAGCGAGGCTTTGGCCAATCAGTTGCCAGCGAGGTAATGAGCGGGCAATGTCGGGTTTGACCGCGTCGCCCGCCAGAGATCAGAAAGGCATCGATATCTGGATTTCGAGCCTGCTGGTGTCGGTATCATCATCATCGTTGGCAATCGACATCATGTGGCTGAGTGCAAGTTCGCTACTAAGCCTGCCGGTATCAAAACCAAGTCCGGTCCGGATACGCTGACTGCCATATTCGTTGAGGTTGCTGGCAAAGAACGGTTTGACGATCCCGATGGAGCGGCCATCATCGCCCATCAGGTCAAAGCCATAGGTGATTGTGCCGCCGATGGTGTATTCGGTGTAATCCGCACGCCCGGCAAGATAGTTGCCTTCAAGGGCGGCATTCAACCCCGTGAGGCTGTCAGACATTCGAACCCCGCCGCCGATATTGAACGCGGTTTTGTCATTGTTGATTTCATCGGTGAAATCATGGATCAGGCCGGTTTCAAGGAAGGGCGAGATGGTCAGGCTTTGGGTCGGGGTGAAGTCATAGGCGGCCTCGATCGCCGGTCTGATCTGCCGGGTGTTGGATCGGGTGGTGGCATTGGCGGTGCCGTCGCTTTCACGATAGGCATCGACCGTCTTGCGCGCGGCGATAAAGGCCAGCGACGGGGTGAGGGACACGGGCAGGGTATCAATCGGGCGGACCCGATAAGAGGTGGTCAGTGCGGCATACCACATGTCAGATTCCGTATTGCCCGATACGGCACCATTGTCGCGGGTGACATCAATATCGCCCATGCCATATCCGGCTTCGCCCGCGATGGTCAGGTTTTCCATCGGGCGGTAGATGACATAGGGCGATGCGACCCAGCCGGTTTCCTGATAGCTGCCATTGTTAAACGATGTTGTCAGGTCGGTGTCGTTATAGCCAAGCGACAGACCGGCAATCAGGGCATCGGCAAAACGGTAATCCAGCCCGACATTGTAGCCCCAGACATCACCGTCATAGCGGCTGTCGGTAGTGCCATTGACATGGTCGTTATCGACCGAGGTAAAGGAGCCATGCCCCCAAACCGTAAAGGGGGATGTGGTGGCGAAGGCCGCACGTCCATCAATGCCGCTGGCACCGCCAACATCGCCCTGATCTGTCGGGCCAAGGCCCAGCAGGTTCATGCCCTGTCCGGTGGAGCTATCGAAGCTTCCCATCATCGCCATGCGGCGCAGTGCGTCATCGCGGTCGGTGATGCTGCTTTTGCGGTTTTTGGGGTGCATGCCTACAAGATTGGTATTATCGGTCTCGGTCGTGCCGGGGCCGCCTATGCCGGAATTGCCCAAGCCCGTGTTCGCGGTATTGTCGCTTAGAGACGCGATACGTGCCGCAATATTTTGCTGGATAACGGTGGTTTGTGCCTTTGAAACAGCATTGATAACGGCGGACGACGTGCTGGCGGAGGATGACGCGGCCGGTTCTGCTTTGAGAGCGCAGGCACCTGTCATGATATATGTCGCGCCGACGCCTTCAAAGCGAAGGACGCCGTCTGTGGTATCTTCTGGGATCTCGAAGGACAGGGTGATGGTGTCGCCTTTTTCAGAACTGCCGTTCGTGATCGTCTGATTGTTACCGGTGTTAATATTGTCCTTATAGGTAAAGGTATAGTTGATTGTCGCAGCGGGATTATCATGTGTGAAGGTAACTTTGGCGACCTCGTTCGCATTAAAGACGCTGGAGATCTGCAAGCCATTCGAGGTTCCTGAGAAAATGTTTAACTGGCTGCAGCCTGCGCTAAGTGCGAATGCACTGTTGGCAAAGGGTAGCGATAACCCCGTCAGGGCCAGCGCATAAAGCCCTTTTTTTAAGACAGATTTGCACCCGGCGAGGTGTGAACGATCAGATCGTTCCTTTTTGAAGGTGCTTCTGATCTTATTCATTATTTGCCATGCCCACATCCCTTTTGCCCGGTGCCGATGCATCGGTCCGTTGCAAGAGCTTTAAGGCGCACGTATGGGAAGGGCTATTCTTAAAGTGAGGATTGTGTCGTTTCTTGACACTAAGTGGATAGTTGTTGCGCAAAGTGGATAGAGGGCCCGGTTTTCGGGCCGCATTATCGTTATGCGGGCAGGGCTGCGATCACATCATCCGTTGTCGAAAGCGTGCAATATTCCGATCCCAGAACCGCAGCAAACAGGTCAAACACGGTTTGCGCATCGTGACGGACACCCTTGGCGTCGGTCACGTCAATCGCGGTGGTGGCATCGAGCGGCAGGATGACATCAAAGCCCAGACAGTGGGCGACCCGGATCGAGGCATCCATCGAATTGTGGATCACGACACCGGTAAAGATCAGACGCGTAATGCCATGATCGTGCAGGTATTTTTCAAGATCGGTGGCGAAGAAGTCGTAAGCGAGGCTTTGTCCAATCAGTTGCCAGCAAGGCAATGGGCGGGCAACGTCAGGTTTGACCGCGTCGCCCGCCAGAGATCAGAACGGCATCGATATTTGGATTTCTAGCCTGCTGGTATCGGTGTTGTCATCGTCGTCATTGGCAATCGACATCATGTGGCTGAGTGCAAGTTCGCTGGTAAGCGGACCGGTATCAAAGCCAAATCCGGTGCGGATGCGCTGATTGCCATATTCGTTGAGGTTGCTGGCAAAGAATGGCGTGACGATCCCAAGGGATCGGCCATCATCCCCGGTCAGGATAAAGCCATAAGTCACCGTGCCGCCGATGGTGTATTCGGTGTAATCCGCACGCCCGGCAAGATAGTTGCCTTCAAGGGCAGCGTTCAGCCCCGTGAGGCTGTCGGACAATCGAACACCGCCGCCGATATTGAGCGCGGTTTTGTCATTGTTGATTTCATCGGTGAAATCATGGATCAGGCCGGTTTCAAGGAAGGGCGAGATGGTCAGGCTTTGGGTCGGGGCGAAGTCATAGGCGGCCTCGATCGCCGGTCTGATCTGCCGGGTGTTGGATCGGGTGGTGGCATTGGTTGTGCCGTCGCTTTCACGATAGGCATCAACCGTCTTGCGCGCGGCGATAAAGGCCAGTGACGGGGTGAGGGATACCGGCAGGGTTTCAACGGGGCGGACCAGATAAAATGTGGTCAGGGCGGCATACCACATGTCGGATTCCGTGTTGCCCGATACGGCACCATTGTCGCGGGTGACATCGATGTCACCCATGCCATATCCGGCTTCGCCCGCGATGGTCAGGTTTTCAATCGGGCGGTAGATGACATAGGGCGATGCGATCCAGCCGGTTTCCTGATAGCTGCCATTGTTAAACGATGTTGTCAGGTCGGTGTCGTTATAGCCAAGTGACAGACCGGCAATCAGCGCATCGGCAAAGCGGTAATCCAGCCCGACATTATAGCCCCACACATCGCCGTCATAGCGGCTGTCAGTGGTGCCATTGACATGGTTGTTATCGACCGCAGTAAAGGAACCGTGGCCCCAGACGGTAAAGGGCGTGGTGGTGGCAAAGGCCGCACGGCCATCAATGCCGCTGGCACCACCCACATCGCCCTGATCTGTCGGGCCAAGGCCCAGTAGGTTCATGCCCTGTCCGGTGGAGCTGTCGAAGCTGCCCATCATGGCGATGCGGCGCAGGGCATCATCGTGGTTGGTGATGCTGTTGCTGTTGCGATCATCATCGAGCGTTGTGCCGGTCAGGCTGGTGCGATGGGGGCCGGTTTCGACCATTGAGGCGGTTCGGGCGGGTACGTTATCGGTATTGGTATTGTTGGCAGTACTGATCACGGATGAGACCCGCGCGCCGATATTCTGTTGAATGACGGTGGTTTGGGAGCGCGAGACGGCATTGACAACGGCGGAGGTGGTGCTGGCGGAGGATGTTGATGCCGCGACCGGTGCCGATCCGGCAACGCAGGTTGCGGTTATGTTGTACGTCGCGCCAAGGGCCTTTATGAAAAGCTGGCCGTCTGTCGTATCGGCCGGGATTTGCAGGGTGAGGGTGACAGTGTCGCCAATGATGGTGCTGCCGGGCGTGACCGCCCGCGAATTGGCGGCGTTATCGTTGTCGGTATAGGTGAAGGTGTAGTTGTTTGGCGAATTGCCGCTTTGATGTGAGAAGGTGACCTTGGCGACCTCCCACGCGTTATAAGAACCGGTGCCCGCAATGCCATCGTTGGTGCTTGTCAGGTTCCAATCACTGCAACCCAGGCTAATTGCGAGGGCGACGTTGGCGAAGGGCAGCGATAATCCCGTCAGGGCCAGCGCACAAAGCCCTTTTTTCACGACAGATTTGCACCCGGCGAGGTGCGAACGATCAGATCGTTCCGGTTTAAAGGTGCTTCTGATCTTATTCATTGATTGCCATGCCCATACTCTTTTTGATCGGTGCCGATAGATCGGTCCGTTGCAAGAGCTTTAGGGGCGGCGCAGGGGGAGGGCTATTCTTAAAGGGAGGATTGTGTCGTTTCTTGACACTAAGTGGATAGGTTTTGCGCAAAGTGGATAGAGGCCCGGTTTTCGGGCCGCATTATCGTTATGCGGGCAGGGCGGCGATTACATCATCCGTCGTCGAAAGCGTGCAATATTCCGACCCCAGAACCGCGGCAAACAGGTCAAACACGGTTTGCGCATCGTAACGCACCCCTTTGGCGTCGGTCACGTCAATCGCGGTGGTGGCATCAAGCGGCAGGATGACGTCAAAGCCCAGACAATGGGCCACCCGGATCGAGGCATCCATCGAATTGTGGATGACGACGCCGGTAAAGATCAGGCGGGTAATGCCATGATCGTGCAGGTATTTTTCAAGATCGGTGGCGATGAAGGCGCAATTGACGTTTTTGGCAATGACCGGTTCGCCCGGTAGCGGGGCGACTTCGGGTTTGATCGCGTTGCCCTGACCATCGGTGTGATAGGTCGAGGCGGGATTGGGTTCGTCATGGCGGATATGGATCACCGGAAGGCTGGCTGCGCGAAAGGCGGCCAGCAGATCGACGATTTTATCGACATAGCCGGGATTATTTTTTGACGCCCATTTCGGATCGTCGATGGCCTTTTGCACGTCAAGGATGATGAGGGCGGTTTCTTTGCCAAAGGCAGCATTGTTTTCGGGCAGCGGCATTTGGGAGTTCCAATCTCGGATGGTGAAAACAAAACCGGCCGGGAGATGATCCCGGCCGGTTTGTTGATCAGATCAGATTTGAATGGTACCGGTCGGCTTACGAGCAGCCCGTGGTGCTGCCGCAAGAGTCGCATTTCAGGCAGGTGCCGTTGCGCACAAGGGTGAAGTTGCCGCATTCGGGGCAGCCGTCGCCTTCGTAGCCCTTCATGCGGGCTTCGCGGATGCGGTCCAGTTTGGCATCCGTGGCCGACATGACTTCTTCGCTGGCGTTCAGGATCGCGGTTTCGCTGCTGGTCGGGGCAGCGGTGGTTGTTGCGATGCTGGCGGTTTCGGCCTGATGGCTGTGGCCATGCGAGTGGGCATGATCGGTGCCGGTGGCTTTCATGATCACGCGTTCTTCGACCGGGGCGCCGCCATCGACAACGTAAAGGTTGCGACGCACGAAGCCACTGGATGCGACCTTGCGGATGGTTTCAATCGCGCGGTCTTCGGCCTTGGCTTCCTCGCCAAGGTCGCCCTCAGCCACGCCCTTGCCAACGGCGTCCGGCAGAACGTCGGACGGCTGAACATGGGCGAGGTCGTTACGGCCCAGATAGGAAATGGCCAGTTCGCGGAACATGTAATCAAGGATCGAGGTTGCCATTTTGATGGCGTCGTTCCCGGAAACCATGCCGGACGGCTCGAAGCGGGTGAAGGTGAAGGCTTCGACATATTCTTCAAGCGGCACGCCATACTGAAGGCCGATGGAAACCGCGATGGCGAAGTTGTTCATCAGCGAGCGGAAAGCAGCGCCTTCCTTGTGCATATCGATAAAGATTTCGCCCAGTTTGCCGTCTTCGTATTCACCGGTGCGCAGATAGACCTTGTGTCCGCCGACGGTGGCCTTCTGGGTATACCCCTTGCGGCGGGACGGCAGGGAACGACGGTCGCCACGAATGACGCGTTCGATGATTTTTTCGACGATCTGTTCGGAAACAGCGGCGGCCTTGGCGGCCGTCGGCTGATCGGCGTAATCGTCTTCCTCGACCAGCGCCGAGTTCAGCGGCTGGCTGAGTTTCGAGCCATCACGATACAGCGCGTTTGCCTTGAGGCAGAGACGCCAGGACAGCATATAGGCGTCCTTGCAATCCTGGATCGAGGCATTGTTCGGCATGTTGATGGTTTTCGAAATTGCACCGGAGATGAACGGCTGTGCCGCGGCCATCATGCGGATATGGCTTTCAGCCGACAGGTAACGTTTGCCGATACGGCCGCAAGGGTTGGCGCAATCGAAAACGGGCAGGTCTTCGTCACGCAGATGCGGGGCCTGTTCGAGCGTCATCGCGCCGCAAACATAGGTGTTTGCCAGTTCGATCTGCTTTTTGTCGAAGCCAAGGGCGGCCAGCATGTCAAAGTCCATGCTGTTGAGTGCCTTGGCATCAAGGCCAAGCTGCTTGACGCAGTATTCTTCGCCAAAGGTGTATTTGTTAAACACGAATTTGATGTCGAATGCGTTGGCAAGTGCGCCTTCGATTTTCGAAATCGCGTCATCGTCAAAGCCCTTGGCCTTGAGATCGTCATGGGTGATGGTTGGCGAGTCGACCAGGGTGCCATGACCGACCGCGTATTTTTCAATGTCGCGGATCTGGCGTTCGGTATAGCCGAGTGTGGCGAGTGCAACCGGAACGGTGCGGTTGATGATTTTGAAGTAACCGCCACCGGCAAGCTTTTTGAACTTCACAAGCGCGAAGTCCGGCTCGATCCCGGTGGTGTCGCAATCCATGACCAGACCGATGGTGCCGGTCGGGGCGATAACGGTGGTCTGTGCGTTGCGGTAACCGTGCTTTTCGCCGAGTTCCAGCGCCTTGTCCCATGCCGCACGTGCGGCAATCGGGAGTTCGGCATAGGGGCTATCGGCGGCAACCAGCGGCACCGGATTGATCGACAGGCCTTCGTAGCCTTCCTGTTCGCCGTGCGCGGCACGACGGTGGTTGCGCATGACACGCAGCATTTCCTTGGCGTTATCGGCATAGCCCGGGAAGGCACCGAGTTCGGACGCCATTTCGGCCGAGGTCGCATAGGAAACGCCACACATGATCGCGGTAAGCGATGCGCCAATCGCACGGCCCTCGTCGCTGTCGTACGGGATGCCCATGCTCATCAGCAGGCCGCCAATATTGGCATAGCCAAGGCCAAGCGTGCGGTAACGATAGGACAGTTCGGCGATACGATCCGACGGGAACTGCGCCATCAGAACCGAGATTTCCAGAACAACAGTCCAGAGACGCACGGCATGTTCATATGCCGCGACGTCAACACCACCGTCGTCAGAACGGAAATTCATCAGGTTCAGCGACGCCAGGTTACAGGCCGTATCGTCAAGGAACATGTATTCCGAGCACGGGTTGGACGCATTGATGCGACCCGAATTCGGGCAGGTGTGCCATTCGTTGATGGTGGTGTCGTACTGGATGCCCGGATCGGCGCACGCCCATGCGGCTTCGCCGACCTTGTCCCACAATTCGCGGGCGGCAAGGGTTTTATGAACCTTGCCATCGGTACGGCGGATCAGTTCCCAGTCGCCATTATCAAGAACAGCCTGAAGGAAGTCGTTCGAGACGCGAACCGAGTTGTTCGAGTTCTGACCCGAAACGGTCAGGTATGCCTCGGAGTCCCAATCGGTGTCATAGGTCTTGAAGCTGATTTCGGTGAAGCCCTGACGGGCGAATTCGATGATCTTGTTGATATAGCTATCAGGGATCATCACGGCACGGGCGGCCAGCACGGCTTCTTTGAGCTGCGGGTTGGCACGCGGCAGGAAGCGATCCTCGGAATCGGCGGCACCGTCCCAGTTGGTGCAGGCCGCGAGAACCTCGGTCAGGTGCTTTTCGGCCAGTTTCGAACCGGCGACGAGGGCTGCGACCTTCTGTTCCTCGACGACTTTCCAGTCGATATAGTTTTCGATGTCCGGGTGGTTGATATCAACCACGACCATTTTGGCCGCACGGCGCGTGGTGCCGCCCGACTTGATCGCACCAGCAGCACGGTCCCCGATTTTAAGGAAGCTCATGAGGCCGGAAGAACGACCGCCACCCGAAAGCGTTTCGCCTTCGCCGCGGACATTCGAGAAGTTCGAACCGGTGCCCGAACCGAATTTGAACAGGCGGGCTTCGCGGGTCCAGAGATCCATGATGCCGCCCTCGTTGACGAGGTCATCGGAAACCGACTGGATGAAGCAGGCATGGGGCTGCGGATGTTCGTAAGCACTGGCCGATTTGGTCAGTTCGCCGGTTTTGAAATCGACATAGGAGTGACCCTGTGCCGGGCCATCAATGCCGTATGCCCAATGCAGACCGGTATTGAACCATTGCGGCGAGTTCGGCGCGCCCATCTGGTGGGAGAGCTGATAACGCATTTCATCAAAGAAGGCCTGGGCATCGGATTCGGCATCGAAATAGCCGCCCTTCCAGCCCCAATAGGTCCAGGTGCCCGCAAGGCGGTCAAAGACCTGGGTGGCGCTGGTTTCGCTGGTGTAGCGGGACTCTGATGGCATTTTTTCGAGCTTGGCCTTGTCCGGCGCCTGACGCCAGAGCCAGGACGGAACGTCCTTTTCCTTGACCGGTTTCAGCGCGACCGGAACACCCGCCTTTCGGAAGTATTTCTGCGCCAGGACGTCACTTGCCACCTGCGACCAGGAGGACGGGACGTCGATATCTTTCATTTCAAAGACCACCGATCCATCGGGGTTTTTGATGACGCAGGATGACTTACGAAAATCGATGTCTGCGTAGGGGCTGACACCTTCCTGGGTGAACTTTCTGCTGATCCGCATGGTCTGCTCCGTTTTGGTCAGACTTGATGTCGTGCGCATAAGCACCAACACGGCCTGAACATTATATAGTTTGCTCAACGCTCATACGCTGCCCCCTGGCCCTTATAAACGGCCATGATTGGGCGAACGGAATTCGGTAATCTGTGGCGGTGGTTCCTTGGTTGTCCCCCCTTGGAACCGTCCTGTCCGTGGGCAGGACTATAAGGGGAAAATTTCGGGCTCGTCCACCAAACTTTGTGGTTGACATCAATTTTTATCACTAGATGTAGTGGTTCAATTGATGTCGCGCATATCTGATGTTTGGAAAATCTCGTTAAGATTGTTTAAACGCGCGGCAAGCCCGCGGAATACTGCGCTTTTGCCGCGACGGCGGCGAGGGCAAGCCCGTAAGACTCGGACTACATGTTGTGCCGGGACGAGAGAACCCCCACAAGGCAAAAACAAGCTAACGCCGTTTGGGTTTGAAATCCAGCATCAAGCACAAACAATCTTGTTCCTGTTGTTTTGTTAGCATGAAAAAGTTCGATAACATTTTGATATTTATGTGAAAATCGTTGTTTCCGTCCGGCGCGAATTTTCAAGCCGGGCAGGGTATGTTTCAAACCGGTCGCGTTGAAATGCTGTGGATAAACAGGTGGACAAGGCGGCGTGATGATTGTGTTGCAATGAGTCGGGCATACACAAGTGGTTGTGGGTTGTTTTGATGGTGTTTTCGCGGAGTCATACCCCATATTGTGTGTATATTGTGTGTCTGTGGCGGTTTCGGGCGGCCGTGTGCGGGAAATGCGATGTGATGGCCTGTCTGAAACATTGACTTTGCGCTAACATCACGACATATAAGGTCCTTATTGACCGCCGGACACAGGCCGCAAAATCAGACCCGCCAGCAAACACTGGTTTGCACATAACCGGTTTGCATATACGGGCCTTTTGTCTGCGCGCCGCCAAAGGCGGAAGAACCAGATCTGGAGAGAGACCACACATGGCCACCGTCGGGACCCGCATTTATACCGCGCTGTATGGCAAACGCGTCGGCGAAGACCGTTTTGGAAATATCTATTACACCGAAAAGAAAGCCGCCAATGGTCGCCGTGCTAAACGCTGGGTGATCTATAAAGGTATTACCGAGGGTTCCAAGGTTCCGGCTGAATGGCATGCATGGCTGCATTACACCGTTGATGCGCCGCTGTCGGAAAAGGCCGAAGACCGTTATGACTGGCAGAAAGAACATCTGCCGAACCTGACGGGGACCAAGCATGCCTATCGCCCGAAAGGCCATGAATATAGTGGTGGCAAGCGTGCGAAAGCGACCGGTGACTATCAGGCATGGTCGCCGGAAGGCTGATCAAAGATCGGTATATTCTGCATCCGGGCGCGACAATATGTTGGCGCCCGGTTGTGTTTTTACTGTGTTTTGCCTGATGGTAATTGACCCGGTTGTTTTTTCGGGTCGCACAAGACAATATGCAGATCAACAAGATACCACAGACGGATCGTATCCATGAGCAACAGACTGATCGAGAGCCTTGCCGGGGCAGCCGTAATCGCAGTGGCGGTCGGCTTTGCGGCCTATTCCTATTCCCGGGCGGGCATCGAGTCTGTTGACGGATACGAACTTTCGGCAAACTTCAACAGGGTTGATGGTTTGGTGGTTGGCAACGATGTGCGGATTTCGGGCGTCAAGGTTGGCTCGGTCACGGCACAGGACCTGAACCCGCAGACCTATATGGCCGTCGTCAGGATGACGGTGCGTTCGGATATCGAATTGCCGACCGACAGTTCGGCCAAGATTGCATCGGACGGTTTGCTCGGCGGCAAGTTTGTATCGCTGGAGCCGGGCGGGGATATCGATATGCTGGCCCCGGGTGGCGAGATTGAATACACGCAAGGGTCGGTCAATCTGGAAGAACTGATCGGGCAGGTGATTTATTCGTCCGGTGGGGGTGCTGGTGGTGGCTCCGGTGGGGGTGCCAATAATGAGGCGGGCAGCACTTCATCGGAAGAAAGCCCGCAATAGGCAGACAGGGCAGATCGGTAAAGGCGGCCATGATTTTGCCGGTTTTGCAGGTCAGTTTCCCGGAATATCCTTTGGGCAGCTTGCGTGAAGCGATGTCGACACCGATATTCTCGGCAGATATCCAGAGCAGATCGAAAGGCAGCGGAGCCAATTGATGAGCAAGTCTGAGAGCATGAACAAGAATTTCCCCACATGGCAGGACCCGAAAGGGGCGCCTCTTTCGTGTGTGGAGAAAATCAAGGTTCTGAACGAGAATTTCGGCGAACTGCGTGACATGATGCAGGACGCCATGGAAGACGCGTTGCTGATGGGCTGCGACGAGGAACAGTTCCGCCAGGTGATGCGCAGTGTCGTTGAAGAGCTGCACAATCCCTATGGCAAGCCAGACGATCAGGACTGATTATTGATGAAAACCAAGATAGTGTTTGGTGCTGCTGTTGGCGCGGTTGTTTCGGTGGCGGCAATGTCGTCTGCCTTTGCGCTGGATTACCGCCCGGCCGAGATCGCCCAGCTTCAGGGGCTTGATAAAATCACCGCGCGTATTTCGACATTCGAGGTACCGGTCGGGCAGATGGCGAAATTCGGCACGCTTTCGATCCGGGTGGATGCCTGTTATCGCACGCCGCCGGAAGAGCGCCCGGAAAGTGCCAGTTTCCTTGAAATTTCGGACCAGCGCGAAGATGCCAGTGGCACGGTTGATCAACTGTTTTCCGGCTGGATGTTTGCATCTACCCCCGGTCTGTCAGCCCTTGAACACCCGGTTTATGACGTTTGGGTCAAGGAATGCATTGATGCAGGCGATCAGGGAACCGGGGCCACCGAACAGGGGCAACCGGCACCGGCCCAATAATCTTGCCGCCGGGAATGCGTGATGCGCCATGTGTCCCTAAAACCTTCGGAGCATCAATTGTTTCCCAATGCTGGCCGATGCGCAGTGTGTCGGCCACAATTGTTTGGTCGGGATGATTTGTGACGGCGTGATTTCAAGCGGTTTGACGTTACGTCATGCGGGGGATTCGCAGCGTGGATGATGCGCCGTTTGCCTGTTGTTGCGCGAAATTGCGGGCAAAGTGCAGTGATTTTAGTTTCAATATAAGACCGTTCTCATTCTGGATAAAATAAGGCGGAAACGCCGATGATTGTTTCCATATGAGAAAATGAGTGTTGAGGACTGCCCGACTTGAGGCGGCGGAGGTCAAGTGTCATTCTCTGTTCAGTTTGTTGCGATGCGGTATTGTGTGTCGAACGATTTTGAAACAAGGGATGTGCATATGTTTACTTCGATCAAAAAGGCCGGTTTTGTTCTGGCGATTGCGGCGGGTCTTTCGGGGGCGGCTTTTTCGGCGCAGGCAGCCGAGAATTACAAACTTGATCCGACGCATACCAGCGTGATTTTCATCGTTAACCATCTTGGTTTTTCCAACTTCCAGGGCCGTTTTGGCGGCACGAGCGGCGAACTTACCCTGGACCGTGAAAACCCGGCAGCATCGTCGGCCACCATTTCGATTGACCTGACACAGGTCGATAGCGGTGTCGAAGGCCTCGACAATCATATGAAAACCGCTGATTTCCTGAATGTTGAACAGAGCCCGACCGCGACGTTCAAAAGCACTTCGGTTGAGATGACTGGCGACAAAACCGCCACCATCACCGGCGATCTGACCCTTTTGGGCCAGACCAAGCCGCTGGTTCTGGACGTGACGCTGACCGGTGAAGGCGATCACCCGATGACCGGTGATCATGTTCTTGGCTTTGGCGCGACCGGCACGGTGACCCGTTCGGAATATGGCATGAACTATCTGGTTCCGGCTGTCAGCGACGAAGTCGAACTTCAGATTTCGGCCGAGTTCCTGAAACAGAAATAATGATACTGACACACCGGCGGCGGCAGATGATGGCCCCGCCGGTGTGCCTGTTTTTGATCAGAAAGGATCACATATGGCGCTTCGCAGTACGCAAACGGGCTTTGGTCCGGTGACCAAGGGGTTTCACTGGCTGATTGCGATCCTGTTTGTCACCATGTTTGCGATTGGCTGGTATATGGATCTTCTGCCGCTGGGACTGGAAAAGCTGGCATGGATTTCGCGCCATAAATCGATTGGTGTGACCATCCTTTTGCTGGTGGTTTTACGCATCATCTGGCGTCTGGCCGAACAGACACCGGAAGGGCTGGGCGAAAAGGCATGGGAACGACAGGCCGCGAAGCTTGCGCATTTCGCGCTTTATGTCGTGATGCTGGCCATGCCGCTTAGCGGGTGGTTGATGTCGTCGGCGGCGAATTTTTCGGTCAGTGTGTTTGGCCTGTTCACGCTTCCTGATCTGGTCGGGCCGGACAAGGTGCTTTATGAACAGCTGCGTTTCACCCACTGGATATTGTCCTGGGTGATTGTCGGCCTGGTCGGGCTGCATGTGGCGGCGGCTTTCAAACATCATTTTATCAATCGCGATGCGACGCTCCGCCGGATGCTTCCGGGGACGGGGAAAGGGAATTGATCATGACGTCTTTGTTTAAAAATATTCTGCGGGCTTCGGTGATTGTGCCGGCGATTGCCGTTTGGGTACCGGCCTTTGCCGCCGATACATGGCAGGTCAAAGCCGATGACAGCGATATTAAATTTTCAGGCACCCAGCTTGGTGCGGATTTCGAGGGCGCGTTCGATAAATTTACCGCCGAGATCGTATTTTCACCGGATGATCTTGCCGGATCAAAGGTTAGCGTTCTGATCGATATCGCGTCGGTTGATACCGAAAATGCCGATCGCGACAGCCAGATCATTTCCGCAGACTGGTTTGATGTCGCCCAGTGGCCGACAGCAAAGTTTGAAACCAAGTCGTTCCGGGAAGTTGGCCCAGGCCAGTATGAAGCACTGGCCGATCTGACGATCCGGGACGTGACCAAGGAAGTCGTGTTGCCCTTCAATCTTGAGATCGAAGGCAATGAAGCCGATGCGGAAGGGACGCTTGTGATCAAGCGTACCGATTTCGGCGTCGGGCAGGGCCAGTGGAGCGACACCAGCCAGGTTGGTGATGAGGTCACCATTCGTATTGATATCGACGCGACCCGGTAATCCGGATCGCCGTCTGGTTCTGATCCATGCAAAACAGCCGCCCGGATTACAGGCGGCTGTTTTTATTTGGATCGCAGAGCTGGCTGAAATCAGGCCGAGGCGCTGCGGCGCAATTCGGCAAGGAAGCTTTCGACGGCTTCGTCGAGGGATACGGCTTCGGTGACCAGCTTTTCGGCGGTCTGGGCAAGCTGTGTCGTGCCCGAAGATACCTTGCCCGCATTGTCATTGACGGTTTCAATGCGTTCTGACACTTCGCGGGTGCCGTTGGCGGCTTCTTCGACGTTGCGCGCGATTTCGCCGATGGCGGCGTGCTGTTCTTCGACCGCGGCCGCAATGGCGGTGGAGCTATCGGCGACCTTGGCAATGGTTTCGGAAATGCGGCGGATGGCGTCAACTGCCTCGCCGGTTTCGTTCTGGACCGAGGTGATCTGCTGATTGATTTCCTCGGTCGCCTTGGCGGTCTGGTTGGCAAGGTTTTTGACCTCGCTTGCGACAACCGCAAAGCCCTTGCCGGCGTCGCCCGCACGGGCGGCTTCGATGGTGGCGTTCAGGGCGAGAAGGTTTGTCTGTTCGGCGATGTCACCGATCAGTTTGGCGACGTCGCCGATTTTTTGCGCTGCATCGGCAAGGCCGGTTACGGTTTCATTGGTGCGGGTGGCTTCGTCATTTGCCTGATTGGCGATATCGGCCGAACGCGCGATCTGCTGGGCGATTTCATCGGAGGATGCGGTCAGTTCCTCGGTCGCGGCCGAGACGGTCTGAACGTTGCCCGATGTTTGCGATGTGGCGGTTGCAACCGCACCGGACAGCTTACTGTTCATTTCGGTCGCCGACTGCATGTTTGCCGTCGCCTTTTTCATATCGGCAATCGATGCTGATATGGACCGGATCAGCCCCTTGACGCGGCTTTCGAGACTGCCGGCCATGTCGAGGATATCCTGACGGCGTTTCTGTTCGGCATCTGCTTCCATCTGTTTCTGGCGGTCCTGCAATTGCAGGTTTTCATGCGCCTGTTTGCGGAAGGCAACAACGGTGCGCGCCATATCACCAACTTCGTCGGCGCGATCCTGACCTTCAATTTCACCTTTGAGGTCACCATTGGCGATCTGGGTCATTCGACCCGATAGCTGGCCAAGGGCGGACGTTATGTTGCGGCCAATCGCCAAACCGGAAAGAACCAAAACCACGACGATAACGACACTGATGATGATTGCGGTCGTGGCTGCACTGCGAAAGGCGGTTTCAACATCATCAATGTAAATGCCGGTGCCAAAAATATCGCCCCAGGGCAGAACCATGGCAAAAGAGAGCTTTTCAAACAGCACGTCTTTGGCTTCGCCGGGTTTGGGCCACATATAGGTAAAGAAGCCATCGGTGCGGGTTGCCTTGATCATATCCTGAATGATGAAGGCACCGGTCGGGTCCTGAATATTGTACATTTCCTTGCCGACCAGCGCGGGGTTGGCAGCATGCATCACGTTGCGACCGGTTTCGGTGTAGGAAAAGTAGTAGCCGATGTCACCGTCAAACCGGCCCGATGAAACGGATTTGTAGAAGGCGTCAATTGCCTGCTGCTGTTCGAGTTCGCCTGACTTGACGCGCGCCTGATAACCTTCGGCCATGCTATGGAGAAGTTCGGTCGTGGCACGTATTTTGTCCTTCCGGTCTTCGAGAAGGGTGTCTTTGAGTGTCATGAGCTGAACACTGGACGCGATGATCAGGCCGATCAGGGCGATTAGCGACAGTAGAGCCAGCTTGTATCCGATTTTGATGTTTTGCAGCATTTTATGCAGATCCGTTTTCAATTCGCACACGCGGCGTCGTTGTTTCCGCTGATCAATCGGATCACCGGCATTTGATCATTAACATGATGATGTACGAATGTTTTTGATTTATCCCAATTTCACAAGGCTTTAGGCATATTGTTGCGGCGCTGACGGTTTCAAGATGACCCATAAGAAAAAAGGCCATCCGGGGAAAAACCGGATGGCCTTTTCGCAGTCATGATCGCGACAGATGCGCAGATCAGCCAAGATGCTCTTGCAGGAATTTCGTCGCCAGCATGATGCCTTCTTCGTCGATGCCGTGCTGAAGGCCAGGGCGTTCGTGCAGTTCTGTGTCAAAGCCGTTGGAGGTCAGGGTATCAAGCGCCAGGCGTGATGCCTCGATCGGGACGACCGGATCAGCGGTGCCATGGACCAGCAAAACCGGCGGTCTGGTTTTGATCGCACTTGCAAATGCCTCGTCGCCCAGAAGTGCACCCGAGAAACCGACAACACCAGCCAGGGCCGGATCGCGGCGCGGGGCGGTTTGCAGGGCCATCATCGTGCCCTGCGAGAAGCCGATCAGAGCCAGTTTATCCGCCGGAAGGTCATGTTCGGCCAGAAGGGTGTCGATGAAGCGGTCGATATAGACGGCATTTTTCGCCGCCCCCTCGGCCATGGCGCGCAGCGCGCCGGACATGGTTTCGGGCTGCCGACGGAGGAATTCCGGATCATATTCGGCCAGACTGAACCATTGCCGTCCGAACGGCGACATTTCGCATGGAAACGGGGCATTGGGCGAATAAAACGCGGTGTCGGGCAGGGCACGGGCAAAATGCGGTGCCAGCCCGATCAGGTCATTGCCATCGGCACCATAGCCATGCAGCAGGATCACGATGCTTTTGGTCGTGCCTGATGCGGCCGGCAGCATCGGGCCGTTCAATGCGGTTTCAGCGGTCATGTCAGATCAGATCCCTTTGTTTGTCTTTGTTCCTGATTAGCAATGCTGCGTGGCAACGGCCAGACTTTTTATATCTGCTTATATCTGGCGATTTCCTGTGGCCGCAATTTGACCGGCCTGGGTTCCCCTAAATGATGCGAGAGATGATCGGTTTGCCAAGGATTGCATCAGGCCAAAGAGCAGGTCCGTCGGACAAATGCCGGATGGGTATGCATCTGGCATGTAAATGGCGGAACAGGGGTGTGATCCGGGTTGTGATAGCGCCTGTGGATAACTTTGGGGATAATTGGTTCGGTATAGTCAGAATTGATCAGGATTTCTGCTGTGAAAGTATGAAACTGCGTCGAGAGGTTATGCATTGGGATAGTATTTTGGACAGGAAACATGGCCAAATGGCCGAAAATTTTTTTATAAATTTATCGCAGTTTCACAGTCGTTTGAGGGGGATTGTGAAAAAACTGTGAACCGTCGTTCCACGCCAAACCGGAAATTTACCGATGCCGGGTACGCGCAAAAATCACCTAAAGGGTGAATAACCCGCGGAGGTTGTTCACGAATGTGGATTCTTTGATGCATAACAGTTCCAAAGGTGCCTTTTGCGCCGGTGCAAACTGTGTCACAAGAAGTCCTCCGGGTGATCCGGAATTCGCCCCATCCGATCAGACGATTTTCCGAGGCCCCGATGAGTTCCCCGACGAGTTCCCCAGTGAGCCGCACGCGTCGCTGGTTCGGCAAGGGGGATCGACGCGTTCTGGCGTTGACCCTGCCGATTATCCTTTCGAATGCCACCGTTCCGTTACTGGGCGCGGTTGATACCGCTGTGGTCGGCCATCTGGACAGTCCGCATTATATCGGGGCGGTTGCGGTCGGGGCGCTGATTTTTTCCTATGTGTTCTGGAGCTTTGGCTTTTTGCGCATGGCGACCACCGGGCTTGCCGCACAGGCCGATGGTCGGCGTGATCCCAACGGGGTCCGGGCGGTGTTTGCCCGTGCGGCCCTGATTGCGGTGACGGCGGGGCTTGCGGTTATGGTGCTGCAATGGCCGATCATCGAGCTTGCGATGGCCTTGATCCGACCGACCGCAGCGGTCGAGGCGGCGGCACGGGATTATTTCCATGTGCGCATCTGGGCATCGCCCGCGACATTGATGCAGTACTGCATGCTGGGCTGGTTGCTGGCGATGCGTGATGCGCGCGCGGTGTTTATTTTTCAGGTGGTTCTGAACAGCCTGAACATGGTTCTGGATATTCTTTTTGTCCAAGGCTTTGGCTGGGACGTCAAGGGGGTGGCAGGGGCCACGGTGATTGCCGATTATTCCGGTGTGATGCTGGGCTGGTTTTTGATGCAGCCGCATTTAAAACGGCTTGGCGGGACGTGGCGCGGGATTGGTATTTTTGATCGAACCCAACTGGCGCGCCTGATGAAAATCAATGGCGATATCTTTGTTCGCACCATGGCGCTGACATCGGCCTTTGCAATTTTCACCAGTTTTTCCGCCCGCTTTGGCGAGGTGACATTGGCGGCGAATGCGGTTTTACAAAACTTCCTGATGTTTGGCTCGTTCGCGCTGGACGGTTTTGCCCATGCGGCGGAAACGCTTGTCGGGCAGGCCTATGGCGCGGAGCGGCGCAAGCAGTTCCTTTGGGCGGTGCGCAAGACAACGATCTGGGCGATTGTATCGGCGGTGGTGATGGCGGCGATCTTTGGCCTTATGGGGCCGTGGATCATTGATGGCCTGACATCGATCCCGGAAGTCCGCGATGCGTCATACAGCTATTTGCTGTGGGCGGTGATGTTGCCGATTACCGGGGTGCTTGGTTTTCAGTTCGACGGGGTGTTTCTGGGCGCGATGCAGACCAAGCACTGGCGCAACATGATGCTTTTGTCGGTGGCGATCTATGCCGGGATGGCATGGGGGGCGGTGGTGGCCGACAGCAACCATTTGCTGTGGGCGTCGTTCAATGCGTTCTTCCTGCTGCGCGGGGTGACGCTGGCGGTGCTGTTCCCGACGATCATTCCTGCCCGCCGGGTTGCCACGGTTTAGGGCAGGGGTCCGCGTGTCCCTTATGCCTCCGGCACGGGCAGGGTGGTGCTGTTTTTGACTTCGTGCAGGGTGAAGCTTGATTTGATGTTGGCGACACCAGGCAGCTTCATCATGACGTCGGACAGGAAACGCTGATAGGCGGCCGGGTCCTGCACGACGATGCGCATCATGTAATCCTGATTGCCGACCATGGCATAGCAATCAACGATTTCCGGGTGGGATTGCACCGCGGTTTCAAAGCGGCGCAATGACGGTTCGTCATGCTGGGTCAGGGACACGGTGACAAAGACATTCACACCCAAACGCAGATGTGACGGGGCCAGCAGGGCGACATATTTGCGGATTACGCCGCTTTCTTCGAGCTTGCGCAGGCGACGCAGGCAGGGAGACACGGAAAGACCGACCTTATCGGCCAGTTCGACCATCGAGATGCGCCCGTCTTCCTGAATCTCGCGAAGAATTTTGCGATCAATTGCGTCGAAACCGTTGCGCGCCATGGCGTGCCCCACTCCTTATACTCGATGGATATTATTGTGATCCGGGTTGATTTTGCCGCATTGCGGGCTTTGCATAAATTACCCGCCAGCGCAAAAATCATGCTGCGCGATAAGCCATGACTTCGCGTTCCTGTCAATCCTTGCGTGATCCGGGCGTGATCTTTTTACGGTAACAGATTGTGATTTCGAAGCCGGACCAAAAGACCCCGAAATTCCCGGTTGCCGGGCGGGCAAAACAGTCTGGTTTGCAGTGCGAAAAGCGTTAGGACTTGCATAGAACAAATATCGGCGTTATGTCGTTCAAATCCTTGCATTGCTTTGCTTTGTTCGCACTTGCGGCGGAACTTATCGTTGCCGCGCGTGGTAATGACAGTGTAGTATAATCGTACCAATTTACGTATTTTTACGGTGGTTATTCTCCTGTCAGGAGCTGGGGGGTTGGGGTTTTGCCAACCTGCAGGACAAGAAAGGCATTACGTGGTGGACGCTGCGCAAGATACACCGGGATATAACCTGGTCTCGATTGGCGAGCATAAAATCAATATCCGTCCGGCGGTCAAGGATGACCTTGCCAATGTGGTCGCGCTTGACGACCGCACAACGGGCCTTCGCAAGCCGGAATATTGGGATGACCTGTTCACCCGTTATGGCAATCGTAAGGATTCCCGGTTTTTCCTGATTGCCGAAGAAGGCGATACGTTGCTGGGCTGCATTTTCGGGGAAGTCCGGTCATGGGAATTCAACTCGGTCCCGTGCGGCTGGGTCGGCACTGTCAGTGTCGAGCCGAATTTGCGCATGGGCGGGATCGGCAGCATTCTTTACAAGGAAATCTGCCGCTGTTTCCGCAAGGCCGGTGTGACCAAGATCCGCACCATGATCCCGCGCGATGCGACCGACCTTATGTCGTTCTTCCGCGCGCAGGGTATGATGGCCGGACCCTTTATCCAGCTTGAAACCGATATGGACGAAGGGGTGTAACGCCATGATGTCTTTGCAAAAGGCGACCCTGTTTGCGCTGTATGCCGTGCTGGAACTGGCCGAGGATACGGACCGGCAGCTTTCGGCATCCGAAATCGCCGAGAGATACAATATTTCGACCAACCATCTGGCGAAGGTCCTGCGCGATCTGGGCCGGGCGGGGCTGGTTGAATCGGTCCGTGGGGCCGGTGGCGGTTATCGTTTCTGCGGCAATGCCAAGCGCACGACGTTGCTTGATGTTGTCAGGCTGTTTGAGGAAGTCGGTGCAGGCCCGACAAGCGGCATTGTGCAGGACACCAATGCCGGTGTCGCGCTGTCGCAGGTGATGGACGAGATCGAGGAAATCACCCATGCGACGCTTCTGTCGATTTCGATTGAAACCATGCTGAAACTGATGCGCAAGCGCCGCCCGGAAAAACCGCGGTCGACCGGATTGTTCCGCGCGGTATAAGCCGCCATTTAAGATAATCGCACCAAAATCAAAAGGCCGTCAGAGCAATCTGACGGCCTTTTTCGCATTCGATGAACCGGTAGGGATCAGCCTTCGCTGCCGGTCGTTTCGGCGTCCGCAGTTTCGGTTTTGGCGGCCTTTTTCGGGGCCGGTTTTTTGCGCGGACGACGGGCGGCTTTCGGTTTTTCTTCCTTGGCGGGCGCGTCATCGGCCGCCGGTGCAGGTGCTGGCTCCTGAGCCGGAGCTGGAGCTGGAGATGCAGATGCAGCAGAAACGGCTGCTGCCTCGTCCTTGGTCTCTGGTGCCGGGCTTGCTTTTTTTGCTGTTGCCCGTGTGGTTCTGGTGCGGGTCGGTTTGGCGCGTTCGGTTTTCGCCGTACCGGTTTTTTCCGACGCGGATTTTTCAGCCGTTACTTTTTCGGCAGAGGCCTTTGACGATGTTTTTCTGGCCGGTGCTTTTTTCTCGACCTCGTCGGCGCGCGGCTTGCCAAGGCTAGAGGCCGGGACCGGGGTCAGAAGGAAGGCCGGAGTATGGTCAGCAAAACCGATGACCGGCTTGTCGTCACGATCATGCCGGTCATGACGATCATAACGATCATCGCGATCACGACGCGACGCGGAACGGCCCGAAGAACGATCATTACGATCCTGACGTTCAGGACGGTTCGAACGTTCGTTACGCGGCTTTGCGTCACGCTGCGGCGTATTGTCTCGCGGCTGCTGGGCCGGGCGTGTGTCCTGCTGCTTTGCTTCTGGCGCGGCGGCAGGGGCATTGGCACCAGCATTGGCGGCCTTGCTGTCGCGTTCTGCGCGGTCGTTACGGTTATTGCTACGCGCCGGACGATCATTGCGCGGGGATGCATCACGCTGCGGCGCCTTGCGGCTTTTCTTCACACGGCGTTTCTTGCCGGTGAAGTCCAGTTCAAGGGTTTCGATGCCTTCAAGCTCGGTCAGGGGAATATCCATGTTGATGGATTTGTTGATCGCAGCAACAAGTTTGCCGTCTTCGGGCACGGCCAGCATGAAGGCCTTGCCTGCGCGACCTGCACGACCGGTACGGCCGGTACGATGGACGTAATCCTCGGCGTTGAAGGGCACGTCGAAGTTAAAGACGTGCGAGACATCAGCAACGTCAATGCCACGTGCGGCAACGTCCGAGCAGATCAGCAGGGTGATTTCGCCCGTTTTGAATTTATCAAGCGTTTCGGTGCGTTCGCTCTGGACCAGATCGCCATGCATGCGACCGGCATTGAAGCCGTGCTTGGTCAGCGATTTGAACAGGATATCGACGTCTTTTTTGCGGTTGCAGAACACAAAGGCGTTTTTGACGTCTTCCTGACGGACAAGTTTGCGAAGGGCTTCGCGTTTGTCCATTTCATCCATGACAAGGAGTTTATGTTCCACCGTGGTCGCCATGGTTGAGGGCGGGGAAACGGTGATTTCCTTGGGATTGGAGAGGAATTTGTCGGCAAGGCGACGGATTTCCTTGGGCATGGTCGCCGAGAAGAAAAGCGTCTGGCGCTGTTTGGGCAGCATATTGACGATTTTTTCAATGTCGGGAATGAAGCCCATATCAAGCATGCGGTCGGCTTCGTCGATCACCAGCAATTTGCAGTCCGACAGAAGCAGTTTGCCGCGTTCAAAGGTATCGATCAGGCGACCCGGGGTCGCGATGATGACGTCGGCACCTTTTTCGAGGATTTTCTGCTGTTCGACGAAGGATTCCCCGCCGATGATCAGTGCCTTGGACAGCGACATGTATTTGCCGTAAATGTCGAAGTTTGCTGCTACCTGGGTCGCGAGTTCGCGGGTCGGTTCGAGAATGATCGAACGGGGCATCCGCATGCGCGCACGGCCATGATGCAGGATATCAAGCATCGGCAGGACGAAGCCTGCGGTTTTGCCTGTACCCGTCTGAGCACAGCCCAAAATATCACGTGCCATCAGAACGGACGGAATGGCCTGGCTCTGAATGGGGGTCGGGGTATCATAGCCGGCGTCTGCGACGGCTTTGAGGATATCTTCGCTCAGACCGAGATCGGCGAAATTCATATGGTTCGTTTTCCCGCAATAGAATGCGTTATGATGTGATTATCGCTGCGATAAAGCAGCTTGCGTCGTAAAGCGAAGCCTTAATTAAGTCAAGAAAAACGCCTCAAAAAAGGGTTAAAGAGGCAAATTAACCCGGTGCGAGAGGCTTGTTTGCCACAGACCGGAAGCGTAATCTGGTGAAATAGACAATGAAACGGGGAGAAAAACGGTGTTGATGGATGCATCACGTGCAAGTCTGGTGATTATCGATGTTCAGGAGAAACTCTATCCGGCCTGTCAGGACCCTGATCAGACCGTCGAGAATTGCTGCTTTCTTGTCAAATGCGCCAACCGTTTGAATGTTCCCGTCATTGTGACGGAACAATATCCCAAGGGGCTTGGCCATACGGCGGCCCCGATCCTTGATCTGGTGATGAAGGCATCCGATACGGTCGATGGCGGCAATGTCGTTTCCAAGGTCAGTTTTTCAAGTGTGCCGGCCGACGGCTTTATGGAAAAGATCGAAGAAACACCGGGCCGCGACCAGATCGTCATTGCCGGGATGGAAACCCATGTCTGTGTGCTTCAGACCGTGATGGAGCTTATTGATCGCGGGCGGGAGGTTTATGTGGTGGCCGATGCGGTGACATCGCGCAGCATGCATGACAAGATTTTCGGCTTGGAACGGATGCGCGATGCCGGGGCGAAAATCGTGACGCGGGAAAGCGTGATGTTTGAATGGCTGCGCGTGGCAGGAACCCCGGAATTCAAGGAACTGAGCGCGCTGATTAAATGACGGCCAATCCCCAAAAGGCCATTCCGGTTGTCTTTCTGTCGGGGATGCTGGCCGATCAGCGGATGTGGCAGCCGGTGATCGCACGCATGGATGTGCGTGGCCGTATTGGTGCGGCCCCGGCGATCGCACCGATGATCCCGGCACTTGATACCAAGGAGGATGTGGTGGCCATGGCAAGGGATGTCCTTGATCTGGCACCGGATCGTTTTGTGTTGGTCGGGATGTCGATGGGCGGGTATGTCGCGTTTGAAATCCTGCGCATGGCGCGGGAACGGGTATCGCATCTGATGCTGGTCAATACGCGCGCGACGGCCGATGATCCGGTGATGCGACGGCGCAGGCTTTTGCTTGCCCGGCTTTCGGGTGTGAACCTGCCGTTCAGGGGGATCAATGACGCGATGCTTGACGACATGCTCCATCCCGATCATCGGCACAATCGAGAACTTGTCGGCCTGCTTTCGGATATGGCGGAGGATCTTGGCGAGGATGTTTTCAAACGTCAGATCATAGCTGTTGCCAACCGACCGGACAGTATGGCGTTGTTATCGGAACTCGATATGCCCTGCACCGTGATGGTGGGGGAGGCTGATCGGGTGATCAGCCCGGCATCGCATCATGACATGGCGGCCCGCATTCCCGGTGCACGCATGATCGTGGTTGCCGGGGCCGGGCATTATGTGCCGCTGGAACAGCCCGATATATGCGCCGATGCGCTTTGTGCGCTTATTACCTAGGGCGTAGATGTTTTGGTGTCGGACGGGGTGAGTGTATCGCTCAGGACCATTTCGATGGTGTTTTCATTGGTCAGATACTGCGCATAGAGTTTTTCCAATGCGCCACTGCTGCGCTGTCTGGCGAGGTAGCTGTTAAAGTGCCGCATCAGGCGGGCATTGCCGGGGGTGGCGGGCAATATCAGGCGGTTGATCGTATTCATCAGCGATGTCGGGTGGATCGACAATGCGGCAATTTCATCATCGGTCAAATGGGCGATCTGTTTAAGCGATGCCTTTTGCGCATATCCGCAATAGATCAGCGCAACATCAACCCGCCCGGCAAGCAGCAGGGCAATTGACTGTCGAATTGAATTGAACCGGCTGATATCAAATCGACCGTCGCGCAGATGGCGGGCCAATGGGCCATGCAGTTCAAGGCCGCGCGCGATGGAAACCTGAAGCCCGTCAAGGTCGGCGGCGGTTGTGATGTTCAGGTCGCGCTGCTTAAGGGTAAGGGCATGCAGGCCTGTCGTGCTGATACCGTCCGAAAAGATGACGGTATTGCTTGCCGTGTTGCCGGGAATGCCGATGAAGCCCGCGCGATTGTTGCCGCTGTTTTCAAGCGCGCGTTTGAGCGGCAATTGCTGAAAGGACATATCGATCTGCTGAAGCTTGCTGAAATCACGCAGCAGATCATATAGCGCGCCATTGGCATGGCCGTTAAGCTGATAGCTTTGCGGATAGAATTCCTGATCGGCAAGCACGGTCAGATGCAGGTCATCGGCACTGGTTGCATTGGCGGCATCGGTCGCAACATCGGGATGGCCATCACTGGCCTTTGCCCCCGCGCCAAAACCGGTGATTGCAACGGCGATGACAAGACCGGCACATGCCATGCGGAACAAGGATGGCCGGATCGATTGCCAGACGGACAGAATATGCGACGTCAAGTGTACCCTGTTTTTCATTTCAGGGTCGCCAGCCAGTGCCAGAGGCAACCAGATGGGCGCGCGCAATTTGCCGATACGTGCCATTTCTGGCAACGGTTATTCCCCATTCGAGTAGTCTTCCCTGTTTTTATCGGCACTTATTTTCATGCCTGAAACCTACCCTTCAGAGTAGTTGGCAACAGGGTGCCCGGAATAAAGGGCAAGAGCAAGCATGATAGGGGCAAAATTATACCAATTGCTATTTCGGGTTTAGCAACCGGCACGGAACATGCCGCAACGACGATCACTGTCATCGCGGATTTCGCGTGGGAAAAGCTGTGCGATGATGCTACCACCATTATTGGTAACCTGTTGTTCAAGATCAGCTTTTACGAAATTCGCACGCAGTTCCGAGATCGGTTTGTCGCCTGCGCAAAAGGCAATGCGTGTCGGGATTCTGGTTGTATCTGCGGGGTAGTCGGTAGCCTCGGGCGTGGTGCAGATTTTTTCACCCATCGTGGCTTGTGACGGGCTTACGACGACGACAACACGATACCCGTCGCGCAGAACCTGATTCGGGCCGAGTTGGGTGGCATCGGTGATGAAATCAAGGCGCGGGGGAAATCCGTGACCGGACAGGGCGGATGCCCATGTTTCGGGCGATACAGATGATTGCTTGTCGTGGACTTCGACCATCATGATCTGGTTTGGCGCACCGTAAACCTTGAAGGTCTGCACATCATTGACCTGATAGGTTGGTGGTTCAATCGTTGTGATGTTGCCACATCCCGCCAGCAGCAGGGCACTTCCCAAAACGCCCCCTGCAAGCACGCGCAAGGTGACACGCGGAGACAATCGTTTGGACGCATTGAAAAGGATTCTCATGAGGGCTCCTTGCGGGTGCGGGGCGATAAAAGTCCGGTCTGCGACAAATTGATACAGATGCGACAAAACCTTGCGAAACTTTGCGGCTAGATTGGTGCCGGGATCAGTTACGTCATAGTCAGCAATGAGGTTACAATTATGTCAGATGTCTCTGAAACGCAAATTTCGCGATGGCCGCACTGGTCTGTTCCGGCGCTACACTGGATCATGGCATTGTTGATGGCGGCCGCCTTTGGCATCGGTCAGGTCATGGAAGAAGTCCCGCGTGCCGAACGGGCTGAAATCATGGGATATCACGCGCTTGTTGGCATTTCGGTACTGGTCCTGTTCCTGCCGCGGATTTTGGCGGTTTTGCGCCTGTCCCCAGCAGCGGTACAGGACGATCCCCGTCTGGTTAAAATCATGGCGCGCATTGCGCATGGTCTGCTGTATCTGGCGATGATTGCGATGCCGGTCACCGGGCTTCTGGCGGTGATGACATCGGGACGCAATTTTCCGGTCGCAGGATTATTTTCCCTGCCGGATCTGGGGCGGATCGAATGGCTGCATGAAGGGGCCGAGGAAATTCACGAATTTTTCGTGCCGGTTCTGGTGACGCTGGTAGTGCTGCATGTGATTGCCGCCATTTGGCACCATTATATCCGCCATGATGATGTGCTGGCGCGTTATGTGCCGTCATTGCGAAGGCGCGATTCCTGATCCTTTCTGATCGGCAAACCCGGTCAGAAAACCGATCGTCCGATGGCGCGGATCAGCATTTCAAGCGCCTTGATACCGGCCGCCGAATTGCCGCGTGTATCAAGGCGCGGCGACCAGACACAGACGGAAAATTCACCGGGAATGACGCCGATGATGCCGCCGCCAACCCCGCTTTTGGCCGGGATGCCGACGGTAAAGGCAAAATCGCCCACCCCGTCATACATCCCGCAAGTCAGCATCAGGGCGTTGATGCGGCTGGTTTCCCCGGGTGCGATCACGGTGCGACCGTCAATGCCGACACCCTTGTTGGCAAGGAAGAAGGCCGCACGCGCCATTTCACGGGCCGTCATCGCGACGGAGCATTGCTTGAAATAGGCCCGCACGACGTCTTCGACCGGGTTATCAAGTTTGCCGAAACTTTTCATCAGATAGGCAATCGCGCGGTTGCGATCCCCGTGCTGATCTTCGGAGAGATAGACATCGTTATCGACGCGAATGCCGGGATTACCGCAAAGCTGACCAAGGAATTCGGCCACCGAACGATCCGGGTTGGCGTAGCGCGAGGCGATCAGATCAGCAACACGGATCGCCCCGGCATTGATGAAGGGATTGCGCGGGATGCCGTGTTCCTGTTCGAGCAGGATCAGGGAATTGAAGGCCGAACCGGATGGTTCGCGCCGGACGGCTTTCCACAGATCATCACCATGCGCGCGCTGGGCCAGCACAAGGGCGAAGACCTTGGAAATGCTTTGGATGGAAAAGGGCAGGTCGGGCTGGCCAATGGCAAGTTCGTTTCCATCGGCGGTGCGCAGAACCATGGCAAAATGATCGTCGGGGACGCTGGCAAGGGCCGGGATATAGTCGACCTTGCGGGCGTCGGTAAAATCGGTCTGGTGGATCGCGTCCGAAATATCCTGGAGGATGGCGGCATAATTGTGGGTCATTATGTGCTTGGCCCGCATTTTGGTCGGTTCTGACGAATTGTTTTTGCTATCGGAGGCACAATAGAGAAAAGGTGTCAGACGACCAGTCGGAAAAAAGGTCCCCTGATATGCAGCTTATGGGATTGCAGGTCAGGCCGCGACCAAGGCAAGAGTACGCAGTGCCTTGAGATGGTGAGGCTTTTCCACAGTGCTGATTTCGCTATGTATATAAGCGATCAGCTTTTGCAGTAGAGCGGTTGTATTAAGGTCGCATATCTGCGCCATTTTTTCGATTTCGGACTGGTTGCGGGCGGTGACTTTCAAGGACAAACGTTTGCGGAGCTTGCTGGTCTTCCCTATTGGCGCAAGCTGGTCCGATGCGGCAAGAAATTTGGTCAGACTGGCATTGTTCGTCGCGCAGTCATGCAAATAATACATCAGCAGGCGTTTGCGAAAATCAGGGGTAAGTTGCGCATCAATTCGATAGGCCGCAAGATCGAGAGCCTCGATATAGATTGCGGGCAAGTTTGTTTCGACCGGTACAGATGCCTTGTCACGTTTTGCACGAATTGCCGGTGTTGATTGCGGCGGGGTTGCGATGACGGCACCACATTTGTCGCAAACGCCGACCAGAATATCGCGCACGTAGCCTGTACCATTTTCAAACGGGACATCACGATAGGCAAATGTCATGCTTGTCAGGCCGTCTTTTTCACAGATGGCTTGTCCTGTATCACCGGGAAGATAAAGTTTCATGACATGCCTTTGGGTTCTGCCCCTAGCGATGAACGCTGATGAAAACGGTATCTGGATCAACGAAGTAGAATTTGATGTACCAACCGCTATGCCGCAAAACGTGGACCTCGATAGAAGAGGCACGATGATGCGGGCTGCTGGAATGGTGGGTGCCGTTGCATTTGCGGATAACATTGCTGACGTCGTCCGGTGTGACGTCACCCACGGCAAGCAGGTTCTTATCGTCAATTGATCCACGGGATTCATGAAGAAAGGAACCAGAAGCCAGTGCTTTCAACACATTGGCTTTGACCTGTTTCCAGCCCATTCATAAACTCCGCATGATTAATTATACGATAATCTTCGTATAAATCCATAGGTTTTTTTAAACGTCGATATCCTCGACAAAGCGGGCATGTTCCTGAATGAACTGGAAGCGGAGCTCCGGCTTTTTGCCCATCAGGCGATTGACCAGATCCTTGGTCTGGCCACGCGCATCGGGTTCGGCCGCATCGGGCAGGCAAACGCGCAGCAAGGTGCGTTTTTTCGGCGCCATTGTGGTTTCGCGAAGCTGCGGGGGCGGCATTTCGCCCAGACCCTTAAATCGGGAAATCTCGACCTTGCCGCGGTTTTTGAATTCGGTATCGAGCAGGACCTCTTTTTCCGCGTCATCCATCGCATAGATGGACTTTCCGCCCTGTGTCAGGCGGTAAAGCGGCGGCATGGCAAGATACAGGTTACCGTTTTCAATAAGGCCGGTCATTTCCTGATAGAAGAAGGTCATCAGAAGCGATGCGATATGAGCGCCGTCGACGTCGGCATCGGTCATGATGATGATGCGTTCATAACGCAGATCGGCAAGCCGGAAATCGGACCCGGAACCGCAGCCAAAGGCTTCGATCATGTCCTTGATTTCCTGGTTGGCCATCATCTTTTCACGCGTCGCGGATGCGACGTTAAGGATTTTACCGCGCAGCGGCAGGACGGCCTGTGTTTCACGATCACGTGCCTGTTTGGCTGAACCACCTGCCGAGTCACCTTCGACCAGGAAGATTTCAGTGCCAGCCGCGATGGAACGTGAACAATCGGCAAGCTTGCCCGGAAGGCGCAGGCGGCGGGTTGCTGACTGGCGCTTGGTTTCTTTCTTTTCCTTGCGGCGCTGGCGTTCTTCGGCGCGCAGGATGATGCGTTCGAGCAGGCGTTTGGCATTTTCGGTATCACCGGTCAGCCAGTGATCGAAATGGTCGCGAACCGCGGTTTCAACCAGCTTGGTTGCCGATGCGGTGCCAAGCTTTTCCTTGGTCTGGCCCTGGAACTGCGGATCGGGAATAAAGACCGATAGCATGATGCAGCCACCGCCAAAGACGTCCTCGGCGGTGATGGCAGCGGCCTTTTTCTGACCGACCATGTCGCCATAAGTCTTGATCGCCTTGGTCAGTGCATAGCGGAAACCGGCTTCGTGTGTGCCGCCAAGCGGGGTCGGGACGGTGTTACAATAGGAATGGAAGTACCCTTCGCCACCGTCCGGCCATGCAATCGCCCATTCAACGCGACCGGCACTTTCGGAAAACTTGGCTTCGCCGGCGAACGGACGTTCGGTGATCAGATCACGACCTTCGATGGTCATGTTCAGGTAATCGAGAATCCCGTTGGGGAATTTCAGGACTTCGCTTTGCGGCGTCGGATCATCACTGGTCAGCAGTTCCGGATCGACCGACCAGCGGATTTCAACACCCTTGAACAGGTATGCCTTGGAGCGCGCCATACGGAAGATCGTGGCGGGTTTCAGCTTGGCCCGGCTGCCGAAAATTTCGGGATCGGGGCGGAAGATGACCGTGGTACCGCGGCGATTGTTGACCGCACCGCCATCCTGAAGTGGACCCAGCGGGGTGCCTTTGGAATATTCCTGAAACACCAGTTTGCGATCACGTGCGACTTCGACCCGGAATTTGTCGGTCAATGCGTTCACGACCGACATACCCACCCCGTGCAGACCGCCCGAGGTTTCATAAGCCTTGCCCGAAAACTTGCCGCCCGAATGAAGCGTGGTCAGAATGACTTCGAGGGCGGATTTATCGGGGAATTTCGGATGCGGATCGGTCGGAATACCACGGCCGTTATCACGCACCATGACGGTGTTGTCGGTTCTGAGTTCCAGCTCGATCCAGTCGGCATGGCCGGCAACGGCCTCGTCCATCGAGTTATCGAGGATTTCGGCAACCAGGTGATGCAGTGCGGCATCGTCCGTACCCCCGATATACATACCGGGACGGCGGCGCACAGGCTCCAGGCCTTCGAGAACTTCTATATCCTTGGCGGAATAGGCGTTTGTGGTCGATTGGTTTGAATCTTCGAAAAGGTCGGTCATGCCCCGGAACGCAACTTCTTTATTATGTTAAAACAAGGTCCAACGACGCATATCTGTTGATTGATTTTACGGGGTTGGATGCCTTTAGGCTTAACGAGTATCATATGTTTTCAGATGCGACCCATAAAAATGTTTTTTGATCGCGAATGCAAGCGGTGGTCTTGCCAGAGATCATAATTTCGTTGTGGCAGCGCAGAAAACGGTGCCAGACTTGTCGCGAAAACCGAGACCGTCAGGTCCAATAAAAATACCGGCCCAGACAGGAGTAAGCCCGATGGCGAATGAGAGTGAGATCACACACGGTACCGACAACAGCATGCCGCGCGGCGACATGTGCACCCGAACCCTTGCCATGCCCGCCGACACCAACCCGAGCGGCGATATTTTCGGCGGCTGGCTGATGTCGCAGATGGATATCGCGGGTGGCGTGATGGCAAGCCAGATTGCCGAGGGCCGCGTTGCCACGGTCGCGGTTGACGGCATGACGTTCCATCGCCCGGTCTATGTTGGCGATGTGGTGTGCGTGTATGGAGATATCGAACGGATCGGCAATACATCGATGGTGCTGCATCTTGAAAGCTGGGTACTGCGCAAAAACCAGCCGCCGCGCATCAAGGTGACAGAGGCAACCTTTACCTTTGTCGCGATTGACGCCGAAGGCCGCCCGCGCCCGGTGCGCAAGGATGAAGCCAAGGTCTAAGATGGTAAATATCAAATGTCAAAAGATGTCGCTGTAAAGAGAGTTGAAAACCTATGGTGCGTGATACAAAGCGTTGTTGTTTATGTGCTTTAGCATTAAGATTGAATATGCAATGTTTAAATGCTTGAGCTATTTGAACTTGGTAGATGTTTTTTATAATCATTGCATTCTACAAAACTGGGTATAGTTTTGGATTGCGAAGAACTTGGATTTGGACTTTATCATGTCTATTGCAAATCAGATTATTGATCAGCGTGTTATCGGAATAGTTAACGAAAAGTCACAAGATTTTTCCGATCAGCTAAAGATTAAAAATGACCATGGAAAGTTGAAGTCTGCGGCTTTCGTTTATCTAGTTGCAAACACCGCGTTGGGTTTGAATGAAGAAGACGTGCTTGATGGTATTGTTGACGGTGGGAATGATTTCGGTGTCGACGCTGTATACTATGATGAGCCGTCAGATGGTGAAATAGCGATAACGATTATTCAAGGAAAGTATAGACTAGATATAGAAAAGGAAAGTAACTTTCCTGAAAATGGTATCATTAAAATTATTGACGCGATTTCGGCGTTGTTTGATCCAAATAAAAAGCTAACACTTAATATTCGTCTTCAGAAACGGATAGAAGAAATACGTTCTTTTGTTGCTGGTGGTGCAATCCCAAGGGTAACAGCAATTGCAGCAAACAACGGTATTTCTTGGACTGAAGTTGCAGAGCAAAGAATACAGGAATCGCGCAAAGTTTTTCTTGATCAGGTTGAATGGCGTCATATCGGTCCAGAAGAAATATTGGGTTTGCTGCAAGCTCAAAAGCCAATTGATACGACTTTGAAGATGAGTGGTCAGGCAATTGTGGAGCCGTTCGACTTCCGCAGGGTTCTCATCGGTAGGATGTCGGTTAGTGAACTTGCCAACCTTGCTGAGCAATACGGCGACCGTCTTTTAGAAAGAAATATTAGGCGCTACTTGGGGATGTCCGGGAATCGGGTAAATGAAGCCGTTGCTGCTACCCTTAGAGATAGTCAACAGCGTTCAAATTTTTATTTCTATAACAATGGAATTACGATCATTTGTTCGCAATTCAGGCACAACGCCTTGCAGCAAACCGATTGGCATGTCCAAGTTAATGGGCTGCAAATAGTAAATGGTGGGCAAACTTCGAAGACAGTTCAGCAAATTGCAAAGGAGATCGGGGGCGACATTGGGGCGGCACAAGTCTTGGTAAGGATTTACGAGTTACCTAGTGATGACGATGATTTGGTTTCAGCAATTACTTATGCAACTAACAGTCAAAATCCTGTCGATCTTCGTGATTTAAAGGCCAACGATGCCAATCAAAAGAATTTAGCTCAGTCTATTTCAGCGCTTGGCTATAGCTACCGAGCAAAAAGGGAAGAAAAATCAGTTTCTTCTGATGAGTTTACTAGCGCTGTAGTAGCAGAAGCAGTGCTGGCTGTTTGGAGGCATCGACCTCATCAGGCGAGGTTCTCTGGGCGTAAGCATTTCGGTGCTTTATACGACATCATATTCACGCCAGACTTAAACGGTGCACAAGCAATTATTGCTTCTCTTATCTTAAGGCAAGCGGAAAACCGTCGTAAACGCCCTCCTGTAGATGCACCTGATTTTCTTACTTATGGGTCTCGGTTTGTGGCTATGCTTGTTGGTAAGTACTTGCTTGATGATAAAAATATTAATTTAGAAAGACTAGATCATACAAACTTTATAGAAGTTAAAGAGCATTTGGAGGATAATATGCAGGGATATATTCTTCTGGCAGAAAAGGAGATAGAATCAGCGCTATCTCCTCTATTTCAAGACAGGGAGAGAACATTGCAGCGGCTTTCGGCAACTTTTAGAAGAGCTGATTTAGTTGAAGATTTGTTGCATTCGGAATTGCGTGCTTTACCGGATTGATAATCCACAGTCTCCGCTTAAGTTTGTGAATGAGCCTGTCTAAGCTAAACCGTCCAGCTTTCCCTCGCCACGCGGATAAAGTTTTCACCCATGATTTTATCGACGTCGTCGGGTTTGTAGCCTCCGGCGATCAGGGCGTCGGCAAGGGCCGGGAGCTTTTTGGGGTCGAAGACGGCAGCACCCCCAGCACCCGGGCCATAGCCGCGTTCGGCAGGCCAGTAATAGGCGCGGTCAACACCATCGGGGAAGTCGTTGGTGCCCGCGACACTGGGCATCGTATCAAGGCCGATGCCGACATGGTCCACACCGACCAGTTTTACCGCATAGTCGATATGGCGGATCATGTCGGGGACTTCAGGCGCGTTGGGTGATTTGATGAAGCGCTGGAAGCCGCAAATGCCGATCACCCCGCCGGTATCGGCACAGGCCTTGATCTGTTCATCATCGATGCAGCGTTCATGCCCGCCAAGCACCTTGGGGTTGGCGTGGCTGAAGACGACCGGTTTGGTTGATGTCTTCATGATATCAAGGCTGCTTTGACGGCCGGTGTGCGAGCAATCCATGATCATGCCGCTGTTATTCACCGCCCGGACCATGGCATGGCCCAGCGCGGTCAGCGGGATATCATCATCATGACAGCCACCGGCCACCGAATTGTTGCGGTTATAGGCAAAGTGGATTTGTTTCACGCCCAATTTGGCAAAGACCGGGACCATTTCGGGCATGTCCTGCAACATGACCGAGCCTTCGAGGTCGAAACCAACCCCCAGCAAGCCCTTTGATTTGGCGATTGCCAGATCATCAAAACGTTCGATCTGCATGTATTTATCGGGGTGGGCGGCGATTTTGGCCCGGAAGGCGGCAATCACGCGCAGGATATGGGCAACGGAATTCATATCCATGCCGACATTGACACAGACATAATCAACATCGCCCGCGACATAGTTATCCAGCAGGGTAATCGGTGTTTTGGGATCAAGCGGCAGGCAGGCATGCGCATCCCACGTGAAAGCGGGGCGATGGCGTGACTTGCTGGCGGGCGTGTTCGGGGCGGTGGTGACGTTCATGGTTTCCCTTGTTCTTCTGGCGCGATCAGGCCGCTGTTCAGTCCCAGTCAACGAAGCTGTCAACGACCGCGCGGTCATATCCCGCGGCGGCCTTGAAAAGCTGCTGCGAATAGGGATTTTCCAGTTTGCCTTCGGCAAGTTCAACTGCGGTGGCGCGTTCGACGATGCGGCCGTGGTTCATGATCGCGATATCGTCGCACATATGGGCGACCACAGCGAGATCGTGACTGACCATGATATAGGTAAGTCCCAGATCATTGCGCAACCGGGTCAGCAGGTTCAGCACCTCGGCCTGGATCGAGACATCGAGGGCTGATGTCGGTTCATCAAGCAGCAGGATTTTCGGTTCGAGAATAAGCGCACGGGCAATCGCGACACGCTGGCGCTGTCCGCCGGAAAGCTGATGGGGGTAGCGGAAGCGGAAGGAATTATCGAGCCCGACCTGTTTTAATGCCTCGACCACGCGGGCATCCGAATTGCCGAGCCCGTGAATATTGACCGGTTCGGTCAGGATGCGGTCAATGGTGTGACGCGGATGAAGCGATCCGAACGGGTCCTGAAAGACCATTTGCGCCAGACGGTAAAATGTCTTGTCGCGCTTTTGGGTCGGTTCCCTGTCATTGACGATAATATTGCCTTCCCAGTCATCGACAAGACCGGTGATGGTGCGAAGGACGGTTGATTTGCCCGAACCGGATTCGCCCACCAGACCGAACGATCCGTTGGCCGGGACCGAAATATCGACATCCTTGAGCACGTGGTTGTCGTCAAACCAGGCATTGAGTTTGGTGATTTCAATCATTGCAGTCATTTTTATCTCAGGCCTCCGCCCAGCTTGCTTCGCGGGTCAGGACGGGAAGTTCGGCGTGATTGCCATCCATCTTCGGCAGGCAGTTCAGAAGGCCCTGCGTATAGGGGTGTTTCGCCTGATCGAGTTCGGATGCGCGGATTTCTTCGACGACATGGCCCTGATACATCACCAGAACCCGGTCGCAGAAGCTTGAGACCAGATGCAGATCGTGGCTGATGAAAACCAGCGCCATGCCGCGTTCACGCACCAGATCATCAAGGATCGCCATTACCTGGAGCTGTACCGTGACATCAAGAGCCGATGTCGGTTCATCGGCAATCAGGATTTCCGGATCGGGGATCAGCATCATGGCGATCATGACGCGCTGGCCCATCCCGCCCGATACTTCGTGCGGGTAGGATTTGAACACGCGTTCGGGATCGCGGATTTTGACCGCGGCGAGCATATCGAGGGCGCGGCGTTTGGCCTCGGTCGCGTTGACCTTGTGGTGTTCGCGATAGGCTTCGATGATCTGATCACCTATGGTCATGACAGGATTTAGCGAATATTTCGGGTCCTGCATGATCATGGAAATACGCGCACCACGGACCTTGCGCCAGTCGCGTTTCGAAAGGTTGCGCAGGTCCAGATCGTGGAACTGCATCTGATCGGCGGTGATTTTGCCGTTTGCCGCCGTCAGGCCCAGAATGGCGCGCCCGGTCTGGGATTTGCCCGAACCGGATTCGCCAACAATACCGAGCCGTTCACGTCCGAGATCGAACGACACACCACGCACGGCATGGACCGGCCCCTTGGATGTGGAAAAGGTGATGGCGAGGTTTTTGACAGACAGAAGGGTTTCGTTTGTCATGATCAGTCGCCCCCACGTGGATCAAGAACATCGCGCAGGCCATCGCCCAGAAGGTTGAAACCAAGGCTGACCACGAAAATTGCAAGGCCCGGTACGGTCGATACCCACCATTGTTCCAGAAGGAACTGGCGGCCTTCGGACACCATTGCCCCCCATTCGGGCATCGGCGGCTGTGCGCCAAGGCCAAGGAAGCCAAGCCCCGCCGCAATCAGGATCATGCCCGCCATATCAAGGGTGACACGCACAACAAGCGAGCTTATGCACATCGGGGTGATGTGACCAAGGATCAGACCCATATTCGAGACACCCTGCAACCGGGCGGCTTCGATATAGTCGGACCTGCGGACGGTGATGGTTTCGGCGCGTGCAATGCGGGCATAGGGTGGCCATGCGGTCAACGCGATGGCCAGAACCGCATTTTCGATCCCCGGTCCCAATGCAGAAACGAAGGCAAGGGCCAGGATCAGTTTCGGGAAGGCCAGAAAAATATCGGTGATGCGCATCAATGTCGCATCAATCCAGCCGCCAAAGAACCCGGCAGCGGTGCCGACCAGAAGCCCGACGGGGGCCGCGGTAATCACCACAAGGGCCACGATCATCAGGGTGTATTGCGCGCCGTAAATCAGACGCGACAGAATATCGCGACCCAGTTGATCGGTACCAAACCAGTGTTCGGCACTGGGCGACTGGATGCGATTGGCAAGGTCGGCGGCCAGCGGATCATAAGGTGCCAGAAGCGGGGCAAATATGGTGACAAGGATCAGGGCCAGCACGATCGAAAGACCGATCATGGCGAGCCTGTTTTCGGTGAATTTAAGCCAGCCCAGCCATGCCCGGCCACATTTGGCCTGCCAGCGTGATTGCGGGGTGTCCGATGTCAGCCACTGTTTCAGGCCGGGTTTGACGGCGTTGCTTGTGATATTCATGGTGACCTATCTCCGTGCGCGCGGGTCAAGCAGGCGATAGAGCACATCGGACAGCATATTGACCCCGATGAACACCGCACCCACGACGACGGTACCACCCAGAACCGCGTTCATATCGGCATTGAGCAGCGAATTAGTGATGTAAAGACCCAGTCCCGGCCAGGCAAAGATGATTTCGGTCAGAACCGATCCTTCGAGCAGGTTGGCGTAAGACAGCGCAATCACGGTGACGAGGGGCACCATCACATTGCCAAGGGCATGACGCCAGATGATGCGGGTTTCGGAAATGCCCTTTACCCGTGCGGTCAGGATGTATTCCTGGCTGAGCTGTTCAAGCATGAAAGAGCGGGTCATGCGCGCAATATAGGCCAGTGAAAAATAGGCAAGAATCGAAGCCGGCAGAATGATGTGCGACACCGCATTCCAGAACAGGTCCATATCGCCTTCGATCAGGGTATCGACCAGCATCAGACCGGTGGTCGGTTCGATGAAATCGACATAGAAGGCATCCAGTCGGCCCGGACCCGCAACCCAGTCGAGTTTCAGGTAAAACACCAGAAGCCCCATCAGGCCCAGCCAGAAGATCGGCATCGAATACCCGGCAAGCCCGATGATGCGCACGATATGGTCGGGCCATTTGCCCTTGTTGATCGCGGCAAAAACACCGGCCGGAACGCCAAGGAAAACACCGATGACGGTGGCAAGGGTTGCCAGTTCCAATGTGGCGGGGAAGACGCGTTTGATGTCTTCTAGGACCGGGTTTGATGTCAGAACTGACGTTCCGAAATCACCCTGAACCACATTGCTGATATAGACAAAGAACTGCTGCCAAAGCGGCAGGTTCAGGCCCATTTCTTCTTTGACGCGCTCATAGACCTGTTCGGAGGCATGATCGCCGACAGCGGCCAGTACCGGATCGATTGGCAAAACGCGCCCGATCAGGAAGGTGACCAGCAAAAGCCCGAAAAAGGTTATGGCGAGCGATGAAGCAATACGCACAAGGCTTGCGCCCGTGCTGGAAAAGAGACGGGCGCGTGTGCGCCCGTCCCGTGATTTTCGCGTAGCTGCGGTCATCCGACCGTTGCCTCCCTAGTCCTTGGTGACAAAACGATAATAGTTGTTATCGAACGACGGACCGAGGACGAAATTGTTCACATTGTCCCGCATCGCGGCGATTTCGGTTTCCTGGAACATGATTACGAACGGACCGCTTTCGAGAACCTTTTTCTGAAGGTCCACATACATTGCAGCACGTTTTTCGCCGTCACGTTCAAGAATGGCCTTGTCGACCTCGGCGGTCATGTCACCCGGGTTCCAGGAGTTACGCCATGCAAGCGGCTTGGCCGATGCATCGTCGGAATTGTCGGGGTTCCACGCGAAGGTGGAGGCGTTGGTGTGCGGATCCTGATAATCCGGGCCCCAGCGACCGATATAGATATCGTGCTGGCGGGCGCGGTATTTGGTCAGGGTCTGTTTGTTATCACCCGGAATGATTTCCAGATTGATACCTGCCTGTGCCCAGGTCGCCTGGATCGACTGCGCCATCGACATCACTGCCGTGGTGTTGCGCGTATCCATGGTCACCTTGAAGCCATCGGCAAGGCCAGCGTCGGCAAGCAGCGACTTGGCCTTTTCGATGTCAAGCGAGTAGGGGTTTTCGTTATAGGCGCCAAGGAAACCTTCGGGCAGGAATGCCTGATGGGTCTGGGCGCGGCCCGCCATGATGGTTTCGGTAATGCCATCATAATCGACGAGATATTTAAGCGCTTCGCGAACTTCCGGTTTGGACAGGAATTCGTTTTTCTGTGACAGGCCAAGATACCAGAGCGCGCCTTTGCCTTTGGACAGCAGCTTGATGTTTTCGTCACCCTTGACCGAGGCAAGCTGATCGGCTTCGAGGTTACGCGCAATATCGATATCACCTTTCTGCAACAGGAGCTGCTGGGAAGCGGCTTCCTTGACGTTACGGATGATGACGCGCTTCATGGCTGGTGCGCCGTCCCAGTATTCCTCGTTCGCCGTCAGGCTAAGGCTTTCGCCCGGGGTCCATTTGTTCAGGACAAACGGACCGGAACCGGCATAGTTGGTTTTCATCCATTCTGCGCCCAGGTCGCCGTCCTTTTCATGTTCAAGGACGAGTTCCTTGTCGACAACAGCGCCCACGCCCGAGGTCAGGCAGTATAGCACGAAGCTGGGCGCATAGGGCTTATCGACTTCCATGACCAGCGTGTTTGCGTCGGTCGCGCGAATCCTGTCCTTGACGTTGTCGGCGGTAAAGCCGAACTGGCCGAGAATGAAGGCCGGGGACTGATCCATCAGGACGACACGTTGCAGCGAGAAGGCCGCGTCTTCGGCGGTCAGGTCGTTGCCTGACGCGAATTTGATGCCGTCGCGAATCTTGAAGGTAAAGGTCAGGCCGTCTTCGGAGACGTCCCAGCTTTCGGCGACGACACCATAAATTTTCGAGACGTCGTCATTATCAAAGCCAATCAGGCGGTCATATGTGTTGCCAGCATATTCCAAGGCGGTAAATTCGAACATCCCGGCCGGATCGAGTGTGATGAGGTCGTCGATGGCAAATGCCATGACGAGGGCATTTTTAGGGGTTTCGGCCTGTGCGGCCATTGGCGTGGTAGCCAGTGCGGTTCCCAGAACCAGCCCTGCGATCAGTTTGCGCATTTTGCGCCTCCCGTTTTGTTGCTTGTTGGATCAACAGGTCATTCTGTGTGGGGCGACCTGTAGGATCTTCGACTAGAACCTGTAGAGCGAAGCATAAATTATACGATTAATCAATGACCAGACGGTCAGGAATGCCCAAAAAACACGCAAGATATTGTGTGGTATCTTGCCTGTTCACGTTTGGGTTGTGATGGTCTGGTTGGTGAGGGGCAAGAGATGGGAGGGGCCTGATTTCAGGCACAAAAAAAGCCGCTGTTAAAGCGACTTTCCGTACTCTTTAAAAAGAGTGGCGCGAGTGACGGGACTTGAACCCGCGGCCTCCGGCGTGACAGGCCGGCGCTCTAACCAACTGAGCTACACCCGCTTGGTGTGGCGCGGTTTATATAAGGGGTGGTTCGGTCTGGCAAGGGCTTTTTTTCAAAAAAATGAAGCCTTGATTGGTCAGGGTAAAGGGGGCTTTGCAAATGCGTTGAAAACCGGGAGACGAAATGCTTTGGCGGTCGTGTGGTCGCGCCGTTTTCGCGCAGCACGGGATGGGAAAATCGACCTGCCTGTTTTTTCGACGTGTTGCGTATGAGCGATGGACGCCATGTCGCTCGTCGGCATGTCAGTTCAATACGAAAAAGGGGATGAGAAACAAAAAAACGCCAACGGCGAACCGTGGCGTCTTTTTTGAACTTTCCATCAGGTGGAAAGTGGCGCGAGTGACGGGACTTGAACCCGCGGCCTCCGGCGTGACAGGCCGGCGCTCTAACCAACTGAGCTACACCCGCTCGGTGTGTGGCGCGGTTTCTAACAGCAGGTCCGAGGGGGCGCAAGACCTTTTTTGATCGTGTTCGATACTTTTTTGGCTGTCGCCACCATGGCGCGTTTTGTGTCGTGCAAAATATATCCTTGAGGTGATGGATATCTGCTGAAGATCGTTTCCGGGGCCTGTTTGATGCTGATCAAAGTACAGGTCGCTAAGCAGATGTAAAAGTTTGGGATGATTCAAAAACAGGGTGCGGGGCCCTGACAGGGAATAACCGAAGCGGGGGCTTCATGGGGAACACGATCCTTGCCGTGCTTGATGATATAGATGCCGGGTTAAAAGCCGATCTTGCGACGAGATCAAACGCGATATCGTCTGCAATCCGCCCCAGAGGCGGCGTGACGTGCGATCTGCGGATCGTGCGCAGCCTGATTTTGCTGTGGAGTGGACAGAACGCTGCCTTGGCCGGGGGGAGTGACGAAGTCCGTCAATGGATCATGGATCAGCTGCCCGAAATTACCGAGCGACTGGAGCGGATCGAGGCGCGCATGGAGCATGCCATTGATGACAATGAGCGTGTCGCGGCGGGACAGATCATGCTTTTCGCTGTGAACGGGAACGCACGGTGATGGCATGCATCGTCAGCATCCCTGTCCGATGCGGGCAAAGGCCTTTGATGGCTGGTTTGCTGGCAGGCTATTCGCGTGGCAGCTCGTAGCGTTCGGCAAGCTTGGTCAGTGCGGCAACGGTTGCCTGTTCGACGGTGGTGCCAAACCCGGTGACGCGGCTTGCCAGAATGACGTAAAGAGAATCAATATGAAGCTGAATGACAAGAAGCTGCTTCATATTGGCGGTGGTCCGGTCTGCGACAAAGATTTCAAGTGACTTTGCGATCTGTGTCATCAGCGGATACTGGAATGTTCCACCCAGTGCCTTCACCGAATAGGCAAGGTCGGCACTGTTTTCCAGCGCGGTTGATGCCTTTGAATTATCGCTGATGGCGGCAACGACCAGTTTGCGGCAGTCGGCAAGGTCCTTTCCTATATCGCGAACAAAGGTTTCCGTGCTGCGCTGGACGACCTGCTCAAGTTCGTCGAGCTGTTGAGGGGACAGATTGATGTCAAAGCCCTTGACGAAATTGACCGTACGTCGCTTCAGATCCGTCTGAGGCGGAATGATCTGGGCTTTTTTCTTTTTCTTTTCGGGCGTCACGATTGCTCCGGTCCCCCAGTCAAAATGGGTCATTAATCATCGGGGCTCCGTCTGTCGGGGCCGTCGAAGGCGACCTGTCTGCGGCGGCGATCCGGCCCGAAATAGGTGCCGGTATTGACGAAATGCCGCGGACGGGTGATGACCGATACCAGTCTGCTATAAAGTGCCTTGGCATTGAACGGTTTGGCAAGAAATTCCGTGATGCCGAGGTCACGCGCAGTGGTGACGTATCGCTGCTCCGAATGTGCTGTCAACATGATTACCGGAATGAACCGGTTGGGCGAATTGACCGAATTCCTGAGAACATCAAGGAATTCAAGGCCATCCATCCCGCGCAGACGCCATTCGGTGACGATGATATCAATCTGCTGGGTCCGGAGAACCTCGAACGCATCGTTCGGGGAGCGGACACGCTGCACGGCTGTCGCACCAAGATACGAAAGTGTATCGAAAACTACCTGGGCCGAAATCTTGTCGCCATCGACGACCAGAAAACTGATTTTACTGAAATCGATCTTTGCGCTCATTCGGCCTTTTATCCTGTGCGTCGTCACGGTCCCGGTCCTTGTTCTGGTCAGGGCCTTTTTTCGCGTGATGATCGTACTAGCGTGATCCTAATTGCTTATACCTTTGTCTGATTAGCAGCAAGGCTAAAGCGGCGTTTTGTCAGCTTGGAATTCTGACAAATACTGACGCCTAACCTTGTGCAGATATTGAACAAACGACGTTTACGTTCTTTTTGTTCATGCTCATGATCCCACAGATCACCCTATATTGGGCGGGTCTGCAAAATTAAAAGGGCAAGATCAGGAATGATCGGGAACGGTGTCGGGCAGGGGTTCGGTTGTGCCTTCTTCGTCAATGACCTGAACGGCCACGCCCGCCTCGCCAAACATTTCGGTCGAGATGGTCATGTCCTGTTGCCAGCGTTCGAGAAAATCGGGGGTCAGTTTGCTTTTATCGACAAATACTTCGGCGATGCCAGCCTGAATGATGGCGCGCGCGCAGTCACAGCAGGGGAAATGGGTGACATAAAGCGCGCAGCCGTCAAGCGATGTGCCGGTGTAGCTGGCATTATAGATCGCATTGCGTTCGGCATGTTCGGTATAGGCGTATTTTTCCGGGCGTTGATGGCGGCTTTCGACATTGTCATCGACACCGCGGGGAAACCCGTTATAGCCAACGGCGCGAATTTCTTTTTTCGGGCCAATGACAACCGCGCCGACCTGGGTGCTACGGTCTTTTGACCATTCGGCAATATGGGATGCCAGTCCCAGGAAGCGATGATGCCATTTGCTCATTTGTCCGATCCCCGATGTGTTCGCGCACGGTTGTAAATGTGCGGTTATCAAAAGCGATTGCCGGGCAGGGCCGCCTGCCAGCAATTGATTGCTGCACTGCTTCTTTAAAGGAGTGCCTGCTTGTAATTGTCCAGAGAAAAATCACATTTTTGTAAAGGCATTTAGCGAAAAGTCCCTGTTCAAACAGGGCTTGATTGACTATTAAGGGGATACCCCCAGAGAAAAATCAGGACGTCTCGACGCCTCGCCGGGAAGCTATGGCCGAAGCGGAGAGACCCAATGGAAACCAAAAAACAAGAGGTAAGAGCCGATGCGCCGACAACGTAAGGCGAAGATCATCGCAACCCTGGGGCCAGCGAGCTCTCATCCGGAAACTCTGGAAAAGATCGTAAGGGCGGGTGTTGATGTATTCCGGCTGAATTTCTCGCATGGTGAACATGCAGAGCATCAGGCGCGTTTTGAAACAATCCGTGAAGTCGAGGCCAAGCTTGGCCGTCCGATTGGCGTGCTGATGGATTTGCAGGGGCCAAAGATCCGCTGCGGTACCTTTGCCGACGAAAAGATCGAACTTGAAGCCGGTGCGACCTTCCATTTCGATATGGACAAGAAACCGGGGGATAAAACCCGCGTTTCATTGCCCCATCCCGAAGTTTTTGCCGCACTCAAGCCCGGTGCGAACCTGTTGCTTGACGATGGCAAGCTGCGTATGCGGGTGGAAAAATGCGATAGCAAATCAGCCGAGTGCACCGTTATCACCGGTGGGCCGCTGTCGAACCGCAAGGGCGTTAACCTGCCCGACGTGATGCTGCCGATGTCGCCCCTGACCGACAAGGATCGTATTGATCTGGATTACGGTCTTGAGATGGGCGTTGATTTCGTCGCACTTTCATTCGTCCAGCGTCCCGAAGACGTTGCCGAGGCGCGCAAGATCATCAATGGTCGTGCGGCAATCGTTTCCAAACTGGAAAAGCCGCAGGCGATTGAGCATCTTGATGAAATCGTGGCACTTTCGGACATCATCATGGTCGCACGTGGTGATCTGGGTGTTGAGTGCCCGCCTGAAGATGTTCCGATCCTGCAGAAACGCATCATCAAGGCATGCCGCGAAGCTGGCAAGCCGGTGATTGTTGCGACCCAGATGCTGGATTCGATGGTCAGCAACCCGGCCCCGACCCGTGCCGAAGCATCCGACGTTGCGACCGCCATTTATGACGGTGCCGATGCGGTGATGCTGTCAGCCGAAAGTGCGGTGGGCAAATATCCGATCGAAACCGTCAGCATCATGGACCGGATCATGATCCGGGTGGAGCAGGACGAGCTTTATTATCGTCTGCGCGATGCCAACCGTCCGGATCCCGAGCATAATGCGCCGGATGCGATCAGTGCTGCGGCCCGTCAGGTTGCCGGAACGATTGGTGCCAAGGCGGTCGTGACTTATACCACGTCGGGTTCAACGTCGCTTCGTGCGGCGCGTGAACGCCCGGAAGTTCCCATCCTTGGACTGACACCGAAAATCCAGACGGCACGCCGGATGACCTTGTGCTGGGGCGTGCATGCGGTCTTTACCCGCGATGCGACCAACTTTGCCGAGATGGTCGGCATTGCCTGCGAGGTGGCCAAACGTGAAGAGTTTGCGGCGGCTGGGGATTCGCTGGTGATTACCGCAGGTGTCCCGTTTGGGACCCCGGGGGCGACCAATATCCTGCGCATTGCGTGGTTGTCCGCGAAAAACTGATCAGACTATTGCGTGACGAAACGAGACGGGCGGCAACAAGCCGCCCGTTTTTTTGTGCGAGAGTTTCGCGATGTTCGAAATACCGGCCATACCGCCGGATAGTGGTTTGTATTGTTAATGTTTTTTTGAGTGTTTGCCGTGATAGTCAAAGTGTTCTGACCTGTATCCTTGGTATTTCCGAGAAACGGTCATGACCATGAGTTTAAAAGGTTTTTGGCTCTTGTATTGTTGTTTGGGGTGGATTGCTTTGCTATAAGCGATCCAAGGCCAGATAAAAAATGTTGGCGTTGCAAGGGGTTGACGCCGATTTGCCGAAAGGCAGGGGACAGGGGAATTACTGCGATAATGCTGAACTGGATGTTCAATCGGCAGAAATCGAAGGATGACGGCGCGCTTGACGACAAGTCGGCGGCGAAACTTCGTGATCTGGCGGAAACGGTCCGGAGCATCGCGCCAGACGAGTTTGGCGCGGCCGAACAGGCAAATTCGCGTGCCACCCGTATCCCGCGTAAAAAAGATTCCGATGGTCAACTGGCGCAAAGTGGCCTTGATTATGCCGCGCGCCTGTCGGTCGACCTTGCCGATGATGACGAAGATGAAGACGGCCAGCCGGATTTTGACAGCGACGTCCGCATGGATGTTGCGCGCCGCCTGCGCCGGCATCTGAATGATCTTAGCCCGTCCGAACGCCTTGATATGGTCGAGGAATTCGTAACGGCGATCGGCAATATGGCCGATTGTTATCGTCCGCAGGTCATTGCCCTGATCGAGCAGGAACTGAGCCATACACCTTATATGACACGCCAGGCCGCGATACGTTTGCGTCAGGATATTGCGGCGATTGGCCGGGTGTCGCTTGGCGAATATGTCGAACTTTTAAGCGATGCCGATTTTCTTGATATTCTGCGTGGGCGTGGCGAGTTTGTGCAAACAGCCGCCGAAAAGCTGGAAGCCGAACAGGAGGCCGCGGCACAGGCACGTCTGGCACGGGATCGTTCGGAAAAGGAAAAGGGCGGGTTGCTTAACCGGTTGCTGTCATCGGATGACGCGCCGCGCAATGTGGTGGCCCTGACCCCGAAATTCGGCAGCAGGAAAGAAGCCGCCAGCAAGACGCCACATGATGAAATGGCGGATGGTCGCAACAAGATTTCCCGTCAGGCGCAGCGCCGTGTGGCGCATTTCATTCTGGCATCGTTGTTCGACACGCTGGTCGAACGCGGTCGCATGCGGGCCGAAGTGGCAAGGGCCATGCGCCAATCAGTGCGCCAGCGTATTGAAAAAGCAAAGTTCGAGAGTCGCATTGTAAGCCGCACGGCACCGGTTCCGGTGGAACATGAGTTTGACGATGTGATGCATGACGATGCTGGCGAGCAGGGCGGACCGGTCGAGCCGGTCACCATTGATCATTACATTCTTGATGCGTTGTCGCGTAACGAAGACGCGCTGGTGGTTCAGAGCCTTGCGCATTATGCGCAGATGCCTGCTGCAATCGTTTCCAAAATCCTTGATTCGGGAAGTGCGCGCGCCATTACCGCCCTGGCCTGGCGCGCGGGTATGAGTGCCCCGTCGGCGGTTGTCCTTCAGATGAGCGCTGCGATCCCCGAAGACAGCATCGAGCGCCCGGCGGCGGGTGGCCGTTATGCCATGGCATCGACGGATATGGATTGGTATATCGATTTCTTTAACGAGCTTCAGCCTTCCGGACCGCGTGGTCGTGCGGCGGGTACGACGGCTGTGGCATCGCCGCACGGTTCCGAAAAATCTGGTCGCACACGCCGCTTGCCGGATGAACGACCCCAGGGGCCGAAGGGAGAGTAAACGGGATGCGCAAGGATCTCGGAATCTCCTATGACGGGCTGAAATATGCCCTTTCCATCAAAGATAATTATCGCAGTGGCGAACCGCTGACCGTTACCGGGGCAGGGGCGCAGCAGCGGCTTCTGATGCCGGAGCATTTGCTGAGCAATGATCTGGCGTTGATGCAGTATGATGATCCGCTGGCACTTGCGGTGATTGCAACCAAGGATCCGGAAAGCCCGATGGCATTGGCCGCAGCGATCCGTATGGGACCGCACGCCAAGTGCAAGGAACTTATTACCGGCGTTTTTGAAGTGGTGTCAGAAGCAACCAAGCATGAACTGGTGGCAGATTGCGCCAAGCTTCTGTCGCGGAATGCGTTCAGCCCGGAAGCGTTCCAGTTGGTGCGCAACCGCGCAAGCAACCATGTTGTCGAAATTCGCGAAGCCTATCGCCGGGCGATGGCGGGCAATTTGCGTGCGCTTCTGGATGGCAAGATGGCCGCGCGCGAATTTGTCGAGGAATTCATCGAACTGGCATCGCATGGCAATCTGCGGATTGATATCTATCGTCGTCTGGTGATGAAGCTGATGCGTTCCGACGCCGTGCGCCCAAGTGTCAAATTCATGCTTCTGGAGCGGCTTGATAAATTTCCGCAGATGGTCAAGCTGCAGATTGTTAACGAGGTTAACTCTGCGCCCGATACGCCGGAATACCAGACCCTGAAACAGGAACTGCGCTGGATCTACGAAAGCAAGGCGCGGGAAAAGACCACGCCAGAAGCGCCGGAAACGTCGAAAAACTGGTTTGGCGGTTCGTCACTTGATTACGGTGCCGCAGCAGGGCTTCAAAGCCGCAATGCGATCATCAAGCCCCAGCAGCCAACCCTGAAACGGCAAAGCGTTCCGTCGATGATGGCCAGTGGCGGGTTCAGCTCACGTGAAATTTCATCCTGGCTGAACTGATTTAAGCCAGACGTGCTGCAACACCCGGCAATGCCTGTTCAGCCCGCCAGACGACTGGCGGGTTTTGTTGTTTCCGGGTGCGTGGCCAAGCCTGCCTGATGTTCCAGATAAACCGTGCAGACGACGCGCAGAAGCGATGCGAAATTGGGAATATCGCCGCGCTGGCTGACAACTTCATCATGCAGTTTGCCAAGAAATTGCGGGGTGCTGAAGCCTTCGCCCGCGGCTATTTCATCAAGGATCTGCCAGAATCGCTGTTCAAGGCGGACACTGGTTACAACGCCATTGATGCGCAAAGATCGACTGACGGACTGATAGAGTTCGGGGTTGGTGCCGGAATAGATCTGACACATGATGACGACCTCTCCTGTTTTTGCCACCGACGATGGAACGTCGGTGGCTGGTTACAGGGTCATGGTCCGGCAAACCGTGCCGAAAGGCAATCGCCGATTGTTCTAGAGGCTGATTTCAGTCCCAAGCAGGGTCAGGAAACCGGCCAGCCATTTTGGATGTGCCGGCCATGCCGGTGCGGTGACAAGATTGCCGTCGATGCAGGCATCATCAATCGCGATTTCAGCATAAGTCCCGCCTGCAAGGCGTACTTCGGGGGCGCAGGCCGGATAGGCAGATACACGGCGATCTTTGAGGATATCCGCCGCAGCAAGAATTTGCGCACCGTGGCAGACCGCGGCAATCGGTTTGTCGGCATCGTTGAAGTCACGAACCAGACGGATGACATCCTCGTTTAAGCGCAGATATTCCGGGGCGCGCCCGCCGGGGATCAGAAGGGCATCATAGTCCTGCACCCGGGCTTTTTCGAAATCGGCATTCAGCGCAAAATTGTGCCCGCGCTTTTCGCTGTAGGTCTGATCGCCTTCGAAATCGTGAATGGCGGTCGCAATCGAATCACCGGCTTTTTTGTTTGGGCAAACGGCGTCAACCGAATGACCAACTGCAAGCAGCGTCTGGAACGGAACCATGGTTTCGTAATCTTCGGCATAGTCGCCGACCAGCATCAGGATTTTTTTCGCTGACATTATTTTATCCTCCCGTTTGTTGTGATCCTGAAACTATAGATCATGGCGGGGATCAGCGGGTAACAGCGGGCTACTACGCGTCAAAACGGGCGAAACGGATTGCGTGAAACAAAAAAAGACGGCCCGGATGGGGCCGCCTTTGGCAGATCAAATTTTTATGACAAATCAGCTTTTGGTGGTTGTTGATTTGCTGGCAGCGGGGTTTTTGGCTGCTGTGGTTTTGGCCGCCGTCGCCTTGGTCGCCGGTTTTGCTGCCGTGCTGCGTGTTGCAGGCTTTTTCGCCGGGGCGGCCTTTGTCGGAAGGGCCGTTGATGCGGTTTCGACACCTTCTTTGATATGCAGGTCGCGCTGCGGGAAGGGAATCGCGTAACCGGCGGCTTCAAGTTCCGTTTTCGAACGGCGGCTGAGATCCCAGAAAGTCGCCCAGTAATCGGGCGTGCTGGTCCAGCCGCGTGCCGTCAGATCGACAGAGCTTTCGCCAAGGTTGGCGACGAAGCTCATGGGTTCGGGGTCCTTTAGAACTCGCGGATCGCTTGCGACCAGATTTTTAAGGAAATCAAGTGCGGCATCGACATCATCGTCATAAGAAATACCAACCTTGATATCCAGACGACGGGTCGGATTGCGCGAATAGTTTTTGATCGCGCTGTTCCAGATTTGCGAATTCGGAGCGGAAACAAAGACCCCGTCTGCCGTTTTGAACAGCGTCGTGAACAGGGTGATTTCAACCACGGTGCCCGAAACCGAACCCGCTTCGATGAATTCGTCGACTTTGATTGGTCGCAGGATCAGGATCATTACGCCAGCGGCAATGTTGGACAATGTCCCTTGCAGGGCCAAGCCGATAGCAAGACCGGCGGCACCAAGTACGGCGATGATGCTTGCGGTCTGGACGCCGAAATTCGACAGAACGGCGATCAGGACAAAGATCAGTATCAGGTAGCGCACAATGTTTGCGGCAAGGGGTTTGATCGTCGCGTCGACAAATTTTGCATTCTTCAGGGAATGGCGGACCAGGGCGGAGGCGCGACCAGCGACCCACCAGCCGACAATCAGAATCAGAACCGCACCCAGCAGATCCATCCCGAAGCCCAGCGCAAATGCCTTTAGCATTTCGGCAATCGTCGCCATATCTGTTTCCATCATTTAAACCTCACTTGCTCAGAGATTGTATGTGCTGCTAACATGGGTTGTAGTATAAAGCCCACATACTAGCTTATGATGCTTCAGCATCGCAGGTTTAGGCGATCTTGAAAAGTGACCTCAAAGTACCACCTGAACCTAATGTTATGGAACTTTTCGTATTTTCGGTCGTTTAGAGACATAATATGACCATCATTGGTGATATTGTAGGTTACTGAATAACAACCTGAACTATAGGGGCAAAAACATGCAGCTTCGTCCGTCTTTTATCTGTGCTATCGGGGGCATCGCCCTTCTTAGCGCGTGTAGCAGTGTCGACAACTCGGGTACGGCAGTCCCGTATGGCGGTAACCCGTTTACTTACGGTAACTCCGTGAATGGTGCGATTACCGGCACGGAACCTTCAACCGCGTTTGGCAAGGCGCTTAAAGCCGAATATATCGCATACGCACAGCGTGAAGCCGATGAATGGTACGATTTCTTCGACGCCGACTTCTTTGCGAAGAAAGCAGGCAAGGTCGCTGAAAACGAAACGATTCTTCCGGAAGATCCGGCCAACTGGCGTTTTGACGCCGAAGAAATCGCTCAGAAGCGCGCAGTTCGTGATGAACTGATCGCTCTTCTTGACGATGGCAAGCGTGAAGCAAAACCGGATACGGCCGCAATTGCGCAGGCTCGTTTCGATTGCTGGATCGAAGAAAGCGAAGAAGGCTGGCAGACCGATCTGATCAGCCAGTGCTGGAAAGATTTCGAAGCCGCAATGGCAGAATTGCGTGCGGAAGAGCCGAAAGAAATGGCACCGGAACCGGTTGCAGCCGCGCCGCGTCTGTTCACCATCTTCTTCGACTTTGACAGCACCGCGATCACCCCGGTTTCCGAGCGTGTTCTTGATGCCGCTGCCGAGCAGTGGGCGTCGAGCATGAGCAACGTGACCGTCGTTGGCCATACCGATGCGTCGGGTGCGGCTTCTTATAACCAGGGTCTGTCGGAGCGTCGTGCTTCTTCGGCACTGTCAGAGCTGACCAAACGTGGTGTTAAAGGCGACATGGTTGACAGCGAAGCTGTTGGCGAGAGCGATCTGCTTATCCCGACTCCGGATGGTGTTCGTGAACCGCGTAACCGTCGCGTGACCATCTCGATCGACTAATCCGCGATCGTTTACCAAATCTTCGGCAACGGGGTGGCATGATGCCACCCCGTTGTTTTTTATGGATAGTCGATTAAATACAGATTTAATCCTGTGAATAACGGTTGAAATTGGACGCAATACACCTAATGTCTGCGGGATATCCGAGCCGCGAAAGGGAGAGACGGGGGAAGATGATCAGAAATTTGTGCCGTTCATTGCGCGGTGCCGGTATCTGCGCGATGGCCGTTGTTATCATGGCCGGAAGTTTTGCCCGACCAGGGGCTGCTGCAGATAAAACGCCGCCAGTACCATTTGAAAAGCTTTATGCCGCCGAGCGCGGTGACGGCAAGTATCTTCGTTTCAATGCCTTTTCGGGCGAAATTCCGGGCAAGCGGATCAAGGCACTTTTGCGGTCCGGTCAGGTCATCGGTGATCGCATCCTTCTTGCCGAGGACGTCGCTGTTTATTTCCCGGACGGTTATATCGTCCAGTCACAGGTTCGTTTTGGCAAATATGTTCCCCGTCCCGGTCTGATTGCCGGTGCTGTTGCCAAACGTGACCATCTGATCGAAAACCCGCGCTATGCGCTTGTCGGGCAGTTTGACCAGATTCTTGGCAAGGAATGCGCCCGTACCGAATATGCCAATGGCTTTGCTGCGCTCCGGATCAAGTCCGATGGCGTGATGTCGCTGGTGATGGAAACGTCGGGACTTTACGATCCGCTGGTTGACGAAGCGACGACGACCTACACGGTGACCAGTGCCGTGCAGCCGGATTTCATCGGCAATCAGGGGCTGGTTCCCGATTTGATGAAAATGTGCGGTCGCGGCTGATTTCGGCCTGCTTGGTATGAAATGAAAGGCACCGCCATCACGCGGTGCCTTTTGTGTTTTTGGCGTCGGTCCGGCGCGCCGTGTCAGGCGACTTTCCAGTCCGGGGCGAAAAGACGGGGGATTTCGATTGCCGGGCAACGGTTCATCACGACATCAAGCCCGGCATCCTGTGCGCGGGTGGCACCACTGATGTTGATGACGCCAAGCTGCATCCAGACGGATTTGGCACCAATCGCAATGGCCTCGTCAATCACGCCACCGGCATCCTCGCTATTGCGGAAGATATCGACCATATCGACCGGCTCAGGAATATCGCCAAGGGTTGCGAAGACCTTTTGACCGTGGATTTCACCGCCAGCCTGGCCGGGATTGACCGGAATGACGTGATAGCCGCGCGATAAAAGGAACTTCATCACACCGTTTGACGGGCGTTCGGGTTTCGGGCTGGCGCCGACCAGCGCAATTGTCTTGGTACGTTCAAGCAATGCCTGCGTGGCATTGTCGTCGGGATTTTTGAAATCGCTCATGTCATCTGCCTTTGGTTTGCGATGCGGCATCGTTATGTTTGTATGATACATAAGGTTTTGATCTGCTGCTGCAATCTTCTGGCGTCGGGATTATGTGATGCCGCGACGCTCGCAGAAAGTTGATGGCAAATTTAACTGACGGATTGAACGAAACAGGGTTGAGTAAGGATATATTGCCCATTATCCAAAACACCAAAGGTATCCCGCATGTTTCCATGGCTTGATCCGTCCGGCAGATTTTCGGTTTTTAAGCTGACCGTGTTTGTGCTGCTGCTTGTGCCGGGCTGTTTCATTCTGTGGCCGGTGATTGCCGAAGGCGGGGCGACCATTCCGGTCAAGGAGGCGATCCTTGAAAGCGGGGACTGGGCGATCCGGATGTTGCTGATCTCGCTTCTGATCACGCCGCTTCGCCGGATTACACGTGCCAGCAAGCTTGTTCAAATTCGCCGTCAGGTTGGTTTGGCGGCGTTGGGATATGCCTTAATCCATCTGTTTTTATATATGCTGAGCCAGTCATGGGATGTGCTGCGCGTGGCTAATGAAATTGTGGTGCGGATTTATCTGACCATCGGCTTTGTTGCGCTGACGGGGCTTGTCATTCTTGGGATGACATCGACCAAATCAGCCATGCGCAAGCTTGGCAGGAATTGGACCCGGTTGCACAAGATCAGTTATGGCATTGGCGTGTTGGCGGCCCTGCATTTCTTCATGCAGTCCAAAATCGATGTCAGCGAAGCGACCCTGATGTCGGGATTTTTTGTTGCACTTATGCTGTATCGTGCGGCCCATGCGCGCGACTTGTCGCTGCGATCACCGTTCGTTCTGGTCTCAATCGCGGTTCTGGCTGGGCTGGCAACGGCAGGGATTGAATATGCGTGGTACGGGCTTGCGACCGGTGTGCCGCCGTCGGCGGTTCTGGTCGCCAATCTGGAATTCATGTGGCCGTTGCGACCGGCATGGAATGTGTTGCTGTGCGGATTGGGTGTCGCGGTAATCAGCCTGTTCGGGCGTGATGCGATCGGCCGTGAATGGCTGGGCCAGATCGCATCATCCCTGTCGGTCAGACCGCAGCGTTCGCGCGGCGGGTAAGGGCGGTCAGAAGGCCCGCACCGATCATTACGGCACCGCCTGCACGGGTCAGGCGCAACATGGCGGTCGGTTTGCGGAATTTTTCCCGCAGGGCACCGGCCATGATTGCCCAGATCGCAACATTGACCGCCGCCAGCGAGACAAAGGTTGCGGTCATAATCACGAATTGCGGCAATATGGGCATCGAGGCATTGACGAATTGCGGCACAAAGGCAATGAAGAACACGATGCCTTTGGGGTTTAAGGCCGTCACGATATAGGCCTGCAGGAACATGCGTGATGGTCGGTTGCGTTTGGCATCCGGGTTATCTTCCAGTGCGCCCGGTTTTTCGCGCCACATCTTGATGCCAAGATAAATCAGATATCCCGCGCCGCATAATTTCAGCACCGTAAACGCATTTGCCGATGCCGCCAGCAACGCACCGGCACCGGCCAGCGAAACCGTCATCGCGGTCAGGTCGCCCAGCGCAACACCCGGAACCGTCGCCCATGCGGTCTGGCGGCCCTTGCCAAGGGCATAGCTGACCACCAGCATGATGGTCGGACCGGGAATGGCCAGCACGATTGAGCAGGCCAGAACGAAGGTAAGCCAGATTTCCAAATTCATCATTCCCCTCCTTCGGGTGATTTTCAGCAATTATCAAGCCAGAGCCGACGGGGGAAGTCGAGGGCAAAGTAACGGGCGATATCGCGCCTATTCATGCCGCCATTCCGGATGGCGTTTTTCAACGAATGCGCCGATCCCTTCGCGGGCATCGTGTTTTTGCATGTTGTCGGTCATCACCCCGGATGCATAGGCATAAGCGTCGGACAATGGCATTTCGAGCTGGCGGTAGAATGCTTCCTTGCCCAGTTTTACCGTCATGCCCGAACGTGATGCGACGCGTTTGGCAAGGTCGTCAGTTGCGGTGATCAGGTCGTCATCTTCGACGACATCGGAAATCAGCCCCATCTGCCACGCGGTTTGGGCATCAATCGGGTCACCGGTCAACAGCATGCGCATGGCATGTTTGCGCGATACATTGCGGCTGAGTGCGACCATCGGGGTCGAACAGAACAGCCCGATATTGACGCCGGGTGTGGCAAATTTTGCAAATGTTCCGGCAACGGCAAGATCGCAGCTTGCCACCAGTTGGCAACCAGCCGCGGTCGCCACGGCATGAACGCGTGCGATCACCGGCTGGGGCAGGGTGACAATCCGCATCATCAGCGCGCTGCATTGGGAAAACAGGGCCGCATGGCCGTCGCAGGTGGAAATGCCGTTCATTTCCTTAAGGTCATGACCGGCACAAAAAGCCGGACCGTTTGCTGCAAGGATCACACAGCGAATGGCAGGATCGCCTGCGATCTGATCCAATGCCGTGTGCAGAGCCGCCATCATCGCCCCGGAAAGGGCATTACGGCTTTTGGCGGCATTCAGGGTCAGGGTTGCGACCGGGCCCTCGTCTTTGCGCAGGACAAGGCTGGTTTCATCTGTGTGGCTGTTGGGCGAGTTTCTGGTCATTTATGCCTCCCTGTGATGGCGCGCACTGTATGTTTTTTACTTTTACGTCAATATACTGTCGTTGTAGAATTTCACGTCCCGGTTTTGTTGGAAACCAAAAATACCACAATAATGATCCTGACCTGTGGGGCGGTCCCGTTTATGGGCAGTGGGAAATGACCGACGACGAAAAACGTAAACCACAGCGGGCTCCTGGTCGTTTTGTCACGACCAAGGAAATCGTTAAAAAGCGCCAGCCGGTTTCGCCGGTCGCCAAGACGAAAATGAAACGCTATGACCGTAAGGAGGCCATAGACTGGGACATGGAACGTCAGCGCGCCGAGGCACGCGCCCGGTTGTTAAGCCGCGGGTTTGACGTTCCCGAAATCCTTCAGCCCCGCCGACCGGAAAAGGATCCGGATAACCCGGATGTCAGCGCCCCTGATCCCGATATGGCGCGTGATATTTCCGGGACGGCAATGGCGGGACCGAAACCCGCCGCGCCGAAAAAGATAAAGCCGGTTACCGCAAATGATCTGCGCAGTACCGGTAAACCGGGCGACAGGCCGAAACCCAATCGTCACGTCCTTGCCGGAAATGCCGCTCTGTATCAGGCCCAACCCAATGGGGCGCAGACAAATGCCGCGCAGGAAGACCCGCGGGGCGGGGATGACGGGACAGGAAATGCGTATAAGGAATATCTGGAAAGTCTGGGCGATGGGGCGCAAACCGGCCTGGATATGCATAACGATATTGCCGGTCGTGTAGATGATCTGAAATCCACATCGCGCAATGGATCTGGCAATATCGATCTGCCTGATAACAGTGCAAACTGGCTTAGTCAGGAAGAAGCCCGTCGACTTAATGCCGGCATCGTATCGCCGGCACATTCGGCACGCGTGGGCGGCCGGAAAGCCACCAAGCAGCGCCGGGCCAACAAAAAAGCAACGGAACGCAGAAATGTTTTGGCGCTTGATAAAGTCCTGCCGAAGCTTGGTGCATATATGGTTGCAGCCATTGCTGTCGGCTATGTTCTGGTGCTGGTCTATACCGAGCTTGGCAAATTGATCAGCGGATAGCGTAAAAGCAATCCAGGATAGAATATGAATTCCTGAACTTTGCCTCAAACCTGCCTAAATGTGGGGACTATTATACCGTGTTGCACGCTTAAGCGTGTGACAGGGGATTTTATGATTCGTAATCATGCTTAATGGGGAGAGTGCAAGACGAGGGGGGCCCTGTATTGGCTGGCAAGGTATGCCGGGTAAGGCAGGGGCTGGAATGTGACATTAACCCTTGTTGCAGGAGACGGCGGAGGTAGCGCCGTAGTCGCCATGGAAAGTGACGTAAAAGGTCAGGAAGACCGCCACCCGGTTTACCTTCCGGAAAACCGGTATCACTGGGCGTCCAACGATGAAGTGGACAAGCCCACAGTTATCCTGCGTGGTCCGGTCAGGCCAAGATTTAAACGTCCCACATCCGATATCAGTTCCAATTTCGATCTGAATGACTGGTTGCGGAAAAAATTACCGCGCGCCAGTGCATCCCTGATTGTCAGTATCATAATTGCGAGTGTGATCCTCGCGACCTATTCAGAACTTGCGGTTCTGTTATCACGATGATGGCACGCATATCAGGCGTGGATCGCGCGGCGCCAGCGCGTCTGGTGTCGGCCGGTGTCCGCCATCGGGCGCACATGCAGGGCATCGATAATCCCCAGCCAGATGGCAATCCATCCGCGGCGCAGGACCCGATTGATCCTAACCCGGATCAGGATGCCCGCGACAGTGATCCGCGCGAAAGCGGGGAGCAACCCAAAAAACCAAATCCCATTACCGCAGCGACCGAAACGATATCCGAAGATGGTAAACCGTTTGCTGATTTCATTTCGATCCTGACTCCCTTTGGACACCGCTCCGTTACCCAAGATGGTGACGACACGATGCATTCCAAGCTCCCACAAACCCGGCCCGGTGTGTTTTCCGAAGCCTTGCCGGGGCATCCACCAGAAATTCCTGTCCATGCAAATGCGCTCAGGCCGACTGCATTGTCTGAGGCTGCCGTGAAGCGGCGTGGAGTGGAAAAGTGGTTGCCCAATATCGGATCCTTCCTGATTACGGTCATTGTGATTTTGGCCGTGATCTGGATAACGGTGATCGATCTTTCGTCAATTCTTGGCGGGTAGGAGAGGGGATTGTCGGGGGCGTTTCTATGCGGCACCGGTTGTGATCATCAAGGGTGTCTGGTTCTTCGAAAATATTGACGTTAACGTAAACGTTATGTCAGGCTGTGTTCAAAGGAAACAGTGCTACCAAAGGCAAGGGTGGCGACAGGGAGGAACCCGCAATGACAGCCATGCCACCCCGCACGGGTATAGCGCCTGCTGATTTTGATGTGATCATGCGCGAGAAAGTTCCGTTCGTCGGGGATATGAACGTACGAACCGAAGAACTTTCGGGGGGGCGTGCCCTGTTACGTCTGCCGTTTAACGAACGGCATATCCGGCCGGGCAATGTGATTTGTGGCCCGGCGATCTTTGCGCTGGCCGATATTGCGCTTTATGCGGTGGCGTGGCTTGTGGTACCCAAGGCCGATCTGGCGGTGACGACCGAGGCGACCGTGCATTTCCTCTCCGGGGCGAAGCCGGGTGATTTGCTGGCAGAGGCGAAAATCCTCAAGGCCGGGAAGCGGCTTCTGATTGCGGAATGTCATATCCGGTCGGCTGTTGATGGCGCACTTTGTGCGCATGTCATCGGGACCTATGCCATGCCGCCGGAAAAGGGGGAGGAGCCGAAACCGGTATGAAAATGCGGAAAATCAGTGTGGTAAAATAATACCTATTGATTTAAGTGTTTGAAATATAACGAAATATTCCTGTTGCTTTCCTGTTTAATGCTGGCATACTGCGCCGACTTTCAACGAGGGGCGATTCCCTCCGTGGAACCCAGTTTTCGAGTATTAAATTATGAAAACCTTCACTGCGACACCGAGTGACATCGAGCGCAAATGGTTTGTAGTCGACGCAGAAGACGTCGTACTCGGCCGTCTTGCTGCCGTTGTTGCCAACCGTCTTCGTGGTAAACACAAGGCGATGTTTACCCCGCACATGGATTGTGGCGATCACATCGTCATCGTCAATGCCGAAAAAGTCAAACTGACCGGCCGTAAACTTCAGAACAAGAAGTTCTACTGGCACACCGGTTATCCGGGCGGCATCAAAGAACGCACCATGGACAAGCTGCTGAATGGCGAGCATCCGGAACGTGTGATCATCAAAGCTGTCGAGCGTATGATGTCCCGTGGTCCGCTGCGCAGCCAAGTTCTTTCCAAGCTGCACGTCTATGCCGGTACCGAGCATCCGCATGATGCACAGAAGCCGGAAGTTCTCGATCTTGCCGCAATGAACGACAAGAATAAGCGGAGTGCTAAGTAATGGCCGACACCAAAACTCTTGAAGATCTCAAGGATCTGGCACAGGGCGGTGAAGCTGCTGCTGCAGAAGGCACCCTGCCGGAACCGAAGATCGACGCACAGGGCCGTTCCTATGCAACCGGTCGTCGTAAGAACGCAATTGCACGCGTCTGGATCAAACCGGGCTCGGGTAAAGTCACCGTCAATGGCCGCGAATTCGAAGATTACTTCGCACGTCCGGTTCTGCGCATGGTGATCAACCAGCCGTTCGGCGTTGCCAATCGTAAAGATCAGTTCGACGTCGTTTGCACCGTTACCGGTGGTGGTCTTTCTGGTCAGGCCGGTGCCGTTCGTCACGGTATCTCGCGCGCGCTGACCCTGTTTGAGCCGGCACTGCGTCCGTCGCTCAAGGCAGGCGGCTTCCTGACCCGTGACTCCCGTGCAGTCGAACGTAAAAAATACGGTCGCGCCAAAGCACGTCGTAGCTTCCAGTTCTCGAAACGTTAAGTCGTTTTCGGGCAACAGGCTCGCGATTTTATTGGAAAAGCGTCACCTTCTGGTGGCGCTTTTTCTTTTTGCGGGGGTGCTTTGTCTCCGAGCAAAACCAACAAAAAAACGGCCTCTTCGCGAAGGAAAGACGCCGTTTTTTGTTTCGCGTTTAAAGACTGAGCAGTCTCTGTCGCGTTATTGCCAGCGATCCGAGAAATCGCGCGGGATCATCAGAATATCGCGATCCACCTTGGTCACGTCAGTATGGCCGCAAAGCGCCATGGAAACTTCAAGTTCCTTGTGAATGATCTCAAGCGTCTTGGTCACACCGGCTTCGCCCATTGCGCCCAGACCATAAACATAAGCGCGCCCGATATAGGTGCCCTTGGCACCCAGTGCCAGTGCTTTCAGCACATCCTGGCCGGAACGGATCCCGCTATCCAGATGGACCTCGATCTTGTCACCGACGGCATCCATGATTGCGGGCAATGCACGGATTGAGGACAGGGCACCATCAAGCTGGCGTCCGCCATGGTTGGAAACAATGATGGCATCTGCGCCAACGTTAAGGGCTTCCAGGGCATCACGCGGATCAATGATCCCCTTGATGATCAAGGGCCCATCCCACATTTTGCGGAACTCGCGAATACGGTCCCAATCAAGTGATTCATCGAACGCTTCGGCGGTCCATGTGCTCAGTGAAGAGGGGTCGGCAACCCCCTTGGCATGGCCGACGATGTTACCAAAGAAGCGGCGCTTGGTACCAAGCATACCCAGCCCCCACTGCACCTTTGTCATCATGTTGGCGACCGATTTGACGGTCAGCTTGGGCGGGGCGGAAAGGCCGTTCTTCAAATCCTTGTGGCGTTGCCCGAGCATCTGAAGATCCACCGTGATGACCGCGGCCGAGCACTTGGCTGCTTTCGCCCGGTCAAAAAGCCGCTTCATGAAATCGTCGTCTTTGAGTGTGTAAACCTGTAACCAGAAGGGCTTGGAGGTGTTCTCGGCAACATCCTCGATCGAACAGATCGACATGGTCGACAATGTGTAGGGGACGCCGAACTTCTCTGCTGCGCGGGCAGCCTTGATTTCGCCGTCTGCACATTGCATGCCGGTCAGTCCCACCGGGGCAAGGGCGACAGGCATGGCGACATCCTGACCGATCATCCGGCTTTTGGTCGAGCGCCCGGCCATGTCGATCGCGACCCGCTGACGCAGGTGAATATCCTGAAAGTCGGTGGTGTTTTCACGGAATGTCTGCTCGGTCCAGCTTCCGGATTCTGCGTAATCGTAAAACATGCGCGGTGCGCGACGTTTATAGATACGTTTCAGGTCTTCGACGCAGGTAATCACTGGCATGAGGTCAACTCCGAATAAAATGCGCTCGGTAATGGTAATACCAGTTTCGGAGGTTATCGCAAACCGAATTGAAAATCAGCTTCTTGCAGGGCCCAAATTGTTTCCGTATTCCAGAAGCAGGGTGATGTTGTGGTCGGAAAAGAATTTTAAAAAGAAGGATCGAAAATTCGAAAGGTTGTGATAATAACAATCCATCGAAGAGGCATTTATTGAATTTAAGGTGACATCCGATGGTTGGAACAATGCGACGAGCTTTCAAGACATAAGTGTTTGAACCTCTGTTGGATTACCTTGCGATATGTGAAGGGCCGCTGATGGAGCGGTCTTTTTTTATGCCAATTCGGATGGTTGGCAATTACCTGAAGCCCAAAGAAAGGGACCCCCGATATGCAGTACAGAAAGCTGCAAGATGATGATCTTCATGCCCTTGACGCATTTCTCGCGACCCATGCCGAAACCAGCATGGTTCTGCGCAGCAATTTGCGAAAAACCGGCATGAACCGACGTCATCATCCGCTTTCAGGCTGCTATTACGGTGAAGTTTCCGGCGATGGCACGGTGACGGCGGTTTTGACGATATTTGGCAACGGTAATGTCTTTGTGCAAACCGGCGGTAAACCGGTGCCGCGTGGTTTGATTGATCTATTTCGTTCCGAAAATGCGCAGGCGGTGGCCGGTTTCTATGGTCCGGCGGATCAGGCGAAAAGCGTGATCGAGATGCTTGGGCTTGGCGATGCGGAATTTGCAGTCAATGCATGCGATGCGTTCTATCGGCTTGATCTTGCCAATCTGATTCTGCCGCAAAATGTGCGGTCGGACAGTTTCCAGATGGTTGATGCCGAACGGATTGATCGCAATACGCTGCTGCGCTGGCTACGCGCCTACGAGATCGAGGCACTGGGTGGGCAGGATACGCCAGCCCTTGACAGCCGGATCGCCGGAAGGCTTGTCCATGCGCTTAATGACCGCAATATGTGGGCGCTTATCGTTGATGGCGTTCCGGTCAGTCTTTCGGGTTTCAACGCCGAACTGTCTGACATGGTCCAGATCGGTCCGGTCTGGACGCCGCCCGAACAGCGCAGCAATGGCTATGCGCGCATTCTAGTGGCGAAAACGCTTCTGGCGGCACGAGCGCGCGGCGTAACCCATGCTGTGCTGTCTACGGATAGTCCGGCGGCGGCAAAGGCATACGAAGCCATCGGGTTCGCGCATTGCGGTGCCTATCGCTTGGCGTTGCTGACAGGCCCCTTAAGCGTTTTGCAGCACGCTTAGTGGTTTATCGAAAGATTTTTCTAGCCCGGCCCCGGTCAGTATCAGCTGGCCGGGGTTTTGTTGAGATTGATGATCGGTGGGATAAATAGATCAGTATTTTCTTTCCATTTTTGATGATGGAATGTCAGGTCCATGTTGCCGGTGTCGTAATCGTATGGCACCGGAATCCTTTCGCCGTTTATCGTTGCCAGCAAGCGGTCCCTGCAAGCGCTGATGGACATTTTTGACCTGATGAAAGAGGTACGTTCGGCAAGAACGGTTTCGTCCGGGCCATTTGCAAGGAAGTCCGAAACCTTTTCCTGAAGGTCGGCCATAGATGTCGACAGGAAATCGTCCCCATACATGCCCTCACTGATCCGGTAGCCAAAAATCGGTAAGCCAAGTTTCATCGCGTTGACCACAGATGTGCCGCCACCTTCCGGAAAGCTATCTATGTATGCTTTGGCGTTTGCCATTAATGCCAGTGTCTGATCGCGTGCAACCATCCCTTTTACAATCAGATTATTTCGGGCATCAGGGGATAGGTTGATAAGGGCTGCGTGATCGCCCGGCCCGATCAGAAGTAGTTTTTGTTTCTTCTTCCCGCAAAGAAATTCAATGAATTCCAGAAAGTCATTTGAGCTGCCAAATCGGTATTTGAGTGGAGTACCAACCGATATGAAGTAGGGGGCATCGATGTCAATTTCGGAAGTTCCGGTCTTTCGAAGTTCTTCAATGTCCAGATCGCTTGCTGGAATACCGAGAAATGATTGCGCTTTGGGGTGACGATATTTCTGACTTGAAAGCCAGCTTGAAGCTGTAATTTCAAGGATTGCGCTGCATTGGGATGGGCCGTAAGCGAAATGAATATTTGCATGGTTAACAAAATAGCACGGTATGCCACTACGTTCGGCAATCATCACAGCAAGGCAGGCAGTTATATCGTCCGGATTGATGTGCAGGACAACTGCCTTGCTTTGCATGAATGCCTGGGCAAGCTGAAGCATTTGTGCCACCCCCGTTGCCGGGGTTGATTTTATCGGGACCTGAGCATTTCGCAGTTCGTCGATTATGCTTTGGGTGGCGCTGCGTGTGATGATCAGTTCGACGTCGTCGCCGTGTGCCTTTTGTTCCTTGATCAGATTGACGCAAAGCGGGGTATGACCGCCGGTATCATACCCTTCGGAAAGAACGTGGGTGACGGTGGTTCTGTTTTTTGCAGGCGTGAATTGGGGTAATCGTGGTTCAATCAGATTGAAAATATAGTTCTCTAGATCATTATGCGACCAGCGATCAGTGAGATTAAACCAGTGAAAACGCCCATAATGGCGCGCGAGGTCAAATAATTTGTTAGCGTCCCGGCAGGAATGGATCGCGTTAAGGAGCATTTCATCAACTTTCTGGACCATCAGGCTTTTTTGTTCTTTATCCATTTTGCCTGTCTCCATCCTGTTTAGCTCTTAATTCTATTTCTGAAGTTTCGTGTATAGCAATTTATTGTGCGTGTTGTTTGGCAAAGCGTGCCATCGAACCGATGATTTCTTCACAATCCGGACCGGATATGTGAGGCCCGATCGGAAGGCTCAGTACCTGGCTGGCGATGGTTTCGCTAACAGGGAAGTCGCCTTTTTTGTGCCCGCCATTTTCATATGCTTTTTGCAGATGAGGCGGGACCGGATAATGGATCAGACTGCCAATGCCTGCTTTGGTAAGATGATTTTGCAACGCGTCACGGTTGGGGGTCAGTATGACGAAAAGATGCCAAACCGGAGAAGCCCATTTCGGCACATATGGAAGTGTAATTTCGTGAACCTTCAAGCCGTCCAGATAGGCTTGAGAGATGCTTTCGCGGTGCGCGTTCCAATCGTTCAGATGGCGTAATTTGACGTCGAGCAGGGCGGCTTGAAGTGGATCCAGACGACTGTTAAATCCCTGAATTTCGTGATGGTATTTTTCACGTGAGCCATAGTTTCGCAAGACGCGCAGGCGGTCTGCCAGATCGGCGTTATTGGTCGTGATTGCACCAGCGTCGCCAAATGCCCCCAGATTCTTGCCGGGGTAAAAGCTCCAAGTCGCGGCGTCGCCGTGGGCACCGATCCTTTGGCCTTTGTATTTTGCACCATGTGCTTGTGCCGCGTCTTCGATCACATACAGTTTGTGACGTCGCGCGATTTCAAGAATTCCATCAAGGTCGGCGGGTTGCCCATAAAGGTGAACCGGGATCACGGCTTTGGTGCGTTTGGTAATTGCAGTTTCAATAAGGTCTGCGCGCATATTGAATGTGCGGTCATCCACCTCTATCGGGATCGGGGTTGCACCGGTTTGCGACACGGCAAGCCAGGTTGCGATGAAAGTGTGTGCGGGAACAATGACTTCGTCACCCGGCCCGATTTCAAGCGCGCGCAACGTTAATAACAGCGCGTCCAATCCGCTGGCGACGCCGACGCAATGAGTAGCCTGACAGTATCTTGCGTAGTTGTCTTCGAAGGAGGAGACAGTTTCACCCAGGATATAAACCCCGGAGTTCATGACGCGATGATAGGCATCGTCCAGTTCTTCGCGAAGTTCCCGATATATTTGTCCGGGATCCAGAAAAGAAATTGTCATTTCATCGTTTCCCGGGCTTTCATGAAGCGGTCATAATCCCGGTAATAGTCGTCTTCGTCATACAGATTGGATGCGAGGACCATGCAAACCGATCCGGAAGAAAAGTTATCAAGTTCGCGCCAGATCATGGGGCATATATAGAGCCCCTGATAGGAGCGGTTTAGATGAAAGCGTTGCTTTTCGTTGCCGTCATCAATGACAATATCGAAGCTTCCGGACATGGCGACAATCAACTGATGCAAATCTTTATGCGCATGCCCGCCCCGTGTCGCACCACCTGGCACATCGTAGAGGTAATAGACACGCTGAATGTCAAAGGGGATATGATTATTGCCTTCGATGAATGTCAGATTTCCCTGTGCATTCGAGATTTTAGGCAGTTCCATGATCTTGCAGTGATGAATGCTCATTTCGATCACGATCCCGGTTGAATTCGGTTGCAGATTTATCCGTACCAGTTTGCCGCTTCAATCGTCTAATTTTTGTAAACTGTTGTTGTCTTTGTAACGTGTTTTCGAAGGTTCATGCAAAATTTAACGAATAATTTTTCGGATTTTTGTATTCGGTTTCAGTTGCTTGATGGCAGACTTTGCCAAAATGAAAGATGTTTGATGATATCTGTCCATGTTGCGGAGGCGAAGATATGAGAACAGTGCTTCTTGGAGCAGCTGGAACCGGGACTGCTTTTGCTCTTGCTTCTCGTATACGGGCAGTATGGGGGGCAGACGTCAGAATTGTTGCCGTGGATATCAATCCTGCGGAACTGGTCACAACCTCACTTTTAGCCGACAGTTTCGTTCAGGTGCCGTTGGTAAACGATCCTGCATATGAAAAATGTATTCGAGAGCTTATTGAAGCAGAGCAGGTGAATACATTCATCCCGATCCTGAACGAAGAGCATGTAGTTGCGGTAAACCTGTTAAGCGATCCTGCCTTGGCAAAGCTCGATGTCTGGAGTTCTGAGTTGTACGCGCGCTGTACCGACAAGCGTGTCGCAGACGACTGGCTTTCGGAGATTGGTGTGCCAACCCCCATGAAACCGGACCTGACGGAAGCCTCGGGGGGCGGTGAATGGTTTGTAAAGCCGGTTAATGGAGTGGGGAGCCGCGGGGCGCGGCGCATCAGTGCGGAGGAACTGCATGGATATGACCAGGCCACACGCGAAACTTTGATTGTTCAGGAAGTGTGTAAAGAACCGGAGGTGACAGTTGACAGTTTCCATGATGATCGGACCGGAGCGTCCTTTGTCTATTGTCGGGAACGACTGGAAACCAAGGCAGGGGTTTGTACCAAAGCGCGCGTTTTTTTTGATCCTGAACTTGCAGCAATTGCAAAAAAGATCGCGAGGGGATTGAGACAGCGGGGAACCCTTTGCTTTCAGGTCATGAAGGGGCTGAAAGGATGGGTGGTAACCGACCTTAATCTTCGATCCGGCGCGGGAACGGCAATTACATGCAGTGCAGGCTTCGATGTGCTTGCGGCAGCATTTGCCTGCCGCGCGGGGGAGGACTACACAAAATTTCTGTCACCAATTGCAGCGGGTGAGGAATTTATCGTTACGCGCCAATATGCCGAATTTGTCATGCAGCACCGCACATGAATATCGCAGTTGATTTTGATGGGACATTGATCACGGCGCAGCAGCGTCAGATGACGTTGTTAAAGGCTGTAGCCAAGCGTTACGATGTTGAAATTGATGTGCGCTTGGCGTGGAGTCTAAAGCGTGAAGGTGCTTCGACAAAAGACCTGCTTGCAAATGTTGGTGTCGAGAATGCCGTTGCAGCGCAAATTGCAATCGACTGGATGCACGACATCGAGACGCCGTATTGGTTAAGTTTGGATACATTGTTTGCTGATAGCATTTCGGCATTGGAAGGTTTGGCGGCGAAGGACGTTGCGCTGACATTGCTAACGGCGCGTCAGAATGAATACCTGTTGCGCAATCAGATCCGTCAGTTGAAGCTTGCGAAATATTTTCGGGAAATTGTGTGTGTGTCGCCATTTTCGGCTGAAACAGGTAAGTCCAACGTCCTTAAAGAGGGTCCTTTCGCGGGTATTGTCGGAGACAGCGAAACTGATTTGAATGCCGCAAAACGGGCAAACGTTAAGTTTTGGGGGGTTTCAATGGGGCAGCGCTCTGCGAATTTCCTCAGAACCAGGGGCGCGGAAGTCGTTTTTGAAACGCTTGGAAAATTTGAGAAAGAGTTTTGTAATATTCTACCGCGGTAAGAGCAGAATATACCAGGAGGTCCGCTATGGATGCCGAAGAAAAACAGAGACTGGAACACATTGCGAATAATTCCCTCTATGACAAGGGAGCAAATGCCGCGACGATCCACTACGAATTTAATGTATTTCGCAGGTTTGTTGTTCCGGGCAGTATTCTGGAACTCGGTCCTGCAGAAGGACTGATGACCGGTCATCTTGTCGATTTGGGGCAGGAAGTCATATGCGTGGATGGATCGGAGTTCTTTAGCGAAAAGCTTAAAGAGAAGTATCCGAGTATCGAGGTTATTACCTCGCTTTTCGAGAATTTTGAAACTGATCGCAAGTTTCAGAATATCGTGTTGGGACACGTCCTTGAACATGTTGATGATCCGGTAGAAATCCTGAAGCTTGCCCGTAATTGGCTCGCGCCGGATGGAATCTTGTTTGCCGCTGTGCCAAATGCGCGGTCCCTGCATCGCCAGGCAGGCGTAATTATGGGATTGCTTGGTGCGGAAAACGAGCTGAATGACCTTGATCGTCATCACGGCCATCGACGTGTATTCGATCCGGAAAGCTTCCGTCAGGCCTTCCTGCAATCAGGGTACAATATTGATTACTTTGGCGGATACTGGCTGAAGCCTGTTTCCAATAGTCAAATCGAGGCCCATTGGAGCCCCGAAATGCTGGAAGCCTTTATGAAGCTGGGCGAACGTTATCCGGATATTTCCGGCGAAATATATGTCGTCGGCTCGCTAAAGAAGTAATTTTCTGCGCTATGAAATACCGGGCCAAGATACAGAGCCCGGTATTTTGTTTGCCGTATGTGTCCCTGCCGGTATTTGAAACGTTGGGCGCAAGATAGTTATGTTCATAAAAGGCCGCTACGACGCATGACCAAATCCAAAACATACAACATCTGCATCATCCAGCCACAAGGTTACATCCATTCACTGGCGTTTCTTGAGCTGGCTGAATTGCTGATGTTTTCGATGCGTGATCTCGGTCATGAAGCAGTGGTTCGCAAAAACCAGCTTGGTGCGGATGGGGTAAATATCATTATCGGGGCGCATTTACTTGACCCGAAAGTGCAGGGGAATATTCCTGCCAACACCATTATTCTGAATACCGAGCAGCTTGGCGGAGTTTACACTGCCTGGCGCGACCGTCTTGGTGTCTGGTTTGAGTCCGGTATCGGGCTTTGGGATTATAGTCCTGCCAATATCGACGTTATTCGTGATATGGGCGTTGAAAACGTCAAGCTGCTGAACATTGGCTATCAGCCGGAGCTGAAGCGTATTCCCGAGGATGTCGAGCAGGATGTTGATGTTCTGTTTTATGGATCAATCAACGAGCGGCGCAAGGTGGTTCTGCAGGAACTGGTCGATCGGGGCATCAAACTTAAAGTGCTGTCTGGCGTTTATGGCACCGAACGGGACAAATGGGTGGCCCGGTCCAAGATCATCCTTAATCATCACTTCTACGAAAGCCAGATTTTCGAGATTGTCCGGGTGTTTTATCTGCTGACCAATGCAAAGCCTGTGGTCGCCGAAATCAATGATGCAACCGTTGTCGATCAGCGGTTCCGCGATGGTGTGGTTGGTGTGCCCTACAGCCAGTTGGTTGATACGGTTTGTGATCTCGTAAAGGATCAGACTCGTCTGAAAGAACAGGGCAAAAAGGCTTTTGAGAGCATTTTGAAATATCCACAAACAAGCTTTACTCGAAAGATCCTGTAGTCTGACGGCAAATAGCGATTTTTCGTTTTCAGGTGCGAGTTCGTTGTGTTTTGCTATCGCCAAAATATTTTAGGCAGTCTGCATCAATCATTTTTCCGAAAATGTGTGCATTCGCTCTCGTGCGGATTGACTCTGTGGGCGTTGGCAGGCTCGGGGCATGCGATGGCACAGGATTTATCCCAAGTCCTATACCGTTTCGAAGAGCGGCCGATGGTTCTGGGGAAATATGGTGCGGCAGCCGATTTTCAGCGCCGGTTGTTTACCGCCGCAGCAGAGTGTGCGGGGGGAAAAACGTCTGTCTATGGGGCGGCGGATGGTATTGTTGGCGCCAAGACGCGCAACGCGATCATGGATTTACAGCCCTGTCTTGATCCGAGTGTTAAAGCGGCCATCGGTGGTGCGAATCCCGGCGCGATCACGGTCGGGCTCTGGAGGTTGCTGATGCCGGCAGAACAGCCCTTTCCTGATGCGATCACGCGGGCCAATCATCTGACCTTCGCACTGGAAGGCACGGATTACGACGCCATCCAGTTCAATTTCTGCCAGTCGCGCAATCCGAGGAGCGGCAAGCGATATCTGGAAGGGGATCCGTGGTGTTATACCAATGATCCCAATGCCTATCTGACCTGGGGGCCGCGCGGGGCGACCGCCGGGGCAGGGGCGGAAATCCAGCAGATTGTCTTTGCCGCCGAACGGGCCAATCCCGGATTGCTCAATGCCGTCTTTGGCCCGCATACCGATGCGATTCACCGGTTGGCGCTGGGCAATAATCAAAGTGCGTTTGATATCCTGTGTGCGATCTGGATCGATCCGAAACGTCGGGCCGATTTCACCGAAAGGTTCGCACGATATGGTGCATTGCCCGAAGTGCAGCGTGCCTATCGCCGCGTTTATGATGCAGCCAATGCCGATGGCGGAAAAATCGCCCGGTTTTTCAAGATTTATGCTGCGCTAAAGCCTGTTATCGGTCGTGATCCGACGGAAATTGATCTGGCCTATTTTATCGATATGGCGACCCATGGCATGGCCCCGCCCGGCAATGTTTCCGATCTGTCGTCAAAGATGGTCAAGTTTGCCAGCCGGACGCGCAAGGTGCCAAGCCCGGGAGAATTGCGCCGTCAGCTTGCCGCGTGGTTGCCATCACAGCACAAATATAACGACCGGATCGCACGTGATGCGATTTTCCTGATTGATGATCCGGAAATCACATTGTCCGATACCCATCGCCGTATCTGGCAACAGCGATCGGGCTTGAAAGCCAGCGATTTTGGTCTTTCAGATCATCGATATGTTTCGGATTATCCGGTGGCAGCACCGACGGGGTTTGAGAAAATCGAACGGTTTTATACTGTTCTGCCTGAGGATAAGCGCGCCTGTCCGGCCAATGTGCGCAAATCCCGACGTCCGTAAAAGGCAACTTTTCCCTGTGATGCATGTCATCCCTGCATGGGGCATGATCGCGCAATGCAGGGGAAATACCGCCTAAAGGCTTGCATCTGCGGGGCTTGTTTGCCAACATCCGCCCGTTAATCGCGCCCAGTGACCATAAAGGCCCGGGCGAGCCTAAAGGAGCAGGATTTGAAATGAGCGACGTTAAGGTTAAAGTCGGAATTCTCGGTGCCAGCGGATATACTGGGGCGGAATTGGTTCGTATTCTTGCGCACCATGCCGCTTCTGAAATCACACTGCTGACCGCAGACCGACGCGCCGGGCGTCCGTTCGGGGAGGTTTTCCCGCATCTTGCCCATCTGAAATTGCCGACCATGATCCGGATCGAGGATGCGGACTGGTCGATGGTTGATGTGATTTTCTGTGCGCTGCCGCATGGCACGACGCAGGAAGTGATTGCCGGTTTGCCTGATCATGTCAAAGTTGTCGATCTGTCGGCGGATTTCCGTTTGTTCGATGCCGCGACCTACAAGGAATGGTACGGGGCGGAACATGCCGCACAGGATTTGCAGAAGGATGTGGTTTATGGCCTGACTGAACTGCACCGTGAAAAGATCAAAAAGGCGCGTGTAGTGGCCAATCCGGGATGTTATCCAACCCCGGTGCAGCTTTCGCTGACACCGCTTCTGGAACAGAAGCTGGTGCATGCCGATGACATCATCATTGATGCGAAATCCGGTGTCACCGGTGCGGGCCGTTCGCCCAAGGAAGGCATTCTGTATGCCGAGGTCACCGAAGGCATTCATGCCTATGGCACCGGCGGGCACCGCCATGCGCCAGAAATCGAGCAGGGCCTTGCCTGGGCCGCAGGGCAGGATGTCGTGGTGAATTTTTCCCCGCATCTGATGCCGATGAGCCGGGGCATCCTTGAAAGTATCTATGTCAAAATGACCGATGGCACGACGACCGAAGACATTCAGGCCGCCCTTGAAAAACGTTATGCCGATGAGCCGTTCGTTCGGGTCCTGCCGTTTGGCTTAACCCCGCAGACACGTCACGTACGTGGATCGAACTATGTTCTGATCGGGGTGGTCAAGGATCGGGTGCCGGGCCGGGTGATCATTGTGGCGGTCGAAGACAACCTTGTTAAAGGGGCATCTGGCCAAGCAGTTCAGAACATGAATGTCATGCTGGGCCTGCCGGAAACCATGGGGCTCGAGATCGAGCCGCTGTTCCCGTAATCCGGTATCGGATCGTCAAAACAGAAAAAAATGGGGCGCTGTCCAAAAGGATTGCGCCCCTTTCTATTTTTCAAGCGCGCGTTCAAGCACCTTGAAGATGCGTTCATCCTGACATTGGGCGACGTTAAAGCGCATCAGGTTTCCAGCTGTTTGCGAGATGCTGAAAACATTTCCGGGGGCAAGAACCACACCATCGGAAAGCGCGTTTCGGGCCAGGGTTGCCGCATCCATGTGATCGGGCAAGCGGCACCATAAAAACAGACCAGCATCGGGATTGATTGCCGGTGTGATGCCAAGGTTGCGAAGCCGGGTTTCTGTGATGGTCATCGTGCGTGCCAGTCTATCGCGCAGGGTTTCCATATATTTGCGATAGGTGCCGTCCTTGAGAACCGCAAAAATCAGTTCGGCGGATAAATTCGGACTGGAAAAACCGGTTGCGATTTTAAGATCGGTCAGACCGTCGATCCAGTCGGGACTTGCCGCGATATAACCGCACCGGACCGAGGCCGACAGCGTTTTGGAAAAGCTTCCGATATGGACAACACGGTCAAGCCCGCCCAGTGCGGCCAGCCGCGGGGCAGGGGTGTTTTCGAAATCGGCAAAGATATCATCTTCGATGATGATCAGGTCGTGCTGTTCGGCGATATTCAAAACCCGATGCGCAACCATTGGCGAAAGTGACGCACCGGTCGGGTTGTGCAAGCCGGAATTGGTAATGTAAAGGCGCGGTTTCGTTGTTGCGGCGATCCTGGCAAAGGCATCCACATCCGGGCCATTTTCGGTAAAGGGGACGCCAACGATATTGGCGCGATGGGCGCGCAAGAGTGCCTGAAAATTGAAGTAACACGGATCATCAACCAAAACCGTATCGCCCGGTGCGATCAAAAAACGGCACAGCATGTCGATTGCCTGGGTTCCTGACTCTGTCAGAAGCAGATGGTCGGGATGGGCATCAATGCCGTATCCCGCCATGCGACGGGACAGGAAATGACGCAAGGATGCCAGGCCAAGCGGAGTTCCGTAATCGACCAGTGTGGCGTCATCGGCGCGCGACAGGCTGCGCAAGGCGCGCCTGATTGCGGTTTCGGGCATCCAGTCCGCCGGAAGCCAGCCGCAACCGGGTTTTAGCATATCGGGGGGCGCATCAAGCGACTGTCGTGAGACCCAGAACGGATCAATCGCCCGATCCAGTTTCGGTCCGATCCGGGCGATTGAAAGCGGGGCGGTATGAGGGGCGACATAAAACCCCGATCCGCGTCTGGCCTGAATAACGCCTTCGGCCACCAGTCGATCATAGGCTTCGACAACCGTCGAATTCGACACCTTCATTTGACGGGCAAAGCCACGGATGGATGGCAGACGATCCCCCGCAAGCAGGTTGCGCGTGCCAATCCGGTCACGAATGACATTCATGACGCGGGTGACAAGTGTTCCGTCATCGGGTTGTTTTGATGCCCCGTCAGGTGCCACTGTATTGCTCCTGTAATCAGTACAGTTTGCTCAAATTGTATTTTATTGTGTCTGTTCGGTTCGATGCTGGCAAGCCATAGATAAACCTTCGCACATGACGGAGGTTTTGATGGCAATTGCAGTTCAAAGATCAAGTGGCGGCTGGATCAGCGGGTTGATCGGTATCCTGATTTTCAGTGGATCGCTGCCTGCGACCCGGATTGCTGTCATGGATTTCGATCCGCTGTTTCTTACGGTGGCGCGCGCAACGATTGCCGGACTGCTTGCCGCGACTTTGCTTCTGATATCGCGGCCAAACCGTCCACAGAAATCAGACTGGATGTCGTTACTGGTGGTTGCCGGTGGGGTGGTTGTCGGGTTTCCGCTGTTAACGGCCCTTGCGCTTGAACATATCACGTCAGCACGATCAATTGTCTTCATAGGTTTGCTGCCTTTGGCGACAGCGATTTTTGGCGTCTTGCGCGGTGGTGAAAGGCTACAACCCGTATTCTGGCTGTTTTCTATTTTCGGTAGCGGCTTGGTCGCCGGATTTGCCGCCACAGGAAGCAGTGCCGGGGCGTTACGCGGTGATCTTTTTATGCTTGGCGCGGTCATCGTTTGCGGGCTTGGCTATGCCGAAGGTGCAAAACTGTCGCGCCGTCTTGGTGGATGGCAGGTGATCTGCTGGGCGTTGGTGATATCGCTTTTGCCGATGGCGGCATTCTGCGTTGCGACCTTGCCAAGTAGCTTTGCCGGAGTTGGCGGTCCTGCGTGGTTTGGTCTTGGTTATGTTTCTCTGTTCAGCATGCTGATCGGTTTTTTCTTCTGGTATCGGGGACTGGCGCTTGGTGGCATTGCCGGGGTCGGGCAATTGCAATTGTTGCAGCCGTTCTTTGGTCTGCTTTTGGCGGGGATCGTCTTGGCGGAACCTGTTGGCGTGACCATGATGGCGGTCACCGTCGGGGTCGTTGCCTGTGTTGCCGGGGCAAAGCGGTTTTCCCGATAGGGCGGCTGCTTTATTCATTCGCTGTGGATTGGTTTGCCTGCATCCGCTGCATCGTCACTGGCAGGCCAGTAACGTGCATGTACCCTGGCAATAAAACCCTCTTCGCGCAGGTCGGTGATGATTTTCGATATCTGGTCTGTCTGGCTCATCAGTGGGGAATTGCGCGATACCGCAATGTGGATGTCGTTGTGATGGTCCGGGCGAAATGCGGCCTTGCGGATGATATCATCAAGGTTGTTGCGCCGGATTTCAAAATCGACATTGGCATCAGACCCGACAATGGTATCGACGCGATTTGCCTCAAGCATACGCAGAAGCAGCATTTCGCTGCTGGCTTCGAATTTGTTCAGCGATCTATCGCTATCGAATGGTTCGAAATAGCGGGAATCAACGACCGATCCGACTGCAAGCGTTTTAAGATCGGCATATTGCGCGATGTGCGTATTTTTGCCTTGCCGGACATAGAAAACCGGGCTGACGCGGCTATAGGGTGGTTTGATGTAAAACGCGAATTTTTCGCGTTCGGCGGTGTAGGCAAAGCTTGAAAGAATGTCGATATCGCCATCTTCAAGCATTTTAAGACATCGCCGCCACGGGCAGGGATGTAGCGACAGAGCCTTGTCCATGCGATGGGCCAGTTCTGTCAGGATCGCCATGTCGATCCCGTGTCGTCCTGTTTCATCGTCGATCACGAATGGTTCCCAGACCGAAAATGCCACGCGCAATTCACTTGAGCTTGGCCCGGTGGACTGCGCGTACGCATCGCCATTCGTAAGGATTGTGCCGCAAAACGCCGTTGCCGCCATCATTATCATGATGCTGGCGCGACGGAAGCCTGCAAAGAGGGAAAAATACTGAATTGCGTGCATCTTCACGATTTGAATGAGAACGGGGTTTCCATATCCACATGTTAGAATTTAAACTGCCAAATCAAGATGCCGCTATTTTCCCGGTAACGGGCAAGTGCAGTGCCAGTGAAAACCGATCCCAGAAGTGAAAGGTCGTTAGACCATGATCCTGTCCTATCGCGGGGTACGCCCGACTATTGACGAGACGGCCTTTATCGCGCCGAATGCGACCATCATTGGCGATGTTGAAATCGGGGCGGAGACCGGGATCTGGTTTGGCTGCGTCATTCGTGGTGACGTGCATGAAATTCGCATCGGATCGCGGACCAATATTCAGGACCTGACCATGGTGCATGTCGCCAAGGGAAAGTTTGGAACCTATATCGGCGACGATGTTACTATTGGCCATTCCGCCGTCATCCATGCCTGCACACTTGAAGACAGAAGTTTCGTCGGCATGAGTGCCACGGTCATGGATGGGTGTGTGATCGAGCAGGGCGCAATGCTGGGGGCGGGGGCGCTTTTGGCACCCGGAAAACGCATTCCGGCCGGGGAACTTTGGGCAGGTGTCCCGGCACGCAAGGTGCGAGATCTGACGCAGGAAGAAATCGAGTTTTTCAAAGTATCTGCGGATCGTTATGCCGATCTTGCGCAGGAATATCGTGTGACAATTCCGGATGATCTGAAATCTGAGTAACAATCGCGATTGTCAAACGCAGAGGATCTTCTTGCCTGTGGCAGGACGCTACGATAGCAAGTAATTCAGAAAAACCATATGAACAGGCCGCGCGCCACCACGCCCGGCGATCAGGAAACGGAACCGGGAAATGACGCGTTGGCAGGCGAACGGTGTAATCGTCTTTGTTGCACTTATTTGGGGCACGACTTTTGTCGTCCAGCAAACCAGCATGGACAATATTGGCCCGCAATATTTTACCGGTGTGCGGTTCCTTCTGGGGACGTTTGTGGTGCTGCCGTTTGCACTGCGTGAATTGCGCAAAATGAAGCGCGAAGGACGGACGCTTTCGAGGGTCAACACGCTTGGCCTGATCGTTACCGGCGTTTCAATGTATCTGGCCAGCATCCTGCAACAGATCGGCATCATGGATACGACCGTGACCAATGCTGCGTTTCTGACGGCGTTTTATGTGCCTCTGGTACCGGTACTGGCTTTCGCTGTTTTCCGGGCAAAGCCGCATTGGTCGGTTTGGCCGGGCGGAATAATGTGCGTTTTGGGTACATATCTTCTGAGTGGCGGGAACCTGTCGGCACTTGGTAAAGGTGACTTCTGGGTGATGGGAAGTGCGCTGTTCTGGGCCGTTCAGGTGGTGATGATCGGTATAATGGTGACGCGCACCAATACCCCTGCGCTGGTCGCTGCCGTTCAGTTCTTTATTACCGGTCTGCTTGGCATGGCGATGGGCGGCATGTTCGAGACTTTCAGCTTTGCCGATATCCAGAATGCCGGATTTGAAATTCTTTATGCCGGGATCATGTCGGCCGGAATTGCCTTTACCCTGCAGGCGGTGGCGCAGAATTATACCGAAGCAGCAGATGCCGCGATCATCATGAGTGCCGAGGCGGTATTTGCCGCAATTGCCGGGGCGTTTTTCCTGGGCGAGCGGTTGGCACCCGCCGAATATGCCGGATGCGGTGTTATCCTTGCCGCGATCATTGGGGTGCAGTTGTTGCCGATGATGGGGCGTCGGCCCAAAGTTGCCATTTGATCAATATCGGGGGTTTCATCGCCCCGAATTAAAGGACGGTAACCATTGACCTTTATCAAGGCAGGGTGCAATTAAGGTATTGTAAGTGATTATTGGTCGCGATCATGCGGCCACCAGTGAATACCGGATATCGAACATGCCTGTCTTGTCGCGCGTTTCCAGCATGCCCCTTCGCGGGTTTCTTCACCTTGGTTGTGCGTTTGCAACTACGATGCTGATGATTGGTGCCGGTGGTATCGGGATTACCAGTGCAAAGGCACAAAATGGCCTTGGTGCGCCGAACTCGTCCGCGGCCTTGCTGGCGGAACTGGCAAGCAATACGTCTTCGTTTGCAGATAAAGCGGCACTGGGCGAAGCACTTTATTTCGATACCAACCTGTCAAAAAACCGGACGCAGGCCTGTGCGAGTTGTCATGAACCGACGACTGGGTTCCGTGATCCGCGTTCCGAAATCGCCCATGGGGCCTATTCGCTTGGCGATGATGGTGCATCGCTTGGCGACCGCAATGCGCCGATGGCGGCATATGCGAAGTTCGCACCCGATTTCCATTTCAAAGAAGACGGCACGCCGGTTGGCGGGCAGTTCTGGGATGGGCGCGCGAAGGATTTGGCCGAGCAGGCCGGTGGGCCGCCGCTTAACCCGGTTGAAATGGGCATGCCGGACAAGGCAACCGTTGTCGCGCGCCTTCAGGAAGATGAAGATTACGTCGAAAGCTTCAAGTCATTGTTTGGTGACGATGTCTGGAGCGATACGGACCGTGCTTATGCTGCAATGACCGATGCGATTGCCGCGTTCGAACGCACCGATCAGTTCGCACCTTTTGATTCAAAATATGATCGTTTCCTGCGCGGGGAATACAAAATGACGCCGCAGGAAGAATTGGGGCGTGTGCTTTTCTTCTCGCAGCAATTCACTAACTGCAATGTCTGCCATCAACTTAAATCGTCGCCGACGGCAGAGGGCGAGACATTCTCAAATTACGAATATCATAACATCGGCGTCCCCAGAAACGTTGCCGTGCGGTTGGAAAATGCCAAGGACCCGGATTTTACCGACAATGGATTGCTTGATAATCCGGCAATTGATGATCCGGCCCATAAGGGCAAGTACAAAACGCCGTCGCTGCGCAATGTCGCCGTCACCGGACCATATATGCATAACGGTGTATTTTCCGATTTGCGCACGGTGATCAAGTTTTACAACAAATATAACAGTCGCGCGAAATCGGCCCAGTTGAATCCGGAAACCAAACAGCCGTGGGGCGATGCCGAAGTCCCCGAGACCATTTCCCTTAAAGAGCTGGAGCAGGGGGACGCCCTTGATACCAAACGCATAGATGCGCTGGTCGCGTTCCTTAAAACACTGACCGACGCCCGTTACGAGCCGCTTCTGGCCGAGCAGGAAGAAGTCGCAGCCAAGGCCAAGAAGAAATAGGATTACCGGCCGCGGATGGTTTCCAGCACGGCACTTTGTGCAAGATCGCCAAGTCCGGCTTCGATGGCGCGGTCAAACATTTCGGTGGCTGATCTGCCAACCGGCAGGTCAAGGCCAAGTTCATCGGCAAGCCACATGGCATAACCGGCATCTTTGGCGCGCAACGCGGTTGTGAAATGGATGCCTTCATTGTGATTGCCGCTGATCATGCCCAGGATCGTCATGACACCGGCCCGGCTGGCAACGGCACCATTGGCAAATGCGTCGGCAACCAGATTGCCATCCAGTCCGGCCTTTTGTGCCACCGCAACCAGTTCGGCGGCAGCGGCAATGTGGACCGCCCCCAAAAGGTTGTTCATCAGCTTGTAGATTGTCCCCGATCCAATAGGCCCGAAATGCACGATACGGTTGGCAACGGCTTCCATGATCGGGCGTGCCTGTTTCAGGACGGCGTCATCCGCACCGATTAAAAACATGGTTTCGCCCGCGGCAACCTGTGACGGTACCGCGGTGACCGGTGCATCGACATAAAGGCAGCCTGCCGTCATGATCTTGCCGGACAGTTCCAGAACGAACCCGTGCGAAAGGGTGGAACACTCGATGGCAAGCGCCCCCGGCGTCATTGCACCAAGCGCCCCATTTTCGCCCAGCCAGACGGTTTCGGCAGCGATGTCATCGGCCATGAAGGAAAGGACCGCGTCAACATCACTTGCCGCCTCGGCTGGTGTCGCGCAGGCAATGGCCCCCTTGGCAACCAACGGTTCGATTTTGGCAGCACTACGGTTCCAGACCTTGACCGGATAGCCTTGTTCAAGCAGGCGCGAAATCATTGCAGACGCCATGCGGCCTGCGCCTAGGAAACCGATTTTCTGGGGCATGATATTTTCCTTCGGACCAAAGAAACGGCCCGCCACCTCGGGCGGGCCGGAAATTCCAGTTATCAAGAGATGATCAGGAAAGCTGCACTTTGACATATTCACCCGGTGCCGGGCCAAGCACTTTAAGCTTGCCATCGCCCGGTTTGCGGGCGTCGACTTGCCCGCCGGAACGACGGCTGATCCAGTTTTGCCAATCGGTCCACCATGATCCTTCATGCTGGACCGCCTTGGCGAGCCAGTCATCGGGATTGGGGGGATTGCGATTATAAGTCCAATGGCAATATTTGTTGGCTGCGGGCGGGTTCACCACACCGGCAATATGACCCGATGCCGATAGCACGAATTTCACCTGGCCTGACATCAATTGGGTTCCGGCATATGTTGCCTGCCACGGTGCAATATGGTCTTCGCGGGTGGAGAGGAAATAGACCGGGATTTTGATGTCGCGAAGGTCGATCTTTTCGCCCAGAATCGTAATGCCACCCGGTTCACGCAGCAGGTTCTTGTTATACATGTTGCGCAGATAGAAGCTATGCATTGCCTTGGGCATCCGGGTCGAATCGGAATTCCAGTACAAAAGATCGAACGGGAAGGGATCCTTGCCCAGCATGTAGTTGTTGACCACAAATGACCAGATCAGGTCATTGGCGCGCAGCATGTTGAACGACATCGCCATATCTCGGCCGTCAAGATAGCCTTCCTTCGACATGCGGTTTTCAAGGCTTTCGATCTGTTCGTCATCGACAAAAACCGAAAGTTCGCCGGGTTTTTCAAAGTCGGTCAGGGTGGTAAAGAACGTCGCCGATTTGATGCGTTCATCGCCAATCTTGGCCATGTAGGCCAGCATGGCCGCCAGAAGCGTTCCACCAAGGCAGTAGCCGATTGCGTTGACTTCCTTTTCGCCGGTTGCCTTTTCGATCATGTCGAGTGCCGCAAGCACACCGTCACGCCCGTAATCTTCAAAGCTTTCTTCGGCAAGTTTGCTGTCCGGGTTGACCCACGACAGGACAAAAACCGTGTGGCCCTGATCAACAGCCCATTTGATGAATGAATTTTCCGGGCGCAGATCAAGGATGTAATATTTGTTGATCCATGGCGGCACGATCATAAGCGGCCGTTTCGCGACCTTGTCGGTTGCCGGTTTGTATTGCAGCAGTTCCATCAGCTGCGTGCGACCGATTACCGATCCTTCGGTGGTTGCGACATTCTCGCCGATCTTGAAAGCGTCCAGATCGGTCATTTTGATCTGAAGCTTGCCCTTGCCGCGTTCCAGATCGTCCAGAAGGTTGCTAAGTCCCTTAAGAAGGTTTTCACCGCCACTTTCGATGGTGGCGCGCAGGACTTCCGGATTGGTCATCATGAAATTGGTCGGCGAAATCGCGTCCGCAAACTGCCGGGTATAAAATTCGACCTTTTGGGCGGTTTTTTCATCCAGCCCGTCAACATCATGGACAACATTCTGCATCCATTGCGAGGACAGCAGATAGGATTGTTTGATGAAATCAAAAAGTTCGTTGTTTTCCCACGCCTCGTCGCGGAATCGACGATCCCCCTTTTGCGGGAAGGCGACAGGTTCCGATTCCTGCCCCAGCATACGCATCGTTGTATTGTGCCAGAGCATATAATATTGCTGCCACAGGTCCATTTGTGCTTCGACCAGTTTGGTCGGATTTTGCATCATATGGGTGGTCAGTTCGACAAATGCCGATCCGATATTAAGCGGGTCCGGGTCGGAAATTTCCGGGTCTTCTGCCTGTTTTGCAAGGAAGTCGGACACAAGTCTTTGACTTCTCTCTGCTATTTCTGCCATCGCTGATGACAGCTCTTCGGGATCAGGAAGATGAATTTCGGTTTCTTTGGCCTGTTGATCGTTCATGGCGCATTCCCTTATGATACGGCCGCCGGTGCATCGGAACATAAAACGGGAAATCCGATCTTTGCGATATCGCAATCATTTTCCCGTTTTATGATCCAATGCTCTCAAACTGCGTGCTGGGTTGAAACTCTGCTTGATCCCAAGCTTATCATGGCCTTAGCCTAGCTCGCTGATGAGGGGTAATACAAGAATTATAAGGTGACGGATTTGTCGCAATCTTCAACGGCAACGTCACACATAACATAGTTTGGAGCAGCGAAATCAAATGGGCGTTCTGAAATCGACGACATGGCGGTGGTCGGGGCACGGGTCCGCGAAAGTTAAATTGCGGCCCTTGCTGCATGCGGGATCGGCGCTTGCTGTTGTGCTGATGCTGGGCGCCTGTTCTTCGGTCCCTGATGCAATCAATCCGGTCGAATGGGGAAAATCGATTGGTGATGCTTTTGACGGCGACGAGGAAACTGCTGCCAAGTCGGATCAGCCGATTCCGGGTGAAGACGAAGATTATCCGCGTCTGGCCGATACGCCGGCCAAGCCGGTTGTGACCGGTGATGCCGAACGTGATGCGCTTGTCGCCGGTTTGGCAGCAGACCGCGCCAATGCGCAATATTCCCAGTCGGGCCGTCGTCAAAGCACGCCGCCGGTCAACGCGCTTCAGCCGCAGCCGCAGCAAAGTGCCGAAAGTGTTGATATGCCGACGATTGCGCCGGCACCAACCACATCGGTTAGCAGTAGCGCCATGGCGGAGCCGCAAAAAGCAGCTGAAACCAAGGCAACTGCAACCGCTAGCGCCGCAACGGGCAGTGCTGTGACTTCGGCGCAGTCCGGTTCTAGGATTGCCGATGAATGGAGTGCCAAGGCACCGGCGTCTGGACCCGTTCCAACACCGCAACCTGCGCCCGAGAAGCCCGATGTTCTGAAATCTGAACAGGAAAGAGCCGAGTCTTCACAAGTCGCGCCCGGATCGTCAGGATCATCAACCGGTGACCCGGTGATGGACCAGTACAATCGGCGTCTTGCAGAAGGTCAGGGCGTGTTTGCCAATGAACCGCCGGCACAATCATTTGACTATTCTGCCTATTCCGATAACGGGGCGGTAATTGTCGATGAAAGCCAGCTTGGTAGCGGTGACAATGCCTATCTGTCCGATTCTGCCATGCCCTATGCCGAAACCGCGAACGAGGTTCTGGCATCGCGTCTTGGTGTGCGTTCCGTTGATACGCTGGGACCAAGTGTAAATGGTGTGCAGGTTGCACAAATCCAGTTTGGCCATGGTTCGTCGAATCTGTCGGGCACGGATAACAATGTCCTGAGCCAGGTTGCCCAGGCGTGGCGTCAGACCGGCGGTATCCTTCGTATTATCGGCCATGCGTCGATGCGTACCGCGAATATGAGCCTTGAAGAACATCTGGCGATCAACCGTCAGGTTTCGGAACAGCGCGCTTCGGCGGTGGTGTCGCAGCTTGTGTCTCTCGGTGTTAACCCTGATGCGATCTTTGTCGGGGCCGACGGATCGGCTGACCCGCGCTATTATGAAGGCGTTCCTGCCGGTGAAGCCGGAAACCGCCGTGTTGAAATCTTTATGGATTATTGATCCTAAAAAAGGTACATCCTTCGAATTGTACGGCGCGCCACCCGCATTTTGTCGTGTGGCGCGCAATTTTTTTCAATTCGACGACCCGGTTTTCGCAGAAAATTCGAAAATCGGCGAAATGACGAGGATGTAGGATAATGTCCCAGGAATTCCATCGCATAAAACGCCTCCCGCCATACGTATTTGCTGAAGTAAATGCGATGAAAGCGGCGGCGCGGCGAGCGGGAGAGGACATTATCGACTTCGGCATGGGCAACCCGGACCCGGCCACCCCGCAACATATTGTCGACAAGCTGGTTGAAACGATCAAGAATCCGCGCACGCATGGTTATTCCATGTCGCGCGGTATCCCCGGTCTGCGCAAGGCGCTGGCGGCTTATTACGGGCGCCGGTTCGGGGTGGATATTGATCCTGAAACCGAAACCGTTGTGACGCTGGGCTCCAAGGAAGGGCTTGCGAACCTCGCCGCAGCTATCACCAGCCCCGGTGACATCATTCTGGTGCCCAATCCGTCCTATCCGATCCATGCGTTCGGTTTCATCATTGCCGGTGCGGCATTACGCCACATTCCGATTGGTCATGACGAACAGGGCGAATTCAACGCCGAAAGCTTTATGGAGCAACTACACCGCGCGGTGAAACATTCGGTCCCGAAACCGAGTGCGGTGGTCCTGAACTTCCCGGCCAACCCGACATCGCTGGTGGTTGACCTTGATTTCTATAAGGAAGTTGTCGATTTCTGCCGGGCGCAGGAAATCTATATCCTGTCGGATATCGCCTATTCGGAAATCTATTTTGATGGCAATCCGCCGCCCTCAATCCTTCAGGTCGAAGGGGCGAAAGACATTGCCGTTGAATTCTATTCCCTGTCGAAAACCTATTCGATGGCGGGATGGCGCATCGGTTTTGCCACCGGCAACAAAAAGCTGATCAATGCACTGACGCGGATCAAATCATATCTTGATTACGGTGCATTTACCCCGATTCAGGTGGCGGCAACGGCAGCATTGAACGGCCCGCAGGATTGTGTCGAAGAATTCCGTAACCTGTATCGTGACCGTCGCGATATCTTTATCGAAGGTATGCAAAGTGCCGGATGGCATATTCCGGTCCCGGCGGCGACCATGTTTGCCTGGGCTCCGATTCCCAAGGCGTTTGAAGAACTCGGATCGCTTGATTTCTCGAAGCTTCTTTTGCAGGAAGCGGGCGTTGCGGTGGCACCGGGACTTGGCTTTGGCGAATATGGTGATCGCCATGTGCGTATCGCGCTTGTTGAAAACAAACATCGCATCCGGCAGGCCAATCGTAATATCAAGGCATTCTTCCAGAAATATCCCGATGCAGAATCTGCACGTGAACTGTTGAAGAAATCCGTCTGATATTCGATAAAGCATTCTATGTTTCGCCCGGGACATGTCCCGGGCGAAGTTTTGTGTGCGTATCAGATGTTGTAAAAGACTCCGTCGCGCATGCGCAAATCCAACCACGGCATGAGGAGTTATCGTGCAAAACGTCGTAAAAATCGGTGTGGCAGGCCTTGGTACGGTCGGTGCCGGAACCGTTAAACTGCTGAGCGAACACAGGGGTAATCTGACGGACCGTTCCGGTTCTCCGATGATTGTCACAGCAGTATCGGCGCGCGATCGAACTCGGGACCGTGGATTTTCGACCGAAGGCATTACCTGGTACGAAGACGCCCGTGACCTTGCAACTGACAAGAATGTCGATGTGGTTGTTGAAACCATTGGCGGTTCGGACGGCATTGCCTATGACGTCTGCAAGGCCGCCCTTGAAAACGGCAAGCATGTCGTGACGGCCAACAAGGCGCTGATTGCATTGCATGGGGTGGAACTGGCACGCATTGCCGATGCAAATAACGTGACGATCGCCTATGAGGCCGCGGTTGCTGGCGGTATTCCGGTGATCAAGGCGCTGCGCGAAGGATTGGCGGGGAATGTCATTTCTCGCGTGACCGGGATTCTGAACGGGACGTGCAACTATATCCTGACCACCATGCGCGAACAGGGGCGTGACTTTGCCGATGTTCTGGCCGAGGCGCAAAAACTTGGCTATGCCGAAGCCGACCCGACCTTTGACGTTGATGGCATTGATGCCGCGCACAAGCTTGCAATCCTGACCAGCCTTGCCTTTGGCGTCGAGGTCGACTTTGACGCGATTGCGGTTGAAGGCATTCGTAGCGTTTCCGCCCTTGATATCCAACTGGCTGAAGAGCTTGGTTATCGCATCAAGTTGCTGGCGATTGCCAAACAGACGTCTGAGGGCATCGAGCAGCGTGTTTCACCGGTTCTTGTTGACCGCAGCACCCAGATTTCAAAAGTTGAAGGTGTGTTTAACGCGGTCGTGCTTGAAGGCGATTATGTCGGGCCGGTCGTCCTGCAGGGGCGTGGGGCGGGCGAACGTCCGACCGCATCGGCTGTGGTGGCCGACCTTGTTGATATTGCGGCCGGGCGCAATGCGCCGGTCTTTGGTGTTCCAGCGGATCGTTTGAAAAAGAATGTGCGGGCCTCTCTCGAAAAGCATGTCGGGCCTTATTACCTGCGTCTGATGGTCTGGGATCGCCCGGGTGTCATGGCCGAGGTCACCGCGACCCTTGCCAAGCATGGTGTGTCGATGGCGTCCATGATCCAGCATGGCCGGGCCGAGACCGAGGGTGGGGTTGTTCCGGTGGTGTTCGTGACCCACGAAACCAGTGAAGCGGCGATGTCCGGGGCGCTTTCCGACATTTCGGCGTTCGAAAGCAATTCGCAGCCGCCGGTCCTGATGCGGATCGAAGGATTTACTTCGTAACAAAACAAAAAAAAGACATATGCGCCTCGCAGGTATAATACCGCGAGGCGTAATTATAAGTCCCGAGCCAAACGGGACACGCCGGGAAACAGAAAGACGGGGCTCCCAGACCCCGCGTTAATGACGAGGATGAAGTTATGGATCGAAATCTCGCGCTTGAAACCGTTCGTGTTACCGAAGCCGCAGCACTTGCCTGTTCCGGGCTTATGGGGCGCGGTGATGAAAAGGCCGCTGACCAGGCCGCCGTGGACGCAATGCGCAATGCCCTTAACAGCATGGATATTCGCGGTACCGTCGTGATCGGCGAAGGTGAACGCGACGAAGCACCGATGCTGTTTATTGGCGAAGAAGTAGGTTCGGGCGAAGGCCCGGAAATCGATATCGCACTTGATCCGCTTGAAGGCACGACCATCTGCGCGACTGGTGGCCCGAACTCGTTGGCCGTTGTTGCCATGGCGGAAAAGGGCGGGTTCCTGAACGCACCGGACACCTATATGGACAAAATCGCCGTTGGTGGTGGTCTGCCAGATGATGTTGTCGACCTTGATGCCAGCCCGGCCGAAAACCTGAAAAGCCTTGCCTCGGCAAAGGGCTGCGATGTTTCCGATCTGGTGGTTTGCATCCTTGATCGCCCGCGCCATCAGGAAATCATCGCCAAAACCCGCGAAGCCGGTGCGCGTATCATGCTGATCGGTGATGGTGACGTTGCCGGTGTTATCGCGACCTCGCAGAAAACGTCGGGTATCGATCTTTATATGGGAACCGGTGGCGCGCCCGAAGGTGTTCTTGCGGCGGCCGCCCTTCGTTGCATTGGTGGCCAGTTCCAGGGGCGTCTTGTTTTTCGCAATGATGACGAAATTGCGCGCGCCAAAAAATGGGGCATCGAAGACCTTACCCGTAAATACAAACTGACTGAACTTGCCAAGGGCAATGTCATGTTTGCCGCAACCGGTGTGACCGATGGTGCAATGCTGCGCGGTGTGCGCCGTTTCGCCAATGGTGCGGAAACCGAAAGCATCGTGATGCGGTCGCAGTCGGGCACTGTGCGCTATGTGCGCGCGGTTCACGATTTCAGCCGGAAAATCTGGTACAAGTAATTCGCCAAAGCGGATCGCGAAAACAAGGGAGTGCCTTTGCGCTCCCTTTTTTCGTTTATCGCTTGCGGGGGTACGCTGTCCGGGTTACATCCTCCGCCCCTTGAAAATGAAACGCCTTTGCCGGAGCCGCCATATGTCCGAGATTATCGCCCTTGATTTTGGTACGACCAATTCGGTGCTTGCCGTGGCCGACAGCAACGGCAATGTGCAATCGGCAACGTTCGAGGTCGGGCAGAACAGTTTTGATACCTATCGGACCATCCTGTATTTCTGGGAAGAACAGAAGCTGACCACACCCGGTGCGCCGATCAGTTTGCAAAGCTGTTCCGGGCCGTTTGCTATGGCCGAATATCTGAAGGAAAGTCAGGATTGCCGACTGATTCAGTCGATCAAATCCTATCTGGCGTCCAAGGATTTCGAGGGCACCGAGATTTTCGGCAATGTCTATACGATCGAAGATCTGATCGCGACGTTCCTGACCCAGATACATCATCACGCGCAATACAGCCTTGGCGGCCTTGGCTATCGGGTGATTTCCGGGCGTCCGGTCGCGTTTGCCGGAACAAATCCCGATAACGATTATGCCGAAATGCGCCTGCGTGCGGCCTATGAGCAGGCCGGGTTCGAGGTCGAGGCCATGGTGTTCGAGCCCTTGGCGGCAAGCTATTATTACGGTCGTCAGCTTGATAAACCCGAAACCGTTCTGGTCGCCGACTTTGGCGGCGGTACCAGCGACTTTTCGGTGATCCGCTTTACACCGGGCATGGGGATTCGCGGGGTTCAGGCGCTTTCGCACACCGGTCTTGGCATTGCGGGCGACAGCTTTGATTACCGCATCATCCAGAAAGCGATCTGGCCGCGTCTTGGTTTTGGCAGCGAATATCGCACGATGGGGGCCGCACTTCCGGTGCCGCGCCAGTATTACACCGCGTTTTCGCGCTGGCATTACCTGTCGATGATGCGCCAGCCCAAGGTGATCAACGAAATCAGAAGCCTGATCCGGACCGCCGAACAGCCCGACGATATCGAAGATCTGGTAACAATCATCGAAGAAGAACTGGGTTTCCATCTGTATCAGGCGGTGTCAAAAGCCAAGGCGGAGCTTTCAAGCGAGCAAAGCACGATCCTGCAATTCAACCATGCCGGGGTCGAGATCGAGGAACGCCTGACACGTGCCGATTTCGAAACTGCGATTGCGCCTGATATCGCCGATATCGAAAAGGCCGCCAAGCTGTGTCTTGAGCAGGCGGGTATTCAGGCCCACGAGGTTTCGCGCGTTTTCATGACGGGTGGGACGTCCTATGTCCCGGCGGTGCGCAAAATTTTTGAAGACGGCTTTGGCCAGGAACGGGTCGAAATTGGTCAGCCATTCCTGTCGGTTGCGCATGGTCTTGCGCTAATTGCAGCGGATGAGGGGATCGTTTAGCAACTAAAACTGCCCTGACACTGGGTTTCAAGCAGGATCACGGCCACCGTTATCAGGACAAACCCGATCACGCCAAGCCCGTAAAGCCACAGCGATTTCGGGTGGTTCTTTAGAATCCACGGCAGGATGCCGCCCATCAGGCACAGCACCGGAAACGCCAGAACGGCAAAAAACAGAAACCAGGTCAGGTTGTTTTCGTCCGAGCCTGGTGCATCGAATATCATCGGTGAGAACATCACCAGCGGGGCGGCCATCAGGGCACCCAGAATGGAAAGGACGGTAAGGCCGATCCGAAGACCTTTTCTATGGTTCATTGCGCGTATCCGTTTTTTGTTTATCCCGGCAGTCTGCACAGCTTTGACGTGTGAGCAAGAGGTTGCAGGCAGGCGCATGTTTTTCACGATGCGAAATCGTCACTTCTTTTTGTGAAAGATCGATCACACTCATCTTCAGGTTATCAAGGGGCGGGCATTCGTTGCTGTATAAGGCCCGATGAGCTTTTTCAGGGAGGATGATTGATGAGCAGTGAAAGTGACGCACATGTTGTTGCACGGTTGACGGGCCAGATGCTGCCGTCCCTTGCGTTGGCGGCAACCGATGGTCAGGCGGTTGATCTTGCGACCCTGACCGGGCGCACGGTTGTCTATGCGTATCCGCGCACAGCCGAACCAGACAAGCCAGCCCCCGATGGGTGGGATGAAGTCCCCGGTGCAAAGGGCTGCACGCCGCAATCCTGTTCCTTCCGCGATCACGCCAAGGAGCTGTCGGCTGTCGGTGTCGATCATCTTTTCGGGCTTTCCAGCCAGACCACCGAATATCAGAAGGAAGCCGCCGAACGGCTGCATCTGCCATTTGCGCTTTTGTCCGATGCCGATCACCGGTTCAAGGAATCCATGGCGATGCCGGACTTCATCGTTGATGACATGCGGCTGTTCAAGCGTCTGACCATGATCATTGATGATGGCAGGATTGCCAAGGTTTTCTATCCGGTTGATGCCCCGGCGCAAGATGCCGAAAATGTTCTGGTGTGGTGCCACGATAATCCAAAGGGCTGATGGATTAAAATATCCGGTTTAAGCGCGCCCCGGATTAGGCTATTTCAATGGGCATGACAGACCATGCGCAAGAAAAGACATTTTTGGGGATAGAGCGATCCGTTACCGGTAAATGGTGGCGGGAACGCAATCTGGATGATCGGCTGGCAACCACCATTGCCCAGCGTTTTGGCGTTCCCGAGGTTGTCGGGCGGGTAATGGCTGCCCGCGATATCGGGCTGGATGATGCCGAAAGTTTCCTGAACCCGACCCTGCGCGACCTGATGCCCGATCCTTCGACCTTGAAGGATATGGACAAGGCAGCCGCCCGTATTGCCGATGCGGTGATCAAGGGCGAAAATATCGCGGTTTTTGGCGATTATGACGTTGATGGCGCGACCAGTACCGCGCTGTTAAAGCGCCTTTTCGCAGCCCTTGGGCGCGATGTGGTGGTACATATCCCGGACCGCCAGAAGGAAGGTTATGGCCCCAACAGCCCGGCCTTGCTGGATTTGCAACGTCGTGGTGCCAATCTGATCCTGACGGTCGATTGCGGGGTGACGGCCTATGCGCCGCTGACCGATGCCAAGGAAGCCGGGATCGAGATCATCGTTGTTGATCACCACGCGGCCGAGCCAGAATTGCCACCCGCCGTTGCGGTGGTCAACCCGAACCGTCTTGATGATGAAAGCGGCCTTGGGCATTTGTGCGCCGCGGGTGTTGCCTTTTTGCTGGCTGTTGCGATCCTGCGCGAATTGCGTTCGCGTGGCTGGCTGGAACAGGCAGGCATTCGTGCGCCCGATTTGCGCAACTGGCTTGACCTTGTGGCACTTGGCACGGTTTGCGATGTGGTGCCACTGCGCGGGCTTAATCGGGCATTCGTGACGCAAGGCATCAAGATCATGCGCCATCGCCACAATGTCGGCATGGCGGCGCTGGCCGATATTGCCGGGGTAAATGAAACGCCCAGTGCCTATCATCTTGGATTCATGCTGGGGCCGCGGGTGAATGCCGGTGGGCGGGTAGGGGAGTCGTTCCTTGGGACGACGTTGCTTTCGGGCGATGATCCCGCCCAGGCGCTGGATATCGCGCGCAAGCTTGATGAATATAACCGTGAACGCAAGGCGATCGAGGATATTGTGCTTGATCAGGCGATCAGCGCGGTTGAAAGTCAATCAAAGGTTGGTGCAATGGTGCTGGTCGGCGGCGAAGACTGGCACCCTGGTGTGATCGGTATTGTCGCCAGCCGTTTGAAGGATCGTTACCACGTGCCGGCCCTTGTGATGGGCATGGTTGATGGCGTTTACAAAGGATCAGCGCGTTCGGTGCGCGGGATTGACCTTGGGGCCGCGATCATTGCTGCACGGCAGGCGGGGCTTTTGATCAATGGCGGCGGGCATGGGATGGCGGCTGGTTTCACCCTTGATCCGGAAAAACGCCCGGCATTCGAAGAATTTCTTGAAACCCGGTTTGCCAAAATCATCGCTGAAAATGATATTCGCCCGACCATGACGGTTGATGGTGGCCTGCATGCGATGGGGGCGACGCTTGATCTGATCGAGGCCCTCGAAAAGCTTGGCCCGTTTGGTGCCGGCAATGCCGAGCCGCGCTTTGTTTTCCCGGAATGCCGGGTAGTCAAGGCTGACGTAGTGGGCGCTGATCACGTGCGTTGCATATTATCGGGCAGCAATGGCAAGGGGCGCCTTAAGGCCATTGCATTTCGCTGCCTTGACAATGACATGGGCCAGACTCTGCTGAAGCATGGCGGGCGGCCCTTGCATATCCTTGGCCATTTGCGGCGCGACAGCTGGCAGGGGCGTGATGGTGTGCAATTGATTATTGACGACATTGCCCTACCGGTTCTCGGCTAAGGTACATTTTCAGGTCCTTGTACCGGGCCGTTAAAGCGGCCCGGTAACGCGCGGAATTAAATGCGGAAACTGCCTAGGCGTTCTTTCAGCTTTTGTCCGCGCGGCGTTCTTGCTGCCGATCAAGAATAATGGTGATCGCCTGCGACAATATGGTGGCCATCTCGCTGCTATCTCGATTATTTTCGAGGTTCTCGACGATCTGGTCATAGGCACCAATAATGTCATTGGCAATTTGAGGGCTGTTCGTGATGCCTTCGGCTGCGAGAAATCCGCTTATGATGGCGATAAGGACCTCGCGTTCTGCTGGCCCGGTACAATATGGATTTGGTGCCCGGGTTGTTTCAGGCTCGTTCACTGTATTCGGTTTCTTCGCGGTTCCCCTTGGGGGCTCACCTGTTGCGATCCACTGCAAAGAGATACCCTTTGAGATGGCAAGGCGGGCAACGCCGACAAAGCGAGGTTCCGATTGTGCCTGACACCATCTGTTCAATTGTTCAGGGATGATACCGGCGATCCGGGCTGCATCTTTTTTTCGATCAAACATATCGACGACATGGCGAATGCGATCCCCAAGCGCGCTATCAAGTACGGGCAAAGGGGCGTCTGTATCCCGCCTATCCATGATGCACGCAGTATATTGCCGGCTGTGAAACGTCATTACCCGGTTTCCGCAAAATGCTGGAGTAACGAAATTTTTTAGTTGAATGTCGAATTTTTTCGTTGTAAATCTTGCTCATGTTCAACTTTAACTGGCTTTTTTAACCAAAGGGCTTGGTTTTGTTGTTCGGGCTTGGGGATCGGCGAAGAGTGGGCGCCGAAAGAATCGAAAACAGCATACTACATCAACATGTTCTAAAATTAGACTGCTACCCTTTCGGACGGAATCCGTCTTGCACGTGGCATGTTAGCGTCACGTGAAGGCGCATTCTTGTTCAAATGGATGGTTCCCTTTGAATCTAGATATGTACGACGTTACTGGCAATCAACATGTCGGGCTACCATGTTGAATAAACAGGTTATGTGACAGTTCGTTCTTTCGGTCCTGCAAGTTTCTTTTTTGCGGCTTTTTGCATTTCATAGCTGACAGGGAAACATATGCGACGGACGGGTATATTCTTTCATCCAAAGGAGCGGCGAGGCATTACGATTTTGCGGCGCATTGTCGTAATTGTTGCCTTTGCTGCCGTCATCCTGTGGTCGCACGGTATGGTCGCAGCTGCCCAGACGGGGGATATGCTTGCCGCAGCCCGGTCGATAAAGATTTATACCGAGGATTTTGCACCCTTTAATTACATGTCGGATACGGGGTTGACCGGTGCCGGGACGGATGTGGTCCGTGAAATGGCCGCGCGTCTGGGGCATGACGGAAAATTTGAGGTGCTTCCGTGGAAACGGGCCCTGCAAATTGTCGACAATGAACCCGGCACGGCTGTTTTTTCAATGGTGCGAACGTCTGAGCGCGAAGATGAGTATAAATGGGTTGGGCCAATCATTGTGACGCGTGGCTGGCTTTATAAAATGACCGACAGCAACCTTGAAATCCGCGATTTGAGTGACGCACGCAAAGTTGCCGCCATCGGGGTGCAGGCAGGCGGTGCGGCGGAACGAATGTTGCGCGAACAGGGCTTTAAAAACCTTGCGGCACTTTATACACCTGGGAATGCGTTACAGCTTCTGGCCAGTGACCGGATAGACCTATGGGAAGCATCCGATCTGGTTCTGGAGCATCAGTGTCGCAAGTTCGGAATTGACCGGTCCGAAGTTGAACCGGTTATCGGCTTGGGAATTTACGAGCTTTATCTGGCATTTTCACTGCAAACGCCGGACTTCATCGTGGATCAATGGCAGATGGTTCTTAACGATCTGCGCAGTGACGGGACATTTGTCGAAATCGGCCGAAAATACGGTGTTTCGATGCTGCATGAGGGGGCCGAAGTTCCGTCAGGTGAAGAATTCAATCTGATGACGCGTTGATCGCGACAGAGGGTGATCTGAACCCGCCTGTGTCATTGCGCCAAACGTATCACGGCAATACATCAGGATATATCTTACGGGGGCTTGCGGGTATCCCGTGATCGGATTATGCCATTTGGCATCATGAATGATCATACAAAAACACCAAAGCAGGCCGTGCACGGGGTAGGGACATTTTTATGGATCCTGGCACCGGTCGTGCTGGCCTTTTCGCTCAGCCAGTTTTTCCGTTCTGCACAGGCCTTGCTGGCCGAATCCCTTCGGGCGGAGCTTTCGACCTCTCCCGAGGAACTTGGCCTGATATCGGGCAGTTTTCATTTTGCCTTTGCCTTGATGCAAATTCCCGTCGGTGTGATGCTGGACCGTTACGGGCCGCGTTTGACCAATGGTGTGATGATGATCATCACGGTGGCCGGTGTTCTGATCTTTGCCAATGCGCATAGTGTGGCGGGATTGATGATCGGGCAGGCGGTGATCGGCCTTGGCTGTTCAGCGGCCTTCATGGCGGCATTGGTGCTGGCATCGCGTTGGGTGGCACCGGAAAAGTTTGCCGCGACTTCTGGCCTGATTGTGGCGTTCAGTTTGCTGGGCGTTCTGGCATCGGCAACGCCATTGGCCGCCCTGATCGAACTGCGCGGCTGGCGCGACGTTTATTACGGGCTTGCCGTGCTCAGCGCGCTTTCGGTTGTTCTGACATTCACCATGGTGCGCGACGCACCGCCAAAGCACAGCTTCCATTCCCGAAAGGGCGAAACCGTGGGTGAGGCATTGCGCGGCATGATCTCTGTCTGGAAAAACCGGCAGGTCTGGTTTCTGGTTGGTGTTGCCTTCTTCAGCTATCCGGCGATCCTGACCGTACGTGGGCTTTGGGGCGGGCCGTACCTACAGGACGTCTTCCATCTCGGGGCGGTGGATGTTGGTAACGTTCTTTTGGTGATGACAATCGGCATGATCATCGGACCGCCCGCCTATGGGCAACTTTCGCGCCTGATGGGCGGTGCGGCACATCCCCTGATCGTCTTTGCCGTTCTGATTGCGGCTGTGCTGTGCCTGTTGCAGGCGCTGCTGGGGACGACAGCTCTTTGGCTCGCCGCGGTCCTGATGGTCGCACACGGGCTTCTGGGCAGCTGTGCAACGCTTAACTATGCCGCATCGCGGGCCGCGGTGCCCGAACATCTGATTGGCCGTGCCCTGACCACGGTCAATCTGGCGACCTTTGGCGGGCTGTTTGTCCTTCAGGGGATTGCAGGTGTGATCATTGGTCGGTTTGAGCCGGGCGCAACGGAGGGCTATCGCGTGATGTTTGCCTTCCTTGGTGTCTGCCTTGCGATTGCGGGAACGGCCTTCTGGATGGGAACCCGAAAACGGTCGAATTGATTTCAAGCGGTTTTGTGCGGGTGCCTTTGCGGTTGTCGTTGCGGACATGCGTTCGCATATGTGTTGGACAAGGATATTGCAGGATCGTGCGATGATCCTTGCGGTTAAACAGGATGCTTGGATTTCCCGGCTTTTGGCGTGTTATCGCCCTATTTGCGGTGGGGGATTAAAAAAAACGTCACAGCGGCGAAAAACGCGCTTGACCTTGCCCGACCCAATCGCTAAAAACCGGCCTCGTTAACGCGCTGCGTCCCCTTCGTCTAGAGGCCTAGGACACTGCCCTTTCACGGCGGCAACAGGGGTTCGAATCCCCTAGGGGACGCCACTCGTTAACACGGACTGCATTTTGGTGACTGTGTCCCCTTCGTCTAGAGGCCTAGGACACTGCCCTTTCACGGCGGCAACAGGGGTTCGAATCCCCTAGGGGACGCCACCAAAGCAGACCATACATAAGATCGCACTGCGATTTGCGTCCCCTTCGTCTAGAGGCCTAGGACACTGCCCTTTCACGGCGGCAACAGGGGTTCGAATCCCCTAGGGGACGCCATTTTCTTTCAAAAAGATTGTCCAATCTGTAATACTCGTTCGGTTCGCGATGGGCATTTTTCGTTTCCAGCCGTTCAGGCAATGGAAACGCTAAAATCCGAAACGATGCTGGCGCGATGTTTTCTTGTGCTGGCGATACCGCCGCGTCAGGCTTTCGCGTAATTGCTCCGCCGTCGGGCGCGGGATTTGCGGGATCAGGCGGGCCGGGGGCAGGGCGCTTTCGCCATTATCCTCGATCAATTCGACGGGGGCTGTTTCCTCGGCTTCGCCAAACAGGTCGGCAGGGTCGGCTGTTTCGGCCGGGAAAAGATCGGCAACGCCGACACCCAGCAGGCGATAACGCGTGCCATCGACTTCCTTTTTCAGAAGTGTCAGTGCGGTTTCAAGGATCAGATCTTCGCGCAATGTCGGGTAGGTCAGGCGCATATTGCGCGTGCGGGTTTTGAAATCGGCTGATTTCAGTTTCAGAACAACGGTATGGCCCGCGATTTCCTTGCGTGCGAGGTCACTGGCGACGCGCGCCGTCAGGCGTTTGGCGATATCGACCAGTTCATCTAGGTCGGAAATGTCTTCGTTAAAGGTTGTTTCCGATGACAGGCTTTTGCGTTCGCTGCTTTGTTCGACCCGGCGATTGTCCTGCCCGCGCGAAAAATAGAAGAACCGTTTGCCAATGCTGCCGTAACGGCCCTGCAAGGCATGTATATCAAGCTGTTGCATCTGTCCGATGGTGGTGATGCCATCGTCGCGCAGCTTGCGCTCCATCGCCGGTCCAACGCCCCACATCATGCGTACCGGCTTATCCGCAAGGAACGATACGGCTTCTGCGGAGCCAATCATTGAAAAGCCGAACGGTTTATTGAGGTCGGATGCGATCTTGGCCAGAAATTTGTTGTAGGAAAGCCCGATGGAAACCGTGATGCCGACTTCGCGCCTGATTTCCGCCTGAAGATCAATCAGGCATTCGGCGGCTGTTTTACCATGCGTTCCTTGCGCGTTGGTCAGGTCAAGAAACGCCTCGTCAATTGAAAGCGGTTCAATGTCCGGGGTTATGGCGCGCATCATGTCACGTACCCGGTATCCTTCGCGCTGATATTTCGCCATGTCGGGTTTCAGGAAAACGCCGTCGGGGCAAAGTTCGCGCGCCTTGAAGGCTGGCATGGCGGATCGCACGCCGAATTTGCGCGCGACATAACAGCAGGTGGAAACCACCCCGCGATGCCCGCCGCCAATGATGACAGGCTGATCCATCAGTTCCGGTCGGTCACGCTTTTCAATCGAGGCATAAAACGCATCGCAATCCAGGTGCCCGATGAAAAGTTCGGGCAGTTCGGCATGCGCGATCCCGCGTTTTCCGCCACAGACCGGGCAGGGGGCATAGGCCCCTTCGCCGCTTTTGGCAAGCGGCCGGTCTGCATGGAAACGCCATTTGTGATGGCAATCGGGACAAAGCGCGTAAAGCATATTTATTTGTACCGCTTTTGTTCCCTTTTTGCCAAGCAAAGAAACGCGGCAAATCCCCGTCAGGTGACAGGATTTGTCAGGTGCAATTATCAGATTCTGACGGGATTAGCGTTTCTGTGCGGCTGCCGCACGTTTCGCACGGCGCTGACGGGCAATCATGTTGTCGATATAGCGCCCCTGGAACAGGGTAATGCCCAGCGACTGACCGAATTTGATCGCAGTCGGGCTGTCGCAACGGCACAGGATCACACGTTCCCGGCCAGAGTCTTTCACAAGATTGTCCATTTCGGAATATTTCTTGCGAATGACGTTGTCTGTCATTTCCTCGCGCCAGGCGACCTTGATGAAATCAGCCTTAAGGCTTTTGCGATCCACAAACGAAAGGGCTTCGACAGTCAGATTGTCGATCAAAACGCGATAGCCGCGTTCATGGAATTCGTCACGCAGCCGCAGATAGGTTTCGAGGTTTGAGAACAGATCGACCTGATTGAGCTCGATGATCACATTGCCCGGCCATTTTTTACGAACAACTTCATCGAACCGCTCGAAATCCTTGGATGTCAGCGTTTCCAGATTGAGGTTGATCGAGAATGAGCTGGCATGTGTCTTGAACGTCCGCTTGCACAGATAATTCAGCATGCGTTTATCAAGCACTTCGGTCATATGCTGAAACAGCCAGCGGTTTGACGCAAGGTCAATGTTGGGCATGATCGCGTTGCGCAAGTCCGAGATCGAGACAAAGAATTCGTCAAAAACCGGATGCAGTTCCTTGGACCCCGCGCGGGCAAACACGCAAACAGGTTGCTGACGGATATGTTCGGAAAGATCAGCCGAATGAATGGTGTCTTCCAACTGGGCCAGATTTTCCGCATTGATCGGGCTCAGAACATTGGTTGGCTTCTGAGCCGGGCGCATATTGCTGCTTTGCTGCAGCTTTTTGGCGCGTTCATCAAGATGCTGGCACAGCAGCAGGAATTCCTGAAATTCCGTATTCAGATTGTACCATGTGCAGAATCCGGTTTCCTCGCTTTCGTCCTGCGAAAGCGGATCATCGCGGAACAGGTAGCGCAGCGTGTCAACTGCCGGTTCCACGTCGGCGATCGATTTGTCTTTCCAGATGAACAGAAGGTCATCGTTACTAAGAACAAAGATACGGCCGACATAAAGCTTTACGTAGCTTTCAAAGGTATTGGTCGCGACCCGGATATGATAATCGCGTCGGTGAAATGGCTTGAGCCGGGACAAATGGATATGAACAGCGCGGTGCCCGAATTTGCGGGTTTCCAGGCGCTGGACATAATCAAGCATCAGGTATTCCTGAAGGGCCTGTTGGCCATATTGTTTGGGCTCAATCAATCTACTTCCCCGAAAGAGACAGGATTAATTCCTGATATTTTGAATTCATACAATGGTATGGGACGATCTATCAAACCATATTGTCCCTGAATGCTGCGTTAACAGGTGCGACAGTTATATAGTTTACTTTTACGAATTATATTTTGGACATGTCCTATTGCATAGTTTCTGACATTGGAAAATGCTTTTAACGAATTGTTCGCAGCCATCGGGCAAACTGGATCACCATCAGGGAAATGATGGGGCGGTGCGCGTTGGACTTGACGACAGCCTGCGAAACATGCTCCCTGAATTGTCTTTTAATAATAGGGGGTTGACACCATGAAGGTATCCGCAATGCGGACCGGGAACTGGCTGAAGATCGGCGGCAGAAGCCTTGCCGTTGTCGGCATGGTTTCATGGGTGTCTGGCTGTGCGCCACTGCTTGATCAGGATTTCTGGGACGAGGCGACTTCATTTACCGACGAAAATTATACCGCCAATGGTTTGCAGCAGCTTGCAACCGGCGATTATGCCTCTGCGGAAAAATTCTTTGACGAAGCATTACGCAAAAATCCCCAGGACGGGCACGCGCTTTTATGGCGGTCGGTGATGTATCAAAACACCAACCGTGCTGATCGCGCGCGGGATGGTTACGATACCCTGATCGCCATGAACCCGCCCGGAACGGTTTTGATGACAACGGCCAACGGCACGCAACCGCGCCCGTTGCGCGATGCGGCTGAATTCAACCTGATGCGTTTGCAGCGCGGTCTTCCGGGATCGCTTAGCATCAATGACCAGATTGCGACGGCTCCGGCCGGGTTGGGGACGGCAAATCAATCCGTCATGGCACCGTCGAATGCCATGGTCGCAGCCCCGATGGTCGCCAGCAGTCAACCGCGTGCGAGAAGTGCCGATATGCCTGCCGGTGCTGCATTGAGCACGGGTGACGAAGCCATCGCAAAGCGGTTTGCCATTCTGCGTGATTTACAGGCCGCTGGCCTTGTCACGCCGGAGGAATTTTCAGCGCGCCGGTCTGCCAATCTGGGGGCATTGCTGCCCATGAGCCAGTCAGCACCGGCGGCATTTCTGGATAATCCGCCACCGGACAGCACGCAAATCGAGCAGCGCCTGAACCAGTTGAACCGTGCCCTTCAGATCGGGGCGATCACGGTGCAGGAACATGTCAATGAACGTACCGCTATTCTGGATGCGCTTTTACCGGCCCAACCGCGCCAGCGCGCAACCCCGCCGCCGGCACCACAAGGCTTGATGGATGCCGCACGCCAGATCGCGCGTATCGAAGATTTTTCGCAGATGAAACTGGTGACGCCCGACGAATTCAAACGAGAGCGTGATGCAATCGAAGCCGCCATTGTCGAACCGGCAAAGGCCAATGTAACGACCTTAAGCGCGGGCGAGCCTGTTCGTCGTGTCGCCACCGGCGAAAGCCGTGCGGTTCAGTCGGGCAGCGAAATGGCAGCGGCCCCGACCATGGGGACGGCAAATCCGGTTGCTGCAACAGCCGGGGGCAAAAGCCTTCATCTGGCATCTTATCGCAATCAGGCACAGGCCGAACGCGGTTGGCAAATCCTGACACAACGTTATGCCGAGCTTGCGCCACTTCAGCACGGTGTCACGCAGGCAAACATTCCTGGCAAGGGGACCTATTTCCGTTTGATGGCGACCGGGCTTAGTGACAGTTCTGCCAGTGCAATCTGTGCTGAGCTTAAACGTCGCGGTCAGTTCTGCGAGGTCAAGTAACAGCGCTTTGCGTGCAACCTGACTGAAATCAGGCAGGTTTGCCGACGATCCGGATGTCCGACATGATCCTGATTTTCAGCGATTTTGGCGTAATCGGCCCTTATAGTGGGGCGATGCGTGCGGTTGTTCATCGCAATGCCCCCGACATTACGGTTTGCGATCTGATGGTCGATGCGCCGGATCGCAATCCACGTGCATCAGCCTATCTTCTGGCCGCATTGTCGCGCGAATTTCAACCGGGCGATGTCGTGCTTTGCGTCGTTGACCCGGGTGTCGGCAGCCAGCGTCGCGGCATTGTTGTTGAATGCGATGGCGTTTTTTACGTCGGTCCCGACAACGGATTGTTCGAAATACTGATCCGGCGGTCGAAAACATGCCGGGTGAGAGTGATCAACTGGCATCCCGAAAATGCATCGGCAAGCTTTCACGGGCGAGATATTTTCGCACCGGTGGCCTGCATGATTGCCAAGGGTGAACCTGTGGCACTTGGCGATATCGATGTCGGGTTGCGTTATGTCCCGCCCCAGAGCTGGCCGGATGAGCTTTCAGAAATCATTTATATCGACAGCTACGGCAATCTGATGACCGGTCTTCTTGCCGCACCGGGGTGGCAGAACCGCAATCTGAAGCTTTTGATCAACGGACAGTCTCTTTCGCCTGCCCGGACATTCTCCGATGTCGCGCTGGGGCAGGGCTTTCATTACCGAAATTCAATCGGACTTTGTGAGGTTGCCGTAAACTGTGGACGTGCCGATCAGGCGTTCGGGGCAGAGATCGGTACAGCGGTGTTTATCAAGCCGCAGAATTAGAACGCGGGTAATTTTCTTTTGCGAAATGAGTGTTATATTTCAACGGGATTGATGCATTCGTCTGTCGCGGACGACAGCCACAGACATATGTGAAGGGCAGCGAATGGCAATTGATGTAAAGTTCTGGGGAGTTCGTGGGAGCATTGCCTGTCCTTCCCCCGACCATGTTGTTTATGGCGGCAATACCAGTTGTATCGAAATGCGGATCGGTGATCATACCCTGATCTTTGACGCCGGAACCGGTATTCGCAATCTTGGCAAGGATCTGATCCGGCGCAAGGTAACCGAAGCCAGCATTTATCTGACGCATACCCACTGGGACCATATCAACGGGTTCCCGTTTTTTGTCCCGGCCTATAATCCTGCTGCACGTTTTCACGTGCTGGCCGGACATTTGAAAGAGCAGGGCGGGGTCGAGCGCGTGTTTTCGGCCCAGATGGCCGATCCAACCTTTCCGGTACCGCTTTCGGCCATGCAGTCAAAACTGACATTCGAAGATTTCACGGTCGGGACGGTTTTATACCCGGCCGATGGGATTGCCGTTAGGACCGCGCCGTTGCGTCATCCCAACGGGGCGACGGCGTATCGCGTGGAGCATGACGGCAAGTCTGTCTGTTATGTCACCGATACCGAACATATGCCGGGCCAACCTGACGAGGTGGTTCTTGATTTCATCCGGAATGCTGATCTCGTGATTTATGACAGCACTTACACCGACGATGAATTCCCGGCCAAAGTTGGCTGGGGGCATTCGACCTGGCAGGAAGGAGTTCGGCTGTGTCAGGCGGCAAACGGCAAACGGCTTGCCCTGTTTCATCATGATCCCGATCACAATGATGCGGTAATGGCCGGGATCGAGCTGCAGGCACGCAGCCAATGGTCAAATGTCTTTGCCGCGCGCGATGAAATGGTCGTCGTTATCGAATAGGGTACCCGGCAGAACGCGCACCACCAACATCAGAATACGCGCGAATATTTTGGGAAAATGCGAATTTCGATACGGCGGTTGGCTTCGCGGTTTTCCTCGATCGGGTTGCCATCATCGCCGCGGTTTGGCAATTTCGGCTTGGTATCGCCATAGGAAATTGCCCGCATGCGGTCACTTTCCGGATCAACCCCGACCGCGGTTAAAAAGCGCACAACGGCAATGGATCGCCCGGCCGCCAGTTCCCAGTTCGACGGGAAACGTGGTGTGTTGATCGGGCTGTCATCTGTATGACCGGTCACTTCGACCTGAAAGCCAAGATAGCGGGGTTCTTTTAACAGGTCCCCAACATCTTTAAGGAACAGGACCGCATCCTGCGTCAAATTGGCCGATCCGGGATGGAAAAATGCGCCGCTGCCAAGTTCCATCAGAATACCTTCGTCGTCGGTCGAAACATTGACGGCATTATCCATTGATGTGTTGAACACAACATCCTTCAGATCGGTTTCGAGAACCTGCGTCGGGCGGACGATCTCGCGTTTGCCAATCTGTTCGGCAATACCTGATTGTACTTTTTCGAAAAGCGGGATTTCGACCTTGGAAAAGCTGACCAGCATCACAAAGAACGCCATCAGAAGCGTGATCGCATCGGCATAGGTTACGATCCAGTCTTCTTCGACCAGTTCTTCTTGGCGTCGCCCCATCGGTGATTTGCGTCGGGCCATCATGGCCTCCTGTCGTCAAGCATATCGTCTGTCGCCGCTATTTTGCGGACCTGTCGATATTGAAATGGATCGCCGGATCAAGGAACGAATTCATTTTGTCCTGTATGGCGCGCGGTCCCTTGCGATCGGCTAGCATGATCAGGCCTTCGGCAATCAGGTAATTGCGAAACCGCATGATTTCCTCGCGCTGCTGGATTTTGCTGGCGGCCGGCATGAAAAAGAACCGGGCGGCGACAATCCCGTAAAGGGTCGTGATCAGCGCAATCGCAAGACCCGAACCAAGCTGTGTCGGATCATCGGCCATTTTATCAAGCATGATGACAAGACCAACCAGCGTTCCGATCATGCCAAATGCCGGTGCGGCACCCGCCATGCTTTTCAGGATGGATACAGGCACAAGATTGCGGCTGAACGCGTTTTCAATCGCGTTGTGGAGCATTTCGGCGGTTTCGTCACCGTTATAACCGGTGATGACGACTTCCATCGCCCAGCCCAGAAATGGCTCGTCCTTGCCAACGCGCTGTGCTTCCTGCTCCAGCGCGTTGATGCCTTTTTTCTGAAGCAGATAGCCCCATTTGACCACACGACCGACTTCGCCGGTCAATTGGCCCCGGCCCATCTGCGGTGCCCGAAAGATTTTGAAAATCAGCTTGAGCGCAAGCAGAACATAGCGTGCTTCATAGGCAATAAAAGTCGCTGCCAAGGTCCCGCCGATCACCATCAACGCACTCGACAGACTGATAAACACAAAATAGTTGTCGGTCGAAATGAAGATGGAGCCTACAAAAAGCCCCAAACCGACCAGAATCCCCAAGATCGTCGTAAAAGACATTGTCTTTTATTTTCTCCAAGCGTGAGCCGCTCGAATACCCCCAAGCCGATTAGAATTTTAAAGGTTTAATACCTTTTTTTCAGAATAGACAAATTGGCGGTTGTCGTCAGGTTAATTTTGATACCAAGATTTTAGCTGGCCCATATTTTCCGAAAATTTGTGACATTAATTCAATTTTGGATTTTGCCGGGGAATTGCAGTACACCAAAAAACAAACCCCGCACCACCAGAAATGGTGCGGGGCACAAAATGCAGTTCCGGAAAATTTCAGGATCAAGCCGACCGGATACTGATCAGGAAACTATCGACCTCTCGGCGAAGTTCTGTTGAAAGTTGCCCCAGTTCTTCAGCCACATTCAGGACCTGGTGGGCAGCCTGATCGGTTTCGGCCACCGTATCGCTGACGCGTTCGATATTGCTGCTGACTTCCTGCGTGCCAATGGCTGCCTGTTCGACATTCTGTGCGATTTCGCCGGTGGCATCGGCCTGTTCACGAACCGCATCGGAAATCGTGTTTGTGATGTCGGTAATCCGCGAAATAACGTTGGAAATGTCATCCATTGACTGGACCGTTTTGCCGGTTTCTTCCTGGATGGCCAAAATCTGTTCGGAAATTTCGCTGGTTGCGCGTGCCGTCTGGTTGGCAAGGTTTTTGACCTCTGCGGCAACAACGGCAAAGCCTTTACCTGCTTCGCCTGCGCGGGCGGCCTCGATGGTGGCGTTAAGCGCCAGAAGGTTGGTTTGACCGGCAATGTCACTGATCAGTTCGACAATCTCGCCAATGCGACCGGCGGCTTCTGAAAGTCCGGCGACGGTCTTGCTGGAAACTTCGGCTTCGCGCGATGCTTCGGCGGTGATTTCGGTTGAATGATGCGCCTGATTGCCGATCTGGGTGATCGAATGCGACAGATTTTCCGCTGCGTCGGCCACGGTGCGGACATTAACCGTGGCTTCTTCGGAGGCGGCAGCAACGGTTGTGGCACTTTTGCTTGCCAGATCGGCGGCACCGACCAAGGCGCGGGCCGTGCTTTGCATCCGGTCGGCCGATGTGGAAACCGAACCGACAATATTGGCAATTACCCCTTCGAACCCGCCAATGTGTTTTTCAAGCGTCTTCATGCGTTCTTCGCGCTTGCGCGATGCCGCTTCCTGTTCGGCTTCCATGCGTTTTTTTGCAATCGCATTGGTGCGGAACACATCGACCGATTGTGCCATGCGACCGATTTCGTCCTTGCGGTCAAGGTCATGGATGGTCAGATCGGTTTTGCCATCGGCAAGTTCAGTCATGACCGAACCCAGCTTGCTAAGCGGTTCGGTAACGATTTTCGACAGCAGCAACCGCATGCCAAAGATGGTGGCAAGTGCAATGACGATGCCGCCAATCACAATACCGATCAGGATCTGATTGGTTTTTGCCTGTTCGGGGGCAACCGAAAGACTTGATGACAGAACCGCAATCACGTCGCCCTTTTCGGCTTCCATTGCGCCATGGCAGCTAAAGCAAACCTCGCGATCAGCACCTTTGGTCACACCAAGAACAATTGGCATCGACAGGCGATAGGTGCCTTCGTCGGTATAACGTCCAATGGTTTGACCGGTTTCAATGGCTTCCTGATCAATCGCATCGCGCGGCGTTTTCAGGTCCTTGTCGCCATATTCCTTCATATAGGCCAGCGTGGTCGGGCCCCATGCCGACCATAATTCGCCGGGATAATCCAGATTTCGGCTTTCAAACCAGTTGTTGAAAACATCAATACCGATGTCATCAGAGTCATCAGGACGGGCGGCCATCACATTTACAATCAGCGCATGAAGCGATGTCAGTTCATTCTGGCTTAGCTGATTAAGCTTGGCATCCATTGCCTTTTCTTCGGCAAACATCATCATGGCAAGTGCGATGATCACCGTGGAAGTAACGCCGAAGGCCGACGCCCACATAAAGCGTTTGCGAATGCCCATGGCATTGAAAGCCGATAACAACTTCATCACTGATCCCCGAATGGATTATGCAAATGCACGCGAACAGACCATCAATGATCCACTGATGATCCGTATCAAACTGTCCCGAATGCAGCATCGGACCATGCGGGATGCAGGTCTTTGATTTGTCTCAAGTCGGATGGCAAAATGGCTGGATCATTCGGATAGGTAAGGGCGCGACGGTATAGTTCGCGGGGGGCGGAAACTTGTCATCTGGTAACTGGCAGGGCATAAGGCACGTGGTTATCGTATCAGAACAGGAAACATCATGAGCATTTCATTCTCGGACGCGCAGAAAAAGCTCGAACAGATCACAGCCGAAATGCTGGAGCTGATCCGAAAATATGGTCTGGATGCTGAAAGTCCGTTTGATGTGATCCCGGTTGCACGCGCCAAAATCGACAATCAGCAGGACTATATCCGGTTTCTGGAGCTGTCGATCGAAGGCCGTATCTACGGCGAATATGCCGATGCGTTGCAAAAGAAGTTTGATGAAGAAGCGCGTCAGGCCGAAGCCCAGAAAAAGATGCACTGAACCGGGCTGGCTATTCGCCGGTTGGCGTCTTTTTTCTGTCTGATAGCAGTTTGTTCTGATTGCATTTTTTCCGATTAAGGCGAGGTGTCACAAAATATTCCCGATCTTGTCACCGTCCTGCCGTTGAGAGGCGGCCTTTAGGGGATTATATCGCTGCTTGACGATGCGCTGGCAAAGCCGGGCGTCGTTATTCCGAAGGGGATTGTCATTCGGAACATCACGAGCAACAGGATGGCTGACATGAACAAAAGTTATGTCCAGACCTTGATGGAAGTCGAAAAAGTATTTGGTCAGATCAATGACCATGATTACCGCCTTTATCGCGCAGTATGGGGTAACCGGCAGGCCGCCGGGACCGGTTTGCCGCGTGGTACACGTGCTGAAATCAGCAAGAAACTTGCAAATGACTTTGTCACGGCAAACAACGCCGTAATGCATCGAAACACGGCGCACGCGGCCTAGCTGCGATTGCAGGCCGCAAACCCGATTTGCTGCCAATATTCGGGAACGCTTGATTTTAAACCGCCATCTGGTGTTAAAGATGGCGGTTTTGTTTTTCAGGTTAACCCCGGCCGGAGTTCTCCCATGTCGATCAAGTCGCTGATCCGTACCATTCCCGATTACCCGAAAAAGGGGATCATGTTTCGCGATATCACGACCCTGTTTGCCGATGCAGATGGTTTGCGTGATTTGATCGACAGTTTTGCTGCCGAATTTCAGGATAAACAGATCGACGTGATCGTCGGGATTGAGGCGCGCGGTTTTATCATCGGCCCGGCGGTCGCCGTAGCCCTTGGTGTCGGTTTTGTTCCGATCCGCAAACGCGGCAAACTTCCTGCTGAAACCATCGAAGTCGAATATGAACTGGAATATGGATCGGACGTGATCGAAATGCACACCGATGCGATCAAGCCCGGACAGCGTGTTCTGGTGATGGATGATCTGATCGCAACCGGTGGCACGGCTCTTGCCGCGATTGATCTGATCGAAAAGGCAGGCGGCGAAGTTGCCGGTTGTGCCTTTATTATCGATCTTCCTGATATTGGCGGGGCACAAAAAATCCGTGATCGCGGTGTCGATGTCTTCCATCTGGTCGAATTCGACGGCGACTAATGCCTAAAAACAGCTCTATACCCACTGAAAATGACGATTCTTGTCTCTTTTGAGCCGTAATTGGGATATAATCTTACAGTTGAATAATGCTGTAACATGTTCCGGTTTCGGCTGGAGAGAGGAAAATGGTCGCACCTGTCGTCAACAACCAGTCCATAAGTCAGGTCAGCCAGTATGGCCGACTTGCGGCTGCTGGTGCGCGCGGTGTGGCGACGGTTGACCGCAATAGCCAGATTCAGGCCCCCAGCGAGCATTACACTTATGACCCGGATAATGACGGTATCCTGTTCAATGCCTATATCGACGGCAAGGGCAAACAGCAATCCGGACAGGGAAGTGCGGGTGATCAGAAAGACCAGCGCGCCGAACAAAGCCGTCTGTCGGCGGCTCGTCGGGCAAGCGACCGCGAAGGTGCGATTTCACCCGAAAGCGATATCGATTTCGCAAGCCTTCTTGATCCGGAAATTCCATTCGATCTAAGCGCGAATAGCGGAACATCATTCTATGCGGTGGTTAATGCTGTTGTGCATGGTGCGGGTATTCGCGGCACACGGGTTGATGCTTTGATCTGATCGCCTGCCGGATTTCCTTGAAAAGTGAATAATACATTCCGTTCCGGTCCTTGTTGTCGTGCCCAAGCGGCATTATGATCGTGATCCGCCATGCGTTTCGTTTGCTGGATCAGATATGCAGAACAAGCCGGTCCTTAATTCCGTATTCGAAGCCGTTTTTCGCCTGATTGATCATGCATTAAACGACAACGAATATCTGCAACCGCAAAAGCTTCATCGTCTGCTGTATCTGGCGCAGGCCTATTACGGGGCCAATTATCACGGTCGCATGTTGATGCCCGCTGTTTTCATCGCAGATGATATTGGTCCGATTGAACCGAACGTCTATGCCGTCATGGAAGAAAGTCGACCGGATGTGCGGCTTAAATCGGTTGATCCCAAAACGCAGCATTTTATCGAAAGTATCTGGTCGCAGTTTGGTCATCACTCTGTCGAACATCTTAGCGAAACCGTGCGCAATCATCCGCCTTATCTTGATGCATATAAACAGGGGCCGGGGACAGTGATCCCGTTTCAGGTGATGGTGGATTTCTATGCCTCGGTCCGTAAAAGTGCCACCACGCCTGAGGCAAAAGAAGTTGTCCGCCCGCGTGTCATGCGTTCGCATAAGGGCAAACCGGTTGCGACCACCGATTGGTTGCCCCGTCGAATCAAATAATTTTCGGTTTTTGCTCGGACCTATTGTCCAATCTGAATGTCTTCGCACGGATCGGCACGTGGCAGATCATTTGTGAACCACATGAAATCCGCCACATTTTCTGATCCCATCCGAAGCGCATAATCACGCACACCAGGAAGGTCTTCACCCGGGTCATCTGCCTCGACCAGAATGACAACTGCAATGTCGTTATCGTCGATATCAGGTGCATAACGCCGCAGATGGTAGGGTACCGCAATGTCATCACGCACATGCATGGCACCGGCAATCAGGAATGCGCCATCCGGGCTAATGGTTTTGTTCGCATCAATCATCGCGCGCGCAAGCGACGCATCGCGGGCAAACTGCACAAGCGAAAAGTCAGGTAATTGCGATTTGGGTAACATGTTGCAATGACCGACTGCAATTTCCTGATCAAATCGTGCGGCAATATCATCGGGTAGCGCCGGCAGGGAGAGCTTTTGCGCAAGCTCGGTCGGCAGGGCGCTGATACCTTCGTTGATCATGGGCCGCAGGACATCCCGGGGCAGATTGCCTGCAACCATCGGCAGCCCGTTTTCCTTTGCCGCCTCGGCAATCGGCGCATAGTCATGCCATGATGGCCAACCACTTTCGCCCCACTTCAACTCACTACCAAGTTCCTCGGGCGGTACAGCCTGCCAGGCCTGATCAAGGCTTTCCTGCTGGTCGCGATTAAACATTTCCCAGACAACTGCACGCTTGGTGTTTTCGCGTTTGCTTAGCGCGCGGACCAATTGTGCCTGATGATGATGATGGATCGGATTGTCGTGTTTTTCCCCGATCAGGATAAAACGCGTCCCGGCAAGATGCGAAACCAGGTCGTCAAACATGATATAGCGCTGCTCGGCCATATCGAAAATCAGTCCCGGTGCCGGGGGCAGGGAATTGGCATCGGGAATATCACGCATGCCTGCCGGTTGGCTTGAGGTGCGGGCTTGCGCCTGCGCCGAACGAACCGGAATTTCCGTCGCCGCGATCATTGCTGTAATGGCAAGACACAGCGAAAGTGATTGTTTGAAACAAGATCGTGTGCGGGCACGAAACACAGTTTTCATCACGCGTGGAATTTCCAGTCCGTTGATTGGCCGATTTTCATTCCGACTTTATTTACTCAAATCCAGGGCGGTTTCAATATCATGGATCAAATCGTGGGCATCTTCGATACCGACGGACAAACGCAACAGATCATCGGGTACAGGGCTTGTTGGGCCTTCGACCGATGATCTGTGTTCAATCAGACTTTCGACCCCGCCAAGTGACGTCGCGCGTTTAAACAGTTTGCACTGATTGTGGAAATCCACGGCCCGTTTGCCGCCGCCCTTGACCCGGATCGACATCATGCCGCCAAATCCGCCGGTCATCTGACGCTTGGCAATGTCATGGCCGATATGGCTTTCAAGGCCGGGATACTGGACCTGCGCGATTTCAGGGTGGTTTTCGAAATGGCGGGCGATTGCCATGGCATTGGCACTGGCCCGTTCGACCCGGATTGACAGGGTACGCATACCACGCAAAAGCAGCCATGCTTCGAACACACCCAGAACACCGCCGCCGCCTGCATGCTGTTTGCAAACGCGTTGCCAGAATTCGCTGTCCTTGTTTGCAGTGGTAAGTGTGCCGGCCAGAACATCACTATGTCCGTTAAGATACTTGGTTGCCGAATGCATGACGATATCTGCACCCAGTTCAATCGGGCGGGTCAGAAGCGGTGTGGCAACCGTATTGTCAACCGCAACAATCGCCCCGGCCTTGTGCGCGGCATCGGCAACGGCGGCGATATCGGTGATCTGCCAGTCCGGGTTGGCGGGCGTTTCCAGCCAGACCATTCTGGTTTTGCCCGGCTGGATATGTTTCACCCACTGGGCCGTGTCGCCATTATCAACAAAATCAAATGTCAGACCGGCGCGCACACCGCTATCGAGCATGAAGCTGCGCAGTGCCCAATACATTACCTTTGGCGCGACCACATGATCGCCTGGTGATAACGCATGCAGCAACGCAACGGCGGCGGCCATGCCCGATGCGAAAAGCCGCGTCTGTGTGCCACCTTCGAGCGCGTCAAGAACCGCACAGGCCTGATCATAGGTCGGGTTGTCGGTGCGAGTATAGCATCGGCCATCGTGATAGCTAAGATCGGTATTGCGTTCGAACGTGGTCGACGGATAGATCGGCGGGGTGACCGAACGGGTGGTTTCCTCGACCCAGCCCAGGGCCTGAGCCGTGATGGTTGCGGGGTTCTGTTTCTTGTTATCGGCAGACATGGTGGCACCTGATTTTGTTGTCATTTATTGCCGCGCAACATAACGTGGAACACGCCACATCCCAAAACGAAAACAAAAGAACGACTGATTCAGATGCCCCATATCACGAACGATCCCCAATTCGACCTTCCCAAAGAATGCGATGTTGTCGTTATCGGCGGCGGTATCCATGGTGCCAGCAGCGCGTACTACCTTGCCAAGGCGGGCATGAAGGTTGTCCTTCTGGAAAAGGACACCATTGCCTCGCATCAGTCGGGGCGGGCGTGGGGGTTCGTGCGTCAGCAGGGCCGCGATCCGGTTGAACTGCCCCTGATGATCGAATGCAACCGCATCTGGCAGGGGCTTGAACAGGAACTGAATGCTGATCTGGAATGGCGGCAGGGCGGGGTCATGTTCGTTGCGCGCGATGATGCCGAAATGGCGGAATTTGAGCAATGGATCGAAGACGCCAAAGGATTTGATATCGAAACGCAGGTGCTTGATCCCAAGGGGGTTGCCAGGATCGCACCGGGCATCACGCGCCCCGGCGTTGGCGGGATTTATACCCCGTCTGACGGGCAGGCCGAACCGAAAAAGGCCGCCCCGGCAATCGCAAAACGTGCCGGTGAACTCGGCGCCTTTATTGCCGAAGGTTGCGGTGCCATTGGCATTGAAACGAGTGGCGGTGCAATCAGTTCGGTCATATCCGAACGTGGCGAGATCAAATGCAAATACGTGATCTGTGCCGCTGGGGCCGCGACGCATAAATTCGTTGCCAAATTCGGCCGTCGCCTGCCGCAGCAAACCACGCGCGGCACGGTGATCCGCACCACCCCGGTGCCGGAAATTTCAGCCGCCGGTACATTGGCCGCCGGTCTGGCGTTTCGTCAACGTGCCGATGGCTCGATGAATATCGCTGACGAATTCATGACCGATCTGGATCTGACATTGGGCCGGTTCAAATATGCCCGCGATTTTGCACCGGGCCTGTTTGCTAATTGGGCGACCTTCAAATTCCATCTGAACAGGCGGTTTGTTGATGACCTTGTTGATCGCCTGCCGGGTTCGGCGGCATCAAAGCAGCCATTGATCGGGCGGCGGGAAAATCAGGCGCAGCCCTACGAGGTGCGCGTGAATAACGCGATGGCCAATTTGCAAAAGGTCTTTCCGCAAATCAAACAGGTCGGTATTGCCGATAAATGGGCGGGCGATATCGATGTTACCCCCGATGCCATACCGGTGATCGATCAGTTCGACAATCCAAAACATTTCTTTGTCGCCACCGGTTTTTCCGGCCACGGATTTGCCATGGGGCCAGTGGTCGGCAAGGTGCTGGCGGACTGGATCACAACCGGGCAGCCATCCATTACGCTTGCCGGGATGGAGCTTTCACGGTTTGAGGACGGCACCATCCGCAAACCGCGCACGCGGGTCTGATCTTTTTGTGTGAGGAATAATCTGGCGTCGGGATCGTTTTCAAACGGTCTTGACGCAGGGTATCTGTCATGCAATTAAATGTTATGTTATAACGTAACTTTTAATTTGAAGCTCATGATGAAATTTGCATCGGTCGCCGGTGTTGGTCTGGCTCTTTTCGGTGCAGCACAAATCGCCTAAAGCCGAGACCATGATCGCAGTTCTCCCAAACATTGCGGCCAGGGTTTCGGCTTTCGAAGACCGGCAACGATCTGCACGTTGCCGGTCTTCACCTATCTGTTATGCTCTATTGCGCGGCTTTGGTTTCGGGTAAATCATTCGTCTGATGATTGGTTTTGCCGTCAAAAAACCGTGTTGCCCCAATCGGGGCGGCAATGAAGTCATTCGCGCCAATGTCGGCATCCTTGCGTGCCGATGCCAATCGCACCGGCGGTTCGTCAACCGGTTCTGCGGTCAGGACGAAAGTCCCCCAATGAATGGCAAGCGCCTGCTTGATGCCCATTACCTGCATGATCTGAATGGCTTCTTCGGGGTTGGTGTGGGCGTTGCGCATGAAATCGCTGGGCTCGTAAGCCCCGATCGGGATCAGGCCGAAATCGATCCCGCCATATTGTTCGCCCATTTCGGTAAACAGCCGTTCGTTCCAGCCGGTATCACCGACGAAATAGAAACGATAGCCATCTGCGAATTCAAGGATATATCCGCCCCACAGCATTTCCTTGCGGTCCTTGGTGGTGCGCGCCGACCAGTGATTGCTGGGCACATGGGTGATGGTAACGCCGCCATGCGAAAGGCTTTGATCCCAGTCGAGTTCTTCGTACTGGTCGGGGGAGATTCCGGCCTTTTCCAGAAGGACCCCGTTTTTCAGCGGCAGGATATAGCGCGGGCCATTGCCAATCTTTCCAAGGCTTTCGACATCGAAATGGTCGTAATGATTGTGCGACAGCAGCACCAGATCAAGCGTCGGCAACTGATCGATCCGCAATCCCGGCTGGCTGTATCGTTTGGGGCCGACATATCGGAACGGCGATGCCCGTTTGGCAAAGACCGGGTCGGTCAGGATATTGAGCCCGCCATATTGCACCAGAGCCGTCGCATGGCCGATCCATGTGACTTGCAGGCGCGCCGGATCGGGATTGTGGATCGCGTCCATATCCGGGGCCTCGGTCGGGATTTTGCCGTGCTGGTGTTTGGCTTTTGGCCAGTTTTCAGAGCCGAAATAACGCCGCTTCAGGAAGCGCCAGAATGATCTTTTGCCGGTTTCCGGCAGGGGATAGCGGTTTTCAAATCCGAATGCTGTGTGGTGCGTTGGGCGTTTTTTGTCAGTCACGCGGTCAAATCCCCTGATCGGCTGATTGATATTTTCGATCTTATGAATGTGTCGCGGATCGGGAATTGTGCAAGTGCGGGCTGATCAATGGAAAAGGCCGGAACCGCGTTTGGTTCCGGCCTGCATTCCAGTCGGTTTATTCGATCACGGTCACGTAGCTGTCAAGCGGTGGAACGGTTTCGATAATGCCCTGATCCTTGAGATAATCGGCAAAGCGGGCATAACGGGTGCGGTCAATAGCGGCCGGACGGAGCGCAAAGCGCGGCAGGGTATCGGCCCATGCCTTGATGTTAAGCTCGTCATCCAGGTTCGGATAGGCCGCGATAAAGGCCTGCCAGCTGTCATCGGGATGATTGACCAGATACTGCACACCTTCTTCAAGGGCAGCCAGCATGCGCGCAAAGCGCGGATCATCGGTTTTGTCGTTACGCACGGTCAGGATCAGCTCGTCATAGGGCGGAACACCTTCTTCCTCGACATAAAATGCCTTGCCCGGTTTGCCTTCGATTTCCATCTGGTTGAGCTCGAAATTGCGATAGCCGCCGATGATCGCATCGACCTGCCCGGAATACAGCGATGGCGAGAGCGAGAAATTGACATTCACCAGTTCGACATCGTCAATCGAAACCCCGTATTTGCCCAGCATCGTGCCGAGTAACGCATCTTCGAAACCGGCCAGCGAATAGCCGATTTTCTTGCCCTTAAGGTCGGCAATTTCCTTGATCGGCCCGTCTTTCAGAACGATCAGGCTGTTAAGCGGGGTTGCGACCAGCGTGCCGATCCGGGTCAATGGCAGGCCTTCGGCGGCCTGCACGTGAAGCTGCGGCTGATAGTTCACAGCAACGTCACCCTGACCGGCGGCAACAAGGCGCGGCGGGGCGGATGGATCGGCCGGTTCGATCAGCTCGACATCCAGGTCATGCTTGGCAAAAAAGCCCTTTTCCTTGGCGACGATCAGGGGCGCGTGATCGGGATTGACGAACCAGTCCAGCAGTATGGTGAGCTTGTCCGCGGCGAATGCCGGGCTGGTCATTCCCATCGCAACCGCACCAATCGTGGCTGCGGTGATCATGGATTTCAGGCGTGACATGGATGAACCTCCTATCGGATATCGGATATATTTTTGATGTTCTGTCCCGCAGTTTCGGGCGGGGAATTCGGTTTATTTTGCCGGTTTCAGGCTGTCGGGCTGCCATGGCAAAGCCGCACGTAACGCCCGGTCGACAAGGAAATATTGCGTGATTGAAAACGCGCACAGGATCAGAAGGCAGGCAAAGACCATGTCGATCTGAACCCGTGCATTGGCATGCAGCATCAGATAGCCAAGCCCGTGGCTTGACCCGACCCATTCGCCGATCACAGCCCCGATGGGGGCAACCGCGGTTGCGACCCGAAAGCCCGAGGCAAATGAAGGCAGTGCGGCGGGGAGGCGCACATGGGTCAGCAACCGCCAGCGACTGGCACCCATGGTGCGGGCAAGGTCGAGGAAGCCCGGTTCGGTGCGTGATAACCCGTCAAAAAACGCGACCGTGACGGGGAAGAAAATGATCAAGGCCGCCATCGCGATTTTTGAGCCCAGACCAAAGCCCAGCCATAATACCAGAAGCGGTGCCAGCGCAAAAAACGGGATCGCCTGCGACACGAGCAAGATCGGCATCAGCCAGAACCGCACGGGGGCAAAAAGTGCCATCGGAAGGGCTGCCAAAGCCCCCAATGCCGCCCCGGCAAAAAGCCCGATCACGGTTTCGGCAATCGTGTATCTGGCGTGGTCAAGCAACACGTCATGACGCTTGATCAGGGTCAGCCAGACTTCATAGGGGGCGGGCAGCATATATTTTGGTGCGCCGGTGACGGTCACAACAATCTGCCATGTCGCGATCAGGGCGGCGATGATGATGACGGGTCGGGCGAGTTTCAGCAGCCGCCGTTCGGTAAGTGGGGTGCGGGGCGTTGTTTGGTTGGTCATGCCAGATCCTCCGCCCGGTTGAGTTCCTCTGCGGTGGCGCCAAGCTGACGGAGCAGTTCGGCCTGATGGCGGAGGATTTCCGGATCGGTGACATCGCGCGGGATTGTGCCCGCCGGAAGGATGGCGTCGCTCAGGACCGCCGGGGTGCCACGCAAGACATGAACGCGATCCCCGATCCGAAGGGCTTCGAGCGGATCATGGGTGACCAGCAAAACCGTTTTGCCGCGCAATACCCGTGCGGCAAGGTCCTGAAGGCGCATGCGGTTAAGCGGATCAAGGGCCGAAAACGGTTCATCCATCAGGACAACCGGGCGGTCTTCCATCAGGGTGCGGGCAAGGGCGGCGCGCTGCTTCATCCCGCCCGAAAGTTCGGCCGGGCGCAGGTGGGCGGCGTCTGATAGCCCGACCTTGGCAATCAGCGCATCGGCGCGTGCAAGATCGGGGCGTTGATTGCGAAGCACCGCCCCCAGCACCACATTTTCCCGGACACTCCGCCACGGCAGAAGCAAATCCTGCTGCGCCATATAGGCAACCCGACCCAAAAGCGGCTTGCCATCCGAGCAGGCAATATCCCCGTCGGCCTCGCCATCAACCAGCCCGGCGAGATAGCGCAACAGCGTACTTTTGCCGACACCAGATGGGCCCAGCAAACAGGTGATGCTGTTGGCAGGTAAACTCAGATCAAGATCATGGAAAATATCGTCGCCGTTAAAGGCCACGCGACCACCGCGCAGATGAACATCAAACGGCGTTGTGTTGCCCGGCATAACGGGGGAATTTGGGGAGGTTGCCGGTTTCGGCACTGATTCTGTCTTGCGCATGCGATCCTTCCTACGCCGGTCTTAACCGGTTCAGGTTCAAAGGGTCGTCCGGCAACACCGAACCTCTCAGCCGATTCACGATCAGCCCCCCTGGAGATGACGGGACTATGCGCAGATCATCGCGTTACGTCAAGCATTGGAAAAAGTTCTTGATTTGTTCTTTTGTTTGTGGCATAAGATAAAAGTCAACGGGAGAAATACACCCGGACCGAAACCCGCAAGGCCTTGTGCCTCGCGGGTTTTTGCGTTTGGGACCAGATCAAAGAGGGGATCAGGATGCGGCGGCAAGGATTGAGGCAGGGCGGCGGGGCACCCCGCAGGATATGCGTCGGCGGATGGCGGAGCCATTACGGCGGCATTCCGAGCCGGTTCTAATATGCTTTTAATGCGCTTGTTTGTCATGACGGGAGAGGTGCGTCTTGTCGGGGAACGGACCCCGAATTTGCCGGAAGCGGCAGCAATGGCAGCATTGGCGACATCGGATTGTGGCCCGTCGGTGGTGGACAGGTTGGGGGCAGTGCGCCCGAAAACCGTCTGCTGATGAAGATTGCGGCGGCCCGAGATGTGTCTGGACGCCGGGGTGGCGCGTTGCTGCCGGGGCCGGACGGTGATCGAGGCGGCAGGGAGCCCGATGATGGTCCTTCGGCGAGGTTGCTGGACGCCCGAGGTATGTCCGGCCTTCGGAGGTCATGCCATTGCCGAAAGGGGCCGGAGCGGGCAGCGATGCCGTGGGCGGTCAGTGGCCCGTCGATGGTGGGACAGGTGGGGGCGGTGAGCCCGAAGGCCGTCTGTTGGCGAGGATTGCAGACGCCCGAGGTTTGTCTTGGGTTCACTGGTTGCCGGAAGTGCCGCCATGGCCGGAAGTGATCGGATCGACCGTTCGAAGCTAGCCCGCCGGGTGATCCCGTCCATGTGCTAAGCCATCGATCACCGCCGGGAAGCAAATGCGCCTTGCTTTGCGCCGGCTTGTGGTTCCGATATGCTGGGCGGTGTCATTTTCTGTTTTTGGGGGCGATGGTCTGGGGGCGGTTGGGTTGCGCGTATCACGGCGGCCCTGCAGCATGGGCTTGCATCAACCAATTGATTTGTCGATGCCTGTTGACCTGTACAGGACCGCGATTGATTACTTGGGTGTGCAATCGGCTTGTGTTACCAGCGTGATCGCTCCGCTTGTTCGGCCCGCTTCAAGGTCGGCATGTGCACGTGCGGCCTCGGAAAGGGGATATTCGGTCGCGGCCGGGAACTCATACTGACGCAAAATATTGAACCACGCGTGTGCGGCCCGGTGATAGTTTTCTGTATCCGTGACATACGTAAGGATACTGGGCCGTGCAAGAAACCGGTTGGTCAGATGCCGCAGATCAAGAGGCGGTATGTCTCCGGCAACCTGACCAATTGTTGCGGTAATTCCGAACGGCCTGGTCGCGTTTAGGGATTTGGTCAGATTATCGCCGCCGATCCCGTCAATCGCGTAATCAACACCCCGTCCTGATGTCAGGTCCATGATGGCGGTTTCAAAATCCTGTTCGCGATACAAGATCGCGTGATCAAGCCCCTGCGCTCGTGCTGCCAGTGCCTTGTCTGAGGAGCCGATTGTGCCGATGGTTGTCGCCCCTAAATGCTTGGCCCAGCGGACCAGTATCTGGCCCAGACCACCTGCTGCTGCGTGTATCAGAACGGTTTGGCCCGGTGAGACGCGGCCAATTTGTTCTAATAAAAGGTAGGCAGTCATGCCGCGCAGGAAGGAACCGGCGATCTGATCGGGTTGAAGATCATCGGGGATTTTGATCAGCTGGCTTGCCGAAATGTTGCGTTCTGAGGCATAGCTTCCGGCCGGAAAACCGGCATAGGCAACCTTGTCGCCGATGGCAAAGCCGGTCACGTCAGGACCTGTTCCCGTAACGGTTCCGACAGCTTCAACCCCGATAATCGCGGGCTTTTCTTGCAGCGGATACAGGCCGACGCGATGATAGATATCGACAAAATTAACCCCTATCCGGTTTTGGTCAATCCGGACTTCACCCACGGCTGGTGCGGGTAAATTGATTGCGCGTTCCTGAAGGCATTCCGGGCCGCCGATTTGGCTGAGTTCGATGATTCTGGTCATGAAATACTCCTGACATTCGATGTGATATCAGGAATATCCGTTGTTTTTCTTGGGGGAAATTCCCTATATTTGCGTAGTTAATGGGGAAAAATGCGCAAATGAATTGGGAAGACTACCGATACTTTCTGGCTTTGGCTGATACGGGCAGTTTTTCGGCAGCGGCACGGGAACTGGGTGTGGATCACAGCACGGTTGCGCGTCGGGTCAATGCGCTTGAAACCACATTCGGGGTCCGGTTGATTGATCGTTTGCCGAAGTCGGTGATGTTGACGGTTGATGGCAAACTGGTTGCCGAACAGGGGCGTCAGGCGGTTCTGGCAATGCAGGCGGTTGAACGTGTTGCGGCGGGATCCGCCGACCATGTTTCAGGAACTGTTTGTGTGAGCGCACCACCGGCACTGGCCAGTCATATTATCGGGCCAAAAGTCCGGGAATTGCGAGAACAGCATCCTGAGATCGATCTTGTTTTGCAGGGGGAAACCCGATCAACAGACCTGAACCGGCGGCAGGCCGATATTGCGTTGCGCCTGTCGCGCCCGGAAAAATCGGCGGTCACAGTGCGCAAGTTGACGGATATGCCGTTCGGTTTTTACAGCGCACCTGATTATGACAAGCCCGAGCATGTCTGGGACTTTATCAGCTGGGATGAAACGACGGCTAGTATCCCGCAACATCGCTGGATTGAGGAGCGGTTGCATGGGCGCAAGGTCGTGCTGCGTAGCAATGATACCAGCATACAGGCTGCGGCGGCTGGCTCGGGGTTGGGAGTTGCGATTTTACCGCACTTTGTCGGGGATGCCGATCCAAGGCTGGCCCGCCTTTATCCTCATGAAAGTTTTCCACCGCGCGAGGTCTGGATGCTGGTGCATGAGGATCTGCGTCATGCACCACGCATCCGAACTGTGATGGATTTCCTGATCAAGACTGTTGCCGTGCTGAAAACCCAGATCGTCTGAGTAATTGATATATTGCTTACCACGCTGCCGCGCTGGATAAAAGCCGTCCTGCCGGGTAATCCCAACCATGTGCGACGCCATCAATCGTGGCCGGGAACCGAACGCGCCGGGCCTTGCCCCAGCTTGTGGTTTCGAGATGCGGGGCGATGTCGTTTTCGGTTTCGGGGGCGATGGTTTGGGGTCGGGTTGGTTGCGCAGTCTGGCAGAGCAGGTGGGCGGTGCGGGCCAGCGAATGGCGGGCGGTGGTGATCTGGCCGGTCTGGCTGCGGAGCAACAAGGCGTGGATGGTGCTTGCCGCCATCAGATAGCCGGTTGCGTGGTCAAGGGCCTGCACCGGAAGGGGCGTTGGTTTTGGCGCATCGGCCTGTTTCATGCCGAAATCGGCGATGCCGCAGCTCATTTGGACCAAGCTGTCAAAGCCGCGCCGTTTGGCCCACGGGCCGGTCCAGCCATAGGCGCAGAGTGTCACATCTATCAGGCCGGGATTGATGCGGCGAAGTTCGTCCGCGCCATAGCCAAGGCCGGGCAGGGCATCGGGGCGGTAGCCATGCAGCAGGATATCGGCACCGGCCAGAAGGCTTTCGAATGTTTTGCGATCCTCGGTGCTTTTGAGGTCAAGCCCGGCACAGCGTTTGCCAAGGGTGATTTCGGGGATTACCGCGCCCTCGTCCCAGTGGGGCGGATCGATGCGCAAGACATCCGCGCCATAGGCCGCCAGAAACCGCCCGGCGACGGGGCCAGCCAGGACGCGGGTCAGGTCAAGCACGCGGATCCCGGCCAAAGGCCGGTTCGGCCGGATAACGTGGCGGGATTTTGCGGTGATGCCGTGATGCTGCCAGCCGATCAGCGGTTCGGCCGCAATCGCAACCCCCTGCGGGTGGGATTGCCAGTCACCCAGGCTACGCATGGTGGCGGCACAGCCGCCCGCCGCAATGATTGCGGTTTCGAGGTCATCGGATTTCCAGTTTGCGACAATCGGGGCGAGGGCTTCGCGGTCCGTGTAATCGCCCAGAACCGACAGGGCGGCCGCACGGTGATGCGGGGCGTTGGTGTGAAGCCGTATCCAGCCATCAGCGGTTTTATAGTCACCGGCAATCGCATCCCAGACCGGCGGCAATTCCCAGCCCATCGGGCGGATCGTCATATCAAACCATTTTGATGTCAGCCTTTGATCAATAGTGATGTCCGCCAGATCGCCAGTCGCCAAACAGCGATAGCGCGAGATCATGGCGGCTGCGATGCCGATGGACGCGGTTGCAAGATCGGTGACGGCAAAGAAGGATGGCAGGGCGTCCGTGCCGGTGATTTTGATATCGGGCATGGCGTTTGTGCCGCCCGGAAGATCAAGGGCGGCGTTAAGGGCATCGGTAATCGGGGCGATGAACGGATTGGTCTTGTCGGTCATGGCGGTCATGTTGGTGGCTCCTTTTTCCGCACTGGTGGCGCGGGGCGGGGATTGATCACCCAAGGATCACGCGGGGCTGGACAAATCGTCAATCTTGATCAAGATAATCGATATGAAAAATCTTGATGATCCGATGAATGAAACCGCATTTTTCACGCTGTCGGCACAGGAAGTCTGTGCGGCGACCGGCATATCGCGCGATACGCTTTATGCCTATGTCAGCCGCGGGATCGTGCGCGCCATTGCCCATCCGGGGGACGCACGCAAAAGCCTTTATGACCATCGTGATGTGCGCAAAATCATCGCGGGCAAAAAACGCGGCCGGTCGCGGCAATCGGTGGCGGCATCGACGATTGACTGGGGCGAACCGATACTGGTGTCGAAAATCACCCGCATTGCCGATGGGCGGTTTTTCTATCGCGGCAGGGATGCGGTGGGGCTGTCTGACACCATGACGCTTGAAGATGCCGCGCGTCTTCTGGCGGGATTGCGGGTCGATCAGGATCGATGCTGCGCGCCGGATTTCATCCCGGCCAATCACGCCACACCGTTTGACCGGATGATTGCGATGATGGCGGGCGAGGTGACAAACCATCCTGCCGGGGATGGCCGCCCGGTTGCGGCGAAGCTGATGCGGCTTGCGGCCCTGGCCGCCGCCGGTCTGCGCGATGACGGCGAAAGTCCGATCCATGTGATGCTGGCGCGGGCCTGGTCGGCGAAGCCGGAGGCGACGGATCTGTTGCGCCGCGCGCTTGTGCTGTGTGCCGATCATGAATTGAATGCGTCGGCCTATGCGGTGCGGGTGGCGGCATCGGCGGGGGCGAGTGTTCCGGCGTCGTTGCTGGCGGGGTTGGCGACATTATCGGGCAGTCGGCATGGCGGGTTAACGCCGCGTTGCCGGGCATGGATGGACCGGGTGGAACGGCGCAATATCGATCCGGTACGCGATGGCGTGCCGCCCGGTTTCGGGCATCCGCTTTATCCCGATGGCGATCCGCGCACGCGCGCGATTATGCAATCCTGCGGGCAGGTCGGCGATGCGTTCTGGGCGCGGATTGCCAACCGGGTGACGGATGAAACCGGGCAATATCCCAGCCTTGATTTCGGGCTGGCGTTGCTGGAACGCGAACTTGATTTGCCCAAAGGGGCGGGGCTTGGCATTTTTGCTGTCGGGCGGATGGCAGGCTGGATCGCGCATCTGTTTGAACAACGCCAAAGTGGCAAGATCATTCGGCCGCGGGCGGCTGTGGCCGGGTGAGGGTGTGGGCATGTGGTGGTCTTGGGGGTATTGAATTTGCGGCGCGATGGACTCCCGCGTTCGCGGGAGTGACGGTTTGGGGCGTTGCGGCATGCGCGCGCGTTTTTATCGACTTTTCGGAACACGTGCCGGTCTGGTTTGTTTGATAAACAGGGCAAACGGTAACGAAGGACGAGACAATGCCGGCAAAATCGAAATCCCAGCAGAAAGCTGCCGGTCTGGCGCTTTCGGTCAAGCGTGGCGAGCAGAAAAAGAGCGAACTGACCGGGGCTGCGCGCGAGATGGCAGAAAGCATGTCCGAGGAGGAGCTTGAGGAACTGGCATCGGGCCAGCGCAAGGGCAAGCCGGAGCATAAATCCAAGTCGGGATCGTGATCGGTATCACATCCCTGGCTTGTGAAATCATGCCGTCCGGTTATCTTTTTCGGATCGACAGGATCGCGGAAGGTACAGATGCAGGACCGGCAGCCTTTTTCCATTCATCATGGCATCGAAGATAGCCATATCGACAAGGCGCTTGATCTTTTCTGGCAGGCGTTTCGCCAGAAGCTTGCCCCGGTGTTGAAGCCGGAGGACAAGGCGTTGCGGTTCCTGAGACGGGTTGTTGATCCGGCACATGCGATCAGTGCAGTGTCGTCCGATGGTGATCTGCTGGGCATTGCCGGTTTCAAAACGCCCGCGGGGGCGTTTATTGGCGGGAAGCTATCGGATATCTGCGCGATTTATGGCGCGTGGGGCGGATTGTGGCGCGGTGTTCTGATCGATATTCTTGAACGGGATCTGTCCGAGGGGGTGCTGTTGATGGACGGCATTTTTGTTGATCCTGATGCGCGCGGCAAAGGTGTTGGCACGGCACTTCTGGACGGGATTGCACATGAAGCCCGGGCGCGCAATCTGGCGCAGGTGCGGCTTGACGTGATCGATACCAATCCGCGCGCCCGTGCCCTTTATGAACGATGCGGCTTTGTTGCGGGCGAGGTGCAGGAGCTTGGCCTGCTGCGTCATCTGTTCGGGTTTCGCACGGCAACGACAATGATGTTGCCGGTTTGATGCGGATTAAACACAAAACGCTTTAGCGCGCCGGGCTATGGGCTTTGCGTGATCTGTTTGATCCAGGTGGTGATGTGATCCATCGCGCCGGGGGCATAGACATGCCGCCCCATCACGACAAAGGCCAGTTTGACGATGTCGGGCATCTGATCGGCAAGCTGATAATTAAACAGGCGGCTGCGCAGCAACCCGTGCGTCGCATCGGGAAGGGTGATGACCCTGTTTGCGCGATTGTTGGGCAGGGCAAGCTTGCGATAGATCGTTGCATTATAAGCGGCATCAACATTCAGGTCATCTTCGCCCCATAGGGCAAGCAGGGGCGATGTGACTGTTTCAAGCGGCCCGGTGGCGTCTGATCCGATATTGCGTTTCACAAATTCATAGCGGTCCTGTGACATGACTTCCTGATCATGGGGGATGGCCAGATAGTCCTGATAGGTGCTGTCGGGGCCAAAAATCCGGTTATCCATGTTGTGCGCGGTTTCAATGCGCATGGCGATTTCATCGGGCCGGGTGCCAAGGGCCGCGAGGCGCGTTCGCCTATAATAGGTGCCCTGATGCTGCCAATTGACTGCCGCGCCGACCAGGATGTGAAAGGCGGCATCGGGCAGGCGATTGGCGATATCGGGGATGACCCAGCCAGCCTGCGAGAACCCCAGAAAACCGATTTTGCGGTTTTGGTTGCCATCAAGGTTGCGAAGGGCGGCGAAGGCCGACATCGCCTCGTTGGCGCGATCATTCATGGATTGATCAAGCCAGTTGCCCGTGCTGTTGCCAATGCCGGCCTTGTCCCAGCTATAAACACCAATTCCGTCATCAAGCAGGCTGTTGATCAGCGGCAGGTAACCGTCATGCGAAAAGCGGTCCTGCGGGCCGTCGCCATGGATCAGAAGGACAATGGGGGCCGTGTCGGCCGCCGCACCATCGGGCAGTATCAGGGTGCCCGAAAGCCGGTTGCCGTGATCGTCAAATTCGACAAGGCGGGTATTGCGACCTTCAAGATCAAAATCGGCAAGCCCGGAAAGGGCAAAACCGCCGAAAATGACAATAACGATGATCAGGATCGCAAGCCGCGCGAAAAGGCGGTGGCGTTTTGACGTTTTTCCGGGCACGGGCGGGGCTCCGACGGGTTGGTGATGACGATGGATTGAGAGCGATCAGGACGATGTCATGAAACGGGTCAGAAGGGCCTGATTGGCGGCGTCAAACGTGACCCGGCCAAGGGCGACGCGGCCATCAAGTGCGTTTTTGACCGCATCAAAATCCGTATCGGAAAAACCGCCACAGGTTTCAATGACCTCTATCCCGTTTTGGGCAAAGTTTTGCGCCGCAACGATCAGGGCCGCGATATTTGACGCGGCAAAGATATGGGTGGTGAAGCCATCGCCGGGCAGGGTGGTTTGTGTGCCACGTACCGGGTATCCGTCGGCCTTGATCAGAAAGGCATAGTTTTTGATCGGCATGGGGCGGCCTGTCGTTTAAGAAAAGGGGCGTTTAATAAAAGGACGTTTAAGAAAAGAGAAAGTGTTCCGGGAGCAGAGTTACGCGGATGCGTTTGCGCGTCAATCCTGCGATGCCCCAACGAGCCCAGCCCGAATGAAGCATGATCGGTCATGATGCCATCTGATGAACCTGTTCTGAATTATCCCGATCGTCGCCGCCACGATATTCGTCCGCGCATGATCGCGGCCGAGATTTATCGCGGGTCGAGTTACGGGCCCAAACACCCCCTGTCGATCCCGCGGGTATCGCTGGTGGTGGATATGGTGCATGCGATGGGTTGGGTCGATGGGGAAAATTACCTGACCGGGCCGGTGGCAACGCCGGCACAACTGTCACGCTTTCACGATCCCGACTATATCGCCGCCGTGGCACAGGCCGAACGTGACCAGATGTTGCCCGAGGACATGATGGTCAGATACGGGTTGGGTAAAAACGGCAATCCGATCTATCCGGAAATTTTCCGGCGTCCGGCGACGGCGGCCGGATCATCGATCATGGCCGCCCGGCTGATTGCCGATGGCGGAATCATCCATCATCCGGCAGGGGGCACGCATCATGGATTGCGTGATCGGGCATCGGGGTTTTGCTACTTCAACGACCCGGTTCTGGGCATTCTTGAATTGCTCGATTCGGGGCTGGATCGGGTGCTTTACCTTGATATTGATGCCCATCACGGCGATGGTGTGCAGATTGCCTTTGCCGATGATGACCGTGTTTTGACGGTTTCGATGCATGAAGAAGGGCTATGGCCGCGCACCGGGACGATTGATGATGTCGCCGGGGGAATGGCGCGGAACCTGCCGATGCCAAGTGGCATGCATGATGACGAGATGCGTTATGTCCTTCATGAATATTTCATACCGCTTGCGCAGGAGTTCTCACCACAAGCCATTGTTTTGCAATGTGGATGTGATATATTAGCAGAAGATCCATTATCCAGACAGATGCTTGGTAATCAGGCCATTTGGGACGTGGTCGGGGCCATGATCAAAATGGCATCCAGGTGTCTGGTACTGGGGGGCGGAGGATATAACCCTTATGGGGTTGCGCGCTGTTGGTCCGGGGTGTGGGCGGTTGTAAACGAAATCGAAATACCACCTGTGTTAGCCATCACAGCGGAAAATATCCTGCGTGCCGTAAAATGGACGCATAGCCGTGGAAAGCAGCCGGACGAAAAAATGCTGACCAGCATTAAAGATCCGTGGCGCGGCGGGGACATACGTGACGAAGTCAGGACACGCGTCCAAAGACTGAAGGGGTATGGGTTATGAAGTCGTTCATTCAAATGACCTTGGTCGTTTGCTTTATCAGTGCTGCCGTGATGGCGGGGCTGAATGCAAAGGCAACAGGGTTTGAACGATCGCGCCTGCTGGTGGATGGCAAGGTTTTCAATGTTGAAATGGCGGTTACACCCGATGAACGGTCCCGCGGATTGATGTTCCGCACCGAAATGGCCGAGGATGCCGGGATGCTGTTTGATTTTGGCCGCGCCAGCGACATTTCAATGTGGATGAAGAATACCTTCATCTCGCTTGATATGCTGTTTATCGACAAGAATGGCGTGATTGTCGGGATTGAAAAACGCACCGTGCCGAAATCCGAAACCATCATTCCGGGGCCAAAGCCGGTGCGCTTTGTTCTGGAGCTTAATGGCGGTTCGGCGGACCGGTTGGGATTTGAAGTTGGCGAGAAGGTCGAAGGGCTGCCGCGCTAAGACATAGTAACAGCAATCGTGACAGGCCCGTTGCGGCCATGCGATCCTCAATCAGCAATAGCAAGGCCGCGGATGATTTCTGCGGCCTTTGGTTTTTGGGCTGCATTTTATTTCCAATACGGGCAAAAAACGCATAATGCGGTCTTGCCCGTGCGGAATTATGGTGCTAAATCCACATCCGCGTCGGGGAGTAGCGCAGTCTGGTAGCGTACCTGCTTTGGGAGCAGGGGGTCGCGAGTTCGAATCTCGCCTTCCCGACCATTTTTCCCTTTTGCCATACGGACACGTTTTCATGTGCCGGCAAAAGGTGTAAAAGATGACGAGACAGCGGGTGTTAGAGAGCCCCGCATTCATGTCATCTTATCCGACGGTCAAGACGAGGGTCCCGATGAAGGTCCGTGTTTACAAACCTGCCAAAAACGCCATGCAGTCCGGTCGTGCGGCGACCAAACACTGGGTGATGGAATTTGAACCGGGTGCAAAGAAGGTTGCTGATCAGCTTATGGGCTGGATCGGATCGACCGATACCCGTGGCCAGGTGCGCATGTATTTCGATACCCTTGAAGAAGCACAGGCATTTGCCGCCCGTCACAAGCTGATTGCCGATATCGAACAGCCGAAATCGCGCGTCCGCCGGGTGCAGGCCTATGCCGATAACTTCGCGTTCAAACGCGTCGTCTGATCCTTCGGCCATCAAGACGGCCGATCACCATCATCGGGGCGGTTTCCGCCCCGTTCGTCTGACAGAAGACGTTAAAGACTGAAAAGATATCAGCCGGGCAGGCGTCCAATGCTTTGCCCCGGGGCACCAACCGGCCCCCACAGCGGTCCCTTAGCTCAACTGGATAGAGCAACAGACTTCTAATCTGTAGGTTGCAGGTTCGAGTCCTGCAGGGATCGCCATTTTTCTTTGTTGATTTTAGAAGTTGTACCGATGTTGGGCGGATTGGGTTATGTCCAATATCTTTGATAAAGTTTGGATGTTTGATCGCTTTATTCGTTTAGCTGGCCAATCTTTTTATGACACGAATAAGCCGATCTTCTTGTCTAGTCATTTCATCAATCATAATGGCAGGCATAAGCTCAAGTTTATACCGAATGTTTTTGATGTCATCGGGAGGGGATGTTGGGCTTATTTCTGTGAGTTCATGGATGATATTGGCTATATTGATGTCGGTCTCCTCCGCCTTCTCAAGGCTCTCTATGAGAGTCGAAAGCCACATAATCTCATTTGGTTCCAAGTGGCCGATGAACTCCATTTTTATTGTCTGTACCGCCTGACAAGCCTCAGGAAGTGACCGAGATGTAGAGTAAGTCGCAATGTGGTCAATGTCGTTGCAGGCCGCAGCTCTGAGGGTTTTGAAGGTATCATCAGCTTCGTCGAAAAGTTGTTGATGCTCAGGTGTAAAAGGTATGGGCGTGTTAAATTTTTTTAAGGCATGTAACAGTCCTTTGGTCTTCTCGCTTGTGCAGGATTGATACAATTTTGCCAAACCTTTGAGAACTTCTTGATTCTTTTGAAGGGCATCTTTGCAAGAGTGGACACCGGCAAGAGCAATATACAGGTGGGTCAAAAGCGGTTTGGTTGCGTCCTTTGTTTTAGTTCTATATTCCAGCCAGAATGTTGTTCTCGCTATATAGAACGCACCTGCAACACCAAGTGACGAGCCCAACACGTCACCCCATCCATCCGGTAAGGGCACTGTGTTTGGGAAGAATAGCGCTGCACACAGAGCTCCTGTGATAGCACCGGTGCTAAGCAGAATCAGCGGAGTAAAGTCGGGCAGTTTCATCAGCTTGCCGCCCGCTCTGGTGGATACACCGTTTGCGGTTGCCAGTCGGCTTCGGCCTGTTCGCCGTCCCAGGCATCAACGGATGCCTGAAGGTTCACCCAGAAGAGGGTGGTGTTGCCAAGGGTTTTGGCGATGCGCGCGGCCAGCGGGGCGTCAATACGGGCATGGCCGTTGATGATGCGGCTCAGGTGTTTTTCGCTGATTTCGACATCATCGGCGAAATGCTTTTGCAGGATTTTGCGGGGGACAAGGTAATGTTCGCGCAGGATCACGCCCGGATGGGTCGGGCGGCGATTGCGGCGAAGCGGGCGGGGTGCGTTCATCAGTGATAATCCTCCAGATCAAGGATCAGAAGCAAGAAAAGGGACCGTCCCCTTATTGTCCATGCGCAAATTCATGCCTTAGTCCCCATCGACGGTCCATGTTTCCAGATCGTCATAATCGACGCCAAGGATGCCGGCCAGTTTGGCTTGCAGTTTGCGCGAGGCGGTCTTTTTGCCGGTTTCGATCATGCTGATATAGTTGGTTGAAACGTCTGCCAGTTCGGCGAGTTGCGGTTGGGTCATGTCGCGATGTTCGCGGTAAACCTTGACCGGGTTTTCCCCGTTGGAAAGGCGTTTGACGATCTCGAACGGGAAGCTCTCATCGTTTTTGACTTCATCGGCAAGGCGGATCAGTTCCGCATCCTCGGCGGCTTCGCTGTCGGCGAGGACGCTGGCGGCTTCGCGGGGGAATGCGGCCTTGAAGTCATCAAAGGCCATCACAACGGAAACCGGGTTCATCTGTGCATCGCGCACGACATGCCAGCGCGTGTTGTGTCCGGTGTGTTTGGTTTCGGTGCCCATGGTGCTGTGTTCCCGTTTGGTGGCGTTGGCGTGCCGGGCCGGTCTAGTAGACCGAACCCCGTGGCGCGATGCGTTCGATATTCAGGATCACGCCATCCTGATCAAAGATCACCCGGTATTCGCCAACCCGCATCCGGTGGTAGTTGCTACCGGTCAGGGGTTTGATATCGAGATCCGTGCGGGCGGGGTTTTGTGCCAGCTTTTCAATCGCGTCAAGGATGCGCTGGCGCGTCTTTGGCTGAATGCGTTTCAGCTCTTTGCTTGCCTGCTTTTTGATTTCGATTTTCAGCATCGTCCGCCTTGTTTTGATGCAACTATATATAACTAATAGTTTTGTATTCGGCAAATAAAAATCGAACAAAACAAAACTTTTTGTTTGATCTGTCAGTGCGATGGCCAAGAAGCCCAAAACCAGCAAAGCTACTTTGATGCTTGGCGGAAATATCAGTAATACAGCGTTTGGACGGGTTATCTCGCAGCGAGGTAGCGGCCCGGGCGGTGGTTAAGGGCTATGATCAGGTTGAGCACGACAGCGCCGAGGATCGAGAGCAGGACCTTGTCAAAGGGCAGGGTCAGGAAGGCGCAGGCGAGGATGACCAGATCGACGGCGAGCTGGAAATAACCTGCGCGGATGCCGAAATGTTCCTGCAGGAACAGGGCGAGGATATTGATCCCGCCGAGCCCCGCGCGATGGCGAAACAGCATCAGAAGGCCGATCCCCATCAGCGCACCGCCAGAAATCGCGGCGAAGATCGGGTTGAGCATCGAGAAATCGATCCACACCGGCATCAGTTTTGAAAACAGCGAGACAAGCCCGACCGCGATGAAGGTCTTGATGGTGAAAGCAAGCCCCATGCGTTTAAACGCCAGCCCGTAAAACGGCAGATTGATCGCAAAGAAGATCACGCCAAAGCCAAGGCCGGTGGCATGTTCGATCAGAAGGGCCGCGCCCGCCGTGCTGCCGGTGACCAGCACGCTTTCGCTATAGAGCATCACCCCAAGCGATACGACCATGGTGCCAAGCAGAAGCGCCAGCACATCTTCGTACAGGCGATGGCCGAGATCGGGTTTGGTGGTTTCGGCGGTGTGGGTTGTGGTGCTGGTCATGAAGGAATCGCCGGTTACGGATTGAACAGGCTATCAAATTACGCTTTTCGCATGTGCGAAACAAGCCGGGGGTGGCGACCGGGGGAAATTCGGCGGTTTTTGGCAGGGCGGGGGGATTTAACGCAAAAGACCGGCCTGTCGGGGGCCGGTCTTGATGGTTTTATGCGTGGTTTTGTTCTTTTCCGTCATTCCGGGCGGAGCGAAGCGCAGACCCGGAATTCATTTCTTTACCGCTGGCTGGATTCCCGCTTTCGCGGGAATGACGGGGGTGGGCGGTGCCGCTGGTTCAGGCGGCCTGATCCCATTCGGGGGCGAAATCGGGATCGATCAGGCGGCCGTCGGGCCGGGCGAGTTCGTGGATGTCGGCCATGTCGGAATCCGAGAGTTCGAAATCAAAGATATCGAAATTGGCCTTGGCGTTTTTGGGCGAGCCGGATTTAGGGATCGCCATGACGCCATCCTGTTGCAGCAGCCAGCGCAAGGTGACCTGTGCCGGTGATTTGCCATAGGCCTTGCCGATGGCAACCAGCGTTTCATCATTCATCACCTTGGCACGTGCCAGCGGGCAATAGGCGGTTAGCAGCATGTCATGGCTGCGCAGGCATTCAAGCACCTTGGACTGGTCAAGATAGGGGTGATATTCGACCTGATTGACGGCAAGGGGAAAATCACTGTGGCCGACGGCGCGTTCGATCAGGGCGGTCGGGAAATTGGAAATCCCGATCAGGTGCGTCATGCCGAGGTTTTTGACCTCGTTCAGTGCTGCGATGGTTTCGCGCAGCGGAATGTCATCATTGGGCCAATGGAGCAGCAAAAGATCGACATGGTCGAGATCAAGCTTGCGCAGGCTTTCGACCACGGAGGTTTGCAGATCGCCGCTTTGGAAATTGTCGGGCCAGATTTTGGTGGTGAGGAAGTAGTCATCACGTGAAAGGCCGGATGCCTTGAGCCCGCGACCAACCCCTTCCTCGTTATGATACATCTGGGCGGTATCGAAATGGCGGTAACCGATCTTGGCGGCTTCGGCCACCATATGTTCAGCACTTGCGTTATCGAGCTCGTATGTTCCAAAGCCAAGTGCGGGGATTTTCGTACCCTGCCAGTTCCGGAAAATCATGATGTTCTACCCCCTTCGATTTGATTTGATTGATTGTTTTGAGAGTTTCGGAAAACTGAGGACAGCTTTGCCAACCTGCGCCAGATTTAGTGCAGCGCAACAGCAGCGCAACCTGTACGGTTGGATGGTGGATGCTGTCCTTCGGTTTGGCGAGGGGATAGAATGCCGATGAAAAACGGCAAGAAAAAGGGCGATCACCACATGTGGGATCGCCCGAAGTTCAGGACTTAGAGTGAGGCTGTATCAAGCCAAGACCCAATCTGATCCAATTTCGGGTTGAATGCCTTGATGTGGCTCAAATGCCGAAAGATTTCAGGTATTCTCAGTCGTTCCCGAGACGGCGGCATTCAGGTGATAGAGCGATTCCCGGATCACCTGCGGGCCGAGATCCTTGGTGATGAAGACGATTTTTGATCGGCGATCCTCATCAGGCCATGCGGGCAGGGTGGCGGGTGGATGAAAAACATGCTGCACGGCATGGATCGCGACCGGGTTGCTTTCACCGACAAGGTTCAGGATGCCCTTGACGCGCAAAAGGCTTTCGCCGCGCATCTGGGTGAAGATTTCCGCCCAGGTGACAAACGCATCCCAATGCAGCGGTTCGTCAAAGGTGATGCAGAAGGACCGGATATGGTCGTCATGCCGGTTGACGTCATGCGCATGGGAATGGTGGTGGTGATCATGATCGTGATGATCGTGGTGATCGTGGTGATCGTCGCCGTGCTGTTCATACGCCTCGTCGCGCAGCCATTTCTGCACATCCATGCTTTTGGTCGCCGGGTCATACAGCCCGGCATTGAACAGCTTGGCCGGGTCAATATCACCCATGGTGACGGCATGGATCGGGGCGGCCGGGTTAAGTTGGCGCAGGCGGGTTTCAAGGCGTTCGCGCGTTTCGGCATCGGCCAGATCGGATTTGGTGATCAGGATGCGGTCGGCAACGGCGGCCTGTTTGACACTTTCGGGATGGTCATCAAGCTGCCCCGCGCCATGCAGGGCATCGACGGTGGTGACCACACTATCAAGGCGGAATTTGGCCGTGAGCAGCGGATCGGTCATCAGGGTATGCAGGATCGGGGCGGGGTCGGCCAGACCTGTGGTTTCAATGATGACCCGGTCGAATTCCGGTACCTCGCCACGGGTGCGTTTGACAAACAGATCACGCAAGCCCGAAATCAGATCGCCGCGCACCGAACAGCAGATGCAGCCGGAATTCAGCAGCACGACATCCTCGGACACCTCGCGCACCAGAAGGTGATCAAGCCCGATTTCGCCAAATTCATTGATCAGAACGGCGGTCTTTGCCATGCCGTCCTGTGCCAGAAGGGCATTGAGAAGGGTTGTCTTGCCACTGCCAAGGAAGCCCGTGATAACGGTGGTGGCAACGCGGTCAAACTGTTCGTCGGAAATTGCCATGTCTGATGCTTACTTTTTGCCGTAAAGGTCTTCGACGGCGATTTCGGGTTGGGAAATCACCACTTCCTCGCCATCGCGGGCGGCGAAATAGAAACAGTTGCGACGCCCGGTGTGGCAGGCAACGCCAAGCTGATCGACCAGTATCAGAACCGTGTCCTGATCGCAGTCATAGCGGAAATCGATCAGTTTTTGTAGCTGGCCGGAGCTTTCACCCTTGCGCCAGAGCTTGCCGCGCGAGCGCGAGTAATAACAGACCCGGCCGGTTTCAAGCGTTTCGATTACCGCATCGCGGTTCATCCAGGCCATCATCAGGACCTCGCCACTGTCATGCTGCTGGGCGATTGCCGGGATCAGGCCGCTTTCATTGAATTTCAGTTTGTCGGCAATATTCGCATTCTGGGCATTGGCGGCTTTTGTGGTCTCGGACATCGAAGGCTCCGGTCGATGGTTGTTGACTTTTCGCGGCAGTGGCGTCAAGAAATGATATATTATAACATATCACCCTGTGCCATGGCTTTTTGCAGATTAATGCAAATCGCCCGGCGTGACTTCGGATGTGCGACATGACCGATCTTTTCCCGAAAAAGGGCCACGATCACGACAGATGTATCGATAGCGCAATCGCGCAGGCAGAGAAAGTCTGCGAGGCGGAAAATGCGCGTTTTACCGATATGCGCCGCAAGGTATTCAGCCTGATCTGGCAATCTCACAAGGCGGTGACGGCCTATGAGCTGCTGGATGCGCTGCAGGCCGAAGGACAGCGGGTGCAGCCGCCCACGGTTTATCGGGCGCTGGAATTCCTGACTGATCTTGGGCTGGTGCATCGTATTGAGTCGCTTAATGCCTATTTCGGCTGTGATCAGCCTGATTGCGACCATCTGGGGCAGTATTTCATTTGCACCCGATGCGGCCGCGTTGCCGAAACGGTGGATGAGGATGTGAGCATCGCGGTCCGCAAGGCGGCGAGACAGGTCGGATTTAAAATCGAAGCCACCACTGTTGAAATCAAGGGCCTGTGCCATGACTGCACCACTCATTGAAGGGCGGGGGTTGATCCTTTCGTTTGGCAATGAACGGGTGCTTGATAACGTCACATTGTCGATCAATGCGGGCGAGATCATGACCCTGATCGGGCCGAACGGGGCGGGCAAATCAACATTGGTCAAAACCCTTCTGGGGCTTCAGCACGCCGATCAGGGCGAAGTCACCCGCAAGCCGGGCCTTCGTATTGGTTATGTGCCGCAAAAGCTTGCGATTGATCAGGTTTTGCCGATGACGGTGAAGCGGTTCCTGACACTCACCCGGTCGGCATCGCGAAGCGACTGCAAGAAGGTTCTGGATCAGGTCGGTGCCAGCCACGTGATCGATACTCAGATGAGCAGCCTTTCGGGCGGCGAGACGCAGCGCGTGATGTTGGCGCGGACCTTGTTGCTGCGCCCGGAATTGCTGGTGCTTGACGAGCCGACCCAGGGGGTTGACGTGACCGGGCAGGCGGAGCTTTACCGCCTGATCGATGATATCCGGGCCGAGCTTAATTGTGCGGTTCTGATGATTTCGCATGACCTGCATCTGGTGATGGCCAAGACCGATCAGGTGGTGTGCTTTAACCGGCATGTCTGTTGTTCGGGCATTCCTGAAACCGTGCGTCAGCATCCTGAATACAGATCCCTGTTTGGCAATCAGGCGGCGGATGCGATTGGCATTTATACCCATGCGCATGATCACGAACATGACCTTGCCGGGCATATTGTCGAGGGCGGGCATGATCATCATCATGATCATGGGCATAACCATAACGGGCACGTGCACGGGCCGGGATGCGCGCATGGACATCATCATCATGAAGAAGAAATCGACGAAAAAGATCGGATATGGCGGCCGCAATGATGGATGATTTTCTGACCCGTGCGGTGATCGGCGGGATTTTGCTGGCATTTGTCTGCGGGCCGTTCGGGGCGTTTATCGTCTGGCGGCGGATGGCGTTTTTTGGCGATACGCTGGCACATTCGGCGTTGCTGGGTGTGGCACTCGGGCTTCTGGTCGGGGTGGATGTCCGGATCGGGATGATTGCCACCTGCCTTGCCGCCGCCCTTATCCTTGCCATCGGGCAACGCCAAAGTCGCCTTGGCAGCGATACGGTTCTGGGGATGCTGGCGCATTCGACGCTGGCCCTTGGTATGGTCGCCCTTGCCTTTGTGCAGGGGATTGCGGTTGACCTGATGGCCTATCTGTTTGGCGATATTCTGGCGGTCAATGTTGCCGATATCTGGCTTTTGGGGCTGGGCGGTGGATTGGCGTTGGCCGTTCTGGTCTGGATGTGGCGGCCGTTACTCGCGCTTACCGTCAGCCCGGAAATTGCCGCGGCCGAAAGCATTCCGGTCGAACGGCTGCGTCTGGTTTTCATGTTGCTGATGGCGCTTGTGATCGGCATGGCGATCAAGATTGTCGGGGTTCTTCTGATCACGGCCCTTTTGATTGTGCCTGCCGCCAGTGCACGGTTCTTTGCCAGAACGCCTGAGCAAATGGCGATTGGTGCGGCCCTGTTTGGGGCGGCGTCCGTCATGGCCGGGATCAGCCTTTCATGGCATGTCGATAGCCCGGCTGGGCCAAGCATCGTGATTTCGGCGGCGGGGTTGTTCCTGCTGGTCGGGATGGCATCCCCCGTGATTCGCCGTTTGCGGGGATAACCCGGTATCGGCATTGTTTGGATTGCGCGCAGTTTTAAATGAAACAGGGACGGACAATATGCGGGTGATCAAAGTTGCGATTGCGGGTTTTGGGGGCGTTGGCCGCGCCACGGCAAATCTGCTTTTGGCACGGCGGGCGCATTACCGTAGTCTTTACGGTGCAGATGTTCGTCTGGTGGCGGTGTGCGGATCGCGTTCGGGCCTGTTTGATGCAAACGGACTTGATGACGATCAGTTTGATGCGCTGGAACCGGGCTTGAGCGGGCCGGACTTTATCAGCACGTCCGGGGCAGATGTCCTGATTGAGGCCGGACCCAGCGATTTTCGCACGGGTGGTCCGGGGCTTGCCTATATTCATTCGGCCCTGTCGACTGGACGCGATACGATTGTGATTTCCAAGGGCGCACTGGTCCATAGCGGGCGGGAATTGCGCGATCTGGCGAAGGCATCGGGGGCCATTTTAAAGCTGAGCGGCGCAAGTGCCGCGGCCCTGCCGACCATTGATCTTGTTGAACATAGTCTGACCGGCTGCCGGGTTTTGAGTGTCGAGGGTATTTTGAATGCCACGACCAATTTCCTTCTCGATGCGATGATCTCGAAAGGCGTTGGCTTTGACGCTGCCCTGAAAGAGGCGCAAAAAGGCGGCTTTGCCGAGGCTGATACGCGCAATGATACCGAAGGCTGGGACACGGCATGCAAGCTGTTGCTTCTTGCCAATTTTGGGCTGGGGGCGGAGCTTGCGATGGACGACCTTGTTGTCGAGGGCATTCACGGCGTTACCGCAGACCGGATTGATGAATGGCGGGCGGAGGGCCTTGTTCCCAAACTTGTCGGCAGTCTGGAATGTGCGGATGACGGGACGATTTCTGCGCGTGTCGGTGTCAGGGCCTATCCGAATTCCGATCCCCTAGCGCAGGTCAGCGGCAAGAACAAGGCAATCCGGATCATCACCGATGCCATGGGCGAGACAATCGCCATCGGATGCGGTGAAGAGCCGCTGGCGACAGCCGCCGCAGCCCTAAAAGATTTTGAGCATATCCTGAAAGCCAAGACCTCTTAATTTTCTATCACATCATGATAGTATGGTGGGCAAGCACAGAAGAAGCTTGGTCGCAGTTTTTCCCTATGCGTGATTTTCTGATCCGCGCAGGAGTAACGCCATGAATGCAATGACTTACAAAGGTTATATGGCGCGCGTCGAATTTGATTCCGATGACGAGATTTTCGTCGGCCATATTGCCGGTATTCGGGATCGTGTCGGATTTCATGCCGATACGGTTGCGGATTTGAAGGAAGCCTTTTACGAGGCGGTAGACGATTATCTTGAGACCTGTACCAAGACGGGCAAGACGCCGCAAAAACCTTATTCCGGCAAGATGATGTTGCGGGTCAGTCCCGATATTCACCGGAAGGCAGCGATTGCCGCAGAACTGGCGGGTAAAAGCCTTAACCAGTGGAGCGAGGAAATCATCGAAAAGGCGGTCAAACGCAAGGAGCCTTCGACCGCCTGATATTCGTTCCGGGCCGGAAATCGCGGCTGCCCAAAGCATTCCGGCGGCCTGGGCGCGGTTTTTTGCCAGAACACCCGAACAGATGGCGATTGGTGCGGCCCTGTTCGGGGCGGCATCGGTCATGGCGGGGATCAGCCTTTCGTGGCATATCGACAGCCCGGCCGGGCCAAGCATCGTGATTTCGGCGGCGGGGCTGTTTGTCCTGAGCGCGATGATGGTTCCCATTCTGCGCCGTTTCCAGGCGTGCTGAGGTGATCAGTCAGGGATAAAATAACGTAGAACGAGCATCTTACGCCCAAACGGAGCTCGTCATGGAAGACGCAACCAATTCACCGCAGCAACCCGGTTCAATTCGCGCGATCAGGAGGGATGGATTTTTTGCGGTTATTCCACCTGCTGCGCGCTGGTTCGGGTTGACGGGTGCCATACCTTTCATGGTGCTCTCATTTGGGGGCGAGTTCTTATCGCCAGCTCATCAGTCTTATGCGCAGTTTTCGTTGATGGCTTACGGGGCGGTGATTCTTTCCTTTTTGGGTGGTGTGCACTGGGGAAGAGCGATTGTATCTCCAGAGCATGGCCGACTTGAGGATAAAACCTTGTGGGTGCCGCTTGCGATCAGTGTGACCCCGTCGCTATTCGGGTGGGGTGCGTTGCTGATGCCAGGATTTATCGCGCTGCCGATCCTGGCGGCGAGTTTTGCCGCAATGCTTCTGGTTGATCTGTTTATGGTCAGGATCGGTTCTTTGCCGGAATGGTATGGCAATTTGCGTGTGATTCTTTCGGCGGTGGTTGTGGCCTCTTTGCTTTTTGCGTGGGTATAGGATGATTCTGCAAAAAGGGCGCCGAAATAATTCTGGCGCCCTTTTGCGTTTGACTGCGGGATATCTTAGTCTTTTGCCAGACGGGCAAGACCTGCTTCCAGATCGGCGATCAGGTCGTCGGTGTCTTCGAGGCCGACATGAAGGCGGATCAGTTGGCCGTCTTCGTCCCATTTGGTCGCGGTGCGGATGTTTTTCGGATCGGACGGCAGGATCAGGCTTTCGAAGCCGCCCCAGCTAAATCCCATGCCAAACAGGTCCATATGATCGACCATATTGGCAAGCTGCGGCTTTGTGACCGGTTTCAGGATAAAGGAAAACAGGCCCGATGCGCCGGTGAAGTCGCGTTTCCAGATGGCATGGCCCGGATCATCGGGCAGGGCCGGGTGCAGGACACGTTTGACTTCAGAGCGGGTTTGCAGCCATTGGGCGACTTTCAGGCCGCTTTCATGATGCTGGCGCAGGCGCACGCCAAGGGTGCGAAGCCCGCGTTGTGCCAGATAGCAATCATCGGGACCAACCGCATCGCCCGATATGATGATCTGTTTTTTAATCGTCAGAAGGTCTTCTTCGGTGGCGGTGGTGATCGTGCCCAGCATGACGTCGGAATGACCGACGATGTATTTTGTGCCAGCCTGCACCGATACATCAACCCCCATATCAAACGGGCGGCACAAAAGTGGCGATGCCCAGGTGTTATCGAGCAATACCTTGACGTTGCGCGCATGGGCCGCCGCCGAAATCGCCGGGATATCCTGCATTTCGAAGGTTAGAGATCCCGGGCTTTCGCACCAGACAAGCGCGGTATTGTCACGAATAAGTCCCGCGATATCGCCGCCGATGGTCGGATCGTAATATTCGGTTTCAACGCCAAAACGTTTCAGAAACGTGTTGCACAGATTGCGCGTCGGGTAATAGGTGCTGTCGGTGACCAGAATATGATCGCCCGGTTTGACAAAGGCGAGGATCGCATTGGTGATTGCGGCCACCCCGGACGATACGCATAGGGTGCCAAAGCCGCCTTCAAGCTCGGCAACCGCTTCTTCAAGCAGGAAGCGTGTCGGGGTTCCGTGCCGCCCATAGGTCACCTTGCCCGGTGCGGATGAGCCGGCCTTTTCAAGGTCGGCCAGGCTTTCAAACAGGATGGTCGATGCATGAAGAACCGGCGGGTTGACCACGCCGTGATATTCGCTGGATCGGCGACCGGCATGGACCAGTTGGGTTGCGGGCTTTTGGGGGCGGTGACCTGACATGGGTGGCTTTTCTCCTTGGATGCGTCGGGGGTGACGATGCGACGACGCGCGGGGCCTTGAATTTCTTCTATAACTCAAAGCATTTCAGATCATCGGGTTCAAGGTTTTTTCACCGCAAAGAGTTGTGAAACCGGCATTTTGCGATATTTCAAGCCTTATGCCTCGCGTCCGGTTCCGGGCCGCGTTACAACAGGTAAAACCCGTTTAACACTATCCGACTTGCAGGAGGCCCCGTGCTTGAACTTCAGGATTTTCGCGCCGCGCGTCGTGCCATTTCCGATCACATGCGCCTGACGCCGGTATTTGCCGCCGGTATTTATGGCGACAAGTCGGTTTTCCCCGACCGGGATCATATTCCGGATTTGTATCTGAAGCTTGAAAACATGCAGATATCGGGTTCGTTCAAGGCACGCGGCGCGATGAATGCCGCCCTTGCCCTTGACGAAGACAAACGCGCCGTGGGCCTTTGTACCGCATCGGGTGGCAATCATGGCATGGGGGTGATCAACGCGGCCCGTGTGCTGGGGGTTCCGGTCAAGATATTCCTGCCAACCAATACACCAAAGCCCAAGGTCGAAAAACTGCGCAAGCAGGGTGTTGATGTGGTCCTGATCGGTGCGGTCTGGGATGATGCCAACCGGGCGGCGATGGATCATGCGCGTGAAAGCGGCATGGCCTATATCCATCCCTTTGCCGACCCCAAGGTGATTGCAGGGCAGGGCACAATTGCGCTTGAGATGCTTGAACAGCAGGCCGACCTTGATACGCTGGTGGTGGCGATTGGCGGTGGCGGGCTGATTTCAGGGGTGGCGACGGCGGCCAAGCTTTTGCGGCCATCGATCCGGGTGATCGGCGTCGAGCCGACCGGGGCACCGACCTTGTTCGAGAGCCTCAAGCATAACGAGGTCGCGACATTGCCAAGTGTGAATACAGCGGCCACCAGTCTGGCGCCGCGTCAGTCATCGGCGTTGAATGTTGATCTGATTGGCAGGAATGTCGACCGGATCGTTCTGGTCAGCGATGATGAAATGCGCGATGCGGCGCGCTGGCTTTGGCGGGAATTGGGAATTGCGGTTGAGCTTTCGGCGGCTGCCGGGATTGCGGCAGTGGCATCTGACCGGCTGGGTATTGAAAACCCCGGCAAGGTCGGGGTCGTGATTTGCGGTACCGGTTCGGACGGGATGGCGTGATCAAATAAAAAAGGACGAAACCGCTGGGCTTCGTCCTTTTTTAAACCAAACGCCATCCGAAAAACGGATGGCGTGGAAACTTGTAGCGTCGCAAACCGCCAAAGCCCTCCGGTGCGGAATTACATCTTCGGCTCTACCACCTGACGACCACGGTACATACCGGTGTTCGGATCAATGTGGTGCGGGCGATGCAGTTCGCCGGTTTCTTTGTCTTCGCGGTACGAGCCCTTGGCGAGCTTGTCATGCGAGCGACGCATGCCCTGACGGGACTTGGTCACTTTTTTCTTTGGCACTGCCATGGGTCATCATCCTCTGGCTTGGGTAAACTCAGGCGCGCTTGTTAACGTGCGCGGTCGGGAAAGTCAACGATCAAAGTGCCGGAATTTTCATTTTCCTGCGACCTTTCGGCTTTTTTGCCGTGATCGGCACCGGCATCATGATCAACATGATGGTCGATGGCCGGGATCAGGCCGGTATCACGCGGATCGTCAACAATATCTGTTCGCTGGTCGTATACACCAAAGCCTGCCTTCTGGTAAGCCCCCAAAGCACTTGGATGATCGAGCGAACATGTATTGACTGTTATGCGTTGCGGTTTAAGGCCCCAGGCGGTGTCAATCGCCCAGTTCAGAAGGTATTTGCCATACCCCTTGCCGATGAAATCGGGGATCAGGCCCATATAATGCAGGTCGATCACGCCGTTTTCTTCAAGATCGGTCAGGTCAAGTTCGGCAAACCCGGCCGGGACGCCGCCGACATATAAAACGTAAACGTGGGTTTCGGGGCGGGCCAGAATTTCGGCAAGTTCGTCATCACCCATCAGGCGGCGGAACCACCACAGCCACGGTTCGCCGACCGTATCATAAAGGTAGCGATAAAAGGACAGGGTGGGGTTTTCGGCGCGCACGATGGCGACCTTGCCCGGCGGGATGGTTGCCGCAGGGCGATCTGGCGGATCAAGCATTTCAAGGAAGGTGATGACGACTTCCAGCTTGCGCGGGTTGGATGCACTCATGACTTCAGCCTTTTTCGCATGACCACTAAATCATTTCTGATTTCAGGTGTTTGCGGTTTGGTGTGTGGGGCGGTTTCGACAATTTCATAACCGAGCTTGCGATAAAAATCATGCACTGCCGGGTCTGTGACGGTGACCTTGTTTACAGCAAGGCCGGTGGCGGCAAGGATATCCTCGGCCAGGGCCAGAAGACCCGATCCAAGGCCGGTGCCGCGCGCATCGTGCGATACGGCAAGATAATGAACCCAGCCACTTTCACCGTCATGACCGGCCATGATTGTGCCGATGATTGTAGCGTCTTTTGCCGTTCGCGCCAAAATCACGCTGCCGCGCCCGGAATTCAGACATGTGGCGAGGTCACGACCGGCATCGTGGTCCGGTCCGGTCAGCCCGGATTTATGCCAAAGGTCGCCGATGGCGGCGATGTCGTGGGTGGTCGGTGATTGCAGTCTTTCAAGAAAAACGCCCGGATCCTTGGCTTTGTCACCTGTGCCGACCGCGTCATATCGGGCGGCATCGGCGGGGGACAGGGTAGGGGAGCCGGGCGTTTTCATATCTTTTGTGCGCCGTATTATGCCGGGCCTTTGTCGACCGGACTTCCTTCGGTGCTTGCCCATTCGGCCCAGGAGCCGTCATAAACCGCGACTTCCTTTTTGCCCGCAATATAGGCACCAAGGGCAAGCACGCAGGCGGTCACGCCCGAGCCGCAGGAGGCAACGACCGATTTATCCAGATTGACGCCTGCATCTTGGAAAGCGGTGCGAATGGCATCGGCATCCTTGAAGGTGCCGTCAGCATTCAGGAGTCTGTCAAATGGCAGATTCCGGGAGCCCGGGACATGGCCAGCCTTGCCCCAGGGTTCGTCGGCATCGCCGGTGAAGCGTTCGGTTGCGCGGGCATCGACCAGCTGTTCGCGTTTGCTTTTGACGTTTGCCAGCACCTGATCATATTCGCGCAAAAGGAAGCTGTTGGCGCGCGCGGTGAAATGGCGTTCGCGCGGCGGGGTTGGTGCATCGGTCACCGGGCGGTTTTCCGCCAGCCATTTCGGCAGGCCGCCATCAAGCACGGCGACATCGTGATGCCCGAAATGGCGCAGCATCCACCATACCCGGCAGGCGGCAAGGGCGGACCCCGTCTGGCCGTAGACCACGATGCGCACACCGTCGCCAAGGCCAAGCTTGCGGACCTTGGCCGAAAATTTGATTGCGTCGGGCATCATGTGGGGAAGCGGCGCGCTATCGTCGGCGGCGATTTCGTCAATATCGAAGAATACCGCGCCCGGAATATGCTGCGCGTTATAAATCTCGCGCGCATTTATGTTCTGGGCGGGCATGTACCAGCTGGCATCGACGACGCGAACGTCGGGTGCATCAAGGTGATCCGCAAGCCACTGGGTGGAGACCAGTGCGTCGGAAGTTGGGTTGGTCATCAAAGAGACTCCGGTTTGCAATGGTGGGTATTGCGCGATCCGGGGCGTTTCCGCAGATCTGTATCTTCAAACTCAAATGTTTCTTGTTTTAATTTCTATCCGTCCTGAAAGCGCATGGCAATATCCCGACTTGATTTGTGGATATGCCGATTGCGCGTTTCCGGGGAATTCATTCATCAAAGACGATATTGATGCGGCGGTTCTGGCGGCCTTTCTTTTCGATCTTGGCAACCAGAACCCTGCCGATTTCAGCAGTACTTTTGACATGCGTTCCGCCGCAGGGCTGATAATCGATCCCCTCGATCGTGACGGTGCGGATGCTGTTGCCATCCATCGGCGGTTGCACCGACATGGTGCGGACCAGTTCGGGGTTGGCTTTAAGCTCGGCCACGCTGATTTCACCGTCATAAACCTCGGCATTGCTTGCGATCAGCTCGTTCAGTCTTGTGGTCAGCTCATCCTTGTCAGGCGCTTCGTCGGGCAGGTTGAAATCAAGCCGCGCCTTGTGGGCGGCGATATTGCCGCCGGTGACGTCGCCTTCGACAATCGCACAGAGCAAATGCAGGCAGGTGTGAAAGCGCATCAGGCGGTGGCGGGTTTCCCAATCCAGTTCGGCCGTGATGGTATCGCCGATTGCTGGCAGGTCGTGACCATCGGCGATGATATGCAGGACTTTGCCGCTGTCGCGGTCCTTGATCGTGGTTGCGACCGGCATTTCACGGCCATCGGCGGTTTTGAAAATCCCGACATCGCCGGTCTGGCCGCCGGCGGTGGCGTAAAACACGGTTTGGTCCAGTTCAATGCCGCGGTCCGAGATCGAGATGACTTTGGCGTCACAGTTCCGGCGATAGGCGTCTTCACGAAATAAAAGGCGGGTCACAGACTCCTCCATACTTGGTGGCGATCAGATCGCGTGACCGTCAGTTGGCCGCCTAAATCGGGGAGGCGGCAGATGTGCCTTTTGTGGGGCTGGGCAGCATCGCGGTGATGGTCCGGTCTGAAATCTTGCAGTGAAATCATGGTGCTGCCGGAAGGCTTGGTTTGTCGAGGAGTTTTTGGAATTTAGATTGTGTATATATTGATACATATTTTTGGAATTGATGTTGATAATCATACGAAATGTATGTTATCCCCTTGGCCAAATTGGGGGTGAAAGAAACTTGGCTGCTGTTATTCATGTCAAACTGACGGGCGAAGGTGATTTTGGGCCGGTGGATCTCGAATGTGCGATCCCGCCTGCGCGCCTGCCTTTGGTGATGGCAGCCCTGTTTGGTTCTCCGACCAGTTTGCGGGCGGGTGCGGCGCAAGGGGCGGTGCGGTTGATCATGGGGCGGGGGCTCCTTCGGGGGCTTCGATGTCGCCTGCCATGTCGGCTGCCACGTCCTCTTCCATGTCACCTGCGGCATCATCTCCGTCTGCGCCATCTTCGTCATTCGGGCCTGGTGGCTCTTTGCGGGAGATGCCTGCTGGTGGGCAATTCCCTGTAACGGCGCGGTCGGATCGATCCGGCCCGGCTCTTTCTCCGGCCCGGTCGGCTATTGCGGGCGAGGCTGAATCTGGACCGGAAAACATACCGGGGCAGGTGGCCGCGCAGGCGACAGGGCGCGATTTCGGTGGGGCCGGTCTGCTTGGCGAAGGTACTGCGGATGCGATTGATCCTGCGAACTTCCTGATTGGATATATCGGCAATCTGGGCGATCTGATTGCGCGCCTTCAGCCGCGCGGTTTTGCCGAAACGATCCTGATTGCGGCGATCTGGCTGCATTATCGCGACGGGCGCAGCTTTGTGACGCGCGACGATATTCGCAGGCTCCTGAAACGGCAGGAACATTTGCGCATGCCCCGGAATTTCGGGCGTGATTTTCATAGCGCAATCACGCGGGGCTATATCGAACCGGTTGACGGGGATGGGGGATTTTCCGCCACCGGGACCGGATATCAATGGTTTCGTGACGCTTGTATTAAATGATACAAAAAACCGATAAAGTGGTTGACGTTATGTATCTATAATGTATCATTCTTGACGTGGGACAAGAAAACAGGCGGGGACAAAATGCGGGAATGGGAAGTACGGACAAGCTGCAGGGTCTGGCGCGGTCGATATGTGATCCGTGGGGGCGTTGATCGCATCGCCAATGATATCGTCACCCTGCAGCAAAGCCGCTTTCCGGGGATCGAAACCGGCAAGGTTTCTCTTCGGGTTGTGACCATGGCGGTGATGGCGGTTCTGGCCGAGGAATGCTGCGAAGATGGCGTTACGGCAGCCGAACTTTCGTTTTTGCTGACCACATGCCTTGGTCGGCCGATTTCACCGACCCGGATCGAACGCGAAATGGAAACGCTTTCGGGGCTGGTCTGGTCCGGGCCGTGGGGGGCGGAAACGCTTTATGTTCTTGAAAAGCGCGGCCTTCGCTTTTTTGAAAGCGCGCGCATGATGGCGATGAACGATACCGACGCCAAAAACGAGGATTTGACAGAATATACAGGCGCGGAGGAAGGCGGGGTTTTGCCGAAGATCGATCCGTCGATTACGGCAATCCCCGCCCCACACGCCCGGTACCGGGTGGTGGGATAAACCGCCATTATCCGGCTGATCAACAACACCCGCCTAACGGCTTTGCCGGGGCGGGTGTTTTGCTGTGTGCAGCATTGAACTGGTGCCCCGGTGGGCTGTTCACAGCAACTGCATCTGCCGGTTGGCATTCGGGCGGACAAAGCTGCTGCAATCAGGCTTGACCTGACAGCATAAGGTACGTAATGATTTAAAGATGGAAAACATTGTTACACATCAGAACGCCTATTTTACGTCGTGCACATAGCGCGGCGCCTGTTGATGTGTTTGTAAATTAAACCAAGACCGGCTGCCCCAGGGCGGCCTTTGTTTTTTCCATAAACCGGTTTGCCCGAGGTGGCCCCACCAACAAGGAAACCGGAAAATGACCCATATCTCCCTTGCGGATCGCATGCCGACACTTGATTTCACGTCCAATGCCCTGAAAGACGGGATCGGGGTGGTGCCGCTTATTCTGATGGCGGGGTTTGCCGATACCATTGCGGCAGCGAGCGCGCTGGTCGCAAATGGTGCTGTCATGATCGAGGACAAACAGATTGTGGATCCTGATCATCATATCCTTAGTTACGCATTTGATGATGGCGAAGTATTGCGCCTTACCGTTGGCGGTCAAAGAACGATGCTGATCCGTCGTGCAGAGTGATTGGGGCGGAGTGACCGGGGCGGAGTGATCGGGTTGGTGCCCGCCGGTCGTGCGAGCAGGGCTTGGGGGTGAGGGGGGCGATGTTGCTGGTGATCTCAGAACAGCGACATTTGCCCGTTCGCGTTGGGGCGGACAAAGCCGCTGCAATCAAGGTTGAGCGACCGGCCGGTCATGCCGTGTTTTTTGCGTGCAGCATCAAATCGCCTGGCAATCAGGTCGGCAATCGGGCCGGTGCCGCGCATGCGGGTGCCAAATTCGGATTGATAGCGTTCGCCGTCGCGCATCTGACGGATCAGGGACATGACCTTTGCCTTGCGATCAGGATAATGGGCCGCAAGCCATTCTTCGAACAGGTCGGCGATTTCAAGCGGCAGGCGGACGACGATGTGCGATACGGACGTTGCCCCGGCGTCATGAACCGCGGCAACCAGATTTTCGATTTCCATGTCATTCAGGCCGGGAATGATCGGCGCGCACAGGACCGTTACGGGAATACCGGCATAGGCAAGTTTGCGAATGGCATCAAGCCGACGGTGCGGGGCGGAGGCACGCGGTTCGAGAAGGTTGGATAATCTGTGATCAAGGCTTGTGACCGATATTGCGACCGACGCGCGGTTTCTGGCGGCCATCGGCGCGATCAGATCAATGTCGCGGGTGACCAGTGCGCCCTTGGTGATGATCGAAAACGGATGCTGGCAATCCGATAGTACCCTGATGATTGAGCGGGTCAGCTGTTTTTCTCGGTCTACCGGCTGATAGGGATCGGTGCTGGTGCCAATCACGATCGGGGCGGGCATATAGCTTTTGACGGCGAGCTGTTTGCGCAAAAGGGTCGGGGCGTCGGGTTTCCAGAACAGTTTTGTTTCAAAATCCAAGCCCGGCGACAGGCCCAGATAAGCGTGGGTTGGCCTGGCAAAGCAATAGATGCAGCCATGTTCACAGCCGCGATAGGGATTGATCGAACGGTCAAACGGCACATCGGGGCTTTGATTTCTGGTGATCACGCTGCGTGCGCCATCAATGCCAAGGGTGGTGCGGATGCGCGGCGCGTCCTGATCTTCCATCAGGCTGTTCATCCAGCCATCATCGACCGCCTGATGGATATGGCGTTCAAATCGGCCATCAATGTTCGATACCGCCCCGCGGCCTTTTTGCCTGCGCGCGGGCAGCAGATCCGGATCAAAATCCGGATTGATCCAGCCTTCGCCCGGTTGGGCGGTTTCGATGTGATCTGATGTCGGTTCGATGATGTTTCGCATATGCTCAAATTATAGAACAAAATAGGAACATTCAAGCGAAATACGTTGTACCCAGGTTGCCCCCCCCCCGATATCAACGCGGACAGCGGCAGACCGTTGGCATGACATCATCCGGTTATCAACAGCATTCCTGATTAAGGGCAGGTCGGCGTTGCTGTCGTGAAACTGATGGAGCCGGTGCTTGTCCCGCCACCGACATTGCATGTGCTTACATTGCCGCTGTTGCCGGAGCCGGAGAGATTCGTATTGTTCAGGTTAAAGAAAATCAGGTGGTTGTTTGTCGCCCCGCTGATATTGAGTGTGTTGTTCTCGAAGACGAGGTTGTCTGATCCGATGACTGACAGGGCATAGGCAAAGGTATCGTTACTGGTGGATGTGATCGTATTGCCGCGAATGACGGTGTTTTGCGCGTTTCCGATAACCTGTATGCCAAAGGACGTGTTGCCCGTGGCGTTGCTGGTCAATGTGCTATTGATGATTTCGACGTTATTCACGCCGTTAATCCGCACTGCTGCGGTTGCCTGCGTGTCGGAGGTTGAGACGGTAACGCCGACAAGGCGGCTGTTGCTGGCCATGTTGAAAATATGGCTTGGACTGCCGAAACCGACCGGAGAGGATCCTTCGCCGCTTAGGCTGGCACCCGGTGTGGTAATGGTCACGGTGCGACCGGAAGGTGTTTGAACGTTGAGGTCGCCAGCCCCCATGATGGTTTGACCATTTTGCACATCAAGGCGGCTGTTCACACTGGCAAAGCTGCCATTCAGGATCACGGTCGAATTGGCACCGGCGGATGAGATGGTCGTGGCGAGGTCGGCACTTGATGTTGTTGCACTGCTGACAAGTGTGATGGTGTTGCCGTTGGCTGTGCTTGTTATTTCCTCTGCCGTTGTGAATTGCCCGGCCTGACTGACGATATCAATGTCGCGTATGATCGGATCGGTCATGCGGCGTTCGATAGCGTTCAGGCGCGGTTTGGGATTGTCGCCAAAATCCTGAAGCGGAATGCGCAGGCGGAAGCTGGCAAAGCTTTGTGTGCCGCGCGGGTCGTCATGCTGGATTTCAGCCCCCAGCGAAAAGCGCGAGCCTTCCCACAGGAACGGTATTTCATCAAAGGTCAGGTCAAGCCGCCCGCGAGGTCCCTGTACCGTGTCCACATCGTCTTCGGTAAAGCGATAGCCGCCTGCGTAAAGGCGCAATTGTTGTGGTGCCGTGGCTTCAAACAATGGTGCGCGCCAGCCGATTTCGGCATCAAAACCGCGAAGGGCGCGTTCTTCGCCCTGACGGTACATGATCGTGGTGCCGGAAAAATCCACCGTGCTCAGGCTGTCTTCCATATAGCTTGTCCTGCCGACCGGCATATAGGCATTGGCGCGAAAATCCCAGTCAAGCGAAAGGGCTTCGGCCCCGAAAGTCACCTGATTGAATTTGTTGTCATACGCGCTGTGGCGGCGATCAAAATAGCCATAGCCGCCAATATTCCAGCCGCTATCAAGCATCTGGCGAATGCCGACACCGAAATTGCCTTCGTGACTGTTGGCATCATCCATCCGCGCGCGGATATTGGCAAAGGTCAGGGTATCGTCATCCTGCCATAGCGGAATGAACAGATCGGTTTCACCAAGGTTGCGGTCTGTGCCGGCCTTGCCTTCAAGGTCGATATGCGGTCCCCATTTGTTGCCGCCATCTGCGTCCTGAGCATGCGCGGATGGCGCAAAAGCGACGGCGCAGCTACAGACAAATCCAACCGCATATTTTTTCATTTTTGTCTTCAATCATTTTGATCTGGCTTATGCGCGGCAGGAAAAATCGCTGGCATTTTGCGCATCAGTCAGATCGGCAGTTAAGCCAGTTCATGAAATGGAAGTCCGAGGATTAGGGGATTTGCGCATGGGTCGCCACAGCAACGGCAGGGATGCGATATTTTCCTGCGCGAAGTGGATATCCATTGCGTTTTATGGATAGGAAACAGTGCGAGGTGCGCAAAGGCGGACTATTGAGCCCCGTCTTTTTGTCGACCTTTTAAATTGCCTTTTCGATTGTCATGTATCGGTACAATCGCGCGCTTGCCGGTTTTTACAATCCATCTATAGTTTCGTGGCCACCCTCTTTTAAGGAGCCACTCTGATGGATTGGGCACAGTTTATCAGCTTCACGCTTGTTACGGCCCTTCTGGTGATGTCGCCGGGCCCCAATGGCGTTCTGATTGCCAAAACCGTTCCGACATCGGGACGGGCAGCCGGATTTGCCAATGTTGCCGGTTTCGTGACCGCCTTTTACCTGCATGGCACATTGTCGATTTTGGGGATTTCGGTGATCCTTGTGCAGTCGGCACAATTGTTCATGATGGTGAAGATTGCCGGTGCGGCATATCTTTGCTGGGTCGGTTTCAAGGCGCTGCGCGAGGCATGGCGCGGGGTTAAAACCGTTGCCGAAGTGGCCCCGGCCAAACGCCGCAGGACGCTTCTGGTGGCGTATGGCGAAGGGTTCCTGACCAATGCGCTTAATCCCAAGGTATCGATTTTCTATCTTGCGGCATTTCCGCAATTCATTCCGGTCGGCGACGGGGCCATTACATCGGCCTTCATGCTGGTTTGTGTGCATGCCAGCATCAATATCATCTGGTTTTCGACCATGATTATTCTGCTGTCGCGCCTGACAGGTATGGCACGCAGTGGATCGTTCCAGCGCGCATTAAAGGCCGTGACCGGCAGCGTGTTTATTGCGTTCGGGATCAAGCTTGCGATGTTCCGGCCCTGATATCGGGCCGGAACCGTATTATTTCTTGATGGCAATCAGCGCCATGACGGCCGCAAACAGACCAAACAGAATGCCGCCCACCGGGATGTCAACCGGGATGCCTGACAGGACACCGGAAAGGGCGGCATCTTCGTTTATCAGGGCTTCGAACGCGACCAGCGGCAGGATCAGGGACGCCAGAAACAGAAAGACCGGATTGAACAGCTTGTTTTTCATGGTCTTATCCCCCGATCATCGCAATCAGCAACAGGCCCAGCGCCATGAAGCCGCAAAGGGCGGTGAGAAGCACACCGGTTTTCAGCACGACCGATAATACCGGTCCTTCCTTGCCCGAAAGTCCGACGGTCGAACAGCCGACCAGAATTTTTGACGGGGCCAGCATGCTGCCAAGCGATGCCCCGGTTGCCTGTGCGGCCAGAACAAGGGCGGTGGAAATGCCCGAAAGTTCGGCGGTGTGGCGCTGGAACATGCCAAAGACCACGTTGGAATTATTCGTGCTGCCGGTCATGAAGGCACCCAATGCCCCGATTGCCGGGGCTACCACCGGATAGGCGATGGCAAAGGAGCCGGAAAACAGCGCAGCACCGCCTTCGGCCAAGGCATAGGTCATGCCCGCGTGATCCATAATAATCGCAAGGCCAATGACCGGCACCATGCCGATGCTGGTCGGAAGGCCGCTTTTGACCGTGCGTTGCCAGATACGTCTGGCGATGCCGTTGTCATAGCGTCCGCGAATTTTGAAAAAGGCAAAGCTGATGGCGGCGGTATAGAGCAACAACGCGCCGGGATGGCCGAAAATGGCAATCGGTTTGGCGCTTTCGGCATCGATATTCCAGCCGAGATCGGTTGAAACCGCCGGGAAATCGAAGGTCAGGCGAAGGCCCGACAGGAAATCCTCGACCGGGGGGATGAAAGTTGCGATGCCGACAATCACCATGAAAACGAGATAGGGAGTCAATGCCTCGATCAAAGGCATGTGATGATGGTCGTCGTCTTCGGTGGTTTCGGCAACGTCATCGGGATGGGGTTTCCAGAACCGGGTGACGATGATCGAGGTGACAAGCCCGGCAATCCCGGCAGTTAACCCGCCCAGTGTCCAGACGCCGTAATTCGCCATCAGATATTGAACGACACCCATCACACCGGCAATCAGCACCAGCGGCACGATCCGTCGGCGCACGGTGCGAAAACCGCCATCCAGCCACAGAACCGCCGCCCCGCAGGTAAAGCCCGACAGGCCGAGCAGAATGGCGGAATAATGCGTCAGTTCGGTGCCGGGAATGCCGGTCACACCGATCAGGGCCTCGAACGAGGTTGCCATATTGCCAAACAGCACCGACCAGCTATGGCCGATCATCGGGGCGGCAACGGCGATCACCGGCGAGAACCCCATACCAAGCAAAAGCGGTGCGATCACCGCAATCGGCACACCGAACCCGGCGACACCCTGCAGGAAGGTGGCAAAGACATAACCAAGGATCAGCAATTGCAGGGGGCGGTCGTCGGTTAGCTGGCGGATGGCCCGCCCGATGGTTTTGATGGCCCCGGCTTCTTCGGCCGCGAAATAAAGGATCAGGGCGGCCCAGACGATGTAAAGGATATAAAGGGCCAGCATCACGCCCTTGGCCTGCGCGATGATCAGCATATCGGTCGGCGCACCAAACGCGATCATGGCGATGGCAACGGTGACGAACCATGCGGCCGCACCGGCGCGTGCCGCGCCCCAGTTTGCCTTGATCATCAGAAACAGAATGGTGGCGATTGGCAGGGCAGCCAGAAGGAAGTCTGTCATGGGGGCGAGCCAAAACCTTTTGGAACAATGTGTTGCGGTTGATTTTCCAACCGGGTCGACATCTTGTCCCAGTGCTTCTGCAAGCGCAAGAAAACAGTTATGGCATTTCGTATGATGAAATGCCAATTTTGTAGTGCTATGGCGTTAGGAGTTTTTGGACAGCCGATTTAGTACAGTTTCCCATATTGGGGATGGCAATGCATCGTCGGAATTATGTGTTTTTGATCTGAAAAGAGCATTGAGTATAAGTGCGCGTTCTTCATTGCTTGTTCGCTTCCCGTCATACTCTAGAGCTTTGTATGTCATAACCATGGTTTGTCTTTCTTCAGCATCATCTTCTTGTGCTTGATTTTTTCTATAGTTAGACAAGAATATTTTCGCGACCCATGCATAGATAATTGTTGGAGCGAGAAATATAACTGCTTGCAGTGAGACGGGTATGTTGATTTGGCGAATGGAGTATTTTGTGATATAAATATCTATTGAGTTTGTGTAATATATGGATAGGGAGATTAATCCAAAGATTATCCAAAGTGTTGATGATATAAACCATCTATTTTTGGCTTTTCTGTGTTGATGTTTCTTGTGTCTCCAGAGCGCTTCCCCTGCTCTTAGTTTCATTTCTGTGCTGTATGCTTCTTTAAATTTATTTAGCTCCTCTTTGTTTTTTTCGATTAATTCATGCGAAATAATCTCTGATGACTTTGATATGCTCTTTTGAATGGTTAATATTTTTCTCTGAAGTGATATTGATTTTTTGTTTGAAATTTCGTTGTGGTTGATTTGATTTTGGAATTTTTGTGATAATTCATATAGGGAATTTTCAAAGTTATTTTTTAATTTTGTAAGTTGTGACTTATGTGTCTTTGTTTCTATTTTTATAGATGATATTGAAGCTTTTGCAAAAATCTGTGCATCCATAAATTTGGGAAAATTTGTTATTTCACCCACGTGGTAATTGATAGAGAGTATTTCTAGCAGCATTAGCCATGCTGCATCCCTATCTTCTTTGATGATCTCTTGTAGCCGAATTACTCTTTTATCATTGTAAGTTGCAAAATCACTTTTTCCGAATAAGCTAAATAAGCTGGATTCTGCGTAAGAAGTTATGTCTTCAACTGAACTTTGGTTATCAATTAATTGCCGAGTTGTTATGAATTCTTCTACGTATCTTTCAATTCTTAAGTTATGTTTGATGATGAATGGTGGTGAGTAATCCGCAAGCAATTTGGAAATATTTCGACGCCAGAAAATTTCTTGCATCGACCAGTCATATAATTGCTTTGTGGTTTTGATGGTCGTTTCTGTTCGAGAGGGGCCCGTTGCTTCGAATGTTAGGTTGTGAGGTAGATGTTTACTGGCGACTTTCATGTTGCTCACAAGCCTTTTGGTAAGCCTATAGACATTCCTAATAAGCGATTGGAACGGATTTATGATTATTCTGTCAATCTAATATTATCGTCCAGATTGAAAATGATGCCACTTGCGACCAAGCTTTCAACAGGTGGCATCACGTTGCGCTCTCAATGTAACTTAAGCTTCGGTCTTTATTTTCTTTTCTTGTAAGTCCAACTCTTTAGCCAAATCTGCCGCAATTGAAAATGATTTCAGACGTGCTGCGTGATCAAAGATATTGGCGGTGACCATGATTTCATCGGCCTTGGTCATATAGATGAAATCGCGCAGTTTCTTGCGTGCGGTATCGCGCGAGCCGATTGCGGCACAGCGCATGGCATGATCGACCCCGGCCTTTTCGACCCGGTTCCAGATGTCATCCATCAATTTGACCGGTTTGGGCAACTGGCCCGGCGAACCGCGCCGCAAATTCAGGAATTGCTGCTGCATGGAGGTGGCAATAAATTCGCCTTCCTCGTCGGTATCGGCCGCGAAGAAGCCCATCGCCGCAATCGCATAGGGTTTATCAAGCTGTTTGCTGGGTTCGAACCGGTGACGATAGAGCGACAGCGCATCCATCAGCATATCGGGTGCAAAGTGTGACGCAAAGGCAAAGGGCAGGCCAAGACGTGCCGCCAGATCAGCGGAAAACAGGCTGCTGCCCAGAAGCCACATCGGAACTTCGGAGCCATAACCCGGGACGGCCCGGATTGGCGGGTTGCCTTCAAGCGGGGCAAGGAATTGCTGAACCTGAAGCACGTCCTGGATAAAGCGTTCCTCGGTCCCGTGCATGTCGCGGCGAAGGGCGGCGGCGGTGCGTTGGTCGGTTCCCGGTGCGCGCCCGATGCCAAGATCGATACGGCCGGGATACAGCGCATCAAGGGTGCCGAACTGTTCGGCAATCACCAATGGCGCATGGTTGGGCAGCATCACGCCACCCGAGCCAACCCGGATGGTTTTGGTGCCCGCCGCGACATGGGATATGACGACCGACGTTGCGGCACTGGCGATGCCGGGCATGTTGTGATGTTCGGCCAGCCAGTAACGATGAAAGCCGAGATTTTCGGCATGCTGGGCCAGTTCAAGCGTATTGCGAAGCGCATCGCGCGGGTGTTCGCCCTCGTTCACGGGGCAAAGATCAAGAACGGAAAAACGGGGCATAGGCATAATCCCAATTGGGCGCAGGCCGAAAACGGCGCGCCGGATTTCAGTGTTGGGGTTAATCTAGCCCAAAATCAGGTGCTTGCCAGTCAGGGAGTGTCGGTTTTAGGGTCAGGGCCGGAGAAAGGATAGAATATGCTAATCATTTTTGGCGGTTTGCCCGGTGTTGGCAAGACATCCATTGCACGTGCGCTGGCGCAAAAAATCGGTGCGGTGCATCTTCGGATCGACACGATAGAGCAGGCGGTCCTTGATGCCGGGGTGCCGCCCGATGATGATATCGGCCCGGTCGGCTATATGGTTGCCAACCGGCAGGCGACCGATAACCTTAAGCTGGGCCTGACGGTGGTCGGCGATGCGGTCAATTCGGTTGAAGAAACCCGAAGCGAATGGCGACTGGCAGCAGAGCGCGCCAGTAAACCCTACGTGCAGATTGAACTGATCTGTTCCGATCCGGCGGAGCATCGCCACCGTGTCGAAACCCGGCCTTGTGACATTGAAAACCTGCATCAGCCCGATTGGGACAAGGTCCTTGGCCGCCATTACGAGCCATGGCACGGGGTTGATCTGATTATCGATACGGCAAAGATGACGGTCGATCAGGCCGTTGATGCGATCTGTAAAGTCGTCAATAAAAACAAATAATATTCAATCATTTGTATCGTTTTCCTGATCTTCTGCGCGATGCGCATTCAGCGTGCGGCCAACGAAGTTGCGCAGCACGGTCGAGATATCGTTGCTGCGATAGGCCAGCGCCAGATGCGCCATCGGGACATCCCCCGCGACCTTGCGATAGACGACCCCATTGACCTGCAATTGTGCCATGGCGGCGGGGACAAGCGAGAAGCCAAGTTCGGCAGCGACAAAGTTGATCACCGATCCCAATTGCGGCGCGCTTTGCCCCATGACCGGTTCAAACCCGGCGGCACGGCAGGCGGCAACGACGATATCGAAATGGGTTGGTCCGACCTGTCGCGGGGTCAGGATCAGGGCATCATCACGCAGGGTTTCAAGCGCCACCGTTTCATGCCGGGCCGCAGGATGACCGGCCGGAAGCACAATCAGCATCGGTTCGGATGTCAGGCGGTGCAGTTTGATGTCATCGCTGTTGGCGGCACCCTGACGTAGGAAGACGGCATCAAGCTGTTCATCCATCAATGCATGCAAAAGGCGGGCGGAATTGTTTTCTTCCAGCGTCATTTCAACACCGGGATAGGACCGGCGGAAATCACGGAAAACGCGCGGGACGCTGGGGCTAAACGCGGCGGATGCGGTAAAGCCCACCCGGATCGAGCCGATTTCACCACGACCGGCGCGCTGTGCGGCGCGAATGGCGCGTTCCGCCAGTTCCGGGAAATGCTGCACGATATCGCGAAAGGCAGTTCCGGCCTCGGTCAGTTCCGCGCCATGCGGGACGCGGTGAAACAACTGGGTGCCGATTTCGGTTTCAAGATCGCGGATCTGCTGGCTTAACGGCGGCTGGCCAATGCCGATGCGGGCTGCGGCACGGGTAAAGTTCCCCTCGCGGGCGACTTCAAGAAAATATCGAATATGGCGCAGTTCCATTCGGTATCTCCAAAACATATCGAAAATGACTGTGACATATATTGGACGGATATCGGGAAAGCTGCAATCCTTTCGGTCAGATCAGAATTCTTCAAAACGAGGCCGGAATATGAGTGCCCAACGGGCGAAAAGCCCCGCAGCGCAGGCTGCCAATGATGATATCAAGCCAGCGACCGCCGGGGCCGAGCCGGTTTATACCGAACCGGGATCGCCGGAATTTCGCCGGATCAGTCTGGCGCTGTTTCTGGCGGGGTATGCGACCTTTTCGCTGATTTACTGCGTGCAGCCGCTTTTACCGGAACTGGCGCGGGATTTTGCCGTCAGCCCGGCATCCAGTTCGCTTGCGCTGTCGCTGACGACCGGCTTCCTTGCCTTTGCCATCCTGCTTGCCGGGGCGGTATCCGAGGCGTTCGGGCGCAAGCAGTTGATGTTTGCATCCATGTGCGGGGCGTCGCTTTTGAACCTGATTGCGCCGGTGCTTTCCGACTGGCATGCGTTTCTGGTGGTGCGTGCGCTTGAAGGCCTGATTTTGGGCGGGGTTCCGGCGGTTGCGATGGCGTATCTGGCCGAGGAAATGCATCCGCGCGGCCTTGGCACCACGATGGGAATTTACATCAGCGGGACCGCCCTTGGCGGGATGAGCGGGCGCGTGGTGATCGGCATTCTGACCGATATGTTTGGCTGGCATCTCGCACTTGGTGCGATGGGCGCACTTGGTTTGCTCGCCGCCCTTGGATTTGTCATCCTGTTGCCCGCATCGCGTAATTTCGTGCGCCGCCCCGGCTTTCAATTGTCCTATCATGTCCGGGCATGGGAAGGACATCTGCGCCATCCCGGTCTGCCATTCGTGTTCCTGATCGGGGCATTTGCGATGGGCTGTTTTGTGACGGTCTATAATTATGCCGGGTTCCGTTTATCCGCGGCCCCTTATGACCTGAGCCAGGGGCAGATCAGTCTGATTTTTGTGGTTTATCTTTGCGGGATGGTGACGTCTTCCATTGCCGGTGCCATGTCCGACCGGATCGGCCGGGGCCCGGTTTTGCTGGCGGGGATCCTGATTGCAGGTGTTGGGGTTGCCTTGACACTACTTTCCAGTCTTTGGGGCATGATCGGCGGCATCATGGTCCTGACCAGCGGCTTTTTCGTGGCTCATTCGGTGGCAAGTGGCTGGGTCGGGCGGATGGCGAAACAGTCCAAGGGACATGCGTCGTCGCTTTATCTGCTGGCCTATTATCTGGGGTCTAGCATCATGGGATCGGTTGGCGGCTGGTTCTGGTCGCATGGTGGCTGGGACGCGGTGGCGGCATTTGCTGGCGCACTTCTGATTGGTGCGGCGATTTGCGGAACTTACCTTTGGCAGGCCGCAAGACGGGCTGAGGCTGTTGCCTGACACACAAAAAGAAACCCCCGCCAGAAGGCGGGGGTTTTTGTTTGCTGGTTGTCGCAGTCGGGCTTAGAGCCAATCGGGGCTTGGCAGACCTTTTTCCTTGAGGAAGGCCGGGTTCCACAGTTTGCTTTGATAGCGGGTGCCAAGGTCGCACAGGATGGTGACGATGGTTTTGCCTGGGCCGAGTTCACGTGCCAGACGTACCGCACCGGCGATGTTGATCCCGGTCGAGCCGCCCATGCAAAGCCCTTCTTCCTTGAGCAGGTCAAAGACGATCGGCAGCATTTCATCATCTGAAATCTGGAACGGGTGATCGATATCGATGCCTTCGAGGTTGGCAGTGATCCGGCCTTGACCGATGCCTTCGGAGATCGAGCTTCCTTCGGATTTCAGTTCGCCAAATTTGTAGTGGCTGTAAAGAGCAGCCCCCATCGGATCGGCAAGACCGATCTGAATATCCTTGTTGCGATCCTTGAGCGCCATCGACACACCGGCAAGTGTCCCGCCGGTACCGACCGCACAGATAAAGCCGTCAATCTTGCCGTCGGTCTGTTCCCAGATTTCCGGGCCGGTGGTGTCGATATGGCCCTGACGGTTGGCGACGTTATCGAACTGGTTGGCCCAGATGGCCCCGTTCGGTTCGGTCTTTGCCAGTTCTTCGGCCAGACGGCGCGAAACGTGAACATAGTTGTTCTGATCGCGATAGGGGACGGCGGGGACTTCGCGAAGGTCGGCACCGAGCAAACGCAAAAGGTCTTTCTTTTCCTGGCTTTGCGTTTCGGGGATGACGATCACGGTGCGATAGCCAAGCGCGTTGCCGACCACGGCAAGACCGATGCCGGTATTGCCCGCAGTGCCCTCGACAATCACGCCGCCGGGCTTCAGAAGGCCGCGTTTTTCCGCGTCACGAATGATGGCAAGGGCAGCGCGGTCTTTGACCGATCCGCCCGGATTGGCATATTCCGCCTTGCCCAGAATGGTGCAGCCCGTCAGCTCGGAAACCTTTCTGAGTTTCACAAGCGGGGTGCGGCCAATGGCTTCAATGGTGCCATTGCGAATGTCCATGACAGACTCCAAGCGTGGTTAGAATGTGTTTTGTTACCTGTTGATTGGGTCTTTTATACACAAAAGTCAAGATGGATTAAAAATTACCACGTAATTTGTGTGTTAATTAATTCACATCCCAAAACCGCGCTTACATCCCGGAAACCCCGGCTTCCCGGCGAATACGGTCGCGATTGAGCATCAGCCACTGAACGGCAATCGTCGCCGTTGCATTGCAGAGTTGTCCGTCATGCAACATGGCAAAGCATTCCTCGGACGATACCGTATAAACGCGAATGTCTTCGCCTTCTTCTTCAAGGCCATGCAGTCCATTGGCATCCGATGCATCAACCCGGCCATAATACATGGTGACCGTCTCGCTTGAACAGCCGGGGGTGACATAGTAACGCGAAATCAGTTCCAGGTCGCCGATGATGGTGCAACCGGATTCTTCCTTGGTTTCGCGGTGCGCGACATCTTCCATTTCCTCGCCATCCTCGACGATGCCGGCAACAATTTCTGTCAGCCAAAGCGGCATTTCAGGGAAGCGTTGATGCACCGAAATGGCGCCGGGGCGGAATTGTTCGATCAAAACGACTTCGTCACGCACAGGGTCATAGGGCAGGACCGCGACGGCATGGCCGCGTTCAAGAACCTCGCGCTGCAAAACCGCGCTTTGGCCGCCGTCAAAAAGGTGATGGCGCAATTCATATACATCAAGTTTGAAATGGCCGTCCCAACCGCGTGTGCGGCGAATGATTTCGTAATTATTGTTGTGTTTCATAAATTCTGTCCGGTGGTGGTTCTGGAATTATCATTCTGGAGACAACATATATCTCATGGTTTCACATCAGATTTGTGAAGAGAAGAGGGCAGAGCCACTTTGCGGTTGATGCGCGCCTCCCGTGAGGGGGTGATTAGCCGAAACCGTTCAGGTTGCACTGCAACTATTCGCAAGGGTGTGAGGCCAAGTGCCGTATTTTAATAATTTTTAATGTAGTGTAAAATCTGATCAATTAGCGCGCGGAATGAACGCTGCCAAACCGGACAGGTAGCGCGTTAGATCGCATTGGCGGGGAAGATGGGGCTTTGATGCGATTCGAACCGACTGAAATCGCGCGTCTTTACGGGCGGTCGCGGGTGGGAGTTGTCGTGCACAGGGATTTGAACGCTGTGTATGTCAATGACGCCTATGCGAAAATGCTTGGTCGAAAAGACGTGAAGGATTTCATGGCGGAGCCCGATCTGCGCCAGTATATCCCGCCCAGTTTCCATTACGAAGCCAGCAAGCTTGTTGCGAAGTTTCAGGATTCGACCGGTTTTCACGGTTGGAAAAAGGTCTATAACATCCGCACCGATGGAACCCCGGTCTGGATGGAGATCAGCGACGAAACCGTCGAATGGGGCGATGACAACGCGGTTCTAACCACTGCACAGCTGATTGATAACGGCACGACGGCCATGCAGGTCGATCACATGCTGGGACGATCCTTTATCGGCGTGATGGTCCATCGCGACATGACGGCACTTTATGTCAATGATGCCTTTGCCTGCCTGATGGGGGCGCACAATGCCAGTGCATTCATGGAAAAACCCGATATCTTGCGGTTTATTCCCGAAGCGGATCGGGATCGGGCGATAAAACATGTTGCTGATATTTTACACGGCGCGCGTGAAGGCGAACGTCATCGTGTGCGCGATATTCTTGATGATGGCAGCACGGTCTGGCGCGATCTGACCGACGAGCGGATTTTGTGGCACGACGGACGCCCGGCAATCCTGACCACGGCACATGATGTGCGCGAAGAAGTCGAAATGAACGAAGCCCTGATGCGAACCAAGGCCGGGCTTGAAGAAGCCGTGACCGAGGTCATCCGCATGGTGCCATCGGCTGTAGCCATGCTTGATGTCCATCAGAATGTTACGAACTTCAATCGTGAATTTGCCCGCCTGTTTGGCGAAGAACAACAAAACAAAGATGACAATCCGGTCTTTGATATTTCGATTTTGTGCAATTTGTATGCATCCATGATCAAAGGTGGCCACGGGCACGCCAATGTCGATAGTGTTGAAACCCCGTCCGGTTCTCACGCTGATATTCGCATGAACCTGATGGAAGATGGCAGGGTGATGGTTTCGGCATTGGATATTTCCAGCCACAAGCGCAAGGAGCAGCATCTTGACGCGCTTGCTTCGACCGATCCGCTGACCGGCGCGCTGAACCGGCGCGGATTTGAATCCGCTGTCAGCCGTCTTCGCGAAATTCGCCTGCTTAAAGGCAAGGTCTGGCAATTCGGGCTGGTGGTGCTGGATCTGGATTATTTCAAATACGTCAATGATACCTATGGCCATTCCGTTGGTGACAGGGTTCTTGAGAAAATTGCCATCACCTTGCGGCAGGCGCTTCGTGATGATGACCTTGTCGTGCGTCTGGGCGGAGAGGAGTTTGCTGTCCTGCTGCCATCTGCAACCACGGCGGTTACGAAGCGTATTGCGGAACGGCTTGCCAATATGATCCGTGCCATCGAAATCCCGGTCGGTGCTTCAGGCAACGAGATGGTGACCATCACGGCCAGTTTCGGTGTAACTGTCGGCGGGGAACTGCGTGGGCAGTTTGTGGAACTGGAGCAGGCGTTGCTGGTGGCGGACCGCGCGATGTATGACGCCAAGGAAGCCGGTCGCGACACGATCAGGTTCCTGACCTTCGATGATGATATCGACAACTGAATTTCCGTGAATTATCTTCGCGCTTTGCGCAATCGGGCAGGCGAAAGATGACAATTCGTGAAATGCTGTCTTCGGACGGGGATGCTGTTGTCGATATCTATGACCGAGCACTGAAATCCGGCCATGCATCCTTTCAACAAAACGGCGGAAGCTGGCACGACTGGGATCACGGGCATTTGACGAAATGCCGGTATGTTGCCGTCGATGAGGCCGGTCAGGTTACGGGCTGGGCGGGATTGTCTGCTGTTTCGGGGCGCTGTGCCTTTGCCGGTGTTGCGGAGGTATCGGTTTATGTCGATCCGCAATGCCAAGGGCGGGGCATCGGAAGTGCGTTGATGAATGCATTGATCCGTGGTTCGGAACAGAACGGTTTCTGGTCGCTTGAGGCCGGAATATTCCCGGAAAATACCGGCAGTGTTGCCCTTCATCGAAAACACGGGTTCGAAATTCTTTGCCAGCGTAGCGGATTTGGCCGCATGGGATATGGCCCGATGCAGGGGCAGTGGCGCGATGTGCTGCTGCTTGAACGGCGCAGCAATGTTGTCGGGATCGACTAGATATCAATCCAATCATTTGTCACTGGGTTGCGTAAAAACCCGTAGACGATCTGGAAATTGCGGTGCCGATGCGCTAAGCAGCAGGGGCACCCGCGATAAATGCCGCGAATAAACGATACAGGAGAGCGCCACCGTGAATGAGATCAGCAAAATTGCCCCGGTCGCAATCTGGGAAAACTTCCAGAAGCTTTGCGATACCCCACGCCCGTCAACCAAGGAAGAAGCCGTTTTGCAGCTTCTGGAAAAGATGGCCGATGCCAAGGGTTTTGAGCATTTCCGCGACAGCGGCAGTAACCTTGTCATTTCCATTCCGGCCAAACCGGGGTTCGAGAATCGCAAGATGGTCATCCTTCAGGCCCATGTCGATATGGTGACCCAGGCCAATAGCGGATCGACCCACAATTTCGACACCGACCCGATCCGTATGATCATGGATGGTGAATGGATCACGGCCGACAATACCACGCTTGGTGCGGATAATGGCATCGGGGCGGCGGCCATGATGGGGTTCATGACCGAAGAAGGTCTTGAACATGGTCCGCTGGAACTGTTGTTCACGGTTGATGAGGAACGCGGCCTGACGGGTGCGATGAACCTTGAGCCGGGGCGGCTTAAGGGCGAAATCCTTCTGAACCTTGATACCGAAGACGAGTACGAGCTTTGTGTGGGGTGTGCCGGCGGTGGTGATCTGGTCGCGAGTTTTGCCTATATCCCCGAAGCGGTTGAAGGCGGGCAGGTCGCGCGTGAAATTGCCCTGACCGGGCTTAAGGGCGGCCATTCGGGCATTGATATCATTCTGGGCCTTGGCAATGCCAACAAGCTGATGGCGCGTTTCCTGCGCACCGCCATTCGTGATCTTGGCGCGCGGATTGTGACCATCAATGCCGGTACGGCGCGTAATGCGATCCCGCGGGAATCCTTTGCAACGGTTGTTTTGCCGTCAGAAAAGGTATCTGCCTTTGATGGCGCGCTGAGCGCCTTTGCCGCCGAGGTCAAAGACGAGATCGGCGCGATCGAGCCGAATTTTGCCATCGCAGCCAAAGATGTCGCATTGCCAGCAAAAGCGATGAGTGCAGCGGATTCCAAACGTTTCAATAATGCGGTTGTCGGAGCACCGAACGGTGTGCACGCCATGAGCACCAGTGTTGAAGGTGTTGTTGAGACGTCGATCAATCTGGCGATTATCAAGCTGGCCGATGGCAAGGCGGATGTGACCCTTTCGGCGCGCAGTTCGATCAATTCGGCGCGTGATGCCCTGCGCGAGGTTGCGACATCGGTGTTTGAAAATATCGGTGCGACGGTCAAGTGGGGCGATGCCTATCCGGGTTGGAAGCCGAATGCGGACAGTGAAGTCGTCAATATGATGAAAGCGGTTCATCGCGACATGTTTGGTAAAGACCCTGAAATCCGGGTCATTCATGCCGGGCTTGAATGTGGTGTATTGGGCGCGAAATATCCGCACTGGGATATGGTTTCATTTGGCCCGACCATCAAACGCGCGCATAGCCCGGACGAATGCGTCCATGTGCCAAGTGTCCTGCGTTTCTGGGATTATCTTCTGGCGGCGCTGAAGGCGGTTCCGGTCAAGAACTGACCGGTTCCATCAGGCCATATCAAATGAGTTTTTGTTGCGACTGATCGTATCCGCGGTCAGTCGCAACTGTTTGTAGCGCACCATTCATCGCGGGCCTTGGCACCGCTTCCGGGAACCAGTGCATCCAGATTGACGAACCCTGTTTCGCCAAGGGCTGTTTCAATTTCAATCCAGAAATCCTCGCTTGGTCCGTCGACATAGACAGTTTCGAAGCGTGCCAGACGCCGCATGACCGGATATTCGATGCCGGGGCCTTCGCGCATGTTCAGAAGATCACGGTCGATATAATAAGGATCGCGATCTTCGCCGATCAGCTTTTCGACGGATCGCGTCAGTTCGCTGGTCTTGTCGGCAACAAGTTGCGGGATGTCGTGACTGACAAAGCCTTGCCCCGGTCCAAACGCCACCAGCAAACAGAAAATGGCAACAAACAGCGGGCTTAGATGCAAAAGGGCATCGAGCATCCCGGCCTGTTTCCATTCGCTGCGGACCCGGCGAAGGGGTTTTCCGTCATCCAGACGCCGCAGATTGGCGCGGATCTGTTCGGCCAGCACCGACCGGTTGGTGCCGATGAAATCACTGGCTTGTAACAACACGGCCCGGGCAAGGGGTTTATTTCCGCTGCGTTCGAACGCGGTGGCCTGCGTGAACAGAAGTTTTGCATTGCCCTCTGCTGGCAGGGTGCCGCCGCGCATATTGCCAATGATTGCCCGCCATGCCGGAATGAAGCTGCGCCAGCCCCAGAAACCGCGCAACCATGTTTTGAAACTGGCCTTAAGCGCCATGCGTTTTGCCCCTTTGGGAGCAAGATTGGCGGTGATCTTTTCGATTTTCAGGGAATTGAGAAAACCGCGCACAATGGTGAATTCAACCATGCGGGGTTGGGCGGATACGACTTCTGTCACGGCACAGCGGACAAAACCGGCCTGATCGGGCTTTGCGCGTGCTTTTGCGTGGCGCTTGGCGCCTGGATGGATGTTTGATTTGCGTGCCGCGTTGCGTTCCTGCTGCTGGCGATAGGCTTCGTTGGCGCGGGCAAAGCGTTCCTCTTCGCTTTCGCGATTGGTTTCGGCCTTGCGCCCTGTACCGGCAAAGCCCTGACGGGTGCGTTGTTGCGAATTGGCGTTTTGGGCACCGGCGGCCTGTGGGCCATAGGGGCCGCTTTGCTGCTTGCCGGCTGTGCCATCATTTGTGCCGGTACCGTTTTTACCGTTGCGTGATGGGTTTGGCGGTGCCTTGCGCGCGCCGGTCAGGATTTCATAGGCTTCGGTGATGTCCTTGAATTTTTCCTCGGCATCGATATCTGTATTGCGATCAGGATGAAATTCAAAGGCAAGCTTGCGGTAGGCAAGCTTGATTTCCTTTGCGCTGGCGCCCGGCGCAATTTTCAGCAGGCGATAATAGATCCCGAGGTGATCCTGGCTCATTCGTGAAAAGGCATCCCGCACATAAACATTGTCCCGAAGCCGGGCAGGTTAAATCACATTCACTTTATATTCGTATCGATGCTGGGATCATATGATTGAAATCTTAACACGTTGTCACTTTTGCGTATTTGCCATATTTTGCAAGAATTGATCCGCTTATCTGCGAACCGCTTAGCGAGTATCCGCCTTGAAACTTAAATTCTGGCAACGCAATGCCGACCATGACGGCGATGTCCTTGATCACAATGGTGGTCATGGTGGTGATATGGCGGAATTCGTGATGCCCGAAGGTCACAGTCTGAGCCTTGCAACAAAGCTTCGTGCGCGTTGGCAGGGGTATGACAACCCGGTCGAATATTATCTTTTGCAAAAAGAAATCGATGATTACCGGGCGTGGCTTCACAAAATGCGCCTGTTTCTTGCCCGGCCGGTCGAGCCGGAACTGGGCGAGCTTGACCTTGATGATGAAATCGGTCGCTGGCCACCGGAACGAATCAAGCTTTATGCCAAGCTGTTTGATCGCGGCATCATGATCCCGGGTGGTCATGATTATGCGTTGGAACTGGCAAAGCCGCTTGCACTTGACGAGACGCTGAGCTGCCTTGAAATCGGGGCGAAGCTTGGCGGGGTTGCGCGTTTGCTTGCCGACAAGCTTGGTGTCTGGGTAACTGCCTACGAGCGGGATGGCGAACTGGCGTTGCTGGGGATGGAGCGGTCCGTGCAGGCCGGAGTTCAGAAAAAAGTCCCGGTGCAGACCTTTGATCCGGCCAACCCCGATTTGCGCAAAGCCTATTTCAACGTGGTTTATTCGTTTGGCGATCTTTTTCACATCGAAAAAAAGGATGTCTTGCTGGTCTCGGTGGCGGAAACGCTGCGTGATCACGGCCAGATATTGTTGACCGATTATGTCCTGACGTCCGAGGGTCACGAAGATGAGGTGGCCAATTGGGCAAAGTATGAGGACTTCAAACCGTTTCCATGGACGGCTGACCAATACAAAAAGGTGTTGGGCAAGCTGAAATTCGATATCCGTATCGCCAAGGACGAGACGGATGTGCATGTCAGTCAGATCAAAGCAGCATGGATGGCGATGCTGGCAGATATCCAGAACAGCGGTTTGGACCCGGATGTGCTGACATATCTGGTGCCAGAGATGGAAATGTGGATGAATCGCGTAAAAATGCTTGAAAACGGAACGCTAGCCTTTTATCGGTTCTACGCAACGATCAGGTGATTGCCCTGTTTCATGTCTACGGCGGGCGACGAAGGAATGGACTTTGTCCGGAATTCTGTCGCTGCAACCTGTTTTAGGTGTTGACAGGGGCTGGGTGTACTTCTATTTTCCGGCTTCCTCGAAGGGGCCAAGTTTCTAAGGTTTACTATTATGAAGATCCGGAACTCATTGAAATCCGCGAAGCTGCGGGAAAAAGGCTGCCGTATCGTGCGCCGCCGTGGCCGCGTATACGTGATCAATAAAAAGAACCCGCGTTTCAAGGCGCGCCAGGGTTAATTCCCGGTACCTTGTTCTCTCAGGTTTTACAAAACGCCGCATCGGTTTATCCAATGCGGCGTTTTGTGTTTTGCGGCTTGCCAACCCTTTTCTTAATCAATGCCATCTATCGGAATGGTATAGACAGCGGTTGTTTCGCTGCGTCCGCGCAGCAGAATTTCATCGGCAAGACGGGCCTGTGACGGGTCTGAAAGCTGATCGAATGTGGTGCTTGCGATCAGGATGCGCGTGCCGAGTTCCTTGTTCTTGGCTTCCAGTCTGGCTGCACTGTTGACCGCATCGCCGTGTACGGTGAATGTCAGACGGTCCGGCGCCCCGACATTTCCCGCGACCAGCAGGCCGGTATTGATCCCGCAGCGACAGCGCAGTTCTTCACCGTCAAACAGTTCATTATGAACCAGCGTTTGCAGGGCGACTGCCGTTCGCACCGCCGCATCGGCGTGACCGGGCACCTCGTCAAAGGCATTGAATACGGCAAGGATGGCATCGCCCTGAAACTGGGTAATGATGCCGCCATTTTGTTCGATGATTGCCGTTGCCTTGGCAAAATAGGCGTTCAGGATGGTGACGATCCGCTGCGGGGCGATCTTTTCGCTTAGGGTCGTAAAGCCGACCAGATCGACAAACAGGATGGATGCCTCGCACTGGCGGGATTGGATATTGCCGGTGTCATCGTCAGAGGCCAGCAATTGCTGGGCGATGGCCGTTGGCAGGAATTTGCCAAACAGCCGTCCGATGCGTTCGCGGTCACGCAGGGTGATGGCCATATTGTTGAATGATCGTGATGCATCGTTAAATTCGATGATATGGCTGCCGGGCAGGATCGGCAGATCGTCAAGCATGCCGGTTTCAAGTTGCCTTGTTGCGGCTGAGAACCGTTTCAGCGGGCGCGTGAAATAATGCGCGATCATGACGGCCAGTATGATCGCAAGAACCATGATTGCCGTTCCGATCAGTGTCGCGAGCTTCAGGCGTTCCCATTCGCGGGTAAAAACGGTCGGATCAAAATGCATGCCCATTACAATTGGAAGACCTGCCGATTCTTCAAATTTCCGGGTGATGATAACGTGGTATCCGCCCGCGGTTTCGAGTGCAGAGGCCGTCGAACCATTGGTTCCATCAGGTGTTCGGCCGTCGTTGAAATCAAATGTCTGCCACTGGTCCATCTGTGCAAGAACCGGATCGGCAAGGTCGTCGATACGGGGCAGGACGCCAAGAACATCATCGGTTCCAATATTTGCGGGCGGGTGCAACTGGTGCCAGTCGGGCAAGGCGGGATGGGCAATGACATGATCATTGACGATGACAAATGGCGTGCGTCCGGCCTCTGTCGGGTCCGTTTTCAGATCGCGTGAAAAATCGCCAAGTGATACAAGCTGCACAAGCGATCCGATATATTCCCCCCTTTGAAACAGCGGGATCATTTCGGTGATCACGACCTGATTGACCAGGCTGTTCCAGCGTGGAAACTGCGTGATGCTTTGGCCCGGGCCAAAGGCGATCAGGGATCGGGCGATGATGTCTTCCTGGGGATCGGCCTGGCGCGAGACAGTCCTGTCCGTCTTTGGATCGTACCACCGGAAACGACCATCGGGCATCAGAAGCCCGATGGCGGTCACATCGAGTTCATTGGTCACAAGAGCCGCCAGGGTATTGTCCCAGATGGCAGTGTCATCGGGTGAAAGATCGCCATTTGCCACTTCGCGGGCGACCCAGATATTGCGGCGCTGCATCCGTTCGATCCGGTTGCGCATGGCATTTTGCGCGTCTTTCAGGTCGGCATGGGTCATCGCAATCCATAGATTGCGGGTGTTGTCATAAGCCGTATCAAGGCCAAGGCGAAGTGCAAGCCCCACACCGAGTACGCTGGTCATAAAAAACGCGCCCAGCAATACGCCAAGTATCGAAAAACGCCCCCTGCGTTTGGTCATCATATTCCCCGTATGCCCCCAATGGCCCGGTTTGTCTTTCCGGGTTATCGGCAAAGCTTACTGATGATTGAACGCAATGAAAAGAATATCGCGTGGGTCAATTCCGGCAGGTATAGATTAGGGTTTCGGTATGACGGCCACGCAACTGGATTTGTCCGGCTTTTACCACCCGCTCGGGATCGGAAAGGAGATCGCGGGTGCTGTCTGATAGAAGGATGCGGGTTCCCAGTTCCTTGTTTTCCCGTTCAAGCCGCGACGCGGTGTTCACGGCATCGCCGTGCACGGTAAAGGACAGGCGGGCACTTGCACCGACATTCCCGGCGATCATGCGCCCGGTATTCACCCCGCAGCGGCAATGAATGGAAAGTCCGTCAAACTGGCGGGTTTCGACGGCATGCTGAATGGCGATGGCCGAATCAAGGGCCGCATCGGCATGGTCATGCAATTCATCAAAGGCATTAAATACCGCAAGAATTGCGTCACCCTGGAACTGGGTAATGATGCCACCATGTTCTTCGATAATGCCGGTCGCGCAATCAAAATAGGCATTGAGCATCGAGATGATCTGTTGCGGTTCAAGTTCTTCACATAATGTCGTGAAGCCTTCGATATCGACAAACAGGACAGTTGCCTCGCACTGCTGCGGCGGAAGAACCCCGGAATCGGTTCCCGATGCCAGAAGTTTGCGAGCAATAGAGGCCGGCAGGAATTTACCAAACAGGCTGCTGATCCGTTCGCGGTCATGGACGGCCTTGATCATGTGATTGAACGATCGTGCGGCATCATCATATTCGCGAATACGGCTGCCTTTAAGGTCGGGGAAATCGTGGTTTTCGATGCCATCTTCCTCAAATGCCCGGGCGGCAGCGGCAAAACGGCGGATCGGTTTGGTAAAGTGACGGGCAATGATCACGGCAACGATGATCGATAGCAACAAAACAGTCCCCCCCATCACCGATGCCAGAACCAGTCTGTTCCATTCGTCATCAAACAGTTCTTCTTCGAAATGGATCCCGATGATGATCGGCGAGAAGGGGGTATTCATCATCTGTTTGGTGACGATCATCGAATAGCGGCCATCAAGATCAAGGCCGGACAGGCGAAGGTTTTTGGCTTCGGGGCGCTTTTTGCTTTCATCGCCAATATCAATGGACTCGGACTTGCCGATATTGGCCAGAACCGGATCGCCGATATCATTGATCGTCGGAAGGGGAATAGGGCTGCGTGCGATATCCGCACCATTTACCAGTGCAGATGCAGCACTATCGCCCCATTCACGAAGACGTGGATGGGCCATGACACGGTTTCCGGCGATCAGGATAAACGGAACACCCGGCAAGTCCTCGCGCCCACGGATAAGGCTGTTGGACAGGTTTGACAGTGACAGATACTGGATGAATGTTCCGACGTAGCGGCCGTCCGCAAACAATGGAATCCAATCAGCAATCACTGTCTGCTTGAAATAGGGGTCCCATCGTGGAAAACCGGTGTGATTAGCCGTTGGTCCACGCAAATGCGCCAGTTCTGAAAAAATAACATCATCGCTGGGCAATGTACGGCGGATTTCGCTCATATTTTCGGGATTATAGCCGATAAACTGGCGGTCGCCGGTAATCAGACCATAGGCCATCACATCGATTTGCGACGCCGAAAGTGCGCGCATCGCATTGTTCCAGCCGTACTGAAAGCTTGGATCCAGAGCGCCACTTGCCACCTGATCGGCGACCCAGACCGCACGTTTACCTACATTGTCCATCCGTTCATGCATGGTTCGCTGGACCGATGTCAGGTCCAGATCGCTAAGCATGACCCAAAGGTTGCGGGTGTTTTGATAGGCTGCCCCAAGTCCGACATAAAGGGCAATACCGACACCAAGAATGCTGGTGACAGAAAACCCGGCAAGCAGAACAGTCAGGACGGAATATCTGCGTTTTTCAGCCAATTTTTTGAAAATTCCCGAACAGAGGCTCCCCAACCCGGGGGCAGTTTATCGTCTATCAAATTTCGTGGAAAGGATGATTGAGCTTGCCGTGCGTTTAATTCCGGGCAAGGCCCCGATTTGGTCAAGAACGGTGTCAAGTTCTTCGGATGTGTCGGCGGCAATTTCGGCGATCAGGTCATATTCACCGGAAATCGCAAGGCACCGAATGCAGTGGATTATTTTCTGAAGCGCGCCGACCACCCCGGCAGACTGTTTCTGTTCGACCTGTATCATGACTTCGGCAAGCAAAAGCGCCCGTGCTTGTTCGCCAAGCTGTATTGTGTATCCGGTTATGACCTTTGCCTTTTCAAGGCGTTCAAGGCGTTCCTGAACAGCACTTCGTGACAGATCGACATCACGCGCAAGGGCCGCAATCGGGGTGCGGGCGTTTTGTTGCAGCCGGGCGATCAGGCGGCGATCAATGTCATCAATGTTGCGTTTCATCGGTGTAACCCGTGATTTTAACGGTTAAATCATGAGAAATGACAGTATCGCCGGGTTGTAACCGGCAGTCCAGCGGAAGACCATCAAGACAGCATAACAATAACGTTATCAGGGCCATAATCAGGCGGGGCCACGCATCATATGCGGTCAAAGGCGTCAAAATGGGAGTTTGCTGAAATGAAAAAAGTTCTGATCCTTGGGGCAGGTAAAATCGGTCGTATTGCGGCTGTCATGCTGCGTGAAAGTGGCGAATATGCGGTGACGCTGGCGGATTCCAACGGGCATATGCTTGAGATTTGTGCCAAGGATGATGCGGCAACGCTGGTCAAGGTTGATGTCACCGACGAGGCGGCATTGACGGAAGTGGCCAAAGGCCATGATGCAATCCTGTCGACCTGTCCGTTTTACCTTAATGTCGCGATTGCACGTGTGGCGCGCAGTGTTGGCGCATCTTATTTTGATGTTACCGAAGATGTTGAAACCACCCGTGCCATTCGTGATATTGCCAAGGATGCCGATGGGGCGTTTGTGCCGCAATGTGGTTTGGCACCGGGCTTTATTTCGATTGCGGCACATGATCTGTTCAAGCGGTTTGATAGCGTTCAGAACCTGCGCCTGCGCGTCGGTGCCCTGCCGCAAAACCCGACCAACCGGTTGAAATACAACCTGACATGGTCGACAGATGGTCTGATCAACGAATATCTGAACCCGTGCGAAGCCATCCACAAGGGCAAGCGGATCGAGGTTCTGCCGCTTGAAGGATATGAGCGTTTCACCATCGATGGCACCGAATACGAGGCATTCAATACATCGGGCGGGGTCGGTGCGCTTTGTGACATGCTGGAAGGCAAGGTCGAAAACCTTGACTACAAGACCGTGCGTTACCCCGGGCATCAGGAAATCCTGAAAATCCTGATCGAAGACCTTGGGCTTGGCAAACGCCCTGATCTGATGAAGGAAATCTTTGAAAAGTCGCTGCCGATCACAAGTCAGGACGTGATCGTGATTTTTGCCGATGCAATTGGTACCCGCGATGGCGAGCTTTGCGAGGAAAACTTTATCCGCAAGGTTCATGGCACGGCAATCGGTGGCAGGAACTGGTCGGCGATCCAGATCACGACGTCGGCCGGGCTTTGTGCGGTGATGGATATGGTCCTGACCGGCAAACTGGCGGGCAAGGGATATATCCGGCAGGAACAGGTTTCGCTTGATGATTTCCTTGCCAACCGTTTCGGTCGCTACTTCAGCCACGAGGGTTGATGAATAACCCCCACATCATGCTTTTGGGCATGATGACAAACTTTGCCATCCGGTCTTGTCAGGCCGGGTGGTTTTTTGTGTGTGCTTGCCATAGTCAGAGCCCATATTTTGTGGCAAAGACGTGGTTTGTTAACGCTTGGCGCCTATGGTGGCGGATTAAACAAACTCTCGGGTGGCGATACGATCCTTGTCTGATCTTGGCGAGATGTTCCGGTTTGCAATCGACCTGTTTGAAACGGGTCAACTGGCGGAGGCAGAAAGCGCCTGCCGCAAGATGACGCTTGCCTATCCGCAGGCGGCAGAAGCCATGCATCTGGCCGGCCTGGTGGCGATGAAACAGGGCAATGGTGATATTGCTGCCGAACGCATGGGCCGGGCTGCAATCGCGGATGCCAATAACGCCGAAATCCAGCACGACCATGCGCAGGCGTTAAAGGCAGTCGGAAAATTGCGCGAAGCCGTTGGTGCGTTCAAGCGCGCGATTCGCCTATGCCCCGATTCCCCCGCACTTTATTGCAATATCGCCAATACCTATCGCCAGCTTGATGAACTTGAATTGGCGCATGAAAACTACATGCTGGCTCTTCGACTGGCACCCGATGTTGCCGAAATTCATGCCAATCTTGGGGCATGCCAGTATGCCATGGGGGATATCGCCGGGGCAGAGGCATCCTGCAAAACCGCGCTCAGGCTGCGTGATGATATCGTCAACGCACTTGTGCTTATGGGGCAGATCCGGCTTGATCAGGGGCGAACGGTTTCGGCATCCGAACCCCTTTTGCGTGCCCTTGAATTGCAACCGGGACATCAGCGGGCCCTGACGGCTTATGGCGATGCGCTTTTCCGACTGGGGCAGTTTGCCGGGGCGCTGCATTGCCTGCGTCAGGTTCTGGCACTTGATCCGCAGGATGCCGGGGCGCGGCGGACGCTTGCTCTGTTGTATTTGCGGACCGGGCAGGGGACCGAGGCGATTGGTGCGCTTGAAGCACTTTTGCATGCAAATCCCAACGATCCCGAACTTCTTTTGATGATGGGCGAGGCATTAAGCCTTGCCGGACGTCACAGCGAAGCCGTCGAGCGATTTGGGGCGTCGATTGGTGCGGGTGGTGGCGATGACGCCGTGTTCCGTCTTGCGGTCGAACTGGCGGAAGAAGGCGACGCGGCATCGGCCCAATCGGTTTTGCAGAACGCCATTGATCGCAAGATTGCGATTGGGGAAAATACGGCGTTGTTCCGAACGGCCCGCCGATTGCTGTTTGCGCCTGTTCCGGCCGATCTGGCAGCCCAGAATGACGAAGTTGTTCGTGATCTTCTCGACGATACGCTTGATGACGATGATCTTGACCTTGATCTTGGCCAAAGTGACCTGATCGATCCGATTACCCTGACACGGTTCCCGCCAGTATGGCGTGCGGCCCTTCGTCCCGAAGGCGATGCACAATTGCGTGCAGTTGGTCATTATTGGGAACGGCTGGTTTCAGGTTATGACGTGCCTCATGTTGCGGCGCGAACCCGGCCAAAGGGTGGCAAGGTCCGGCTTGGCGTTGTATCGGCCAATATGCGCGATAATGGTATTGGTCGATGGATTGCGGGGCTGGTCCGGGCGATTGACCGGGACCGTTTTGATATTACGGTTATCCGCCCGCCACTGGGCGAGGATGACATTACCGCCCGCATCGACGCCGAGGCCGATCTGGTGGTGCCATTGCCGCTTGATCCGTTGCATTCGGCGCGCGTGATTGCGGGCCTTGACCTTGACGTTTTGCATTATGCCGATCCACAGGCCGATGCTTATACGATGTTGCTGGCAAGCTGGCGTCTGGCACCGTTGCAAATTGCCGGTGGCGGGATTGCCGCGACGACCGGGCTTGCAAATATTGACTGCCACCTGATTGCCGAGGATTGGGAAACCGCGGGCGGTGAAACCCGCTTTAGCGAGGAATTGATCCGTCTGCCCGGATTGTTTGTCAATGCAACACGGCCTGATGAGATCACCTTGTCGCCGGGCGATTTGCAGCGCCGCTGGCGGATTGATCAGGATCGGAATACCTATCTTTGCCCGCAGCCGCTTGATGTTCTGACGGCTGATTTTGATCCGCTGATTGCCGAAATCCTGCGTCTTGATGAAACCGCCGAACTTTTGCTGATCGCACCGGAACGCGATAGCTGGGACGCGGCATGGGGGCGGCGGTTTGCTCTTAACTATGCCGATGTCGCCGGACGCATGCGGTTTGTTTCGGTGCATAGTCGTGCAGATCTTCATTCCCTGCTGTGTGCGGTGGATGTGGTTCTTGAAAGTCCGGCATGGAACGATGCGATGCTGGCGTTTGACTGCCTTGGTCTTGGTGTGCCGCTGGTGACCTTGCCGGGCAAGGGCGCACGCTCACGGCGTAGCCATACCTGCTATCGCCAGATTTCGGTTTTTGATTGCGTTGCCTATCATTCGGCGGATTACGTTGAAACCGCCCTGACACTGGCAACAGATAAAAGGCGACGTTCGGTGGTTTCACAGGCCATTCGCAATCGTGCCCATGTCCTGTTTGGGCAACGGTCATCGTTTGAAACCTATATGAACTTCCTTGAAGATCGCGCCGTTTGATAAGCCTGTTGATCACTGCGCAAAAAGCCGGGCTATTGCGTTGTCTGGCGTGCGATCAGCTAAGCGCGTCGATATCGGCTTCTGACAGGGCTGCGGGCACAATGGTCAATGGCAGGCGTAATTGACCGACCACATCCCGGTTGGTCAATGCGGTGATCAGTGGGCCGGGGCCGTCACTGTTGGTGCCAGCGGCCAGAACCAGAATGGAAATCTGTTCTTCTTCGTCGAGCAAATTCAGAAGTTCGTCTTTCAGGCGTCCTTCGCGAATGAACAGAAGTGGCATGGAGCCGGTCTGTTCATGGACATAGGCGGCCAGTTCGTTGACGCGTGTTTCTGCATTTTCGCGCGCTTCTTCCTGCATCAGATCGCCAACAGCCATCCAGTGCTGGAATTCAGCAGGTTGAATGACGCTTAGCAGTGCGACACGCCCCCCGGTATGCTGTGCACGGCGACAGGCATAGCGAAGCGCTTTGGTCATTTCGTCACTATCGTCGACCACAACAAGGAACGTGCGATCCGTGGTGGCAGCGCGCAGTTCGCGGTCGGCATCAAATGAATTCATGTCGTCCTGTCCTGAATAAAATGGGTTCCGGGGTGAATGGTCGCCAACGTGCGGGGCGGGGCGCAACCATACCGGACAGACAAAGTTTGCCGTAATTCAAGGCCGGTTTCCAAGCTATTTTTCAAGCATTCCGACAAAGAAAATATCTTTACGCAACTGCAAAACGCGATGGTGCATGTGCGAAAATCATCAAAGGAAGATGTAAGGTGTGCAATCGTTCAATTGGAGATTGGGGCCCGAATCAGCGTTTCCGGAAGGCGACGCTTGCGATCCAGCCGGCACCGATCGCAATGATGACAGCGATGATGCCATAAAGTGCCGAATAACGATGTGCGAAGTCATAAACTTCTGCGCTTACACCGGTTTTTGATACGACCAGCGGCGTTGTTTTAACGCTGGCAATGCGTCCGTCACGGATCAGATAGACATTGATGGTGTAGGTGCCGGTCGGGGTATTGGCCGGAAAATGGATATCGGTCCGGAAAAGCTGATTGGACAGGAAGCTGATTTTGGCCGGGCGCTGGTTGAAAAGGCCGGCCGCGCGCATGTTGCGCAGCAGGGCATCTCGATAATCGCTGCTGTTGCGATCCTTGTCGTCTATTTCAGTGACAAAGCGTTGATGTTCAAGCCCGATACGGTAATCGTTGTAAAGCTGGGAATTGGCGATGATTTCCATCGGCCGGTTCGACGCACTGGCATAATAGGCGGGCACATTGCGGAATGTGGCGCTTTCGCTGTTGACCCAGATGCCAACTTTCCGTTCCTTGCGCCGCACGACCATATCCTGATCAGGACCCTTGACCGTCACGATCACATCGCCTTCGCTTTGCACGGCACCAAACAACAGAACATTGGTGCCGGTAAAGCCGGTGGTAATGGCGACCAGGTGGTTGGAAAGATCGACTACCAGTGCTTCGGCGCGCGCGCGTTCAGGCAGGGCCACGGCCAGCACCGCAGCAACGGCAAGCAGTGTGTGGATGATCGCGCCCGATTTGTGCATTACAAATTCTCCGGCGCGACGGAATACAGTTCGGTCGGCGTGATCACCAGATCGAACAGAAGCTTCAGGCAAACCGAAAGTACCAGAAGCCCCAGCATTGCGCGCAAATGCTCTGCCTTAAGCCGCGATCCGAATTGCGCGCCAAATTGCGCCCCGATGACCCCGCCAATCAAAAGAAGGATGGCAAGAGCGACATCGACGGTCTGTGTCTGGATTGATTGCAGGAAGGTGACGTTTGCCGTCACGAAAATGATCTGGAACAGCGACGTCCCGATAACGACACTGGTCGGCATGCCAAGGATATAGATCATGGCCGGAACCATGACAAACCCGCCACCAACCCCCATCAGAGCCGTCAATAATCCGACAAAGAGCCCGACAAGAAGCGGCAGTAATGCGCTGATATAAAGGCCCGAGCGATAAAACCGCATTTTAAATGGAAGACCATGCACGAAGCTGTGCTGGTGCTTTTTGGTGCGGCGGAGCTGCCCGCCGCGGCGTCGGGTACGGAAAATGGCGCGCGATGCTTCGATCAGCATCATACCGCCAATGATCCCCAAAAAGATCACATAGCAAAGCGAAATGACCAGATCGATCTGGCCCAGGGAACGCAACCATGCAAAGACCCAAACCCCGGCGGTCGATCCGGCAATACCACCCGCAAGCAGCACGAGGCCCATTTTAAGATCGACATTGCCGCGTCGCCAATGGGCAAAAACCCCGGAAACAGAGGATGCTACGATCTGGTTTGCCGCGGTGGCAACCGATACTGCGGGGGGGATTCCGTAAAAAATCAAAAGCGGCGTGATCAGAAATCCGCCGCCAACGCCGAACAATCCGGACAAAAATCCGACGCCGCCGCCAAGCCCCAATATCAGAAAAATGTTTACCGACATCTCGGCAATAGGCAGATAGATTTGCATTGCGGGCGGGCATCAGCGTTTGATTGATTCTGGAAAATCAGTCTAACATATTGTGCCAATGCAACAATCGCCAATTCACGGATTGGCGATGATTATCCCGATTTTTATAAGGTTTTTCATGTCGTTTACTCCAGAAGACCCTTTCGACCTTGTTCTTGATGCCCGTGGACTGATTTGTCCGATGCCAGTACTGAAGGCAAAGAAGGCGTTGCGCGATGTGCCGGTAGGCGGCGTTCTAAAGGTTTTGGCGACTGATCCGGGATCGGTTGCAGATATGAAATCCTTTTGCGATATGACAGGAAACCGCCTGTTATCATCGACACAAGAGGATGATGTGTTTATCTATCATATCGAGAATCTGGCCGCGAAATAACCACAAGAACCGCGCCCGCCACGTCCGGAAATGAAAGTTGCCGCCATGTCCGCCTCATCATCACCCCTGCAATGGGTTCATTGTGCCTTTGACGATATGACGCCGCGTCTGGTCCATGACCTTTTTCAATTGCGGCAACAGATTTTCATCATCGAACAGGAATGTCTTTTTCCCGATATCGATGGATTGGACCCGATTTGTCAGCATGTTCTGGGGTTGCTTGATGGCAGGGTGGTGGCAGCCGCGCGCATTGTGGCACCGGGTATTGACCCCGATCATTCCGCACAGGGGCAACATCCTGCAATCGGGCGTGTCGTTGCCAGCCCGGATTTGCGCGGGCAGGGGATCGGCCGTAAACTGATGTTGCAGGCCATTGCATCCTGCGAAGACAGCTTTGCGGGTAAGGGCATTTTTCTGAATGCCCAACTGTATCTTAAAAACTTCTACGAGGGGCTTGGCTTCATCCAGTTCGGTGAGGCGTTCTATGAAGATGGCATCGCCCACATATCAATGCTGCGTTCGGCCTGATCGCGGGCGGTACGGCCGGTATGGCCGGTACGGTTTAGCGTAGGCCGACCGTTGCCATACCGGTAAAGAATTCAAGCTGCCACTTCATGTCTTCTTCGCTCAAGGGATATGCCTCGCCACGGGGATTAAGCGTCTGACCAGGTGGAACATGACCGAGTTTGACCTGAATTTTAACGGCCAGTTCGGCCGAAAGGCCGGCCTTCCATGCCAACGACACAACCCCCTTGGCCGAATGGGTATTCAGGACCTTACTTACCGCTTCTGGCGGAATTCCGGCAAGTACGGCCAAGGCGGCACGTGCCAGTTTGACATCATTGGCGGCCAATGCCTTGGCAACTTCCTTATCGGTGAGTTTGCCTTTGCTATGCAGGGCCAAGGCCTTTTCGTAGGAGGATTCTTCTTCCTCTTCGCCTGCTGCGCCGTCTTTACCGTCTGTCTTGGCGGCGACTTTCTTTTCGGCCTCTTTTTGCTTGGCCTTGCGGCTTTCAACCGGGACTTCGTCGCGTTTGTCAAATTCGCCTGACGAAATGCGGCGATTGACCACTTCACGCACGGCTTCCAGCTGTTCCTTTTTCAGGTCTTTACGACGTTCAAGCACGCTGATGAGGCTTTCGGCCACAAATCGCGCCAGTTTCCCGGCCGCTGTTGGTGGCAGTTGCGGGCGTTCAACCAATGGCTTGTGCCATTCGGGATAATCCGGGGCACGATCAATCAGCTGATCAAGCGTCTCTTCGCGGATTTGCGCCGATTTATTGCCCAGAAGGTGCGAAATCGCGTCCTTATCGCTACTTGCCGCAATCGCATCAGCCAGTTTTTCGCCGACATTGCGTCTGCGCGAAATAAAGCTTAGCGATCCGCGCCCGGTGCTGCCTTCGATGATTTCAAGCAGGTCCGTTTCGGTCAGAACCGGCGAATATTGCAGCACTGGCCCGCACACGACACTTTCCGTATCGCGTGCCAATTGCTGAATGATCGGCTGCGGCGCGTTGGCGATATCCTTGAGCGTTTCGGAAATCACCTGACGGACATGGACGGCCTGATCACGGGCAAGCTTGTCCAGCGCCTCGTAGGTCATGCGGCGCAGCTTGTCCGACTCGTTGGGGGTCAGTCCGGCTGACAGATTGGCAATCTTTTCGGCCAGACTGCCACGAACGCTGTCATCCTTGTCGTCGGTCAGCAGGACGTCGGCTTGTACCGGGGTTGCCTGGTTTGCTGCAATATGACGCCGCACCTGGGAATCCGCATCACTTGCAAGATAGTACAGGATTTCGGGTTTGGTATCGTGACGCTGGGCCAGTACCCCGCGCACATTTGCATCCGGGCTGGCTGCCATATCCTTGGCTTCATCATACGTGATCGGGGTTTCCCGACGTTTGGTGAAGACCCTCTGCAAAAAGCCCTTCATAGGGGTGTCTCCTGGTTTTCTATTTTTGCCGGTTCATCCGATCCGGGAGGGGCGGCAATACCGAAACTGCCTTTGCCGTGTTTTTTCACCTGATACATGGTCTGATCGGCGCGAAGCACAAGTTGTTCAAGCGGTTCTTTGGATGCGGCATCGCGTACCGCAATACCGACCGAAATACCAAGCGGGCGATCTTTGGCACCGGAAAATGATGATAAGGCTGCGCTTTTTTCCAGAAGGATGCGTGCGCGCTTCGCCGCGGTTTCCATATCGGCCCCATCCAGCCAGACGACAAATTCATCGCCGCCAAGACGCGCGACCAAGTCAATCGGGCGGGTGTTGTCCAGAAGAATGCGGGTTAATGCCAGAATGGCCTCGTCGCCGGTCTGATGCCCGTGCACATCGTTGACCAGCTTAAAATTATCCATATCAACATACATCAGTGCCGCGGGCATGTTGTCATGCAGCAGTCGGGCATGGCGACGACCGAGTTCGTCGAAAAAGGCACGCCGGTTCAATAGCCCGGTCAGACCATCGGTCCGCGACAGGGTGACGATCCGGTCATGCTGTGCGGCCTGTTCGATTGCAATGCCGATCTGATCGGAAACCTCGGACATGATGGCGCGTTCGCCTTCATTCGGGACGGGGTGATCGGCATTGAAGATAAATATCACTGCACCATTCACCCGCTGATGATAGTGGGAGTGATGAGCAAGAACGCGATAGTTTTCGATTTCTGCTTCGAAAACGTCTTCGTTTTCGTCAAGCTGTTTCAAGGCCTGATTGGCAATCGGGTCAATGTCTTCGGGGCCGTGACAGGCGACCATTTCGATCTCGTCGGTGTCTTCGTTGCGGCGAAAAATCGCGCATCCTGCACAGGCCAGTGCGCGCGCGCTGGCATCGGCCGCCCCTTTCAGGACAAGGGTCGGATCGATTTCATCGCGCATGGTTCGCACGATATAGGTCATCAGCCGGTCACGGTTTCGCGCGGTGGCGACTTCGCTTTCTCGGCGGCGCTGTTCGGTAATGTCATGGGCAAGCCCGCGCGTGCCGGTCCAACGGCCATCACGCGTGTAAACCGGGGTCGAGGAAACGGCCAGACAGGCGGCATTACCATTGGCCCGTTTAAGCCAGATCGGCACATCCCGAACGGCCTTTTGGCTGCGAAATACGATTTCGCTGTCCTGATCGGCGGTATCAAGCAGGAAATCAAGAGGTGAGCGTCCGACAAGCTGTTCGGCCTTGTAGCCAAGTGCGCCGCGCGGCGAGACGAAAATGAATTTGCCGGTATCGTCGGTTTCCCATGCAAAGGCAGAGGATACTTCGACAATGTCACGGTAACGCTGGCGTGAATCAATCAAGGCCTCGCGCAGGTTGCGATCCATACTGACATCACGTGGCAGCAGCAGGACACGGTCATCAGCCATTGGCAGGGCGGTCAGTTCAAGCGTTGCCGTGCCGCGCTGTACTTCGAAAGTCAGCAGTTCTACAACCCCGCCGGGTGTTGTGATCGCGCGCAAGACCAGTTTGTTGATTTCGGGGAATAGGCCGTCACGAATGCCTTCGGCGAAGCTTCGAGCATTTTTGTTGGCAAACAGGGGCGTTCCGTTCTTGTCCATGACCAGGACGGGGGCCTCTGCATCGGCCATGGTCTGTGGATCAAGGATGAAAACCTGTTCGGACGTCACATCGGTATGGTCAGACATTGCCTTCTCAGCATCCTTGTGGTGCCGGTTCATTTTCCGCCTCCGGTCGCATCGGCGGTTTGCGTGGTATTTGATGATCCGGTATTCACACTGGCAAGCGTTACAGGCGCGCCAAGATGATATCCTTGACCGTAATCAATACCCAGATCGCGAACCAGTTCGAAGCTGGCCTGATCATAAATCATTTCTGCAATTGTATGGATTCCAAGATCCCGGCAAAGCAAGGCCGTAGCCTTGATAAAAGCGCGGCCTTTGGGTTTGGCCAGAGCCGTTCGCATGGCACCGCCATCAAATTTGATGATGTCGACGTCAAGCGCGCTCAGATATTCGAAATTGGCGGCCCCCGCCCCGAAATCGTCAAGACAGACAAGATGCCCGCGGGCGCGCAGGCGTTGCAGACAGTCATTCACGTCGCGCAATCCGCGAATGCGCGACGTTTCTGTCACCTCGAACATGATTTTTGCCGGATCGATATCATAGCGATCCAGAATTTGTTCAAGTGCTGGCAGAAAATCCTGCTGTTCGAGCGAGTGGCCGGATAAATTAACCGCAACAGAATGAGTTACGCGTTCAGGTTCAAGCGTGACGTGATCCAGCACCTTCTGACACATTGCCAGATCGAATTCGGTGATCAATCCGGTGCCTTCGGCAAAATGAATGATCTGATCAACCGCAAGGGCGCTGCCGCCATCATGGAACCGCGCCAATGCTTCGTAATGGTGCATTTCAAGGCTTTCGAGATGCACGATCGGTTGCAGTGCGACGGCAAAGGATCCATTCTGCACAATTTCGCGAAACGCCCGAACCGATTTCAGGGTTTCCTGAATAAGATGCGGCAAGCTTGCTGAAAGGCGTTCGGCCGATACATCCGAATCACCGCGATGCTGCAGACGATTAAGCGCATATGCAACAGCACGCGTCAGATTGGTTTCTCTTTCACCATTTTCTATCGGTTGGCGGACATTCTGTGTGAGGCGGTGAAACCCGCTGGCAAGGTCATAGTCACGGCCAAACAGATCATTGTTGGTGAGTGTCGAAGCACCCGACGTGCCAGAACTGCCCGTGGCAAGGTTCAGATTTTTGAGAGGATCGGGGGCGTTTGCCGCATCGCTGCAATCCGGATCGTCAAGATCGGCGCGTAATGCACTGGCATAGGCGACAATTCGGCGTTCCAGTTCGATCATCGGCTCGTCAACCAGATAACCGCCGTCTGGTTCAAGGTTTTGGAGGCTTCGGCGGTTGCCGATGCCAATCCCGATCAGGCGCGCAAGTTCGTTGGTCGCATCGGTTTCTGCCTGGCTGCGAAGGGCGGCGAGGTTTTCAAGAACCACAAGGGCTTCGCTATGGCTTGAGGCCATGCGTGCGGCGGTTTCTGCTTGCTGGTCGTTCTTGCCTGTTTTTGAGCTTACCGCAGACAACGTGTTTTGCAGGATCAGGCGATCAATGCCCGATCGTGCGCGCGGACGTATCGCGCGATGGCGGGCCGCAATAAAATAACGACCGATCGGTTCGGAAATCATATAGCCGCTAAGTGACAGGGGAACCGGATTGCCAAGGGCAATTCCATCATCCTCGATCAACTGAAAATCAAGATCGAGTTCTTCAAGCCGTTTGATCCCGGAACTGGCATGAAGATAGGCCCGTAACAGCGGCCGTTCCGACTTTATGACCAGCTTATCAAGTGCCTCGCCGATCAATCGTTCCGGCAGGCAGCCCAAAAGACTTTCGGTCGCACCGGCCACAAACAGGATGTATCCGTTCTCGTCGACTTCAAGCAGCATGTCCGCCCAGCAGAACGCCATGGCAGCCAGTAGGTCCCTGTCGTTTGTTTCTGCTGAATAGCTCATATTGTCCGTCATACGAGAACCATCACAAGCCTGACCCCCAAAAGCTTCGGATGAGTTCCGAAGTCGTTTTCCCTGTTCTTCTTAAATAGCGATCTTAAGGGGTAATATGAAGGAAAAGGACTTAATAAACAAAAAAAAGCCGGTGGATACCGGGCATTGTGATTACACAGGGCTGGTTTGTGTCACGTGACGCAGACGGGAACCGTATTTCAAACGACAATACTGACATCGCAGTCACTGTCAGGCGGCGTTGTGGCTGCTTTCGGAATGGGGGCGTTTTGCGTGTTTGTTGGCATACATTGCGTCATCTGCCTGCTGCAAAAGCTGTGTGATATCGCTTTTGCCATTATAGACGGTAAAGCCGAAGCTGGCTCGGATCGGAAGGGCTGCTCCCTGCCAAATTAGCGGGAAGCGCGATGTTGCTTTTTCAAGGTCACTTATCCGACGTTCTGCGACTTCGGGAATGCTGCCGACCAGCAGTATGGCAAATTCGTCACCACCAAAGCGGGCGACAAAATCATCAGCGCGTGTATGTGTGCGAAGGTTTTGGCCGAAATGGCGCAGGATGGCATCGCCAGCGGCATGGCCATGGTGATCATTGATCAATTTGAAGCCGTCAAGATCGGCAATGACCAGAATGCCGTTTTCCGGGTGACGGGCGGCACGTGCCATGGTTTCGCGAACACGACGCAGGAAACCGCGACGGTTATAGAGACCTGTCAACTCGTCGGTTTCGACCATTTGTTCAAGCTGTCGGATGCGGTTCTGCTGCTGGTCGAGACGGTTTTGCATGTCGCGTGCAAGATCAACAAGTGTCGCAAATGCATCCGTGCTTTCGGCTTCAACTGTGGCACGGGTGTTAACATCCGTTCGCGGTTGAAACTCGTCAGCCAGTTTTTTCAGAAGCTCTAGATGCGAGTTGTTCATCTTTGATCTTGTTATCAATGACAATGCAAACTGAAACGCGTAAAACGTTTGACAGTATCCTTTTTAAAGTCCAGTGCGTTACAACATCATTAACGAAGAACGTAAGGTTTTGTGACGGCAGGAAACCGCACGAGCACAGGAGAACGATAATGAAAACCGGAATTGGCGCCGTGTCTGGCAAGTTTGCTGCGATCCTGGCTGCGGGAATGTTGATGTCGGCATGTTCGGCATTTCAGAAAGAAAACATGACCCTGACCGGGGAAATTACCGATAATGGCCGGGAATGCGTCACGTTTCGTGCGGATGACGGAACCCTTTATGCGCTGGCAAACAAGGCAAGCAATTTCCGTCCTGGTGACAAGGTTCGGGTGACCGGCCATGGCGCGTTGATGACGACCTGCACCGAGGCCGAAACCCTGATCGTTGACAAGATTGTCTTGCTGGGCGGTGATGCCAAATAGGACCGTTTCCGGTCGCATTCACGCAACGTGAATGCGACTTTATTGATCATGCGTTGCAAAGCAATCCGTGCCGTCAGCCAAAAGCTGGCGGCATTGTTTTTCAGCGCTGGCAATATCGGCAAACCCGCCAAGGCGCAGCCGATGAAACGTCCCCTTGGTTCCGAGGTCTGCGGTTGAAAGGTTGCGGGGGTGGGATTGTGCCAGATCGGGATACCGGATCATGAAACTTGCCCAATAGGTTTGGGCACTGATCGTGTCGCGAAACGCACCAAGCTGGATCGCAAATGCGCCGTCGGTTCCGGCGGGGGAGACACTTGTCGCTGTCGATGTTGATGCCTGTGACGCACCGGTTTCGGGGATTAAAGGCGATATTGTCATATGCTGTGTGTTCGCGGATGCAGATGCAGATTTTGGCTGGGCGATGAGTGCTGGCGCAGGTTTTTCCATGATTGTGCGTTTTGCACCTGCGGCTCGCGATGGCGCGCGTTTGATACCCTGTTTTTCCATTCGATATTGCTCGGCAAGGCTTGGCCGATCTGTGTCTTCAAGTAAAACGGGGTCGCTTCGGATGGTGCCGGGCAGAAGGCTGAAAGGTTGATTGACCGGCGACGGGCTGCTGGTGTGAACGGGTAGATCGGTCGGTATGGCATCCAGACCGGATTTCATTTCTTTGCTTGCGGGATGTGCTGTCTCGATATTTTGTGCCGCGACCTGACCCGGGCCCATGGTCAGAAAAAGACCGGCGGCAATGCATCCTGTCACGATACTGGCCAGTTTGGATCCGTATCGAACGCGAACAGGGGATTTCGCCGCCGGTATCATTTATTGTTCCGACCATGCCGGGAAGGCGTGGCGTTCGCGCAGGATGCGGTCATTCTGGTGCAGCCGTTCCATTGCCTTGCCATAAACGCTGTTGGCGGTGTACTGGCCTTCGGGATGATCGCCACATGGCTTGCCGCTGAGCAATTCGATGGCGTCATTGATGTGTTCCACCGTCCAGATGTTGAACTTGCCCTGACGAATTGCCTGAACAACTTCCTCGCGCAGAACAACATTTTCCGCATTGGCCAGCGGGATGATCACACCCTGATCGCCGGTAAAGCCCTGATCGGCACAAATGCGATAAAATCCTTCGATCTTGTGCGAAATGCCCCCGACTGGCTGTGCCTGCCCGAACTGGTTCATTGATCCTGTTACACCGATATTCTGGCGCATCGGGATGTTGGAAATTGACGAAATGATCGCGCAAAGTTCGGCCATGGATGCCGAATCACCTTCTATCCCGCCATAGTTCTGTTCGAACGTCACGTTACAGGCAAAGGATAGGGGGAATTCCTGTGCAAAGCGGGATTTAAGGAACCCTTCGATTGTCATGACCGATTTCTGCTGCAATGGGCCAGACATATCGACCATGCGTTCGATGTTCAAAACGCCGAGGCTGCCGACATAGGAGCGTGCCGATACGCGTGCAGGCAAACCAAATGCGTGATCGCCATAATCGAGAACGGTCAGCGCGTTAACTTGCCCGACAACCGCACCATAGCTGTCGATCAGGATTTCGCGACGCTGAACCCGTTCATGGGACCGGTCTTCAAGTCGGCTGTTGCGATGACGGCGTTCTTCGATGGCGCGTCTGACATCGGCCGCCCGGATGCTGCTGCGTTTGTCGGTTTTGGCCAGTGCGCCGGCTTCGATGGCTACATCCTCGACCCGCTCGATCTGCGCGGTCAGTTTGTCACGTTCCCCGGCCCAGCGGGCCGCCTGACCCAGCAATTGGCGGATGGCCCCGTTATCAAGCGGGATGCCGGTACGTGACAATGCAGAATCACGCAGTAACCCGGTATAGATCGAAATGTTACGACCTGCGGCGGGCATGTCGGCATCGATGTCGGCCTTCACCCGGAAATGGTTGCGAAAATCAACATCCAGCGAGAAGAAAGTATAGTAATATTTCGGTGCGCCGACGATCACGACCTTGACGTCAAGCGGGATGGGGCGCGGCTCCGGTGCACCGGCAGTTGGCGGGCCGGATTTATGGGTTTCCTCGATCCGGATTTCGCCATCACGAAGGGCTGCTTTCAGGAACGCCCAGCTGTCTTCGTGTTCGACCAGCGATTCCGCGCGTAAAACCAGAACGCCGCCATTGGCGCGATGCAGGGCACCTGGCTTGATCAGGCTGAAATGCGGGTGCATGCCACCTGCTACCGGGCGGTACTGGATTTGGCCGAACAGATTATCATAGCTTGGGCTTGGTTCCAGAACGACATCAGGATGCTTGTCGCGCGAATGGTCGATCAGAAGATTGACCGCATAACGGTCATCGACGGTTTCGGGCATTTTGCCATCGCCGCTGTCGATGGCGGGCTGGTCGCTGGCTTCTTCGAACGCGTCGATATTATCCAGAATGTCTTTTTCAAGTGCTTCGAACCACGCCTTCATTCCCGGTGCGGTGAATTTGTCGCGGATTTTGCGAATGCGCGGCTTCAGAACGACCTTTGCGGCCCCGCGGCGAAGCGCATCAAGCGTATCGGAAATCTGTTCTTCGAGATCGCGGGTCGAAAGCAGCGTCTTGCGGGCTTCTTCGGCGACTTCTTCAAATGCATCTTCGGCTTCGGCGCGGCGCTCTTTGGGGATTTCGTCAAGCGAAACGGGCTCGCCTTCCTCGTTCAGGGCGACGATCATCACGCCTTTTTCGTTTTCCTGAACATCCAGACCGCGTTCGCGGGCATATTCGCGCAAGGCGTCGAATTTTTCGCGCAGTTGTGCACGCGCTTCTTCCGTCTGGGTCTGGGTTTCGGTCAGGTGGGCTGGCGCGTTGAATGCGGATGCAAATGCCTCGCGCAGGTGCGATACCAGCGTTTCCATCGCATCGGCCAGTTTGCGGCCTTCACCCGCGGGAAGGGCATAAGGGCGCGGGCGATTGGTGCGGGAAAAGTTGTTCAGATATACCCAGTCCTGTGGTGCTGGGCGTTCTTCCATCGACTTTTTTAGATATTCGAGGGTTGCGGTCATACGACCAGCGCGATCAAGGCCCAGAACAAAGATGTTGAAGCCCGGCTCGGACATTGAAAGACCGAACTTCAATGCCTCTGCTGCTCGGTAATGCGATGAAAAAGCAAAAATTTCAGGAGACTGGTCTTTGTGTGGGCTGCGAATCCGGAAGTGGGGGAAGCCACAATCATCAGCGTCGAGGCGGGAAACTGGCATTTGCTGTCTTTCTGCTGCCCAAGAAGGATGTGATCAGGCAAGGACGCCGATCACGAAATCTTATCTTGGAAGCAACGCGATAGGACGGTCAAGAGCAGCTTGTCGATTTTGCGATATGGGCGTCCCGGGAATTGATGATGCGATGGTGTAATGCCTCGTGCAGCTATTATCAAACCGCAACCAAAAGGCGTTTCAGTCATGGACAAAAAACGGTTTACATCACGACCGTATTGCCAAACTCGCTGGTTTGCAGCAGGCGTTCGACAATCTGAACGCCCTGACGCAGACGTTCGGTCGATTTTTCTGCCCCGAAACAAAGCCTTAGCCCGCGTTGTGGATGCCCGACCGAAAACTGCTGTGCCGCGGTCAGAAGCACACCGTTATTGGCCGCATTCATGACCAGTTCACCCGGATCGATATGGTCGGGCAGATCAAGCCAGATATGATAGTTGGTTGGGTGGAACCGGACATTGTAGCCTTTAAGCGTGCCCAGAATGATCGAAAGTCGTCTTGCGGCTTCTTCACGGTGCCAGGCTTCATATCGTTTGAGGCTGCCATCTTCGATCAGGCGTGAAACAAGTTCCAGATTGATGGCCGATACCATCCAGCAGGTTGATCGAATGGCGCTTGCGAGTTTGGCGATCATTTCGCTTGGGGCGTGGATATAACCGACGCGAAGACCGCCGCCGATGCTTTTTGAGACCCCGTCCAGATAGATGCTGCGTTCCGGCGCAAAGCATGAGAGCGGCGGTGGCGCATCGGGATTGAGGAAGTGATAGATGCCATCCTCGATCAAAAGCAGATCATATTTGCGCAGAATTTCAGCGATTTCCATGCGTCGCTGTTGGCTCATGGTGCAGCACAGCGGATTGTGCAGGGTTGGCATCAAATAAATGGCGCGCGGGCTTTGTGTCCGGCAAAGGGTTTCAAGAACATCCGGAATGATGCCTTCGTCGTCCATGGCAACACCACGCAGACGGAATTGCAGCAGATTTGCAAGGCTGCGCAGGTTCGGATAGGTCAGTTCCTCGCACAGGACCAGATCGCCTGGTCGTACGGTTGCCAGCAATGAAACCGTCATGCCGTGCTGAACGCCTGCGGTTGGCAGAACACGTTCCGGATTGTCATCCAGTCCGAGTGCACCGGCCATTGAGGCAAGGGCGCGCCGGTGGCCCGGCATGCCATATTCCGACTTGTAGGTGATCATGTCATCCAGAGGGGTACATTTGGCGACATCAATCAGGACATTGCGAATATGGTCTTCGCGCGGGGGGAGGGGGCAATTCATGCGGAAATTGACCGGCCCGATATCCTCGTCATCATCATTTGCCGTTTCGCGGGCCATTTTCCCGATATTGTTACTGAAGTGTCCCGGTGCGGGAACCGTCGCCGCCATATCCAGTTCGCTTTGCAAACTGCCCAGCACATATGTGCCGCGTCCGACTTCGCCAGCAACAAGCCCCAGTCTTTCCGCCTCGCGGTAGGACCGCGTAATCGTGCCGACCGTAACGCCCAGGTGATAGGCAAGGTCGCGATGGGTGGGAAGACGGTCGCCGGGTTTGAGTGACCCGTCATCAACCGCGCTGCGGATGGCGTGTGCGATCCGTCGATAAACAGGGCCGCTGCCGCCTTCGATGTTTGGAAACCATATTGTCATGGTGACAATGTTTAAATTGACACAATGTCAATGTCAATGACAAAACAAAATCGGTACAATTAATCGATAGGAGGAAGTGATGGTGAATTGTAACGATACAATCCGGGTTTCCGAACTCAATATCAAAGGAAACGTACAGATGAACACCAAAGGCGCTGTCAAGGCGACTGACTGGCGTTCTGCTGTTGCCGGCATCGCTGTCTTCGTCGTCGAATATCTTCGCGCCTGGCAGGAACACGCACGCGACCGCAGAATGTTGGAAAAGCTTGATGATCACCTTCTGAAGGATATCGGAATGACGCGATCCGATCTGGATCACGAATTGTCAAAGCCGTTTTGGACAGGGTTCCCCCCGCGCAACTAGATTATGTTGCGCCGAACGGAGGTTCACGCTCCCTCGTGCCTCCGTTCGAACCCTGTCTGAAATTGTCCCGATGAATATCATTCAATTGTACTGATGAACTATCCGAAAGGGTGACAATGTCGCTGTTTACCGAAAAGGAGCTTCGCGAAGCTGCGTCTTATGTCCACCAATATGTGGCTTCGACGCCGACAATACGCTGGCCGTTGCTGGATCGGGCGACTGGATTGTCCCTGTATGTGAAGCATGAAAACCATACCCGCCTTGGTGCATTCAAAATTCGTGGTGGGCTGACATTTTGTCGTTATCTGAAAAACTCCATCGGAGTATCGCGGGGCATCATAAGTGCCACGCGTGGCAATCACGGCCAAAGTCTGGCACATGCCGCCAGTCAGTCGGGCCTTTCGGCAACCATTATTGTTCCGCGCGGCAACTCGGTTGAAAAGAACGCAGCGATGCGGGCTTGGGGTGCCGAGGTCATCGAGCATGGCGACGATTTTCAGGATGCTGCGGAATATGCAGGCCAATATGCCGCTGCCGAAGATTTGGTGATGGTGCCGCCCTTTCACCCGGAACTGGTGCGCGGCGTTGCATCATACGGGCTGGAACTGTTTGATGCGGTCAGAAAGCTTGACCGGATTTACGTGCCGATTGGCATGGGGTCAGGTATTTGTTCGTTGATTACAGTGCGCGATGCTCTGGGCCTTGATACCGACATTATCGGTGTTGTCGCGACGGGGGCAGATGCCGTGCTGCAATCCTTCCGGGCGGGCAAGGTGATCACAACACCAACCGCGAATACGTTTGCAGATGGCGTTGCCTGTCGCAGTCCTGATCCGGCAGCGTTCGCAATCATCAAAGACGGCGCGTCAGATATTGTTGCGGTAAGTGATGATCAAATCCGCGAGGCCATGCGCCTTTATTTCAGTTCCTGCCACACCCTTGCCGAGGGTGCGGGGGCGGTATCACTTGCCGCGGCGATTGCAGATCACGAACGCAATATCGGAAAGAAGACTGCCGTCATTCTGAGTGGTGCGAATATCGACCGGACCGACTATGCCCGTATCCTGAACGGAGATACCCAATGAGCCGCCCGTTAAATCGTGCCGACAGCAGCCCCACTGCGACGACGGCGCGTCATCTGATGTTTGATGATCTTGAACAGCTTGACCAGATCCTGGCAGCAACCAGCGATATGGCACGCGACTTTGTTCAGGGTGCTGACGACATGGATGTGACCTGCCGCGACTTTTCTGCCTTTGATCCCTCGCGCCCGATGCCGGGGCAGGGTCGCGGTACGCTTGATGCGCTGCGGGCAGCGAAGGAGGAAATTCTGCCGCTGCTCGCCGCATCAATCGGTCCCCGTTATCTTGGTTTTGTGACCGGCGGCACGACACCGGCCGCCCTTGCCGGTGATTGGTTGACAGGCGCAATCGATCAGAACGCAACCGGCCCCGAGGGCAGCGTTACGGCAGCAGTCGAAGAACAGGTGATCAACTGGATTTGCGAGATGGCCGGGCTACCCCACGGGCGTTTTGACGGTGTGCTGACAACGGGTGCGACCGTATCGAACCTTTTGGGGCTTGTTGCCGGGCGCCAATGGTGCGGTCAGCAGATCGGCGTTGATGTTGACGCCGACGGGGCGGGTGTTCTGCCAGGTTTTGAAATATTTGCCGCAAGCCCGCATGCCAGCATGATCAAGGATTTGTCCGTCACCGGGATTGGTCGCAATAGCTTTAACAAGGTTGCAACCCGACCGGGGACCGAGGCAACTGATGTTGCCGATCTTAAAAACCGACTTGCGGCCAGCACGGCCAAGGCCAAGCTGGTTATCGCGTCTGCGGGCACGGTGAATGCGACTGATTTCGATGATCTGATCGCGATTGCCGATTTGTGTGCGGCTTATGGGGCGTGGCTGCATGTCGATGCGGCGTTTGGCATGTTTGCCGCCCTTGATGATCGGCGCGCCCATCTGCTAGCAGGACTTGACCGGGCAGACTCTATCACCTCAGATGGTCATAAATGGCTGAATGTTCCGTATGATTGCGGGATTTTCCTGACCCGGCATATCAGTGTGCTTGAAACCTGCTGCCGGGCGTTTGCGCCGTATTTGCAGACGGATGCGGTTGGAAATATGTATATCAATCGCGGGGTGGAAAATTCCCGCCGGTTCCGGGCTTTGCCGCTTTGGCTGGCGATGGTGGCCTATGGACGTGACGGTTTTGCCGGGATTGTTCGGGCGAACTGCGATCAGGCAGTTGATCTGGCGCAATGGGTGCGTGGTCATGACCGGCTTGAATTGCTGGCCGATCCCAAACTTAACGTGACCATGTTTACCGGCCCGGGCAGCGATGATGATAATCGTGCCTTGCTGTCGCGTATCAATGCGACTGGGAAACTGTTCATGACGCCAACGATCTATGGTGGACGGTTCGGGTTCCGGGCGGCGTTTAGCAACTGGCGCATGCGCGATCACGATTTGCAAATCGTCAAGGATGCGATTGACAGTGTGCTGTAAAGGCGCTGTTTTCCAAGTATCAAAGACCATTCAGGATAAAAGACGAATGAAAACGCTTCCGATTTACCAGATTGATGCCTTTACCAACCGGATGTTTGCCGGTAATCCGGCGGCAGTCGTGCCACTTGATGGCTGGTTGCCCGAGGTGGTCATGCAAAATATTGCGATGGAAAACAATCTGTCGGAAACGGCTTTCGTGGTGAAGCTTGATCCGGCAAAGAATGACGGGGCTGATTTTCATATCCGATGGTTCACGCCAATGGTCGAAGTGCCGCTTTGTGGTCACGCGACGCTGGCGAGTGCGTTTGTCATTTTCAATATGCTGGGCTTCAAGGGCGATTTGATCCGCCTGCACAGTGCCAGCGGCATTCTGACCGCGCGCCGTGATGGTGATGCGATTGTACTTAATTTCCCCAAGCAATCGATTGCCCCTGACGATGTTCCTGCGCACGTTCTTGCCGCCATATCCGACACAGCCCCGCGGGGGACTTTCCGTGTTACCAGCCGGGATACCGATTTTGTCGTGGTTTATGACGATGCATCGGTGGTGCGGAACATGAAACCGGATATGTCGGCATTGGGGAAACTTGCCGAACGCGGCGTAATCGTTACCGCACCAGGTGATCAGCCGGGCATTGATATGGTATCGCGATATTTCCTGCCCGCCCTTGGCATCGATGAAGACCCTGTAACCGGCTATATGCATTGTGTTGTTTCGCCATATTGGGCGGAACATAGCGGTAAATCCAATGTTGTCGGGTATCAGGCGTCCAAGCGTGGCGGGATCGTTGATTGTACGATTGATGGGGAACGCGTCCATCTGAAGGGCAATGCGCTTTTGTATCTTAAGGGTGAGATTTATCTGCCTGATTGACGTCGGACAGACTGTCGAAAAGCGATCGTTGCAATGGCGGGCAGGGCACAACACTGTCCGCCATTTTTATGGCAAAATACCGGGTTTTGGTGATCTGGCAGGGTTGCGCGGTCTACCCACTATCGCGCAAGGCCGTGATCCGACGTTTGATTTTTATTGACCTCTTGCGGGGGCTTTCGTCTAAGTAAGGGCAAAATACGACTTTCGGGGAATGGACGGGCGTTTTGAATGGCCTGCCACAACCCCGTATAGAAGCGCTGTTGCAGGGGAAGATAGATCGTGATCGATAGTGTTGTCGCCAGTTCTGCGACGCCATTGCAGATGTGGGTGGTTCTGGCGCTGGTCGTCGGATCGCTGGTCCTGTATGGGCTGGAGCGCATATCGCTTGAGCTGACCAGCATGGCGCTGATTGGCACTTTGCTGCTGTTCTTCAATTTCTTCCCGTTGCCTGATGCCGATGGCAACAATCTGCTTGATGCGGGCGCGCTGATGTCTGGGTTTGCCAACCCGGCGTTGCTGACTGTGCTTTCATTGTTGGTCGTCGGGCAGGGCATGGTGCTGACCGGCGGGGTCAGTTATATCGCTGGTCTGATTACCGAACATGGCGGCAAGAATGCCTCGATGGCGATTTTTGTCGGCTTGTTTGTCGTGATGCTTATGTCGGCATTCCTGAACAACACCCCGGTCGTTGTTATCTTCATACCAATCATTCAGGCGCTGTCGGAGCGTATTCAGCGTTCGCCCAGTGCATTGATGATCCCGTTGTCTTACGTCGCCATTCTGGGCGGCATGACGACCCTGATCGGGTCTTCGACCAACCTTCTGGTATCAAGCTCGTTGATCGAACTTGGCATGCCGGCACTCGAGTTTTTTGAATTCACGGTGATTGGCAGTGTGCTGGCGCTGGTGGGCTTTGTCTATGTGCTGTTCGTCGCGCCCCGCCTTTTGCCCGCGCTGGCATCGATGCGCAGCAAGCTTGCCAACCCTGATAGCAGCGGCAAACAATTCATCGCCCAGATCACGGTCGGCCCGGCGTCTCAGATGATCGGTACCCGTCCTGTGGCCGGGTTCTTTAAAGACCTGCCCAATATTACGATCCAAATGATTGTCCGGCGCGAACATGCCGATCTGCCGCCGTTTGACGAAGATATGGAAATTCAGGCAGGTGACGTTCTTGTCGTTGCAGCCACGCGCAAGGCCCTGACCGAGGCGCTGCAAAAAGATCCGGGCCTTCTGCATGCGGAAGCCGCGGCCGTCCATGAAGGCGGTGAAGAAATCCCACAAAAATCGACCCAGCTTCTGGCCGAGGTCATGCTGCCGCCAGGATCGCGTCTGATCGGTTTTAACCTTGAACAGATCGGTTTCCGCTATCAGTACAAATGCCTTGTCCTTGGCATTCAGCGCCGTTCGCGCATGATCCGCACGCAGATGACCGAAATCCGCCTTGAAGCCGGTGACGTTCTTCTGGTCCAGGGGCGGTCCGAGGATGTTGAAGCCCTTCGTACCATTCGTGATGTGGTTTTGCTGGAATGGTCGACCCGTACCTTGCCGCGCCCGTTCCATGCCCGTCGTGCCGCGGCCATTTTCCTTGGTGTGATTGCTGTGGCGGCGACCGGTCTGGTGCCGATCATGGTTTCAAGCTTTATCGGTGCGGCGCTTATGATTGCATCTGGTGCGCTTAACCTGCGTCAGGCAGCGCGCGCGATTGACCGGAAGATCGTGCTGCTGGTGGCGGCTGCCCTTGCCCTTGGCAATGCCTTGCAACTGACCGGCGGGGCGGAATTTGTGGCCGATCAGTTGCTTGCGGCAACGCGCGGGGCACCAGCACCGGTGATTTTGTCGCTGTTTTTCCTGATCGTGGCGGTGTTTACCAATGTTCTGTCGAACAATGCCTGTGCTGTTCTGTTCACGCCAATCGGGATTGGCATGGCCCAGAATCTTGGGGTTGAGCCGCATATCTTTGCCATTGCGGTGGTGATGGCAGCCAACTGTTCATTTGCATCGCCGGTGGGGTATCAGACCAACCTTCTGGTGATGGGGCCAGGGCACTATCGATTTGTCGATTTCCTGCGCGCCGGGACGCCGTTGATCATCATTCTGTGGCTGGCGTTCAGTCTGTTCGCGCCTTGGTATTACGACATTCCGTTCTGATCTGAAATGCCTGTGCGCGATTGGCTGATCTGTCATGCAAATGCGTGCAGTTATAATGCGCCAAAGGCGTTTGACTTTTGGGCGTGCCGCAATAGGATCGGGCTCCGATTTTGACGCAGAATAGTGCGCCTGCACCGTTCGATTATCTCAGGAATATGCCGATGGCCCAGAATGCCAATGTAACCGCCAATTCCACTGATGCCTTTGCCAAACCAAACCAGCGCCCCGCAAGCCCGAATTTTTCGTCGGGCCCGTGCAAAAAACGTCCGGGCTGGTCGGCAGATGCGCTTGATACCCGTGTTCTTGGCCGGTCACATCGTTCCAAATTCGGCAAGGAACGCATGGAAGAGGTCATTGATCGTTCGCGTGCGATCCTGAACCTGCCTGATGATTATCTGCTTGGGGTTGTTCCGGCGTCCGATACCGGTGCGGTGGAAATGGCGTTGTGGTCACTTTTGGGGCCACGCGGCGTTGATATGCTGGCATGGGAAAGCTTCGGGTCGCTTTGGGTAACCGATGTTTTAAAACAGCTAAACCTGCCTGATGTTCGGGTCATGGAAGCCGATTATGGCAAGTTGCCCGATCTTGGTGCGGTTGATTTCGACCGGGACGTTGTCTTTACCTGGAACGGCACGACAGCCGGTGTGCGGGTGCCAAATGGCGACTGGATCGCATCGGACCGCAAGGGTTTGACAGTTTGCGATGCGACCTCGGCGATTTTTGCCATGGAACTGCCTTGGGACAAGCTCGACGTTGTGACCTATAGCTGGCAGAAAGTTCTGGGCGGCGAGGGTGGTCATGGCATCATTATTCTGAGCCCGCGTGCCGTTGAACGCCTTGAAAGCCATAATCCGGCTTGGCCGATGCCGAAAATCTTCCGCATGACCAAGGGCGGCAAGCTGATCGATGGCATTTTCCGTGGGGAAACGATCAATACCCCATCGATGCTGGTGGTTGAGGATGCCATTGACGCCCTGAAATGGGCCGAAGATATCGGCGGTCTTGACGGTTTGCTGAAACGCACCCGTCAGAATCGCGCCCATCTTGATGAATGGCTTGCCAAAAGTGATTGGGCGGCTGATTTGTCGGAAAAGCCGGAAACGGCGTCCAATACATCAATGTGCATCAAGATTGTCGATCCATGGGCGTTATCATTGCCATCGGAAAAGCAGGCAGCATTGCCCAAACGCATTTCGCAGATCCTTGAGGCCGAAGAAATCGCAATGGATATCAATGGCTATCGCGATGCGCCTCCGGGCTTGCGGATTTGGGGTGGGGCGACGGTGGAACCCAGTGATGTCAAGGCGTTGCTGCCATGGCTTGATTGGGCATATGCGACGGTCAAAGCTGAAATTCAGGCTGGATGATCGGTAATTCGTAAGTATTATTTGCGTCTTCGGGGGTTTTCCCGTTGCCCTGTCCGGAACAAAGCGTTAGTAACCGCTACCGGATATATAGATCAGGCACGACCTGAACCGATTTTGCGCGCCTTGTCCGGAAAGCACACATAATGACCGAACTTGCCAGGAAAGCTCTTTTGCCCGCCGGCCTTCAGGATGTTCTGCCTGGAATCGCTGCACGGGAAGCTGACATCCGTGAAAAGCTGATGAGCAGTTTCGCACATGCGGGCTACGACCGGGTCAAGACGCCGCTGGTCGAATTCGAAGAGAGCCTTCTGGAGGGTGCAGCGCCGGAACTAGCCACCCAGACTTTCCGCCTGATGGACCCGGTGTCGCACCGGATGATGGGTGTTCGTTCCGACATGACCCCGCAGGTTGGCCGTATTGCGGCAACCCGCCTTGGCGATGCGCCGCGTCCGTTGCGTCTTTCCTATTCCGGCGATGTATTGCGGATCAAGGGCACACAGTTGCGCCCGGAACGTCAGTTTGCCCAGGTCGGGGCGGAGTTGATTGGTGTATCCAGCGCCGCAGCAGATACCGAGATCGTGTTGCTGGCGCTTGAGGCGTTGGAACATGTCGGTTTGCCGGATGTTTCCGTTGATCTGAATTTGCCGACCTTGCCGGTCCGTCTGTTTGATGCCTTCGGTGTTGCAGCCGATGATCGCGAAACGCTGATCGGGGCCCTTGAACACCGCGACGTCGCGGCGGTCAAAGCTGTTAGTGGCAATGTGACCGATGTGCTGGTGGCCCTGCTTGAAGCCGCCGGTCCGGCACAGGCAGCATTGCCGAAGCTTAAAAAGCTTGAACTGCCGTTGGGTGCGTCCGAAGAATTGCATCGTCTGATCGAAGTTGCCGAGCGCATCCTGGCATCCGATCTTGATGCGGCCTTGACCATTGATCCGGTTGAAATGGCGGGTTTCCGTTATCAGACCGGTGTCAGCTTTACCCTGTTTGCCAAGCATGTTCGCGGTGAATTGGGTCGTGGCGGTCGTTATCGTGCGGGTGGTTCGGGCGGCGAGGCCGCAACCGGCATGTCGCTTTTCATGGATACGATTTTGCGCGGCCTTGCCGATGTAAAGCCGGTTGAACGGGTTTATTTGCCGTTAGGCACGCCACAGCGCGAAGCGCGCCAATTGCGCAAAGACGGCCATTATACTGTGGCGGCACTTGAAGGTGCGGCCGAAGCCAAAACAGAAGATGCGGCGCGCAAGGAAGCACGCCGCATGGGATGCAGTTTCATTTATCTTGGCGGCCAGATCGTGCCGCTGGGTGCGTAACCCAGAACCATTTCTTATCGCGCAAGGAGTTTTGCGATGACCAATGTTGCCGTGATCGGTTCCCAATGGGGGGACGAGGGGAAAGGCAAGATCGTCGACTGGCTGTCCGAACGGGCAGACGTCGTTGTGCGTTTCCAGGGCGGTCATAACGCCGGTCATACTTTGGTGATCGACGGAACGACCTATAAGCTTAGCCTTCTGCCGTCCGGTATTGTTCGCAAGAACAAGCTGTCGGTTATTGGTAACGGCGTTGTCGTTGATCCGTGGGCGCTTCTGACCGAGATTGACCGCCTTAAAGGGCAAGGCGTTGAAATCACGCCGGAAAACCTGCGCGTTGCAGAAAATGCCTGTCTTATTCTGCCGTTGCACGGCAATCTGGACAAGGCACGCGAAGCTGCGGCAACCGGCAACAACAAGATCGGTACCACCGGTCGCGGGATCGGCCCGGCATATGAAGACCGCGTTGGTCGCCGTGCGATCCGCGTTGGCGATCTGGCCGATGTCGAACTTCTTGAAGCCAAGGTCGAAAACCTTCTGACCCATCATAATGCGCTTTTGCGCGGCCTGGGTCAGCCGGAAGTCGACGGTGCGGAACTGCTTGCGCAGCTTAAGGAAATCGCACCGAAAATCCTGCCGTTCTCGGACACAGTCTGGAAATCGCTTAACCAGTTCAAGGAAGCCGGTCAGCGTATCCTGTTTGAAGGCGCGCAGGGCACGATGCTTGATATCGATCATGGCACGTATCCGTTTGTGACCTCGTCCAATACGGTCTCGGGACAGGCTGCTGCCGGTTCTGGCATGGGCCCGTCGGGGGTCGGTTATGTTCTGGGGATTACCAAGGCATACACCACACGTGTCGGCGAAGGCCCGTTTCCGTCCGAACTGTTTGACGCGGACGGCGAACGTCTTGGTGAACGCGGTCATGAATTTGGTGTTGTCACCGGGCGTAAACGTCGTTGTGGCTGGTTTGATGCGGCCCTTGTCCGTCAGTCGGTCAAGGTTAACGGCATTACCGGTATTGCATTGACCAAGCTTGATGTTCTTGACGGTTTCAAGGAAATCAAGATCTGCACCGGCTATGACATTGATGGCAAAATCTATGACCATCTTCCCGCCAACCAGCGTCTTCAGGCCAAAGCCAAACCGGTTTATGAAACCATTGAAGGCTGGTCGGAAACCACGATGGGCGCGCGCAGCTGGGCCGATCTTCCGGCGGCTGCGATCAAATATGTTCGCCGTATCGAAGAATTGATCGAGGCACCGGTGGCGTTGCTGTCAACCAGCCCGGAACGTGATGACACCATTCTGGTTCATGACCCGTTCAGTGCGTGATCACGTGCATGAATGAAAATGCAAAAGCCACCGGTTTTTCCGGTGGCTTTTTCCGTTTAAGACTAATGATTTGGCAGATCATACCCTTATGCCCCGCTTGGATAACGGCTTGCTCCGTTTTGCTATCGGCAGTATCGTTTCGGCAGATCAGAGGACGGGCTGAAACTGCTTTCCAGATAGGGAGGGACAGGGCACGGATCCTCCAACAAAGAAAAACCGGGACTCATGGCACAAGAAGCGGAAATGCAGAAACAGGATGTTTCCGACGGCGCTGACGAACAGGCTGCCGCAGCGGAGCAACAGGATTCCAGAGCCCCTGAGCCAGCCGTCAGGGACGGGGAGCCTTCTGCCCGTGCTGGCGGGCGCAGTGTCGAAGTCGGTAATTTTCGCGTGTTTTCGGATCTGCGATTGCCCGAATATGACATGGGCAGTTGCAAGGCCTATGCCGCCGATAACCTGCGCCGTGAAGAGGGCGGCGCCTTTGCGCTTGTGACCGACCCGACAGTTCCGACGCGCCATGATTTGATGCGGTTTTTGACGGGCGTTCATATCGGGGGACAGATTGATCTTCTGGATTACGAGATCGTTCACTGGCCGCTGTATGAACGAAATACAATGGTACTTTTCTATGAAAAACCGGCAGGTGGCCGTGTTCTTGTCCCGGGAGAAAAGCAACGAAAGATTGATGAGCACGACTTTGCCAAGGTTGTCATCGAACCCTTGATGAATGTCTTGCAGGCCGTCGCGGACAAAGGGATGACCCATCGCAATATTCGGGCAGATAACTTGTTTTTTGGCGACCCTATGTCTGAAAAGGTTGTAGTTGGAGATTGCTGCTCGGCCCCGGCAGGGTTCAACCAGCCGCTTGTTTACGAAACCATATCGCGTATGACGGCCGATCCGGCCGGTCGCGGTTTGGGCTCGGTGCTTGACGATCTTTATGCCTTGGGGATGACGATTGCCGCCCTTGGCATTGGACATACACCACTCGAGAAACTGCGCGAACAGGACATCATTGATGTAAAATTGTCCAAAGGCTCGTTCCAAGCAGTTGTTATGAACGAAAAACTGCCGCTTGTGCTGATCGAGCCTGTGCGGGGGCTTTTGTGTGATGATCCGCAAGAACGTTGGGGATTTGCCGAGTTGCATGCCTGGATCGACGGGCGTCGGGCAAAACCGGTGCAATCCAATACCGAACGTCGTGCGGCACGTTCGCAGAATATTTCAGGCAAGGATTATTATACCGCGCGGTCGTTGGCGCAGGGGATTTCCAAGAACTGGGTCAATTCGCTTGCGCCATTGCGCGACGGGACCGTGGAAATATGGTTGCGGCGCGGGCTTGCCGATAATGATCGTGCCAAGCATATGGCAGAAGCGATCCGGCAACTGCAGTGGGCTGGCGCAGACAAGCGAGCGGCGGAAGATATCCTGATCGCCAAATCAATCATCATTCTTGATCCATCTGGCGCGATCCGTTTCAAGGGCTTTTCGGCGATGGTCGACGGGCTTGGCAGCATGTTGTCCTATGATGTTCAGCATGGTCGCGGGCCACAGCGTTTTTCCGATGTCGTCGTGCGGGATATTCCGTCATTCTGGTTTGGACGCCAAGTCGGATACAGCCCGGAAATTCAGAAGCTTCAGCAGGCATATAAAAACCTGCGATACTATATCCAGCAGCAAAGTGCGGGTTATGGCTATGAACGCTGCCTTTATGCCATTGTGCGTAACCAGCATTGCCTGAGCCCGATGATTGAAAAAGATTATGTTGTAGATATCTCGCAGCTTTTACCCGCGCTTGAAAAAGCGGCGGCGGACCTGCCCGAAGATAGCTGGCCGGTGGATCGTCATATCGCGGCTTTTATCGCAACCCGTCTTGAAGACGACGTCGAGGCACAGCTTCTGGCATTGCAAAATCCTTCAGATGAAGTCGAATACAGTCGCGCAATCATTAGCATGCTGGCACTTGTGCAATGGCGGCATGGGCCTGATAATCTGCAAAATCTGTCGCACTGGGTGGCCCGTTTGATGGAACCCGCAGTCAAGGTGTTTCACAGCAAGGCACGTCGGGAACGTGTTGAACACGAAATTCCGAAACTGGCCAAGCGCGGCAATCTTGTCGAACTGTACAACCTGATTAATGACGAGCAGGAACGCCGGAAGGATCAGACCGAATTCATCACCGCGGTCGAGGAATATTCCGAAGCAGAAAGCGAGGTTTTTGACCTTGAATCATCAGGCCCCGCACGACTTGAACTGGCAGAAAAAGTTGGCCAGCAGGCAGCAGCCTTTGCGTCGACCATGATTGCGCTGCTGACGGTTTCGGCGCTATTTCTGATTCATATGTGGTAGGGGACAGGAATGGCGAGACAATCAGGCGGCCGTAAAAAGAAAAGCGCATTTTCCGGTTTGTCGGTGGTGGCTTCTGCCGTGCTTTTGTTCATGGTTGCGCTGCCGACATTCATTACCCTGGCGGTTGGATTGTTACCATCAATGGTGGCGTTCATGTTTGACCGCAGCCAAGGGCGTACCATGTCGCGCTGCATTTTTGGTCTGAATTTTTCAGGGGTTGCACCCTATATCATGGAAATCTGGCAGCAGGGCGGGCAGACGGCCAGTGTGGCAACTCAGGAAATTTTCCAACCCGTTGCCCTGTCGATCATGTATGGCTCGGCCGGTCTTGGATGGCTTTTGTATCTGGCGATGCCACCGATTGTCGCCAATGTGCTTAATCTTTCGGCCCAGCGCCGTGTTTCTGAATTGCGTAAAAGGCAGCGTGGTTTGATCAAAACCTGGGGCGACAGCCTGATCAAGGAAATCGACCGTTCAGGCAGTTAATCCGCAACCGAATCACAAACCATCGACCAATAAAAAAAGCGGCGGACAATTTGTCCGCCGCAGTCATGTTGGTTGGTTAACGAGGGTAAGCAAGGCACTCACATTGGCAGATCAGTGTGGATCGATTTGCGTACTTTTTCAAAGGCCCGAACTTCAATCTGACGAATGCGTTCGCGCGATATTCCGTATGCGACGCTCAGATTTTCAAGCGTTACAGGTGAATCGAGCAGGCGGCGCTGGGTCAGGATGTCACGTTCACGTGCATTCAGGTGTGACATCGCACTTTTCAGCAGATTCATGCGCTGGACAAATTCCTCGCGCTTGCCATACAGGGTTTCCTGATCTTCATCTTCGCTTTCGATCCAGTCGACCCATTCGCCGTCACCATCAATACGCACTGGCGCATTCAATGAGTGATCCGGCCCCGCGAGACGGCGGTTCATCATGATCACGTCATCTTCGGTGACGTTAAGTTTTGTGGCGATGAATTCGACCTGTTCCGGTCGCAGATCGCCTTCGTCAATCGCCTGCATCTGGCTTTTGAGTTTCCGAAGATTGAAGAAAAGTTTTTTCTGGGCGGCAGTGGTACCCATTTTCACCAGCGACCAGGAATGCAGGATATATTCCTGAATTGCGGCGCGGATCCACCACATCGCATAAGTCGCAAGGCGGAAACCTTTGTCCGGGTCAAAGCGCTTGACCGATTGAAGCAGGCCCACATTGCCTTCGGAGATCAGTTCGTTTATCGGAAGTCCGTAACCGCGATAGCTCATGGCTATCTTGGCAACCAGCCGCAAATGACTTGTAATCAGCTTTTCTGCGGCAGTTGCATCATCATTGTCACGGAATTCACATGCAAACGTCGTTTCCTGTTCAGGTGTAAGCATGGGGTAACGGCGGATGCGCTGCAAATAGACTGTCAGACCATCTTGGGAGATGATTGGAAGTGCATTTCCCTGTTTCATTGAAGCCTCCCGTTGCGCTTCGTATAAAGTGCGGTTTATCCCCTGGCACTTATTGAAAGGTATACGGGAGTATTAGGTATCGTCAATAAAAATTAGACCAAAAAGGTTAGGTCAAACTATCCCAATGGGTAGGTCTAGGCAGGTGATGAGTTCCTGTAGGTCTTCCGGGAGGGGGGCTTTGGTGAGGACGTAATTCCCTGTTTTTGGGTGTAAAAATCCCAGTGTTCTGGCATGTAGCGCCTGTTTTTCAAAGCCCGTCAGGACCTCGTGCACGTGCTTGCTGAACTTCTGGGTAAGTTTGCTTCTACCGTAAACTGGATCACATATAAGTGAGTGACCAAGATGGGTCATGTGAACGCGAATTTGATGTGTTCTGCCAGTCAAAAGCCTGCATTCAACAAGAGATGCCAACGAGTCGTCGCGTTTTGCCAAAACCTTGTAACGCGTAAGGGCCGGTTTTCCCCCATTTCGAAGTACCGCCATCTTCTTTCTATTGCGCGGGCTTCGGCCGATATTTCCCTCTATGACGCCTTCGATTTGGCGCGGGACACCCCAAACAACGGCGATATAAGCGCGTTCGATATTTTCCTTATCCTCGGAAAACAGGGTCGAAAGTGCCCGATGGGTTGCATCGTTCTTCGCGACCACCATTGCCCCACTGGTGTCTTTGTCGAGCCGGTGCACGATACCCGGGCGCTTCACGCCGCCGATCCCCGACAGGCTGTCACCACAATGGGCCAGCAAAGCATTGACCAATGTACCGCTTTCATTGCCCGCAGCAGGATGAACAACCATCCCCGCGGGTTTATTGATCACCAGCAGATCGTCGTCTTCATAAAGGATATCGAGCGCGATTTTTTCGGCGATTGGGTCGGCCGCGACTGCGGGTGGGATTTCAAGCGCAAAGCGGTCGCCACTTTTTACCTTGTGTGACATCTTGGCGATCGGCGTGTCATTCAGCAGCAGATGTCCGTTCTCAATCAGGCTTTTGATGCGCGAACGGGATTGCTCGGGCCATGCGGTTGCCAGAACCTTGTCAAGCCGCGCTCCCTCGTCAGCGGGAGAGGCAATATATTCAAGATGTTCGGTGTTCAAGCCGCTATCCATATTCATATCTGCTGCTATTCTGGCCTGCTATGACCGTCACTGTGCGTTAAAGGGCGGTTTTAATCGCTTACTGATGAAATGCAATCCCGCTTTGCAAACTTGCAATTGGCTTCTCTTGTCGCTATGGCCTTCAATATCGTCCTGTCAGGCCTGTTGTGATCATAGCGTGACGCAAGACAGGGGCATTCTATCAACTTATCAATCGGAAATGTGATGCGCGTTATCAAGATTCTGGTCGCTTTTATGGGAGTGCTGATCGTTGCGGGCGTCGCACTTGTGGTTTATGGCCTGTCGCGTCAGGAAGATGGCAGCGTTGCATCCGATGCGCCAAAGCTATCCGCGCCGATTGCGGGGCCGTTTGAGACGCCAACAGATACAGGCCCACGATCCGCAACACAGATCGCACCGTTCGGAACGATCAATGTTGATTTGGCACCGGGGGAGACCTTGGTTGATTTTTCCCGTCAGGGAACAGAGGCAACTCTTCGTCTTGAGGGACGCCAAGGAAGCCGTCTGGTGATTGTTTCTTTGCGTGACGGCGCTATTCTTGGGCAGATTTTACTGGTGGAGCCGCAATAAGCACCGCTTGAACTGATGGTGGTTTGATGATCGACGCGGGTAAAATCATAAAACTGCGGACAGGTTTGTTGGCAGAGATTTCAGATATCGCAGCTGCGGCATGGCCGGAGGAATGCTGTGGTCTATTGATTGCCGACGCGGAAAGTCCCGAAGTTATTCTGCGTTTTGTTGCAGCACGCAATGTCGCCATCGATCGCCAAAAAACATTCGAAATTGATCCGCACGTTCTGATTGCGACGCATCGATCGGTTCGGCAACGCGGAGAGGCGATTATCGGATGCTATCATTCACATCCGAATGGCGATTGCCAGCCATCGAAAACCGATTTGTCCCGCGCCGAAGAAGCCGGTTTTCTGTGGCTGATTTTCGCCACCGGCAAAAACGGCGTTGATGAATGGAAGCTATATCGCCGGATGCCGGAACGTGCCGATGACACAGCACCGCGTTATTTCAAAACTTGTGATATCGCCGAGGCCTGATCATTGCTTTGCCATGCGTTCGATGAGGCCAGTCTGCTTTTCAAGTGATTGCTGAAGCGCGAAGTTTTGCGTGATTGTCCGACGCGCCAGCTGGCGTATTTCGCGAAGGCGGTCAGGATTGGCCAATGCTTCGGCCATTGTGCTGGCAAGCTGGTCTTCATTCCAGAAGCCACACATTAATCCATTCCTGCCATGACGAATGATATCGCGGCAGGGGCCTGTGTCCGATGCGATCACCGGCGTTCCGCATGCCATGGCTTCAAGTACCGACCATGACAAAACAAACGGATATGTCAGATAGACATGGGCCGAACTGATCTGGAACAGACGGATCAGCTGATCGTGGGGGATTTGCCCTAGAAAGACGATGCGAGAGGGATCCATACCGGTTTCAGCCATCATCGCATCACGCCATTTCTGGCCGTCGGCGCGCGGCGTTCCATAACTGACGCCATCCCCCCCGGCGATGACAAAGGTTACATCGGGGTTGCGCCGGGCCAGCTTGGCAGCGGCACGCATGAATTGTGGAAAGCCGCGATAGGGTTCGAGATCGCGTGCAACATAGGTCACTATCGGATCGCCATGTCGCAGCACACGACCATCGGGCAGGCGAAGCAGTGCCTTGTCGTCCGGACGGCAACGATGGATATCGATGCCATCGTGGCAAATACCGATCTTGTTATGGAAGCTTTGCGGAAAGGCGGCTTTCTGCCATGCCGTGGGGCTGATCCCGGTGTCTATTGCCTCCAGACTTGAAAGCTGTGCGCTGTTGCGCAGCCGAAGTTGTGTGCGTTTTGCCAAGGTCACCGTTTCTGTCGGGTCAAAGCCGACATCGCGACCTTCGGCGTGGTAAAAATGTTCGCAATAGCCAACCAGTGGCGTTTTGCGCAGGACATCGCGCGCAAACATCATGCTGCCCCAGCCGATATGCCCGTAAACGATGTCGGGTGGGCCTTCCTGTGCGACGAGTGAATCAAGTGTTGTCGCCGCATGCATGCCGATCTGCTGGTGATATTGCGGAAATGGGGTCGCAGGCGGGGGCAGAGTTGCCCGCTGACGCAGGACGCGAATGCCGGGAAGCTGTACGTTCATTGCTTCGCAAAGGAAGGAAACCTGCCATCCGGCATTTGCCAGATGACAGGCCAGGTGAACAAATTGTCCCGGTCCATGGCGGTGGACAAAGACAATTTTCATCGGCGACTGCGAAGCTCGTGTGTCATAACGCCACTTGTGACGGGGACACCGCCATACCGAAGGGTCTGTGTCCAGAATTCCTCCAGGCGACGCAAAGTTCGAAGTGCCGTTTCCATTTCCTGCTGGTCCTGCAGGTCATTGGTCAGTGCGTTGTGATATTCTTCGTGAAATTCATGCAGGGATTCACAAAGTTCGTGCCCCTTGCGCGTCAGCTTTATTCTGGCAGACCGTCGGTCACGGGCCATGACATGTCGTTCGACATAGCCCGATTCAGCCAGCTGTTTCAGATTATAGGATGCATTCGATCCCATATAGTGGCCGCGATCCAAAAGATCACGTACCGACAGTTCATCGTCGCCGATGGTAAACAGCAACGCGACTTGTGCGGGGCTGATGTCATCTTTGCCGAGTCGAATGAGATCTACACGAAGCAGATCAGCAAAACGCCGATAAATACGCTCGACGGTATTTGCAAGTTCAAGATGAGTGACGGTCATGTTGTTTGATCCGTTATCTGGTCCCAAGCGAGAGTTGATGCCATGGTCTTTTGACCAAGGCAGGCCTTTCGTGTGGGGAAGATAACAGGACGTTGCTCTTGAACGATTTTTCCGCACGCCCAATTCTTCCCTCAGTTTGCTCGTAATTTCGAAGTAATTTCAAAGTATTTTTATTTTAAAATTACTTCATATTCTTCTGTTTTTACATTGTCAGATCATGAACATGAGATCGACATATTTGATTTTATTGTAGATCATCATGACATCGCAACTATGTGATTAGATTGCGGAAAAACTATGACTTTTGGCTGATTGGATGAAAATCAATGCATTTTGGTCGTAAAAACACGCCAAAAACCGCAGAAAGCAAAGCTGTCAGACCATCTCTGGATGCAAAATCGGTTATCCGCGAGGCGAGATTCACTTTTGTACGCGGTCTTGGATGGGCCGGGGTCTTGAGTGGCTTTATCAATGTTCTGCAACTGACCGTGCCGCTTTTCATGCTTCAGGTGCATGATCGCGTGATTAACAGTCAAAGTACCGATACGCTTAAATTGCTGCTGGCAATTGCGGTCGGCGCTATCATTCTATACGGCATCCTTGATTTCATTCGGGCCCTTATCTTTCAGGAAATGGCCAAATCATTGTTGCGTCGCCTGAACTTGCCGGCCATTTCGGCGGCAATGAGCGTGGCGCTTGAAAAAGGATCGATACAGGGCACGCAGGTTCTGCGCGATTTGTCGGATTTGCGCAATTTTATCAATGGCAATACCATCAGTGCGCCACTCGAAGCGATATGGTCGCCGATTTTCCTTGGTGTGATGTTTGCCCTTCATCCGTTTTACGGTATTGCGGGGCTTGTGGCGGTGCTGGTCCTGATCGGGCTTAGTCTGTTGGGTGATTTGCTGGTGCGACAGATCACCAAGGAAGGCACCGATGCCAATCTGCGTAATATCGGCGATATCGGGTCAACCGTATCAAATGCCGAGGCGATTGAGGCAATGGGCATGTTACCTGCACTTGCCATGCGCTGGCGCCAATCGCAGGTCCATGCCAGTGAGTTGCTTGATATCGGGAATGTCCGAAGTAAAGGCATGTATTCTGTCACGCGCTCGGCCCGTTTCGGCATGCAGATTTGCGTGCTGGCGATGGGTGCGTATCTGGTTATTCTGGGGGAAACAACACCCGGGGCGATGATTGGCGGTACGATTATCATGGGCCGTCTTCTGTTGCCGTTTGATAATGTTACGCGCGACTGGCGGGCGTGGGTTTCTGCTCTTTCGTCATGGAAACGCATCCGGAATATCCTTGAGGAGCGTCAGTCCGAGCGCGAAATCGAACCGACACCGCGTTCCGAAGGGCCGCTTGTTGTCGATAATCTTGTATATGCGGTGCCCGGTTCGAACGTGCCGGTTCTACGCGGGGTGAGCTTCGATCTTAACCCGGGCGAAATTCTGGGCGTGGTCGGGCCGTCGGCCGCAGGTAAATCGACCCTGTCGCGTCTGCTGGTCGGATCGGCGAAACCGACTGCTGGCGGCGTATTTCTTGACGGGCATAGCACCTATCTTTGGGAGCGCGGTTCGTTTGGCAACATGGTCGGTTATCTGCCGCAATCCGTGTCGCTTCTGAACGGCACTATCCGCGAAAATATTGGCCGCATGCGTGAAGCCAATCCGCGCAAGGTAATTGATGCGGCCCGCGCAGCAGGGGTGCATGAAATGATCGGGCGACTGCCACTTGGTTACGATACGCCGATCGGGGCGGGGCGACATACCCTGTCTGGTGGGCAGCAGCAACGCATTGCACTTGCCCGTGCTCTTTATGGCTGGCCACGTCTTCTGGTGCTTGATGAACCCAACGCCAACCTTGATGCTGAAGGTGAAGCATCACTGATCCGGGCGGTCCGTCAGGCAGCAGAAGGTGGGGCAATGGTTGTTCTGATCGCACACCGGCAAAGCATCATGCAATACGCCCACAAGCTGCTTGTCATGCAGGAAGGGCGGGTCAAACAGTTTGGTGAACGCACCAATGTGATCCGGGCGATGACGCAGGATGATAACGATATCAAAAACCTGCCCCCGGTTAAGCGCAATCAGCAAAAAGGGGGGGCAGCATGAACCGAGTGATCAATGTCGACAACCGTGGTGAGGTCATGATTCCCGAAGACCCGCAACCGGCATGGTATCAGGTCCTTGACGAAGAGCGCACCGCGTCGCGTCAAAGCCTGCGAAAGCCGATCATGGCGGGAATCATCGTTATTGCCGTCGGGTTTGGCGGCTTCTTTTCCTGGGCTTTTACGGCCGAACTCGACAGTGCTGCAGTGGCATCGGGCTCTGTCATTGTTGATTCCCGCAAAAAGGTTGTGAACCATTTCGAAGGCGGCATTTTGAAGAAGCTGCTGGTTGAAGAAGGTGATCGCGTCAAGGCGGGGCAAACATTGATGTTGCTGGATGGAACACGCAGTGAGTCCGAGTTGGGCCAGCTGCGCGGTGAACGATATGGGCTTATCGCCAAGCTTGCCCGACTTCGCGCGGAGCAAAGTGGCCGTGGTGAAATCGATTTTCCCGAGCAAATACTGAATGCGGAGCAGGATTATGTGGCCGATATCTTGCTGGATGAAAAGCGATTGTTCGGCAAGCGCAATGAGGTTTACGATGCCAAGCGAAATGCCCAAGCCAAGCAAATAGAACAATTTGATGCCGAGGCGCGCGCACTGGAATCCCAGATAAATGCCCGCACCCGTCAGGAAAAGCTTGTTGCCGAGCAGCTCAAGGGCATCAGGCAGCTTGCGGAAAAGGGCTTCGCGACGCGTACCCAGTTGGTCGAGATAGAAAACAACTGGTCTGACCTTGTCGGGGATATGGGCGAGTTCAAGGCCCAAAAAGCCGCCGCCGAACAGCAAAAGGCTGAGGCCGAAATCAATCTTGCCTCGATTGAAATGGAATGGCAAAGCGATATCGCGACAGAAATCCAGGAAGCGCAACTGGCACTGAATGATGTGACCCAGCGTATCCGCGCCAGCGAGGATGTTCTGAACCGGCGCGAAGTCAAGGCACCGCAGGACGGTATTGTTGCCAATATTCAGATTCGCACGCCGGGTGGCGTGATCAGTCCGGCGGAACCCATCATGGATATCATCCCGGAAAACGAGCCGCTTCTGATCGAAGCCATGATCAACCGTCAGGACATTGATTCGGTTCATGTCGGATCAAAAGCCCAAATCAAGCTTACGGCATATAGTCAGCGCCGGTTGGCACCGCTTGACGGCGAAGTCCGCTATGTTGCCGCCGACCAGACGGTCGATGAGAAACGCGATTCTTCCTATTACATCGTTCGGGCCGCAATTAACCCCGATGCATTGGCAAAACGCGATGATATCGAAATTCGACCGGGTATGCCGGCCGACATTCTGATCCTGAAATCCCCCAGAAGGGCGATCGACTATCTGATTGATCCGATCACTGAAAGCATGAGCAGGGCCTTCCGCGAGGACTGATTTTTGCTGATGCTGCGGGTGCGAAGGCCGCGGGCTGAAAGGTCTGCGGCCTTTTTCTTTGAATTATTGTTCAAAAGTAAAACTAAATAAAAATCAAAAAACAACAAATACTTATTAAATAAATCTAGAAGTATAATGTGATTATTGCCTTAATCCATAATATTGACACAATAAAAACACGAGAATATCTTCCTAAGATAAAAGAAAAGAATATAGGGTTGCTGTGTGGCCGATCTCAGGGTGGCCTCTAGCTGCCTTGAGGGAACGGCCAGCCTCTCGTGAGGGGATAACCCCCGCGATGTCAATAATGTTGGGACACGAAGGAGGATACCATGGCAACTCTCGAAGGCGGCGCCTTTGATGATGCGCTTCTAGGGTCTCGTTTCAGCGACGTGATTTTCGGACGTGGCGGTGACGATACAATCTTCGGACAAGGTGATGACGATGTTCTGTTCGGTGAAGAGGGCGATGACGTTCTGTTCGGCGGCGCAGGAAACGATGTCGCGATTGGTGGCGAAGGTGACGATATCCTGTTCGGTGGATCGGGTGACGATGTGCTGATGGGGGATTCCGGCAGCGACCTGTTGATAGGTGGCTCTGGCGAAGACGTACTGTCAGGTGGTGCCGGTGACGACACCCTGCTTGGCGGTTCGGACAATGATGTCCTTGATGGTGGCGCAGGCGATGATCTTATGGTCGGCGGTGGCGGCGATGACATCATGCTGGGCGGTGCAGGCGACGATCAGTTGCTGGGCGGTTCTGGGGACGATGTTCTCCAGGGTGGCGATGGCAATGACGTCCTGCTTGGCGGCTCCGGGGACGATGTCCTTGACGGTGGTGCCGGGGACGACCTGCTGGTCGGTGGCTCGGGTAGCGATACCTTTGTCTTCACCGGTGGCGGCGGCAACGACGTCGTGCTCGACTTCACGGTTGGTGAAGACATGCTTTCCATTAGCAGCAACATCAATGATACCGGCATTGAAAGTGCCGATGATATTGCTGCGCGTGCATCGCAGGTTGGCGCCAACACTGTTATCGACCTTGGCAATGGGGATTCCATCACCCTCAACAATGTCGATGCAGAAGACGTCCAGGACAATCCGGACAGCTTCTTCAGCGTCCAGTAATCCGAATGTTGGCGTCCGCAACTTATGTTGCGGGCGTCACCCCGTTCTTCTTGTGAAGTGAAAATCGCCATGCTTGAATTTGCCTCGTCCGATGCTGTGCGGACGACCGGTGACGCGCCGGACGTTTGCCTGCTTAACCCGGAAACATTGCTTCTGATCTGGGATATGCCGACCCGCTTGTGGGCGGTTCCCAAACTTGAAACTACCGAAGGCAAGGCAATCTCGCCGCAAGCCACACTGCGTTTGCCGCTTAATGGTGGCGGCACGCGACTTCTGCGCCTGATCCGTCGGCCCAAGGACGAACCGGTTTCGTTCCTGGCAGAAGCAGGGACTCTTGGCCGCAAAGATGAAATCACCATTGATCCGGAAGGTGATTTTGAATTTGCCAATGCGAGCATGCTGCTTGAAGACGTGACGCCATCGGGACGCTTGTCTCTTATGTCTGCGCTGCTTGGTGCGTGGGCAAGCATGTTTCGTACCCGCCGAAGCAAAAGTTACACCGCATTTCTCAATAAACTGGTTTCCGAAATTGTCGATACGCCACAGCGCGCCAAAGCGGTCGCAAAACTCTCAGATCAGCAGATACTGATCTCGGCCGGGCTGCCGGTGGCGTTTGGTGACATCGAAGCTGTTTATATCGTGTCCTCGTTCGGATTCCGCCGTCTGGCTGTTCCGCCGCATGAAAGCAGCGAGGGGCCCCAAGGCAAAAAACAGACCTACATGATCGCTGATCGCGACGGCACCGAGAACGGTGCCTATCTCGTCGTGACCGGCGGACGCGCGCTGGCCATTCGCCATCTGGCGGCGACGCCAGTTTTGCCCTCGTTGTCGCGATGGTGGCTGGCGCGCGGCAAATCCGATGCCGATCTGCGCGAATATATCATTGGCGCAATGGCGCGTGGCGATACCAAGGCCAGAAAGGCCGCGCTTGAATTCCAGCTACGCTGTCCGCTTTCAAGCCAGCGGGTTACGGGTGGCGGTGGCTTGCCCAGTGGTGAGGTCGACCTTGCCGTAACCACTGCGCGTGGCACCCTGATTGGCGGCTGGTATCGTGATCCGGCTGAAATGATCGCCAGCATCGATATTCTTGACAGCAAAGGCACAGCCCATCCATTCGGCGATGGTTTTTATCGCTATGCCGGGAATGTCATGGATGACGACCGAACGGTTTCGGCCACCGGGTTTGTCGGGTTTTATCGTGACATTCAAAGCCAGGTACCGATCCTTCAACCACGCAGTTTGATGCGACTGACCTCGGGCAGTCGTCATCTGATGGTGCCAACCGCCCAGCCGATTGACCCGGCAGAGGCGCGGGCACGTATCCTGCGTGCGGTCCCACCGCAGCACCTGACTGACGAGATCATTGAAAACTGTCTGGCACCGGTCATTGGTGATTTGCAGCAGAAATTGCTTGCTGCTGCCAAAACGGATCGAACCATCGAGTTTGGTGAGCAGCTTAAAGAGCCCGCTGTTTCGATTGTTGTGCCGCTGTATCGGGTGCTCGATTTCCTGCGTGCCCAGGTTGGTGCCTTTGCCTGTGATCCTTGGATTTCACGGTATTGCGAAGTGATTTACGTTCTGGATTCTCCGGAACAGGCAGAAGAGTGCGAACATCTGCTGCGTGGGTTGCATCTGCTTTATGACATGCCGATGCGTCTGGTGGTCATGACTCGAAATGGGGGGTATGCGCGGGCCTGCAATTCAGGTGCCGAACAGGCTCGGTCAGACCTGATCGCGATGCTGAATTCGGATGTCATTCCCTATCAGATTGGCTGGCTGGAATTGATGGCCTCAAAAATGGGCGGTCCGCAGGATGTCGCCGCGGTCGGGCCAAAGCTTTTGTTCGAAGATGGCTCGTTGCAGCATGCCGGAATGTATTTTGCCCGCAATGAACGCGGACAATGGCTGAACCATCATTTCTATAAAGGGCTGCCCGATCAGTTCCGCGACGCCAATGTTGAACGATCCGTTCCGGGGATCACCGGGGCCTGCATGCTGTTGCATCGTGGTGCCTTCAATGATGTCGGTGGCTTTACCGAAGATTACGTGATCGGCGATTACGAGGACAGCGACCTTTGCCTCAAAATCCGCAAGGCCGATTTCGATATCAAATATGTACCTGACGCCAGCCTTTATCATTTCGAGCGAAAGTCGATCTCGACCCACACCGATTACATGCTTGGTGTGGCGACACAATACAACGCCTGGCTTCATGCCTCGCGCTGGTCAGACATGCTCGAAGATTTCCACAAAAACGATGTTCCGCAGAACCGGCCGCAAAACCGTGTTTCAGATAAAGACGATCAAGGAGAAGCGGCATGAGCCAGGTTCTGGCATTTTCCAACCATGATGACCCGGTGCTCGGCGCTAAAAGCGAACAGCATCTGGACTGGCTTTGCGAGCAGATCATCGCCAATCGTTTTCTGCCGGTACCGCCCGAAGAAGCCGTTTTTGTCGGCGATGGCGACTATCGTGCCATCGGTGCCGAATTTCTGGGGCATTTTGTCCGTCGGGCGGGCCTTATGCCTGATCATGATGTGCTTGATATCGGGTGCGGCATCGGGCGGATGGCGGTGCCACTGACCCAGTATCTTGATGCGTCCAATGCGATCTACGAAGGCATTGACCCGGTTGCAAACGGGATTGAATGGTGCAAGCGCACGATTTCACCCGCTTATCCAAATTTTGGTTTCCAGGTACAGGATGTCAAAAACGCGCTGTACAACCCCGAAGGATCCATCGGCGGGCGTGGCATGCGGTTGCCTTTTCAGGACGGTGCATTCGATTTCACGGCAATGATCTCGGTGGCAACCCATCTGCCGCCCGAAGAAATCGAAACCTATTGCGCCGAGGTGTTCCGCGTGCTGCGCCCAGGCGGGAAGCTGTTTCTGACGGCATTCATCATTCGCGATCCAGAAGAACTTTCAAAGCCCGGTTGCGATCCGCGACTGACCAGTCTGGAAAAACTTGAAAACCAGCCGTGCTGGCATCTTAAGGGTGAAAACCCGATGGCGGCTGTTGGCTTTGATGATGGTTTCATCGACGGCGCGATGAGTGCCGCCGGATTTATCCTGAAATCCAAAAGTTTCGGAACCTGGCACGGTGATCAGGCCGATCATTACCAGGACTTCCTGATTGCAGAAAAACCGCGGAGGAACGCATGAACCCGCGCATCATGGTTCTGGCTCATAATCATCCCGATTTGCATCCCGGCGGCACCGAGATTTTCGCCCACGATCTGTTTAATGCCTATAAGCGGGCAGGGTGCGAAGCCATTTTCATTGGCGCGACCAACGATATCCATCGTGAACGTCGCCCTGGCACCAGCTTTCAGGCGATCAATGATGCCGGTGATGAAATGCTGTTCTGGGCGGGGCATTTTGACCGGTTCAACATGTCGCAGACGGATATTTATGCCGTCGCGCCGAATTTTACCGAGCTTCTGAAAACCTGGGATCCGGATGTGGTGCATATCCACCATCTGGTTCTTTGGGGTATCGAGTTGCCGATGCTGATCCGCCGTGTTCTGCCGCATTGTCAGATCGTGATGACCTTGCATGACTACTATGCGATTTGCCCGAATGACGGGTTGATGATCCATCGAGGCACCCGTCAGCGTTATCTGGAAGCGGACCGGATTGGCAAACGTTGCGGCCTTGATGGCATTGCGCCGGAACGGTTTTCAATGCGGACGGTCAATCTGCGCAATCATCTTCGCGTTGTTGATCGCTTTCTGTCTCCAAGCGCGTTCCTGCGTGATCGCTATGTCGATTGGGGAATTGACCCGGCAAAGATCGAGGTCATGCACAATGGTCGCCCGTCCGTACCGGCCGCACCCAAACGCGATATGGGGGCCGGGATGCCAAATGTGTTTGGTTATTTCGGCAATCTGAACCCATGGAAGGGGGCGGATGTTCTGCTTGAAGCCAGTCAGAAACTGGCAGCCGATGATGTCGATTTTGAATTGCGTATTCACGGCGGGGCACCGTTCCAGACGGTTGCCTTTAATGAAAAGATTGATGGTCTTTTTGATGCAACCGGTTCGAAAGTTCACCGTATGGGGGCCTATGAACGAGCCGATATTCCCGAACTTATGGCACGTGTCGACTGGATCGTTGTGCCGTCAATCTGGTGGGAAAATGCTCCGCTGGTCATTCAGGAAGCGTTCCAGCATGGCCGTCCCGTGATCACAAGCGGCATCGGCGGCATGGCTGAAATGGTCCGCGATGGTCATGACGGCATTCACGTGCGCGCCGATGATCCGGCCGATCTTGCCCGCGTGATGAAGGACTGTGCGACCAATCCGAAACTCTGGAAGAAGCTGTCGGGGCATGTGCGTCCGCCAGCCGGTATCGATGATGTCGCGCAAAAGCACCTTGTGCTGTTTCGCAAGATGATCCGTCCCGATTTCGTCGCGGCCTGACACAGATAAAAGGAGGCATTCATGGCGATTGCCCAGAAAGACCTATCAGAAACATCTGCAAAGCCCGTTGCCAATGATTTGGCAAAAACCGATGCCGAGCAGGCGATCCCGACAATCGAGGGACGCGTTGATGCGATTGACCGTCAACGGTTGTTTGGCTGGGTCTGGTGCCCGGAGCGCCCGGATGCGCGCATCGAAGTTATCGTTCGTCTGAACGGGCATACCTTGTTGCGGATGAAGGCCGAAAACGAGCGTGTCGACCTGCGCCGTAATGGCATAGGCGACGGTGCCCACGCATTCGAGGTGGAGCTCCCCGAAGCCGCCTTGGCAAGTGTTGAAAATGTTAGCGTTTTCGCGATTGCGCCTGAAACCGGCGATCAGATCGAGTTGCGCATTCCGTCGCAAAGCGAACAGCAGGCGCAATCGGCCGTCAACGCGCCGCTTTCGAAAATTCTGGACCGGCTTGATCGTTTGCTGGCGGCTCAGCACATTTTGCAAAATGGTCAGCGTGAAGCCGCCAAGCGCCTTGTTGATGCATCCAAGCGCATGGATGAACTGGCGTCCGCCGATGACGGGATCGAGGCCGGTGTGAAGCTTGTTCGTACCGGGCAGGACGAACTGACCCGTCGTGTTGAGGAACTGGAAGTTTTCCTGGTTCGCTTCGACAAGTCACTTGGCGGATTTGACGAACGTCTTTCCGTATTGACCGAGCGGCATCGCAACGATCTGAAAACGCCGCTTTTGGTGCTGTCCTGCCTGATTGGTGTGACGGTCGGACTTTCCATCGGCGCAATGGTTTGGTGAGGCAGGGCGTCATGACAAAGGCCACCAATCATCGCGAATTGCTCGAAAGTACCGGCAGCGCGGATTTTTCGGCGCCGTCATTTGTAATGACGGTGCTGTTCGGTCTGGCTGAACTGTTTTTCAATTCACAATCACAAGAAATGACAAGGAGGGCAGGGCATGACTGAACCGTCTGGAATGCCGCTGGACGGAAGGACCGTTGTGGCCGCTTTGGTCGATGACGGGCTTGCGCTTATGGCGGGTGTCGGTGCTGCGATGCCCGCGACAATCGATGTATTCCTGAACGGTCAATCCGATGCCAAGGTTCAGGCATCAATCATCAGCTGGCGTCGTGCCGATGGCCCACCCGAGGCTGCTTTTGGTTTTGTCGCACTTCTGCCGATGCAGAATGTATCGCAACGCCGATTGAAAACAGCCCTGTTCAAGGCACCGGGACAGCCCGGCGAATATCGGATTGAAAGCCGCTCGCAGGGACTTGAATCCATTCTATCTGCTGTGGCCGAGCAATCCGGGTCGGCTTTTGCAACCGTGATTGACGGCGTTATCGAAGCGCTTCTGGCTGGCAACCCGAACAAGAAGCGTTTGCGCACTGTGGCTGCCCTTGTCCGGATTGCTGCACGAAGCAACGGCTTTATCGAAGTTCTGGGCGGTCTGGAAGAAGGCGATATTTACATTCAGGGCTGGTCGAGCAATTTCCCGACCGGCCGCACCCGCGTGATCGCGATAGACGAAGGCCCGGTTCTTGCCGAACTGACCAGTGCTGAATTTCAACGCGATGATCTTGGTGAACATGCATCGGGCGTTACCGGGCTTATGGCTGGCGACACCAGGATCAATCCGAGCAAGTTGCAGCGCGTTTATTTCCGTGGTCGTGATGGCTGGTTCTCGATTGAGGTTTATCAGCAGCGCGTGCTGGTTGCCTTGCAAGACGTGCCTGCACATATCCGTTCTGTTCTGGATCGGGTAAAGGCGCCCGATAACATCCTTGCGCAAATCCGGATGGCGGCCCATCGCTTCGATGGTCGCGATACTGTTTCCGAACTGGATCGTCCGGTGCGGATCGGGATCGACTTTTCGCTGGTGATAGAAGGAAGTGGCATTCTGGTATCGGGCTGGATGCTTGACCCGGATCGCGCGGTTGAAACCGTCATGTTGCGCGTTGGCGGTGAAGCGGTTCGGATTGATGATCGCTGGACCCGGCAGTCACGGCCGGACGTTACCAATGCATTTCTGAACGATCCGATGTTTTCGGGGCTTAACCCGGCACGCAACAGCCATGGTTTTCTGGTGTTCTGTCCGCTGGAAGATACACCGTCATCCGATCAGCCGGTTTATCTGGAACTGGCCATATCCGACGCGTTCCCGGCCTATTGCCCGCTAAATCCTACCCGTGCGTCGGCGCGACAGGCATTGTCGCGGGTTCTGCCGTCCCTTGATCCGCGTTCGGTTACGGCATCAAACAGTATCGAACGACAGTTTGGCCCAATGTTGCAGAACATGACGGCGCAAAACCCGTTTGCCATCGATACCCATGATATCGGCAATTTCGATGAAGACGCGCCAGTTGCCCTGATCGTTGGTGTTGACGACACGATTAGCGATATCGGTGTGACTATTGCCTTGCTTGGCCTTGATGAGGTCACGCGCCATCTGCCGATTGTGATTGCAGGTCCCGCCGAAAGTTTTGATCAGGTCGGCAGCGACATGATGAGGCTGGCGGCCTTTTACAAACTTAATGTCCGCATCGTTTTTGCCGAGGGCGTCGAGGATTTTTGCGATGCGCTTGAGGTTGGCGTTGCTGCAACGAATTCCGAAACAATCGCGTTGGTGTCCGCACACATCCTGCCGCACGACACAGGCTGGTTCGAGCCATTGCTGGCGGCTTATCGCAAACGCGGCAGCAAATGCGTCGTCTGTCCGACGATCCTGTTTGAAGATGATTCCGTCCGTTGGGCAGGTACCTGGATCGAGGGCGATGTTGACGGGCAGTATTTGTCGGATCGTTATGTCGGTTATCCGCGTGCCGTTCTGGCCGACGCCGAACCGACAGAAGTCAGTGCCGGAACCCCGGAATGCTGCGTCATGCCGCGCAAGGCATTCGAAGACATAAACGGTTTTACCCGTGGCTATATCGGCCCGTCGGAAAAGGGGCTCGACCTTGCGCTGAAACTGCGCATGGGCGGAACGGCGTCATGGTGGATTCCGGAAATCGAAGTCTTGGGGAGCGAACAATCGATAACAAGCGCCCCCGCCTGGGAGGAACTTTCGCATCGTCTTGACCGCTGGGCGTTTGATCGCCGCTGGTCATTGGTCGTCTCAAATTTGCGGAGCCACAATCATGCCGTCGACTGACCTGCGTGTCCTCATCATTTCGCACGGACATCCCAGCATGTCGCTGGGCGGGGCCGAAGTGGCCTCCTACAACCTGCATAAAGGCTTGAACGAACTGGACGGGGTAGAAAGCTTCTATTTGGCCCGTGTCGGTCATCCGGTGCCGCGTCACGGTGCGTCTGCACTTATGAGTCTGCGCCAGAAAGATAACGAAATCCTGTATCATGCAGAAAACTATGATCATTTTCTGCTGTCGAACGGGAATACTGACGAAATTGATCGCGATCTGTTGCGCTTTGTGCGCGATTATGAGCCGGATGTTGTGCATTTTCACCACTATCTCGGCCTCGGTTTGGAAACGATCTATGCGATCCGCGAAGCCATGCCGGATGCCGCGATCTTCTTTACCTTCCACGAATTCCTGACGATCTGTCACAACCACGGACAGATGGTAAAAAGCGGCGGGACGAAGCTTTGCAACCGGGCAAGCCCCATCGAATGCAACGGTTGTTTCCAGAACATCTCGCCGGCATCCTTCCTGCGTCGCGAGCGGTTCATCAAGGCGATGCTTAATCTGGCCGATCATTATGTGTCGCCCAGCGATTTTTTGGCGGATCGGTTTGTCGACTGGGGATTGGATCGTGACAAGATGTCGGTGATCGAAAACGGTCTGGACGTCAAGGAGGCGGCAAATACCCGGGCACTTTCCAAGGCGCAACCACGCCGGTCGCGTTTCGCGTTCTTTGGTCAGCTAACCATGTTCAAGGGCGCTGATATCCTGCTGGATGCGGTGGGCCGTGTGCCTGATGAAATCTGGGGGGATGATGCCCGGATGATGATCTTTGGTGGCAACCTTGAACGGCAACCCATTGAATATCAGGAAAAAGTCCACGACCTGATCGAAAAAGCCGGTGAACGTGTCCGGTTCTATGGCGCTTATCAGAACAGCGAAATGCCCAAACTGATGGAGCTTGCCGACTGGACGATCATTCCGTCGATCTGGTGGGAAAATTCACCGATCGTCATTCAGGAAGCCTTCTTCCATGGGCGTCCGATGATCTGTTCCAACATCGGTGGCATGGCCGAAAAAATTACTGATGGCGTCAATGGTCTGCATTTCCGTGTCGGCAGTGCCGAAGACCTTGCCGACCGTCTTGTAGATGCCCTTACCGACAATAAAATCTGGGATCGGATGCGTGAGGGGATTCCTCGCCCGCCGACCTATATCGATTGCGCCGAGCAACATCTCGCGCAGTACCGGGAGGTTCTCGAGACCCGCCCGATGTCTGTGACTCCTGTGTCGCAGCACTCCGTCGCCAGCACGGCATAACGATAATCAGAAGTCACCTAGCCAAGGAGAAATACTATGGCGCGCGTTCTCGTAATGATTCCATCGGGCGAAGTCTACGACCATGATTGTGTCCGCTGGTACAATTATCAGGATATTCAACGTAGTATCGACCACTATCACAATATTGGCGATGCGTTCGTATACGATTCATCACTGAAATTGATGAATTATGACAAGCTCGGCGTTCTGCCGATTGCAGAGCCCAAAATGGAAGATATTGATCGTCTGCGTGAAGAATACGATTACGTCTTCCTGCGCGGGTCGAACTATATCCATTCTGACATGGATTGGCGCAATACCATCGAAGTCCTCGAGCGGCTGCGCTTGCCTGTTCTGGGTTTTGGTATCGGTGCGCAGGCTCCGGTCAAGGGCAAGCTGGAATTATCCGACCAGACCAAACGCGTCTTGCGGATGATGGCCGATTCCACGACTTCAATCGGTGTGCGCGGGGCTTACACTGCCCAGGTTCTTTGGGATCTGGGAATTACCAATGTTCGCATTGTCGGGTGTCCGACGGCCTTCCGGTCCAATAATCCGGATATGCGCATCAAGCTCCCGTCGCTTGACGCTGTACGCAATGTCGGTATCACCCTGCGGCGCGAAGTTTCCCCAGCCTACGCACAGAACATTGAACGGTATCTGACTTTCCATCGCGATCTGGTCAAGGAACTGGCACATCGGTTCGATGACATCACCCTGATGGCCCAGGGCGAACCCGAAGAAAAGAAACTGGTTTTCGGGACCAATGCCCAGAAAGAAGAGGCAATGCAGGCCCTTAAAAACAACGATTGGGTCAAGAACTGGTATCTCGATCCGACGATGGAAAAGCTGTATCGCGAAAAGCTGTTCTATTCCGATGTCGTGGCCGATTACGAACATCTGGTCCGTACCAAGGATTGTGTTCTGGGCTATCGCTTGCACGGCAATCTGATGGCGTTGTCGAACGGTGTTCCATCGATCTATTTCACCTATGACAGCCGCACTGTGGAATTTGCCGAAACCTATCAGATTCCTTCCTATGACGTGTTCTCGAAAAAGGAATTCGTGCTTGAGGATTACTGGAATCAGGATCTGTTCGACAAATTCAATCGCGCCTGGTTCCAAACCTATCGCGAGATGGCAACGTTCCTTACGGAAAACAATATTGATCACAAGATGGTCGATGTGATGGCCCGAGACGCTCAGCCCGAGCGCAAGGTCGCCTGATTAAACCCGGTGCAGCCATTTCGCACCGTACTATCGGGCGGGATGGCTGTGCCACCACAAGCATGTCCGCAAACGGGCAGCGATAGCAAGGAGACACGGCAATGACTGTACTTGTAACGGGTGGCGCAGGTTATATCGGTAGCCACGCAGCGCTTGCACTTCTGGATGCCGGGCGACATGTCGTCGTCCTCGATAACCTTAGTCAGGGGCACCGCTGGGCTGTTCCGGCCGGGGCTGCCTTTGTCGAAGGTGACTGCGGCGATTATGAGCTGGTTCGCAAACTCATCACCGATCACGATGTGACGGCAATCATGCATTTTGCGGGCTCGATCATCGTGCCGGAATCGGTCGTTTATCCGCTTGATTATTACTACAACAACACGGTGAATTCCCGTGCGCTTGCACAGGCCGCTGTTGATGCCGGTATCCGGCATTTCATCTTTTCCTCGACCGCAGGTGTTTATGGTGAACCCGCCAGAACCCCGATCCTTGAAGATTTCCCGTCAAAACCGATTTCGCCTTATGGCACGTCGAAAATGATGACGGAAAAGATGCTGGCCGATGCCTCGGTTGCCCATGACATGAATTATGTCGCATTGCGCTATTTCAATGTTGCCGGTGCCGATCCCAAAGGTCGGGCAGGGCAGACGTCACGCAAGGCGACCCATCTGATCAAGATCGCAAGCCAGGCGGCGACCGGTGTCCGCTCGCATCTGGAAATCTATGGCGAAGATTACGAAACCCCCGATGGCACCTGCATTCGCGATTACATCCATGTTTCCGATCTTGCCAATGCGCATGTTCTTGCATTGGAATATCTGGAAAATGGCGGCGAAAGCGACGTGATGAATTGTGGTTACGGTCGCGGTTTCTCCGTCAAGGAAGTGATTTCGGCGGTTAAGGAAGTATCAGGCGTTGATTTCCCGGTCAAACTGGCTGAACGCCGGCCGGGTGATCCCGCGGCGCTGATTGCCGGAGCAGACCGTGTTCGCGAAAAACTCGGTTGGGTGCCGAAACATGATGATCTTGAAATGATCGTGCGTCATGCCCTTGACTGGGAGGAAAGCCTGAAAAACCGTCAGGTGGTCGACGCCGCATAACACCCGAGCGCCAAGAAGGGAGGAAACGTCCATTACGAGCAAGCGGTTCAGAAGGATCAAAATGGCCCGAACCGCCATAGCAGGAGTACCAGAAATGAGCCAGATAACCCCCTCCACTGGCCAGAGGCCCCGTATCGGCGTTCTCATGCCGGCAGGCAGAGTTGTCGAAAATGTCGGAGTGGTAACGCATACTTTTGGATCCCCGGAAAAAGCCACTCGGCTATTTACCAATATCGGTGACTGCTTCGTCTATGACTCATCCCTGAGAATTCTTGATTACGCTGAACTCTATCCTATTTATGCTTCGGCCAATGGCGATATTTCAGAAGCCCAGATCGAAAAAATCAACCAGCTTGATTATCTGTTTCTGCGCGGATCTAATTACATCCATACCAACGGTCAATGGGATCCGATCATTCGGGTGCTGGAGCGAACCAAAGTTCCGGTAATTGCATTTGGTATTGGTGTGCAAACACCTGACAATTCCGAAGACTACGTCAATGAGTCGACCAAGCGTTTCCTTCAAATCGTATCTCATCGGTCGGCAACGCTGGGTGTGCGCGGGAATCTTTCGAAAAAGGCGCTGAACTCGATCGGGATCAAGAATGTCCGCGTTTTTGGGTGTCCGACGGCGTTCCGCCACTGCAAACCGAAACTCAGTCTTCCCCGCATCAAGGCCAACGAAATTAAAAGGCTTGGTTTTACCCTAAGGCGCAAAACACATGGCTTTGGGACGCTGCAACGCTATTTGATGCGCACACTTGCGGAGAGATATCAGACCGAATTCCTATGTGCGGGTGAACTGGAAGAAAAGGCCATTTTCTATGCCCGCTGCAACCAGATTGCCAACGCGGACGAAGTGATGGCAAAGGCCGTCAACCAGCTTATCAAGGAACGCTGGCTTTACGGTGAAAACGACCCGATCCTGCAACTGTATAAATCGTCACTGGCGGTTTTCGAAACGGTGGCAGATTTCGAGGAAGCAGAACGGCATCTTGATGCCGTAACCGGCTTCCGTCTGCATGGTAATCTTCTGGCGCTCGCCAACGAAGTGCCTGCGCTTTACATCACCTACGACACGCGAACTCGCGAATTTGTCAAAACGCTGGGCATTCCGCATGTCGACGGTCGCTATATCGACAAGTTTTCCTTCGAAGAAGCCTGGGATCAGGCAGATTTCGGCCATTTCGAGGAAACCTACCAGATGCGGTTTGGCGAACTTAAAACCTTCCTTGAAGAGAACGGCATGGCGCACCGCCTTGGTGCAACTCCGACCCCATACGTGGTCGAGGCGGCGTGATCAATGCTGCGCGGGCGTGGCCGGTTTTCCTAGTGCCGGTCATGCCTGTGTTTCTTTTCGTTTCAAACGGTAATGGATGGCGACGTGTTAACCAGATCGCATTTCCGCTACGCGGCAGTATTGATTGCGACCGTCTTTTCCGGTGGCGGCATACTTGCTTTCTCATCTCCGAATTCCTCGGCGCTTGAATTGACCGTCACGGGACCGGGAAAAGTCATTTTTGACAGTGACGTTGCGGGTTGTGATTCACATCATTTGCCCGATGCGCCAGCACGTGCCTTTCGCGATGACAAGGGGCGCATGATCCTGTTTGCGCCGAATTTTCAGAACCGGGCATTTGTCGGCTATGGTTTCGATAGCCTGAAACCCGATTGCGACAGCCGGTTTATGGCGGCAGGCAAGGCGCGGCCCGATCTTCTCGATGACCGCACCTGGATCCACGCCATTTACACCAATGATGGCAGAAATGTTTATGCACTGGGCAGTGCCAGCTTCATGCCGTATCGGCACGAAATGCCCTGCAAGGGACGGACAAAGCGGATTGATTGCTGGATCAACGGATTGGTAACGCTGAAATCGACCGATGGTGGCAAGACATTTGATTATCTGGGAAAACCGCCTCATCACGCACCCTTTCCGCCACCCGAACCTTATCGCGATGACCGCAAACGTGCGCCAAGCTACGTAACCGTGACCAACATCATCAATTGGCAGAATTATCTTTATGCCATTGTCTGGCGACGGGAAGAGGAATGGAAAAATTCGCGCAATTGTCTGGTCCGCGCCCCCGCCAATGACCCGTCAAGCTGGCAGGTTTGGGATGGCGAGGATTTCATCGACGCTGCCCGCCTGACTGAAAACGTATGGCATGTCAAACAGACTGATTGCGCCCGCGTTGGGCCAAGAGGCATTACCTCGATCCGGGGGCTGGTGCGACACGAAGGCACCAATAACTTTATTGCGATCTATCAGCACCGGCAACGCAACAAGGACGGTACAGATCGTCACGGAATCTTTTATTCGACGTCGGCAGATATGAAAAACTGGTCGGATCCGCAGTTCCTTCTGGATGAGGATCTGGACCCCGATGCCGGACCGGGGGATCCGTTTGCGGCCTATGCCACCATGATTGATGAAGACAGTCAGGATCGGCTTTTTAGCACTGTGGATGACGAGGCCAGCCTCGTGTTCGTGCGTTTGATCCCAAAGCCTCATAACGGGAAGTGGCGGGTGCCGCGACAGTTGGTACGTTTTCCCGTTTCCATCAGGAAGTAAAAGGATAAGGCCATGGAATTTGATCGTTTTGACATTGACGGGCCGGTGCTTTTTGTCCCCAACCGTCATCGTGACCCGCGTGGAACATTTGCCGAAACCTTCCGCGAGGATGAATTTCGTGCGGCAATTGGCGATGTAACACTCGTGCAGGAAAACCAGTCCATCAGCAAACCGATCAACACCATTCGTGGTTTGCATTACCAATCTGAACCCCATGTTCAGGGTAAGCTGGTCCGGGTGACAACGGGGGAGATCATGGATATCGCCGTTGATATCCGCCCGCATTCACCGACTTTCGGGCACCACATCAAGATCAAACTGTCGGCGGAAAACTGGTATCAGCTATGGATACCGCCGGGATTTGCCCATGGTTTCCGTACCATGCGGCCCGACACCACCGTGATTTACAAGGTGTCGGATTATTACAGCCCTGAAAATGACCGTGGGATCGCGTGGAATGACCCTGATCTTCAGATCGATTGGGAATTATTTGGTCAGCAGCCCGTACTATCGGAAAAAGACAGAGCGCAGCCCGCATTGATCGAACTGTTTTCAGTTGATGTTGCGCGTGCGGCGGCGGCGCATCATGCTCTTGCCGGGGATATCGGGCGTTATCACGCGTCGACGGGTGATTGATATAGCGGGGCCAGCGCAATCAGGCTTTCGTCCGGGATTTTATCGTTGATTGAGTTGATGTTCTTTTCAAGCGTCCTGCCCAGGGCGTGCACCAGGACCTTTTCCACTTTGCCGTCGTTGGCCATTTGCAAAAGGATGGATAAAGATTCTGTGACGCTGAAGGGTTCTTTGTAGGATCGCCGTTCAAGCAGCGCACCCATGATATCGCAAACGGTCAGAATACGGGTCAGATCGCGAATTTGGTCACCTGACAGGCCATCAGGGTAGCCAGTGCCGTTCAGGAATTCATGATGATGCAGGATGGCATCCAGAACGTCTTCGTCAATGCCGCCTTGCCGGGAAAGGAACCGGTAACCCGCCAAGGGATGGGTACGGATGACGTCAAACTCTTCGGGGGTTAATTTTCCCGGCTTATCAAGGATTGCAGCCGGGATATCGACCTTGCCGATATCATGCAGCAATCCGGCGATGGTCAGCTTTTCGATATCGCCGCGCCGCATTCCCATTGCAGTAGCAAACGAGCAGGCAAGACCGGTTACGATCAGGATGTGCTGGAAGGTTGTCTGGTGATATGCCCGCACCGTCGATAGCCATTCATTTACACCGACATCGCCAATGGTTTTTGCAACTTCCTCGCCGGTTGCCGCAACTTCGTCAAGGTCGACGGGCCTGTTTGCTCCGAACTGGGTGAAGGTTTTTTCAAGTGTCTTTGCTGCTGCGTTTATCGCTTTGGTCGCTGTCGGGGTAAATATGCCCTCCGCCTCGCGAATGTCTTCGATAATCTTTGCCAGCCCGACATCGTTTAACGGTTTGTGCGTTGTCTTGCGCGCGCCAAGAGTGGTCGCCTGCAATTCTTCCTGCAGGTTGCCTTTGGTGATCGCGAAAATCTGTTTGCAGCGGGCAGGAGCCGTTTTGCGAAACGCTGTCAGCTTGGTGATATTATCGGCCTTCGCAAGATCGATATCCAGAACGATGGTTTGCGCATCCAGCGGAATTTTATCAGCAATGGACGAGACCCGAATGTCAAAACCAAGCAGGGATACCGGCATCAAAGCCGTGCGGTCGCTTTCGCACACGACATGCAATATGTTTTGGGTTCCGGTGGTCAACGAAGTGCCATGAGACTGAATTCCTGCCCGATATTATCGCTTGTATTCGTATGAATATAAGATTTTATCAAGCAATTAGAAGCCTCTAATCAAAAAATTATGCGGCCAGTGCTGCAATCACCTGTTGTTTGCTTAAGATGCCGACCGTTTCTTGCCTGTCGTTAATCACGGCCATTGATCCCTCGGTCGCCAGTGCGACGGGCAGGATATCTTCAAGGCGCATGTCCCCGGCAATCCTGGGCCAGCCCGCATTGATGTCGCTGCCATTTGCAACGGGTTGCATCAAGGTACGGGCACGCAGTACCCGTGATCTGTTCACATCGCGGGTGAAGGCACGTACATACGCATCAGCGGGCTGCATGATGATTTCTTCGGGTCGACCGACCTGAATGAGTTTGCCATCCTTCAGGATCGCAATCCGATCGCCCAGCTTAAGTGCCTCGTCCAGATCATGGGTAATGAACACGATGGTTTTATGAAGCTCGCCCTGAAGTTTCATCAACTCATCCTGCATGTCATTGCGGATGAGTGGATCAAGGGCTGAAAATGCCTCGTCCATCAGAAGGACTTCGGGATCGGTTGTTAAAGCACGGGCAAGGCCGACACGCTGCTGCATGCCGCCTGAAAGCTGATCGGGGAACTTATCTTCGTATCCGGCAAGGCCGACCCGTTCGATCCAGTTGCGAGCCGCATCTTCGCGTGGTTTGCGATCAATCCCCTGAATTTCCAAACCATAGCCGACATTGTCGATCACACTGCGGTGGGGTAAAAGCCCGAAGCGCTGAAACACCATTCCAAGCCTTTTGCGCCGAAATGCATTCAATTCACTGATGCTCATGGCAAGGATATCGGTGCCGTCAAAAAGGACTTCGCCTGACGTCGGATCAATCAGGCGGTTCAGATGCCGGATCAGGGTTGATTTTCCTGACCCCGAAAGCCCCATAACCACAAATGTTTCACCCCGTTCGACAGAGAGTGATACATCATGCAGGCCGACCGTATGGCCGGTCTTGGCAAGGATTTCATCCTTATCGGCACCGTCTTGCGCCAGTTTAAGTGCTGTTTGCGGATCTGGGCCGAAGATTTTGAAAATATTGCGGATTTCAATATAACTCATGGCTTTTCCTCCGCCTTGTGACTGCGTTGGGACCGTCTGCCATAAGCCTGACCGATCCGGTCAAACACAACCGCCAGAAGCACAATCGCAATACCGGCCTCCATACCCGCACCAACATCAAGGCGCTGGATGCCCATCAATACCTGTTCACCAAGGCCGCGCGCACCGATCATGGATGCAATCACCACCATCGAGATCGACATCATTGTCGTCTGATTGATCCCGGCCATGATGTTGGGCAGGGCGAGGGGGAGTTGCACTTTCCAGAGGATTTGCTTGCGGCTGGCTCCGAATGACCGGGATGCTTCAAGAACTTCGGCATCGACCAGCCTGATGCCCAGATCGGTCAGACGGATTACCGGCGGGGCCGCGTAAATCACAGTTGCAAGGATAGCTGGTACCTTGCCCAGCCCAAACAGCATCAGGGCAGGGATCAGATACACAAAGCTTGGCATGGTCTGCATGGTGTCCAGGATCGGCAGCATCACGGCGCGCAGCCGGTTTGACATCGCCATAGCAATACCGACTGGAACGCCGATGATCACCGAAAGTGACGTTGCCACGATCATCAGGGCAAGGGTCTGCATCGCCTTGTCCCAAAGCCCCAGCGATCCGATGGCAACCATGGAAATTGCCAGTCCGGCGGCAATTTTCCAGTTGCGGCTGGCATGAAATCCGATGACCGCAACCGCGATCACCACGATCCACCAAGGCGTTCCGCGCAGGATTTGTTCAAGCCAGACCAGAATTGTCAGCAGGCTGTCGGCAAACGCTTCAAACGCATCGCCATAGTTCACCACCAGCCAGTCGACAAAGCGATTGACCCATTTGCCCAAGGGCACATTCAATTGTTCTGGAAACATCGTGTGCGTCCGGCCGGTTGTGTTCAGAAAACCAATGAACGTAGGAGCCTAGCAATATGATCCCGCCTGCGCACGATTAATTGCTTGAGGGACTGACATCTCCTGACAGTTTTTTGCGTCAGGAACTGATAATAAAACAGCCCGCCCCATTCAGGCGGGCTGCTTTACACGTCAAAGACGTCAAAGCTTAAAAGCCTTAACGCGATTACATCGCAGCTTTACGTGCTTCTTCAAGCCAGCCATCGAATTTCGCCTGGTTGGCTTTGATCCAGGCATCGGCATGACGGTTGATGTCTTCGGCCGACTTTTCACCATCGCGCATGCGAAGGTTCTGGGCCGAGATATCGTTGGCCGACAGTTCCATGATCGCAAACAGTTTCGCTGCAGCCGGGTTTTCTTCGGCCCATGCCTTGTTGGCGATGATCTGCTGGTTGTTCACCTGGAAGCCATAGTTCGAACCGTCCGGAAGGGCGGTATCGGCTTCCTTGTTTTCACCCGGAAGCGACGAGAACGGAACCTGAAGCCATGTAACGTCCTTGCCCGGTACGAGAACGCCCGAAACCCAATAAGGGGTCCAAGTGTAATACAGGATCGGCTCGCCAGCCTTATAACGGGTGATGGTATCGGCGATGATCGCCGAATAGGAACCCTGATTGTGGGCCACCGTATCGCGCAGGTCATAGGCATCAAGGTGATGTTCGATCACACCTTCGCAGCCCCAACCCGGGTTACAGCCCGCAAGATCAGCTTTGCCGTCGCCGTTATTGTCAAAAATCTTGGCGATTTCCGGATCGGACAACTGGCTGATATTGGTGATGTTGTATTCATCAGCTGTTTTCTTGTCGATCAGGTAACCCTGCAACGCGCCCGGTGAATATACACCTTCGCGATAGATTTTCTCGTCACCGCCAGCAGCCTTGTAGAAATCGGCATGTAGCGGGTTCCAGTGATCGGCCATGAAAGTTGCATCGCCATTACCAATGGCAACGTGACCAGCGGCATATTCGATTTCCTGGATGTCCTGGACGTCATAGCCGAGTTCTTCAAGCGCCTTGTTCACCAGAACGGTCTGGAATGTTTCTTCGGCGATCGAGCTTTTAAGCGGCTGAACTTCAACGCCTTCGCCCGGTTTCATGTTGTCGGCAAAAGCAGCGCTGCTGATCAGAAGCGAGCTGGTGACAGCAATGGCTGCACCGGTGGAAAGTTTCTTCAGGATCGTCATTAGCTTCTCCTTGTTGGTTGATTGGAGCAGTTTTCTGCCCTTGTTTTCAAACCGGCGTGCCGGCTATTTCTTGCCCATAAGGGAACGGATAGCTGCGGCCGGGCCGCTTTCGTACCAGTGGCGGGTGCCCTTGCTGCGGCTATCCTGACCAAGCGCCTGTGTCATGCGGTCAAGCACGATGGCCAGAAGCACAATCCCGACACCGCCAACTGTGGCAAGGCCCATGTCAAGGCGACCAATGCCGCGCAAAACCATCTGACCAAGGCCACCAACAGCTATCATCGAGGCGATCACCACCATCGAAAGGGCAAGCATCAAGGTCTGGTTCACACCTGCCATGATTGTCGGCATGGCAAGCGGAAGCTGAACACGGAACAGAAGCTGTTTCGGGCTGGCGCCAAAGGAACGAGCCGCTTCGACCAGATCGCTGGGCACCTGACGGATACCCAGAATAGTCAGGCGGATCAGTGGCGGTAGGGCAAAGATGATGGTCACCACCACGCCCGGAACGTTGCCAATACCAAACAGCATCACGATAGGCACAAGGTAAACAAACGCAGGTGTTGTCTGCATTGCGTCAAGGACGGGGCGTGCCGTATTTGCTGCCCGTTCATTGCGTGCCAGCCAGATACCGGTCGGCAGGCCCAGGACCACGCAGAACAGAACCGATGTTATAACCAATGATAATGTCACCATGGCTTCTGACCAGGCACCGATCAGACCAACGGCAATCATCGAAATCAAAGTACCAATCGCAAGGCGACGACCGGCCAACTGCCACGCAATCAATGACAGGATCAGAATGACAACGATGGCTGGTGTTGCCTGCAACCCGGTTTCGACACCCGATAGGACCGCATCAATCGGCCAGCGGATCGCCTGAAAGACGCTGCGAAAGTTATCGACGACCCATTCCAACCCATGATTGACCCAGATATCAAGTGGAATGACCGCATCCTGAAACGGATGGAGGATATCAAAATGATGTTCCGGGGCAGGGGCGGCATTCGAAAGCCAGTCTCCTGCCGTGTCAGAAGCGTCACCGCCACCCCATGGATTGGATGCACCGTTCCGGGCCGCATCGGAGGCACCTGATGTGGTTGCGTCTTTTGCTGCATCTGCCGCGCCGGTATCGGTGGCAGCACCCCACGGATTGCTGTTATCAGCCATTTGCGCCATCTCCTTCGCGGTCGAGAGTCGCCAAAAGATTGGCTCTGTTGATTACGCCAAGATATTTGCCGTTTTCATTGACGACCGGCACGCCGCACGGTGTATGTGCCACGGTTCCGATCAGGTCAGAAAGCTGGGTGTCATGGGAAACGGCTGCGATATCAGGCAGGAAAGCTGCTGAAAGTTTGTCGGCACCTGATTTGATCGCCTGATCGACGCTGTCGACGGAAATGATCCCGTGGAAATCAAGCTTGTCACCAACGATATAGCCATATTCGCGGTCTTCGTTACGCAGGCGGTTAAGGGCTGTTTTAAGGCCAACACCTTCGCGTTCGATCACAGTAACCTGGCGTTTTACGACGATATCCTTGGCCGTAAGAATTGTTGAGACATCAACACCGCGGAAGAACGATTTGACATAGTCATTGGCCGGATTGTTGAGGATTTCCTCAGGCGTTCCGACCTGAACGACAATGCCGCCCTCCATGATCGCGATACGGTCACCGATGCGCATCGCTTCATCCAGATCGTGCGAGATGAAGATGATGGTGCGCTTGTGTTCACGTTGCAGGGTTAGAAGTTCGTCCTGCATTTCTGTACGGATCAGCGGATCAAGGGCGGAAAAAGCTTCGTCCATCAACATAACGGATGGGTCGTTGGCAAGGGCACGGGCAAGGCCGACGCGCTGCTGCATGCCACCCGAAAGTTCATCGGGGTAGGAATTGGCCTGTGCTTTCAGTCCGACCTGATCAAGCGCATTCAGGGCGCGCTCATGGCGTTCGTTTTCGGCAACACCCGCCAATTCAAGGCCAAATGCTGCATTTTCGACAACGCTCATATGGGGCATCAGTGCAAAGGACTGGAATACCATGGACATGTCCCTGCGGCGTAATTCGCGCAATTCTTCGTCATTCATGGCGGCAATGTCGGTGCCGTCATAAAGAACCTGGCCCAACGTTGGCTCGATCAAACGGTTCAGCAGGCGAACAAGTGTCGATTTTCCAGATCCCGAAAGCCCCATCACAACGAAAATCTCGCCCTGGCGGACGGTGAAGCTGGCGCCGCAAACCCCGACGGTTTGTCCGGTTTTGTCAAAAATTTCGGCTTTGTCGATCCCGTCATTGATCATCTGCATTGCCTGATCAGGACGGTCGCCAAAGACTTTATAAAGGTCCTTTACAACGATTTTATCGGTCATTGGCCCTTGTCATTTGTTGTTGTCGGACAACAAGCGTCGTCGATCCCGGGTTGCGGAAACCACGCGATGTCATCCATTGAAAATGTCATGTCGAGACAGGTGTGATCTTTGCGCCGGATCGCGCCTGCTCCCCCAATTTCGTCACATTCTGTGTTTTGATAGTTACAGATCAAAACATTTGATGTCAAATTATAATGGCGCTAAGTTGGCCCGATAACATGACAGGGAGAACGGCGCGTATGATCACGGATCAGCAGAAAAGAAGAGAGTTTCTCGATGTTCTGGTCGCGCTGAGGCAGATCATTCGTGCAACCGATCTGCATTCAAAACATGTGATGAAGGTTTGTGGTCTTACTGTTCCGCAGCTTGTCGTGCTTCTGGCAATCGAAGAATTGGGGGCGGTGACGGTCAAGGAAATCTCGCGGCATGTCTCGCTTAGTCAGGCAACCGTTACGACGATCCTGAACCGGCTTGAAGATCGCGGTTTTATCGAGCGGGCCCGCAACGCGGATGACAAGAGGGTGGTCAATAGTCGCCTTACCGACAAGGGGCTTGCCGTACTGAGCGATACGCCACCGCTGATGGACGGTGAATTCATGCAGCGCTATGAAATGCTTGATATGAACGAGCGCAGTCGCATTCTGACCTCATTGCAGCATGTTGCCCGCCTGATGGATACCGAAGAAGTCGACCCCAGGCCGCCGACCGGACACGATCGGTTTTCCGTGGACTAGAATGGGGCAATCCGGATTGCCTCGATTGTTTCCACCCCTAACCAATTTTGAAGGCGCAGCAAAAAGGGGCAGATCGAAATCTGCCCCGTGATCAACATTTGCAAGACCGCATTGCGATCAGGTTGATACCTGTTTTTAAAGCGCGGCCTCAACCCGCTCTGCCACTTTCTCCGGCACCCAGGCTTTCCAAACGTCCGGCTTTTCTTTCAGGAAATAAAGTGCTGCATCTTCGGGCTTTTCTTCGTTTTCCTGCATATAGGCCAGCATTTCCGAAACCATGGCGTTGCTGGTTTCATAATGCGTCAGGAATTCGATCAGTTTGGGCGCTGATTTCATGAATTCCGTATTAACCCCGACCGTAACAGTGCTTTCGGGATAGGCCGTGGCTTTTTTCGGGTTTGGATCTGTTTTCAGCTTGTCGAAGATCGATTGATCATAGGCCGGTTCTTCAAGGCGATAGCTGTCATAAAGACCCATCACCCATGTCGGCCCCCAATAGTAATAAAGTGCTGGCTCGCCACGCTTGTGCGCAGAGGCGATTGCCGCAGAAAGCGCCGCACCGGTGCCCGGGCGGAAGTTGGTAAAGCTGTCATCAAGGCCATAGGCCACGAGTTTCGCCGAATTGACCTTTTCGCAAACCCAGCCCGCCGGGCAATTGTAAAAGCGGCCTTTGTCCGGTTCTTCGGCATCTTCGAACAGTTTGGCGTATTTGGGCAGATCATCGACCGACTTCAGATCGGGTGCCATCGGCTCGATCCCGCGTTCCTTATCGCCTTCGATCACATAACGCGGCACGAACCAGCCTTCGACGGCATCATCGAAATTCACCCCGATCTGGGTAACATTTCCGGCGGCCTCTGCCTTTTTCCATGCGTCTGCCACGTTATCGCGCCAGATTTCCATGACAACGTCGATGTCGCCTTTACCCGCACCGGTCAAAAGCGGAATCACATCACCGGGCAGGGCGTCGGTCTGGCAGCCATAACCCTTTTCAATGATAAAGCGCGCGACAGCATTGTGGAAAAGCGCGCTGTCATAATTCAGCCCGGCGAACATCACCGGGCGATCAATCTCGCAACTGGCATCTTGTGCCTGTGCGCTTGTGTGCGTGGAAAATGCAAGGCCAGCGGCCATAAGCATTGCGGCTCCGGTAGGCAGGATGTTCATCATTTTTCCCTTTGATTATCTTCTACGGTCCGGAAGCGCATCAAATGCAATGTCCGACGGTTGGATGCCGTCATGTCACCAGTGGTTGTTCATTTGGTCCCCTGACTGGACTTTGCCCCTGATACAGGTAGGTCAAAGTTTAACCTCGGGCCCAAAGATGACGCAACCCTGCTTGCCGACATTTGCCGGACTTGTGATGTGCCATGATGGGTTGCAGTCTAAAACGCTCCTCCTGACAACGATGTCAGGAGATGTCAGTGTATTTACGATTGCGGGGGTGGAATTTTGACCGGAAGTTCGTGAAACTTTCCTGTGGCATGTTTATGCTGCGCCAAACGCATTTTCGCCGGGGGGCACCATGACGCATGACAGTCTGTTTGTTTTTGATATCGAAACCGTTCCCGATATCGATGTTCTGCCACAATTGACCGGCGAAACCGCACCTGATCCGGCAACAGGCCGCGAGATGCTGGAAAAATATCATCTTGATATCACCGATGGTCGAAACGGTTTCCCGCGCCAGCCGTTTCACAAGGTTGTCGCGATCAGTTTCCTGCGCGCCACGATCCAACGTGACGGAAATCTTGAGACATATGAAATAGAAGAGCTTCGGTCAGGCGGGAAATTGACAAGCGAGGAAAAAGATTTAGTGAGGGGGTTCTTTGATTATTGTGGAAAGATTTACCCCAGACTGGTTAGTTTCAATGGGCGTGGGTTTGATCTGCCAGTTTTAAAATATCGCGCGATGAAGCATGGGGTGAGTGCGCGGTGGTTACACCAATCTGCCAACAAGTGGGAAAATTATACGTCGCGTTATGCGCCAAACTGGCATTGCGACCTTGCCGAAGTTCTTTCCGACTATGGTGCGTCCGCAAGAACCAAAATGAACGAGGTCTGTGCCGCTCTTGATCTTCCGGGCAAGACCGGCGTTGATGGTAGCAAAGTTTCGGACATGTATGACAATGGCGAGATTGAAGGCATTCGTCGTTACTGCGAAACGGATGTTCTCAACACCTATCTTCTTTATCTTCGCTATGTGCTCCACACCGGATTAAGCGACCATGACGGTTATAATCACGCCATCAATCTGACCGTCGCATGGCTTGAGGAACGGGCAGGGGATATCCCGGCTTATCAGGAATTCCTCGACGCCTGGCGGGCTTCAAGCGCCGGATCATTCAATCTGCTTTAAGATATCCCGGTTTCGGCAAAGTGAAGCGTTTCACACCGACGGGATCGTTTTGTGTGATCTGTATTGAATTGCGAATCATTTGCGATTAGTGCTGGTGTCTTGTTGCAAGTGACTTGCAAACGCATGTCGTGGTGAAAAGATTTCAAGGGAAACGTTTCGATGGATATCAGGAGAATCATCTGTGGCACGGTGTTGGGTGCTGCCGCCGTTACGGCTTCGGCCGCCTCTGCACAGGAAGTGAATGTCTACTCCCTGCGCCAGCCTTTCCTTGTTGAGCCCCTGTTCGAGAGCTTCACCAAGGAAACCGGAGTTAAGGTCAATGTGATCTTCGCGGAAAAAGGTCTGGTTGAGCGGATCAAGCAGGAAGGTGCAAACAGCCCGGCGGATGTCCTGATGACCGTCGATATCAGCCGCATCAAGGAAGCCGTCGATGCCGGTGTCACCGACGGCGTCAATAGTGATGTTCTGGAAGCAAATATTCCGGCCCACTTGCGCGATGAAAACGATCAGTGGTTCGCGCTGACCCAGCGTGGTCGCGCTCTTTATGCATCGAAAGACCGTGTGACCGAGGGCGAAATTGCCACATACGAAGATCTTGCCGATCCGAAATGGAAGGGCCGCGTTTGTACCCGTTCTGGTACGCATGATTACAATATCGCGCTGGTTTCTTCGATGATTGCGCATCACGGCACAGAAGAAGCCAAAACATGGCTCGAAGGGTTGAAAGCAAACCTTGCACGCAAGCCACAGGGCAATGATCGTGGTCAGGTCAAGGCGATCAAGGAAGGCGAATGCGATGTCGCGATTGCCAATACCTATTACTACGGCAAGATGCTTGATGACCCGGAACAGCGCGCATGGGCGGAATCGGTAAATATTATCTTCCCCAATCAGAATGACCGCGGCATGTCGATGAACATTTCCGGCATGACCCTGATCAAAGGCGCCCCGAACAAGGAAAACGCCGTCAAGTTGATGGAATTCCTTTCGGGTGACGAGGCACAGAAAATCTATGCCGAAGTGAATTACGAATATCCGGTCAAGCCGGGTGTTGAATGGTCCGACTATGTGAAGTCGTGGGGCACGTTCAAGGCTGATGAGCTGCCGTTGTCTGAAATTGCGCGTCTGCGTGCGGATGCTGTACGCATGATCGATGAAGTGGGATACAACGAATAAACGAATTTTCGGTTTTCGAATCATTCCGGAAAGGGGCGGTAACCATTACCGTCCCTTTTTTTATGTCTGTAAACCCGGCAATTCCGCGGCGCAAACCGACATGGACAAGGCGGTTATGTTCTATTGGCTCTTGCAAAATAGGGTAGCAGCCCTTTAATTTCCCCGACAGCGAGTACAAATCATTCTTACTTGCCCCAGCGCTTTGCGACCATTTCAGGAGATTCAAGATGACTTCACTGCGCAACAAGGTCTTTGGCATTATGGGCGCGGTGGTCGGATTGACGGCATTTCATGCGAATGCTGCCGAGGAGGTGAATGTATATTCGCTTCGCCAGCCTTTCCTGATTGAACCGATGTTCAAACAATTCACTCAGGAAACCGGCATCCGGGTCAATACGCTGTTTTCGCAAAGCGGTCTGGTCGAGCGTATCAAACATGAAGGCCGCAACAGTCCGGCTGATCTTTTGCTGACGGTTGATATCGGGCGCATCCAGGATGCCGTTGATGCCGATATCGCAACACCGCTTCAAAGCGATGTGATCGATGCCAATATCCCCGAACAATTCCGAGATCAGGACCATCTGTGGGTTGGTCTGACCACTCGTGCACGTGTTTTTTATACGTCGCTTGATCGTGTGAAGCCCGACGCCATTTCGACATACGAAGAACTTGCCTATCCGGAATGGAAGGGGCGCATTTGTGTCCGTTCTGGAATGCATGTTTACAATATCGCACTGGTGGCCTCGATGATTGCCCATCATGGCGAGGAATACACAAAAACCTGGCTTCAGGGACTGAAAGACAATCTTGCTCGCAAACCGCAAGGGGCCGATATCGACCAGATCGAGGCCGTATCGCAGGGTGTTTGTGATCTGGCAATCGGCAATTCCTATTATTACGGCAAGATGCTTGATGATCCGAACAAAGCCGATGCCGCCAAGGATGTCCGGATTGTTTTCCCCAATCAGGGTGACCGCGGTACGCATGTGAATATTTCGGGCGTTGCGCTGATCAAGAATGCACCCAACAAGGAAAATGCGATCAAGCTGGTCGAATTCCTATCGGGGGACGAAGCGCAGCATATGTATGCTGACGTCAATTTTGAATACCCGGTCAAGCCGGGGGTGGCATGGTCGGAAATGGTCCGTTCTTGGGGAACTTTCAAATCCGACACGCTGCCGCTTAATGAAGTTGCCAACAATCGTGGCGCCGCCATTCGTCTGATCGACGAAGTCGGCTTTAACGAATAGGGCATTCTTCGCGTGAACAATTCCTGTCAGACCAAAGATGATCGCGATATCCGGCCGTCGGCCGTGACCGAAACGCTTGATCCGTTGCGCGAACGGTCGCTTGGAACCTCGATGCGGTGGTTGCCGCGCGGCCAATCAGGTCTCTGGTTGGCCGGGGCGTTCATTATAGCGCTTCTTGTGGCGACGCCGTTGATTGCGGTTGTCTATCTGGCACTGTTCCCCACCGAAAATATCTGGCCGCATCTCGCATCAACCATGTTGCCCCGATACCTTAAAAATACCGGCATTCTGATGCTGGGCGTCGGTGTTGGTGTAACATTGATCGGTGTGTCGGCGGCATGGGTCGTAACGATGTGCCGCCTGCCGGGCAAACGGTTCTTTGAATGGGCAATGCTGCTGCCGATGGCGGTTCCGGCCTACATCGTTGCTTATGTTTATACCGATCTTCTGGAATATGCCGGGCCGTTTCAGCGTCTGTTGCGCGAAATTTTTGGCTGGCAATCGGCGCGCGATTACTGGTTCCCCGATATCCGGACCAAGGGCGGGGCAATTCTGGTGCTCAGTCTGACGCTGTATCCTTATGTTTACATGCTGGCCCGGGCTGCCTTTTTGGCGCAATCGGTCTGTGTCCTTGAAGCTGCGCGCGTTCTTGGGCGTTCGGCGTGGAATTCGTTTGTGACGGTGGCCTTGCCATTGGCGCGGCCTGCCATCGTGGTTGGGGTGGTCATTGCGTTGATGGAAACGCTAAATGATTTCGGCACCATCGATTTCTTTGCGGTTCATACCCTGACCGCCGGTATTTTCAACGTCTGGCTTGGTATGGGAAATGCCGGTGGGGCGGCGCAGATTGCGCTGACCATGCTTGCGGTTGTGATTGTCCTGATCGTGGCCGAACGCTATTCGCGTCGTCGCCAGCGCTTCCACGACACAACCAATCGTTTTCAGGAATTACCGGGCTACGAGCTTGGCCCGGTCGCCAAGTTCTTTGCACTGGCGGTTTGTGTTCTGCCGATTGTGCTGGGTTTCGTGATCCCGTCGCTGGTGCTGATCTATTACTCCGTTGGCTATTTTGACCAAAGCTGGACATCGGACTTCTTTGAATATGCGGGCAACAGCCTTCTGGTTGCTGGTCTTGCGACCTTTGTTGCGGTCGGATGTGCTGTGTTTCTGGGATATGCCCTGCGGCTTTTCCCGCAGCCGCTTTTGCGGTTCTGCATCCGCATGGCGTCGGTTGGCTATGCCGTGCCGGGGGCAGTTCTTGCAATCGGGGTTCTGATTCCATTCGCAAGGTTTGATAATGCGGTTGACGCCGTGATGCGCGAAACATTCGGGATTTCAACCGGTCTGCTTCTAAGCGGTACGGTCTTTGCCATCGTGTTTGCCTATGCCGTGCGGTTTATGGCTGTTTCTTATGGTTCGATCGAGGCCGCCCTTGGCAAGGTCCGGCCAAGTATGGATGACGCCGCCCGGACATTGGGGGAAAGCCCGTGGGGTACGTTGAAACGTATTCATTTCCCGATGGTGCGTGGCGGTATTCTTGCCGCCGCGGTTCTGGTCTTTGTTGATGCGATGAAAGAACTTCCGGCGACACTGATTCTGCGGCCGTTCAATTTTGAAACGCTGGCAACGCATGTCTATCAGTTTGCCAAGGACGAAATGATCGAGCAGGCCGCACTTGGTGCCTTGACCATCGTCATTGTCGGCGTAGTGCCGGTGGTTATGCTCAGCCGTGCAATTTCTCGGTCCCGCCCCGGGCATGGCAGTGCATCTTCGCGCCATTGACGTTCCTGTTCCGGCGGACCACTATCGCTGCTATATGATCCCGATAAATTCGACAGGCTGCCGATGACCACGTCGCAAAAAAATCCTGCCAAGACCGACCTTTGCCATCAACCGGGCCTGACCCGGTTGGAAGATGCACTGCGTATTGCGTTTAACGACGTGGCTGTTCGCGCCCCGGTGATTGAGGCACCACTTTCTGATTGTTATGGCGCAATCCTGCGCAAGGATATCGTTGCCAGGGTCGATGTTCCGTCTGCTGATAATTCGGCGATGGACGGATATGCATTTTGTCATGCCGATTTGCAGGAATTTGTCGGGGCGTCGGATGCACAAATCATTGTGGGCGGCGTATCACTGGCAGGTCATCCTTTTGCCGGAGAAATCCCGCGCGGGCAGGCAATCCGCATTGCGACCGGGGCCTCCATTCCTGATGGTGCGGATTGCATCATCATTCAGGAAAATATCACGGCCAATGCCGATGAAACGCTTTTGATCATCCCGCAGGACGTGATCGCCAAAACCCGTCTGCATCAACATATTCGTCAGCGCGGTGAAGATGTTGCAACCGGTATGTTTGTCCTGCCAGCCGGTAAACGTCTGCGCCCACAGGATATCGCAGTCGCGGCCGGGCAGGGGTATCAGTCCCTGCCGGTTTCCAGACCATTATCAGTTGCCGTTTTCTCGACCGGGGATGAACTGGCAAGGCCGGGCGATCCACTTCCAGCCGGTGGCGTCTACGATTCCAACCGGTTTGCCATGATCGGTATGCTGCGCGCTTGCGGGTGCAGGGTAACCGATCTCGGTCTTCTGGCTGATGATTTCGACGTTCTGAAAACGGCCTTGAAGGATGCGGCTCAAACCCATGATGTCATCATGACGTCGGGTGGGGTTTCGGTTGGCAAGGCCGATCTGCTTAAACCCGTCGTGGATAGCCTTGGCGAAATTCAGGCGTGGAAACTGGCAATCAAACCCGGAAAACCCTTGATGCGAGGCCGTATCGGGGATTGTGTGGTTATTGGTTTGCCTGGCAATCCTGTTTCGGTGATGGTGTCAGGCCTGCTTTATGCCGTGCCATTGCTTTTGCATATGATGGGGGCTGCTGATCAGGTTTGTGCCCCCGTGCGATTGCCCGCAACTGCCGGATTTGATTTCAGTCGTGGTACCGGGCGCCGTGAATGGTTGCGTGCCCGTCTTGTGCAGGATGATGATGGTCAATGGGTTGCCATACCTTATCATTCGGCAAGTTCCGGTATGTTATCCTCGATGGTGTGGGCAGAAGGCCTGATTGAAATCGCCGAGGATTGCGGACAGGTTAAAAAGGGTGATCGCGTGCTTTATTTGCCCTTCGGTGGTTTGCAGGCGTTTTAAAAACTGATCCAGATCATGGATTTGCTGCCTTTTTTCGCAGATGTATAACAAAACAACGGATTAAGGGGGGAAAGCAGATGACTGTATCAGTTACTTTTTGTGGGGCTGCGGGTGGCGTTACCGGTTCGTGTTATCTGCTGCGTACCGACGGTGGTGATATCATTGTCGATTGCGGCATGTTTCAGGGCAGCAAGACGGTTCGCGAACTGAACTATGGAGCTTTTCCGTTCAAGGCTGCGGATATTCGAGGCGTGCTTCTGACCCATGCGCATATTGATCATTCCGGGTTGCTTCCCAAACTGGTGAAGGCCGGTTTTAACGGGCCGATCTACGCGACCGAACCCACCTGCGATCTTCTGACCTACATGCTGCCTGATTCCGGTTATATTCAGGAAACCGAGGTCGAACGTCTTAATCGCCGCAATGTCCGGCGTGGCCGCCCGGAAGTCACCCCGATCTATACCCGCGAAGACGCGGAAAAGACCCTCAAACGTTTGCAGCCTGTCGACTATCATGAGTGGCGCGAAGTTTTACCGGGTTTGCGGGTACGCTACTGGGATGCAGGGCATCTTTTGGGATCGGCCTCGATCGAGGTCGAAGTGGATGACGAGGCACCGGATGGCGAACCGCGCACCTTGCGGTTGCTGTTTTCAGGTGATATCGGCACGGGAGAGGCGGTGTTTAACGATGCCCCCGAAGGCCCGAAAAACATCGATTATCTGTTTGTTGAATCGACCTATGGTGATCGTAACCGTCCTGAAGTCAGCGACGCCGAACGTCGTGAAATGCTTGCCGTGGAAGTTCGCGCTGCCATTCAGGCTGGCGGCAACCTTGTCATACCAAGCTTTGCTGTTGCCCGAACGCAGGAATTGCTGGTTGATCTGGCAACCCTGTTTAACCGTGGAAAGCTGCCCAAGGCGGATGTTTTCGTCGATAGCCCGCTGGCTCAGCGCGCGACCGAGGTTTTCGCCAAACATCTGTCTCATGACGATGCTCGTGGCTTGGCGCATCCCAATTTCCATATGGTGCCCGATGCCGAAGCCAGCATGCAACTGGCGCGGGTTAAAAGCGGGGCGATCATTTTATCGGCAAGCGGCATGTGCGATGCCGGGCGTATTCGGTATCATCTGAAAAACAATCTTTGGCGTCCTGAATCTACGGTGTTGATGGTTGGTTTCCAGGCTGCCGGCTCGCTTGGTCGTGTGTTGCAGGGCGGGGCGAAACATGTCCGCATTCACGGTGACGAGATTGATGTCCGTGCCCGGATCAGAACGCTTGATATCTATTCCGGTCATGCCGATCAGGACATGCTTCTGCGCTGGACAAAAGAACGTATGCCGGTATCGCGGCGTATTTTCCTGACCCATGGTGAAGATGGCGCACGTGCCGGTTTGCAGCAGGCGATGATTAATGCCGGTATCGAAGAAAGCAAAATCGCTCTTCCGATGCTTGATGACACCGTTATGCTCAAACGCGGGCAGGCAAAACAGGCCGAATTCAAACCGCGCCTGCCGGCTGGCGAAATGTCCCGGGACGACTGGCATAACCGCTATGCCCATAGTGTTACAGAGCTTTCGGAAAAGCTTCGTGCACTCGACAGCAACGAAAAACGCGAGGCCCTGCTCGAAAAAGTCTTGCAAGATATCGCATCGGCGTGAGAGCAATAGCCCGATGGCAGGTTTTAAATACCGTAAAATACGGAAATACTTGCCAACGGGCGATATCGTGTCACCCTATATCGGGTTGAGAAGGTATCGAAGGACACTACGAGAGCGGGCGGATATATGTCGATCGTGGGGAATACCGGCTATCGTGTTCTGATCTATAGCCACGATACATTCGGCTTGGGCCATCTGCGCCGCTGCCGAACCATTGCGCATGCGCTTGTTTCGCGTCGGGACGATGTATCTGTGCTGATCCTTTCTGGATCGCCGATCATTGGCAGTTTCGAATTTCGTTCACGAGTCGACTTTGTGCGAATTCCGGGCGTGATCAAGCTCTCGAATGGTGAATACACGTCACTTAACCTGAATATTGATGTCGATCAGACCCTGGCGATGCGTGAATCCATCATTCAGCATACCGCCGATGTGTTTAACCCTGATCTGTTCATCGTCGACAAGGAGCCGCTTGGTTTGCGCGGCGAAGTTGAATCGACACTTCAAATGCTTCGCCATCGCCGCACGCGCCTTGTCATGGGCTTGCGCGATGTGATGGATGACCCGGTTAATCTGCGCGAAGAATGGGACCGCAAAAAATGCGTTCCGGCCCTGGCCGATCTTTACGATGAAATCTGGGTCTATGGCCTCAAGGACATCTGCAATCCGCTTGAAGGTATCGATTTGCCTCCGGGTGTCGAAGAAAAAATGACCTATACCGGCTATCTGCCGCGTACAGCCACCCGCAAACCAACCCCGGAACATGGCGCGCTTGGTCTTGAGGAACCCTATTACCTTGTCACCACCGGTGGCGGTGGTGATGGGGTTAATCTGGTCGATTGGGTGATCAGTGCCTATGAAGCCGATCCTGACATTCCGGTTCCGTCGCTTGTTGTGCTGGGCCCGTTCATGGCACCAAATGATCAGCAGGCGTTCATGGAACGCGCCGAAAAGATCGATAAGCTCTCGGTCATCACCTTTGATGCCAATGTTGAAATGTTGATGGATCGGTCCGCTGGCGTGATTGCGATGGGCGGATACAATACCTTCTGCGAAATTCTGTCTTTTGACAAACCCGCAATCATTGTGCCGCGAACCGTTCCGCGGCTTGAACAATATGTTCGTGCGTCGGCTGCCGAAAAGCTTGGTCTGGTCAAGATGCTGACCGAGGACGGTGGTCGTCCGCCGATGCAAATGGCCGAGGCCCTTCGCAGTCTGATTGATCAGCCAAAGCCGTCGCATGTGACCGTGCCAAACCTGATGGGCGGCCTTGATAGTGTTGGCGATCAGGTTGAACGCTGGCTGCCGCCGCAGCTTGCTGCCGAGTAAGATTTTCCGGGATAACAACAGATGACATGCGACAAGCTTGCAATCGTGGTGAAAGGGTATCCACGATTGTCGGAAACCTTTATTGCCCAGGAAATACTCGGTATTCAGCAGGCAGGTATTCCTTATCGCATTGTATCCCTGCGTCATCCGACCGATAAAAAACGCCATCCGATCCACGAACGGATCATGGCTGAAATCGATTACCTGCCAGAATATGTTTATCAGGAACCGATGCGCGTGTTTCGCGGCTGGTTAAAGGCGCGCAAAATGCCGGGATATCGTCGGGCCAGAAACATCTGGTGGCAGGACTATCGCCGGGATCGCACGCCGAACCGCGCCCGTCGTTTCGCCCAGGCATTGGTAATGGCGGCGGAGCTGCCGAACGATATCACACGCATCTATGCGCATTTCCTGCACACCCCGGCATCGGTTGCGCGATATGCCGCGATCATTCGCGGTCTTCCATGGTGTTGTTCGGCGCATGCCAAGGATATTTACACCAGCGAAGATTGGGACATGCGTGAAAAGCTGGCTGATATGGATTGGCTGGTGACCTGCACGAAGGCCAATGTCGATCATCTGCAAAAGCTTGCCGATGATTCGGCCAAAGTGAATTTGCTTTATCATGGATTGGATTTTTCACGGTTCCCCGAAGAACTGCCGGATCGGTCCCCCCGTGACGGGCGTGATGACAATAACCGGGTGACAATCCTGTCGGTTGGTCGACTGGTTGGCAAAAAGGGTTATGATGACCTTTTACGCGCCCTTGCCGACTTGCCAAAAGATCTGCATTGGCGGTTTGTCCATATTGGTGGCGGTAATGGCGATAAATATAAATCGCTCGCAGCGGACCTTGGAATTGCCGATAATTGCGATTGGCAAGGGCCGCGTGACCAGAAGGAAGTAATTGCAGCCTGTCAGTCTGCTGATCTGTTCGTGCTGGCAAGCCGGGTGGAAAAGGATGGTGATCGTGACGGATTGCCCAATGTTCTGATGGAAGCCCAGCTTTGCGGGCTTGCAGCGGTTTCGACCGCAATTTCAGCAATACCGGAACTGATCACGGATGGCCTGAATGGCAAACTTGTTCCCGAACGTGATCCAAAGTTACTGTCCCTGGCAATGGCGGAACTGATAAGTAATCCGACTTTGCGCGACCAGATGGGGCGCAAAGGCAATGAAATCGTCCGACGCAAATTCTCGTTCTATACCGGGATGAAAGAACTGGCGCGTCGATTTGGCGCTGATAGGGCTTTCGATACAAGCACATTAGAACAACCGGCGGCGGAGTAGGGGGACGGCAAACGTGCAGATCGCCTTTTATGCACCGTTAAAGCCGATTGATCATCCGACACCATCTGGTGATCGCCTGATGGCGCGCCTTCTGTGTGACGCGCTTTCGCAAGCCGGACATAAAGTTGATATAGCATCTCGTCTGCGCAGCAGGGTTGGCGATGGCAATATCCTGCGTCAGGCGCAAATTGCCGAACTGGCGTCAAAGCTGACCGCGCGGCTGTTGCGGCAGTATCAGAATGGCAAACGCAAACGCCCAGATATCTGGTTTACCTATCATCTCTATTACAAGGCCCCGGACTGGATTGGCCCGGTGATCGCGAATGTTCTTGGCATTCCCTATGTCGTGGCCGAGGCATCCTTTGCCCCCAAACGCGCAACCGATGCCTGGGCGCAAAGCCACACAGCCGTTGAACATGCCTTGCGATGTGCCAGTGCGGTGTTTTCACTTAATCATGCGGATATGGAATGTCTTGCGCCAATATGCGGTCAGGATCGGCTGCATTATCTGCCACCCTTTACCCATACCGAAAACTGGCATGCTGCTGATCGTGGCCAAATTGATCTGGATAAATCGGTTCAGTTGGTAACAACCGCCATGATGCGACCGGGCGACAAGCTGAAATCTTACGAATTGCTGGCAAACGCACTTGGCTGGCTCAATGCGCGGAATGTGACGAACTGGCATCTGACGGTGATCGGCGATGGTCCCGCACGCGCGGATGTCGAGGCAGCCTTTGAACGCCACGCAATCAAATACGATCAACTTGATTTCGCCGGTCTTTGCGATGCCGATCATACGCGCATTCTTTTGGCGCGGTCTGACATGTTTGTATGGCCGGCGATCAACGAGGCCTATGGTATGGCAATACTTGAAGCACAGGCGGCAGCATTACCTGTTCTGGCAGGCGACTGTGGCGGTGTTTCGGGCATTGTAGCGGATGGCAAAACCGGATGGCTGGTGCCGGTTGGGGATGTTGATGCCTTTGCCGACAAACTTGCCGAATGCTTGGCGTCGGATCGGTACAGCATATTGCGCGATATCGGGCAGTCGGCCACGCGAAAAGCTGAACAGATGCACACCGTCACCGCCGCCGCCCAAAAGCTTGATACTGTCCTGGGTGGCGTGATGGAAAGTCACATGAAACGGAAACAGGGATGAGAAACTTTCATTTTGCCCTGTTGCGACACGGGATTACCGCGTGGAACACGGAAAAACGTATCCAGGGCCAAAGCGATATATCGTTGCTTCCCGAAACCATTGATGAGTATGGCCGCCTGCAATTACCGGAAAAATGGCGCAAAGTTCCTTGGCGTGTCAGTCCGCTGATCCGGACCATTCAAACAGCCGATAGCCTTTCGATTGAGGGTATTTCACCTGACGAACATTGGATTGAAATGAACTGGGGGGATTGGGAAGGTAAAAAACTTTCCGACTTGCGCCGCCAACTCGGCCCTCGAATGCAGGAAAATGAAGACCGTGGTTGGGATTTCCGCCCGGAAGGCGGCGAAAGCCCGCGTGAAGTTCTTTCCCGGGTCGAAGCCGCCTTGGCCGGGCATCGTGACGGTGATTTTGGCGTCGTAACCCACAAGGGTGTTATTCGTGCGGTCTATGCCGCGGCAAGTGGCTGGGACATGATGGGAAAAATCCCTGACAGGCTTGATCGGAAAAGCATTCATGTCTTTTCATGGTCTTCGGATGACGGGCTTGGCGTCGTTGATCTTAATTGCCGTCTGCTTGAACGGGGCGGAACAACCTCATGACTGACATCCTGATATATGTTCAGCATTTGCTTGGTATCGGTCATGTGCGCCGCATCGCCCTGATCAATGCGGAACTTAAAAAGCTCGGCATCAAGACAACCGTTGTCACCGGTGGCATTCCCGATGCCGCACTGGATTTCGGAAGCGATAATGTGATCCAGCTGCCGCCTTGCCGAACCGCAGATAGCGGTTTTTCCGGATTGGTCGACGCGGCGGGAAATCCGGTCAATGAGGCATGGAAGCAGGCGCGAAAAAAGGCATTACTTGATGCGTTCAAATCCGTGGCACCCAAGCTTTTGATGATCGAAATGTTCCCGTTTGGCCGCCGGGCCTTCCGGTTCGAATTACTGCCGCTGCTGGAACGGGCTGGGCAGGCGGGGATTCCCCGTATCTGTTCCGTTCGTGACCTTCTGGTTCGCAAAGCAGACCCGTCAAAAGAAGTCTGGATGCGCGATATTGCGCGTAGTCATTTTGACCACGTGCTGGTTCACGGTGATCCGATGCTTTTTGGTTTCGGGCGTAGCTTCCCGTTTGCCAGCGATATTGCTGATATGATCGAATATACTGGTTATGTTGCGCCCAAAGCTGAGTTCGTCGGCGGCGAACGACAAGGTGTTCTTGTTTCTGCTGGCGGTGGTGCGGTCGGGGCTGCGCTGATTGAAGCTGCAATTACTGCGCGTCCGCTTTCAAGTCGGTTTGCCGATCAGCAATGGGATATTGTCACAGGGCCGCATTTCCCAACCAACACATTCCATCGCCTTGCGCAAAACCTGCCGACCGGGGTCACGTTGCATCGCTTTTTGCCTGATTTCCGCGAACGGATGGCACATGCCTGTGTTTCCGTTTCGCAGGCAGGCTATAATACCTTGATGGATGTTCTGGCGACGGGGACCGCGTCGGTAATGGTTCCATTCGCCGATGGCGGTGAAAGCGAACAAAGTGAGCGCGCTGCTATTTTAGCGGGAAAGAAAGTGCTGTCGTTGCTTGATCCCGATGATTTAAGTCCACAATCCTTGGCAAATCAAATAGATCGGGCGAAAAATCCTGTTAAATTAGATATATCTCTGGACGGGGCAGGGATAACTGCGGCTAAACTCGCAGAAAGAATAAGAGGGAAGGCATGAGTAGCTGGGATCAACTTCGCGCAGAGCTGGATCTGTGGCAGTCCGAAGAACGGATTGCTACGATGTGGTGGCGCGACGATGACGCAGTTGCCGTTACATCGGCACTTGAAACAATGCTTGCCTTCGAACAGGATTATCGCGTTCCCTTGGCCCTTGCGGTGATTCCGGCTGATCTTGAACATGATCTGGTGCTGCGTCTGGCAGAAACACTTGATACCCGTGTTTTCCAGCATGGCTGGTCCCATACCAATCATATGCCTGCTGGCCGAAAAAAGCAGGAACTTGACGATGTTCGCGATATTGGTGCGGTCGTTGCCGATATCCGCCGCGGCTTTGATATCCTGTCATCCCAGTTTGGCAATCGTTTCCTGCCGGTGATGGTGCCACCATGGAACCGCATTGCCGATGACGTCATGCGGGCTTTGCCATCGCTTGGCCTGCGCGGCATCAGCACGTTTAATGCGAGACCGGATGCATATCCCGTTTCCGGCCTTCTGATGGTCAATACCCATGTTGATGTTATTGACTGGCGCGGTACCCGTGGCTTTGCGGGCGAAGACCAATGCATTACGGCGATGATTTCGCATTTGTCGGCCCGCCGAACCGGGCTGGTTGACGCCGCCGAGCCCACAGGGCTTCTGACGCATCATCTGGTTCATGACGACGCCACAACACGATTTCTTGAAAACCTGTTTTCGTTTGAGCACGCAGCGCTCAAATGGTTGCGAATTCCCGGAGTTTTCCCATGGCAATAAGCCCTATCGAAGAAACCGGCGGTATCGAAACAGTCGATCCGGTCAAGCCTGCCGGTGTGCGTGATCGTGATGTTCAGATCATGGGATATCCGCCGCGGCTTATGGCACCTGATATGGCGAAATCGGTTGCCGGATTGCTGATTTGCGGTGTCATTGCCCTGATTCCCGAAATGCTGCCGATTATTCAGTGGACGGCAGCCGGGCTGGCGCTTTTGTTCATTCTTTATTTTGCCCGCACATTAATGCGGTTTCAGTCAAAGATTTATGTTTCGGAATATGGTATCCGGATCAGCAACTTGCGCGGCGGGACGGCATTTGCGTGGTCGGAACTTTCCAAATTCCGTTTGCGTTATTTCTCTACCCGTCGCGATGGCAGGAAGGGCTGGTTTGAACTGACCCTCCAGGCCGGGGATGCGAAAATCGTCACAGAATCAACGTTGGACGGTTTTGATGATCTGCTTGAAATTGCGCGGGATTGGGCCAAAGATAACCAGTTACTGGTCGACGATATAACAAGAACCAATCTGATGCGTATGGACGAGGCCGAAACAATGGTCCAGGCAGCCGCATCAAGTCGGGCAGGCGGCTTTGGCGAGGGAAGATGACCGATATTCTGCGTATCCGCGATTTGAAAGTCGAATTCGTTTTGCCGCATATGCGGGTCAAGGCGGTCGAAAATGTCAGTTTTCGCATTGGTGCGCAGGAAACCGTCGCCCTTGTCGGAGAATCCGGTTCTGGCAAAACCACCATTTCACAGGCGATCATGGGGTTGTTGCCCAAATCGGCACAGATCACCAACGGATCAATTGTTTTTGCCGATCCGAAAAAGCCGGGAACCCGTGTTGATATTGCGATGCTGGATCGCTCGGGTGCTGAAATGCGGTCCATTCGCGGTGGCCGTATTTCCATGATTTTTCAGGAGCCGATGAGCTCCCTGTCACCTCTTCATACCATCGGTGATCAGATTTGCGAGGCAGTGCGCCTCCATCGCAAGGTCGGCTCCAGCGAGGCCAAAGAGCTTGCCAGTGACATGCTGGGACTTGTCGGTTTTCCCAATCCAAAAAGATCCTTGAAGACATATCCGTTCGAGCTTTCCGGTGGTTTGCGCCAACGTGCGATGATTGCCATGGCAATGGTTTGCCGGCCGGCACTGCTGGTTGCGGACGAACCGACAACGGCACTTGATGTGACGATACAGGCCCAGACACTTCGTCTGATCAAGGATATGCAGGCCGAATTGCAAATGTCCGTACTGCTGATCACCCATGATCTTGGGGTGGTGGCCAACATGGCGGACCGCATGGTCGTGGTTTATGATGGCCGTGTTGTCGAAAGCGGTCTGACCCATGATGTGTTCGTCAATCCCGGTCACCTCTATACACAGTCGTTGCTGGCTGCGGTTCCGCATTTCGATATGGGACCTGACGAACGTTTGCGTCCCCTGCGTGAAATCAAGCCGAAGGTCGATAGTCTACTGACTTTCTGCGGCGACAAAGACACATCTGAGCAAGGCGGGGATGTTCCACCGTCGCTGGCATTGCATCCGGCAATGGCAAGCGAGCCGGTTCTGGCTGTGCGCCACCTTTACAAAAGTTTTGCGGTGCGCAAAGGCAACTGGCTAAAGACCGAGGAACAAGAAATTGCCGCTGTAGCGGATGTGTCTCTGACGGTTAATCGCGGAGAATGTGTCGGTCTGGTCGGCGAAAGTGGATGTGGCAAAACCACGCTTTCCAAACTGATCATGCGGGCGATGGCACCCGATAGCGGGTCGATCCTGTTCCGGGGGGAAAGCGGTCAGATGACCGAATTGACCGGCCTGAACGAAGATCAGCTCAACCCGTATCGGAAACGTATCCAGTTCGTTTTCCAGGACCCGTTCGGGTCCCTTAATCCACGGATGACCGTGCAGGACATTATTACCGAACCGTTGATTATTCATGGTATCGGTGATGCATCCTACCGTAAGAAAATGGTGCTGGAACTGATGGAACTGGTAGGGCTTGATCCCCGGTTCCTGAACCGGTATCCGCACAGCTTTTCGGGCGGCCAGCGCCAGCGTATCGGCATTGCACGCGCGCTGACGCTTAAACCCGACCTTCTGATTTTTGATGAACCGACATCGGCACTTGATGTATCGGTTCAGGCGCAAATTTTAAACCTTCTCAAAGATTTGCAGCGTGAACTTAAACTGACATACCTGTTTATTTCGCACAATCTGGCGGTGGTTGACTATATTGCGGACCGGATTGCTGTGATGTGTGCGGGGCGTATTGTTGAATCCGCACCACGCGAACAATTGTTCAGAAATCCGGTCCATCCCTATACTCAGGCATTGCTTAACGCCGTACCCTTTGCCGATCTGGATCATCTTCTGGATTTCACCAAGATTGTCGACGGCAAGGCTTCCGATCCGCGCCGCTGGCCTGCACCCTTTACCATTGATGCCCAATCTGATCCGCGCATGGTGCAGTTTGCCGAGGATCACTTTGTTCGTGCCGCACGTGCCGATTATCAGGAGATGGCCATATGAAGCCGACTATCGTTCCTGCGTTTTCTGCGGGTTGGTTTAACAAATCGCGCATGGCGTTCGTATGTGTGGGGTTCTCGGCGGCGATGTTTGCGGGGATGATATCGGCGGTCGACCCGGCAAAGGCTGAAATCCCGTATTTCGAGGATGCCGTATCAAAGGGGGAACTTCCCCCGATGGCGGCACGTCTGCCTGAACATCCCAAAGTCATCGACTTCACTGCCGAGAATAAGGAAATCGGCAAATATGGCGGTGATCTGGTGACCATCATGGGCCGTTCGCGCGATATTCGCATGGCGGTGGTTTATGGCTATGCCCGACTGATCGGATATGACGAAAACCTGAACCTGCAACCCGATATTCTCGAAAGCCTTGATGTCAACGATACAGGTAATGTATTCACCTTGCATCTTCGCAAAGGCCATAAATGGTCAGATGGTGAACCCTTTACCGCCGAGGATTTCCGCTATTTCTGGGAAGACATCGTCAATAACGATGAACTCTTTCCGGTCGGTCCGCCGCGTTTCCTGTTTGTTGGCGATGAACCGGCAACATTCGAGATTCTCGACGAATATACCGTTCGTTACAGTTGGTCCAAACCCAACCCGTTTTTCGTAACGGAACTGGCTGCAACCCGGCCGCCCTTCATTTATCGGCCTGCACATTATCTGAAACAGTTTCACGCGAAATATCGCGATGCGGCCGAGCTGGATGCGATTGTCAAAGAACGGGGCTTACGCAGCTGGGCGGTGCTTCATACAGATAAGGACCGTCCTTACCGGCTTGAAAATGTCGAACGTCCATCGCTGGAACCATGGCTGATCCGAACCGAAGAACCGTCTGATCGCTTCATCTTTGAACGTAACCCGTACTATCATCGCGTTGATCCGGATGGCAATCAGCTGCCTTATATTGATCGGATGATCTTCAATATTTCGAATGCCAAACTGGTTCCGGCCAAGGTCGGCGCGGGCGAGGTTGATCTGCAAAGCCGTATTCTGTCCTTGCAGGATTACACCTTCCTTAAACAGTCCGAGCCGCAGCAAAACTTCAAGGTAAACCTTTGGGATGTCGGTTACGGTGCCTATGCGGCACTTTATCCGAACCTGACCTGTTCTGATCCGGTCTGGCGGAAATTATTGCGCGATGTGAAATTCCGCCGGGCATTGTCGCTTGCCATCAACCGAACAGAGATCAACCGGGTGATGTTCTTTGGTCTGGCGGCACCAACCAACAATACGGTCCTGCCCAAAAGCCCGCTTTTCAAACAGGAATACCGCGACAGCTATATTGAGTTCGATGTCAAGAAGGCCAATGCGCTGCTTGATGAAATGGGCCTGACCAAGCGCAATGGCGATGGTATTCGTTTGATGCCCGATGGTCGACCGCTTGAAATCATTGTCGAAACCATGGGCGAAAACCCCGAACATGACGACATGCTTGAACTGATCGGGGATAGCTGGAAACAGATTGGTGTAAAGCTGTTCGTCAAGGGATTGCAGCGCGAAGTTCTGCGCAATCGGGCCTATAGCGGCGAAACCATAATGTCGATCTTTAATGGTGTCGATAGCGGCCTTGCAACGCCGGGTACAGTTCCGGCGGAATTCGTTCCGATCCAGCAGGACAGCCTGCAATGGCCGAAATGGGGACAGTATTTCCAGACCAATGGCGAGGCGGGCGAAGCACCGGATATGCCCGCCGCCAAGGAACTCATGGACCTTTATGGTAAATGGGCCAATGGCAATGACGCGGCCCGAAAGGACGCATGGCAGCGTATTCTCGATATCAACGCGGAAAACATGTTCTCTATCGGTCTGATCGGTAATGTGCCGCAGCCGGTCGTGGTTCGCAACGATCTGCGCAACGTGCCGGAAAAGGGCATACATAGCTGGGAACCAGGTGCATTCTTTGGCATTTATCGTCCCGATACATTCTGGTGGGACCGTTGATCGCAATGATCTGAAAACGAACGCATCATTCCGGACAGGGAAATCGGAGCCGATGCGACAGGGGGAGCTTAACCGCCGATGCTGACTTTCTTGGCAAGACGGCTTTTTGTCATGATACCCACGCTGTTTTTCATCAGCGTGCTGGTGTTTATTATCATTCAATTGCCGCCGGGCGACTTCCTGTCCACCTATCTGAATGAATTGCAGGCGCAGGGCGAGGCGGTCGATCCTGCCAAAATTGCTTTCCTCAAACAGCAATACGGTCTTGATCAACCGCTCTGGCAGCAATATTTCGATTGGGCGTGGGGGCTGTTGCACGGCGATCTTGGTTTCTCGTTTGAATATAACCTGCCGGTTACCGAGGTGGTTGGGGATCGTCTGTGGTTATCGGTCGTTCTGAATTTCAGCACGGTTCTGTTCATCTATGTCGTCAGCTTCCCAATCGGGATTTATTCTGCAACCCGCCAATATAGCTGGGGCGACTACGGCTTTACCTTGCTCGGTTTCCTCGGCCTTGCCATGCCGAACTTCCTGTTTGCGCTGATCCTGCTTTATTACGCCAATGTTGTGTTTGGGACTTCCATCGGTGGTCTGATGGACCCGGAATTCATCAATCAGGGTTGGTCTTTTGCCAAGATCATGTCGGTTGCCGAACATCTTTGGGCACCGGTGCTGGTGATCGGGACATCCGGGACCGCGTCGATGATCCGGCGCCTGCGTGCTAATCTTCTTGATGAACTTGGCAAGCAATATGTCGTTACCGCCCACGCCAAAGGCCTGTCGCCAACGCGCGTTTTGTTCAAATACCCGCTGCGCATGGCATTGAATCCGTTTATCGCCGATATTGGCAATATCCTGCCTCAGGTCGTTTCGGGTTCTGTTCTGGTATCTGTTGTGATGTCGCTGCCAACAACCGGGCCGATGTTGCTTGCCGCCCTGCAAAGTCAGGACATGTATCTGGCCGGGTCGTTCCTGATGTTTCTGGCATTGCTGACGGTGATCGGCATGTTTGTGTCCGATCTGCTTCTTGCATGGCTTGATCCCCGAATTCGTCTGCAAGGAGGGGTATCGCAATGAGCCGCAGCGACGACAAACGTAACGAGCATTTCGTTGATACCGCGCCCTTCGATCCCTGGGATCGTGAGGAACTGACACCCGCGCAGGAAAAATACTATCTCGCATCGCAGTGGAAGCTGATCTGGTGGCGGCTTAAACGCCATCGGCTGGCGTATGTTTCGCTGATCATTCTGGCGATCATGTATGCATCCGTTTTCATTGTCGAAATCCTGGCACCCTATGCACAGGAAACCCGGAATTCCGAATACATCCATCATCAACCGCAAGCGATCCACCTGTTTCACGACGGGAAATTTGTCGGGCCGTTTACCTATGGCACCGATTTCTCGATTGACATGGAAACGCTGAAGCCGATCTATACGCCAAGCGACAGCCGTGTTGAAAAAATCCGCTTCTTCTGTTCCGGCGATCCCTATGAATTCTGGGGCCTGTTCGAGGCCGATTTTCATGTCATGTGCCCGGCCGAGGACGGAACCCTGTTCTTGTTGGGTACGGATCGTCTGGGCCGCGATATGTTGTCGCGCATGATTTACGGCGCACGTGTGTCTCTGACCATCGGTTTGGTCGGTATCGCCGTAAGCTTCATTCTGGGCATCCTGATCGGCGGGGCGGCGGGATATTACGGCGGCTGGGTCGATGCAAGCGCGCAGCGCCTGATCGAAGTCATCCGCTCGATGCCGGAAATTCCGTTATGGATGGCACTTTCAGCAGCATTGCCGGTGACCTGGAGCCCGGTTTTGATCTATTTCGGGATCACGATTATTCTGGGCCTGATCGACTGGACGGGGCTTGCCCGCGCGGTACGTTCGAAACTTCTGGCACTGCGGGAAGAAGACTATGCCCTTGCCGCCCGTCTGATGGGGGCCAAGCCAAAACGCATCATTGCCCGTCATCTGCTGCCAAACTTTGCCAGTCACCTGATCGCGTCGGTAACCCTCTCGATCCCGAACATGATCCTTGGCGAAACCGCACTCAGTTTCCTTGGTCTTGGCCTCAGGGCACCTGTCACCAGTTGGGGCGTGCTGTTAAACGAGGCCCAGAACATCAACGCCGTTGCTGTCTATCCATGGCTGATGTTGCCGGTGGTGCCGGTGGTGATCGTTGTTCTGGCGTTCAACTTCCTTGGCGATGGCCTGCGCGATGCGGCCGATCCCTATAAGAATTAACTGTCCTGCCAAATCAAGCAGCCCGCCATCTACTGGCGGGCTGCTTCTGTTTTAATGCACAATCGGTTTTGATCGCAGTTGCACCATCGAGGGCATCATCGCAATCAACGAAAGTGCGAGCCCGAAACCGCAAACCGCAGGCCAACCGCCCAGTCCCCATGCATAGGTCGCCCCGGCCGAGCCGAATGAACCGCCAAGGAACATACCGGTCATATAAACGGTGTTGATCCGGCCGCGGGCCTCTGGCAGCAGGCCGAAGATCACATGTTGGTTGGAAATCATCGCACTTTGCACGCCGAAATCCAGAATGATCACCCCGACGATCAACCCTGCAAGAGCTGTCCAAAGCCCGAATGCCAGCCATGAAATCACGCAAATGATGACACCAGCGGCAATGACGCGCGCAGGACCATATCGGTCTGCCAACCGGCCCGAAAGGGGGGCTGCCAGAACGCCAATCGCGCCCAAAACCCCGAATAGCCCGGCGATGTCGGCACCCAGCTGATAATCGGGTTCCTGAAGATGCAGGGCCAATATGGTCCAGAAGGCCGAAAATGATCCGAACAGGGCGGCTTGCGTCAATGTCGCCCGGCGAAGGGCAGGCAGCTGTTTACACAGGAACAGCACGGATAAAAGCGCCTCGCCATAGCCGATGGAGGTCCGCGCCTTGTCCTTTGGCAACATCATGGCCATCACGATGGCGGCAAGAACGGCCACCGGGGCGGCAAGCCAGAACATCTCGCGCCAGCCAAGATGGGTCGACACAAACCCCGCCAGTGTCCGGCTCAGAAGAATACCGCACAGCAAACCCGCCATGACCGTGCCAATGGTTTTTCCGCGGTTTTCGGGAGGGGTCAGTGCTGTTGCATAGGGAATGATTTGCTGGGCCACCGTCGAACAGGCACCAAGCAATATTGAAGAAATAAACAGAATATAATCCGTTGGTGCCGATCCTTCGATTACAAGAACCAGTGCCAGCAACAGGAACAGGATAACAATCAGTTTGCGTCGGTCAAACAGATCGCCAAGCGGGACGAGTAAAAACAGACCAACTGCATATCCCAACTGCGTTGCGGTCGGGATCAGGGCCGCAGTGCCGCTTTGATTGAACTCGGCCATGATGATGCCAAGCATCGGTTGATTATAATAAATATTGGCAACTGCAAGACCGGCAGCAACCGCCATGACAAAGGCCAGTCCTCGGCCAAGACCCGGAGCATCTGTTCGCGACATCGATTTAATCCTGATTAACCGTGGTTCGGATGGAAAGACGTTTTCCCGGCAGGCTTGCGGGGCTTTTGCCCCGTCATTTCCGTCAATACGGTTTGAATGGATCCTGATCCTGTTTGAACTACTTTTTACGCAACCACAAGCTGGTTTCATGTGCCCCATCAGGCAGATGAATGCCATTGGCGATGGAGTTTGCAATAATGTTATTCAGGCGTGTACTGGCATAGGCACTCGACCACAGGATTTCAAACCCGTTACCTGCCAGCAACGCTGCAACACCCTGCTGTTCATTGTATCCGCGCCATTGCCAGATTTCCGGATAATCATCGGGCAGGGTGATGTCATGGATATGAATGATCGCCCCACTGGGCAATGCCGGTATGACCGTTGAAAACAGCAGATCAACATCCGTGCCGGGCATCAGGATATGGCTTGAATCTATCGAAAGAATATCCGCACCCGACAATGTCTTGAACACAGCCGGATCGGCCTTTTGCACGATGGTTCGTTCAACCGTAATCGGCAAGGCGGCAATATCGGCGCGTGGTACCGGATCAATTGCGTGAAAGATGGTGTCGAGTTCACCATCAAGAATGGCGCGATAGTAAAACCGTGTTGAATGGCCCGATCCAATTTCAATAATCCGTTCCGGGCGAAATTCACGCGTCAGGACATAGGCCATCATCCCGTCTAGTCGCGGGAACCAGCTTTGTTGCCAACGTGGATCGGGTGGGGTGGCATTGCCGAAACTGGCAAATGCGTTCTGATATTTGTTGGCCTTGGTCAGCCACGCCTTCATGGTCGGTGCCGCGTGATCCATCATGGCCTCGATTGCCGGATAATGCGGTCGGCCAACGGTACTGGCCGTTTCGGCGGCATAGCGATACGGAATGAAATAACCGGCTGGCGACGCCGTCAAAAGCGTCCTAAGCCCCAGTTTCAAACGGCGCCATTTCCGTGAAAGCGGAAGATTGCTCATCAGATTTCCCCCAGGCATGTCCCGGTCATTCACAAAACGTGTTGTCTTCGCCGCGCCAACGCTTGATTAGCCAAAGCGCAAAGAAGAACGCAACAATCGAAAGTCCGCTCATGGCGTAATAGGCATGCGATCCGAAATGATCATAAAGCGGTCCCGATGCCCAGATCGCACTGCCAAGAAAAACACCCATGGATAATGTCGCCATCAGGCTTTGAGCCGATGTTGCCAGCTGGGTCGGTACCGCGCGTGCAATAAAGCTGACAGCCGCCAGATGGGTAATGCCAAATGTCATGGCGTGCAAGGGTTGCACCAGAACAATCAGCCAGAAATTATCGGTCATGCCTAGAACAGCCCAGCGCAGCACGCCTGACGCCGCTCCGATGGCAAACAAAATCCCCGGATGCCGACCGCGCACATATTTCCCGGCAAAGGCAAACAGGGCAATTTCGGCAATCACCCCGATGGACCAGAACGCCCCGATCACATCATGGGGATAGCCGACATTTTCCCAATGGACAGACGCAAAGCTATAATAGGTGCCGTGCGACCCTTGCGCAAAACCGATGCAGCCGAGATAAATCAGGAAAACGGGTTTGCGCAGCAGATAAATGATTGACGAACCGGACCGCAACGGACGGTCGGTTTGTGGATCGGGCATGCGAGTGACGATGGCAAAATTTACAATCCCGGCAATAAACAGCATCCAGACAATCCAGGCCGTAGATGTGCCGTCAAGAATCCATCCCGCGCCATAGGATGCCGCGATAAAGGCAAGCGATCCCCAAAGCCGAACCCGGCCGTAGTCAAGTTCCTTGGCCTTGCATTCATGAACCGTAATCGTTGTACCCAGTGGCAATAACGGTGCAAAGCTAAAGCCGATGATCACGGATAATCCGGCCAGCCACCAGAAATTGCTCGATACCGGAAAGGTAAGAACCGTAACGACATAAATCCCCGCCAGCCACAACATCGGTGTCTTACGATTGCCGGTGCGATCTGCGCGCTGCGCAATCAATGGGTCGGCAAAAACCCGAACCCAGTTGGGCAGGGACAGCAAAATACCGATCTCGCCCGCCGATAATCCCTGACTTTTCAACCAGACCGGCCAATAGGGCAGAAACACACCCTGAATAAGGAAAAGCCCCACGAAAAACAGCGCAAGCACGGTTGCGGTTTTCATACGCGGGTCGTCAAATGACGGAAGGACGTGCTTGTTGATCATGCCGTGATTTGCCGCCGTTTAAGACCACGCACGATGAACCGTGCGGGATGGATCGCATCCATCAGGGACTTTTCGAGCGGCAGGGGCATATTGCAAATCTCGCTGGCAATTATTTCGGCGGCAAGAGGGGCTGCGATCAGCCCACGCGCGCCAAATCCGGTACAGATATACACGTCTTTGTGGTAAGGCGCATCGATATATCGCGCCGCTTTTTTCCCTTTGTCTATATCGTGATAGGCCGAAAGATAGGCATCGTAATCCGGTGTTGGACCGATCATCGGCAGGTGATCCGGGGTTGTGGTCCGCAATGCCGCCCGACCTTCAAGTTTTATCGCTTCCAGCCTATCGGCAAGCTCGGGCAGGACGCGGCCCAACTGTCGGCGGTTATGGGCATGGTCAGTTTCGCGCAGGTCCGTCTGATCATCATTGCGATCAAATGTCGCACCAAAAACATGGATACCCGCACGCGCCGGTGTCAGGTAACCCTTGTGACTGAGCACGCAGCGAATTTTGGCATCGCCGTAGCATTCGCGCAATGCGCTGTCGTCAAAGTAACTGATCTGCCCGCGTACCGGGCGCAGATAGTCTGAAAGCCATGCGGTTTGATCAAGCCCCTTTGTTTCGGTCGCACCGGCAATGATCACGGCATCAAAGGGGCCAAATTCCTGCCCCCCAACCGAATGCAGGACCTTGTCCGTACCATATTCGGAAATTGCAGCAATCGGTGTGTTGGTGTGGCACTCGATCCCGCTGGCAAGACAGGTCACCAACGATGGTGGATTGACCCAGCCAGCACCAGGATAAAACAAGCCACCATGTGGCAGCGGCAACCCAAAGGCGCTACTCGCAGCTTCACGGTCCAGAACATGAACCAGATTGCGGCTGTCCGGCAGGCGCTGCATCATGCCTGCCTGACGCTCTTCGTCGCGCTGGCTGGAAATCAGATCCAATACGCCGCAAAAATCGGCTTCGATCTTCCCTGCTTCGGACAGGCTCCGCACCAGTCTTTGGCTGTATCGAAAGCCCGCTTCGTAAAAGCGTCCTGTTATGGCGTTATCAGCGGTGAAATAGGGTTCAAGCATCCCGATGGGATTGCCTGATGCCGCATTTGCCAAGCGTTCGGATTTTTCAAAAAGCGTAACCGCGCATCTGCGATTTTGAAGCGCCCGTGCACAGGCGGCCCCGGCCATGCCGCCGCCAATGATCGCGACACGTTTGTTATCCGTCACCTTTGGCAATACAAACCAAGGGTTTTCGTCCATTCCTTTGCCGCGATCTGCGTTTTCATCGGTCCCTTTCGGGGCAAGGCGGGCCGTGATCATATCGCGCTTATAGGCATATCCCTTGCGCTTGGCGACTTCAAACCCGGCCTGTTCCAGCCCGTCACGCACGATACGTGCTGCACTGAATGTCGAAAGGGTCGCGCCATCACGGCTTGATGCCGCGGCAAGGGCGGTGAACAATTCCGGTCGCCACATATCGGGATTGCGCGACGGGGCAAAACCGTCAAGGAACCAGCAATCGACCATTCCGTGATAATCGCGATAACAGTCAATCGCATCCCCGATCAGGAGTGTCAGCGTGACCGAACCATCGCCCAGATCAAACCGGTGCACACCGGGCAACATCGTTCCGGTTGGCCATTGTGTGACCAGTTGGTCAGAAATTTCGGCCAATTCCAGCCAGTTCTGATGCGCGCGCGCAATCGCATCACGCGTCAGCGGGAATTTCTCGACCGATACGAAATGAAGCCGTTTGGACCGCGCCGGGTCCTTTTGCCAGCAATCCCACGCGGCAAGGAAATTTAATCCTGTGCCAAAGCCGGTTTCACCAATCGTGAAATTCTCCCGGTTTTGCCATGCTTCGGGCAGGTTATTGCCCGAAACAAACACATATTGCGTTTCGGCCAATCCGTTTTTTGGATTGTAATAGATGTCGCCAAATTGCGGGGAAAAGGGGACGTTGCCTTCCCGCCATGTAATGCCGCCGGTTTGTCTCGCGGCTTCGGGCGATTGTTCATCTGCGCTCATGCAGACAATGCCTCGGCATCTTCTTTGGAAACCAGTGCCAGTGCCTCGCGCACCGTATCAACACCCGCGCCCTTGCGATGGGCATTTTCGCTTAAATACCGGCGCCATTGTTTGGCACCGCGCATCTGCTGAAACAGGCCAAGCATATGTCGCGTCACATGGCCAAGCGTCCCGTTGTTCGATTTCAGATGTTCGTCGATATAGGGCAACATCGCCTCTGCCACCTGATGACGGCTTAGGGGCTTTGTATCATCGCCATAAAAACGCCGATCCACATCCGAAAGCACATAGGGGTTCTGATAGGCTTCCCGCCCGATCATCACGCCGTCCACCTGTTTCAGATGTTCTTCGGTTTCATCCAGTGTCTTGATGCCGCCATTGATCAGGATTTCAAGTTCCGGCAATTCCTGTTTCAACTGGTAAACCAGATCATATTTAAGCGGCGGGACTTCGCGGTTTTCCTTGGGACTAAGCCCGTTCAGCCATGCCTTGCGGGCATGCACGATGAAAGTTCTGCACCCGGCATCCGCCACGGTTTCCACAAACCGTTTAAGCGATGGGTAATCTTCCTGATCGTCGATACCGATGCGGTTTTTAACCGTTACCGGTGCGTCGCTGGTGCCAATCATCGCTTTGACGCAATTTGCCACCACATCGGGGGTCGCCATCAGACAGGCACCAAATGCCCCGTTCTGCACGCGATCCGACGGACAACCGCAATTCAGGTTGATCTCGTCATAGGCATAATCATTGGCAATCTCGCAGGCACGCGCCAGATCATCGGGGTTGCTGCCGCCCAGTTGCAGGGCAACGGGATGCTCTGCCGTGTTATAGCGCAAATGCCGGGCCGCCCCACCATGGATGATCGCACCCGTGGTAACCATTTCGGTATAAAGCAGCGCATGCCGACTGATCTGCCGCAAGAAATAGCGATCATGCCGATCTGTCCAATCCATCATCGGGGCGACGGAAATACGCCGATTGACAGTCATACCGAGTTGTTCCTGAACCTGAGCACGTGAATGGGGTTGCCGATTTCCGGGCGCGGTCTTTATATATGTTCCGGGATTTAGGGTCAAAACCCATTCGGCGATGCATGGCTGCATCGCACATTGCGCGACATACAGGAAGCATTCATGATTACGGTCTATGGCATCAAAAACTGCGACACAGTCAAAAAATCCCTTAGATGGTTCGATGCCAAGGGGATTAATCACAAGTTTCATGATTTCCGCATTGACGGAATTGATGCCAAAACCATCGAAGGATGGCTTGCCGAAGTCGGCGGTAAAACCCTGATCAATAAACGCGGGCCAAGCTATCGTAATCTTTCCGATGGTGACAAGGCTGTGCTTGAAAATGACGATGCGGCCGCCGCCGTCATCCTTGCGGCCAATCCGACCGTGATCAAACGGCCGGTTGTCGATTTCGGCACAACCCGCACGGTTGCCTATGACGAAGGACGCTGGTCCGAACTGGCTGAGGCATGAGTGACAGGATGATGGACGCGATTGTGACTAAACCTGTCGTGCGCGGCGTGATCTTTGATTGTGATGGTGTTCTGGTTGATACCGAAAACCTGGCAAACAGGGTTCTGACCGATCTGCTGTGCGAATATGGCTGTGACATGACCCCGGCGCAAAGCCACCAATTCTTTATAGGTGGCACGCTGGCGGCTGTTGCACCCAAAATGGCCGAATCTTTTGGTGTGACCTTGCCTGACGACTGGATTAAGGAATGTTATGCCAGAACCTTCAAATCATTTGAAAAAGATTTGAAGCCATATCCAGACCTTGATCCTGTTCTCGACCTTCTGGATGCGAAGGGGATCCCGATGGCAATCGGTAGCAACGGCCCGCATGACAAAATGGATGTATCGCTTGGTAAGGTCGGGTTGCTGGATCGTTTTCGTGGTCGGATATGCTCCGCCCACGATGTGCAACATGCAAAACCGGCCCCCGATGTTTATTTGCTGGCTGCTGAAAAAATCGGTATCGACATCACCGAATGCGTGGTTATTGACGACAGCATCAGCGGCGTGCGCGCCGGTGTTGCATCGGGGGCCACGACAATCGGTCTGGTCGATCTGACATCGGCGGATGCTCTGCGCGGGGCAGGGGCGCATTATGTCGCAGAAAATCATCTGGCATTATGTGACTTTCTGGCTGATTGGCTTGCTTGACAAAAAAAAGGCGGCATCGCAATTGATGCCGCCCGTCCTCAAATCATCGAAATCTATATTTACCCGCCGATAACAATGCCTTCGCGTCGTGGATCTGCCCCGCCAATCAGACCCTGATCGGTAATCCGGATGATGTGCAAACCGGAATTAAGATCGCGGATCTCGGTTTTGAAACCGCGTTGCTGAAGGTATGGCTCAAGTGCCTCGGCCTCTGTTCCTGCCTCGATATCAAAGGTTCCGAACCGGTTGATCAGATGGGGCATGTTGATGGCCTGCTGCGGGTCCATGCTCCAGTCAATCATCCCGACTAGCGCCTGTGCGACATACCCGATAATCCGCGATCCGCCAGGTGACCCGGCGGCGATAACCGGTTTGCCTTCCTGCATGACGATTGTCGGTGCCATGGAAGAACGCGGGCGTTTGCCCGGTTCCAGCCGATTGGCAATCGGCACACCGTTGCTGTGTGTCTTGAACGAAAAATCGGTCAGTTCATTGTTCAACATAAAGCCGCGCACCATCAGGCGCGACCCAAAGCCGTTTTCAATGGTGGTGGTCATCGACACAACGTTACCCATGGCATCGACAATTGAAAAATGGCTGGTGCTGGGGAATTCGATTGCTTCATCATCGGCAAGCCGCATGGCGTGACTGAACGCGGGCATGCCCGGTTCCACACTTTCCAGCGCCTGGTCGCTTTCCAGAAGCTTCGATCTTTGTGCCAGATAATCCTTGTCCAGTAATCCGGTCAAAGGCATCGGCACAAAATCGATATCAGCCATATATCGCCCGCGATCAGCAAAGGCCAAACGTGATGCATCACCAATCAATCGCCAGCTTTCCGGCGATTTGGGGCCAAAATCACCAATATCAAACGGTTCGATCAGCCCAAGTATCTGCCCGACCGTCAGGGCACCGGATGATGGCGGGCCCATTCCACATATTTCATATCCGCGATAATCGGCGCAAACCGGATCACGTTCCTTGACAGTATAATTGGCAAGGTCTTTCAGGGACAGAACACCGGGGTTCCAGCTTGCCCCCTGAACCTTGTTAATGATGTCATTGGCAATCGGCCCAAAATAGAACCCGTCAGTACCGTTTTGTGCCAACGCTTTAAGGGTATTGGCATATTCCGGGTTTTTCAGAAGCGCACCTTCTTCAAGCGGCGCGCCATTGCTGTCAAAGAAATAGCCCTTTGCGGTATCATCGCGTGAGAGCTTTTCGGCATCCTCGGCGATCAGTCCGGCAAGGCGAGGGGAGACATTAAAACCGATTTCGGCGCGTTCTATGGCAGGGGACAGCAATGAGGGCCATTCCAGTTGACCCCATTTTTCGTGGGCTACTTTCAGTAATGCTGGTGTTCCCGGTGTCCCGACGGACCGACCGCCGACAACAGCATCATAAAATTCCATTGGTTCGCCTGTTTCGGTCTGAAACAGGGGCGGTGTGGCGGCCATCGGCGCCGTTTCGCGGCCATCCATGGTTGTCAGCTTGCCGCTGCGTGCATCAAAATAAACCAGAAAGGCACCGCCCCCCAGTCCCGACGACTGTGGCTCAACTAGTCCAAGCATCGTCTGAACGGCGACCATGGCATCAATAGCATTGCCGCCGCGACGAAGCACATTTGCACCAGCTTCAACCGCCAGCGGGTTGGCCGCCGTAACCATCCAGTTCGGCGCGCGAACAGCGTCGCGATGTGAGACCGGCGATGTCGCACTTTCGGGTGCAATCGCATCCGTGGCCTGTTGTGCGTTGGCCGGCAGTGTCAGCAATATCGCCGTTGCACTGCTCAGCAGAAAGGACCGCAGACGGAAACCTTTGATCATGTGGGGCATGTCACCAACCTTTTTGTTGTGGTTCTGATGGCCCATGCTTCCAGAAATGGTGGTGATTGAAAAGAAAACAGTTGGGGACGTTCAGAAAAACAAAAGGCAGAATGCGCTAACATCCTGCCTTTAAAATGAATTCGTTTTTTGTAATCAATCAGGCTGCGGACTTCTTTGAGGTACTGTCCTGTTTTTCGATTACGTTTTTTTCAAGCCATTTAGCAATTTGGGATGCTGCTTTTTCCCATTTTGCGTCAAGCATCATCGCGTGTGCGATATCATCAAGCAGAATGCAATCCGCGCCCAAACGCTTCGCGGTATGATTGACTAGCTCGCTTTGAATGATCTCATCATTGCGTGCCCCGATGGCCAGTATCGGCGGCAGATCTGTTTGCGATAGAAACACAGGATTGGCGCCCATCATATCCATCAGGGCGCGGTGGCTTTCCGTTTCAAGGCGACCGAAATAAATCATGCCTTCGTCCTCGGCGATGTCGGGCGACAGCATGGCACGCCCAAGTCTGTCTCGCAGCAGGGTGTGCGGTCCTATTGCCTGAAGCCAGAACATCTGAAGATAAAGATCGGGCTTTGCCATCACCATCATGGCGTTGCTGGCAAGAAGGCCTTCCGGTGGGACGGATGCCATCAGTACCGCAGCGGCGGCCTTATGTTTTTCAAGATATTTCTGGATGATGTAACCACCCATCGAATGCCCGATCAGGATCGGCTTCTGTCCCAGCGTATCGACAACGGTTTCAAGGTCTTCGACATAATCATCAATTGACGCCAGACTGCGCAGGTCGCGTCCGCCGCTGCCACCATGGCCGCGAAGTGAAAACGAGATGGTTTCAAACCCCTGATCGGCAAACCAGGTCAGGAAATGCTCGTTCCAGCACCAGGCACCGGTAAACGCACCATGGACGAAAACAATCGGGGTTTTAGATTTGGGCTTGCTGCCTGGGTTACGGCGAAAAATTTCCAATTCGGGACTCATGGCAGGCCTCCTGCATGCGAATTGTGTAGGGATCCATATAATCTAACATGAAAATCGACAATTCACATCCGCAGCATTCGTTTGGATAGAGTATGGTCATACAATTGTATTGAAAATAGCCCCGAAATTGATTGCCGGTGATTGTCAGTGCCGACTGCTTTGCATATGATCCTAAGGGGATAGTCGGTATCGGTCACATTCGCGATGAACCGGTAAAACGATGAAAACGAGAGCATGGAAAAGCTGGGGTAGATGGTAGAATTATCGGTGGTCGGTATTCTTGCGGGGCTTGATCAAGCCGCACTTGCGGATGTCGAACGGCACATCAATCGAAAAACATTTTCGGCCGGTGCGCAGATCATTGAACCGGAATCGGACAGTTCGGATGTCTATCTGATCCTGTCGGGTAAGGTCAGGATCGTGAATTATTCGCTATCGGGACGTGAAATCACGCTGGAGGAAATCGGGGTCGGCGGCTGTGTCGGCCATCTTTCGGCCATCGATGGAGAACCCCGTTCGGCTTGTGTGCTGGCCGTTACCAATACCGATGTTGCCATTGTCAGTCCTGCCAATTTCGAAAAAGTCGTCAAGAACCACCCATCTGTCGCTTGGAATGTCATTCATGAACTCGCGCGTATCGTGCGGACGTCGACCCGGCGGATTGTCGATGTCAGTACCCTTGGCGCGAACGAACGTGTCGTGGCGGAAATTCTGCGCTGCGCACAGATCGCGATTGCAGGGGACGGATCGGCAACGTTAAACCCGGTGCCGGTTCATTCCGACATTGCCGGGCGTGTCAGCACATCGCGCGAAACGGTTGCGCGTGTTATGGGCAGTCTGGCGCGTAAGGGACTGGTGACCAAAAATGATACCGGTCTTTACGTTCCCGATGTACGACGTCTGGAAGAATTCCTGAGTGAGTCGATCCATTGATTTAATCAGGTCGGTTGCGAAATGATGAAATGTCGACAGAAAGTCGAAATTGTTTCGTCAATTGTGACGGGTGTCACAGAAACCTTTGACCGTACAGGATAGAAAAACATGGTGACGGGCATTTAAATGGTCCGGAACATCTCCCCCAAGAGAGTTTACTGGCCGTACAATTTTTTGTACGGCCATTTTTTTTGCGTTTGATCATGGCGCGCCCAGCTACCGGTCTATAAAGTATCGCCAGTTTAAGGCTTTATAAAATCAGGAAACATCTTCATGCGGTTATCTGTTGTTTTGGCGGGGCTCAATGGGGCAATTGCCGTCGCACTTGGTGCGTTCGCAACCCACGGCATGGCAGGCGAAGAAATGAGCCACGCCCGTGATCTTGTCGAAACTGCCGCACATTATCAGCTGGTTCATGCTGTGGGGGTTGCTGCCATCGCAGCCCTTGCCCATCAGGTGCCCGATGAACGGCTTTTGCGCTGGGCGGCATATGCAATGCTGGCAGGTATTTTATTCTTCTGCGGAGCGCTTTATGTCATTGCCTTTGCCGGGATAAGCGCCTTTGGCATGGTGGCCCCAATTGGCGGGCTGTCTTTCATTGCCGGCTGGCTGATGCTGGCGGGGGCAGGCTGGAAAAGATTTTCAGCCTGACAGGAGTTGGGGCGTTTCACCAAGTTCACCAGACAATAAAAAAGACGCGACCCGAAGGTCACGTCTTTTTTTAAATTCCGATAACCTAATCAGCCGAGGCTGAAAGATTACTTCATTTTCGCTTCTTTGAACTCGACGTGCTTGCGCACGACCGGGTCGTACTTGCGAAACGAGAATTTCTCGGTGGTATTCCGCGGGTTCTTCTTAACGACGTAGAAGTAACCGGTGTCAGCGGTGCTTACCAACTTTACGAGGATCGAAGCGGGCTTCGCCATATCTCAGCTTCCTGTGTTCAGGTGTATCTCAGGCCGCGGAACATAAAGGTTATGCGCCGGGTGTCAAGCCATTTTGGCAAAAATAATGCCATTTTTATTGCGAGGCAAAGGTATCGGCAATCTCATTGATCGGCAACTGAGCCAAATCCTTGTAACCCGGGAGGTTTTTGATCAATTCAAGCGCGATATCAATGTCGTTTTCATCAATGCCCTGACGGGCCGGGCACACCTTTCTAAGGTCCTGTCGTGCCTGTTCGTTCTGATAATCAAGCTTGCGCCATTTTGTCATCACGGCGACCATGTCATCGCGATGGGCCAATGCAGATTTGATCTGTTCATCCGGACCAACTCCGTCGGCGGTTGTGCAGATCGACGGGAAAAGTCCGATACGATCAAATGTGTAACCGGATGGAGCCGTCATCTGTGACCATGTAAAGGTCAGGGTACCCTTGTTCGAAAGATCATTGATCGCCTGAACCGATCCCTTGCCAAAACTGGTCGACCCGATCAGGACGGCGCGATTGCGGTCCTGAAGGGCCGCGGCGACCAGTTCGGCCGATGATGCCGTTCTTCCGTCAATCAGAACCACAAGCGGCGCACCGCGGGTCAGGTCCTCGGCATCGGCTTTGAAGATATGGCGCGCGGCCATCACGCGTGATCGGGTATTGGCAATCGGGCCACCGGCAATAAACAGATCGGCAACCTCCACACCCTGCTGCAAAAGCCCGCCACGATTGCCGCGAAGGTCAAGGATCACCCCACGCAAACCACCGGGATAAAGATCGGCCTTCAGGATTTCATCGCCAAGCGCCTGTGCCGTCGCGCTGTTAAAACTGGCGATCCGCGCAATCAGAATATTGTCGCGAATTTCGGCAAAAACGGTCCGGCCGATAACGCGTTCTCGCATGATTTCAACCGGTGTGACGACCGGGCTATCGGCCCCATTGATCTCGATTGAAACACGTGTGCCTTCCTCGCCATGCAAAAGGTCGCTGGCGTAGGAGGCGGTCCGGTTATAAAGGTTGATCCCGTTCACCGAAATCAGTTGATCGCCTATATTAAGGCCTGCCCTGGCCGCCGGGCTGTCTTCGTGCACTTTCTTGATGACCGGATATCCATCGCCACCAATCAGTCGCACGCCAACCCCGATATAACCATCGCGTCGTGTTCGCGCCGTTTCGGCCTGGCTGGGACCCTCGTAACGGCTGTATCGATCAAGATTCTTGATTGATCCACTGACAAGGGCCGATTGTACCGAAAGCGGATCGGCATGGCGCAAGTCTGGTGAATAAACCCGGTAAATGCCAACGCCCTTAAGCGTCAGCTCCGTCCACAAAAGGGTGTCCTGTTCTTCACTATCGGCAGCGGGCAGGGCAAGATTGCGAACGGTTTTACCGTTATATCCAAGGATGATTTCGTCAGGTGTCATGCCGATGCGAATGTTCGGATCAATGGTCGAAAGCCCGTCAAGCGCATTGACAACGATCTGTTCACGGCCAATTGGATCAATATATCGGGTCGCGACCAGTTCGATGGTTTGTGACATCACATCGCGGGTCTGCGCATCATCACTTGAAATGATCACATCCGCACGCTGGGTCACACACCCGGCCAGCAAAAGGCAAATGCCAACCATCCCGGCAACACGCTTTATAGGGCGTAAAGCCGGACGGAAAGAAACAGTATCGAAGTCCTGCGTGGCTGATGCCAAAATGTGCTCAATCCGAAAGGAGATGGATCAACGTAAAAGTCATTCTACTGCGAATGATGTGCAGTCGACAATGACTATCCCTTGATCTTCATCGCCCACTGGGTTCCAAGCACCGCCCCCTTGATAAAGGGCAGGAAGCCGAGGCAAAGCAAAACAGTGATCGGTAGCCAGACCGACAGTTGCAGCGCCATGGATGGCTGCATGGATTGCTCCATCGTAAGCGCCCCGCCAACAACGATATGGCCGACAATGAAAATCGTGAAATAGGGCGGTGCATCATCACAGCGATATTCGCCGATCGGATGCGCACAGCAATCACATTCCTGACGCAGCTTCAGATACCCGCCAAACGCAAGTCCATGCCCGCAATTGGGGCATTTCCGGCGGAAACCACGGCTAAGACCGGTCAGCAGGCGCGACCCGCTGCTTTGTTCACTATATTCTGGCTGCATGGTGGCATTCGTTCCTGTTTTTTGATCCAGCCCCTTGATCGGGCCGAAAAAAAGGGGCATTGAAACGGATATCTATCATCATGAAGTTGAAGTGATCGGGCAAGTGCTTTTCTGGCATGGCTGAAAACCCTGCGAAACGCCGTTATAATACCGACTCTTTGATACTGATGTCTTCAACCCGGTACAGGAGCGCCCAGATGGGGAATGCAGACGATATCGTCGCCCGACTGAAACAGGATTTCATTGAAGACACTCTGGAACGCGCAGACCGCATCGAAACCACCATTGATCGTGTTGCCGGCGGTATGGACAAGGCTGATGTTGGCATCGCCGAACTGCGGCGCGAAGCCCACACAGTCAAAGGTCTGGCCGGATCGTTCGGTTTCCCGCTTGTCGGAGCTATCGCGCACCGCATGGAAGATTACATCGCCGAACTGACTGAAATTGATGATCTCGAAGCCGCATCGCTTGTCGATTTCACGACATGGATCCGCGAAATCATCGAAAGCGGGACCAATCCCCCGGCGGAGGAAGAAACCCGCATTCTGCGCTCATTGCCGACCCGAAGTGCAAAAAAGGGGGATGAGGATAACGTCTCGAACACGCCAACAGCGCATGACAAGGAAGTTCTGATTGTCACTGCAACCACGGTTCAGGCGCACTTTCTGCAACGCGAATTGCGCGAAAAGGGGTTCCGGACCATCACCGCACGTAACGCAGTCGAAGCATTCGAGACCGTCGTGCAATCGCGCCCGGATGCAATCATCACTGCGGCGGTCCTTGATGGTCTAAGCGGGATCGAACTGATCCGCGCCCTTGCCGCAATGAAAACCATGAAGGACAAGGCGCTTGGCCTTCTGACCAGCTTCGAGGCATCCCACCCCGATCTGGAAGGTCTGCCATCAAATGTTGTGATCATTTCAAACCGGGGCAAGCAGACAGCCGAGCATCTGGCAAAGTTCATTGAAACGCTTGACTGATTGCAACATCCGATATCAACGAAAAAGGGCGACCATCGCGGCCGCCCTTTTTCTTTAACTATCGCGTTTGGTCGTGTTGCGTGCGACCCGGCTTGATGCCACCAGCTTGCGCTGTTTTTTGGGTGTGGTTTTCTTCTTGCCTGCAGCCTTGGCACCAGGCTTGCTGCCCGGGTTTCCCCCACGGGGGCCACCACCAGATGCACCGCTTTTATCCTTTGGATTGGCGCGGAAACCCGGTTTGGTGCCGTGACGGTGGCTGCGATCACCGGGGCTGCCACGGCGCTTGCCACGTCCACGCGGCCGTTCGATCAGGTCCCGGTCGGTGATATCGGCATGTCCCGCCAGACGCAGCGCAAGCGATCCGGTTGCTGCATCCGCCTCGGCAATGCGGACAACAACATCATCGCCCAGACGGAATGTCTTGCCGCGATTTTGCCCGACCAATGCATGTCCGATGGCATCATGCACATAATAATCATCGGGCAGGGTGGAAATCGGGACGAGACCATCGGCACCGGTTTCCTGAAGCGATACGAACAGGCCAAAATGCGTGACCCCCGAAACACGTCCGGGGAATTCCGCGCCGACCTTGTCGGCCATATAGGCCGCGACATACCGGTCAACCGCATCACGTTCGGCCATGGCCGCCCGTCGTTCGGTGCCGGAAATGTCTTCGCCGATCTGCTCGAACCGTTCGCCATCTTCGGGCGGTAATCCGCCTTCGCCGAGTTTCAGGCCCGCAATCAGTGCGCGATGCACCAGAAGATCGGCATAACGTCGGATCGGGGATGTGAAATGGGCATATTTCTTAAGGGCCAGACCAAAGTGCCCGATATTGTCCGGGCTATACATGGCCTGTGACTGACTACGCAGCACGACCGTGTTGATCAGCTCGGCTTCCGGGGTGTCCTTGGCCTGTTCAAGGATGCGGTTGAAATCGCGCGGGCGCAGGACCGCCCCCTTGTTCAGCTTGTATCCAGCCCCTTCAAGGAATTCATGAAGGGCCTCAAGCTTTTCCTCGCTTGGCGCATCGTGAATACGATACATGCAGGGTTGCTTGATCCGTTCAAGTTCCTCGGCCGCACAGACATTGGCCGCGACCATGAATTCCTCGATCAGCTTGTGGCTGTCAAAGCGTGCCCGTGGGGCAATGGCAATGATCTGGCCCTTGTCATTCAGCTCGATCTTGCGTTCCGGAAGATCAAGTTCCAGAACACCGCGCCCTTTGCGGGCTTCAAGAAACGCCTCATACGCCCCGTAAAGCGGCTTGATAATGGTTTCAAGCAATGGCCCCGTTGTGTCGTCGGGATAACCATCCATTGCGCGCTGAACCTGATCATAAGTCAGGCGTGCTGCTGATCGCATCATTCCGCGACAGAATTTGTGTCGCAGTTTGGTGCCGTGCCGGTTCAACCACATCTCGACGGCCATACAGCCGCGATCTTCATGCGGTACCAGCGAACACCAGCCGTTTGACAATTCAAACGGCAACATCGGCACCACCCGGTCCGGGAAATAGCAACTGTTGCCGCGCTTTACCGCTTCACGGTCGAGCGCGTCGTGCGGGCGTACATACCAGGACACATCGGCAATCGCGACCATGATGTGCCAGCCGCCCTCGTTTTCCGGATCAGGATCGGGTTCGGCCCAGACAGCATCGTCAAAGTCGCGCGCATCCGCACCGTCAATCGTCACCAGCGGAATATCGCGCAGATCGGTGCGCTTGCCCATTGGTGTTGCCTTGGACTCACGCGCCTGCAATTCGACCTCGGGCGGGAATTCAAACGGAATACCGCGCGCATGGATCGATACCAGACTGATCGATTTCGGTTCGTTGATATTGCCCAGAACCTCTGTAATCCGGCCTTTGCGCAGGCCAAAATGCTTGCCTGGGAGAATTTCGGTCAGAACCAGCGAACCACCTTCAAGATCGGGATGGTCATCCAGCGGCACGGCGATCTCGCCGCTATCCTTGCGGTCTGTCGGCACAACCCGGCCTTCGCGTTCATTGGGGCGGAAAATGCCCAGAACGCGTTGCGGGCCGCTGCCCAGAACCCGCATGATGCTGGCTTCATAGGTCTGCTTGCCGGTATAGCGCAGTTTGGCAAGGATTTTATCGCCAATTCCCGGTGCGCTTGGTCCGCCACGCCGGATCGTTTTCACGTAAATGACCGGTGGTTCGTAATCTTCTTTCCAGACATTGGGACGGGCAATTACCTCGCCATCATCATCAATGCCGATGATTTCCAGTACTTCAACCGGCGGCAGGCGGTCGGGTTTGTCAAACCGTCTGCGGCCCTTGACCACGTCACCACCGATTTTCAGATCCCTCAGGATCTTTTTAAGCTCGATCTTCGCTGCACCCTTGATGTTGAAGGCGCGCGCAATTTCGCGCTTGCCCACCGGGGTGGGGCTCATATCGATGAATTCCATGATCTGTTCCCGTGTGGGGAACGGGGTTTTATTTTCTGTGTCGTTCGCCAACTTCGCGGCGTCCTTTCAAATATATCGTCAAGAAAAGGAAGGCGGCGATTAGTTCGCCGCCTCTTTCCTGATTGTTTTTTTCGCTGCGGTTTTCTTTGCAGCGGTCTTTTTGGCGGCTGGCTTCTTGGCTGCCGATTTTTTCGTCGTTGTTTTCTTTGCTGCGGTTTTGGTTGCCTTGGCCGGTTTTCCCGATTTGGCTTCCTTTTCCTTCAGTGCCGCAATGGCCATTTCCAGCGTGACATCTTCCTTGTTGGTGTCACGCGGCAGATTGGCATTGGTTTTCTTGTGTTTGACAAACGGACCCCAGCGGCCATCGGCTAGGAATATTGGTTCGCCGTCATCGGGATGTTTGCCGATTTCCTTGCCTGCTTTTTCGCGCTTATCCGCAATCAGGGCAATGGCACGGTTTTCTCCAACCGTCAGAACGTCATCCTCGGCCTTAAGCGATGCAAAAATGCTGCCCGCCTGAACATAGGGGCCAAAACGGCCGACATTGGCTTTAATTTCCTCGCCCGTATCGGGGAATACGCCCACCAGACGCGGCAATGTCAGCAATTCTTCCGCCTTGGTCAGATCGACAACCGATGGCTCCAGACCTTTCGGAAGCGACGTCCGCTTCGGCTTGACCTTTTTGGGTTTGCCGTTCTTGCCTTCAACTTCTTCTTCTTCACCCAGTTGCACATAAACGCCATACGGCCCTTTGCGCAGCGTGATTTCCTTGCCGGTTTCCTTGTCGATGCCAAGCACCTTGGGCCCGGAATCAAGTTCGGAATCACCGCCATTTTCATTGGCAACCAGCGGACGGGTAAAGTTGCATTCCGGATAATTCGAACAGCCAAGGAATGCGCCGAATTTACCAAGCTTGAGGCTCAGCGTCCCTTCGGAACATTTCGGGCATTTATGCGGGTCCGTACCATCTTCGCGCGTCGGGAACAGGTAATTTTCCAGCATCACCTGAAGCGCATCAAGCACATCGGTGATTTTCAGTTCCTTGGCTTCGTCAACATTGCCCTTGAAGGCCGACCAGAACTGGTTCAGCACATCACGCCATGCAAGGCTTCCGTTTGAAACGTCATCAAGCTGGTTTTCCAGATCGGCCGTAAAGTTGTACTGCACGTAACGTTCGAAGAATTTCGACAGGAACGCCGTGACCAGACGACCGCGGTCCTGTGCGATAAAGCGGCGCTTGTCCAGCGTCACATAATCGCGATCCTGCAACACCGAAATGATCGATGCGTAGGTCGACGGACGGCCAATCCCCAGTTCTTCCATTTTCTTGACCAGGCTCGCCTCGGTATAACGGGGCGGGGGCTGTGTGAAATGCTGGTCGATACTGACTTTGCCAAGATCGGGCTTCTGGCCTTCGTTCAAAGGTGGCAGACGACGATCATTTTCGTCTTCTGCCTCGTCATCCTTGCCTTCCTGATACAGTTTCAGGAAACCGTCGAATTTCACGACCGAACCATTGGCGCGCAGAACCACGTGATTGTCATTCGATGACAGATCAACCGCGACCTGATCGAATTTGGCATCTTCCATCTGGCAGGCGACGGTGCGTTTCCAGATCAGGGTATAAAGCGCAAGCTGATCCTTATCCAGGTGACGCGCAACCTGATCAGGGCGACGGAACAGGTCCGTCGGGCGGATGGCTTCGTGGGCTTCCTGCGCGTTCTTGGCCTTGTTGGCAAAGCTGCGCGCACTTGGTGGCAGGTAATTTTCACCGTAATCCTTGGAAATCAGGCGGCGTGCTGCTGCCAGTGCCTCGCCCGACAGCACGACCGCATCGGTACGCATATAGGTGATCAGGCCAACTGTCTCGCCACCGATATCAACCCCTTCATAAAGGCGCTGTGCCAACTGCATGGTGCGTTTCGCGCCAAAGCCCAGCTTGCGTGACGCTTCCTGTTGCAGGGTCGAGGTGGTGAAAGGCGGCTGCGGACGACGTTTGACATCTTTGCGCTCGACCTTTGAAACCGTATAGCTGCGGCTTTCGACCTTTTCCTTGGCAATCGTCGCTGCACCCTCATTGCCCAGTGCCAGCTTATCAAGCTTCTCACCGTTCAGATGAGTCAGACGCGCGGTGAAGTTGCCCTCAGGCACCTTGAAACCGGCTTCGAGTGACCAGTATTCGTCGGGGCGGAATGCTTCGATCTCAATCTCGCGCTCGCAAATCAGGCGAAGGGCGACCGACTGAACACGACCGGCCGACCGTGATCCGGGCAATTTGCGCCACAGAACCGGCGACAGGTTAAAGCCCACCAGATAATCAAGGGCACGGCGCGCCAGATAGGCATCGACCAGTTCCTGATTAAGCTCGCGCGGATTGGCAATCGCGTCGGTAACCGCTTTTTTCGTGATCTCGTGGAACACAACGCGATGAATATCGCGACCGCGCAAAAGCTTTTTCTGTTCCAGAACTTCCAGAATATGCCATGAAATCGCTTCCCCTTCGCGATCCGGGTCAGTCGCGAGATAGATGGTATCGGCATCGCGTGCAGCCGATGCGATCTCGCGGATCTGTTTTTCGGAACGGCCATCGGTTTCCCAGACCATCGCAAATTCGTTGTCGGGATCAACTGATCCATCTTTTGACGGAAGATCGCGGATGTGACCAAACGAGGCCAGCACCTTGTAATCGTCACCGAGATATTTATTGATCGTCTTGGCTTTGGCCGGGGATTCGACGATGACAAGATTCATTACGTTTTTCGTGTCCGGTTCTTGCGCCCTGGGGCGAAAATGTATGTCGTGCTGCGAATGATCCGAATGTCCGACACATATATATAGTGTGATCGTATTTCAGATCAGATTGCGCAAATTGCGGCAAATCACAACAATATTGTCGCAGCACAGATGTCTGCGACACTCATTCGGCGATACGCGATACCCTATTTCCGGGGTGACGTTCAACCCTTCCTGCAAGCTCAAGCTCAATCAGCATGGTCGAAATCACATCGGCAGGCATGCCAGAAGCCCGGATAAGCTGGTCAATCAGAAGCGGACTGGACGACAATAATTCAAGTATATGGTCCGTTTCACGGTCTCCGTTTCGGGTCGGGGCAGGGACCCCTGTTTCTTCTTGGTTATCAATGCTTTCCGGGGTGTCGACGATGATCACGCTTTGGGCATCGCGTTCGATGGATTTGGTGATGTCGCTGAAATCATCTGATGAACTGGTTGTGGTTGTCGCACGGCCGTCGATGGCAAAATGATGAATTCCTTCACGCAGATGGTTGTTTTGTTCGGAAACACGCAAGGCATCCAAAATCACATCAACGGAGTCGCACAGGATCGCCCCGTCACGGATCAGGCTGTTGGGGCCTGCCGCACGCGGATCGGTCGGACTGCCTGGAACGGCAAAAACATCACGTCCCTGTTCTCCTGCAAATCGGGCGGTAATCAGCGATCCGGAATTGCGTCCGGCCTCGACCACGACAACGCCATGCGACAGGCCGGAAATGATCCGGTTGCGCCTTGGAAAATGCCGTGCCTGCGGATTAAGTCCCGGTGGCATTTCCGAAATCACGCAGCCATTTTCGCAAAGCTTGCGATACAGATCGGCATGTTCACGCGGATAGATCACATCCACACCCCCGCCCAGAACCGCGACGGTGCCGCCATCCGTATTTGCGACTTGCAGGCAGGCATCATGAACCGCGCCATCAATCCCGCGTGCCATGCCCGATGCGACAACATATCCCGCGTCGCACAGGGCGGCGGATAACCGCCGTGCAAAACCGCACCCATTGGCCGATGCATTGCGGGCACCGACGATCCCGATGGTTGGCCTGGTCAAAAGTTCAACACGACCCAGCGCATAAAAATAGGGTGGGGCATCCTCGATCGCGGCCAGCATCACCGGATATTCCGGATCACCGATAATCACCGGCTTGGCATCGCAGGCGCGCGCTTGTTCAATTTCGGCAATCGTGTCTTCGCGCGTTGCCAGAACAATCTGTCGTTTGCCACCTGTGCGCGCGATGATATCGGGCAGGACATCAATGGCATTGCGTGCCGATCCGAACCGCTCGACCAGCTTGCGGAATGTGACCGGGCCAACATTGGTACTGCGCGCCAGTCGCATACGTGCGAGGCGTTCAGATTGCGGTAATCGTATCGGTTGTTGCATGTTTGAAACCATAACGCCCGGATTGTGATCATCCGGGCGTTGTTTCGTCAAGCTATTCCAACTGCATAGCTTATTCTTCGCTGGTGGCTGCGGCTTCTTTTTTCTTCTGGCCGATTTTCGGCTCTTCGCCTTTAAGAAGGCGGCGGATATTGCTGTGATGTGCAGCCCAGACAATCACCGCAAGGAAGATTGCAAGCCATCCGGCACCGGGATCATTGGCGATCAGGAAGGCCGCAATCGGGGCGGCAATCATCGCAATCAGGGCCGAAAGCGATGAAATGCGGAAAATCAGCGCCATGACAAGCCACGTCGCTGCCGCGACAACCCCCATGATCCAGTTGACCGCAACAAGGGTCCCAAGGGTGGTGGCAACACCCTTGCCGCCCTTGAAACGCAGCCATACGGGGAACATGTGCCCGACAACCGCGGCACCACCAGCAAAAATACCGGCCTCAGCATTGACAAAATGGGTAAATAGCAGGGCTGCTGCCGCACCCTTGCCGACATCGCCGACAAGTGTCAGGAATGCCAGAAATTTGTTGCCGGTACGCAGTACGTTGGTCGCGCCAATATTGCCCGATCCGATCTTGCGGATATCGCCAAGTCCGGCCATCCGCGTCAGAACCAGGCCAAACGGGATCGAGCCCAGCAGATAACCGCAAACGGTCGCAATCTGCAGCGACATCAGGGTTGCCTTGTAAGTGGCATCAAGTTCCATATTCACGCGCCTTCCGCGACAGAGGGATCGGCAAAAACCTCGCGACCATCAATGATGGTGCGCAGGACACGGCCTTGGGTAAGGCGGCCGTCAAATGGCGAGTTTTTCGATTTTGACTCGAACTGATAAGGATCGATCTTCCATGGGCGATCTGGATCAAACAGCACCAGATCGGCCGCTGTCCCGATTTCAAGCGTACCGGCACCCTTGATGCGTACCAGTCCCGCAGGGGCGGTTGTCAGCTTGGTAATCACATCAAGCATCGACATGTGCCCGTTATGATAAAGCTCTAGCGTGATCGGCAGAAGTGTTTCAAAACCAACACCACCGGCGGCGGCCTGCGCAAAAGGCAGGCGTTTGGAGTCAACATCCTGCGGATTATGGTCCGACGCGATGGCATCAATCGTGCCATCGGCAAGGCCTGCCACAATCGCCTGACGGTCGTCTTCGGACCGAAGTGGGGGCGACAGCTTGGCAAAGGTCCGGTAATCCGAAACCGCATTTTCGTTAAGCGCAAAATAGAACGGGGCGGTATCGCACGTGACCTTAAGGCCGCGTTTCTTGGCCTTGCGGATCACCTCGACCGACTCTCCTGTCGAGATATGGGCAAAATGCAAACGTCCGCCCGTCATTTCAACCAGCCGCAAATCGCGCTCTATCTGCATGACTTCCGCAAGGGGTGATACACCGCTAAGACCAAGGCGCGTGGCAAGTTCGCCACTATTCATCGACGCCCCCCTGGAAAGTTCCGGTTCCTCGGGATGCTGGACAATCATGCCGTCAAAGAAAGTCGAATAAGATAGCGCCTGTCGCAGCAACCGGGCACTGGCGATGGTTTTCACGCCATCGCAAAACGCCACTGCACCGGCCTGATGCAAAAGGCCCATCTCGGTGATTTCGCCACCCTCAATGCCCTTTGATACCGCGCCATAGGCAAAAACCTTGGCCAGGCCAACCTTACGTGCCCGGCGTGCGATAAATTCGACACCGGCCACATCGTCAATTACCGGATCGGTATTGGGCAGTGCGATGATCGTGGTGATCCCGCCGGCTGCCGCCGAACGACCGGCGGTTTCGATGGTTTCCTGATGTTCGAACCCCGGATCGCGCAATTGTGCGCGCATATCGACAAGCCCGGGCGCAAGACACGCACCCGCAGCATCAACAATCTCGCAATCCTTGGGCAGGTTTTCGCGGGTGACCTGCGCACCGCAATCGATGATCTTGCTGTTTTCAATCAGGATGCCGCCCGTACTGTCGGTCTGTGCCGCCGGGTCAAGCAAACGGGCATTGATGATGGCCTTACGGCCCGTACCCTTTACGCGAATGGCTGGGGTCATGCCTGGCCTCCTGCCTGTCTGTGGTTCTGGACCAGCAATTCAAGGGCGGCCATGCGTACCGCAACCCCCATTTCAACCTGTTCGCGGATGACGGATCGTTCGACGTCGTCGGCGACTTCGCTGTCGATTTCCACCCCGCGATTCATCGGGCCGGGATGCATGATCAGCGCGTCGGGCTTGGCATTGGCAAGCTTGGCGCGATCAAGGCCATGGAAATGGAAATATTCGCGGACCGACGGGATAAAGCTTCCTTCCATGCGTTCAAGCTGAAGGCGCAGCATCATGACGATGTCGCAATCCTTAAGGCCTTCTTCCATGTCATGGAAAATCTCGACCCCCATCCGGTCGATCTTTGACGGGATCAGGGTCGGCGGCGCGACAAGGCGCACGCGCGATCCCATGGTATTAAGCAGCAGGATATTGGACCGGGCGACGCGCGAATGCGCGATATCGCCGCAGATCGCAACATTAAGCCGATGCAGGTGGCCCTTGTGGCGGCGGATGGTCAGCGCATCAAGCAACGCCTGTGTCGGGTGCTCGTGGCGGCCATCCCCGGCATTGAGAACCGCACAATTGACCTTCTCGCTCAGAAGCTTGACCGCACCGCTGTCACCGTGACGGACCACAAGTGCATCGGGGTTCATGGCATTGAGCGTCATTGCCGTATCAATCAGGGTTTCACCCTTTTTAACCGAACTGGTGCCGACCGTCATGTTTATGACCATCGCCCCCAGTCGTTTGGCGGCAAGTTCAAACGATGTCAGCGTTCTGGTCGAATTTTCATAGAACAGATTGACGACCGTGGCCCCGGCAAGAATGTTGCTGGTCTTGTCTGCGGTGCGGTTCTTTTCCGCATAATGCTGCGCACGATCAAGAATAAGGGTGATTTCCCCCGGGGTAAGACCTTCGATACCGAGGAGGTGAGGGTGCGGATAGTGATCCGCCGCTGGTCCCATGACACTCATGGCGTTGCACATATTCCTTAAATGGTATGGGCAGAATTTCGCGCGGAGCATACCCAATTGCCCCTGCCACGGAAAGTTAAAATATTGCCCCAACATCCTGACCGAATGGTCAATATTTCGCTTGGTTTACATCACACCACATGCAGCAAAACCGCAAGGATCGGAATGCTGACAATCGCGACAAGCGTGTGAACCGCAATGATGCTGGCCATCATCGGGGCGTCACCACCCATCAGGCGCGCCAGCACAAACGCACTCGCCGAACAGGGCAATCCGGCATACAGCACAACCGCCGCCAGTTCGACCTGCGGCAGGCCGAGCAAAAGGCAAAGCCCCGCTGCAATTGCCGGGCTGATGACAAGTTTGCCCAGCGTGGAAAATCCGACCGGCCCTCCGGCGCGTCGTGCCGCCGAAAGATCAAGCCCCGCACCAACCGCCAGAAGCCCGATCGGCAATGCCGCACGCCCCAGAACTTCCAGAAACGGTCCAAGCACTGGCGGCAGGCCAAATCCCGTCATATTGATCCCAATGCCAAGAACACACGCCATCAGCAACGGATTGCGCAGAACATCGCGCAAAAGCGATACCGCGCCGGGCGTGCGGTCATTATCCCCCCAATGCGCGCAGGCCAGAACCGACAGCACATTGACCGTCGGCACGACAAGGGCAACGCACAGGGCGGTCACCGTTAAACCGGCTTCGCCCAGAAGGGCCGCGGCAACGGCAAGTCCGATATAGGTATTGGGCCGGATGGCGCCCTGAAACAGAGATGAAAACGCCGGATTGCCGACTTTCAGAACCGGCTTGGCGATCAGGATAAGAACGGTGCATATGAAAACCGTGCCCAGCATCGCAGTCGCAATTCCCGCTAGTGGCAGGCTGCCCAGATCGGCGCGCGCTGTATTGGAAAACAGCAATGCCGGGAATGTCACATAATAGGTCAGCTTTTCCGCCCCTGGCCAGAACGCATCAGGCAGGAATTTGCGTTGCCGCAGGATGAAGCCCAGCACGATTAGGGCAAAGGTCGGTATCAGGGCGGACAGGATGGCTAACATGGGGCGCTTTCGAAAATATCTTGCCGCACGATGGGGCAGTTATTAATCGGTTGTTATGTGATTTGCTGTGATGGTTTGCATTGTAACAGTCCGGCCTGACGTCGTATCGACAAGACTGCCTGTTTCATTGCACGGACATCCTGTGATAATGGATGTCGCTCAGATAATGCGTTCAACGCACTGATTTATCAATTGAAAGAAATTCCTGCGCTGTTAGCACTGCAAACAGGAATGCAATCAGGGGAAAGCCCATGAGTCGCGCAATCGATCATCTGGTTCTATGTGTCAATGATCTCGATGCGGCCTGCGATGCTTACCGCAAGCTGGGTTTTACCGTCACCCCGCGTGCCAATCATCCGTTTGGCACTGGCAATGCCCTGATCCAGCTTGATGGCATGTATATCGAATTGCTTGCCGTGATCGAGCCGGAAAAAATCGCTGAAACCGATCTTGCCGCGCCGTTCTCCTTCCCGATTTATAACCGAGATTATCTGCGCCAGCGTGAAGGCATGTCGATGCTGGCGCTGCAATCGCGCGATGCGGAAAAAGACCGGGAGGATTTCATTGCCGCGGGTGCCGCCGTGCCCCGTGTTTTCAAGTTCGAACGCGAAGCAACCCGCCCGGATGGTTCGCTTACCGATCTGGCCTTTTCGCTGGCCTTTGCCAATCATCCGCTGTTGCGCCATGCGGTGACCTTTGTCTGCCAGCATCGACATCCGCCTCAGAATTTCTATTATCCGGAATATCAAAACCACGCCAACGGTGCCTATGCGATTGGCAAGGTATTCCTCACGCATTGGGCGGCGGACGCGGTTACGGATTTCGTCGAAGAAATCGGAACCGAGAAGATCGTCACAGCTCTGCATAGTGATGAAATGGTCACCCGGTTCGGAATTGACGACCCGGCTTTCCCTACCGATGGCTTTGCCGGTTATGAAATCATCGTCAACACGCTCGACACGATTGCCCAAGCCGCCCAGTCCATGGGGGCAATCCATAAAAAGGGCCGTCTGATCCTGCCGCCCTCGAAATTTTTCGGAACACTGATTGTTTTTACGGCCAAAGGAAAAGCCGCCTGAACAAACAGGCGGCTGATCGAAAACTCTGAAACCAAGTGGTTTCGTTTGGCTGAAAATCAGGCTTCTTCGTCACCAAATTCATCTTCATCATCGTCGTCATCAGGGTTTGCGCCCGGATCGGTATGAAGATTAAGGTTATCAAGCGCGCCTTGCAGGATATAGGCCGCAGCCGTTTTATCGACGACCTGGGCCCGGCGTTTGCGCGTCATGTCGACATCTTCAATCAGGATGCGTTCAACCGCGTTGGTCGAAAGACGTTCATCCCAAAGCAGGATCGGCAGATCGATATAATTCTGCATTTCGTCGACAAAGGCATAAACCCGGTGGCATGCCTTGCCGACCGTGCCGTCAAGTTCACGCGGAAAACCGATGATGATGCCGCCGACATTCTGCTTGGTGACGATTGCCGAAAGTTCGGCAATATCACGCGTGAATTTCTTGCGCGAAATCAGCGAATAGGGGGACGCGATCTGTAGCCCGACATCCGAAAGGGCCACGCCAATGGTTTTGGTGCCGAGATCCAGCCCCAAAACGCGTGCTGCCGGTGTCAAAAACCGCAGCAATTCCTGTGTGTCATTGCAAATCATGGCGCCCTTATAGGTGTAAGTTATGTCCTGTGCCAGAGCTAATATTTCTGATCGATCAAAAGGCCAAATGGCAAATTGTTAGCTTTTGAAAATGACGCCATATTCAGCCCGAAAATCCACCATAAGGCGATTTAACGCAGATTGTAACGCATGATTGATAAGGTTGAAGTCAATTTGGGAAGCGGACGTGCTGGATGGCTGGTTGAAGGTAAATTCAAGGTATTTTAATTTTTATTTTCCATTATTTCAATTTATAAAGTACTTCTGATAATAAAATCAGAATAAAAATAGATTATATTTTTCTTATTTCAATTTTACATAAAATTTATTATGGTTTTACTTTTTGTGAATTCAATTTTTTAGATGTATGTCAATGAATTTGGCGTCTGCTTATGGGATAAGTGGATATCCATCCTGATTGGATTGCAGTTTTTCTGAGACGAAACCTGAAAACATTGTTGGTTTTTCGTTATTTAGCAGGAGTTTGCAATGCCGTCCAAGCTTGACAAATCGCCAAAGCCAGAACAGACACATGAGCATGATTTGTTGTCCCATTTTCCCACGGCCTACACGATCCTGTGTGCTCTGATTATTGTTGTCGCGGCTCTTACCTGGGTCATTCCGGCCGGGCAGTATGACCGGGAAATGAATGAGGCGATTGGTCGTGAGGTTGCCGTTCCCGGTACATATCACGAAGTCGATCCGAATCCGCAGGGCTTCTTTGATGTCATGCTGGCACCCGGTGCCGGTTTTTATGATCCTGATAGCTATGCCGCAAATGCGATTGATGTGGCGCTGTTTGTTCTTTTCCTTGGCGGTTTTCTGGGCGTGGTAAACGCGACCGGTGCAATCGATACCGGTATTCGATCTGCGATGAAAAAGCTAAAAGGGCACGAGATATGGATGATCCCTATTTTGATGACCTTGTTTGCCATCGGGGGGACCACCTATGGCATGGCGGAAGAAACGCTGGCTTTTTATGGTCTGTTAATTCCGGTCATGATTGCAGCGGGCTACGATACCGTGACCGCGGTTGCGATCATCATGCTTGGTGCCGGTATCGGTGTTCTGGGCTCGACCATAAATCCGTTTGCCACCGTGATTGCGGCGAACGCAGCGAATATTCCGTTCACTTCGGGTATTGTGTTGCGCTTTGTTATCCTGATTTTGGGTTTGGTCATCTGCATTGCTTATGTGATGCGTTATGCCGGTCGGGTGAAAAATGACCCGTCGAAATCGATTGTTGCCAAGCAACTGGATTCACACCGGTCCTTCTTTCTGAAAGGTCATAACGCCCAAACAGACAGTGCGACCCTTACTGGTAAACAAAGCCTGATCTTGATCCTGTTCGGTTTAACCTTCGCGGTGATGATCTGGGGCGTTTCATCCCAGGATTGGTGGATGGCCCAGATGGGGGCTCTGTTCCTTGGTTCTGCGATTGTGATCGGTCTTTTGGCGCGAATGGGCGAAAAAGAAGTGACGGGGCATTTTGTCGACGGGGCGCGCGATCTTTTGGGGGTCGCCCTTGTTGTCGGGCTGGCTCGGGGGATTGTGGTGATCATGCAAAACGGCCTGATTGCCGACACATTGCTGCACGGGGCTGTCGGCAGCCTGAGCGGGCTTGGCAATCTGGCTTTTATCAACCTGATGTTCTGGATCGAGGCGGGAATGAGTTTCCTTGTGCCGTCGTCATCGGGGCTGGCTGTTCTGTCGATGCCGATTCTGGCACCCTTATCCGATTTTTCCGGGGTCGACAGGCATCTGATCGTGACCGCCTATCAGTCGGCAAACGGGTTGGTCAATCTGATCAATCCGACATTTGCCGTGGTGGTTGGCGGGCTCGCCATTGGTCGGGTGTCTTACGACCGCTGGCTGGCATTTGTCTGGCCGCTTCTTTTGATGCTGACAGTCATGATTACTGTCGTTTTGTGTGTCGGAACTTCTCTTTAGGTCCCCCGAAAGGACAGTGTCATGTCTGAAAAAATGCTCGGCGTTCATTCTGAGACCGGAACGTTGCGTCAGGTTGTTGTTTGTCGCCCCGGATTGGCCCATCGTCGTTTGACGCCGGCTAATTGTCAGGAGCTTTTGTTTGATGATGTTTTTTGGGTCAAGCAGGCCCAAAAGGATCATGATGTCTTTGCCAGTATCATGCGCAACGAAGGTGTCGAAGTCCTTGATGTCAATGATCTGCTATCTGAAACGCTTGCCATCAAAGAAGCCCGTTCCTGGGTTCTTGATCATCGCATCACTGCCGATCAGATCGGTGTTGGCGCGCTTTCGGAATTGCGTGGCTGGATGGAAGATCTTCCGGCTGCCAGCCTTGCGGAACTCCTTCTGGGCGGGTTGACCGTCGATGAGTTGCCTTTTGAGCCGACCGGCTTGTTCGGCAGCTATCTGGGGCATCATGGTTTCATTTTACCGCCATTGCCCAATGCGCTGTTTACCCGCGACAACAGTGCCTGGATTTATGGCGGGGTTACCGTCAACCCGATGTTCTGGGCGGCACGGCGACCGGAAACATTGCTTAATACGGCAATATACAAATTTCATCCAAAATTTTCGGGAAAGACAAACATCCACTGGGGCGATCCAACCCGCGATCATGGTCTGGCGACGCTGGAGGGCGGCGATATCATGCCGGTCGGGAATGGCACGGTGCTGGTTGGCATGGGCGAGCGATCTTCGCCACAGGCGGTGGGGCAACTTGCGCAGGCTTTGTTCCGCGATAACGTGGTTGAACGTGTCCTTGCCTTCCAGATTCCGAAATCACGTGCCGCCATGCATCTGGATACGATTTTCACCCTGTGCGGAGGGGATGTCGTGACGACGTTCAAGGAAGTCGCTGACGGTCTGGTTTGCTATGATATTCGTCCCGGTTCCGAAGCAGGCAAGCTGAACTTCCGTGTCGATCCGCGTCCCATCTTTGACATCGTTGCCGAGGTTCTTGGCTATAAATCCCTGCAAGTTGTCCCGACTGGCGGCAATAACGAAGCCGAACAGTCACGCGAACAATGGAACGACGGAAACAATGTTCTGGCCCTGCGTCCGGGCGTCGTCATCGGTTATGACCGAAACGACGATACCAATGCCGCCCTTGAAGCCGCAGGTATCAAGGTTCTTGCCATACCGGGCGCCGAATTGGGCCGGGGGCGCGGCGGTGGGCATTGCATGAGCTGCCCAACCATGCGTGATCCGGTGTAGGGGCCAGGCCCCAGGTTGCATAGAACGAAGGAGCCTGAAAATGGCATTTAATCTTAAAAACCGTAGCTTCCTGACCCTGAGCGATTTTTCCGGTGAGGAAATCAAGTTCCTGTTGAAGCTGGCGAAGGATTTGAAATCGGCGAAATATGCCGGCTACGAAGTTCCGACTTTGACCGGTAAGGACATTGCGCTGATTTTTGAAAAGGATTCCACGCGTACGCGGGTCGGGTTCGAAGTTGCCGCCTATGATCAAGGCGCGCGCGTGACCTATCTTGGGCCAACCGGAAGCCATATTGGCCACAAGGAAAGCGTCAAGGATACGGCACGTGTTCTGGGCCGTATTTATGACGGGATCGAATATCGTGGTTTTGGGCAGAAAGTTGTGGAAACGCTTGCGCAATATGCGGGGGTTCCGGTTTTCAACGGGTTAACCGATGAATTCCATCCAACGCAAATTCTGGCAGATTTCCTAACCATGCAGGAGCATGTCGAAAAGCCGCTGCACCAAACCCGATATGCCTTTTTGGGCGATGCTGGCAACAATATGGGTAACAGCCTGTTGATTGGTGGTGCCAAGATGGGCATGGATGTACGCCTGTGTGCGCCCAAAAACTGTTGGCCGGTCGAAAGCATTCAGCAAGAAGCACGATCGGTTGCGCGTGAAACCGGGGCCAAGCTGACCCTCACTGAAAATGTTGACGAGGCGGTCAGGGACGTTGACTTCGTTTACACGGATGTCTGGGTTTCGATGGGGGAGCCCAAGGAAAAATGGGCCGAACGGATCAAGATCCTGCGTCCGTATCAGGTGAACAAGGACGTTCTGGACAAAACGGGCAATCCGCATGTGCGCTTCATGCACTGTCTTCCGGCATTTCATGATACCACCACCAGTGTGGGGGCGGAAATCAAGGCAGAGTTCGGCCTTGATGCGATGGAAGTTACCGACGAGGTGTTCGAAAGCCCGGCATCGATTGTTTTTGATCAGGCTGAAAACCGGATGCATACGATCAAAGCCGTTTTGGTCGCAACACTGGGAGGATAACATGCTTGTTGTGGCAGCCCTTGGTGGGAATGCTCTGCTTAAACGCGGCGAACCCATGACGGCCAATACGCAGCGCGCCAATGTGCGGCGCGCTACCACGGTGCTGGCCCAAATCGTTCGCGATGGGCATCATCTTGTTCTGACGCATGGCAATGGGCCTCAGGTCGGTTTGCTGGCTTTGCAAGGTGCCGCATATCGTCCGGAAGAAGAATATCCACTTGACGTTCTGGGGGCTGAAACCGAAGGCATGATCGGATACATGATCGAGCAGGAATTGGAAAATGCGTTGAATCATGAACTGCCGGTTGCTGCTTTGCTGACACAGGTCGTTGTCGATAAAAAGGACCCGGCTTTTGCTCGTCCGACCAAATTCGTCGGCCCCGTATATGACAAGGAAGAGGCCGAGGAGAAGGCTGACAAAGGCCATTGGTCCATTGCGCAGGACGGCAATAAATGGCGTCGGGTCGTTCCCTCCCCAAAGCCGGTCGAAATACCTGACATCCCGGTTATTCAATTGCTGTTGAAGCATGGTGTTATCGTTATTTGCACGGGTGGGGGCGGTATTCCGGTGGTCTATCAAAAAGACGGCAGCCTGACCGGCATCGAAGCCGTCATCGACAAGGATGCCGCCAGTGCTCTTCTCGCCAAGGAGATCGGTGCCGATGCTTTGCTGCTGCTTACCGACGTGGACGGGGTTTACCGTGATTTCGGGACGCCAGATGCCTGTCGGATTGACAGGCTTTCCCCTGATGAGGCGCGCGCACTTTCATTGCCTGACGGGTCGATGGCCCCCAAGGTGACTGCGGCAGCCGATTTTGTCACGGCAGGGAGGATGGCCGGGATCGGTCGTCTTGAGGACGCAGGTCAAATTTTGAAGGGGCAGGCCGGAACCAGGATTTCGCTGTGAACCTGGTGCAACCATGATCGCGTGACGAAGCCTGAACGGGCTCCTCTTCGGAGAAGAAATCCATCTGGTTTGAGCCGGTCCGTTCTCTTTTGTTCAAATAACGTCGGCATGGCGCGGTACGTTGGTCACGAAACCGGGCAATGCTAGCCCATAGTAAAGGGCGGCAACGACCCTTGCAGCGGCGGCGGCGGGGTGCTAGTTTCCGCGCTGTAATTTCAGGTTCCGGCAGGCTGCCTGCTTGCCGGGTGTTTTGTCATTCCTTAAGAGAGACTTTCATCCATGTCGTCTTTGGATAAGGAAACAGTTCGCAGGATCGCCTTTCTGTCGCGTATCAACGTGTCCGAAGAAGGGCTTGGCGAACTGGCGGGAGATTTGACCCGTATCCTCGATTTCGTCGAGGAACTGCAAGAAGTTGATGTCGAGGGTTGTGATCCCCTGACGTCGGTTGCCGATCTGACCCTGCCGATGCGCAAGGACGAAGTCACCGATGGCAATATCCAGCAAAAAGTGCTGTCAAACGCACCGATGACCGATGCTGGCTGTTTTGTTGTGCCGAAGGTGGTTGAATAATGACTGATCTGACAAATCTGACGCTTGCTGAAGCCCGTGACGGGCTGGCAAAGGGCGATTACACGTCGGTCGAACTGACCGAAGCCCACATCAAATCGATGGAAGCGCACCGTAATCTGAACGCTTACATCACCGAAACCCCGGACAAGGCCATCGACATGGCCAAGGCTTCCGATGCCAAGCGCGCCAAGGGTGACGCGGGCAAAATGGAAGGCCTGCCGATTGCGATCAAGGATCTGTTCTGCACCGAAGGTGTCCAGACGACCGCAGCCTCGCACATCCTTGAAGGGTTCAAACCGGAATATGAATCCACCGTCACCACCAACCTGTTCAATAACGGCGCGGTGATGCTCGGCAAGGCCAACCTTGATGAATTCGCCATGGGGTCGTCCAATACGTCGTCCTATTACGGCAATGTCATCAACCCGTGGAAGGGTAAGGATGGCAAGGATCTGGTTCCGGGTGGTTCATCTGGTGGTTCGGCGGCTGCTGTTGCTGCGGGCATGGCGCTGGCGGCGACCGGTACCGATACCGGCGGCTCGATCCGTCAACCGGCATCCTATTGCGGTATTGTCGGTCTGAAGCCAACCTATGGCCGTTGCTCGCGCTGGGGCATTGTCGCCTTTGCAAGCTCGCTTGATCAGGCTGGTCCGATGACCAAAACCGTTCGCGACGCTGCGATCATGCTGGGCGCAATGGCCGGACACGATGCCAAGGACAGCACATCCGCCCCGGTTGCGGTTCCTGATTTCGAGGCCGCCCTGACGGGTGACATTCGCGGCATGAAAATCGGTATTCCGAAAGAATACCGTGTCGATAACATGCCCGAAGAAATCAACAAGCTGTGGGATAACGGTATTGCGATGCTGCGCGATGCGGGTGCCGAAGTGGTCGATGTGACCCTGCCGCACACCAAATACGCGCTTGGCACCTATTATATCGTTGCCCCGGCCGAGGCATCCTCGAACCTTGCGCGTTATGACGGCCTGCGTTACGGCCAGCGCGTCATGGACGAAGGCGACAGCCTGGACGACATGTATATGAAGTCCCGTGCTGCCGGTTTCGGCAAGGAAGTCCAGCGCCGCATCATGATCGGCACCTATGTGCTGTCGGCTGGCTACTATGACGCCTACTACAACAAGGCGCTTAAGGTCCGTCGTCGCATTTACGAGGATTTCGCAACCGCATTTGGCACCGTTGATGCCATTCTGGCACCGACCGCCCCGTCGGCGGCCTTTGCTATTGGTGAAAACGAAGACGATCCGGTCAAAATGTATCTGAACGATGTCTTTACCGTTCCGGCAAGTCTTGCGGGTCTTCCGGGTCTGTCCGTTCCGACGGGCCTGTCTGCCGAAGGTCTGCCGCTTGGTTTGCAACTGATTGGCAAACCGTTTGACGAAGAAACCGTTCTGCGTGTCGGTGGTGTGCTTGAAACTGCCGCCAACTTTACCGCGAAACCGGCCGGGCAGGAGGGCTGATCCATGACCTATATCATCGAAGGTTCAACCGGCCCTTGGGAAATCGTTGTTGGTCTGGAAGTTCACTGTCAGGTGGTTTCCAAATCCAAACTGTTTTCCGGTGCATCGACCACATTCGGTAACGATCCCAACACCAATGTCAGCCTTGTTGACGCGGCCATGCCGGGCATGTTGCCGGTCATCAACGAGGAATGCGTGCGGCAGGCCGTCAAGACCGGCCTTGGCCTCAAAGCCAGGATCAATCTTGAAAGCGTCTTTGCACGCAAGAACTACTTCTATGCCGATCTGCCGCAGGGCTATCAGATTTCACAGTTCGACAAACCGATTGTCGGCGAGGGGACCATTATCCTCGACATGCCTGATGGCTCGACCAAATCGGTTGGCATTGAACGCCTGCATCTTGAACAGGATGCCGGTAAATCGATGCACGATCAGGACCCGAAATATTCGCATATCGATTTGAACCGTTCGGGCGTTGCCCTGATGGAAATCGTGTCCAAGCCTGATATCCGTACCCCGGAAGAAGCCGGTGCCTACCTAACCAAGTTGCGCGCGATTGTGCGTTATCTTGGCACATGCGATGGCAACATGAACGAAGGTTCGATGCGTTGCGATGCCAACGTTTCGGTCCGTCGTCCGGGTGCCGAATTTGGCACGCGTTGCGAAATCAAGAACGTCAACTCCATCCGTTATGTGATGCAGGCGATCGAGATCGAAGCAAAGCGTCAGGTCGAAGTCATCGAAGCCGGTGGCGAAATCGTTCAGGAAACCCGTCTTTACGATCCGCGTCTGGGTGAAACCCGTTCGATGCGGTCCAAGGAAATGGCACATGATTACCGCTATTTCCCGGACCCGGATCTGCTGCCGCTAGTATTCGATCAGGCATTCGTTTCCGAAATCGAAAAGACCCTGCCGGAACTCCCGGACGAGAAAAAAGCCCGCTTCATGCGTGAAAACGGTCTGTCGGCTTATGATGCCGGTGTTCTCGTCGCCGATCAGGAAAAGGCCGCCTATTACGAAGTTGTTGCCAAGGGCCGCGATGGCAAACTTGCCGCGAACTGGGTGATCACCAACCTGTTTGGTGCGCTCAACAAGCTGGAAGTTCCCGTCACCGAAAGCCCGGTTACGGCCGAAAATCTCGGCAAACTTCTGGACCTGATTTCGGATGACACCATTTCGGGCCGTATCGCCAAGGACGTCTTTGAAATCATGATCGAAACCGGCAATGATCCGGAAAAGATCGTCGAAGAAAAAGGTCTGAAGCAGATCACAGATACCGGTGCGATTGAAACAGCAATCGACGAAGTCATTGCGGCCAACCCGGACAAGGTTCAGGAAATCCGCGACGGCAAGGACCGCATGCTGGGCTGGTTCGTTGGCCAGGTCATGAAATCCACGGGTGGCAAAGCCAACCCGGGCATGGTCAACCAGATGCTCCGCGACAAAATCCTCGGCTGATTTCAATCATCAGAAGATGTCCAAAAGCCGCCCGTTTCGATCTGAAACAGGCGGCTTTTTGTTGGGTTCTATGTGTCGCTAATCATCTTCAACGTTAATGAGCCAAATGTTGCCTGAAGATTTCATAAAACATATTTTTGTAGAATTGGGAGGCACCTGAGCTTTTTGTCGTTAAATCACAGATTTGCTGCCTGTAAGAGTAGGTTCAGGTTTCTTGGAGATGGCTCAATACCCCGATCTCTTTCTGCTTGCAGCATTTCATAGCTTAGAACAATAACGCGAGCCGCCTCCGATATGCTCCATGTCCTATTGTTTTGTGAGCGATAGGATTCAATTTCCTCGAGAATTATGCGTATTAAATCGGGGTCAATCACGCGCGCTTGATCCAGCACTTCGCTTCTCAGCATGCTGCCCCTTCCTGTCAGCAGCCAGCTTGCGTCTATGCCCTTATCAACCAGTACAGCCAAAGATGATGCTTTTGGTTCATTTTTGTCCAGCTCGTAACGTTCCCACGATTTGCGTGTAAGTCCGGCAAGGTTTGCTGCTTCCGATGCACTAAGCCCTAGATGCTTTCTTGCCTCTCTTATTCGCTCACTAAGGTTGGTTATCATAACTGCTGTTCCTGTATGGAATTGGAGTGTGAAGAATCAAAAAAACATGAACCTTTGATTTATTTAGATTCTCAAAATTGATACTTTTGGGTTTAATGGTCTAAAAAAATACCACTAAAGGTGTTTTTTCTTGATTTTGGTTCATTTTTGTACCACTGTTTCTCTGTCTTTGATGGTGTGTGCAGAGTGAACTTCAGTGCCAAACTGAAATGATCGCCTGTATCCGTGCATAAGCGATGTTTTGCCCGGGCGATATTTGGCATTCGCGATCTATCTGCGCTTGACTGTTAACTTTCCGACTGGGGTGTTGGTTAATCTCAAGCAAAGTTTGAGACGTGATTATACGCAGCTTGGCGAAGTGCTCAGGATGATCGTCGCACAGTGTTTATTTCCTGTAAGCATTCTGAAACCTTAGAAAACCTTCGTGATGACTTGAGGCAATGTCGCATATTTCATCTCAGGTTGCGTGCGGGCAGGTCATGTTCATTCAAAGCCATTGATTGCATGGGACAATTTTGCTCAGAGCGAAACAGTTTCCTCTGATTGCGGCGTGAAATGAATTCATTCTTTTGTATCAAGGCTCCCTCTAGATGTGTGGTTCTTTTTTGGGGGAACAATACTAAAGGATAGTTATTGGGGTGTGGGGTAGTAATATGGGGCTTCTAAAGCGAATTAAAATTGCCATCAAAGTTGCTGGCGGTTTTGGCGTGATGTTGGTTTTGATGATCACGGTGTCGGCGATCTGCGTTATTGCATTGATGGATGCAGACAGTAATTTCAACGAGTACCGGCAGATTGCACTGCAATCAAACCAAGCTTCACGTGTTCAGGCCAATATGCTTGAAGCTCGTGTCTCGGTTTTGAATTTTCAGATGAGGCAGTCTCCTGAAGCACTTGAAAACGCAAATCAAAGATTGGAAACAACCAAAAAGCTTAACGCCGAATTTTTGTCTCTTGTTAAAGACCCTGACTATCTCGAAAGTGCGAAAGCTGTGGATCAGGATATTGCGACTTATGCTGCGGCGGTTCGCGCGTTAAGCGCAACCAAGGATACTGCGGAACAACAACGTATCGCTGAAAAGACCCTGAACGTTCTGGGGCCAAAGGTCGCAAGCGACATCGAAGAACTCAAACTGTCCTTCAAAGCCAAACAGGATGAGATTGGTCCTAGAGCAAAAGCAGAAAACGCTTTTGCCATTTCGCTTGCCGCAATTATTTCTGCAATTGCTGTGGTGGTCGGTTTGGCAGCAGCGTGGCTGATCGGTGTTGGTATTTCGCGTCCGATTATTACCATTACAAACGCGATGCGGGTTCTTGCCGGAGGCGACAAAACCGTCGATATCCCCGGACAGGATCACAAGGATGAAATTGGTGATATGGCCAAGGCGGTGCTCGTGTTTAAAGAAAACATGATCAAGGCAGAGGAACTGGCCGCCCAGGAAGTCGAAGCCCAGAAACAGCGTGAATCCCGCGCCAGGTTGATCGAAAAACTGACCGGTGATTTTGAAGGTGATGTATCGGTCGTTCTGAAAACGGTCTCGGATGCAGCGACCGAAATGCAGCATACTGCAACGTCAATGACGGCAACCGCGGAAGAAACCAGTCGTCAGTCAACGGTTGTTGCTGCGGCGGCCGAGCAGGCATCAAATAATGTTCAAACCGTTGCCAGCGCATCCGAAGAACTAAGTGCATCGATCTCTGAAATCAGCCATCAGGTTACCCAGTCATCCCGTGTGGCGGATAAGGCTGTTGTGGAAGCGCAAAGTACGAATGCACAGGTTCGTGGACTTGCAGAAGCGGCTCAGAAAATTGGTGATGTTGTCGGTTTGATCAGTGATATTGCGGCACAGACCAATCTTTTGGCTCTGAATGCCACGATCGAGGCTGCCCGCGCAGGTGAAGCAGGCAAAGGTTTTGCCGTTGTCGCGGCCGAGGTGAAAAACCTTGCTAATGCGACCTCCAAGGCCACCGAGGAAATTACAAATCAGATAACCGCAATCCAAAGCGAAACAGAGGGCGCTGTTGTTGCCATTGATTCCATCGGAACAACCATCACCGAAATTAGTGAAATTGCATCGGCAATAGCCAGTGCGGTTGAACAGCAAGGTGCCGCAACCGATGAAATCAATCGGAACGTCCAGGAGGCTTCTGCGGGTACGGGCGAAGTAACGGCCAATATTCACGGTGTCAACCAAGCCGCGGCATCAACCGGGGCTGCGGCCGAACAAGTACTTTCTGCCTCAAATAATATGTCTCAGCAGGCAGATATCCTGCTTCAGAAAGTCGAAGCTTTCTTGTCGGCGGTAAAGGCTGCTTAGGCTGTCTGCTGCGTTTCGCCAAGGCTCGGCGCTGATATGGTATTATGAATGCCACCGATCTTGTTTCGGCGTTATCTTTCAATGGTTAAGCCTGATTTAGCATGCGGGCTTAACCATTTTTCTATGTGCAATTTGCTTGGTGCCCGATGAAGTGATCCTGATGTTCCATTTTTTTTGCAAGCTCAGAGGCGAAATATTTTCCTACGTGCCCGCAGTCCGGTAATCGCTCGGTGATGCGCCAAGGATGCGTTTGAACATGTTGCTGAACGCGGCGGGATTGTCATAGCCAAGGTCCATCGCAATCGTTGTAACGGCTTCACCAGCGGCCAGTCTTGGCAGGGCGGCTAGGATGCAGGCCTGTTGACGCCATTCGACAAAGCTTGATCCGGTTTCCTTGCGAAACTGCCGGGTAAAGCTTCGGCGGCTCATGCCCAGATGATGGCACCAGTCATCGATGGTTTCATGCGGGGTCGGCGATGCCAGAAAGGCACGGCATTTTTCCCGTAATGCGGCCTGTTCCGGTAGCGGAAGCGACAGTGGCAGGACCGGCAACCGTTTGATTTCATGTTCGATCAGCGCCATCAGCGCCCCATCACGACCCGCCATATCATATTCCGCCGGGACGGCAACCGCTTCGATCAGTAAATGACGCATCAGCGATGAGATGCCGACCACCCTGCATTGGTTGTCCGCCGCACCAAGCCGGTTTGGGCGCAGATAAAGCGACCGCATTTTGACATCGCCAAACAGGCGAACCTCGTGGATCACCCCGGCGGGGATCAGCATGCCGCGCTGGGGTGGCATCATCCATGCGCCGTGCGGGGTTGATGCCATCAAAACCCCGGTCATGCCATATAGCAACTGATCGCGTTCATGGCGGTGGGCGGCAATTACATGACCGTCGGGATAATCCGTACCCAATGCGATAACCGGTCTTGGAACTTCGCGAAAAGATGACATCGATGCCTGTCTTGCGTGATTGGCCCAGTCTCGTAATAAATTGACCCTAACGCGGTGGTGGGCCGTTTTGCAATTTTTATAATGACGATCAACGCACCAAGGCTTGCGTTTAATATCATTTCAATGAGGTCCCCGATGAACGAAGCCGTTCTCAAACGTCCGCAAGTGGCCCGAACCGTTTTGCCGGTTCTGGGCGCAGCCAGTTTTTGCCATTTGCTGAACGATATGATCCAGTCGCTTTTTGTGGCGGCTTATCCGGTGTTCAAGGGCGGCTTTGACCTATCCTTTGCGCAGCTTGGCCTATTGACCCTGACCTATCAGGTGATAGCATCGTTGCTGCAACCTTTCATTGGTCATTTCACGGACCGTCGGCCGCAACCCTATTCCTTGCCGTTCGGCATGGGCATGTCGATGGCGGGGCTTCTGGTTCTGTCCTCGGCAACCAGTTTTGCGGTGCTGCTTATGGGCAGTGCGATGCTGGGTGTGGGATCGTCGATCTTTCACCCGGAATCCTCGCGTCTGGCACGGCTGGCATCGGGCGGGGCGCATGGCTTTGCGCAGTCGCTGTTTCAGGTGGGCGGCAATGTCGGCTCAGCCATCGGGCCGTTGCTGGTGGTTGCAGTGGTTCTGCCACACGGACAGGGCAGTCTGGCATGGTTTGCCTTTGCCGCATTGGCCGGGGTTGTGATCCTGACGCTGCTCGGGCGTTGGTATAAACGCAACGGCCATGCCGTGCGACGCCCGAGTGTTGTTCATCTGGTGGCAAACCTTCCGGCCCGACGCCAGGTGATTGGCGGCTTGACGGTTCTGTTCTGCCTGATGCTGTCGAAATGGTTCTATCTCGCCAGCTTCACCAGCTATTACGTGTTTTACCTCATGGAAAAATTCCCGCTCTCCGAAGGCGATGCGCAGATTTATCTGTTCATTTTCCTGGCTTCGGTCGCGGCAGGAACCCTGATCGGCGGATCGGTGGGCGACCGGATTGGTCGCAAAAAAGTGATATGGGGATCGATCCTTGGAGCACTGCCCTTTGCACTGATCCTGCCTTATGTTGGATTGGGGGCGACCGTGATGCTCTCGATTGCCATCGGTCTGATCCTGTCATCGGCATTTTCGGCGATTGTTGTCTATGCGCAGGAACTTGTGCCGGGGCGTATCGGTATGATTTCCGGTCTGTTCTTTGGTCTTGCCTTCGGGCTTGGCGGGATTGGTGCCGCCATTCTTGGCGTAATGGCCGATCATTTCGGGCTGGGGCTGGTCTATCAGGTTTGCGCATGGTTGCCGGCCATCGGTTTCCTTGCGATTTTCCTGCCTGATATCGAACATGTCGACAAAGCCTGAATGTTGGAAACCGAAACGCAGAAGACCGCCCATCGGGGCGGCCTTCAGCGTGGATATCTTGATCGATCAGGCCAGTTCGCGGGCCGGATAACCGGCATCGTCAATGGCGGTGATCAGGGCTGCGACATCGGGATTGCCGGTCACGGTTACTTCACCCTTTGCAAGGTCGATATCGGCTTTTTCAACGCCCGAAACGCCCTCGACAGCTTTGGTAACAGTGGCAGCGCAATGGCCGCAGCTCATTTCATCGACTTTCAGTTTCAGCATTCCGGTTGCTCCGTCAGGTTGGATTCGATAATCCGACTATGGGGCTTCCAGTTGCTGGAAGGTCAAGCGATTATTTACCGAGTAGTTTGACGACCGCGTCGGCGGCCGCATCGCTGGATGCAGGGTTCTGGCCAGTTACCAGTTTGCCATCGACAACCGCATGGGACGCCCACATGTCAGCGCGTTCATAAAGACCGCCCTGTTTGGTGAATTCGTCCTCGATCAGAAGCGGCACGACCTTTTCAAGGCCGACGGCCTTTTCCTCGTCATTGGTGAAGCCGGTGACTTTTTTGCCCGCGACCAGCGGCTTGCCGTCTTTGGTTTTGGCATTCACGAATGCTGCCGGGCCGTGGCAGACAGCGGCCACCGGTTTGTCCTGTGCGACGAATGCCTCGATCAATTCGATGGATTTGGCATCAATCGCCAGATCCCAAAGCGGCCCGTGACCGCCGGGATAAAACAGTGCGTCATAATCATCGGCTTTCAGGCCATCAAGTTTCACGGTGTTGGCGAATGCTTTCTGGGCGTCGGCATCACCTTCAAACCGTTTGGTTGCCTCGGTCAGGGCATCGGGAACCTGGCTGTTGGGATCAAGCGGCGGCTGACCACCCTTGGGGGATGCCAGCGTGATATCGGCACCGGCATCGCGGAACCGGAAATAGGGGGCGGCAAGTTCTTCCAGCCAGATACCGGTTTTATGGCCGGTATCGCCCATTTTGTCGTGGGACGTCACAATCATCAGAATACGCATCGTTTTGGTCCTTGATATGTGAATAGGATTTGCACCAAGGATAGTATGCTGATCTAATTTGCGGAAGATCGAAGAATTGGACAGATTGTCAAATTAAATGAGCATATAAAATGTCGGCACTGGATGAAGTTCGGGCAATGATGATTTTCGCCCGTGTGGTCGAGGATGGCGGGTTTTCTGCCGCGGCGCGCAAGATGGGGCTGAGCCGGGCTGCGGTATCCCATCAGATCCGGCAGCTTGAAGCCAAACTTGGCGTGCCGCTGCTTCGGCGCAGCACCCGCAATTTCAGCCTGACCGATGCCGGAACGCGTTATTACGACAGTTGCCGGACGATTGCGCTGGAGGCTGAGGCCGCCCGCAAGCGGGTCGAAATCCTGCGTGACGAGCCGGTCGGCAAAATATCGATCACTTCATCGGTGCATCTGGGCACGCTTCGCATCGTGCCGATCCTTGACCGGTTTCGTCAAACTTATCCCGGGGTGGCGATTGATGTTCATCTGTCTGACGAGGTTGTCGATCTGATCGGGCGGGGGATTGATATCGGCATCCGGTCCGGGCCGCTTAAAAGCTCGGAGCTTAAAAGCTTCAAGCTCTATCAGACCCACCGGATCATTGCGGCGTCGTCGGGGTATGTTGCACGGGTGGGCTTGCCCGAAACCCCCGAACAGCTCGCCGATCATGACTGGGTGATGTATAGCCGGGTTCCTGAAACCCTGCGCCTGATCTGCGATGATCAGGAAAAATCCATTCGGGTATCGGGTAGTGTCCGGGTTGATAATGCAACCGCCCGTCTGCAATTCCTGCGTGGTGGGCACGGGCTTGCGGTTGTGCCGTTTTGCGATATTGCCGATGAAATTGAGCACGGCGATGTCGTGCATGTTCTGCCGAACTGCAAATTGCCCGATCTTGAAGTTTTTGCCGTCTTTCCGGCCGGTGTGACGCGCAGCGCCAAAATCCAGTCGCTGCTTGATTTCATGCGCCGCGAACTGCGCGATATCGATATGGGTCGCAATGGCGGATAACCGTTTTTGGCTGCCGTTGTCATATTGATCAATCCCGATTGATCGGCTATGCCCCAATAACGATTTTCGGGGGAAACCATGGCCAAGCTGTTCTTTTATTATTCGTCGATGAATGCGGGCAAATCGACGACGCTTTTGCAATCGAGCTTCAACTATCAGGAACGCGGCATGCAGACGCTTCTGCTGACCGTGGCGTTTGATGATCGTTTCGGTGTCGGCAAGATCGCATCGCGCATTGGCCTTGAAGCCCCGGCCGTCTTGTTTGACGGCAATACCGACCTGTGCGCCCTGATCGAGGAAAAGCTGGATGAAGGCCGGATTGATTGCGTGCTGGTGGACGAGGCGCAGTTTCTGACCAAGGATCAGGTCTGGCAGCTTTCCGATGTCGCCGACAAGCTTGGCGTGCCGGTGCTGTGTTATGGCATCCGTACCGATTTTCAGGGGCAGCTTTTTGAAGGTTCGAAATGGCTTCTGGCCTGGGCGGACAAGCTAAGCGAACTTAAGACAATCTGTCATTGCGGACGCAAGGCCGGGATGGTTTTGCGGGTTGATGAAAACGGCAATACGGTGCGCGAGGGGGCCCAGGTCGAAATCGGTGGTAATGATCGCTATGTCTCAGTCTGCCGGCAGCATTTCAAGGAAGCGATGGGCAAATAAACTGCCCGGTCCCTATTTTTCACGAAAAATGTTTAATCACATTGATTATTCATTTTTTCTCAGGAATACATCAGGGACGCGATTTCAGGTGCGATCAGCGTGTAAGCTACCAGCCACATCACCGCACAGGTTACCCCATCAATGATTTTCCACGTGATCGGCCGCGCCACATAGGGGGCCAGCCACGCCGCGCCCAGCGCGATGGCAAAGAACCAGACGAAGCTTGCGCTCATCGCGCCAAGCGCAAAGGTCAGCCGTTCGTCGGCGGGGAATTGCCCGCCAATCCCGCCCAGCATGACAACGGTATCAAGATATACATGCGGGTTCAGGAGGGTCACGGCAAGCGTCGTCGACAGAACCGCCTTCCAGCCCGTCTGCCTGACATCGCTTTCTGACAGGGTTTCGGTTTCAAACAAACGCCTGAGCGCTGCATACCCGTACCAGATCAGGAAGGCCGCACCGCCCCATGCCGCGATTTTGGTCAGGATCGGGTAGGTGGCAACCAGTGTTCCCAAACCGGCAACCCCGGCAGCAATCAGGATGGCATCACACAGCGCACAGACAAATGCGACCATCACCGGATGGTTGCGACGCAATCCTTGCCCAAGAACAAAGGCATTCTGCGCGCCAATGGCAATGATCAGTCCGCCGCCAAGGCCAAATCCGGTCGCAAAGGTCAGAAGCATTTTTCATCCCGCAAAATCGCTGTTAATGGGGCAGGGATAGCAGTTTTAAGAAATAAGAAAATCGAATTATCATGATATAGTATTAGTAAATTTTATGGCAGGAGTGCGCGAGGCAGCGTATGGCCTGCTCTGGTATCGTTTGGCTCGCAAGCTTGTTTAAGCAGCATGGAAGCATCGTCGTGACGACAGGTGATATACCCTGATGGAGGCGATACATCTTTGGTGGTAGGTGATACATCGATGAAGGGGATGCGTGGCTGGTGGATGAGGCGGGGATAATAAAATGATCGATTACAAGCTGTTACAAGCCAGCGCCGAGGTGATCCGTCATGGCAGTTTTGAGAAGGCGGCGCGTGATCTTGGTCTGACGCAGTCGGCGATATCGCAGCGGGTCAAGTTGCTGGAAGACCGGCTGGGGCAGCCTTTGATCATCCGGTCCAAACCGATTGCCGCGACCGATGCCGGAAAGCGGCTTTTGCAGCATTATCAGCGGGTCAGCCTGCTTGAGCAGGAATTATATGATGAACTGCCAAAGCTGCATTCGGTCAGCCGTTTCGGCCAGATCGCGATTGCGGTCAATGCCGACAGTCTGGCGACATGGTTTGTCAATGTGCCCAAGAAGCTGTTTGATGAGCTTGACCTGCTGGTGCATCTGACGGTCGAGGACGAGGCACTTAATCACGAGGCACTTCAGGCCGGCACCGTGCTGGGTGCGGTCAGTTTGCGGCCAGATCCGATACAGGGGTGCCGGGTGCGGTCATTGGGGGCGATGCGCTATATCATGGTGGTGTCGCCGGAATTCCGCGACCGGTACTTTGCCGATGGTGTCACGGCGGATGCGTTGCGATCCTGCCCAGCGGTAAATTTTTCGCGCCATGACGAATTGCAAAACCAGTTTTTAAACCGGTATTTCGGATTGGTGCCGGGCGAGTTTCCGGCCCATACTGTGCCAAGTTCACAAGGCTTCGTCACCGTGGCCGAGCAGGGCATTGCCTATGCCGTTGTCGAGGAACATCAGGCAGCAGAAGGTTTGCAGAGTGGACGGCTGTTACAGCCATGCCCGCATGTGATTGAGCGGCCGCTTTATTGGCATCACTGGAACATGCAAAGCGGGTTGCTGTCGCAGGTGAACGAGATTGTTCTGGGCGAAGCGCGCCATTATTTGCCCAAAATCGGGAACTAAACGGTTGGGATCGCGTTTGTTTTCGGGTTTGGCGATATGGCATGCCCACCCATCGGCTTTGCCAATCGGATTTGACAGGGGATGAATTCTGCCGCTTACTCATATGACTTCCAGATTGTGCGCTAATGCCTTATGGAAACAGGAAGATTGAATGTCGCATCGCCTTGTTGCCTGTGAACATTGCGATTACCTGCATGTCGAATACGACATCCCGCCGGGCTTTGTCGCGCGGTGTACGCGGTGCGGGTCGCCTTTGTATCAGGCGCAGAAGGGGACGGTCGAACGACCGCTGGCATTTGCCATCACTGCACTTGTCCTGTTTCTGATTGCCAATTCATTCCCGATCCTGACCTTTGCCATGGAGGGGAGAACGGAAAGCAACACACTGTTAAGCGGAGTTGCGACCTTCTGGCAGGAAGGGTTCCCGTTTTTGGCCTTCATGGTGGCGTTGACCTCTATCGTTGCTCCACTGATGCTAATCGGAGCCTATATTTATGTCTTGGCGCCGCTTTATTTCGGGTTCGTGGTGCCGGGTTTGCGGGCAGTCTGGCGTGTTCTGGCTGTTATACGGCCCTGGTCGATGCTGGATGTGTTTCTGATCGGGCTTCTGGTCGCGCTGACGAAGCTGACGGATTTTGCCGATGTCATTGCGGGGCCAGCCTTTTATGCAGTTTGTTTTCTGATCCCGACGACATTGCTGATGAGCACGACGCTGGATCCAAGGACGATCTGGCGGCGACTGGCGCCGGAAAATTTGCGTTATGCGACGTTAGAGGATCTGGAAGAATTGCGTGCCGGTACCGGGCAGGAAAAGGCAACAGGCTGGATGACCTGCGAGACCTGTGCGTTTGTTGTAACGGACAGTGCCGCACGGGAAACCGGGGGCAAATGCCCGCGTTGCGGGACGCATCTGCATCATCGCAAGTCGGGCAGCCTGTCGCGGGCCTGGGCACTGCTGGTGACGGCGGTCGTTTTGTATATCCCGGCCAACATTTTTCCGATCATGACGATCACCTATCTGGGGCGGGCGGAATCCGATACGATCCTTTCCGGGGTGGTGGTGCTGTTGCAATCCGGGCAATGGCCGATTGCCATTGTTGTCTTCACAGCCAGCATCGTGGTGCCGATCATGAAGATTGTCCTGCTTGGATGGGTTTATGCCGCAACGGGTCTGGGGCTTGCCGGGCCGCTTCGCGAACGGACTTTTATCTATCGTGTGACCGAACTGATCGGGCGCTGGTCGATGATCGATGTGTTTATGGTGTCGATACTGGCAGCACTTGTGAAATTGGGTAACATAGCAACCGTTGCACCGGGATTTGGTGCTGTGGCCTTCTGTGCCGTGGTCATTCTGACCATGCTGTCGGCAATGGCCTTTGATCCGCGGCTGATCTGGGATCGGGCGGGAATGCAAAAGGAACAGGGGATGTCATCATGACGGACGACACCAGCCGGAATGCAGGTCAGGGGCAGCCAGGCCGGCCCGATGTGAAAAAGGCATTTCAGAACCTGCCGGTCATCTGGATCGTGCCGATTGTCGCGTTGATCATCGGCGGTTGGCTTTTGTGGCGCGATGCGGCAGCCAAAGGACCAGAAGTTACCGTGACATTCGAAACGGCCGAGGGACTGACCGCAGGCAAAACCGCGGTGCGGTATCGTGATGTTGATGTCGGACAGGTTACCGAAATCAATCTGAGCGAGGATTTCGGGCATGTCGTTCTGACGATGCGGATGAATTCGGATTTTGAACCCTATCTGACCGATAAAACCAAATTCTGGGTGGTACGCCCGCGCGTTTCCGCACAGGGGATTTCCGGCCTTCAGACCATCGTTTCAGGGGCTTATATCGAAGCGGTTCCAGACAGGTCTGGCCAAGAGGCCCGCGAGTTTACCGGATCGGAAGAACCGGAATATGTGCCTGATGGATCGGACGGAACACGGTTTATCCTGATGGCGGAGGAACTTGGCTCAGTCGCGTCGGGAACGCCGGTTCTTCTGCGCGGGGTAGAGGTTGGCGAGGTCCTTGATACCAATCTGGATTCCGCGGCCGAAAAGGTGTCGATCCCGATCTATGTCCGCAAGCCGTTTGATGGATTGGTCAAGCGTGATACGCGTTTCTGGAATTCCAGCGGCATCAGTCTTGATCTGAATGCGGAAGGCGTATCGGTGCGTGCCCAATCTGTTCGATCAGTTTTGGCCGGTGGCATCAATTTCTATACGCCTGACGAAAGCCTGAATTCGGAAACAGCGAAACCCGATACGGTGTTCCGGTTAAATGACAGCCGTAAACAGGCCGAAATTCTGGCGCGTGGCATCACGCAGAAATACATGCTGTATTTCGATTCCTCTGTACGCGGGCTTTCGCCCGGCGCGCCGGTTGAATTCAATGGCATTCGCGTCGGCACGGTCAACAGCGTCAATCTGGAATATGTCGTTCCCAATCAATCGTTCCGGGTGCCTGTTGAAGTGACGCTGGAGCCCGAACGGGTGCAAATGGTCGGCAATCAGGACACCGCCGATGCCGATTATGCGAAGATCATGGATGTTCTGGTCGAACGTGGTTTGCGGGCACGTCTGAAAACCGGGAGCTTTATAACCGGCCAGCTGTTTGTTGATCTGGGCATGTATCCGGTGACACCACCCCGCTATCTGGGCGATGCGCAGGGGAAAATTCCAGAATTGCCGACATTGCCGCAAAAGATCGATGAGATCAGCAATTCCCTGTCCTCGTTGCTTGAAAAGGTTGAAACATTCCCGATTGAGGAAATCGGCATTCGACTGCTGGGGACTGTCGAGGGGATGGAGAACATTGTTACATCGCCTGCGATCATTGAGAGCATGGATAGCCTGAAACAGGCGGCTGCCGGGGTGAACCAGCTTGTGACGAACCTTGATACCAGCGTGTTGCCAGCCACTCAGAAGGCGCTGGAAGCCGCGCAGGTTGCACTTGGCGGTGTACGTGACGTGACATCGCCGAATTCGCCGATCCGCTATAATTTTGAGGAAACTCTGAAAGAGCTTTCGGCGGCAGCCCGGTCGTTGCGGGATCTGGCCGATTTCCTTGAACAAAATCCGAATGCTTTGATCCTGGGCAAACCGGGCCGCCGGGAGGAAGAATGATGCGGAAAATGCAAATGAAACCGAAAACAACGGCGACAATTCGCAAGCGACTGATCGCGGGGGTGTTCTTGGCATCGCTTGGCTTCCTGTCCGCGTGCAGCACACCGGTTCAGGAACGTTATTATTTGTTGTCCCCCGACGATGTTGCAGCCCCATCGGGGGCCACCCGAACGGCGGTGATGGGGGTGGGGCCGATTACCATCCCAAGCCATCTTGATCGCAGCCAGATTGTGACGCGCAGTAGTGACAACCGGCTGGTGATCAACCAGTTTGATCGCTGGGCCGAGCCGCTGGATGAAAACATTCAGCGGGTGTTAATCGAAAACCTTGACCATCGGTTGAGCCCGCAGCGGATCGAGACATTCCCGTGGAACTCGCGCGACGGGGTTGTCTGGCAGATCGTGGTCGATCTGGGACAGTTCGAACGTCAGCCGGACGGTTCGGTGCAGATCGCAGCGCGCTGGAAAATTGTCAATTTCAATTCGGGTGAAACCGCCGTATCCGAACGGTTTACCGATTCCGTGGTTCCCAAGGATACAACAACCGAGGCAACTGTCGCTGCCATGAGCGACCTTTTGGGGCGGCTTAGTGATTCTATTGCCCGGTCGTATCGCTGAGTTCTCGTCAAAGCAGAACTTGGATAGGGTCCTTAAATCAATGTATGTGCATCTATGGTTGTGTTGATGGCGTCGCATGTGTTGTGGATTGCGTTTTCTGTCGCGCAATACGGGGATTTTTGGGCTCATTTGAGAAGTTCGAATTCGCCCTATTGTTTTCAGCATCAGAATTGCCTTATAAAGAAGTATAAATATAAAAAAAACGGGACACGCGCCTGACTGAGAAATGGCATGCAAATGCCGCCCCAAACAGGAAGTTAGGGAGCCAGTGCGCGTTATGTCGGATACGACGTTTGAAGTACGAGTCCAGCGTGGGGAACGCTGGATCATTCATTCGACCTTTGATGTCGAGAAAGAGGCGGTTAACGAAGCTGAGAAGCTTTTAAAGACCAAGATCTCTGCGGTTCGGGTTGTTCGTGATTGGGAACGCGCCGACGGTCGTCATATTGAAAAGGTCCTTCTGGAAAAACAGGGTGCTGGTGAAGACGACGACAAGGATGTTCGTGTCTCAGCCATTGAAGATGCGCCGCTTTGTGATTCCGATAACGACCTGTTGCAGTCGGAAAGCCGCGCGACGATCAATCGTCTGCTACGCAAATATTTCGAACAGGAAATCCTGACACCTTGCGAGGTGATGTATAATTACCAGAACCTGCGCAAATTGATGTTCCACGATACATTGATGCCGACCGCAGTCGACAAGGTGGCCGGCATTCATGCCAAGGCGACCGACGGCGACCATATTGAGGCCATGAACAAGCTGCATGGCGCGATTGAACAGTTGGCTGCCCGTGCGCGCGAGGTTGAAAAGGTCGACCTGCCGGCGTTTGAAGATGCGACCATTTCCGAAGTCCGTGACGAAATTCGTCGTCTGAACCTTGCGGAGGATACCGACTTCCTGACGATGGTTGCGCTTACGCGCGTTCTATCATCAAGCCGCAACTGGGTGGGCAAGCTTGATCTGGCGCTGAAGGTCAAGGGGGACGAGAAAGACGAGGCAGCGCGTAAGCTGCTTGACGATGTTATTGCCGATATCCTTGGATCGCCGGTGGCGCTGAAAGAACTGCTTGGCAGTTCGCGAAGCTTTGGCGACGCGGTTATCCTGCATATTGATCTGGCGATGGGGCGTGCACACGGCAATCGCGGGGCGGCGGATGATATTCTTGAACTGCTTAACCCGCTGTTCGGGTCGGGATTGCTTTCGACATCGCAGGATGCGCTGTTTGACTATATCGTTCGCGAGTTGCGCAGTGCAAACAGCCTGACCCGTCATGAAGGGGATCATGATCCGCTGGTCGGTATTCTGGATCGTCTGATTAGTGAGAAGGGGGTCGTTTACGGCGCACCGATGGTAACGGCCATTGCCGAGCGTGGCGCACGTCTGCGAAATGTTGGCGGCCCGCGGGCATTGATTGACGGTGTTGCAGAAATCAACGGCCGCATGGGGCCGAATTGCCGCAAGATGGCCTGGCTTCTGGCGGTTGTTAATTCGGGGATTGTCGAGGATTTTGGCGAAGAAGTTTTCGACATGCTGATGGATACGGTCAAGGATATGCGGGCATTGCGCGCTTTCTGCGACAGTGAAGCCAAACCGCGCGACAAGATGGCGACGGTCACGGTGATGAATGATGCGCTTCAGGCATCGAACCTTTCTGACGAGCAGAAACAACGCATTGGTGACAAGCTGGACGAGGGACTGGCCGATTATCTGGTGCGTGAAAAGGTGATCGAGCGGATCGACAATCCGTCGCTTCATCTGCGCAAGCGCGCCTATATGCTGGTGCAATTCTGTTCGAGTGGCGTGCTGATTGAGGGAAAGTCGGCATCGATGGCGCGAAAAAGGGTCGTCGGATATTTGAAGCAGCCCAATTTCACCGACAAGCTGGTTGATGACATCAAGGACATGACGGCCAAGGAAGGCACGATTCGTGACTTCTATGCCCTGCTGCAGCGAAGCGGTTTTTAGGGTGGCTGAACCCGGGGTTGGTTGGGAGACGCAGTAAAAACTGCGAAGAGACACATCCCGCGAAGATTGTTGCAGCATATGCTGTGGCAAGATTCGTGGGGTGTTTGTCATTGTTGCCATTCGTTTCGTGAGGCATGCTGTATTCCTGATGAACGAGGATTGCCATGCCAGACAGCACAACCAGCACGAAAACCGTCGCCTGCCTTGCCTTTGACGATGTCATGAGCCTTGACGTTGTCGGGCCATTGCAGGTTTTTGCCTCAGCCAATGCCGAACTGGAACGACAGGGGCGCGAACGGGCCTATGAGTTACTGGTGATTGCCGATGCGGCGGGGCCGGTGCCAACATCGGGCGGGTTTAAACTTTATGCAGATCTGGATTGGCGTGAACTTGATCTGTCCGCGACCGATACGGTTCTGATTGCCGGTGGGGACGGGGTTAATCCGGTGCGGCAACGCACCGACATTCTCGAATGGTTAAGGCAAGCCGACGGGCAAGTCATGCGCCTTGGATCGGTTTGTTCCGGTGCGCTGATCCTCGCAGAGGCAGGATTGCTTGATGGCCGGATGGCAACAACGCATTGGTCGCGTTGCGATGAAATGCGCAAAAATTTCCCGAAAATTGATGTCACCGAGGATCGTTTGCACAGCTATGACGCAAACGGTCTTGAAGGCGATCCGCATATCTTTACGTCGGCCGGGGTGACGGCGGGTATTGATCTGGCGCTAGCACTGGTGGAGGCGGATCACGGGCGGGTAATTGCCCTTGCCGTAGCACGACGTCTGGTGATGTTCTTAAAACGGCCGGGCGGGCAGGCACAGTTTTCTGCCTATCTGACACCCGCCATCGGAACCACGGCACAGCTTGCCGGATTGCTGGAATGGATACCGGCCAATCTGGATGGTGATCTGTCGCTGGAAGTTCTGGCAAATCGTGCGGGGATGTCGGCACGGACATTTTCACGGGTATTCACCCGTGATCTGGGTATGACACCGGCACGTTATGTTGAACGGGTGCGGGTCGAAGCCGCGCGCGCCCTTTTGCAGGATGATGCAATGACGGTGACGCGTGTGGCGCGGCTTTGCGGTTTTGGCCATCCGGAAACGCTGCGCCGGGCCTTTCAACGCCATTTATCTGTCAGTCCGCAGGAATATGCTGATCGTTTCGGACGAAGGCCGATGGCCGTTCCGGTTTAGGTGAACGGCGAAGATATTTTCGTAATCATCTGTTTTTATTGGAGTTGGCAACATGCTGTTACTGACCAATGGATCAGTGCGTCTGCTATTTATTGCCCAGGCGCTTTACTGGTCCTGTTCGCTGATCGGGATAACCCTGACATCACTGATCGGGATTGATCTGGCACCGATGGCGGAACTGGCGACCCTGCCATTGGCCTTGCTGGTTGTGGGCAATCTGGTTTGTGTGCATCCGCTGTCGATGATCATGCAGCATTATGGCAGGCGCACGGGATTGTTTCTGGGAGCGGCGAGCGGCGTGGTTGGCGGTGCTGTCGTGGCGGGTGGTGTGTATCAGGCGGAATTTTTGCTGGTGTGTCTGGGCACGTTTTTGATTGGCGGATATCAGGCATCGGCAATGTATTACCGTTATACCGCCCTTGAGGCGGTCCGAGATGATCAGAAAGGTCGTGCGGCGGCACTTGTGGTTGGTGGCGGTGTTCTGGCGGCGCTGATCGCGCCGGAAATTGCCAGCTATACGCGTAACATGGTCGCGATTCCATTTGCCGGATCGTATCTGGCATTGGCCGGGTTGGCGACCATCGCAGCCCTGATCATGTTGATGTTGCGTGATGGCGGGGTTCCTGCAAAAACGCGCACCGGTGGTGCGGTCATGCTGGAACTGTTGCGCCGTCCAAGGTTGCGCGGGGCGATTGCCATCAGTGCGGCGGGGCATGGCATCATGATCCTTGTGATGACGGCAACACCGCTTGCCATGAAGTTTTGCGGGTTTGATGTTGATACGGCGGCGAATATTATTCGCTGGCACATTATCGGCATGTTTTTACCGGCCTTTGTCGTCGGCCCGATGATTGACCGGTTTGGCGCGCGTTTGATGGCGGTGGTCGGCGCGCTGGCGCTGGTGTTCAGTGTGGTCTTTGCCGTGTCGGGGACCAGTTTTTCGGCGTTTCTCATCAGTTCGTTCTTGCTTGGGATCGGTTGGAACCTGATGCTTCTGGCGGGGACGACGCTTTTGGGCGAGGGGCATGACGCATCGGAACGCGGTCATGCGCAAAGCCTGATGGAGCTTGGCAACAGCATTACCGGAACCGTGGCATCGCTGGTGGCAGGTGCGCTGATTGCAGGGGCAGGGTGGAACATCATCAATTTCGGTGTTTTGCCGGTGCTTCTGGTTGCCATTTTCCTGATGTGGGCGGGGGGGCGCAAACCGGTGACGCAAGGCGCATGACGTAATTAAAGAAACCGCCGGTCAAACGACCGGCGGTTCGAGTTGCAGGGCGAACGGGGAGTGTCGCCCCGGCGCGATCTCGTATCGCGTGGTGTCACGGGCGGGAATGACCGCGCCGCTGTATCCGGGCAATAAAAAACCGGCCCTCAGGCCGGTTGTGCATTCATTGTCGGGCTGTGGGCCGCGACGAATTCCTTGATCTTTTGCAGGACAAATTCACGAGATGAGTTTTCACGGGTGCGAAACAGCACTTCGCGATCGTGAATGACAAGACCGAGATAGACCGGGCTTGTGTGGCCTTCCTTGCTGAGTTTCAGGGCGCGAAGGGTATGACCGTTGTCATCCGTGCTCTGATAGATGGTGCGCATGATGCTTTAACCTGCTTTCTGTCTCTGACGGGTTCAAACCGGAAAAAGAAGCTTACAGTGCCCTTATGACAGCCAAGTTTTTCGCTGCGATGACAGCAATATGATGGTTTGAAGACTCTTTTGATCCTCAACCGCAAAAGGCAATGGCAAAGCCCTTCAAAAAGCTGGTGGTTTCATTCGCCCGATTTGATAAAAGAAAACGACCAGATCGCCTGTTTCCGGCATTGACATGGGATGATGCGATGTTTAAGAAAGGCGTCGTTCCGCACGGAACAGCAAAGAGATAAGGGCAAGTGGCCGAGTGGCTGAAGGCGCTCCCCTGCTAAGGGAGTATGGGGTCAAAAGCCCCATCGAGGGTTCGAATCCCTCCTTGTCCGCCATTGATCAAAGCACCCCAAAAGGGTGCTTTTTTCTTTTGGACCGGGAATAAAACAATCATTTCAAACGTTATCGTATCAGGCTGGCTCGCTAATGGTGTTCTCGAACATCATCTATGATGGATCAGCTTTAATAATCCGACGAGGTTGCGATGATGTATTTCGATCAGTTCAAGTCCATCGCCAAACCATTGTTACTTGCGGGTTCGACCTTGCTGGCAGTGATGGTTCTGACGGCAACGGCGGCTGCGAGCAAACCGGCTGCTGCGCTGGCTTACGAAATTGCGCAATCGGGCGGTTTTAGCCAAGAAGAACGGCGCGTCATTTATGACGTGCTTGATGCGGTTGACCGCAATATTGGCGATGACGAAAATCGAGGCAAAGGTGGCAAGAGCAAGGACAACGGCAACGGCAAAGACGGATTGCCACCAGGCATTGCCATGAAGCTTGAGCGCGGCGGCACCTTACCCCCGGGGATTGCCAAGCGCGATCTTCCTGCGGATTTGCAATCGCGTCTGCCATATCGTTCGGATGCCATTCGCCAGATTGTCGGCAATGATGTGGTCCTGATTGAAAAGGGGACCGATATCATCCTTGATGTGATCCGCGATGTGGTGCGCAACTAGCATCAGATGCGGTACCGACAAAAAACGCGGCGAAAATCTCACCGCGTTTTTTGTTAGTATATCTTTTATCTTTGCAGAAAATCAGGTGAAAGCGTTGAAGGTAATGATTGTCTGGGTGTCCTTGATATGGGGCAGCAGATGGATTTTTTCGTTCACATAGCGCCCGATATCCTGCCCGTCCTCGATATAGACCTTGACCAGCAGTTCGAACGGGCCGGAGATCGAATAGACTTCCGAGACCCCTTCGATTTCCTCGACCAGTGCTGTGGCAACGTCATAGGCTTTGCCCAGATCGCATTTCACGAAAATGAAAAAGGGATGCATCGGTGCGGCTCCGGTATTTGGGGATAAAAATTATGCCCCAAGCTATCGCGGTGCGGCGGTGGTTTCAATCATTACTGCGGCGAATATACGCTGCGTATTACGATTGCGGCGGGCGGCGCAGCATTTCAAGATGTTTGATGCGCGCACGCACCTGTTCCGGGTTATGCTGCCCGACCCCTTCAAGCAGGGTTTCAAGCATCACCATGCTGGCCGCCGAGCTATCCCATGTCGTGCCGGTTTCGATGCGCACCGGAAAGACATGCCGGGCGAATTGCGCAATCGGACTGAGCCACTGATCGGTAAACAGGATGATTTTGGCGTCCTGTTTGGCAGCGGCCTCGGCAAAGGCGATGACATCGGCCTGATAACGCCGGACGTCGAAGACCAGAAGCACATCGCGTTTGCCGATATCCAGAAGGTCTTCGGCCCATTTGGCACTTTGGCCCGAAACGCGCCTAACTTGGCTTCGCATGGTGCGCAGATGTTCATAGGCATATACCGCAAGGGCGGAGGTGAACCGCCCGCCAAGGATATAGACCGATCCCTTGCAGTCGCCGATCAGTTCGATGGCACTTTGCAGTTCGGCCGGATTGATATTGGCAAGGCTTGTGCGGATGTTGCTGATGGTGGCCTCAGTCATTTCATGAAGCAATTCCCCCATCGGATGACCGGAATGATTGCGCGAGCGGGGCAGGCTGCTTCGCGTTAAAGGCGATTGCAGGCGGGCTTCGAGTTCGCCGCGCAGACGCGCCTGCATGTCGGGATAGCTGTCAAAGCCGATCTTGCTGGCAAAACGCAGCACCGTTGGGGCAGAAACACCACACCGTTCGGCGAAGGTCGCCACCGTTTCAAGGCCGGCCATCGGATAGTTACCAAGCAGAGCCTGGGCGAGCTTGCGTTCCGATGCGGTCAGTGTATCGGCTTTTTGCGTGATCTGTTCGGCGACCGTTGGCTTTGTAGCCTGCTGCTTCACATTCAAAGGCGAGATTTCCCCGGTTATGCCATCCGCATGGAATGGCCAAACACCCGCAAAGTGCGCTTATGCATTGTTCGGGCGCGGTTTACCTTGTCTGACATACAAATACAATGATTGTAATGAATTTTACAATATTTGATATTCTTGTCATCAAAATTGAAATCATGTAACGTTCGTTACAGAAGGGATAAAACCCGTGCCGCAAAAAGCGGTGCAACAATTCAACGGCTTGGCAAAAGTCGGTCGCCCGGGAGGCGGTTCATCACACGGTACGGCCTTGCAAAAGGTAGTGCAGGCAAGGGGATGCAATATGGGTTGTCAGGGCTGCGGATACTTCCATCCAGATTTGGTGTCGATGTTCGACCTGTCGGGTTTTTCCGCGAGGTAAGGCATTTCGGATCACCGTTCGTGTCCACCGGATGCGAACGGAGAGGATCGTATTTGCAGATGACAGTCCAGCCGCTGTTGCGACCGATAGAACAGGGAGATGTTGGGGTGGCGTTAGATGCCTGAATTTATCAAGACCTACGTCAGATGGGTCGATTGCGTGAACCGGATCATCGGCCGGTTTGCGATGTATCTGATCTTTGCGATGCTTGCGGTGCTTTTATATTCCGCGGCCACCAAGCTTATGGAATTTCCGGCACTTTGGACGCTGGAAACCGCGCAGTTCCTGATGGTGTCGTATTTCCTACTGGGTGGGGGATATTCCATGCAGCTGGACTCGCACGTTCGGATGGATCTGCTGTATGGCGCCTTGTCGCCGCGCAAACAGGCCGGGCTTGATGCGATCACCATCCTGTTTCTGATCTTTTATCTGGCGTTTCTGCTGTATGGCGGCGTTTCATCGACCGCCTATGCGTTCGAGTATGGTGAAACCAGTTATTCCGCGTGGTCGCCGCCGATGTCGCCGATCAAGGCGATCATGACCTTTGGCGTGTTCATGATGTTGCTGCAGGCGATTGCGACCTTCTTCAAAGATTTGGCAGCCGCCCGCGGGGAGAGCCTTTCATGAGTTATGAGATGATCGCTCTTCTGATGTTTTCCACGATGATGCTGATGCTTCTGACTGGGAAACGGGTTTTTGGTGCCATTGGTTTTGTTGCCGTTGTCTTCGCGCTTGGCATGTGGGGGGATGGCGGTTCTGAAATGGCGTTCAGTGCCGCGATGAAGCTGATGAAGTGGTATCCGCTTCTTACACTGCCGCTGTTTGTCTATATGGGTTACATGCTTTCCGAATCCGGTCTGGCAGACGATCTTTACCGGATGTTCCATGTCTGGATGGGGCCGGTACGCGGTGGCCTTGCCATCGGGACGATTGTTTTGATGGTGGCGGTCTCGGCCATGAACGGGCTGAGCGTTGCGGGCATGGCGATCGGGGCGAGTATCGCGCTGCCGGAACTTTTGCGACGCGGCTATGACAAGATCATGGTGACCGGCGTGATCCAGGCGGGCAGTTCGCTTGGCATTCTTGTGCCGCCAAGTGTGGTTCTGGTGCTATATGGCATGATTGCGCGTCAGCCTGTCGGACAGCTTTGGCTGGCGGGGGTGTTCCCCGGGCTGCTGATGGCCGGGATGTTCATCGTTTATATCGCCATTCGCTGCTGGCTGCAGCCCGATATGGGCCCGGCGCTGAGCAAGGAAGAACGCGCGGAAATCACCTGGGGTGACAAGATCGGATTGCTGAAGGCGGGGATTGTTCCGCTGTTCATCTTTTTCTCGATGACCGGTCTGTTCCTGATGGGGATTACGTCGCTTGTGGAAAGTTCGGCGGTGGGGGCGCTTGCCGCGACCATTGCCGCCTTTGCCAAGCGTCGCCTGACCCGTGGGGTCATGGAAGAAACCCTTCGCAAGACGCTTTCGATCAGCTGCATGTTTATGTGGATTATTCTGGCAGCACTGGCATTTGGTGCGGTGTTTGACGGGCTGGGTGCGGTCAAGGCGATTGAAAGTTTCTTTGTCGATCAGCTTGGACTTGGCCCGTGGCAGATCCTGATCATGATGCAGATTTCCTTCATCCTGATGGGCATGTTCCTTGATGACACGGCGATGCTGGTGATTGTCGCACCGCTTTATGTGCCGCTGGTCGGCGCCCTTGGTTTCGATCTGGTCTGGTATGGCGTGCTTTATACCATCACCTGCCAGATCGCCTATATGACGCCGCCGTTCGGCTACAACCTGTTCCTGATGCGTGCCATGGCACCGCCAGAGGTGACGTTAAAGGACATCTATAAATCGATCACACCGTTTGTGATCATCATGGCGATGGCGCTTGGCATCGTGATGGTGTTCCCGCAAATCGCGCTGTGGCTGCCGGAATGGCATTACGCGCGGTAAGCAAAACGAACCCGATACCGGCGGGGTCGCAACAGGCCCCGCCGTTCAAAACAAAATCAATTCAGGGGAGGTTTGAATTTCCAACAACAGGAGGCGCTGCCAGACCCGTTAGGCGGGCAGGGCAGTTAATGAATGCGTTAACGAACTTCATCGATCAGGGAGATGATACAATGACGACGAGACGCGACTTTATGAAAAAAGCCGGTGTTGCAACCGCAGCAGCGGGTACGACCGCCTTTGCCGCACCTTATGTCAAGGCGCAGAATGCCAAGATCACCTGGCGTTTGCAGACCTATGCCGGTCCGGCACTGGGCGAGCATGTTATCAAGCCAGCGATTGATGCCTTTAACAAGGTCGCCAACGGTGAAATGGAAATCGAACTTTATTACGCCGATCAACTGGTTCCGACCGGCGAGCTGTTCCGTGCCATGCAGCGCGGTACCATTGATGCGGTTCAGTCCGATGATGACTCGATTGCGGCTCCGGTCGATATTTCGGTCTTTGGCGGCTATTTCCCGTTTGCGACCCGTTACAGCCTTGACGTTCCGGTCCTGTTTGAAGAATACGGCCTGAATGAAATCTGGGACGAGGCATATGGCGAAGTCGAAGGTGTTAAATGGCTTTCGGCCGGTTCATGGGATCCGTGTCATTTTGCAACCGTTGATCCGATCAACAGTCTGGAAGACCTTAAAGGCAAACGCGTCTTTACCTTCCCGACGGCGGGTAAATTCCTGTCGCGCTTTGGCGTTGTACCGGTTACCCTGCCGTGGGAAGACATCGAGGTTGCCGTCCAGACCGGCGAGCTTGACGGGATTGCATGGTCGGGCATCACCGAGGATTACACGGTCGGTTGGGCCGATGTGACCAACTACTTCCTGACCAACAACATTTCCGGTGCATGGTGTGGTTCTTTCTTTGCCAACGAAGAACGTTGGAACGAACTTCCGGAACATCTGAAAGTTCTGTTCAAGCTGTGCATGGATAGCTCGCACTATTATCGCCAGCATTGGTACTGGGGTGGTGAAGCCAAGCTTCGGACCCAGGGTACGAAGCTGAAGCTGACCTCGATCCCCGATGCGGAATGGGCGACGGTTGAAGCCGAAGCACATAAATTCTGGGACGAGATTGCACAGACCAGCCCGCGTTGCGCCAGAGTTGTGGACATCTTCAAACAGTATGCTGCTGTGATGGAAAAAGCGGGCAAGCCGTATCGTTACAGCTAGGCCAATCGGGAATGGTCACATTTGACCGGGCAGGGGGCGCAGGCGCATCATTTGTGTCTGTGTTCCTTGCATTCCCTAGGGTTTAGTTGATGTTCCAATTTGTAACAAATAATACAAATAAGCAAAATTTATGTTTATTTGTTGCATAGTGTAATTTATATTACGCAACAAGACGTCACAAGACGCGATGACCAAAAACGGGCAGGAACCGGTCAGTCCGATACAAAAACAAAGCCCAAATCACAGGAGGCCGCCGATGCAGGCGAAGGATGTCAAAACCGCCGATGACGCACGAAAACTGATTAAGGAACGCGACATCAAATTCGTCAAAATCGGTATTTTCGACGTCGACGGAATAATGCGCGGCAAATACATGCATCGCGACAAATTCCTGTCGGCACTCGATTCCGGTTTTGCCTTTTGTGATGTGGTTCTGGGTTGGGATTCAAATGACCAGCTCTATGACAAATCCGAGTTTACTGGCTGGCACACGGCATATCCGGATGCACCGGTGCGCGTGATCCCCGAAAGCTGCCGCGAATTGCCGATGGAAGACGATACCGTTCTGTTCCTTGGCGAGTTCGAGGGACGGGCGGAAACCGTGTGCCCGCGTGGCACATTGCGCCGTGTCCTCGATAAAGCCGATAAGATGGGATATGACGTTTCAGCCGCCTGCGAATTCGAGTTTTTCCTGTTCGAGGAAGACCCGCATTCAGTGCGTGAAAAGAACTATCGCAATCTGAAGAACATCACACCGGGCTTTTACGGTTATTCGATGCTGCGCAATTCCGTGCATTCGGAATTCTATCATGACCTGCTTGAACTCGGCGAAAGCATGGATTTCCCGATCGAGGGACTTCATACCGAAACCGGCCCTGGGGTTTTGGAAGCTGCCCTTACCCATGATGAGGCGATGAAAGCCGCCGACAAAGCCGCACTTTTTAAAACATTCACCAAGGTTCTGGCCCAGCGTGCCGGATGGATGGCAACATTTATGGCGAAATGGTCAAACGATTGGCCGGGGCAGTCGGGGCATATGCATGTTTCGATCAAGGGCAAGGATGGTCGGGCAGCGTTCTTTGACGCAGACAAACCCCATAACATGTCCGATGAAATGCGCTGGTTCCTTGGCGGTCAGCAGAAATTGATGCCGGAACTGCTGTCGATGGTGGCCTGCACGGTAAACAGTTATTCGCGACTGATCCCGGGTTTCTGGGCACCGACGACGGCAACGTGGGGTGTTGAAAACCGTACCACAGCGCTTCGCGTTATTCCGGGTACGGCCAAGTCGCAACGCATTGAATATCGCATTGCGGCGGCGGATATTAACCCCTATATCGCGCTTTCGGCTGCAATCGGCTCGGGGCTTTGGGGCATTGAAAACAAGGTGGAGCCGGGCGAAATGGTCGTCGGCAACGCCTATGCGCAGGAATTCCCCGAAGATACGAGCTTACCTGCAACGCTTTACGAGGCAGCCGGACGTTTGCGCAAATCCGAGGCGGCAAAATCGCTGTTTGGTGAAGAATTCGTGACCCATTACGCCCAGTCGCGGGAATGGGAAGAACGCGAATTCCGCAAGGCGATTACCGACTGGGAAATGCAGCGTTACTTCGAAATCATTTGATCTGTTGCACGCGGCGACGCATCGTCGCTTCGCGCCTGGTCACATATCTTCGCGCCCTAACTCATTCTCCAATTGTGAGGCATCATGTCTGAGAGTTTACGCACCATCTCGCCCGTTGATGGATCCGTTTATGTCGAGCGTCCGCTTGCCGGTGCAGCCGAGATCAACAAGGTACTTGATGTTGCACGTGCCGCACAGGCCGAATGGCGCAATGTGCCGGTCGCGACACGTCAGGAAATCCTGCGCAAGGCGGTTGCCGCCTTTGTTGCGAAAAAGGATGAAATTGCCGCTGAGATCAGCTGGCAGATGGGCCGTCCGATTTCGCAAGCCGGTGGCGAGGTTAACGGTTTCAAGGAACGCGCCGATTATATGATCGACATCGCACCTGAGGCGCTTGGCGATTACAATCCGGGCGAGAAGCCCGGTTTTAACCGTTTCATCCGTCGTGATCCATTGGGCGTTGTTGCGATTATCGCACCGTGGAACTTCCCGTATCTGACGGCTGTGAACGGCGTTGTTCCGGCCCTTATGGCCGGGAATGCGGTGGTGCTGAAACATTCGCACCAGACCCCGCTTTGTGCAGAACGCTTTGCCGAGGCGTTTGAAGCCGCCGGTCTGCCCAAGGGATTGTTCCAGTATCTGCATCTGAGCCATGCGGATGCGGAAAAACTGATGGGCGATATCCGTGTTGATTTCGTCAATTTCACCGGTTCGGTGCCGGGCGGCCATGCGGTTCAGAAAGCGGTTGGTGGCAAGTTCATCGCGACCGGTATGGAGCTTGGCGGCAAGGACCCGGCTTATCTGCGTTCGGACGTCAATATCGATCATGCGGTGGAAAACGTCATTGATGGCGCGTTCTTTAATAGCGGACAGTCGTGCTGCGGGATTGAACGGATTTACGCCCATGAAAGCGTTTTTGATGCCTTTGTAGAGAAGGCTGCCGATCTTGTATCGCAATACCGCCTTGGCAGCCCGATTGATACGGAAACCAATCTTGGCCCGATGGTGCGTGCGTCATCAGCGGCCTTCGTACGGGGCCAGATTGCCGATGCCATCCGCGACGGCGCAAAGGCATTGATCGACCCGTCGAAATTTGCCGCCAACAAGGAAGGCACCCCGTATCTGGCACCGCAGGTCTTGATCAATGTCGATCATTCGATGCGCGTCATGAGCGAGGAAAGCTTTGGCCCGGTTGTCGGCATCATGAAAGTGACGTCCGACGAGGAAGCCATTGCCCTGATGAATGACAGTGAATTCGGGCTGACGGCATCGATCTGGACGGCGGATGAAGATGCCGCCCTTTCGATTGGTGACCGGCTTCAGACCGGAACGGTTTTCATGAACCGTGCAGATTACCTTGATCCGGCACTGGCCTGGACGGGTGTGAAAAATTCGGGACGTGGATGCACGCTTTCGAAACTGGGTTACGAATCCCTGACCCGGCCGAAAAGCTTCCACCTGCGGACCAAGATTTAACGTCGCGTTTGCGCGCAAAGGATACAGAAATGACCAAGAAGATTGTTGGAAACTGGAACTTCCCTACCTCCGTGCGTTTTGGTCCGGGCCGTATTTCAGAACTGGCAGATGCCTGCAAGGCAACCGGCATGAAAAAGCCGTTGCTGATCACCGACGAGGGTCTTAAGGATCTGCCGATGGTACGTGATGCGATTGCCGCAAACGAAGCCGCAGGACTTCCGACCGGGCTGTTTGCCGGGGTCAAAGGCAACCCGACAGGCAAAAACGTTGAAGACGGTCTGGCGGTCTATCGTGCCGGCGGTCATGACGGTGTGATTGCCTTTGGTGGCGGTTCGGGCCTTGACGCGGCCAAGGCCGTTGCTCTGATGGCAGGGCAGACCCGCCCGATGTGGGATTTCGAGGATATCGGTGATTGGTGGACCCGCGCCGATCCGGCTGGTATCGCCCCGATTGTTGCCGTTCCGACCACGTCGGGCACCGGTTCCGAAGTGGGCCGTGCCAGCGTGATTACCAAAGAAGACACGCATGAAAAGAAAATCATCTTCCATCCGAAGATGTTGCCAGCAATCGTGATTTCCGATCCGGAACTGACCATTGGCCTGCCGCCGCATGTGACGGCGGCCACTGGTGTCGATGCGTTTGTTCATTGTTTCGAAGCCCATTGTGCGCCGGGTTATCATCCGATGGCGGATGGTGTGGCCATTGAAGGTATGCGCCTGATTGCCGACGCGCTGCCGCGCGCCTATGACAATGGCAAGGATATCGAGGCACGCGCCGATATGCTTTCGGCAGCGTCGATGGGGGCAACAGCCTTCCAGAAGGGGCTTGGCGGTGTTCACGCACTGGCCCATCCGATCGGGGCGATTTTTGATACCCACCATGGTCTGACCAATGCCATCCTTTTGCCGTATGTCATGCGGGCCAACCGCCGTGCGATTGAAGGCAATTGCGAAACGATTTGCCGTTTGCTGGGCCTTGCCGCACCGGGCTTTGACACCCTGTTTGAATGGGTTCTGGCGTTCCGTACCCGTCTTGGCATCGTCAATACGCTGGCGGAAATCGGTGTCGACGTAAACCGAGCCGACGAAGTCGCGACCAAAGCCAAGGGTGATCCGTCCGATGGTGGCAACCCGATTGAACTTTCGGTGGCTGATTATGCCGAAATCTTCCGTCGGGCCTGTGTCGGCGAGCTTGGCTAAGTTCAAGAAACGATAACCAGAACAATAACGGGATCAGGGTGTTATCATGGAAAACGTCAGAAAAATCCTGATTGTCGATGGCAATCGCCACGAAGTGAATGAATTGAACCGTTCACTGGGGGGATCGCCATCGGGCGAGGGATATGAAGCGGCCCTGAGACGCCTTGATCCTGAACTTGATATCACGATTGTCCGGCCTGCGGATGATGGGCCGGACTGTCTTCCCGACGGTGTGAAGCTTACCGATTTTGACGGCATTGCGTGGACCGGTTCGGCGCTGAATGCCTATATCGATGAAGACGCGGTTTTAAACCAGTTGCCATTGGCAAGGGCAACGGTTGAATCCGGTGTGCCGGTATTTGGCAGTTGCTGGGGCATGCAGATTGTTGCCCGTGCGTTTGGCGGTGAAGTGCGCGCATCGCCCAATGGGCGCGAGATCGGCGTGGGCCGCATGATCCGCCTGAACCGGGCAGGGGTTGCGCATCCGTTGTATCGCGGGAAATCGGTCTGTTTTTCTGCACTGACCGTGCATATGGACGAAGTATCGGTTCCGCCCAAGGGGGCGGTGATCCTTGCCGGGAACGAACACAGCCATATTCAGGCGTTTGTGATGGAAAATGACGGCCTGAAATTCTGGGGTGTGCAATATCATCCCGAATATACGCTGGCGGAACTTGCCGCCATTTTCCGGCGGTACGGGCAGCGCCTGATTGATGCCGGATTGTTCGCCGATCAGGGGGCGCTTGAAACCATGGCGACCAACTGGATGACGCTGCATCAGGACCCGGATCGGCGCGATCTTGCGTGGCAATACGGGATTGATAATGATGCGCTGCGCTATGAACGCAGATTGCTGGAACTTGGCAACTGGTTGAAGTATTCACTCGGTAAAATTCGCAGTTAGATCGTTTCTTTGTAGGCGTTTAACGCGCGTTCCTGAACCGTTTTGCTATCAAGGTTCCAGACAGTTGTGCCGTGGGTTTCCGCCGTCAGACTTGCCATGGCAAGGCCGGTACCAATCGCGGCGTCAAAGCCGGTTTCCAGTTTGCTGAACGCCGACAGGAAGCCCGAATAAAACGCATCCCCGGCTCCATTGACGTCAACGACCTTGGTGGGCAAAGGACGCCAGAAGGCAGTTTCACGGCCATCGGCAGATACGACACCCTTGGCACCCAGCGTTATGACAATATGGGGAATGCCATGATCGCGTAGAACCGTGATTGCGTTTTTGGCATCATCAATGTCGTTGATTTCAATACCGGATAAAACTTTTGCTTCGGCCCGGTTGGCGATCAGGACATCAAGTTTGTCCAGAAGTGGCTTGAAGCGTGCCGATTTTGACGGGGATACGGTCGCGGCACAAAAGCGTGATGTGCCTTTCTGGTCGGCTAGCCAGATCAGCGTTTCGGTCGGCAGATTGGCATCGACCATCCACCAGGGCCAGTTTTGAATATTTGCCAGTTGATCAGCCAGAAGATCGTATGTCAGGCGGTCATAGATTTCGGCATCCATCAGGCCGAGGGCCAGTTCGCCGGTTTCGTCAAGGATGGCGGTGTAACCCGCGGTATGGCCGCCGGGGATTTTGCGGATTTGCCGGGTATCGATACCGATTTCCGATAAGGAGCGGATGATCTGATCGCCGTCGCCATCGTCGCCGACTGCACCCAGCATACCGACATTACATCCCAGCAACCGCAGGTGAACCGCGATATTGCGACTGACGCCACCGGGTTTTCGGTGCAGGGTCCGGACAGGGTTTGACGCCGCAGGCACGAATGTTTCCGTGCATTGCAGGGTTCGGTCAAAATGGGCTGCGCCAAGGCAAAGGATGTTGCTGGCAGGGTTGATCAAGATGATGCTCTGTTTATTGTTAAACGGTCTTTGATGGCTGGCGCAAAGTCATAAGCTGCGGGGTCAATTCAACGCAAGCAAAACAAGAAGGGCGGCGTACGGGATCATCGTGCACCGCCCTTTGGCTAACCTGGTTAGTTCGGGTTTATTTCATCATGATACGATCATGGGTTGCCGGGATCATCGGCGAATTCATGCCGATATATTCCGCCACTGCCTGTTCAAGGTTCGGACCGAAATCATAGACATCGGTTGCGTTATCGCGGAACAGGGCATAACCATCCCCGCCATTGCGCATGAAGTCGTTCGAAACAACGCCATACGTTTTGGCCGGATCAATCGGAACGAAAGTACCGCCTTCATCGACCATAACGTTGGATATGCGCGATCCGACCGGTGCGTTAAGGTCCAGATCGAATTTCAGACCGGAAACCTGCGGGAACTGGCCTTTGCCCTCGGACACCATTGATACGCCATGTTCAAGGGACGCCACGACATCGGCACCGGTCAGTTTGAAGGTTGCCAGAGCATTCTGGAACGGCAGAACCGTCAGGACTTCGCCCATTGTCACGGTACCTTCGTCAATGCTGGCACGGATACCGCCACCATTCTGGATGGCGATCTGATACCCTTCGCCAGCTTTCCACAGCATGGCATCGGCAATCAGGGAACCCATGGCGCATTCCATCGCGCGGCAGCTTTCACGCGATCCATCGGCGGCCGTGGTGAAGCTTCCGACCTCAACCGTGCGAATGGCATCGACCGCACCGCTGACTTCGGCTATTTTCGCCAGAACGTCTTCGGCCGGTTTGATACTGGCATCAAGGGTGATCGGTTCGCCCGACCATGCCTTTGCAACGCCGTCATCGTCAAAGGTGACCTCAAGCGCGCCGAGATAGCGGCTATAGGCGTAGGCCTGAACGACCAGAACTGGTTTGCCATCCGGTGCGGTTTCAACGACCGGGTAGGGATAGTCGGCCTTTTCATTGGTGTTCGAGAAGAGCTGGTTGTCATGTCCGCCAACGATGACATCGATGCCGCTGACGGTTTTTGCCAGTTCAAAATCCTTGTAGGACCCGGAATGGCTCATAACGATAATTTTGTTGATGCCCTTCAGGCGCAGGCGGGCAACGGAATAGCGCAACGCCATTTCGGAATCGGTGATGCTGACATGATCACCCGGGCTTGAAATATCCGGGGTTTCTTCGGTCGTGATACCGATCAGGCCGATTTTCTCGCCCCCGACTTCGACGATGGTGTCGGGCTTGATGAAGCCTTCAAGGCCGGAACCGCCAAGCGGCTTGACGTTGGCCGACAGAACCGGAATTTTGCTGGTTTTGATGAAGGCGGCAAGAACATCGGGACCATCGTCGAATTCGTGGTTGCCAATCGTCATGGCATCATAACCCGCCATTGCCATCAGTTCGGCGGTCAGTTTGCCCTTGTAGGTCGAATAATAAAGCGACCCCTGGAACTGATCACCGCCGTCCAGAACAAGGACATTGCCGCCCATGGCGCGATTGTCGCGAATGGCGGTTGCAAGGCGCGCGTAACCGCCAAAGCATTTACCTTCGGTTTCGTCTTCTGCGCTGCAGCTGTTGTTGTATTTGGTAACTGATTCAACGCGATCATGAACGTCGTTGGTATGCAGGATACGAAGATCATAATCCGCAAGTGCCGAACCGGCACCAAAAGTCAGCATCGTGCAGGCCGAAAGAAGCCCGGCAATTTTCCGTTTCATTTTTTATCTCCGAACAAGCCGTTGCACCGGCATCCCTCGACCCGGTGTGGCATGAAAAGTCAAATCCCTGAACGCACGCGATCCTAGCATTAAAATTCCGGCGGGGGTACGCCCGGTTGATGACGTGACGGTTAAATTGTCGATCTGAATTTGTCTGGGCGGGGCGTTGTATTTTCATTTCAATGCAGAATCGGACGGCGCCGTTTTCGGGGCAGTAGGCCGAATTGTAGAAATGGCGCGCGGTGCAATTATGAAATTCTTTAAGAAATAGTATCGGCAGCGGCTAAAATGTCAGCGTTTGCTAATGCGGTAAAAACTAAGGGAAACCCCGCAGATAGACGCCAAAATGACAAGCTGGGGTAGAATGAATTCTGACCGAATGGACAGGTTTTGTGTCAATGGTCCGTGCTCTGCTATTTACAGAGTACCGTATTTTGTAGTTACCATAGGCGTTCTGTAGCAGATACGCACAAGAGGCACCGGTATCCGGGGCAAAAAAAAGCGGTGCTGCTGCATGAAACACTTTTTCGATGAGGGAGTCCTGCCGGTTAAGGGCGCTGGCGGGATATAAAAGAGAATCAAGCAATAGAAGGGCATCGGAATGAAAAAGCTTCTGACCTCCATGGTCGCGGCTGTTGCATGCTATGCAGGTGTAGCGAGCGCAGCAGAAATCAACCCGGCAGTCGTTTATGACATGGGTGGCCGTTTTGACCGTTCGTTTAACCAGGGCGCATATAACGGTGCCGAAAAATACAAGGCCGACAAGGGCGTCGAGTATCGCGATTTCGAGATCCAGAACGATTCGCAGCGCGAACAGGCAATGCGCAACTTCGCACGCCGTGGCATGAACCCGATTGTTGCAATCGGCTTCTCGCAGGCGTCCGCCCTTGAGAAAGTTGCAACCGAATTCCCCGACACCAAGTTCACGATCGTTGATATGGTTGTTGACCTGCCGAACGTTCAGTCGGTGGTTTTCAAGGAACATGAAGGTTCGTTCCTGGTTGGTGTTCTGGCAGCCATGGCATCGGAAACCGGCAAGGTCGGCTTCATCGGTGGCATGGACATTCCGCTGATCCGCAAATTTGCCTGCGGTTATGCACAGGGCGTTAAATACGCCAATGGCGATGCCGAAGTTTTCCAGAACATGACCGGCACCACCGGTGCGGCATGGAATGACCCGGTTAAAGGTGGCGAGCTTGCGAAATCGCAGTTCGACCGAGGGGCTGACGTTGTCTATCACGCAGCAGGCGGCACCGGTGTCGGTGTTCTGCAGGCTGCAGCGGATGCCGGCAAACTTGGCATTGGTGTTGACTCCAACCAGAATGCCCTGCATCCGGGTTCGGTTCTGACCTCAATGCTCAAACGTGTTGACGTTGCTGTTTACGAAGCGTTCGACGCGGCAGCCAACGACACATGGAAGCCGGGCGTCACCGTTCTTGGTCTTGCAGAAGGCGGCGTTGACTGGGCGCTTGACGAGAACAACGAAAAGCTTATCACCGACGACATGAAAGCGGCTGTTGCCAAAGCCAAGGAAGAAATCATTTCCGGCAACCTTGAAGTCCACGATTACATGAGCGACAGCGCCTGCCCGATGTAAGGCAGGACGAACAAACCGGGGATTTGTAGTGTCGGATACGATGCATCAAATGCACGGCGCCGGGGAGACCGGTGCCGTGCAACCCGCTATTGAACTGCGCGGTATAGACAAGCGGTTCGGTGCGGTACACGCGAATAAATCAATCGATCTGAAAGTCGAAAAGGGTACGATTCACGGCATCGTCGGGGAAAACGGTGCAGGGAAATCGACCTTGATGAGTATTCTGTACGGTTTTTATCAGGCTGATGCGGGCACCATCCATGTCGATGGCAGGCTTTGCGATATAAAGGGATCCGAAGACGCCATTGCGGTCGGGATCGGCATGGTTCATCAGCACTTCATGCTGGTTGAGCCCTTTACGGTTCTTGAAAACGTTATTCTGGGTGTCGAGGGTGGGGCGATCCTGCGCGAGGGCGTTGATAAAGCCCGCGGGGAGCTTAAACGTCTGGAGCGTGAATATGCGCTTGACGTTAATCCCGATGCCATTGTGGGTGATCTGTCTGTTGGCTTGCAGCAGCGCGTTGAAATTCTGAAAGCCCTTTATCGGGGGGCCGAAATTCTAATTCTGGACGAGCCGACCGGGGTTCTGACCCCGCAGGAAGCCGATCATCTGTTCCGCATTCTTGAAACCCTGAAACATCAGGGTAAAACGGTTGTTCTGATCACGCATAAACTGCGCGAAATCATGGCGGCAACGGACAATGTTTCCGTGATGCGCCAGGGTGAAATGGTGGCCCATCGCAAAACGGCCGAAACCAGCCCCGAAGAACTTTCCGAACTGATGGTCGGCCGCAAGGTGCTTTTGCGCCTTGAAAAGGGTGAAGCCGCACCGGCGGAAACTGTTCTTGAGGTTGATAATCTGTGTGTTGAAACATCGCAGGGTGTGCGCAAGGTCAAGAATGCCAGCTTTAAGGTGCGCGCCGGCGAGATCGTCGGCATTGCCGGGGTTTCCGGCAACGGGCAAAGTGAACTTCTTGAAGCGCTTGGCGGTATACGTGCGGTAACCGAAGGACAGGTCCTTTTAAACGGGCAAGATGTCACACCCGGTCGTGGTGTGGATGCCGCCGAACTGCGCAAACGCGGTGTCGCTCATGTGCCCGAAGATCGTCATCGCATGGCAATGGTGACGTCATTTTCGGCCAAGGAAGCCGCTATTCTCGGTTACGAGGATGACGCGGCCTATCAGAAGGGTCTTTTCCTGAACTGGCATGCGATTTCCGATGCGACCGAACATATGATGTCGGAATTCGACGTGCGGCCAAATGATCCTGATCTGAAAGCAGCCAATTTTTCCGGCGGCAACCAGCAGAAGCTGGTTTTGGCGCGTGAAATCATGCGCGATCCAGAGCTTCTTCTGGTCGGACAGCCGACGCGCGGTGTCGATATCGGTGCCATCGAATTCATTCACAAACGTATTGTTGCGATGCGCGATGCTGGCAAGGCCGTCTTGCTGGTATCCGTCGAACTGGACGAAATCATGTCTCTTGCCGACCGCATACTGGTGATGTGTGATGGTTCCATCATCGGTGAAGTTTCTGCTGCCGAAGCAAATGAACGGGTTCTTGGCCTGATGATGGCCGGGGTTGACCCCCATGAAGCCAAAGCCGCGGAGGGCCACGCATGAGTGATACCGTTCAACTGCCGCGCTGGATTGATGTTGGTGCGTTGCCGCTGCTCAATCTTCTGCTGGCACTCGTTGTTTCGGGGCTTGTTGTTCTGGCGATTGGTGAAAGCCCGACACAAGTTGTTGAAATTCTGCTTTATGGTGCGTTCGGCTATGAAGAGGCGTGGGGTTATACGCTTTATTACACCACGAACTTCATCTTTACCGGTCTGGCATTTGCCGTGGCATTCCATTGCGGGCTGTTCAATATCGGTGCCGAGGGGCAGGCTTATGTCGGGGGGCTTGGTGTCATTCTTGCGGCCCTTTACCTTGATTTTCTGCCATTTCCGATCATGCTGATCGTTGCCATTCTGGCCGCGGCAATTTTCGGTGCGGCCTGGGCCTATATCCCGGCATATCTGCAGGCGCGTCGCGGGTCGCATGTCGTGATCACCACGATCATGTTCAACTTTATTGCGTCTTCGCTAATGGTTTATCTGCTGGTCAATGTTCTGCGCCCACAGGGATCAATGACCCCGGAAAGCGAACAGATCGCCGAACATCTGCGTTTGCCGTTCATTCATGACATCGCCGCAGGCCTTGGTCTGGAAATGGCAAGCAGTCCGCTGAACCTCTCATTCGTTTACGCGCTTGTCTGCAGTGTTCTGGTGTGGCTGTTCATCTGGCATACAAGATGGGGTTATGCGATCCGCACCGTGGGTGCCAATGCGGTTGCCGCGACCTATGCCGGGATCGAGCCGGGGCGTTACATCATCATGGCGATGATGATTTCAGGCGCGCTTTCGGCCTTCATGGCGCTTAACGAAGTGATGGGTGTTCAGCACCGGTTGCTGATCGATTTTACGGCCGGTTACGGCTTTGTCGGGATTGCGGTTGCCCTGATGGGGCGCAATCATCCGTTTGGTATTTTCCTGGCGGCATTGCTGTTTGGGATGCTGTATCAGGGCGGGGCGGAGCTCAGCTTTGAAATCCCGACGATTTCGAACGATATGGTCGTGGTTATTCAGGGGCTTGTTATCCTGTTTACCGGTGCGATGGAACATATGTTCCGTCCGCGCGTGACCCGGATTTATACAGCGTGGCATTTGCGCCGCCGTGCGCAGGAGGCCGCATAATGGATAATTTTGAACTGGTTATCCTGCTTCTGGATGCGACGCTTCGGACATCGACCCCGCTTATTCTTGCCGCACTGGCCGGGATGTTTTCAGAACGGTCGGGTACGATCAACCTGGCACTTGAAGGCATGATGCTGGGCGGGGCGTTTTCGGCTGCTGCGGTGGCTTATTATATCGGAAATCCCTGGGCCGGGTTGCTGGCTGCAATCGCGACGACGATCTGCCTTTCGCTTCTGCATGGTTTTGCCTGCATCACGCATAAGGGCAATCAGGTCGTGTCGGGCATGGCGATCAATATCCTGATGTCGGGTCTAACGGCATTGGTCGGGATTGCCCTGTTTGCGCAGGGCGGTAAGACTCCGTCGCTTGATCATGGATCGCGGTTCCAGCCGATTACCTTGCCCGGCGCGGATGCCGTTGCCGATGTCCCGGTTCTGGGATCGATTTATTCAGAATTGCTGAGCGGTCATAACATCCTTGTCTATGTCGCGTTTCTGGCAGTACCAGCCGCGTGGTGGGTGATGTATCGCACCCGTTTCGGTTTGCGTCTGCGTGCGGTTGGTGAAAACCCGGGGGCCGTTGATACCGCTGGTATCGACGTGGTTGGCATGCGTTATCGGGCGGTGATTTGCAGTGGTTTTCTTGTCGGCATGTCGGGGGCGTATCTTTCAACCGCGCAGGGTGCGTCGTTCCTGCAGGATATGACGGCGGGCAAGGGTTATATTGCGCTGGCGGCGATGGTATTTGGTAAATGGCGGCCTTTCCCGGCACTGTTTGCGTGCCTGCTGTTTGGTTTCCTTGATGCCGCGGCAACCCGCATGCAGGGTGTTATCCTGCCGGGGATCGGCGAGGTGCCGGTGCAACTGGTGCAGGCATTGCCCTATATTTTGACGGTGATCCTGCTGGCGGGCTTTATTGGCCGCGCCATTCCGCCCAAATCGCTTGGTCGTCCGTATGTGAAGGAACGCTGATCGCGCTGCGATCAGCTTCCCGATCCGGCATAACTGGCAAACGAGGCTGTGATGAATTGCAAACAGGTCTTTTCCATCATTGCCGTTCTGACGGTTTCGATACCCGCGATGGTTTTTGCCTTGCAGGCCGCAGAAATTGCATCGGCAGTTGTTTATTCGACCAGTGCAGCGTGGAAGGACCGCGAGCCGTGGTGCCGAACTGGCAGCCACACAGATCGGTCTTGGTGCGGATGTTGTTTTGCAACTGGCCGGTGGCACGGGAATTGGCATTCTGCAGGTAAAAGTGGATGCCGGAAAGCTTGAGATTGTATCAGATGCAAACCAGAACGGACTGCATTCGTAATCGATTCTGACATCGATGGTTAAGCATGTCGATGTTGCCGTTTTCGAGGCATTCGCGGCGGTGCGAGATGGGGACTGGAAACCGGGTATTCTAAGTCTTGGCCTTGCCGAAGACGGGGTTGACTGGACGTTAGACGATTAACAGGGACCTGATCATGCCTGCGATGAAGGATGCGGCCGATGCGGCGCGCAACGACATCATCAACGCCAGGTTACGGTTCACGACTATATGCAGAATGGAACCTGCCCGCGATAAGCGGCAGGAAAAACAGGATAAGACATATGACATCGCAAACTGTAACCAACGCCCCCCGCGATTTGATTGATGCGGCACTTGCCGCGCGTGACAGGGCATATGCGCCCTATTCGAAATTCCACGTCGGCGCAGCCCTTCGGACGGAGCGCGGGCAGATCATTGCCGGATGCAATGTTGAAAACGCGGCCTATCCCGAAGGTGTTTGTGCCGAGGCCGGGGCGATTTCGGCGATGGTTCTGTCGGGTGAAACCAAGTTTGACGAAATCGTCGTTGTGGGGCTGGGGGATGTTGCCTGTACGCCATGTGGCGGGTGTCGCCAGAAAATCCGGGAATTCACTGGATCGGATGCGACGATCTATATCATCAATGATGCAGGCAAAACGCTTTTGACCCTGACACGTGAAGAACTTATTCCCCATTCCTTCGGGCCGGAGAATTTGAAATGAGCAACGTCAAAGCCGCATTGGAAATCATTGCCGCCAAGGCACCGGGCTTTAAGGCCGAGGTCGCACTTGTTCTTGGCAGTGGGCTGGGGGGCGTTGTTGACGCCGTCAGTGATGCAATCAAAATTTCCTATACCGACCTGCCGGGATTTCCTAAGCCGACGGTGGAGGGCCACGGCGGGCAGTTGGTGCTTGGCAGGATTGGTGGTGTATTGGTTGCCGTCATGCAGGGGCGGGCGCATTATTATGAACATCGCCGTTCGGATTTGATGAGCGAGCCGCTCGAGACATTGCGTGAATTGGGTGCCGACCGGCTTATCCTTACCAATGCGGCAGGGTCGCTTATTCCCGAGGCATCACCGGGGAACCTGATGCTGATTACGGATCATATCAGCCTGTTTGGGCCCAATCCGTTGATCGGATATCATGGCAATGATCGTTTTGTCGGAATGGATGTGCCGTATGATCCGGAAATCGGATCGGGTTTGAAAAATACAGCGGCGGAGCTTGGCATTAATCTGTTTGAAGGCACTTATTGCTGGTGCACCGGGCCGAGTTTCGAAACGCCGGCCGAAATTCGCGCGCTTAAGGTTCTGGGGGCGGATGCGGTGGGCATGTCGACGGTGCCGGAAAACATTCTTGCCCGGCGTCTGGGATTCCGGGTGGCGGCTGTTTCAAACATCACCAATCTGGCCGCGGGCATGAGCCCGACTGCCCTTAGTCATGAACAGACGCTTGAGATGGCGAAAGAAGGATCTGCCAATTTGATCAAGATCCTGCTGCGGTATTTTTCAAGTGATGCATGAAGATTTCTTGGTCGGGTTTGGAAACGTAATTCAATAATAAGCGCGCAGGAGACAGCATATGCTGCCGCAGGAAATCATTCGCCGCAAACGTGAAGGCGAAGTACTGACCGATGCCGAAATTGCCTTTTTCGTCAAAGGCATTGCCGATGAAAGCATCAGCGAGGGGCAGGTTGCCGCCCTTGCCATGGCGGTTTTTTTTAACGGCATGACCATGGATGAACGTGCGGCCCTTACGCGCAATATGCGCGATTCCGGCACCGTTCTTGATTGGAAGGCGCTTGGCCTTGACGGACCGGTTGTTGATAAACATTCAACCGGTGGCGTTGGCGACAAGGTCAGTTTGATGCTGGGGCCGATTGTTGGCGCGTGCGGTGCATTTGTTCCGATGATTTCGGGACGCGGATTGGGCCATACGGGCGGCACATTGGACAAGTTTGATTCCATTCCCGGCTATCGAACCGCGCCGACCTTGGATGAATTTGCCAAGGTCACCCGTGAAGTCGGTTGTGCGATCATCGGGCAGACCGCCGATCTTGCCCCGGCGGACAAGCGTTTTTATGGCATTCGCGATGTCACCGCGACGGTCGAAAGCATTCCGTTGATCACCGCATCAATCCTGTCGAAAAAGCTGGCAGCGGGTCTGGATGCGCTGGTTATGGATGTCAAATTCGGATCGGGCGCCTTCATGAATGAATATGATCGTGCGCGCGAACTGGCCGAAAGCATCACCGAAGTCGCAACCCGCAATGGTGTACCGACAACGGCCCTTTTGACCGATATGGAACAGGTTCTAGGCGATACGGTCGGCAACGCGCTTGAAATGCACGAAGCGGTTGATTTCCTGACCGGCAAGCATCAGGAACAGAGGGTTTATGATGTTACGATGGCGCTGGCAGCGGAAATGCTGTCATTGACCGGTGTTGCAACCGATGTTGCCGATGGTTTGCAGAAAGCAAGCGACGCCCTGACATCGGGCAGGGCTGCCGAGGTGTTTGGTAAAATGGTGTCGGCCCTTGGCGGCCCGGCTGATTTTATCGAAAACACGTCGGCCCATCTTGAAGCAGCACCAATGATCAAGCCCGTGAGCGCGGCAAAGACTGGGCGCGTTGTATCGATGGATGCGCGCAAGGTCGGTCTGGCGCTGGTTGCGTTGAAAGGTGGCCGGACGCGTGCCGATCAGAAGATCGACTTTGCTGTCGGTTTTACCGAATTCATCAAGGTCGGGCAGGCCGTTTCGGCCGATACGCCGCTTTGTATCGCTCATATCCGTGATCAGGCACAGCTTGACGAGGCGACGGCGCTGTTGCGCGAGGCAATCGTAATTGGTGATGGCGAGGTCGCCAGAACCGGTTCTGCCGCGGCAGTGCGCGAACGGATCGTTGCCCGCACCAAAGGGTGATCACACAACTGAGAATGCAAAAGGCCGGGTAGGTGACTGCCCGGCCTTTTTGTCTGGTTTTTGTGGCTAGTTGCGTACGCTTGCCATAATCATGGCCGCGGCTTTTTCCGCAATCATGATGGTCGGTGAATTGGTGTTACCCGACGTGATGGTGGGCATGATCGATGCATCCGCAATCCGAAGCCCGTCAAGCCCGCGCAGGCGCAATTGCGGGTCAACCACCGATGCCGGGTCCGTACCCATGCGACATGTGCCAACGGGGTGGAAAATTGTCGTGCCGATATTACCTGCGGCTTTGACCAGATCATCCTCTGTCTCGTATGACGGACCGGGTTTGAATTCTTCGGGCCGGTACGGGGCAAGGGCGGGCTGATTGGCAATTTTGCGGGTCAGTCGGATTGAGTCTGCCGCAACCTTTTTATCGGCATCCGCGCTCAGGTAATTCGGGGCGATGGCAGGTTGATTGCGGAAATCGGGTGATTTCAGATGGATGCTACCGCGACTTTGCGGCCGCAGGTTACAGACGCTTGCCGTAAAGGCCGGGAAGGGATGGACAGGGTCACCGAACTTTTCAAGTGACAGCGGCTGCACATGATACTGCAGGTTCGCCGTTTCGAATGATGCATCCGATTTGGTGAAGATACCAAGCTGGCTGGGGGCCATCGACATCGGCCCTGATTGATTAAACAGGTATTCCAGAGCGATCCCGGCCTTTCCGACAAGGCTGCTGGCCTGTTCGTTCAAGGTCCGAATGCCAGAGACCTTGAAGGCGCAGCGCAATTGAAGGTGATCCTGAAGGTTTTCACCGACCTGTGCGCTTTCATGGATAGTCTGGATGCCATGTTTTTGCAAAACATCGCCGCGACCAATACCCGACAATTCCAGAATATGGGGCGATCCGACGGCACCGGCCGACAGAACGATTTCACGACGTGCCGTGACGGTTTCAATCTGGCCACTGCGGTCATATTCAACGCCCGTGACGCGACCGTTTTCAATGATCAGGCGACGAACTTGCGCGTGCGTGCGCAGTTCGAGGTTTTTGCGCGACAGGGCAGGCTTCAGAAATGCCTTCGAGGTATTCCAGCGAATGCCGCGTTTCTGGTTGACGGCGAAATAGCCCGACCCCTCGTTATTGCCGCGGTTGAAGTCGGCGACCTTGGGGATGCCTGCCTGTTCGGCGGCATCCTGAAAGGCATCAAGGATTTCCCAGCGCACGCGCGCCTGTTCAACCCGCCATTCGCCGCCTGACCCGTGCATATCATCTGAGCCGAGATAGTAATCTTCGGATTTTCTGAAATGCGGCAAGACGTCATCCCAGCCCCAACCGTTACATCCCGATTGCCGCCAGTGATCATAATCGGCAGCCTGACCACGCATATAGATCATGCCGTTGATCGACGAACATCCGCCCAGAACCTTGCCGCGCGGATATCCCAGTGATCGGCCATTCAGGCCGTTCTCGGCCTCGGTTTTGAAGCACCAGTCGACATTCGAATTGCCAATGCAATAAAGGTAACCCACGGGAATATGAATCCATGGATTGGTATCCTTGCCGCCGGCCTCTAGCAGAAGAATGCTGGCATCGCCCATTTCCGAGAGGCGATTGGCCAATGTGCATCCGGCAGAACCGGCGCCAATGATAATGTAATCGAAGCTATCCAATGATCGAACTCCGTTGCGTGACGCGGGGATCATTCCGGACAGGGTAAGGTCGTGTGATCATGTTTTCTATCCTCCCAGTGGTATCGTTGTTTCGGCAGCACAATTGGCTACATTTGATTTTGGCTGTAACGCTATCATTGATCGCCGGGATCGGAAATATAATCGATGGCGGGATGCGTTCCGCGATACGGAAAACTCCGAAAGTAATTGAAAATTGGAATAATTATATAAAAATCAAACTGTTGCGAAGAGATTGTGATGTCGTAAGTTGATGGCATATCACAGCGTTTCACAGCACATATGCTGCCTTATGGCCGGAGCATCCGATGATCCGATTTCCTCTGATTGACAGGCTTCCGATCTCGTCGACGGGTGCCAACCCGGCATCGCCCCGCCGACCCGGAGCATTACGGCGGCAGGCCGGGCTTTGGGGCGGGATGATCCTGTTTGTTGCCATGGTGCTGATGGAGCCACCAAGTGGCATGAGTTCGATTGCCTGGTACTCGGCATCCCTTGCCGCCTTGATGGCCGTTTGGTGGTTGTCGGAAGCGATCCCGATAGCGGCAACAGCACTGGTGCCGGTCGCCCTGGCGCCGGTATTTGGTTTGGCATCGGTTGCACAGGTAACGCCGCACTATGCCAATCCCCTGATATTCATGTTTTTGGGGGGATTCATCATTGCGATCGCCATGGAGCGCTGGAACCTGCATCGACGCATTGCGCTGATGATCCTGAAAACGGTAGGGTTTAGGCCGCGTGCTCTTGTCGGGGGCTTCATAACCGCCACGGCATTCCTTTCGATGTGGGTCAGTAATACCGCAACCGCGACGATGATGTTGCCGATTGCGCTTTCGATTGTGAATTTGCTTCGAGACAATGAAACGGAACCGTCCAGAGGCATTGAGGACGACGATGAAAGTGTGACGGAAAAGCTTGCTCCGCTGACGCGCAATTTTGCGCTGGCGCTTCTATTCGGGATTGCCTTTGGTGCAAGCATCGGCGGGATCGGGACCCTGATCGGGACGCCGCCGAATGCGTTGCTTGCCGGTTATCTTGCCAGTAACTTTGATGTCAGCATAGGGTTCGGGCAATGGATGATGCTGGGGGTTCCGTTTGCTGCGGTCCTTTTGCTATTCTGCTGGTGGATACTGACATCTGTTGTCTATCCGCAGGCGGATGATCTTCCGGAAAATGCACGACATGCTTTGGCGCGTGATATTGCCGCACTGGGACCGATGTCACGCGGGGAGAAGTCGGTTGCCATCGTCTTTGTGGCGACGGCCTGCCTGTGGCTTTTCCGACCGCTGATCGAGGTGGCTTTGCCCGATGTCCCGATCAGCGATGCATCGATTGCGATGTTTGCTGCGATTGCCTTGTTTGCGATCCCGGTCAAGGCACGTGAAAATCTTTATGTGCTGGATTGGAAGGCGACATTGCGGTTGCCTTGGGGCGTTTTGCTTTTGGTGGGCGGCGGACTGGCGTTAGGGGCGTTGATCAATGACAGCGGCCTTGCGGCCTGGATTGCCGGAAATGCCGGTGCTTTACCAGACCTGCCGGTGTTCGTGCAGATCGGTCTGATTGCCTTGATGGTGATCCTGATCAGCCATCTGACATCCAATACGGCGACGGCTGCAACCTTTTTGCCTCTGGTGGCAACTTATGCGTTGGGCGAGGGCATCGACCCGCTATTGCTTGCCGTGCCGGTGGCGATTGCCGCAAGCTGTGCCTTCATGTTGCCGGTGGCAACGCCCCCGAATGCTATTGTTTTTGCCAGCGGCTATCTGAAAATTGGCGATATGGTTCGCGCCGGTGCGGTTGTGAACCTTGCCGGGCTTGCTCTGCTGGTGGTGTTTTCCATGATTCTGGTGCCCATTCTGTTTAAATAACAACTTCTTTGTGCGCAGGGCTTGCATTGCCGTTCATTAGAAAGCATTTTGATCGGTAACGAAAATTAACAATCAAAGACGAAAATTCAGGGCGGAAGGAAACAATATGGGCAAGCTTGATCGGCGGCGTCGCGAAATTCTTGAACTGGTCGCGGCGAACAGTTTCATGACGATTGACACATTGGCCGATCATTTTGCCGTTACCCCCCAGACCATTCGACGTGATATCAACGAGATGGCCGAAGAAGGGCTTGTTGCGCGTTATCATGGCGGGGCGGCCAGCCTTTCGACCACGGAAAACACGGCATATACTGATCGGCAGGTTCTTAACCTTGGCAGCAAGCGCGAGATTGCCAAGCTGGTAGCGCAGCATATCCCCGAAGGGGCGTCGATATTCATCAATATCGGCACCACGAATGAAGAGGTTGCGCGCGCGTTATCGTCACACAAGAGCCTGAAAATCATCACCAATAACCTGCATGTCGCCCAGATTTGTGCCGCCAATCCGGGCTTTGAGGTGATTATTGCCGGTGGCGTTGTTCGTCAGCGTGACTTTGGCGTAATTGGTGAGGCGACCATCGATTTTATCAACCAGTTCAAGGTCGATTACGCGATTGTCGGGATTTCCGGCGTTGACGAAGATGGTAGTCTGATGGATTTCGACTATCGCGAAGTCCGGGTGGCGCGTGCGATCATTTCCAATGCCCGCCAGACGTTCCTGTGTACCGATGCATCGAAATTCGGGCGGCGCGCGATGGTGCGGTTGGGGCATCTCTCGGAAATTGACGCCCTGTTTACCGACCGTCATCCCGGCCCGGTTTGGGCCGATGTCATCCGTGAAGCGGATTTGTCAGTTTATACCGCGAATTGACCGGCAACAACGATTTGCGATCAGGCAACCATATGGTCGCCGCGCTTGCCCATCCGCATGGTGATCGGACCTTGTGACGAACCATTGAGCATCTGGGTCAGATGTTCGTTATGGGCGTGATCAATATCGTTTGTCGGACCCGACCAGTAAACTTTGCCCGCGTGCATCATCACAAGGTTAGCGTAACGCGTGCGTGCGATCTGCATGTCATTGGTGATGGTAATGACGGTGGTACCGCGCTGGGTCGCGATCTTGCTGATCATCAGTTCGATATGGTTCGACAGAACCGGATCAAGACCCGCGGTCGGATTATCAAGCAGCAGAATTTCCGGATCGGTTGAAATGGCACGCGCAATGCCAACGCGCTTTTGCATGCCGCCGGAAAGATCACCCGGGGAAAGAAAGGCACTGTCTTCGGACAGGCCAACATGACCAAGCAGGTCGACCGCATGATCCTTGGCTTCTTTGCGGGTCATGGTTCCGCGCTCTATCTGGCGAAAACAGATATTTTCCCAAACCTTCATGCTGTCAAACAGGGCGTTTTGCTGAAACAGCATGCCAATCCGTTCGGCCCAATGTTTTCGCGCAGGCGAACTGACCTGGCTGACATCGTCACCGCCCAGCATGATCTTACCGCTGTCGGCTCCGTGAAGACCGACGATACATTTCAAAAGCACGCTTTTACCAGCCGCCGATGGGCCGATGATTGCCATGGTTTCACCCTTGCCGAGCGACAGGCTGACATCATCAAGCGCGGTATTCGGACCGAACTTTTTGGTCAGTGACTGAACCGTGATGAAGCCCGATGTTGACGCAGCGGTAGCAGGTGTGGAAGGCGTGGTCATGAAGATGTTTATCCATTGCTGTTTGCCCGCCGATCTTCGGCATTTGACGGGCAGGGGGCAAGCCCGAAATTTGCAAAAAAGAAAACGGCCCCGTTTCGGGGGGCCGTTTCCGGTACGCAATCTGTGGAAGTCCACCGGGCGTTTTGCCTAGTGCGACAGGATCTGGCTGAGAAACAGCTTGGTCCGTTCGCTTTTGGGGTTCGCAAAGAATTCCTGCGGACCTGCCATTTCAACGATTTCACCGGCATCCATGAATACGACACGGTCGGCGACTTCTTTGGCGAAGCCCATTTCGTGGGTCACGCAAAGCATGGTCATGCCTTCCTTGGCGAGTTCGACCATAACGTCGAGCACTTCCTTGACCATTTCCGGGTCAAGGGCCGAAGTCGGTTCATCGAACAGCATGATTTTCGGCTGCATGCAGAGCGAGCGGGCGATTGCCACACGCTGTTGCTGACCGCCGGAAAGCTGGCCGGGGAATTTGTGCGCCTGCTCTGCAATCCTGACACGTTCCAGATAGTGCATCGCTAGATCAATGGCTTCTTTCTTGGGCATCTTGCGAACCCAGATCGGGGCAAGCGTCAGGTTTTCCAACACGGTCATGTGCGGGAAAAGGTTGAAGTGCTGGAACACCATGCAGACTTCGCGGCGCACGGCTTCGATGTTTTTGACATCGTCGCCAAGCAGAATGCCATCAACGGTGATTTCGCCGCTCTGATAGGTCTCAAGACGGTTGAGTGTGCGGATCAGGGTCGATTTACCCGAACCGGACGGCCCGCAGATAACGATGCGCTCGCCCTTGCGGACATGCAGGTCGATATCCTTGAGAACATGGAAATTGCCATACCATTTGTTGGCCTTGCTGACGGTGATCACTTCCTCGTTCGACGGAGGAGGGACAACGCCATTGGTGGTTTGTACTTCTGTAGCTGTCATTGTTTTTTTCCTCTCTCCTTACCGTTGCTCGCCCTTGCGGAGCTCTTTTTCAAGATAGGCCGAATATTTGGCCATGGAGAAACAGATCAGGAAGAAAATTGCCGAGGCGAAGGCATAACCCTCGACGTAGTATTTCGTCCATGCTGGGTCGCTGCGCAGTGCCAGCTTGACGGTGCCAAGGAAGTCGAACAGACCGATGATGACCACCAGTGTCGTATCCTTGAGCATCGAAATGAAGCTGTTCACGGTCGGCGGGATTACCAGACGCAAAGCCTGCGGCAGGATGATCAGGCGCATGGACTGCCAATAGGACAGGCCAAGGCTGTCGCCGGCTTCGAACTGGCCCCGCGGCACAGCCTGGAGACCGCCACGGAACACCTCGGCAAGATAGGCCGCGGTGAACAGAATGATACCGATCTGCGCGCGCAGCAGTTTGTCGATGGTCACACCGTCCGGAAGAAACAGCGGGAACATGACAGATGCCATGAACAGAACCGTAATCAGCGGCACACCACGGATCACTTCAATATAGACAACCGAGATCGTCTTGATCGCAGGCATATTCGACTGACGTCCCAGTGCCAGAAGCAAGCCCAGCGGGAAGGCAAAAATGATGCCGATCGCCGACAGGATCAGAGTCAGCGGAAGTCCGCCCCAATAGCTGTTCTGCACATAGGTCAGGCCAAGTGCACCGCCCCACATCAGGATGGCAATGATCGGAACTCCGATCACCCACATCGGGATGATTGCCTTGCGGAAGGAAGGATATTTAACCCCGCCAAGGCTGAAGCAAATGATGCCCATCAGGACAATCATTGCCAAAAGCGGACGCCATTGTTCGTCGTACGGATAGGTTCCAAACAGAATGAGACGCAAGTTGGCGTTTACAAAGCCCCAGCATGCGCCGGTGACTTCGGCACAACCTTCGATGGAGGGCGTCAGCGTTGCATTGATGATCCCCCAGTTCACGAGTGGCGGAATAAGCCACACAAGGAATGCGATGGAGCCTAGTGTCAGGAGGGTGTTGAACCAACCGTCAAACAGGTTCTTTTTTGACCATGTAACTGCACGGGCAGAAAAAGTGCCTGTAGGAAGCGGAGGTAATTTTGCCTTATCTGCCATCTTACCTCTCCACCAGTGCCATTTTCTTGTTGAACCAGTTCATAAAGAGCGAGGTCAACAAGGACAGACCAAGATAGATCGACATGAAGATCGAGATTGCCTCGATCGCCTGACCGGTCTGGTTCATGGTCGTGTTTGATACCGACACCAGATCGGGATAACCGACCGCGACAGCAAGCGAGCTGTTTTTGGTCAGGTTCAGATACTGGTTGGTCAGTGGCGGAATGGCGACGCGCATTGATTGCGGCAGGATCACCTTGCGAAGGGCAACCGAACGCTTGATGCCAAGACTATCGGCAGCTTCCCACTGGCCGTGAGGGACGGCCTGAATACCGGACCGGACAACTTCGGCAACATAGGTTGACGTGTAAACCGTCAGGCCAATTAGCACGGCAAGGAATTCGGGTGAAACATTTGTGCCACCACGGATGTTGAAGCCTTTGAGTTCCGGTATGTCCATATCGGTCGGCGCACCGCCGATCAGATAGGCAATAAAGACCAGGCCGACAAAAATGCCCGTTCCGACAAGAAATACCGGGAATGGCTGACCGGTTTCATCCTGGCGTTTTTTGGCCCATTTTTTGATAAGAAAGATGGCAACGAAGGCGATAATCGCAGCAATCCCCATCAGGGTATAGGCATTATCGGCAACCGGAACCGGCATATACATGCCACGTGACGTCAGCAGGACGCCGGGCAGGGGTTCGAATGCGTCGCGCGGATGCGGGAACGCGTTCGGAATGACGGCATACCAGAAGAAAAGCTGCAACAGGACCGGGATATTCCGGAAAATTTCCACGTAAACAGTCGCCAGTTTCCGAACGATCCAGTTCGACGACAAGCGCGCAATCCCGAAAATGGTACCGATAATGGTACACAGGATAATCCCGAGTAAAGACACCTTTACGGTGTTCAGAAGGCCAACCAACAGTGCGGTTGCATAGCTGCTTTGTGCACTGTACTGGACCATGCTTTCACTGATTTCGAACGAAGCTTCGAGATCAAGGAAGCCATAACCGGTTGAGATGTTTTGTCGTTCCAGGTTTACCAGCGTATTGGAAACCAGATACCAGCCCGCCAATATGACAAGTCCGATCGCAATGATTTGATACAGTATTGCGCGAACATTCTCGTCATTCAGGTAATCGACGACGGTCTTGGAACGAACACCCCCCGGGGCATTTTGAGTCTTACTCATCTGACCCTCAGGTGTAGATTGTATCCAATGTAAGTGGCCTTAACGAAAAGCTCCGCCCATGCGTTCAGGCAGTGGGGCGGAGCTTCGTTAGGCGATTTTCAGCCGACGCTAGATATTAGCGAACCGGCCAAGCATATTGCAGACCACCGTCGGTCCAGAGAGCGTTCAGGCCGCGCTCGACACCCAGTTTCGCGGTAACGTTTTTCTCATAGCTTTCGCCATAGTTACCAACCTGCTTGATGATGCGGTATGCCCACTCTTCGTCAAGACCAAGAGCTTCGCCCATGCCCGGGGAAACGCCCAAAAGACGCTGGATGCCGGGGTTGGTGCTGCTCTTCATTTCGTCAACATTTGCCATCGTGACGCCGTATTCTTCGGCCTCGATCATGGCGGCAAGAGCCCAGCGACCGATATCAGCCCACTGTTCGTCACCCTGTGCGACAGCCGGTCCAAGCGGTTCTTTGGAAATGATTTCCGGAAGAATCATATAGTCGTCCGGGTTCGGCGCCATTGTGGTACGGATCGAGGCAAGGCCCGATGCGTCAGTGGTGTAAACGTCGCAACGGCCAGAGAAGAAGGCAGCGGTTGCTTCGTTGATGTTTTCGATAACGACCGGCTCGAAGCTCATGCCTTTGGCACGGAAGTAATCAGCCAGGTTGAGTTCGGTGGTGGTGCCCGGCTCGACGCAAACGGTTGCGCCGTCAAGTTCCGTTGCGCTGGATACGCCCAAGGCTTTCGGAATCAGGAAGCCCTGGCCATCATAGTAGTTGATACCAAGGAAGGTCAGGCCAAGCTTGACGTCGCGCGTCAGGGTCGCTGTGGTGTTACGCGAAAGGATGTCGATTTCGCCAGACTGCAGAGCGGTGAAACGCTGCGCAGCGGTCAACGGGGTGTACTGAACTTTATTAGCGTCGCCCAGAAGTGCAGCAGCAATGCCACGGCAAACGTCAACGTCAATACCTTCCCATTTGCCTTCGGCGTTGGCAGCGGAGAAACCCGGAAGACCGGTGTTCACGCCACACTGAACGAAACCTTTAGCCTTGATGCCGTCAAGCACAGCGCCCGCGTGGGCATTGTTTGCGGCGATGGCTGCAACAGACATTGCGCCAGCGGCCAGGATCGTTTTGATTTTCATTAGATGAGCTCCCTCATTAGCAAAGCATTCTTTATGGCTTTGGTAACTTTTATGCCACCCTGGATATGCCAGAGCAGCATATCCTACTGTCCTGTTTTTATCGGACCACCAAATTAAGAAATTTTCGGCTGGTATGTGTCAAGCCTGAAAAATTTTACGCTGGGGGCTTGTTCTTCAAATTTACGCCATTTCCTCGCTTTGGTGATGTACTGAAAAACGTTGTTTTGACGACTACAGAGCCTTTTTGCTGTTAAAAAACGCCATATTTCAAAAGGTTAAAAACCTGTTCGAATGGTCAGGTTCTGAAAAGCAACAAATCTCAAAATTTTTTTGTTGTCAGCAATGAAATGAGTATTTTTTGACCAAATGCAACTGTTGCTCAAAAAATAAACTCTGTTGCGGCGCGGAATCGACTTGCGATGTGCGCTGAAATCAAATCGGCACGCTTTATGGTTCTGATTAATCTTTTGCAAAAACGAAAGCCCCGTCGAGCACGCGACGGGGCTTTGATGTTCTGAGCCGGACGTCTCGGCTTAGCTGCGCAGTTCCGGTAAATTGGAAAAAAGTTCAAGTGCTGTGGGGTTTGCGAGTGCTTCCTGATTCTTCACCGGGCGCCCATGCACAACATCCCGGACGGCCAGTTCGGTGATTTTTCCTGACTTTGTGCGGGGAATATCGGCCACGGCAATGATCTTTGCCGGGACGTGACGGGGCGTACAATTGTTCCTGATCTGTTTGCGTATACGGTCGATCAGAAGTTCGTCCAGCTGATATTTTTCGCGCAGCACAACGAAAAGGATGACCCGAACATCGTTATCCCATTCCTGACCGATAACGATGGATTCTTGAATTTCGGGGAGCTTTTCGACCTGACGATAAATCTCGGCGGTGCCGATCCGGACACCGCCCGGGTTAAGCGTCGCGTCTGATCGGCCGTAGATGACCATACCGCCGTCATCGTCAAGCTCTACATAGTCGCCGTGGCACCAGATGTTATCGAAACGGTTGAAATAGGCTTCTTTATAGCGTGCGCCATCGGGGTCATTCCAGAAACCGATCGGCATGGAGGGGAAAGGCGCGGTGCAGACCAGTTCGCCCTTTTGATTACGGATTGATTTGCCGTCATCGTCAAAAACATCAACGGCAAGACCCAGTGCGCGGGTCTGAATGATGCCGCGCTTCACCGGTAAGACCGGACAAGCAAGAACAAAGCAGCCCAGAATGTCGGTCCCGCCAGAGATGGAGGCCAAATGGATATCGGATTTTATATCGCGATAGACATAATCGAAACTTTCGGGGGCCAGGGGCGATCCGGTGGATGTCATAGCACGCACCGTCGATAGATCATGGGTTTCCCGTGGTTTAAGTTCGGCCTTTGCCAATGCATCGATATATTTGGCCGATGTACCGAACAGGGTCATGCCCTCGGCATCGGCATAGTCAAACAATATATTGCCGCTGGGGTAGAACGGCGATCCATCGTAAAGCAGCAGTGTCGCCCCAGCGGCAAGGCCGCCCATCAACCAGTTCCACATCATCCAGCCACACGTGGTGAAGTAGAATACCCGATCGCCGGGCACCACATCGCAATGCAGGACATGTTCGGAAACCTGTTTAAGAAGCGTTCCGCCAGCGCCATGCACAATGCATTTCGGTTTGCCTGTCGTACCGGACGAAAACATCACATAAAGCGGGTGATTGAATTCGACCTGTTCAAATACGATCTTTTCCGGACTGAAGGGGGCTAGGAAATTATCGTAGGAAACGCCATTGCGAATGCCAGTCGTGTTGGCGCCATCAAAGGCATATTTGACGATGACAACTTTCTGGATCGTCGTGATCCTGTCGACAACATCGCGGACTTTTTCGCGAATGTCGTGGCTTTTGCCATTATAGTGATAGCCGTCAACCGTAATCATCAATTTGGGTTCGATCTGGCCGAACCTGTCAACGACGCCCTGAACCCCGAAGTCGGGGGAGGCCGATGACCAAGTGGCACCGATTGCGGCTGTACCCAGCATTGCGATCACGGTTTCGACCATGTTGGGCATGTATCCGCATACGCGATCACCCTTTTTGATGCCTTCGGCGCGAAGTGCCTGCGAGAATTTCGATACCGCGATATTCAGGTCGCACCATGAGATACGGGTTTTGACCTTGTCTTCCCCCCAGAAAACGAGCGCGTCGGTGTCGTCATCACGGACCAGCAGGTTTTCTGAAAAATTCAGTCGGGCATTCGGGAAGAACTTTGCGCCTGGCATTTTGTTGCCGTCAACAAGTACTGAGTCACCCCAGCTTTCTGCCTTCAGGCCGACATAGTCGATAATTGCAGGCCAGAAATCTTCCTTGCTGGCAACCGACCAGTCATAGAGCGCGTGGAAGCTGTCCAGTTTCAGGCTTTGCTTTTCGTTCACCCAGTTGCGGAACCGGGTGACATTGGCGTTTTCAACGCGCGCTGGACTGGGCTGCCAAAGCAAATCGCTCATGATGGATCCTTTGTTTCCTGCCTGTTTTCTTGCAATTACCGACCATTTTAAAGGCTCAAATCGGTATCTCTCTACCACTTTTTTACGGTGAATTATGTTGCACGGCAAGAAAAGTCATGGGGCAGATTGGGCGAAGTGTGAACTATCTTGCTGAAAGTCAAGTTTAAGAGTTTCAGGTTTTCTTCTTAGTGTTATGAAAATTAACATTAATTTTATTGGGTTTGTTGCCTTTTTTTTGAATGGAGGGTGATCGGGCTCGGGAAATTCAAGCGTTTTTCGGTAATTAAATAACCAAAATTTGCGATGTTTTGTTCGATTGTGATGTGTCGAGGGTGTGTTGTGCGGTGCGGTATTTCGAAACGGCTTGCGCTTGTCTGCATGCTGACTACTCTGTCGGAAATGAAGCCACCATCCGGAGTTGATAGCATGTCCAGAATCGATGAAAATCGCCCGTTTGTATCTGTAAATATTGCTGTTCTGACGGTGAGCGATACCAGAACGCTGGGGAATGATACCTCTGGCCAGATCCTTGCCGATCGGATCGAAGCCAAAGGTCACAAGGTCGCGGCGCGGACTATCGTAAAGGATGATTTCGACACGATTGTCTCGCAGCTCCGGCAGTGGTGCGATGATCCGAAGGTTGACGTGATCATCAGTACGGGCGGGACTGGTGTGACCGGGCGCGATGTTACGACAGAGGCCCATCAGAAGGTTTATGACAAGGAGATCCCCGGGTTTGGCGAGCTGTTTCGCTGGCTGTCATATGCCAAGATTGGCACATCGACTGTTCAATCGCGTGCAACCGCTGGCGTATCGTGCGGCACTTACATGTTTGCACTGCCTGGGTCGAATGGTGCGTGCAAGGATGCCTGGGATGATATCCTGTTCTATCAACTCGACATTCGTCACCGTCCATGCAACTTCGTCGAACTGATGCCGCGTTTGACCGAAAAGTAATCTGCCGCTCAGGTTTTAGACGAAACGATCACCTTCCGTAGGACGATTTTATGGAAATTATCACCGATCCCTTCTTTTACCTTGTCGCAATTCCGGCAGTTTTGATTGCTGGTGTGTCAAAAAGCGGGTTTGGGGGTGGGCTTGGTGTTATGGCAGTGCCACTGATGGCATTGGCGTTGTCTCCGCAGGCCGCGGCGGCAATTATGTTGCCTATATTGTGTCTGATGGATATTGCCAATGTCTGGGCATACCGGAAGAAGTGGGATCGTCGCAATATGATGATCCTGATACCTGCCGCACTTCTTGGTATCCTGATCGGTACATTATCGTTCAGCTATCTGAATGAATATGCCGTGAAGCTGATTATTGCCCTCATTGCCATCGGCTTTACACTTGATCACTGGTTTCGTGGAAAGAGGCGTGGTGATAAAGTCAAGCCTGCCAATTGGGGCATGGGATCGTTTTGGGGGACCATTGCCGGTTTTACGAGCTTTGTCGCGCATGCTGGTGGTCCGCCGGTTTCTGTGTTCCTGTTGCCGCAGCGAATGGACAAAACGGTTTTCGTCGGTACGACCGTCATGTTCTTCATCGTTGTCAATTATGTGAAGCTGATTCCGTACTGGTATCTGGGGCAATTCGGTGGTGCCAATTTCGGAACCGCGCTTGTTCTGGTTCCGGTGGCGCTTTTCGGGACGTGGCTGGGGCTTTGGGCGCATGACAAGGTCAATGAAAAGCTGTTTTATCGGGTGTGCTACACCTTGCTGTTTATTACCGGTTTAAAACTGCTGTCTGATACCGTTATCCACTTTGCCAAGATTTGAATGACGTTCTGGTGTGATTGATGCGGTAATTTTGTGTTCATCAGGTTGAATTTTAGGGCGGGAAATTTCCTTTTTCTTTTGGCGTGATTTAATCGGGAAAATTATCTCAAACGCACTATGTAAGCATTTTTTCATTAACCAATCGGGTATGAATTGCATATAAATTGCACGCTTAAGAATGATGCATAAAAAAAAAGCATCAACACGGGGTGAAACCAAATTTTGCAAGGGGAGCTTGCGGGAATGCCCGAACGAATTTTGCAGGTGGCAACAGAGATGTCGCAACTTGCCAATGAGAAGATCACAGAAATAAAAGGTGTAACCCGGGCTACGCGGACATTGGCGCTGAATGCGTTGATCGAAGCAGCACGTGCGGGGGAAGTAGGCCGCGGGTTTGGCGTCGTTGCCAACGAGGTTAAGGAAATCTCGCAGCGCGTAACCGTCATTACCGAAGAACTCGAACATATGTTTGAAAGTCTGGCGCTTGATCTTGAGCGAACGGCGCAAACGGCGCGTGGAGACCGCTTTGCCGACCTGTCACGATATGTTGTCGAGCTTATGGACCGAAACCTGTTTGAGCGGTCTTGTGATGTTCGATGGTGGGCCACAGACGCCGCGGTTGTTGATGTTTGCGAGAACCCGGACAACGGTGAAATCGCCAGCCAGACATCGCAGCGCCTTGGCGTGATCCTTGATTCCTATACCGTCTATCTTGACCTTTGGATTGCGGATTGTAGCGGCCGGATCATTGCCACCGGGCGTCCGGATAAATACCGTCTTGTCGGTACAGATATCGGTCACATGCCGTGGTTCCGCGAAGCTATGCGATGCCGGGATGGCGGGGCGTATGCGGTTGCGGATATCGCGCACAATGAGCTGCTAAATAACGCGGCTACGGCGACCTATGCGACGGCTGTTCGACGGGGCGGTAAGGCAAAAGGCGACGTTATCGGTGTTATGGGGGTTTTCTTTGATTGGGAAAACCAGGCACCGATGGTGGTAAAGGCATTGAACTTCAGCGACGAAGAGCGTGCACGCACGCGTGTAATGCTGATTGACTCGCAAAATCGCATCATCGCGGCGTCCGATAATCAGGGCGTCTTGAGCGAGCAGATCCGGTTGGAGGTCAAGGACCCCAATCGTGGTTCCTATCTGTTGGCGGATGGGTCACTGGTCGCTTATGCGCTAACGCCCGGTTATGAGACATATAAGGGGCTTGGTTGGCGCGGGGTGATTGTTCAACAGCCCCGAAATGCCATCAAAGCAGCTGATAAGCCGGGGGCAAAGCTTTCAATGGCGTCATAGGGGCGGTCGGCAGCAAAGCCAGACCAAGTAAAGCATAGCAACCAGAAAAGCGGGCACCGTCGGGGCTCGCTTTTTTGCTTATGCGCCTAGTGTTCGTGAAACATCTTAAAATTGGTTCCTGCTTGCGCAGGCTGGAAAAAGGAGATAGCGGTAAAATATAATATTGCGACAATTCATCGATGAATTGTTAAAATAAGCCGCGGGAGGTTACCTTGACGTTGCTGTTTGCCAAGCTTGCAGTATCAATTTCTGTTGTGCTGGGGTTATCCATCCTTGCGGAGCGTACAGGCCCGCGTGCCGCCGGGGTACTTTCCGGATACCCGCTTGGAACGGCGATCCTGCTTTATTTTATCGGGCTGGAGCAGGGCGTTGTGTTTGCGACAGAAAGCGCCGTCTATGCCCTGCCGGGGCTGATCGCAACACTTGCCTTTCTATATGCCTATTACCTGACGTCACGGTTGTTGTCAGACCGCCGGATGATATTGCAGATACCGGCAAGTTCCGTCGCGGCCTTTGGCGCATTCATGTTCGTTTCATGGATTTGCCAGCAGATCCAGTTTACCCGGATTTCAGGTGCCGTTACCCTGTTGGCTGCCATGATCGTCGCTCTGATACTGTTTCGGGGGATCGAGAATGTTCGCATATTGAACCGGGTGCGATTGACCCGACGCATCGTGCTGTTTAGAGCTGTTCTTGCCGCACTGATTGTTCTTGGCATCAGCGGTATTGCGGCATGGATCGGACCGAAATGGGCCGGGCTTTTTTCTGGGTTCCCGGTGACGCTTTATCCGATGATGCTGATCCTGCATGCATCTTATGGCATTGGTCCATTGCACACGGTAATCCGTAACTTCCCAAGAGGTATGGGATCGCTTTGGATTTATATTCTTGCGGTGACGTTCACGTATCCGGTTTGGGGTATTAATGTTGGTACATTGCTTAGCTTCGCGGCAGCGACAGTTTATTTGATCGCTTATTCCACTTTGGTCTGGATGCGCGAAAAGTCCGTGCGTGTCTGAAGCCGATCCCATAATATTACAATATATCAGTTCCCAAGGCTCCAAAGCCTGCGACCGGAAGGATGATCTGCATGCAGCAGGTTCAGTCATTGGTAAGGGCAATCAGCATTCTGAACACGCTTGCGGATAGCGAGTACGGGATGACCTTGACCGAAATCGCCCATCAGGTGCATTTGCCGCCCTCTACCGTGCACCGGTTATTGACGACGATGCAGCATGAACGCTATGTCACATTCGATGGTGAACGAACGCTGTGGTCGATTGGCGTGCAGGCGTTCAGTGTGGGTAATGCCTTTACGAAAAACCGTAATCTTAGCCAGATCGCGCGCCCCTATATGCGCGCCTTGATGGAAGACAGTGGCGAAACGGTCAATCTGGCTGTGGCTGATGGCGGCGAAGTTATTTTCCTGTCGCAGGTGGAATGCCGCAAGATGATGCGGGCATTGGTAACGCCAGGCCGCCGGGCGCTGATGCATTGCTCGGGTGTGGGGAAGGCGCTGCTTGCATTTCTGCCTGATGAAGAGGTGAATGCGGTAATCACGCAGCATGGTCTGCCAAAAATCACCGAACGTACACTGATCAGTGCCGATACGCTGAAAAGTGATCTGAACCGGTCAAGGCAGCGTGGATACGCACTTGACGATGAAGAACATGCCATTGGCTTGCGCTGTGTAGCAGGCGTTGTACGTGATGAGACAGGACTGCCGATTGCGGCACTATCCCTGTCGGGCCCCGCTGCCCGCATACCGAACGAACGGATTGAACAGTTCGGATTGAAAGTCCGGCGGGTTTGTGCAGATCTTAGCCGTGAATATGGCGGCAAACCGGTGTAAGATGATCAGCCCGCATTGATGTTCATGCAGGCTGATCTTTAAACCTTGTATTGCGTTTTACATTCCCGGGCACGAAATGCCGGTTCCGCCAAGGCCGCAGTAACCATCCGGGTTCTTGTGCAGATACTGCTGATGGAAGTCTTCTGCATAGAAGAATGGCGGGGCGTCTTTGATTTCGGTTGTGATGGCATTCCGCCCGGCGGATTTGAGCGCATCAAGATATTGTTTTCTCGACGTCTCGGCGGCTTCTTTCTGTGTGTTGTTCAGGGTATAGATTACCGACCGGTACTGTGTGCCGATGTCATTGCCTTGGCGCATGCCCTGGGTCGGATCATGGTTTTCCCAGAACAGACGCAGCAGCGTCTGATATGAAATCACAGCCGGGTCATAGACCACCTGAACAACTTCCGCATGGCCGGTCATACCGCTGCAGACCTCCCGATAGGTCGGGTTTTCGGTGTAACCACCTGCGTAACCTGCGGCTGTGGTATAGACGCCGTCCTGTTTCCAGAAAAGACGCTCCGCCCCCCAGAAACAACCCATGCCAAATACAACCGTTTCAAGGTTGTCTGGGAACGGACCTGTCATCGGGTTGCCTGTAACCACATGGCGATCTGCGACTTGCAATTTCTCGGCGCGACCGGGCAGGGCGGTTTCGGCAGACGGGATAGAGACTTTTTCTGGGGCGATCGAAGAGAACATGTCAGAACCTGCCTTGAGTTAATGGACTGAGTTGCAATTTAACCCAGATTGATGCTTTGGCAATTGCCTTCACGGTAAATTGTCTTCGAACATTCTTTTGGTAAGGGCCGTGCGGGACGCGATAATAAGAATCCTGCATGTCATTATCGCTGGAAGCCGCTGATTTGCGACGCGCAAGACATTTGAAATCATCCTTGCTGATTGGTGGCGGTGTAATCAACCTGTTCATCGGGTTCGTATTCCTGCCTCTGCCGCCCCCATTTTTCGGGATGGTTTTTATTGCGATTGGCATCCCGATGCTGGCGGCCGGGTCAAAACGCACAAGGCGTTTCATCCAGTATTTGCGTTGGCGATATTACCGGCACAACACCAGAATCGAGGCGGTTCTGAAGCGCCTGCCGGGGTTTCTTCGCAGGCATGGCCATAAGACAAGGCCGGAAGCGCTTCATCGACACCGGTCATTCGGTCACTGGGCAGGTAAAGCATCCGGGGCGAGTATGCCACCCGACGATAAATCAAAACCCTGAAGCTTTTTCCGAAGATGTGATTTCAGGGTTTTATGTGACGGATCAGACAGTCAATTCCGGCGCGTTTCAGGCCGCCACACGCTGATTGTGCTTCGGACTGGCTGGAGTACTTTCCGGTCATCAGACGGAAAAACAGACCTTGACCTTCAATCGCAATGCTTTGGACCTCGTGGCTTGCGCCACGAAGGATGCCGTTACCCATGGTTTCAAATTTCAACCAACGGGATTCAGCCATTTTACGCGAACGATAGGCCGCCAATTGCACCGCGTAATAAGAAGAACTGCTTGTTTGAACCGGTTGAGACGCTTCTGGCTTGGGTTCCGGTTCACGGATCGAAGGTGCAGGGGCCTCAGCAATCTTTGCTGGCTCGGTTGGAATTTCCGCAGTGCTCTCTTCAGCTTGGGCTTTGTTTGACACATCCACCATTGGAACTTCGATCAAGGTGCTTTGTGATGCAGATGTTTCATCTTCCAGTTCCAGCGTGCCGCTTTCAATGGGACGCGTTGTTGAAATCAGAGCTTTGTTTGACGCGCTTGGCGTAACCGCATCGCCTTTGATCGTAGGTGGTGTCGTTGCCGCGGTTAGTGGCACTGTTTGGGGGGCAACAGACGGTGCGGCAATTTTCCTTGCTGGTCGGTCAACAGAGGTCAGGCGTGCTGTATTGCTGCTGACATCCATTTTCATTGCGGGACGCGCAGCCGTTGAATCCTCGGGCGGAATGTCGAGCGCGACAGTGTTTTTGTAAAAGTCGCGATTTCTTTGCACCGTCGGCGGATCGGGAAGTTCCGGGCCGGGCGCAACGATTGCCGAAGCAACCACCGCATCAATTTCGCGCGAGCGGGCAAGATCAGGATTGCTGATATCCATCGCCTTGATGCGCTTTTGTGCAAGGCTTGTGATCGTACCGCTTAGCATAATGCCGTTACCGCAATTGATCGAGATCGAGGCATTCGGATCGGCCGCGGTCAACCAGAGATAAAGGCGCCGCGCCTTTGCATGTTCGTTGGCAAGATCAAGTGCCATGGCATGACGCAGGTCATCGGCCGGATTGCCCTGCAGCGATATCGGTTCTGCTGCATTGTCATTCAGGGCTTGGTTCGAAACTGTCCCGGCAGATGCATTATCAAAGAAAAGACCGCAGGCAGCACTATCGATGCCAGATGCTATTGCCGTTTGCGATTGGCTGTCCGTATCGCTGATCTTGATTTGTTTGGACCCAGTTTCGTTGCCAAACAGCGGCATCATATCGTCAGAAGAGCATCCGGAGAGCAGGGGGACGAACAGTGCAATCGTCAGGCGGCCGTATTTCCAGCGCGACGATATGACGGATTTGGCGCTTTTATTGATCAATTGGCACCTGATTTCCCTTTGAGCCCCCGAAGGTCCATTGCATGGACTTCACCAATTTTGCAACCGGGCGGCACACTGTCAAGCAGTCAGAGAAAACAGATGATCGATTTATCTCAGCGTCTCGTGGGATATCGTCGTTTCGATACGATTAGCGGTGTTATGCACTATCAGCGGTTCATCAATGGGATGATAATTCCGGCAAGAAGCACCAGAACGGTAATCGCCAGAACGATGTTGACGATCCCCTTGCTAAACTGGTTGGCCACTTCGTGGCTGACGCCGGAACCCTTTGCACGTGATTTTGCCGTGCCGCCATTTCCTGTGCCACTTTCCTGACGGGTCAGGATTTTCACAACCTGTTTTTTGTCGCGTTTTGTGGCGTCGTCATATTTGTTTTCGACAACGCGAACTTCGGAATTGTTATTGTTGGTCAATGCGTTTTTCGCAGAATTGATCGCGCTTTGATAATCCGAAAGCGTTTCCAGGTCCATTTGCTGTCCGGTGCTGCGCACGACAACAACAGTATAACTTTTCCGCAGCACAGCGTCAGGCATGACCAAGTCCAATTCCATGTATTACCCACAAGAGGGGTAATACATGGCGACAAATGTGTGTGTTGCAAAGCTATCCTAACGAATAGTTTTGGAAGGTTTTTTTGCGGTGCAAATCTATTGCGGAATTTTTGCTGACAGCTCTTTGTATTCGTCGCAATCCATACCGCAGACTTTCTCCAGTCGCGCAAGGTTTTCACGCGCCATGTCGGGCTTTCCGGTCTGAAGGAACAGTTCGCCCTGATATTCCAAAGCACCCTTGTGTTCCGGATCAATCATCAATGCGCGTTCGTAGTTTTGGGACGCACTTTCAAGATCGCCTGATTTCCGCTGACTATAAGCAAGATAGTTAAGGATATCGGCATTTTTCGGATCATCTTCGAGCATGCCTTCAAGGCTTGCGATAGCCGTGTCGTATTTGCCAGCATCAATCATTTCGACGACTTCGGACAGATCGGGTGTATCGCTGCCCCAACTGTTGCCGCTGCCCATTGCCAAAGCTGCGGAGGATACAGTACCCAATGCAAGCGTCATCGCCAGCGATGCAATAAAATAACGGGTTTTACCTTTGGAATTCATTGTCGCTACCTTTTCCTTAAAAAACATATGCACCAGATACGCTGGGGGCTTGGGATCAGTTTCGGATTTAGCACAACTTTGCGTTAAGTGCAGTCACGAGTTGGTGAAAGAACTATATTCCAAAGCCCTGAATTAGGTGGCGATTGCCAAACGAGTGTTGAAACCTTTGGTTCCGCTGTGCCGTTCTGAAATACGCAAAATGCGAAGGCCCGCAATAAAACATGCGGGCCTTTGTGGTTTTGCCTTGAAGTGGGCAGGCGATCAGAAATTGGCTTCGATTACGCGATCACGGATTTCGGTCGCCATGTTTTCGGCCAGCTCATCAATCCCCATGGTTTTCTGATGCTGAAAACCGAGACGACGGACCGAGGCTGTTTTTTCCTCTGCTTCGCGTTTGCCAAGAGCAAGGATCAGCGGGATTTTCGCGTGGCTGTGTTCGCGAACCTTGTAGCTGATCTTCTCATTTCGAAGGTCAAGCTCAACATTCAAACCTTTGGCCTGAAGTGCTTTTTTGACGTCTTCTGCGTAGCTATCGGCTTCGTTGGTGATCGAGCAGATCACGGCATGAACAGGTGACAGCCAAAGCGGCAGGCGGCCGGCATAATTTTCGATCAGAATGCCAATGAAGCGTTCGAGCGAGCCAAGGATCGCGCGGTGCAGCATGACCGGACGATGCTTTTCACCATCTTCGCCCATATAGGACGCGTCAAGGCGTTCAGGTAGTACGAAGTCGGCCTGAAGCGTGCCACACTGCCAGTCACGACCAATCGCATCACGCAGAACAAACTCAAGCTTCGGCCCATAGAACGCGCCTTCGCCCGGGTTAATTTCAAGCGTCAGACCAGCTTCTTCGGCGGCTTCGCGAAGGGCGGCTTCTGCCTTGTCCCAGATTTCATCAGAACCGGCACGGACTTCCGGACGGTCCGAGAATTTGACGAGGATGTCGGTAAAGCCGAAATCCTTGTAAACCGATTTCAGAAGGTCACAGAAAATCTTGGTTTCCGAGACAATCTGGTCTTCGGTGCAGAAGATATGCGCGTCATCCTGAATGAACTGACGCACACGCATGATGCCATGCAAACCGCCGGACGGTTCATTACGGTGGCAGCAGCCGAATTCAGCCATACGCAGCGGCAGGTCACGATAGGACTTGCTGCCCATACGGAAAATCTGCACGTGGCACGGGCAGTTCATCGGCTTGAGAGCCAGAACCTTTTCCGGGTCGTCTTCATCCGGGGTCGTGGTGAACATGTTCTCGCGGAACTTTTCCCAGTGGCCGGATTTTTCCCAAAGGATACGGTCAACAAGCTGCGGTGTGCGCACTTCCTGATAACCTTCGGCATCAAGACGTTCACGGATATATGTTTCTACCTTGCGATACAGCTTCAGGCCCTTGTCGTGCCAGAAAACCGAACCCTGTGCTTCTTCCTGCATGTGGAAGAGGTCCATTTCGCGACCAAGGCGACGATGATCACGCTTTTCGGCTTCTTCAAGCATGTGCAGGTAGGCATCAAGGTCCTCCTGCGTTTCCCAGCAGGTGCCATAGATACGCTGCAGCATCTCGTTATCCGAGTTGCCACGCCAATAGGCACCGGCAACCTTCATCAGTTTGAAGGCTTTGCCGATCTTGCCGGTCGACGGGGCGTGCGGGCCACGGCACAGGTCAATGAAATTGCCCTGGCGATAGCAGGTGATGGTTTCGGTTTCCGGAAGATCGCGGATGATCTCGGCCTTATAGTCTTCACCCTTGTCGAGGAAGAATTTGATCGCTTCGTTACGATCCCAGACTTCGCGTTCGATTTTCTCGTTCCGCTCGACGATCTTGTGCATCTGCTTTTCGATCTTGATCAGATCGTCCGGCGTAAAGGGCGTCTTGCGTGCAAAGTCGTAGTAGAAACCGTTTTCGATGGACGGGCCGATCGTGACCTGCGTGTCCGGATAGAGTTCCTGAACCGCTTCGGCCATGACATGGGCGCAGTCATGCCGGATCAGCGGCAGAACTTCCTTGTGCCCCTTGGTCACGATTTCGATGGCGGCATCAGTATCGATTTCGCGCGACAGGTCGCGCAATTCGCCGTTAACGATGATGGCAAAGGATTTCTTTGCCAGCGAGGGACTGATGCTTTTGGCAACATCGAAACCCGATACAGGGCCGTCAAATTCGCGTACGGCGCCGTCCGGAAGGGTGAGGGCAATCATGTCTGGCTCAACTCTGCTTTATCTGCGGGCATAAATGTCATGTGCGCATTTTTCAAACCCGCATGTTTACGCGGGCTTTAGGCACAAGAAAAGGAATTTCAGGATGAGGTCAAGTTCGCTCTTTGAAAAAAGCGACCGGGGAAACAACACAAAAAGCCGCGTTGCCCGAAAGACATGCGGTGATTGTGCATTCCATCAATTTATTGTCGGCCATGCCGTGCATTGATGCTATCCCGTTAATTGAAAAGCCAATATAGCATCAAAAGAGAGCAGGGCAAGCCGTAACCCGGTTAAGATTTCACAGCAGTTCCTTGTTCTTGTAGTTTGAAAAAACACCAGATTGAAACGGCGCCGCCACGCCAGAGCCTGATGAAGGTACGTCCCATATGTCCAGTCCCGAAGTGCGCCGAAATGTTCTGTTTTTAAGTTTATGTGTTGCCCTGTCGGCCAGCGCGATGTCACTGCTGTTTACGGTTGCAGCCGTAATCGGTTATTCGCTGGCGCCAGATAAATCACTTTCTACGTTACCGGTTGCATTCACCATGATTGCAATGATGGCGACGACCGCTCCGTCGGCATTGATTATGAGCAGGTTCGGTCGCCGTGTCGGGTTCTGGATCGGATCTGGTATCGGCATGGTAGGTGCCGTGGCAGGCATGGGGACGGTCTATTGGGGGAATTTCTGGTTGCTGTGTGTAGCTTGCGCCTGCATCGGGTCTGCCAATGCCATCGCCATGCAATATCGTTTCGCCGCAGCCGAGGCCGCCCCGCCAGAATTCCGTTCTCGTGCGATTTCACTAACCATGCTGGGCGGGCTTGCTGCTGCCTTCGTCGGACCAAACCTGGCAAGCTTTGCACGCAACTGGTTTGATACGGTGCCATTTCTCGGAACTTTCCTGGCACTGATCGGGATTCAATTTCTGCTGGTTCTGGCGATCAGCCAGTTGCGCCTTCCTGATATGCGCGGCACCAAGCATGATGAACCGCCGCGTCCGCTCAGAGTGGTGATAGGGCAACCTGCCGTGATCGTTGCAATGATTGCCGGGGCACTTGGCTATGCGGTCATGAGCTTTGTCATGACGGCAACACCACTTGCGATCCTTGATTGCAATTACGAGTTCGGCGATGCCGCCTTCATCATTCAGTGGCATGTGGTGGGTATGTATGCGCCAGGTTTCTTTACCGGCAACCTGATCCGCCGGTTTGGTGCCCTTGGCATCATTCAGGTGGGGGCGGTGCTGAATCTGATCTGTCTCGCATTCGGTTTGGCAGGGGAGGATTTGATCGACAATTTCTGGCCGTCTCTTGTGTTGCTTGGGGTTGGATGGAATTTTATGTTCGTTGGCGCGACCACCTTCCTGACCGAAAACTATCGTCCGGCGGAGCAGGCCCGCGTACAGGCGATCAATGAATTTGTGGTGTTTGGTACTGTTGCCATTGCATCATTGTCAGCTGGCTCGATATATGCTGGGGCGGGATGGTCAACCTTGCTGTATTCGGCGGCCTTGCCGGTTGGGTTGGTGATGTTGGTGCTTGCCGGATACGCGTTGCGCCGCCGTTGTCAACCAGCTTGAAAAATGCAAAAAGGCCACTTGATGCGGCCTTTTTCGTGTCAGTGATGCCCGGCAAGAATATCAAGTGCGTGGGACCGAAATTCCCGATTGTATAAAACCAGCGTAACCCATGCGGCGCCGATGATGAACGCGACCGGATGATAGAACCACGCAAGTGCTGACAGCGCGAAGAAATAGGCGCGAATGCCGCGATTGAAATTGTGCGCTGACATCATGCTCATGCGTGATGCCCGGGCGGCTGCCCGGGCCGCATCCGGTGCGCTTGGGTCCGGGGCGGCACCGATCAGGATCGAACAATAGTTCGACAGACGGAATGCCCATGTGAACTTGAAGAACGCATAGATAAAGATCAGAATCAGCAGCACGACCTTGCATTCCCAGACTGCTGCCGTTGTTTCGACGGCAAAGGGCAGGGCGGATACCGTTTGGATTGCTTTTTCGGTGTAGCCAAGAAGTGCGATCAAACCAATCAGGACCAGAATGGTGGTCGATGAAAAGAAACTGATGCCGGTGATCAGGTTACCCGCGATGGAGGTATCAACCATGCGCAGATTGCGTTGAAGCATCTGTTCCATCCAGCGATGCCGATTGCGCGCCATATGTGCCGAAATCGAATTACGCCGTCGCGAACTCGCATCGGCAAAGATGGTATAGCCCACCCACCAGAGTAATGCCCAACTAACAGCGGCAATGTCGAGTAACGTAAATTCGGGCATAATGTGATCCGTCTTTAAATTCGTTTCGACCGTAAAACACGGCGGCCTGTAACTTCATCCTACTGAGGATACATGTTTCTTCGCAATTGGGTTTAATGTTTCCTGTATTCATTCCGATCTGTGATCCATGCATGTCTGATCCCTATTGACCCGGTGCGGGTTGTGTTTTTCACCGATACAGAGTATGAGCGGCGCAAATTTTCACTGGAGAGCGACATGAGCGACCTCGAAAACGATCTTGGCGAAGACATCGACTTCGAAGAATTCGAAGCGCACACCGAACAGCTTCTGGCCGAAGGCCGTAACAAGGACGATCTGTTCGAATTTATCGGTTTCATGAACATCAATGAAGTCGGCACGCACATGATCGCGGCCGAGATGGTTCTGGACGAAGATGCCATCGACCAGATGAGCAAGACGCTTCGCAAGCTTGATGTTGATCTGGGCCCGCTTGGTGAATTGACCGGTGGTCTTAAAGGCGGCGAAGACGTCAAACGTGCGCTTGCGGCTCTGTTCCTTGAATTGGTAGAGCTGTGCGAACTTGATGAAGACGATGAAGATGCCGGGGATCTTTCCGAAGAAGCGCTGGTGCTTTTGAATTTCGTTAAACGCTTTAATCCGCAGATGCGTCGCCTGACGGTGGCACTGACCGATACCGATGATGACGATGTCGCGTGCGAGTACGAAGTCACCAACTGGTAAGTCTTGGGACTTGCCCTTATGACAAAATATCATGTAGGCAAAGGCAGGGTGTTTTCATCCTGCCTTTTTCTTTGCCGGAGCCACCATTGTGACCACAGCCATTCTTGATGACGCGTCTGCACGTTTTCAGTCTTATCTTGATCGTTACGCAAAGGGGCAGGAACCGGTGGCGGATGCACCGCGACTTCGCCAATGGATCATTGATCATCAGGTTGATTTCGCGTCGGTCTTGGATTGCGATCTGAAAAGCTGTGCTAAAATCGTTTATGACTTTTCAAGCAATGGCGATGTGGTGATTGGTGGTACCAGCGATCCGGCGCGCCAGACCGAAATCATGTGGCAGCAGATGGCGGATGCCAACGCGCCGGTAGGTGTCGGTCGTTATCGCGAAGACCGGATATGTTATCAATCCGATCAATTCAAAAATGATGGCGAGGCGCGCAGCCAGCATCTTGGCATTGATCTTTTCGCCCCGGCGGGTACGCCCGTTTATGTGCCACTTGATGGCGTCGTCCACAGCTTTGCCGATAACAATCTGCATCTTGATTATGGGCCGACCATCATCCTTGAACACAATCCGGAACCGGATGTGACTTTCTATACATTGTATGGTCACCTCAGCCGTGAATCGCTTGAAGGTCTTTATATCGGACAGCCCGTGGAAAAAGACCATCTGCTGTGTGCCTTTGGCGATTTCCCGATTAATGGCGACTGGATTCCGCATCTTCATTTTCAGATTATTTTCGATATGCTGGGTAAAAAGGGAGATTATTTTGGGGCGGCAAAGCCATCGGAATGGGAAATCTGGGAAAGCATCTGTCCAAATGCCAATCTGATCCTTCAAATGCCTGAAAATGTGACGGCAAAGCGGGGGGACCAGTAATGCAGCCACGGCTTAAGGCTGGCATCTGGGTTCGCGGGCAGATTGCGATCTGCCAATCAAAGCTGATTACGGCGATGGTGGTGCACATGGGCAATGAAGATGCCGGTGCGGTGCTGCTGAAGCTCAATCGTTTTGCGGCCGGATGCTATGTCTTTTCGCGGGTGACGACACTTGATGGCGATATGGGCTGGATGCAGGTGACCGGTGGTGCGGATGGTGGACGCGAGACCGAGTTCGCCTGCGACGAATACTGGCGCAAACAGGTGAAATTTGATCGCGATGTCTGGGTGCTGGAGATCGAGGATCACAAGGGCGAATACGAGCTTGATGCGCCACTGGTCGATTTTTGATGGATGAGATTTCCGAAGTGCTAAATCAAGAAGGGCCCGCAAGATGTTGCGAGCCCTTTGGTGTTTTGGCGAGCGCCAATCAGGCGGTGCGCTGCAGCAGGTGGTAACCGAAATCGGTTTCCACCACGTCGGACGTGGTGCCGACTTCCATGTTGAAAGCAGCGGCATCGAATTCCGGAACCATCATGCCACGTCCAAAGAAGCCAAGGTCGCCACCCTGCTGACCGGACGGACAGTCAGAGTTTGCTTTGGCGACTTCACCGAAGTCAGCACCATTGGCGATCTGGTCTTTGAGCGCGTTGATTTCGGTAAGCGCTTCTTCTTTGGTGCGGGTTGCACTGGAGCGTGCCGAACCAGCATACATCAGAAGAATGTGCGACGCGCGAACTTGTTCACTCATAACTCGTCCTTTCTTCCACAGGTGGGTTGCACCCTGCGGATTTTCTGCAAGATTAGAAATCTATGGGGAATGCAAAGGGTCCAAACCGATGCACAAGCGTATATACGCGTGTACATGGGCTTGGGCCCTAGACTTTCTCCATGCCTTGTGGCTTGTTACGATAAAATGATCAGAGATGAAAGAGAAGAGGCGTCTTAATGCTTGCTGTCGTTTCTCCGGCAAAGAAACTTGATTTCGAAACGGATGCACCTGAAATGGCCGTTTCAGAACCGCAATTTCTCGACGATACTGAAGAACTTATTGAAGTTGCGCGTAAAAAAAGCCGCAGCGATTTGATGAAGCTGATGGGGATCAGTGAAAATCTTGCTGATCTGAATTATCAGCGCTTTGCGCATTTTTCACGGCCTTTTGATCGCACAAACGCCAAGCCGGCAATTTACGCGTTCCGTGGTGATACCTATGTCGGTCTTGATGCCGACACGATGGATCAAAAAGATATCGACTGGGCCGAAAACCATTTCCGGATGCTTTCGGGCCTTTATGGTCTTTTGAAACCGCGTGATTTGATGCAGCCCTATCGTCTTGAAATGGGAACCCGACTTTCGAACCCACGTGGCAAGGATCTTTATGCATTCTGGGGTGATAAGATTGCCAGACAGATCAATACTATTACCGCGGATCACAAGAACCGCAGCCTGATCAATCTGGCATCGCATGAATACTTCAAGTCGGTGAAAGAAGATGTGCTTGACGGTCCGGTGATCACGCCGGTCTTCAAGGAAGTCAAAGCCGGTGTTGGCAAGGTCATTGGTTTCTCGGCCAAACGTGCACGTGGCATGATGGCGCGTTACATGATCGACAATCGTCTGGAAAAGCCCGAGGACCTTAAATCGTTCGATATGGACGGTTATCGCTATCAAAAAGATCAGTCGAATGATAACGAGTGGATATTTACACGCGAACATAACTGATAACAGAAGTGGTGCGATCGTATGACCGACGACCATCTTGAGCAGCTTGAAGATGACAACCATCTGCCGGAAGCTCATCCGTTTTCCGGATATCTGCGGACTTTCTTCCGTGGACCGGGGCGTTCACGCAGCCTGACGCGCGAAGAGGCATTTGAAGCCTTTTCAATGATCCTGCGTGACGAGGTGGAACCGATCCAACTGGGCGCGTTTCTTTTGATGCTGCGTTATCGTGCCGAAACGCCCGAAGAACTGGCAGGCATGATCGAAGCCGTTCGCAAGGCCGCGCGGCTTGAGCTGGACGATGAAAGCCTGATTCCGGAAAAATGTCATCCGATGCTGGATTGGCCATCCTATGCGGCAGGGCGTTCGCGCGGTTTGCCGTGGTTCGTGCTGTCGGCGATGTTGCTGTCGCGGAATGGTATTCCGGTTCTGATGCATGGCTATAATTCGCACCTGACCAACGGTGTGAGCACCGAGGTTGCGGTCAAGACGCTAAAATTGCCCTTGGCGATGTCGGCCGACGAAGCACGTTCCGATATTGCGTCGAAGGGCTTTGCCTATTTGCCGCTGCGCCACATCCATCCGAAATTGCAGGAGCTGATTGGTCTGCGGCCTTTATTGGGGTTGCGCAGTCCGGTCAATACCCTGCTGCGTCTGCTTAATCCGTTGCAGGCGCGTGCGGCGTTTCTTGGCGTATTCCATCCGGCGTTTCTTGATGTTCACCGGGAAACGGGAAAGCTTCTGGAATTACCGCGTATTGGCGTCATCAAGGGCGGCGGCGGTGAGGCGGAACGCACACCGTTCAAGCATGTCGATCTTCGTATGCTTGACAATGGCGAGCTTAGCGACGTTCGCTGGCCGGCACTTCTGGCGCGGACTGAAAAGGACGATGAAGACAACAGCCCGGTGACCTTGCAGCATTTTATGGCCGTATGGCGCGGCGAGGTCGAAGACAGTGCCGCGATTGCGCGCATCAAAGGCAGTGCGGCAATGGGGGCGTTCCTTGCAGGCAAGGCCGACTACATGGACGAAGCCGAAGCACTGGTTGATGGCTGGTGGGAAAAACGTGACCGCAAGATCGGTTAAAAATCGCAGTTATGAGTGACTGCGAAATCAAATCACGGGATGGTGAGACGAGCCATCCCCTTTTGTTATTTTCAGAATGAAGAGTTTGGTTCTTTCAGGAACGCAATTTCATCTGGCGTTGATGTCCGCCCCAGAATGTCATTACGGTGCGGATAGCGACCGAAACGATCAATGATCCGTTTGTGTTTGATTTCGTAGCCATGATTGTTTTCAAGGCCCGGCTGGTTAAACAAATCCAGTGCGATTTCGTGAATGGCTTCTGATTCCGAATGCATGTAGGGCATATACAGGAAGGATTTTTCGGCGGGCTTGGTCAGTTTGGTATCAAAGCCATGTGCAATGGCTTCCTGTGCCAGAGCGAGTGCCATAGGGTCGGAGGCAAAGGATTCCGGTTTGTCGCGATAGATGTTGCGAGAAAATTGATCCAGAATAATGATTTCAGCCAGTCGGCCATGTGCGGTTTTGCGCCAGCCATACAATTCCCCGGCTGCCGCGGCGGCATGAAAATCAGCAAATCGTTCTGCGATATAACGGTCAATTGCAGTGTCTTTTTCAAACCATTGTTTAGGCTCAAGTTCCTTGAACCAGAACACAAGAATGGATTCAGGTTTCATGGGGCGTTTCCCGTTCTTTTAAGATTGCTGAAGCATAGGCGAGCTCGCAAATGCCAGCAAGTCAGGCTTTGGATATAACGCCATCCTGAAGGCGAACGGAACGTGTTGCGACATGATCAAGAAATAGATGATCATGGGAAATGATCACCATCGCCTGTGGTAAAGAGCGCAAAATTGCGATCAGACGTTGCTCGACATCGGCATCAAGCCCGTTGGTTGGCTCGTCAAGCAGAAGGATTTCGGGCGACATCGCCAGAACTGTTGCAAGTGCAACCAGTCGCTTTTCACCACCGGAAAGCTGATAAGTGATCCGGGTTTCAAATCCGCCCAGTCCAAGATCAGCTAGCGTTTGCATAGCTATTTTTCGCGCATCATAGCGCGATTGACCAAGGTTAAGCGGGCCAAACATCACGTCTTCAAGAACGGTCGGGCAGAAAAGCTGATCATCGGAATCTTGAAACAGCAACCCAACCCGGCCGCGAACGGCGCGAAATTCTGATTCTGTTTCGCATCTTGACCCAAGAATGGCTATCTCGCCATTCTCTGCTGTGACTAAACCCATCAGACAATGCAACAGGCTGCTTTTTCCAGCGCCATTCGCCCCCATCAGGGCCAATCTTTCACCGGTCCGCAGGTACAGGTCCACACCATTCAAGACCTTGCGCCCGGTGGGGAAGGTGAAATGCAGGTTTTTGACTGTGATCAGATCAGCGGCGGACATGCGACCTCCAACCCGATCAGGGCAGCGGTGAAAAGGATGAGGGCACTGGCAAACAGATAATCCTGAGGACTGAACCGGGGCAGGGAGCCGAAATGCATATGACCGTGATAGGCACGACATTTCATCGCCCAAAGAATGCGTTCTGAACGATCATGGCTGCGCACCAACAGCATCCCAAGTAAATATCCAAAACTGCGCCAGCTATGACGATTGTTACGCGCGACAAAGGCGCGTGCCCGCATGGCAACATGCAGGCGCAGATATTCCCGCCGCAAAAGATCGATATAGCGAATGGTAAACATGAAAAGCGTCACCAGCTTTGCCGGAACGTATATCCCCTGCAAACCCCGCCCCAGAAGGATTGCATCCATTCCGCCCATCAGTGCAATCAGAACAAGTATCGCAGCATTTGCCTTAAGCGCGATCAGCACGGCCTGGAACAGTCCCTGATAGCTGGCGTCAAAACTCCAAAGGGTGAATATCACATCACCGGGCACGGTAAAGGGCAACATGATCAGCATCACAAGGATGAAGCCATCCATGGTCAAAACCATTTTAAGTGTTCTGGACCAGTTGGGTTTGGCAAAACCGGTAATGATCGCAGCGACCAGAACCAGCATTGCCAATGGTTGCCAGCTTGAAAAACTGACGGCTGTTACGATCAGTGCGAGAGCTGCCAGCAAACGACAGCGTGGATCAATCCGTGACAGAACTGAATTGGATCGTGACGGTACAAGGACATTTGTCGCCCCGATCATGGTTTTTCATTCTGCTGATCGGGCCGTGATTTTCCGGCCCTGAACCATGCAAAGGCCCCGAATATTCCGACGATGACACCAATCCCACCCAGAAGATCGGAGAATCGGACTTTGTCCTCATAGGCAACCAGTTGTTCGCGCAAGGGCCGAACATGACGGGATACAGCCGCATCAATCAGGTTGTCCAACTCGTCCCGCGAAAGGGTGACCGTTGTGTTGGAACTATCCGTGGCAATGATTGTCGATGGGGGATGTGTTTTTTCGTTTTGAGACGAGGATGCTGTGTCAATCTGGCTGACCTGAACATCGATACCTTCATTTCCTGAGGGCAATTGACTGGAAAGCTCATCACCATTGATTTCGAAGCTGGCGATATGGCCATCACCGGAATTGGCTTCGATGACATAATCCTGTTTGTGGCTGACGCGAAGTTTGAATTCACCCTGATCATCGGTCTTTCCGGCAAAAATAACGCGACCTGTATCATCGAGAAGCTGGATTTTCGCATCATGTGGCCGGGCACCGCCCCCGAAATAGGCATAGCCGTCGATGACGTCGCCGTTTCCCATCGCAAAAACATGCAGGCTGTGTGCCTGGGCATTGACGGATATGAACAGCGTGCCGATCAGAACAGAAAATACGCATAAAACGGGAAATCGCGGCATCGATCAGGCCGCATTTCGAAGCGAGCCGACGGGGGCCAACATGACCGGACGGACTTTTTTGACAAGATGCACGGCTGCTGCGGTCAGGATACCTTCAACCACCATGACCGGTATGTGGCTCATGACCACAAGCTTTGCGGTTGGAACAAATTCCTGCCCGCTGGCTGCAAGTGACAGGCCAACCATTATGCTTGAAAGGGCAATGGCACCGGACCCGGCGACAAAACCTGCCAGCAAGATCGATTTACCTTCGGCACGTGTCAGAAACGGTGAAACCAGCCACCACATCAAAACCGCAGGCAGGGCGATGTTGATTGTATTTACACCCAGAACGGTGATGCCGCCGAAACCAAAGAAAACCGCCTGCAATAACAGTCCGATGAATATTGCCGGGAAAACAGCCCAGCCCAGCATCAACCCTGCCAAGCCATTGACGATAAGATGTGCGCTGCTTGGCCCGACAGGAACATGGATCAGGGAAGCAACAAAGAAAACCGCACTCATCATCGCCACACGGGGCATCGCATCAATATCGATTTTACGAAGTCCGTAACCGATACCTGCAACCGCAAAAACGGCGCCGGCTACAACGACTTCACTCGATAGGGCTCCATCGACGATGTGCATGGTCAAATCCCTGTTAAGTGCATTTGCAATCCTGACGTCTACAGGACTGGCCTGCAAACGGATCAATTTACGTGTGCATTTTGTTCTGGTGGGGCAGGCAGGTCATAAATCCTACCTGAAAATCGTAGCGATTTCGCAGTCGCGAAGTCAAGCGGGTTTCATATTTTTTACAAATAAGTATGACAGGCTTGGCGTGTTGCTCGAAAGTCAGTCCATTGGGTCGGTTTTAACCCAGATAACACCGCCGCGTTCGACTGGGACCTGATCATCCGATCCTGGGGCCGTCATCGTGCCATCTTCGACCAAGGCGGCAAACGCCCACCAACCATCATGGGGCATGGCATAGTTGAAAACACCATTGCCATCGGCTTTGATGACCTGCGTTGAAAAACTTTCGTTTGGTAGTGTGATGCTGCCGTCATTGGCATATTCAACCTCGACCTCGGCAAACGGTACCGGTTCGCCGTTATGACGGACAATCCCGCTGAATACATTACCTGTCCAGATGCCATAGGGGCGGGTCAGGGGCTCTATCTCGACCGGGAAGCCAACCATCTGGTCCCATTCTTCACCGGCACCAAACGCATCAATGATCGTTTTGGTGTACTGGATGATGTATTTACCCTCGGACGGTTCGAAATAGGGAATCGGTTCGACATAAAGCGCGTATCCGCCGGGACGATCAATATGGACAGTGGCGTCGAAGGCTGCTTTGCCATCGACCGTCTTTGCCACCAGACTGTCGCCAAGATCGGTTTTATTGCCGTTGGTCTGAATGCCAAACCGAACCGGCCGTGCCATTTCCATTGCCGGGCCATTGGTCATTGGATGGGTAAAGGTCAGGTCGACCTCGATATCGCGACCGGTTTCCTGAGTGACCACGTTGGTTGACGGGATCATCTTCTGGAAGTGGGCCTGTGCAGCATGCTGGGCACCGATCAGCAACCCAAATGAAAAGCCCGCGGTCACGATAAACCGGAAAGGAATCGACATCTTTCTGTCCTGTGAAACTGGAATGATGCCGTACCCTATGGCGACCGATTTGCCGGGTCAATCCATTGAAACAAGATGTTTCATAAAATATTTTAAAACGTATGATTCTCTGGGATTTATCGAAACCGGCGATGAAAGCCGGTTTCGATATGGTCATATGGTCTTGTTAACTGGATGCCTTTATCAGGGGATTGTCATCAATGTCGGTTTCTGATGCCAGTCGCGCATGCTTCTGGCGTTGTTTCTGTCGCCAGGTGTCGAGGAACAGCAGGATTGGTGCAGCAATATAGATTGACGATGTCGTGGCAATCGCAACGCCGAACACCATCGGAACGGCAAAACTTTCAACGGCAGACCCGCCCCAGATCGCCATTGGCACCATCGCAAAAAGGGTTGTCAGAGATGTGAAAAGGCACCGGGCAAGCGACTGGTTGATCGACATGTCGATGATTTCGCGCATCGGCATTTTTCGATAAAGCCGCAGGTTTTCGCGCATCCGGTCATAAACCACAACCTTATCATTGACCGAATAGCCGATCAGGGTGAGCAGGGCGGCAATGGCCGTCAGATTGAAGTCGAGCCCCATAATCGCGAAAAAGCCGATGGTCTTGGTCACATCAAGGATCAATGTCACAATCGCGCCAACGGCAAATGGCCATTCAAACCGCCACCAGATATAGCACAGCATCGCGAGGCTTGCGAAGATGACAGCGCTGACACCAGATTGGGCCAATTCACCGCTGACTTTGGGACCAACGACTTCTGTGCGTTCAAAATCTGCTGCCGGATCAATTGATTGTACGGCTTTCTTAACTGTCTCGACGGCTGCTGTCTGTGCCTGTTCGCCGCCCGGCTGACGTTCAACCCGGATCAGGATATGGCCATCCTTGCCGATATCCTGAAGGCTGACATCGCCAAGCCCCAATGTCGAAAGTTCCTGTCGCAAGGCTCCAAGGTCAAGCGGGCTGTTACCGTTATTCCCACTGCTACTGGCAACTTCAACCTGAATGCCGCCCTTGAAATCAACCCCGTAATCAAGACCGGGTTTGAAGAACAATCCGATTGAAATAGCAGACAGCAAAAGCGACATTCCGATGCCGAGAAAACGTGCCCGCATGAAAGAAATGCTGGTTTTTTCGGGCATGAAACGCCAAAGCGGTTCAATGACGAGCTTTTTCATACGGGTGCGCCAGACGATTTCGGTCATGATAACTCGAACCACGGCAACCGCGGTAAACATCGAAATCACGATGCCAAGACCCATGGTGATGGCAAAGCCACGCACCGGGCCGGACCCGAACTCAAACAAAAGGGCGGTTGCGATAAGGGTTGTTATGTTGGAATCAACAATCGTGGCATAAGCACGCTTGAACCCGGAATCGAGCGCCATGAACGCCGAAAGGCCCCTTTTGGTTTCTTCCCTGATACGTTCGTTGATCAGAACGTTGGCATCAACTGCAAGCCCGATCCCCAAAATAATCCCGGCAATACCGGGCAGGGTCAGTGTTGCTCCCATCAAGCTCAGTGCGCCGAATGTCAGCATGACGTTAAGGCCAAGTGCCAGATTGGCGATCGTGCCCCATCGCCCATACAGGAAAAACATCAATCCGGTGACCAGTCCCAACCCGATCAGGCCGGTATAAAGGCCCATCTCGATGGCATCTGCACCAAGGTCGGGGCCGACGGTTCGTTCTTCGATCACGGTCATTGGTGCGGGCAGGGACCCGGCACGAAGAAGTGCAGAAAGTGTTACCGTTTCACCAACCGTAAAGCTGCCGCTGATCTGGCCCGAACCACCGGTTATCGCTTCCCGGATGACTGGTGCACTAAGGACTTCGTTGTCCAGAACAATGGCAAAGGGTTTTCCAACATTGGCGCGTGTGATATCGGCGAACTTTGCCGCACCGGCCGTATCAAACCGGAAATTGACAACTGGTTGATGGCTTTGCGGATCAAATCCGGCATGGGCATCTGTCAGATGGTCGCCCGAAAGGGCCGGAGTACGACGCAAGTGATAGCTTTGCCCGTCCTTGTCCTGCAAAGTTAGTACACTGCTGTCGCGTTTATCGGTCCTGCTGCGATCCGCGAGCATATAGAAGCCAAGCTTTGCGGTGCTACCCAGAAGTTTTCGAACCTGTGACGGGTCCTGAATGCCGGGCAACTGAACCAGAACACGATCACTGCCAATCCGCTGGATCGTTGGTTCCGATACGCCTATCTGGTCAATGCGGCTTCGAATGATCTCAAGGCTTTGCTGGGCGCTGGCGTCGACCCGGTTGCGAATGCCCTGTTCGCTAAGTGTGATATGGATGCTGTTATCGGATGGCGCGGTAATGACAAATTCTGCCGTTGATCCATGCCGTGGTGTTTCAACCTGCGCATTGGCAAGGTATTCTAGGGCATCAAGGGCACCGTCGTGGTCCTTGGTATCAGACAGGCTTACAATCACCTGATCATTACTGATCTGAATGCTGTTGGTGTCGATATTGGCCTTGCGAAGGGCGTTTGTGACATCATCGCGCGTTATTTCAAGGCGTTCGGCGATCATTGCCGCAGTATCGATTTCAAGCACAAGGTGCGATCCGCCGCGCAGATCAAGGCCAAGGGCAACCTGGCGTCTTGGTAAAAATGAGGGCCAGTCTGCAAGCTGAGCCGGGGTGAAAAGGTTTGGCAGGGCTGTCAGGAAACCTGTCAGAAGGACAAGGCTGTAGACAACCACGCGCCATCTTGATGTACGCATGAAAAATAAACTCCGCACAGCAGTCAGACCGGGCCAACCTGATACCCGGTTATGCTGTCATCTGATATTTCTGGAAACACGGCGCATATCGTGCCGCGATTATGAGTAGGAGAAATCAGACCCGAAAGGGCGGAGCGCGCGGGGAAAATGGAAGAATTTCAGCGCCATGAGTGGCGATTGCACTTGCCACAAAGATGCATTTTGCCCGTTGGGGAGCTGTATGCTGTGTGACCGACGGTACAACAACGGCATCATCGGGGAAGGTTGGCTTATGGTCTGGTAAATCGTCCGGGGTTTGGCGGGGACCGGCAATGGCACGATCCGGTGCCACCGGAAGGACTGCCTGCGACGGGCCGCTATCATGATTGACGGTATTAAACGGATAGGGGAAAGTCGGTCCGTCGGAAATTGGCGTGTCAGTAACGGATGTGCCGCCACCAAACAGGATAAGCGCGCAAGCAATCAGGCAAAATGCAGCATGGCGCAACAAACCCGGTAGGGATTGACTACGATCACGATGATCTATTGCCTTTGCGGCTTGGCTCGGTGGTTGGTTCATATTGGTCCGGCAGCGGTGAAACAGCGACAGATATGGCGTGACGTCTGATAAAACACAAGCCCGGCAATAAAATCTAATCGGGCATCGGGGTAACAAGGGGAACATGAAATGCTCAGGATGGTTTATGTCACGCCGGATGGCGGGCGTCATTGGGTCGATTCTACCTGGCGCGAAACCTCAACACTTCATAATGCGGTGGCCAATTGTGCACCTGGTGATTTGATCCGTTTGATGCCGGGAAACTATTTCCTGCCGGAACCGGTTGATATCCCGATAAGCGGCCTTGAAGATCAGCCGATCATCATTCGCGGTGAATATGGTGCCATTCTTGACGGTCGCCGTCCGCCCGATCCCGAAGTTTCGGCAATCGATCCCGGATGCGCCAAATACGCGGCGTTTCGCATCATCGGAAAGCGCCATATTCGTCTTGATAATATCCGTATCGAACGAGCATGGCCGAGTGCCGTCTATATCCGCGACAGCAATGACCTGATATTCAAAAACCTTCAAATCCGCGGCGGAACATATGCTTTTTATGCGACGGGCGAGCACACATCACGCATCATCATCGAAAATTGCGACTGGATTCAGGATGATGTGATCTGGCGGTACCTTGACTGGTCGATGATCCATGACGGCGAAATCACTCCGGGCAAGGAAGCACCATATCGATACCTGAACGGTGCATTTTTTGGGGCGGATGACATTGCGGGCGATATCGTAATCCGTGGAAACGATGTGCGCCACTGCTATAACGCCGTTCGAATGGATGTATCCGCGACCAATCTGCAAAAGCCGATCGGCAGCTTTAACCGCAATGTCCGCATCATTGATAACCGATTCAGTTTCGTGCGCGACAATCCGATTGAACCCGAAGCAACTGCCGTGGGCTGGTGGGTGGCATATAACCAGTTCTATAACTGTCATAAGCTTTTCTCGCAGGATAATCTGGCTGGCGGGTACTGGTATTATTTCGGCAATCGCGGCTGGTTTGATAGCCGCCCGGGGCCGGAGGGTGATGAAAACAACGGTGGTGCCGTTTTCAAATTCGGCAAGTCAAGCCATGCGCAGCCAAGTATGCCTTTTGAATGCTTCCACAACAGCTTCTTCCTGCGTCAGAAATACGTCAAAAAGGGCGCAACCAGGATGTGGCAAAATCGGCGTAATGCCATTGGGTATGCCAATCCGGCGACTTTGCCCATCAACCTGATGCCGCTTGATCAGACATTGTTTGGTCCTACTGACGAACTTGATCTTGGCAGGGATGAAGATCGCGGTGTGCAGTTTTCCGGTGATGTGTGCAATCACGCGACTTATCCCGCAATATTTGATGCTTGGCCCGGTGTGCTGAGCAATCCACGGCCGGCAGCAGGGCCGATATTCAAGGCGGGTATTTGTGGTGACCTGGAACTGGTGCCCGAATATGCCGAGGGTTTCCGTCATCCGCTTGAAGTCCCAATGCCCGATGGCACCTTCTGGAAATCCGATCCCCAAAGCTGGCCGGGGGCATTGACCGGCAAAAAGCTATTCAACGGTCCGGACTATGTGCCGGTTGATTTGGCATTTATTCGTACCAAGACGAACGAAAGTAACTCGAATGCAGGGGACTAGGGGATTGGCGACGTTGTCGTAATCTTGGGAATGGCCTGAAGCGAAGTGACGTAAGCGTAAATATATTGACTTGTAAGTCCCAATGTTGCGATGTTGCACCATTGCATTCATTCAATAAGAAAAACCATGAACGATAAGCTGTACAGCATTACCGAGCTTGCCGAAGAGTTCGACATCACGCCGCGCGCTATCCGATTTTATGAAACCAAATGCCTGCTATCACCCCAGCGGGCAGGTGCGACGCGTGTATATAACTATCGTGATCGCGCGCGCCTTATGCTGGTGCTGCGTGGCAAACGTCTTGGTTTTTCGCTTGAAGACATCAAGGAATATATTGATCTTTATGACGCTGAACGGTCGGGTGCAGATCAACTGGCGCATCTGATGCTGGTCGGGCGTCGTCGCATTTCCGAACTGGAACAACAGCTTGAAGACGTTCAGACAACCTTGGGCGAACTTCGCAAGATCGAAAGCGAGGCCGCCGACGCTTTGCGCGAAAAGGGGATTGATCCAGAAAAGGCATTGGCACACATCAAATCCAAACTGACGCCTGAAACCGCGTAATTTTTGGATGTCGTCTGATGGCAAAATAAAAACCCGGCCAATTCAATGTGACCGGGCTTTTTTCATGATTTATCAACCCGATATCAGGCGACGTCGCGTTGCAAGGGCAGGGTGACTTCAAACACTTCCTCATCGGCAAGATATTTGCGCGAGAAGCCCAGTTTTTCGCAAAGCGTCAGCATACGGCGGTTATCTGGTAGAACCTGCCCGATAAAGGTTTCTGTCCCTTTCTGGCGGCAGAATTCGATCATCTTTTCCATTAATATGCGGCCAAGCCCGCGCCCTTTGATGTCTGAGCGAACCATAATCGCATATTCGGCATGCTCGTTGTTCGGATCGATTACGACCTGAACAATGCCATGGATATCGCCTGCTTCTGGCCCCTCTGGCACGATGGCAAGGAATGCCATATCCCTATCGTAATCAAGTTGTGTCTGGCGGGCCATTTCCGAATGTGGCAATTCACGGACTGAGCCAAAGAACCGGAAATGAATGTCTTCCGGTGTCAGTTTCGACATGAATTCATAGTGCTTCGGCTCGTCTTCCGGCTTGATCGGACGCAGAAGGTATTTTGTCCCGTCTTCAAGGATCAGTTCCTGTTTCAGGTGGCGCGGATAGGGATGAATTGCCAGACGTTGATCATCGCTAACCACTTTTGGTGTCACCTTGATCCGTGCGTCCAGTGCTATCACCCCGGTCTGATCAATCAGAAGCGGGTTCATGTCGAGTTCAAGCACCTCGCCAAGATGCACAACCAACTGTGACAGCCGCACCAGCGTGACGTAAAGCTGTTCCAGGTTGACCGGCGGCACATCGCGATAACCGCGCAGCAGATTATAGATACGCGTTCCTTCCACAAGCTCGCGCGCCAGCTTCATATTCAGCGGTGGTAGCGCCATGGCCCGGTCGCGGACTACTTCAACTTCGACCCCGCCATGACCAAACAGGATCACCGGGCCAAAAATCGGATCGGTGGTCATGCCAACGATCAATTCACGTGCACCGGCACGTTTGATCATTTCCTGAACGGTAAAGCCTCGTACCCGCGCATTTGGGAATTTCTGTTTGACGGTCCGCAGCATCTTGTTGCCGGCAGCTCGGAGCTCTTCGTCACTGTCGATATTCAGAACCACACCGCCAACGTCGGACTTGTGGCTGATATCATCCGAGAGAATCTTGAGCGCGACCGGATAACCGATGGCATTCGCCGTTTCGATGGCGTCATCAACCGATTCTGCGGCTACGGTTTTGACCGTATTGATGCCATAGCATTCCAGAACGGCTTTTGCCTCTGGCTCGGTCAACATATCGCGCCCCGAATGAATGGCTGTGTGGATTATCTGGCGCGCCTTGTCGGTTTCCGGCGTGAAATCCTGCGGAACTGATGGCGGCGTTTCCATCAGGACTTCCTGCAATTTGCGGTAATTCACCATATGCTGGAAGGCGGCAACGGCATTTTCCGGGGTACGATATGTCGGGATCCCAGCGGCATAAAACAGATTGCGTGCCTTGGCGACGGTTGCCTCGCCAACCCAGTTGGTCAGGATGTTTTTGCGACTGTCCTTGATCGCATCAATCACGCCTTGGGCAACTTCCACCGGATCGGTGATAGCGGTTGGGGCATGCATGACCAGAAGGCTGTCGATATTGGGATCTTTCAGGACTGCATCAATCGACTTTGCATATCGTTCGCCCGGGGCATCGCCGATAATGTCGATCGGGTTTGCATGTGACCAGGTCGATGGCAAGACACCGTTAAGGGCCTCGATCGTGCTGTCTTCAAGCTTGGCAAGATGGCCTTGGCGTTCAATCAGGGCATCAACGGCCAAAACGCCAATACCGCCCCCATTGGTGATAATGCCAAGTTTGTCGCCCCGGAACGGGCGCATACGTGACAAGGTTTCTGCGGCGGAGAACATTTCCGAAACTGTATAAACGCGCAGAACGCCCGCACGTTTGATGGCGGCATCAAACACGTCATCGGCTCCGGCCAGCGCGCCGGTATGCGATGCGGCTGCGGCTGCACCCTCGGCAAAGCGGCCCGATTTGATGCAAAGGATCGGCTTGTTGCGCGATGCGGCGCGTGCTGCGGAAATGAAACCGCGGCGTTCCTGAATAGATTCGATATAAAGCATGATCGCACGCGTATTCGGATCCGACCCCAGATAATCGATCACGTCGCCGAAATCGACATCGTCGCATTCGCCTAACGATATAAAGTGCGAAAAACCGATGCCGCGTGCCGCCGCCCAGTCGAGAACAGCGGTGCAAAGCGCGCCCGACTGCGACACAAAAGCGATTTTGCCACTGCCGATGCTTTGATGACTGAAACTGGCATTGAGTCCGATACCCGGCACCATCAGGCCAAGACAGTTTGGGCCCAGCAGGCGCATTTTATGGCTTGCGGCAATTTCAAGCATCGCCTGTTTCACGCTGCGGTCATCGTCATATTGTTCGGCACCAAGACCCGCGGTCAGCACAATGGCTGCCATGCAGCCTTTGGCGGCAAGGCATTCCATGGTTGGCACAACGGCTTTGGGAGGAACGCAAATAACGGCAAGTTCGGGAACAACCGGCAGGTTCTCAACATCAGGGTAGGCCAGAACACCACCAATTGACTGGCTGTGCGGATTAACCGGCATGATCGGTCCGTCAAAACCGCCTGCCAGCAGATTGCGCATGATCACCTGTCCAACGGAATGGGACCGATTGGATGCGCCGATGACTGCGACCGATTTTGGTTTGAAAAGATGGTCCAGATTGATCGTGCTCATGACCGAATTCCCGCTTTTTCCATGGGGCACGCGATGACGCGGCCGGTGGCAATTGAATGGCCATCATATTTGTTCCGGCCACCTGTCAAAATCCGCTTTCGCAGATGCGAGATCATATTTCGTCAAAGAGTATATTGTTTTGCTGTGGATCAATAAAGCATTGTGGACATAACGGTTTCGCACAACCGTCATATGCCATCCAAACATCTGCTGATCGGCAAGTTTATTTAATCGGCTTTAATTAATGCAGATGCCCATTATGACTTTCGTCATCGAAACGCTCGGACTGTTCAATCCATTCCTCGACTTCGCCGGCACTTTGCATGGCCAGCGCTATTTCCAGATCATTTTGAACATGGGCGAGACTGTCAAACATCGGGCACCAGCCAAACGCCTGGATACGTTCATCGGTCGTAGAGGAAATTGTAAACAGATCACCATCTATCCGGTGCACAAGGCCATGAATGACATCATCTTCGCAGACAATCATCCAGCCCTCAGTCGCACCGGAAAGCGTGCCAAATTTCACTTGTTTCAATTCGATTTTGGCTGTTTTCATGGTCGATAGGTCCAGTTTTGGGGCGGATAAAGCAATATCAAAAGAAAAAGGGACCGAACAAATTGTTCGGTCCCAGACTGCTGACAAAGTCCTCGCCATTGGCGGGGACTTTTGATTCAATGGGGAATGCTTAAGAAACCCAGCCCACATCAAACCGAACTTGAGATGGTGACACTCGACAGTTTGGTCCCCAGCGATCATTTGCTTCGTAAGATCGATGCCGTGATCGATTTCAGTTTTATCCATGCGCGCGTGGCCGATTTGTACTGCGCGAACAATGGCCGTCCCGCCCTTGATCCGGTGATAATGTTTAAGGCGCTGTTCATTGGCTATCTGTTTGGCGTGCGCTCGGAGCGCCAGCTTGTGCGCGAGATTGAGGTCAATGTCGCCTATCGCTGGTTTTTGCAACTCAAGCTGACCGACAAGGTCTTTGATGCCTCGACCCTGTCGCAGAACCGGCGGCGTCGATATCATGATGCCAGTGTTGCGCAGGATATTTTTGACGAGATCGTCGAGCAGGCGATCAGGCACGGGCTGGTGGATGGTAAGGTTCTCTATACCGACAGCACGCATTTGAAGGCCGATGCCAACAAGAACAAATGGGACCGCGAAGTGGTTGCCAAATCGCGCGCGGCCTATTGGGATGATCTGGATCTGGCGATTGAGGAAGACCGGACGGCTCATGCGAAAAAGCCGCTCAAAGCCAAAGAACGCCAGCCGGTTGAGAAAGAAACCAAGATCAGCCGAACCGATCCCGACAGCGGATATATGGTGCGCGACGGCAAGCCCAAGGGCTTTTTCTATCTCGATCACCGCACGGTCGATGGCAAGCTTGGGATCATTACCGACAGTTACGCCACCCCAGCCAATCTGCATGACAGCATTCCCTATCTCGACCGTCTTGACCGACAAAGGCAGCGTTTTGACCTTGATGTTATCGCCGTCGGACTGGATGCGGGCTATGCGACCGCCGCGATTGCCAAAGGCCTTGAAGATCGTGACATCCTTGGCGTGACGGGCTATCGCCGCCCGAACCTTCGGGAAGGCTACATCCCCAAACGCAAATACGTTTATGACCCTGAACGTGATGCTTATCGCTGCCCCGAAGGTCAGCTTCTGTCTTATGCGACAACCGACCGAAATGGATACCGCCATTATCACAGCGACCCGGAAAAATGCCGCACCTGTCCTGTGCTGGCTTCCTGTACCGCCAATGCCCACCAGCGAAAAACTGTCACGCGCCATGTCTGGCAAGACGCCAGAGACCGGGCTGACGCCTATCGTCTGACAGAGTGGGGCAAGCGGGTTTACAAGCGCCGAAAAGAGACGGTCGAACGCTCTTTTGCAGATGCCAAACAGCTTCACGGTCATCGATATGCAAGGTTCCGGGGACTGATCAATGTCAAATGCCAATGTCTGCTGGCCGCCGCCGCCCAAAATATCAAGAAAATAGCCCTGGCTTTGGGCCCCAAGGGGCAAATCGCCGAGGGATAATCCCCTCGGCACACTCAAGCCAGCTTTCAAACACCTCTAAAAGAAAAACCCCGCCAAAATATGACGGGGTTTGTCAGCAGTCTGGGACCGAACAAATTGTTCGGTCCCTTTTTAATTGGCTCCGGCAGCAGGACTCGAACCTGCGACCCAATGATTAACAGTCATTTGCTCTACCAACTGAGCTATGCCGGATCAGGGTTGGCACTCCGTTTGAAGCGCGTGGCAGGGGTATAATAAAACAGCTTTGATCCCGCAAGACCTTTTTGAGAAAAAATGATCCGAAATCCATCTTTTTTCACGGTATCGTATCGCCCGTCGCCTTCCGGTTAATTGAACACCTGTTTCCTGTGCCTGTAAATGCTTAGGGGACCGGATGCCCCTGTGCCGCGATCAGAATTTCAAACCAGTCCTGCCGATCAAATTGAACGCTGCAGGATGTTGTTGCATCAATAATGCGGTGTGTCTTCATGGTGCCAAGGACCGGCACCGGCTGACAGGGCAGGCGCAACAACCATGCAATTGCAACTTCGGTGATGCTGGGCAGGTTATATTTGTCACGCATTCGTTCTAGAACGGGGCGCAAGCGGTCGGCTGTCACATCATTTTGCGCGTTGAACAGTCGTGCGCCACCAAGTGGTGACCAGATCATCGGATGGATCCGCTTTTGCTGCATCTGATCAAACGTGCCATCAAAGATCGGGGCAAGTTCCAGAACCGAACATTCCACCTGATTGGTTGCGAGCGGTGCATCAAGTCGGCTTTGTAACAGATTGAATTGTGACGGCGTAAAGTTTGAAACACCGAAATGACGAACCTTGCCGGATTGGCGGAGTGTGTTGAATGCATCCGCAACCTCGTCAGCGATCATCAGTGGATCGGGACGGTGGATCAAAAGCATGTCGATACTGTCGGTTGTCAGGTTACGAAGCGAATTTTCAACCGATGCCAGAATATGCGCCTTGCTGGTGTTGTAATGATTGATCCGGTTGTCGGGCTGCGCATCCTTGACCAGTGCGACATCGCACTTGGTCACGATTTCCATTCTCTTGCGCAGTTCTGGTGCTTTTGCCAGCGCCTCGCCAAAATAGGTTTCGCATCCGTAGCCTCCATAAATGTCGGCATGATCAAAAGTGGTAATCCCAGCATCAAGGCAGGCGTGGATCAATGCCAGAATATCACCGACATTTTTGATGTCCGTGCTGTCGCGCAATCGCCATGCGCCCCACGCCAATTGCGAGAAACTCAAATCCTTGGCCATGTGACGGCGCGAAGCAGGGGATGACATATATTGATCCTAATCGAAGTTCAGGGCGGATGATGCGCTATTGGTAGCAATTTGCAGGGCAGGGCACAAAAGCAAAAACCCCCGGAACAGAGTTCCAGGGGTTTGTGGCTCCGGCAGCAGGACTCGAACCTGCGACCCAATGATTAACAGTCATTTGCTCTACCAACTGAGCTATGCCGGATTAGTGGAGGCGCGAGCCGGAATCGAACCGGCGTGCAAGGATTTGCAGTCCTCTGCGTAACCACTCCGCCATCGCGCCTTCGCGTTGGCTGGCCGGTGTATAGCCCTATCGAATACAGGCCGTCAAGCACCCAATTTTAGATTTTTAAACAGAAAACAATCTGAAGATCGCCAACAAACAATTTGTGCGCGGATAAATCCATTCTGGATATGTTTTCAATATGTTTTCGCGAATAATTGCCGCTCTGCCGTTGATCCGTTGTTGTCAGTTGCCCATGTGCTGACTATAAACAGGGCAACATCTGTGACGTGGTTTTGGGGACAAAGACCGGTTGCAGGCTTTTTCTCGCGAGAATTTTCAGGTCAGATAAACATGGATTACCAAATCGCGCGCCATAACATGGTGGAAAATCAGGTTCGGACCAACAAGGTTACCGATCCCTTGGTCATCGCTGCGATGGAGGAGGTTCCACGCGAGCTGTTCCTGCCGGAAGGCAAGCGTGGCATTGCCTATGTCGATGAAGATATTCCTGTCGGAAATGGCCGATATGCGATGGAGCCGATGGTAATCGCACGCATGATGCAGTCTGCCGAGATTGCACGTAGCGACGTCGCGCTGGTGATTGGCGCAGGCTATGGCTATACGGGTGCAGTTCTTTCGCGCGTTGCCGAAACCGTAGTTGCGGTTGAAAGCGATAAGGAAATGGCATCCATCGCTGAAAAGACATTCCAGTCGCACAGCTATGACAATGTCATCGTGGTGGAAGGCGATCTTGCCGAGGGTTATGCCAAGCAGTCGCCGTATAATGTGATCGTCTTTGACGGTGCGGTTGCCGAAGTTCCTGCCAACATTCTTGATCAGCTTTCCGAGGGTGGTCGTTTGCTGGTTGTCGTTCGGGCACCTGGCAAGGTTGGTGTTGCGCGTCTTTACGAACGTGAAAACGCGGTCGTTGGGCATCGTGATCTGTTCGATGCCAACATTCCCTATCTTCCCGGGTTCGAACCGGCAGAAAGTTTCGTGTTCTGATATGATTTTGTTTTGCCCGGGGAAAACTCCGGGCAAAATTTTATGTAAACCGGTTCGGCAACCCGATCAGGAAAATAGAGCAGGTAAGCAGGTAAATGGTGCGCGATCTTCGATGCAGCGAACTGGCATCAAGTCTTGAAGGAAACAATCCCCTCGTACTTGTTGATGTGCGCGAAGATTGGGAATTGGAGATTTGCGCAATCGCGGGCGCGATCCATATACCTTTGGGCGAATTGGCGGACCGGGCAGGGGAACTTGCCCCCGAAAAACCGGTTGCACTTCTTTGCCATCATGGCGTTCGCAGTCGCCATGCCGCAATGCTGCTTGAGGATCGCGGATTTAAAGATGTTTTTAATGTTGCTGGCGGTATAGATGTCTGGGCGTTGGAAATCGACCCGGATATGACACGTTACGATTGATAATTTGATGGCGAAAAGGTCGGCATTTTTATTTTTTCTCAAACAAATGCCTCTTTTGTTGGAAAATATTCGTTCCGTCGTTACCATATGCGAAACTGCGCCGGGGTCGGGACTTGGTGTAGGATCTTACAAGGGTAGATAAATGTTAAAACGGTTCTTGCTGACCTGCAGTATTCTGGCCACTGGTGGCATCGTTGCCAATGGGGCCTCTGCAGAGAGCCTTGAAGAAGCTTTGATCAAGGCATATCAAAGCAACCCGACGCTGGAATCCGGTCGTGCGTCGCTTCGTGCCACGGATGAACAGGTTTCGCAGGCGCTGTCAAACTGGCGCCCGAACGTTTCGCTTTCGGGCGAAGCTGGTTTCCGGGACTTGGATACCGACCTAAATGGTACCGAAACGGACAATAGCCTGACGCCTTATACTGTCGGTGCAGAAGTTGTTCAGCCGCTCTATCGTGGTGGTCGTACCGTTGCTGAAACTGATCGGGCGGAAGCGCGTATCCGTGCGGCACGTGCGGCCCTGCGTTCTTCAGAACAGGATGTGCTGCTGCAGGTTGCAACGGCCTATTTCAACGTTTTGCGTGATACGGCAGTTGTCGAACTTAATCAGAATAACGTCCGCGTGCTTGAACGTCAGCTTGAAGCAACGCGTGACCGCTTCTCGGTTGGTGAAGTGACACGTACCGACGTCTCACAGGCCGAAGCCCGTCTTGCCGGTTCCAAGGCAGACCTGATCTCAGCCCAGGGTAACCTTGCCAATACCCGTGCCCAGTACGAGCGTCTGGTGGGTAACAAGCCTGATAATCTTGAAATTCCGAATCCGCTGTCGGGGCTTCCGACCAGTGTTACGGATGTTCTGGCGATTGCCCAGGAACAGCATCCTGATGTGGTTCAGGCCCAGTATACCGAAGATGCGGCAAAGTCTGACATCCGGCTGAGCGAAGGGTCGCTTTATCCGGAAGTCAATCTGAGTGCCGGTGTGCAGCGCGCTTACGAAGCCTCGCAGGAGGATCTGACCTCGGACAGTGCAGAAATACTCGCACAGGTCACCGTTCCGCTTTATCAGAAAGGTGCGGTTTATTCATCTGTTCGTGCGGCCAAGCAAACAGCCGGTCAGGCCCGGGTTCAGGTTGATGAGGCCCGTCGCGCCGTGATTGAAAATGCAACCAGTTCCTGGGAAACCCTCGTGACGGCACGTGCGAGCATCGAATCCCAGCAGGCGCAGGTATCATCTGCCGAGGTCGCTCTTGATGGAGTGCAGCGCGAAGCTTCTGTTGGTTCGCGTACCGTCCTTGACGTTCTAGATCAGGAACAGGAACTGCTTCAGGCACGTGTGAACCTTGTTGGTTCGCGCCGTGACGCAGCGGTTGCCGAATTCCAGGTCAAGGCGGCGATGGGAGCCTTGAATGCGCAGGTTCTCGGCCTTCCGGTCGAAATTTATGACACTGAATCCAACTATAACAAAGTCAAGGATCAGTGGTGGGGAACGGATTGACCTGATTGCTGACAGGGCCTTTGGGCCCTGTCAGACCTTGGGGAAGGGTCGGTTCGGTAATGAAATCTAGTGCGGAAGATAAAAAATGAGTGACGGGCAACAAGAACCTTCAATGGAGGACATCCTCCAGTCCATCCGCAAGATTCTTGCTGATGAAGGGGATGATGACAAGAAACAGGCCGCTCCTGAACCAGAACCGATGCCGGAACCAGAACCCGAACCGGAAATTGAAGAAGAGATCGACGAGCTCGAACTTGATGAAGAGCCCGAAGAACTTGAATTCGATGAAGAACCGGAAGAGCTTGAGCTTGACGAGCCCGAAGAAGAGCTCGAACTCGACGATATGCTCGATTTCGATGAAACCCCGGAAGAAGACGAATTCGAAGAACCTGAACCCGATCTGATGGATGACTTCGACGAACCGGAACCCGAACCGGCAATGCCGACGGTCTACGAGGACGACGAAGATGACGAGCCGCTGATTTCCCGTGTTACCGAAAACACGGCAACCGGAACCATCTCGGATTTGGCGCAAGCCGTTGCAAAGAAACGTGCCGTCGCCCTTGGCCTTAACGCTGGTCATATCACGCTTGAAGACCTTGTGCGCGATATGCTGCGTCCGTTGCTTAAGGAATGGCTTGACGAAAACCTTCCCTATATGATCGAACGCCTTGTGAAAAAGGAAATCGAGCGGATTGTGAACCGCGCCGAAGACCTGTAGGCGAGCCGAAATATGATTTACAGCGGCGCGCCAACGGTGCGCCGCTTTTTCTTTGTACAGTGATAAAACCCGCAGCGGATCAAAAGACCATGTTGGAGAAGACATATAGCCCGGCCGACGTTGAAGGCAGACTTTACGATAAATGGGAAAAATCGGGGGCGTTTGCCGCCGATCCGGCATCAGGTGCAAATCCCTATGTCATCATGATGCCGCCGCCCAACGTAACCGGCAGCCTCCATATGGGGCATGCACTGACCTTTACGCTTCAGGATATTCTGGTGCGCTATAACCGGATGTCGGGCAAGGATACGCTGTGGCAGCCCGGTACCGACCATGCCGGTATCGCGACACAGATGGTCGTTGAACGCCAGCTTGGCGAACAAAACGTGACGCGTCATGACCTTGGCCGCGAAAAGTTCATCGAAAAAGTCTGGGAATGGAAAGAAAAATCCGGCGGCACTATCACCAATCAGCTTCGCCGTCTGGGCGCATCACCAGATTGGCCACGTGAACGCTTTACCATGGACGATGGTCTGTCGGCTGCTGTTCGCAAGGTATTCGTTACCCTGCACAAACAGGGACTTATTTACCGTGACAAGCGTCTGGTCAACTGGGACCCGAAACTTCTGACCGCGATTTCCGATCTTGAAGTCGTTCAGAAAGAAGTCAAAGGCCATTACTGGCACTTCAAATACCCGATCGAGGGCAAGGAAGGCGAGTTCATCACCGTTGCGACCACGCGTCCGGAAACCATGTTGGGCGATACCGGTGTTGCGGTTCATCCTGATGATGAACGTTACAAGGATCTGATTGGTCAGTATTGCATTCTGCCAATCGTGGGACGCCGAATCAAAATCGTTGCTGATGAATATGCCGATCCTGAAAAGGGATCGGGTGCCGTTAAAATCACCCCAGCGCATGATTTCAACGACTTTGAAGTCGGCAAACGCAATGATCTCGAAAAAATCAACATCATGGATGATCATGCGCGCATCAATGATGACGCGCCGGAAGAATATCGTGGTCTGGATCGGTTCAAGGCACGCGAACTGATCGTTGGCAAAATGGAAGAACTCGGTCTGCTTGAAAAGATCGAAGACACCGTTCACATGGTGCCTTACGGCGACCGTTCAAACGTCGTGATCGAGCCGTACCTGACCGATCAGTGGTTTGTGAATGCCGAAGTTCTGGCCAAACCGGCGACCGAGGCAGTTGAAGACGGTCGTATCAAATTTGTGCCCAAGAACTGGGAAAACACCTATTTTGAATGGATGCGCAATATCCAGCCATGGTGCATATCGCGTCAGCTTTGGTGGGGACATCGCATTCCGGCATGGTTTGGTCCGGACGGTGAAATCTTTGTCGAGGAAACCGAAGAAAAAGCCTTGGCGGCGGCCAAGGCGCATTTCGGCAAGGATGTTGAACTTACCCAGGAAACCGACGTTCTTGATACGTGGTTCTCATCGGCATTATGGCCATTCTCGACCCTTGGCTGGCCGGATAAAACCCCGGAACTGAACAAATACTATCCGGGTGATGTGCTGGTTACCGGTTTTGACATCATCTTCTTCTGGGTTGCCCGCATGATCATGATGGGCATGCATTTCATGGACGGTAAAGTTCCGTTCAAGGATGTCTATATCCATGCGCTGGTCCGTGATGAACATGGTCAGAAGATGTCGAAATCCAAGGGCAACGTGATTGATCCGCTGGAACTGATTGACGAATATGGCTGTGACGCGCTGCGTCTGACCCTGACGGCACTGGCTGCTCAGGGCCGCGATATCAAGCTTGCAGCGTCCCGCGTTGAAGGGTATCGGAACTTCGCGACCAAGCTTTGGAATGCGGCACGTTTCGCTGAAATGAACGAATGCAAACCGGTCGACGGGTTCAATCCTGCCAATGTCAGTTCGACACTGGCACGCTGGATTGTCGGTAAGACCGCCGAGGCGGCAAAAACCGTTTCATCGGGCATCGAAAGCTATCGTTTCAATGATGCCGCGAACGGTGCTTATCAGTTTGTCTGGGGCACTTTCTGCGACTGGTATCTGGAACTGGCAAAACCGGTCCTTATGGGCCAGGACGAAGACGCCAAAGCCGAAATCCGGGCTGTGACTGCATGGGTTCTGGATCAGATTCTTCTGATCCTGCACCCGATCATGCCCTATATCACCGAAGAACTTTGGGAAAAGTCGGCTGATAATCGTGCGACGCTTCTGATGTCGCAGGCTTATCCGAAATTCGACGATGCACTGATTGACCGTGCCGCCGAAGATGAAATCGATCTTGCCATCCGCCTGATCGGTAATATTCGTGGTGTTCGTTCCGAAATGAACGTACCGCCTGCGGCTGAGGTTCCGATCTATCTGGTCGATGCATCCGATGCAATGAAGGCAGCCGTGTCCGCGCAGGAAGCCCAGGTTAAACGTCTGGCACGTGTGGCTGTGGTTGAATTCAAAGGGCAGGGCGATGTTGAAGCCATCGCCAAAGGGGCCATTCAGACCGTCGTTGACGGTGTAACCGTCTTCGTTTCGGTTGCCGATTTCATCAATGTCGTGGCCGAAAAGTCGCGCCTTGAGAAGGAAATCGACGGCAAAACCAAATATATCAAGGGTCAGGAAGGCAAATTGTCGAACGAAAGTTTCGTCAGCCGTGCGCCTGAACATATTGTCGCGACCGAAAAAGCCAAGCTTGAAGAAGCGCGCGATACCCTTGCCAAACTTCAGGAAGCTCACGCCCGCATCGCGGCGATGTAATTCCGGTTGTTGTGATCACGTCAAAGGGCCAGTCCATCGGATTGGCCCTTTTGCGTTTCATTCACTCTGATCTTTGACGAATTTTGAAATTCATCCTCGCCAGAGTTATAGAATCGCATAAATTGGCGACCAACCGTTATCTCGCGATCTGACGCAACTTTATCCCGATGATGGGCCGAACCGTAAAATGCTGATTGAAGAATGCCCTTATATCGAACCGCTTGATGCCTACGGTGCCTTTGCCGGGTTCGCAGACAGTCATTTTCTTGATTCCGGTGACCGGGACCGCTTTGCTTATGTTGTTGCATCGCCGTTGCATAAACTGACTGCCAAGAACGGGCAGGTGAAGCTTGACGGTTTTCCCGTTCCCGGTGATCCGTTCGGGGTTCTTGCCGATCTGATGGCACGCTATCGCGTGGAAGCCGGTCCGGATTTACCCCCGTTTCAGGGCGGGGCTGTCGGTTATTTCGGTTATGAGCTTGCCCAACAGCTCGAAACGCTCCCCCAAGCTCCGCAGGACTGGCTCAACATGCCCGACATAGCGGTTGGCATCTATGACCTTGTCATCGCATTCGATCAGCTTGATCGCCGCATGTGGCTTATTTCGACGGGGATTCCCGAAACATCGCCGACTGCACGGAAAAAACGTGCGGCTGATCGCATCGGGATTATTCGTAAGTACCTTCGGCTTGCACGGCCAATGCTTGAAACGCCCGAAATTCCTCATACGCCAGATATCATGCCGTGGCAGTCGAATTTTGATCGTGTCGGCTACGAAGGTGCCGTGCAGACCGTCGTTGATTACATCCATGCCGGGGATATTTTTCAGGCTAACCTGTCGCAAAGTTTCCGGGCCGAATATGCTTATGATGTCATTCCCAAACGGTTTGACCTTTATCGCCGCCTCAGCCTTGCCAGTCCGGCACCATTCGGGGCTTTCCTGAATTTTGGCGATGTGGCAGTCCTGTCCAATTCGCCCGAGCGGTTTCTGAAGGTCGCGGATGGGCAGGTGGAAACCAGACCGATCAAGGGCACACGCAGGCGCGGGGCCATGCCTGTCGAGGATGTCGAACTCGCACAGGAATTGATGTTATCTGCGAAAGATCGCGCAGAAAATATTATGATTGTTGATCTTCTGCGTAACGATTTATCGAAAGTATGCAAGCCGCATAGCGTAAAGACGCCGCAGATTTGTACGCTTGAGAGTTATGCAAATGTCCATCATTTGGTTTCGACTGTGACCGGGGAATTGCAGGATGGCAAGTCTGCTGTCGATTTGCTAGCAGCCTGTTTCCCGGGCGGTTCGATTACAGGCGCACCAAAAATCCGCGCAATGGAAATCATTACCGAACTTGAAGGATCGACGCGTGGTGCGTATTGCGGAGCAATCGGCTTTATCGGCTTTAATGGCAGCATGGATACCAATATTGCGATCCGAAGCATTTGTGTAAATGGCGGTCGCATGGCGTTCAATGTAGGTGGTGGAATCGTCGCCGATAGCATTCCCGCTGCTGAATATGATGAGACGCTGGTCAAGGCCGCCAAGATATTCGAAGCATTGGGGATCCGGCCCTATGCGGTGTAAGATGGTTGACCTTATGCATTATCATCAACGCACTCATGGACGGATCGGGTTGAAATGATCCTGCTGATCGACAATTACGATTCCTTTGTTTTCAATCTGGCGCGCTATTTCGTGGAGCTTGGACAGAAGGTTGATGTCGTGCGCAATGATCGGATCGATGTTGATGAAGTACGTCGGTTGAATCCCGATGCCATCGTCTTTTCCCCCGGACCATGCGGCCCGGATGAAGCGGGAAACAGTATCGACCTGATTACCAAATTATCCGGCGATTACCCGATGCTGGGGGTCTGCCTGGGGCATCAGTCGATTGCACGGGCATTTGGTGGCGTCGTAAAGCGCGCAAACCGGCCGGTACATGGCATGACATCGGCAATTGATCACAATGGTTCGGCACTGTTTAACGGTATCAAATCTCCGCTGACGGTAACGCGCTATCACTCGCTGGTTGTTGATCTTCCGCTGGATGGCACTTTGGTTCAGACCGCGACGGGACCGGACGGCGAAATCATGGCTTTTGCCCATCGGGATCTGCCGATCTTTGGTGTCCAATTCCATCCCGAAGCCGTCTTGACCGAGCAGGGACATGATTTGTTGTGTAACTTTCTGGCCATTGCCGGTGCGACCGTTCCGCGAAAGGCTGCGTCGTGATGAAAGTCTGGCTTAATGGCAATATTATTGATCAGACGGATGCGCATATTGCCGTCACGGATCGGGGATTGCTGTTGGGAGATGGTTTTTTTGAAACCATGCGGGCCCATAAAGGCAGGGTTGCCTGGCTTGATCGGCATCTTGATCGTCTGACCAGCCATGCCGAATTAATCGGGCTTGATCCGATATTATTGCCAAATGCCCAAACAGTTGCCGAAGCTATCGCATCGCTTTGTATGGAACTCGGTGGGAATGAAGCGGTTATCCGCCTGACCGTTACGCGTGGTAGCGGCCCGCGCGGGTTGTTACCACCCCAGGATTGCCATCCCACGGTTCTGATAACGGCGGCTCCCTTTGCCAAAGCGGCAAAGGATGAGGGATTGATCCTTGCGACGTCAAAACGGGTTCGGCGCAATCCGTGGTCGATTGCAGGCAAGGTCAAAAGCCTTAACTATCTCGACAATATAGCGGCGCGACAGGAAGTCGCCGCTTGTGGCGCGGAAGAGGCACTCGTTCTTTCTGTTGATGGTTCTGTCGCGGAAACAACAATCGCCAACCTGTTCGGGATTCGTGACAACACGTTTTATACTGCACCTGCCAATTGCGGAATTCTTGCCGGGTTGGCACGGAAATTCGTCATTGATTGGTGTCGAGATCAGGCGGTTGCCGTCCACGAGGAGTCTATCGATCTGAAAGACCTGCTGTCAATGGATTTGGTTTTTGTCTGTAACGCATTGCAGGGAATAAGGTTTGTTCGCTCGATTGATGGCGTTGCTTTTGACTTTGATCAGGCGAAACACGATCACGCTATGCAATTGGTGAGTGATTTTGAAAAATCACTATGCCTTGGTATAGATGTTTAACTAAAATTAACTTCAATCGGGCATTTTCGTTTCCCACGCCTTTTGACGGGAATGCACATGACCGCGTCTTCAACAAAATCGGAACTGACCTTAGCAAGGTTCGTTGAAAACCTGCGCAAACACGGGGCCAATGGCAAGCGGTCGATTGTTGCAATTTTGAATATCCCCGTATCCTTGCGCCTTGAACCGCAGGATTATCAGGATATTTCGCGTGATGCATTTCATCATCTGCCTGAAAAGACCCAAGAATATCGTCTTGAAAACGGTATGGTCGCTTTTATTCGTCCATCCAAATCGTTTGGTGAAACCGATACGTTTTTGACCAGTGTGACCGAAACGCTCAAGGACGTTATCCATCGACAGGGTTTGGGCGACATCCCGCAAAAGCTTTGGAACGAATTTTCCTGGCCAGAAGACCGCAAGGCAATGTTTGGTTTGTTGGGGCTTCCTGAAGAAAACCATTTTCCAAACGAAAGCCTGCAACGCTTTGATATGGCCGAAATGCTGCGTTCTGCCATCACTGATGAAGCGGTTTTCGATTCCTGTCGCCGTCAGGCTATTCTGGAATTTCACGACAGCCGTCGCGAAATCCTTGGCCATGAACTTTATTGTTCGCTGGATTATCTGCGTCAGCACCATCTTGCCAGTTTCCTTCTGGAAGGCCCGGGCGAGGTTGAAATCCTGTCGCGCGTGCTTGATGAGAAGGTGATGGATGTCACCAAAAGTCTGGCCCCTCAAATGCTGCCGGATACCTTGCATCTGAATATGATGGTGCAAACGGTATTCAGTGATCGCTTTGCCGAGTTTCTGGGCTCGGAAGACAGTCGTTTTGCTGAAAATCTGGCGATTGAAATCTCGCTTGAAAATGCGATTTCAGATTGGTGGGAATTCGAAGATGCCTGCAATCTGCTGCATTCTGCTGGCGTGCGTGTGGGGCTTGATCGTATCACCTTGCCATCGCTTGAATTCCTGTCGCCTCAAAAGATCAATGTCGATTTCGTCAAGGTGATCTGGGATCAGAACATTATCGGCTCCAAACGGGCTGACGCGACAGACAGGCTTCGCGAATTTGCTTCTGTTTTTGCCGACCGCAACCTGATTCTGACCCGGTGTGACAGTCGCACGGCACTGCGCATGGGCCGAAGCCTTGGTGTGGATGCGTTTCAGGGAAGCTACATCGACGCGCTTTTGGGTAAATACCTGCATACGGAATGTAAATCGCGTAATACCACTTCGGATCGTAAATGTGCTGTATGTCAGTGGGCACCGCGCGAATTACGCAAAAATGGTTGCGAATTTCATTTCAGGGCTGGAAAAATTCTGGCCGAGATTTGACCTTGTCGCCCTACTACCCGGCAACACAGTGTTTCCACTGACACCCTGTATAGGGGGTTTGACAACAATCTTTCCATTTTCTAAAGTGAAGACGTCTGATCAAGGTGGTCAGGCATGTCGTTGAAACACGGCGCTTATTCTCAGGGCAGGGTGAAATTCCTGACCGGCGGTAATCCTGATTTCAGGGAAGCCCGCGAGCGCCTGCCAAAGCAATTTGGCAGGGTCAGCAGATCCGGTGAGATTCCGGAGCCGACGGTAACAGTCCGGATGGGAGAGGATAAAGCGTGGCGGATAACGGGGGAACCTGTTGTCGTCAGCCTATGACTGGCGTGCGGCTTTGCCGTGCGTGCAGACCTTTCTTTTGATGCCTTGATTCGTAAGCTCCTTAAACGGAGAACCGTTATGAATCAGAGTGTTCATCAGGAACCGGAACTTTCGATCTTTGGCGATCCGATTGCACGTATGGAACGTGCACTTTCGGATTTGCGCAATGGCAAGGGGGTTCTGGTTGTCGATGATGAAGATCGCGAAAATGAAGGCGATCTTATTTTTTCCGCAGAAAATCTGACCAATGAACAGATGGCGATGCTGATCCGAGATTGTAGCGGCATTGTCTGCCTGTGTCTGACCGATGAAATGGCAACTGCACTTGATTTACCGCCGATGGTTGCCAACAACACGTCGAGCATGGGAACCGGTTTTACCGTTTCCATCGAAGCAAAGGTTGGCGTGACCACCGGTGTTTCCGCTGCTGATCGCGTGACCACGGTCAAAACCGCAATTGCCGATGGAGCAAAGCCGGATGACCTTGCCCGTCCGGGGCACGTCTTCCCGCTACGTGCGCGTGCAGGGGGTGTTCTGGAACGTCGCGGTCATACCGAAGGAACGGTTGATCTGATGCGTCTGGTGGGCTTTAAACCGGCAGGTGTTCTTTGCGAAGTCACCAATCCGGACGGCACAATGGCGCGTTTACCGGAACTGATTGCCTACGCACAGCAGCACGACATTGTTGTGATCAGCATCGAAGATATCGTTGCCTATCGCGGCGTTTTACAGCTTGCCGCGGAATAGATATGTCAGACAGGGGCCGTCTGGGGGTGAGAGTTTAATCTGACTTTGCGCTTCTTGGGCCCTTGGCGAGCGAGTAGCACGACAAATTTGCGCACTTGGCAAGGCTTGCTTCATGCTTTGCCCAAGCTGAAAGGCAGCAGAGTTTTTCTGCTGCCTTTTGCGTTCGATGACTTTGTCTTGCCGGGCCGCGAACGATCCTTGATCAGTCGTCGATCATGCACCAGACCGGGGTGTGATCCGATGCCTTTTCCTTGGCGCGCGGGTCGCGATCAATATCCGATGCGCTGAGCCGGTCGGCTGCGGCCGGAGTCAACAGCAGGTGATCGATGCGAAGCCCGTTATCCTTGTTCCACGCCCCCGCACGGTAATCCCACCAGCTATATTGGTGGCCCTGCGGATTGAAGGTCCGGAATGCGTCGGTGTAGCCCATATTCATCATGGTTCGCAGTTTTTTGCGTTCCACGGTCGAACATAGAACGGTTTCGTGCAGCTTGATCGGGTCGTAAACATCCGAGTCATCCGGCGCGATGTTGTAGTCACCGCCCATAACGGCGGCGTCGCCGCTTTCACGGATTTTCTCGAAACGCTTGATCAGGCGGTCTAGGAAGTTCAGCTTATATTCGAATTTCTCCGATCCGACCTCGCTTCCCATCGGGACGTAGATCGATGCCACACGAATCGGACGATTTCCCGATATAGTGGCTTCGATATAGCGTGCCTGTTCGTCGTTGTTATTGCCCGGCAGGCCGCGTTCGACATCTTCAATCGGGAATTTTGACAGGATCGCCACCCCATTATAGGTCTTCTGGCCGTGCAGGGCGATGTTATAGCCAAGATCCTCGATTTCCATAGCCGGGAAGCCGTCATCGACAGTTTTGGTTTCCTGAAGCAGGACAACATCGGGCTTTGCGTCGCCAAGCCATTCAAGGATATTGGGCAGGCGAGCCTTTATCGAGTTGACGTTCCAGGTGGCGATTTTCATGCGGGCCTCGATGTTCAGGATGAATTTTGCGGCTTTCTGCACAGACATAACAGCATTATGTCCAAACAAAAACGGGGTCCGTGAAACACGAACCCCGCTTTATAAATCGTTTTTCCGATGCGGATCAAACCGAGAAACTGGATCCGCAACCGCACGATGATGTTGCGTTTGGATTATTCACACGAAACGCTGCACCAACCAGTTCGCGGACAAAATCGATTTCCGCACCACCGAGAAGATCGAGCGATACGTCATCAATCACCATTTTCGCGCCGTGATTTTCGAAAATGTGGTCTTCATCGGTCTTGTCGGAATCAAGCGAAAATTCATACTGAAAACCGCTACACCCGCCACCGGAAACCTGAAGACGCAACATCAGGCCCGACTTGCCATCGCTGGCAATCAGTTCCTGAATACGTTTTGCGGCACTTTCGGTCATCTGGACCTGCCGGGCAGTTTCCGTCATTCGACACTCCTTGATTGTGCTATCCCGAAATATTCCAGTTACTGGATATTCACGGGCAACCCAACGGGTATATTGACGATCATGGTGGCAACTTTAACACAGCCTGATCGCGTTCCTTAAGGGTCTATTTAGCGTGCATGGCAGAAATGTCAAAACCTGAGAGCAGGGCAACCAAGCGGTTGCTTGCGTTTTGATACGAAATGTCCCAAAACAGCCACATCAAAATGGTTGTGATGGACCATGAACGAAATTTGCAAAGACCAAAAGTGATGAATGTTTTCAGCCTGTTGAAAAGCGACATCGAGAACCAGATTCTCGCCCTTGAAAAAGACGGCGTTCTGCCCGCTGGCAGCGATACCGCACGTATCACGGTCGAACCGCCGCGCGATGCCGCGCATGGCGATGCCGCGACCAATGCCGCGATGCTGCTTTCCAAGGCTGCGGGGATGAAGCCACGTGATCTGGCAGAAAAACTTGCCGAAAAACTCGGCATGCTAGATCATATCGAACAGGTCGAGATCGCCGGGCCCGGTTTCATCAATCTGCGAATGGCCGATGATTTCTGGTTGTCGCAGATCACCGAAGTGCTTGAAAACGGCAAGACCTATGGCAACAGCAATCTGGGTGCAAACACCAAGATGAATGTCGAATATGTCTCGGCCAATCCGACCGGCCCGATGCATGTCGGCCATTGCCGCGGGGCGGTTGTCGGTGATGTTCTGGCAAATCTGCTGGCCAAGGCCGGTTACGACGTGACCAAGGAATATTACATCAACGATGCCGGTGCGCAGGTCGATGTTCTGGCGCGATCCCTGCATCTGCGTTACCGCGAAGCACTTGGTGAAACCATCGATGAAATTCCGGCTGGTCTTTATCCGGGCGATTATCTGGTGGCACCGGGCAAAAAGCTTGCGGCGCGTGACGGCAACAAATGGGTCGAAGCCCCCGAGGAAAATTGGCTGGAAGAGTTCCGAGGTTTTGCCATTGTCGAGATGATGGCATTGATCAAGGAAGACCTGAGTCTTCTGGGCGTTGATCACGACGTCTTTACGTCTGAAGCCGGACTTGTTGCCGCAGGCAAGGTGCAGGCCGCGTTCGAGCATCTGGAGAAAAAGGGCGACATTTATGTCGGCGTTCTGGAACCGCCAAAAGGCAAAACGCCCGATGATTGGGAACCGCGCCCGCAGACGCTGTTCCGGGCGACTGAATTTGGTGATGATGTTGACCGCCCTCTGAAAAAGTCGGATGGCAGTTGGACCTATTTTGCGTCCGATATTGCCTATCACTTTGACAAATACGAACGTGGTTTCAACCACATGATCGATATTTTCGGTGCTGATCATGGCGGGTACGTCAAACGTATGAAAGCCGCGACCAAGGCGATTACGGGCGGCGAGGGCGACCTTGATGTCAAGCTTTGCCAATTGGTCAGCCTATTTGACAATGGTGAGCCGGTTAAAATGTCCAAACGTGCCGGAACGTTCGTGACCCTGCGTGATGTGGTTGAACGCGTTGGTAAGGATGTCGTGCGGTTCATCATGTTGACGCGCAAGAACGACGCGACGCTTGATTTTGATTTTGCCAAAGTAACCGAACAGTCCAAAGACAACCCGGTATTTTACGTTCAATACGCCCATGCCCGCGTTAATTCGGTATTTCGTCAGGCGCGCGAAGCGTTCCCTAATCAGGATTTCTCGGATGCTGCACTGGTCGGGGCCGATCTATCGGCTTTGGTGTCGGAAGATGAAAAGATGCTGGTGCGTCGGATGGCTGAATGGCCGCGTATTGTTGAACAGGCCGCCGTTGCACATGAGCCACATCGTATCGCATTCTTCCTGAGCGAAATTGCTGCCGAATTCCACGCCTTGTGGAACAAGGGGCGTGACAATACCGCATTGCGTTTCATCGTTGCCGATGATCTGGCGGTGACGCAGGCGCGCCTTGCCATGATCCGTGCTGCCGCATTGGTTATTGCGTCCGGTCTTGATGTCCTGGGCGTTGCCCCGGTCGAGGAGATGTAATCACGATGAACGAAGAACAGGGTTTCGGCCTTAGAGCGGAGCAGCGTTATCAAGGGGCTGGCAAAAAAGCCCCAGGCGGCGGCTTGGCGAAAGGGGCGGGAACCATCGTTCTTGGTCTTGTGATTATTGGTGGTGGTCTGGGCGGGGCCGGTTACTGGTTATATAATCAGGGGCAGCCAGCACAGGAAGAAGGCAAATTGCCAATCCTTTTGCCAGATCCACTGCCGATCAAGTTGCGACCGGATGATCCCGGCGGAATGGAAGTTCCCCACCGGGATACAACGATTTATGAACAGCTTGATAGTAACCAGCCCGAGGATCAGGTGGTTCTTCAGGAACTGCCTGATATGCCAAAGGTGCCCGATGTCATACCATCCCCCGATAATACGGGAGAACCAGCGGTGATCGAACAGACACCGGAGGCCGAGATTGTCGCAAATGCAGCGCAGATCGGTTCGGGCAAAGATGTAAATGCGTCTGCGATAACTCCAGCTGAAACAGCAATTGTCGCACCAAGCGATGCAGAAAAAGCAATCGCTGTTGCCAAGGCCAAGGAACAGGCCATAGCACCGGCTGCCACCAGCGCCAGCGGCATATCGGAGAAAGACTTCCGCATTCAGTTGGCGTCAGTTCGCGATACGTCGGGGGCCGAAGCGGAATGGAAAAGATTGTCTTATAAAAACAAGGACTTGCTTGGCAGTCTTCAGATGTATCTGAAACGTGCAGACCTTGGTGACAAGGGTGTGTTCTATCGTTTGCAAGCCGGTCCTTTGCCGGACGCTGCTGCGGCTGAAACGCTTTGTCGCAACTTGAAACAACGCAATGTGGGGTGTCTGATTGTCCGGCCTTGAGGTAAGAAAACCGCGTGCCTGTATTCTTGGTGTTGAAGGTACAGAACTAAGCAATTGGGAGAAGGGCTTCTTTCGTGAAGCTGATCCCTATGGCTTTATCCTGTTTGCCCGTAATGTCACGGATCTGAAGCAGGTCAAGGCGTTGAACAATCAACTGCGCGAAGTTGTCGGCAATATCAATGTGCCGATTTTTGTCGATCAGGAAGGTGGGCGCGTCATGCGCCTCAAGCCGCCGCACTGGCGCAAAATCCCTGCGGCTGGTGTGTTTGGTCAATTGTTTGAAACAGCACCTGAAAATGCCCGCGAAGCCGCATATATTAGTGCGCGCCTGATGGCGGCGGATTTGCGTGATGCCGGGTTTAACATCACCTGTGCGCCGGTGCTTGATATCCGCTTCCCTGGTATGAGCGACGTGGTTGGCGACCGTTCCTATGGTTCGACGGTGGAGCAGATTGTGCCGTTGGCAAGTGCGGTTGCCGCCGGGTTGCTGGACGGCGGGATCGCACCGGTCATCAAACATATTCCGGGTCACGGGCGTGCATCGGTCGACAGTCACAAGGATTTGCCGATCGTGACCGCGTCGCGCGAAGAACTGAGTCGCCTTGATTTCGAACCGTTCCGTCAGATGAAGGATGTGGTTGCAGCGATGTCGGCCCATTTGCTGTTTACCGCGATTGATGATCAACGCCCGGGAACCGTATCGGCCAAAGTCATTTCCGAAATTGTCCGCGGTGATATCGGGTTTGAAAACCTTCTGATCAGTGATGATCTATCAATGGAAGCGCTTGGTGGATCGATTGCTAGCCGGACTCACGAATGCCTTGCCGCCGGGTGCGACATTGCCCTTCATTGCAATGGCAAGCGCACGGAAATGGAGGAAGTCGTATCCATGGCCCCGAAACTTGCCGGTGAGGCGCTGACACGTTCGCAATTGCTGAGCAATCAGATCGCAGGTTTTAATATTACACAGCCACCCTCGGCGCAGATTGCCGATTGGCAGGCCCGACTGGCTGAATTGCTATCACCGGTCTGGTCGGCTGGCGAGCAGGCGTAAGGGAAGCTGAATAGGTGAACGACATTATCGAGATTATCATTTCCGCGTCTACGTGGGTGTTGCCGGTATTGCTGGCGGTGACTTTGCACGAAGCCGCGCACGGCTTTGCAGCCAAGCTGTTCGGGGATGATACAGCGCAACGCGCCGGGCGGCTTAGCCTGAACCCGATCCGCCATATTGATCCGGTGGGGACTATTCTGATTCCCGGTTTGCTGTTGCTGACTGGTGCGCCGTTCCTGTTTGGTTATGCCAAGCCGGTCCCGGTCGCGTTCCATCGTTTGCATCCGCAACGTCTTGGTGTAATCGGGGTGGCGGTTGCCGGGCCCGCAACCAACGTCGCATTGGCAATTGCATCAATTCTATTACTGGTCGGGTTGCCGTCATTTTCGCCGGCGGTCAATGACTGGCTGGCAACGACGTTACAGCAGTCGATCTGGCTGAACTGCATTCTGGCGGTGTTTAACATGCTGCCAATCCCGCCATTGGATGGAGGGCGGGTTCTGACAGCGATATCGCCAATGCCAATTGCGCGGGTCTTGGCGCGCATGGAAAAAACCGGCATGATCCTTCTGATTGCGCTGATCTTCCTGTTGCCCTACGTCACGGGGCTTCTTGGCGTTAATCTACCGATATTCCAATGGCTGGTGATTGAGCCTGCATCTGCACTTGTTGATTTTCTGGCCGGTATTTTCGCCTGATATGAGGCGGACGGTCCGGGGGGATTATGGCCAAACAGTTCGAACTCGATATTCCGGACGAGGTATTTGACAAGGCACCCGTTGATGATGGGCCAAGTCTTGCTGAACGCCTTATGCTGGATCTGGACGGGTTTGAAGGGCCGCTTGACCTTTTGCTGGAGCTGGCACGCGACCAGAAAGTCGACATAATCAGGATTTCGATCCTGGAGCTTGCCGAGCAGTATCTGACTTTCATTAATACCGCGCGTGAATTGCGACTGGAACTGGCGGCCGATTATCTGGTGATGGCGGCGTGGCTGGCTTATCTGAAATCTCGGTTGTTGCTGCCAAAGCAGGAGTCCGATGAGGAAGAGCTCAGTGCAGAGGAAATGGCAGAGCTTCTGGCCTTCCAGCTGAAGCGGCTGGAAGCGATGAAAGCGGCCGGTGAGAAACTGCTGGAGCGGCCCAACCTCGGGCGTGATTTCTTTGGCCGGGGTGATCCGGAGGAAGTCCGGGTCACGACGGCGTCGGTTTATGATGCGTCGCTTTATGACCTGTTGAAAGCCTATGCACAGATCATGCTGACATCTGAATCCAAGACATTAGAGATTGAGGCATTCGATCTTTATGCGATGGACGATGCAATCCGGAGGTTGCGCGATCTATTCGGGCGTCGGGTTGTACCGACATGGACAAAGCTTCTGGAATTCATGCCACATGGTCTTGGCACGCCTTTGAAGGCACGGTCGGCACTGGCTGCGCACTTTGTTGCCAGCCTTGAAATGTGCCGCGATGGCGAATTGGAAATCTCGCAAGAGCAGGTGTTTGGCCCGATCATGCTGAGGTCACCGCAAAAAAGACGCGATCCTGAATTGAACATCACATCCGGGGATTACAGCGATATGGACAAGCTAAGAGCCAAATCCGGGGCAGGGATGGATAATAATGGTGACTGAGACAGTAACCGACCCGCAGTTTGAAATCGATGGTATCGAACACGGTCCTCAAATCGACTTTCAGCATCTTCGAATTGTTGAAGCTGTGCTGTTTGCCTCTGCGGAACCGGTCAGTGAACGGGTTCTTGCCGCGCGTTTGCCCGAAGGTTCAGATGTTTCCCTTTTGCTTAAAGAACTGCAGGCAAACTATTCAGAGCGTGGGATAAATCTGAATCGTGTCGGTGAAAAATGGGCGTTTCGCACTGCGGCTGATTTGGCAGGTGATCTTCATATCGAGGTCGAAAAAGCAAAGAAAATGACGCGTGCAACGCTCGAAACGCTGGCGATCATTGCCTATCACGAGCCGGTTACACGTTCCGAAATTGAAGAAATGCGTGGTGTGGCCCTGTCCAAGGGGACGCTTGATATTCTGCTGGAAGCGAAATGGATCCGTCCGAAGGGGCGCAAACGTGTGCCGGGCCGTCCGGTTCTTTGGGCGACGACGGATGATTTTCTGGATCATTTCGGACTTGAACATCGTGACGATCTGCCGGGACTTGCCGATTTGAAAGCCGCTGGATTGCTTGATAGCCGTCCTGGCATGGGCCGATACGGTGCCAGTTCCGACGAGGAAGCATTGCCCGATCTGGTTGATGATGGCGAAGTTACCGATGCTGTTGTCGAAGAAGCTCTTACGACCCGCAATCTGGCCGATCTTGATGAAACCATCTACAACGATAATCCCAATCTGGAAGAAGAATACGACGCGGAGAACCGTTAAATCGGGCCCATTCACATCTTTTATCGTGCTTCTTTGATCCAGCTTCTTGCATGCGCTGTTGGGTAGGATTAAATCTGGGAAAGATTTTGCAACTTAATTGCAGGGTTTCCCGGCAAAAGAATAAAGAGAGATCTGATGCCCGACGGCTTGAGAATGTCCAATGTCAGTCATGATTTCGGCAGTACCAAGGTTCTCAAAGACATAAGCTTTGACGTTGCGCCCGGCGAACTGGTTTGTCTTTTGGGGCCCTCGGGATGTGGCAAGACTACTGCATTGCGTATTGCCGCAGGGCTTGAAAAGCTTCAGCAAGGCAGCGTTTCCATTAATGATCAGCTTGTAGCCCGGCCCGGGGAATATCTTGAACCCGAAAAACGCGGTGTCGGTATGGTGTTTCAGGATTACGCCCTGTTTCCGCATCTGAGCGTTGCCAAGAATATCGGGTTCGGTCTGCGTTCATCAAATGAGATTGAACGCAAGGAAGCTGTCGAACGTGCGCTTCGGCAGGTCGGTATGGCAGATTATTACAATGCCTATCCCCACGAATTATCCGGCGGGCAGCAACAGCGGATTGCACTTGCCCGAGCTCTGGCGCCAACACCGCGCGTGATGCTGCTGGACGAGCCGTTTTCGGGGCTTGATGTCGCACGCCGGGCCGAACTTCGTGATACAACGCTGCATGTTTTGAAAAATGCCGGGATCGCAACCATCATGGTGACGCATGATCCGGAAGAAGCGATGTATATGGCGGATCGGATTATCATCATGAATGAAGGGCAGGTGATGCAGGATGGCACCCCCGAAGACCTTTATTTCAATCCGCAAAATCGTTTTGTTGCATCTTTCTTTGGCGAGGTTAACCGTTTCCCCGGAACAGTGCAGGGCGGGATTGTGACGACGCCGCTTGGTGATGTGGCGCAGGGTGATCTTGATGACGGAACACCGGTTGAAGTTCTGGTGCGCCCGGAAGGATTGCAGATTGCCGATGCCATGAATGGACATGATATTCTGGCGCGGGTCGATGCTGTGCGGTCACTTGGTGAAATCAGTCTGATGCATTTATCGCTTCATGCGGGCGGGCATGTCCATGCGCGCGTGCCACGCAGACTTTCGTCAGTAAATCAGGGGTCGGTCGCTATTACGCTTGATCCTGACATGACCTTTGTGTTTCCTATGAATTAGGCCGATTTCAACGCGAAACAGGTCCGATGAGACTAAGAAACAAACATACAGGTTCGTAGCGGTGCACGGTATATTCACAATCGTTGCATTGCACAGTGGGGGGCTTTCTGCCATTATCCGGGCATTCTCGCCGGCTGGCAGATTGGATCTTTGGAGATAGAAGTTATGGGTATTGGCGTTTGGCAAATCGTTCTGATTCTGGCGATTGTCCTGATAATCTTTGGTGCCGGCAAACTGCCGAAAGTCATGGGTGACATGGGTAAAGGGATCAAGAGCTTCAAAGCAGGTATAAACGAAAAAGACGAAGACAGTGCTGCTTCGGCCAAAACCATCGAAAACAACACGTCTGCTTCGGTTTCTGCTGAAAGCAAAGACAAGGATTCCGTGAAATCCTGATCGTCTGTCGGATTTCCTTCAGATAGGCGTGTTCCATGTTTGATATCGGCTGGACCGAAATGGCACTTGTGGCCGTCGTCGCGTTGTTCGTCGTCGGCCCCAAGGACTTGCCCCATGTGCTTTACAAGCTTGCCGGGTACTGGAAAAAAGTGCGCGGTATGGCGCGTGAATTTCAGGGCGGTATCGATAATCTGATTCGTGAAGCCGAACTTGATGATCTGCGCAAGCAGGTCACCGATGCACGTTCGAGCACATCAGACTTCATCGAAAACAAGATTGCCGAGCCGAAAACCAAGCCAAAACAGGCAAAACCGGCAAAACCGGCAGATAAAACTGCCGAAAGCGAAACCGACAACAAATCGGAAACCAAAACCACAGCACCGAAGACCGATGCCGCGGCATCTGCAAAACCTGCTGCTGCGGATAAGAAGACTGATCATCCGGAGAGCCAGGCGTGAACATGCAGTCGGATGACAAGCAGATGCCGATCATGGAGCATCTGATCGAGCTTCGGAACCGTCTGACATGGGCGGTTCTGGCACTCTTTGTCACTTTCGGTATTTGTTATTATTTCGTCGAAGATATTTACGGGTTCCTCGTAAAGCCCCTTGCTGACGTTATGGGGCCGGACCGGCGCATGATCTATACCGCATTGACCGAGGTGTTCTTCACCTATGTGAAGGTCTCGTTCTTTGCGGCCTGTTTTGTTTCCGCACCGGTCTTTCTTGGCCAGCTATGGGCCTTTGTCGCGCCGGGACTATACAAGAATGAACGTTCGGCATTCATGCCGTTCCTGTTTGCGACGCCGATCCTGTTTCTTGCGGGCGGGGCACTGGTTTACTACCTGATCATGCCGCTGGCGTGGAAATTCTTCCTCAGTTTCGAAAGTGCAGGCGGGGCATCGGGACTTGCCATTCAGCTTGAAGCCAAGGTCGGCGAATATCTTGCGCTGGTGATGAAGCTTATTTTTGCGTTTGGCCTGAGTTTCCAACTACCGGTATTGCTGACACTGATGGCGCGCGCTGGCATCGTAACCGCATCTTCGCTTGCCAAGCGGCGCAAATATGCGGTTGTGATCGCCTTTGTGTTTGCCGCAGTGCTGACGCCGCCGGATCTGATTTCGCAGGTTGGCCTGGCGATCCCCATCATCATTCTTTATGAAATTTCGATCCTGATGGCGCGGATGTCGGAACGTAAACGTGCCCAGCGTGAAGCGGAAGAAGATGCCGAGCTTGAAGGTGACGATGAGGATACCGATCACAATAAAGACGACGTCGATACCCAGGGGGCGGCTGCGGCAGCTGCTGATTACGGGGACGATGATGGCAAAGCAGATGACAAGACCGATTTCAAAGCGCTTGCCGGTTCTGCGCCAAAATCTGATGCGCCTTCGTCATTCCGATCTTTGGGATCCGCGAAAGGCGACGATGACGAGGATGATTTCAATAGCGCGCGCTGATTGAATTGTCCGGTTCTCGAATGACCGATCTGACGGGGTGGACCAAGCGTCCACCCCATCGTATAAAAGCCCGAATAATTGCCCGCATAGCTGAATAACAAGGTGCCGTTTCATGCACGACATTAAATGGATTCGTGACAATCCCGAGGCCTTTGACGCGGCGATGACCGCGCGCAAGGTCGAAATGACCGCCCAGCGTCTGATCGATATCGATGCAGACCGTCGTCGCCTGATGACTGAACATCAGGAAATGCTGGCGCGCCGCAAATCCATTTCCGGTGAAATTGGCAAATTGCGCCAGAGTGGCGGCGATGCTGACGAACTGATGGCCGAGATGGGTAAACTCAAAGACCGGATCAAGGATGCCGAAGACGGGCAGGCCGGTTTAAACGAGCAGCTTGATCTTTTGCTGTCGTCGCTTCCGAACGTTATCGATGCGGAAGTTCCGGCAGGCGAAAGCGAAGAAGACAATGTTGAAGTTCGCAAATGGGGAACTCCCGGCGAATTTGACTTCAAGCCGCTTGAACATTTCGAGATCGGCGACAAGCTTGGCATGATGGATTTCGAAACCGCGGCTAAACTTTCGGGTTCGCGTTTTGTTGTTCTGCGTGGTGGCCTGGCAAAGCTTGAACGGGCATTGGGCCAGTTCATGCTGGACCTGCATGTAAACGAGCATTGTTATGAAGAAACCATCACGCCGATGCTGGTACGCGATGATGCGATGTTTGGCACTGGTCAGTTGCCGAAGTTTGCCGAAGATTCGTTCAGAACCACCAATGACATGTGGCTGATCCCGACGTCGGAAGTGACGCTTACCAATCAGGTCGCGGGCGAGATTATCGACGAAGCCGCATTGCCGCTGCGCTATACCGCATTGACCCAGTGTTTCCGTTCGGAAGCCGGTTCGGCCGGGCGTGATACGCGCGGCATGATCCGCCAGCATCAGTTTTCAAAGGTTGAAATGGTGTCGGTTGTGGCCGCCGAAAAATCGAACGAGGAACTTGATCGAAAAACCCGCTGCGCAGAGACCGTTCTTGAACGTCTCGGTCTTCCCTACCGGACGGTGGTTCTGTGTTCAGGCGATATCGGTTTTGCCGCGCGCAAAACATTTGATATTGAAGTCTGGCTTCCGGGGCAGGGTAAATATCGTGAAATTTCATCCTGTTCTAACACCGGTGATTTCCAGGCACGGCGCATGAATGCGCGGTATCGTGCCGCTGGCGACAAGAAAACCAGTTTTGTTCATACCCTGAATGGGTCGGGGCTTGCTGTTGGGCGTTGCCTGATTGCGGTGATGGAAAACTATCAGCAGGCAGATGGTTCAATTCGTGTGCCGGATGCATTGAAGCCCTATATGGGCGGTGTCGAGGTGATTTCACCGCGCGGATAGGGGGCGATATGGTCGATCTGAAAAATGCCCGCATCCTGATCAGCAACGATGACGGGATTGATGCGCCGGGGATTCGGCTTTTGGAAAAGCTTGCCTGTTCCCTTTCCGATGATGTCTGGGTTGTCGCACCGACGACAGAGCAAAGCGGGGCCGGGCATTCGCTTACCCTGCGCCATCCGTTGCGGATACGCAAACGTGACGAGCGACATTTTTCTGTCGACGGAACGCCAACCGATTGTGTTCTGCTGGCTCTTCAGCAAATCATGCGTGACAGTCCGCCCGATATTGTTCTTTCGGGGATCAACCGGGGTGGCAACCTTGGCGAGGATGTGACCTATTCCGGTACGGTTGCGGCCGCGATGGAAGCAACGTTGCTGAATGTGCCTGCAATTGCCTTTTCCCAGTTTTTTTCCGGCAATCTGATCGACTGGTCGGTTGCGGAAAAGCACCTTTTACCGGTTGCGGAAACCCTTATTCACACGACTTGGCCACGTGGCGTTCTGATTAACGTCAATTTCCCGGAAGCCGAACGTGACGGCGGTGCCCGGATCGAAGTTTCCCGGCAGGGGCAGCGCAAGATTGGCGATCATATTGCCGAACGCCTTGATCCGCGCGGAGAGCCTTATTATTGGATCGGTGCGATCAAGTCGGAATTGCCCAAGGATGAAAATGCGGACTTGCGGGTCATTGAGAGGGGCGATATTTCGGTAACTCCGATCAGTCTCGATTTCACGCATTACGAGACGCACGCAAAACTGACGAAGGCATTTCCGTGAACGAGCCTGTCATTGCCCGAGAAGCTGAAATCGAACATCTGCTTGCGATCCTGCGCAATGACGGGATCCATGACGAGGACGTTTTACGTGCGCTGACCAGCATCCCGCGCGAAATTTTCGTCGCCGAGCCGTTTGTTAGCCGGGCATGGGAAAATGTCGCCCTTCCGATCAGCAAGGGCCAGACGATTTCACAGCCCTATATCGTCGCCCTGATGACGCAGGCGCTTGAGCTGAATGACCGGATGAAGGTGCTTGAGGTCGGTACCGGGTCGGGCTATCAGGCCGCTATCCTCGCCAAGCTGGCACGCCGGGTTTACACGCTTGAACGGCACAAGCCGCTTCTGCGTGAGGCGGAAGACAAATTCCGCGAATTGGGGTTGCATACGATTTCGACCCTGCATGGTGATGGCGGGCTTGGCTGGAAGGCGCAGGCACCGTTTGATCGTATTATCGTGACTGCGGCAGCACAAGATGTACCGCCGGTGCTGGTCGATCAGTTGGCGATTGGCGGGATCATGGTCGTGCCGGTGGGCGAGGTATCCCACACGCAACTGCTTTTGCGGGTTTTGCGGACCCCCACCGGGATTGATGTAACCGAACTGATGCCGGTACGTTTCGTTCCGATGTTGCCGGGTACCGAAGAATTCTGAGCCGATTGCTGCATCTGATTACGGATTGTTAACGGCTGATCGCAGACAATGTTTTCTATGATGGAAAATAGTGTCAAACAGGCAGTTCGAAGAATACGGACGCTGGCGCTTGTCTGTGGGACAACCGCAGCGCTTGGCGGCTGTTTGCTTAATTCCGTCCCTGTGCCAGTAGTTTACGGCGAAGGTGCGACTTACAGCCCCTATAGCATGCCAAATCTCAAAAATGGTGAGCGGGTTATTACGGTCGAACCGGGTGATACTGTTTCGGGGCTTGCCAACCGGTATCGCAGCGATTTTGGCCGTTTTACCGAGCGAAACAAATTGGCGAAGCCTTATGTGATCTATCCGGGACAGCGGCTTGTGCTGCCGCCTTGGGATCCGTCTTATGACAGTAACAGCCAGACTGCAATTGCAAGCCGGTCATCATCGACGACACCAAGTTCAACAAGCTCCGCGCCGCGTAAGACCGTCACCATCGGCGGCAAGCGCGAAGTTGTCAGTGTGCCGCTTGGTACATCTGAAACGGCGGCCGTACCCGAACGCTCGTCAACGGTTCAAACCGCGCGTATTAGTCCGAATAACGGCGGCAGCATCCCGACGCCTGGCCTGAAGCCACAGGATTTCGCCGCGCGCGCCGAACAGCGTTACGCATCTGCCAATAGCTGGAATAACGATACCCGCCAGATGCCCGAAGCAACACCGGTTGCGGGGCAAGGCAGTGCAGTTCGTAAGAATGTCGTTATTGCCGAACCCGACAATCGCAAGGGCTTTGTCTGGCCGGTTCGCGGTGACATTGTTCTTAAATACGGTGCCAGCACGGGCGGTCTTTACAATGACGGAATCAACATCAAGGCTGCGCGTGGTACGCCGATCCTTGCTGCGGATAATGGCGTTGTGACCTATGTCGGGAATGAGTTGCGCGGCTTTGGCAATCTGATCCTGATCAAGCATGCTGATGATTATGTGACAGCCTATGCCCATACGGAAAATCCGATGGTGGCACGCGGCGACGTTGTCGAGCGCGGTCAGAAGATTTCAAGTGTCGGCAGCACGGGTGCCGTTAACCAGCCGCAACTTCATTTTGAAATTCGTCGTGGACGAAAATCCACGGACCCGATGAAATACCTGCCACAGATGATGGTATCGCGATAAACAAAACGCCCGGACCTTGATGTTCCGGGCGTTTTGTTTATACGCTGCTGTCCTGGGCAGTCAGCCAAGCTTTTTCCCCATTTCGCCGGCTAATTCCTGAATGAATTGCCATGCAACGCGGCCTGAACGACTGCCACGTGTGACCGTCCATTCCTTGGCTCGGGCACGTAGGTCTTCAATCGGAACATCAAGCCCGAATTCCTTGGCGTACCCTTCGATGATTTCGAAATAGACATCCTGTGAAATGTTGTGGAAGCCAAGCCACAGGCCGAAGCGGTCGGATAGGGATACCTTTTCCTCGACGGCCTCGGACGGATTGATCGCGGTTGATCGTTCGTTTTCGATCATATCGCGCGCCATCAAATGACGACGGTTCGATGTCGCATAGAAAATCACATTGTTGGGGCGGCCTTCGATGCCGCCTTCAAGCACAGCCTTAAGCGACTTGTAGGATTCATCCTGCAAATCGAATGAGAGGTCATCACAGAACAGAACCGTCTTGCGACCGCTTTCTTCGAGAATATGCAGAAGATGGGGCAGGGTCGGGATGTCTTCGCGATGGATTTCGACCAATGCTAATGCGCCAGCCTTTTCCGTGTTGATTTTGGCGTGCATCGCCTTGACGATCGAACTTTTGCCGGTGCCACGTGCGCCCCAAAGCAACGCATTGTTGGCCGGAAGTCCATTGGCGAACCGTTTGGTATTGTTATAAAGAATCGTCTTTTGCTGTTCGATTCCCTGCAAAAGATCGATATCAATCCGGTTCACATTGCGCACCGGTTGCAGATAACCGCTTTCGGCCTGCCAGACAAAGGCATCAGCCGCGGCAAGGTCATTGGTTTTATGCGCAGGTGGGGCCATGCGTTCCAGCGCTTCGGCAATGCGTTCAAGGGTGGGCAGCAATTGATTGAAATCGTTGGTCATTAAAGCCTCTTGGATGTTTCTTTTTATCGTGGTGGCGACAGATATGCTCAAAACGCTATCACAAGGCGATCTGGCAATAACAGTGCCATATGATTTAGCGCGCTTTTGGTGACGTGAACAGAACCACAGAATACGGGATTTAACCGATAAAAATCCTGTTCTTTCTTGCGTTGACGGGACACACCGTTATATTCCGGCAGTTGATTTGTTTTGTTGTATGGGATTAGGAGTTCCTAATGTTGATTTCGCCGGCTTTCGCGCAGGGCGCAGGTGGCGCAGGTGGTGCAGATATGCTTACCAGCTTCCTGCCGCTGATCCTGATTTTTGTTGTTTTTTATTTCCTGCTTATCCGTCCGCAGCAGAAAAAACAGAAAGAGCATAAAGCGATGCTCGCTGCTGTTCGTCGTGGTGACAAAATCGTTACCGCCGGTGGTCTGATCGGTACCGTTGCCAAGGTTATTGGTGACGATGAACTTTCGGTCGAGATTGCTGAAGGGGTCAAAGTCAAGGTTGCACGCGGCATGGTTTCGACAGTTCTGTCGAAAACCGAGCCAGCCAAAGGCGACGACAAAGACGAAGACGAAAAAGAAGCTGAAGAGACCAAAAAAGACTGATCTCTTTGATGACTTGCAAGGCGGGGCAAAATGCTCCGCCTTCTTGTTTACAGCCGGTGGCCTGCGGGGTGTAACTCTCCCGATGTTCGATAGAACCAGACCAAGGTTTTCCAGACAAATCTGGTTAAAGGACACATGCTTTATTTTACGAAATGGAAAGCAGCACTGGTTTTGCTGGTGTGCGCTTTGGGCGTTATATACGCTGCACCGAATTTCCTGCCCAAGGGCACGTTGGCGACTGAAGCCAGCTATCTTCCGGGTAAACAGATCAGCCTTGGTCTTGATCTGCGCGGCGGATCGCACATGCTGCTTGAGGTAGACATTAACAGCGTGATCCGCGAGCGTTATGAAGCGCTTGGCGATACGATCCGTTCGACACTGCGCGAGGAACGCATTCGTTACCGTCCGCGCGATGCCGGATTGGACGGTGCGGAAGTCACCATCGTCAATGCCGACGAGGTCGAAAAAGCCCGCGATCTGATCCGTGATGTCGAACCTAATACCGTCATGAGTGGTGACGGCAACAACATTATCGTTTCCTACACCGAACAGGCCCGCAAAGAGCTTGTTGATCGCGCGATCAGCCAGTCACTTGAAGTGGTGCGCCGTCGTGTTGACGAACTGGGAACGACCGAACCGTCGATCCAGCGCCAAGGTGAAGACCGTATTGTTGTTCAGGTACCTGGACTTGATGACCCGTCGCGTTTGCGCGCGATTCTTGGCCGTACCGCGAAAATGAACTTCCACCTCGTGAACGAGGAAAAAACGGCTTCCCAGGCGCGTGCCACCGGCATGCCGCCGGGAACCATTATCCTGCCATCGGCTGATGCCGGTGACCGTGCGGCCGGTATCAACGAATATCTGATTGACCGTCGTGTGGTTGTTTCGGGTGATAACCTTATCGATTCCCAACCCACCTTTAACGATGGTCGCCCCGTTGTTTCATTCCGCTTTGACGCGGCAGGTGGTGCGCGGTTTGGCGACATGACGTCGAAAAATGCCGGTCGTCGTCTGGCTATCGTTCTGGATGGCGAAGTGATTTCAGCCCCGCGGATCAATGAACCGATCCTTGGTGGTAACGGTATCATTACCGGCCAGTTCAGTGTTCAGGAGGCCAACGATCTTTCGTTGCTGTTGCGTGCCGGTGCATTACCCGCACCAATGCAGATCCTTGAAGAACGTTCAGTCGGCCCCGGGCTAGGACAGGATTCTGTCGAGGCCGGTGAAATTGCAGCCGTTCTTGGTCTTGTCTTCGTTATTGCCTTTATGGTGATCAGTTATGGGCGGTTCGGGATTTATGCCGATATCGCACTTCTGATGAACCTTATCCTCGTGCTGGCAGTGATGTCGGTATTGCAGGCAACGCTGACACTGCCGGGTATCGCCGGTATCGTTTTGACGGTCGGTATGGCGGTTGACGCCAACGTACTGATTTTCGAACGTATCCGTGAAGAACGTAATAATGGCCGTACGATCATCAACGCAATTGATGCCGGTTATCGCAGTGCGATGTCGACCATCCTTGACGCCAACCTGACCACGCTGATTGCGGCTCTTGTGCTATTCAGCTTTGGTTCCGGGCCGATCAAGGGCTTTGCCGTCACGCTTGCCATCGGCATTATCACGTCGATGTTCTCGGCAATCTGGGTGACCCGACTGTTGATTTCGGTGTGGGTTAAACGCCGTCGTCCGACGGAACTGGTACTTTGAGGAAGGGAGCAGGAAAATTATGAAACCATTGCATCTTGTTCCGGATGACGTGAACGTCCCGTTCCTCAAATTCCGGAAAATCTTTTATATTGTCTCGCTGGTCATGGTGCTGGCATCTGTTGGCTTATTTGTAACCAAGGGGCTGAATTTCGGGATCGATTTCCGGGGTGGTATTCTCCTTGAAATCAAAACCGACGGTCCGGCCGATATTGGTGCGCTGCGTGATAATCTTGGTTCTCTTGGACTGGGGGATGTATCAATTCAGGAATTCGGCGAACCCGATGATGTCCTGATCCAGTTGCAGCGCCAGGACGGTGATGAAAAAGCCCAGATGGCAGCGCTTGCTACTGTGACCGAGGCACTTGGTGACAATGTTACCATTCGCCGTAGCGAACTGGTCGGTCCGAAGGTCGGTGACGAGCTGAAGGAAGCTGGAGTCTATTCGGTTGCCATCTCGCTTTTGCTGATCATGGTCTATATCTGGTTCCGGTTCGAATGGCAGTTTGCCGTGGCATCGGTTGTGGCACTTCTGCATGATGTTCTGATTACCATCGGTTTCTTTGTGATCACCGGTGTTCAGTTCGATCTGGCGACGCTGGCAGCGGTTCTGACCGTTGCCGGTTATTCGATCAACGATACGGTGGTTGTATTTGACCGTATTCGCGAATATCTGCGCAAATTCCGCAAGATGGAAATACCCGATCTTCTTGATCTGTCGATCAATTCTACCCTGTCACGTACGACCATGACATCATTTACCACATTACTGGCGCTGATTGCGTTGTTCGTATTTGGTGGTGAAGCGATCCGTGGTTTCACGATGGCGCTGATTTTCGGCATTGTCATAGGGACTTATTCGTCAATCTGTGTGGCGTCTCCGTTGCTGATGGTTCTGCGGCTTAACCGCAAGATTCCCGAAGGCGAAGAGACCCAGAAGGCCGGTGCCTGATTCCTCAGCCGCAAGACATGGATTTACAGAAAGGCCGGGTTTGTGCGAAAACAACCCGGCCTTTTCCTTTAGAGCGCAGTGGCGTATGACCTTTGCGAGCTGATTTAAACCATTTTCAAAACTGGTTCTTGCCTGTGGCGCTTAATATGGACGCAAGAGATGGTCATCGGGCAAACTTGCTCGGTAGTCTGTGGATGATGGCGGCAATGGCAGCATTCGCTGTTGAAGACGCATTTGTGAAGGCCGTTTCGGCGACGCATCCAGTGGGACAGGTTTTGATCCTGTTTGGTGTCGGAGGGGCGGTTTTATTTGCCGCGATTGCCAAAGCCCAGAATAAACGACTGCTTGACCCGGCGGTTCTGTCGCGTCCTATGTGTGTAAGGATCGTGTTCGAGGTTATCGGGCGACTGTTTTATGTGCTTGCGCTTGCTTTAACACCTTTGTCTTCGACCACGGCCATTTTACAGGCAACGCCGCTTATTGTGGTTCTTGGCGCGGCGCTCATTTTTGGTGAAAAAGTGGGATGGCGCAGATGGTTGGCAATTTTTGTTGGTCTGATCGGTGTTTTGATCATTCTTCGTCCGAGCGCCGATGGCTTTTCAGCCCTGTCGTTGCTGGCGGTGATCGGAACAATCGGTTTTGCCGGTCGTGATCTAGCCAGCCGGGCAGCCCCGATATCGTTGGGGACGTCTATTCTGGGATTCTATGGTTTTATTGCCATTATTATTGCCGGTATCGTGTTTTCGGTTTGGGAAGGCAAAGCATTTACGCTACCCGACGGCCATAGCCTTTTCTATTTTTCCGGTGCGGTCCTGATGGGGATTTCTGCTTATGCCGCCCTGATGAAAGCGATGCGCAGCGGTGATGTTTCGTCGGTTACACCGTTCAGGTATACTCGGTTGTTGTTCGGTATTGCCTTGGGCGTGTTCCTGTTTGGTGAGGAACTCGACATGCCCATGTTGATCGGGTGTAGTATCGTTGTTGTTTCCGGGTTGTTTATTTTGTGGCGCGGGAAAAAAGCAAAGGCACCTGCAGCTGCGCTTTGAGGCCGACAACGCCGGAAGAACTTTTCAAGGTTGCGTCAAGAGGGAATGATATGTCTTTGGAAGTAAGTCCGCTGATCGCAGAAGGCCGAAAGATCGTTACCAGCTATGGGGATGGCCTGTTTCGTTTTGGCGAAGAAGTTGTCACTGGTTCGGTTTTACTGTTTCCCAAGAATGTCTATTCTTGGCCGTATGAGAATATTGATCAGGTTGATGTCGATGCCTTTGGTCGGGTGATTGAAGCATCCGACGAGATCGATATCCTGCTGCTGGGAATGGGAAGTGGCATGAAACCATTGCCTGCTGAATGGCGCATTGCACTTCGCAAACATGGCATTGTCGTCGAGCCGATGGATACCGGTGCTGCGTGTCGCACCTATAATGTTCTGGTATCAGAAGCCCGTCGGGTTGCCGCAGCCCTGATTTCGGTTTGACCCGTGTTATAAGTCGCGCAGTTTCAGATATTCATGCAACTGCGCACGGACCTTCATCACACTTGCGATAACCGCTGCCGGTCCGGGCGGATAATCCGGCGGAAAGGCATCCCCGCATAAAAACAGGTTCCGCCAAGGTGGCGTAATCCGGTGGCGAAGTGCTGCAACCCCCGGACTGAGTTCCGGAAAAGGGGCTTCACAGTCAACATAACTGAAAGCCGGATGCTCATCGCCGGTTTCAATTTTTGTCCTTTCCGACAGATCAAGATTCAAATGCTGATCGCAAAGCTCTGTGACGCGCTGCCAGATCGTTGCGGCCAACTGAACCGCTGTGCCGTCGCTTGGCAGAATCAGACTGCTGTTCATGCTGACCTGTATGTGACGACGGTTGCAATAAATCGCACGTACCAGATCATCATCGGCTAGGACACAGCATGGTTCGGCAAAGCTTTTGCTGGCCTGAAACACAAAAGTTCGTCGATGCGCCGGGGCTGGCGGAATGCCGATATCAGGTACCGCATCGCAAAGTGGCCTTGGATGAAGTGCAAGCACCACGGCATCTTGCGGGCGCACCTCGATCTGATCATCGCCGAAAAACAGGTCGGTGGCGAAATCCGTCGTACTGTCGATATCACCAAGTTCCATACCGCTTATGATGTCGCCGCCAGCTGCGATAAAATGATCGCGCATAGTGGGCAGCGCGATATCGTTTAGGATGATAGGGTCAATCGCCGCGAAGGCGTGGCTTGCATTATGGCGGCGTATTTCACGCAATGTCGGCATTAAAACGCGCCCCAACAAAGCGGCCGAGCAATTGTGGGCTGGCATTGAAAACAGTACCTCGGCCAGTGTCGCAAGTGCACCCTGATGATAGGTTGCTGTCGGTGTTTCCATATCTTCACCCAAATCAGCAGCGACCCGCATTCGTTGACTGACACGCCGGTCTTCACTGGCGTAACGGGAGAACCATAAATTCCATGCCGTAAACAGCCGTGCGAAAATTGTCGGGCGACGTGCAATCAAAGCCGCGGCAATACCGTGATCAAGATCAATGATGGCGGGGCTTCGTCCGGGGTGTTTAAGGCCGATAACCGCATGTGCCGGTCGGATCAGTTTTCGCGGAATTTCCGGCCATTGCGAGAAAAAATGCCGAACCAGATCCTCGGGATCATAGAAAATTTCGGGTTCGGCAACCTTGTGGTTTTTGGGGGAAGTTTTCATGCCGCGTGTCCAGCGGCTGGCGAAAGGTTCGCCGGAATCGTACAACGTTACGGATACACCATCCTGCGCCATTTGAGTTGCAAGTGCTGAGCCAGCAAGTCCGGCGCCAATGACATGAAGTCTTGGTGCAGCAAAGGATGCCATATGCCTGTCCTGTTTTAGTTGTTATACAGGGGCCGCAAGAAACAATCCGTAGCGGTAACCGTTAAGTCATTGTTTGATTTAAAACCTTAACAGCAGATTACATGTGAAGTCATGGACGAAATTACATCCGAAATTGATAGCCTGAACAGTGAAGTCATCGATCAGATGACCAATTGGGTCGAGATGCTGGGCGGCGGAGAAATCGGCAAATATGTCGTCGCAGGGGCGGTGCTGCTGTTTGTGTTCGTCCTGAAACGTGTTCTGGCACTTGGTGTCATTGGTAGCCTGCGCAAGCTGGCGCATCAGCACAAACATAGTACAGCCGCCCATGTTCTGGACGCCTTCGAGGCGCCGATTCAGCTTCTGGTGATTCTGGGGGGCGTGTATTTTGCGATCGAGATTCTTGATCTTCCGGAAAACTTTGACGCCGTTCTGTTTGAGCTGATCGGCATTTTTGCGACCTTCTCGGTCTTCTGGGCGCTATTCAGGTCGATTGAACCACTGGCAATGTCATTTAACAATCTGGCATGGCGTTTTGGGGGCGGTCTTGGTGATGATTTGCGACAGTTCTTTATTCGGGCGGTCAAGACGCTGATTGTTGTGATCGGCGTTGTCGTTCTGTTGGAAAACTGGGGCCTTGATGTTTCTGCATTTCTGGGCGGTCTTGGTCTTGCCGGTATGGCCGTGGCATTGGCCGCAAAGGATTCAGTCGCCAATGTTTTCGGCGGCCTGACCATTCTGGCAGATAACCTTTACAAGCGGGGCGACTGGATCGAAACACCGCAGTTTGAAGGAACGGTCGAGGTCGTCGGCCTTCGCGCGACCAAGGTTCGAACGTTTGCCAAGGCCTTGGTGACGATGCCCAATGCGCAAATCGTCGATTCCCCGGTAATCAACTGGTCCCGCATGACCCATCGCCGCATCAAGATGGTGATTGGGGTCGAATATCGCACCACAGCCGATCAGATTGAAAAGATCGTCAATGATATCCGATCCTTCCTGAAAAACGATAATGATGTCGCGCAAACCGATGTGGCGCAGATGGTGCATTTGTCTGATTTCGGTGCAAGTTCGATCAACATCGATCTGTATTACTTTACGACCACTACCGATTGGGTGACATGGCGCGATATCCGCAACCGGCATATCATTGCATTCAAACGTATTGTCGAGGATAACGATGCGGCGTTTGCCTTCCCGTCGCAGTCGCTTTATGTCGAAACCCTGCCGGAAAAAATGACCAATAACACCAATGATGATCGCGCTGAAACATCGCGCAAGATCGGATAACGTGCGATGACTGACACGCCAAAACTTTCCTATTGTGCCGATTACGTGCGTCGAAATGACAAGGACCGGTTTTTATGTTCGCTTTTCGCAAGTCCGGAGAAACGTGAAAGCCTTTTCACGCTTTATGCCTTTAATCAGGAAGTATCGAAAACGCGCGAAATGGTTAGCGACACCATGCTGGGCCATATCCGGTTGCAATGGTGGCGTGACACCCTTGCCGAGATTGAGCAGGGTAAAATCCGCAAGCATGAAGTTGTTGAACCTCTCTCGGTCGTGATCCAGTCCGGGCGGCTTGATGCGCGTAATCTGGAAACCCTGATAGCTGCGCGTGAATTTGACCTTGCCGATAAGGCGCCGGCAAATCAGGCTGAACTCGATCACTATATCGATCAGACGTCCGGGCATCTGGCGGTGATGGCGACCGAACTGCTTGGTGTGGATGAGGCGGATGCCAGACACGCCGCCCGACTGGCCGGGAATGCATATGGTTTGGTGGGAATTCTGCGCGCGATGGTTTTCCATGGTCGGGCAAAACGGCTTTACCTGCCTCATGATCGGATGGAACATTATGGGGTCGGGCAGGGCGACATTTTTGAATTCCGCAAAACAGACACAGTCAAAGCACTGACGCGCGAGATTGCCGAACTGGCGCAAAACCGGATCAGGGAAGCCAGAAAGTATCGTAAATATCTGCCGTCAAATGCATTGGCCGCGGCATTGCCGGTGGTGCTGGCTGATGGTTATTTACGCAAGCTTGAAAAGGCCGATTTTGATCCATTCAGTGCCGAGTTTGGTCTTGCACGCCCGGCCAGTTTCCGACTGACGGTAAAGGCATTTTTTAATCGATACTGAGCGCTAAGCTGGATATTGGCGAAATCTCATCTAAATAGATGTAATGGATACAATATTTTCGTAAAGTCTTGTGGTAGCGTTATTTGACGCTGGGGGCCTGATGGCAAACGGGGCGGACGAAATGAACATAACGAGGTCCAACATGATGAATTTGCATGCGCCGATCAAAGCTTTGGGGCTGTTTGGCATGCTTTTGATCATGTGGCTTGTTGTGCCAGCGCCTTGTCATGCGGGAAATATCGGCCCGTTTGTTGGCGAGTATCACGGGACATCGATCTATAACGCCGAGGAAGAACTTAAAGCGCGCGATCTTGACGTGAAAATCACGGAAACCGGGCGTGGCTTTACCATTGATTGGTCAACGGTAATTCACAAGGCTGATGGTCGCGAAAAAAACGTATCGCTGAGTATCGAGTTCTATACCACGGATCGGCCCGACATTTATGGAAGTGCGATGCGCACAGGCCTGTTTGGCAAACGTGTTCCCAATGACCCGTTGCAGGGTGAACCTTTTGTCTGGGCGCGTATCGTCGGAAAAACCCTGACCGTTCATGCGCTTTACATCACGGATGACGGTGGTTACGAAATGCAGGTCTATGAACGCAGCCTGGATGCAGATGGCAATATGGATCTCGTGTTCAAACGGTTCCGAAATGGCGAACCTATCCGCGATGTCACCGGAAAGCTCAAACGCCAGAGCAAATATTGAAATTTAAAAGGCCACATCGGATGATGCGGCCTTTGTTTCATGCAGCGTTGATGTCTGAAAGCCATCCGTCAAACAAGGGAATAGCGCGGTCGCTATAAAGCTTCTTGCGGTCGCGGCCTTTTACCCGTTTGGTCAGTTCAAGTTCCGGGAAAAGCCCGAAATTGACATTCATCGGCTGGAAGGTGCTTTCGTCAGCACCGCCTGTGATGTGGTTTAAAAGGGCTCCCATGGCGGTTGCAAGCGGCGGTGTCGGGATTGTTTTGCCTTGCTTTTCAGCCGCAGCAAAACGCCCAACCATCAGGCCTACAGCGGCACTTTCCACATATCCCTCACAGCCGGTGATCTGTCCGGCAAATCGGATATCGGTCCGGGCTTTCAGACGAAGCGTAGCATCCAGAAGACGTGGGGAATTCAGGAAGGTGTTGCGATGAATACCGCCTAGACGGGCGAATTCGGCATTTTCAAGCCCCGGGATCATGCGGAAGACGTCAGCCTGCGCACCGTATTTCAGTTTCGTCTGGAAACCGACCATGTTGTACAGCGTGCCCAAAGCATTGTCCTGGCGCAGTTGCACGATGGCGCGTGGCTTACGGGTCGGATCATGCGGATTGGTCAGACCAACCGGCTTCATCGGGCCGTGACGAAGGGTTTCGCGGCCACGTTCAGCCATGACTTCAATCGGCAGGCAACCATCGAAATAGGGAGTATCTTTTTCCCATTCCTTGAATTCGGTTTTATCACCTTCGATCAGGGCGTCGATGAAGGCGTTGTATTGCTCTTCATTCATCGGACAATTGATATAGTCCTTACCATCGCCCTTGTCGTAACGCGACTGGAACCATGCCTTGTCAAAGTCGATGCTTTCCTTATAGATGATCGGGGCAATCGCATCGAAGAAGGCAAGGCTCTCCTCGCCGGTGGCCTTGCGAATGTCTTCGGCCAGTGCGCTTGAGGTCAGCGGGCCGGTTGCGATGATTGTGCTTTCCCATTCGACCGGTGGCAGGCCATCAATTTCGCCACGCTCCATGGTGACCAGAGGATGATTCATCAGCGCTTCGGTTACCGCCTGCGAGAAACCTTCGCGATCAACCGCAAGAGCGGCACCGGCGGGAACCTTGTGTGCGTCCGCACAGCGAATGATCAGCGACCCGGCACGGCGCATTTCATCATGGATCAGGCCGACCGCGTTATATTCCTTGTCGTCAGACCGAAACGAGTTGGAACAGACCAGTTCGGCACATTTGTCCGTGTGATGTGCGTCGGTCGGTCGGGTAGGGCGCATTTCGTGCAGGATAACCGGAATGCCGGCCTCTGCCAGTTGCCATGCGGCTTCGCTACCGGCAAGACCGGCGCCGATAATATGAACAGGTTTGACCGTGCTCACGGTTGCGAACTCCTCAGCAAAAACAGAATTAAACTTTCTGGCACACACATAGCGGTGCAGGAGGCCTGATTTCAAGTGAATTGCGCCATTTCGCTGCTGCATATCACTTATGTGACCGTAAATTATTCACAAACCACCTGTTGCTGCGTCGCTGATACCAGACACATCCATCACAAGGACGGCATCATGAGCTATCCGCATCGACCCTATGGTTACGATCCGGCCCATTGCCCTGTGATGGGGCTTGTTCCAATCCGGCGATCCAGACAGAGCACGACGATTGATTGTTTGCCTGATGGAAATGGCGGTGATGGTGCGACAGACGGAGATGATAACATATCTGCGCGCAAAACTGCCGCCTCTACCATCGGACGGATTGCCTTTCCATTTGGTGATATCGGCGCCAACAAGTTTGGCAGCAGTGATGTTGAAAACATGATTGATTATGTTGTCGCCACCCGTCAGGGATGGCGCGCATCGCTTGTCATGCGGTCGTTTTTGCGCTGGTGGCGCAAGGATGAAGGGCTCGATGCCGATGCCCAAATGCGCAAAACGTCGGATGCAATCGTCATGTTGCTGGCGCTCAATCAAGGGCGGGACGGATTTGTGCATGGTTATCTGTCTGATCTGGCGGGCGGGCGTGAACAGCTTGATAACACACAGCGGGCTTTTTTCCGTTCGCTTCGGGTGGCAGCAATTGCGCTGGCGCTTTCGCCGATATTGCTGGTCGTGTCGGTGATACTGTTTTTGCACGTCGACCAGATCGTCAGCGCCGGGCACGGCAAACTGTTCGGGTTCAGTTATGATTTGTTGTTCTTTGTCGGCAGTTTCGGTGCGATCGGGGCACTGGTAAGCATGATGATGCGGTTGGGTAAGGATGTCGACTGGGCGGAAATGGAGCCGGCGTCGGTTTTTTTCAATTTTCTGTTTCGACCCTGCCTTGGTTTTTGCTTCGCCCTGATAGTATTACTGGCACTGCGCGCCGGTATTTTGCCGATCCCGCTGGATCAGTTACACAATATTTCCGACATGGATCAGATCGGAACGATTTCTGGTGCCGGGCAACAGATTTCCATCGTGCTGGTGCTGGCATTCCTGTCAGGCTTTAGCGAGCGGCTAAGCTCTGCTCTTGTCAAACGGGTCGAAGATCGGGTCGAAGCGGGCTAGGTGCCCGCTTCGCTTTAAGACATTACTTCAGGCCGAGATGGCGTTTAAGGTATTTACCGGTATAGCTTTCCTCGTTGGCCATGATGGCCTCTGGTGTGCCGCAACCAACCAGCTTGCCGCCGCCATCACCACCCTCGGGACCGATATCAATGATCCAGTCGGCAGTTTTTATGACATCAAGGTTATGTTCGATCACAACCACCGTGTTGCCCTGATCGACAATGGTGTGCAACACTTCCAGGAGCTTGCGGATATCATGGAAATGAAGCCCGGTGGTTGGTTCATCAAGGATGTAAAGCGTGCGGCCAGTGGCCCGCTTTGACAGTTCCTTGGCAAGCTTCACGCGCTGCGCTTCACCACCCGAAAGGGTCGTTGCCTGCTGCCCCAGATGGATGTAGCTCAACCCGACCTGTTTTAAGGTTTCCATCTTGTCGCGAATGGATGGAACGGCCTTGAAGAAATCGGCACCTTCTTCGACTGTCATATCAAGAATGTCAGATATCGATTTGCCTTTAAATGATATTTCCAGCGTTTCGCGGTTGTATCGCTTACCCTTGCACTGATCACAGGTAACGTAAACATCAGGCAGGAAATGCATTTCGATCTTGATCACGCCATCGCCCTGACAAGCTTCACAACGGCCACCCTTGACGTTGAACGAGAAACGGCCGGGCTTGTAACCGCGTGTTTTGGCCTCGGGCAGTTGCGAGAACCAGTCACGGATCGGGGTGAAGGCCCCGGTATAGGTGACCGGGTTCGAACGCGGGGTGCGGCCAATCGGGCTTTGGTCGATATCGATGATTTTGTCGATATGTTCGATGCCGGTGATGGTGTCATGGGCACCGGGGTGATTGCGCGCATTATGCATCCGTTTGGCTAGCGCCTTATACAACGTCTCAATAACAAGGCTGGACTTGCCGCCACCCGAAACACCGGTAACACAGATGAATTTGCCAAGCGGGAATTTGGCATCGACATTTTGTAGGTTGTTGGCACGTGCGCCCTTGATTGCGATCGATTTGCCATTACCCTTGCGTCGTTCCTTGGGAACGGCGATCTGTTCAACCCCGACAAGATACTTTCCGGTCAGGCTGTTCGGGTTCTGCTGTATCTGTTCGGGTGTGCCTTCGGCAACAATACGACCGCCATGGATACCAGCACCAGGGCCCATATCAACGACATAATCGGCGGCACGAATGGCGTCTTCGTCATGTTCAACAACAAGCACGGTGTTGCCCAGATCTCGAAGACGTTTCAGGGTCTCAAGCAAGCGATCATTGTCACGCTGATGCAGGCCAATGGAAGGTTCATCCAGAACATACAAGACCCCGGTCAGGCCGGATCCGATTTGCGACGCCAGCCGGATACGCTGGCTTTCGCCACCTGAAAGTGTGCCAGATGTACGCGACATCGACAGATAATCCAGCCCGACATCCCGCAGGAAACGCAGGCGATCATTGATTTCGCGCAGGATGCGTCGCGCGATTTCGGTTTCTTTTTCGTTCAGTTTGCCTTCAAGCGCCTGGAACCAGTCGGCGGCCTTGCCAATCGAAAGATCGGTGATCTCCGAAATCGTGGATTTGTCGATCTTCACGGCCAGTGCCTCGGGTTTCAGGCGATGGCCTTCGCAGGTCGGGCAGCTTGAAACCGTCTGATACTTCGAAAGTTCGTCGCGTGCCCACTGGCTGTCGGTTTCGCGCCAGCGGCGCGACATGTTGGGAATGACGCCTTCGAACGGTCGGGCAACCTTGTAGCTGCGCGAACCGTCATCGTAGGTCACCGTGACGTCTTCATCACCTGAACCATACAGAATGATGTCCTGTGCTGTTTTCGGAAGCTTTTCCCATGCGACATTGGTCTTGAAACCGAAATGCTTGGCGACCGCCCGCAGGGTTTGAAGATAATATTTCGACGTGGTGCTGGCCCACGGCGCAACAGCGCCATCGTCAAGGCTTTTGCCTTCATCGGGGACGACCAGTTCCGGATCGAATTCCATCTGGGTTCCAAGGCCATCACAGGCCGGGCAGGCACCAAACGGATTGTTGAACGAGAACAGGCGCGGTTCTATTTCCTCAATCGTGAAACCGGAAACCGGGCAGGCGAACTTTGCCGAGAACACGGTTGTTTCCCCGGTTTTGGCATCTTCGGTCAGAACGATACCGTCTGTCAGTTCAAGGGCGGTTTCAAAACTGTCTGCAAGGCGGGTTGCTATCCCTTCCTTGACGATCAGACGGTCAACCACGACCGAGATATCGTGCTTTAGCTTTTTGTTCAGTTCAGGCGCTTCGTCGATGTCATACATTTCGCCATCAATCTTGACGCGCTGGAACCCGCGTGTGCGAAGGTCACGCAGTTCCTTTTTGTATTCACCCTTACGCCCCCGAACGAACGGTGCCAGCAGATAAAGCCGCGTGCCTTTGGGCATTTCCATAACGCGGTCAACCATCTGCGATACGGTCTGGCTGACAATCGGAAGGCCGGTTGCCGGGGAATACGGGATGCCAACGCGCGCCCAGAGAAGACGCATATAGTCATAAATTTCGGTAACCGTTCCCACAGTCGAGCGCGGGTTGCGCGATGTTGTTTTCTGTTCGATGGAAATGGCAGGAGACAGGCCATCGATATATTCCACATCGGGTTTTTGCATCAATTCAAGGAATTGACGTGCGTACGCTGACAGGCTTTCGACATAACGACGCTGTCCTTCGGCATAAATCGTATCGAACGCCAGCGAACTTTTGCCTGACCCTGACAGACCAGTGATGACCACCAGAGCATCGCGGGGCAGTTCAACATCGATATTTTGCAGGTTATGTTCTTTCGCACCGCGAACCGAAATTTTCGTCAGCATGTCGGGCCTTTTGTTCCTGTAATGTTCGGAAAAGGTATAGAGGAGCCAAACCTGATACGCAAGCGCACCCCAGACAGTTCCTGTCAGTATCTGTCAGGAGTAGTCTGTTTTTTTCGCAGCGCAAGACAATGCACGAAAAAACCCGCCGGAAAAACCGGCGGGTTGAACATGCTTTTGCAATCCTAAAGGATCACCCTTTGGTAACCGACCGGCCGGTTGCGCCAAGATCCTTGAAAGCTTCTTCGAGGCGGGATACCATCGAAAGTTCTGCTTCACGGACCCATACGCGCGGATCGTATTGTTTTTTGTAGGGCTGATCGGTATCCGGATCGACCTGATACTTGAACGCACGTGCGTTGGCTTCGACATATTCGCCAACCGGGCGCGAATAGGCGAACTGGGTATCGGTATCGATATTCATCTTGAAGACGCCATAACCGACAGCTTCTTCGATTTTTTCTTTTTCCGAACCCGAACCGCCATGGAACACGAAGTCTAGCGGACGGTCGCCAAGGTTATGCTTTTCCGAAACATATTTCTGGGATTCCAGAAGGATTTCCGGACGAAGCTTGACGTTACCCGGTTTATAAACGCCATGAACGTTGCCGAATGCCGCCGCGACCGAGAAATGGCCAAGCGGAGCAAGGCGACGGTATGCTTCTTCGACTTCTTCTGGGCGGGTATAAAGACGTGGATCAATTTCCTCGACACTAGTATCAAGGTCATGGCCAATACCGTCTTCTTCGCCGCCGGTCACGCCCAGTTCGATTTCCAGGCTCATTTCGATTTTCGACATGCGTTTGAGGAACTCTTCGCAGGTCGACAGGTTGTCTTCGAGCGGTTCCTCGGACAGGTCCAGCATGTGGGAGCTGTAAAGCGCCTTGCCGGTCTCGGCATAGGCCTTTTCGCTCCATTTCAGCATTTCATCGACCCACGGAACGAATTTCCGGTTTGCGTGGTCGGTATGCATGACGACAGCAACACCATAATATTCAGCCATCAGCTGGGCATGGCGTGCAGCCGAAACAGCGCCCACGACACGGGCTGCTGCAGCGTCCTTGATGCCCTTGCCGGCAAAGAACTGTGCACCGCCATTCGAAAGCTGAATGATGATGTCAGAACCGGCATTTGCAGCGGCTTCAAGGGCGGCATTCATCGTGCTGGACGATGTGATATTGACGGCGGGAAGGGCGTAACCGTCCTGTTTGCAGGCAGCGACAAGGTCACGATAGGCAGAACCGGTAACAACACCGGGTTTAACGGAAGGCATGTGGGTACTCCTCCTGGGGGTCAGAGTATTATTGTTTCCCCCGTGCGTACCGACTGATCCGCAGCGAGGGCAATCCGTAAGGAGCCCAATGCATCTTCCATATGCTGCGTAAGGTCAAGGTTTTCCGTTATAGACTTTAGGAAAAATTGCTGTTCACGCAGACACAGGCCGTCATGATCGGGCTCGTCGTCTGTGCGGATGATTTCGTCAGATTGTGTAAATTTTCCGGCTGCATCTGTGGCAGCATGATGAAGCTTTAAGGCATTCGTCTTTGTGTGGGTATCGATATCGGCAGAACCCGCACCTTTTTCTTCAACATCGGTGATGGAAACACAGCCTTTCGGTCCGATCACATCTTTGACGAAAAAGGCGGTTTCGCTGATCATTGGTCCCCAACCGGCCTCGTACCAGCCAACTGATCCGTCATCAAAGCGCACCTGCAACTGACCATAGTTATACATTTCCGGTGCAACTTCATCCGACAGGCGTACGCCGATGGCGCTGACCGATACCGGTTTTGCGCCGGTCATCAGACACATCATGTCAAGATAATGCACACCACAATCGACAATCGGTGAAACACTGTTGAGCAACCGTTTATGGGTTTCCCAGAAAGCACCGCTGCTTTGTTGGTTCAGGTTCATGCGCATGACGAGCGGCTTGCCGAGTGTCTTTGCAACTTCAACGAACTTTGCCCAAGACGGATGATGGCGCAGGATATAGCCGATCACCAGTTTGCGACCGTGCTTTTTGGCTGCATTGACCACACGTTCGGCATCCTCGGCATTAGCTGCCAATGGCTTTTCAATAAAGACATGCGCCCCGGCTTCGAATGCGGCGATGGCAAAATCAGCATGGGTTTCGGTATATGTGTTGATCGAAACTGCATCAGGTTTTGTTGCCGCCAGCGCAGTATGAAAATCGGTAAATTGCGGGTAGGCGGCAAAACCATCCGGAAGGTTTTCTGCCGGGATTTCGGAACGGGTACACAGTCCGACGATTTCGTACCCTTCAAGCGCGTGATAGGCTTTGGCATGCGATAATCCCATATTGCCAAGACCGACGACAAGAATACGAACCGGCTTCATGTTGTGCCTCCTGATAAGTTTTTAATGCTTTGTTGTATTGAGATTATTCTACGCCTTTGATCCAGCTGCGAGTGACGTTGTAATCGTCATCAAACAGGATCATGTCGGCCTGATAGCCCGGTGCGATGCGACCCATGACATCGTCAAGTTTCAGGAACGCGGCCGGATACAGGGATGCCATGCGAAGGGCTTCTCCAAGATCGATGCCCACCATTTCGACGCAATTCTTAACCGCGGCGATCATGTCGAGGTCCGATCCGGCCAATGTACCATCAGCCAGCGCGCAGCGACCATCGGTGGCAATGATTTCCTCGCCACCCAGAACAAAGCGTTTTTCGTCAGCCCCGACTGTTGGCATGGCATCGGTCACCAGCATGATCTTGCCTTTGGCCTTGGCGTGAATGGCAACCTTCAGAACGGCCGGATGTACGTGATAGCCATCAGCGATCAATCCGCACCAGGTGCTGTCATCGGCCATCGCCGCACCGGCAACACCGGGTTCACGGTGGGTCATTGGGCTCATGGCATTAAATAAATGCGTGAAGCCGCGCATGCCTTCGGCAATGGCAGCCTGTACGTGGTTATAAGTGCCCGCAGTATGACCGGCACAAACCAGAACGCCACGATCAGCCAGCTTTTTAATTGTGCCTTTGGCGGCCTTTTCCGGGGCCATGGTCACCAGGATACGGCCATTGGGAAGGAGGGTCAGAAGATCAATCGCGTCATCTTCCATCGGGCGGATGATGTTCGCGTCATGCACGCCTTTGCGTTCGGCATTCAGATACGGGCCTTCCAGATGGATGCCGACAATGCCCGGCACATCCTGACTGATCGCATCGGTGACGGCCGTTATCGTGGCTTCCATTTTATCACGGTGATCGGTGATTAGGGTCGGCAGCATGGCCGTGGTGCCATATTTACGGTGGGCAGCCATGATCGCGCGAATACCGTCGACATCCGGTTCGTCATTCAGCAACACACCGCCGCCACCATTGACCTGAACATCGACAAGGCCGGGCGCAAGTATCTGATTTCCCGCATCAATCACCGAGATATTTTCAGGTATATGGCGGTTTTCGACAATCGCATTGACCCTCCCGCCGCGAACAATGACGGCTTTTTCGGACTGGAAATCGGTGCCGTCAAAAACGCGCGCATTGGTGATTGCAAAATCGGTCATCAGTGCGTCTCCGTTACTTTGGACAGGTGTGGTGGCGCATCTGGATTGCAACCACGTTCCAGCGCAACATATTCTGCGAGCGTATAGAATGTCTGGATCATTGCGATGGGGGCCATAAGCGGGTGGATATCCTCGACCACCGGAAGATGGCCCTTGATATCAGTGTGACCGGTTTCGGCGGCGAACAGATTATTGGTTTTCGCCCGCATTTCTTCGAGGAAACCCTCGACACTTTCGCGCGATGCATCCTGTTGGGAAAATACCAGCAACGGGAAGTCCTTGGTTACCAGTGCCATCGGGCCATGCTTTACCTCGGCCGCGCTGAAAGCTTCGGCGTGTAGGCTGCTGGTTTCCTTGAATTTAAGCGCGGCTTCCTGTGCAATGGCAAAGGCAGGACCACGGCCTATCACATAAAGACCGTTTGATTTTGCAATCGCATCGGCAGCATCAAGCCAATCCTTGCCAAGTGCCTTTTCCAGTGACACGGGCAGGGTGGAAAGTGCCTTGTTAAAGGCCGGATCCCGGGTCCATCCCCCAACGATCTGTGCGATGGCAGACAATGTTGCGATATAGGATTTGGTCGCGGCAACACTGATTTCAGGGCCTGCCATCAGCGGAATGACATGGTCAACCGTATTGGCCAACGGGGAATCAACGACATTGACCAATGCTACGGTGCGGGCACCGGCATCACGGGCGGCCTCGGTATTCTTGACCAGATCCGGGCTTTTGCCCGACTGGGAGACGGCAATAAACAAGGCGTCCTTGCTGGCGATAGACCGGTTATATATCGAGACGATCGATGGGGCAGCAGATACGACCGGAATGCCAAGCTGGCTTTCAATCAGATATTTTGCGTAAAGCGTTGCATGATCAGAGCTGCCGCGCCCGCACGTCACAACGAATTTTGGCGGGTTGGCACGCAGGTCCGCGACCAGAGCATCAATTGCAGTCTTGTTGTGATCAAGCTGCTTGGCAACGATGGCCGGGGCTTCGGCCAGTTCGCGACCCATCTGGGTTTTGGGTGTCCAGCGCGTGCTCATATCGAGTGTTTCCTCAAACTTTTGGGGCGACGTGCGACGCGATCATTTTCAGCGCGCATCAACTTGCATTTCGGCGATGAAGTCGTAACTGTCGCCACGATAATAGGAACGGGTGAATTCGACCGGTGTACCGTTGGCAAGGAAAGAACGCCGTTCGATATAAAGGGCGGCACAGCCATCAGGTACGCCAAGGATTTTTGCCGTTTCGCCATCAAACAGTTCAGCCCGAAGACGTTGAAGAGCGCGTTCAGGCTTTTTGCCGTATTTTGCCAGCGCATCATAAAGCGACTTTTCGACTTCATCCGGGCTTGGCAGGAAGGCGCGTGGCACGACTGCGTATTCGAGAGCCATCGGTTTGTCATTGGCTGTACGTAAACGCCGCAACCTTGTTACTTCTGTACCCGGCGAAAGATTAAGCGCCATGGCTTCTTCGGGCGAGGCATGACCGAGGGTTTTTTCAATCCAGACTGCACCGGGCTTCATACCACGCGTGATCATATCCTCGGTAAAGGATGTCAGGCGCGAAAGGGCCTGTTCAACGCGCGGGGCGACAAATGTGCCTGCGCCGTGACGCTGTACAAGGACGCCTTCTTCTACAAGGGCACGCATGGCATTTCGTACGGTAACGCGTGAAATACCAAGTTCATTAGCTAGATCGCGTTCGCTTGGCAGGGCGTCATCGACTTTCAGGATACCATCATCGATAACGGCCTTGATTGCCGTTTGCAGGCGGCGATACAGCGGGCCATGACCGATATTTTCGATGTCCCGGGCACGCAGGCTTGCGATGACGTCTGCTGTACTGATCATGCATGCACCTTTTGATATTTCCTAGCCATCAGGATTGCCCCATGCAGGGCATCGTTTTGTGCCGGAACCAGATCGGACCGGATATCGTCAGGCATGCGTTTGGCCATCTGCTCGGCAAGGCCGCCCATCAAACTCAGCCGTTTCGCGCCGAATTCCTGAAGCTTGTGCAGAATATTGCGATTTGCGGTTACAGCAACATCAATGATGGCGGCAGCAGTCGAGTCACCATGGCTGTCGGCATCGAATACCATTGGGCAGAATGCGCCATAATCAGCTGGTCGGGCTTTCTCGGCAAAAGCGACGATTTCTTCTGGATTGTCGTTATAATGTTTCATGACGGCGCGAGTCAGTTCGGATGACACCGCCAAACCTTCGTGGGCAAGCAGGGCGGTTTCAATCGCCGTCCGGCCAATACGGGCGCCGCTTCCGATATCAGAAATCTCGAAGCCCCAACCAGCAAGTGCCAATTCACGACCCTCGACAATCGCCTGTCCGCAGGTACCGGTTCCAACAATCAATATGGCCCCGTCAGCACCATCATGTGCGCCAAGGCATGCAGTGTAGGCATCGGTCGCAAAACAGGCACTGGCGAACGGATGTTTATAGGATTCGGCAAGTTTGCGTTCGCGCTCCAACGGCAAACCGGCCAGTCCAAGTCCTGCGTGCAAATCCGAAATGCGGCTTTCGGAAAGGCCTGCTTCCTTGAGTGCCATGGTCGCAGCGGCAATGATTTCACCAAAGACGTGGTTTATGCCAAGGCGGGTATTTGCCCCGCCGCGCATGGCTTCACCGAGGGTTTCACCCGCGCTATTGACAATGCGCGCCCGGCAGCGCGTACCGCCACCATCAATGCCAAGGTAGAGCTTTTCTTTTTGTGCGTTTTGCATTCCGACCATCCCTAACTGAAGGGATCATAGCAGAGTGGTATCTTGAAAAGCAATACCAATATAAATCCACTAATGCTGTTCTCGGTCCCATTTTGGCATCATGTAGATAAGGATGGCGCTGCCGGTGATAAATTGAAATCACCTATTATCTATTTGAAAAAAAGTGAAATATGAGGTGAATCTGAGTAAATTTCGGGGTGCGTTCAGGAAGTGCCTTGCCTTGCTGGTATCATAATGGTATTTAATTGATGGAGGGAGATTGGAAAATGGCATCACGCACTGAAGAATTTGATATGCGCTTTGCCGGGTTGGATCGGTGGTCCGACGCCGATTTCCTTATGGCTTTGTGGGAAGGCCAGATGCGCGCGGTCGCATCGCTGGGGCCGGTCCTGTCGGATATGGCAATAGCCGCAAACGGGATAGCACGTCGCCTGGAGGGCGGCGGGCGTCTCGTTTATGTTGGTGCTGGAACTTCCGGCACGGTGGCCTGGCAGGATGCCAAGGAACTTGGCGGAACTTTTGGCTGGCCCGAAGACATGACCATTGTCATGTTGGCAGGCGGTTTACAAAGCGAGCCGGGTGTATTCAATTCCGCTGAAGACGATACCAAAGCAGCCGAAAATGAAATTACCCGACATCGCATAGGTGAAGGTGACGCGGTCATTGCCGTCGCGGCTAGTGGCTCTACGCCTTATACATTGCGCGCCGTTAAACTGGCCCGCGAGCGCGGTGCTTACACCGTTGGTCTTTGCAATAACCCTGATGGCAAACTTTTGACGACGGCAGAGTGCGGTATTTTTCTTGATAGCGCGCCCGAAGTTATCGCTGGCTCAACCCGGATGGGGGCAGGGACCGCGCAGAAGGCTGCCATAAATATCCTTTCATCGCTTGTCATGAGCAAGCTAGGGCGACTTTTTGATAATCTGATGGTCGGCATGCGTGCCGAAAACATCAAGTTGCATGATCGCGCCATCCGCATTACGGGGCATATTGCTGGTTGCGATGCGCGGAATGCCGAAAGCGCCCTTGAAAAAGCACAGTTTGATATCCGCATCGCGGTCCTGATTGCCAAAGGGCACGAGACCGGGAAAGCCAAAGAAATTCTTGCGATGTTTAACGGAAATCTCCGGGCAGCGCTTGAGTATAAGGACTGACATCTGCAGGGATAGCAGTCCGCCGACATTGATCAGAGGAGGCATAAATGTCGAATAAAGTGTTTGCAAAAGGCCTGGCAGCGGCCCTGGCGGCAAGTGTCGCCCTGGTTCCGTTGATGGCATCTGCCGGCGAACTCGTGATCGAGAGCTGGCGTAACGACGATATCGATATCTGGAATGATCAGATTATTCCGGCCTTTAACAAGGAATATCCTGAAATCAAGGTGACTTTCTCGCCGACCCCGCCGACAGATTATAACGCGCTGATCAATGCGAAATTCGCAGGTGGTACTGCTGGCGATCTGATTACCTGCCGTCCGTTCGATGCGTCGCTTGAACTTTACAAGCAGGGAAATCTTGCACCGCTTGATGATATCAAGGGGATGGACAATTTCTCGGACGTTGCGAAATCCGCATGGCAGACCGATGATGGTTCCGCCACCTTCTGTCTGCCAATGGCATCGGTTATTCATGGCTTTATCTATAACAAGGAAGCCTTCGAGGCGGCCGGTGTAGAAGTGCCGAAAACCCGCGAAGAGTTCTATGCCGCCCTTGATAAAATCAAGGAAGAAGGCAGCTATATCCCGATGGCAATGGGGACTGCTGATCAGTGGGAAGCCGCCACAATGGGCTTCCAGAACATTGGTCCGAATTACTGGAAAGGCGAAGAGGGCCGTAAAGCCCTGATCGATGGTAGCCAGAAATTCACCGACAAGCCGTATATTGATACCTTTACTGAACTGGCGAGCTGGTCGAACTATCTGCCGGACGGTTATGAAGCCATTTCCTATCCGGATGCGCAGAACCTGTTCTCGCTTGGTCGCGCGGCAGTTTATCCGGCCGGTTCGTGGGATATTTCCCTGTTTAACAGCCAGGCCGATTTTGAATTCGGTGCCTTCCCACCGCCACCGGCTGCGGGTTCGGATACCTGCTATATCAGTGATCATACCGATATCGCGCTGGGTCTGAATGCCAAATCGCCGAATGCCGCCGAAGCAAAGATCTTTCTCGAATGGATGACCGGTTCGGAATTTGCGTCGCTTTATTCGAACGCGCTGCCGGGCTTCTTCTCGTTGTCGAACCACAAGGTTGAAATCAGCGATCCGGTTGCCAACGAGTTCGTCAGCTGGCGTCAGAAATGCGAGTCAACCATTCGTAACTCGTATCAGATTCTGTCACGCGGCACGCCGAACCTTGAAAACGAACTGTGGAACATTTCCGCACAGGTTATCAACGGCACCGTTACCCCGGAAGAGGCAGGCAAAGCTACCGAAGCCGGACTTGCGAAGTGGTATGCGCCGCATCAGTAAGGCCTGAATACAGATGGCAGGTGACTTCTTGCGCCTGCCATCCTTGTATCCGCAAAAATATGTTGCAGTTCCGCAGATCACGCTGATTGACAGATCCGGCGGACAGGACTGCAATCAGGCGCTTAGATGAACGCTTTCGACCGGGGGGCGCGTTCCCCGTACGCTTAATCTCAGAAAGACAGGATAAGGTATGGCGCATTCCGGGCCCATGACCGATTGGCGCAAGGCAAAATTGCCTGTGTTTGCCTTTCTGGCACCTGCGACGATCATCTACACATTGTTTATGATCTATCCGCTGATCGATTCCATACGTCTCAGTTTTTATTCCACGCCAAGCGGCGGGGAGATGGCCTTTGTCGGTTTCGATAACTATCGAACCATTCTGGGAGATCCGGACTGGTCGGCGACCTTCTGGAACAGTTTCTGGAACAACATGAAATTCTTTGCGGTTCACATGCTGGTGCAGAACCCGATCGGGATCGCGCTTGCGGGTATTTTAAGCCTTCCGCAACTGAGGTTCCGCAACACCTATCGCACGATGATGATCATGCCAACCATGCTGTCGGTGGTGATTGTCGGTTTCATCTGGCAACTGATCCTGAGCCCTGTCTGGGGTGTGGGCGTCGATATCCTTGATATTTTCGGCCTGAAATCACTGTTTGGTCCGTGGCTTGGCAAGGAAGGTTCGGCCCTGATCACGCTTTCCTTTATCTCGGTCTGGCAGTGGGTCGGCATCCCGCTGATGCTGATTTATGCGGCCCTTCTGGCTATCCCCGATGATCTGGTCGATGCGGCGATTGTCGATGGCGCGACCCATTTCGAGGTGTTTCTGCATATCAAGCTGCCGCTGGTTCTGCCGACGGTTGCGATGGTGTCGATCCTGACATTTGTGGGTAACTTCAATGCGTTCGACCTGATTTATGCCGTAAAGGGTGCGTTGGCCGGTCCGAATTTCTCGACCGATATCATGGGCACACTGTTCTATCGCACATTCTTTGGCTACCAGTTGCAGCTTGGCGATCCGAGCCTGGGGGCGACGGTCGCGTCACTGATGTTCCTGATCATTCTTGCTGGTGTTCTGTTCTATCTGTTCGCCGTGCAGCGCCGTCTGGCGCGCTACCAGTTGTAAGGAGGCGGCCAGATGATGATGAATAAAAATATTCGCAGGGAAGACATGTCGCGTGCCGTGATCGTGCATGCGATCCTGCTGACCTACACGTTGGTGGCGCTGTATCCGATCTTTCTCGTGATCATCAACGCATTCAAATCCCGCAAAGGTATTTTTAAAGACCCGATGGGGTTGCCGAATGCGGAAACCTTTAGTCTTGACGGTTTTACCAAAGTCCTGGCCAAGTCGAATTTCGAGCTGTTTTTCTTTAACAGCTTTACCGTAACCGTCGTGACCATCGTTATTGTTCTGCTGCTTGCATCGATGGCCGCCTGGGCGCTTTCGGAATACAAGTTTCCGGTCAATACGTGGCTTGCGCTGTATCTCGCTGTTGGCATCATGGTTCCGATCCGTCTGGGATCGGTTTCAATCCTGAACCTGATTGTGGAGTTGGGATTGATCAATACGTTGACCGCACTTGTGTTGGTCTATGTGGCGCAGGGGTTGCCTTTGGCGATCTTTATCCTGACCGAATTCATGCACCAGATACCCAAGGATTTGAAAGAAGCCGCCCGTTGCGACGGGGTCGGTGAATTCAAGATTTTCTTTGCAGTTATCCTGCCGCTGATCCGACCGGCCGTGGCAACGGTCGCCGTGTTTACCATGATCCCGATCTGGAATGATCTTTGGTTCCCGCTGATCCTTGCCCCGGGGGATGGCAAGCAGACCATTACGCTTGGTATCCAGCAATTCATTGGACAGTACGTTACCGACTGGAACGCGGTTCTGGCATCGTTGAGCCTCGCGATCATTCCGATCCTGATTCTTTATCTGATTTTCTCCCGACAACTCATTCGCGGCCTGACATCTGGCGCGGTGAAATGAGTATTGGTGTGACAGGAGCTTACCTAAATGGCTGATTTGAAACTGGACCAGATCCGCAAAAGCTATGGCGCTGTTGACGTGCTGCATGGCATTGATCTGGATGTGAAGGACGGAGAGTTCGTCGTATTTGTTGGGCCGTCCGGCTGCGGCAAATCGACGTTACTGCGTATCATTGCCGGTCTGGAAGATATCACCGGTGGTGATCTGATGATCGACGGGGATATCGTCAATACCAAAAGCCCGCGCGACCGGGGGATTGCGATGGTATTCCAGTCCTATGCGCTTTATCCGCATATGACGGTCTATAAAAATATGGCGTTCGGCTTGAAGCTTGCCAATCACGACAAAAGCGCGATTGACCAGCGGGTACGAGAAGCCGCCCGCATTCTGCAACTGGACAAGCTGCTGGATCGTCGTCCTTCTGAATTGTCGGGCGGGCAACGTCAGCGTGTTGCAATTGGTCGCGCCATTGTGCGTCAGCCGAAAGTTTTCCTGTTTGATGAACCACTGTCGAACCTGGATGCGGCGTTGCGCGTTCAAACCCGTATCGAGATCGCCAAGCTGCATCAGGAACTAAAATCAACGATTGTCTACGTCACACATGATCAGGTCGAAGCGATGACGCTTGCCGACAAGATCGTTGTGATGAATGCCGGCAATGTCGAGCAGGTCGGATCACCGATGCAGCTTTATCATCATCCGCAAACACGCTTTGTTGCCGGTTTTATCGGATCGCCTGCAATGAATTTCACAACGGTTCATATTGATGCCGTCGAACAGGGCAAGGTAACCGTTACCGTGCCGGGAGGCGCCAAGGCTGTTCTGCCGTTTGATGTGCCCGCAGGTGATGTCGGCAAGGATGTCGAACTGGGAGTACGTCCCGAGCATCTGTCAACGGGTGAGCAGGGGGATTTGTCGATTTCCGGCGAGGTCGATGTTGTCGAGAAACTTGGCGACTCTACCTATTTGTATCTCAAGCTCGCGAATGGCGACCGCTTCACGGTTCGCGCCCCTGGCCACAGCCGTATTAAAATCGGCGAGACTGTTAGTGCAGCAGCCGAAGCCGGGGCATCCCATCTGTTTGACGTCGACGGCAAGGCTTATGCCAAGCTGGAATGCCCGCCGGAATATAGTGCCGACGAATAGAGTTTAGCTTCCAGATATTTAGTTATGAAGGGGTAGCCGGTTTGGCTGCCCCTTTTTTATTTGCAAGCAGATGTGTTTGGGTCCCGAAATTCCGAAAAATTGTTGCATAAGTTTAACTTGCAGAAAGTCCGGTTTCACGGCGAGAATTGAAACGAATTGTTCAAAAGAACGCAAAATGATCGATTTTGCTTTCGTTTCAACAGAGTTTCTTGCGATACTGGTGCTGTCCCGGAACGTTACCAATGCCCTAGAATGCATTGACGCCGGACAGGGGAAGTGCCGTCACGTCAACAGAGAGGTAAAATAATGTCGAAAAAGCATGGCGGACTGCGCGGTTCTTTGCTGGGGCTTACTGCTCTTGCCGGAATGGCGATGCTTGGTGCAAACGCACAGGCTGAAGAGCTTCGTTTGCTGACCTGGGGTGGATATGCCCCGGATGACGTCGTCGAGATGTTTGAGAAAGAGACCGGAATCGACGTTGAAGTCACGCTTTCGAACAACGAAGACATGATTTCCAAACTGCGTGCTACCGGTGGTGGCGGTTTCGACCTTGCCCAGCCGTCCCAGGACCGCATTTCTGGTGCACAGCTCGAATATGGCATTTACAAGCCGATTGATCTTTCCAAGATTGATGCTGCGAAGTTCATTCCGTCGATGCTGGAAGCAACCAAGAAAAATACCACGCTTGATGGCGAGGTTTATGGTGTCCCACATGTCTGGGGGACCAGTGGCCTGATCGTTGACACGACCAAAGCTGGTGACGTCAAAGATTATACCGATCTTTGCAATGCCGATATTTCGGGCAAGGTTTCCTATCGCCTGAAACGTCCAACCCTGATCGGATTTGCTTTTGCAATGGGTATGGACCCGTTTGCGGCATATGGCGATGAAGCCAAGTATCAGGAAATTCTTGATGCGGTTGAGAAAAAGCTGGTTGAGTGCAAGCCAAACGTCAAAACCTATTGGGAAGGCGGCGATGCACTGCTTAACCTTGTGCGGTCGGGCGAAGTTGTTGCCGCAATGGCATGGGATACCGGTGGCTGGAAACTCAATAACGACAACGCCGACATTACTTTTGTTGCCCCTGCATCAGGTGCATTGGGCTGGATCGATACCTTCGTCTTGCCGCGCAAATCCGAGAACGAAGATGCTGCTTACAAGTGGATCAATTTCGTCATGCAGCCGGAGATTGCTGCCAAAATTACCGCAAGTGCCGGTAACTTTACCGCATCCAAAGGTGCGGACGAGTTTGCGGATGACAAGCTGAAGGCTCAGTTCCAGGGAAGCTTCCCAGCCGAAGCCCTTGACAACATTAAATGGTATCCGACGGTTCCGGCTGGTCTGGAAACCCTTGAAGGCAAGACCCTTGACCGTGTGAAAGCAGCACAGTCGTAAGCCAAGCTGTTCTGATCCTGTTTGGATCGGATGATAATGTCCCCGGCATATGTTGCCGGGGACATTGCATTTTTTCATTTCTGCGATAGCCGGGTTCAAGCTGGCATCGGTAATTCATTTCATGCAGGCTCCTATGGCAGATCAATTCGACCTTGAATGTCGTGACGTGGTCAAAAAGTTTGACGCTTTTACCGCGGTAGATTCGATTTCACTTACGATTCCCAAAGGGTCCTTCTTTTCTATTCTGGGGCCAAGTGGTTGCGGTAAAACCACGCTGTTGCGCATGCTGGCCGGGTTTCAGGCACCGACATCGGGCGACATCCTTATCAAGGGATCATCGGTGCTGGGTGTCCCGCCAAACCGTCGACCGGTGAATATGGTATTTCAGCATCTGGCGCTGTTTCCGATGATGAATGTTTCGGAGAACGTGGCATACGGACTGAAACGCCGTGGTGCTGATCGGTCTACAATCGAGAAAAAGGTCATTGATACACTGGCACGTGTCGGGTTGCCGGATTCCGGCCCCAAACAGATCAGTCAGCTTTCTGGAGGGCAGAAACAGCGTATCGCAATTGCACGATGCCTTGTGCTGGAACCAGCGGTGCTGCTGCTTGATGAGCCGCTCGGCGCTCTTGATCTCAAGTTGCGTGAGCATATGAAGGTGGAGCTCAAGCAATTGCAGCACGAGATCGGCACGACCTTTGTTTACATCACGCACGACCAATCCGAAGCCTTGGTAATGTCCGATCAGGTGGCCGTCATGAATGCAGGCCGGTTTGAGCAGGTTGGGGCTCCGCAGGATCTTTATTACAACCCGCATACGGCTTTCGTTGCCGGATTTGTTGGAGAAAGCAATCGCTGGAAGGGGACGGTTGGCATGACGCATGACGATCATATCGTTATCAATCTACCGACCGGTGGGGCCGTTCTGGCATCTCGCAAGACTCATCCAACACTGGCTGAAGGGCAACCTGTTGATGTTTTTGTCCGTCCGGAAGCCATCGCGATTGACGGGCAGGGCAAGACTGACAATGCGATTGCCGCAAAAGTTGACAATGTTCTGTTTAATGGTGCCGCCAGCAGTGTTCAGGTCCGCGATAAGGCAACGGGCCATGAAATGACGGTTGCGTTACCGCAAACGGGTGTTTTTGCCAATCTGAAATCCGGTGATCTGGTCAATTTGACCTGGGGGGCTGAACAGACCCGATGCTTTGTCGCAGCACAAAATCAAGAGGCGACAGCATGACAAATCCTGCATCCTCGGGCACTGGCGGGGCTGTTCGCTTTGGCGCGCTATTGCTGGCCATGCCCTTGTTGCTTTGGCTGTTTTTGCTGGTGATCCTGCCGCATGTCGACTTGTTGCTTGTGTCGCTGCGTGAACGGATTTCATATGGCAAGTACGAATTCAGCCTGATCAATTACACCGAGTTTTTTGTCGAGCCGCTTTATTGGAACACCTATGTTCGAACGGCGGTGATGTCGATCATGGCGACCGTACTTACGCTTTTGATCGGTTTTCCTGTTTCCTATTACATCGCCAAAGTCATGCGGGGCAAAGGCAAGAATGTTTTGTTCCTGCTATGTCTGATCCCGTTCTGGGTATCAGAGCTGGTGCGGACGTTTGGCTGGATGATTTTGCTGCGCGAAAGCGGTGTGATCAGCAATTTCCTGCAATGGGCCGTGATCACCGATGGGCCGGTTGAGATGCTTTATAATGATGCCACCATCATGGTGGGGCTTGTATACACGTCGATGTTGTTCATGGTCGTGCCTCTTGTGTCAGTACTTGACAGCCTTGACGACAGTTTGATTGAGGCAGGCTATGACCTTGGCGGAAATGCATTCACGGTGACACGCGATATCGTCATTCCGCATGCCATGCCCGGAATCGCGTCAGGCTGCATCGTTGTTTTCATGCTGACACTTGGTAACTATCTGACCCCGAATCTTTTGGGCGGCAAGGATAGCCTTTGGTTTACCGAGCAAATCTATACACAGTTCATCACGCGGTTTAACTGGGAATCCGGATCGGCATTCGGGTTTCTGTTGCTGGTTCTGTCATCGATGATTGTTTGGATCGGTCTGAAGCTGAGCCGCCAGACACTCTCAGAAACCGTGAGCTGAGGGAGGAAACCGCCATGATTCCGAGCATTCCGCAGCCGCGCTTTTACAAAGGCATTTACGCAGGGTATATCGCTCTATTTTTCATCTACCTTAGTGCGCCGTTGATTGTTGTTGGTGTGTTTGCCTTCAATGATAGCCTGTTCCCGTCCATGCCATGGGAGGGAGGCACACTCAAATGGTTCTTTGGCAGCGACGGTCCGTATATCGGAATATTCAATGACGGCAAGTTACTGGAAAGCGTTGGGGTTTCAGCCTTTGTCGCATTTTGGGTGACCTTGCTGTCGGTTACTGTCGGAACCTGCAATGCGTTCCTGTTTGAACGTGCGCAGTTTCCGGGCAAAAATCTGCTTTATGTGGTGGCGTTGTCGCCCTTGGTTATTCCCGGGGTCATATTGGGCATATCGATTCTGGTCTTTTCCAATGCCATTGCAAACGGAATTGAAGAAGCGATTGGATGGGATATTGATTTCCTGCGACCGGGGCTGTTTCTGGTGATTATCGGGCAATTTACCTTTATCACTACGATAACGACGCTGGTGATTTCTGCGCGTCTTCGCAAATTTGACATCAGCCTGGAAGAAGCCGCACTTAATCTTGGTGCAACACGACAGGCAGCTCTTTGGACGGTTACCATCCCATTCCTGAAACCGGCATTGATCGGGGCGGGGATCGTTGCATTCCTGATGTCGTTTGAAAATTTCAACACAACACTGATGCTAGTCGGATCTGATGCGCCGTTGACCATTGCCATGTTTGACCGCCTCAAACAGGGATCAACACCGGTTCTGAACGCGCTGTCCCTGCTGCTTATGGTGGTTTCTGGCGGCTTGGCATTGCTTTCCGTTTTTGTTCAGCGTGACAGGAATTCCACCTGAGATTACAGCGTCAAGATGCAGCGATCCATGTTCGCAAATGAACATTGAACGGGTATCCTTTGGGTACCCGTTTTGCATATGCAAATGGAGTTGTTGCAATGCATTGTTGCAAGTGCATGACTTTGTAATATTTGTGAAAGTGCCGAAAAATCTGGGAAAATGTTAAATGTGCGCATGTGAAAGACATTTATGCCATTCATCAGGATTGAAAGCCTTTGCAAGCTGTTCGATTTATGAGATGTTCATATGAACATTTGAAGGGGTCGAATGCACACTGAAAATCAAAAACTGACAGTTTTTAAGGTCATTTCGCGCATCAAAAGTAAATTTCCGAAAACTGTCACTTGAGGAAACGTCCCCCTCGAATGAAAACGAATGCGTTGTGTCGACCGATCAACAGGCGGTTGGCGCGAACGAGTTTTTATTTGGGAGATAGAAGATCATGTTTCGCAAAACCCTGATGGCAGCAGCAGCTGTGTTCGCACTGGGCGGCACAGCGAATGCTGCGACCGAGATCACCTGGTGGCATGCCATGGACGGCGCACTGGGCGATGTCGTCAATCAGATCACTGCCGACTTCAACGCCAGCCAGGACGAATACCAACTGGTTGCTGTGAACAAAGGCGGTTACGAAGACACGATGACGGCCGGTATTGCTGCTTTCCGCGCGAAAAACCAGCCGAACATCATCCAGATCTTCGATGCCGGTGCTGCAACCATCATTAACGCCAAAGGCGCTGTTAAACCGGTTCAGGACCTTATGCAGTCAAATGGTGTCAAGTTTGACATCAATGATTACATCCCGGGGGTTCGCTACTTCTATGCCGATTCCGACGGCAAGATGATTGGCATGCCGTTCAACAGCTCGACCCCGCTGCTTTATTTCAACAAAGATGCGCTGGCCAAAGCCGGTGTTGAGGTGCCGAAAACCTGGCAGGAATTCGAAGAAATCGCACCGAAGCTGAAAGAAGCCGGTTTCGAAGGCCTTGCCGAGTCACACAGCCCGTGGATCTTCTTTGAAAACTTCATGTCGCGTCACAACCTTCAGATGGCAACGGCCAACAATGGTTATGACAGCACGGATGTTGAACTTCTATACAACAATGACGCGCTCAAAGATCACTGGAAGCACGTCAAAGAATGGAAAGATGCCGGTTATTTCGGTTACTATGGCCGCGCATGGGGCGCCAACCAGGACGCCTTCCTGCAGCAGAAAGCCGCAATGTGGCTCGGTTCTTCCGGCTCGTTCGGTGGTCTTAAAAAATCTGCACAGTTTGAATTTGGCACTTCGACCCTTCCATATTGGGAAGGCGTTGGTGACGCGCCGAAATCGACCTTCATCGGTGGTGCCTCGCTGTTCGCATTCTCTGGCCACAGTGCAGAAGAAGATGCCGGCGTTGCCAAATTCTTCGAGTTCCTGACCAAACCGGAAACCCAGTTCTACTGGCACAAAGAAACCGGTTATGTTCCGATCACCACCGCGGCCTACGAACTTGCCAAGAAAGAAGGCTACTATAACGAAAGCCCGGACGCCGAAGTCGGCATTCAGCAGCTTTCCGAAGAAGGTGGAGAGTGGACCAAAGGTTATCGCCTTGGTTTCTACGTTCAGATCCGTGAAGTCATCTATCGCGAAGTCGACAAGATGATGAATGGTGAAGCAACCATCGATCAAGCTTTTGCTACGATCGAGGAAGAAGGCAATGCGCTTCTGAAACGCTTCCACGATACCTATTCGAACTAAGCATTATCTCGCTGACAGGGCGGCTTTTACCGGCCGCCCTGTTTTTCGATTCCTGGACCGGTCTTGGGGTTGCGTCAGCAATGAAACGCGTACAATTCGGGCACAGCCCGGTGCCATACTTTTTTGTGGCACCACAAATTCTGATTATTGCGATATTTTTCCTGTGGCCTGCCGCACAGGCAGTTTACCAGTCTTTCCTGCTTGAGGACGCCTTTGGCATGTCCTCGCAGTTTGTTTGGTTCCGAAATTTTGAGGATGTGCTTTCGAGCAGCAGCTGGCTGAAGTCAGCCATTTTCACAGCTGTCTTTTCCTTCCTTGTGGCATTCATTTCCATCGCGATTTCGCTGTTTCTTGCCGTTCGGGCCGATGAAGTGATCCGCGGAGCCAAATCATATAAAACGCTTTTGATGTGGGGATATGCCGTTGCGCCGCCTGTGGCTGGCTTGCTGGGCAATATGTTGTTCAACCCTTTGATGGGCGATCTATACAAGCTGTTTAACAGCTTCGGGTTTGAGTTCAATCACATCCAGAACGCCAATGATGCGGCATTTGTCGTGACTCTGATTGCCGTGTGGAAACAGGTCAGTGTGAATTTCATTTTCTTCCTGTCAGGTTTGCAGGGAATTCCGAAATCGGTAACTGAAGCCGCCACTCTGGATTGCAAAAGTGCAGAACGTCGTTTCTGGACGATTACCTTCCCTCTGCTGGCGCCAACCACATTCTTCCTGATGGTGATCAACCTTACCTATGCGTTCTTTGAAACGTTCGGGATCATCGATGTTTCGACCAAGGGATCACCGGGTGGTGCGACAGCAACCCTTGTTTACAAGGTTTATGTCGACGGATTCCTTGGAGCGGATATGGGCGGTAGTTCGGCGCAATCCGTGCTGCTGATGATCATGGTCAGCGTGCTGACTGTGTTCCAGTTCCGATTTATCGAACGCAAAGTGCATTATTAGGGGGACGCGTCATGTATCAGTCAAAATGGCGTTCTATTACCAATCATGTGATCCTTATTCTTGGATCGCTCTTTATGATCCTGCCGGTATGGATTGCGTTCGTTTCATCGACCCATACGCGTGAATTTCTGTTTCAGAACGGCTTGCAGTTCTGGTTTGGCGGACATTTCCTTGAAAATTACGGCGCGATCCTGTTTGACACGGCGGCAACAAAAGGCCGTGTTACGGCGCTTGAAATGCTGTTTAATAGCATGGTTCTTGGACTTGGCTTTGCGATTGGCAAAGTCATCATTTCAATGATGGCGGCATATGCGATCGTCTATTTCCGCTTCCGGCTTGCGGTGCCGATATTCTGGGTCATTTTCTCGACCCTTTTGCTGCCTCTTGAAGTGCGAATTGTGCCATCCTACGAGGTGGTATCAAGCCTTGGGCTACTCAATACCTATACCGGCTTGATCCTACCGCTGATTGCGTCGGCAACGGGTACGTTTTTCTTCCGTCAGTTTTTCCGATCTGTTCCGGATGAGCTTTTGGAAGCCGCGCGTCTGGATGGGGCAGGGCCGCTTCGTTTCTTCATCGATATCCTGGTGCCGCTTTCGGTCACCATGATTGCCGCGATCTTTATCATCATGTTTGTGGTTGGCTGGAACCAGTATCTGTGGCCGTTGCTGATGACTACTGATGATCAGCTTTACACCATCGTGATCGGGATCAAGCAGGTTTATAATTCGCTTTATGAAGGCGGCCAGATTCCGCAGTTCCCCAAGGCATTTGCACTGACAATCATGGCAACCATCCCGCCGGTACTGGTGGTGGTGATTTTCCAGCGAATGTTCGTAAAAGGTCTGGTCGAAACCGAAAAATAGGCTCGATCAACCATTTGATATCAGTGATTTAAAGATACACAGATCCGCATACAGGATACGAAAATGGCAACTGTTACCCTTAATCGGGCTGAAAAAACCTATGACAACGGCTTCAAGGCTTTGCATGGTATCGATCTTCATATTGGTGACGGGGAATTCACCGTTCTGGTCGGCCCGTCGGGCTGTGGCAAATCAACACTTCTGCGAATGATCGCGGGCCTTGAAAGCATTACAGGTGGCGAGATCAAAATCGATGACCGGGTTGTCAACAATGTTGCGCCGGCTGATCGTGACATCGCGATGGTGTTTCAGAACTATGCGCTTTATCCGCATATGACCAACTATGCCAACATGGCATATGGTCTTAAAAATCGCGGATACAGCAAGGTGGAAATCGACACCCGCGTTCGAGATGCCGCCAAGATTCTGCAGCTTGACGATTATCTGGAACGCAAACCGCAGCAGCTCTCGGGCGGGCAACGCCAGCGTGTGGCAATGGGGCGTGCAATTGTGCGCGAACCAAAGGTTTTTCTGTTTGATGAGCCGCTGTCGAACCTTGATGCAAAGCTTCGTGTCGATATGAGACTTGAGATCAAGAACCTTCAACAACGTCTTGGAATTACGTCAGTTTATGTGACGCATGATCAGGTCGAAGCCATGACACTGGCAGATCGCCTGATTGTCATGAATGCCGGCGTTGCCGAACAAATTGGTACGCCGATTGAAATATATGAAAAACCGGCCAGCCTCTTTGTCGCAAGCTTCATCGGATCGCCGTCAATGAACTTCCTGAACGGGACGGTTTCGGATGACAAAAGCCACGTCGTTATCGGCGATGGCAGCAAGATCGATCTTGATCATCAGATCGAGGCCGGTCGAGAACTGGTGGTCGGGGTCCGTCCAGAACACTTTACCCTGACTGTCGATGGCAGTGGTGCATTGAAGGCCAGGGTTCGAATGATTGAATCGCTTGGTGCGGAAACGCTGGTCTATCTTGAATTCGGTGAAAAGAATGAAAGTGTGACGTTGCGCATGCAGGGCACGCATCAGTTTGCCAAAGGACAGGAACTGGCACTTTCGACCACAACCGATCAGGTGCATCTGTTTGACAGGGACAGTGGCAAGCGTCTCTGATCTTGATTTGATCTCTGGTTCGTCGCAAGCCGGTCTGCAGCGGCCCCGGTGCGTCTATCGTGCCGGGGCTGTTTTTTAGACGGAGGGAATGCGTAACCGGGTTAATTTTGTCCTTGTTTCGATACAGCCAAGCAGGTAGTTCCTTGGCCATACAACGCAGGAGCATCATGTGAACGCCGAACAGAAACAGGTTCTTTATCAGGAAGCTGAAAAAGAACTGATCAGCATCACCGAGGGTGAAACCAACGTCACCGCGCTGATGGCGACAATCAGCTGTATTCTTGCACAAAAGTTCGACTATTATTTCTGGACTGGCTTTTATATCGTTGATCCAGCGAAAGAAAATGAACTGGTCGTCGGGCCTTATCAGGGGACTTTGGGGTGCCTGCGCATTCCGTTTGGTCGCGGTGTTTGCGGCACAGCTGCTGCGACGCTCAAAACCCAGGTTGTTGAAGATGTTCACGCTTTTCCGGGGCATATCGCCTGTGACAGCCGGTCGAACTCCGAGATTGTCGTGCCGGTGCTGAATGCGCAAGGACAGTTGATTGCGGTGCTCGACGTCGATAGTGTCGAGGCTGGTTCGTTCGACGATACTGATCGCATCGCACTTGAAACTTTAATGCAGCGCATTTTTGCGCAATGATAACTCACCAGTTTCGTTCATACGAAACGGCGGACAACACAAACTTTGGAAGATAACCCATGGCTGGCAGTGTCAATAAAGTCATTCTCGTCGGGAACCTCGGCCGCGATCCTGAAATTCGTTTCACCCAGGCTGGCAAAAAGATTGCCAATTTCAGCATTGCGACCTCGGAACAGTGGCGAGACCGCCAGTCGGGCGAGCGTCGCGAGCGCACCGAATGGCATCGCATCGTCGTTTTCAACGAAGGTTTGGCCGATGTGGTTGAACGCTTTGTGAAAAAAGGCAGCAAGCTTTATATCGAAGGCCAGCTTCGCACCCGCAAATGGCAGGGGCAGGACGGCAAGGACAATTACACCACTGAAATCGTGCTTGAAGGATTCAACTCGAACCTGACCATGCTCGACAACCGCGGCGAAGGCGGCGGCATGGGTGGCGGCGGCGCAAGCTCTGGCGGCAGCTATGGATCGGACAATGGTGGCGGTTATGGCGGCGGATCGGATGCCGGTTGGGGCAATGGTAGCTCGTCGGGCGGCGGTTCTGCGCCTGCCGGAGCACCGGACCTTGATGACGAAATTCCGTTCTAAGACGCGGTTGGTTGCAAGACTTGTTGATGCCCTCGGGAACTTGCTTTTCCGGGGGCATTTTTGTTCATGCCAGAAGAGTGCATCTGAATAAGCCACCCAGCCGATCTTCCGGTTCCCAGCCTCGCATCTGTGAAAAGTAGCATTCCCATGACATCGAATGGCAAGTTGACCCTTGATTTCATAAAGCAGCAGGCAGAAGAAGAACAGCTAATGCCGACGAACTTCAAGCAGGTGAAGCTGACAAAGAAGTTTCTGTTGCCGCACATCCGGAAATTGCAAGACGACTTGCTACGTCTGAGATTGCAGTTTGATCGTGAGTTTGATCAGGCCCGGCACCCGAAAAAAGGCGAATATCCCCAAGGATACTGCTATGAAATCACCAAAGGCGTCAAAGAGCTTTTGGAGCATGAGTTGCAGGCGCCACAGACCGTGGGGATTGGCGCGTTACGAGATTTTTGTCTGAATGGTGGAATAGCCAAACGTGTTTGGGGCAATCTTCGACACGAATATTTTCAGAATGCTTTCCAGTTCGGCGATCTTTACGTCGATGTTTCCAATGATACAGTGACGATCACCAAGCCAAAGGTGGAAATCCTTCCGCTGGCCAAGGCCCGATTCTATTCGATCTCGGACTATGACACCTATGCCGGGCTCGCTGAGAAATACTGGAAGGGTAATATCTATCCAAACCGGCTTTTGCCTGAATTGGCCGTTATGTTCCCGATCTTCTTTGTTTCGGCGGACGGGAAGCCCGAAGCGCATGCGAATTACCAGACGATCCTGTATCGCAATATGCAACTCGATTTCGCGTTAGCGGAGAGGTTCCTGACCAAGGGCAGGTTTCAAGATCGGGTATTGCCTGAAAACCATGCCAAACGTCTGATATCCGAGTTCGGCGGTCTTGAAATGCCGGTATCAAATGATGACCTTAAAAGACACTTCGCCGCCGCCCGGCAAAGCGAATTACGGCTGGATGCTGTTCGTTGTCAATTGCTGCTTGATCAGGCGCGAGCAATTTGAAATTGTTGTAACTTCAAACATATAATGTGTTCGTTTGAACATTTGCGCGGTATTCAAATCCGGGAATATAAATTTGGTCGGACCGATCTTTGGTAACCCGGACATGGGTAGAAACTACATCGTGCAGGACTGTGTCTATGCCGTCATCCTCAACGATGCCGGTGAGGTTGCGGTTGCGCGCACTCCCAAAGGCGTTGTTCTCATCGGGGGCGGGGTCGAGCGTGGCGAAAGTGAGCGTGATGCCTTGCATCGCGAAGCATATGAAGAATCCGGTTACAGGATAGATATTCGCAATCGTCTTGGAATTGCTTCACAATATGTCAGCAATTTTACCAAAGGCCGGTTTCGGCTCAAGCGCGGTGTGTTCTTCCTGTGCGAGTTCACCGAACGACTTGGGCCGCCGGTTGAACCGGATCATGAACTGATCTGGCTTGCCTATGATGATGCGCATCAAAAATTGATCCGGCCATTTCATCGTTGGGCGCTTGAAGTAGGGTTTGCGGGAGAGCAGGCATCGCCTTAACCGCAACACTTTTTATATTTCTTGCCCGAACCACAAGGGCAGGGATCATTGCGGCCAATGTTGACGGAGTTAAGAACAGTTTTTAGGTTTCGTTGTTCGGGAAATTTACCATCTATATAAAGCCAGTTCCCGTTGCGGCGTTCAAATCGGGATATTTCGTGCAAGACATGATCGGTACCCCTATCGCGAAACCGGGCAACGAATTCGACAATACCATTCTGATCAAGAATGCCGCCTTTATCCGTCGCAATTATTTCCAGTCCAGTCCATTCGCATCTGTCCGACCTGATCTGATCCTGATCAAATCCTGATGCCTTTTCCGGAGCCAGTGTTGCCAGAAGGTAATCCGCGTCTCGGCAAACAAATGCGCTGTAACGAGCACGCATCAATTGTTCGGCAGTTGAGGCTTTTCGCTTTCCAGCCAGGATTGCCCCGCAGCAATTGTCGAAACTTTCGCCTTTTCCACAAGGGCAGGGGCCTATGGCTGCAGGTTTATGCATCGCACATCGCAACTGTCCATTGGTCACATAAATCATTTTCGCTCAAACGCATTGTTAATGTCGTGTCATACCAGCCCCAACAGGAGCGGGTATCGACCAGTCCCATTACCACATTTTATGGGGTGCCTTAAAACGCTGCAAAAAACAATCAGTATGCCTTCTTTTTGCCGTATATCGATTTTAGCGTGAAGATATTGGTATTGATAATTCCCGACTGCGTTTATCGGGTAAATTATGTAAAATACTGATATTGAAAGTTAAATATAGCTGAAATCCAGTCAGGTTTATCTTGACGAATTTAGTCGGATTTAGGTATATTAACTTTTGCGGGTGGGGGCCCAATGGCACCGCCGGATGATGTTCCGGCCTAATGGCGGACATGTAAATTGTCGATTTGCTTCGAGGAAGGAAGAGACACGATGAATATACGTTATCTTTGCGTCTGCTGTCCTCTCCCATAGGGCCTATGGGATGAAATTGCGACCGGACGAAACCATTTCCCCAAATGAATGCCGGTCGTCCACGTGATTTAAGTCACAACTGACAGTGTTTGCGCGTCATCTAAAGTCTGTTTGAATTCGTAGGAAGAATTGTCAGGCGTGGTGCGTAAACCTCTCTGGAGGACATGATATGAGCACGATTAAATTACCTGCAGTACCGCAGGACGACGGTTTCTCCGGTTACCTGAGACAGGTCTGGAAGTTTCCGATGCTCAGCGTAGACGAAGAATATATGCTTGCACGCCGCTATCACGAGCATGATGACACGGATGCAGCTCACAAGCTGGTCACAAGTCACTTGCGTCTTGTCGCAAAAATTGCGTTCGGCTATCGGGGCTATGGCCTTCCAATGGCTGATCTGGTGGCCGAGGGCAATACCGGCTTGATGCGGGCTGTTCAAAAATTCGATCCGGAACGTGGTTTCCGTCTGTCGACCTATGCAATGTGGTGGATCAAGGCGGCAGTGACCGAATATATCCTTCACAGCTGGTCGATGGTGAAACTTGGCACCATGGCAGCGCAGAAAAAGCTGTTTTTCAGCCTGCGTAAAGCCAAAAAGCAGCTTAACATCTATGACAATGGCGAACTGTCACCCGAACAGGCAGATGCCGTTGCCGAGAAGCTTGGCGTGACCGGTAAAGAAGCGCTTGAAATGAACCGTCGCCTTGCAGCGCGTGATTTCTCGCTTAACACACCAATGCCGAAAGACGAAGGCATGGAGTATCTTGATACTCTGTCGTCGGATGCACCAAGCCCGGAAAGCATCGTTGCAGATGCCGAGGAGCGTGTTTTACATAACGACATGCTGAAAAGCGCGATGGGTGAGTTGCCAGAGCGTGAGCGTGAGATTATCGAAGCCCGTTTCCTGAGTGATGATCCGATTACGCTTGAAAAACTTGGCGAACGCTTTGGCGTAAGTCGCGAACGTGTTCGTCAGCTTGAGGCGCGCGCATTCAAAAAAATTCAGGAATCTGTTCTGACGCAGCATGCTGCAGCGTGATCAGATTTCCACTAATCGATCAAAAGGCGGCATCTTCTGATGTCGCCTTTTTGTTTTCGTGGGGGGTGAATTTACCGACGTAAAGCGCGCGAGCGGGTAATGATGTCTTTGGTTTTGTCCCAAAGCCTGTAGTCATCAAGCTGCACGAAAGGCACCCAGCGGGCATCGGCAGCATCGCCGCCAGTCTTTAAATCGGTTTCTTGTGCTTCGGCGACGAAGTCGATCAGGGTATAGTGATATTGAACCTGCCCATTGCCATCTGGCGTGATCAGGTCGACTGTATCAATCAGAACCGGGGTTGATACGATGATACCGGCTTCCTCCAGGACTTCCCGCCGAACCGCATCACGCAATGTTTCACCAAGCTCCTGTGCGCCGCCGGGAATGCTCCAACTGCCTTTACTTGGCGCCTTGCCCCGTTTGATCAGTAAAACATTTTCGTCATTCCAAATAACAGCACCAACTCCGATGATCGGTCTGGCAAGGTAATCTCGCTTATCGTCTATATCAGACATCATCCTCATCTTCTATGTCTTCATCCGGATCAGGAACGTCATGGGCGACTTTTCCTGTCATTTCCCGCGCCCTTATGGCAGGTCGGCCAAGAAACTGATCTTCGGATTCCGGACGCAAAGACATCACGAAATCGACTGCTGGTGCGTCACCCAGGGCAAATTGCCGTGCAGTTTCATAATCGGGCGCTGTTACCTTCGCTGTGCGGATACCGACAGAGCCATTATCATCGTATATGTATTCAACAATCCAGACCTGCAAAACAACTCCTTTTCAATGGCGGTTGATGCCGCCTGTTTTGTTTGGTTGCGCCACAAACTTGAATGCTGCTATCACTCTATAAATGGGAGTTTCCCAGCTTAATAGTCGCAGCATTGCCATACTGTTAATGACAAATGGTGAATGCAAATATGTATTACAGGTCAAAAGATGTAATGCGACGTCTCTTCACAGGTGATCAATGACCGCCAATCACGATAACCAACATGATTCGGATAGCGAAAATGCCGGACATGCCCTTCCCAGCCCGGGCTTTTTTGCCCGTGTGCGTGCTTATTTTCTGACAGGTGTTCTCGTCAGTGCGCCACTTGTTATTACATTTGGTCTGGCATGGTGGTTTATAGAATTCGTCGACAGTAAGGTCATGCCGCTGATTCCGGGGCATTACAACCCGGTCTATTACCTACCCGAAGGTTATCAGGAATACGGTATCCCGGGATTTGGTTTGTTGGTGATCCTGATTTTCATTACGGTTGTCGGCTGGTTCACCACCAACTTTGCCGGACGCGCGCTGATCAAGCTTTATGAACGTATTCTGGCGCGTATTCCTGCGGTTCGCAGCATTTATGGTGCGGTCAAACAGATACTTGAAACGGTGCTGGCCAATCAGTCAAATGCATTCCGTCAGGCTGTTTTGCTGGAATATCCGCGCCGCGGCATGTGGGCTATTGGCTTTATTACCGGCGAGACAAAGGGTGAAGTGCAGAACCTGACGGAAGATACGGTTATCAATATCTTTTTGCCAACCACACCAAACCCAACATCGGGATTCCTTTTGTTCGTGCCACGCCGGGATATCGTGATCCTTGATATGACGGTCGAAGAGGCGATCAAAATGGTTATGTCAGGCGGGATTGTTACACCAACTGATCGTCGCAGTGCTGAACTTCAGGCCAAGCCGCGTGTTTCCGCAAAGACATACGAAGACGTAGATGTTTTGCGTGAAAAAGAAAACATACCGGTTCTGGTTTCCAAACATCCCGAACCGGGGAACGAGAATACCGATGACAAAAGCCGCGAGGATGCGTAAAGCGGTTTAATTGAAACCAAAAAACAAGGGCGCCGCAATTTGCAAGCGCCCTTGTTTTTTAGCCGGACCGGAAATAGCGAACGGCTTCGTCGCGCTCGAAAAGATACAGCAACAACCGCAATGCTTCGCCGCGCGGTTTTTGCAGATCGGGATCAAGTTCGACAATCAGTCGGGCATCATCACGTGCAATTGCAAGCAAATCCCCATGCATCTCAAGACTGGCTAGGCGATAGGCTTGCAAGCCGCTTTGCCGGGTGCCCAATACTTCGCCAGCGCCTCTCAAACGAAGGTCTTCTTCGGCAATGATAAAACCGTCTTCGGTTTCGCGCATGATTTTCAGACGAGCTTTTGAAATTTCGCCTAATGGTGCACCGTAAAGCAGCAGACAGGTTGATGCCGCGTCTCCACGTCCGATTCGTCCGCGTAGCTGATGCAGCTGTGCCAACCCAAAGCGTTCAGCATGTTCTATGACCATGATTGTCGCTTCCGGGACGTTGACACCAACCTCAATCACGGTGGTTGCGACAAGAATTGACAGATCACCGTGGGCGAAGCGTTTCATCACGGCGTCCTTGTCCTTGGCTTTCATTTTGCCGTGGACAAGCCCGACACGACTTTCGCCAAAAAGTTCGACCAGAATGCGATAACGTTCTTCTGCTGCCTGCAGGTCAAGGATTTCGGAATCCTCGACCAACGGGCATACCCAGTAAATCTTGGTTCCGGTGCGCATGGCACGCCCGATGCCTGATATCACGTCATCCGCTTTGTCAGCGGGCAGGACACGTGTATCAACGGGCTTTCTTCCTGGTGGTTTTTCATCCAATCGCGATACTTCCATATCCCCAAAGGCCGTTAGGGTCAGGGTTCTGGGGATCGGTGTTGCCGTCATGACCAGTACGTCGACAGCCTGTCCTTTGCCAGCCAGCATCAAACGTTGATGGACGCCAAATCGATGTTGTTCATCGACAACGGCGAAAGCCAGATCGCGGAATTTCACGTCTTCCTGAAACAGTGCATGCGTACCAACGGCAATCTGAAAAGTGCCATCTGCAAAACCTTCGAGCGCAGCTTTACGACTTTTGCCTTTATCACGACCCGTCAGGATTGCGCAGGTAACACCGATCTTTTCAAGAAGCGGGGTGATCGTTTCAAAATGCTGACGGGCAAGAATTTCAGTCGGCGCCATCAAAGCAGCCTGACTGCCTGTTTCGATTGCATTCAGCATGGCCATCAGGGCGACAACCGTTTTTCCAGAGCCAACATCCCCCTGAAGCAGGCGTAGCATGCGTCCGTTGCCACCCATGTCTTCGTAAATGTCTTTCAGTGCGCGTTGCTGCGCATCTGTCATGGCAAAGGGAAGTTCTGCTTCAAGTGCCTTGCGCAAACGGCCATCACCGTTTGTTGCTCGTCCGCCCAGCTTCCGCATCTTTGCTCGAATAAGCGCAAGGGCAAGCTGGTTTGCCAGCAGTTCGTCATAGGCAAGTCGTTTGCGGGCAGGGTGGTCAGGTGACAGGTCGCCATCATTTTCAGGGTTATGAACCTGATGCAGGGCGGACTTCAGATCAGGCCATTTGTGCCGTGCCTGTAGGGCGGGGTCATGCCATTCCGGGAGCTCCGGTACCATCGCAAGAGCCGCACGAGTTGATTTGGTAAGAGTTTTACCCGTGACACCAGCTGACATCGGGTACACAGGCTCCACGGTTTGAATTTCATCACGCTCGGCCTCGGTACCAATTCGGTCAGGATGGGTGATCTGGTATTCACCGCGATAATGATCAATTTTGCCCGAGATGATACGCTTTTCACCAACCGGCAGAACTTCGTTCAGATATTTGGCCCTGGCATTGAAAAATGCCAAAACCAGAGGGCCACTTTGAGTTTTGCAAATGACCCGATACGGGCGGCGCCGATTTGGCGGTGCATCATGGCGTTCGATCCAGACATCCAGCGTAACAATCGATCCATCAATTGTTTCTGTTAGAGGCGGAGAAAAACGTCGATCAATCAGCCCCGATGGCAGATGCCACAGCAAATCGACCACATGTTCGCCGCCGATCAACCGCGCAAGCAAAGGCTTCAGGCGCGGACCAATGCCGGGCAGGCTGTCGATTTCAGCAAAAAGCGGGAACAATATTTCCGGGCGCATGACGGTTTCGTTGTGTTTTCGGATAAGAACGTTAATAGAACAAATCGGTTTAGGTGCTGGGTATACAACAAAATTATCGTGCGACAACCGACAAGTCACGAGCCAATGCAAATTGGATGGATGACAGCATGGACCAATTGGCGAATTTACCGTACAAACCATGCCACAAAAGACAAACTGTGCCTTTGGTTTTATGCCGATGCACAGTGATCAGAAAAGACAGGAGATGAACGTGAGTATCGACAGCAAAGAACTTGAAGTCCGACGCAAGAAATTGCTGTTTCGCGGCGGCCATCGCGGTACCAAGGAAAACGATATCCTGATCGGTCGTTTCATGGAGGCGCACCTTGCCACCCTGTCAGAAGAACAGCTCGAACGTTTTGAAATCCTGATGAATGATGTTCCCGATGCCGATTTCTTTAAGTGGGCAACGGGCAAAGAGCAGGCACCGGAGGAATATGATACCGACGTGCTGCACATGATTCAGGAACTTAGCAACGCCAGATAAGAAATTGAATAAATTAAAAGAAATCATTTCAACAAAAGGTCGCAAGCGGCTGTGTGGTGTTCCCGAGGGTGCCGACGCTTTATTGTTGCGCGAATTGCTGGATGCATCGGCAAACGACGCCACAATCCTGCATATCGTGCGCGATGACAAACGCATGGCCCAGCTTGCCGAGGCACTTGCTTTCTTTGCGGGCGAGGTCGAAGTCTTGACCCTTCCGGCATGGGATTGCTTGCCTTACGACCGGGTTTCACCGATTGCCGAAGTTACGGCACGCAGGGTTGAAACATTGACGACACTGGCTGAGGATATCAAACCGGCCAGCGGGCAGGGACGTATCGTTCTGGCAACAGCAGCGGCGGTCATGCAACGCGTCCCGCGGGTAGATGTTATGCGCGATGGCAAACTGACCTTTAAATCAGGACAGGAGCATTCCCGCGCCGATCTGACCGGCTATTTTGATCGGATGGGCTATAATCGTGCCGAACAGGTTATGGAGCCCGGTGATTACGCGGTTCGTGGTGATATTGTTGATATCTTTGCGCCGGGCATGAAAGAGCCTGTGCGACTTGACTTCTTTGGTGACGAGATCGAAAGCATTCGCCGGTTTGACGTTGAAACCCAGCGCACTGTCGGACGGATCAACGAAATCGCCCTTCTGCCCGTTGGCGAAGTGTTTCTGGATCACGAAAGCATTTCCCGGTTCCGCAGCGGATATCGCGAACTTTTTGGCGTCGTATCGCAAACTGATCCACTTTATGAATCGATCAGTAACGGCTTGAAATATGGTGGCATGGAGCATTGGCTGCCGTTGTTCCACGACGGTATGGACACTGTATTTGCCTATCTTCCGGGTGTAATGGTCAGCCTTGATCATCAATATGGCGAGGTCATCGAAAACCGCCTTGAGATGATTGACGATTATTATCAGGCACGCCTGAATATAAAGGGCGGCGGGCTTTCGGGGGACAATGTTTATAAACCTGTGCCGCCCGAGCGGCTTTACCTTGATCAGGCCGAATTTGACCGGATGCTGAATGATCGCACGGTTCTAGAACTTTCACCTTACTACGAAGAAGAAAGTGCTGAGCGTGCCGTTTTTGACATGGGGGCGCGTCCCGGGCGCGACTTTGGTGATGTTCGGGCACGGGCCGATACCAATCTTTATGATGAATTGCGTGATTTCATCGTCGCCCAACGTGGAAAGAATCAACAGGTTGTTATCGCAGCTTATTCCGATGGATCACGTGACCGTATGGTTTCGGTTCTGCGCGAACATGGAGTTGCAAAGGTTGTTACGGCAGAATGCTGGGAAGATGTTACTGACGATCTGACGCCAGAACAGCTTGCTGTTGTTATTCTCGATCTTGAACACGGGTTCCGCCGTGACGGTCTTTGGATACTTTCGGAACAGGATATTCTGGGCGATCGTATGAGCCGTCCAGGCGGACGACGTCGCAAGGCTGAAAACTTCCTGCGTGAAGCATCCGAGATTTCAGAGGGGGACCTTGTCGTCCATCTTGACCACGGGATCGGTCGTTATCTTGGTCTTCGGACCGTTACGGCGGGTGGTGCGCCTCACGATTGTCTGGAACTGGAATATGATGGCGGTGACAAGCTTTTTGTTCCGGTTGAGAATATCGAAGTTCTATCGCGCTATGGCTCGGACGAGGGGCTGTCGATCCTTGATAAACTTGGCGGCGTTGCCTGGCAGGCCCGCAAGGCCAAATTGCGCGAGCGCATTCGCGATATGGCAGGCAAGCTGATAAAGGTTGCCGCCGAACGCCATCTGCGCAAAGGGGCGGCCTTGACCGCCCCCGAGGGAAGTTATGACGAATTCTGTGCAAGCTTCCCGTTTGCTGAAACCGAAGATCAGGCACGTGCCATTCGCGATACGCTTGACGATCTGGCCGCAGGAAAGCCGATGGATCGTCTTGTATGCGGGGACGTTGGCTTTGGCAAAACAGAGGTCGCATTGCGCGCAGCCTTTGCCGCCGTAATGTCGGGCAAACAGGTTGCGATTGTTGCACCGACCACATTGCTATGCCGTCAGCATTACCTGACCTTCAAGCAGCGCTTTGACGGGCTTCCGGTGCGGGTAGAGCAACTATCACGTCTGGTAACGGGCAAGAACGCTAAACTGGTCAAGGACAACCTTGAAAGCGGGCATGTCGACATTGTGTGTGGCACGCACGCCCTGTTGGGTAACGGTGTAAAGTTCAAAGATCTTGGACTTCTGATCATCGATGAAGAGCAGCATTTCGGCGTCAAGCATAAGGAACGCCTGAAAGAGCTTAAAACCGATGTCCATGTACTGACATTAACAGCGACGCCGATCCCACGCACATTGCAGCTCGCCCTGACCGGAGTGAAAGAACTTTCGATTATTGCGACACCGCCGGTCGACCGTCTTGCGGTTCGGACCTATATCACGCCATATGATCCGGTTGTCGTGCGCGAAGCGATATTGCGTGAACGTCATCGTGGCGGGCAAATCTTCTATGTCTGCCCAAGGGTCAATGAACTTGGACGGGTTGCCAAGGAACTTGAAACACTTGTGCCTGAAATCAAGTTTGACGTTGCACATGGCCAGATGGGGCCTCGTGACCTTGAACAGGTGATGACCGATTTCACTGATCGCAAATTTGATCTGTTGCTTGCGACCAATATTATCGAGTCCGGCATCGATGTTCCGAACGCCAATACCATGATCATACATCGCGCCGACATGTTTGGTTTGGCGCAGCTTTATCAGTTGCGCGGGCGTATCGGTCGATCAAAACAGCGTGCCTATGCCTATCTGACATTGCCAAATGGCAAGAAGCTTACAGCAACCGCGTTAAAGCGACTTGAAGTCATGCAGACGCTTGACAGTCTTGGTGCCGGTTTCAATCTTGCCAGCCATGACCTTGATATTCGCGGAGCAGGGAACCTGCTTGGCGAGGAACAATCCGGCCATATCAAGGAAGTCGGTATCGAACTTTATCAGCAGATGATCGAAGAAGCCGTGGCCGAGGCCAAGGGCGAAATCGAGGCAGATGATGCGGCATCCTTCGTTCCGCAGATCAATGTCGGAATGCCGGTGCTGATACCGGATCGTTATGTGCCCGATCTTGGCGTGCGGCTCGGCCTTTATCGTCGTATTTCAGAACTGCGTTCCCGCGAGGAAGTTGACCAATTTGCCGCCGAGATGATTGACCGCTTTGGCAAGCTGCCAAAAGAGGTCGAAAACCTTTTGGACGTGGTCACGATCAAACAATGGTGCCGCACATCCAATGTTGAAAAACTCGATGCCGGCCCCAAAGGGGCGCTTGTCACGCTTCGGAATAATGAATTCCCGAACCCGGCCGGTCTGGTTGGTTTTATCCAGCAACAGGTTGGCGTGGCGCGTTTGCGCCCGGATCACAAGATCGTTTATGCTGCAGGGTGGGATGGTCCGACAGATCGATTGGAAGGTTTAAAGCGCCTGATGCGTCGCTTGGCCGATATTGCTGCAAAAGCATAACGAAAAAGGCAGGTACCCGTTCAGGACCTGCCTTTTTATTCCCATACGGGATACATGTCAGATGGGTGTTTCTTCCTGACGCGCCAGACGGATCATGCGTTGCAGGATTTCGGGTTCCTGCGCGCCCGAAAGAGCATGGCGGCCATTAAACAAGAAACATGGGACCCCGGTTACGCCCATTTGATGGGCAACCCGGTTTTCCTGCGATACGAATTCGCGATCCATGTCACCCCTAAGGTAATCGAGGATTTCGTTTCTATCTTCGCCATGGGTGACGGCAATCTCAACCAGAACGTCAAGATCACCAATGTCGCGTCCATCAAGGAAGTAAGCCGTAAACAGGTCTTCAACCAGATCATTCCCGACAGCAGGGCGTTCGGCGCAGACTTTATAGATCAGGCGATGGGAATCTGTTGAATCCGGTGTCAGGCGAATGGCATCGAAATTGAAATCGATCCCGACAGCCGCACCCGCAGCCTCAATCGCCTTGTAAACCCGGGCTGCACTTTCAGTGCCGCCAAATTTGGCCGACAGATATAATTTCCGGTCTATCCCGCCCGTTGGCATATCGGGGTTCAAAAGGAATGGACGCCAGGTAATTGGCATATGGTCAAGTTTTTCCCGGACAAGTGCCTTTTCCAAACGTTTCTTGCCGATGTAACACCATGGACACACGGTATCGATGATCGCCTCGATACGGATCGGCGCCATCGGTGCTTCGCTATGACCGGGTTGCCAGTTCATGTTTTATCCATTCAGGAACGAAGTACCCGCGGCAAGCGGCGCGATGCCAAGGTGATCCGCAACGGTTTGGCCAATATCGGCAAAACTGTCACGCATGCCAATCGGCCCGGGTTGAATGGCTGGACCGAATGCCAGAATCGGTACGAATTCGCGTGTGTGGTCATTGCCGCGCCAAGTTGGATCGCAGCCATGATCCGCGGTGATGATGACAAGGTCGCCCGGCTTTAAAATCTCGCGCAGTTCGGGAATGCGGGCATCGAACTCTTCAAGGGCATTGGCATAACCCGGCACATCGCGACGATGACCAAACTCCATATCAAAATCGACAAGATTGGTGAAAACGATGCTGTTATCAGGCGCCTGATCAATTTCAGTCATCATGGCATCAAAAAGGGCCATATTACCCGATGCCTTTACCTTCTTTGAAATGCCGTGCTGCGCATAGATATCGGCAATTTTACCCACCGAGATGACCGTGCCGCCAGCCTCGCTAAACTTATCCAGTAGGGTCGGTCTATGAGGCGGGATCGCTATATCGCGACGATTTGCCGTTCGCTTGAAATCAGCCGGACTGCTGCCGACAAACGGGCGGGCGATCACACGGCCAATATTATATGGTTCAACCAGTTTAAAGGCGATCTCGCAAACCTTGTACAACCGATCCAGACCAAAATGCTCTTCGTGGGCGGCAATCTGAAACACGCTATCGGCCGAAGTATAGCAAATCGGCATGCCGGTTTTGATGTGTTCTTCCCCGAGTTCGGCAATGATTGTTGTACCAGATGCGTGACAATTGCCAAGAATACCGGGCAACTTTGCCTGCTTGATCAGCGTATCGGTCAATTCTCTGGGGAAGGTCGGCACTTCAAGCGGGAAATAGCCCCAATCAAAATCAACGGGCACACCCGCAATTTCCCAATGGCCGCTTGGCGTATCCTTACCGCGTGACAGTTCCTGGGCATGGCCATAGGCGCCAATCATCGCGCCACCATGTTCAAGTCCCGGTGGGACACGACCGGTTGCATCCCTGGCGGCTTCGCCAAGACCTAACGCGGTCATGTTGGGAATATTCAGTTCTCCCTTGCGAATATCATTGTCTGCCAGACCATTAGCACAGTTTTCTGCAATGTGACCCAAGGTGTCTGAGCCCTGATCACCAAATTTGGCTGCATCTGGGGCTGCGCCGATACCGAAACTATCTGCAACAATGATGATGGCGCGGGCCATTCCGTCTTCCTTCAGCTGTGTCTGCCATTTGGATTGATTGGCAGATAGTCATAATTCTCAGTAGTTGCTAGTCGTCTTTGGCGCAACAGACTGATCAATACCACAAGTTTCCAACAAGGCTGTCAAAACCCCGCTGGCACCGAAACGGAACGTGCTTGGCTCTGCCCAGCCTTCACCCATTATTTCATCCGCAATTGCAAGAAACAATGCTGCGTCATCAGCCGTTTTGACGCCGCCAGATGCCTTGAAACCACAAGCAAGACCATCTTCCTCCCGGGCATCGCGAATGGCCGAAATCATTGCTACCGCCGCCTCGGGCGTCGCGCCAACTGGCACTTTCCCGGTCGAGGTTTTGACGAAATTCGCACCATGTTTGATTGCAAGGCGGGCGGCATCATAGACCTTGGAAAGATCGTCAAATTCGCCGCTTTCAAGAATGACCTTCATCGTGGTCATCGGACCGCAAGCCGTGCGGGTTGCTTCAATAACATCAACGACAGTCTGGATATCCCCGGCTATAAAAGCCTTGTAAGGCAAAACCAGATCAACCTCGTCCGCACCCTTGGCAACGGCGTCTGCTGTTTCGTCGCCGACGCGCTGCGCATTGCTGCCACCGTCCGGGAAATTGACAACAGTAGCAGTTTTAACACCGCTTTGACCCAGCGCCCGCCATGCGGTTTCGATAAATGGGGCATACACACAAACAGCGGCGGTATTCCCGGCCGGGCTTTGTGCGCGCTCACACAGTGCTTCGATCTTTTCGACCGTGTCATCGTCATTCAGGCTGGTCAGATCAAGAACGGAAAAGGCCAGTCGCGCGGTTTCCGCATCGCTTCTTGCTGCTGCTTTGGCAGATGTAATGACTTCTGAAACGGAATTCGGGTCGAACATGTCGATATCCTTAAAACGCGCGGGACGCGAAGTGTTGAATTCGGCAAGGATTATACCGAACTCTTGCTATCGCGTCCCGTAAAGAAGGTCAACGTGCGGTCAAAAGAAGCCCTTCGCGACCAGGCAATGCTTCGGACCCTGCGACAGAGCAAAGCAAACCGCCGGGGACCACAAGACGCCCACCGACACGTGCGTACATGAAACCGTCTGTACGACTGGAAAACGGTGTTTTGTCACCTGTTTCGCAATCAAGAACATAGCCCAGTTCCTGACCTGCTTTTACATGGACACCGGCATCGACGGAAAACACGATCATCCCACCATGGGTTGCCGTTACGCGATCAACACCTGCAAGCGGTGTGGCCGTGCATTTTGCCTGGGGCAGGGGGCCGGGATCACCTGCGATAACGCCACGACGTTGCAGGAATGCAAACAGGTTCTTCGCATCCTGACTGGCAAGGTGATCATAAACGTCCTGTTCACCGCGCAATTCGATTGTGGTTGAAAGTGTTGCCATCGGGATCGGAAACTTGTCGCCATAAACGCGGCGCAATTCGACCCAGGGGCGGCTGAAAGCTTCGTCGAACGGGTTGGCGCCGCTTTCTTCGGCAATCAGGCAGGCTTCTGCACCGATTTGAGCCGACAGATCTGCTGCATCCGGCCAGCTGGAATCGCTGGTATAAAGATGCATGGCGGCTTCCCAGTCGCAATGCAGGTCAAGAACATAGTCCGCATCAATTGCCAGTTCCGCCAGTGTCAGACGTAAATCCTCAAGATCGGTCAATGGCCCTGCATTGCTGCGGTGTTCCTTGATCAAGCGACGAAGTTCGACACGCGCACATTCAACATTGGCATCCGGATCCTGACCAAGCTTACCATCAACAGCCGCAATCAGTTCCTTACACAGGTCGGGATAGTGACGGTTGAAGTTCTGTCCGGTGCGCATTTCAAAACGCCCGAGCGGTTTCATATCAACATACTGGGTGAAACCGATCGGATTGGCGAACGGTACAACCACTATTTCACCGTTGATCTGGCCGCTTTCTTCGGCAGCTTTCAGGAGCATTTCCAAATGGTGCAGGGCGATTACACCAGGGAGCTCGTCTGCATGAAGGGCTGCCTGCAGATAAGCTTTTGGTCCTTGCCCGACTTTGCCATAGCGACGGACGGTAAGCGCGCGGGCAGTACCCATTTGAGGGCGAATCAATTCAATGCGTTCTTGTTGCATGATATTCCTGTGGGAGTTGGTGGTGGCACTATCAACAGCACTTGCAAACTACTGGGTTGCATGGCTGGCTGGGACGCGTGGCCCCGAGCGATGCTTATCTTCGCTCGGGGGCAGGCACAAAAGGCTGGATCAAATATGTCCGCCAGCTTTGGCCGGAACGGATTTGTTTTCTTTCCGGTTTTCGTTTCGGCGAAGATGCTTCTCGATCCCCTTGAAGCCAAAGGTGAGAACGTAAACAATGATCAGGTAGATCACGCCGGCCGAAATAAAGGCTTCATATGGCAATGCAGTGCGAGCAACAATTTTGCGCGCGGCTCCGGTTAGTTCCATCATTGTCACCGTTGACGCCAGTGACGTTGCCTTAAGCGTGAAAATTACATCGTTGGTGTAGGCGGGCCAGATAATCTGCCACATACGCGGGAAGATGATCCGGCGATAAATGGTGGCGGGGGCCATTCCGCACGCGCGCGCCGCCTCAATCTCGCCATTCGGAACGTTCTGGATGCCGCCACGCATGATTTCGGCCATATAAGCCGCCGTGTTAAGAACAAATGTCAACAGACAGTACCAGTAAGGATCACGCAGATACGTCCAGGACCAGTGATCCTGAATACCATCAATGCTGGCGATCAGCTGCCCGCAGCCATAATACATCATGAACAGCTGCGCAATTAGCGGCGTGCCGCGAAACACATAAATAAAGGCAAACGGAAGAGCCTGAACCCAGATCAGCTTTGACACCCGCGCAATCGCAAGCGGAATGGCAAGCAAGGTGCCAAAAACAACCGAAACGACAAGCAATTGCAGGGTCAGAAGGAAGCCCTGCCAAAGCCATGCATCGTACTTGGTAAGGACGTATATCAGATCTTCAAACATCGATCACGCCCTCGCAATGCCGCGGGAAGCCCGCTTTTCAAGTCGATTGAAGACAAATAGCGATACGGTGGTAAAGGCCAGAAACATTGCCATGGCAACCAGATAAAACGTAAAGGGCGCTTTTTCTGTACCCGCACCGACCGCGGCCTTGCGCAGAATTTCCTCGACGCCCACGACGGATATCAATGCCGTATCTTTGATCAGAACCTGAAACAGATTGTTAAGGCCGGGCAGGGCAAAACGCCAGAGCTGCGGCAATTTGATGCGAATGAATATCTGCTTAGGAGTCATGCCGCATGCGGTTGCCGCTTCTATCTGGCCAAGTGGAATGGACTGCATAGCAGCCCGGAATACCTCGGATGCAAAGGCCCCCTGAACAAGCGCAAGGGCAGCAACCCCCGACCAAAATGCAGGAATGTCCACGCGAACCGCCTCACCGCCGATCAGTTCGGCGAGGTTCTGAATGGCAATAGTACCGCCAAAATAGATCAATAAAATAACCAGAAGTTCGGGAATACCGCGAATAATAACGGTATAACTTTCCCCGATGATCCGAAGGGCCTTGTAACGCGACAGCTTTGCCGATGCGCCCAGCAAACCCAGAATAATCATGAATGGTAGCACGGTCAGGCAAAGCTGGACCGTCACAAGTCCACCTTCAAGCATCTGCCAACCGCGGCCGTATAAATCAAACATGCTATCTCCTGCAAACCTTCATGCCGCGCCAATATGGGGGCAATAAGGAAGGGCGGCACATTAAGTGCCGCCCTAAACTGCCTTCCGATCAATTCGGGTGCAGGTTGATTTCTTCGAAATATTTTTTGTTGATTTCCTGATACGAACCGTTGGCAAGCATTTCTGCCAGTGCCTTGTTCAGGATCTCTTTCAGCTCCTGGTCTTCTTTACGGATACCGATACCAGTACCTTCGCCAAAGAATTCTTTAGGCGCAAAGGTATCGGAAATAAACGCATAGCCTTTGCCCGCATCCGATTTGACCCATTCAACCAGCACGCCGGAATCAGCAAGCGTCGCATCAATACGACCTGCTGTCAGATCGAGCAGCGCGTTGTCCTGCGTGTCGTACATGCGAATTTCCGCATTCGGGAAATTGTCTTCAAGGAAGGCCGAATGGGTGGTCGAACGCTGAACGCCAATGACCAGACCATCCAGCGCATCTTCAACTACAGCATCGTCTTTCCATGCCGTGACAGACATTCCTTCCTTGCCAACAAACACAGCCGGTGTGGTGCTGTAATAGTTGGTGAAATCGATCGAACGTTTGCGCTCTTCGGTGATCGACATCTGGGCGATGATTGCATCATATTTTTTCGCCAGCAGCCCCGGAATGATCCCGTCCCAATCCTGAGCTACGATCTCGCATTCGATGCCAGCGGTTTCGCAAAGTTTTACAGCGAAATCGACATCAAATCCCTGCAGGTTGCCATCTTTGTCGACATAGTTGAACGGAGGGTATGCACCTTCGGTTGCGATGACGACTTTTTCCCAGGCTGCACTTGCTGCCGATGCACTCAGTGCGACACCCACGGCTGCAGCGGTTGCAACCTTGATCCAGTTTTTCATTCATAGTCTCCCTTGTTGTTGAGAACAGGCCGTGTCGACACTGTCCTTTTCGGAAGGTTCTTTAAGGGAACCGTCCTTTCCAGATCAGAAATCTCGCTGAAGGAATTGCTTCATGCGCTCTGATTTTGGATTTTCGAAAACTTCTTTCGGGGCACCAAACTCTTCGACCTGTCCCTGATGAAGATACATAACGTGGCTTGATACGCCTTTGGCAAATCCCATCTCGTGGGTTACAACGAGCATGGTTCGGCCTTCTTCGGCAAGGCCCGTCATAACGTGCAGAACCTCGCCAACTAATTCGGGGTCAAGAGCCGATGTCGGTTCGTCAAACAGCAGAACTTCAGGCTCTATCGCCAAAGCACGGGCAATGGCAGCGCGTTGTTGCTGTCCGCCGGAAATATGGCCGGGATAATAGTCGCGGCGTTCATACATCCCTACTTTGTGAAGCAGTGCATCAGCACGTTCTATTGCTTCTTTTTTGGGAATGCCAAGAACATGCACCGGTGCTTCGATCACGTTTTCAAGAATGGTCAGATGGCTCCAAAGATTGAAGCTTTGAAAGACCATCGCCAATTTGGTGCGAATGCGTTGAAGCTGTTTCTTATCGGCGGGCTCCTGACTTCCGTCTTTCAGGCCGCGCATTTTGATCAGTTCGCCGTGAACATGCACGGCACCGGAATTCGGTGTTTCAAGAAGGTTGATACAACGCAAAAAGGTACTTTTGCCAGAACCGGACGAACCGATGATCGAAATCACGTCACCGGTATTCGCGGTCAGATCAATACCTTTGAGGACTTCATGCTCCCCAAAGCTTTTGAACATCCCTTCGACCTTTAGGGCGGGTATGTTTGTGCTCATATCGAGATAAAAAGTCCCCTGTTAAAAGCTCTTGTTGTGTCGGACCAGTCCGATTCGCATCAAATCGATGCTTCACCCCTTTGGACAATCCCAATCACATTTTCCCCTGAATAATTGCCTGTCTGGGCACCGTAATTCTACTGATTTTTTGCAGTTATATGAAGAAAACGGTCGTCACGGCATTATATTTGGTCGGGCTTTGGAAAGCTTGGCAAATATACTGCTGTGCCAAGTGGTTTTACGCAATAAAAATTCCCGCCATTGCCAAGGGCACCGAATCACCCATGGATCTGCTGTAAATTTTTGCACCTAAATCTTGGCGATTTGATTTTCGACCATTTTTACGGCAGCCAAATGGCAAATTAAAAGCATGCACCATGATTAACACACGATGCGGGGACCAATTATGACAAAGGGTCAATTGTCGCGAACCGTTTTAAGGAAGCCAATCACTTCCTGACGAAGCTTTCCAGCCAAAGCCTGCATTTCATTTGACGACTGCAAAAGGGCACGGGCTTCGTCACTGACCATGGTAGAAGCATCGGAAACTGCCGATACGTTACGCGAAACATCCTGCGTTCCCGATGCGGCTCGTTGCACGCTATCTGCAATTTCCTGCGTCGCAGCTCCCTGTTGCTCAACAGCCGCGGCGATCGCATTGCAGAACTCGTTAATCCGTTCGATTGTTGTGGTGATATCGCCGATCTCTGTTACCGAGCGGGTAGACGAGGACTGTATGCCATGGACCTGCGTCTGAATGTCGCCGGTCGCCTTGTCTGTCTGATTGGCAAGAGATTTGACCTCGCCGGCGACAACGGCAAAACCTTTGCCAGCATCTCCGGCGCGAGCAGCTTCGATGGTGGCGTTCAGGGCCAAAAGGTTTGTCTGCCCTGCAATATCTTGAATTAAGCCGACAACCTTTCCAATCCGTTCTGCTGCATCGGCAAGCTCCGTAATCGTCTGGCTGGTATTATTCACACCGTCAACTGCCATGCTCGCAACCTGGATCGATTGCGTAACTTGCGCTGCGATTTCCCTGATGGCGGCAGATAATTCCTCGGTGGCGGATGCGACGGTCTGAACGCTTTCAGTCGTCTCGGCTGCGGCTTTGGAAACGGCAGCTGCCCGCGCATTGGATTCTTCGGCACTTGCTGTCAGCTGTTTGGCTACATGCTGGGTCTGCTCGGACGCATGTGCGACAGTTTCAACGATCGAAAGGACATTTTTCTCGAAATTGTCTGCCATTTGGTTGAGTGCGCGTCTGCGTTCCTCCGCCAGCCGTTTTGTGGCGGCCTCGTTCTCTTTGGCAAGGCGTTCCATTTCGATAGCATTGTCCTTGAATACAACAACAGCAGCAGCCATTGAACCGATTTCATCCTTGAGTTCGGTACCCGGTACTTCTACGCTGCGATCACCATTTGCAAGGCGTGTCATGGCATCTGTCATGCTTAGAACGGGTCTCGATACCCATTGGCGCACCAAAATCCCCAGAAGTCCCATTATGGCAAGGACCGCGATAATGGCTGTGATAACGGATGTCTGCCGGAAGTTTGTCAGTGACAGGTAAGCAAGGTCACGGTCGATGGCAAAGCCAAGGTACCAGCTTACGGCAGGCAGACCTTCAACCTTGAAGAAAGTGAAAATTTGATCACCACTTCCATTCAGGACGTCATCCATGCCTTCCTGAACAGTCGGGGTACTCTCCGGAAAGGCTTCTGCAATTGGTTTGAGGGTTAAATTGGTATCAGGATGGATCAGGATAGTTCCTTGGTCGTTAACCAGAAATCCGTACCCGATCCCGCCCAGATCAACGCTCCGCACCAGTTCCCCCAAGGTGGTGATGTCAATATCTCCCCCTACGACGCCAACGATTTTCCCATCAGAAGAAACCGGTGTAGTCGCTGTCACAATCAGCTTTCCAGTTGAGGCATCCGTATAAGGTTCGGTAAGCGTACTGCCACCTGCGGTAACTGCGTCCGAATACCATGGTCGTTTACGTGGATCGTAATCGGCAGGCAGTTCGTCCGGTGGAAACATCAGCATTTCTCCAGATGCACTGCCAAAATACGAGAACATGAATGTATTGGCGAGGGCAGGGCCGCTGACCAGATCCTTCACACTGTCACTGTCATTCTTCCGGGCAATATTTTGCCCAAGGCTCTCTACCAGCAACTTTCGGCCCTCAATCCAATTTGCGATCCCGGTTGTTGCCAGAGAACCCGTTTCAATCAGCTTGGATTGAAGTGAATCCTGAATTGCAGATCTTTGTTGAAGGTCGAAATACAGAATGAATGCCACAAATGTGGTCACAACAATCAGTGCCGCTGCCAAAAGAATACGGCTGCCAATATTCAGTGACATCAGGTTTTCTCCGCTGATACGCTCCACCCTGTTTTATCAGGTTGGCATCATGTACCCCGGTTACAAGAGAACTTAAGCACCCCAAATATTAGTAAAAGGCGTTTGATTTTATCTGGCTTAATCGTGTGATTGAACTGAACCGACTCATGCGTGCGAATAAACGCGATGACAAACACTTGTCTTAGCGCTGTTCAAAATTCGGCTAATAATAAGGGAGGTGGCGGAGAGACAGGGATTCGAACCCTGGGTACCCGTAAAGGCACGCCGGTTTTCAAGACCGGTGCATTCAACCACTCTGCCATCTCTCCGCATTGTGGTGGCGGTTATCGCCCTGCGCGCTCTCAATAAATTGCCGGGATGCACCTGTCAATATGCCAGTGTCGGCTTTGTTAAATTTCTTAGGGGGGTAATTTACGTTCAGGCATACTCGAGACATTTAACAAGTCTTAACGTGTAAGACGGTATCAGCATTATGAAGCGCACAAAATGAGTGCAGATACAAAGATGACTGGATCCCCTATCAAATTGATTGGGAATTTTAAATTGAACCGGCACGAGGCGAGCAAAATGAATTATCGGACCATCGGGACTGTAGCGTCAATTATTAGCATGCTCGTGACGGCTTCACCTGTTCTTGCTCAAGCCAATACCGATGAATTACCGGCCTTTACGACCGAGGGTTTTGATGCGTGGCTGGCTGATTTCAAAAAGGATGCCGCGTCAAAGGGCATTTCCCAATCTACATTGGATGTTGCCTTTGCAAACACACAGCCGATCCCGAAAGTTATCGAGTATGATCGCAGTCAGCCGGAATTCAAACTGACCTTCGAACAGTATTTACAGCGTGTGGTCCCGCAGTCTCGAATAGACGAGGGACGCCGCAAATATGCCGAGAACCGTACCGTCATTGATGCTGCTGCCAAGAAATATGGTGTTCCGGGGCATTACCTGACGGCGTTCTGGGGAATTGAAACCGGGTTTGGACGTCATACTGGTGGATATTCGGTTGTTGACTCGCTCGCGACCCTGGCCTTTGAAGGGCGGCGCGCAGAATATTTCCGCACTGAACTGATCAATGCGCTTAAAATCATTGATGCAGGACATATCGCGGCTGAAAAGATGGAAGGATCCTGGGCCGGTGCCATGGGGCAGGCGCAATTTATGCCCTCTACCTTCCTTAATTATGCGCGCGATGGAAATGGCGATGGAAAGATTGATCTTTGGGGCGCCAAGGAAGACGTGTTTGCCTCTGCTGCGAATTATCTGTCGACCGTTGGCTGGAAAACGGATGAACGCTGGGGCCGCAAGGTCAGCATTCCCGAAAATCTTGATAAATCAATGACAGGGCGCGAAATTCGCAAACCGATCAGCGAATGGCAGAAGATTGGTGTGCGGATGCCCGACGGTTCCAGCCTGCCATCAGCCGATATGGAAGCCGCAATTGTCATTGTAAATGACGGTGTCGGACCTGCTTATATGGTTTATAACAATTTCCACACCATTATGCATTGGAACCGGTCTACCTATTTTGCCATTGCAGTTGGTACACTTGCTGATGCGATTGCGGGTCGCTAATTATTCTGGATTTATCAAATACAGGTTCAATATCTGGACGGGGACAACTGAATGCCGAGAAACGCGCGCAAGGCGCTTGTACAGGGCTGGAACAAAGGCCGTTGGGCTGCTGGTGCACTTGCCATGACCGTTTTATTGGCCGGTTGTGCTGAAACGCAACTTGCTGTCCATGGCGTCAAACGTATTGGAGGCTCCCAGCAGCAGTCACCAGTGCAAGTTGGCTCTTACAAAATTGGCAATCCTTACGAGATAGCAGGGCAATGGTATTACCCGGCGGCCGATTACGAGTACAAGGAAACCGGTATTGCGTCCTGGTATGGCCCGAAATTCCATGGCAAGAAGACCGCGAATGGCGAAATCTTTGACCAGTACGAGGTATCTGCAGCCCACCGTACACTTCCAATGCCAAGTGTGGTGCGTGTGACCAATCTTGAAAACGGACGCTCGCTTAAGGTGCGCATCAACGATCGCGGACCGTTTGCGCATAGCCGTATCATTGATATGTCACGCCGCGCCGCCCAGCTTCTTGGGTTCGAGCAAAAAGGAACGGCCAAGGTTCTGGTTGAAGTGATCGAAGATGAAAGCCGGCAGATGGCTGCAATTGCGCAGGGTAAGGCTGCGCCTGCTGTGACAGTCGCAGAACAGCAGACTGTTTCCGCAGCCCCCCGCGATACGGTGGAGACGGTTCAGCTTGATAATGACGGGCCGATTACGGACAGCGGGGAACCAACGAAGTCGACCATCAGGTTAACGCCACCAGCCGAGAAGAGAGCAACCACACAATCTGTTGAGCAAACCGCACTTGACGGTACGGTTGATGAGGGTGCAGTCGTCAGGGTTGAGCCTGTTTCGCCGTCTTCAATCTATGTGCAGGCGGGTGCGTTTTCTGTTTATGACAATGCCCTTAACCTTCGTAACCGCCTGTATGACATGGCACCAAGCAAAATAGAGCCGGTTGACGTAAAGGGAACCACCTTTTACCGCGTTCGCCTTGGACCGTTAAATACCGTTCCGGAAGCTGACATTTTGCTCGAGCGGGTCATTGCCACGGGGCAAAATGGTGCAAAAGTTGTCGTCGAATGCGCCGATGGCGCTTTGCAAAGCAGCGTTTCAGGTTGCTAGGAATTTGTCGAAAAGTCGAAGCGGTTGCACAATTTTGCCGGATTTGCGACATAGAGACCGATCTTCGTCCGCCGCAGCAACGGCGGTACGATTTTTGAATTTAAAAAATAAGGTTAGGACGTTATGAGTTTGATGCCGCCAATTCCGTTCAAGACAAAACTGAACCGGGTAGTGGCCGGGGCCGCAATATTCGGCTCGGCCATGGCGATATCCCTGACCAGTGTGCAGGCACTCGAAACAACTGCACGCGAAGCCTATCTGATGGATTACGACACCGGTACGGTCTTGCTTGACAAGAATGGTGACGCCCTTACCGAACCGGCATCAATGACCAAAATGATGACAGTTCATATGCTGTTTGATCGCATCAAAAGTGGCAGCGTATCGCTTGATGACACGTTTCATGTTAGCGAAAAAGCATGGCGCAAGGGCGGATCGAAAATGTTCGTCGAGGTAAACTCCGATGTTTCGGTCAACGATTTGCTGCATGGCATTATTGTTCAGTCGGGAAATGACGCCGCCATTGTCGTCGCCGAAGGACTGGCTGGAACCGAAGAAGCCTTTGCTGAGGAAATGACCGCCGAAGCCCGCAAAATCGGTATGACAAAATCCGTGTTTAAAAACGCAACCGGCTGGCCAGATGAAAGCCATCTGGTCACGGTGCACGATCTCGCTATTCTTGCACGCGACACCATCCGGAATTTTCCCGAGCTTTATAAGCTCTATGCCGTCAAGGAATTCACGTACAACGGCATTCGCCAGCCAAACAGGAATCCGCTTTTGGGCACCAGTGCCGGCGTGGATGGCATGAAAACCGGTCACACTGAAACGGCTGGCTATGGCTTGACCGCGACAGCAGAACGTGATGGTCGACGCCTTATTCTTGTGGTGAATGGTCTGGGTTCCGTACGTGAACGCCGGACAGAGTCCCAAAAATTGCTCGATTGGGGCTTCCGTGAATTTGACAATTACGACCTGTTTGATTCCGGTGAAGTTGTCAGCTCAGCCAACGTCTGGCTTGGTTCTGAAGCAAAAGTCGATCTGGTCACCGATCAGGACATTCTTTTGACTCTGCCGCGCACCAATCGTGACGACATGAAAGTTTCGGTCGTTTACGAAGGCCCAATTCCGGCTCCGATTGCTGCAGGACAGCAGGTTGCAACGCTTAAGGTCGAACTTCCGGGCGGAGAGCCGCATGAATTCCCGCTTTACGCGGCAACCGAAGTTGATCGCCTTGGCTTTATTGGTCGCATCGGTGCGGCAATCAAATACCTGCTTTGGGGAGCAAACGGGTGAGTGTGGTGCCCGGTTTATTCATCAGCTTTGAAGGTGGTGAAGGCAGTGGCAAAACAACCCAGATACGTCGGCTTGAGAGCTGGTTCAGTCAGCGCGGACGCGCCGTTGTCGTAACCCGAGAACCCGGTGGTTCACCGGGAGCTGAGGAAATCAGAAATCTTTTGCTCACCGGGGACCCGGGACGTTGGGATGCCGTGACGGAGGCATTGCTGATGTTTGCATCGCGTCGCGACCATGTTGAACGCACCATTCGCCCTGCACTTGGCGAAGGCAAGGTTGTGTTGTGTGATCGCTTTGCCGATTCCTCGGTCGCCTATCAGGGATATGGTCATGGTCTTGGCGCAGAATATATCCGCAATCTTTGGCACGTCGCGATTGGCGATTTCAAACCTGATCTGACACTGATTTTTGATCTACCGGTTGATGTCGGTCTGAAACGGGCGGGGGCTAGATTTGCCAATGTTAGTGCGGCAGAAGACCGCTTTGAGCGTATGGGATCAGATTTCCATCAACGGCTTAGACAGGGCTTTATCGATATTGCCCGTGAAAATCCGGAACGCTGTAAAATTATCAACGCCGACAGTGACATCGATACCGTTTCCGAACGCATGATTTCGGCGGTTTCTTCCAGATTATCTGCGCAGGGGATCGGATAATGGCTGTTGATGATCAGGAAGAAAACGGTACTTTCCCAACGCCCCGCCGCAATGGCCATTTCGTAGGTCATGACGACGCTGAAAAGACCATTCTGGACGCTTGGAACAGTAAACGCATGCATCATGCATGGTTGTTATGCGGCCCCCGCGGGGTCGGCAAGGCAACTCTCGCCTATCGTATGGCGCGTTTCGTTCTTTCTGGTGGCAATGAACAGGGCGGCGGGTTGTTTGGAGATGCTCCCGAAGGACTACATGTTGATCCTGAAAACCCTGTTTTCCGTCGCATTGCAGGGGGTGGGCATGGCGATCTCAAGGTTATTGAACGCCAGTATGACGAAAAGAAAAAGCGTCTGCAGGGGGAAATTACCGTTGATAGCGTTCGTACGGTTGGCAATTTCATGTCAAAAACCGCTGCCGAAGGCGGCTGGCGGATTGTCATTGTCGATGCTGCCGATGAATTGAACCGGAACGCGGCCAATGCGATTCTCAAGGTTCTTGAAGAACCGCCAGCGAACGCAATGATGATCCTGGTTGCGCATCAACCCGGCAAGCTTTTGCCGACGATCCGATCGCGCTGTCGCCGTCTTAATCTTGGTGTTCTTGAAGACCATCAGGTGATCGATCTTCTGGGGCGCTATTGCCCGGACCTTGATCTTGATGACCGGGATGCGTTGTCTGGTCTGGCAGAAGGCAGTATTGGCCGGGCATTGCAACTGCACGATGTTGGCGGGCTTGAGTTTTATACCGAAATGGTCCGTTTGCTCGCGGCATTGCCGGATGCGGACGTGCTGGCACAGCATAAATTTTCAGAACGGTTTTCCCCGGCGGATCGTGATGCCGCCTTTGCCACGGTGACGAACCTCCTGCATTGGTGGCTCGGTCGTCTGATATGCTTTGCGGCAACAGGGCAGGCGCCGCGCGAAGTGATTGCGGGGGAATTGCCCGCGATGCAGCGCATGGCCGCTGCGCAACCGCTTGATCAATGGATTGAGGTGTGGGAAAAGATCAGCGAACTGATGAGTGCCACGCGTGGTTTGCATCTTGATCGCAAACAGGCTCTGCTCAATGCGTTCTTCATGCTTGAAGAAACCATGCGAAACTGAAAAAAGCACCAATCAACCGGAATTATGACCATAACGGCCCATTTCGGGCCGTTTTGTTTCACGACTTGCGCGAAGGATTTGCGATCATGACCGGGCACAAACAGCCCTATTACATCACAACACCGATCTATTACGTTAATGACAAGCCGCATATAGGACATGCCTATACCACGCTTGCCTGCGACGTTCTGGCCCGCTTCAAGCGCCTGGACGGTTATGACGTGATGTTCCTGACCGGAACCGATGAACATGGCCAGAAGGTCGACAAATCGGCTGCGGCCAAGGGGATCGATCCGCAAACCTTTACCGATCAGGTCTCGCAGAATTTCCGCGATCTTGCCGTTCATATGAATTATTCAAATGACGATTTCATTCGCACGACCGAAGAACGCCACAAAAAAGCCTGTCAGGCACTCTGGAATACATTGCTTGAAAAGGGCGAAATTTATCTTGGCTCTTATGACGGTTGGTATTCCGTTCGCGATGAGGCGTTCTATGGCGAAAAGGAGCTGATTGAAAAGGATGGGGAAAAGGTTGCACCAACCGGTGCCCCCGTCGAGTGGGTTTCCGAGCCCAGCTATTTCTTCAAGCTGTCCGCCTGGGGTGATCGGTTGTTGAAATTCTATGACGACAATCCCGATTTCATTGCGCCACAGTCACGCCGTAACGAGGTGATCAGCTTTGTAAAGGGTGGCATGCATGATTTGTCGGTATCGCGGACCAGCTTTAAATGGGGCGTACCGGTACCGGGCGACGAAGGTCATGTCATGTATGTCTGGCTTGACGCGTTGACCAACTATCTGACCGCGATCGGTTATCCGGGTGCGGATCCGGTGAAACTTGAAAAGTTCTGGCCTGCTGATCTGCACATGGTTGGCAAGGATATCCTTAGGTTCCATGCTGTTTATTGGCCGGCATTCCTTTTGGCGGCCGATATTGCACCGCCTAAACGTGTTTTTGCACACGGCTGGTGGACCAATGAGGGGCAGAAAATCTCTAAATCGCTGGGCAATGTGATTGATCCCTACGACCTGACAGATCGGTATGGTTTGGATCAGACACGTTATTTCCTGCTGCGCGAAGTTCCTTTCGGCAACGACGGTGACTTCTCGCATCGTTCGATGGTCAACCGCATGAATAGCGAGCTGGCCAACGATCTTGGCAATATGTGCCAGCGCGTCCTTTCGATGATCCACAAGAATTGCAACGCTTCTGTCCCGACCGCAGGTGACTTTACCGAGGCTGATCAGGCCATCCTTGGCAAGGCCTATGGCATGCTTGATAACGTTCGTCCGCTATTTGATGCACAGGCATTTCATAAAGGCATCGAAGCAATTTGGGAATTGGTTGGTGACGCGAACCGCTACGTCGATGAAATGGCTCCTTGGGGCTTGAAGAAGACCGACCCGGCGCGCATGGAAACTGTCCTGTATGTCCTGGCCGAAGTCATTCGTCATGTCGGTATTCTGGTGCAGCCGCTGATGCCTGCATCTGCTGCCAAAATCCTTGATCAGCTTGTTCTGCCGGTCGATCAGCGCGGATTTGAACAGCTTGGCGCAGATCACGCCCTGGTCGCAGGCACCAAACTGCCAAAGCCGGAAGGCGTATTCCCGCGCTATGTCGAAGCCGAAGACGAAGGAGAGAAGGCATGAATGTCGCACTTGTCGACAGCCACTGCCATCTGGATTATCCCCAGTTTTCCGAAGATCTTCCGGGCACAATTGAACGTGCCCGGAATGCTGGTGTCGGTATGATGGTCAGTATCGGCGTCAAGCTTTCGACTTTCGAAAATGTTCGCGCCGTCGCTGCCAAAGCAGACCACATTTACTGCACGGTCGGTATCCATCCGCACGAGGCGGGCGAGGAGGGGCTTTCATCACCTGATCGCCTGATCGAAATGGCATCCGATCCGAAGATTATCGGCATCGGCGAAAGCGGCCTTGATTATTATTACGATCATGCCCCCCGCGAAGCACAGCGCCAAAGCTTTCGCGCCCATATTGCCGCATGTCGCGAAACCGGTCTGCCATTGATTGTGCACACACGTGATGCAGACGACGACACGATGGATATCCTTGAAGAGGAATATGAAAAGGGGCCGTTTACTGGTGTCATTCATTGCTTTTCAAGTTCGGCGACGCTGGCGCAACGTGCCTTGAAGATTGGTTTCTATATCTCGTGCTCCGGGATTATTACCTTCAATTCCGCAAAAGAAATTCAGGCAGCGGTCGCTGATGTTCCGCTTGACCGTTTGCTTGTGGAAACGGACGCGCCATATCTGGCACCAGTCCCGAAGCGCGGTAAACCAAACGAACCAAGCTATGTCGCACATACAGCGGCAAAACTTGCTCAGATCAAGGGCGTTGATGTTCATGAAATAGCCCGGATAACCAGCGATAATTTCTTCACACTATTCAAGAAAGCTGATCGCAAGAATCTTCTGTCCCCGGAGGCAGGCGAACAGTGACAAAAATCACCATTCTGGGCTGCGGATCATCAAACGGTGTCCCATCCGTTGGCTTGGGATGGGGAAAGTGCAATCCGACAAATCCGAAAAACCGTCGTCTGAGAAGTTCAATCCTGATCGAGCAGGCAGGTAAAAAAATCCTGGTCGATGTGACACCGGATTTTCGAGAACAGGCATTGCGCCATGACATCAATCATGTTGATGCGGTGCTGTTCACACATGCACATGCAGATCATGTCCATGGCATAGATGAGCTTCGCTGGATCAATGTCGCGATGCATCGACCGATCGATATTTACGCGTCTGCCGAAACCATCTCTGACATTGATCATCGTTTTGCCTATGTGTTTGAACCATTGGCCAACGGAACAGACTTTTATTACAAACCTGTGCTGATCCCGCATGTGATATCCGGGCCGTTTGAGGCGGCAGGGGTTCCGATAACCGTTTTCCGTCAGGATCACGGTTACGGTGAAACACTTGGCTTCAAAGTTGGGAAATTTGCCTATTCAACGGACGTGGTCAATTTCCCGGAAGAATCTCGAGAACATCTTTACGGGCTTGATGTCTGGGTTGTTGATTGCCTTCGTCATAAACCGCATGCGACGCACGCACATCTTGAAAAAGCGTTACAGTGGGTTGAGGAATTCAAACCCAAACAAACTTACTTCACGCATATGAGCATTCTTTTTGATTACGATGAAGCAATGGCAGATACGCCGGATCATGTCGCGCCAGCGTATGATGGGCTGGTTATTGATCTGGATTGAAGGTCGGAAAGGTTGTTCGTTCTCCTATATCGCAAAGTTCTATAATATATATTATGACAAATTAAACGTTATCTGTTTAATGAGAAAGTTCAGTCAAGCTGTTGTTATAAAACATAATACCTTTTCATGATCGGCGTTGTTAAATTTCTGCTCGACTATCATCACGACACATTCCAAGCTTTTCTTTTTGCGCCTGTCGTCTGTATTTTCGTACGCGAACCTCTTGGCTGCAGACCAATCAATGAGCGGATCTGGGTGGTTCACCACCCTTCTCTACGATTACCTCATGATCAAGCAGTGGTGCGACGTCATAGTCGCTGGCGTCCATCATACCGGAAACACGCTGCAGGGCTGCGATGAGGAAGCTTTGCTCCCACTCGTCAAGCGCCTTGAACTTATCAGAAAACCGATCATGAAGTGCCATTGGTGCACGACCCAGAACATTTCGACCATGCTCGGTCAATTGCACAAAGACCTTTCGTTTGTCTGTATTTCCGCGCGCACGCATCACGAGGTTCATCGCCTGAAGCCTATCGACAAGCGCCGTTGCGGAAGCCTGGGCAAGGTTGACCTTTCCCGCGATTTCCCCAACGGTCATTTCCCCGAATTCTTCAAGAGACTGGAGGACAATAAGTTGCGATGTCTTGAGGCCGGTGACTTTTCCAAGCTTTTTGGCGTGAATGTCGCTGGCACGTAAAATGCGTCGAATTGAAATGAGCGCTTCGTGCAACTTGTCCATGCTGCAATTTCCGGAATTTGTTGTTCTGATTTGACCAACTAATACCCCATAAAACTGATACTCTGCAACGTTTTCCGGACTCTTTGCATAGATGATCGAAATATATTTCAATCGAAATCCGTTGTATCATCTATGCAAATTTCTTTGATTTCCCCATAAGGCGAATGAGCCCACTAAAAATAGAATATCAAATAGTATCAATATATTGAGAGATATAACGATTTCGTCACAGAGAGCATGTTGACCTTTTTGCATCGATATTCTATATATTTATCGCGACATGAAAGATCGTGTATCGAAATAATAGAGCAGATAGACCGATGAAAATTGCCACCACAAACGGCAATAACGGCCGTAAAGCCAATTTGATGATCCGGAAACCCAAGGCCACAGACGGCGCAGCAGTCAATGAATTGATTGCTGAATGCAAGCCGCTGGACGAAAATTCTGTTTATTGCAACCTTTTGCAATGTTCGCATTTCGCAGATACCTGCGTGATCGCAGAACTTAACGGCGAGCCCGTAGGGTTCGTTTCCGGCTACATTGTTCCGGAAAATCCGGAACGTCTGTTTATCTGGCAGGTTGCCGTTTCACCAAAGGCGCGCGGCCTGAAGCTTGCGAAGTCCATGATTCTTGAAATCCTTGATCGCCCGATTTGCCATGACGTGACCGAGCTGCAGACGACCATCACGTCGTCGAATGCACCGTCACAGGGTGTTTTCCGTTCCGTGGCACGCGAACTGGAGACCGAGGTCAAACGCAAGGTCCTGTTCGAACGCGAAACGCATTTCGATGGCGCATCCGCAAGTGAAATACTTTGGCAGATCGGCCCGTTCGAGCGTGAGGACGTTGCGCGCGTAGCAGCCTGATCGCCAGATCATCATTTTCCTGCTTTCTGCTGTCATTTAGTTGGAACAAACCGGCCTGCCCGGACGTTTGCTATGACAGGACCATTTTTTTATTTTCCCAATCAAAAGAGGGAATTATGACTGTATTTGATCGTCTTGAATCGGAAGTCCAGAGCTATGCTCGCTCCTTTCCTGTAATCTTTGAAAAAGCGGAAGGTGCTTGGCTGACCGATACCGATGGCAAACGTTATCTCGACTTCCTTGCTGGTGCAGGTAGCCTTAACTATGGGCATAATCACCCTGTGTTGCAGGAAAAACTGATCGATTATATCAAATCGAACGGCATTACTCATGGCTTGGATATGCACACCAAGGCCAAGGCTGCTTTCCTGAATGCAATGGAAAGCAAAGTCCTGAAACCACGCAACATGGATTATAAAATCCAGTTTACCGGCCCAACCGGTACCAACGCGGTTGAGGCGGCCCTTAAGCTTGCGCGCCGTGTAAAAGGACGCGAAACCGTGATTTCATTCACCAATGGTTTCCACGGTGTAACACTTGGTGCACTGGCAATTACTGGTAACGAGCATCATCGTGGTGCTGCCGGGGTATCTCTTGATAATGCCGTGGCGGTCCCCTTCGATGGTTACATGGGTGACGGTGCCGACACGACTGAATATCTGGACCGTGTTCTGGGCGACAATTCAAGTGGTATCGCCCTGCCCGCTGCCATCATCGTTGAAACCGTTCAGGGCGAAGGCGGGCTGAACGTTGCTGATTTTGACTGGCTGAGAAAGCTGGAACAGGTCTGCCGTAAGCACGATATCCTGCTGATCGTTGATGATATTCAGGCGGGTTGTGGCCGAACAGGCACCTTCTTCAGCTTTGAGCCAGCCGGGATCAAACCCGATATGGTGACGCTGTCTAAATCGCTTTCGGCTTATGGTTTGCCGCTGGCGGTTGTTCTGATCAAACCGGAATATGATGTATGGCATCCGGGTGAACACAATGGCACGTTCCGCGGCAATAACCATGCATTTGTGACGGCGGCGGCTGCACTTGATCATTTCTGGTCGGATGACAAGTTCGCTAGCGATATCCGAGACAAGGCCGACTTCCTTGGCAAGCGCCTTGAACAGATTGCCGAACGCTATGGCGATGGGAAAATCTATCGCAAAGGTCGCGGCTTGATGCAGGGTATCTGCTTTGAAAGTGGCGAGGTCGCATCCAAGGTTACCAAGGAATGTTTCGCGCACAATCTGGTTATCGAAACCAGTGGCCCGGAAGACGAAGTCGTCAAATGCCTGGTGCCCTTGATCATTTCCAAAGAAGATCTGGCCCACGGCCTTGATATTCTGGAAATGGCGACCGCCAAGGCAATGGACAAGGAAATTGTTGCACCGAAGGCTGCTGCTGAATGATTTTAACTGGGCGACATCACGGTGTCGCCCTGCCCCACGGTTCAAATTAAATCAAAGAGTTATACATGATTGTTCGTACACTGAAAGAATGTGAAGCATCCGGTCGCCGTATCGTCGCCGATAACTGGGAAAGCACTCGTCTGTCGCTTGCTGACGATGGCATGGGTTTCTCGTTCCACATCACCACGATCTATGCCGGCACCGAGACCGAAATTTGCTACGCCAACCATTTCGAGACCGTCTATTGCATTTCTGGTAATGGCGAAGTCGAAACCATCGCGGACGGCAAGAAATACAAGATCGTGCCTGGCACAGTTTACATACTCAATAAGCACGATCGTCATTATCTGCGTGGTGGCACTGAGGATATGGTGGTTGCCTGTGCGTTCAACCCGCCGCTTAACGGGCGCGAAACCCACGATGAAAACGGGGTTTACCCGCTTGATGGTGATGCACTCGCCAGCTAGGGCTTTTGCTTTGGGGCGGCCATTACGGACCGCCCCAAGCTTTGAATGAATAGACTTTTCAAGGAAACGCCCCCAAAGGAGGCAACATGCTTTCAGCCCAGAAAAAGACTGTCGCAAAAACGGACGCTGGGCATAGCGTTCACAAGATCGGCGGAACATCGATGTCGCAGGTCAATGCCGTGATGGACAACATCCTTGTCGGCAATCGTAGCGATGAAGAACTTTATAACCGCGTTTTTGTGGTTTCGGCTTATGGCGGTTTCACTGACATGCTGCTGGAAAACAAAAAGACCGGTGAAGCCGGCGTTTATCAGCTTTATGCGGGTTCGGAAACCGATTGGGCATGGGGCGATTCCCTGACCAAGGTTTCTGAAAAGATGTGTGCGATTAACGAAGAAATCTTTGGCGATGCGTCGGAGCTCAAGCTGGCAAATGCATTCGTTCAAGAGCGTATTGAAGGCACGCGCAGTTGTCTGATGGACCTGCATCGCCTGTGCAGCTTTGGGCATTTCAAACTTGAAAAGCATTTGCTGACTGTTCGCGAAATGCTCAGCGCGATTGGTGAAGCGCATAGTGCCCACAACACCATGCTGTTGCTCCGTGCCAAGGGTGTTAATGCTGTTTTTGCCGACCTTTCTGGCTGGCGTGAGCCGGAAGCATCAACGCTTGATGGCCGTATCGAAAAGGTATTTTCCGATATCGATATCGCCAAACAGCTTCCGATTGCCACTGGCTATGCCCAGTGCAGCGAAGGTTTGATGAGCATCTATGGCCGCGGATACAGCGAAGTAACGTTTTCGCGTATCGCCTGCCTGACACAGGCCCGCGAAGCGATCATTCACAAGGAATTCCACCTGTCGAGTGCTGATCCACGCATCGTCGGTGAGGATGCCGTGCGTCCGATTGGTCGCACCAGCTATGATGTCGCCGATCAGTTGTCAAATATGGGTATGGAAGCCATTCATCCGCGCGCAGCAAAGGGGCTGCGTCAGAATGATATCCCGCTTCGTATTGCAAATACATTTGAGCCGGAACATCCGGGGACCGTCATTGACGATCATTGGGACCCGGATGACAGCCGTGTCGAAATCGTGACTGGCGTACCGACAGCATTCGAGATCGAAGTGTTCAATCAGGACATGGTTGGTGTCGCCGGTGGTGAAGAGACAATTCTGAGTGTCCTGAAACGCTTCAAGGTTCCAACCGTCACCAAGAACCTTAATGCAAATACGATCACGCATTATGTATCCGCACCGCTTAAGCAAATCCGCCGCTGTGTGGATGAGATCGAAGAGAAACAACCCGAAGCGAGTGTGAAAACCCGCAAGGTTGCAATTGTTTCTGTGATCGGTGCCAATATTGATCAGCCGGGCCTCTTTGCCCGTGCGGTTGGAATTCTTGACGCCGACGGCATTGAACTGGTCGCCAGCCACTATCCAAGTCGCCGTGTTGATCTTCAGTTCGTGGTTGCCGAAGGCGACTTCAACAAGGCAATCAAGGCGTTGCATCGGGGTCTTGTCGAAGGCAAGCGTAGCAAAGCTGACGATAAAAGCGCTGCCAAACCCGAAGAGCGTGCCGCAGCCTGATTAAATCAAGCGGCAATTACAAATCGAAACCCGCCAGTCATCTTCTGGCGGGTTTTGTTTTGCCTTGCTTTTCCGTGAGCTTGTCATGCAGGGTATGTCGCGTTACGACAGAATGAACAAGTCACAACGAATAAGCAGGACATTACGGACATGGCGAACCATAACAGCAAGGCAATCAATGCATTACTGGATGTCATGGCCAGATTACGTGATCCCGATGGCGGCTGCCCTTGGGACCTGGAACAGAATTTTGCGACCATCGCCCCCTACACAATCGAGGAGGCATATGAAGTTGCCGATGCGATTGCCCAGAATGATATGAGCGAACTGCGCGAGGAACTTGGCGATCTGTTGCTTCAGGTCGTTTTTCATTCGCAGATGGCCACCGAAGAAGGTCATTTCACCTTTGAAGATGTCGCAAACAGCATTGTTTCGAAAATGATTGATCGTCATCCGCATGTCTTTGGCGATGGTGATGCCATAACCACGGATGGTGTCAATCAGACATGGGAAAAGATCAAGGCCGAAGAACGTGCGCAAAAGGCTGAAACAAAAGGGCAGCAACGCCATAGCGCCCTTGACGGTGTGGCAAGCGCCCTGCCCGCGCTGATGCGTGCCGAGAAACTGACGAAACGGGCTGCGCGTGTCGGGTTTGACTGGCCATCCACGGATGAAGTTTTTGATAAACTGCATGAAGAAATCGGCGAGCTGCAGGCCGAACTGACTGAAAACCCTGATCAGGATCGGATTGAGGACGAGCTCGGTGACATGCTGTTCGTCATGGCCAACCTGTCGCGCAAGCTGGGTGTTGATCCCGAAGTTGCCTTGCGTCGCGCAAACCACAAATTCACACGACGTTTTCATTTCATCGAAAACGAATTGGCACGCGACGGGCGAAGTGCAGGGCAATCCGATCTGGAAGAAATGGATGCGCTTTGGAATGCCGCCAAACAGGCGGAGCGCAATAGCGGTTGAAGGATAAAGAGCGAAAACTACTCGAACAAAGGCAGCAATAACTCGTTCATTTCCGCCCAAAGTTCAGGTGAGGATGCACACAGTAAACCTGGTGCATTGCCATTGGCGTGATATTCATTCGATCTGTCAGCGGTGATATATTTGGCAACACCACCAGCCTCCCGCACAAGCAACGTGCCGGGCGCATGATCCCAGGGTTTCAGGTTGCGATAGGCGCAGAAATCAAAAAGTCCCCGGGCAATTTCCTGATATTCGGCCCCACAACAGGAATAGTGGGCAATCTCGTCAAAGAAATCGATATGACCATAATGCTTGCGAATACGATCACGCGCGAACGAGATCAGAAATCCCTTGGCATCTTTGGCTGCCTGAATGTCTGAGCGAACCCGGACGGGGGCGGCATTATGATACGTCCCCGCCCCTTTTTCCGCTACCGTTGCCGAACCCTCAATAGGGTCAACGATCCACGCAGCAATAGTTTCGCCACCGTGATAAAGGGCAACCATGCAGCGAAACGGCTGTTTGTGGTGGGCGAAGTTTTTGGTGCCGTCTACAGGATCGATGATCCAGATCGGGGCATCTTCACCAAACACACGTTCCGGCAGTTTCGGGTCTGCATGCGCGGCCTCTTCACCCAGTGCGACACTGCCGGGCAAAAGATCGCAAAACCTCTTTGTCAGAACACGTTCTGCCTCCGTATCCGCAATCGTTACCAGATCCATTGCATGGGTTTTGGTATCGATGTCGCCTTTTTCCAACTGCCCAAAACGCGGTGCGATCTCTTCTGCCGATACTTCGCGGATAATCTCAGTCACCTTATCCATATCGACACTAAGCACACCTTGTTCCTTTCCAGTCTGAGTTCTAACAGGCAATTCTAGACCAAATGCAGATCAAACCCGGATTTGGCGCACCAATCTTCGAAACGACCGACGCGACTGTCATCAATCCTGACCTGCACCGAAATGCCGTCCTCACCGTCAATGCGTTTTAGCACTTCGCCCTGTTCATAGAGCCGAGCCAACGCCTTGCCATCCGAATAAGGGACAAGGAGCTCGAAAACAGGCATGTCTTCGGTCAGCCTATCCTCGATCAGAGCCAGCAACGCATCGCAGTTGGTGCCTTTGATCGCTGATATTGCAATCGTATTGGCATTACGTGCCGAATATTCCTGCACAGCGGTCAAATCTTCGCCTTCAAGCTGATCGCATTTGTTCAGCGCCTCGACCAGCTCTTCGCCGTCAATTGCCTTTTGCAGACCAAGCGCTTTTAGAACTTCCAGCACGTCAAGCTTCTGGGCTTCCGCCTCGTGCGAGGAGGCATCACGCACATGCACGATCAAGTCAGCTTCGAGAACTTCTTCAAGTGTCGCCCTGAAGGCTGCCACAAGATCGTGCGGCAGGTCTGAAACAAATCCGACAGTATCGGACAGTATCACCTTACGACCACTTGGCAGTTCAAGACCGCGCATGGTCGGATCAAGGGTTGCAAACAGCATATCCTCGGCAAAGACGTCCGAAACGGTCAACTGGTTGAACAGCGTTGATTTGCCAGCGTTGGTATAGCCGACAAGTGCCACAATCGGATAAGGAACGCGTCGACGTGCCTCGCGATGAAGTTCGCGTGTCCGCTTGACTTCCTCAAGCTCACGGCGAAGTTTGGCCAGCTTGTCGCCAATCAAACGACGGTCAATCTCGATCTGACGTTCCCCAGGACCGGCAAGGAACCCGCGACCGCCACGCTGGCGTTCAAGGTGCGTCCATGTGCGAACCAGACGGGACTTTTGATAGCTCAGCAACGCCAGTTGGACTTGCAGGCGCCCTTCACGAGTGCGCGCACGATCAGCAAAGATTTCAAGAATAAGACCAGTCCGATCAATAACCTTGCATTTCCATTCCCGTTCCAGATTACGTTGCTGGATCGGGGAAAGCTGGCCATTGATCATGACAATGTCGGCTTCTTCGGCTTTGATCTGATTTCCAAGGCGTTCAACGACACCGGTCCCAAACAGGGTGGCCGGACGTGTCTTTGCTATGGGCACAACCTCTGCGCCCACAACTTCAAAATCCAGTGCGCCGGTCAGGCTGACGGCTTCTTCCAGTCGCGACGATGCGTCGCGCCAGGATCCAGCTTGATCCGCACGTTTCAGTTCCGGATGGAAAACGAGGACCCGGGGGCTGTCATCGTCGCCGTTAGCCCCCGCAGTCAGAGATTCATCAGCTATTTTCTTCGTCCGTCGCAGGCTGGCTCGGATCAAACAGTTTAATCGGTGTCGTCGGCATTACCGTCGAAATCGCGTGTTTGTAAACGAGCTGGGTGTGAGCATCGCGCCGCAGCAAAACAGAGAAATTGTCAAACCAGGTAATAATGCCCTGCAATTTGACTCCGTTGACCAGAAACACGGTAACCGGCGTTTTGTTTTTACGGCAATAATTCAGGAATACGTCCTGAACATTTTGTGATTTTTCCGCCATTGGTTAGACCTAGCCTTCTTTTATGAGCGTTTTTATCGTTTCGGGCGGTCAAGGAAAATGCAGAACCGACGACTTTTCTGTCAATTACGGCTCCGGCCCCATTTTTATGACCTGATTGAACTATAAGACTTTCGCAAAGCTTTTTACAAGCCTTACAAGCGCTTCGCAATCGGGGAAATGCCAATCTGGTCCAAGATTCGCGGAATTCGTGGTGTCCCCGTGGCCGGTAACTTCGTCGCCGATCAGTATCGCGGTTGCACCAACATTGCGCGCGCACTGAATATCGACCACGCTATCACCCACAAACCACAGATTCTCATATTGCGCCGCAGCAGAGTCGCCCATCGCCAGATGCACCGGATCAGCCGCCGGTTTGTCTTTTTTTGCATCTGTAGCCCCGACCACACCACCGAAAAAATGCCCCCAACCAAGATAGGCAACTTCCGAGCGCAGAAAATCACCGTTCTTGTTGCTAACCACCCCCATATAGGCACCAGTATCACGAAGCGCACTCAAAAGATCATGCGCCCCCGCGAGTGGCGTAAGGGTTTCCAAGTGGATCGCTTTGAAATGGGCATAGAAACGGTCTTTGGCTTCTTCCCAGCGGTTGTCGCCAAACAGGGTTGGGAAACTGTCCCGCAATGAACGCGCGACCCGTGTTTTTGTCTCGGCAAGGTCCCACCGATCCTTGCCAAAATCATCAAATGTCAGATTAAGAGCCGCCTGAATGGTTTCCCAGCTATCGACCAGCGTATTGTCCCAGTCGAAAATAACGGCTTTGGGCGGCAATAGCATTTTTTCTGACATGAATATATCCGGAACGCACGTTAATCTGATTTACAATAATAATGCTGCAAGCCTTTGAATTTTTAGAAATATTCCAGCCGTACGGCAAACATCTTTTCGACCTTTTTGATTTGCTCGGAGCCCGCAAAGACCACAATCCGGTCATTGGCTTCGATTACCGTATTGGCGCGTGGCATCAGGACTTCGCCATCGCGCAGGATTGCACCAAACACAACGCCTGCCGGCATGGCGATATCCTTGATCGCCTTGCCGACAATTGGTGCTGTTTCAAGTGCTTCTGCTTCCAGAACTTCGCCAAATCCTTCGGAAAGACTGTGCACCGCACGAATTCGCCCACGACGAACATGGTGCAGAATTGTCGACACCGTTGTCATGCGCGGGCTGATGACAACGTCAATCCCAAGCTCGGAGACCAAGGATGTATAGGTGCTTTTATTAATCAGGGTCAGCGCGCGCGGGCAGCCATACCGTTTCGCCAGAAGCGATGACAGAATGTTGGTTTCATCATCGTTAGTCAGCGCGACAACAGCCTCGGCATTGCCGACATTGGCCTCTTCAAGCAGTTCGGGATCAAGCACATCCCCGCGCAGAACCACGCTTTTCTTGGGCAGTTTCTGAGCAACGAAACGGGCACGTTCCGGATCAGCCTCGATCAGGCGGGTGGTGACACCTGGGAAGTTCCGATTGATTTCCTCGGCCAGGAAAAGTGCGATGTTCCCACCCCCGAAAATAACAATGCGTCGTGCTTCCGGGTCTTCGTGACCAAAGGCCGACATGGCACGATCCACCTGGTCACTAGACACCGCCAGATAGACCAGATCACCAGCCAGCATCTGATCATCGCCCTTGGGATAAACCGGTTTATCATTACGGATCATGCCAAGGATCGAAATATTAAGATCCGGAAAAAGCTGATGCAATTGCCGAAGCGGTGTATTGATCACCGGACAATCTTCGTTGCATCGCAGACCAAGGATTTTGACCTTGTCATCCGCAAACGGGATCATGTCGAATGCACCGGGCGCCCGCAAACGCCGTGCGACGGCGCGGGCAACTTCCATTTCAGGGGAAATCACAACGTCGATCGGCAACTTTTCACGGCCAAACAGGCTTGCCCATTCTGGCTGCAGATAGGTCTGGCTGCGAATACGGGCGATTTTCGTCGGCACATTAAACAGCGAATGCGCAACCTGACAGGCCGTCATGTTGACTTCGTCGGCAAAGGTCACCGCGATCAGCATATCTGCTTCATCGGCACCTGCCTGCTGCAAGACATCAGGATGTGATCCAAAGCCAATGATACCCTTGACTTCCAGTGTATCGGAAATCTTGCGAACCAATTCTTCCGATTGGTCGATAACCGTCACATCATTGTTTTCGGCAGCAAGGTATTTGGCAATGTGGAAGCCCACCTGCCCGGCGCCGCAAATGATGACCTTCATTGTTTCGTCTCCCGTTCAAAAGTTCCGGATCGTATGAGGCGGCTTATTCAGCACGTTCTCCATTCACGCCCAGACTTTTGAGTTTTCGATGCAAGGCCGAACGTTCCATTCCTACAAAACTTGCGGTTTTGGAAATATTCCCGCCAAAGCGCTCTACCTGTGTCTGAAGATATTCCTTTTCGAACATCTCGCGGGCTTCACGCAGTGGCAATGCCATGATTTCACTGGTTTTATCAAAATTCAAAGATACAGGAACATCTTCAAACAGCTCGGCTGGCAGCATTTTACCGCTGATAATATCCGTACTGTCATCCGGCGCCATGATCATCAATCGTTCAATCACATTTCGCAGCTGACGAACGTTTCCCGGCCAGTCATAGGAATGCAACGCAGCCAATGCTTCCCCCGACAGTTTACGCTTTGGCAGGCCGGTCGCTTCGGCGTAACGCACAAGGAACCATTCGGCAAGATCCGGGATATCATCGCGACGTTGCTGCAATGACGGCACCTGCAAGGGTACAACATTCAGACGGTAGTATAAATCCTGACGGAAACGCTGTTCAGCAATACGCTCTTCCAGGTCGCGCGCAGTCGTCGCAACGACACGAACATCAACACTGACCGGAACAGAACCACCAACACGTTCAAAGGTTTGTTCTTGCAGCACACGAACGATTTTTCCTTGCGTTTCCAGTGGCATATCAGCCACTTCATCAAGCAAAAGCGTACCGCCATGTGCGAGTTCGAGCACCCCGGTGCGGGCTTCCCGATTGGCAGCCGCAACCGCACCAAACAGGGATTCCTCCATCGTTTCCGGCGAAATATTTGCGCAGTTCAGCACAACGAATGGTGCATCTGAACGGGCGGAATTTTTGTGGATCAGGCGCGCGACAACCTCTTTTCCCGAACCAGCAGGGCCTGAAATCAGGATACGGCTTCCTGTGCGGGCAACCCGATCAATGGCCTGGCGCAATCCGTTGATGGCACTTGAGCTACCTACAAGTTCGGTATCGCCCCCTGCCCGCATGGTTAGTTCGCGGTTTTCGCGGCGCAGGCGCGCATCATCGATGGCACGCTCAACCACCAGCAAAAGCCGATCCGTATTGAACGGTTTTTCGATGAAATCATATGCCCCGTTGCGTGAAGCTTCGAGCGCGGTTTCAATATTTCCGTGGCCGGAAATCATGACTACAGGGACTTCGCTATGCTCACGTTTGATCAGCTTGAGAGTCTCGATACCATCGTGATCGCTTTCATCCATCCAGATATCGAGGATAACAAGGCTCGGACGGCGTGCAGCAACCTCGGAAAGCGCTTCCTGGCTGGAGCCTGCCTGACGGGTCTTGTGTCCTTCGTCTTCCAGAATTCCGGCAATCAGAGCCCGGATATCTTCTTCATCATCGACGATCAGAATATCGTGCGCCATGTCTTGACCAATATGCCCGTATTTAAATTATTGCTGATGAAACAACCAGATCAGTTGTTCAAAGAATTGCTGTCCGCAGTATCTTCTGCAGTTATGTGTTTGCCTGCGGTCGGAAACGCCAGCGTAACGGTTGCACCGCTCTCGACACCGTCGGCAAGTATAAGCTCTCCGCCATGGTCTTCCATGATTTTCTTGACGATTGCAAGACCAAGACCAGTACCTTTTGATCGTGTGGTGACGTAGGGTTCGGTAAGCCTTTCGCGGTTTTCAACCGGTAGACCTTTGCCATTATCCGAAACTGTCACATAGATACGTTGATTTTCATCAGAACGTGTCACAGAAATTTCGATACGTCCTTGTGGAAGCTCGGCAACATCACCTTCCCGCCCCTCGATCGCCTCTGCGGCGTTTTTAAGGGTGTTGGTCAGACATTGGTTAACTTGACGCGCATCACAGGATACCTCAATTTCACGACCTGCCTTTGCGTCGAAGTCATAGATGATTTTGGTGTAGGCCTGTTTTTGCAGGAACACGGCACCTTTCACCAGATCAACAATCTTTTCCGATTTCATCTTTGGCGATGGCATTCGGGCAAAGCTTGAAAATTCGTCAACCATGCGTCCAATATCTCCAACCTGACGAATAATCGTGTCGGTACAGGTTTTAAATACCTCGGTATCGCTTTGAATTTCCTTCAGATATCGACGTTTAAGACGTTCTGCTGAAAGCTGTATAGGAGTTAGCGGGTTCTTGATCTCGTGGGCGATACGGCGGGCAACATCGGCCCATGCGGCCATCCGTTGCGCGGTTTGAAGTTCAGTGACATCGTCAAAAGTTACGACATATCCGAAAATAGACCGGTCTTCCGCACGCTCGATCGTGACGCGCGCTAAAAGCATAAGGTTCAGACCATCGCGCCGTATTTCGATCTGCCGTGATTTACTGCGATCCCCTTCCTTGCTGAGATCTTCGAACAACACGGAAAATTCCGGGATAACCTCGCAGATCGACTGCCCGATAGCCCCATCCAGATCAATTCCCATCAGGTCCGATGCGCTGCGGTTTGGAAGATTGATGTGACACTCTGCATCCAGTCCGATAACGCCTGCCGTCACACCACCCAAAATGGCTTCTGTAAAGCGCCGACGTTCATCATTCAGGCGGTTGGCCGCCACCAGTTCCGTCCGCTGCGTGTCAAGCTGGGCCGTCATGCGGTTGAAGGCACGGGTTAATGCCTCAAGCTCGTCCTCCTGCCCCGCAAGCGGAACGCGGAAGGTTAAATCGCCATCGCTGACTTTTTCGGCACCGATGATCAACTGAGAAATCGGTTCAACCAATCGCGTTGCGACCATCAGCCCTAGCGTAACCGCCGCCAAAAGCAGAACAACCGCGATCAGAACAAAGATCATGACAAAGGTGATCACGATCCCTGACCGCTCGCCTTCAAGGTTTTCGTATGCGGTAACCGCTTTGCGGGCCTTATCGATACGCTCCAGCACATTGGGATCAACGAACCGGCCAACAAGAAGATACCCGTCGATGAAGCTATCAAGATGTGTCATTGCGCGGATGCGATTATCGGTATTGCCCAAAATCAGAACCACATCATTATTTCGAGCGCGATCATATACTTCCTGCGGGATTGGCGACAAAACCGGATCGTATGAGAAACTGTAATCGGATTGCGCCAGAACGGCTCCGCTTCCATCAATAATGACGGCTTCGGGCAAACCACGTGCATCTGCCTGCGCCGTCAGAATTCTGTTGATCCGCTCCCGGTCAGTTGCAAAGTTGACGCCAAGACGTTGAAGGTCATTTGCCGTTGCCAAAACATCGGCCCGGATCAGTTCCTGATGTTCTTTCAGATATGCTTCGGCAATCACCATACTTTCTTCGACGGCGGTTCGGATGCGATCACTGAACCATCCCTGAATACCGAAATGCAGGAACAACGCGGAAAATACGGCAACGATAATCGCTGGCGTTACCGCGACCAGCGAAAATAGCAGAACCATTCTTGTATGCAGTTTGGCGCCGGCCGTACCACGACGTCGCTCGGCCCATATCTGGACGAGCTTGCGGGCAACCAGCGTGGCAAGTGCAAGAACAAGAACAAGGTCAATATTCAGCAAAAGGATGATCAGACGGGGTTCTGGCCGTAGCGGCGCGGTACCGGTCATCGCGAGATAGGTCGCAAGAACAGATACAAGCGCGGCACAGACCAAACCTATCGCAAACTTTCGCGATTGGCTAAGTCGCCCCAGGAACCTGACAAACCACGACTGCATAAGACGACTGGTGACGGGTCGTCCGGCTTCGGTCATTTTGCGCCCCTGACAACTTCCAGTCCGAGATCACGAATTTTCTTGCGCAGGGTATTGCGATTAAGCCCAAGAACCTCGGCTGCCTTCACCTGATTGCCCCTGGTCGCTTCCAGTGTAACAGTCAAAAGCGGGCGTTCCATTTCACGCAGAATACGATCATAAAGACCACTTGATGGCAAATCCTCGTCATGGGCATCGTAATACTCGCGAACATGACGTTCGATCGATTCAGCAAGTGACTGGGGCTCTCCGACTGGGGCTGACTCGCTGATGTTATTTTCGGAAAACTCGGTTTCGATAACATCGACACCAATCACATCATGCGAATATAGAGCCGTCAGACGGCGCACCATGTTTTCCAGTTCGCGGATGTTGCCCGGCCAGCGATGCACCTTCAAACGCGCCATCGCATCGGAAGAAAGCGTCTTGCGAGGAAGTCCCTCTTCGCTTGCCTGCATCAGGAAGTGATTGACCAGTTCCGGGATATCTTCAAGCCGCTCCCGAAGGGATGGCAAACGGATCGGCACGACATTCAGGCGATAGAATAAATCCTCGCGGAAAGTTCCCTCGCGGATCAGTTTGCGCAGATCGCGATGTGTTGCCGCAACAATACGAACATTAACGCGGATCGGCGTGCGCCCGCCAACACGGGTATATTCGCCTTCCTGAAGGACACGAAGCAAACGGGTTTGCGCTTCAAGCGGCATATCACCGATTTCATCGAGAAACAGCGTACCGCCCTCGGCCTGCTCAAAGCGGCCAACCTTGCGCTCGTTGGCGCCGGTGAAAGCCCCCTTTTCATGACCGAACAACTCGCTTTCGATCAGTTCACGCGGGATTGCTGCCATGTTAATGGCAACGAACGGCCCATGACGACGACCGCCATATTCATGAAGTGCACGCGCTACCAGCTCCTTGCCGGTACCACTTTCACCAGTCACCATCACTGTCAGGTCGGTGTTCATCAACCGGGCCAGCGCACGATAGATTTCCTGCATTGCCGCAGAACGACCGATCAATGGCAGACGGTCATCACCTTCATCATCTGATGATTTGGCATTGTCGGCGGCTTGTGGTGTTTCAAGCGCACGATCAACAATGCTGATCAACTCGTTTAAATCAAAAGGTTTTGGAAGATATTCAAAGGCTCCGCGCTGTGCTGCTTTTACGGCTGTCATCAGGGTGTTCTGCGCGCTCATGACGATAACGCGTAAATCCGGTCGAAGCTTGCGGATACGCGGCACCATATCAAGCCCGTTTTCATCTGGCATCATGACATCCGTAATCACCAGATCGCCGTCCCCATCGGCAATCCAGTCCCACAAGGTACGTCCGTGACCGGTACTGCGGACCTCGTGCCCCTGACGCGACAGAGCCTGCGTCAGAACAGTACGGATCGCACGGTCATCATCAGCAACAAGAATTCTGGCCGGGCTCGGGCTCATACGGTTTCTTCCTTGTTTTTCATTATATTATCCGCACTGACGTCTTCGGCCAACGTGCGGTTATAGATCGGCAGCATGATCTGAAATTCGGCACCGCCCCCCGGTGCGTCTTTCACTTCGATAACACCACCATGATCATTGATAATTTTTGCCACCAACGCCAACCCCAGTCCGGAACCGGTTGGTTTGGTGGTCACAAACGGATCAAACAGGCTTTCGCGCATATCGGGCGCAATACCTGGTCCATTGTCGCGCACCGAAACAACCAGTGGCAAGTGCACACGTGCATCGCCGCCAGCCACAGCCAGACGGATCCCATGCTGGTAACGCGTTGAAATCACAATATGACCGCTGTCATGGTCGACAGCCTCGCCTGCATTTTTAAGAAGGTTCAGAAATACCTGAATCAGCTGATCGCGGTTGCCAAATACCGGTGGCAACGACGGGTCATAGATTTCTTCGAATGCAAGGTGTTTGCCAAAACCGTTTTCAGCAAGCCTGCGGACATGTTCAAGCACGGTATGAATGTTAACCGCACCGCGTTCCATCGGCTTGTCGGAAAAGATTTCCATACGGTCAACAAGGTCAACGATCCGGTCGGCCTCATCACAGATCAACCGCGTTAGTACCCGGTCGTCTTCATTCGATGTTTGTTCAAGCAACTGTGCCGCGCCACGAATACCCGATAGCGGATTTTTAATCTCGTGCGCAAGGATCGCTGCCATCGCACTTACCGAACGTGCCGAGTTCCGGCTTAACAACTGATTATCAATCTTCTGAGCGATAGAGCGCGGCTCGAACGTCAGAACAGCGCAATCAGGTTCATCTGGCATCGAGCCCACTGTCAGATTGACGGTATGTTTGCCAATCTTCGGGCTTTCGATCAGAAGATTATGATCCGCCACCAAGGTTGCTTCGTCGATAGCCTGACTGATCAGCGAGAAAACCGGGCTGTCACCGGGAATGAAGTCCTTGAGGTTGCTGCGGCACAAAACGGCGGCGCTGGTATTGAACAGCTGTTCCGTCGCCTGATTGACGAAGCGGATTTTGCCATCCCGATCAGAAACGACGACCGCACTAGCAATTGCATTAAGCACGCCAGTCGGGTCCACCCCGTTTCCTTTGCCAAATCCAAGTCTCATTCAAAGTTTCCCCGATAATATCGCTATTTAATTCTTGTTTTTCTCAGGCCGCGGCCTGTTTGTCCGCATTTTCGATCAATGGCTCGTAGAATGCCCTTATCTGATCCTTGACTTCAAATGGGTCACTTAACTCATTCACAATACGACGGAATTCAGTCGCGTTGCGTAAGCTGTTGCAATACCACGCCAAATGTTTTCTTGCGATACGGACACCTTGCTGACCGTGATGATCAATCATCGCATCATAATGACTAAGGATCGTTTGCAGTTGCACAGCAAGCGACGGCGCTGACAGTTTCTGACCGGTTTTCAAATAATGTGATACCTGTGCCAGAAACCACGGTCGTCCCTGCGCGCCACGCCCTACCATTACACCATCAGCACCGGAACGTTTCAGAAGCTCTGCCGCATCTTCCTCGCTATTGACGTCCCCATTGCCGATAACCGGGATCGATACCGCCTGTTTGACCAGTGCAATTGCGTCCCAGTCCGCATCGCCTTTATAAAACTGGCAACGTGTCCGACCATGGATGGTCAACATCGCAATTCCCAGATCCTCGGCGATTTTTGCCAGACGCGGTGCATTACGATTGTCATCGTCCCATCCCAAACGCATCTTAAGCGTCACGGGTACGGAAACGGCATTGACGGTTGCTTCAATGATATCGGCAGCAAGATTCTCATCACGCATCAGGGCCGATCCGGCATAGCCCTTTGTGACCTTTTTGGCAGGACAGCCCATATTGATGTCAATGATCATAGCACCGCGATCTTCGTTCATCTTTGCGGCAAGCGCCATCTCATCGGGTTCAGTTCCGGCAAGCTGAACGGAAAGCGGGCTTTCGGCTGCACAATCGCCGTGCATTTTGCGCACTTCTTTTTGATGGCGCTGGATACGTGTCATGGCATCAGACGCAATCATTTCCGAGACAACCAGATGCCCGCCAAACTGGCGCACCTGTTGCCGAAAAGGAAGGTCAGTCACACCTGACATTGGTGCCAGGATGACATTCTCTGGCACATTTACAGAACCGATCTGCAAAGACATGAAGGAAATCCGATTGCCTAAAACTTGGGCAGATTAATGAAACTGGCTCGGCGTTGCAACAACTCTAAGCGAATTGGCGAATATAAGCCAACCAACACGGCCGCCACCTTTAAACAAGGCCCGGAATATTCATCAGATCAGATATCCCGAAACAAATCGAACGCCCGGGAATGCCAGGGTAAGCAGCAGCCATGCCCCCAGCACAAACCGAACAGCCATACGCCCGCGCAGAGTGGATTTTTCGTGAATGAATATCAGTCCGCAAATCACGGCAAAACCAAGCAGGGTAAGAAGCATCTTGTGATCAAGATAGAGCAGCGATTGCCCCTCGACCTGGCGCAATGCAAAACCGGTAATAATTCCGATCACAAGGACCCATGCCGACCATTTCAGAAAACTCACAAGCATGTGTTCGCTGTCGCGCAACGGCGGCAGGCGACGGCTCCAGCGGTTTGGACGGCGGTTTTTAAGTGCATCTTCCTGAACAACATAGCCCATGGCCGCAATTGCAGACAGTGTCACAAGCGCATAGGTTACAAGTGACGTTCCGATATGAACCCAAAGCCAGCCAGAATAAAGAACCGGTTCTGCAACCGACGGGCCCGCAACAGGTTCAAATACGTTAAAAACAGCTGCAACTCCGCCGAATGCCAAAAGATATCCACCGATATAACCGGCAAGACGCCAGATTTGTTTCGGCCCGTTGCATATGACAAGCCCGCCAAAGATCAGGATCACGGAAAGTTCCGACCAATGCAAAGCCGCTGTAAATCCGCGCGATTGCACTTCCTCGCCCGTCAGGCCAAGCACGATCACCGTACCAGCCGCGGCAACAAATATGGACATAAACAGCCATATGTCGCGCTGCGGGTCGCGCCGCATGATTTGCGTGGTTAGCGGTAGCAAACATAAGATATGTAAGGCGGCAGCAATCATGTTCGGATCCGGCCTAAAGGCGTTTACATCATAACATCAGGCAAATGGCGACTTGGCAAAGTCATCGCAGAAAGATAGCCTGCGGCGCAATTCAGACAAGTCACGGCACCACGTTTATGACCAAAAAAATCGCAGTTGTCATCGTTGCAGCAGGCAGCGGTAGCAGATTTGGTGATCCGATACCAAAACAATATCATCTGCTTGGCGCAAAGACATTGCTGCGTCACTGCATTGATAGCTTCGCTAAGTATGTGCCGTCCGAACTGATCAGGGTCATTTATAATCCTGACCATCAGGATTTGTACGATAATTCGGTTAAAGGCCTATCCTTGGTCGCCCCGGTGCCCGGCGGAGTGACAAGACAACAATCTGTCCTGAACGGATTACGTTCACTGGAAAATGAAAACCCTGACCACGTGCTTATTCATGATGCGGCAAGGCCGGGCATTTCAGACGATGTTATCGACCGCGTCATCTCAGCTCTAGCGACATATCAGGGTGCCATTCCCACCCTTCCCGTTCTCGACACCATCAAGCAGACGGAATCCACCGGGATAATTAGACGAACCATTCCACGAGAACAGCTTCATCGCGCCCAGACACCTCAGGGGTTTCATTTCAAAACGATCCTTGATGCTCACCAACGGTTTGAGGGGCACGAATTCACTGATGATGCCGCCCTGCTGGAACAACTTGGCCTGGATGTGGTCTGCGTAGAGGGGGCTGTTTCAAACGACAAGATTACGCGCCCCGACGATATCGGACGCGCCCGTGACTGGATTAACCCTGTTCCAGCCTCAGAGAAAGACAGCGATATGACCCACGAAGAGTTCCGGGCCGGTACCGGTTTTGACGTTCATCGATTTGCCCCAGGTGACCATTGTATCCTTTGCGGTGTCAAAGTCCCCCACTCTGCACGCCTTGAAGGCCATTCAGATGCGGATGTCGGCCTGCATACGTTAACAGACGCATTGTTGGGTGCCATTGGTGCCGGCGATATCGGCCAACATTTCCCGCCTTCTGACATGAAATGGAAGGGGGCAGCATCGGATCAGTTTGTTCTTCACGCAGTCAATCTGATCCGCGAACGCGGCGGACGCATCGTCAATGCGGATATCACCCTGATTTGTGAGCGGCCCAAAATAGGACCGCATACACAGGCCATGCGCGAAAAGGTTGCTGAAATTCTTGGTATTGAAGTTGATCGCATCAATGTGAAGGCGACGACGACAGAGCGCCTGGGCTTCACCGGACGCGAGGAAGGTATCGCGGCTCAGGCTGCGGTCAGCGTCGCCCTACCCGTCAAATAGCGTGTTCTTCCATTCAATAAGAAAGGCAGGATGAAAATCCCGCCTTTCTTATTTTCGTTCAGACCTTATGCCGGAGATGAACCGTTCTCTTTTTCTGGCAATTGATGTTTCATCAGGACTGGAACCTGGGCCATGCCAAACACCATGGTCAGCGGCATAATCCCCCATACCTTGAACGCAACCCATGTATCGGTCGAAAAATTGCGCCAGACAATTTCATTGATCACGGCAAGAACGACGAAGAAAATGCTCCAGCGCCAGGTCAGGATGCGCCATCCTTCGTCCGTCGCCTTAAATGCACTTTCCAAAACCAATTTCAAAAACAGCTTTCCAGCAATCAAACCGCCAAACAGGATCGCTGCAAACAGCAGATTGACAATCGTCGGCTTGATTTTAATGAACAGATCATTGTCGAGATAAAGCGTTAAGCCGCCAAACACGATCACGAAAGCGCCGCCAATCAACGGCATCACCGGAATGGTTCGGGCAATAGCATACGATACTGCCAGCGCAACCACTGTTGCCGTTACAAAAACCGCTGTTGCAGTCATAAGATTGGTTGTCGCATTGACTGCGAAAAACAGGATCAGCGGCCCCATTTCAAGGGCAAGTTTTGTAAGCTGGTTCATTGGTCACTTCGTTAAATGTAAAATTTCGGCCATCCTAGGGGCCAAAGGCCATTGATGCAATCAATTCGGGATTGTTGCCCCTGCGACCTGACCGCGCAACCAATCGACATATGGTTCATTTCCCCTGCCTAATGGAATTTCCAGAATACAGGGAACATCATAGGGGTGATGATCTGTGATCCATTCCGAAAGCGCCGTTGCCGCTGCGCTGGTCGATTTCAGAATAACAATTATCTCGTTTTCTTCTTCGATATCACCATCCCATTCATAGATTGCCGTCATTTGGGGCATGATGTTCGCGCAGGCCGCCAATCTTTCTCGAACGGCACCGCCCGCAATCAAGCGGGCGACTTCCATGTCCGGCGCGGTCACATAAAGAAAGACCATGTCACTACGATCAAAGGACTTCGATGTCATGGTGATTGCCCCTCGGTTGATTATCCGTCACACTTACCTGCAATATATAGCTTCATCATCACATCGCGCCACACACAAACCTATTCTATCAATTCAGGGATGCCATGACGGGGAAAAAGCAGGTGAAACCGACACAAACACAACTCGATTGGTTGCGCCGTGGCCTTAGCCAGCCGGGTGGAAAGTTGCCGCTCTTTGACACCAATGGCAAGCAAATCAGTGAAAAAACAGTCAAAAGCTGCATTGATCATGGATGGGCTGCCCCATGGTTCGACAACCCGATCAAACCGGACTGGCTTATTTGCAAACTGACCGATGAAGGTCGTAGGGTTGCGACCTCTGTTGCTGATAAAAACGCATAAGGACATCCGGTCGCGGTCCCGAACCGCTGCACTGATCTAATCAGCATGTCCACGGGTATCAAGGTTAATCACCTTTTACCACTGAGTGTGCCGGATCATGTTTTCATTTGTCAGAAATACGGTTGCTGTTCTCACCCTCGCATGCTCCTTTGTCGCACACAGCGCCAAAGCGTCAGATACCGAGCACGCGTGGGATATATGGCATCAGCCAGATGTGCATGCGCTAATGCGTCATGCCATTGCGCCGGGTACTGGCGATCCGGAAAACTTCACCATTGGCGATTGCAGCACCCAACGGAATCTTGACGAGACCGGTCGCAATCAGGCGCGTGCCATCGGCGAACGCGTCCGTGAAGTGGGCATTGAGTTGGATGTAATTCTCAGCAGTCAGTGGTGTCGCTGTTTGGAAACCGCCAGCTTGCTTGGCCTTGGCCCCGTGACAGAAGAACTGGCACTTAATTCGTTTTTCCGTGATAGCGGTACCAAGAAAACTCAAACGGACCAAATCATTGACCGACTTGGTGCACTCCCTGAAGGAATCAAGGCCCTGTTGATTACCCATCAGGTGAATATCACCGCATTAACCGGCATCTATCCGAGATCAGGCGAAATCATTCTGATCCGTGTTGACGAAAATAACACCGTGGAAATGCTTGCCCGACTGATGCCGTAGCCTCACCAGTACCAATGATCGCATATCAGATTTTGATGGAGAATAAATTGGTCGGAGCGAGAGGATTCGAACCTCCGACCCCCTGCACCCCATGCAGGTGCGCTACCAGGCTGCGCCACGCTCCGACCGTAAAGAATGCGTCGTTTGACGCGGCTCGATAAATAGCCGCGCAAGCCCAAAGACGCAAATGGTTTTTACGTATTTTTTTCCGACTGTTGTAGTGCCGACCTGAGGATACCTTGAAGCTCTTCCAATTCACCTAACAGGTTTGCAAGAACAGTCTTATCTGGTGTTCCTGCTGTGCTTGTCGAATAAGCCATATCTGATGCTTCATCCGATGGACCATCGACGGTTTCAGCCAGCGACGCCACCGCGACTTCCGAAGGCAACTGCCCCTTGTTCTGATCAAGCAACTTTTGCACACCCTTGATGGTGTAGCCCTGATCATGGAGCAGTGAACGAATATCAGCCAGCAACACCAGATCTTCCGGGCGATAATAACGTCGCCCGCCAGCACGTTTCATTGGTTTGATCTGAGGAAACTTGGATTCCCAAAAACGCAGGACATGCTGCTGCAGCCCCAGCTCTTTTGCTGCTTCGCTAATTGTACGAAACGCAGAGTCAGACTTTGCTGTGCGGCGGTTTTCCGCCTCAGCCCCCAAGTTATTTTTCATGAGTTCAGTTCTTAAGCGTTAATGCGTGCTTTCAACACCTGCGACGGCCGGAACACAAGCACTTTGCGCGGCAGGATTGGCACTTCTTCACCTGTCTTGGGATTGCGACCAATGCGCTGTCCCTTCTGGCGAACGGAAAAACTGCCAAACGAGGAAATCTTTACGACTTCATCCTTGATCAAGGCAGATGAAATTTCGTCGAGAACCGTTTCCAGCAACTGGGCGGACTCGTTACGCGACAAACCGACTTCCTGATAAACGGCTTCGGCAAGATCAGCGCGGGTAATCGTAGCTTCCGACATAACAGGCCGCCTCCTTAAAACGGGACTTTATACACAAGGCTATATCTGGTGGCGAAATCAGTCAATATCAACAGGATACATCGCTTTGCGGCAGAATGTTGTGTTTTTTAAGCAAATGCTTTGTTTTTGTCAGATATCCCACAGAATCCAGAGCTTACCAGCGAACCAGTGCTGCGCCCCAAGTGAAACCGCCGCCCATCGCTTCCAGAATTACAATATCACCACGCTTGATCCGGCCATCATGAACGGCTTCGGCAAGTGCCAGGGGAATCGACGCCGCGGACGTGTTCGCGTGACGATCAACCGTGATGACCACCTTGTCTTCGGAAATGCCAAACTTTCTGGCAGTGCTGTCAAGAATGCGACGATTGGCCTGATGTGGCACCAGCCAATCAATATCCGCGGCTTCAAGCCCGGTATCGGCAAGGACTTCGCGAATAACGCCTGCAAGGTTGGTCACTGCATGGCGGAAAACTTCCTTGCCTTCCATCTGAAGAAAACCAACAGTCTGGGTCGTTGATGGACCGCCATTGACATACAGCAGTTCGTATTTACCACCATCCGAATGCAATCGACTTGCGAGAATACCTTGATCCTCGACGGTGCCCTTGCCTTCAACGGCCTGAACAACAACCGCCCCTGCTCCGTCCCCGAACAAAACGCATGTCCGGCGGTCTTCCCAATCCAGAATACGCGAAAATGTTTCTGCCCCGATCACGAGAACCGTTTTTGCCTGACCGTTTCGGATATACATGTCCGCAGTGGTAAGGGCGTAAACGAAGCCCGAGCAAACCGCCTGAACGTCGAAGGCAAAACCGACAACGCCCAGTCGATACTGAACCTTTGTTGCCGTTGCCGGAAAGGTATTATCGGGTGTCGCGGTCGCAACGATAATCATGTCAATGTCCGCGGCAGTTACACCGGCATGTTCCATTGCACGTGTTGCAGCAGCAACCGCAAGATCACTGGTGGTTTCCCCTTCGGCAGCGATATGACGCTGTCGTATTCCCGTCCGCGCAACGATCCATTCATCAGATGTATCGACGCGCTTTGCCAGTTCATCATTGGTTACAACATTCGAAGGAAGATAAGAACCGCAACCAATAATGCGAGAACGAACAGTCATGATTTAAGAACCGCCAGTTTTAGTGGGAATAGTTGGGACAGTATCAGTCGACCTGGCCAGCTGCGAGGGCGATGGTTTCCTCATCGATCGGAGCTTTGGAAATCGCTTCTTCGAAGGCGGCAAGTTCACCCTTGATCGTTTCGTTCAGCCGGTTCGCAATAAGGTCGTGACAAACGCCAATGGCATTCGAGAACCCCAGCGCATCGGTGCCACCGTGGCTTTTGACGGCAATCCCGTTCAGCCCCAGCAGCATCGCACCATTGTAACGACGCGGGTCCATACGTTCCCGGAAACGCTGCAATGAACGACGGGCCAACAGATAGCCGACCTTCGCCCAGAATGAACTTTTGAAAGTTTCACGCAGAAAGTGCACCAGCAGTCGCGCCGTTCCTTCGGCGGTTTTAAGTGCAACGTTACCGGTAAAGCCGTCGGTCACAATCACGTCCACGGTACCCTTGGCAAGGTCATCGCCTTCAACAAATCCTTCGAAGCGGATCGGAAGGTCGATTTCACGAAGTATCGCTGCGGCTTTCTTGACCGACTCATTGCCTTTTAGTTCTTCAATCCCGACATTGAGCAAGCCCACAGAAGGCCTTTCAATACCAAACAGAATGCGTGCGAAAACCTCGCCCATAAGCGCGAACTGCACCAGGTTGTTCTCATCACATTCAATGTTGGCGCCAAGATCGAGCATGACAGTCTCGCCGCGCTGGGTTGGCATATAGGTGGCAATTGCAGGCCGGTCGATACCACGTACGGTTTTAAGGACGAATTTGGCCATAGCCATCAGAGCACCGGTATTTCCGGCAGATACGACGCCTTGTGCGTCCCCCTCTTTAACAGCATTGATGGCCAGTCGCATGCTGGAATCCCGACGCTGCCGCAAGGCAACAGACGGTTTGTCATCCATCGTCACTTCTTGAGAGGCATGACGAATTTGACTGACGGTTTCGAGCCCCGGATATTTGGCGAGCAGCGGTTTAAGCCGCGCTTCATCCCCAAACATCAAAAATTTAAGATGAGGCAACCGTTTCAGGGCAATTTCTGCACCCGCCACGACCATCTCAGGCGCGTGGTCTCCTCCCATCGCGTCAAGTGATATGCAGACCTGTTCAGGCAATGTATTCTCTTATGGTTGTTCTAAAACATCTGAACCGGAATTTACCGGCAGGCTTGCCTATCGGCTAAACTTGTCTTCGGCATGCCGGAAAGCCCGTAATTACCGGAATTCTCAGCCAGATACAAGGTAAAGCCGATATGCAATCAAAAGCGACCAGTATCCGGCTTGCTCTTCGTCTTTTCGGTTAAAAGCGTAAAATGCCGGTCGTTACCGGCATTTTCTGACATTTTACGTGACGAAAAACGCAACCAGAATGGTAATTTAGTTTTTCTTCTCTAGCTTGTCCTTAAGACCTGCGAGTTTTGCAAACGGGTTGGGACGTTCTTCTTCGTCTTCCGATTTGACCACGTCCGCAACTTTCGCACCGTCCTTGCGCGGATAAGGGTTCATTGCGACAGCAAGAAACTGTGCGACAACTTCACCAATATCAATTTTGCCATCTACCAATGGCTCTGGCTGATCCAGAAGCGCCATAAGCTCTTCTTCGGAAAGATCATCCAGATCATCGGGATTCGAAGGAAGGTCATCTTCGGATACGTGCGGAGAAAACAGAACCTCCACCTCGTCTTCGATGGTTTCGGGGACAGGCTCGAGTGTCGCAACACAACGCTGAACAATATTGGCATGCATGGGACCACGAAGGGTGACTTCGCCATTGCCTGCCGTCGTAGTCGTCAGGGTTGCTTTTAAGCTATTAATAGCAATCAGTTCGAAACGTTCAGCAAGCGCCTTGCGCTCCTTTTCATTTGCTTCGATCTCGATCTTGCTTTTTTTCCCGACCTGTTCGTCCGTATTAACGATGCGGGAAAATTCGGGTGTAATCTGTTCAGGCATTGAGGCCTCTTTCTATTCGGTTGGTGCAACGGCGACTTCCGGCACAGCCGGAAAATGGATAACGCCATTGTGTAATTCTTCGGTTTTCTGACGGTCAAGGTGTGCAAGGGCATCATTGATATAACCGACCATGGCCATCAATTGCGTATCACTAGCCTCGTTGTCGGCATATAGATTGCGGTTGAGTGCGGCGGCAAGTTCTATTGCACCGGATTGAACACCCTCTTCGTAGGCGACAATGCGACCGTGATAGGACTCCGACATTTTCCGGATGCGCTTAAGGATTCCGACATCACCAATTCCCATCTCACGCATATTCTGGTCAAGATCGGAAAACATCACGTCAAAAATTTCTTGCGCCAGTTCACGACTTTCATTGTCTTTTTTCAGACGCCGAAACAGAACAAAGGCATGCACCAGAATTAGGTCAAATCGCCCTTCCATGGTATCTGCGACGCCAAGGCGTGTATAGAATTCTGGCTTGCGCGCCTGCCCCACCATTCCGGTGTACAGCGCAAAGGCAGCACTTTGTTTGCGGTCTTTTTTCTTCAACCAGCCGAACAACAGTAACACTCCTTCGTTGACATTCCAGCCATGGCACGCAGAATGCCGTAAATTTCCCGGGGCGGCATCGCCCCAACATTGCCCGGCAATATCATGCGCCCAGCGCTGAAACTCAAGGCAATTCCTTAATGACTTTAACTGGCTGATCGCTTTGGTGAGTTCCATGCATACAAGAACAACACGCCTTTCCCTTATGATGCTGGCCGGATTGGCAGTGGCATTTGTTGCTGCCTGCAGCCCGCGTATCGCAACGCGCGGTAATGCTCCTGAACCCGAAGTTCTCGAACAAATCATCGTCGGGCAATCCACAAAGGGTGATGTGACCGACCTTTTGGGATCGCCATCAAGCGTTGCGGCCTTTGACGAAAATGTCTGGCTTTATATTTCGCGCAGAACCGAAACAATTGCGTTTCTGGCACCGGATGTCGTTGAGCAAAAGGTCATTCTCGTCAGCTTTGATGCGGCAAACCGGGTCGATATCCTAAGCGAATATGACCTTGAAGACGGTAAACCGGTCATTCCGACGGATCGGATCACGCCAACCGCAGGCAAGGAAATTACAGTTCTGCAGCAGCTGTTTGGCAACCTTGGTCGCTTCAGCGAAACCAAATAAATTCCAAATTCGTTTTCAGGCTTTGAAATGGTCGAACCCGTCATTGGCGAGTTCGACTATTTTTTTGTCGGCTCCGATGAGGTCGACCTGTCCGGGCTGGTCCGTCACCTTGCCAATGACCGTGACATCGTTACCCAACGTTTTGATATCTGCTTGATCGGCGCAAATCAGAAGTTCGTAATCATCCCCGCCCCCCAGCACAGACGCCCATAGGGCGGGATCGGTATTTACCGCATTCATCGCTGCCTTTGATAATGGAATAAGATCCTTGTCAAAAACCATGCCGACACCAGACGCCAAACAAATCTTGCGACAATCCCCGGCCAATCCGTCCGAAATATCCATCGCAGCATAGCGGCCATAAGCATCAGCGCATTTTCTGCCAATCGTCAGGCGTGGTTGCGGTAACAGGTATCGCGACGAAAGATAGGCACTATCGGCGACGTCCAGCCCTATAAGGTCGCCCTGTAAGACCTTTAAGCCGAGTGCGCCATCGCCCAATGTGCCGGTAACCGCAATCAAATCACCCGGTTTGGCAGCATCCCGGCGCATGGCGCGCCCAATTGGCACGGCACCGAACGCCGTCAGGCTGAAAAATGTGGGACCTGGTGTTCCAACAGTATCGCCCCCCAGAAGCGGGGTATCATAGGTAGCACAATCCTGCCCCAAACCGTTCGCAAAGGAAGCGATCCAGCCTTCGGAAAGGTCGCGATTATAACCAGCCGTTAGCAGCACCCCCAAAGGATAAGCCCCCATAGCTGCCAGGTCAGACAGATTGACACGCATAACCTTGCGCGCGATGTCGGCCGGATCATCCTGACTGCGAAAATGTACATCGGCCACAAGTGCGTCGACCGTAACAACAATTTCGTGCCCATCAGGTGGAGACAAAAGAGCCGCATCGTCCAGCAGGGACAATGCGGCTTTTGACTTTTGCGCGATGGGCGCAAAATGACGTGCGATCAGATCGAATTCTCCTGATCGCGCAACCATATCAATTCTTACCAGCTTCACCCGCACGAAGCGTTTTGCCGATCCGGTCAAGGACAGCGTTTACAAGCTTCGGCTCGGTTTCGTCAAAGAACGAATGGGCAGCGTCCACATATTCAGTGATGACAACGCGCATCGGTACATCTTCGCGCATCATCAACTCATAGGTTCCTGCACGCAGAATACAGCGCAAAACAGTTTCAAGACGTTTGGTTGTCCAACCCTTTTCCAGAGCTGAGTCGATCAGCCCGTCAAGATCGACCGTGCGCGCAGTAACCCCCTGAACCAGGTCGGCAAAAAATCCGCGATCCGGATCAATCAGATTGTCATTGGGCTCATCAAGGTCACGAATACCTTCGCCATCAAGACGGAAATCCGAATATTCGCGCACGACGTCACCGGCCGAAAGCTGGGAAAGCTCTGCCTGGTATAGCGCCTGAATGGCGGCAAAACGCGCAGCACTGCGTCGTTGGGCGGCTGATGCCTTGGGTTTATCAGTCATTACTTGTGATGTATTCCAAAATGGTTTTGAACTTCAATCATACGAAGAACAGCACGGGCGGCCTCGCCACCTTTATTCTTCTGATCTGCCTTGGCGCGTGCAAGTGCCTGGGCTTCATTTTCAACGGTCAGGATGCCATTGCCGATCGCCAGACGGTAATCAAGGCAAAGCTGCATCAATGCGCGATTTGCTTCTTCACAGATATGGTCGTAATGCGTGGTTTCACCGCGAATAACGCAGCCAAGTGCCAAGTAGCCATCATAGCGCGGACCAGTCGCAAGATCAGCCATGGACTGAACAGCGTAGCGGATTGCTATCGGAACCTCGAAGGCACCTGAAACAGAAATCCGGTCCCAGGTTGCACCGCCAGCTTCGAGCGTCGACGCAGCCCCTTTGACCAGATCTTCGACGATATGGGTGTAATAAGGCGCATCAACGATCAGAATGTGCGGACCGTTACTCATGTTTATTCCTCCGAGACAACAAGCGGACGCTGATCAACCAGATTTAGACCGAACCCGTCAAGCCCTACGATGTGTCTTTTGGTATTTGAAAGCAAAATCATATCGCGAACGCCAAGATCAAGCAGGATCTGTGCGCCAACACCATAGTCACGCAAATCAGAGTCGTCAGCAGATTTTGCGATTTCCTGACGCAGAGCATCTCCGTCCCCGCCATTGAGCTCAATAAGCTTTGCAATAGACGATGAAAGCGTATTGGGGCGCGGTTCACGGATGAGAACAATAACGCCACGCCCCTCCTCGCCAATCTGCCGCATTGCGGCCTGCAACTCGCCGCCATGCGCTCCTTGCCGGTCGCCAAGCACATCTTCAAGCACATTTAATGCGTGGACACGCGTCAGAACCGGCTTTGCATCAGAAATGTCGCCCTTCACCAAAGCAATATGTTCGGCATATGTGACATTGTTGACATACAGATTGAGCTCAAACTCGCCGCCATGCACCGAATTGATTTTTGTTGTCGCCTTACGCTGAACAACTCTTTCATGCTTCCGGCGATAGCGGATCAAATCGGCAATCTGGGCGATTTTGAGATTATGCTTTTTGGCGAACTCAACAAGTTCCGGCAAACGCGCCATTTCGCCGCTTTCGCTCATGATCTCGCAAATAACGCCAGATGGATTGAGGCCCGCAAGGCGCGAAATATCAACCGATGCTTCGGTGTGCCCCGCCCGCACAAGAACGCCACCTGGACGTGCGCGCAAAGGAAAAACATGCCCCGGGGTCACTATATCGTCGGAAGTTGATTTTGTATCAATCGCCACGGAAATTGTTCGCGCCCTGTCCGGGGCGGAAATACCGGTTGTCACACCTGTCGCCGCTTCGATCGAAACTGTAAACGCCGTTTCATGCCGCGTACCATTTCGCGCGCTCATCAACGGCAGCCCAAGATGATCGCAACGTTCGGATTCCAGCGTCAGACAAATAAGCCCACGGCCATAAGTTGCCATAAAGTTTATGGCATCCGGTGTTGCCATTTGGGCGGGAATAACCAGATCACCCTCGTTTTCCCGGTCCTCGTCATCGACAAGAATAAACATCCGGCCATTTCGGGCTTCTTCAATAACATCTTCAATTGGTGACAGATAACGATGCGGCATGGTCGTTCAATCCTTACCCAGCATGCGCGCGACATAACGCGCCAGCATATCAATCTCGAAATTGATCCGGTCACCTGGTTGTTTCGATCCCAGCGTCGTGTGAGTCTGAGTATGGGGTATCAGATTGATACCAAAAGTGTTTCCGTCAACCTCATTGACAGTCAATGAAACACCTTCAAGCGTTACCGAGCCTTTTGACGCAATGTATTTCGCAAAAGCTTCAGGAACCTCGAATGTCAGACGAAGGGAATCACCTTCGGGAATGCGTTTTGTCAGCGTCGCAACACCGTCCACATGACCGGATACGATATGCCCGCCCAACTCGTCCCCGATCCGTGTGGCCTGTTCCAGATTTATGCGTGATCCGACCTCAAGATCGCCCAAAGTCGTCTTATCAAGACTTTCGGCAGATGCCTCGATGGCAAACCAGTCCGAACCAGTTTCGATAACGGTCATGCACGCACCATTGCAGGCAATCGACGCCCCAAGAGCGATTTTAGAGGTATCAAAAGCGGTCGAGAATTCGAAACGGGTGTCGCCGCGTTTTTCGATTTTCCGAACAGATCCTATATCCGTAATGATGCCAGTGAACATTTATCTATTCCGTTATTTTTTCGTAAGTTATCGCAATATCTTTGCCAACTGGACGAACAGATTTGCGCTGAAAACGTGGCATGTCTGAAAGGTGATCAAGCCCGAGCTCATCGATCATCGCCTTGCCTTCTGCCCCGATCAGGGATGGTGCAATGAAATGAACCACCCGATCAATCAAATCTCGATGCACCAAGTCGGCAGCCAGATTGCCGCCACTTTCAACCAAAACACGCGTCAGACCCTGCTCGCCCAAATGTTTCATCACGTCATTTAGGTCGAAATGATCATTCTCGCACCCGGCAGTAAGTACTTTGACCCCGGTTTTTCCAAATTTTTCAAAAACTTCGTCAAGTTTGTCTTGGGATGTAATGATCCAGGTAGGAACTTTTTGGGCACCACGGACCAATTCCGCCGATACAGGTACATCGCCATTGCGATCAAGGACAACACGAACAGGTGATTGGGCTTCTCGTCCGGGGATACGGCATGTGAGAGTGGGATTATCAACAATGACAGTCTTGGCACCAACAAGGATCGCATCGTGATTGGCTCTCAACAGGTGACCATACTCACGCGCAATATCCCCCGTTATCCACTGGCTCTGACCAGAGCGCGTCGCGGATCTGGCATCAATGGTGGATGCCAGTTTTAAGGTAATGATCGGCCGGCCAGAAACAATGCGCGATAGGAACCCGGCATTGATGCGATGGGCTTCGTCGCCATAAAGCCCTGTTTCAACTGTGATGCCCGCATCACGTAACATTTTGTACCCTTTTCCTGAAACACGACGATCAGGGTCTTCCAGGGCGCTGACGACACGCTTTACACCGGCTTCGATCAGTCCCAACGCACAAGGCGGCGATTTACCAAAATGACTACAGGGTTCAAGCGTTACATAGGCCGTAGAATTGCGTGCTTTATCGCCTGCCTCGTCAAGTGCGACACGCTCTGCATGTGGGCGACCGCCCGGCTTGGTAAAACCACGACCGACGATTGCCCCTTCAGAAGAAACCAGAACACACCCAACTGACGGGTTGGGCCAGACATTTCCCAGACCACGTTTTGACAGGCTTAGCGCAACCCGCATGAAATGCCGGTCGTCATCTGAAAACGCGGTGGCTGTCATTACTCTGTGTCCGCCTCTTCTTCCCCATCATGCATGTTTTCCACGAATTGCTCAAAATCGCGGGCTTCTCGGAAATTTTTATACACCGAAGCATAACGGACATAAGCAACCTGATCGAGAGCGATCAAAGCTCCCATGACCATTTCACCGATTGTGTCGGTGGAAATGTCGCTTTCACCACTGCTTTCAAGGCGTCGTTGAATGCCGTTTAACGCCTTTTCGACACGTTCGTCCTCAATCGGGCGCTTCCGGCAGGCAAGAAAGATTGATCGCGCAAGTTTGTCACGATCAAACAATTCGCGTTGCCCGTCCTTTTTCACCACCATCAATTCACGCAGCTGAACACGTTCAAATGTCGTGAATCGCGACCCGCAGGCCGGACAAAACCGGCGTCTGCGAATTGCGTGATGTTCCTCGGTCGGACGGGAGTCCTTGACCTGGGTGTCTGTATGGCCGCAGAACGGACAACGCATTGTTTTTACTCTCTCCCGATATAATCAGGCATAAATCGGGAAGCGTTTGCAAAGGTCTTCGACCTTGGTGCGAACTGCCGTTTCGACCTGGGCATTGCCATCAGGATTATCAACAAGAGCATCAAGCACATCGCCAATCAGTTCACCGATCTGCCTGAATTCCTCGACACCAAAACCACGCGTGGTGCCTGCCGGTGTCCCCAAACGAACGCCGGACGTGATGGTCGGTTTCTCGGTATCGAACGGAATGCCGTTTTTGTTGCAAGTGATTCCTGCACGCTCGAGCGCAACTTCCGCATTGTTGCCTTTGAGGCCTTTCGGACGCAGGTCAACCAGCATCAGATGCGTATCGGTGCCTCCGGTCACGATATCGAAACCACGCTTGACCAGAACTTCGGCCAATGCCTTGGCGTTATCGACAACCTGCTGCGCATATTCCTTGAATTCGGGGCGCAAGGCTTCGCCAAAGGCAACCGCCTTGGCAGCGATAACATGCATCAATGGGCCGCCCTGCAAGCCAGGGAAGACTGCCGAATTGATCTTTTTGCCGATTTCAACATTGTTCGACAGGATCATACCGCCACGCGGACCGCGAAGGGTTTTATGCGTCGTGGTTGTCACGACATCGGCGTAGGGAAGCGGGCTCGGATGAACGCCACCGGCGACAAGACCGGCGAAATGCGCCATATCAACCATCAACAACGCACCGACCTTGTCGGCGATTTCACGGAAGCGTTTGAAATCGATCTGGCGCGGAATGGCTGAACCACCTGCAATGATCAGTGTCGGCTTGTGTTCCACAGCAAGAGCTTCGACCTGATCGTAATCAAGCGTCAGATCGTCTTCACGCACACCATACTGGATGGCATTAAACCATTTGCCAGAAAGTGCCGGGCGTGCTCCGTGTGTAAGATGCCCGCCAGCGTCCAGCGACATGCCAAGGATGGTATCCCCCGGCTTGCAAAGGGCAAGCATGACCGCACCATTTGCCTGCGCGCCAGAATGCGGCTGCACGTTGACAAATTCACACCCAAACAGTTCTTTTGCACGATTGATCGCAAGTTCTTCTGCAACGTCGACAAACTCGCAGCCACCATAATACCGGCGCGAAGGATAGCCTTCGGCGTATTTGTTGGTCAGAACCGTTCCCTGTGCCTCGATCACAGCCTTGGAAACAATGTTTTCCGAAGCAATCATTTCGATCTGGTTCTGCTGGCGATCCAGTTCATCGGTGATCGATTTGAACAGTGCCGGATCTGCTTCTGACAAGCTGGTAGAGAAAAAGCCTTTGAATGACATTATGGGGCCTCTCGATACAATGTGGCGGGGCCGAACGCAGCAAAGTTCGAAACCCGTACCGGGTTATTGCCAGGTGGCGAAAAATCAGTCGGTAAGCGAAGAAAGTTTTTCAACACGCCGTTCGTGACGACCGCCTTCGAATTCAGTCATCATAAACGCGTTAACGCAATCAAGCGCCGTCGCATCACCCAAAAGGCGTGCGCCGAGGCACAGAACATTGGCGTTGTTGTGTTGACGGCAAAGTTCGGCTGACAGGCGATCATGTACTAAGGCAGCACGAATTTGAGGATATCGGTTGGCAGCGATGCTCATACCGATCCCGGAACCGCATACAAGAATACCGCGTTCAGCCTTGCCATCGATAATCGATTTGGCAACGGCTTTCGCATAATCCGGGTAATCAACTGACGCAGAACCGTCGGTTCCAAGGTCGAGAACCTCCCAGCCATTTCCGGCAAGCGACTTGATGATTTGGGATTTAAGTTCAACACCACCGTGATCGGCAGCGATGGCAATGGTCTTGGCTGTCATATGCGAGCCCTTGGTAAATACGCCAAACAGTAATTTGGAGCGCCTTTTAGCACATAGCTTTGCAACTGCCAACGCACAGCGGCCTATGTTGCCAAAGTTTTAAGTCAGCAACTTTTAAGCGCACAGAACGACACTTGACTACACTTAAAAAAGACATTCACACCCATTGCGTTAGAAAATCATCAACTAAAGAAAAACAACGACGCATATACATTGATATAAACCCCACCATACGCTATCGAACAAAATCGACGAAACAAAAGGTGTGGAATCTTTATCAATTAAACCGCATTACCGGTCATGCCTTTGCAGATTTTATTTGTTTCTCATCTCGCATAGGTTTTCCTTGTTTTGAAAATTTAAGTAGAATCGATATATTGAATAACAGTCTTGTTTGACTATATTCGTAAAATAATGCAAAAAGCATTGCCTATTCATAATAGCGAAGGAAATATTTTAAGATGACCGATGCTGAAAACAGCGTTCTGGACCGAGACGAACTGCTACAGATGACTGTTGATATCGTTTCTGCTTATGTCAGTAACAATGCAATTGCATCTGCACAGATTCCGGAATTGATTTCGACAATTTTCAATTCGCTTGACGTTCTGCGTGAAGACGAAACCATTGAAGAAGAAGAACCGCTGAAACCGGCTGTTCCGATCCGCAAATCAATTGGCGATGATTACATCATCTGCCTTGAAGACGGCAAGAAGCTCAAAATGCTCAAACGCCACCTTCGGACAACATACAATTTGACCCCGGAAGAATACCGGGCGAAATGGGGCCTGCCGTCAGATTACCCGATGGTTGCGCCGAACTATGCAAAACAGCGTTCGCAGTTTGCCAAGAAAATCGGCCTGGGTCGCAAGGCGAAGTAATCACTTGCCCTTTGACCTAAAAGAAAAAGCGTTTTCAGCAATTTCTGAAGACGCTTTTCTTTTATGTGGTCGGCAACAAAAAAGCCCGGCATTGCTGCCGGGCTTTCTGCTGATCAGAATATCTGATTAGTTGGCGTAATCGTAGCCGCCGTCTTTCCATTCATAGAAGACGTAACCCGGTGCTGCGACGTCACCCTTGGCATCGAACGCAATCGAACCAAGAACGGTGTCGAATGTATCACCGCTATGCAGTGCTTCGATAACAGCTTCAGAGTCGGTGGTACCGGCCTTTTCAACTGCCTGTGCCCAAGCCTGAACCGCACCATAGGTGTAAAGGGTGTAACCTTCCGGCTTGTAGCCCTGACCTTCGAAGTATTTTACGAGTTCAGCGTTACGCGGGTCTTTTTCAAGCGCCGGACCGGCGGTGAAAAGTGTTCCGGCACCGGCATCGCCCGTGATCGACCAGTATTCGAGCGAGTTGAGCGCATCACCAGAAATCGCAACGGTCTCAAGACCCTGACTGCGCATCTGACGAACGATCAGGCCCAGCTCGGTGTGGTAACCGCCATAATAAAGGACGTCAACGCCTTCGGATTTCAGTTTGGTCACCAGAGCCGAGTAATCTTTCTCGCCCGGGGTGATGGCTTCGTACATGACTTCTTCAACGCCAGCAGCGTTCAGGTTTTTCTTGGTCTCGTCTGCAAGACCTTTGGAATAAGCCTGTTTGTCATGAACAATGGCGATTTTCTTGTCGCCATAGTTTTCAGCAAGATACTTGCCGGCAACTTCGCCCTGCTGGTCATCACGACCGCAAACACGGAAAACGTTGTCCATGTCACGTTCGGTCAGCTGCGGGTTGGTCGAAGCCGGAGAAATCTGCACGATGCCCTCTTCGAAGTAAACTTCCGAAGCCGGGATCGAGGAACCCGAGCAGAAGTGACCAGCGACAAGAGCAACACCCTTGCTAACGAGCTGGTTTGCAACAGCAACAGCCTGTTTCGGATCGCAAGCATCATCACCGATTTCGAGAACAACTTTTTCGCCGTTAACGCCACCAGCAGCATTGAGGTCTGCAACCGCTTTCTGGGCGCCCTGGGTCATCTGTTCGCCAAAGGCGGCGTAAGGGCCGGTCATCGGACCGACGGTCGCGATAACGATGTCTGCTTTTGCTGCACCCATCGAGAGGACAAGCGCGGAAGCAGTTGCCAGAAGGCCGAGCTTGGTTTTCGACATAAGAGAAGTCTCCCTGTTCCAAAGGTTGGTTCCGTCACCATGACAGAACCATCTTTTTCGGACCCTAAACCGGCTCGCTTTTTTTTCGATTACCGGTTTTGGCTCCCTGTACTTTAACACCCCAGAATTGGTGTGCAATAGTACTAAACATTGCATTGCCAACAATTTAGCAATGTGGTGGTGACAGTTGCCCATCACCCCCGAAAAGATCAGACGTCCGCCCCGTCACGTGCGCGAAATCCGAAGGGTCCGACACGTTCATAAAGCCACGGATATTGCGACAGCATCTTGTTGACCCGCGTTACGCGGAAGGCGGCCGCCATAATCACAAACAGGATAACCGTATCGAAAATATATCCCGTAAGCGAAAGAAGCTCCCCCTCGAACAGCGCAAACGTCATGAAACGGTCCGTCGCCCCCAGCAACAAGGCATAGGGATAAAGCTGGTAGAACGGCCGCCATGTATTGGCGATCGCCTGCCCTGTCATAAAAGCACAGAACCCCATCAGGATGACGGTAATTCCGATTGTGACACCAATGCTGGTACCTGTAATCGCTTCCATATCCGTCCTCCTAGTGGCCACCCTCGAGATAGGCTGCACGAACTTCCGGATTTGCCAGAAGTTCAGCCCCCGTACCCGAGAGAGTAATATTGCCGTTGACCATCACATAGCCGCGATGGGCAAGCTTGAGTGCGTGGAACGCGTTCTGCTCGACCAGGAAGACCGTGACCTTCTTCTCGCGGTTGATCTTCTTGATCGTCTCGAAAATCTGCTTGACGACAAGTGGCGCAATCCCGAGAGAAGGCTCATCAAGCAAAAGCAAACGGGGACGCCCCATAAGGGCACGACCGATTGCCAGCATCTGCTGCTCGCCCCCGGACATTGTTCCCGCACGCTGGTTAATGCGTTCTTTCAGGCGGGGGAACAGATCAAACACCATCTCCAGATCCTCTTCGAAATATTTCGGATCCTGGGTGCTTGCCCCCATCTGCAGGTTTTCATAGACAGACATGCGCGGGAAAATCCGACGCCCTTCAGGGGATTGCTGAATACCAAGACGACAAATCTCATGCGTTGGCATGCGACTGATATCCTGACCTTCAAACAAAATGCGCCCTTTTGACGCCTGCGGTGATCCGCAGCATGTCATCAGCAAGGTCGTCTTGCCGGCACCATTGGCCCCGATCAAGGTGACAATCTCGCCCTCGTTGACTTCCATATCAATGCCCTTGAGGGCTTCGATATTGCCATAGAAGGTGTGAACACCTTCAATCTTCAGCATGGACATATCGATCTGCTCCCTCGCTACGCATTCGGATCTAGATGAAGGTCGGCGGCGACTTCCGGCGGCAGTTCATCGTCTTCATCCTCACCGAGGTAAGCACGAATAACAGCCGGATCATTCTTGACGGCTTCCGGATTGCCATCAGCAATCTTCTTTCCGTAATCAAGGACGATCACATGATCGGAAATCTTCATGACGACGCTCATATCATGTTCGATCAACAGAAGGCCGATTCCCTGATCATCGCGGATGCTCTGTAACAGAACGTTAAGCTCCGCGGACTCGCGAGGGTTAAGGCCTGCTGCCGGCTCGTCAAGACACAGCAAGGAAGGATTGACGCACATTGCACGCGCAATCTCGAGGCGACGCTGGGAGCCATAAGGCAGGTTCCCGGCATTCCAGTCAGCCTGTTCATACAGGCCAACCTTGTTAAGCCAGAACTTGGCGGTTTCAAGCGCTTCTTTCTCGGCACTGGTATAGCGACCAAGATTGAAAAGCCCTGCCAGCGAAAAGGCGGATGCCTCCATAAGCTGGTTATGCTGGGCGACAACCAGGTTTTCCAGAACGGTCATGCCCGTGAACAGGCGGATATTCTGGAAAGTACGTGCCACACCGTTGTTGCGTGGAATACGGAAACCTTCCATACGCTCCAGCAAACGCGGTCCGTCATTGGCATAAAGCGTCAGACGTCCCTCGGTCGGCACATAGAACCCGGTAAGACAGTTGAAGACCGTGGTCTTCCCTGCCCCGTTCGGGCCGATAATTGCCGTGATCTCACGCTTTCTTGCGGTGAACGAAAGATTATCAATCGCGACCAGACCGCCAAAGCGCATGGTTAGATGTTCGACTTCAAGCTGTACGTTGTCGGTCATTTGACTTCTCCGGCAACTTTTTCTTTCTTGCTCATATTCAGCAGAATGGTCGGGTCACGGAAAGACAGAAGACCGCGCGGACGCCACAACATGATGGCAACCATACCAGCTCCGAAAATCAGCATGCGATATTCGGCCAGTTCGCGGAACATTTCCGGGAAACCGATCATGACAATCGCGGCAAGAACCACCCCGATCTGACTGCCCATGCCACCCAGAACAACGATGGCCAGGATCACGGCAGATTCAAGGAAGGTAAAACTTTCCGGGCTGATGAAGCCCTGACGTGTCGCAAAGAACGCGCCAGCAAAACCACCGAACATTGCACCAATCGCAAATGCCGAAAGTTTGGTATTCGTCGGGTTGATCCCCAGCGAGCGGCAGGCGATTTCGTCTTCGCGCAACGCTTCCCATGCACGACCAATCGGCAGTTTGCGAAGGCGTACGGTAACAAATGCGGTTACCAGTGCCAGCACAAGGATCAGGTAATACAGGAAGATCAGGCGATGCATCGTCGAATAGTCCAAACCGAACAATTCGTTGAATCCCATAACCCCTTCAGGCAAGCGTCGATCAAACTCGGCAAAGCCAAAGAAGCTGGGCCGGGCAATTGACGAAATACCGTCTGGTCCACGGGTCAGATCATACCAGTTGATCAGGACAACGCGGATGATTTCACCGAAACCAAGCGTCACAATCGCCAGATAATCGCCACGCAGTCGCAACACCGGGAAACCAAGCACAATACCGAAACTTGCGGCAAAAATACCGGCCAGCGGCAGGCACAACCAGAAGCTCAGATCGAAATGCTGGGACAACAGTGCATAGGAATAGGCGCCGACCGCATAAAATGCGACGTAACCCAGATCAAGCAAACCGGCCAGACCGACCACGATATTCAGCCCCCAACCCAGCATGATGTAGATCATGACCAGGGTCGCGAGGTCGATAGCGGAGCGGTTTTCACCAAACAGGAACGGGAAAATAATGAAGAATACAATCCCCAATGCCCCGATCTTCTTGGTGTTGGTCCGATATGCCAGCTGGATTTTTGACGAAAGCCTGGAGCCGCTTTCTTCCTCTTCGGCACCTGGCTTTTTCATGCTGAAATAGGCAATTGCAAAAACGATCGTGACGAAGGCAACAGCCACAATCACGCTCGTTGCACTGCCAAACGCCATATCAAGGAAGACTGGCGAAGCCCAGCGATCATCCATGTCGCGGAAGCGGACGAACATCTCGAATACCGCCACTGCGGCGGCGGTAATCAGCAACGCCTGTCCCACACGCGAAATGTGTTCGCGGCGAAGGATCAATGCCAATCGACCAATGATTGTCGAGATGATGGCGGTAACCACCAGATCCCAACGAACAGCCAGTTCAAGCCCGGTCGGACGGTCAACCGTCTCGACACCAAGGATCATGACCGACATCAACAGTGCAATAACAGCAAAGAACGCGAGTTCCTTGACAATTTCCGCACCGGAAATCCGTGAAGAAGTGATAAGAGCGGACATCAGACTTTCTCGACCTCCGGCTTACCAAGCAGACCCCACGGACGGAAAATCAGCACGAGAACCAGAATACTGAACGTTGCGACGTCCTTGTATTCGATCGTGAGATAACCCGACCAGAATGCTTCGATCAGACCAATCAGAAGACCACCAAGCATTGCACCCGGAAGCGATCCGATGCCCCCCAGAACGGCAGCAGTGAACGCCTTAACACCGGCAAGGAAGCCGATATAGAAGTCGATCACACCGTAATACAGGGTCACCATCATGCCTGCGACTGCGGCAAGAGCTGCCCCCATGACAAAGGTCGTGGAGATGGTGCGGTCAACGTTAACGCCAAGCAGGCCAGCCATGGTGCGGTCCTGCTCACAGGCGCGCTGAGCACGACCAAGCGACGTTTTCGCAATCAGTGTCGAAAACACAGCCATCAGAACAAACGTCAAAAGGATAATGACGATCTGCATGTAGCTGAGCTGAACATTGAAATTCGGGCTTTCCATCAGGATGATGCCGCCCTCGATCAATGGCTGCATCGGTTTCACGCGCGCACCCTGCGAAATCTGAACAAAGTTCTGCAGGAAGATCGACATGCCGATGGCCGAAATCAGCGCTGCGAGCCGGAATGACCCGCGCAGCGGCCTGTATGCAATCCGTTCAACGCCCCACCCGTAGATAGAAGTGAGCACCATTGACACGAACAGCATCAAAAGAAGTGTAAGCGGAAGGATACCGCTAATCCCTGCTGCCTGACAGATCAGGAAGGTGATCAGGGAATGAAACGCGCCCAGCATATAGATTTCGCCGTGCGCAAAGTTGATCATACCGATGATGCCGTATACCATCGTGTAGCCGATGGCGATCAAACCGTAGATGGCTCCCAGCGTCAGACCGTTGATCAATTGTTGTAAAAAATAAGCCCAATCCATTGCACAACCTTAGATTTGGCACAGACAAACGAGGTCTTCGACCGACTGGCTGAAGGTGCAAAACAAGATACAGTTGTATTGATTGGATGAGACCAAGTCTCCCCATTGCCCCCTAGCAAACCTCCGAAGCCTCCGTCTTTTTGTTATCGGGTTTTCCCCGGTTCTAGCCTTTGGACACGACCATTCTTATTGTGGTTCTTTATCCAAAAGCGCGATTAGAGCACAAACCTTAGACACATGAGGTCGAAGGCTGCAAGCGGCTTTGATAAATTGGTCAAAAACACCAAATCGTATTTCATTCTTAGAATAAAACACCAACGCCACCGAATGCACCGGCCCTTATATTGTATATTTTATCCCTTATTAAGGACGTATTCAAGTTTTTGTACCGCGACGCGCTTTAGTTGCTCCGGATTCCTTGAAACCGGCCCTGCCACGGTCACCTCGATTCCCGTTTTGCCATCAATTGCCGTGCAGCGCAGATAGCTGCCAATCTGTCGCAATTCGAAATAAACCTCGCGCGGCGCATTGTTTCTGGTTGTCATTCATCAATCCGGAAAATTCTGTTCGGCCCTTTGCCCGTTAGACAGCACAAATCTAACATTAATGCAGGCCACGGTATTCATAAAAAAACAGGCCCGGTATTTGCCGGGCCTGAATGATACACCTCATAATGCCGTAGCGTTACTTGTCGCCATCCAGCATTTTGACAATAGCCGAGAAATCCATCCCGCCATTTCCGCTATTTGAATAAAGCGCATACAAGCTTTCAGCCAATGCCCCCATTGGCGTTGTTGCCCCGGCGGATGCCGCCGCCTGTTGCGCCAGTTTCAAATCTTTCAGCATCATGTCCACCGCAAATCCCGGTTGATAGTCACGATTTGCCGGAGAGGTCGGAACCGGTCCCGGCACGGGACAATAACTTGTAAGCGACCAGCACTGGCCGGACGCCTTCGATGAAATATCAAACAGCTTCTGCGCATCCAGCCCCAAACGCTTTGCAAGCATGAAGGCCTCGGATACGGCAATCATACTGACGCCAAGCACCATGTTGTTGCAAATCTTTGCCGCCTGCCCGGCCCCGCTTGTGCCTGCGTGAATGATATTGCTACCCATTCCCTCAAGAACCGGTTTCGCACGATCAAAATCACCATCATCGCCACCAACCATAAAGGTCAGTGTTCCGGCAGTAGCCCCCGCAACCCCGCCAGAGATCGGCGCGTCAACAGAGCCAAGACCTTTGGCCTTCGCCAGATCGGCAGCTTTGCGTGCGGCATCAACTTCGATGGTGGAGCTATCAATCAAAAGTGTGCCCGTCCTGGCGTTGGCAATCACGCCGTCTGGTCCGTCATAAACCGACAGCACGTGCTTTCCAGCAGGAAGAACCGTGACAACGAACTCGACATCCTTTGCCGCATCGGCAACCGTCGATGCCTTGGTGGCTCCCTCTGCAACCGCCTTGCTGACCGCGGCTTCGGACAAATCAAAGACCTTGAGTGCATGCCCAGCCTTAATCAGGTTGGCCGCCATCGGCCCGCCCATATTACCCAGACCAATGAAACCGATTTTCGCCATTTGGAGTCTCCTCTGATCTCTCGATTACGAGATTATCTTTTGATTTTTTGACGTTACAGAACTGTTCAGAACTGCAGTTTTAGCTCTTTATCTTCGGGTAAAAGGTCAAAATATGCTGCGACCTCACGAGGATCGACTTGCCCGATATCGGCATGTTGCCATTTTGGACTGTGATCCTTGTCGATGATCACGGCACGAACCCCTTCAAACAAATCTGGTTTGCGAACGGTCCTTTGCGACAGACGGAACTCCATCATCAGGTCCTGCGCAAGTGTCATATCGCGCGCTTGACGGATTTGCTCAAAGGCAACAGCAACTGCTATCGGTGATTTGGTGCGCAATATCTTGGCCGTTTCCCGGGCGAAGTCTGACGGAGATGTATCAAGTCGGGCAAAAACGTCGCTAACCGTCTCGCTGCCAAACAAGTCATCGACTTCACCCCGAACCGATCCAAGAATGCCGACACCATCATCAGAATGATGTTCATCCAGAATCCGTTGAACGGCCACGAAGCCATCGCTGCCTTCCGAAATCTTTGCCAGTTCACCTTTCAAGGACGCGATATTTTCACTTTGTGTTCGATGCGTAGCCAAACCCGCATAAATGCAATCTGCCGCTTTGATCCGCGCGCCCGTCAGGCCAAGATACATTCCGACTTCGCCGGGACAGCGAGAAAGGAAGTACCCGCCGCCAACATCGGGAAAGAACCCGATCCCAGTCTCGGGCATAGCAAACAGGGTGCGCTCAGTCACTACGCGGAAACGTCCGTGCACGGAAACGCCGACACCTCCCCCCATTGTAATGCCGTCCATCAAGGCAACATACGGCTTGGGATAATTTGCAATGTAATGGTTAAGGCGATATTCCCGCCGATAAAAGGCATCAAGAAGTTCTTCGTCGTCGCGCTGCCGCGCGTCATAAAGCCCCCGTATATCGCCCCCGGCACAGAATGCCTTTTCGCCAGCGCCCTCAATTACAACGACAGCAACCGTCGGGTCCGTCTCCCACACGCGAAGTTTGGCTGTGATCGCATCAACCATCGGCAGATCAAGAGCATTCAATGCCTTGGGCCGGTTTAACAGGATATGACCGATGGCCCCGTCCTTCGAGAAAACGACGGATGCTTCATTGTCATGCGGTGAACTGGTCACGTTCTCACTGCTCATAAATCAATCCTTCAACGCGGCACGAGAGATGATCAGGCGCATGATTTCGTTGGTACCTTCCAGAATCTGGTGAACCCGAAGGTCGCGCAGAAGCCTTTCGACCGGGTATTCGCGGATATAACCATATCCACCATGAAGCTGTAGCGCTTCATTACATACCCTGAACCCGATATCCGTACCGAAACGTTTCGCCATTGCACAAAACTGTGTGGCGTCCGGTGTCTTGTGATCCAGTTTCCAGGCCGCTTTGTGCAGCATCAGCCGTGCCGCTTCGAGCTCTGTCACCATGTCGGCATATTTGAACTGCAATGCCTGAAACTGATCAAGGGTTTTGCCAAATTGCTTGCGAACCTTGATATGGTCGCGCGCATGCTCCATTGCGGCCCGCGCACCACCGATGGAGCATGCCGAGATATTAAGTCTGCCGCCATCAAGACCCATCATGGCAAACTTGAAACCTTCGCCCTCTTCTCCCAACCGGTTTTCCACCGGAATTTTGCAATTGCTGAAAATCACGGCGGATGTCGGCTGACTGTTCCATCCCATCTTTTCTTCAAGCTTGCCAAATGACAGGCCTTCGGCATCTTTTGGAACGATAAAGGTCGATATTCCCTTCGGGCTGTCATCGCCGGTTCGCGCCATGACAATGTAAACATCACTGCGCGATCCCCCGGAAATAAAAGCCTTTTCGCCATTAAGGATGTAATGCGCACCGTCGCGCGCAGCACGCGTACGTAACGAACCTGCATCCGATCCAGCCCCCGGCTCTGTCAGGCAATAACTGGCGAAATGTTCCATGGTGACAAGTTTCGGAAGATATTTTTGACGCTGATCTTCGTTGCCGAAACGGTCAATCATCCAGCACGCCATGTTGTGGATCGAGATATAGGCAGCCGTTGACGGACATGCGCTTGCCAGTTCTTCGAAAATCACCGCGGCATCCAGACGGCCAAGACCCGATCCCCCGACATCTTCGCGTGTGTATATGGCGGCAAAGCCAAGTTCGGCCGCCTTGCGCAAAGTTTCTTCGGGAAAAATGTGTTTTGCATCCCACTCGCCCGCATACGGTGCCATTTCGTTTTGTGCGAAATCGCGGGCTGCCTGTGCAAATGCCTGCTGGTCTTCAGACAGGTTGAATTCCATTGGATCGCCGCCTCTGAATGTTTTGGTATTTTCCCTTTACGTAAACGTGAATTCGGATCTTTGTCAATTCATTCGGTATAACAGTACCGAATTATGTGAATAATTTCGCCTCCGACAGTTTCAGGGGCGAATTTGCGAATTTTTGTTCCAATTTCTTGTCGGCTCGCAGCGAATATGCATTACTCCGGTGAAACCAATGCAACTTAAAAATCAGGGGAAACGACATGTCAGGTTCCACGAAACCAGAAACTATTGTTCTACACGCCGGATACCGCGCAGACCCGGCAACCGGATCGGTTGCCGTGCCGCTTTATCAGACAACGAGCTACCAGTTCCGCGATACCCAACACGCGGCCGATCTTTTCGCGCTGAAAGAACTGGGTAACATCTATACCCGCCTGATGAACCCGACCAACGATGTGCTGGAACAGCGAATTGCTGCACTTGAGGGTGGCGCAGCAGCCGTTGCCGTCGGCTCTGGTCAGGCTGCATCAACCTTTTCCGTTCTCAATATCGCCCAGGCGGGTGACAATATTGTAAGTTCCACAGACCTTTACGGCGGTACTTGGAACCTTTTTGCCAATACATTCAAACAGATGGGTATCGAAGTTCGCTTTGCCGATCCATCTGACCCGGAAAACTTCCGACGTCTGACGGATGACAAAACGCGCGCCTATTACGCCGAAACCCTGCCAAACCCTAAACTTCAGGTCTTTCCGATCAGGGAAGTCGCCAATATTGGTGACGAGCTTGGCATACCGTTGATTATGGACAACACCGCCGCACCGGTGCTATGCCGCCCCATCGATCATGGCGCGACGATTGTCATGTATTCGACCACCAAGTTTATCGCTGGCCACGGTACGTCTGTCGGCGGGATTGTCGTCGATTCCGGCAAGTTTGACTGGGAAAAGCATGCCAAACGCTTCCCGTTACTGAATGAACCGGATCCCAGCTATCACGGTGCGGTCTGGACGCAGGCCGTCAAACCCATCGGCCCGGTTGCGTATGCGATCAAACTGCGCTGCACATTGCTGCGCGACGTTGGCGCGGCCGCCTCGCCTTTCAACTCGTTCCAGACCATTCAGGGCATGGAAACGCTGCCACTGCGCATGGAACGCCATTGCGAAAACAGCGCCAAAGTTGCCGACTTTCTGTCGTCCCATCCCAAGGTTTCCAAGGTGATCTATCCAGGCAAACAGGATGGCGAAAGCCGCCGCCGTGCCGATACCTATCTTAAGGGCGGATATGGATCGCTGATGGGGTTTGAGCTTGCAGGTGGCAAAGAAGCCGGCGAGAAATTCATCAACAGCCTCGGCCTGTTTTATCATGTCGCCAATATCGGTGACACAAGATCGCTTGCCATCCATCCGGCCACGACAACGCACAGCCAGCTTTCCGAACAGGATCGCCTTTCATCTGGCGTGACGGACGGTTATGTCCGCCTGTCGATCGGTATCGAACATATTGATGACATTCTTGCCGATTTGAAACAGGCACTCGATAAAGCCTGATCCATCATATCGTTGAATATGATACCGGCCCTGTTTGTGCGGGGCCGGTTTTTTATTGACCATTTTTCCGATCAAAGGTAAACGCGCATTATCGGCAAAACATGCAAAACAGGCAAATCGATGTCGAGTGTCAATTCGCGCCAGCGTGAAATCGAAAAACTGCTTCACAGCCAGGGTACGGTTCATATTCACGACCTGTCTGCTCTTTTTCATGCATCCCTTGATACCATTCGACGCGATCTGCGTCAGATGGAAGATGCCGGAATCCTGAGGCGTATTCATGGCGGCGCTACTTTGCCAAGCACCGCCCGCGAAGGATTTCATGATCGCGCACAGGATTTAAAGCCGGAACGCTCCGAAATCGCCCGCAAGGTCGCCCATGATCTCGTTCCGGATCATGGCGTGGTCTTTTTTGATAGCGGCACGACCATCTATGAAGTCGCCCGGAATCTGAAACCGTCATTTTCCGGTACTGTAATCACGGTCAATCCCCTGATTGCTGTTGAACTGGCCAATCATCTGAATGCGAATATCATCATGATTGGCGGCATGGTTCTGAAACGTGATCTGGCGATCTGCGGACCGACGGCCATTGATGAAATACGCAACTACAATGCCGATCTTGTGCTGCTGGGTACCTGTGCCCTTCATCCAGAACTGGGTTTGACCACCAGCACAGCCGAAGAACGCGCCACCAAGGCAGCGATGCTGGCGCAATCTGCCGAAGCGATTGCGGTCACCACTGCCGACAAACTCGAAACCAGCTTGCCATTCAGGGTCTGTGACCTTGATGCGATTTCCCATCTTGTAACCGGACGGAAGCTGTCGAGCGGTTATCTGAGCAATTACACCGAACGCGGGATCAATGTGATCCTTGCCTGACGGAGGCGGAGCCCCGAATGCCTATCTCCAACCAGATTGCCCATAACAGAATCCGTGCCATTTTCTTTTTGCATGGTGCCGCCTTTTCAAGCTGGGTCCCGCATATTCCGCTGGTGCAGGAGCGCCTTGGATTTGGTCACGATGATCTTGGTGCCATATTGCTGGCGGCCGCAGTTGGTGTTCTTGCCGTTATGCCTGTTGCCGGTCGTCTATCGGACAAGTTTGGCAGCGAACGGGTCGCACGCTATTCCGGGGTGGCTTATTTCATTTCCGTTGGCATTCCGGTCTTCATGCCAAGCTTCATGTCGATTGCGATTGCCATGTTCGCACTCGGCTTTTTTGGCGCATTCCTTGATATATCGATGAATGCCAATGGCCTGAATGTTGAGCGGGCCAAAAAACGCAGCGTCATGTCCGGCTTGCACGGCTTCTGGAGCCTTGGGGGCTTTGCCGGTGCCGGAACGACGGCGGCCTGGTTTGCCCTGCCCCTGCCGGTTGAATGGCATCTTCCGGTCATGCTGACCCTTTTCCTGATTCTGCATCTGGTCCTTCAACGCCAGTTGATGCCTGATGCCGCCGTTCCCCATCCAGTCCAAACGCATGACGGATCATCTGCCAAACAGCGCGCGATGTTTCTGACCCTGCTGCCATTTGGGGCCTGCGCCTTCATCGGCCAGTTTGGTGAGGGTGTGATTACCGACTGGGCAACGGTTCTGATGAATACGGAACTCAATTCCGGCCCGACAATGGCGGCCGTCGGTTTTGCCTGCTATTCGGCGACCATGGCAATCACGCGCCTTTCGGGCGACTGGCTGGTTACGAAATTTGGCCGCCCGCAAATCCTGCTGTCCAGTTCGGCATGCGCATCCTTTGGCCTGTTTGTTCTGGCACTTGCGCCGCATTACGTCGTTGCCTGGATCGGGTGTGCCATCGCCGGGATTGGGCTGGCTGTCATCCTGCCGCTTCTGATTTCTGCGGCGGCGGAGGCAAGTGGCAGAAGCGGCGGTGCTGTCGTTTCAACCATTGCAGCAACCGGTTACACGGCCCTGATGGCCGGGCCACCGGTAATCGGGGCAATCGGCCAACAGGTTGGCCTGGTTACGGCTTTTGTCCTGACGGCAAGTTTTCTGTCTTTAATCATCCCGGTCTATCTGCTGACCATGCGTAAACGCCTTTATCGCACCAGCAACAGTTGATCCGCCGTCAATTCTGCCCCATAAATTGGGCACCTCATTTCTGAATTCAGAATGCCGCCCCACTGACAAGAGAACAGATCATGGCCAAAACAGTCACCTATGGCACTTTCCCGCGCACCCGCCTTCGCCGGACCCGCATGAGCGACTGGTCGCGTCGCATGGTGGCGGAAACCCGATTGACCGCACATGATCTGATCCTGCCGGTGTTTGTGATTGACGGCAAAAACGAACGGACACCGATCCCATCAATGCCCGGTGTCGAACGCCAAAGCGTTGACGTGCTTGTTGAAACGGCAAAACATGCCGAAAAGCTTGGCATCCCTGCCCTTGCGCTTTTCCCGTATATTGATGCCAGCCTCAAAACCAAGGATGCGCGCGAAGCATATAATCCCGACAATGTGGTTTGCCGTGCGACAAAGGCGATCAAAGACGCCTGCCCCAATCTTGGTGTCATTACCGACGTTGCCCTTGATCCGTTCAATGCGGATGGTCAGGACGGGATCGTGATTAACGGTGAAATCCTTAATGACGAAACGACCGAGGCCCTCGTTCGGCAGGCACTGGTTCAGGCACAGGCCGGATGCGATGTTGTCGCCCCGTCCGACATGATGGATGGCCGTATCGGTGCCATTCGTGATGTTCTGGAATCCGAAGGGCTTAAAAAGGTCCAGATTATGGCCTATGCGGCAAAGTACGCCTCGTCCTTCTATGGCCCGTTCCGCGATGCAATCGGATCGGCTTCTGCCCTGGGCAAGGCGGACAAGAAAACCTACCAGCTTGACCCCGCCAATAGCAGCGAAGCGATGCGCGAAGTCGCCTATGATCTGGAAGAAGGTGCTGACTCCGTCATCGTGAAACCGGGCTTGCCATATCTCGACGTTCTGTATCGGGTGCGCGAAGAATTCGGCGTCCCTGTTTTCGCCTATCAGGTATCGGGTGAATACGCAATGTTGCGGGCTGCGGCCCAGAATGGCTGGCTTGATTATCTTGGCTGCGCCATTGAAACGCTATCCTGTTTCAAACGTGCCGGCGCGTCAGGAATCCTGACATACAGTGCAATTGACGTTGCCGAGGCCATTTAACGAGGAAACTTTTTTCGGCCTTTCTGGAAAAAGTTCTTGATTTGTTCTTTGGCTTGTGGCATAAAGATAAAGTCAACAGGACAAATGGGTCCGGAGACAAAACCCGCAAAGCGTGATTCGCTTTTGCGGGTTTTTGCGTTTCAGGCGGCAAAAATGGGAATGGGATGATGATGAAGCAGCTATCTGATCGTCTGAAAGGACGACGGCGGTATCGCCAAATGGGCATCACTGGCGCATGGAAAAGTCATTACGGCGGTGGTGCGTCCGGGCCGTGAGGCCACCGGAAATTACGAAAAACTGTGGTTTATCATGACGGGAGAGATGTGCCCTTGGGGCAAGGGTGTTTGTTCGGGGCGGCGAGAGCCGGGCAGATGTCAGCCCATCCCGCCGCTACCCAACCGGTCGATGAAGTCTGGCAATGCCGAGGATCAGCAGGCCCGAATTGCGTCTGCATTGGATCGGCTGGTCATCAATGGCGGGATTTGTGCCTGCCCTGCGACAACGCCTTCGTCCTTGGGGCGAGGTGCGCTTGTAGTGTCCATCGAAAGCCCGAGGCGTTTGTTCGGGGCAGCAGGGACTGTGGGGCGTGGTCGGTCTGGCGCAAACCAGTTCTGTCTAGCCCAGCTCAGCCCCGTCCGTCCGGCCTACCCGGTCGATGGTGTTTGGCGATACCGAGGGGCGGCGGAATTGGGTTGGGTTGGGTTGGGTTGGCTTGGCTGGATTGGCTTGGCGATTGATCAAAATCGTCATTCCGGGCGCAGCGCAGACCCGGAATCCATGCCCTGTTGAAAGAGGCTGGATTCCGTCCGTTGCGGCAATGACGATCAGGTCAGGAGTGCCTTGTCAGCGGTCCGAGGTCCGTTTGGTGGGCCGTTCTTACCAGGGCGTTTTATCGATTATCAGGCACAGCAGGCTTCGCTTTTGGCACCTGACACGTCAATGCCATGACCAATCGCACGCGCACAGAAATGCGGACGCAGACCCGACTTTTCAAACAGGCTTTCGATATCGTCCTGACCATCGAGGAATCCCCCCTGATGCACCAGAAGTGTCTTGATGCCGGCTGCCAGCCCGCCCAGCACATCGGTATGGATTGTATCGCCCACCATCAGGACCCGATCCCGGCTGATATCGGGATGACGACGCAGGACTTCATCAAACACGTGACCGTAGGGCTTGCCAACGCAATCAGGTATTACGTTGCAACGATCCGCTGCCTTATGGGCGAAATATCCGGACTCAACGGACAGGAATGCCCCCATCGGCGCGCAGATATCGGGATTGCCGACCAGAATGGGGCGCGGATTGGCGGCAAGGCTTTCTTCCAGATGATTCTGCTGGATATCGGACCAGTTTTCAGAATCAATAAGAACGAAACCGTCAACCGCATCATAAAGCGCGCGATCCGCACCAAGCGGTTCCACCCTGCCCGGCAGGATATCAAATGGCCAGTGAACCGGTGCCATGGCCCCCCAATGGGACAGATCCCTGTAGGTTTCCATCATCGGGGCCACGAATTGCTGGCTGCTGATCAGGTTTGTCGTGTTGAAATCGAACCCGCGCCCGCGATGCCGTGCGAGGATCGCCTCGGCCGAACTCGATGCATCATTGGTGACAACGGCAAGTTTCTTTCCCGATTTCTGAAGGGCAGAAACGGTTTCGACCGCGCCGGGAATGGCTTGCGGCCCGCTGTTGAGCACACCAAAAGCATCGAACACGATCAGATCAAATTGGTCCACGATTTCCAGAAGGTTTCCAACATACTGTGTTTTTGCGGGAACAGATGCCGGATCAACCTGCGGCAAACGCGGCGCATATTGCAGATAAGCGGCAATTGCCTGCTCAAAGCTGAGCTGAGGGCGGTTGATACTCATCTGTCCGTGTCTCCTGTCCGATAGAAAGCCATCCGTGAATTCGCCTGAAGGCATCAATCCGGATATGTTCGTATGAAAATCGCGATTGCTGTTGTAGCTGTTCCGCTTTCAATTGGAAAGCGATTGGTAATTTAATTAGCTATGCGCTGAAAACATAGCAACAAACAACGAAGCAAATCTGTATTATGACGTTATTTAAGCGTTTTCGTTGCAAAAACATGACTTTCTGCGCTTTCCAACCTCCAGCCATGCAAAAAACGCATTGGATTTCACAATCAACCGGGCGTAGTTTGCACTCACGAAATAAAAACGATGTATCGACTGGCTGATGCGAAAAAATGCAGATGATCATTCGGTACATATCAAGCAGACCGACACGTCAAACCAGTTAACTATTCCTTCATGGAATATCTTCGGTGAGCACATGCCGGTTATCTGAATGACAGTGCCAATATGAAATTGGCCGGTTTGAAATAGGTGATGAAATGATCGTAACCAAGATTTTTGCTTTCCTGCGCGCCCTTCGTGTTCAGTACCAGACCCAGACTGCGCTCCGTAAACTTGATGCACGTGAGCTGGCAGATATCGGCCTGAACCGTGACATGATTGACGATGTCGCACATCGCGTTGCTTTCGGTCGCTAAGCCAGACGGTAGCCGTCCAAAGAAAAGCCCCGGCATTGATTGCCTGGGCTTTTCTTGTTTTCGGGATAATGTGCTGACGGGGCAAGCTGTCCCTCGCCCCGTTGTAGCGCCCCGTTCTAGTTGGCAAATAGCGCGCTATAATCCTCTCGCAGGATATTCTTCTGTACTTTTCCCATCGCATTACGCGGAAGTTCGGACACGAAGAAAACGCGCTTGGGCACTTTGAAATTGGCAAGCTGCCCCTTGATCGCATTGACCACGTCATCTTCGGACAGTTTATCGCTACTGCGGACGATCACGGCCACAACCGCCTCGCCGAAATCCGGATGCGCAACACCGATCACGGCACTTTCGACAACACCATCCATCTTGTCGATGACCGTTTCGATTTCTTTGGGATAAACGTTAAACCCGCCGGAAATCACAAGATCCTTGGCGCGACCAACGATATGGACATATCCCTTGGCATCGATTTTCGCGATGTCACCGGTAATGAAGAACCCGTCTTCGCGGAACTCCTCGGCCGTTTTTTCCGGCATTTGCCAGTATCCGGCAAAAACGTTCGGCCCGCGAGCTTCCAGAACGCCGATCTCGTCGGTTCCAAGCACATTCCCTTTATCGTCACAGACCCGGACTTCCACATCCGGCAGAGCCGGGCCGACCGTATGCACGATCCGTTCCCCATTGAGCGGATTGGACGTTGCCATTCCCATTTCAGTCATGCCGTAACGTTCCAGCAACGCCTTGCCGGTCCGTTCCCTGAAAGCGACAAATGTTTCGGGCAACAAGGGTGCTGATCCTGAAATGAACAGCCGCATGCCCGAGGTCACATCGGCATTGAAATCATCACCGGATAACAGCCGGACATAGAATGTCGGCACGCCCATCATGACGGTACTGCGCGGCAACAGCGCCATGACCTGATCGCGATCAAACTTCGGCAGGAAGAACATTCTCGATCCCGACAGCATCACGCAATGACACGCAATGAAAAGCCCGTGCGTATGGAAAATCGGAAGCGCATGTAAAAGAACATCGTCCGGGCCAAAGCCCCAAAGCTTTTCCAGGGTCGCGGCATTTGACCATAAATTGGTCTGGGTCATCATGGCGCCCTTTGGCTTGCCCGTCGTGCCGGATGTGTAAAGAATGGCCGCAAGTTCATCATCTGCACAGGCAACCGGGGTAAATTCGGCGGGGAAATCCGCCGCCTGATGGATCAGCGTTCCCTCGCCCGACGTGCCAAGTGTTAAAACCTTTTCAACGCGCTGTGCGTCGGCAATTGCCGTTACCTCGTCTTCGCGGTGTGGCTGGCAGACAAAAACAATAGGTGCCGCGTTCCCCATGAAATAGGCAAGTTCACCTGCCTGATACGCGGTATTCAGCGGCAGATAGACCAGACCTGCGCGGATACAGCCCAGATAAAGGAACAGGGCTTCGGGGGATTTATCGACCTGAACCGCGACGCGATCACCTTTTTTGGCACCAAGGGCTGTTAACAGCCCCGCAATACGTGCGGATGCCGCATCGGCATCACCGTAACTGTATGTTTTGCCCTCTGCCGTTTCGATCAGGACCTTGGACAGGTCGGATGGAAATCGGCTTCGTATGCGCATGAAAAGGCTGTTGGTCACGGCGTATCTTCCCTGTTTCAGATCTTGTGCCGGGCATTCATGCTGCCCGATGTCATACCGGGCAGCATAGTGCACACAAGGATATCCGCAAACAAGTACTGTTTTACCGCTATGACCGATTGTGGTCAGCCGACCTGCGGAAATTCGCCATCAATGAACGGGAATGTTTCGCCAACCGTCACCAGCAATTCCGGGTAAAAACCGTTGAAATGGGTGGCCAGCGCGTTGCTGTAGGCACCGATATGACCAAACTCGATCCAGTCCCCTTCGCGGATGTCGGCGGGCAAGGTTACCGTTGCCGGAAGCACATCCATATTGTCGCAGGTCGGGCCATAGATCGTAAAATCAAGGGTATCGGTGTCGTTGAAATCACCGCCGATCCGCATCGGTCGTACCGGGAAACGCAACTGCCCGGTGACCGCCTCGGAAAGGCTGCCATAGACACCGTCATTGATGAAGAGCTGGTCCTCTTTACGCAGATGCACCTGCGTGATCAGCGACACGCCACTCGACACCAGGGCGCGACCCGGTTCGCACATAAAGGTGGTATCGGGCAGGCCAAGCCAGCGAATGCAGTCCTTGATTTCCTCCATGAAGACCTCAAGCCCCGGTGCGCGCTGGTTCATATATTGGCCGGGGAACCCGCCGCCAACATCGATATACCGGACTTTTACCCCGGAAAAATCAACAACCTGCCGGATCAGTTCGACGGCAATGCGATACCCGTTGGGTGTTGTGCATTGCGACCCGACATGGAAACAAAGCCCGGCGGTATAGCCATAGCCATCAACTTTCTTCAAAAGTTCCGATGCCGTCATCGGACGGGCACCGAATTTTGCCGAAAGGTTATAGGCCGCGCCTGCCGGCGGGGTTGCCAGGCGGACATGAATGACCAGATCGGTCTCGCCGTCGGTTTCGGCGCGGACTTTTTCAAGTTCATCCTCGGTATCGATCACGTAATGCTTTACGCCGAAAACACGGTGCGCGCTGCGAATGGCATCCCGGCTTTTGACAGGATGCATGAAATAGACGTTCATGCCCGGAAACTGGCGACGGACAAGGGCAATTTCCTCGGGCGATGCGGTATCGAAATGACGAACACCGCCTTCATGAAGGTAGCGCATGATTTCCGGATGCGGATTGCATTTGACCGCATAAAGGACATTGCCGGGAAACATATCGACAAACCGTTTGGCCGATTCACGCAGGATGTCAGGGCGCAGGCAATAAACCGGGTAAGAAGGCTTAAGTTCACGAACAACATCAAACGTCGTATCGAAATGGCGCGGCATGGGTATCCCCTTGTCCTTACGGAATTGTATCTGTGGCGCATTCACAATTCGAAATGCAGCCCGCGTTTAAGTAACCCTATCAACCCTGCCCCTGACTGTCATGCCTAACATGGTGAAAGGACCTTGCCTTTCCGGTATCGGATCGATAAATTGGTAAACCAATACCGAATAACCGTTTATTTTGCGACGCAGCCGGAAAACGGGCGCGCAGCTATATGACAGGGAGCCTGAAATGTCTATCGAACCCGTGCTTGATCCCCACAAACTGGTCAAGGAACTTGATGGCCGTCACCTGATCGACGGGGAACTTGTACCGGCCAGAAATGGCAGAAATTTTGACGTGCTGAACCCGGCAACCGGCAAGGTTATTGCGCAGGCTGCCGAAGGTGACGCCGATGACGTCGATTTCGCGGTTTCGGTGGCAAAGAAGGCCCAGAAGGATTGGGCAAACCGCCCTGCCCGCGAACGCGGCAAGCTGGTGGCGGAATGCGGGCGTATCCTGACCCAGCATGTCGAGGAACTCGGCCGGATGGTGGCCCTTGAGTCCGGCAAGGCGTTGCGGACGGAAAGCCGGGTCGAGGCATCGGTCCTGGCCGACATGTTTACCTTCTTCGGCGGCCTTGCCTCGGAACTGAAGGGCGAAACCATTCCGTTCAACCCGAACATGATGACCCTGACAACGCGTGAACCGGTTGGCGTTGTCGGTGCGATCATTCCCTGGAACGTGCCGTTGCTCCTGATGGCGATAAAGGTTGCCCCGGCCTTGGTGGCGGGCAATACCGTTGTTGTCAAATCGGCGGAAGACACCCCCTTTACCGTCCTTCGTGTCTGCCAGATCATGCAGCAGATTCTGCCAAAGGGTGTTCTGAATATCCTTTCCGGCTTTGGTCCGGGATGTGGCGGCCCGCTGGTGGCGCACAAGGATGTCAAAAAGGTTTCCTTCACCGGATCGGTCGAAACCGGTCGCACGGTTTACCGGGCAGCGGCGGAAAAACTGATCCCGGTCACGCTGGAACTGGGTGGCAAATCGCCGATGATCGTGATGGATGATGCGGATCTGGACAAGGCCATTGCCGGGGCAATTGGCGGCATGCGCTTTACCCGTCAGGGCCAAAGCTGCACGGCATCGTCGCGCATTCTGGTACATGAAAGCCTGCATGACGAGTTTGTTAACCGCCTTCTGGCCAAGGTCAACACCCTTAAAATGGGTGATCCATTGGACGAGGAAACCGATATCGGCACCATCATCAATCGCAAACAGCGCGACAAGGTGTGCGGTTATATCGAGATCGGCGAACAGGAAGGTGCGACCAAAAATGAACTCAGCGCCCTTCCGACCGATCCGGCACTTGCGGACGGCATGTTTGTCCGTCCGGTTGTCTTTACCAATGTCAAACCCGATGCGCGGATTGCCCGCGAAGAAATTTTTGGCCCTGTTGCCTGTGTGTTCAGGTTCAAAACCTTTGACGAGGCGATCGAGCTTGCCAATGACAGCGACTTTGGCCTGGCCGCAACCGTCTGGACCAAGGACCTTAAAACCGCACTGACGGCGACCAAACGGCTCGAAGCGGGCTTTGTTCAGGTCAACCAGAACCTTGTCGTGCAGCCAAACCTGTCATATGGCGGCGTCAAGCTTTCGGGTCTTGGCAAGGAGGCATCGCTTGAAAGCATGCTTGAACATTTCACGCACAAGAAAACCATCATCATGAATATGGAATAACCCTGCCTGCGTTCCCAAACCGGCCGGGTTGCAAATGTTGCAACCCGGCCTTTTTGTTTGCAAACTTGACCTTGCGCGCCTAATCCGCAAAGCTGCATCACGATTACCGACCCATAACCCGGAAAGAACATGGCTATGTCTGCTTGCCTTGACATCCTCGCATCGCATCCCCGTCCGACGCTTCGTGCCGGTGCGATGGCCATGATTATCGGGATTTCCGCCCTGCGAATGTGATCCCTGTCATCCGCGGATGACAGGCTTGGTTAAACATCCGAATTTTGCCCACACATGATAAAATGCCAGCACATCACGTAAAGTGCGGCTGGCCGCAGGAGTATGGAAATGACCGTTTCCTATCACGACATCGTACGCGCATCCGGCTTGCTTGAAGGTATCGTCAGCAAAACGCCATTGGTAAAATCACAAACACTTTCAAATATTTGCGAGGCCGAAGTTCACCTGAAACTTGAAAACCTGCAATATACGGCCTCCTTCAAGGAACGCGGCGCTTATATCAAACTTGCCAGCCTCACCCCCGAGGAACGCGCGAAGGGTGTCATTGCCGTATCGGCAGGCAACCATGCGCAAGGTGTGGCCTATAACGCCAAACGACTTGGCATTCCGGCAACCATTGTCATGCCGAAAAACACGCCCTTTACCAAAGTCCGTCACACCCGTTCACACGGGGCGGAAGTTGTCCTTGAAGGCAGTGTTTTCGCCGAAAGCCTTGAAGCCGCATCGAAAATTCAGGAAGAACGCGGCCTGACCTTTGTTCACCCGTTCGATGATCCGCATATCATTGCCGGTCAGGGTACTGTCGGGCTTGAAATCCTTAATGATGGGGCGGACATCGACACCATTATCGTCCCCATTGGCGGCGGCGGTCTTGCGGCCGGTATTGTTACGGCCATCAAGGCCCGACGCCCGGATATCGAGGTGATTGGTGTCGAGACCAAGCTTTATCCTTCCATGTATGAAGGCATCAAAGGCCTGCCGCTTTCGGGCGGTGGTGTGACGATTGCCGAAGGCATTGCGGTCAAGCAGCCCGGTGGCCTGACCCTCGAAATCTGCAAGGAAAAGCTTGATGATGTGCTGCTGGTCGAGGAAAGCTCGATCGAGCGCGCCATCCAGATGCTGATCGAGATCGAGAAAACCGTTGTCGAAGGTGCTGGTGCGGCCCCTCTTGCGGCTCTACTTGACCATCATGACCGTTTCAAGGGCAAGAAGGTCTGCATGATTGTCAGTGGCGGCAACATCGATACACGCCTTCTGGCACAGGTTCTGATGCGTGGTATGGCGCGCGAAGGCCGCCTTGTGCGTGTGCGTATCGAAATTCCCGATGTTCCGGGCGCACTTGCAACCATCAGCGCGCTGATCGGCGACGCCGAAGCCAACATCATCGAAGTGTATCACCAGCGTCACTTCTATGATGTGCCGGCAAAGCAGACCGACGTCGACATGGTGCTGGAAGTCAGAGACACCTCGCACGCGGAACAGGTGATTACAAAACTGACCGGTGCCGGATTTGGCAGCCGCCTTCTGGGCAACACATCGCTCGACTGAAATTACAAGGGTCAGCGACAATGCCGTTGGCCCTTTGCTCATTTACCAAGGGAGCGATAACGGCCACCATAATAAAGCAGAGGATCACCGGTATTCCCGAGCGAGATATCCTGCACATGCCCCACGATGATGCTGTGATCTCCGCCATCGTGAATTGCATGTCGTTTGCAGGAAAAGGTCGCAAGATTACCGATCAGCTTTGGCACACCATGGCAATCATCTTCGAAAACAAGGTCTTCCCAACGGTCGTGAACCGGTGATGAAAACAGGTCAGACAGGTCGCGTTGATCCCGATTAAGGATATTGATGCAAAAACGGTCACACTCACCTGCAAACAATGAATGTGTGGCCGCGCGCTGGTCTACTGAAAAAAGGACCAGAGCCGGATCGAGCGACACCGACGCAAACGAATTGATCGTAATGCCTGCTTTTGCGCCATTATTCGCCCGTGCCGTAACAACCGCAACACCGGTTGCAAATTGTCCCAGACAGTCCCGAAAATCGCGCGATGAAAATGACATATTGAAGAATGCTCTTGCTGATAAAACCTATTGGACATGCCCTGCGTACAGGATCAGGGAAAATGGCGGGAAAAACTTGTGCTGTCAAACCCCACGCGTCAGCGTTTTAAACGCTATATTAATAAGATTAAAAGTTAATATGAATCATATAAATACAAGCGCTGCGACCCTAACACTCCGGCTTCCCGGAAGGCTGTCCATGATGAGGAATTTACGGTTGCGGCGTATTTTGGGGTTAATGGGGACTGCATAATGTTTCTGATTATCGGTTACGTCATAGTACTCGGCTCGGTACTTGGCGGGTATTTGCCTCACGGGTCATTTAGCATTCTCGTTCAACCTCTTGAAGTCCTGATTATTTTCGGGGCTGCGTTTGGTGCATTTCTGACAGCCAATCCGTTAAGCGTTGTCAAACGATCCTTCAGCTATACCCTGCGTGCCATGAAAGGCCCCAAGAAGAAAGCTTCCTATCTTGAGCTTTTGACCTGCCTTTATGCGGTTTTTCGTCTCGCCAAATCAAAGGGCGATCTGGCGCTTGAAAGCCATGTGGAAAACCCCGAAAGCTCAAGCCTTTTCGCAAACTTTCCCGGCGTCACCAAAGACCATCACGCCCTTGAATTCATGTGTGATTATCTTCGGTTGCTGACCCTTGGCACCACCAATGCGTATGAACTGGAAGCTGTGATCGATCAGGAACTTGAAGCTCATCACGAGGACGAACATTCTGTTTCCGATGCCGTTCAAACAGTTGGCGACGGGCTTCCCGCACTGGGTATTGTCGCCGCCGTTCTTGGGGTTATTGTCACCATGAGCTCCGTGACGGAACCGCCCGAAATTCTGGGTGGCCTGATTGCGGCAGCACTGGTCGGGACATTCCTTGGTATTCTTGGCGCTTATGGTTTTGTCGCACCGACGGCATCCATCATCAAGAAAACGCTTGATGCAGACGCAAAATACTACAGCTGTATAAAGGCGGCACTCATCGGACACATGCAGGGTTATGCGCCGCAGGTTTCGGTAGAATTTGCACGAAAAACCCTGCCACATGATCTTCGGCCAAGCTTCAAGGAACTTGACGAGGCTTTGCAAAATGCACCAACCGCTTGATTTTTGAATAATCCATTTCCGGTTTAGAGAAAAACGCGACGCATGCCCGATATCGTTATAAAGAAAATCAAGAAAGGCGGTCACGGCCACCATGGTGGTGCATGGAAGGTTGCGTATGCCGACTTTGTGACAGCAATGATGGCGTTCTTCCTGCTGCTTTGGCTGCTTAGCAGTGCCACTGAAGAACAGCTACAGGGCGTGTCGAACTATTTCACCCCGGAAACCATTTCTCAAAGCGATTCCGGTTCCGGCGGCATTCTGGGTGGCCAAAGCCTTGCAGAACAAGGTGCCTTACGCTCTGAAACGGGCGCGCCGACGGTCAGCATTGACATTCCTCCGGTAAAAACACCGGAGGAAATGGCCGAGCAACGCCTTGCCGAACAGGAAGACAAGGAATTCAAGGAAGCGGAAGAAGAACTTCGCAAGGCGCTTGAAAGTTCCCCTGATTTGCAGGAACTTGCCAAGAATATCCGGATCGAAGAAACCGACGAAGGTCTTCGCATTCAGATTTTGGATGAAGACGGCACCGCAATGTTCCCAAGCGGTAGTGCCGTCATGGCCGACCACACCAAACTTCTGCTGTCAAAGGTTGTCGAAGCTATCCAGGGTATGCCGCAGGATATTTCGATTGAAGGCCATACAGATGCCGTGCCCTTCTCGACAGTCACTGGTTACAGCAACTGGGAACTGTCCTCGGACCGCGCCCTGGCAACCCGCCGGGAACTTGAAACGCAGGGCCTTGCATCCGGCCGCTTCGCCAAAGTTGCCGGCCTTGCCGATACGGACCCGCTGCTCCCCGAAACGCCGGAAAACGAACGCAACAGACGCATCAGCATCACGCTTCTGCGCGGAACCGGTGAACGCCCGGCCGTTGATGGCGAAACCTCCGCCCCTGCGCAGTCTGGCACCCCATCCACCGAACAGGGATCAGGACAAGAATCGGGCAATTCAGCGCCTTCAAACCGGCGCCCCAGCTTCTCTGTCCCTTCAAACCGCTAGGGAATTTTATGGCGAGTTCAGACAATCGTCGGGGTCGCCCTTTAAACCGTCATGATTCATACCTAATCTCATATTATCAGAAGAACCTCTGAAGCTGGGGCACAACGGTAAATGACAGTCAATCAAAGGCGACTGACACAGCATTACTTCATGACCGCTCCCATGCCATGCCCCTATCTGCCTGGCAGGTTCGAGCGCAAGCTGGTGACAGAACTGCGCGGTCCCGAAGCAAATAACGTTCACGATCTGCTGTCTCGTGCCGGTTTCCGCCGCAGTCATTCTATTGCCTATTTGCCTGCCTGCAGCGAATGTGACGCGTGTGTTCCCGTCCGGGTACGTTCCGAAGATTTCTGCACGACCAAATCGTTTCGTCGTATCGCGGCAAAAAACAATGATCTGATCCGGGCCGTCTCGCCATCCGTCGCCACACAGGAACAGTTTCAGCTTTTCAGTCAGTATCAGGACGCCCGTCACGGCAATGGCGATATGGCCCGGATGGATGCCCGAGACTATCGTGCCATGATCGAAGACAGCACTGTCGACACCTCCATTTTTGAATATCGGCGCCAGAATGGCAGTCTGATCGCGGTTGCATTGGTCGATAACCTCTCTGATGGCCTGTCTGCCGTATACAGCTTCTTTGATCCCTCCGAACAGCGCCGCGGACTTGGAACCTTTATCATTCTTGATCTGATAAAAGAGTCCCAAGTCCTTGGTTTACCCCATGTTTATCTTGGATACTGGATCGGAGAGTGCCGAAAGATGTCCTACAAGATGCGCTTTCAACCTCTGGAAGGTTTTCGGGGCGGAAACTGGGTTAGCCTTCCGGCCAGTGACGGTATTGACGGTTGATCTTTGGCTCGCGATACTCCGCCGCAACTACTAGACCAAAGTAGTAGTTCCCCCATCGATCCCCGGTTGCCACATTCTACAGACGCATATAAGCTTTGCCCCAAAGCCGCATGACGGCTTTGAGTCAATAAATCATGAGCTTGCATCTTTGGGAGGCTGTAATCTATGAAACGTCGCCAATTTCTTTCCGGCGCAGCGGTAGCCGGTGCGACCGCTGCGGTCGCGTCTACCTTTGCCAAACCGGCAATCGCACAGGAAGTCCGTGAGTGGCGCATGGTCACGACCTGGCCAAAAAACTTCCCGGGTTTGGGGACCGGGGCGAACCTTTTGGCTGAATATATAAACAAGGCATCAAACGGCCGCATGAAGGTGACCGTTTTTGGCGCGGGCGAAATCGTTCCCGCCTTTGAAGCCATTGATGCTGTCGGTAATGGCACCGTCGAAATGGGCCATGGCGCGCCTTATTACTGGAAGGGTAAAGTCGATGCCACCCAGTATATCGCAGCGATGCCATTCGGACTGAACGCCCAGGAACAGAACGCATGGTTCCAGTGGGGCGGCGGTCAGGAACTTGCTGACAAAGTCTATTCCGAACTGAACTGCAAATTCTTCCCGTCCGGCAACACCGGCACCCAGATGGGCGGCTGGTTCAACAAGGAAATGAATACGATTGATGACTATAAAGGTCTGAAAATGCGTATTCCGGGCCTTGGCGGCGAAGTCGTCAAAGCTGCGGGTGGTAACGTCGTGAACCTTCCGGGTGGCGAAATTCCGCCTGCCCTTCAGTCCGGTGCGATTGACGCGACCGAATGGGTTGGTCCGTATAATGACCTAGCATTTGGTCTCTATAAATCGGCCAAGTTCTATTACTATCCGGGCTGGCATGAACCGGCGACCGTTCTTGACAACTTCATCAACCTTGATGCGTGGAATGCCCTTCCCGACGACCTCAAGGCAATCGTCGAGCAGGCCAACCGTGCTGTGAACCAGATGGTTCTGTCGGAATTCACCGCACGGAACAATCAGGCGCTCCAGACCCTGCGCGACAAGCACAATGTCGATGTTCGCCCGTTCTCGGACGACATTCTGACAAACCTTGGCGCATTGTCGGGCACGGTTCTGCGTGACCTCGTTGCATCAAATCCGCTCTCGCAGGAAGTTTTCGAAAGCCTGATCGCGTTCCGTACCCAGTCGATTGGCTGGTCGAAATTCTCGGAATCGGCTTTTGCCCAGGCACGTATCCTGCCGTTCAAATACTAAGTTTTCAGATATCGAAACCGAAAAGGGTCGGCATTTGCCGACCCTTTTTGCATGACAGGTTTTGGCTGGCCTGCGGTTACTTGAACAGCAAATCCGGAAGCCATGTCGCCAGTGCCGGGAACGCCGCCACAAGCCCCAAGCCCAGGACCTGGATCAGGACAAACGGAACAATCCCGCGATAGATGTCCCAGGTCTTGATTGCCGCCGGAGCCACCCCGCGCAGATAGAACAGCGCAAAGCCGAACGGCGGCGTCAGGAAGCTGGTCTGCAGGTTGATGGCAATCATCACGCCAAGCCAGACCGGATCGATATCCATCTTGAGCAGGATCGGGCCAACGATTGGCACAACCACAAACACGATTTCAATGAAATCAAGGAAGAAGCCCATGACAAACATCAGCAGCATGACGACCAGCATGGCGCTGAAAACACCGCCAGGAAGGTTATGCAGCAGTTCTTCGACAAGGTGATCCCCGCCAAGGCCACGGAAGACCAGCGAGAACACCGATGCGCCCAGCAGGATGACGAAGACCATTGCACTGATCTGGACCGTCTGGCGTGTCACATGGCGTAAAACGTCCCATGACAGGCGTTTATAGAACGCCGCCAGAATGACCGCACCAACACCGCCAAATGCCGCGGACTCAGTCGGTGTTGCGATACCTGTAAGGATCGAGCCCAGCACGGCGACAATCAGCAATCCCGGGGGTATCAGCGCACGAAGAACTTCGCCCCAAAGACCTTCCGGACGTTTGTCGGTGACCAGCGGAGGCGCCGATTTCGGATCAATAAACGCCTGAATGATGATCCAGCAGATATAGAGCCCGACCAGAAGCATGCCGGGAATGAATGCACCGGCAAACAGGTCGATAACCGAAACCGGTTCCGGCGCCCAATTGCCCAGCGAACGTTGTGCTTCGGCGTAAGCGCCTTGCAGGATATCACCGAGCAAAACCAGCACGATCGACGGCGGTATGATCTGCCCCAATGTACCGGATGCACAGATTACCCCGGTCGAAAGACGCGGACTGTATCCGGCCTTTTGCATCGCCGGAAGGCTGAGAAGCCCCATCGTTACAACGGTTGCCCCAACGATACCGGTCGAAGCCGCCAGCAGCATCCCGACCAGCACAACCGAAATGCCAAGCCCCGCCCGCATGGTGCCAAACAGAAGCCCCATGGTCGTCAGCAGCTTTTCGGCAATCCGGGCACGTTCGAGCATGACGCCCATAAAGACGAAAAGCGGGATCGCGACATAAAGCTCGTTGGTCATCACACCGAAATAGCGTGACGGCAACGACCCCAGAAGCGGCATGTCAAACACGCCCATCGAGTTGCCGATCAGCGCAAAGGCAAGCCCCGTTCCTGCCAGGGAAAACGCAACCGGAAAACCGAGAAGAAGAACGCCGCAGGCTACTGCGAACATTACAAGGCTAAGAATTTCCCCCGACATCAGACGCCCTCGTGCTCTTCTTCTTTGATTTCAAATTCTTTATGTCCGGCCAGCACAAGAATGCTGCGCGCGGCGAGTGACAGCCCCTGCAAGCCAATCAGGACGCAAAAAACGAGAATGACCGATTTATAAAGGAACAGCCCCGGCAAACCACCGGTTTCGTGCGATCCTTCAAGGCGGTGCCAACTGGTCATCACATAAGGTGCGCTGTAAATGTAGACCATAATGATCACAGGCAGCAAAAGCAGCAGGGACCCGAAAAGGTCGACCCATGCTTTATAACGCGCCGAAGCCGGACGATAAAAAACGTCCACCCGGACATGACCACCATGCAGCAATGTATAACCGGCCCCCACCATGAACACGATGCCATGCAGCCACATATAGCTTTCCTGCATCGAAACCCAGCCAATGGAAAACCCGTAACGCAGCGTTGCCACCAGAAATGTGATAACAACCATCGGGATGACCAACCAGGCTACGCCACGTCCGATCCAGTCATTCAGACCGTCAACGAAACGGACGAAACTCCCTAGAAAATTCACGTTTTCACTCCCACGCCCTTTTGGAACTCACAGGGAAATTGCGGGCTCCCTGCCAATCAGGATGCGAAGTTACATATTTACGCCTTAAAACGCTATATATTTTGCCCGTTTCCCGCCTTGTTCAGCATCCTAAATAAAATCAAACCGCGTTTTCACCCGTGATTGACAAATTTCGCCCGGAAACGAGAAAAGGGATAAGAACATCCCTGCCCTTATCCCTTTGGAATCTCATTAATCCCGTGAAGGATGCGTTATTCGAACCTGTTTGACCGCGGGAACCCGGTTGGCGGCATGCGTCCGGCACCGGCACGCTTGCCAATCCATTCTGCAAGCTCGGTAACGGTACGTGTACGGCCCTCGCTGCCGCCCATGGTCCAGCTCAGTCCTTCTTCAAGATTGAACAGGACCAAATCAGCCATGCCACCCTGACGGTATTTCTGGAGGATAACACCGCGCCCACGGGTCATTTCAGGGACTTCGGAAACCGGATAGATCAGAAGTTTACGGTTTTCGCCCAGAACAGCGACATGATCCTTGTCGACCGGAAGGCAGATTTTTGCCTCTTCATCCTTGCCAAGGTTCAAAATCTGTTTACCGTTCTTGGTCTGCGCCACCACATCGGCTTCGGCCACCTGGAAACCGCGACCGGCAGAACTTGCAACAAGCAGGTTCCGGCCCGGCTTATGGATGACCATCGCAACGATGTCATGTTCCTGGGGCAGATCAATCGTCAAACGGATCGGCTCACCATGACCACGTCCGCCCGGCAGCTTGTCGCACGACATCGTGTAACAGCGGCCTTCGGTGCTCATGATCAGAAGCTTGTCCGTCGTGAACGCCTTCAGCGCAAAACGCCCTTCGTCACCGTCCTTGAATTTCAGGTCGCTGATGTCTGAAGTATGCCCCTTAAGGGCTCTGATCCAACCCATTTTCGAACAGATCACCATAATGGGTTCACGTTCAATCAGGGCTTCCAGCGGAACTTCGATTTCTTCCGGTGCATCACCGATTTCGGTACGGCGCTTGCCAAGGGTTGTCTTCTTGCCGAATTTCTCGCGCATTTCCTCGACTTCGTCGCGGATTTTCTCCCAACGCAGGCTTTCGCTGGCAAGAAGTGCTTCGAGACCTTCTTTTTCTTCGGTCAGTTTCGCATGCTCGTTCTTGATTTCCATTTCTTCGAGCTTGCGCAAAGACCGCAGACGCATGTTGAGGATCGCATCCGCCTGAACTTCCGTCAGGTCGAAAGTCGACATCAACGACACCTTCGGCTCATCCTCGAAACGAATGATCCGGATGACCTCGTCAAGGTTCAGATAGGCAACAAGATAACCATCAAGCACTTCAAGGCGATGATTGATCTTGGCCAGTCGATGGTTGGAACGACGGATCAGAACGTCCTGACGATGGGCCAGGAACGCACGCAGTACTTCGCGCAGATTCATGACGCGCGGCGTATTGTCCCCGTCCAGAACGTTCATGTTCAGACCAAACCGGATTTCCAGTTCGGTATTCTTGAACAGCATCTCCATCAAATGTTCCGGCTCGACCGCACGGGTCCGCGGCTCAAACACCAGACGGATCAGGTCGGTCGACTCATCGCGCACATCAGCCAGAAGCGGAAGTTTTTTCAGAACCATCAGATCGGCAATACGCTCGACCAGTTTGGCTTTCTGAACCTGATAGGGAATTTCGGTCACAACGACCTGGAACAGTCCATGACTGAGCTTCTCGACTTCCCATCTGGCGCGCAGACGGAATGAACCGCGCCCGGTGGCATAGGCCTCAAGAATGTTTTCGCGCGGCTCAACCAGAACCCCACCGGTCGGGAAGTCCGGCCCCGGAACACAGCGGACGAGTTCCGCAATCGAGGTATCAGGATTATCGATCAGCTTGATCAGGCCGGCACACAGTTCGCCAGCATTGTGCGGCGGAATGTTGGTTGCCATACCAACCGCAATACCGGCCGCACCATTGGCCAGCAGGTTCGGAAACGCTGCCGGCATGACAATCGGCTCGTGATCTTCGCCGTCATATGTCGGGCGGAAATCAACCGCATCTTCGTCAAGGCCATTCATCAGTGCCGCGGCAACGGCCGTCATGCGGGCCTCGGTATAACGCATTGCCGCTGCGTTATCGCCGTCAATGTTGCCAAAGTTCCCCTGCCCGTCGACCAGCGGATAACGGACGGCAAAATCCTGTGCCAAACGCACAAGCGCATCATAGACAGACTGATCACCATGCGGGTGATACTTACCAATCACGTCACCGACAACACGGGCGCATTTCTTGAACCCCTGCGCCGGATCAAGTTTTAGCTGGCGCATGGCATACAGCAGACGCCGATGCACGGGTTTCAGACCATCGCGCACATCGGGAAGAGAACGCGACATGATCGTCGACATGGCATAAGCGAGATAACGTTCGCTCAACGCGTCGGCAAGGCGCGTTTCCCTGATTTGGCCGGCATTGGCCGGATCGGAAGTCTTGGTGCTCATGAACGATTTTTCTTGTTGTTTGGCAGGTTGCAATCAATTCGGCAATTCAGTCCGGTGTCCGGCACTCAATCACCATTTTGGCAACATACTACGGTGGGTACGGTTATGGTCAACACAAGTCCGCATCAAAGTACGGTATTTATTTTTCATCGGCGTCTACTGCCCGCCAGATATGGCTCACCAGCCGGTCGCGCGCGGCAACGGGCCTCACACCCTTTGCTTCAAAAATATCGCGATGAATGAAAAATCCGGTCAGTTTGATCCCTTGGCGAAACTGTTCATTCAATCCCTGATCGCGGCTGCTTTGTGCGGCCCTGCCTGCGGCAAGGAATGCCGGTAACGGCAACAGGCGATCACGATATGCCGTTCCTGCGGCCTCGGAAACGGCCCGGCCGCTTTTGGGGGATACAAAGCAGAGGTCATCGGCAACATCCGTTGCCGCACACCGATCAAGGCTGAGCCCATAGCCAAGCTCGTCAAGCAACCCGACTTCCCATCGGATGTAAGACGCCAGCCATTGCTCCGTCTTAAGGGCGGAAAGCAATGCAACCGTCCCCTGATACAATGCGGTGTGCGCTTCGCGTTCGGGCAATGTGACTTCCAGCATCGCACAGGCCGAACTCAACGCCATCAAGGGCCCGGGGGATAGCAGCAAATCGGCAACATGCGCGCCCGTCAGCTCGCAACGGAACTGCCCCAGATGTTCTGATAATCTGGCAGACCATCCGACACGAACTTCATTCCCCGGCTCCAGCGTACCGCGCATTGATTTGCTGGTGGCACCGCGCACCATGCCTGCATATCGACCATAGTCGCGCGTCAGCACCGACAAACGGACAGAGTTCTCACCGAGCTTGCGCGTGGAAAGGACGATCGCATCATCACGCCAGTCCATCCTGCACCTCTAGAAAAAACCGCGCGGCACGATCAGACGGGTAACAAGGAAGAAAAGCCCGACAAGGCTGGATGCAAGACAGATGAACGCAACAATAAAAACAATACGTTTCAATGTGTTGCTGCTTGCAACGTGATCAATTGCATCATTAATCGGGTCATTGTCGTGCCTGGTCATTACGACGGTCCATTTCCATTCAAACGCCAAAGCAAACCAAGAACGAAGGTGGCAATAGCCGCCAACAACGCCAGCAGATTAACCGGGCGCGAGAGGAATGATTTGTCGCGCTCGATATTTTTACCATCATGCCGGTAACGAAACGGTCGCCGGGCGACACGTGCAACGATCATCGCGGCAACGGCGCCAACGACGATCAACACTATTCCCCATAAAGATCCGTTTTCCATATCCAAACCTGCAGGCAGGGCAAATGTGCGCGAAATTGACGCGCCATGTATCAAGCGTTGGGATCAAGTCCCCACATCGCAAAACGATTGGGATCATCGCCCCAGTTTTCGCGCACCTTGACGAACAGGAACAGATGAACCCGACGTTCGAAAATCGCTTCAAGTTCCTTTCTGGCATCACTGCCAAGGGCCTTGATACGCTTACCACCCTTGCCAAGGATGATGGCTTTCTGGCCTTCGCGCTCGACGAAAATCGTCTGCTCCAGCTTGACGGAACCATCCTTGCGTTCTTCCCACAATTCGGTTTCGACCGTTGCGGAATACGGCAATTCCTGCTGTAGCTGATAGTAAAGTTTTTCGCGTGTTATTTCTGCCGCCAACAACCGCAACGGCATATCCGAAACGTCATCCTCGGGGAACATCCACGGACCATCGGGCATCTTGGCCGCAAGGAAATTCACCAGATCCTGCGTACCAGAACCCTTTTTGGCCGAAATCATGAAGACATCGGTGAAAACTTCCTCGGCAAAGAATTCCTGCGACAGACGCAGCAGCTTTTCCTTGTCGGCCACCTTGTCGACTTTGTTCATCGCCAGAATGGCTTTGCGATTCTGGGATTTAAGCTGATCAATGATCGCGCGCACCTCGTCGGTGATCCCTGCCCCGGCATCAATCACCAGAACCACAAGATCGGCATCATCCGCACCGTTCCAGGCGGCTTTGACCATTGCACGGTCAAGACGGCGCTTCGGCGCAAAAATGCCCGGCGTGTCGATAAACACCAACTGCGCGTCATCGGTCATGACAATGCCGCGCACGCGCGTGCGTGTTGTCTGCACCTTGGGCGAAACGATGGATACTTTTGTGCCAACAAGCTGATTGAGCAATGTCGATTTTCCGGCGTTTGGCGCCCCGACAAGTGCGACAAAGCCGCAACGCTGCTGATAAGGTAATCTGTCTTCGTTCACCGGAGTGGGAACCTCATTCATGGTTCAGTGTATCCAACATCAATTGAGCAGCCAGTTGTTCTGCCTCGCGTTTCGATTTGCCCTCGGCCTTTACACTTTCACCGTCTCCGGTGCTCAGTTCAATGGTAAAGACAGGTGCATGCGCGGGGCCCTGACGACCGACCATTTCATATTTCGGCAATGGCTTGCCACGTCCCTGCAAAAGTTCCTGCAATCGGGTTTTTGCATCTTGCGGCGGCTTGGGCGCTTCATCGAGAAGCGGCAGCCAAAGCCGTTCGATAAATTCTCTTGCCGGTTCCAGACCACCGTCAAGATAGAGTGCGGCAATCACCGCCTCCATGCAATCAGATAAAATGGCGGGATTGGTATCCGCACCGGCGGCACGTTCGCCTTTTGCCATCTGGATATGGCCGCCAAGGCCGATCTGCTGTGCCAGTCTGGCAAGCGTTTCACGACGGACCAGCGCGACAAAACGCTTGGCCATAGCACCTTCGCGCTCGCGCCCGAAACGCGTATAAAGCATTTCGGCAACAACCAGCCCCAGAACCCTGTCGCCCAGAAACTCCAGCCGTTCATTGCCGCCGCTTAACGCATCCTTGCCTTTTGCGGCACTGCGATGCGTCAACGCAACCCGAAGCAGATCGGGTTGCGCAAACTCGTGATCAATCTCGGCAATCAATGGCACCGTTTCGGCCATCAGTTGACCCCCTGGAACAGTCGGTCAAACCGGATGCTGCCCAAGTCATAGATCGGCTGTGAACTGTCTTTGGAATAGAACAGGAATTCAGCACGTCCCACGAGGTTTTCGATCGGGACAAACCGGAAGCGCGACGGGAAGGCCCGGCTATCGGCCGAATTGTCGCGGTTATCGCCCATCATGAAGAAATGCCCTTCGGGGACGGTAAACGGTTCGGTGTTATCGCTTGGCCCCTGATCGCCAAAGATCTCGAGGATACGATGAACCTTACCATTCGGAAGTGTTTCGATATATTGCGGAACGGCAATCGCCTGCCCGCTGCCATCGGTCAGGATATAGTCTTCGATCCGGTCACGTTCTACCGTCTGGCCATTAATCAGCAAACGGCCATTGGTGACCTGAACCGTATCGCCCGGCAGGCCGATCACGCGTTTGATATAATCCTGCGACGGATCAGCAGGCAGTTTGAAAACCACCACATCGCCGCGTTCCGGTTCGGACGACATGATGCGACCGGGAATCAGCGGCACGCTGAACGGCAGGCTGTGCTTTGAATATCCATAGGAAAATTTCGACACAAACAAATAGTCACCAACCAGCAAGGTCGGGATCATCGAACCGGATGGAATATTAAACGGTTCGAAGGCGAATGTCCGAACCAGAAGCGCGATCACAATGGCCCAGAAAACGGTTTTGAAGGTGTCCAGAAGTCCACCCGTTTTCTTCTTTTGCACTAGCTTTTCCATTCAGTATTTAAACCAATCACTTTTTGCCAATCAATCGGCCGAAATTACAACGACCGCATTCGCCAGCGGGTATTCGTCTGTCAGCGTTACATAAACTGATGCAACTTTTCCCTCTGGCGTCAATTCTTCAAGTCTTTTCAGCGCCCCGTCAATCAGGACCATGTCGGGTTTGCCGCTCGGCTGGTGCACAACACCCATCGTGCTGTGATACACGCCACGACGAAACCCCGTACCCAGCGCCTTGGAACAGGCTTCCTTTGCCGCAAAGGACATCGCCAGTGACGACGCCGTGCGGTGCGGGCGACGTTTGGCACGCGCGATCTCGACGTCGGTGAAAACACGGTTCATGAAACGCTCGCCATGGCGTTCCAGCGCGGTTTCAATCCGCCGGATATCACACAGATCGGTGCCAATGCCAATAATCATTATTGGTCGCCACTTTCCTGACGTGCCTCGTCCATCAACCGGCGCATTTCCGCGATACTGTTTTCAAGCCCGGTGAAGACGGCCTCGCCGATCAGAAAATGCCCGATATTGAGTTCGGCAATCTCGGGCATCGCCGCAATTGGCGAAACGGTATCAAAGCCAAGCCCATGCCCGGCATGAACTTCAAGGCCGATACTTGCACCATAACGCACGGCATCCCTAATGCGGTCCAGTTCGCGCGCCTGTGCGGCACCGGTTGCTTCGCAATAGGCACCCGTATGGATTTCGACAACAGGCGCGCCAAGATGTCTGGCCGCATCGAGCTGCGCCTTCGATGCTTCGATAAACAGCGATACCCGAATACCGGCAGCCCCCAGTTCGGCAACATATCTTTTCAGGTGATTGTGACCACCCGCCGCATCCAGCCCGCCTTCCGTCGTGCGTTCTTCACGCTTCTCCGGAACAATGCAGGCGGCATGGGGTTTTGCCGCAATCGCAATGGCCAGCATTTCATCGGTTGCCGCCATTTCGAAATTCAGCGGAAGATCAATTTCCGCACGCAACCGATTGATATCATTATCGGATATATGGCGACGATCTTCGCGCAAATGGGCCGTAATACCGTCAGCGCCGGCCTTTGCGGCCAGTTTGGCAGCCCGGACCGGATCGGGATGCGCCCCACCCCGTGCGTTACGGATCGTGGCAACATGATCGATATTCACACCCAGTCTTAATTTCGCACTCATTGCGTTTCGTCCTGCTTTTTGGTGGCACTGGCCGCTGCCGAACCGATTTTCTTTTTGGCACTTTCAAGCATCGGTCCAAGACCGTGGCGTTCGGATGTTTTCATCCGGCGCAGAATGCGATTGTGACGATAGATGACCACGGCCCGACGTACCGGGAAGTAAAACAGCATCCAGACGACAAGTGAAGTGGGAACACACCCGACCATCATCGGCCAGATAATATCGACGATACTGTCCCACAACTGGCCAAGCCGGGCCTGATCGACCGTATCCCAGTGACCGAAAATCAGGCCACCACCGATATAGCTTAATCCCATAACCACAAAATCCCAAAGGACCGCCATGTTGAAATGCACGGTATCCGCGGCACGATCAACGCCAAGGATCCAGTTCCCGCACGTATATAACCACAGCCATATGAAGGGGAATGTCCAGGGATTGCCGACAATGGTGCCAAGCAATGACGCCACCAGATTGCTGCGCGTCAGCATGCTGAACAATGCCGAAAGGACAAAATGGAAGCCGATAAACGGGGTAAAGGATATTGCCGCCCCAATGGCAAAGCCCGAAGCAATGCTATAGGGCGTCCCGGGAAGTCGCGCGACCCGATGGGCGAAATATCGCGAAGACCTACGCCAGCCGCCGCGCGGCCAAAGCACATTTCTTATGCGTTGAAAAGATGTCGGTTTGATACGGCGCCGGAACATGCAGGATCAATTCATAGGCCAAACGGGACAGGCATAAAACAGGTGTGGCATATGCGTAAGTGTTAGCCGCCCGAATGGCAAGGGTTTTGCGCCCGATTTGACCAAAAGGCGAACTCCTTCACAATCCTGTTTCATCCGCGTGCACGCTCGACGGTGTTGACCACAGGTGTCGCGCGCAATGCCGCGATAATGTTGGTCAGATGTTTGACGTCAACCACATCAATATCGATCAGCATTTCAAAGAAATCCTGCGTGCGGTTGGTGAAGCGAAGGTTGGTGATGTTGCCGTGGTTCTTGGCAATCACACTGGTAATGGAACTTAATGCCCCCTGTTCATGGCCAACCGTAAGGCCAAGGCGGCCGATGAAATGTTCTGGTTCACCGTCATTATCCCAGCCGACATCAAGCCAGCGTTCCGGCTGTTCGGTAAAGGTTTCAAGCGTATCGCAATCAATCGTGTGAATGGTAACGCCCTTGCCGGTCGTGACGATCCCGACAATGCGGTCCCCCGGCAGCGGATGGCAGCAACCGGCATAATGCACGGCCATTCCCGGTATCAGCCCCTTAAGCGGTATGGCGTGATCATGCTTGCGGTTTCGCGCACGCTCATGCGGGATCACTTTCCGGGCGGTTTCGACGTCCTTTGAGCCCGGGAACACCGCATGCACGACTTCCCGACCGGTATGATGTCCCGCACCAACAGATGCCAGAAGCGTATCAACACTCGGCATTTTGAAGATTTTCAATACGCCATCAATGGCCTTGTCGGAATAGTCATACCCCTCCTGGCGGAATGCCTTCTGCAGGATGGCTTTCCCAAGGTCCTTGTATTGATCGTCCTGTTGCTGCCGGATAAAGCGGCGAATACGCGCGCGCGCCTTGCCTGTAACAACGAAGCGCTCCCATGTCGGATTCGGGGTCTGCGCCTTCGAGGTGACAATTTCGATCTGATCGCCATTGTTCAGCGTCGTGCGCAACGGCACCATCGCGCCGTTGACCTTCGCCCCGACGCATGTGTCGCCGATATGGGTGTGGATCATGTATGCGAAATCGACCGGCGTCGCACCAGCAGGCAGGGCAATCACATCGCCCTTGGGGCTGAAACAGAACACCTGATCCTGAAACATCGCCAGCTTGGTATGTTCCAGAAACTCTTCGGGCTCGGATGCGTGTTCAAGGATATCAAGCAGATCGCGCAGCCAGCGATACTGAACACCTTCCTTGTTTTCATCCCCACTGCCCTGCTTGTAGGCCCAGTGCGCAGCAACACCGTTCTCGTTGACCTCGTGCATCTGTCGCGTGCGGATTTGCACTTCGATGCGATGGTTTTCAGGGCCAAGGACGGTGGTATGTATCGACCGGTAACCGTTGGGCTTGGGCGTTGATATGTAATCCTTGAACCGGCCCGGAATGACCTTGTAATTGGCATGCAGATAGCCAAGAACCTCATAGCATTGCGGCATGTCATCGACCAGAACGCGGAACGCCATGATGTCGGACAGCTCGCCGAACGTGATGTTCTTGCGCTGCATCTTCTGCCAGATCGAATATGGCCGTTTTTCACGTCCGTAAATATCGACCGACAGCCCCTGGCGGCTGATGACGTCTTTTAGCTCGGCAACGATGCGGTTGACGACATTGTCGTCCTTCTCGCGCAGGAATTCCAGCCGGGCGCGGATCGAATCACGTGCTTCGGGATTGATATGCTGAAAGGCGAGATCTTCAAGTTCTTCCTTGATGTCATGCATACCGATGCGTTCGGCAAGCGGGGCATAAATCTCAAGCGTTTCTGCCGCAATCCGCACCCGTTTTTCGGGTTTCGGGATGTAATGCAGCGTGCGCATGTTATGCAGACGGTCGGCAAGCTTCACCAGAAGAACACGGATGTCCTCGGACATCGCCAGCAACAGCTTGCGGAAATTCTCCGCCTGCTTTGAATCGGCAGATTTCAGTTCAATCTGTGTCAGCTTGGTCACACCATCGACCAGCTTCATGATGTTGCTGCCAAACAGCTTGGTAATTTCCTGCGGCGTTGCGTCGGTGTCTTCGATGGTGTCGTGCAGCAGCGCCGTGATGATCGTGTCGCAATCCAGCTTGTAGTTCGTCAGGATACCTGCAACTTCGATCGGATGGGAAAAGTACGGGTCGCCATTGGCACGCTTTTGCGAACCATGTTTCTGGGTCGCATAGACATATGCCCGGTTCAGCGATGTTTCGCATGCATCCGGATCATAGGCCTTAACCCGTTCCACAAGTTCGTATTGGCGCATCATTCAGTGGCTTCTCCGTATTCATCCAAAGGCCGAAATCCGGCCCTTTCATAAGATAGTACGATTTGGATAAAAAAAAGCCACGGAAGATAATCACCGTGGCTTTTCTTTTGAACTTTGCCTCAGAACAAAATTTCTTTGGTCTTATTCGTCTTCGTCAGCAGACGGAATGGTCACACCAACCGAGGCATCCTGAATTGCTTCTGCCATCAGTTTCGGACCAAAATCGTCTTCGGATTCTTCGGGTTCATCGACTTCAACATGCCGCTGCAGGCCGGAAACCATGCCATTGCGCAGATCGTCATAATCAACGGTCTGTTCTGCGATTTCACGCAAAGCGACAACCGGGTTCTTGTCGTTGTCACGATCAATGGTCAGTTCGGCACCGGCCGAGATGTTGCGTGCACGCTGAGCTGCCAGCATCACGAGCTCGAAGCGGTTCGGAATCTTTTCAACGCAATCTTCGACGGTAACGCGCGCCATAAATGTCTCCAGAAATACTTTTGGGGTGTCCAGACCGGACTTTATAGCGTCGCATTTGCTTTGTTGCAACAGCGAAGCCATCGGGATGAACAGGTTTTTAGCGGATTTTTTGCATATCAGGATTGTTTTCGGATTTCCTGATCCGTCGGAAGGTCCGATATCAGATCGTTAATCGACCGATGAAGTTGCGGATGATGCCATTCGGGCACGATATCGCGCAGCGGCAGCAGAACGAACGCCCGTTGGTGCATGCGGGGATGGGGCACCTGAATGCCGCCCTCCTCGATCAGCAGATCATCCCCGTAGGCAATCAGATCAAGATCAATCACCCGTGCTTCGTTTCTTTCGCGTCGAACGCGGCCAAATTCCGCCTCGACATGGTGAAGACGTGCCAGAAGATCATGCGCACCCAAAGCGGTTTCAAGCCGCGCAACGCCGTTGACATACCAAGGCTGATCCGAAACCGGAACCGGTGCCGTCTCGTAGAACGGGGATACGTTTGCCACAGAAATGTCGCCATCCTCGGTCAATCGTCTAAGGGCTGCTTTCAATGTATCGGCTGGTGCCCCATATTCCTCCGTAGGAAGATTGGCTCCAAAGGCGATCAGAATCACCCTGTCATTACGGGCAGTATCGTTGTTCATGGTCGACTTGCTCACGAAACTGGCTGTTACACATCATTTGCGGGGATGCTGGCGCATAACTACGGAAGCGATCCCGTTGTGTCCACGATATTTTCGCCCTTTCTTTGTGTGCAGTTGCACGGTAAAAAAGTCGGCGTTTCCCGAATTTTGGAAACGGCATTATTAAAAAGCTATGTTTGAGGAATTTTCAGATGATTTTTTACCCGCAGGAACGCATCGGGCTGTTCATTGACGGCTCGAACCTCTATGCCGCCGCCAGGGCCCTTGGTTTCGACATAGATTACAAACGCTTACTTGATCTTTTTGCACAAAAAGGTCAACTGATCCGGGCCTTTTATTACACTGCACTGATCGAAGATCAGGAATATTCCCCCATCCGTCCGCTCGTCGACTGGCTTGACTATAACGGCTATACCATGGTCACCAAACCGACCAAGGAATTCACCGATGCCGCAGGTCGCCGCAAGATCAAAGGCAACATGGATATCGAGCTGGCAATCGACGTGATGGAAATGGCACAACATCTTGATCATGTTGTCATTTTCTCCGGCGATGGCGATTTCCGCCGCCTTGTTGACGCTGTTCAGCGCAAAGGCGTTCGTGTCACTGTTGTGTCGACCGTGAAATCAAATCCGCCAATGGTTGCCGATGAATTGCGTCGTCAGGCCGACAACTTTATCGAGCTGACGGAACTGGAAGGGACAATCGCCCGCAAGATCCAGCAGCGTCGCGAAGACGACCATCCGGATTTTGATGATCACCCGGAACATCCTGATCTGAATGAAATTGATTTCGATTAATCACCTTTTTCAACTAAACGACCGGGCGCAGCACGCATTGCGCCCGGCAAACTGTCGGACACGTCATGACCACCTATCTGCAACCCGACAGGGACTGCCTACTTTGCCCGCGCCTTGTTGAGTTCCGCCGTGCCAATCAGGCAAAGTTTCCCGATTTTTATAACGGCCCCGTCCGCCCGTTCGGCCCCCTTGACGCACGTCTGCTTGTCGTCGGTCTTGCCCCGGGGTTAAAGGGGGCGAATGCAACCGGCCGTCCTTTCACCGGTGATTATGCCGGTGATCTGCTTTACGGCACGCTCAAGAAATTCGGCTTCGCCACGGGCACCTATGCAAAGCGCCCCGACGACGGGCTTGAACTGGTTGATTGCCGAATCACCAATGCCGTCAAATGCGTACCGCCTGAAAACAAGCCGACAGGCCCCGAAGCCAATACCTGCCGCCCCTTCCTGATCAGTGAATTTGCCGCGATGAAAAACCTTTCGGCCATTCTGTGCCTTGGACAGGTGGCCCATCAGGCAATGCTGCGCACCTTTGGCCTGAAGCTTTCATCCCTGAAATTCGGTCATGGGGCATCCCATCAAATGGAAAACGGGATTACACTGTTTGATAGCTATCACTGTTCGCGCTACAACACCCAGACCTATCGCCTGACGCCAGAGATGTTTGAAAACGTCTTTGTCGATATCCGCGCACATCTGGACCGTTAAATTGCCTGATACAGCACCCCTACCCGGCTTGCTCGACCGACCTGCGCAACGTCTGCCGATTGACGTCCTGCGGGACGTTTTCGGCTATGACAGTTTTCGCGGTCAGCAGGCCGAAATCATCGATCATGTGATTGCCGGAAACGATGCACTGGTCCTGATGCCGACCGGTGGCGGCAAATCTTTGTGTTATCAGATCCCTGCCCTTTGTCGTTCGGGAACGGCAATTGTTGTATCGCCCCTGATTGCCTTGATGAAGGATCAGGTCGATGCACTAAGCCAGCTTGGGGTCAAGGCGGCCTTTATCAATTCAACACTTTCCCCGGACGCGGCGCGCGAAATCGAAACCCGCGCAATTGATGGCGATATCGATCTGCTTTATGTCGCCCCGGAACGGTTTGCGACGGATCGTTTTCTGAACCTGCTTGACCGGATCAGCATATCGCTATTTGCCATTGACGAAGCACACTGTGTTTCGCAATGGGGGCATGATTTCCGCCCGGAATACCGTCGGCTTGACCTTCTGCCAACGCGTTTCCCGCATGTGCCGCGGGTTGCCTTGACCGCAACTGCGGACACGCCAACCCGCAAGGACATTGCCGAAAACCTGCATCTGACAAATGCGCAATGCTTCCTGACCGGCTTTGACCGCCCGAACATTACCTATCGGATCGAAACAAAGGGCAATTCAAAGCAGCGCCTTCTGTCGTTTCTGAACCGTGAGCATCCCGAAGATGCCGGGATTGTCTATTGCCTGTCGCGTCGCAAGACCGAGGATGTCGCGCAATGGCTTACCGATAACGGTCGCCCGGCCTTGCCTTATCACGCAGGTCTGACACAGGAAACAAGACAGCTTCATCAGGACAGGTTCCTGCGCGAAGACGGTCTGATCATTTGCGCCACGGTCGCCTTTGGCATGGGGATCGACAAGCCGAATGTCCGTTTTGTCGCCCATCTGAACCTGCCCAAGAGCATGGAAGCCTATTATCAGGAAACCGGCCGTGCGGGCCGCGATGGTCTGCCAGCCAATGCATGGATGAATTACGATCTATCCGATATCGTTTCCATCCGTTCCATGCTGGCATCATCCGATGCGCCCGACAGTCAGAAACGCATCGAAAGCCGCAAACTCGATGCGCTGGTTGGCCTTGCCGAAACCACCAGATGCCGCCGACAGGTGATTTTGTCCTATTTCGGCGAAGAAGACACAAAACCCTGCGGCAATTGCGATACCTGCCTTGAACCGGTCGATACCTGGGATGCGACCGAGGCATCGCGTAAGGCACTTTCGGCGGTCTATCGTACCGGACAGCGGTTCGGTCCGGCCCACATCATCGAAGTCCTGATGGGACGCAAGACCGAAAAAATCCGTCAGAACAACCATGATGACCTTTCGGTTTACGGTATTGGCAAGGATGTGTCACAGCCGCAATGGCGGTCGGTCTTCCGCCAGTTGCTTGCCATGGGATATCTTCAGGTCGATGTCGAGGGGCACGGTGGCGTTTACCTGACCGAAGAATCCCGCCCCGTCCTGCGCGGCGAAAAAGTCGTTGAAATGCGCAAGGACCCCGGCGAAAGCAAACGCACCATGACCAAGCGGCTGCGTGATTTCGATACCGAGTTCGAGAACGAGGAAGATCGTGATCTGTGGGAGCGCCTACGCACCCTGCGCCGCGAGCTTGCCACCAGCCAGAATGTTCCGCCTTATGTCATTTTCAGTGACAGAACCCTTTGGGAAATGGTCCGCTTCAAACCACGGACATTGCAGGATATGGCATCAATCAACGGGGTTGGCGTCAAGAAACTCGACCAGTACGGTCTTGTTTTCCTTGATGTCATGGATGGTCGGCGCTGATCGGGACCGGCATCAAGACCCTGACAGTGCTTCCTTGATTGCACTCACAACCACATCATCTTCCGGCTTGATCCGGGTGGCAAAACTGGCAACCAGATTGCCGTTCGGATCGACCAGATATTTGTGGAAATTCCATTTCGGGGCCTGATCGCTGCCAAGTTCGGCCTCCGCCCATTTAAAGAACGGATGCGCATCTTCTCCGCGAACCGACTGTTTGGTGGTCATCGGGAAATCGACATCAAAATTGACGGTACAGAAATCCTTGATTTCGCTGTCATCGGCGTATTCCTGCCCGCCGAAATCGCCCGAAGGAACCCCCAGAACAACCAGTCCGTCGGCCCGATAGTCCGACCATAGCGCCTGAAGCCCGGTATATTGCGGGGTGTAACCACACATCGACGCCGTATTGACGACCAGAACCGCCTTGCCGCGATAATCCGCAAGGTCGATTTCGCCCCCGTCAATCGACGGGAATGAAAAATCATAGGCGTTGGTCGCTTTATCGCTGGCCATGGCAGAATTTCCAATCATCAGGCAAATGAAGCCGCACAAACCGGTATTCAACAGATTCCGCATTCCGTTTCCGAAAGTTCTGGTTTTCCTAGCCATATCGCTCTTCCGTCCATGGATCGGCATTATTGTGATAGCCACGTACTTCCCAAAATCCGGGTTTGTCGGTTTTGGAAAATGTTATCTGCTTCACCCATTTTGCACTTTTCCAGAAATACAGCTTGGGGATGATCACCCGAACCGGGCCGCCATGTTCCTCGGTCAGTGGTGCGTCTTCCCAATGATGGGCCAGCAACACGTCATCATCGATAAACTGATCAATCCGAACATTGGTCGTATAGCCGTCATGGGCGGTGAAAAGCACGTGGCGGGCATCTGATGTCGGCTTTACCAGATCGGCAAGCGATAAGGCTGACACACCCTGCCAGTGATTGTCGTAGCGCGACCAGCTGGTCACGCAATGAATATCGTTTTTGGCCATAAAGGGCGGCAGATCAAGCAATTGTCCGAAATCAAGCGTGACGGGGTTTTCAACCGCACCATCAATCGTCAGGCGAAAGTCATCCGTTCCGACATGCGGCGTAATGCCAAGATCAAGCACCGGCCAGTCCTTGACCTCGCGCTGGCCGGGTGGCAGGCGATTTTCATGTGCATGATCGGCCTGCCCCGTCAAAAGACGGCCGTTTTCTGCCCATTTCTGTTTCGCTTCGATCAGCTTTTCCTTGATCTTGCCACTGAAACCATCAGCCATTCATCATCCTCCCTGACCACATCATACGAAAAATGGCGCAGTCATGTTCACCATGTCTGCGCCATTTATGCATTCTATCGCCATTGGCAAGCAATACACATGCTTGCGAGGCAGGACTATTATCCGAAATCCCGCATGATCCGGGCCTTGTCACGCTGCCAGTCACGTTCCTTGACCGCCTCGCGCTTATCAGCCTTTTTCTTGCCTTCCGCTATCGCCAGTTCAAGCTTGGCGATGCCGCGATCATTGAAATAAAGCTTCACCGGAACAAGGGTGAACCCCTTTTTGTTCAGGGCGTCGCTCATTTTCGTGATTTCGCGTTTATGCAGAAGCAGTTTGCGCGGACGGCGTTCTTCATGGCCGAACGGCATCTTGCTTTGATATTCTGGAATATAGGCATTAATCAGCCAGATCTCGCCGTTCTTTTCTTCGGCATAGGATTCCTGAATGTTCCCCTTGCCGTCACGAAGCGACTTGACCTCGGTCCCGCGCAGGGCGACCCCGGCTTCAAAAGTTTCCGTCAGGAAAAAATCAAACCGGGCCCGCCTGTTTTGCGCGACGACCTTATTATTGCTGTCTTCTTTTTTCGGTGCCATTACAACAACTTGTAGGCCGAAATTAATCCCTTAGGACAAAATTCCGGCAGTGCGCAGCGCGGATTCAACGCGCTGCTTGGATTCTTCGGTAATCTCGACCATCGGCAGACGCATGTGGCTGCCGCAAAGGCCAAGAAGCTCGGCTGCATATTTGACCGGTCCCGGGCTGGTTTCGCAGAACATCGCCTTGTGAACCGGCAGAAGTCGATAATTCAACTCCTGAACCTTGGCAATGTTCCCGGCCGCCCATGCAGCGTGCAATTCCGCGCAAAGCTTCGGCGCGATGTTGGACGTGACCGAAATGCAGCCATGCCCGCCCTGCGCCAGGAACGGAACAATGGTGCCGTCTTCGCCCGACAACTGGCAGAAATCCGCCCCTGCCGCCAAACGCGTCAATGCCGGACGTTCCAGATCGCTGGTCGCGTCCTTCACACCGACGATACGCGGCAGTTTCGAAAGCTGTGCCATCGTATCAACCGACATGTCCACGACCGACCGGCCCGGAATGTTGTAGATCACGATCGGAATATCGGTCGCGTCATGAATAGCCTTGTAATGCGCATACAGGCCACGCTGACCGGGTTTATTGTAATACGGTGTTACAACAAGTGCCGCATCCGCACCGGCATTCTGGGCATGACGGGTCAGCGAAATCGCTTCGGCGGTCGAATTTGAACCGGTTCCGGCGATAACCGGGCCGCGACCCTTGGCAACTTCAAGTGCCAGTTCGACAACGCGGTGGTGTTCCGCATGGCTCAAAGTCGGCGATTCACCCGTGGTTCCGACCGGCACAACACCGGTCGTGCCCTGTTTAAGTTGCCAATCCACAAACGACTGGAACGCTTTCTCATCGATTGCACCATCCTGTGTGAACGGTGTAATCAAAGCGGTAATCGAACCCTTAAACATCGATATCTCCAAATCTTATCGTGGATTGAAAGCGACGCGAAAATAGCGGCTGTTAAGGCATCCGGCAAGCGTCTGTATACATTAAAGCGCGCCTTGTTTGATCAAGGTTACTCTTTCGTCTTACGACCGATTGGCAATTGGCTGTTTCACTGCCATAATAAGGTTGTCTGGAGCGCATTACCTGCCGTAAGGCAAAAGGGGAATTTTAAATGGCGCATGCGTCTTTCCGCGGTGTTTCGATCTGCGCATTGGCACTCGGTATGTTCACTTTGCTGACGCCGATTGGCGATAAGGCATTGGCCGCAAGTCAGGATAAAAATATCCTGACCGAACTGCCGCCATCACCGGCGTTTTCGTCGGTTAGCCGTGCGCGGCTGAATGTTTTTCTTGATGCGCTGGAAGACGGCCGCACAAAAACATTCGAAAAACTTCTTCCCAACTTTGACGACCCGCTGCTTCAGAAAGCCAGCGAGTGGATGTGGCTGATCAGCCCGAATTCCGGTCGCAGTTTCGAAGAAATCACAAATTTCATTGATGCCAATCCGAAATGGCCCAGTCAGTCACTGCTGCGTCAGCGCGCCGAAGAAGCCATGACTGATGCCGTTCCTGACGATGTCGTTCTGGCATGGTTCAAGCGGTCCGCACCGGTTACGGCAGACGGTGCCACCCGCCAGATAAAGGCGCTTCTGGTGACCGGCGAAATCGAAGCCGCAACCACCCTCATACGCAACAGCTGGGTGAATGAAAACTTCGGCACCGGTCAGGAGAAGCGTTTTCTGGATCGATACGGTAAATATATCGATCAGGAAACCCATCAACAGCGCCTTGACCGCCTTCTGTGGGAAGGTCGTCTTGGACCGGCAAGCCGCACTGAAAAATATGTCAGCAACGATTATCTTTTGCTGGCCAAGGCACGCGCAGCCTTGCGGTCGCTCGACCCCGGTGTTGACGGCGCAATCAACCGTGTCCCCAAAAAATACCAGAACGATCCGGGCCTTATCTATGAACGCGTTCGCTGGCGCCGGATAAAGGACCGCGATCAGGAAGCACGTGACCTGCTTCTCTCGCAGGCCAATGATCTCGCCTATATTTCAATCCGGCCGCAATACTGGTGGATTGAAAAGGCGATTCTTGCGCGCCGCGCCCTTCAGAAGGGGCATATTACCGATGCCTATCGTCTGGTTGCCAATCATGGCCAAAGTGATGCAGGCGATATCGCCGAGGCAGAATGGTTTGCCGGATGGATCGCCCTTGAATTCCTGGGCGATGCCCGCATCGCGCTGACCCATTTCCAAAACCAGTATGACGTCGTGCAATACCCGATCAGCCGTGCACGCGGGGCCTATTGGGCCGGCCGGGCCAACGATGCGATTGGGGACAAGGAAAAGGCGCGCGAATGGTACAGGCTGGCAGCCGATCATGCCCATACCTTCTATGGCCAGCTTGCCATTGATGCACTGGGTGCCAAGCCCACCTACTCTGTTGAACAACCCGTCCCGACGGAACAGCAACGCGCCGATTTCGAATCGCAGGAACTGACACAGGTTACCCGCAAACTTGGCGAGATGGGCCTTGGCAACATCATTCGTCCGTTTGTCATGGCGCTTGTTTATGCTCATGACGAGCCGGAATATCTCGCCATGGCAACCGATCTTGCGCGCGAATATGGCCGTGCCGACCTTGCAATCATTGCCGCCAAACGCAGCATCCGGACCGGTAGCGGATATCTGGATGCCGCCTATCCCATTCATGAACAGGTACCGCTTGGTCACAATCCCGACCCCGCACTGGTCCACGCAATCATGCGTCAGGAAAGCCTGTTTAACCCCGAAGCCGTTTCGTCGGCCGGTGCACGCGGCCTGATGCAGTTGATGCCAGCAACCGCCGAACGCATGGCCAAGGACCTTGATCTTGAATACGAAACCGCGCGTCTGACGGCCGATCCGGGCTTCAATATCTCGCTGGGGCGCGAATATCTTTCGAAACTTCTGGATCGCTGGGATGGTGAAGAAATACTGACCATCGCCAGCTATAACGCCGGTCCAAGCCGCGTAAGACAGTGGATTGCAGAATATGGTGATCCACGAGACGCCGATGTTGACCCGGTCGACTGGATCGAAATGATCCCCTATAGCGAGACACGCAATTACGTCCAGCGGGTTATGGAAGGCACCTATGTCTATCGCCGACGCTTCGCACGCGACGAAATCGCAATGGGTCAGCAGGATGAAACACCCTCAAATTCCCAGTGATTTGATCCACCAACAGCGATCCGTTAGAGACAGTTGAACCGTTTGCGGTTTGCCAAAGCGAACACCATATTCGATCAAACCAAGTCCGACAGATGAGGCCAGAGCAAATGTCAGAAAATGCACTTACTTCCTGCCGCGCATTCGTTTTCGATGCCTATGGTACCCTGTTCGACGTTGGATCGGCCGTTGACCGGTTCAAGGAAACCATCGGGGATGAAGCAGACCGGCTTTCAAGTATCTGGCGCCAAAAGCAGCTTGAATATACGTGGCTGCGCAGTCTGATGGGCGACTTCACTGATTTCTGGAATGTCACCGGTGACGCTCTTGATTACGCCATGGCAGCAACCGGAAAAAAAGACCCCGCCCTTCGCGCAAAACTCATGGAAACCTATCTGTCGCTTGATACTTTCCCCGAAGTTGTTGAAACCCTGAAAACACTTAAATCCCAAGGGCACAGGCTGGCGATCCTGTCGAACGGCGCCAAACATATGCTGATTTCAGCAGCAAAGGCATCCGGGATTCTATCACTGTTTGACCAGATCATCTGTGTGGATGATATCAAAACGTATAAACCGCACCCCGATGTCTATCAGCTTGCGGTCGACCAGCTCGAATTGACGCCCGCCGAAATATCATTCCAGTCGTCTAACGGATGGGATATTGCCGGTGCCGGGCATTTCGGGTTCCGCACGGCCTGGATCAACCGGACACAGCAGCCAACAGAACGCCTGTCTCATAGCGCAGACGTGGTTTTAAAAGGTCTGGACGAGCTGCTGCCGCTGGTCGCGCAGCCGGAAAAAGCCTGAAATCCAGGCCCGCGAAGCACGCAAATCCCGATCAGACCGAATAAAGAAAACCCGGAAAAGCGATTTGCCGCTTTTCCGGGTTTTATATTCTTTGCTGGCCTGCGGGAAAGATTGCCAACACAAACCTTTTATTGTTTGTGTTCTTTCTTCACGTTCGCGGCAACGATCTGACCGGCCTGAATGACGGTAAGACCGCCCTCTTCGACGGCACCTTCAATGCGACGGCAATGGCCTTCGATATGGGCACCCGGTTCGATCGACAGGCTTTCATGAAGGATATCGCCCAGCATACGGGCCGTTTCCGCCAGTGAAACGTCCCGGGCGCGAACCTGACCGGTGACAGAACCACAAATGCGAACCTTTTCGGCGACAATCTCGCCGCGGACTTCGCCGTTCTGACCAATTGTCAGGGTACGCGTGCGAATGTCGCCATTCACAAAACCGTCCACCTGAACATCTGACTCAGAGATCAGATCACCGGTAACCCGAAGATCTGAATTGATAATCGACAGACCGCCTCTTTTTTCGGTCGCCGAATTATGGGAATTAGTCGTTGTCTGCTGTCTCTTGCTCGTTTTTGAAAACATAATGTCCCGCCTCAATAAACTTGATGGGGTCTACCTGCTTGTCGTGAACCAGAACTTCATAGTGCACGTGGCTGCCGGTACTACGGCCGGTACTTCCCATCAATGCGATTTTGCCCTTTAAATTCACTTCGTCGCCCTTCTTGACGAGGACCTTGTATAGATGTCCGAAACGGGTTCGAAGGCCGTTACCATGGTCAATTTCAACCATCTTCCCGTATTTTCCGCTCCATCCGGCGAACACCACCTTTCCGGGGGCCGTCGCATAGATTGGTGTTTTCATGGGCCCGGCAAGATCAACGCCGGAATGAAAAGCCCACTTGCCGTTGATAGGATCCTTGCGCTTCCCGAAAGAACTGGACAGGTAATAGGAATCCGCAGGCTCCCCCAACGGGGTTCTTTTTATTCTTTCATGCAAACTTACCAGCTGATCCATACGATCACCAACGGCAAGTGCCACATTTACAAACTGTTCGTCCTCGGGGTTCTCGGGCTCGAACGCCACAAACGGTCCCCCCACACCACCGGCAACTTCGCCGCTTCCAGACGCCTGCGGCTTCATGGGCGGCGTAATAACCTCGTCCATCGTAAGACCGGTCATTTCCAGCACCGATTCCAGCTCCAGAATGGTGCTGTCGGCGGTTTCCGCCACGCGCTGCATCGCCTGCTTCTGGATGGTATGCAGATCGGCAATCCGCTGACGTGCTTCACCAAGTTCCGATTGCAGTTTTTTCGAACGCTGCATTGCCTGATCACGTTCACGCATAACCCGCGACATGACGGTTTCGACAGTTTCCAGTTCGTCGCGCAAGGCAAGATTGCGGTTGGTAATACCGTCAATCTGGGTCTGAAGCGCGTTCATCTGATTATCCATGGATGTCCGCAAGGCGGAAATCTGGACTTTTTCCTTTTCACTGACCGCCAGTTTCGAGGTGTAATCCTGAACCCGGGCCTGCAGCATCAAATTCTTTTCAGCCATCGACAGAAGATTACGGTGGGTATCTTCCATCTGTGAGGTGATTTCACCAAAACGGCGCTGGCTTTCGGTGACACGTGCGATCAACTGATTGTAGGAAAGCTCGCTGCGAAACAGCTGTTCTTCACGCGCGGTAAGCCGTTGATCAAGATACCAAGAATAACCAGATACCCCGACCGTCCAGGTGATCGCAAGGACCCCGACCGATGCCAATGTCAGTTGAGCGTATTTGCCAATCCGCACTTGAGAAACGGAATCATTGGACCGCACAAGGATGTGCCGGTCCGGAAACCATTTTTCAATCAGGCGACGGCCACGTTCGAACGCCGACATACTCAGTGTCTAACCCCTATTTACCCAACATTGCCCGTTCGATACGAAATCGACGCACAACCGTTTTTTTTCAGACCCCGGCTGAATATCTATTTTCTTTACGCTACCTGTTAGCGCGAAGACAGGCAAGCACGTTAACACATCCTTAAGGGTAAAAAAATCATCTGCTTTGCACTTCAATATGTTACTCAATGATCTCCCGATGAATTCAACAGCGTTCAAAACATGCGTTTATCCCAATTCATGCTGACCTGTGCTGCAACATGGTTTTACAGCGGACGAACCACCAAGGCACCTGGCACGATGGGATCGCTGGCCGCTGTTCCAGTGGGCTGGGCAATCGCCGTTTTGCTGGGATACCCGGCTCTGTTGGCCGGAATTGTCATCGTGTTCCTTGTCGGAATTCCGATTTCCCATAAATACAGCGAGATGATCGGGGTTCACGATCCCGGTGAAATCGTCATCGACGAAGTTGCAGGGCAATGGCTTTGCATACTTGTCGTTCCGCTGGGCAACGGGCTTGCCGATCTCGGCTGGCTGGCGGCGGCATTTGTCATGTTCCGGTTTTTCGATATTCTGAAACCCTGGCCGATCCGCTGGATCGACCGCCGGATCAGCGGCGGTTTTGGCATCATGCTTGATGACATCCTTGCGGGCATATTTGGCATGTTTGTATTGATCGCCGCCCGCTACTTTGCAGGAGTTTGACCGCCCATGAACATCGAACCGGATATTCTTGCGCGCGCAGAAAACCTGATTGCCCTATGCAAATCCAAAGGCGAAATGATCGCAACCGCAGAATCCTGTACCGGCGGGCTTATAGCTGGCGGGCTAACGGCCGTTGATGGCAGTTCGTCCGTTGTCGATTGCGGCTTTGTGACTTATTCCAACGAAGCAAAACACGGCCTGATCGGCGTACCGCAGGAATTGCTTGATACCTGTGGTGCCGTCTCAGAACCGGTCGCGCGCGCAATGGCCGAAGGCGCACTGATCCGCGCACCACTGGCAACACTGGCTGTCGCGGTTACCGGCATCGCCGGACCGGGCGGCGGATCAGATGAAAAACCGGTTGGACTTGTCCATCTTGCGTGCGCCGGAAAAGGTCGGCCTACCCTGCACCGTCGCCGGGTCTATGACGGTGATCGCCACGCGGTACGCAAGGCAACCATCATCGACGCCTATGACATGCTTTCGGAAATGGTTGGCAAAACCGGTTAATCAGGTTGGCGCGTCATCGCCCCTGCAGCGTGAATGCAACATGCACTCACTGATCTGACAGGGCCTTGTCCGGCTCGCCATAAACCTGATGGGCGCGGGTTTCAAATGCACCAACCATCAATTTTACGGCCTCGTTGAACACGACCCCGATCATCTTCTGCAACAGGGCAGAACGGAATTCGAAATCGACAAAGAAGTCGAGCCACGTTCCACCGTCTTCCGCCGGTTCAAACACCCAGTGATTGTTAAGGTACTTGAATGGCCCCTGCAGATATTCGACATCGACCCGATCCGGGCGCTGTAGCGTGACTTTTGATGTGTATTTTTCGCGAAACATTTTGAAACCGATCACCAGATCGGCATGCAAAACATCGCCATCGCGCTTGCGCACACGGGATGCCACACACCATGGCAGGAATTCCGAATAGGAATCGATATCCGCGACGAGGTCAAACAGCTGTTCCGGCGTATAGGGCAGTTTCCTGCGCTCCGCATGCGTCGGCACCCTGATCTCCTTTGTCGTCGCGTTTATCGGTTTGAAATGCGGCGCACTTACTGCGCCGCTGTTGTTGCCTGCATTCTGGCTTTGGCTTCGTCAGCAGCCGCAAGCTTTCTTTCGCGTGCCTTGCGCAGTTCCTCGAAATCACGGTCTGCATGATAGCTTGAACGCGTCAGCGGCGTTGCCGACACCATCAGGAAGCCCTTGCCGCGTGCCATCGAGGCGTAATCCTTGAACTCGTCCGGCGTCACGAACCGGTTAACAGGTTCGTGCTTGAGCGTCGGCTGCAAATACTGGCCAATCGTCAGGAAGTCGACATCCGCAACCCGCAGATCGTCCATGACCTGTGCCAGTTCATGGCGTTCTTCACCAAACCCGACCATCAGGCCCGATTTGGTAAAGATCGTCGGATCAATCTGTTTGACGCGATCAAGAATGCGCAGCGACTGGTAATAGCGCGCGCCCGGCCGGATCGAGGTATAAAGCCTGGGAACGGTTTCAAGGTTATGGTTGAAAACGTCCGGACGTGCACGGGCAACGATTTCAACGGCACCTGGCTTATCGCGAAAATCGGGGGTCAGAATTTCAATCGTGGTTTCCGGCGATTTATGGCGGATCGCCTCGATCACGCGGGCAAAATGTGCGGCCCCACCATCGGCCAGATCATCACGGTCGACCGAGGTGATCACGACATGTTTAAGCGCCATGTCGGCAACCGCCATCGCAAGGTTTTCCGGCTCGAACGGGTCAAGCGCACCGGGCATGCCGGTCTTGACGTTACAGAACGAACAGGCACGCGTGCAGGTATCCCCCATGATCATGAAGGATGCGTGTTTCTTCTGCCAGCATTCACCAATGTTCGGGCACGCCGCTTCTTCGCAGACGGTATGCAAATTCAGGCCGCGCGCAAGTTCGCGCGTTTCCTGATACCCCTTCGAGGTTGGCGCCTTGACACGAATCCATTCCGGTTTGCGTCCGGACGGACGATCCGGGCGTTTCTGCTTTTCCGGGTGACGAAGTGCCTGTGCTTCGTTGCGCGCCGTCGACATAGAGTTACCTCCGAAGGATTGGACGGGCGGCAATGTGCCGCCACGTCACGCATTTGTCAAACCGACAATCGTCCAAAGCGGTCATACCGGGCATGTTTGCCCGGTACAACGCTATATTCTAGAAGTGGATCGCACGCCCATAGGCGTCAAGGACCGACTCATGCATCATTTCCGAAAGGGTCGGATGCGGGAATACCGTATGCATCAGATCTTCTTCAGTCGTTTCGAGGCCCATGGCCACGACAAAGCCCTGGATCAGCTCGGTCACTTCGGCACCAACCATGTGCGCACCAAGCAATTCACCGGTCTTGGCATCAAACACCGTCTTGACCAGACCTTCGGCCTCGCCCAGTGCAACCGCCTTGCCGTTCCCGATGAACGGGAATTTGCCGACCTTGACGTCGTAACCGGCTTCCTTCGCTTTGGCTTCGGTCAGACCGACACTTGCCACCTGCGGATGGCAATAGGTGCAACCCGGAATCTTGCGCGGATCAAGCGGGTGAACCCCTTTGACCCCGGCAATCTTTTCAACGCAGATCACGCCTTCATGCTCGGCCTTGTGCGCCAGCATCGGCGGGCCTGCGACGTCACCAATGGCATAAATGCCCGGTTCTGCCGTTGCCGAATACTCGTTCGTATCAATGACGTTGCGATCAACCTTGACCTTGGTGGTTTCCAGACCGAGATTTTCGGTATTGCCGATCACACCAACCGCGGAAATCACGCGATCAACGGTCAATTCCTGTTTCTTGCCGTCCTTGGTTTCAATCGTGACGACAACATTGTCGGCGTTGCGCTTAAGGTTTGCGACCTTGGCTTCTGTCAGGATTTTCATCCCGTCCTTGGTCATCATCTTCTGCGCAAGGGCGGCCACTTCCTTGTCTTCGACCGGCATGATCTGCGACATGATTTCGACCACCGTCACTTCCGCACCCATGGTGTGATAGAAGCTGGCAAATTCGATACCAATCGCGCCTGAACCGACAACCACAAGGCTTTTGGGCATCTTATCAGGCGTCATCGCCTTTTTATAGTCCCAGACCACCTTGCCATCGGCTTCCAGCCCCGGCAGGGACCGCGCCCGTGCACCGGTCGCGATAATGTAATTCTTTGCGGTATAGGTACCGGCATCCTTGCCTTCGACCTTGATCTTTTTCGGACCGTCGAATTTGGCTTCGCCGTTGATCACGGTGACCTTGTTCTTCTTCAGAAGATGGCCAACACCACCCGAAAGCTGCTTGGAAACACCGCGCGAACGCTGAATGACTGCATCCAGATCAAAGGAAGGCTTTTCGCATGACAGACCGAATGACTTGGCATGCTGCATGTTGCGATAGACTTCTGCCGAACGCAGCAGCGCCTTGGTCGGAATACAGCCCCAGTTCAGGCAGATGCCGCCAAGATGTTCGCGTTCAACAACCGCGGTTTTCAGGCCAAGCTGTGCGGCACGAATGGCCGTGACATAGCCACCAGGGCCCGCGCCAACAACGATTAAGTCGAAATTGTTATCCGCCATCGTAAGATCTCCTTCGCCTGCCCGTCACCGGTCACAGGTCTTGAAATTCAAATGCTTGCGGGGACTATTTAAAGTCCCCGCGCAATTTCCGAACCTCAGAGCAACATGCTCAGCGGATCTTCGATCAGCTTTTTGAATTCAGCCATGAATTCAGCACCGACCGCACCATCGACCACACGATGGTCGACCGAAAGCGTGCAGCTCATGACGGTGGCAATAGCCAAGGCACCGTCCTTGACAACCGCGCGCTGTTCACCGGCACCAACGGCCAGAATGCAGCCCTGCGGCGGGTTGATGATGGCAGAGAATTCCTTGATGCCAAACATGCCAAGGTTAGAGACAGAGAAAGTCCCGCCCTGGAATTCTTCTGGTTTCAGCTTGCCTTCGCGTGCCTTGCCAGCCAGTGCCTTCATCTCGGTCGAGATTTCGGCAAGCCCCTTGCCACCCGCATTGCGGATAACCGGGGTGATCAGGCCGCCCTCGATGGCAACCGCCACCGAAATATCCTGCTGCTTGCACTGCAGGATGGCCGCATCGGTCCAAACCGCATTGGCTGCCGGTACGCGTTTAAGCGCAATGGACGCGGCACGAATGACGAAATCATTGACCGAAACCTTCACACCCTCGCCGGCCTTCTCGTTAAGCTGCTTGCGGGTGGCAAGCAGATTGTCGAGTTCGCAATCGACCGTCAGGTAGAAATGCGGAACCTGCTGTTTGGACTGGGTCAGACGACGGGCAATAACCTTGCGCATCGAGCTGTTCGGGATTTCTTCGTATTCGGGCAAACCGGTCAGATCCGGGTTCCAGCCAGACGCCGCCGGTGCCTGCGGGGCTGCCGCCGGTTTCTCGCCAGCAGGAGCCGAAGAAGCAGCAGCAGAAGCAGCTTTATCGGCCGGTTTGGACGACATCGCGGCTTCGACATCGCGTTTCACAACACGACCACGCGGGCCCGAACCTTCGACCTTGCCAAGATCAACGCCTTCATTGGCTGCAATACGACGCGCCAATGGGCTTGCCTTGATACGATCCCCACCGGAAACAGGTGCCGCAGGTGCCAGGCCTTTTGCCTGGGCGGCTTCTGGCTTGGACGCTTCCTGTTTCGGTGCCTCGGCTGCTGGTTCGGCATCGCCGCCGCCGCCAACAGACGCCGAAGACGTATCCGCCCCGTCAAGGGCGCTGGCATCTTCGCCTTCTTCCAGAAGAAGTGCGATAACCTCGTTCACGGCAACGCCTTCACTGCCTTCGGAAACAAGGATTTTACCGATTTTGCCTTCGTCGACGGCTTCAACTTCCATCGTGGCTTTATCGGTTTCGATTTCAGCAATGACGTCACCTGACTCAACGGTGTCGCCTTCCTTGACAAGCCATTTCGCCAAGGTGCCTTCGGTCATGGTCGGCGACAGGGCCGGCATCAATATCTTAACAGGCATGAACGCAATCTCCCGGTAACGGGGCGGCGCGGGTTTGCCGCGCCCTGCCCCTGTCCGTTTTACTTAGCGATAGCAAACGGCCTTGGCCGCATCGACGATGTGTTGCTCCTGCGGAAGTGCAAGCACTTCGAGGTTGGCAGCATATGGCATCGGAACATCTTCACCGGTAACGCGCGCAACCGGCGCATCAAGGTAATCAAACGCATGTTCCATGATGACCGATGCGATCTCGGCACCGATACCGGCAAAGTGCCAGCCTTCTTCGCAGGTCACGAGACGGTTGGTTTTCATGACCGAGCGAACGATGGTGTTCACATCAAGCGGACGGATGGTCCGAAGGTTGATGACTTCGGCGGAAATGCCCTGCTCTGCAAGCTGTTCTGCCGCTTTCAGCGCCTTGCCGACCATGATTGAAAACGCAACGATGGTAACGTCCGTCCCTTCGCGTTCGATCTTTGCCTGACCAATCGGAAGAACGAAATCTTCGTCGTCCGGCACTTCGAAGCTTTGTCCGTAAAGGATTTCGTTTTCAAGGAAGACAATCGGGTTCGGATCACGAATAGCAGCCTTGAGCAGACCCTTCGCATCGGCCGCCGACCAAGGTGCGACAACCTTGAGCCCCGGGCAATGTGCATACCAGGATGCATAGCACTGCGAATGCTGTGCGCCCACACGCGACGCAGCACCGTTCGGGCCACGGAACACGATCGGGCAGCCAAGCTGGCCACCGGACATATACAAGGTCTTCGCAGCAGAGTTGATGATCTGGTCAATCGCCTGCATGGCGAAGTTAAAGGTCATGAACTCAAGAACCGGTTTCAGGCCCATGAATGCCGAACCGGTTGCAAGGCCGGTAAAGCCATGCTCGGTAATCGGGGTATCGACAACACGCTTGTCACCGAATTCATCAAGCAGGCCCTGGGTGACTTTATAAGCCCCCTGATACTGCGCGACTTCTTCCCCCATGACATAAACGTTCTCATCGGCCCGCATTTCTTCGGCCATGGCATCGCGCAGGGCTTCACGAACGGTCTGGGTCTTGAACGAGGTATAGGTTTTCTCGTCCTTGGTCGCGTTCATGACGCTCATGGCACGCGGGTCCTGTTCGGCGCGTTCAATCGCACCGCTTGCAGCAACAGGTGCTGCATTGGACGAACTGGCCGGTGCCTTTTCTTCTTCCTTGGCTTCGGCCGGCGCGGCGTCGGCTTTCGGTGCAGAAGACGCCGAAACATTATCAAGGGCAGAAGCATCCTCGTCTTCTTCGAGGATATAGGCGATCACAGCATTCACCGCGACGTTTTCAGTCCCTTCGGCAATCACGATCTTGCCGATGGTCCCTTCGTCAACGGCCTCGACTTCCATCGTGGCCTTGTCGGTTTCAATTTCTGCAATCACGTCACCGGAGGCAACAGTGTCGCCTTCCTTGACGGTCCATTTGGCAAGAGTGCCTTCTGTCATGGTCGGCGACAGCGCCGGCATCAAAACTTCAATCGGCATTGTTCCCTCTCTCCCGGGAAATATCGGTCAAAAGCGGTTCGCGGGTGTCGCGATCACGCGTCGATCAGAATATCTGTGAACAGTTCGGAAACATCCGGTTCCGGGCTGTTTTGCGCAAACTCCGCCGCTTTGGCGACTTCCGCTTTCACATCCTTGTCGATGTCCTTGAGGCCAGCCTCGTCGATGATATTGCCATCGATCAGCAGCTTTTTGACCATATCGATCGGATCGTGCTCTTTACGCATTTTGTCGAGCTCGTCCTTGGTACGATATTTCGCCGGGTCGGACATGGAATGCCCGCGATAGCGATAGGTCTTGAGCTCAAGGATATAGGGCCCTTTGCCTTCGCGGCAATGCGCAACGGCACGTTCACCGGCATCCTTGACCGCCAGAACGTCCATGCCATCAACCTGTTCACCCGGGATACCATAGGCAGAACCGCGCTCGTAAAGGTCCGGGCTGGCCGAATGGCGCTGTGCCGACGTTCCCATGGCATACTGGTTGTTCTCGATGCAATAGATCACCGGAAGCTTCCAGAGCGCTGCCATGTTGAAGGATTCGTATACCTGCCCCTGGTTGACGGCACCGTCCCCAAGATAGGTCAGGCAGACACGGTCCTGACCGCGATATTTGTAATTGAAGGCAATACCGGTGCCGAGCGAAACCTGCCCGCCGACGATACCATGCCCGCCATAGAAGTTCTTTTCCTTGGAGAACATGTGCATCGAGCCGCCCTTGCCGTGCGAATAACCGCCTTCACGGCCGGTCAGCTCTGCCATGACCCCTGCTGGGTCCATGCCACAGGCCAGCATATGGCCGTGGTCGCGGTAACTGGTAATCACACCATCATCGCCGGTAATGGCAGCCTGCATGCCGACAACGACAGCTTCCTGCCCGATGTAAAGATGGCAGAAGCCACCAATAAGCCCCATGCCATAAAGCTGACCGGCTTTTTCTTCAAAGCGACGGATCAGCAGCATTTCACGGTAATATTTGAGGAGATCGTCACTGCTCGCCTGATTGTCGGCGCGCGTCGTGGCGCGTTTGCGTTTTGTGGTCGCCATGTTTCCTCCCGGTGGATGGCTGTCGCTTAAGCATCATGTATGAGCGCTTAATTCGGTACTGGACCACCGAAATGACTACCCAAAACTACGTGTCGAAGCAAGCAATCTAACCACCCGTAAACTGTTGTTTTGCAACGCACAATCACAAATAAACCAAATAATGGTTAATTCATGTTTTTTTGCATATATACATAATTCAAGCGTTTCCAGTGACTTGAGGAACCGGCTTCATTCCCGTTCATTCCATCAGGTCACAAATGCTATGCTTTCCTGAAAAGAATATCACAGATCCGACACGTTTATTTCGCAACTGCCAGAAGAAACAAAAGGTTGCGTTGCCCTGATCACAAACTATTGCAGGTCACAAATCAACCAAAAGACAGTTGAAACAACGCTGTATGAGAGGATGTCAAATTCCCGCCAAGCAGCCCGGGCTGTAAAATCATGGGAAATACAGCCCCGGACGCGCGCATTTTCAATTTTGGAAGTTGATCACGCGCATAAAAACCCTGCCGGATTCTAAGCACAAATCTGCCGCGACCGATTACTGGCTGGCAGCAACCGTTTCGTCGGCCGGATAGCCATTGTGATGGAAGATAATCAGATCATCCGGGTGCGCGGCATTCAGCATCGCGCGCGCACGTTCATCGAGCAGATCAGGATCAAGATGCTTCGGGCGCATCGCAATCACGCGCTGCTCGAGATGCTTGCGCTTGTCGATGATTTCGTCACGCACTTTTGCGATATCGGCCACGCGGTCCTGCATCGACCAATAAGCCAGCAAACCACGATTACCTTCGACACTGTGGAAGATGAAATAGACCATAATGGTAAATGCAATAACCGGTGCAATAGCCTGACCTAGTCGGCGAATAACCGGTGACGTTGAAGACATTTACCCCTGCCCTTTGCGGATACGAGACGAAAAACAGAAAAAACACCATTCCGAAACCGGAACGGAAAAACTGCGTGCGTTATTTCCCTTTGAACGCAAAGGTATAAATCTCGCAGCAGACAGAACTCTCGCAAAAATACTCTCATAGCTAATCACAACAGGGTAAAAATAAGCTTAAAACAGCAATGCTAATACAGGGCAGTTACGCTCAATTAGCTGATCCTGAACAACAAAAAACCGCCCCGGAATGACGGGACGGTTTTTCAGGTTCAGTCCTGCAATCGAACCTTATTTCAGGATCGAACGCCCCGGATAATAGGCACCGGCCCCCAGCATCTCTTCGATGCGGATCAACTGGTTGTATTTCGCCAGGCGGTCGGAACGTGACAGCGAACCGGTTTTGATCTGTCCGCAATTGGTGGCAACCGCAAGATCGGCGATGGTCGAATCTTCGGTTTCGCCCGAACGGTGTGACATAACCGCAGTATAGCCCGCACGATGGGCCATTTCGACGGCCTCAAGCGTTTCGGTCAGCGAACCGATCTGGTTGACCTTCACGAGGATCGAGTTGGCAACGCCCTTCTTGATGCCATCGGCAAGGCGCTTCGGATTGGTTACGAACAGATCGTCCCCGACCAGCTGAACCTTTTTGCCGATTTCCGACGTCAATGCCGCCCAACCGTCCCAGTCATCTTCAGACATGCCGTCTTCGATCGAGAAAATCGGATACTTGCTGACCAGATCGGCCCAGTATTTGACCATGCCGTCTGCATCAAGGGTCTTGTTCTCGCCCGCCAGAACGTATTTGCCACCTTTGTAGAATTCGGTCGATGCCGCATCAAGGGCAAGAACAACGTCTTCTTCCGGGCGATAACCGGCAGCTTCAATCGACTTCATGATGTAGCTGATGGCTTCTTCGCTCGACCCGATATTCGGGGCAAAACCACCTTCGTCACCAACAGAAGTGCTCAGACCATCTGCCGACAGGGCCTTTTTCAGGTTATGGAAGATTTCCGCACCCATGCGGATTGCGTCCGATCCGGTTTCTGCCGAAACCGGCATCACCATGAATTCCTGAACGTCAATCGCGTTGTCGGCATGTTCACCGCCATTGATGATGTTCATCATCGGCACCGGCAGGGTGCGGGCGAAAGCCCCACCAACATAACGATAAAGCGGAAGGCCTGCTTCTTCAGCCGCGGCCTTGGCAACCGCCAGCGATACGCCCAGAATGGCGTTCGCACCAAGACGGCTCTTGTTCGGCGTCCCGTCAAGATCGATCATGATGCCATCGACCTCGACCTGGTCTTCGGCATCCATACCGGCCAGGGCTTCGAAAATCTCGCCATTGACGGCGGCAACCGCTTTGGTCACGCCCTTGCCAAGATAACGGTCTTCCTTGTCACGCAGCTCGACGGCTTCATGCGCACCGGTGGATGCACCCGACGGAACGGCTGCACGACCAAAGGCGCCACTTTCCAGAGTTACATCAACTTCGACAGTCGGGTTGCCACGGCTATCGAGGATTTCGCGGCCGCGGATATCGATAATAGCGGTCATGACGGAAACATTCTCCTCACTGAGATTATCTGCACCCCAATCGGGTGCTTTGGTTACAGCATAAAAGAAATGCCGCCATCATGTCTGATGGCGGCATTTGCATATCAATCCTTGAACATGTCCAGACGAACCGGATTGGCTTTTGCCACTTTGTCCAGTTCCATCAGAACCGACAAAACTTCCGGAAGCTTGTTCAAGGGAATCTGGTTCGGGCCATCGCTGATGGCCGCATCCGGGTTATCGTGGGTTTCGATAAACAGGGCGGCAATGCCGACAGATACAGCCGCACGCGCCAAAACCGGCGCAAATTCGCGCTGTCCACCCGACGTTGTCCCCTGCCCACCCGGCTGCTGAACAGAATGGGTCGCATCAAATACGACCGGATAGCCCTGACGGGCCATGGTGGGAAGTCCACGGAAATCGGTTACCAGCGTGTTATAGCCAAAGCTGGTCCCGCGATCACAAAGCATGATGTTTTCGTTGCCGGTTGACGCAATGTTGTTCGCAACATTCGCCATGTCCCAGGGTGCCAGGAACTGGCCCTTTTTGACATTCACCGCGCGCCCGGTTTTACCCGCGGCCTGCAAAAGATCGGCCTGACGGCACAGGAACGCCGGAATTTGCAGAATATCGGCAACTTCCGCGACCGACGCACACTGATCTGGCAGATGAACGTCGGTGACAATCGGAAGGCCGGTCTTTTCCTTGACCTCGGCCAGAATGTCGAGCCCCTCGACCAGACCAACCCCGCGCCTCGACGTGCTGCTGGTGCGGTTTGCCTTGTCAAACGAGCTTTTGTAAACAAGCCCGATCCCGAGCCCCTCGGACAATTCCTTAAGCGCTGCGGACATTTCCAGTGCGTGCTGACGGCTTTCGATCGCGCACGGCCCCGCCAGAAGCGCAAAGGGCCTGTCATTGGCGAATTCGATATTGCCGACTTTGACAGTTTTGATTTCCGTCATTTCGAAGTCTTTCATTCAGGCTGTTTGATCAAACCAGACGGCTGCGCTCTTTGGCGGCCTTGATATAGGACACAAACAGCGGATGCGGATCAAGCGGACGCGAACGCAGTTCCGGGTGGAACTGAACGCCGATGAACCACGGGTGATCCGGGTATTCGACGATTTCCGGCAAACGCCCGTCCGGCGACAGACCCGAGAATTTAAGCCCTTTTTCCTCAAGCTGCGCCATGAAGTTTACGTTAACTTCGTATCGATGGCGATGGCGCTCAAGAACGGTCTCACTGCCATAGATATCACGCGCACGCGTACCGTCGACCAGTTTGCACTCGTAGTTGCCAAGGCGCATGGTGCCACCAAGATCATCTTCGCCGCTACGACGCTCAACCGAGCCACCATCTTTCGCCCATTCGGTCATCAGGCCCACAAGCGGGGTTTTCGTCGGACCGAATTCCGATGAAGACGCATCCTTAAGGCCCGCCAGATTGCGTGCGGCTTCAAGAACCGCCATCTGCATGCCAAAGCAAATCCCGAAATACGGCACCTTGTTTTCACGGGCATAGCGCGCAGCGGCAATCTTGCCCTCTGTCCCACGCTCGCCAAATCCGCCCGGCACCATGATCGCGTCCAGTTTGGACAGGATTTCACTAACATCGCCTTCTTTTTCAAGCGCGTCAGACGCAATCCATTCCAGTTTGACACGGACCTTGTTGGCGATGCCGCCATGGGTCAGTGCTTCGGTGAGCGACTTATAGGCATCGGGCAGCTGAATGTATTTGCCAACGATCCCGATGGTAACCTCACCTTCCGGATTACGGATGATGTTGCAGATTTCTTCCCACGGTCCCAGATCCGGGTCCTGTGCCTGCAGGCCGAAGTGATGAAGCACTTCGTTATCAAGACCATACTGGTGATAGCTGATCGGCACCTGATAGATATTGTCGACGTCATAGGCCGGAATAACAGCGGCTTCGCGCACGTTACAGAAACGTGCAATCTTGCGGCGCTCATTGACCGGGATTTCACGGTCACAACGGCACAGCAGGATATCGGGCTGAATACCAACGCTTTGCAGTTCCTTGACGGAATGCTGGGTCGGTTTGGTTTTAAGCTCGCCCGCCGACGAAATATAAGGCACCAGCGTCAGATGCATGAACAGCGTGCGGCCATCGCCAAGCTCGTTGCCCATCTGACGGATCGCTTCAAGGAACGGCAGACTTTCGATATCGCCAACCGTACCGCCGATCTCGACAAGGACAAAATCCTCGGTCGCATCGGACTGAACGAATTCCTTGATCGCATCGGTAATATGCGGGATCACCTGAACGGTCCCGCCCAGATAATCGCCGCGACGTTCGCGCGCAATCACGTTGGAATAGATGCGACCGGTGGTCACGTTGTCGGAACGACGCGACGAAACACCGGTGAAACGTTCATAGTGACCAAGATCAAGGTCGGTCTCCGCCCCGTCTTCGGTCACATAACATTCGCCATGCTGATACGGGCTCATGGTGCCCGGATCAACGTTGATATACGGATCAAGCTTGCGCAGGCGAACAGTGAAACCACGTGCCTGAAGCGAGGCCCCCAAAGCAGCAGATGCCAGGCCCTTGCCCAGCGAAGAAACAACGCCACCGGTGATAAAGATATAACGGGTCATGTCTTTGCCTCATCTCAAAGCAAAACGCCGCAGTTCGATGCAGCTCAGTGCATCACGAACCGGGGAATACAACAATCAAAAATTGAGGCGGCAATTTTGCCGCCTCTGGTCGTCGGTTTGTTTTTTAGCGGGTCGGAGCCGCCGGTCCGGTGTCCTCGGCGGGCTGTTGTTCAGCTGCCGGGGCCGGAGCCTGATCCAGTATGGATGTCGGCTGGGTATGAGTGTTGGACAACAATGCCAGGGCAAGGCTTGTAATCATGAATGCCCCGGCAAGAATAGCGGTCGTACGTGTCAGAAGGTTTGCTGCGCTGCGCGAGCTCATGACGCCGAAATTACCGCCGCCGCCACCGCCGCCGCTTCCGCCGATACCAAGCCCACCGCCCTCGCTGCGCTGTACGAGAATGACGGCAATCATGCCAAGCGCAAGAAGAAGGTGAATTACCAGAATAACAGTTTGCATGGTCTCGAAACTCTTGTCCTAAAACTTCCGATCCGAACATTATTATGGCCGGATCGGGCAAAAATTTGATGCGTATTTAACGTGTTTTATGACAGTTGGCTAGGCGCAACTTTCAATAATTTTCCAAAAATCGTCAACTTTGAGGCTCGCCCCGCCAACCAGTGCACCGTCAACATCGGGCACAGACAGCAATTCAGCCGCATTGGACGGCTTTACCGAACCACCATACAGAATTCTGAATTTGTCACCATCATCAAATCGTGCCGTCAGCCCTGCACGAATTGCAGCATGAACTTCGGCAACTTCATCAACGCTTGCCGTGCGCCCCGTGCCAATCGCCCAGACTGGCTCATAGGCAATGACCGTATTTTCCGCCGTCGCCTCATCAGGAACCGAAACCGCAATCTGGCCATTGACCACCGCAAGCGTCGCACCAAGATCGCGTTCCTGCTCGGTCTCGCCAACACAGACCACCGCAATCAGACCGGCATCATGGGCTGCCATTGTTTTCTGGCGAATAACGGTCGAACTTTCACCGTGGTCCGCCCGACGTTCGGAATGCCCGACAAGAACATGGGTCGCGCCGATATCGGCCAGCATCGGGGCCGCAATATCCCCGGTATGCGCGCCCGAAACGGCAACATGACAATCCTGACCGCCAACCTTGACGGCACTCTTGGCCGTAACACCGGCAACATCGGAAATCAGGGTTGCCGGCGGACAGACCAAAATATCACATGCCAGATCACCTTTTGCCTTTGCGCGGTCAGACAGTCCGCGCGCAAGTGCAAGCCCGTCGGTGCGCAGGCAATTCATTTTCCAGTTTCCGGCGATCAGGGGACGGCGCTGTGACATATGTATATCTACCTCTTGCTGCGACAGGTTTTGGATCAGGCAATGGCTGGGCCATGCGGGAACCGATCCGACAAGTATTGTTACAAACACGGTTCGATGCGGGTTTTAGCACGCGCTCAGGCCCCGGCCAAGCCCCGGAAAACACTGTCAACCGAACTTCGGGCACGGTCAATGCAATCGGATGTTGCCGCCCTTACCTCTCGCCATTAAGATGCGCGGCAATTGCGCCGGAATTTTCGTTATGTTCCGGCAGATAAAAGAAACGCTGCCGGTACATTGTCATCTGCATTGTCATCGGCACCAACCACGAATTGTTAGGCTTATCATATGCTTGCTGGCATTCGCTCTTTTTCGAAATCAATCTTTGCCAAGATCATCCTCGGCGTGATTGCAATCAGCTTCGTCGGATGGGGCCTGAATGCGTCGATGCTCGATCTTGGAACATCGCGTCAGGTTGCTGAAATCGGCAGCCAAAATATCAGCCCCGCCGAACTGGATCGCGCCTTCCAGCGCAGCATCCAGAACATGCGCAGCGTTTTCGGTCCGAATTTCGACCGTCAGCAAGCCATCCAGATGGGCCTTTTGAACAATACGGTTCAAAATCTGGTTTCCCAGAAAATCCTGCGTGAAAACGCCAAGGAAATGGGCATCGGCATCAGCAACGAAAAAGTGCGCGAGACGATTTTCGCCTCTCCGGGCTTCCAGAATGAAACCACCGGCCAGTTCGACCGCGAACGTTTCCTTCAGGCGCTGTATTCCAGCGGATATACCGAACCGGAATTCATCGAAGGTGTTCGTGGCGACATGATGGGCCAGCAGGTTGTCGGCAGCCTCGCCGGTGCCGTCAGCGTCCCTGACGTCATGGCACAACAGATTGCCGCCTACCGCAACGAACAGCGCAGCGGCAGCTTCTTTGCCCTGAATGCTTCGGAATTCGACACGATCGAAACGCCCGATGACGCGACCCTTCGTAAATATCACGAAGACAACGCACCGCAATTCACCGCCCCCGAAAGCCGCAATGTGACCCTGGTCACCCTTTCGGCGAAGGATCTGGCGGCAAATATGGATGTCACCGAAGAAGAAATTCTCGAGGCATATAACCATCGCCTACCGGAATTCCAGACTCCGGAAAAACGCGTTGTCGAACAGATCCTGTTTGCCCCCAATGAAAAGGAAAGTGCCCAGGAGGCCTACAAGGCGCTTCAGGGTGGTGCCGATTTCATGCAGGTCGCAACCGACGATGCCGGTATGGATCCGTCGATTGTCAAACTTGGTGAATTCACCTCCGACAACATCCTTCCCGATCTGCGCGATGCGACGTTTGGCCTTGAAGAAGGCGCGTTTTCCGAACCGGTCGAAACAGCTCTTGGCTGGCATATCATTCGCGTGACCGGCATTACGCCGGAACAGACCGAAACCCTTGATCAGGTTCGCGACGATGTCGAAGCCGGTGTCCGGCAGTTCAAGGCCGAAGACGCGATCTATGATCTTGCCGCCAAGCTTGATGATGAACTTGGTGCCGGGACCCCGCTTGAAGAAGCCGCAAACGCGGTTGGCGCAAAAACCTATAAACTGAACGACGTTGTGCGTGGCGAAGGTCTGGGTACTGAAATCACCGACAGCGGTGAGATCAATGCCAAGATTTTCGAACTCGGCAAGGGCGAGGAAAGCTTCCTCGAAGAAACCTCGACCGGTGTTCGTTATGTCGCACGCGTTGATGACGTCACCCCGTCGGCACTGCGTCCGTTTGAAGACGTGCGTGATGACGTTGTTACCGCATGGAAAACCGATGAACGCAACCGTCTGATGCTTGAAAAAGCCGATCAGCTTGCCGCGTCGATCAATGACCAGAATGCCGATATCGCAACGCTCGCTACCAGCGACAATGCCGAACTCGAACAAAGCGGCCTGACCAAACGTACCGGTCAGGGCCTCCAAGGCAATGTCAGCCCGGCGGTAGCAGCAGCCCTCTTCACCCTTGAAGAAGGCAAGGCAAAGGCCGTTCAGTCCGGCGACAATGTTCTGGTTCTGAAACTTGATCAGATCAAAGCTGGCACCATTGCCGAAGGCGCTGACGACCCGGTCGTGACCGAACTCAAACAGGGCCTGAACGAAGACATCCTTGCAGAATATCTTGATTACCTGCAGGACGAGATTTCGGTCAGCGTCAATAACAGCGTGATCAAAGGTCTTTATCCGCAAACCGCGGCCAACTGATCCCGATCAGAAATGGGGCGGCCTTTCATCGGGCCGCCCTTTTTCATTAAACTCTGCGCTGCCTCATACCGCCCACCCCTAATCGACCAAAATTGGACAGACCATGGAAATCAAACCGGATTTCAACAGTTTCAAGCAGAACTACAATAACGGCATTTCACAGGTTCTCTGGACCTCGCTGACCGCTGATCTTGATACGCCCGTCTCGGCATTTCTCAAGATCGCCGAAGGCATGCCCAACACCTATCTGCTTGAATCTGTCGAAGGCGGTGCCGTGCGCGGACGCTATTCATTCCTTGGCCTGCGCCCCGATCTGATCTGGCGGTGCTTTGGCCAAAAGGCAGAACTGAACCGTCGCGCCCTTGCCGATGCCGATGCGTTCGAGGCCGAACCGGTTTCCCCGCTTGAAAGCCTCAAAAAGCTGATCGCCGAAAGCCACATCGCCCTGCCCGACAATCTTCCGCCCATGAGTGCCGGTCTTGTCGGCTATATGGGTTATGACACCGTGCGCCTTATGGAAAAACTGCCCGATAGCAACCCGGATGAACTCGGCGTCCCTGACGGCATCTTTATCCGCCCGACGGTCACCGCAAGCTTCGATACCATCGCCGATACCGTCACCGTCGTAACCCCGGTCCGCCCCGAAAAAGGCATAGATGCCGATGCGGCCTATGATCTGGCCTGTGCGCGCCTCAATGATGTCGTGCAGCAGTTCCAGCGCAACCTGTTCCTTGATCGCCGGTCCAAATCCGCCCCCGACACCCTGCCCGACCCAAAGGTCAGCGTCGACGAGGCCGGTTTTCATAAAATGGTCGATCAGGCCAAGGAATATATCCGCGCGGGCGATATCTTTCAGGTCGTACTGTCACAGCGCTACACGCTGCCCTACCAATTGCCGCCCTTCGCCTTTTACCGCGCCCTTCGCCGGATCAATCCGTCACCTTTCATGTTTTATCTTGATATCGGCGGGTTTCAGGTTGTCGGTGCCAGCCCGGAAATCCTTGTCCGCCTGCGCGACGGCGAAGTCACCATTCGCCCGATTGCCGGAACGCGTCGGCGCGGCAAGACACCCGATGACGACAAGGTCATGGCCCAGGACCTGCTTGATGATCCAAAGGAACGCTCCGAACACCTGATGTTGCTTGATCTTGGCCGAAACGATGTCGGCCGCGTTGCCAAACCGGGCACCGTGCGCGTCACCGACCGCGAACAGATCGAATACTATTCCCATGTCATGCATATCGTCTCGAACGTCGTCGGTCAGATCGACGACAAATATGATGCGATGGACGCGCTCAAGGCCGGTTTCCCTGCTGGAACGGTATCGGGCGCGCCAAAGGTCCGCGCCATGGAAATCATCGATGAACTGGAATCGGTCCGGCGCGGCATTTATGCAGGTTGTATCGGCTATATCTCCGCCGATGGCTCCATGGATACCTGCATCGCGCTTCGGACCGCTGTCATCAAGGACGAACAGATCCATATTCAGGCCGGTGCCGGGATCGTCGTAGACAGCAAACCGGAACTCGAACACAAGGAATGCCAGAACAAGGCAGGCGCATTGATGGCCGCCGCCCGCGAAGCCCATCGGTTTGCCTGATTTCCTGCATTTCGGATTGAAAGAACAAGGCCCGCTTCATTTGCGGGCCTTGTTCTTTATCAACCTGTCGCACTCGGACTTGTTCGCCGCAGGATGTCGGTCACCGGCACCAGAACAAATCCCTTGGCCTGAATGGCGGGAATCCATTTTTGCAGGGCTTCCAGCGTCAGGTCGCGCGGATGGCCAATCGCAATCGCAAATCCCTGATTGGTGGCAACTTTTTCAGTCCGCGCCAGCATTTCGGCAATTTTGGTGGCATCATCGGCGTCATCAATGAACACGTCGCGCTCAAGCGCCGGGACATCATATTGGCGTGCCATCGAAAACCCGACCGACTTGGCACTGGTTTTGGAATCAAGGAACAGAAGCCCGCGTGATTTCATCACCTCCATCACCACCTGCATGCGTTCCGGATCGGATGTGAATTTGCTGCCCATGTGATTATTCACACCGACATAGCCATCAAACCGGTCCAGCATCCAGGTCATCTCGCCCAATATCTTGTCGCGGTCAAATCCGGTGCGCAACGCATGCGGACCTGGATCGACCAATGCCGACGACGGCTCCATCGGCATATGAAGCATCACTTCATGCCCCCGCCCGCGCGCATCATTCACCTGACGCTGAAGGTCGCGCGCATAGGGCAGATAGGAAATCGTCACCGGCCCGGGCAGCCCTATAGTGCGCGCCGTGCGCGGCTGATCAAGGCCCGCATCATCAATCACAATCGCGATAACCGGTGCGGTTCCCGTATCGGGGGTAAGGGCTGCGAATTTCTGCCATGGCGGCGGACCATCACTATGCGCGCCCCCGCTGATCCCGCCGGTATCGGGCGACACGGCAGGTTCAGGCGACTTTGTGACCGGTGCCTTCTGCGGTTGTCTGGTTTCGGGCGCAGTTTTTTCACCCGGCACACGTTCACCGACCATATATCCGGTCCGGTCGCGATTGCCGTTGCTTTCGCTGAAATCATAATTGCGGCTTTCCGGTACCGGGGCCGGTGTCGGCGTATATTCCGGTTCTGAATTGGCGGCCCGTTCGCCAAGATCACGCGATGCGCGATCCAGCTCAAGCATACTGCCTGCTGCAATGAATGCCGAAATGGTCCCCGCAACAATCGCACCGCCCAGCATGAAACGGCCAATGCCGCCCGATTTTCTTTTCGGTGCAGCCTTGCTACGGCCTGTTTTTCGCGGTGCCGCTTTTTTCTTTTTGGCGGGTTGTGCCCGGCGTGCCACGCTCTTGTCTCCAGTCTCGTTTGCTGGGTCGTGTTACCCATATGGTGATTATACGCCAATTATCGCGGCTTGTGTTTGGAAGCTTTTAAACCCGATCAGGTTAGCACCCTGTTAAAGCCGCAAACAAAGACCGCAAACAATGGCAGGAAAATGGTTTTTGCAATCGCTTGACGTAGCGGCAATGCCGTTTATTCTCTGCCCGATCTGATATTCACAGCCCGGCGCCACGATGTATCTCCTCATCGATAATTACGACAGCTTCACATTCAATCTGTGGCACTATCTGCGCGAACTCGGTCCCGAGGTCGACGTCCGCCGCAATGATGAAATCTCGGTTGATGATGCGCTGGCTTTAAAGCCCGAAGGCATCGTGATCTCGCCCGGTCCCTGCGATCCGGATCGTGCGGGTATCTGTCTTGATCTGATCAGGGCATCGGCGGGCAAGGTCAAGCTGCTTGGCGTCTGCCTTGGTCATCAGGGCATCGGTCAGGCCTTTGGCGGCAATGTCGTGCGCGCGCCCGAATGCATGCATGGCAAGACCGATGCGATGGTGCACGAAGGCAAAAGCGTGTTTAACGGCCTGCCCAGCCCGTTTGAAGCGACCCGTTACCATTCATTGGTTGTTGATCGCGCAACCCTGCCCGATTGCCTTGAAATCACGGCGGAAAACGGGGATGGTCTGATCATGGGGCTGCGTCACAAACAGCATCAGATTCATGGTGTCCAGTTCCATCCCGAAAGCATCGCATCCGAACATGGCCATGCCCTTTTGAAGAATTTTATAGACTTCCCCGGCGCATGAAACCGCACCGGACCGCTAACCGAGGAAACCCGCATGTCGACTGAATATGACCTGAAGCCGATCCTGGCCAAAGTCGCAAATGGCGAAAAACTGAACGAGGAACAGGCCGAGCAGGCCTTCGACGTTCTGATGTCCGGTCAGGCAACGCCGTCGCAGATGGGGGCTTTCCTGATGGCGCTACGCCTGCGCGGTGAAACGGTCGATGAAATCACCGGGGCGGCGCGTGTCATGCGCTCCAAGGCGACCGGCATTATCGCCCCGCCCAATGCGGTTGATACCTGTGGTACCGGTGGCGATGGCAGCGGCACCTTCAATATCTCGACCGGGGCGGCAATCGTTGCGGCGGCCTGCGGCGCCATCGTTGCCAAGCACGGCAACCGAGCGGCGTCGTCAAAATCGGGATCGGCTGATGTTCTGATGGCGCTTGGCGTCAATCTTGATGCCGATATGGCGCTTCTTGAAAAGGCGCTAAAGGAAATCAATCTGTGCTTCATGATGGCAACGCGCCATCATTCGGCGGTGCGTCACGTGATGCCGACCCGCGTTGAAATGGGCACGCGCACGATCTTCAACCTGCTGGGACCGCTGGCCAACCCGGCCAAAACCAAACGCCAGGTCATGGGTGTTTTCGCCCGTGAATGGGTCGAACCGATTGCCCATGTGCTGAACCGCCTTGGTTCCGAACATGCATGGGTTGTCTATGGTCATAGCGGCCTTGATGAAATTTCAACAACCGGCCCGACCTTTGTCGCCGAAGTCAAAAACGGCACGGTTACGACCTTTGAAATCAACCCCGAAGATTACGGCCTTGAAATCGTCACCCTTGATGCGCTTAAAGGCGGCGACGCCCAGACAAACGCGCAGGCCATTCTCGATCTTCTTGCCGGTAAAAAAAGCGCCTATCGCGATATCGTTCTGCTGAATGCCGCAGCCGCCCTTGTGGTGACCGACATCGCAACCGATCTTGCCGATGGCATCGCAAAGGCCCGCACCGCAATCGATTCTGGCAAAGCCGCAGAAACCCTGCAGGCACTTGTCCGCATTTCCAATCAGGGGACCGCAGCGTGAGCGACGTACTCGAACGTATCTGTAACGACAAACGCGACCATATCGCCGCCTGCAAGGCGCGAAAGTCACTTGCCGACCTCGAAACCGCCGCCAGATCGCAATCGGCACCGCGCGGCTTTATCAAGGCGCTTGAAACATCGGTTGCGGATGGTCGTTACGGTCTGATTGCCGAAATTAAAAAGGCATCCCCGTCCAAGGGCCTGATCCGCCCGGACTTCAATCCGCCCGTTCTGGCGCAGGCCTACAAGGCCGGTGGGGCAAGCTGCCTGTCGGTCCTGACCGACATTCCCTATTTCCAGGGCGATGACAGCTATCTGGTTGCCGCGCGTGCAGCGGTTGACCTGCCGGTATTGCGCAAGGATTTCATGCTTGATCCCTATCAGGTGACCGAAGCCCGGGCCCTTGGTGCCGATTGCATCCTTCTGATCATGGCAGCCCTCGAAGACGCCCAGGCCGCCGAGCTTGAAGACGCAGCAAACAGCCTTGGCATGGATGTCCTGATCGAGGTGCACAATGCACCGGAACTTGAACGTGCCCTGAAACTGAAATCAAAGCTTCTCGGCGTGAACAACCGCAATCTGAAAACGCTCGAAGTCTCCCTGACCACGACTGAAGAACTCGCTGGCATGGTTGATGACAGCCGGATGCTGGTCGCCGAAAGCGGCCTGTTCACGCACGATGACCTCGCCCGCATGGCAAAGGTCGGCGCGCAATGCTTCCTGATCGGCGAAAGCCTGATGCGTCAGGACGACGTCACCGCCGCCACCCGTAATATTCTTGGCCTCGCGGCCTGATAACGGAACAAGACACAGGCATGGCAGACAAACTTTCGCATATCGACGCCGCTGGTAACGCCGTCATGGTCGATATTTCGGCCAAGACCGATACCGCGCGCGTCGCCATCGCAAAGGGCCGTGTCCTGATGTCGGCGGAAACGGCCCGGCTGATTGCCGAACGCGGCCATAAAAAGGGCGACGTTCTTGGCATCGCCCAGCTTGCCGGGATTATGGGGGCCAAGAAAACCGCCGACCTGATACCGCTTTGCCATCCCCTGCCTCTAACCTCGGTCGAAGTCACGCTGGAACTCGCAACTGCCACCGATGCGGTAGATATTGTCGCGACCTGCAAAACCACCGGCAAAACCGGGGTGGAAATGGAAGCCCTGACCGCCGTTTCCGTTACCGCACTTACCGTGTTCGATATGTGCAAGGCGGTCGATAAAGCCATGCGGATTACCGATATTCGCGTTGTCCACAAGGAAGGCGGAAAGTCGGGTACTTTCACCGCCGACTGATCCCTGAAAGTACCCAAATTTCGTTTCTTGACCGAAAGAATGCCCTTAAACGGTGATTTTTCGGATTGTGGTGCTTGACGAACAAGCAGAACCAAAGTAGAACATTTATGTATTCGGTTTGTTCTTATTACTGGTTCGGAAAAAATCATGCTGACGCGCAAGCAATACGAATTGCTGGTCTATATCGATAATTACCTTCGCGATCATGGCATCTCGCCCTCTTTTGACGAGATGAAAGAAGCCCTGAGCCTGAAATCCAAATCCGGCATTCATCGACTGATCACCGGGCTTGAGGAACGCGGTTTTATTCGCCGTCTCGCCCATCGGGCCCGCGCGCTCGAAGTCTTGCGTCTTCCCGATAATAATGATGACGACGCGGCGGAAACGCCCAACAATGTTACCTCTATCGCCTCCGCGCGAAAGGCTGCGCATCGGCCGGCAACCGTGCCTTCGGCCTTTTCGGAATCGGGTGAATCCGTTTCCCTGCCGCTGTTTGGCCGGATTGCGGCGGGTACCCCGATCGAAGCCCTTCGCGATCAGACCACAATGGTGCAGGTCCCGGCAGCGCTTCTGGGAACCGGCGATCACTATGCGCTTGAAGTTTCCGGTGATTCGATGATCGATGCCGGTATTCTCGATGGCGACACAGTCCTGATCCAGCGTTGCGAACAGGCCAATGATGGCTCCATCGTTGTCGCACTGGTCGACGACGCCGAAGCCACTCTGAAACGCCTGAAACGTGGCCGTGGCGAAGTTCTGCTGGAACCGGCCAATGCGCGTTATGAAACGCGCGCGCTGTCGCCTGATCGTGTCCGCATTCAGGGACGTCTGATCGGTTTGCTGCGCCAATACTGATAGAATACCGAATAAACCGAACAAACCGAAAGAAACGCCGTCGGCCTTGCCTGACGGCGTTTTTTATTTGACCACCCTGCCTCCGATGATAATCCACGGCCAGATGCCGGACGTTTCACGCACGGTTTCGATCACCGGGGCGGCATCGGGCCGCAACGCAACCGATACGCCCCCCTGCCACCACAACAGGTCATCATCGATGACAGTCACATCCGGCGCACAGATATCATGCGGCATATCGCGTTTCAGGCTGATGATCATATCGCCATGGCGGCATGCATAGAACGGATTGGCAAGATCATTGGCAATGATCACCTGCCGTCCGGCGATCCTGACGGAACAAACCGTTGCGTCGCATTTTTCGATGACATTGCTGGCATCATGATCGGCGATACCAAATCGCGCCATCCAGACCGACTGCTGAAAATCCGAAATGCCTTCGGGCAGGACAAGTTTGTCGCGCACCCTGTCGCGAATTGCCCAGCTTTCCTGATCCCCCGAAACCAGAATATCCGCCGGGCGATACAGGATTTGCGCCGCAATCGCCACGCATAGCGGAATGACAGCCAACCGGGCAATCGCGTTCCCCCGCCAGACCAGCCACCAGGCCATCGCCATCATGATGCCGATGGCAAATACGGCACTAAACTGCTCGACATGCCAAAGCCCCCAGGCCTGATCGGCGGCAAGGCTTGCGGTTTCAATCAACAATGTCAGTCCCGGCTTCATCAACCACAATGCCAGTCCCCCGGCCCCGAACGGCATCAGAACAAGCGTCGCCACAATCAGCGGCATCACCCAGAACGCCATCACCGGAATGGCAATCAGGTTGGACACGATCCCGATCATCGAAATCCGCCCAAAATGAAACCCGATGATCGGCGCGGTCACCGCCGTAACCAGCAACCCGGTCATCACCAGCCCGGCAAAAAACAGCCAAAGCCGGAATAGCCATGACCGATCCCCCGACTTGTCAAACCATCGCCTGCCCGGGCCATCATAAAACGCCACCAGAACCGACACCGCCGCAAAGGAAAGCTGAAAGCTTGGCCCCAATACCGCATCGGGCCGCAGGATCAGAACAACCAGCGCCGCAAACGCCACCAGCCGCAACGATATCGCCCGCCGATCCAGCAGCAACGCAACCCAGACAATCGTCAACGTCACAAAGGCACGCTGCGTCGGAACACTGGCCCCTGACAGGCCAAGATAGATCACGGCTGCGCCCATCGCCCCGATAGCCGCCCATTTCTTGATCGGAAACCGCAGCGCAAGGGCGGGAATGGCCGCCATGCCAAACCGCAGGAAAAAGAAAACCGTCCCGCTTAAAAGCCCCATATGCAGCCCGGAAATCGCCAGAAGATGCGCCAATCCCGATTTGCGAAGATCATCGGCAATTTCCGCACTGACATCGCCGCGTTCGCCGACAATCAGTGCCTTGGCAATCCCGGCCTCTGCGCCGGTAAGGCTCTGATCGATTGCCGTCATGATCGTCAGGCGCAGACTTTCGATCCGGTCCGAAACCGGCTGCATCATTCCTGTTTCGGCCTTCTTGGTCACACTATATTTATGGCCGAAAACAAACCCGGTCGCCCCGATCCCGTCCAGATATAATCCGCGTGAAAAATCCGGGTCGCCCGGCACGGACGCTGCACGCAACGGAAACAGCCGTGCCGTTGCCACGATATGATCCCCGACGGAAAGCTCATCGCCACCTGGAAGGCTCAATCGCACCTTCCAGTCAAATGCCCGGTCCTCAAGCCCCGCGATCCGCATTGGTGCCACGGTCATGCGCATCCTGCCGCCTCGTGGTTCCAGAAGCGTGATGTCGCCTTCGATCTCTGTCATGTAAAGCGTCTTGGTCAGAAGCCCGGATGGCGCCCTTCCAAGATGGATGGATGCAATCAGCAACCCGCCACAAAAACCCGCCAGCAGCAGAATGCCAAAGAATGGCAAAACCCAGCGTCGCGAAATCCACAATCCGGACAGCAAAAGAATCACCGCAAGGCCGGTTTGCTGTACCGTCAGGCGCGCAGGGAGAGAAAAATACGCCGCACATCCCAACCCGAAGAATATAACCGTGCACAGGATCCAGGAATTTCTGCGCGCGGCCAACAACAATCCTGTTTGCGAAAATATTCTCGCAACATATTGATTTTTATTAATTCCATCACGACTTATTCGACGAATGTACAATAGCCTGCCCGGCGCACAGTTTCTATCTATCATCGGCTGTGGTGCAACACCGCCGCATATGTGTTATAGCGTGCACGCCAAAAGTCATTACGACAAGCAACAACATCCAGCCAACGGATAGAGTGAATGACGGTTGTTACCCGTTTTGCCCCGTCTCCGACCGGGTTTCTGCATATCGGCGGCGCACGCACCGCCCTTTATAACTGGCTTTATGCCAAACACACCGGCGGCAAATTCCTGCTGCGCATCGAAGACACCGACCGGGAACGGTCCACCCCCGAGGCCGTAGAAGCCATTTTCGATGGGCTAAGCTGGCTTGGCCTGACCGCAGACGAAGAACCGACCTTCCAGTTCGCCCGTCGCGACCGCCACGCCGAAGTCGCCCATGAACTGATCAAGGCCGGAAAAGCCTATTATTGCTATTGCTCGCAGCAAGAACTTCAGGAAATGCGCGAAAAGGCCCGCGCCGAAGGCCGCCCGATGAAATATGACGGCACCTGGCGCGACCGCGATGCATCCGACGCCCCGGCTGGCGTCAAGCCTGTCGTGCGTCTGAAGGCACCGCAGGACGGCGATGCCGTGATTTCCGATCAGGTACAGGGCGATGTCCGCGTTGCCAATGAACAGCTTGACGATTACGTTATTCTGCGTGGCGATGGCACCCCGACCTATATGCTGTCGGTCGTTGTCGATGACCACGATATGGGCATTACTCACGTGATCCGTGGCGATGACCATTTGACCAATGCCTTCCGCCAGAAGGCCCTTTATGATGCGATGGGGTGGGATGTCCCGACCTTTGCCCATATTCCGCTGATCCACGGCCCGGACGGCGCAAAGCTGTCCAAACGCCATGGTGCGCTGGGTGTTGATGCCTATCGCGATGAAATGGGTTTCCTGCCCGAAGCGGTAAACAACTACCTGCTGCGTCTTGGCTGGGGTCACGGGGACGAGGAAATCATTTCCCAGGAACAGGCCATTGAATGGTTTGACATCAAAGATGTTGGCAAGGGTGCGGCGCGTTTCGACTTCGCCAAACTGACCAACCTCAATGGCGTTTATCTGCGTCAGGCAGACGATACCCGCCTTGCAAACGACATCGCACCGCTGATCGCAAAACAGATTGGCGTCGATGCAATTGACGCAGCGCAAAAAGAAATCTTGATCAAAGGCATGTCAGGGCTTAAAGAAAGAGCCAAGACACTCATCGAGCTCGCCGACTCTTCGGCCTTCTATGTTACGGACGGCGTCATGTCGTTTAACGAGAAAGCTCAGTCCCTGATTGATAGCGCCCCCGAAGGCCTATTTGCCGAACTGGCAAAGGAACTCGACGCGCTTGAAAGCTGGACCGAAGAGAACGTTGACGCAAGCGTTCGCAACATTGCCGAAAAACTCGATCAGAAGCTCGGCAAAGTCGCGCAGCCCTTGCGGGCCGTGCTCACCGGTTCCAACTCATCGCCTGGCATCTTCGAAGTAATGATCGTGCTTGGCAAATCCCAAACGCTGAAACGCATCCGCAAATTCGATGCCCAATAACAGCGTAAAATAAAAAACTTAAACACTGAATTTGCGCTTTGTGCGCCGCAGCACTATGCTGCACACAACTTGAAAACCGTGTTCGTTCAAACAGGGAAGGAAAAATAGTCATGGCTCAGAATTCCAAGACTTCCCACACCGTGACACTGACCGACAATGCCACTGGCAAGTCGATCGAATTGCCGGTGATCGAGGGTAGCGTTGGTCCGTCTGTAATCGACATTCGGAAACTCTACTCCGAAACCGGATATTTCACCTATGACCCGGGCTTCACCTCGACCGGCTCCTGCCAGTCCGAGCTGACCTATATTGACGGCGATGTCGGCATCCTGCGTCACCGCGGCTATGCCATTGATGAGCTTGCCGAACAATCCGATTTCCTCGAAGTTTGCTATTTGCTGATTTACGGCGATCTGCCGAATGCAAAAGACAAGGCGCAATTTGAAAATGACATCACCATGCACACCATGGTGCATGAGCAGATGCGCAATTTCTATAACGGTTTCCGCCGCGACGCCCACCCGATGGCCATTATGTGCGGTGTGGTTGGCGCGATGTCTGCTTTCTATCATGACAGCACCGACATCAACGACCCGAACCAGCGCCTGATCTCGGCCTATCGCCTGATCGCGAAAATGCCGACCATCGCTGCGATGGCGTATAAATACTCGATCGGTCAGCCGTTCCGTTATCCGAACAACAAACTCGGCTATGCAGAAAACTTCCTGCAGATGATGTTCGGCAACCCGTGCGAAGACTATGAAGTCAACCCGGTCCTTGCGCGCGCAATGGATCGTATCCTGATCCTTCATGCCGACCACGAACAGAACGCATCGACCTCGACCGTCCGTCTGGCCGGTTCTTCGGGGGCAAATCCCTTTGCATGTATCGCTGCCGGTATTGCCTCCCTCTGGGGTCCGGCACATGGCGGTGCGAACGAAGCCGTTCTGAAAATGCTCAACGAAATCGGCGATGTGAAAAACATTCCGGAATTCGTCAACAAGGCAAAAGACAAGAACGATCCGTTCCGTCTGATGGGCTTTGGTCACCGGGTTTACAAAAACTACGACCCGCGCGCCAAGGTCATGCAGGAAACCTGCCACGAAGTTCTCAAAGAACTCAACGTACAGGACCCGCTGCTTGACGTTGCACAGGAACTCGAACGCATCGCACGCGAAGACGAGTACTTCATCGAGAAGAAACTCTATCCGAACGTCGATTTCTATTCGGGCATCATCTTCAAGGCGATGGGCATCCCGGAAAGCATGTTCACCGTGCTGTTCGCAGTTGCCCGTACCGTCGGCTGGATCGCCCAGTGGAAAGAAATGATCGAAGATCCGTCGCAGAAAATCGGCCGTCCGCGCCAGTTGTTCACCGGTGTTTCCGAACGTCCGTTCGTTCCGGTCAACAAGCGTTAATCTGCGCCACGATTGATACAGAAAAGGCCCGGATCATTCCGGGCCTTTTTGCGTTTTGATCAATTGGGTGCTGCGTTACCAGGAGCCGGTGTTTTCCATGCTGGCCCATGGCTCGGCCGGGGCAAGGCTTTCGCCCTTTTGCAGGAATTCAATCGAAATCCCGTCCGGCGAACGGACAAACGCCATATGGCCATCGCGCGGCGGACGGTTAATGGTGACACCCGCATCCATCAGCTTCTGGCAAAGCGCATAAATATCGTCGACCTCATAGGCAAGATGGCCGAAATTGCGCCCGCCGGAATAGCTTTCCGGGTCCCAGTTATAAGTCAGTTCAAGTTCCGGGGCCTTGTTGGCCTTGGCACTGGCTTCATCGGCAGGCGGCGCAAGATAAATCAGGGTGAAACGCCCCTTCTCGCTTTCAATGCGCCGGGTTTCTTTCATGCCAAGCAGTTCGCAGTAGAAACGCATGGATGCATCCACATCCTCGACACGCACCATGGTGTGCAAATAACGCATTGGAAATGCCTCCGTCATTGATTGGTCAATGACGCCAAACTATGCGTTATTGCCCGCTAATGCCAGTCTTGGCAGATGAATTTTTCTCTATGATTTCAAGGATGACGTCCGCGGCCTTCTCGCTCGGCGGCCGGTCGCCAAAGCCAAGCATGGTTGTGGCCGCGTCGAACCCGTCCAGTTGCGCCGCCCGACCTTCGCCGTCGGCCATAAGCGATTTCAGAACCGGCACGATACGGTTCGGCGTGCAATCCTGTTGCAGGAATTCCGGCACAAGCTTTTTGCCAAGCACCAGATTGACGATGGTCACCGTATCAATCCGCAACAATCGCCGTGCAATCCATGCCGTAATCGGGCTTAATTTATAGCCGATCACATGCGGCACCCCCGTTATCGCTAGTTCAAGCGACACGGTCCCGGATGCCGCAAGGGCCGCATGGGACGCGGCAAACGCATCGCGCCTGTCCTGATCCCCGGTCACGACAATCGGGCGCAGCGGCCAGTCGGCAACCGCATCACCGACAACCTGTGCAACCTTGCTCACCGTCGGCACAACAATCCTGGCATCGGGGAAATCCCCGGCCAGCCGTTCGCAGACATCTCGGAAAACCGGCAACAGACGGGCGACTTCCGAATTGCGACTGCCCGGAAGAACCGTCAGGATTTTGCAGTCCGGTGCGATACCGTGCTGTTCACGGAATCGGTCCGCATCGCCGCCATGCCGTTCCTCGACCGCGGAATGCCCGATAAAGCTGGTCGGAAGCCCAACCCGCTCGAAATAGGGCGGCTCGAACGGCAGCAACGCCAACAAATGATCGAGGAAACCCGCAATCTTCTTTGCCCGCCCCGGCCGCCATGCCCAGACCGACGGCGCAACATAATGCACCAGCGGAATGCCCCTTCCTTTCAGCTTCTTGCCAACGCGAAAACTGAAATCCGGGGCATCAATGGTGATCACCACATCGGGTTGCTGTTCAATCGCATATTCCGCCGTCTGGCGGATACGTTTTAACAAATGCGGGATATGCGGCAGGACCTCGGCAAGGCCCATGACCGACATCTCGTCCATCGGAAACAGGCTCTCAAGCCCCTCCCCCGTCATGCGCGGGCCACCAACACCGATGAAACGGATTTCGGGATGACGCGCCTTTATGGCCGCCATTAACCGCCCCCCCAACTGATCCCCGGATGCCTCGCCGGCCACCAGCATGATTTTCGCGGTCTGGATTTTTGGTTTATTCATCCTGTGCCGGTTCCTGCACCGAAATCCCGACAATGAACAATCCAAGTTCATCGGCACGTTTGACGGTTTTCTCGCGATCAATGATCATCGTGCCCCCCACAAGCAAAGCTATGCCGCGCAATCCGGCATCGTGCGCATTTTCCACGGTCGAAAGACCAATCGCCGGAAGGTCAAGACGCCTGTCCTGCTGCGGCTTTGCCGACTTCACCAGAACACCGCCAACACCTTCGCGGCGATAGTCGGCAGATCGCCGGATCATTTCATCCGTGCCCTCGATGGCTTCAAGTGCCAGAACAAGTCCCTGCTGCACGACACAGCCCTGCCCGACATCGGCGGCACCCAAAACCCGGGCAACCTTCAGACCGTGCTGTGCATCGGCCATCGCCTGTGCATCGGGCTTCACCTTGCCCAGAACACCTTCCTCAACCGCGAGGTCGCCCAAAATCTCGTGTGCGCCGACCAGACGGAAACCGTCACGTTCAAGCTCACCGGCAACCAGACGCAGCAAACCATCATCGCCAAGCGACTTCATCCCGACTTTCATCAGCAATTTCGCCGCCCGCCAATCGGGCCGGATCGATGCAAATGACGGACGTTCAACCTTGCCCGCAAGGACAACATCACGGCATTCTTCGGATTTCAGACGATCAAGGATTCTGGCCGCCGCCCCGATGCGAAGCGACGTATGGGGATATGCATCCAATGCCGGATCATCGGCATGGGCATCAAGCTTCACGATAAAAACATCCCGCCCGGCAGCCGTCGCCGCAGCCGCCAAACGGGCGGGAAGCGCCCCCCCTCCGGCAATGATACCAAGCTTTGCTGCGGGGTTATCCTGCGGAGCTGTCATATTTCGGCGTACATACGGAACGCATGCTTTCCGCTTTCAGGAAGGTGATGATTTCCATGACCGGCCCGACATCCTCGAAATCTTTCGAGACTTCCTCAACCCGCTCGGCAAGCGTACCTTCCTGCGCAAACAAAAGACGATACGCCTTGCGAAGCGCATGAATGGTCTCGCGATCAAATCCGCGGCGCTTCAACCCGACAAGGTTAAGCCCCGAAAGATAAGCACGGTTACCAATCACCGAACCATAAGGAATGATATCGCTTTCAACACCGGTCATGCCGCCGATCATCGCATGTTTGCCAATGCGGACAAACTGATGCACCGCTGAAAGGCCGCCGACAATTGCAAAATCGTCGACCATGACATGGCCAGCAAGGGTCCCGTTATTGACCAGAATGCAATGATTGCCAATATGGCAGTCATGCCCGACATGCGCGCCTGCCATAAACAGGCAGTCATCACCAATCGTGGTCTCCATCCCGCCGCCTTCTGTGCCGGGATTAAGGGTCGCCCCTTCGCGGATCTTGTTGCGTTTGCCAATGATCAGACGCGATGGCTCGTTCTTGAATTTCAAATCCTGCGGCGCATGACCAACTGACGCAAACGGAAAGATCGTACTGTCTTCACCGATTGACGTAATTCCGGCGACCACGACATGGCTGTGCAGCTTGACGCGATCACCCAGAACCGCCTGCGGTCCGACAACACAGTACGGACCGATTTCTACATCCTGGCCAATCTGGGCGCCGTCTTCGACAATGGCGGTTGGATGCACTTTTGACATTATCAGTTGCCCCGGATCATCGCGGCGATGGTGGCTTCTGCAACGACCTGATCGTTAACGCGGACTTCACTTTCAAACTTCCAGACCGGGCCACGGCTCTGTTTTTTCTTCACATGAATATGCATGACGTCACCCGGCACAACCGGCTTGCGGAACCGTGCGTTATCAATACTCATGAAATAAACCAGCTTGCCTTCGGCATCCTCACCAAGGGTCTGAACCACAAGAATGGCCGCCGTCTGCGCCATGCTTTCGATGATCAGAACGCCAGGCATGATCGGCTGTTCCGGGAAATGGCCGGTAAATTGCGGTTCGTTCATCGTCACGTTTTTGATGCCAACAGCAGAATCGTCGACAGCAATATCAACAACCTTGTCGATCAGCAGGAACGGATAACGATGCGGAATCATTTCCAGAATGCGCTGAATATCAACACTTACCAATTCGGTCATAGGTATTGCCCTTACTTCTTTTTCCGTATCAGCCGCGATAAGGCCACGGTCTGTTTATGATATTCCATTACCGGCACAGCGGGGCTGCCGCCAACGGTTTCGCCCGCGCCGATATTTTTCATGACACCAGATTGCGCGGCAATTTTCGCGCCATCACCAATTTCAAGATGTCCGGTAATCCCGGCCTGACCCGCGGCAACAACAAAATTGCCAAGCTTGGTCGATCCTGAAATCCCGACCTGGGAAACGATAACACATCCCATGCCAAGTTCGACGTTATGGCCGATCTGAACAAGGTTGTCGATACGGCAACCATTGCCAATCACCGTATCAGGCCCTGCCCCCCGGTCGATTGTCGAATTGGCCCCGACTTCGACATCATTGCCAATCACGACACGGCCAAGCTGTGGCACTTTAAGGTGCCCCTGTGCGCCCATGGCAAATCCGAAACCATCCTGCCCGATGCGAGCACCCGGATAAATCAGGCACAGATTGCCAATCAGGCAATGGCTGATTGTCGCCCCGGCACCGATCCTGCTTCCGGCCCCGATCACGACACCTTCACCGATCACCGCATTGCTGGAAATGATGACGCCATCGCCAATTTCGCAATTCTCGCCAATCACGGCCCCGGCGTCGATCTGAACACCTTTGCCGATCATGGCGGTATCGGCGACAATCGCGTGCGGTGAAACAACACCATTGGCGGCGTCAAACGGATAATATGCCGTTGCCGCCTTGGCATATGCCCGGTACGGATCGCTGGTCGTGAACAGCACCATATCGGCAGGCGCACGATCAACGAACTCTGGCCGGACAAAACACCCGCCGGCAGAACTGCTGACAAAGGCATCAAGATATTTGCGATTGTCAAAGAAGCTCAGGATCGATGCATCCGCATTCTGAAGCGGTGACACATCATCAAAGCGGCGTGACGGATCAGGTGCATTCACCAGTTCCGCTCCGGTCAGTTCGGCAATTTCCTGAACGCTGAACGGTCCCTTGCGTTTGAAAAACCGGGAATCAGCCATCAGGAGGCTTCCTTGAACTCGACGGTAAGGGTCGGCATGGCCTTGTTCACAAGGTCAAATACTTCCTTGGACGCATCCATGGCGTTGGCATGCAGGATCACCTGACTTTTGTGCAGTACCAGCGTTGCCTTGCGCTGCTCGGCAACATCGGCAATTACTTCAATCAGCGTTTTCTGGAATTTCACGCGCGATTCATTAAGCGCCTGATCCAGAATACGGTTGCGCCCCTGTGCAAACTTCTGAAAATCGGCAACTTTCTGCTGAAATTCTTTCTGTTTCTGCTGAATGACATCGGCAGACAGAAGGGTTCGCTGCTGGGCGATTTCCTGCTCTTCCTTCCGCAGGCCCTGCTGGCGCTTTTCGATTTCCTGCTGATAGGCTTCCTGACGCGTTTTGATCTGCTTTGTCATATCCTGCATGGCAGATGCTTCACGCATAATGCCTTCAAAATCGACAATCATCACAACGGCCTCAGTATTCCCGGCGGCATTTTCCTGCGCCGACGCCATTGTTACTGATGCGAATGCCAGAACAATCGCAAGTAAGGCGGTCTGGATAGATTTCATCATTTTCATCAGAATCTGGTTCCGAAACTCAGTCGGAACACTTCCTCTTTGTCGAAGTCTTCTTTGAGAACAGCCTGCGAAAGGTCAACACCAATCGGGCCAAACGGAGATTCCCAGCCTACCCCAAAACCAACAGACGCCCTGAGTGAACCTTCGTCATAGATTTCACCAGGCCGTGCGCCATCAACCCCCTCGGAAGCACCGAAATCACTGAATACACGACCTGTAAGTGCAAATTCGGACGGCAACCCTAACGGGAAGTCCATCTGTACGGTACCTGTATAGAAGAATTTGCCGCCAACCGCATCTTTCGTTGCAATATCGCGCGGCCCGACACCGGCCGATTCAAAACCACGAAGGTTTGCACCACCGGTAAAGAAGCGCTGCGAAATACGCGTATCGTCGCCAATACCAAAGATGTAACCGGTCGACGCCTTGGTCGACAGCACCCACGTCTTTTCGCGATCAAGCGGATAGTAGTACCCGCCATTCACGCGTGTACGAAGATAGGTTTCCGAACCGCCGAGCCCGGCGAAATCGTTAGAAACCTGAACGAAATAGCCTTCTTTCGGCGTAAGCGTGCTGTCGCGCTGATCATAGGTAAGCGTCTGACCAATCGTTGACTCGGAAAACTCGGGGTCTTCTTCACGAAGCAGACGCGATGCGTCGCTATCGATGTCGGAATATTCGTTAACCGCATACCCGTAACGCACCGACTGCGACAATGCTTCGGAATAACGGAAACCGGACCGCAAACCGATACCGGTCTGCTTTTCGTCATATGAACTTTCGTCCTGATTGTCTTCTTCGCGGCGATAGATATCAAAGCCCGCACTGACATCCCGATCAAGGAAGTACGGCTCGGTAAAGGACAGATCGACCTGCTGGCTGGATGACCCAATCGTAAAGCCAAGACGCAGGTCCTGCCCTTTGCCAAGCAGGTTACGTTCGCGGATACCGGCCTGACCGAAGGCACCATCATCCGTGCCGTACCCGGCACCAATCGAAAACTCGCCGGTCGACTTTTCTTCAACATCAACCTCAAGAACCGTCTGGTCGGGCGAACTGCCCGGCAGGGTCTTGACGTCAACCGATTTAAAGAAGTTCAGGTTTTCAACACGCTGGCGCGAACGTTTGAGTTTCGAACTGCTGAACGCGTCACCTTCAACAAGGCGGAATTCACGACGGACAACTTCGTCAAGCGTGCGGACGTTGCCAACCACGTCGATACGTTCGACATAAACCTTCGGACCTTCGGCGATGGTGAAGGTGATATTGATAACGCCGGTCTCGCGGTCACGCTGGATATTCGGGCGAATATCGATGAATGCATAACCCTGGTCACCGATGCTGTTGGTCAGGGCATCAATCGCATCATCAACAAGGTCGGCATTGTACCAGTCGCCTTTTTCAATCTCGATCAGGGGCGTCAATGTCGCCGGATCGATCTTGTCGATCTGCGATACGATATTGATATCGCCAAACTTGTAACGCTGACCTTCGCTGACCGTGTAGGTGATAAAGAAATCAGACCGATCAGGCGTCAGTTCGGCCACGGAAGACAGAACCTGGAAATCGGCATAACCGGCCGAAAGATAGTAACGACGCAAAAGTTCGCGGTCGAACGTGACGCGATCCGGGTCATAGTTATCGTCAGAAGTCAGGATTTTCCACCAGGCGCTTTCGGTTGTCCGGATAACTTCGGACAATTCACCATCGTCAAATGCCTTGTTTCCAACGAAGTTGACCTTGCGCACCCCGGTGGCCTCTCCCTCGTCAATTTCAAAGACAAGGTCGACACGATTCTGTTCAAGCTGAATGACTTTGGGCTCAACGGTCGCGGCAAACCGGCCGGAGCGACGGTACAGCTCAAGAATACGCTGCACATCAGCCTGAACCTTGGTGCGGGTGTAAACGACACGAGGGCGCAACTGAAGTTCCGTACCAAGCACGTCGTCCTTCAGGCGCGTGTTGCCCTCAAAGGCGATACGGTTGATGATCGGGTTTTCAACCACATTTATTTTCAGAACGCCCTGATCAAATCCGATAGACACGTCGGCAAACAGGCCGGTTGAAAACAGCGACTTCAGCGATTCGTTGATTTTTTGCGGATCGTAGGGATCGCCCTCTTTTACCGACAGGTATGCGTTAACCGTCTCGCTTTCGATACGGTTATTGCCGTCAACACGGATCTCGCGAATAACGCTTGATCCCTGCGCGTAGGCCACCATCGGAATTATGGTTGGCGCGGTTCCACCAAGCAAGACTGCTGCTAACGCAGCCGCTTTTACATTACGCAGCAAATTCAACCCCCTGATGCCGTATATCATCAGCCTACCAGGCCTTTGAAGAAATTCCAGACGCCCAACTGCGTCAGGTCGTTCCAAGTTGCAAAGATGATTAAGCTGAATACCAAACCTGCCCCAAGACGGAAACCATATTCTTGTGCTTTTGCGCCCAAGGGCTTACCGCGAATGGCCTCAATCGCATAAAACACCAGATGACCACCATCCAGAACCGGAACAGGCATCAGGTTAATCAACCCAAGGCTGATCGAAAGATACGCCATAAAGAACAGAAGCGGTCCAATCCCCCCCTCGGCAACCTCGCCCGACATCTGCGCGATACGGATCGGACCGCCAAGTTCGGAACTGTCACGTTCGCCCGAAATCATCTCACCCAATGCCGACAATGTCTGCGAAATCAGGTTCCAGGTCGATGAAAACGCCTTGCCGGTCGCATCGATAATTCCATCGCGCTGGGTTTCAAACGCACCGGCGGTCACGCCCAGACGACCGAATGTCTGAACGTCGTCACCTTCACCGGTCGTTACGGCTTCCGGCGTCACCTGAATGTCGATTTCCTGTCCGTCACGCATCACCGAAAGCGAAACCGGCGCACCGGCATTGCCCCGGATCACGTCCGAAAGCTCGCTAAACCACGCAATCGGCTGCCCATTGATCGCATTGATCCGGTCCTGGGGCTGCAATCCGGCAACCGCCGCCGGGCTGCCGTCAACCGCCTCGCCCACCACCGGCAGGGCGCGCTGCTGGCCAACGGCGGCAAACAGAACGGTGAAAACCACAATCGCAAACAGGAAATTGGCCAACGGACCGGCAAAAACGATGGCCGCACGCGCCATCAGGCCTTTGTGATGAAACGCATGCTGGCGTTCTTCTTCATTAAGGTCGTCGCGCTGCCCCGCACTGGCCGGGTTCATGTCGCCAAACATTTTGACATACCCGCCAAGCGGCAAAAGGCTGACTTTCCAGCGCGTGCCCTTTTTGTCGTACCAGCCAAAAAGCTCCGGACCGAATCCGATTGAAAACGCTTCAACCTTTACACCATTGCGGATCGCAACCCAGTAATGCCCATATTCATGAACAAACACCAGGACCGAAAGAACAAACAGAAAAGCAAGAAGGGTTTCCATGAAAGACGTTCCTTTTTCGGGGCAAGCCCCGCATTTTTGGTATTCAAAGACCGGTTTTGATCAGGCCCAGCGTTTCACGACGGATCATATCATCAAGATCAAACATCTGGTCGAGATCTCGTAACGGTGATGCCGCAATCCTGTTCATCATGCGCTCGACCGTTTCGGCAATTTGCAGGAAGGTAAGCTTTCCGCCCAGAAACGCTCCCACGGCAATCTCGTTTGCAGCATTTAATACCGTCGGCACCGTCCCCCCCGCACGCAGCGCTTCGCGCGCCAGACGAAGAGCCGGGAACCGTTTCATATCCGGCGCGGTAAAGTTCAACTGTCCGATAGTGGCAAAATCAAGACGCGCTACATCGACACGTATTCTTTCCGGCCATGAAAGGGCATAGGCAATCGGGGTCCGCATATCGGGCGATCCCAATTGCGCCAGTACCGATCCGTCGGAATATTCCACCATGCTATGCACGACAGATTGCGGATGCACGACAACCTCGATGCGTTCTTCAGGCACCGGAAACAGACGACAGGCCTCGATCAATTCAAGGCCCTTGTTCATCATGGTTGCCGAATCAATGGAAATCTTGGCCCCCATATCCCAGTTGGGATGGGCCAGCGCCTGCTTTGGAGACACCGATTTCATATCGTCAAGCGACCATTCCCGGAATGGCCCGCCAGATGCCGTCAGAAGAATACGGTCAACCTTGTCGACCGACTTCTGTTCAAGCACCTGGAAAATCGCACTATGTTCGGAATCAACCGGGATCAGCGTCGCCTTGTATTTCGCGACTTCCGCCATCATCAGATCACCGGCACAAACCAGCGTTTCCTTGTTGGCAAGGCCAACCCGCGCCCCGCGGCGAATGGCCGCCAGCGTCGCCTTAAGGCCTGCTGCACCAATGATCGCGGCAATGACGATATCAGACGGGCGCGATGCCGCCTCGACCAATGCTTCATCACCGGCCGCGACCAGAATGTCCGTGCCAGACAGGGCGGATTTCAGGTCTTCATAAAGGCTTTCATCGGCGATAACCGCCATCGCAGCACCAAGTTCAATGGCGGCCTTGGCCAACCCTTGAACATTTCGATGGGCCGTAACGGCATCCACGGCATATTTGTCTGAATGTGCTTTCAGGATGTCTACGGTGCTGCTGCCGACCGATCCGGTCACGCCAAGCACGCAGACTGATTTCTTAATTGTCATCAAACACCAGCTTAGCGGATTTCTGCAACCAGGGACCCTGCCCTAGCGCAACGACAATCCAATGAAATACACAATAACAAACGCGACAGGAAAAACCGACAACATCCCATCAGCACGGTCAAGCACCCCGCCATGCCCCGGGATCAGGTGGCTGCTGTCCTTGACCTTGAAATGGCGCTTAAGCGCTGATTCTCCAAGATCCCCGATCTGTGCCACAATCGCCAGAACCCCGCTTGCCAGCACGATGGAAACCTGAATGGCATTGCCGCTGAAATAGGTGATCAGCCCGCCGATCAGCATCGCACACAACATGCCGCCAATAAGCCCCGCCCAGGTTTTCTTGGGGCTGAAACGCGGCGCCAGTTTCGGGCCCCCAATCGCCTTGCCAAAGGCATAGGCCCCCGTATCGGTCGCCCACACAAGAAAGAACAGCCACATGATCAACAGCAGACCATCCCCATGCATGCTGCGCAGCCAGTGCGCCGCCAGTGCCGCAAGCGAGATATAGATAATGCCAAATGCCGCGAGAAACCGATCCTTGCCCGGCCGCAATGCCGCGGTTACCGCCCCGACCAACACCGCCGGAATGATAAGAAGATATTCCCCGGTCGTCATGAACAGCATCGAAACGGCAAGGGATACCGCGGCAACAACCGAAACCGAATTGACATGCCCCGGAACGCACATCCGCGTCCATTCCCACATCATGCCAACCGAAAACAGAAAAACGAGAATCTCGAAATACGGTGACCCGAACCATACCGCCGCAACCGCGACCGGTGTCATCACCAGCGCGGAAACAACCCGTGGCTTCAATCCTGAATTTGTATCTTCCTGGCGTCGGGCTTCAGATGACTGCACCAAAACGCCGCTCCCGTCCGGCAAAGTTTTCTATCGCTTTTTCAAGATGTTCGCGTCCGAAATCCGGCCAAAGGACGTCATCGAACACAAACTCGGTATAGGCCGACTGCCAAAGCAGGAAATTGCTGATGCGCTGCTCGCCACTGGTCCGGATCAGCAGATCCGGATCGGGCATCCCGACCGTCATCAGATGCGCTTCAACCACGCTTTCATCGATGGCATCGGCCTGAATTTCTCCAGCTGCGACTTTTTGCGCGATCTGGCGCATGGCATCGGCAATCTCGGCCCGCGCACCATAGCTTAGCGCAATGGTCAGGTTCAAACGGGCATTGCCCTGCGTGCGTTCCTCGGCATTGGCCAGAAGCACGCGAATATCATCGTCAAAACGGGTCCGGTCACCGATGATACGGATCCGGACCCCGTTTTTGTGCAGGGTCGCCAGTTCACGCTTGATGAACAGGCGAAGCAACCCCATCAGGTCGCTGACTTCACTTTCCGGCCGTTTCCAGTTCTCGGTCGAAAATCCGTAAAGTGTCAGATACTCGATACCGATTTCGGCTGCGGCTTCGACGGTGCGACGCACGGCCTCTACCCCCGAACGATGACCCATCGTACGGGGCTTTCCGCGCAACTTTGCCCAGCGCCCGTTGCCATCCATAATGATGGCAACATGACGCGGCACAGCTCGCAGATCTGAAGGGTTGGGTTGAGATGCCAGCACCGTCATGATCAGACTTGCATGATTTCCTGTTCCTTATGGGCAAGCACTTCGTCGATCTCGCTGATAACCTTGTCGGTCAGCTTCTGGATCTCTTTTTCCTCGTTATGGAGGTCATCTTTCGAGATCACGCTGTCTTTTTCCCATTTTTTGATCTGGTCAATACCGTCACGGCGGACGTTACGAACCGAAATCTTGGCCTGCTCGGCATATTTTCCGGCAACCTTGGACAGCTCCGCACGACGTTCCTCGTTCAATGCCGGGATCGGCACCCGAACAAGCGTCCCGTCGGCCGCCGGGTTCAGGCCAAGGCCCGAGTCACGGATCGCTTTTTCGACCGATTTAACCATGCTCTTGTCCCAGACCTGTACCGAAAGCATCCGCGATTCCGGAACACTGACAGACGCAACCTGGTTAAGCGGGGTCGGCACGCCGTAGGCTTCAACCATGACCGGTTCTAGAAGGCTTGCACTGGCACGCCCGGTCCGAAGTCCGGTAAATTCCTTGTGCAAAACTTCAACAGCCCCTTCCATACGGCGGGCAAGGTCCTTTTTTAGGCCAGCAACGTCAGACACCTTTAGTCTCCATTCGAAATAATCGTAAACTTACCTTTTGCACAAACCACATCGGCAAAGGCGCCGGGATTATGCAAAGAAAATACAATAACCGGAATATCATTTTCTCGTGCCAGAGAAATAGCCGATGCATCCATGACACGCAAATCTTTGGCAAGAACGTCCATATAGGTCAGGGAATCATAGCGTTCCGCGGTCGGGTCGATCTTAGGATCGGCGGTGTAAACGCCGTCAACCTGCGTCCCCTTAAGCAACGCGTCACAGCCCATTTCAACCGCGCGAAGTGCTGCTGCCGTATCGGTGGTAAAGAACGGGTTGCCGGTCCCGGCCGCAAAAATCACCACCCGGCCCTTTTCCATGTGGCGCACCGCACGACGGCGGATATAGGGCTCACAGACCGATGACATCGGAATGGCCGACTGCACACGGGTCTGGACCCCGTGCCGCTCAAGCGCGTTCTGAACGGCCAGTGCGTTCATGATGGTGGCCAACATGCCCATATAGTCGGCCGTGGCACGTTCCATGCCCTGGGAGGCACCCTTGACCCCGCGGAAGATGTTCCCTCCGCCAATCACCATGCAAACCTCGGCACCCATGTCATGAACGGCTTTGATTTCGCTTGCGATCCGGTCAACCGTCTCGGGATCAATCCCGTATTGCTGTTTTCCCAGAAGCCCCTCACCCGAAAGTTTCAGAAGGACACGACGAAATTTCAGTTGGCCGTTTTCTGCCATGTTGGATTGCCTCTTACTGCCGATATTTCAAACTGTCCCGAAACCCGGTTCAGCAAAATTCAGATATAAAAAGACCGGCGAGTAACAGGGCGATTATGCGCTGCCGACCTCGCCGGTCTGGGATCATACACGAAATGGCACGCGACGCACCATTTCGATCAGATGTTTATTTCTTAAGCTGCTCAGCAACTTCTGCAGCAAAGTCTTTTTCTTCGCGCTCGATGCCTTCACCGAGTTCGAAGCGCACAAAGCCCTTAAGGGTGATCGGCTTGCCAGCGTCTTTAGCAGCATTTGCAATCACGTCTTTGACTTTGCTTTCGCCGTCAATTACGAAGGTCTGTTCAACCAGAACGACCTGCTCGTAATATTTACGGATACGACCTTCGATCATCTTTTCGATGATTTCAATCGGGCGGCCCGATTCTTTGGCCTGTTCGGTCAGAACGGATTTCTCGCGCTCGACCAGTTCCGGATCCAGATCGTCAACCGTGGCCGAAGCTGGGTTGGTTGCAGCAATATGCATTGCGATCTGTTTGCCAAGGCCTTCAAGAACGCTCGCATCCGCTTCGGATTCAAGCGCAACCAGAACGCCGATTTTGCCGAGGTTCGGCGCAATCGCGGAATGGATGTAGGACGCAACAGCGCCCTTCTCGACAGAGATACCAGCCGAACGACGCAGGTTCATGTTTTCGCCGATGGTGGCGATCATGTGGGTAACCTGTTCTTCGACGTTGCGCGACGTACCCGGGAACGGGGTTGCTTTCAGCGCATCGATATCACCATTGGCCGAAACGGCCTGGTTTGCGATTTCTGCGACGAATTTCTGGAAGTCTTCGTTACGCGAAACGAAGTCGGTTTCGGAGTTGAGTTCGACAACGGCACCGGAAGTACCGTTAACAGCAACACCCACCAGACCTTCCGCAGCGACACGGCCTGCTTTCTTGGCAGCAGCAGCAAGACCTTTGGTACGAAGCCAGTCAACAGCAGCTTCAAGATTACCTTCGGTTTCGGACAGCGCCTTTTTGCAATCCATCATGCCAGCGCCGGTGGTTTCGCGAAGCTCTTTAACCAGAGCAGCGGTAATAGCCATTTTTAAAGCCCCTATTACGCGATCAGTGAACACCTAAAGAAACGGCGGCATGCTAGCCGCCGTTTCATCAGGTACAAAGTGAAACTTATGCGGAAGCTGCTTCCTGTGCGGCTTCTTCAACAGCAGCGGCTTCAGCCGGGACTTCTTCGGATTCACCGAGGTCCGCGCCAGAAGCAGTCATTTCCTGCTGGATACCGTCCAGAACTGCGCCAACGAACAGGTCGCAATACAGCTGGATCGCACGGATTGCATCGTCGTTACCCGGGATCGGGTATGCAACGTTTGCCGGATCCGAGTTGGTGTCCAGAATAGCAACAACCGGAATATTCAGGTTCTTGGCTTCGTGAACAGCAAGCGCTTCCTTGTTGGTATCGACCACGACGATGATGTCGGGAAGACCACCCATGTCCTTGATCCCGCCAAGCGCGCGTTCAAGCTTGTCGCGCGAACGGGTCAGGTTCAGGATTTCTTTTTTGGTCAGACCTTCTGCGCCGGCAGACAGGATTTCTTCCTGTTCTTTCAGGCGTTTGATCGAGTTGGAAACGGTGTTCCAGTTGGTCAGCATACCGCCGAGCCAGCGATGGTTCACATAGTACTGACCGCAACGCTTTGCAGCTTCTGCGATGACCGGCGAAGCCTGACGCTTGGTACCGACGAACAGAACGCGACCACCACCAGCGGTGACGTCACGAACCGCCTGCATCGCACGATGCAGCATCGGAACGGTTTCCTGAAGGTTCAGGATGTGAATGTCGTTGCGTGCGCCAAAGATGAACTGCTTCATCTTCGGGTTCCAGCGGCGGGTGTGGTGACCAAAGTGGACGCCAGCTTCCATCAGCTGACGCATGGTAAAGGTTGGCAAAGCCATGATAAATTCCTACCTTTTTCCGGTTAATACCTCCGCGGAAGGGAATTTCACGCCGTCTTGCGTGAAACACCGGATGGACGAATTTCCGCATAACGCATTATTCGCCACGCTCCCGCGTGCGATGTTCGGGGCGGGTTTTAGCCCCCTCCTGCAAAGAATGCAAGCCTTAAAGTACGCTCAAACCGCGTGAAAGTGAACCCGAAGCACGATCACAATTTCACAGCACACGCACCAATCAGATTTCCTCGGCCAGTTCGACACCCGGAATGGCCCCGACCGCCCCGATAAGCGACGGTCCGACCTTATAGGTATCTTCAAGCTCGACCTCGGCAATACGGCCATCGGCACAGACAGTCGAAAGACTGACCAGACCGCGCCCTTTCCCCGCTTTTTCAAGCAGTTCGCGGATTTCCACCACCGGATCAGGACGGTTCAGGCGAATGCGAATGCCCTCGGCTGCCCCGGAAACGGCATGCTCAAGGTCTTCGACCTTCTGCCCCTGAATGCGAAGCTGCCCTTCGCGCATTTCGGCCGCCACCACAAGCAATACTGGCCGCCCGGCATTGATGATTTCCTTATAGGCCGCCCATGCCTCGGCCCAGAAGGCGACTTCAAAGCTGCCCGTCGGATCGGAAAACATCACGAAGGCGAATTTCGATCCGTTTTTCTTCGAAATCATTTCACGCGCATTGATCAGCGTCCCGGCAAGCTTGATCGATCCCTTGTTCTGGGCACGCATACGGGCAGGAAGCTCCTTGATCGGCGCAATACCGATCCGCTGAAGACTTTTGCCAAAGGTATCAAGCGGATGCGCCGACAGGTAAAAACCAATCGCCGAAAATTCCTCGGTCAGTTTTTCCATCGGCACCCAGTCGCGTTCATCGGGCAACCGTATGGCATCCTTGCCAAATCCGGTATCCTCGCCAAACATCGAAATCTGGTCATTGTTGCGCGCCTGCATTTCGCGCTGGGCAACCGCCATCACCCGGTCGACATGCTCGAACATGACCTTGCGGTTTGTCGTCAGGCAATCAAGCGCGCCTGCCCGCACAAGGTTTTCAAGCAACCGTTTATTGACCGCACGGCTATCGATGCGCGATGCAAAATCGGTCAGGTCCCGGAACGGGCCATTGGCCTCGCGCTCCGCCACAAGGCTTTCCATTGCCGCATCACCAACGTTGCGCACGGCCGCCAGTGCATAACGGATCTTGCGCACCCCATCATGATTTTCGACCGAAAACGCCACTTGCGAATTATTGATGCAGGGCGGCAGGATTTCGATGCCCAGGCGTTCGACCTCCTGCTTGAAAATCGCAAGTTTTTCGGTGTTGTGCATATCAAGCGTCATCAGCGCGGCCATGAATTCGACCGGATAATTCGCCTTGAGATACGCTGTCTGATACGCCACCAGTGCATAGGCCGCCGCGTGCGATTTGTTAAAGCCATAGGATGCGAACTTGGCCACCTGATCGAAAATGTCCGATGCCTGCCCGCGCGGCACCCCGTTCTTTTCCGCCCCGTCAACAAACAGAGAGCGCTGCAATTCCATTTCCTCGGCGATCTTTTTACCCATCGCACGACGCAAAAGGTCTGCACCGCCAAGCGAATAGCCCGACATCGTCTGGGCAAGCTGCATGACCTGTTCCTGATAGATCATGATGCCATAGGTTTCTTCGAGGATCGGCTGCAACATCGGGTGCATGTAATCCGGCTCTTCCAGACCATGCTTACGCGCGATGTAATGCGGGATATTGTCCATCGGCCCCGGACGATACAGCGCCACGACAGCGATAATATCTTCAATCGTATCGGGCTTCAGGCCGCGCAAAACATCCTGCATGCCCTGGGATTCAAGCTGGAACACACCGACCGTCTCGGCCGCCGAAAGCAGCTTGAACGCCACCCGATCATCAAGGGGAATGGCACTGATATCAAAGTCTTGCGGGACGTCTTTACGAAGCCGCATCAGATTGACGGCCTCGATAATCACCGTCAAAGTCTTAAGACCAAGGAAGTCGAACTTCACCAGACCGGCATTTTCAACATATTTCATGTTGAACTGGGTCACCGGCATATCGGACCGCGGATCACGATACAGCGGCACCAGTTCATCAAGGTCGCGGTCGCCGATCACCACCCCGGCGGCGTGGGTGGACGAGTTACGATAAAGCCCCTCGATCTGCATCGCGATGGAAAGCAGCCGGTCAATATCCGGGTCTTCGCGCGCAATCCGGCGCAGGTCCGGCTCCATGTCGATGGCTTCCTTAAGCGGGATCGGCTTGGCCGGATCACCCGGGATCATCTTACAGATTTTATCGACATAGCCATACGGGATGCTCAACACGCGGCCAACGTCGCGCACTGCGGCCTTTGCCTGCAACTTACCGAATGTGATGATCTGCGCCACACGGTCATGTCCGTATTTGCGCTGAACATATTCAATCACCTCGCCGCGCCGGTCCTGACAGAAATCGACGTCAAAGTCGGGCATGGAAACACGTTCCGGGTTCAGGAAGCGTTCAAACAGCAACGAGAAATGCAACGGATCAAGATCAGTAATCAGAAGTGCATAGGCAACAAGCGACCCTGCACCCGAACCACGCCCCGGCCCCACCGGGATTTCATGGTCCTTCGCCCACTGGATAAAGTCCGCAACGATCAGGAAGTAGCCCGGAAACCCCATCTGATTGATGATGCCAAGCTCGTATTCAAGGCGCTCCCAATAAGGTTTGGCGATTTCTTCCTTCTGCGCGTCCGTCATGTCCTCGGTAAAGACATATTTCGCAAGGCGGCCTTTAAGGCCTTCCTCGGACATATGGCGCAGCTCATCGACCTCGGTGCGGCCTTCGCCGCAATCAAATGGCGGCAGGATCGGGTCGATCTTTTCGACATGCCACGAACACCGCTTGGCAATCGCCAGCGTATTGTCGCAGGCCTCGGGAATGTCGGCGAAAAGATCGCGCATCTCGGCGGCGGTTTTAAACCGGTGTTCGGGCGTTAAACGCCACCGGTCTTCCTGCCCCACAACCGCGCCCTGCCCGATGCAGATGAACACATCATGGGCTTCATACATTTCCGCCTTGGGGAAAAAGCAGTCATTGGTCGCGACCATCGGGATATTATGCTCATAGGCCAGCCGGATCAGCCCCGGCTCGACCTTTTCTTCGATCGGTTCGCCATGGCGCTGCAATTCGATATAAAGCCGGTTGCCAAATATCCCCGAAAGCTTGTTCAGGCAATCGTTCGCCGCCTCGTGCTGCTCCTCGGCAATCAATCGTGCCAACGGCCCGGTCGGCCCGCCGGTCAGGCAGATGATGTCGGAACTGTATTTTTCGATATGATCATAAAGCGCCTTGGGCTCACTGCCCGCTTCACTGGTCATATGCGCGCGTGACACGATCTTAAGAAGGTTGAAATACCCCCGGTCATTCTTCGCAATCAGTACCAGATTGTCCGGGTCCGGTTCGCGTGAAATCTTGCCGATCACCGGCTGATCGCCAAACCGTTCCACCCCGATCTGCACGCCAAGAATCGGCTGGATACCCGACCCGCTCATCACCCCTGAAAAATCGAGCGCGCCGAACATGTTGTTGGTATCGGTCATCGCAACCGCGGGCTGGCCATCCGCCTCGCACAGCTTTGCCAGTTCCTTCGTCGTGATGGCACCTTCGGCAAGCGAATAGTTGGTGTGAACACGAAGATGGACGAAACCGTTTTCCATTGCAGAAAATCCCGGACGATAAATGGCAAAGGCAGGAAACCGGCCACCCCGGATCACTCCGGGGCGCGATGCTCTGCCAACTTAAAGAATTTCGACGGATTACGAAAGAGTATCGGGATCAAGTTCAACCAGATGCCCGTCACGCAGGGTCACAACCCGGTCCATCTGGCGCGCCAGTTCCGGGTTATGGGTCGCAATCAGCGACGCCAGACCGGTTTCGCGCACCAGCGTCATCAACATCCCGAACACCGTTTCCGCCGTATGCGGATCAAGGTTGCCGGTCGGCTCGTCGGCAAACAGCACATCGGGCACATTGGCAAGCGCACGCGCAATCGCCACGCGCTGCTGTTCCCCGCCTGAAAGGCGTGCCGGGCGATGTTCTGCCCGTTTCTCCAGCCCAAGACAGCGCAGCAGTTCAAGCCCGCGTTCGGTTGCATCCGCCCGTTTCAGGCCATTGATCATCTGCGGAATGACGACATTTTCAATCGCCGAAAATTCCGGCAGCAGATGATGATACTGATACACGAACCCGATATGCTTGCGGCGCATTTCGGTGCGCGCCAGATCGGAAAGATCCGTGCTGCGTTTTCCGCCAATCGAAACCATGCCGCCATCGGGCTTTTCAAGCAGCCCCGCAATCTGAAGCAGCGTCGATTTACCCGCCCCCGACGGCCCGACAAGGGCGACGATCTCGCCCTGATGGATTTCCAGATCGACGGATTTCAGGATTTCAAGCTGATCGGGGCCCTGATTGAACACCCGATCAATCTTTTCAAGCCGCAACACGACTTTCTGCGCCCGCTCCCTGGCGGTTGTCTTGATCATGTCACTCATAACGAAGGGCCTCCACCGGATCGAGGCGCGATGCACGCCATGCCGGATAAACCGTCGCCAGGAACGACAGACTAAGCGACATCACACAAACCAGCACCACTTCGCTGATATCCATGTCTGCCGGGAGCTGCGACAGGAAATAGATTTCCGCATTAAACAGATCGGTCCCCGTCAGGGTCTGGATGAACTGGCGGATATTTTCGATATTCAGGCAGAACAAAACGCCAAGGATCAGGCCGCTTAACGTGCCAAGCACCCCGATGGATGCCCCTGCCAGGAAAAAGATGCGCATCACCGATGACCGTGTCGCCCCCATGGTCCGCAGGATCGCGATATCGCGTCCCTTGTCCTTCACCAGCATCACCATGCCCGAAATGATGTTGAATGCCGCCACCAGAATAATCAGTGTCAGGATCAGGAACATCACATTACGTTCGACCTGTAATGCATTGAAAAACCCGGAATTTGACTGCTGCCAATTGACCAGCCGAAGCTGCTCTCCCGAAAGGTTCGACAACAGGTCGTTCATGCTTGATGACAGGCGTGACGGGTCTTCAAGCATCACTTCAAAATGGCTGATTTTTTCCGGCAGGCGGAAATAAATCTGTGCGGCCTGAAGCGGCATGAAGATAAAGCCGCTGTCATATTCATACATGCCGATATCAAACAGCCCGACCACCTTATAGGCTCGCACGCGCGGCACGGACCCGAACGCCGTCACGTTGCCCTTGGGCGAGATCAGATTGACATTATCCCCCACCCCGACGCCAAGTTTCATGGCAAGACGCGCGCCCATGATCACGCTATCGTCCCCCTTGAAATCATCAAGCGATCCGAAAACGATGTTATCGGCAATCGTCTTGCGCTTGGCGATGTCTTCGGCACGGACCCCGCGCACGATGGCCCCGGTTGACCGGCCGTTATTCGATGCCAGCACTTGCCCCTCGACCACCGGGGTCACAAGGGTCACATTGCCGGTTTCCGCGATCTTCTTTTCAATCGCATCATAATTGGGCAGGCCATCGGGGCTTTGCGCGTAAACCGATATATGTCCGTTCAGCCCCAGAATACGTCCAAGTAATTCGGCCCGGAACCCGTTCATGACCGACATGACGATAATCAGGGTCGCAACGCCCAGCATGATGCCAAGCAGCGAAAAGATGGCGATGACGGAAACAAAGCCCTCTTGCCGACGGGGACGCAGGTAGCGGAAAGCCACCAGACGTTCGAACGGACTGAACATGCGCAAAAGATCCTCGTGGAAGCGTGTCGGAAAGAATTCCGGAAATCAGGACGGGGCAGCCAAGGCTGCCCCGTTTGCAAAGTCGTAATCAGGCGCCAATCTGGTTAAGTGCCGCCTCAAGCGTGACTTCCGTCCGCTCGCCCGATTTGCGGTTTTTAAGCTCGACCACACCGGCCTTGATGCCTTTCGGGCCAATCACGATCTGCCACGGCAGACCGATCAGGTCCATATCGGCAAACTTGCCGCCCGCGCGAATGTCGCGGTCATCATAAAGCACTTCGATACCGGCATTATGCAGCTTGGCGTAAACATCTTCGCACGCCGCATCGCATTCATCATCCCCGGTCCGAAGGTTGATCAGGCCAACCTTGTAGGGTGCAACCGATTCCGGCCAGATGATGCCGTTTTCGTCGTGCGATGCCTCGATCAGCGCACCAACAAGGCGCGAAACGCCGATGCCGTAGGACCCCATCTGTACCGGTACTTCCTTGCCATCCGGGCCAAGCACGGTCGCACCCATCGGTTCGGAATATTTGGTCCCGAAATGGAAGATATGGCCAACTTCGATCCCGCGCGTCGCGATCATGTCGTCACCGGAAATCGGGCTGTTGGCCGGATCATGCTTGTCTTCGGTCGCGGCATAATCTTCAAGCGTCGTCTGGACCCAGTTTTCAAGCCCGGTACGATCATTCAGATCAACACCCTTGCCCGTCAGGTCCTTGTCCAGCCACTTCTTGTCGCAGAACACTTCGCTTTCGCCGGTTTCCGCCAGAATGATGAATTCATGGCTAAGGTCGCCGCCAATCGGGCCGGTATCGGCCACCATCGGGATCGCCTTGACGCCAAGTCGTGCAAAGGTCCGGCAATAAGCCAGGAAAATCTTGTTATAGGCGTGCCGCGAACTTTCGTAATCGATATCGAACGAATACGCATCCTTCATCAGGAATTCGCGCCCCCGCATCACGCCAAAGCGCGGGCGGATCTCGTCGCGGAATTTCCACTGAATGTGATAGAGCATCTGCGGAAGCTGCTTATAGGACCGGACATCCTTGCGGAAGATATCGGTGATCGCTTCCTCGTTGGTCGGCCCGAACAGCATGTTACGATCATGACGGTCGGTAATGCGCAGCATCTCAAGGCCGTAATCCTCATACCGCCCGCTTTCCTGCCAAAGCTCGGCTGGCTGGATGGTCGGCATCAGCAATTCGTTAAAGCCAATCGCGTCCTGCTCTTCGCGCACGATCTGTTCGATCTTTTTAAGCACGCGATAGCCAAGCGGCAGCCAGGAATAAATCCCTGCTGAAAGCTGGCGCACCATACCGGCACGCAGCATCAGTCGATGGGAAGCGATCTGTGCTTCTGCCGGCGTTTCCTTGAGGGTCGGCAGAAAGAACTGGGAAAGACGCATCAATGCCTCGTGATGATCAAAGCTGAAAAATATCAGGTATACAAAAGACCTTGCCCGGAAAATGCGACAGCACAGCCCGAAACGCAAGCCGGAACTTGCTTTATATCGGTAACGGGTGATCTAGCGGCCAATCGTGGCAGGTTTGCGAAGACACACGGGCTTTTTCAGGTACAACCTTAACGGAACCCTGCCGCCCGGCACGCCGCGGCCAATTCATCCTGCCCCGCCTCGTTGCCAAGCGGGATATCATTGAAATACACCCGCCCGTTGCGATAGGTAATCCTGCCGATATTGGACTCGCCGCTGATCCCGTCCGGCACGGAAATACCGGCATATTCAAAGAAATCAATCGTCACCGGAAATTCGATTTCCTTGGGCAGCGCATTCAGGATCGGGCTGCCGCCATCCAGATCGGCCGGGGCGACCTTGCGCCCATAAACATCCACACCGGGCTTATAGGCCACATCGTCATCGGGCACATGGCTGACCAGTTGCTGACAGGCCGACCGCGTGACCGTGATGGTGGGCTTCGCCTTCTCAGCATCCGCAGCACCTGCCCCATCCGGCGCGGCATTTTCCCCTGCCGTCGGCCCCGGCAAGGGGGAGTCGCTTTGTGCCAAAACGCCCCCCGCACCGGTCATGATCACGCCAGCAACAAACATCGAAACCATGAGATTCACAGGATAATTCCCGATTTTCATAGGGCGGGTCATTACAAAACTCTTCATATCGCCGGTCCATCCTATTTATGTGCGGTGCAGCATCGATTCATCTGTGAATTTTGGTCAAAACATCTTGCACAAAAGTGAAATATGTGGCTTTTTGATCCTCCGCTAACGGCGCAAGATCGTTGCGGAAGACGTATCGCAGCCGCTCATAAAATTGCGGGAGGCTTTGTTGCCAATAAGCATACAAGAAGCAGGCGCGACGTCGAAATAAAACCTGTGCCAAGTGCCCAGGTCTTAGGAGGAAGCAAAAAAAGATTACGGGAAAACAGCTATAAAAATAGCATCTTAGCAAGATCCTTGTGATCTTGCTTTTTTTTTGGCTTTTCCCGATTGATGCCTTTTCCGCCCCCCTTCCCCGACATTTTGTGCAGTCCGGCCAAACAAAAACCCCGCAACAAATTGTGCGGGGTTTGTTTCTGAATGCCGCCGCCCGATCATTGCGGCGGGCGGACTTCGATCATGCCACTGGTAATCACGAAATACGCCACCAGCCACAAAATCGCCGAAATCAGGCTGGTTGCCAGAACCTTCTTCCACATATGCGGCTTTTGCGGCGCGCCACTATCATGGCCGGGCTGAACATTCTCTTCGCGCTTCACGCCGAACGGCAACACCATGAACAGCACCAGCCACCAGATCACGATGTAAACAAGGATCGCTGAAAACCAGTTCATGCTGCACTCTTTTCTTGGTTGCGGGAAGAAGGGCCGATACGGCGGGAAAGAAACTTAAACCTGTTCAAGCTCAACAAGCGTCCCGTTAAAATCCTTGGGATGCAGGAACAGAACCGGCTTGCCATGCGCCCCGATCTTCGGCTCCCCCGTGCCCAGCACGCGCGCACCGTTTTTCAGAAGCTGATCACGTGCCGCCAGGATATCCTCAACCTCATAGCAGACATGATGAATGCCGCCCGATGTGTTTTTATCAAGGAACCCCTGTATCGGCGATCCCTCGCCCAGCGGATAGAGCAATTCGATCTTGGTATTGGGCAGTTCAACAAAGACCACAGTCACCCCATGATCTGGTTCGTCCTGCGGGTCGGAAACCTTCGCACCTAGCACATCACGATAAAGCCGGATACCTTCCGCAAGGTCCGGCACCGCAATCGCCACATGGTTCAGCCGTCCAATCATGTTCTACTCCTGCAATGTGATCTGCCCGATCACCGCCAATCTAGGATGTACATCACGACAAAGACAACCGCCCATTTGGTCGCATGCCGCCTTCCCAAACTGCCTAGCCCTGCTCGTTCACCCGCACAAGATGCACCTCGATCATTGGCCGCTTGCCAAGCCGCTGACGCACCGGACGACGCAGGGATTGCCTGATCGCAAGGATCACCGCCGCATCGTCAAGCACCTCGTCATCGTCAAGCTGATCAACCCGGTTGCCGATCTCGGCTGCAAAATGATCAAGGCGGACATCATCGCCGACCTCGTCAAACAGGCTCGGTGCCGTAATCATCGGCTCACCGACCATCTCGCCAAACTGGTTCAGCACCACGGTCACAAACATCACACCGTTCCACACGATGCGATTGCGATTGCGGATGGTATCGGAATCCCGTTTCAGCAACCGCCCGCCATCAAGGCAAAGCACGCCGCTTTCGGCCACGCCAATCACATGCGCGCTGCCCGGCGACAGGCGAATGACCGTGCCGTCATGCGGGATCACCTGTTCGGGGATCTGGCATTCGGCGCCAAGGGCCGCCTGTTCACACAGATGGCGGGTTTCGCCATGCACCGGCACAAGGATTTTCGGACGTGTAAGCTGATACATCCGCGCCAGGTCCTGCCGCCCCGGATGGCCAGAAACATGGATCGGCTCATCACGCGCGGTAATCACGCGGATACCCCGCCTAATCAAAAGGTTCTGGATATAACCGATGGATTTTTCATTGCCCGGAATTTCGCGCGCCGAAAACACCACCGTATCGCCCGGATCAAGCTGCACGGTCGGATGATCGCCCTTGGCAATACGCGACATTGCCGCACGCGGTTCGCCCTGCGACCCGGTACAGATCAGCAATACCTGATCCTTGGGGACCTCCATCGCGTCTTCATCGGTCAGAAGGTTCGGATAGGATGTCAGATAGCCAACTGCTCGTGCGGCTTCGGTCACACGGTTCAATGACCGCCCGGCCAACCCGACACAGCGATTGTTTTCATGTGCCGCTTCAACAATCGACTGCAACCGCGCAACGTTGGTCGCAAAGCACGCAACCGCAATCCGGCCCTGCGGCGTTTCGGCAAACAGTTTCGACAGGTTCTTGGCTACATCGCCTTCCGATCCGGCTTTGCCTTCGGAAAAGACGTTGGTGGAATCACAAATCAGCGCCATGACCCCTTCATCGCCAAGCGCCTCAAGCTTCTTGACGTCGGATGCCTCGCCAATCTGTGGCTCGGGGTCAAATTTCCAGTCGCCGGTATGCACCACAAGCCCCTTGGGGGTGCGGATCGCAAGCGCATTGGGTTCAAGGATCGAATGGGTCATGGTGACGAATTCGATGTCAAACGGCCCCTTTTTGAACCGTCCGCCAAGCTCGATCACATGGATCGGCACCTGATCGGCAAAATCGGTTTCCGCCAATTTGGCCTTCAGGAATTCGGCGGCAAACGGGGTGGCATAGATCGGGCATTTCAGCCGCGGCCAAAGATACGGCACCGCGCCAAGGTGATCCTCATGCGCATGGGTCAGTACAAGGCCAAGAAGTTTGTCTTTGCGTTCCTCGATAAAGGTCGGATCGGGCATGACAACATCGACACCGGGCAGACCTTCCTCGCCAAAGGAAACGCCCATATCGACCATCAGCCACTGATCGTCATATCCGTACAAATTGAGGTTCATGCCAATTTCGCCAGATCCCCCCAGCGGCACAAACAGCAATTCGTCTTTCGGCAAATACAAATCCACGGATGATCACCCTTGTCTTTCAGCGGTGAGAAACACGATCACGGGGCGCACCCGCGTCACTTCACAGTCAATGTCGGTTAACAGTCTAATTCGATTTTTCGCTGTTGCGGCGATAAATCATCAAAAGCCCCAGCATGGTCAGATCGCCATGCAGATGTTCGATCTCGTCAACCGCCTTGGTAAATAACGGTGCCAGACCACCGGTCGCGACAACTTTCATGTTATCAACGCCCTGCTGCATGCGAATGCGCGCCAGAAGTCCCTCGATCATCGCAACATAGCCCCAGTAAACCCCGGACTGCATCGCCTCGATCGTATTCTTGCCGATCACATTGCGCGGGGCCTCGATGGCGACCATCGGCAACTGGGCTGCTGCCATATGCAGCGCCTTGATCGAAAGGTTAACACCTGGCGCAATCACACCGCCAAGATAATTGCCTTCTTCATCAATCACGTCAAACGTGGTCGCCGTCCCGAAATCCAGAACCACAAGCGGCCCGCCAAAAAGCTTGTGCGCGGCAACCGCATTGACAAGCCGGTCGGCACCAACCTCGCTTGGCCGGTCCATGATGATCTTCATATCCAGATCAACCGCCGGGTCGCCCACCACCATCGGCTCGACATTGAAATAACGTCGGCACAGGGTTTTAAGGCTGAATTCCGCCGCCGGAACCACGGTTGCGATGATTGCGCCCGTAATTGCATCTTTCGGCACATCCGACAGGGTAAACAGATGATGCAGCCACACGCCAAGTTCATCAGCCGTGCGTTCAACCGTCGTTGAACAGCGCCACTGCCCCTTGATCGTATCGCCGTCAAACACAGCGAAAACGATGTTGGTATTCCCGGCATCAATCGCCAGCAACATGATGTTTCGTCTCCCCGTTATCGTCCCGTATTATTTATGCTTTAAAAAACACTTCGCCAGCGCCGATGCGATGCTCCATCCCGCCCGTTTCTCTTAAAACAAGCGATCCGTCGTCATCAAGCCCGACAAACATGCCCTCAAGCGTCCTTTCGGTCAGGCGCGCAATCACCGGCGCTCCAATCCCGTATGCCCGCCGAAGCCAGGCATCACGCACCGGGGCAAAGCCCTGCGCTTCCCATACGGGCAACCAGTCTGCCACCCGCCCGACATAGGCCGAAATCAGTTCGCCCACCGAAACCGGCGCACCAAGTGCTGAAAGCGACGTCGCCGGGCGTTCGGCATCATCGGGATAAAAGGCAACATTCACCCCGGCTCCGATCACCAGATAATCGGTTTCCGAACCGTTATTCGATGCACTTTCCAGAAGAATACCCGAAATCTTGCGGCCATTGACCATCAGGTCGTTGGGCCATTTGCAATCCGGCCTTACCCGATTGCCTGTCACCAGCTCAATCGCCTCGGCCAAGGCAACCGCAATCAGGAATGTCAGTTTTGCCGCTTCAAAAAGCGGGCAATCCGGACGCAACAAAAGGGAAGAATAAAGATTGCCAACCGGGGATGTCCATGCTCGGCCGCGCCGTCCCCTGCCCGATGTCTGTTGGCGGGCCCAAATAAGGGCGCCACTTGGGGCGCCCTTATCAGCAAGGCGTTTCGCCTCTTCATTCGTACTGTCGATCACTTCCAGTTCATGAAGATAAAAACCTTCAGGAAGCCGGATCGTCGGCTTGGTCATCCTTACTGCCCGAGCAAGGCCGTCGCGGCAACGCCGGCACTATCCATCAACGGGTTCGGGAAGAAGACGAAAGCCAGAAGAATGACCGTCGCAACAGCCATGATCACATTCATCTCGGTGCCGTTCTTGTCGAACGCTTCGACCGGCTCGTCGAAATACATCACCTTGATGATCCGCAGATAGTAATAGGCACTGACGACCGAGGTCACCAGACCGATCACCGCCAGCGTCACAAGACCGGCATCAACCGCCGCCTTGAACACATAGAACTTGCCAAAGAACCCTGCAAGCGGCGGAATACCGGCCATCGAGAACATCAGGATCGCGGTCACCGCCGCCATCAGCGGCTTGGTCTTGGCCAGACCGGCCAGATCGGTGATTTCCTCGACCATGCGGTCATTGCGACGCATCGACAGGATCACGGCAAAGGTGCCAAGGTTCATCACAAGGTAAATCCCCAGATAAACCAGAATCCCCTGCACGCCCTCTGCCGTACCGGCCGCAAGACCGACCAGCGCGAAACCAACGTGACCGATGGATGAATAGGCCATCAGACGTTTGATATTGTCCTGACGAAGCGCCGCGAACGAACCCCATGCCATCGACAGGATCGACACCAGAACGATGATCTGCTGCCAGTCTTCGACAACACCGGCAAACGGGCCAACCGCAACACGCACAAACAGCGCCAGACCGGCAATCTTCGGCGCAACCGCAAAGAACGCCGTCACCGGGGTCGGTGCGCCTTCATAGACGTCCGGGGTCCACATATGGAACGGAACCGCAGAAACCTTGAAGCACAGACCGGCAAACATGAAGGCCAGCCCCACCAGTGTCCCGACCGAAAGGCCGCCATTGCTGATCACATCGCCCAGAACGGCAAAGTTGGTCGAACCGGTAAAGCCATAGACCATCGACATGCCATACAGCAGCATACCCGACGCAATCGACCCCAGAACGAAGTATTTCAGGCCCGATTCCGTGGCGCGAACGGTGTCGCGGCGGATCGCCGCAATCACGTAAAGTGCGAGCGACTGAAGCTCAAGGCCAAGATACAGCGACAGCATGTCGGTCGCCGATACCATCGCCATCATGCCAAGCGTGGCAAGCAGGATCAGGATCGGGAATTCGAACCGCGACATGTTTTCGCGTTCGGCGTAATTCATCGCCATCACGATACCAATCGACGAACCGATCAGGATCATCACCTTGGTGAATTTGGCAAAGGCATCTGCCGTGAACTGGCCATAGAACGCCACCCCGCCGTCACCCAGAACCACCAGCACAAGGGCGATGATCTGGGCTGCAACCGCAAGCCATGAAACGGTGCGGAAAGCCTTGTCCTTACCGGCAAACACGCCAAGCATCAGAAGGGCCAGGGCCGAAACGGCCATAAAGATTTCGGGCAATGCCGCCCCGAGGTTGAGCATAGAAACTCCCATGTTCATTCCCCTCAATTCGCCGCCAGCTGCGCAGCCTGAGCTGCGGCAGCCTGCGCCGTTTCGACCTGGTTGACGAGGTGTTCAACCGAAACATGCATGATGTCGAGGAAGGAGACCGGATAGACCCCCATCCACAGAACGATGATCACAAGCGGTGCAAAGATCAGCCATTCACGCGGGCTCATATCAAGGATCGACTTAAGGTTTTCCTTGGTAAGGGCCCCGAACACGATGCGGCGATAGAGATACAGCGCATAAGCCGCACCAAGGATCAGACCGGTTGCGGCAAAGAATGCCACCCAGGTATTGGCTTCGAACGCGCCCAGCAATGCCAGGATTTCGCCAACGAAACCACCCGTCCCCGGAAGACCGACAGACGCCATCGTAAAGAACATGAAGATAACGGCATAACCCGGCATACGGTGCACAAGACCGCCATACGCATCGATCTCGCGGGTATGCATGCGGTCATAAACCACACCAACACACAGGAACAACGCGCCCGATACCACACCATGGCTCAGCATCTGGAAGATCGAACCTTCGATACCATGCTGGTTAAAGGTGAAGGCACCAATCGTGACAATCCCCATATGGGCCACCGACGAATAGGCAATCAGCTTTTTCATGTCCTGCTGTGCCAATGCGACCAGCGACGTATAGATGATCGCCACAATCGACAGCGTAAACACCAGCGGGGCAAAGGTTTCCGACGCCAGCGGCATCATCGGCAACGAGAACCGCAGGAACCCGTAACCACCCATTTTCAGAAGCACACCGGCAAGGATCACCGAACCTGCCGTCGGTGCCTCAACGTGGGCATCGGGCAACCAGGTATGAACCGGCCACATCGGCACCTTGACGGCAAAGGATGCAAAGAACGCCAGCCACAGCCAAAGCTGCATATTATAGCTGAACCCGTGCGCCATCAGTGTCGGGATGTCGGTGGTGCCTGCTTCGAAATACATCGCAAGCAGCGCCACCAGCATCAGAACGGAACCCAGCAGCGTGTAAAGGAACAGCTTGAAGGCTGCATAAACACGACGCTGACCGCCCCAGACACCGATGATGATGAACATCGGGATCAGAACGCCTTCGAAGAACAGATAGAACAGCAAACCGTCAAGCGCGCTGAACATACCGACCATCATCGTTTCCAGGATCAGGAACGCGATCATGTATTCCTTGACACGTTTCTGGATTGCTTCCCATGCCGACAGAATGCAGATCGGCGTCAGGAAGGTCGCCAGAAGCACGAACAGCATCGAAATGCCATCCACGCCCATGTGATAGGAAATGTTCAGGCCCGGCATCCAGTCGGCTTTTTCAACGAACTGGAAATCGGCCGTGGTGCTATCGAAATTCACCCACAGCATCAACGATGCGAGGAAGGTGAAACCCGACGTCCACAAAGCAACCCATCGGGAGTTGCGGGCGACATTCGCCTCTTCCCCGCGGATCAGCAGCACGAACAGTGCACCGATCAGCGGTAAAAAGGTGACGATCGAAAGAATTGGATAATCGCTCATCGCCCGTTAACCCATCTTCCAAATTGTGTAAGACACCAAGGCGGCAATACCGATCAGCATCGCAAACGCATAGTGATAGACGAAACCGCTCTGAAGGGCGCTGACGCGACGTGCAATGTTACGGCATGCTGCGGCGACACCGTCCGGACCGACACCGTCGATCAGCGCGCCATCGCCCGATTTCCAGAAGCCATAGCCAAGATAGAAGGCCGGCTTGACGAAAATCTTGTCGTAAAGCTCGTCGAAGTACCATTTGTTCAGCGCAAAGCGATACAGACCGTTGAAGGTATTGGCCAACTGCCGCGGCAGCGACGGAACCAGCTTGTACATCACAAGTGCGATGACAAAGCCCGATACCATGGCAACAAACGGTGCCAGTTTGACCCAGCCCGGAACATGGTGTGCATGTTCAAGAGCCTGATGACCTTCGGCCATGAAGATCGCGCCGTTCCAGAATGCCAGCATCTCTTCATAGTCACCACCACCGAACCAGTCCTTGGCGTACCAGCCGGCAAAGATCGCACCGATGGTCAGGAACAGAAGCGGCAGCGTCATGACGGCCGGGCTTTCATGGACATGGGCCATGGTCCGCTCGTCCGCACGCGGGGTGCCAAAGAAGGTCATGAAGATCAGACGCCAGCTATAGAACGACGTCATCAGTGCCGCCAGGATACCGGCCCAGAAGGCATAAGTCCCGACCGCGGTATGTGCGGCAAACGCGCTTTCGATGACAAGGTCCTTGGAATAGAAGCCCGCAAGCCCCGGGAAACCGGTAATCGCAAGCGTACCAACCATCATCACCGCAAAGGTCAGCGGAACCATCTTATAGATGCCGCCCATCTTGCGCATGTCCTGCTCGTCGGACATCGCATGGATGACCGAACCGGCACCAAGGAACAAAAGCGCCTTGAAGAAGCCGTGCGTCATCAGGTGGAACACGCCCGCCGAATAGGCCGACACGCCACACGCAAAGAACATATAACCAAGCTGCGAACAGGTCGAATAGGCGATCACGCGCTTGATGTCGTTCTGAACGCAACCAATGGTCGCGGCAAAGAACGCGGTCGATGCGCCGACAACGGTAATGATCGCAAGCGTGGTTTCGGCATATTCAAAGATCGGCGACAGGCGCGCAACCATGAACACACCGGCCGTCACCATGGTTGCCGCGTGAATAAGGGCGGAAACCGGCGTCGGGCCTTCCATCGCATCAGGCAACCACGTATGCAGGCCAAGCTGTGCCGATTTGCCCATCGCACCGATGAACAGAAGGAAACAGGTGATCTCAAGGGCTGAGAATTCATGACCAAGGAACAAAAGCGTCGTTCCGGCAACTTCTTCGGCATTGCCAAAGATCACGTCGAACTGAACGCTATCGAACAGGACATAAACCGCAAAGATACCCAGCGCAAAGCCAAAGTCACCGACACGGTTAACGACAAACGCCTTGATCGCGGCGGCCGATGCCGACGGCTTGGAATACCAGAAACCGATCAGAAGATAGGACGCAAGCCCCACCCCTTCCCAGCCAAAGAACAGCTGGATCAGGTTGTCGGCAGTCACCAGCATCAGCATGGCAAAGGTAAACAGCGACAGATACGCCATGAAACGCGGCTTGTCGGGATCGTGCGACATGTAACCGATGGAATAGATATGCACCATCGACGATACACCGGTCACAACAATCAGCATGACACAGGTCAGCGTATCAAAACGAAGCGCCCATTCAGCCGTGAAGTTACCCGAAGAAATCCAGGTAAACAGCTGAACTGTCACCGGGTTGCCGCCAATCGCAACATCGACAAAGGCGAAAATCGAAATGATGAAGGCCGTAACGACACCGCCCACCGTAATCAGCTGGGAAATGCGATCAGACGTCGAAACACCATGATGATGGCTGCTGTCATGCTCGGCACCGGACGCGGACGACATGGCGCCGGCCAGCGTAATGATGCCGGCAATCGTGGCAGCGATCAGGGGCAGGAATACAATCAGAGGATACATATCTGCCTTACCCCTTCATCATGTTGATGTCTTCAACCGCAATCGTGCCGCGGTTACGGAAATAGACCACCAGGATCGCAAGACCGATCGCTGCCTCGGCGGCGGCAACGGTCAGGACGAAGATGGTGAAGACCTGTCCGACGAGGTCGCCAAGGAACGACGAGAACGCGACAAGGTTGATATTGACTGCCAGCAGCATCAGCTCGATCGACATCATGATGATGATGACGTTCTTGCGGTTCATGAAGATGCCAAAGATCCCGAGTGTGAAAAGGATCGCCGCGACGGTCAAATAATGTGCAAGACCGATTTCCATCAGATCCCCCTACCGACCGGAACTTTTTTGACTTCAAGCGTGTCAGCGCGATCGCGTTTGACCTGCTCGGAGATTTTCTGACGGCGGACACCCTCGCGGGTACGCAGCGTCAGGACAATTGCGCCAATCATCGCAACAAGCAGCACCAGACCGGCAGCCTGGAAGATGTATGCGTAATCGGTGTAGATCAGTTGGCCAAGCGCCTCGACATTGGTCAGTCCGGCGGGCGTCGGATGCGCCAGAACGGCGATCTTGTCATCTGACAAAGCCCAGCCCGCGCCGACAAAGGCCAGTTCCACAAACAGCACCAGCGCGATCAGAACCCCGATCGGCAGATAGTTGAGGAAACCTTCGCGCATCTCGACAAAGTTGATGTCGAGCATCATGACGACGAACAGGAACAGAACCGCGACCGCGCCGACATAGACGACGACGAGCAGCATGGCGAGAAACTCAGCACCCAGCAGGACGAAAAGCCCGGCTGCGTTAAAAAATGTCAAAATCAGCAGCAGTACCGAATGCACCGGGTTGCGAACGGTCACAACCGCAGTCGCGGACAGAACCGCGACAGTAGCAAACAGGTAAAAAGCCAAAGCCTGTACGACCATAAGGTACCCCCTTGGCGAGCCGCCCTGCCCCAACAGCAGAAAGCGGCCCATGAACTCTCTTTATACGATCAGACGCGACACTTACCGATAAGGTGCGTCTGCCTCCAATCGTGCAGCAAGCTCGGCTTCCCAACGCTCGCCATTTGCCAGAAGCTTATCCTTGTCATAGAGAAGCTCCTCGCGGTTTTCGGTTGCGAACTCGAAGTTCGGACCTTCAACGATTGCATCCACCGGACAGGCTTCCTCGCAGAAACCGCAATAGATGCATTTCGTCATATCGATATCGTAGCGCGTCGTACGACGCGAACCGTCATCGCGCGGCTCAACCTCGATGGTGATGGCCTGCGCGGGACAGATCGCCTCGCAAAGTTTGCACGCAATGCAACGCTCTTCCCCGTTGGGATAACGGCGCAGCGCATGCTCGCCACGGAAACGCGGGCTCAGCGGACCCTTCTCATAGGGATAGTTCAGCGTCACCTTCGGCTTGAACATGTATTTCAGGGTGAGCGCCATACCGGAAACGAGTTCCATCAGCAGGAAGCTCCGGGCCGTCCGATCAATAAATGACATCGTTTACCTCTCTCTCTCCGATGCGCGGCGATCAGGCCGGGACCTTGTCAAAAGCAACCAGGAACGTGGCGACCAGCATGACCCAGGCAAATGACAGCGGCAGGAAGACTTTCCAACCCAGACGCATCAGCTGGTCATAGCGGTAACGCGGGAATGTCGCACGCACCCAGAGGAAAATGAACAGAACGAAGCAGATCTTCAGAATGAACCAGATCGCCCCCGGGATGAATTCCAGCACCGGCAGCGGCGCGGTCCAGCCGCCCAGGAACAGAACAGCGCAAAGACCGCTCATCAGAATCATGTTCGCGTATTCACCCAGGAAGAACAGCGCAAAGGTCATTGCCGAATAATCGACGTTATAACCCGACACCAGTTCGGCTTCCGCTTCCGGAAGGTCAAACGGCGCACGGTTCGTTTCGGCCAGGATCGACACGATGAAGACCACAAACATCGGCAGGTGATAGATGAAGTTCCATTCCCAGATGCCGCCAACCTGACCGCGAACGATATCGCTAAGGTTCAGCGACCCAGTGGTCAGCAGAACCGAAATGATGATCAGGCCAATCGAAATCTCGTACGAAACCATCTGGGCGCCGGAACGCAGCGCACCAAGGAAGGCGTATTTCGAGTTCGACGCCCAACCGGCCATCACGATGCCGTAAACACCCAGCGATGAAATCGCGAACAGGTACAGAATGCCGACATTCAGATCCGCCAGAACCATGCCCTCGTCGAACGGGATAACCGCCCAGGCAATGATCGCCAGAATGAAGGTCAGCATCGGGGCAATGATAAACACGCCCTTGTTGGCACTGGTCGGAACAATCGTTTCTTTCAGAAACAGTTTCAGACCATCGGCCAGCGGTTGCAGAAGACCAAACGGCCCCACAACGTTCGGGCCTTTGCGCAACTGCATCGCACCGATGACCTTGCGCTCGGCATAGGTCAGATAGGCGACAGCAACCAGCAGCGGGACAACAATCGCCAAAATCTTGGCGACGATCCAGACCAGCGGTTCAATATATCCGTCCCAAAGAAGTTCCATCGGTCAAACCGTATCTTTTGCGTTTCGTCCCTGAATTGGGACACCCCCTTGCGGGACGGGCGACGATGTCATCGCCGCCCCCCAAACTCAGGCAACCTTCTCGGCAGCCGCATCCTTGACAAAGGCCTCTGTACATTTGGCCATCGTCACCGATGCACGGCTGATCGGGTCGGTCATATAGAAATTGCGAATCGGCGAGATAAAGCCATCAGACTTCATATCGCCTGCCTTGCCGAAATCGGTCCACTCTGCCTTGGTGACAGCATTCAGCGAGGCGAAAGTCGCGCTGAGTTCAACCATGCGCGAACGCACGGCATCAATGTTGTCATACGGCAGGGCCTGACCAAGTGCGCCTGAAAGCGCACGGACAATCGCCCAGTCTTCCTTGGCCTCGCCAACCGGGAAAACAGCGCGCCAGCCCTGCTGGGCGCGGCCTTCGGTATTGACGTAGGTACCGTTCTTTTCGGTATAGGCAGCACCGGGCAGGATCACGTCGGCAGCCTGCGCACCGGCATCGCCCATCGCCCCCTGATAGACCACAAAGGCCTTCTCAAGTTTCGACATGTCGATTTCATCGGCACCCAGAAGGTAAACAACCTCGACATCGCCTTTTGCCGCGGCATCAAGGATGTCATTGGTCGCAAGACCGCCCTCGCCCGGGACAAAGCCCAGATCAAGGCCACCGACGCGCGATGCGGCGGTGTGCAGAACGTTGAAACCGTTCCATTCGCCCGAAACCATGCCGTATTTTTCGGCAATCGCCCGGACGGTCGCCAGAACCGCATCGCTGTCCTCACGGTTAAGCGCGCCCATGCCAACGATGATCATCGGCTTTTCGGCGGCTTTCAGCACCTTGGCGAAATCGTTTTTGCCATCCAGCACCGCAGAAAGCGTTTCCGCACCGGCACCAAGATAGTCGTGCTTGTAGGTCGGGTCCCAGCTTTCGCCAATGATGCCAACTTTGAAATCACCGGCCGTCGCACGCCAGCGCTTGCGCAGACGCGAATTGATGATCGGCGCTTCGGCACGGATATTCGCACCAACGATCAGGCAGGCATCGGCATCATCAATGCCCGAAATCGTGGTGTTAAAGATATAGGACGCACGCGGACCGCCAATTTTCGATCCGTCCTGACGGCAATCAAGGTTCGGCGACCCAAGGGTACCCATCAGATCCTTTAACGCAGTCATCGATTCACAATCGACCGTATCACCGGCGATTGCGGCAATCTTCTTGCCATCAAGCCCGGAAACCTTTGCCTTGATCGCGGCAAACGCCTCGTCCCAGCTGGCGGCTTTCAGCTTGCCATCAACACGCACATACGGACGATCCAGACGCTGGCGTTTCAGACCGTCAATCGCGTAACGGGTTTTGTCCGAAATCCATTCCTCGTTCACATCGTCATTGGTACGCGGCAGAACGCGCATGACTTCGGCACTGCGGGAATCGATACGGATGTTCGATCCAACCGCATCCATAACGTCGATGCTGTCGGTTTTTTTCAATTCCCACGGACGCGCGGTAAACGCATAGGGTTTGGATGTCAGCGCACCAACCGGGCAAAGATCGACCAGGTTCCCCGAAAGTTCGGAATTGATCGATGCTTCGATATACGGTCCGACCTCGGTATCCTCGCCGCGGTAAACCGCACCCATGGTGCCGACACCTGCGACTTCCTCAGAAAAACGGACGCAACGGGTGCAATGAATGCAACGGGTCATGATCGTTTTGACGATCGGACCCAGTTCCTTGTCCTTCACCGCACGCTTTTTCTCGGCATAACGCGACGCGTCAAAACCATAGGCCATCGCCTGGTCCTGAAGGTCACATTCACCGCCCTGGTCACAGATCGGGCAATCCAGCGGATGGTTGATAAGCAGGAATTCCATCACGCCATTGCGGGCTTTCTTGACCAGATCGGAATCCGTCTTGATCACCATTCCATCTGCCGCAGGCATGGCACAGGACGCGACCGGCTTGGGTGCGCGTTCCATTTCAACCAGACACATACGGCAGTTGCCGGCGATTGACAGGCGCTCGTGATAGCAGAAACGCGGAATCTCCTTCCCGGCCTCTTCACAGGCCTGAAGGACTGTCGCCCCGGCTTCTACTTCAACTTCAATACCGTCAACTGTCAGTTTCGGCATGTCTCAATCCCTCTCAACAGGCCCCTCTCAGGCCGCGATCCGTGCGCGATATTCCTTGATCCGCCGTTCCATTTCGGGACGGAAGCGACGGATCAGACCCTGGATCGGCCATGCAGCTGCATCGCCAAGCGCACAAATGGTGTGGCCTTCGACCTGTTTGGTCACATCCCACAACAGATCAATTTCATCAAGCGTGGCCTGTCCCCGGACCATGCGCGCCATGATGCGCGCCATCCAGCCCGTGCCTTCACGGCACGGCGTACACTGGCCACAGCTTTCATGCTGATAGAATTCCGACAGACGCGCGATGGCGTAAACGATGTCGGTGGACTTATCCATCACGATCACCGCTGCCGTACCAAGGCCCGATCCCACTTCACGCAGGGCATCGAAATCCATCAGCACATCGTCGCAAATGTCTTTGGTCATCAGCGGAACCGACGAACCGCCCGGAATGACCGCCAAAAGATTGTCCCAGCCGCCACGAACGCCGCCACAATGCTTTTCGATCAGCTCACGCAGCGGAATGCTCATGGCTTCTTCGACCGTGCACGGCTTTTCGACATGGCCGGAAATCGCAAACAGCTTGGTGCCGTGGTTGTTTTCACGGCCAAAGCTGGTGAACCATGAACCGCCACGGCGCAGGATTTCCGGCACCACGGCAATCGATTCGACATTGTTCACCGTCGTCGGGCAGCCATACAGACCGGCATTGGCCGGGAACGGCGGCTTCAGACGCGGCTGGCCTTTCTTGCCCTCAAGGCTTTCGATCAGCGCGGTTTCCTCGCCACAGATATACGCCCCTGCACCAAGATGCAGATAAAGGTCATAATCCCAGCCCGAACCGCAGGCATTCTTGCCAAGCAGACCGGCTTCATAGGCTTCGTCGATTGCACGCTGAAGGTTCGATGCCTCGTGATAGAATTCCCCACGGATATAGATATATCCGGCATGGGCATTCATCGCGAAGCTGGCCAGAAGACAGCCTTCAATCAGGGTGTGCGGATCATTGCGCATGATCTCACGGTCTTTGCAGGTACCAGGCTCGCCCTCGTCGGCATTGACCACAAGGTAACTCGGACGACCATCGGATTCCTTGGGCATGAACGACCATTTCAGGCCGGTCGGGAAGCCTGCGCCCCCGCGACCACGCAGACCGGATGCCTTCATCTCGTTGATGATCCAGTCGCGCCCTTTTTCAATCAGGGCCTTGGTGCCGTCCCAGTTGCCACGTGCCTGTGCCGCCTTAAGACCGAAGTCCTGAAAACCGTACAGGTTGGTAAAGATACGATCCTTATCCTGCAACATCTCAGGCCTCCCCTTCGCTTGCATCAGCAGACTGATCGGCAGCGCCGCAGCCACAGAATGCCTTCAGAACCTTGGGTCCACCAATCGGCTCGCAGCCGCGACGACCGATCTGCGGACCGGCTTTCGGCTTTTCACCCTTTTTCAGGGCATCAAGGATCGACTTGGTGCTATCGGCAGTCAGGTCTTCGTAATAATCGTCGTTAATCTGCATCATCGGTGCGTTAACGCACGCGCCAAGGCATTCAACCTCGATCAGGGTAAACTGGCCGTCTTCGGTAGTCTCACCGATTCCGATGCCCAGTTCTTTCTTGCAGGTATCGACAACATCGGCCGAACCGCGCAACCAGCACGGCGTCGTGGTGCAGACCTGGATGAAATTCTTGCCCACCGGGGCAAGGTTATACATCGTATAGAAGGTCGCCACCTCATAGACGCGAATGGCCGGCATTTCGAGCATGTCGGCAATGTAATCCATTGCAACAGTCGGAACCCAGTTACCATCGGTCTGACGTTGTGCCAGATCAAGCAGCGGCATGACCGCGCTCTGCTGGCGGCCTTCCGGATACTTGGCGATAATCTTTTTTGCCCGCTCCATGTTTTCCGGGGAAAACGCAAAGCTGACAGGCTGAAGCTCTCTCGGAGCTGGTCTTCTCAAATGGCTCATCGGTCAATCTCACCGAACACGATATCAAGCGACCCGATATTGGCAACGACGTCGGCCAGCATGTGGCCTTTGGACATGAAGTCGATGCCCTGAAGGTGCGGGAACCCGGGTGCGCGAATTTTGCAGCGATACGGACGGTTCGAGCCATCCGAAATGAGATACACGCCAAACTCGCCCTTCGGGGCCTCGACCGCGGCATAGCATTCGCCCGCCGGAACGTGGAACCCTTCGGTAAAGAGTTTGAAGTGATGGATCAGGGCTTCCATCGAGCGTTTCATTTCTGAACGCGACGGCGGCGCCACTTTGTTATTTTCAACGATAACAGCACCATCAGGCATTTCTTTAATGGCCTGCTTCATGATCCGAAGCGACTGGTTCATTTCTTCGAAACGCACCAGGAAGCGATCATAGCAGTCGCCGTTTTTGCCGATGGGAATATCGAAATCGAAATCTTCGTACGAATCATAGGGCTGCGATTTCCGCAGATCCCACGCCATCCCCGATGCGCGGATGTTCGGCCCGGTAAAGCCCCAGTCAAGCGCCTCTTCGGGCGAAACGATCCCGATATCAACCGTACGCTGCTTGAAGATACGGTTGCCGGTCAGGATACGGTCGAAATCCTTGACGAATTTCGGGAACTGATCGCACCAGGCATCAATATCGGCCAGCAACCCTGCCGGAAGATCGGCAGCAACGCCGCCCGGACGGAAATAGTTGGCATGAAGACGGGCACCGCACGCACGCTCATAGAATTCCATGAGCTTTTCACGTTCCTCGAAGCCCCACAGCAGCGGGGTCATCGCACCAACGTCAAGCGCAAAGGCGGTCAGGTTCAGAAGATGGTTCAGGATACGACCCATTTCCGCGTACAGGACGCGGATATACTGGGCGCGTTTCGGCACCTCGACACCCATCAGCTTCTCGATGGCCAGGCAATAGGCATGTTCCTGGTTCATCGGCGCGACATAGTCGAGACGGTCGAAATACGGCGTCGCCTGAATATAGGTTTTATATTCGATCAGCTTTTCCGTACCGCGGTGCAGAAGGCCGATATGCGGATCGGCGCGTTCGATAACCTCGCCGTCCATTTCAAGAACCAGACGCAGAACGCCGTGCGCCGCAGGGTGCTGCGGGCCGAAGTTCATGGTCATGTTTTTGATTTTCTGTTCCGACATCAGGCCTTGCCCTCCGCCTTTTCATCGCCGGGGAGAACATGCTGGATGCCTTCCCACGGGCTTTCGAAATCAAAGTTACGGAAATCCTGAACCAGTTTCACCGGCTCGTAGACAACGCGCTTCTGCTCGTCGTCATAGCGAACCTCGACATAACCGGTCAGCGGGAAATCCTTGCGAAGCGGATGACCTTCGAAACCGTAATCCGTCAGGATACGGCGCGGGTCCGGGTGATTATCAAAGAAAATGCCGAACAGATCCCACGTTTCGCGCTCGAACCAGTTGGCGGCGCTGTAAACGGAAACGGCACTTGGCACCGGGGTTTCTTCGTCGGTGCTGACCTTGACGCGCACACGCAGGTTATGCTTGAGCGACAGCAGATGATACACGACGTCGAAACGCTGGGCGCGTTCGGGATAATCAACCCCGCAAATGTCAACAAGCTGCTTGAACAGACAGCCCGCATCATCGCGAAGGAATGTCAGAACTTTAAGAATAGCATCGCGTTTGACCGCGATGGTCAGTTCGCCATAACGGTACTGGGTTTCCAGAACCTTGTCGGCAAACTGGGACACCACTAGATCTTTAAGATCTTTCAGCGCGGCGCTGTTATCGCTGAGCACTTCGCTCATGCAAGCCCCCTATAAGGATCAGCGTGTCAGGACACCGGTACGGCGGATTTTCTTTTGCAACTGCATCACGCCGTAAATCAGCGCTTCGGCTGTCGGCGGGCACCCGGGAACATATACGTCCACCGGCACAACGCGATCACAACCGCGCACCACCGAATAGGAATAGTGATAATACCCACCACCATTCGCGCACGAACCCATCGAAATCACCCAGCGCGGCTCGGCCATCTGGTCGTAAACCTTGCGCAATGCGGGGGCCATTTTGTTGGTTAGCGTCCCGGCAACGATCATCACGTCGGACTGACGCGGGCTCGGACGGAACACAAGACCATAACGGTCAAGGTCGTAACGCGATGCGGCGGCATGCATCATTTCCACAGCACAGCAGGCCAGACCGAACGTCATCGGCCACAGCGAACCGGTGCTCGCCCAGCTTGCCAGCTTGTCGAGATTGGCAAGGACAAAGCCCTTGTCATTCATCTCGTCGAACACGCCTTTAAGCAGGGTATCCTGATCCTGACCGGGTGCCAGGGGTGCGCCTGTATTGGTGCTCACTCCCATTCCAAAGCTCCCTTCTTCCATTCATAGACAAATCCGACCGTCAGCACAGCCAGGAAAATCACCATAGAAAAGAAACCGAAGGTGCCAATGTCACCAAGGGTCACAGCCCACGGGAACAGGAACGCAACTTCGAGATCGAAAATGATGAACAAGATGGCGACCAGATAGAACCTGACGTCAAACTTGATGCGCGCGTCCTCAAACGGCGCAAATCCGCATTCGTATGCGGACAGCTTTTCAACATCAGGAGCCTGCTTGGCCAGAACCAGCGACGCGATGACGATAACCGCCGAGAGACCGACGGCGATCCCGATGAAAATCAGGATCGGAAGATATTCCGAAAGAAGCTCTTGCATCTCTCTGACCTCTCAAGAACAGGCCTCTTTTGACCCGACCAGGTCCCCACCCGGCCTATACCGGCGCACCATAACGTATGCACCGCACAAGTTCCAGCCCCGTAAGCGGTTTTAACACCGCCTAAGGCCGGAAACTTCCTAATCTTTTTGCCATTCCCTGCTCTCCGATATCGGACCGCGCAACGCCATGATCAAGTCCCTTTCCTGCAAAGCAACATCGGCTGCGCAGGAAAAAGCGATCGCGGAAAGGACGAAACGCCCGACGAAAGACAACAGATAGGTGATCATGGCGGGAGCGACGGGACTTGAACCCGCGGCCTCCGGCGTGACAGGCCGGCGCTCTAACCAACTGAGCTACGCCCCCAAATGACCAGCTATTGGCGCGCCTTTGTTAGACCAGCACCTATGCCAAGTCAAGCTGATACCAGCGTTTTCAACCATCTCGTCAATTGCGCCAGAGATCATCACCCTGTGAAACATGTCACAGCCCCCGGATTTTCGACAAATATCGTTTTTCCAATCACTTCCATGCATGGTTTCGCCGGTTACCTTTGCATCCTGTGCACGGGTTTTATAGAATTGTTGATAAATAGAATATATTCTTTGCCGTAGGGACAGGAGCCTGAAGACAGGCATGTTCGCGCAAGCGCACAAACCAGACGAATAAACGCAGTGACGGAGAAGACCACCAGTGGGGCGCGTTAAAGAAGAATACAGGTCGCTGGCCGGGCCGGAAAAAGCCGCGATTCTGATGTTGGCACTTGGTGAAGAACACGCCACCAAAATGTTCAGCATGATGGATGACGAGGAAATCAAAGAGATTTCCCAAACCATGTCGGGCCTTGGCACCATCAGCTCCAATATCGTTGAACGTCTGTTTGTCGAATTCGCCGATCAGCTTTCCTCGACCGGTTCGCTTGTCGGGTCTTTCGATACGACCGAACGCCTGCTGTCCAAAGTCCTGCCCGAAGACCGTGTCAACGGCATCATGGAAGAGATTCGCGGCCCCGCCGGCCGCACCATGTGGGACAAGCTCAACAACGTGAACGAAGCCGTTCTCGCCAACTATCTGAAAAACGAATATCCCCAGACCGTTGGCGTGGTGCTCTCGAAACTGAAATCGTCTCACTCTGCGGCCGTTTTGTCGCTATTGCCGGAAAACTTCTCGATGGAGGTCATCATGCGTATGCTGCGCATGGAGGCCGTCCAGAAAGAGGTCCTCGACAATATCGAGAAAACCCTGCGCACAGAATTCATGTCGAACCTTGCGCGCGGCTCGCGCGGCGACAACCACGAACTGATGGCCGATATCTTCAACAGCCTGGATCGCCAAAGCCAGGATCGCTTCCTCACCGCCCTCGAGGAACGCAACCGCGACTCTGCGGAAAAGATCAAGGCGCTCATGTTCACCTTCGAAGACCTGGCCCGTCTCGACAACAACGGCGTTCAGACGCTGCTGCGTCAGGTCGAAAAAGACAAACTCGCACTGGCCCTCAAAGGCTCGACCGATGCGATGCGCGACCTGTTCTTCAAAAACATGTCCGAACGTGCCGGCAAGATGATGCGCGAAGACATGGATGCACTGGGCCCCGTCCGCCTGTCGGATGTCGAAGAATCCCAGATGATGATCGTCCAGCTCGCCAAGGAACTCGCCGCACAGGGTCAGATCGTCATCACCGAAGGGGGTGGCGAGGACGAAATGGTCTACTGACCTCCGGCATCCGGCCTGAACCGCGAGCCAGATTTCCCCCGAAACGGGACGGCAGCTTGTCGTCCCTTTTTTTGTCTTTCATTTTGCGAATTTGACAAACTACTTCCGTAATGACTTTTGCCATTTTCGGGCTTGCGGCCCCTGTTTCGGATGCCTTGAATAACGGCTGGCATCGCGCCGTGACTTTATCTTCCTCCGCTCACATGACAGTCCAATATACCGCTGCATGAAATCTTCATGCCCGCCGGGTTCGGAACGCGGGTTCAACAAACACCCCGCCAGCCCCGCGCCTCGGCCATTGCCCTGACGGCATCACGGCCCTTCGTCATCGACATTCGTGATCATGGCCCTCTTTCCTTTTGGAACAACACATGCGCCGTCCGTTCCGTTTGCACTGCAAATATCCTGTGACGGCGTCATGCCGGAATTGTCTGGGAAATTATTCAGAAGCCTGAAATCAGAAAATTCCGCCCCTCTCGCCCGCGTTTCAGGCGCAATTATCAAGTTGATAAAATACCTTTACCACAACAAAAAAGAACAAATAAAGAACAAAATTAAGAACGATGACAAAGGCAGGATACAAAGCCATTGTAGTGTGCAGGTGCGATGATCGATTTCTATCAGGAAAACAGGGCCATCGAAAAATGTAGCCGCTGCATCCCAGGCGATGAAAATTTCCGACCTTTCGGATCCGATCACCCTGCCCGACCACTCTGCCCGATACTCTAGTCGGCAACCCTATCCGATGATCACATTCGGCACCGGATCAGTAATCGATCTGATTTCCCAGCGCAGCCTGTTCTGCCCGCCTGTCTCAATGAACTCGGCGGCGTTATGGCTGCGAATGCCGGCCGTGGTGCGCAATTCGATCTTGCCGGTCATCTGGTAGCCCAGTGCGGTCAGACGTTCTTCATACTGATCGGGAACAAAGCCGCCGCGTATTTCAACAGTGTTCGAATCTGCGCGGAAAAACATTTCAAGGATTCGCGAATTGCGCCGGACAAACACAAAGCTTTTATCGCGCATGATGTTGCTGCGCCGTTCATAGACGATATTAAATATCCCCTTGCCCTGATAGGTCAGCTGCTTGACGCCGGAATCGCGTTTCAGGTCGGCCAGAACCTTGGCAACCCGTTCCTCTTCCTCGTCGGCATCAATTTCTTCGTTCAGAAGGGCCTCGGTAATTGTCGGCTGAACCAGAAGCCCGCGATAGCTGAACCGGTAATCGCCATTCTGTTCGACATTAAGATCGATGGTGAAGGCTTCGGGAAGATAACAGCTAACCAGCATCAGGGGCGCTATAATCGCCAACAGAGCCCCACGAGCGATTAATTGGCCCCGATGGGCAGCAACCCTGCGCAACGACGCTACAAGCGCGGAAAACGGGATTTTGGAAATCATGGTCATCGCAGCGTCATCCTGACTTTAGGGAGCTTGATCAAGCTTGCCTGTCAGGCGCAATGGCGTCAACCGTTGCATCACGTTCCGATTCTTCAAAAGGATTCGGGGGTGCACTGCGATAGGACGCTGATTCGCAAAAAGAAAATCGAATTGCACAGAAACGCAAAAAGCCGGCACGAAACCGACTTTTGCAAGAATGGTGGGTGATGAGAGATTCGAACTCCCGACCCTCTCGGTGTAAACGAGATGCTCTAACCAGCTGAGCTAATCACCCGTATTTTGATGCTCCGTTTTGCGGAAGCGGGCGGAACATAACATGCTTTTTTGAAAAAGCAATGCCGGTGACGCTCGTCACCGGCATTTTTTTTCAGAACATCGTCAAACTTAGTTGACGGCGTCCTTAAGACCCTTGCCAGCCTTGAATTTAGGCTGTTTCGATGCCGGAATGTCGATTTCTTCACCGGTGCGCGGGTTGCGACCTTTTGAAGCAGCGCGAGCAGCGACAGCGAAGGTACCGAAACCGACGAGACGAACTTCGTCACCGCCTTTGAGAGATTCGGTAATGGAATCGAAAACAGCGTCAACGGCTTTAGCAGCGTCTGCTTTGGACAGATCGGCTTTAGCAGCTACACTTCCAACGAGATCGTTTTTATTCACTTCCTGGCCCCCTTATTTGGACGTTCGGAGTTATGAGGAAATTTGGTTTGCCCCAAACCTGTTGCATCGGCAGTGTAAGCAGGTAGCCAACATCCCGTCAATGCGACAGTCGCAGTTTTCTGCGGTTTCGAACGTTTTTTTGATTTTTTTCGCCTTTACAGCAACACGGCTGTGGATCATTGCCGATTCTGGGCCAAAGTTATCCACAGAAAAGGGGGAATGACAGCGCCATCCCCCCTTGAATTCAGACCTTTTTGACGTCAATCAGTGCGTGGTAACACCACCGACTTCCGATTCTTCGCCGTCCTTGGTTTTGACAGCGACGTCATCCACTTCTTCTTCCCACTCGATGGGAACCAGCGGATTGACCAGCGCATGGCTGAGAACCTCGTCAACATGGGAAACCGGAATGATTTCCATGCCACGTTTGACGTTGTCCGGAATGTCTTCCAGGTCCTTTTCATTTTCCTGCGGGATCAGGACGGTTTTGACACCGCCGCGCAATGCCGCAAGAAGCTTTTCTTTCAAACCACCAATCGCAAGCACACGACCGCGAAGCGTGATTTCGCCCGTCATCGCGACATCCCGGCGAACCGGATTGCCCGTCAGAACCGAAACCACCGACGTCACCATGCCAACACCAGCCGACGGACCGTCTTTTGGTGTCGCCCCTTCCGGAACGTGAACGTGAATGTCACGTTTCTGGAACAGGGTCGGCTTGATCCCGAACTGGGTGGCGCGCGACCGGACAAACGAGGTTGCCGCCTGAATCGATTCTGTCATGACTTCACCGAGCTTGCCGGTGGTTTTCATGTTGCCCTTGCCCGGCACGGTGACCGATTCAATCTGCAACAGATCGCCGCCGAATTCGGTATAGGCCAGACCGGTAACAACACCGACCTGATCTTCGCCTTCAGTTTCGCCATAACGGAACTTGCGAATCCCGGCATATTTGCCAAGCGTGCGCGGCGTTACGCGAACGGTTTTCAGGTTCTCAAGCATGATGCGCTTGGTCGCCTTACGGGCAAGCTTTGCCAGCTCGCGCTCAAGGCTACGCACACCGGCCTCTCGGGTGTAGTACCGGATCAGATCCCGCAATGCGTCGTCCGAAATGCTCCACTCGCCTTTTCTCAGGCCGCTTTCCTTGACCTGTTTCGGGATCAGGTGGCGCTTGGCGATTTCAACCTTTTCATCTTCGGTGTAACCCGAAATCCGGATGATCTCCATACGGTCGAGCAACGGCTGCTGCATGCGCAGGCTGTTGGCGGTCGTAACGAACATCACATCCGAAAGATCGTAATCGACCTCAAGATAGTGGTCGTTAAAGGTCGAATTCTGTTCCGGATCAAGAACTTCAAGCAACGCCGAAGCCGGATCACCGCGGAAATCCGAACCCATTTTTTCAATCTCGTCGAGAAGGAAAAGCGGGTTGGAATATTTCGCCTTTTTCATGCCCTGGATGATTTTTCCTGGCATGGAACCGATATAGGTCCGGCGATGACCGCGAATTTCAGACTCGTCACGCACCCCGCCAAGCGACATGCGCACAAACGTACGACCGGTCGCATTCGCAATCGATTTCCCAAGCGAGGTTTTACCAACGCCCGGAGGACCGACAAGGCACAGAATCGGGCCTTTGACTTTTTTGACGCGCGCCTGAACGGCAAGATATTCAAGGATGTGTTCCTTGACCTTTTCAAGACCGTAATGCTCCTTGTCGAGCACCTTCTTGGCCTTTTTCAGATCAAGCGAAACCCGCGAACGTTTGTTCCACGGAATAGACACCATCCAGTCAAGATAGTTGCGCACCACGGTGGCCTCGGCGGACATCGGGCTCATATTGCGCAGTTTCTTAAGCTCGGCCTGGGCTTTTTCCTTGGCTTCCTTAGGCATCTTGGCCTTGTTCAGCTTCTCTTCGATTTCAGAAGCTTCATCCTTGCCATCTTCGCCCTCGCCCAGTTCCTTCTGAATGGCTTTAAGCTGCTCGTTCAGATAGTACTCGCGCTGGGTTTTTTCCATCTGGCGCTTGACGCGGTTGCGGATTTTTTTCTCGACCTGCAAGACGCCGATTTCCGATTCCATGAAACCGAAAATGCGTTCCAGACGATCCCCGACAAGGGTGGTTTCCAGAAGTTCCTGTTTCTCGGAAATCTTGAGCGACAGATGCGACGCCACCGTATCGGCAAGCTTCGCAGGCTCTTCGATCTGATTAACCGATACCAGAACTTCTGGCGGTATCTTCTTGTTCAGCTTGATATACTGTTCGAACTGGGTCACGACGGAACGCGCAAGCGCTTCAAGCTCGCTATCGTCCTCATCCGCTTCCTCACGAACAGCGGCATAAGCCTGGAAAAATTCAGGATTGTCGACGAAACCGGAAATCTCTGCACGCTTGCCACCTTCGACAAGCACTTTGACCGTCCCGTCCGGCAGCTTCAGAAGCTGCAACACGGTTGCGACAGTACCGATTTCGTACAGATCCTTGACCGACGGATCATCAAGACCCGCGTCTTTCTGGGTAACAAGCAGAATCTGCTTGTCTTCGCGCATCACATCTTCAAGTGCGCGCACTGATTTTTCACGTCCGACAAACAGCGGAACAATCATGTGCGGGAACACTACGATGTCGCGCAACGGCAGTACCGGGTAAATTTCGCCACGCGCCAATTCAACCATTATGTTCTATTCCCTATTCTGAGCCAAAACGTTGCTGGGGTCCTGCCATAGGCCCCGCCAGTAACGCGAACATTCAAAAGATAATCTGAAATCCCCGCACCGCAATAGGATGCCGGTGCGGGATCAGAAATCAGGCACTGTGTTCGACACCTTCACGTCGTTCGGCATGGATCAGCAACGGTTTTGCCTTTCCTTCGACGACATCACGGTTGATCACGATTTCCTCGACGCTTTCAAGGGTCGGCAGATCAAACATGGTATCAAGCAGGATACCTTCCATGATTGACCGCAGGCCACGCGCACCGGTTTTACGCTCGATCGCCTTTTTGGCGATTCCCACCAGCGCATCAGGCTGGAAGGTCAGTTTCACGTCTTCCATATCGAACAGACGCTGATACTGCTTGATAAGCGCGTTTTTCGGCTCGGTCAGAATCTTGACCAGCGCATCCTCGTCGAGGTCTTCAAGCGTTGCCAGAACCGGCAGACGACCGATGAATTCCGGAATAAGGCCGAATTTCAACAGATCCTCGGGCTCGACTTCGCGCAGGACTTCGCCGGTACGACGGTCTTCGGGGCTGCGGACATCCGCACCAAACCCGATCGCACTGCCCTTGCCACGCTGCGAAATCACCTTATCCAGACCAGCGAAGGCACCGCCCACGATGAACAGGATATTGGTAGTGTCGACCTGCAGGAATTCCTGCTGCGGGTGTTTACGGCCGCCCTGCGGCGGAACCGATGCAACCGTACCTTCCATGATCTTCAGAAGGGCCTGCTGCACACCCTCGCCCGACACGTCACGCGTGATCGACGGGTTGTCGGACTTGCGTGAAATCTTGTCGACCTCGTCGATATAGACGATGCCACGCTGTGCACGCTCGACATTGTAGTCAGCCGCCTGAAGCAGCTTGAGAATGATATTCTCGACGTCCTCACCGACATAACCTGCTTCGGTAAGGGTCGTGGCATCAGCCATGGTGAAAGGCACATCAAGGATGCGCGCAAGCGTCTGCGCCAGAAGCGTCTTACCACAACCGGTCGGACCGACCAGCATGATGTTCGACTTGGCAAGTTCGATATCCTCGTTCTTGCTGGCATGATGCAGGCGTTTGTAGTGGTTGTGAACCGCGACAGAGAGAACTTTCTTCGCATGGCCCTGACCGATCACATAATCGTCAAGAACCTTGCAAATCTCTTGCGGAGAAGGCACCCCGTCAGCCGATTTGACGAGATGGGTTTTGTGCTCTTCGCGGATGATGTCCATGCAAAGCTCTACGCATTCATCACAGATGAATACGGTTGGACCGGCGATGAGCTTGCGAACCTCGTGCTGGCTCTTTCCACAGAAAGAACAATACAGAGTGTTCTTGGAGTCCCCGCTATTCGATTTGCTCATACAAACCCCAATTACGTTTGACGTTATCTTTTATCGCCATGTTAGCCGGTAAACGATACCGATCTCAACGTTTAATCTGCGCTTATCGGCCATATGGCCACATGTTTGATATGGGAGCGCACCCAAGGATGCGAAACCCCTGTTCATTATCACCTGAACGTTATGGAATTTCGCATGTTCCAAACAATGTCACAGAACCTACTTATACGTCCTGTCTATGACCAGAGGATGAATGTGCGCAAGCCATAAAAAAAACGCCCCGGCAAAACACCGGGGCGTTTTCATCGGATCGTTATGCAACGATCAATCTTTTTTCGCATCAGACTCCGGCTTCGGACGCGACGTTACCACCTCGTCAATCAGGCCGAATTCCTTGGCCTGATCCGGGGTAAGGAAGTTATCACGCTCCATCGCGTCTTCAATCGTCTTGAGATCACGGCCGGTATGTTCGACATAAATCTCGTTAAGACGCTGACGCAATGCCAGAATTTCGCGGGCATGGATTTCGATATCCGATGCCTGCCCCTGGAACCCGCCGGACGGCTGGTGAATCATGACGCGCGCATTTGGCAGGCAGTAACGCTTGCCCTTTGCACCGGCCATCAGCAACAGCGACCCCATGGAAGCCGCCTGCCCCATGCACACCGTGGAAACATCGCAACGGATGTATTGCATGGTGTCATAGATCGCCAGACCCGACGTCACAACCCCGCCCGGGGAGTTGATATAAAGCGAGATATCCTTGTCCGGGTTTTCCGATTCGAGATGTAGCAACTGCGCGCAGATCAGTGACGACATGCCGTCATGGACCTGGCCGTTGATGAAGACGATCCGCTCCTTGAGAAGACGGGAAAAGATGTCATAGGCCCGTTCACCACGGCTGGTCTGTTCAACCACCATCGGCACGAGCGAGTTCATCTGTGCTTCAATCATCGACTGCAATCTCCTTGCTGCATCCTAAACCGGTATGTCGGACGGATTACTTCTCTTCCGATTTATCGGCTTTTTTCTTGGCAGCTGGCTTCTTGTCAGCAGATTTCTTGGCCGGAGCCTCTTTGTCTGCGTCTTTTTTAGCCGATGCCTTCTTGGCAGCCGATTTCTTCTTCGGAGCTTCGTCTTCCTCTTCCGGTTTCAGAAGGTCTTCGACCGAAACGGTCTTGTCTTCTACCTTGGCGAGTTCGACGATGTAATCCACGACCTTGTCTTCATATACAGGGCCCTGAAGCGCCTGCAAGGCCTGCGGGTTATTTTTGTAGAATTCAATAACCTGCTGTTCCTGACCCGGATATTTCTGGGCCTCGGCAACAAGGACCTTGTTCACGTCTTCCTGGGTAACCTGGATTTCGTTTTTACGGCCGACTTCTGCCAGAAGCAGACCAAGAAGAACACGGCGTTCTGCGATTTCGCGGAACTCGTCGGTCAGTTCTTCTTCGGACTTGCCTTTGGTCTCGTCATCTTCCTGACCCGCATCACGTGCCTGTTTGATCTGGGCAATGATGCCTTCCAGCTCGTTCTCAACCAGACTGGTCGGCAGTTCGAAGCTGTGGTTTTCGGCCAATGCATCAAGCAGCTGGCGTTTCAGTTTCTGACGGGCAACCGATTCGTACTCGCGACCGAAATCCTTGCGGATGGCGTCTTTGAGGGCGTCAAAGCTTTCCTGACCGAGTTTCTTGGCGAGTTCATCGTCAAGAGCAGCCGGTTTCTTTTCCTTGATTTCCTTGACGGTTACGTCGAACTCGGCATCTTTGCCGGCAAGTTCAGCCGCACCATAGGCTTCCGGGAATTTCACTTTGACGACAACTTCGTCACCGGCATTAACGCCGGTAAGCTGGTCTTCGAAACCTTCGATGAACGAACCCGAACCAAGTTCAAGTTCGTAATCTTCGGCTTTACCGCCTTCAAAAGCTTCGCCGCCTATTTTGCCAAGGAAATCGATGACGACAACGTCACCGGCTTTCGACTTGCGCTTGCGTGCGAGCGGCTCGGTGGTGCCCTGCGCTGCTGCAATACGGTCAAGCGTTTCGTTGACTTTCACATCGTCAAGTTCAACGACTTCGCGGGTCAGCTTCAGCTTTTTGAAGTCCATCGGTTCGATGGCCGGAATGACTTCGACAGCAATGGCGAACTCAAGGTCCTTGCCTTCGTCAAACGAGGTCACTTCGATTTTCGGCTGAACGGCCGGACGCAGGTCATTGTCGTTAAGAACCTTGCCGGTGTTTTCGTTTACAGCGGCTTCGAGAACTTCGCCCATGACAGCCTGGCCATAGCGCTGGCGCAGCAGTTTCGCCGGAATCTTGCCCGGACGGAAGCCCGGCAGGCGAACCTGGTCTTTGATCTCGTCGAGTTTGGCGACGACTTTTTCTTCGATCTGAGCGGCGGGCACAACGACTTTGAACTCGCGCGCCAGGCCTTCGTTTTTGGTTTCAGTAACCTGCATAGATAACTCTTTTGCTTGGTTCGAATAATGTCCGTTACGCGACGCAGTCCGGACCTCAGAAAGTCAATATGACTAAACGAATATGCATCCTGGTCTTAATTTATGGTCAGCTTATGGTACGGGCGAAGGGACTCGAACCCCCACGGATTGCTCCACTGGAACCTAAATCCAGCGCGTCTACCAGTTCCGCCACGCCCGCACACAAGCATACCAAACACACCGGAAGTACCGGTGTGGGTGCGCCTTAATACAAACTTCGATCATGTCATGCAAGCATCGCCTTTTAGACAGATGCATTCAGGTGGAAAATTAATTTGAAACGGGCCGGTTTTCTGCGTTTCACAAGATTGTTGGAAGGTTCAAAAAACTGCCAGAAAAAGCATTTTCGCCCATCAAACATCGGCTTCAGGGGTCCGAACGCAGCCGATTTGCGATAGAACTAGCGCCTCATCCAGACATCACTTGGGCACGGCACGCCAAAGCTGCCCCAGCAGAACCGGCAGATGATGCGGAATATCCTCGGCAATCAGACCGGGACCAATATCCCCCCCGGCACGCGCATGAAGCCACGCCCCCATGCAGGCAGCATCAAACATTTCCATCCCCTGTGCCATCAACCCGCCGATAATCCCGGCCAGTACATCCCCCGATCCGGCTGTTGCCAGCCACGGCGCATCGATCGTGTTGATTGCCGCCCGGCCATCTGGGGCGGCAACAACCGTATCCGCCCCCTTGATCAGGACGGTCGCACCGCTTCGCTTGGCTGCGGCCCGCGCCCGGCTTAGCTTGTCGCCTTCGATATCAGGAAACAGACGGGCAAATTCGCCTTCATGCGGCGTTAACACCGTTGGCCCCTGAATGGCAAAAAACAGCGTGCTGGGCTGTTCGGCGAAACTGGTCAGCGCATCGGCATCCAGAACCGTGCACCGACAATAATGCAGCAACGTAATGATCCGGCTGCATGTTTCATCCCCAACGCCGAATCCCGGCCCGATCACCAACGCGTTGTGACGACAATCCTTTAACAGGTCATCAAGGGTCGCAATCGGTGCCGTCATGATGCCGGGGCTATCCGCGGCATAAACCGAAAGGCTTGCGGGTTCTGCCACAACTGTAAGCAACCCTGCCCCGGCACGGCGCGCAGCCCTTGCCACCAGCCGGCCTGCCCCTGTCATGGTCGCCCCGCCAATCACCAGCAAATGCCCCCGATGATATTTATGCCCATCCACACCTGGCCAGTTGATGCCCGCCCGCCACACACCGGGCTCATTACATACAAGCATCGGACGGATATCGCGGATCGTCTGATCGGCGATACCGATGTCACGCACAATCACCTGACCGCACAGAATGCGACCGGGCAAAAGATAGTGCCCCGGTTTCGGACGGCCGAATGTCACGGTGACGTTCGCCTTGACGGAAATACCGCGAACTTCGCCGGAATTGCCATCAACCCCGCTTGGCACATCAACCGCAACAACCGGCACGCCGGAATCGTTTACAGCCTGCACCAGACTGGCAAGATCACCCTCAATTGGCCGCGCAAGCCCCGCGCCAAACAGACAATCAACCACCAGATCGGCCCCGACCAGCAATGCAGGCGAAAGCCGCTCGACCGCCCCTTCCCAGCGTCCCGCATTCAGGGCGGCATCCCCGGTCAGCTTTTCAACATCGCCAAGCAGCCCCAACCGTACCGACCACCCGGCATTGCGTAAAAGGCGGGCAATAACAAAGCCATCGCCGCCATTGTTCCCCGGCCCGCATAACACCGTTGCGGCACGCGTCGTCCACCGCGACACGATTTCGGCAACAACAGACGCACCGGCATTTTCCATCAAAACGTCGCCAGATGTGCCAGCTTCAATGGTTTTGCGGTCGGCTTCGTACATCTGTTCAGTGGTGAGGACTTCGAACATTTTCACCTGTCACATTCGGTACCCGGAAAACGAACAGACACCGGTAGCTATTTGTTTTCCCGATCAGTATATTGCAAACGCAATCGCGAGTCAGAGACTAACGCGTACTTAACGATCCGTAACGAGGCTTTTCCTGTATGCATGTTGTCGTGATGGGCGCTGGCGTCATTGGGACGACGGCGGCCTGGTATCTTTTGGAAAACGGCCATCAGGTTACGGTCATTGACCGACAGCACGCCGCAGGTCAGGAAACCAGCTTTGCCAATGGTGGCCAGATTTCCGCCTGCCATGCCACTCCGTGGGCAAATGAACATACCCCCGCGCAGATACTGAAATGGCTTGGCCGCGAAGAAGCGCCGCTGTTGTTCCGGATGCGCTGGGATCCGCAACTGTTTTCATGGGGCCTCCGGTTCCTGCGCAACTGCACCGATAAACGGGCACGCGTGAACCTTGAAAAGGCACTGCGCGTTGCGACATACAGCCGCGCCTGCCTAAAAGACCTGCGCAGCAGCCTTGGCCTTGAATATGACCATCTCGAACAGGGTATTCTTCACGTCTGTCGAAACGAAGACGAACTGGCAACGGTCGAAAAGGCAACCCGCCAGATGCAGGAATTTGGCCTGAACCGTCGCATGGTCAGTGCCACCGAATGCCTTGAAATCGAACCAGCCTTGCGCGACAGCAATGCCAAAATCATCGGCGGCAGCTTTACCCCCGATGATGAAAGCGGGGATGCGCGAAAATTTACCGAACTTCTGGCAGACCGCTGCCGTGCACGCGGTGCCATCTTCAGGCTCGGCACCACCATCACCGGACTTAAACAGGATCAGGGCCGCATTGCCGCCGTCAGCACCGATCAGGGCGATATTTCCGGTGATCGTTATCTGATGTGTCTGGGCAGTTACAGCCCGCTTCTGTTAAAGCCGCTTGGCATCCATTTGCCGGTTTACCCGTGCAAGGGATATTCGATCAGCATCGATACCACTGGCCATAACGGCGCCCCCCGGGTGGCCCTGATTGATGACAGTGTGAAGATGGTCTATTCGCGGCTTGGAAACCGGCTCCGCGTCGCGGGAACGGCGGAACTGGACGGCTATAATCTTAGAATGTCGGAACGACGCCAAAAAATGATTGCCGACAAGGCATTCGAATTGTTTCCAAATTCCGGTGATCGTTCAACAATCGAGTTCTGGTCGGGACTTCGTCCTGTAACACCTGATTCTGCCCCTGTTATTAGTGATACCAAATATGATAATCTGTATCTTAATACGGGGCACGGGACTTTGGGGTGGACGATGAGTTGTGGTTCTGGAAAGGCTGTTGCCGATCTCATTGACGGACGCAAACCCGATATCTCGCTTCTTGGACTGGGTATCGACCGTTTTTAAACGATTGATTGCTGGATAACGATGGGACCAGGGGCCGACATGACCACAGACTCCCCGATTGACGCGGAAACCGCGCCATTGGCAGATCAAGTCGTTCTGAACGCACTGCCCTATGCCGCCGTCATCTGCGAGCGTAGCGGCAAGGTTTTGCAGTGCAATGACGCCATGGCGAACCTGATCGGTGTTGCCCGCGACCGAATGATAGGGCGCAAGGCGGGCTTTCTGTCTGCCGGACTTCTCAATGACATTGATGATGTCTTTGCATCCGGTCGGACATGGCGCGGCGATATCGTGCTGGTCAATGCCAGCGATGAAAGCCACATGTGCGATCTGTCCATCGCCCCGCTGGAATATTTCCGCGAAAACGAAACACGCACAGCTGTCCTGATGACACTGCTTGAAAATGACAGGCAGCAACAGGCCGAGCGCACCTTGATGGAACAGAATCGCGAACGCTCGGACGCCAATGCATCAAAATCCGACTTCATTGCCAATATGGGGCATGAACTGCGCACCCCGCTTAATGCGATTATCGGCAATTCCGAATTGATCGCCGAAGGCGTGCTGGGCGATATTTCCGACAGCTATCGTGACTGCGCTCGCGACGTGTACGAGGCTGGAACGCATCTGCTTGAACTCGTGAACAATGTTCTTGATGTCTCGAAGCTTTCGAATGGCTCGATGGCTTTGCAACTGGCAGAAGACGATATTGTTTCTGTAACGCAGGAAGCAACAAAACTAGTCAGCGACGACATCAAAAAACGGCATCACAAACTGATCCTAAATTTGCCGCAAAAACCATTGGTGATGCCATGTGATCGCCTGAAGCTGAAGCAAATCCTGATAAATATCCTCAGCAACGCCGCCAAGTTCACCCCCGACAAGGGAGAGATTTCCGTAACATTGACGGTCTTGGACGACGAAATCTGTTTTGCCATTCAAGATAATGGTGTCGGCATGAGTCCGAACGACATTCCACGTGCGCTTGCCCGGTTCTCCCAATTGCACCCATCAGGGGTCAAGGAAAGTGCCGGAACGGGACTTGGTTTGCCGCTGGCCAAGCTTTTGGTTGAATTGCACGGTGGACGACTAAGCATCGAAAGCGACCTTGGCAAGGGCACAACAGTACGAATCACCCTGCCCCGCGTTTAGGTTTTATGTCGTAAAAACATGAAGGCCCGGCAGAACATTGCCAGGCCTTGTGCTTTATTGGTCGGCCGACTTGTTCATCTGATCGTGACGCATCTGGATTTCTTTGGGCCAGCGGCTTTTGATATAGGACAGGGATGCTATGATTTCCTCATCCGTCAGAACTTTTTCAAAGCCGGGCATCGCAGACTGATAACCATCACCGATCATTTTCGCCGGACCATATTTGGTCAATGCAAACAGCAAATCATCCGGGTGATGCCAGGTATGGCCGGTTTCATCATGAGGAGGTGCAGGCAGCAAACCATCGTCGCGTCGTTCGCGCCAGTTTGCTTCCCCTTTAAAATCACGACCGTGGCAGGACGCACAATTGGCGTCATAGATTTTCTTGCCCATTGCAACCAGTTGCAAATTATCGGGTTGCAAGCGAACCTGCGCCGCATCTTTTTTAGGGTAGGCACCTGAAAAGACAACAGCAATCACCACGATTGCGGACACGGCCACAGCTCCGCCGAGGGCAAAAATCGTTTTCTTCTTCAACGAATGTCTTCCTTCTTCAGATTTAAGCAGGCTATCCCGCGAGATCGTTGATGATAGGACAATGAGGACGATGATCGCCTTGGCATTCGTCAACCAGATGCGACAAGGTCTTTTGCAGACTTTGCAGTTCTGCGATCTTGCGTTCGATTTCGATCAGATGTGTTTTGGCAATCTGCTTCACATCTGCCGAAGCACGGTTTCGATCCTCGTAGAGCGACAGTAACACCCGGCAATCCTCTACCGAAAAGCCAAGCCCCCGGGAACGCTGCAAAAAGCGCAATTTGTGCAAGTCATCGTCGCTGTAGTCCCGGTAGCCGTTTTCAAGCCGACCGGGCTTTACCAGTCCGATATCCTCGTAATAACGGATGGTTTTCGCCGGAAGACCGCTGTCGCGGGATGCATCGGAAATATTCATGGTTTTTCTCCGCGGACTTTCCAACCGCGCAGCAACAGCGAGTTGCTGACGACCGAAACCGAACTCAACGCCATCGCAGCCCCCGCAATCGCGGGGCTCAGGATACCGAACGCCGCCAACGGCACGCCGATCACGTTATAACCAAACGCCCAGAACAGGTTTTGGGCGATCTTGCGCCGTGTTGCGATCGACACATCAATTGCCCCCTCGACAAGTGCCGGGTCAGACCGCATCAGGGTAATGCCCGCCGTCTCCATGGCCACATCGGTACCGCCCCCCATCGCAATACCGACATCCGCCGCCGCCAAGGCTGGCGCATCATTGATACCATCGCCGACCATGGCAACATGACGGCCAGCCTTGCGCAGTTTTTCGACCTCGCGCGCCTTGTCCTGCGGCCGGATACGACCGCGGCCTTCTTCAAGACCAAGCTGCTCTGCAACATAGGAAGCAACATCTTCACCGTCTCCAGACAACATGATGCTGTTGATCCCACGCGCTTTCAGATCGGCTATCGCCTGCTTTGCCGACACACGAATCCGATCTTCCAGCGTGATGAACCCGGCGAACCTGCCGTCAATCGCAACCAGAATGACGGTCTGGCCGCGCCCTTCGTAATCGGCAATCTGGCTGCCAAGATCACCATCTGGCAATCCAATACCAAGATCGGCAAGCATTGCCTCATTGCCTATAACGACATTGAGGTCTTCAACCTTTGCCTGAACACCGGCACCGGTTTTGCTGCTAAAATCAGTGATGTCAGGAATTTTAATTTCCTGTTTGCGTGCGGCATTGACGATTGCACGCGCCAGCGGATGTTCGCTTGCGGCCTGCACGGCGGCAACCATACGCAGCAGTTCGGCTTCATCTGTGCCCTCTGCGGGTTTGATGTCTCGAACTGTTGACTTGCCTTCGGTCAGGGTACCGGTTTTATCAAAAATGACGGTATCAACATTGTGTGCCTGTTCCAGCGCATCGAAGTTCCGGATCAGGATACCGCTTTTCGCCGCGGCCCCCGTGCCCGCCACCAGTGCGGTTGGTGTCGCAAGCCCCAATGCACAGGGGCAGGCAATAACAAGAACCGAAACAGCGGCCACAATCGATGCTTCCATCGTGGCACCGAATAAAAGCCATCCGCCAAAGGTAACCATGGCAATCAAGACGACCACGGGCACAAAAATCCCGGAAACTTTATCGACCAGTTTCTGAACCGGTGCCTTTCCGGTCTGGGCATGTTCAACCAGCCGAATGATCCGCGACAGTGTTGTATCTTCGCCGATTGCGGTGACTTCGACATCAAGCCGCCCGGTACCATTGACCGCACCACCAACGACCATATCCCCTGCCACACGCGCGACCGGGCGTGTTTCTCCGGTGATCAGGCTTTCATCAAGCTCACTTTCACCTGCTGAAACCTTGCCATCAACGGGAACACGTTCACCTGGCAAAACCCTGACGGTGTCACCGATAACAAGCTGGGCGATATCGATTTCAATTTCGCCTTTGGTTTCGTCAAGTTTACGCGCACGGCGCGGACGTAGCGCCATCAGTTCACGAATAGCCGCCGACGCACCGCGTTTGGCGCGTTCTTCCATGATTTTACCGGCAAGGATCAGGGTGATGATCGCGGCGGATGCCTCGAAATAAAGATGCGTCTGCCCGTCATGATCAGCCACAATCATGTTATAAAGGCTCAGGAAATAGGCGGCCGACGTGCCAATTGCGACCAGCACGTCCATATTGGCACTGGCGTTACGCAACGCCATCCAGGCGCCGCGATAGAACCGCCAACCGATCAGGAACTGCACCGGGGTCGCCAGCGCCAGTTCGACCCAAGGGCTCAAATGAAAATCGACCCCCAGATACATCCAGATCATCTGGGCCACCAGCGGCGCGGTCAGGACAATCGAAGCCGCCAGCCACCAAAGCGACTTGTCGGAATTCTTTTGGTCTGCGGGATCCTGCCCGTTTTCCTGACCGGATTTGCCTCGTGAAACAGCGTGATAACCGGCCTTTTCAACAGCCGCGATGACATCGGCGTCACAAACCTGTCCCGGTAAGGTATGAATATCGGCCCGCTCCAGTGCGAAATTGACACTGGCTTCCGTAACGCCGGGCAGTTTGCTCAATGCCTTTTCGACGCGAAGCGCGCAATTGGCGCAGGTCATGCCATCAATATCAAAAGACCGGCTTTCATCGGCAACAGAATAGCCCGCAGAACGGATGGTATCGGCCAGTTTGCTAACTGATGTCTGATCACGATCAAAGGTGACATGGGCAGAATTCAGCGCAAGGTTCACCTCGGACGATACACCGGGCAGCTTGCCCAATGCCTTTTCAATCCGACCGGTACAGGATGAACAAGTCATCCCGCCGATTTGCAGGGTCACTTCGCCACGCGCCCCTTCGTCCGTCGGTTTTTTCAAACCGGGGGCACCATTGCCACGAATTTCAGGGATGTCGGGTTCTGATCGCCTGTCCATTTAGGTCACCATTCCATGATCAATAACTTGATATGGGCGACCATAGAGGTTCCAGCAACTGGAAGGTCAAGCATAAAACGGGCGGATTGATTTTGCGTTATCAATTCACCCGCAAATATCTGATAAAAATAAAAAAACCCCGGACAATACCGGGGTTTTCAAATGACATTTGGCAACCTTAACCGTGCGGGTTCGGCTCGCCAACAGCGCGGAACTGGATATAGTTCGGCAAGCCCATCATATCGATCAGACGGATCTGCTGTTCAAGCCAATATGCATGGTCCTCTTCGCTGTCATCCAGCAGCGTGGTCAGCATATTGCGCGTCTGATAATCTTCTTCCTTCTCGGCAAGTTTAATCGCCTTTTTCAGAAGATCGATCACATGATATTCGTGTTCGAGATCGTTTTTCATCATCTCGGGCACGGTTTTGCCGATCTTGATCGGACTGCGCGACGCGGTATCGGGCACCCCTTCAAGGAACAGAATACGTTCGATCAGGCGTTTTGCATGTTCGAGTTCTTCGTCCTTTTCATGATGCATACGAGCATAAAGTGCATGCAAACCCCAATCGAGATACATCTCGGCATGGGTGTTGTACTGGTCGGCGGCGGACAATTCAGCCGTAAGCTGCTTGTTCAGCGCGTCGATAACCTTCTTGTTACCCTTCATGGCGTTTAAGCTCCTGATGTGTTAGTCGCCGTCGCCAGAACGGCTTTGAATATAATTCTGCATACCGACATTTTCGATCTGCCACTGCTCCGTTTCCAGCCAGTCGACATGTTCTTCCTGATCTTCAAGGAATTTGACCAGCAGATCGCGGGTTACAAAGTCTTCGGCCTTTTCGCAGGCGCTAATCGCCTCGCGCAGAAGCGGCAGGCTTGCCAACTCGAACTTCATGTCGCAGGAAACGATTTCCTCGACATTCTCGCCGATCATAAGCTTGTTCAAATTCTGAAGATTGGGCAGACCTTCAAGGAACAGAATGCGCTCGATGGTGTCATCGGCACGTTTCATTTCCTTGATCGAAAGTTTGTATTCGTACTCGCCCATTTCTTCCACGCCCCAGTCGCGGAGCATACGGGCATGCAGGAAATACTGGTTAATCGCCGTTAACTGGTTGGTCAGCACGCGATTAAGATAACTGATGATCTTGGGATCACCCTTCATGGTGGCACTCCTGATGATTGGGCTGTCCAAATAGTGGGATCGACCATTCCCCTTTTCAAGGGAAAACCGCGCCTTTGATTACCATTATCAATAATTTAGCCGATTTTTTTGCAAATTTTCAGATCATGGCACACAAGTAAAAATCATTCGCGCAGCAACCATTGCGAATGAAAATCGGTCCGCCCGTTTTCGGTTGTTTTTGTTTGCTTCAACCAATCTCTGGGACCTTTTTTCACGTACGAGTCGGAAATATGATTTTCGCTGCCGGAGGTCGCCCGTTAAATGTCTGCCATCAAATCAATCCGTTTCATACTTGGTGATCAGCTGTCTGTTTCACTGGCAAGTTTAAGGGATGCCGATCCTGATCACGACTTGATTGTAATGGCGGAACCGAACAGCGAGGCAAACTATGTCGCCCATCACAGGCAGAAAATTGTCTTCATTCTGTCTGCGATGCGCCATTTCGCTCATGAATTACGTGAAAAGGGTTTCGCGGTTTGTTATTTCGATTATGAGAACCAGCCGACCAATAGCTTTAGCGATGCCCTGAAACTGGCATTGAAAAATCATCCGGTAAAACAGGTAATCAGTACAGAGCCCGGCGAATGGCGGATACGCACGGAAATCGAAACATGGGCGGACAAGTTCGGTATCGTCCTTGATGTTCGCGACGATGATCGTTTCTTTGCCCCACTTTCGGTATTTGCGGAATTTGCTGAAAACCGCAAGGAACTCCGTATGGAGTATTTCTATCGGCAACTGCGACGTACAACCGGTATCCTGATGGAACCGGATGGCAAACCGGTTGGCGGTCAGTGGAATTTTGATCACGATAATCGCAAACGCCTTCCCGATGATCGCAGGCCGCCAAGCCCCCTGACTTTCAAACCGGATAGCATCACGCAGGCATTGCTCAACCGGGTTAAACAGGATTTCCCGAATGCCTGCGGGGATCACGAAAGTTTCGGCTGGGCGGTTACCCGACGCGATGCGCTTACAGTCCTTGATCACTTTATAGAACATCGATTGCCGCTATTTGGTGACTATCAGGATGCGATGACTGTAAAAAGCAGCACTGTTTATCACTCTCTTCTAAGCGGCTATATCAATGTCGGCCTTTTGCTCCCCGATGAAGTATGCCGTGCCGCTGAAAATGCCTATCGCGTCGGCAAGATACCAATCAACGCCGCCGAGGGCTTTATTCGTCAGATCCTTGGCTGGCGCGAATATGTGCGCGGGCTTTACTGGCATATGGGGCCCGATTACGGAAAAGGCAGTTATTTCGATGCCAGACGCCCCCTACCCGCCTTTTTCTGGGATGGGAATGTTGGGATGAACTGCCTGCATCACGCCATCACCGAAACGCTGGACAATGCCTACGCGCATCACATTCAGCGATTGATGGTGATTGGCAACTTTGCGCTTCTATCCGGTCTGGATCCAAAGGAAGTCTGTGAATGGTATCTGGCAGTTTATATCGACGCATTTGAGTGGGTGGAACTTCCCAACACCTTTGGCATGGCACTTTATGCCGACGGGGGAAAAATGGCGTCCAAGCCCTATGCTGCGAGTGGAAAATACATCAACCGGATGTCTGATTACTGTACGGCTTGCCAATACAGTCCCAATAAGAACACAGGGCCCGATGCATGCCCCTTTAATGCACTTTACTGGCACTTCCTGGATCGTAACGTCGATAAACTCGGCAAAAATCCGCGCCTTGCTATGCCATATCGCAATTGGTCGCGTATGAATGGGAACAGTAAAACGGCACTAATCGAACAGGCCGAGCATTTCCTGACACAGATGGATACCGGAAAAATCCCAAAGCCATCACATCAGGCAAGCCTGTGGTAGCCGGGATCATCTGAAATACAGCGGCGTATTCAGAAGACAGAAAAACAAAAAGCCGGACGAAATGTCCGGCTTCTGCTTACACAGCTGCCTACAAACTGGCGCTGTCGAAATTCAGTCTGGCTTAAGCGATCACGTCACGAGCAGCTTTGCGCGCTACGTCTTTGATCTGCCAGTGGGAAATCCCGACATCATCCAGATCACGCTTGTCGAGATTGTAGAGTTCGTTCGCGACAGAGCGTGCATAGGCCCAACGGCGAACAGCAACGAGAATACTGGACAGGAACATGTTGAACCTCCTTGGTTTAAGAATAAGAACGCTAGCCTGCGGGTCTTCCGCTTTTGGTCGGCGCGTTCATCACTTCGCTTTCTGCAATGCAATATGCTCCCAAGTGCCATATATCTCAACCGCCAAAGATTGCACATCATCTATTCCAAAACGTCACAATTGAATGGGTTCAATTGTGAAACTTGTAGCCTTCATCACAGGAAAAATTGAAATGAATCATATATTTCAGCCTTCGCCCCCATGCGGCAACGCAACATAGCCACGCACGGCAAAAATCTCATTTCGCCATTCCCGCGGCAACCACACATTTATCACCCGCTAGCTGATCACGTACCCCCATTGCCAATTCAAAGAACTGTTCCCGCACGGCACCGGCATAGGGGTTCTCGTTTTCAATCGCCCAGAAAACGCTGGGCGCGTCGTAGCGCACCATTTCGGTGGCCTTGACCAGCAAGTCAAAGCTTGCTGTTGTCATGCGCACAGGCAATGGATCCATCCGGGCAAGAACCTTGGCAATGAGATGCGTTACACCCTGCACGACCGCGGCCTCGCGGTCATGGACCTCCGGAGTAACAACAAAAACCTTGAGCCGCAGAACAAGGCGCAGGAACGCGGCAATCCGGCGAAATTTGTATCCCCGCACAGGGCATATCGCAATTTTGAGCCCGGAAATACCGTCCCGCGCACTTTGCGGACCAAACAACGGATGGGTACCGATGATCTCGACATGATCGGGAAGCCCTTCAAGCATTGCCTGCGCTGGTTCCATTTTCACGGACCCGACATCCGGAACAATCGCCCCCTTACGCAAATATGGTGAAATCGTCGCGATCACAGATCTCATTTCCGTAACGGGGACGGCCAGAATGACGATATCGCATTTCGCCACGCTTAGAATATCAGCCGCCCGAATGTTTCCATGCGCTGCTTCCGACACGTATGCCGAAACCGCATCAGGATTAACATCATGTACCAAAACCGGAAAATGATCTGCCAGATGCCGGGCGGTCAAACAACCAAAGGCGCCGAACCCGAAAATCCCGATGGTCGGGTGATCTGGAAATAAAAAAGGCATCGTCTGTCTCCGAAGAGCTGCGATGCCGGTGCCTGCCTTATAAATCAACCGCCGACGACGCAGCGGTTGAACATAGAAAAACGCTCCCGCCTTATGTGGCAGGGCCGTAATAGAAATCAGCAAACAGGCAAATAACGTTTTTCATGGCGGCGATTAATAATGCCAAACCGCTCCATGTCAAGGCATCTTGGCATCTCTGGCACGATGCCAAGAGCAGCACAGTATCAATACTAAAGTCCCTCACCCTCTCGCAGAGCTTTTCCCGCCTTCTCCGGAGGACGCATGCTGAATTCAAATTGCACCGGCACGCCTTTTCCAAGCTGTTACAAATACGGACACATTTCATTCAGTTGTGCATCATTGGAATAACTGTCTTGCGGCGAAGTACGCTAATTTTTCTTGCTGCCATGCAATATAATTCAGGACTATCATGCTATTTTTGTAACAGTTTGTTTCAGTTCGCATTCTGGAAACGCCCTGTTACAGTTTTGTGAGTGCAAAGGGTCCCCCTTGGCAGCATGTTGTCGCTGCAATTGGTTTAAAGCCAGGGAGGAAACCTAAATGAATCTGCGCAAAACCATTCTCGCCACCGGTGTGGCGTTCTCTGCTCTCGCGACTGCAAGCTTCGCACATGCCGAACCGACTGCCGAAGTCCTGCATTGGTGGACCTCGGGCGGTGAAGCCAAAGCGGTCTCTGCCCTGAAAGAAGATTTCGAAGCACGTGGTGGCAAATGGGTTGATAGCCCGGTTGCCGGTGGTGGCGGTGACGCAGCTATGACCGTACTGCGTTCGCGCGTTCTGTCGGGCGATGCCCCGGCCGCTGTTCAGCTTAAAGGCCCGGCTATCCAGGACTGGGCAGAACAGGGTGCACTTGCCGATCTGAATGACGTTGCCGAAGCAGAAGGCTGGGACAAAGTCATTCCGCCAGCTATTCAGAGCGTCATGAAGTATGAAGGCGATTATGTTGCCGTTCCTGTAAACATTCACCGTGTTGACTGGATTTGGGCAAACCCGGAATTGCTGGCCAAAGTTGGTGCCACCGAAGCGCCGAAAACCTGGGACGAATTCAACGCCCTTGCTGACAAGCTCAAAGCGGCCGGCATCACGCCTGTCGCCCATGGTGGTCAGCCGTGGCAGGATGCAACTGTCTTTGAAACCGTCGTTCTTGGGCTTGGCGGCCCGGAATTCTACCAGCAAGCCCTGGTTGATCTCGACGAAGACGCGCTGAAATCCGACACGATGAAAGCCGTGTTCGACCAGATGCGCAAAATCCGCGGTTATGTCGATGCCGACTTCCCGGGCCGTGACTGGAACCTTGCAACAGCTATGGTCATGAATGGCGATGCCGCCATGCAGATCATGGGGGACTGGGCAAAAGGCGAATTCCTTGCTGCGGGCAAAGTCCCGGGCAAAGACTTCATCTGTTCGGCAACCCCGTCCGAACACGGTTACCTGTTCAACGTTGACAGCTTTGCGATGTTCAATGTTTCGGGCGATGACAAGGTAGAAGGCCAGAAACTGCTTGCAGAACTGATCGTTGGCCAGAAATTCCAGGAAACCTTCAACCTTCTCAAAGGCTCGATCCCGGCACGTCTTGGCGTTCCGCTCGACAAATTTGACGATTGTGCGAAGAAATCCGAGGCTGACCTTCTGGCTGCCCAGGACGCAGGCGGGTTCCTTCCGTCGATGGCACACGGCATGGCTCTTCGCGGTCATCTTTCGGGTGCGATCATTGACGTCGTAACCGCACATTTCAACTCCGACATGTCGTCTGACGAAGCCGTCTCGCGGCTGGTCGAAGCTGTTGAACTGGCCAAAGACTAATCTCATCTGACCTGTACAGTCACATTGACTGACGACGCACCGGCCCCGGACATTTCCGGGGCCGGATTCCCGCTACTTTAATTGTTTGAGGCAAAGGGTATGGGGGCTTCTTCAAGCACCGAAAGCAACCTGACGGCCAGCATCCAGCGTCATCTTTCCAAGATCGTTGTTGCACCGTCCTTTGCTGCGTCCCTGTTTTTCGTCTACGGGTTCATCCTGTGGACAGGCTATATGGCGTTTTCGAAATCGCGCATGCTTCCGGTCTGGGATTGGGCCGGTCTGCGGCAATACGAACGTCTGTGGCAAATGGAACGCTGGCATGTTGCCATCGAGAACCTGCTGATTTTCGGCGGTCTCTTTATTGTTATCTGCCTGTTTCTTGGCTGCCTGCTTGCAGTTCTTCTTGATCAGCGCATCCGCGCCGAAGGCGTCCTTCGCACAATTTTCCTGTATCCGATGGCCCTGTCCTTCATCGTGACGGGCACCGTCTGGAAATGGCTTCTCAATCCGGGCCTTGGCCTGGAAAGCATGATGCATGACCTTGGCTGGACCAGTTTCAAATTCGACTGGCTGGTCAATTCGGACATGGCGATCTACACGGTCGTGATCGCAGCCGTCTGGCAGGCATCGGGTTTTGTTATGGCAATGTTCCTTGCGGCATTGCGCGGCGTCGATCAGGACATCATTCGCGCAGCCTATATGGATGGTGCCAGCCTGCCCCGCATCTATTTCGGCATTATCATCCCGTCGATCCGTCCGGTTTTCCTCAGTGCGATCGTCGTTCTGGCCCATCTGGCCGTTAAAAGCTTCGACCTCGTCATTGCACTTACCGGCGGCGGCCCCGGCTATTCGTCCGATCTTCCGGCAACCTTCATGTACACGATGGCCTTCCAGCGCAACCAGCTGGGCGTTGGTGCAGCAAGTGCCATGATGATGCTGGCGACCGTGATGGCGATCATTGTGCCGTATCTGTATTCCGAACTGCGCGGAGGCAAGAAAAATGGCTGATATTCAGCATTACAGCCACGACGCAGGCTGGAAACATACCATACTGCGCGGGTTGCTATATCTCGTTCTGATCCTGTTCGCAGCCTACTATCTGTTCCCGCTTTTCGTGATGATTTCGACCTCGTTGAAGTCGCTCGATGAAATCCGGGAAGGCTCACTCATTTCGCTGCCGCGCGTCATCACGTTCGATGCCTGGAACTATGCGTGGAATGAAGCCTGTGTCGGCGTTGAATGTTCAGGCATCAAAATTTACTTCTGGAATTCGGTCAAAATGGCGGTTCCGGCGGTTCTGATTTCGACATTCCTTGGTGCGATCAACGGATATGCCCTGACCAAATGGCGTTTTAAAGGGGCTAATATCGTCTTTGCCCTGCTGCTGTTTGGTTGCTTCATTCCGTTCCAGGTTGTGCTGCTGCCGATGTCACAGGTTCTGGGGTCACTTGGCCTTGCCAGCTCGACCACCGGTCTTGTTCTTGTGCATGTCGTTTACGGCCTGTGCTTCACCACCCTGTTCTTCCGCAATTACTATGTTTCGATCCCGGATGAACTGGTGAAGGCAGCCACCATCGACGGCGCAGGTTTCTTCACCATTTTCTGGCGTATCATTCTGCCGATTTCGACACCGATCATCGTCGTGTCGGTCATCTGGCAGTTTACCCAGATCTGGAATGACTTCCTTTTCGGTGCTTCCTTCGCCTCTGGCGATAATGCGCCGATGACTGTCGCACTCAACAATATCGTCAACACCACGACCGGCGTGAAACAGTACAATGTCGATATGGCCACAGCCCTGCTGACCGGCCTGCCGACCCTGCTTGTTTATATTCTGGCCGGAAAATACTTCGTCCGCGGCCTGACCGCCGGTTCGGTGAAGGGATAAGCAAATGGCATCACTCACCCTTGATAAAGTTCGCAAGGCCTTCGGTCCTGTCGAGGTTCTCAAAGAAATCAATATTGCTATTGAAGACGGCGAGTTCCTGGTTCTGGTCGGCCCGTCGGGTTGCGGCAAATCGACCCTTCTTAACCTGATCGCAGGTCTTGAAGGTTCCAGCGACGGGGAAATCCGCATCGGTGATCGCGTGATCAACGATGTCCACCCCAAGGACCGAAACATCGCCATGGTGTTCCAGTCCTACGCGCTTTATCCGAATATGACGGTTCGCAAGAACATCACCTTCGGTCTTGAAATCCGTGGTGTTTCGGCAGCAGAACGTGACAAGGCTGTCGCCGACGTCGCCAAACTGCTACAGATCGAAGCCCTGCTGGATCGCAAACCATCCCAGCTTTCGGGGGGACAGCGCCAGCGCGTTGCGATGGGCCGTGCACTGGTTCGCGATCCGGACATCTTCCTGTTTGACGAACCTTTGTCGAACCTTGATGCCAAGCTGCGCGTCGATATGCGTACCGAAATCAAGAAACTGCATCAGCGTCTGGGTGCCACCATCGTTTACGTGACCCACGACCAGATCGAAGCCATGACCCTTGCCTCGCGCATTGCTGTCATGAAAGACGGCATCCTGCAGCAGTTCGATACGCCGCAGAACATCTATGAACGCCCAAACAACATCTTTGTTGCTGGCTTTATCGGTTCGCCGTCGATGAACTTCATCAACGCAACCCTGATCAATGACAATGGCAATCTGGCCGTATCGATCAAACGCGATAACGACCCGATCATTCTGCCGCTGAAAGATGCGCCGGAAAGCTATCAGAGCTATGTCGGGAAAGATGTCGTTTTCGGCATCCGTCCGGAAGGTTTGACGCACAAGCGTACCGGTTCTGATGAACCGGGCAGCCAGTATGTCAATTTCGACTGCAAGGTCGAGGTTATTGAACCGACCGGTGCTGACACCATGACCGTTGTCGAAATCGGCGGAAAGGAAATCGTTGCACGTGTCCGGCCTGACCGGGCACCGCAACCGGGCGAGATGATGACATTCTCGGCCGACATGTCTCAGATCAGTCTGTTTGATCCGGTAACGGAACTTCGGATCTGATCTGATCGGCGGGCGGTTCTGGGGGCCGTCCGCCGTTCTTGTCTTTATAGGATTCTTAAAAACGGCCCGGAATTCCCGGGTCGTTTTGTTTTCAACCTTTGTCGACGCGCCGCGGCAAAGCAATCGTGACCTCCAACCCACGTCGGGGCAGATTGCGTAATCGTATCGTCCCGTCATGGGCATCGATGACCGTTTTTACAATCGACAGACCAAGGCCGCTGCCACCGGTGGTGCGTGCCCGTGATCCTTCTACACGGAAGAACGGCAGAAAGACATCCTCCTGATGTTCCGCGGCGATTCCCGGTCCTTCGTCCCGAATGGACACCAGCACCGTGTCGGCCGTCGCATCCAGACTGACATAAGCGCGATAGCCATATTTCAGCGCATTCTCGATCAGATTGGTGAAGGCACGTTTTAATGTTCCGGGTCGGCAGGTCAGACGGATGCTGCGCTTGTCACCAAACGAATGCGCCTCGTCCCCGCCGCCAAATACGGTGTGAACCGAACTGAAACGAAGCGGCTGCGGTCCCTCGAAACTTACCGGACGGCCAAGATCGGCATAATCGTCACAAATCGCTTCGAGAACCGATGTGAAGTCAACTGTGCGCTCTTCTTCCTTGCTAATCCAGTCACCAAGGAAATCGAGTGCATCGTTGAGAAGCCCGTCCATTTCGTCAAGATCGCGCAACACGGTTTCACGCAATTCTTCATTTTCGATAAATTCTGCACGCAGGCGCAGGCGCGTGCTGGGCGTGCGCAAATCGTGTGAAATTGCGGCCAGCATACGGGTTCTGTCACCCAGCATCCGTGAAATCCGTTCCCGCAATCCATTATATGCTGCGGCCATTGACCGGGCTTCGGTCGGGCCCCGCTCCTCCACCGGGGGGCCTTCAACTTCATCCCCCTGGCGAATGATCGCCTCGGTCAAATTCTTGAAGGGACCGGCCAGAAGATCGGCCAAAGCGGCAAACACCGCCAACACGGCAACAACCCCGACCAGAAAGATCAGAAAAACCATGGATGGCGATGCATAGTCGGACCACAGCACCGGATGAGACAGCAGCATTCGCATGCCGGATGGCAACATGATTTCAACGCGAGCCTCAAGTCCCTGACGCGCTATTTCGCGCGATAGGCCGGCAAAAAACAGACTGGGATTTTCGGCGGTTTCAATCAGGTGGCGCTGTTCCGCGCCAAGACGCCCGCGCCGAAAATGGACCTTTACCGATGTCGGCCAGCCCGTATCGGCCAGACGTGCGGGCATTGCGATATGTTGTGCCGGGCGCGAAAACAGAAGAATTGTACCAATATCGTCAGATGGCAGAACACGAACAGAAAGCCCGTCACGCGCGGCTATATCAACGATATTTCCCTGTAACTCCGGACTTTCGGCAATCAGGATCAATTCGCGAATGGTAAAGCCCAAAGTATAGGCTCGGCTGATCCGCTCGCTCCGTTCGATGATGTATTTCGATGCGATTGAACTGATACCCGCGATGATGACACCGCCGACCATCATGATCATAAAAATGCGTCCGCCTAGCGTGCGGGGCTTGAAACGCCGCATATATTCGGAAAACGCACCAATCTGAACTGCCATCGATCGAATTCCTAGACGGTCCTCGTATCGGCACAGAACTGATAGCCAATGCCGCGCACGGTTTTGATCAGCTTGGGGTTTTTGGCATCTTTTTCAATTTTGCGGCGCAGGCGACTGATCTGGATATCGATACTGCGGTCAAACGGGATCGAGCTCTGACCGCGCACGATATCGACAAGCTGTTCACGCGACAGCGCACGCTTGTTATGCTTGACCAGCGCCAGCAACAGCGAAAATTCCCCGGTCGACAAATGCACCGCCACATCATCAAGATCGCGCAATTCGCGTGATCCGATATCGAGCGTCCAGTCAGCAAACAGGATTTTCTGGGTTTTGGTTTCTTCGTGATGAACCTGTGTCACGGTACCGGTTTCAAAACGGCGGAACACGGCACGAATACGGGCCAGCAATTCACGCGGATTGAACGGCTTTGTCAGATAGTCATCTGCACCCAGTTCAAGACCAAGAATACGATCTGTATCCTCGCCCACCGCAGTCAGCATGACAATCGGTACCTTGGAATTGCGGCGCACATCCCGGCAGAGCGCAAAACCATCTTCGCCAGGCAACATGATATCAAGGATCACCAGATCGATATTCCAGTCACGAAGCGCACGATGCATCTCCGCCCCGTCGGAAACGGTGGTGATACGAAACCCGTGCTGGAGCAGGAATTTTTTCAGGAGCTTCTGGATTTCCTGATCGTCATCGACAACCAGAATATGGGGTTCACGTCGCGTACTCAGTCTCCGCCTCCCTTCGGTCGACAAGCCCGAAACCGGACCGTGGCGCGGAGTTTAGTGCATAACGTTACAGGATTGAACCATTTTACCAAGCACCGGACACAATTGAAAAAGCCGAGGACAAAATCCCCGGCTTTTCAAGTAAAATCTCTTTATATACAGCAGCTTAAAAACCTATTTCAGGTCATAAACTTTTGTACTGCCCGATACTTCGCTTGCCACGATCAGCATGGCATTGCCGGTGGGGCTATCCTTTGCTTCGACAAACAGCATACCTTCCGGGGCAAGTTCGCCTGCGGTGTCTGCTTCCGGATTGCCGGAAAAACGACGATCTGAATGATAGGTGACAAATTGCGGATTAGTCGGATTGGTCAGATCATAGACCATAAATCCGCCCTGACGTTCCAGACCGATAAAGGCATAAGGTGTGCCATTAACGTAGCCGGTTGCCAGACCTTCGGGTTCCGGGCCCTTGTCATCCGAGCGGTTATCGCGGCTATAGTTTTCGGTGTTCGATGCGTTGAAAACTCTCCCGTAATTGGCCGCCATGAACTGTTCGAACTTGTCGCCACTGTCAAAAACCATGTCGCCATTCGCATTCAGGACCGAGAACGAACGTGCCCCATAGCTGTAGATCACATCGAAATCGCCATCACCATCCGTATCGCCCTGCGCAGTAGTCGTTTTCAAGCGACCGAGGTTTTCATCTTTTTGCAGGGTTGCGGCATTCGGGAAGGCGACCGGATCAAGGGTCAGTTTTCCGACGCGGGTTTCTTCGCTGTAGCCGTCATAGTCGCGTGAGTCGCCCTCGTTTGCCGTCAGGACCCAGGTTTTGCCGCCGATTTCGATAGCATCGATCGTGTCTGGCATATACATGCCCATCACAGGCCATGTACGGATGTTGATTTTGCCGTCCTTGTCGCTGGCATCAAATGCGTTGACCGAATGGTCCTTGAAGCCAAGACCGGCAACCCGGACAACGTTTGCGGTTTCAATATCAATGATCGCCACCGCATTGTTTTCCTGAAGTGAAACATAAGCCGTTTTGCTGTCTTTCGAGACGGCGATATATTCCGGCTCGACATCCTGTGCCACGGTCGACGTTCCCGGGTTTGATGTCCGCATGCCATAAGGCAGGTCCACATCATTCAGGAAGCCAAAGTTTACCGTGCGAACATCGGCATCTGACAGATCGGTGAGATTTCCCGATACCGGGATAATCGAAACACTCCCTTCCGGGTCGTTGTCAAATGCGTCGTTCGGCTCGCCTTCGTTCGCGACCAGAACGTGCTTGCCATCCGGAGTAAATTTGATCATGTCGGGCAATGCACCGACAGTTACAGCCGCAATGAAATCACCATCCGTGTTAAAGAACACGGCCTTGCCCGGTGCCTGTTTGTCGTCATTCTCGACAGCCACTGCGACAATATTGCCATGAACGGCAACGCTGTTTGCCGCCTTACCCCATGTCGAAAGCTTGACCGAACCGACTTTTGCAAGTGTTTCAGGGTCCGACATATCAAGAATATCAATCGACTTGTCGCCACCATTGACCACGAATATGCGTTTGGTCACCGGGTCAAAAGCCGGAATTTCCGCGGCCCCTTCGTCAAACATGCCGGTGCGATAGTCGCCCATCGGCACGATTGAAAGCGGCTTGGCGGCAGGCGACGCCGTATCAACGGCCATTACCATGTTTTTTGACGTTGTCGTGGTGCCGCAGGCACCGAGCATAACCGAAAATGCCACCGTGGCCATCAAAGAATAACGCATATTTCCCCCTGAAAACTGGATGAACCGTGGCAGACAAACTGCGGACAATGCGTAACGGTTTAATGACCTGACGATGACAGTTTCATAAATATCTTCGGGGTGTTGATGCTCCAAACAACGACTTCTGACGTAAGGAGGAAAAGGTTCACAAGGTTCGAACAGGAACAACAAAATGGCCCCAATGAATATTGCCGTGATCGGTGCGGGAATGGCCGGCCTTCGGGCGGCGGCCACACTTCATGCAGTCGGCTTTTGCGTAACGGTTTTTGAAAAAAGCCGTGGTGCCGGAGGGCGACTTGCAACACGTCGTACCGAATTGGGCAATTTCAATCATGGCGCCCAATATGTCACGGCACTGCATCCGGAATTTCAATCATTCCTGCAACAGGCCGAACATCAAAAATCCGTTCGGAAATGGCAACCACATCTCCTTCGTGGCGAAAAAGCAACCGCTGGGGCACCGGCATCGGCTTTGAAACGTACAAATACGGCCGCAGATATCTGGTATCAGGGTTCACCGCAAATGAACAAACTGATCACCCCGCTGCTTGATCCGTTTGAAATCCGCAAAGAACACCGTATTACCTGTATCGAAACCGCCGGACCACGCAGCTTTATCCTGCATGACGATCTGGATGGTGAATTCGGGCCATTTGACGGTGTGATTATTACCGCCCCTGCCCCGCAAACCGCAGAGCTTCTGCAACCACTTGCCCCAAGATTTGATCCCATTGCGGATGTGGAAATGGCACCGTGTTGGGCAGCAATGATTGCATTTGCCAAACCGTTGCCCACGGCATTTGATGCCATGATCCATCCCGATCCTGCGATCAGCTGGGCGGCACGCAATGGCGACCACCGTGATCTGATCCATCGACCTTCACCTGATCTTTGGGTTCTGCACGCAAGTCCGGAATGGTCACGTGATCACCTCGAAGAAGACAAGGAACGCATCGCATTCCTTCTGCTTGAAAAACTGCATAAAGCTAGCGGTGCTAAGCTTCCCGATGTGGTGTCCATAAACACGCATCGCTGGCGATATGCCCGCACGATCAAACCGCTTGGAAAAAGTCATCTTAGCGGCATGAACGGGCGCGTCATTGCCGCGGGCGATTGGTGTCTTGGTGCAAGGGTGGAAGCCGCATGGCGCAGCGGAAAATGCGCGGCCCATGCCATGATCGAGACACTGATCGGGTAATTTGGGATGCGCCGAAATGCCAATGGTCAAAGGCCGACAAAATCAGACCTGCCACACAAAACCTGCCTGACCTGTAATCGACCGTTTGTCTGGAGGCGCAAATGGCGTGATTGCTGGGACGATGTCAAATATTGCTCTGCCCGTTGTCGGGATCATCGCGCAAACAACAAGGGCGGTGCCAGTTAGGCTGACACCGCCCCATAAATCCACAGATTTGTCGGATCAAAATTAACCCCGAAGGGCATGCAACTGATGGATCAGACCGGCGGTTGAAGCGTCACGGCTATCGGCAGTTTCATTCCCCTGAACCATTGGCAGCAATTCCTTGGCAAGCTGTTTGCCAAGTTCGACCCCCCACTGGTCATAGGAATTGACGTTCCAGATAATCCCCTGAACAAAGATTTTATGTTCATACATTGCAACCAGACGTCCCAGCGTAAAGGGATCAAGCTGCTTGTAAAGGATCATGGTGCTGGGTTTGTTCCCGGCAAAGACCTTTTGCGGTGCCAGCACATCAATCTCGGCCGGGGTCAGATTGCCACCGGCAAGTTCGTCACGTACTTCGGCCTCGGTCTTGCCGCGCATCAGGGCTTCGGCCTGGGCAAAGCAATTCGCCACCAACTTGTCATGATGGTTTGCCAATGGATGCAGGGCATTCGCCGCAACGATGAAATCAACCGGGATCAGTTCCGTGCCCTGATGGATCAGCTGATAAAAGGCATGCTGGCCATTGGTACCCGGTTCACCCCAGATGATCGGGCCGGTTTCGTAATAGATCGGCTTGCCATCGCGGGTAACCGACTTGCCATTACTTTCCATATCGGCCTGCTGCAAATAAGCCGGCAGACGCGAAAGATGCTGATCATAAGGCAGGATTGCCTGACTGGATGCGCACAGAACATTGCGATACCACACCCCGATCAATGCCAGCGTCACCGGAATGTTGCGGTCAAGCGGGGCTGAACGAAAATGATTATCCATCGCCTGCGCGCCGCGCAGCAATTCTTCGAATTTCTCGTAACCAACCGACAGAATGATCGGCAAGCCGATAGCCGACCAAAGGCTGTACCGCCCACCGACCCAGTCCCAGAAACCGAACGCATTATCGGTATCAATACCGAATTCAGCAACCTTGTCCAAGGCAGTCGATACCGCGACAAAATGCTTGGCAACCGCGCTCTCGTCTTTCAGCAAACCAACCAGCCAGTCGCGCGCCGAATAGGCATTGGTCAGGGTTTCGTCGGTTGTGAAGGTCTTGGATGCAATGATGAAAAGCGTCGTTTCCGCATCAAGGTCTTTGAGCGTATCAACGATATGCGCGCCATCGACGTTGGAAACGAAATGGCAGCGAATACCGTCGATATGATACGGGCGGAGTGCCTCGTTCACCATGACCGGGCCAAGGTCGGAACCGCCAATCCCGATATTGACCACATCGGTGATCGCCTTGCCGGTATGGCCTTTCCAGTCGCCGGTATGCACACGCGCGGCAAAGCGTTTCATGCGTACCAAGACGTCCTTGACATCGGGCATAACGTCCTTGCCATCGACCATCACCGGATTGCCATCCAGATTGCGAAGGGCTGTATGAAGAACAGCGCGATTTTCGGTGATATTGATCCGATCACCGGCAAACATCCGTTCGCGCCAGTTTTCAACATTGGCAGTTTCCGCCAATTCACGTAATGCGGCCATCACATCATCGGTGATCAGATTTTTCGAATAATCGATAAACAGATCGTCCTGCGTGACATGGAAACGCGCAAACCGCGCCGGATCATCGGCAAAGGCTTTGCGTAAATTAAGGTTCTTGGAAACTTCCGCGCCCAGTCGATCAAGCTTTTCCCAACAGGTCGTCAGATTTTCTGTGGACATTCCACCCTCGGCTTCAAACAGATAGCAAACAATATCGACGTCATGTCAAAACACTAACACGCCGATGCGACCATTTGTGGGACAGTTTGTGGGACATTTTGATGGCAATCCGGCGGGAACAGGATTGCCATCACCACGGATATTAACCGGTTAATCCGTTTGCAGAAAGAAACTCCGAAACCTGCGCTTCGGTCGGGAGGGCAGCAATCGCACCGCGTTTGGTGGCTGTTATTGCACCTACCGCATTGGCAAAACGGCAGGCTGCCTCGACCTTTTCCGCAGATTCCAGCAATTGCGGATCTTTCAACAAACGCGACAGGAAGCCGGCAGTAAAACCGTCCCCTGCCCCGGTCGCGTCGACAGCCGTGACCTTGAACGGATCGGCCGAACCTTCGAAATCAGGTGTAAAGAACCGGCTGCCTTTCGGGCCCGACGTCACGATCATCAGTTTCCAGTGATCGCACCACAATTCACGAACGCCTGCTTCAAGATCATCCTTGCCGGTGATAAAGGCGACTTCGTCGTCGGAGATTTTAACAACATCCGCCTTGGTAATCGCAAGACGCAGCATATCACGCGCGGCATCGGCACTTGGCCAAAGTGGCAGGCGCAGGTTCGGATCACATGAAATGATCGCGCCGTTTTCACGTGCAATGTCGATGGCCGCAAGCGTCGCCGCGCGCGGATCGTCATCAATCATGCAAAGCGTGCCATAGTGAAACAGCGCGCATCCCTTCAGCATGTCCTGATTCAGATCGGACGGCGACAACAGCATGTCGGCCGACGGGCTGCGATAGAAAGAAAATTCGCGTTCGCCATCGGCCCGCAATGAAACAAAGGCAAGCCCTGTCAGGGCTTCTTTGGTCAGGACAATGCCCGATGTATCGACATTGTCGGCTTTGAGCGTATCGACCAGAAAATGACCGAATGCATCATCGCCAAGCTTGCCGATAAAACCCGTTTCAATTCCAAGCCGCTGCAATCCCACAGCCACATTGCCCGGCGCACCACCTGCGGCCTTGGCAAATGCCGGGGCATCAGCAAGGCCGGTGCCGGTTACGGTCGGAACAAAATCGATCAGCAATTCCCCAAGGCAAACTGCTTTTGCGCTCATAGCGTTTCTCCGTTTATATCGCCCGGCAATCGGGTTGCGGGCATTATCATTTGCTGTGGGACGCGACGTTTTTAAATCGATTCAATTCATCAGGCAAAGGAAAAGCCACTTCGCGAACAAAGTGGCTGATTTCCGGGCATTATACTGCAACTTCAGGCAGCTCTTCCAAGTGCCACTTCACGCGCACGGCCAAGCGATGTCATCCATTCATCGAAATGAACGTCATGTTCAAGCTGATAGCGATAATGCCGGTTAAGGGCTGCCGTCAGCTTACCGTCCCGACCAAGCAGATTATCAGCAAAGGCAATCATGCGCGAATTTGGCCAGGCAATCGGACGAATGGCACGAAGGGTTGCAAAAAGTTCATCCTCGTTTGCATCGGGCTGGGTTTGCGCCATGAGCGTCAGCATCGCTGCTGTCGAACGTGAAACGCCCATATGGCAATGCACCAGCAAATGGCCGTCCTTACGAGCATCGACGGTGTTTTTGAGTCCCTCACCAAAGGCGAGAACCTCTTCGACATGGGCGACCGTCGGAGCCATCTGACCGGGCAGTTCATCAATGATATCGTGGAACCGCAAAATGGTACGTTCATGCGGGGCATAAGCCGCGAATGCATCCGGGTCCGGTCTTTCCGGATCAAGGACCGAAAGCACATGCGAAACCGACCGGGTTTGATGGGTTGGCAGTTCATCAATGCCACAAATCGTCAAAAGCGAAATAGAAACCGGTTTCATGTCTTTCCTCCAATACACTGATTAAGCGCAATAACATCACAGCAGCCGTAAAAAGCAAAGGGCCGGTACTGTTAAAATACCGGCCCGCTTTGAAATCTTTGTGATCTTGCTATTACGGCTTTCGGTTCACCGCATGGATATTCAGCATTTCCCAAGCAATCGTCGCACCGGCAAGCGATGTGATGTCCGATACATCATAAGGCGGGGAAACTTCCACCACGTCCGAGCCGATCAGATTAATCCCCCCCGCAAGACCGCGCAGGATCGAAACCGCCTGATGGCTGGTCAGGCCGCCCAGAACCGGCGTGCCGGTGCCCGGTGCATAGCACGGGTCAAGCCCGTCGATATCAAAGGTGATATAGGCGTGATTATCACCCACCACGTCCTTGATTTTGGCCACGATCTGATCAATCGACATCGCCTGCACATCCGGCCCGTAAAGGATGTTGTATCCGTGGGTCGATTCATTGTGCGTACGGATGCCGACCTGAATGGATTTCGACGCATCGACAATGCCGTTCTGCGCCGCATGCCAGAACATGGTCCCGTGATCGATCCGATCACCATCGTCTTCCCAAGTGTCGGAATGGGCGTCGAACTGAATAAGCGATATACCCTTACCGTACTTTTCGGCATGGGCCTTCAGGATCGGATAGCTGATGAAATGGTCGCCGCCGATCGTCAACATCTTTGCCCCAGAACTGACGATATCGCGTGCGTGATCCTCGATCATTTCCGGGATTTTATGCGGATAACCGGGATCGATGACCATATCGCCATAGTCAATCACGGCCAGTTCGCCAAAGATATCGCGCCCGGACGGAAAATGTGGTGCCCATGCAAGATTGACCGACGCACGGCGCACCCCCTGCGGGCCAAGGCGAGTTCCCGGGCGGCTCGACGTTGCAAGATCAAAGGGAATACCGGTTACCGCAACATCAATGCCCGTAAGATCACGGGTATATTTGCGGCGCATGAATGACAGCGCACCGGAATACATCGGCTCGCTGGTATTCTGATGCACGGATTTTGCAGTAAAAGCGTTGTCGCCGCCTTTGGTATCAATAACCCCGGTACTGCTCATAATTCGTCCCCTTGTCCTTTCCGAACCTCAGGCGTCGCCCAGTGCAATCCAGGTCGACTTGATTTCACAATATTTGTCCATCGCATGCAGCGAACGGTCGCGACCGGTGCCTGATTGCTTGTAACCGCCAAACGGCATGGTGATGGATCCACCGTCCCAGCAATTGACCCAGACAAGACCGGCACGCAGTTTTTTCGCGGCCAGATGGGCCTTGTTGATATCGCGCGTCCATACGGCTGCGGCAAGTCCATATGGCGTATCATTCGCCGTCTGAACAGCCTCTTTCCAGCCCTTGACCGAAATCACCGACAAAACCGGGCCAAATATCTCTTCCTTGGCGATTGTCATGTCGTTTTTGACCGCATCAAAAACGGTTGGTTCAACATAATAGCCACCGGACTCGGTGCGTGCACGCTTGCCGCCGGTGCAAAGTTTTGCACCCTCTGCCGCCCCCTTCTCGATATAGCCCAGAACGCGGTTCATCTGATTTTCATCGACAATCGCGCCCATCTGACTGTTCGGGTCCAAGGGGTCACCCGGCTGCATTTTGCGGCCTGCTGCAACCACTTTCTCGATGAATTCGTCCTTGATGCTTTCTTCGACAATCAGGCGCGAACCGGCCGTGCAAACCTCGCCCTGATTATAGAAAATTCCGCCTGCTGCCGCTTCGGCCGCCGCGTCCATATCCGGACAATCGGCCAGAACGATATTGGGGCTTTTTCCACCACATTCCAGCCAGACGCGTTTCATGTTCGACTGACCGGAATATTGCAAGAACAGTTTCCCGACCTCGCCCGAACCGGTAAAAGTCACGCAATCGACATCAGGATGCAGACCAAGCGCCTTACCCGCCGTCGGGCCAAAGCCGGGCAGAACGTTCAGAACACCAGCCGGAAGACCGGCTTCGACCGCCAGCTCCGCAACACGGATCGCGGTTAATGGCGACTGTTCGGCTGGTTTGAGAATGATCGAGTTCCCCATCGCCAGTGCCGGGCCAAGCTTCCAGACCGCCATCATCAGCGGGAAGTTCCATGGCACGACTGCCGCCACCACGCCCAGCGGCTCACGCGTGATCATACCGATTGCGCGTGCTTCGCCCGGTGAAATCTCGTCATAAATCTTGTCAATCGCCTCTGCGTACCAGCGAATGCATTTATAGGAAAGCGGAATGTCATCACCCGCCGCAAGGCTGATCGGTTTGCCCATATCAAGACTTTCAAGCAGCGCCAGTTCGGCTGCATGCTTTTCCATCAGATCGGCAAATTTCATCATGACGGCCTTGCGCTTGCCCGGTGATGCTTCCGACCAGCTGCCTTTTTCAAAGACCGCACGCGCGGACTGCACCGCGCGATTGACGTCTTCAACATCGCATTCGGCGACCTGGGTCAAAATCTTGCCGTCGCGCGGGCTGATGCAATCAAACGTTTTACCCGATGCCGCATCGACATAAACGCCATTGATAAAGGCCTTGTTGCGGATCGTCAGGCTGGTGGCCTGTGCTCTAAGCTGTTCGAAATTCAACTGGTTTGTCATCGGAAATCCTCCTGACGGATCGCGCGTGCTGTTTGTTCCGCGCGATATTCAAACATGATGATTGTGCAATCAGTATGACGGTGGTGTCGCGGCACTGACGACTTCGCATTCAATGTCGCCCGCGTTACGAAACCGGTGCGGGATTTCCGCATTGAAGTAATAGGCATCACCCGGTCCAAGAACCTGAACCCGTTCGCCCACCGTGACCTCAAGCTTGCCACGGACGACAACACCAGCCTCCTCACCCTTCTGGACGATCAGATTGTCGCCGGTATCGCCGCCGGGCGGATAGATTTCATGAAGGACGCGCAAATTGCGGTCCTTGCGTGTTGCGCCGACAAGACGCATCGACATGGTGCCATCGGAAAGCTCGACGAGGTCTTCCTTGCGAAAGAAAATCTCCTCGCCGTTTTCCAGATCAATCGTAAAGAAGTTGATCAGGCTCATAGGGATGCCTGCCAGAACCTTGGCCAGACTGTCGACCGACGGGCTGACCCGGTTCTGTTCAATCGTCGATATCGTGCTGTTGGTGACACCGGCGCGGCGCGCCAGTTCACGCTGGGATAGCCCGTACATGGTACGTACTGCTTTCAGGCGATCCCCAACCTTTTGTGACATCCGGTCTCTTCCCTGTCGGTCGCTCTTATCGGCGACCATTTTGCAAAAGTGGCGTTATACCGCGTCAAGATACCAGCGGTATTCAAGCGGTGTGACCTCCGAGAAGAATTCGTCATATTCGGAACGTCGGCAGATATCGAACACCTCGACAAACCGTTCCCCCAGATATTCCTTGACGATGTCACCCTCGACAAAACGATCAAGTGCAGAAATCATGCTGCGCGGGACGATCTTGCCGCCATGCTGTTCATAGCCGTTACCAACAATCGGATCACCTGGATCAAGCTTGTTCTTGATGCCGTAATGCATCCCTGCAAGAACGCAGGCCAGAACCAGATACGGGTTGGCATCCGCGCCCGACACACGATGTTCGATACGCGCGGCCTGCGGGCTACCGGCTGGGATACGCAGGGCAACCGTACGGTTGTTAAGCCCCCAGTTTGGAGACATCGGCGCATAGGCCTTGTTCTGGAACCGGCGGTAGGAATTCGGATTTGGCGCAAAAATCGCCATGCTTTCAAACATCGACGCCTGCAAGCCGCCAATAGCGTTCAACAGGAGATCCGAAACATCCTCGTCGCCCTTGGGCGACAGGGCGTTGTTTCCTTCCTCGTCACGTAGCGACACATGAACGTGCAATCCGTTACCCGCCTGATCGGAATAGGGTTTTGCCATGAATGTCGCGGTCACACCATGATCCCAGGCAATACCTTTGACAACGCGCTTAAGCTGCATCGCGTGGTCTGCCGCCTGCATCGGATCATTGACATGCCCCAGATTGATCTCGAACTGGCCTGGACCTGCTTCGGCAACGATTGTATCAGCAGGAATGCCCTGACGGTTCAGTTCGGCAACCGCGTCGTGAAGGACTTTTTCGAAATCCTCGATCTGCTGGAGGCCATAGACCTGCACACCATCCGACGCGATCCCGCCGCCAAGCGGTGCGGGTGGCAAGGGTGCGGCAGTTTGTTCGTTCTGATCGGCAAGATAGAATTCAAGTTCCAGCGCCACGGTCGGATAGAAACCATCCGCTGCCAGACGATCCACAACCGCCTGCAAAACGTTGCGCGGATCGGCAAAGAATTTTGTACCGTCCAAGTTATACAGGCTCATCATGACCTGCGCCAACGGCAGCTCACCATAGGGAACCGCATGCAGGGTTCCTGGGATTGGCTTGGCGATATTGTCCTGATCACCACTGGACCAAAGCATGCCGGTACCTTCCGGGTTGTCGCCGGTGATATCCACCAGACACACAGAACCCGGCATGTTGATGCCTTCATGGAAGCTTTTAAGAAACTTCTGCTTGCTGATTCGCTTGCCCCGGAACACCCCGTTCACATCAGGAATGAGTAATTCGACAAGTTCTATATCCGGATTTGCTTCAAAGAATCGTTGAGCTTCCGCCCTACTGTCTTCGACGAACGACTTGTTCATCGTCTAATACTCCCAGAAAAGCCTGTTTATTTCACTTTTCATCGTGCCCCGCCCAATGATTGCGGTCAAGCCCCTCGTTCGATATATCGTGCAAATAATGCACTGCAAAATAAACGTACGACATCATTGCATTGGATATTAAGAATGGTTTGAAACAACCAGTGCATATCAAATTTGGTACCAAGACGACAAAATTGTTTCATAAAATTTCCCCTTGCAAAGGTGTTCAAAAAAACGAACACTTGTCTCAGATGTTCAACATATCGCACAAAGCAGGCGACTATCGCTGTCAGGAGACGTTATGAATAATTTCGACAAAACCGCCTATTGGCAGGATATCGATCAGCAGCACCACATTCATCCGTTTACCGATACGGCCGACCTTAACAATCGTGGTACACGCGTGATTACACGCGCCAAAGGCGTATTCATCGAAGATTCGCATGGTAAACAGTATCTGGACGGCATGGCTGGCCTGTGGTGCGTCAATGTCGGTTATGGCCGCAAGGAACTTGCCGAAGCCGCCTATAACCAGATGCTGGAATTGCCCTACTACAACAACTTCTTCCAGTGCGCGAACACGCCTGCGATCGAGCTTTCCAAAGTTCTTGCAGAAATCACGCCCGATGGTTTGAATCACGTATTTTATGCCAACTCCGGGTCGGAAGCGAACGACACGGTCGTGCGCATGGTGCGCCAGTACTGGAAGCTTAAAGGCCAGCCGGAACGCACCTACATCATCAGCCGCAAGAACGCCTATCACGGCTCGACCATTGCCGGGGCATCGCTTGGCGGGATGGCCGGGATGCATTCACAGGGCGGGCCGATGCTGCCTGATGTTGTGCATATCGATCAACCGTACTGGTACGGCGAAGGCGGCGATCATACCCCCGAAGAATTCGGCCTGATTGCCGCACGCAAGCTTGAAGAAAAAATCGAAGAACTCGGTGCCGACCGCGTCGGCGCCTTCATCGGCGAACCGATCCAGGGTGCCGGTGGCGTGATCATTCCGCCATCAACCTACTGGCCGGAAATTCAACGCATCTGCAAAAAATACGACATTCTTCTGATTGCAGATGAAGTCATTTGCGGATTTGGCCGTACCGGGAACTGGTTTGGCTCCGACACGTTCGATATCAAGCCGGACCTGATGCCAATGGCAAAGGGCATGTCGTCGGGTTACCTTCCGATTTCGGCCGTTATGGTCGGTGAACGGGTTGCTGACGTCCTGATCAACGAATGCGGCGAATTTACCCACGGCTTCACCTATTCCGGCCACCCGGCAGCCGCCGCCGTAGCCTTGGAAAACATCAGGATCATTCGCGATGAAAAGCTTGTTGAACGTGTCCGCGATGATATCGGTCCGTACTTTGCCGAAAAACTTAAAACCCTTGCCGATCATCCGCTGGTCGGGGCAGTTGAAACCGTCGGCCTGATTGCCGGTATTCCGCTGGTCGATAACAAGGCGACCCGCAAACCGTTCGATAAACCGGGCACGGTGGGCACGATCTGCCGGGATGCCTGTGTTGAAAATGGCGTTATCATGCGAGCCTGCGGTGATCGCATGGTGGCATCACCTCCGCTTTGCATCACGCACGGCGAAGTCGATGAGCTGGTCAAACGCGCACGTGCCGCGTTTGATGCAACAGCCAGGAAAATCGGCAAAATGTAGGTTCCGATTTAAATCAAGACATTACACAAACACCCGGCGGGATATATCATTCGCCGGGTGTTTGTGATTTTGCCTCGAAACACTGCTGAAATGCCCTATCTCAAAAGAGTCCGCCATGCTCAAACGCCTTTATCAATCCCCCGCCTATCAAACCGCCACCCTGCCCGACAGCTATTGGGTTGCCAGTGCTGGCCATCTGCCCGAATGTGATCAAATGCCCGATGAGGGCACCATCACGGCCGATGTCGCGATCATTGGTGGTGGTTATTGCGGCCTGTCAGCTGCACTGGAACTGGCAGAAAGCGGCATTGATGTTGCGGTATTCGATGCCGGGCGTTCCGGATGGGGCGCATCAGGGCGCAATGGTGGATTTTGCTGCATGGGCGGAAGCGGCAAAAGCTATGCACAGCTTTCAAAGAAGTTTGGTGATGACCAAACACGCCATTTTGCCAAACTTCAACGCAGTGCGATTGACCTTGTCGCATCGCGGCTTGAAGAGTGGAATATTGATGCTGATCGTCATTCGGACGGGGAAGTCATACTGGCGCACAAAGCCAATCGGGTGGCGGAATTGCGCAAAGAGGCCGAGGAAAATAATCATTTTACCGGTATCGAAAGCGAATTCCTGACCAAGGACGAGCTTCGCGAACGCGGTCTTTGTGCGCAGGAAACCCATGCAGGATTACACGTCAAAAAAGGTTTTGGCCTGCATCCGTTGAAATATCTGGCCGGACTGCATAGTGCCTGTGTAACCAAAGGTGTTCGGATATTTGAACAGGCGACCATTGAAGACCTCCAAGACACCGGGGACGGTTACATCCTGACCTGCAAAAATGTGCGAATTTCGGCAAACAAAGTCGTCATCGCAACGAATGGATACAGTGCCGAAAACCTGCCAGACTGGATCGGCGGGCGATTGATGCCGGTCTTTTCGGGTATTCTTGTCACCCGACCGATGTCAGATCATGAGCTTGCAGTGCAAGGCTGGACCAGCGACCTGATGGCGTTTGATACCCGCATCTTGCTGCACTATTTCCGTAAACTCCCTGATAATCGGTTCATGTTTGGCGGCCGCGGCGGCATCACGGCAACCCCCGCCGCATTTGATGATGCAAAACAGCATCTGTTGGCGCATTTCCGCCGGATGTTCCCCGCATGGCAGGATGTCGAAATCACCCATCACTGGAACGGTCTTGCCTGCCTTTCGCAGTCGTTCCGCCCCTATCTTGGTCGGGTTCCGGGGCATCGGGACGTCTGGACGGGACTTGCATGGCATGGCAACGGCGTCGCACTTGGAAGTCTGGCCGGGAAAATGCTGGGTCAGCAAATTCTGGGCACCAAGGGCCCGGATGACGTCGGTGCCATCATGGGGACACCGCCGGATCGTTTCCCGTTATCAAGGTTTCGCCGGATCGGCCGCAGTCTTGCCTATCGCTATTATGGTCTGCGTGACGAGTTTGCGTAATCAGTAAAACTGACCTATGTCATGTCGCGGATATGGCCTTTGCGCTATTGCCCGGATTAATCCTTATCGAGCACGAGACGAGCATGTCAGATCAACCGACCCTTGCCGAAATCAAAGAACGGCGTGAAATCGCGACCCGCAAAATCCGCGAGGAAACCGGTATTGATCACCAAATGATCAAAGATATCGTGCATGGCTTTTATGCCAAGGTACGCGACGACGCGATGCTGGGCCCGGTATTTGCCGAGAAGATCACGGATTGGGATCACCATCTGGAAAGGATGTGCATGTTTTGGGCATCTGTGGCACTGGCCAGTGGCGCCTATGACGGTCGCCCGATGCAAAAGCACCTGACACTCAGGATCGACCGCACCCATTTTGATCGCTGGCTTGAATTATTTGCCGAAACACTGGCAGAGCATTGCGAAACATCTGCCGCGCGTCATTTCATGGAACGCGCCCTTCGGATTGCATCCAGTTTCGAAATCGGGATTGCTGCGCATAACGGCGTCATTCTGGGTAAAGGCGAACGTTACGATCCGGTTTCGGCATGGTCCCCGAAATAGGCCAGAACTTATAGTAATCAGCACACTGCAAAACTTTTTGTCAGCTTTCTTAAGACCGACATGTTGACAACATTGTCCTGCTCTGAACAAAATATTTTTAAGTGTTATTACTAGACGGGGGCAATCTTCGCGCGCACTGAACTGGCAAATCAAAGGGCTTATATTGGCAGCCCTACAAGATTGCTATGTGCCAGACCGATTGCAGAGTACGACGGACGAGAGCGGAGAAAGACGATATGTGGTCTTGGATTGGCGTCAGCGCAGTCATCATTCTAGCCCTGATTACCTATACAATTTATGGTCACAAACGTCATCTCAGCCCGACAAAGGGTAAGAAAATCGATCTTTCTCAACGCCCAAACAGCGCGCTTCTAATCATTGATCTGCAAGAAGACTTTACGCTGGCCACCGGCAAAAACGCCTATGAACCTGCCGCGGTCGAAAAAACGATTTCCGCGATCAATGAACTTGTTGAAATTGCCAACAAAACCGGTCAATCGGTGATCTCTGTCCGTCAGATATTCAAAGGCTGGTACATCAATCTTCTGGTTAGTCTGTTCAATAAGGGGCGCGGTAGCTCGAAATCACCGGGCCTTGATCTTGATGCCCGCCTGAACGGCGATATTGATCATGACATTACCAAAGCCCGCGCCGATGCCTTCAGCGCGCCTGAACTTGAACGCGTTCTTGAACGCCAGAAAGTCGGCAAACTGCACATCGTCGGTCTGGATGGAAATTACTGCGTCCAAGCAACAATTCAGGCCGCAATCAACCGCGGATATGATGTTTCATTCACCGATGCTGGCATTTTGGCGGTCAATCCCGGCATTTGGCAAGAAACCAAGGCCCGCCTCGCGGCGAGTGGTGCCAAAGGCACCAGCACACAAGCCCCCGCCAAGGCATCCTGAAACTTTACAGTCTGTCGCGGATTGAATACCAGGTCATGGCAAGCACCAAAAACGGATAGCGCAACGCCTTCCCGCCCGGGAAACTTGGAATTTTGATGTTTGACATCACATCAAACCGCTCCATCGTGCCCGATATCGCATCGGCCATGATCTGCCCGGCCAGTGTCGCCATAGCAACCCCATGCCCGGAATAACCCGTCGCGGTATAGACGCGGTCCTCTACCTTGCGGAAAAACGGCATGCGATTCATCGTAATCGCCAATGTCCCGCCCCAGCCATAATCGATTTTCACATCCTTAAGCTGCGGATAGACTTCCAGCATATGCGGCGCAACAAAGGATTTTATATCCTTGGGGAAGTGATAGCTGTATGTCTCCCCCCCGCCAAACAACATGCGTTTATCAGCCGACAGGCGATAATAATTGATCACGAATTTTGAATCCGCCACCGCCACATCATCGCGGATCAGTTCACGCGCCAGATCATCGCCCAATGGCTCGGTCGCAATAACGAAATTGTTGATCGGCATCACCCGTCTGGCAACCCGGTCTTCCAGCCCGTCAAGATACCCATTGCAGCCCAGCACCATCATATCCGCCGTCACCCGATGCCCGCCCGCCGTTGTGACAACGACCTTTTCAACATTTTCATAGCCGGTAACCGTCGCGTTTTCAAAAATCCGCGCCCCGGCGGCACGTGCCGCATCCGCAAGTCCAAGCGCGAAATTCAGCGGATGAAGATGCCCCGCCTCCATATCAAGCGAACCGCCATGATAAAAATCCGACCCCAGCATGTCGCGGATTTCATCCCGGCCAACGGCACGAATGGCGTCGTAGCCATATTCGGTCCGGAGTTTTTCGGTATATTCATGCGTGCCTGCAACAAATCGTTCGCGATGATCGGCATGCAGAATGCCCGGTTTCCAGTCGCATTTGATGTCATGCTTGCTGATCAGGCTTTTGACGATATCCTTGGATTGCTCGGCAATATCCCATAGCTTTCTGGCATCGTCGCGACCGATCATCTTTTCAAGGTCGTCCTGCTCGCGGCGCTGTCCCGAACCGACCTGTCCGCCATTGCGTCCTGATGCCCCCCAACCGACCCGATGCGCTTCGAGCAACACCACACTATATCCGCGTTCCGCCAGATGAAGTGCCGAGGACAGTCCGGTAAACCCGCCGCCGACAACAACAACATCGCAAACCTGATCCCCATCCAGTTCGACAAAGGGTTCGGTCTTGTTGGCCGTCGCGGCGTAATAGGACGACGGATATGCACCGGACTTGTCATTTGCGGTCAGGAAGCTTGGGGTAAACACGCGATGCCTCGGATTGGTTGTCTTGAGATTTATAATCCTCTCATGGTGCCGGAATTGATCGGACCATCAAGGGAAAACTGGCTAGAACCAGCCTTCGCACATGCTTTTCACCGATTATGTCAAAACAGGCAACAACCGGAACAAAGGATTGCGCAAAAACCGGTTTATAAGGGTAATTCAGCGCACCTGCGTTACCGCTTCAACCATCCTAAGGGCTGTTTTGGTGGCCGCACATCCACCACGTGCCGTGCAACGCAAATCCGGATGCATCATGGCCCCGATTTTAACCGTCTGATCGACCAACTCGTCATATCCCAACACGGCATCAAACCCGGCCAGAACCGCCATTGCCGATGAAAAGGCGTGTGATACCCCGGCGACATTGCGCGCATGGCACGGGATTTCAACATCCCCGCCAACCGGATCACATACAAGGCCCAGCGTATTCATCAAACACATGCTGGCAGCGTCAAAACATTGTACAGGTGTTCCGCCAAATGCCTGCGCCACACCCGCGGCCGCCATTGCCGCCGACGCACCGGTTTCCACCGAACACCCCCCGCATTCGGCGGCAAAGGTTCCGCGCGCGGCAAACACGGCACCCACCAGCGCCATCACCTGCAACGCATCGGTCGCCCCATCCAGATCAATGCCATGCCGGATAAGGCCATACAGTGTGCCCGGAACCACACCAGCACTGCCCGCCGTCGGCGCGGCACAGACCAAACCACGATTGGAATCCCGTTCCATCGCCGAAAGGGCACCTGCAATCGCATCCTGCAAAACCGCCCCGCCCAGCCCTGCGGGCAAATTGGCATCGCGAACCTTCCGCGCACGCAGGGTTAAAAACCGCATCACATTGTCTTCGGGCTTGGCATCGAACCCTTCGGCCACCACACGCAACATCAATTCGCACCGTTCACGAAAAAGCGCGCGCGTTGCATCACGAGAAAGACCAAGGCGCCTTGCTTCCAGAACCAGGCCCGCCTCGGCAAGCGATCCTCCCTGTTGCTCGGCCACCGCGATGACCGCATCGCGGGTCGAAAACAGATCATCAGTGGCACACACCGGATATTGCGAGGCAGCAGCGAAACGAACGTCTTTGATACCGTCCTGATCACGTAAAGAGGCAATCAGCTTTGTATCGGGCAAGGTCTGCAGGGCGATTTCGGAGCGATCATGATCCGGATCGACCGATATTCCGAGCAACCTGTTGCCATTCAAAGCAAGCCCGGCCGCAATGTTATCTGCCCGCGCACCGATATCAGGCCCCCAGACAAACACACTTGCGGTTTTGCCAGTCAGAAAGACCGGTTCGCCGTTCATCGCATCGATGTAATACATCCCGCCACCAACCGATGCACCGGCATACAGATCGGCACGATCCGCGCCATTCCGCTCGGTTACGGTCAGTTCAAGTTCAACACGGTTGGGATGGTTGTTGTTTTCAAGTTCAATGATTTCAACGCCAAACTGAAATCCCTCACCGCGCGTCACACGCGGTAAAATGTCACGGTAATCTGTATCCGTCAGCGCCGCCCCGGCAAAACCGGCGGCAAAATTTTCATCCGAACTTTGTGCCTGATACACGGGCGCAAACGACCCGCGCGGATCAAACCGAACAATCGCCTTTTTCAAAACCTCGCCATTGCTGCACGATAATTCGCGCGTGACCTTCGCCATCATATAAGGCGCTGCGCAATGGGAACTTGATGGGCCGCGCATCACGGGACCAATAACGGAATTAAGCAGACTGATTTCTTGCATGGCGGGGCAATCCGGGAAAATTGCGTGTTATTTTCCCCGATGATCGCGCGCAAGATGGACGAAAGCAATGACCGAAACGAAAAATCCCCGGTCATGAAAGATCAAAGACCGGGGATGAGCAGTATCAGCGCTGTTTGGTTTCCCATTCAGGATGGACGAAATATGGCGCATTTGATGGTGGCAACGGATCGCGTCCGCGAATGATATCTGCGGCCTTTTCCCCGATCATGATGGTCGGGGCATTCAAATTGCCCGATGCGATTGTCGGCATGATCGAACTGTCCACCACGCGCAGGCCTTCGATACCATGCACGCGCGTTTTTTCATCCACCACTGCCATATCGTCGCTGCCCATCTTGCACGAACAGGACGGGTGATAGGCACTTTCGGCGTGATCGGCGACCCATGCATTGATTTCATCATCGGTCTGGATGTCCCTGCCCGGCGAAATTTCAATACCGCGCAGGTCCTTGAAGGCATCCTGTGCGAAAATCTCGCGGGTCAGACGCACGGATGCGCGCATTTCTTCCCAGTCTTCCGGATGGCTCATGTAATTGGGATCAACAATCGGGCGCTTTGCCGGATCGTTTGATGCCAACCGGACCGTGCCGCGCGATTTGGACCGCATTGGACCAACATGCGCCTGGAAGCCATCCTTTTCGGCGGCTTTGGATCCGTTATAGTTAATCGCAGCCGGTATAAAGTGATATTGCAGGTCAGGATGCTGAACACCCGCTTTTGACCGGATAAACCCACCGGCTTCAAAATGGTTGGTCGCACCAAGCCCGGTTTTGAAAAGATACCATTCCAACCCGATCTTGAATTTGTTCCAAGGATCAAGCTTGCTGTTCAGACTGATCGGCTGGGTGCATTCCATCTGGACGTAAAGTTCCAGATGGTCCTGAAGGTTCTCCCCAACACCGGGGATATCGGCAACCACATCAATCCCGTGTTCGCGCAAATGTGCTGCCGGACCAACTCCAGACAACATCAAAAGCTTGGGCGAATTAATTGATCCTGCCGAAATAATCACCTCGCGCTCGACCGTCGCGCGTTTGAGTTCACCACGGTGGGTGAAATCAAGTCCGATGGCGCGTTTTCCATCAAAAACAACGCGCTGCGCCAGTGCCTTGTCATGAACTGTCAAATTCGGACGTTTCATTGCCGGATGCAAATAGGCCCGTGCGGTTGACCAGCGGCGGCCCTTGTAAACCGTCATATCCATCGTCCCCAGACCTTCCTGGCGATAGCCATTCTGGTCGGGAGTAAATTCATAACCCGCTTCCTGCCCGGCCTTGATCCAAGCCTTGTGCAACGGGTTTTTGCAAGCCCCCGTGGTGACATGCAGCGGGCCATCTCCGCCATGATATTCGTCACCATTGGTGTCTTCGTTGCGCGTATCGGCCTTGCGGAAATACGGCAGGCACCGCGCATAATCCCATTCTTTCAGCGCCGCATCCTGTTCCGCCCAGCGATTGTAATCAAGCGCATGACCACGAACATAGGCCATGCCATTGATTGAACTGGAACCACCAAAGACCCGCCCGCGCGGTGTTTCCATACGGCGATTGTTAAGGTTCGCCTGCGGTGTTGTCCAATAGGCCCAGTTATAGGTTTCGGACTGCATCGGATAGGAAAGTGCGGTTGGCATATGAATGCGCCAATCCCACCAATGATCAACCGGTCCGGCTTCAACCACCAGAACGCTGACCTCCGGGTCCTCGGTCAGGCGACTGGCCAGAACGGCACCGGCAGAACCGGAACCGACAATAACGTAATCGTACTTTTCCGTGGTGGTCGGCGTATTCATGCTTTTTCCTTATCTTCAACAGGTTGCAGGCAGCCATTCACAGTTCGGAACCGTGATCAATAAGGCGCCTCGACGTCACCGGTTTCGACATAGACGGATTTGATCCGGGTATAATGTTCAATCGCGGCCCGGCCATTTTCGCGGCCCACCCCGGATTTCTTGACCCCGCCGAACGGCATTTCAATCGGGGTGATGTTATAGGTATTGATCCAGCAAGTTCCTGCCTCAAGCCGCGCGACAACGCGGTGCCCGCGCGACAGGTCCCTGGTAAAGACCCCCGCAGCCAGACCATACTGGGTATCATTGGCGCGTTTGATGACTTCGTCTTCATCCCTGAAAGTCAGGACCGACATCACCGGACCAAAGATTTCCTCACGCACAATAGCCATATCATCGGCGCAACCGGTAAAGATGGTCGGGGCCACAAACAGGCCGCCTTCGGGCATGTTTTCGGTAACCGCATGACCGCCAAGAACACATTTCGCGCCCTCGCCCTTGCCTGCCTCGATATAAGACATGATCTTGTCGAATTGAGCTTTGGTCACGATCGGACCAACCTGGGTTTCCGGTTTTTCCGGATTACCAAGAACAAGATCCTTGCTGCGCGCAACCAGTTTTTCGATGAAGGCATCGGCAACGGTTTCATGGACGAAAACGCGCGTGCCGTTTGAACAAATCTGCCCGGATGAATAAAAGTTCGCCATCTGCGCGCCCGATACGGCGTTATCCAGATCGGCATCCTCGAACACGATCATCGGCGATTTGCCGCCAAGCTCCATGGTCACGGCCTTCATGCCGCCTGCGGCAACTGCGGCGACCTTGGCACCGGTCTCGGCCGAGCCGGTCAACGAGATTTTATCAACGCCCGGATGTTCGACCAGTGCCGCACCACAAGCTCGCGCGCCCTGAACCACGTTGTAAACCCCATCGGGAAGGCCTGCTTGCTGCAATGCCTCGGCCACCGCAATCGCCGAAAGCGGCGTGACTTCGGAGGGTTTGTAAACAACCGCGTTTCCGCACGCCAATGCCGGTGCGGCTTTCCAGCAGGCAATCTGGATAGGATAGTTCCATGCACCAATGGCACCGCAAACGCCAACCGCCTCGCGCCGGGTATAGGCAAAATTGCCGCCAAGATCGATATGCTCTCCCGATAGGCTTCCGGCCACACCGGCAAAATATTCAAGACATTCGACACCGGAAATCACATCCACGATTTCAGTTTCCTGAATGGCACGGCCCGTATCACGGGTTTCTACCAGCGCCAATTCATCGTTACGGTCCCGCAGGATTTGGGCCGCCTTGAACAAAACGCGCGCCCGTTCAGCCGCGGGCGTGTTTTTCCAGATTTCAAAACCGGCACGTGCGGCCTTCACTGCAGCATCAACATCGGCAGCGGTGCTTTCCTTACCCTTGGCAAGGACCTTATTGGTCGCGGGGTTCAGCGTAACCATTTCCGCACCCGAACCGGCAACTTTTTTGCCGTTGATAAAGTTCTGGATCTGATAAAGGCTCATGTCGAAACTCCTGCAGGCCACACCGGAAACGGGCAGCCCTTTTTTTAAGTGTATGTCTCTTGACTAGCGCGCGGGCGAACTCGCCAGATGCAGGTGCATGGTATCAAGCACCATTTTCCGCGCCGCCGCGACATTGGCGCGTCCCGGTGTCAAACCGGACCGCACCCAGATGCCGTCGATCATGGCAGCAGTCACCGCCGCAATTTCTTCGGCCCGCTGATCGGTTGTCAGCCGGCGCAACTCATGGCGTAAATTCGATGCCAGTCGCTTGAAATAAACCGCATTCAATCGGCGCAGCGGATCGGAAAACGGCACCTGCGACCAGAATGACAACCACGCACCAATCACCTGCGGCGTGAATTGTTCTTCGTTGAAGTTGGTATCAACAATCGCTTCAAGACGTTCGTGGGGCGTTTTCGCCTTGGCAACGCGGCCCAGAAAATCGCTACGCAATTCCTGCATCAGAAAGCGCATCGTTGCTTCCAGAAGCGCATTCTTACCGCCAAAATAGTGCGAAATAATTCCTGACGACATCCCCGCCGCCCCGGCAATCCGACTGATCGTGGTATCGGCAAAACCAAAGCGGTGAATGGTCTCGATCGTGGCATCGATCAGTTGCCTGCGGCGTACAGGCTGCATTCCAACCTTGGGCATTACTAATCCAATTCTAAGCGATCCGAAGGACTTAGGCCTGTTTGATGACGCAAATGCGACTTTTTCGCCCTTCGCAATTGACCTCGGGGGAATATGCTGTATTTTAATTGAACAATCAATCAATAAAAAACGCCGTCTTTTGTGGCGCGACGTTAACAGGGAAAGTGCCTTGGTTGCGCGGCTTTATGGCTGTTTTTATGATTATTCCGGTCTATGTGACCGGGTTCAGGGGACCCGATCACATGGTTTTGGACGGGTGTTGGCGGTGCCAGATGCGCATCGTTTGACATGCGTCTGGCCTCCGGAACCGAAAGTCTGATGGCGGCGATATTGCCACCATCAGTAACCGCTAGGTCCACACAAGGGAGAACCATAAACATGACCACACGTTCCACCATTGGCCGTCTTCTTGGCACCACTGTCATTGCCACCACCCTTCTGGGGGCGGCCGGTGCACAGGCGGCTGATAGCGATGCTTGCAAAACCGTAACATTTTCTGATGTTGGCTGGACCGACATCACCGCGACCACGGCAACCGCATCGGTTATTCTCGAAGCACTTGGCTATGACGCTGAAACCGAACTTCTTTCCGTTCCTGTCACCTATACCAGCCTTGCCAACGGGGACGTGGACGTCTTCCTCGGTAACTGGATGCCGACAATGGCAGCAGACATTGCGCCTTACCTGGAAAAGAAAACCGTCGTCAGCACCGGTGCCAACCTTGAAGGCGCTAAATATACGCTGGCCGTTTCGAAAAATGCTTATGACGCGGGCCTCAAGGATTTCGCCGACATCGCCAAATTCAAGGATCAGCTTGATGGTGAAATTTACGGGATCGAGCCGGGCAATGATGGCAACCGCCTGATCCAGGACATGATCGACAATGACCAGTTCGGCCTCAAGGGCTTTGAACTTGTTGAATCTTCCGAACAGGGCATGCTGGCCGAAGTCAAACGCAAATCGGCACGTGACAAATTCATCGTTTTCCTTGGCTGGGAACCGCACCCGATGAATGCCAAATATGACATGGCCTATCTTGATGGTGGCGATGACGTATTTGGTCCTAATTTCGGTGGTGCCACGGTTCATACCAATCTGCGTGCCGGTTACACCGATGAATGCCCGAATGCCGGTAAATTCGTCACCAACCTGAAATTCAGCCTCGATATGGAAAACCAGATCATGGATGCCATTCTGAACGAAGGCACCGATCCGGAAGATGCCGCAACCGCATGGCTTAAAGCCAATCCGGATGCCGCGATGGCCTGGCTTGACGGTGTCACCACCTTTGACGGTGGCGATGCCAAGGCAGCGCTTAAAAATGAACTCGGTCTCTAGGGTCCAGCTTCAAATACATAATGCCGGTACGTTGCCCCATCACAGGCAGCGTATCGGCACATTTTCTTTGTTCAAATAATGGAAAAATCCAATGGAATGGCTCACGGAAACTAAAATTCCGCTGGGACGGTGGATTGCATCCCTCATGGATGCGCTTAACGAGCATGCCGACTTCGTGTTTTACACCATCTCGGACGTTCTTGAATTCATTATCGAAAACACGGTCGATCTGCTGGTCTGGTTACCGCCGTTTCTGATTATCGCGCTATTTGGCGTGCTGGCTGCATGGCTGCACAGATCATGGAAACTGACGGCCTTCACTGTTCTTTCCCTGCTTCTGATCGTCAATCTTGGCTATTGGGAAGCCACCATGGAAACGCTCGCACTTGTAATCTATGCGACGCTGTTCTGTATGGTGATCGGGGTACCGCTTGGCGTAGCATCGGCACATCGCCCCTGGCTTTATCAGGCATTGCGTCCGGTTCTTGACCTGATGCAGACGATACCGACCTTTGTCTATCTGATCCCGACCCTGATCCTGTTTGGTCTTGGCGTGGTTCCGGGCCTGATTTCGACCGTGATCTTTGCCATCGCCGCCCCGATCCGCCTGACGCATCTTGGCATCGCCAGCACGCCAAAGGCGCTGATTGAAGCTGGCAGAAGCTTTGGCTGCACGCCGCGGCAATTGCTTTTCAAGGTCGAACTGCCATCTGCCATGCCATCGATCATGGCGGGCCTTACCCAATGCATCATGCTGTCACTGTCCATGGTGGTGATTGCCGCTCTTGTCGGGGCTGATGGACTTGGCAAACCGGTTGTTCGCGCCCTTAATACGGTCAATATCGCCCAAGGCTTCGAGGCCGGCCTTGCAATTGTGATCCTGGCCATTGTGCTGGACCGCATCTGCCGCCGCGACAAATCAGAAAATACGGGGCAGTAATCATGAGCAATGCTGTTGAATTTGATAATATCGACGTCATTTTCGGGGATAAGCAGGCTGAATCGCTCGCCCTCCTCGACGCCGGTAAAAACCGTGACGAAATAGCCAAGGAAACCGGAAATATCCTTGGTGTTGCCAATGTCAGCTTTGACGTCCCGCAGGGTGAAATCTGCGTTCTGATGGGGCTTTCGGGCTCGGGTAAATCCTCGTTGCTGCGCTGTGTAAACGGGCTTAACCGCGTTTCACGCGGATCGCTTCGGGTGCATGACGGGGACTGGATGGTCGATGTCACCAGTTGTGATGCCAATACGCTACGCGATCTGCGTCGTAAATGCGTTGCCATGGTCTTTCAGCAATTCGGCCTGTTCCCTTGGCGCACCGTCGAAGACAATGTCGGATTTGGTCTTGAGCTTGACGGCATGGGACCGAAGGAACGCCGTGAAATCGTCCGGGAAAAGCTGGCCCTTGTCGGGCTGGATCAGTGGGCCGGAAAATATGCCCACGAACTTTCAGGCGGCATGCAGCAGCGGGTCGGCCTTGCCCGTGCCTTTGCCACCGATGCACCGATCCTTTTGATGGATGAACCGTTTTCGGCCCTTGATCCGCTGATCCGTAACCGCCTGCAGGACGAGCTTCTTGATCTTCAGGAAAAGCTTAATAAAACCATCCTGTTTGTCAGTCATGATCTGGACGAAGCCATGAAGCTTGGCAATTCAATTGCCATCATGGAAGGTGGCTATGTCGTACAGCATGGCACGCCCGAAGACATCGCCCTGCGTCCGGCCAATGAATATGTCGCGGACTTTGTTGCCCATATGAACCCGGTCAATATCCTGCGCGGTCGCGCCATCATGCACCGCATTGACCGCGATCAGCGCAACACGACCGGCGAACTTTCCGTCGAAGACGAAGATATCCGCATCACGCTTCAGGACGGCATCATTCGTGCCGCCAATAGCGGCGAACATGGCGAGTTGAAGCTAATCCAGTATGACGGCAACCTGCCGGACGATCTGGACGGGACCGACAATTCGGTCATCTTCGTTGCCGATGATACCGTGCTTCTCAAAGACCTGATCGAAATGCGCAGCATCACCCAGAATCCGGTGCTTCTAACCCGCGAGGGACGCATTTCCGGCACATTGGGCCGCAAGGAATTTTTTGAAAGCCTGACGCAAACGGCAACCGTCGCAGACTGATCATCAAAAAAGGCGCCCTGCAAACCGGGCGCCTTTTAAATACCATTTCAATTTCGTCTTTTATCCCCCGGTTACCGGCGGAAACAGCGCGATTTCGCTGGCACCACGAACATCACGTTCGCCTTGCGCATATTCCTGATCAACCGCAACCCGGATAATCGCCGGATCAGCAAGCGCATCAGCGAAATTCGCCCCCCTGCCCGGCATCCATGCCAGAAGGTCGGCAACGGTTTTCACATTTTCCGGCAGTTCAACCTCTTCCTCGGCCATGCCGATACGATCCTTGACCCAGGAAAAATAAACCAGCTTCATCTTCTATCCCGTTCGCTTGAAATCCGTGTTTGGCCGCATGCTTGCGCAAACACCCACAATCCGCAAGCCCCGATCACGCCCTGTTTACGGATAAACAAAATAACCATGCGGCGCATTGCCAAGCCGCCCGGTCAGATTATCGATGAAAAACCGCTCCGCCCGGCCAAGCGACATGCGCGGATTGGTCACCAGATAGATATCAATTGCGGGCGGCGCATCATAGGGTGGCAGGCGCCATAACTGCCCGCGCTCCATCGCGTTTTGCACGACATGGATCGGCAACGGGCCAATACCAAGCCCGGCATTGATCAGGCGGCGCACTTCTTCAAGATGCGGGCTGGTGGCGATCACCTTGCCTTTCATGCCTTCGCGCGCGCGCAATACCGCAACCGGGGCCAGCGCATCGGAAAGCTGATCGGTGGAAAACGATACAAATGCTTCGCTACGCAGATCGGCAAGTGTCAGGTTTTCCCGACCAAACAAATGATGTGTCGGCCCGCAAAAGAACCCGAAATGTTCGCGATACAGTTTGCGATATTCCAGCCGGGGGTGCTGTTCATTCACCAGACAAATGCCGAAACTTGCCTGCTGGGATAAAACCTGGCTTGTGACATGGCCCGAGGTCGCGACATTGATTTCATAGGTGACTTCGGGATGTTCCCGGTTGAATTCAAACAACGCATCGTCAAGCGGCGGAAACACCACGTGACTTGCCAGCCACAAATGCAAGTGCCCGCTTAGCTGATTGCCACTATCCGACATCACATCGGAAAGTCGGCCAATCGCCCCACAAATCTCACGGCATTCATGATAAAGCGCCAATCCCTGTTCGGTGACTTCAAATCGTCCACGATCACGATCAATCAGGCGCGCACCGATCTGATCTTCAAGCCGTTTAAGCGCATTGCTGACACTGGGTTGGCGCAAAAGCAGCCGGTTGGCCGCCCCGGTGATCGACCGTTCTTCGACAATAACCGTAAAGGTATGCAACAGGTTCCAGTCGAATTGCCGTTTTAAAAGGTCGCTCATTTCCCCACCCATAGCAATTGGCTATGCGATCCATTCTACTTATCTATTTGCGCTATGCGCAAGTCTGGGGTGAAATGATCAGACATATTCATTCACGGCCAGATAACCGCGCATGGCAAGCAATTGCCAGAGCAAAATAACGGGAGGCAAAAATGGCCGCAGATGTAGCCGGGGCACGCAGAACGCCCTGGGTCCTGCTATCGCCGTCACTGGCGACGATATCGCTGTTATTGATCGTCCCGATGATGTTCATCGTGGTTTATTCGTTCTGGCTGCGCACCGCGACCGGTGCTGATCAGGTCGGATTTTATCTTGATAACTGGATCGAAGTACTTGGCGACCGGTTTTACCGCGATATCCTGTTTCAGACCTTTGCCATTGCCTTTTACACCACGGTGATCTGTGCGCTGGTTGGCTATATCCCGGCCTATTTCGTTGCCAACACCCCGATGAAATCGAAGACTTTCCTGCTGTTGATGCTGATGCTGCCCTTCTGGATCAGCTACATCATCCGCACCATGTCGTGGATCAACATCCTTGGCACATCGGGCGCGCTCAACACATTGATGATCTCGCTTGGCATCATCGATGAACCGATCCAGATGCTCTACAATCAGACCACGGTTATTCTGGGTCTTGTGCATTATCTGCTGCCCTTCATGATCCTGAATGTCTATGTCAGCCTGGATGGTATTGAAAAAAACCTTACCGAGGCCGCCCAAAGCCTTGGCTGCACCGGCTGGCAGGCCTTCCGCGAAGTCACCCTGCCCCTGTCCTTCCCCGGTCTCGCCGCCGGATCGCTTCTGTGCTTTGTTCTGGCCGCGGGCACCTATATCACCCCGATCGTTCTGGGCGGGCCACGCGACGCGATGTTTGCCAATCTCGTGTTCGAGGCCATCGTGACACAGCTGAACTGGCCACTGGGCTCCGCCCTTTCGCTTGTCCTGCTGGCGCTTCTGGGTGCGCTGGTTGTCATTTACACCCGTTATCTTGGCGTCGATCAGATCGCCAAAAGCTTCAAATAGGGGAATGTAATGATGTCCGGCTGGTCCCTGATCCGTATCGCCACAATCCTTGTTTATCTGTTTCTGTTCGCGCCGGTCGCGGTCGTCATCCTGTTGGCATTCAACGCCAACCAGTTCGGCAGTTTCCCGATTGAAGGTTTTTCGACACGCTGGTTCGAAGCATTGTGGAACAACGATGCCATTATCCGTGCATTCAAAACATCTCTGTTGCTGGGCGCGCTGACCAGTGCGATTTCAACGACGTTTGGCACGCTCGCGGCCCTTGCCATGGTCAGGTACGATTTTCCGGGAAAGCGTTCAATATCAACGCTTCTGGTTGCTCCAATCCTGATCCCCGAGGTCGTCCTGGCTGTGGCTCTTTTGCTGTTTTTGCAATTCCTCTCCATGCCCAAAAGCTTTGGCCTGCTTTTGATGGGGCATGTCGTTTTCACCCTGCCCTTTGTGGTTCTGGTGGTTCAGGCGCGCCTTGTATCGATCCGGCGCGACGTCGAAGAAGCCGCCATGAGCCTTGGCGCTACTCCGATCCAGACTTTCTTTGAAATCACCCTGCCGCTGATGATGCCGGCTGTCATGGCCGGGATGCTGTTTTCATTCACCATCTCGTTTGACGACATTACCGGAACCCTGTTCTGGAAACCGGGCGGGGTTGAAACCGTCCCAACCCAGATTTTTGCCATGCTGCGCAATTCCATCAGCCCGGAAATCAATGCACTGGGCGCTGTGATGGTGATCTTCACCATCGCGCTGCCATTGATTGCCACCACCATTGTACGCATCACATCAGCACGGAAGATACGGGCACAAAAAGCCGCTGCCTAACAAACAACAGATACCGCGGGAAACCGCCAAACCCAACAACAAGACCATAAAAAAGAAGACCACAAGACCGACAAGAAAACGGATAAAAACCTTTATCAGGAGGCCTTAAATGGACGAGACGAAACGCTATGAACGCCTGCTTACCCGCCTAAAAGACGGCGATATCAACCGTCGCACTTTTCTAACCGTTCTGGGGGCTGCGGGTGTCACCGCCGGGATCACCGGTGGCCCGATGGGCATGCTGACCCGCAACGCCCTTGCCGCAACACCAGAACAGGTCCGCTTTGACGGCTGGGGCGGTGTGGTATCCGAGGCATTTGAAAAATACGCATTTGCCCCCTATACCGAGAAAACCGGGATCAAGGTCGTATCGGGCACCTTTGGCGGGGCGGACGAATATATCGCCCGCGTCAAGGCGGGCCAGCCGGGCGAGTTTAACCTTGCCCACCTGTCGGGTGTGTTTGACTATGCCCGATATCATGGTCTGGAACTGACGTCCGAGCTGAACGAAGCCAATATTCCGAACCTCAAAAACGTCATTCCCGGCCTGATCGAACCGCTGCGCAAAATCACCGGCGGTACCATTTCGGCGGTTCCCTATGATTACGGCACCACCGGCATTGCCTATAACCGCAAATATATCAGCGACGATGAAGCCAAGGCCAAAGGTGCCAAGCTGATGGTCGATGAAGCTTACAAAGGCAAGATCGGCGGCTGGGGCGAATGGAAAACCCGCGTCTGGTACGGTGCCCTGCAATCCGATCAGGACCCGAATGCGATCAAGGATATCGACGCCGTCTGGGACATGATCCGTGCCCATCGCGATCTGGCCCTGAAATACTGGAGCTCAGGGGCCGAACTGATGAGCCTTCTGGCCGAAGAAGAAATCTATGTCACCGAAGGCTGGTCCGGGCGCATCAAGGCATTACAGGATCAGGGCCACGATATCGGCTATCACGACCCGAAAGGCGGTCTTGGCTGGCAGGAATGCCTGTTCGTTCTGCGCGGAAGCCCGATGGCAGCCTGTGAAGAACTTCTGAACTTCATGCTCGAACCCGAAGTCGCGATTGCGGTTGCCGAAGGCCAAAGCTATCCGCCTGCTCTTGATCCGCAGAAAGTCGAACTCGGCAAAGTCATCCCGACCCTGCCCGCGTTTGATCCATCCGGCACGCTCAAGGAACTCAGCTTCTTTGATCCGGCCTATTGGAACGAAAACGAAGCCGACTGGTCGAAAACCTTCTCGCGGGTTCAGCGCGGCTACTAAGCCGGACTGATCGCATAAACCGGAACCCCGGTCGTTGTTTTTAAATAATGGCCGGGGCACCACCGCCTTTTTCTGACAGGGTTATTTGTGATGGCTGACATCGAAAATGCGGTCGAACTGCAAAATGTCGTCAAGCGTTACGGCGAATTTACCGCCGTGCAACGCATGGATTTGACCGTGCCTGACAACAGCTTCGTGACCTTTCTGGGTCCATCGGGCTGCGGCAAGACCACGACACTTCGTATGATTGCCGGACTGACCGACATTACCGAAGGCGATTTGCTGATCCGTGGCAAACGGGTCAATGCCCTGCCGATCCACAAACGCAATCTGGGGCTGGTGTTTCAGAACTACGCCCTGTTTCCGCACAAATCGATTTACGACAATATCGCCTTTGGCCTGAAATACCGCAAAGTGTCCAAATCCGATATCCGGGAAAAGGTCAATCGTGCCCTTGATCTGGTGCAACTGCCCCATGTTGCGGATCGTTTTCCCAACCAGCTTTCCGGCGGGCAGCAGCAGCGCATTGCCCTTGCGCGCGCCATCGTGATCGAACCCGATGTACTGTTACTTGATGAACCGCTATCTGCCCTTGACGCCAATCTGCGTGAAGAAATGCGGGTCGAACTGAAACGTATTCAGCGCGAGCTGGGCATTGCCACCGTTTTCGTCACCCACGATCAATCCGAAGCCCTTGCCATGTCCGATAAATTGGTGGTGATGAATAACGGTGTCGTCGAACAGGAAGGCGCGCCTGAAGACGTCTATAACAATCCCGCATCGGCCTTTGTTGCCGATTTCCTTGGGCATTCCAATATCATTCCTGCTGCCCTTGGTGCACCGGATGCGGCCTTTACCAAGGTTGCCCTGCAAAGCGGCGAAACATTGCTGACCACATCCGAACAAACCGCCAAAACCAATGGTTCAAAAGACGTCCGCGCCGTTATCCGCGCTGAAAAAATCGGCCTGTCGGATAAGAACGGTGCGACGGACGGTGTGATCGCCATCCCCGGCAGGATCAAAACGGTCGACTATCTGGGGCAGCAGGCCCGCTATTTCGTCACGGCCAATGGTCGTGACTGGCAGGTGATCAACCCGATTGATGCCCGCCCCCATCACGAAGGTGCCGATGTGTTCATGCACATTGCCGCCCGAAATTGTGTGTTGTTGCCCGGTCATCACGACTGACCGGATCTGGAGTGCCACCCGAAGTGACGCATGATAACCCCAAAACCGGCCATAACCGGGAATCCCGCCTGTTTTATCAAAGCCGTTCGCGCCGGCCACTGATCGACCATGCCAAGGGCGTCTATATGTGGGATGTCGATGGCAAACGCTATATCGACGCCTCCAGCGGTGCGATGGTCAGCAATATCGGCCATAGCGACCCACGCGTGATTGCCGCGATGAATGCGCAGCTTGAAAAGGCCAGTTTCGCCTATCGCCTGCATTTTGAAAATGATGCGGCCGAAAATCTGGCATTCCGCCTTGCCGAACGCGCACCGGGCGATCTTGAACGGGTATTTTTTGTCTCTGGCGGGTCAGAAGCCGTCGAAAGCTGCATCAAGCTTGCCCGTCAATATGCCCTGGCAAAGGGGCAAGCCCAGCGGACCAAGATCATTTCGCGTTTCCCCAGCTATCATGGCTCAACCCTTGGTGCGCTTGCCATCACCGGCTATACGCCAATGCATGCACCCTTCGCCCCGATGATGGTGGACCAACCCAAAATTCCGGCCCCGACCTGCTATCTGGATCGCGATGATCTGAGTAATCATGAACGCGGCCTGAAATACGCCAACATGCTAGAATCCGAAATACTCAAACAGGGCCCTGAAACCGTTCTTGGTTTCATCATGGAACCGGTTGGCGGGGCTGCGACCGGCGCACTGGTTGCGCCTGACAGCTACTATGCCCGTATCCGCGAAATCTGTGATCAATACGGCATTCTTCTGATCTATGACGAGGTCATGACGGGTGCCGGGCGCACTGGCAAATATTTTGCTGCCGAACATTGGGGCATCACCCCCGATATTCTGGCCGTATCAAAGGGACTGGCGGCGGGTTATGCCCCGCTGGGGGCGATGATTGCGCCTGATCGTATTGTCGGCCCGGTTCTTGATCATGGTGGCTTTATCCATGGTTACACCTATGCCGGCAATCCGATGGCCTGTGCAGCGGGCAATGCGGTCCTTGATGTGATTGATGAAGACAACCTTCTGGAAAATGCGGCCCAAAGCGGTGCGGCATTAAAGGCCGAACTTGGCAAACTTGCCGATGAATTTCCGATCATCGGCGATGTGCGTGGCCTTGGATTGCTTCTTGCGGTCGAACTGGTCAAAGACCGCGAAACCATGGAACCGATTGATCCCAAACATCTTGCGGCTGCCCGCCTTGTTGATATTGCCTATGACAAGGGCCTGATCATTTACTGGCGTCGCACCCGCGGCGGGTATCGCGGTGATCATGTGATGGTCTGCCCGCCCATGACGATCACACCCGATCAGTTTGACGACATCCTCATTCCGTTGCGCGCCGCCCTTGGCGAGCTTCAGGACGAACTCACCCGTGCCGGAGCCTTCGCATGAGCCGGAAAGTCATCATCACCTGCGCCATCACCGGATCGGTTCATACCCCGTCCATGAGCCAGCACCTGCCAATCACCCCCGACCAGATTGCCGATCAGGCGATTGCGGCGGCAAATGCCGGGGCTGCCATCCTGCATCTGCATGCACGCGATCCCGAAACCGGCTTTCCAAGCCCGGAACCCGCAATTTTCAACCAATTCCTGCCGCGCATCAAATCGGCCACCGATGCGGTGATCAATATTTCGACCGGCGGCGGCATGACCATGACGGTCAAGGACCGTATTCGTGCGGCAAAGCAGGCAGCACCCGAAATGGCGTCATTGAATATGGGGACGATGAATTTCGGCCTGTTCCCGGCGCTTGCCGGGCGCAGCGACTGGAAACACGACTGGGAACCGAAATTTCTCGAAGACAGTCGTGATTTTGTTTTCAAAAACACGTTTTCCGATATCGAAACCATTCTGGCAGATCTCGGCGATGCCAATGGCACAAGGTTTGAATTTGAATGTTATGACGTCGGGCATCTTTATACGCTGGCCCATTTTGTTGATCGCGGCCTGATCAAAGGGCCGATTTTCATTCAGTTCGTTCTGGGCGTTCTGGGCGGTATCGGGGCCGATCCCGACAATCTTGCCCATTTGAAACGCACCGCCGACAAACTTTTTGGCGATCAGTACCAGTTTTCGGTTCTGGGTGCCGGCCGTCATCAGATGCCGCTTGCCACCATGTCGGCCACCATGGGCGGTCATGTCCGGGTCGGTCTTGAAGATAATCTGTATTTGCGCAAGGGCGAACTCGCCCCGGACAACGCATCGCAAGTTCGCAAAATCCGCGACGTTCTGGACGGGTTATCGCTTGAAATCGCAACACCGGACGAAGCCCGCGCCATGCTGGGTCTGAAAGGTGCCAATCTGGTCGCCTTTTAGGAAACAACAAACTGCCACCAACACCACGACGCAAAGCCAACGAAAGGCGGCACCCATGATGCATGCCTATTTCTCAGCCGATCAGCTTCGCCATCACGGCCAGACATTCATGGTCGCGGGCGAAGCACGGCCAATCCCCGAAGTCCCCGAACGGGCGGAAATCCTGACCACTGCCATAAAACGGCTTGGGCTTGATTTGCGCACCCCCGATGATTTCGGCATGGGTCCGATTGCCGCCATTCATGCGCCGGAATATCTGAAATTCCTGCAAACCATCCATGCCGAATGGAAGGCTGTTGGTGGGTCTGATCTGGTGGTGCCCGGTATTCATCCGTTTGACCGGCTTGGCCCCTATCCGAGATCACCGGCGGGCAAGGCCGGTTTTCATATGGGCGATACATCCTGCCCGATATCGGCAACCACCTGGCAATCGGCCTATGCCAGTGCGCAAACCGCCATTGCCGCCGCGTGCCAGGTCCGCGATGGCAATGCCAGATCGGCCTATGCCCTTTGCCGTCCCCCCGGCCACCATGCCAGCCGCGATATCGCCGGTGGTTTCTGTTACCTGAACAACAGCGCGATTGCCGCACAGGAACTGCGCCTCAAATACGACCGCGTTGCGATCCTTGATGTCGATCTGCATCATGGCAACGGCACACAGCATATTTTCTATGCCCGTGATGATGTCATGACGCTGTCGATCCATGCCGACCCGCGTGATTTCTATCCGTTTTTCTGGGGCCATGCCGAAGAACGCGGACAGGATGCCGGGCTTGGTTTCAACCACAATTATCCCCTGCCCCTTGGCAGCGGCGATGACGCATTTCTGGCCGCCCTTGATCGTGCGCTTGCCATGATTGATCATTTCAGCGCCGATGCGGTTGTGATTGCACTGGGTCTGGATGCATCATCGGATGATCCGTTTGGCGGACTGGCTGTCACACCCGGCGGATTTGCCAAAATCGGCGAAAAAATTGGCGGCATCAATCTGCCAACCGTGCTAGTGCAGGAAGGTGGTTATGTCAGTAACACACTGGCTGAAAACCTTTTTCAGTTTATCAGCGCCTTTCAAGCCACCACCGCAGGGAGCCCCGAATGAAAACATCCGATATCCTGATCATTGGCGGCGGTATTGCCGGCATGTCAGCAGCCTATTTTCTCGCCAAACGTGGAAAATCCGTCACGGTTCTCGAACGCGAAGATCAGCCCGGCTATCACAGCACCGGCCGGTCCGCCGCACTCTATAGCGAAACCTACGGCCCGAAAATCATCCGCAAGATGTCGACCGCCAGCCGGGACTTTTTCCTGAACCCGCCCGAAGGTTTCACCGAAAATCCGATCCTGACCCCACGTGGTGTGATCCTGACCGCCGCCCACGGCAATGAAGGCGCGATTGACGAACTGCTTACCGAAGGCCGCGCGAATGGCGCGAATGTTGTCGCCCTGACAGCCGATGATATCAAAAAACTGATCCCGATCCTTAATACCGATCTGATCGCGTGTGGCGCACTTGAAACCGATGCGATGGATATTGATGTTCATGCGCTGCATTGGGGCTTTATCCGCCATTTCAAAAAGCTTGGCGGTGATCTGGTGGTCAAGGCCGATGTCACCGCAATTGCAAAAACCACAACCGGCTGGCAGGTCACGGCAGGCGGCGAAACCTATGAGGCCCAAATCCTCGTTAACGCATCCGGTGCATGGGCCGATGAAATCGCAAAACTGGCTGGCGTTACCCCATTGGGCATCACCCCCAAACGCCGCACGGCGGTGATGGTTGATTTGCCATCTGATGTCAATGCGCATGGCTGGCACATGGTATCTGATGTCGGCGAAGGCCTGTATTTCAAGGAAGATGCCGGTCGCCTTCTGGTATCGCCATCCGATGCAACGCCGACGGTTCCCCATGATGTCCAGCCCGAAGAACTTGATATCGCCATCACGATTGACCGCCTGATGACGGCAACCACGCTTAAGGTCAATCGCCCCGGCGAAGCATGGGCCGGCCTGCGCAGCTTCTTTGCCGATGGCGATCCGGTATCGGCATTCGACCCAGATGCGGATGGCTTTTACTGGCTTGCCGGTCAGGGCGGCTATGGCATTCAAACCGCCCCCGCAATGGGTGAATATGCCGCCAGCCTGATTTGCGGCGATGGCGTTCCGGACCGGATGGTGAAACTTGGCGTGACCGAAGATGCCCTTGCCGCCACCCGTCCCGGCCTTGGCCAAACCGCGTAAGGATTGAACGGAAATCGTGCCATGACCCATTTTGATCGCAATGAACTGCGCAGTGCCGTTGCCAATCGCCGGGATCGTGCGATTGACGACCTTTGCGCTTTGGTTCGCCATGACAGCCTTCTGGGCAATGAAACATCCGCCCAGAACTGGGTCGCGGATCGTTTCGCCGATATGGGGCTTTCGGTCGAACGGGTTGCGATCAATATTGACGCATTGCGTGATTTACCGGGCTTTTCCCCACCGGTTACGACGGAATATAACGGACGGGAAAATATCGTCGGTATTCATCAACCGGCCAAACAAACCGGACGCAGCCTGATTTTAAACGGGCATATTGATGTCGTGCCGACCGGGCCAGTGGCGCAATGGCGACGCGGACCGTTTGATCCCTATGTCGAACGCGACTGGCTTTATGGCCGTGGGGCTGGCGATATGAAGGCCGGCATCATTGCCTATTGTAACGCCCTTGCCGCCCTTCATGATCTGGGGCTTGAGCCCGCCGCCCCGGTGATCCTGCAATCGGTTGTCGAAGAAGAATGCACCGGCAATGGTGCCTTAGCCTGCCTGCATGCCGGATATCGGGCCGATTGTGCGATCATTCCCGAACCGTTCAATCAGACGCTGATGACCGCCCAGCTTGGCGTGATGTGGTTTCAGCTTCACGTCACCGGAAGTCCGGCACATGTGCTTGATACCTCAGCCGGAAGTAACGCCATCGAGGCCGCCTTTGGCTTTTTCGAAACCCTGAAAGAAGTCGAAGACATCTGGAACCACCCCACCCACCGTCATGCGGCCTATGGTGCGCATATCCATCCGGTGAACTTCAATCTGGGCAAGATCGAAGGCGGTGAATGGGCATCAACCGTGCCGCCGGTTTGTTCGGCCGATATCCGTGTCGGGTTCTATCCCGGCATGGAATTGGCCAAGGTCCGTGAAACCATCGAAGAAGTTGCAAAAAGTGCGATGGAAAATCACCCGGCCTGCAAGGGGGCAAAATTCGACATCACTTATCGCGGTTTTCAGGCCGAGGGATGCGTCATGGACGAAACCCATCCGATGATGACCATGATCGGCGACATTCACCACGAAGTCACCGGCAATACGATCAAAAACTATGCTTCCACCGCGACGACGGATGCGCGGTTCTTCCAGATTTACGGCAATATCCCGGCCACCTGTTATGGCCCGAAAGCCGAACGAATTCATGGCATTGACGAACGGGTCTCGATTTCCAGCATGATGGAAGTCACCGAGGTCCTTGCCCTGTTCATTGCCGACTGGTGCGGCGTTACCAAACGTGATAATCACGCCGCATAATCATACCAAAACCCAATCATATCTTGATATCAGGAGACTTTGATGACCGTTCAGCGTTTTCACACCGGCCCCCGCATGAGCCAGGCCGTTGTTCATGGCAACACCATCTATCTTGCTGGCCAGGTTGGCGAACCGGGCAGCGACGTCACCAACCAGACCAAGGAATGCCTTGCCAAGGTTGATGCGCTTCTGGCCGAATGCGGCGCGTCAAAGGAAAACATCCTGTCGACCACCATCTGGCTTGCCGATATGGCTGACTTCGCCAAAATGAACGAAATCTGGGATGCATGGGTCCCGCAGGGGCACACCCCGGCACGTGCATGCGGCGAAGCCAAACTTGCCACCCCGGACTATCTGGTTGAATTCATCGTGGTTGCGGCAAAACCGTAATCCGGCCACTTCCGACCCGAATGCAAAACGCCCGGCTGATTTCGCCGGGCGTTTTTATTTTGGCCATTTGCACGGGAATATGAATTCTACCGATCCCGCTCGTCCCGTGTCACGATCAATGACTTGGCTTCCAATGTCCGATGTACCGGGCATTTATTGGCAATCGCGATCAGCTTTTCCCGGACTTCCTCGGTAAAATCACCATGCAGGGTAATGATCCGTTCAAACCGGTCGATCTTGCCGCCCTTTTGCTCGAACTCTGCCCCGCATTCCATACAATCGCTTGCGTGGATTTTATCATGTCGGACTTCGACCCGAATGCCATCGACCGGTATCTGTTTCTGATCGGCATACATCCGCATCGTCATCACCGTGCATGACCCAAGGGCGGCCGCCAGAAAATCATAAGGTGACGGTCCGCTGTCAAACCCGCCAACATCTTCGGGCTCATCGGCCAACATACGATGATGCCCGGCCAGAACCATCGCCTGAAACTTGCCAAGCCCGGTTTCACGCACCACGACGGCACCGTCTGGCACTTCGTCATTGACCGGGTCTTCGTCGGTAATATAACGCTTGGCCCAGGCGCTGATCACCTCGGCGGCATAGGTCGCATCATCGGGATCGCGTAACAAATGATCCGCACTATCAAGCGACACAAAACTTTTCGGATGCTTGGCGGCATCAAAAATCCGTGCGGCATTTTCAATACCCACCGTCTGATCCATCGGCGCATGCAGCACCAGCAACGCCTTGTGCAATCTGCCGACCGATTTTTCAATATTGTGGGCACGCAGATCGTCAATGAAATGCTTCTTGATCACAAAGGGCCGCCCGCTTAACGAAACTTCGGCCTGCCCGTCCCGTTCGATATCTTCAAGGTAATCGGCGAAATTATGGGTCACATGCTCGACATCGGCGGGCGCACCAATCGTTGCAACCGCGGTTGCTTCGGGCACGCTATCGGCAACGGCCAAAACCGCCGCCCCGCCCAACGAATGCCCGATCAGCAAACGGGGGGCGGCAAATTCATGCCGCAGGAAATCGGCCGCGCGTTTCAGGTCATCCAGATTGGATGTGAAATTGGTCGATGCAAAATCACCACCCGATCCGCCAAGCCCGGTAAAATCGAACCGCAAAACGCCAATCCCCTGCATGGTCAGCGACTGCGCGATCTTGCGCGCCGCCGTCAGGTCCTTACTGCACGTAAAACAATGCGCAAACAGCGCATAGGCCCGAACCGGCCCCGTTGGCAAATCCAACCGTGCCGAAAGCTGTGCCCCCAGTGCACCTTCAAAGCTAAGCTTAATCGGCCTTACAGCCATATCGGACCTCCGCCGCCGGTATTTGGCGAATTCATTGTTTATTTATGCACGTTCTACGCTAGCATGCGATATTCGCTGCCACGAAACCAAGGGTAATACAGTATGACAATACTGGAAACCAAAAGAACGCTTGTGCGTCACGGAACCCACAACGACGCCCACTTTATCATGCAACTGCTGAACGAACCGGGCTGGATACGGTTTATCGGGGATCGCAATATCCATGATCTTGATGCCGCCCGAAAATTTATTGATGACCGGCTTCTCAGCAGCTATCTGAAACACGGTTTCGGGCTTTACATCGTCGATGAAAAGGCATCCGGATGCAGTATCGGGCTTTGCGGATTTGTCAAACGCGACACGCTTGATGCACCCGATATCGGTTATGCCATTACCGAAAGCCATCATGGCAGGGGCTATGCCTTCGAAGTCAGTACCGCCCTGATCGACTATGGCCACGATACGCTGGGCTTTGATCGGATATTTGGCTATACGCTGCCGGAAAATACCGTATCGCTTAAACTTCTCGCCAAACTGGGCCTGACCTATGAACGCGATCAGGACGTGAACAACAGCGGCGAAATCTGCAAGCTGTTTGTAAAGGTCGCCTGAACGCAAAAACCCGCATCACCGGATGCGGGTTTGCTCATTTCGGAGCATTGAAAATCGTTATTCCTTGCGGCGAATACCGATCTTGCGCCCGACACCCGTTGGCACCGGCAAACCGCGATGCGCCTCACGGATCAGATCAAGCGTCTTTTGAATGTCATCGGGAAATGCCGCCGAACGGCGCGTTTCCATATCGATATGCATCGTGATGATTTCATTGGTCGCCGACAGCCACCCTTCGGTCCCGTGACGCAATTCGTGATACATGTGAATGCGTTTGTGATCGCAATCCAGAATTTGCGTATGGATCACGAACGGGTCATTAAGGTGAATTTCCCGGTCATAGGTGATGTGCATTTCAAGCGCAAAGGTCGAAAACCCGCGCCGCTCGGGATATGTCCGCCCCATCCCGACCCCGTCCAGAAACGCCACAGACCCCAGATCAAAACCAACCACGTAATAGCCAACATTGACGTGACCGTTAAAATCGATCCAGTCCTGCGGCACCGTCCCGCGATAGCTTTCAAGAATCTCCGGGGCAAAAAGATCGGTACTGATCATTTACCGGCCTTTCCCACCGCATCGACAACCGCGACTGCCGCAACAAAATCTTCCAGCGAATGACCGACGGATTTGAAAACCGTACATTCCGTATCTGTCTCGCGTCCCTTGACCTCACCACGCGTCAGGCCGAACAGATCGCCGAGAATATCGGATTTTGAAATCGATCCGGCATTTAGCGGCTGCACCACATCACCGCCCTCGGCCGCGGCCCCTTCAAAACTATCAACATAAATCCGGCATTTCTGCATCAGGGCATCATCGGTTTCGCGCATGGTCGGCTTGAACGCCCCGACCAGATCAACATGCGTCCCCTCGCGAAGCCATTCACCACGGACCAGCGGCTCGGTCGAAAGTGTCGCGCATGAAATCAGATCGGCACTCTTACAGGCAGTTTCCAAATCATCCGTACCCACCGCCTCAAACCCAAGGGTGGCGGTTTCGGCGGCTAATGCGCGGGCCTTGTCGCCATTGCGGTTCCAGATCGTGACCTTTTTGATCGGACGCACCGACGCATGTGCATTGATCAGATTGGGTGCCATCGCCCCGGAACCGACCATGACCATTTCGCGCGTATCTTGGCGCGCAAGGTAGTCCGCCGCCAATGCCGATGCCGCCGCCGTCCGGCGTGTCGTCAATTTTGTACCGTCAATCACCGCCGATGGTTGCCCGGTCACGGCATCAAGCAGGATATAAGTCCCCGAAACCGCCGGCAGGTTACGCGCCGAATTTCCCGGCACAACGGCCGCAACCTTGACCCCGGCAGCGCCATCCTTTTGCCAGGCAGGCATGATTAGAAACGTCGCGTCATCCTCATTGCTGCGTTCCATGTTGAAATGGCTGCGTAGCGGCGCTTCGCAGCCATCGGCAAATCCTTGACGGAGCGCCTCAACCAGATCGCGGGGCGAGACGAATTTATCGATTTCTTCGGCAGAGATGAAACGCATGGGCCTTCCTGTAAATTTATTTTCGATTTCAGCGTGGTAGCGTTGATATCTTATACCACGTCAAAGGACATGCGTCACAGGATCGCACACTGTTTTTCACTTTGTTTCCGGTCAAAAATCTTCCCGAAATGGGTGAAATTAACGCTGCAAAAAACGTTTGAAATGGCCAAACATTGAACCGGTGCCAAGATAAAGTTCTTCAAGCACCGTGAAATGGTTCGCCCCCCATGCCTTATAAACCGGAACATGCAGTCCTTCCCGACTGCAATAGGCGGCATAAGCATCGCTTTGGCGGACAAATTCCGGGCTTTCGTTACTACCGACCACGACCATCATTTTGATGTCGTGTGGGACGGCATCAAGCATCGGTGAATTATCCGCTGCCGTCGCGGCATTAAGTTGCAGGTCGTTGTTGATACTGGTGAACCGGATCGGTTCCAGATCAAAAACCCCGGAAACCGGAACAACCGCACAAAACGGATAGGCATCATTAAGGGTATCTTCCCAATGATGAACCGCGAGGCGCGCGACAATCTGCCCGCCTGCCGAATGACCGGAAATGCTGATACGATCCCGATCCCCGTTAAAGTCGCCGATATTCTGGTAAATGAAGGTCATGCAACGGATCGCCTGACGGGTGATTTCCGCCACCGTCACATCCGGGCACAGATCATAATTCGCACAAATGACAGTAAAGCCCGCGGCGTTGAGGTCGCGGGCAACAAACGCATAGTCCTTTTTGTCCTGGCTTCGCCAATACCCACCATGGAAAAACACATGCACCGGTGCGTCCGGCTCGGCTGCCGGATAAACATCCATGGTTTCCTGGGGCCCGCCCCCATAACGGATATCGGTCATGTGGTGGACACTTGCCCGTGTATCGTCGGACAAACGAACAAACCGTTCAAAACAGGTCATATATTCCGGCACGGTTTCGCGCGGATTATACTGCCATTCAAGCTCGGCAAGGGTAAAACCACCCCAACTCATCTGAACCTCGTTTGCGTTGCCCGGACCGGAATTATTATCGGCAGATCAAGCCTGTCCGATAATCTTTCTTTATTTTTCAGGTTTTTGCAAACGCTACGCTAAGGTTCTTCACGCAATGCGATACAAATGCGGTCGTGATTGCAAGACCTGAAAGGCAATGGCAGAATATCGAAAATCAATTTTAAAATCAGCCGGATAGACCATGAGCAGCCGCAATATCCAAAGCCCGTTCCCCGCCGATGATGCGGATCGCAATCAGATTTGGGAAATGCTGGTGCCACGCGACATCGCGGCCTTTGTCGCGGCCGACTGGTCCATGGTGCAAGATGACTTCAAGGCAGACGGTTTTTACGCCATCGATGCCTGTAAATCCGACGATCCGGATGACTGGAAAATGATGTTTCCCGATCTGGCAGCCTATCGTGACGAATGGCTGCGTCAGGCGATTGTTGCACAGGAAATCGATTATGCCGAAGACCTGTTCGACGGAGTTTTCGTGCCACCGACCTTTCGAAAATCGATATCACCGGCAATCGTGCACTGGTGCGCAAACATTTCAACGGCACCATAAAAAAAGCAGACGGATCAACCGACCGTCTGCTTTGGAAAACCCATTATTACTGCGAAAAACAGATCGATGGAAAATGGCTGATTACCGGTTTCACCGGCTATCTGCCCAATCACGACCCGGCATAGATACGCTTGCCTTAAAGCACGCAACCACGCGCGGCAACATCAACCGTTTCGATATCGCCATTACGCACCAGATGCACCTGATCCAGCATGTTGCTGACAACGCAGACATGATTCGGGATGATTTCGATCCGCTGGCCGATTTCAAACGGTTTTGTCGCCGGATCGAAATGCAAAATGCCGTGTTCCTCGGACAGAGCCTTGACCGCAACATCGGGATGCCCCACGACATAGCCATATCCGTCAAGGCCCAGCAAATCGGATGTCAGAACCTTTGACCCGGCATCAATGATCGCCCGGCCCGGCGTCGGCAAGGATACGATTTCGGTCAAAACCCGAAGTGCACAATCATCTTCCTTGCAAACCCCACGCGCCATCAGGGATCGGTCATTATAAATATAAGTCCCGATGCGATGTTCGGTCACAGACGGCACTTCATGGGCCAACCACATATCGGGCGTCCCACCGGAACTGCGCACCGGGCATTCAAGGCCAATCGCATCCAGTTCCTTCATGGCCGTGGTGAAAAATGCCTCAACCTTGGCACCACCACCGGTCGCCGGATAGGTCATCAGACCGATAAATTTCACGCCCGGAAGCGATTGAATTTTCTTTGCCAGTTCAACGGCCTCTGCCGGGTTTTGCACCCCGCAACGCCCACCACCGGTATCGCATTCAATCAGGATTTCAAGCGGCTTGGCACTGTCGGCAAAGGCCTTGGACAATCCTTCAACCACAACCGCATTGTCGGCCACCACGCGCAGGCTTTTGATCCGGTCAAACAAGGCCCGCAAACGGGCCAGTTTGCGTTCGCCCAATACGTTATAGGTCAGAAGAATATCATCCAGCCCCGCATCTGCCATTACCTCGGCCTCGCCGATTTTCTGGCAGGTGATGCCAATCGCCCCGGCCTTCATCTGCTGGGCGGCAAAGGCCGGAATTTTATGGGTTTTGATATGCGGACGCAGCCCGATCCCGTGTTTGTCGCAATAGGCCTGATAGCTTTCGATATTTCGGTCAACGATATCAAGATCAACAACCGCGCACGGCGTATCAAGTTCGGGATATTGGGGCATTCCGGTCATCGGGGCAGCGTCCTTATCAAATCAGGTGGTGGCAGCAATCAGCTTGCAATTGCCGCAAACGGGTCATCAACAATCGGCCATATCGGGCGTGTCAGATGACGATATCCATTGGTTTTCGGATCGGACGGATAAGGTCCGTGGACATCGACATAAATGATCTCGCCCGCGATCTTGGCAAACGCATCGTAGAAGTGATTGGTCGATTTGATAAACAGATATTTTTTCGCCGTCGGATCAATGCCCATATTCGAAAACAGGCTGGGATCGAAGCTTTGCGACCGGTTGGAATTCAGGATCACCTCCCCCCCACCCGGAAGCTCGATCACCGCGCAATCGCCCAGCGGCACGATGCTGTCGCCGAAATACTGCCATGAATCGCGCCGGATTTTTTTCACCCGCACTTCGGCATCAATCGGTGCCCCGGCATGCGCACCGGTTTTTCCGCCAAAGCGTAATGGCAATGTCGCGCCCTCGCCGGCCGAAATGCAAACCCGAACCGCCATCGGGTCCCAGATGGTGCCAACTGCAAAATCACGAAGCCCGCGTTCCATTACGGCCCGCAGCAAAATCGTGCTGTCACCGGGCACACCGCCGCCCGGATTATCCCACACATCGGTCAGAACAATCGGCCGTGCATCGCTTGCCAATGCCTGATCAAGGGCGACATCCGGGGTTACAAAACTTGGCCGTGTCGTACCACGGAACCCGAAAAGCTCCTGACCCAGCTTTTGGGCAATCTCGTTTGCCTTGGCCGGGTCATTGTTGGTGGTCACAATCACCTTGGCACCAAGATCGGGCACATCACCGGCCATAAAGCCGTGAATAAACGATACCGAAAGAACATCACCGGCCCCCTCCATCGCCTTGGCGCGGTCAATAAAGGATCGCATCGGTTCGCGTGATGTCGGCAGAACTTCGATCATGTGGCAGTCAAAAACCGCCTTGGTCGGCTTGATCTCGCCGCGAAGCGTACGCAACACCAGATCAACCACCGAACGCCCGGCATCGACAAAATCGGTATGGGGGAATTCCTTGAACGCGACGATAATATCGGCGTTCGCAATGCGCTGCTCTGTCAGGTGGCTGTGCGGGTCATAACTGGTGCCGATAATAACGTCCGGCCCGACAATGTCGCGAACACGCGAAATCAGATCGCCTTCGCAATCCAGATATCCTTGCGCCACCATCGCCCCGTGCAGGCCCAGAATAACCGCATCAACCGGCATGGCCGCACGCAACTGGCCCAGAACCTCGTCGCGCAATTGTTCATAGGTTTCCCGATTGACCAAACCGCCCGGCTCGGCCCAGGTGGCGGTTCCCTCGATCAGGTCCCAGCCTTCCTTTGCCGCACGCGCGCGCGCCTCGGTAAAGACGGCACTACACAGCGTCGGGGTCACCGGATGCTGTCCGGGCGGTGCATAGAAGCTTTCCTTGAAATCGGAAAAATCGGTGCGCAACGGCGAGAATGTGTTGGTTTCGGTCGCAATAGAGGCGCAAAAAATCCTCATGACCCCATCCTTTTTGTTCTTTGTAATCATCATATTTTATGTGCAAAAGAAAAAAGCGTGCGGGTGAAGCACCACCCGCACGCCCATGGATTATTCCATGTAGCGGTGGGCGTTGGCTTTATCGACTTCCGTCTGGAACAGTTCGAGAAGTTCAACGCCTTCCGTGCCCAAAGATTCCTGAACGTGTTTGACCACGACCGGCTGGGTTACATCTTTAAGCTTCTGACGCTCTTCCGCGCTCAGTGCCGTGATTTCCATTTTGTCGGTCAAACCGGCAAGACCACGATCAGATGCCTCGATCACGCGCGACACACCGCGGCTGGCAACAATGCAGGACTGCGCGGCATAACGAACAATCTTCTGCTGGTCGGCAGTCAGATCATCCCAGAATGCTTTCGACAGCATAAAGGTGTAAGGCGAAAACAGGTGGTTGGTCAGGGTCAGATACCCCTGCACTTCGTTGAATTTGGCAAAGGTCACGGTCGGAACCGGGTTCATCTGACCATCGATCACGCCCGTCTGAAGACCGGCATACACTTCGCCCCACGCCATCGGATAGGCTTCTGCACCCAGCGACTGCATGATTTTCTGGTGCGACGGCAGCGACATGGTGCGAACACGAATGCCTTTGAAGTCCTCAAGCGTTGCAATCGGATGCTTGGAGTTGGTCACGGCAAAGAACCCGCCGGTATCCGGGAAGCCAAGAACCTTGACATCGCCAAGGGTGCTTTCGATATCGCTTGCCAGTTTCTGTCCAAACGGACCATCAAAAACGTCATAGGTCGATGCGTTGCTGTCAAACGCAAAGGCAAGGTTCAGAACGTCGATACGCGGATAATAGGATGCGATTGCCCCGGTCGAGGTCAGGGTCGCCTGGATCAGACCATCGCGAACCATCTGCACATGTTCGGCGGCCGAACCAAGCTGGTTGGACGGATAAACCTCTACCTTGACCTCACCATTGGTGTCGGCTTCGACAATGTTGGCGAAAACAGCGGTGCAGGCATGCGCCGGGTTTTCAAACGGGTCTTCCTTGTTGTCATGGGCAAATTTCAGAACCTTGGGTTCCGCATAGGCCAATGACGTGGTGCTGGCCAGCATGGCCGTCGCAAGGGCAAATGCCCCGAAACGCTTCATCGTATTCATTCTACCTCTCCTTGATTAAGGCCTTTTATTTCTGTCCGCGGTCTTGGTTTTGATGCCCCGATCCGGACCTGATCGGGGCGTTTCATTGCCACCGGTTACCGGAAGCCCAGCAATCGCGGGATCGCGAGGGCAAGATCGGACCAGAAGGCAAACAGGAACAGCACACCCAGCTCCGCCAAAAGGAATGGCCAAAGCTGGGCGGCAATTTTTTCAAGCTTTTCACCCGTGACAGACGACAGCACGAACAGGCACGCACCCACGGGCGGCGTCATCAGCGAGATGTTAAGTGCAAGGACAAAGATGATCCCGGCATGGATCGGATCCATGCCGATCTGAACCGTCAATGGCACCAGAACCGGGGCCAGAATGATCAGGATTGCATTGATATCCATGACCATCCCGATCATCAGCAACAGGGCGACGATCATGAAAATGACCATATAGGGATCGGACGACAACCCCAGGACAAGGCTCGCAACTTCCTGCGGAATGCGATTGAAGCTCAGCCACCAGCCAAGGATCGACGCAAAGGCGATGATGATGAAAATCACCCCCGTCACCCTGGCAGTGCGGATCAGCATCTTGAAGAAATCGGCAAATGTCAGCGCACGGTAAATAAAGATACCGATAAACAGTGCATAGGCCACGGCAACCGATGCCGCCTCCGTCGGGGTAACAATCCCGCCCAGAATACCGCCCAGAATGATCAAAGGCATGATCAGGGCCGTGATGGATGATTTGAAAATCTTCCAGATTTCCAAAAGGTTCGCCCGGCGTTCGTTTTTCGGAAGGTTCTTGGACCGCGCGGTCACCGCGATCACCGTCATGCAAATCAGGCAAATCATAAGCCCCGGCAGGATACCGGCGGCAAACAATCCACCGATGGAAACCCCCATCAGCGACCCGTAAACAACCATCAATCCCGACGGCGGAATGGTCGGACCAATGATCGACCCGGCTGCGGTCACGGCACAGGCATAATCGCGGCGATATCCACGCTCAACCATCGCCGGCACAAGTGTCTTGCCAAAGGCCGCCGCATCGGCAGTCGCCGCTCCGGTCAACCCGGCAAAGAAAACTGACGCCAGCATGTTGGTATGTGCCAACCCGCCGCGGAAATGCCCGACAAGCGCCTGCGCAAAAAGAACAAGACGGCTGGTGATGCCGATATGGTTCATGATCTCGCCAGCCAGAATAAAGAACGGCATGGCAAGAAACGGGAATACGTTCAGACCGTTAAAGACCTTGCTTGGCCCCTGAACAAGGAACATGCCCCCGCCCATGTCATAAAGGCCGATCACCCCGGCAACGCCAAGGGCAAAGCCGATCGGCATGCCCAGAACCATCAGAACGACAAAAGTAATACCGACGATCATTCCGCGCCCTCCGCCAGATCGATGGGAACAAAACGGCCCTGATCGCGAAGCGCGACCAGCAGCAACTGAATGGCAGCAAGCAGGGACGCAACCGGCACCGCGGCATAAGGCAGTGCCAGCGTCATGCCAAAGATCATCGCCTGACGGCGCATACCGCCGACGGCAAAGTCAAAGCCGTAAATCGCCAGATACAGAAACGCGCACAGCGCAACCAGATCGACACAGAACAGAACCGTACGCTGCACGGGCATCGGCATGTTAAGGATAAACATCCCGATGCCGATATGTTCGCGCCGCGCAATCCCCGCCGACACCGCCAAAAGCGCCGCCCAGATCATCAGGTAACGTGCAAGTTCTTCGGGCCACGGTAATTGCCAGTGAAAAATGTAACGATCAATCACGCCAAGCCAGACATCCAGCACAAGGGCCAGCATCAGGACGGCAATCACTCGTTCGACCACCCAGTTCAGGGACCGGCTGATCAATGCGGCTGTGGCTTCAACACGGCGCAGCGCCATCTTACTTAATCTCTCCGCTGATGAATGTTTTATGTAATTTTTCTACATCGTGATGACATTTTTGTAGCTTGTCTACATATTTTTGAGTCATAATTGCAAATATCACCACGAACGATCTATAACGAGTGATATTATAAGTAGTTAAACTACATTTTTGCCTATATTATTTGGGCCACCCACCCAAAACCACCGGAAGATAGCAACGGCGATCAAACAATTCGGCAATGAACGTCCTGCCCGCTTTACGGTTATATCCGGCAGGATGGGTAATCTCGGGATCAAGATCGAAGCTATCGCCTGCAAACCAAAAAGTGTTATTTATCAGTTGGGTGCTGGTAACAGCACCTCATATTCGAGAATGATCGGAACGCTCGCATGCAACCTACCGTCGATATCATCAGCCTCCTGCGTCGAAAGGCCGGAACCTTTCCCGCACGCGAACAGCGGGTTGCCGACTACGTTCAGGATCACCTGCAAGACGTCACAACCATCGCGCTTTCCGATCTTGCGCAAAAGGTCGGCGTCAGCGAACCGACCGTGATCCGGTTTTGCCGGACCCTTGGGTGCGACGGGTTTCGTGATTTCAAAATACGGCTGGCACAGAACCTTGCGGTCAGTATGCAATACCTGGCCCCCGAAGATCTGGCCGACGACACAACAGCCGCCGACGTGCTTTCCAATCACGTGCTGGGTGTGATTGTCGATAATTTGCGCTTTCTGCGCGAACAGCTTTCAAGCACCGAAATCGACAAGGCTGCCGACATTCTGGCCAATGCCCGCCAGATCGCCTTTATGGGCGTTGGCGGCGGCTCCACCACCGTTGCCTTTGATGCCGCCAACCGGTTTTTCCGTCTTGGCATTCCCGCACAGGCCCAAAGTGATGGTTACCTTCAGCGCATGCTGGCCTCAACCTTTGGCGAGGAAGATGTGCTTTTTGCCATCTCCACCAGTGGCCGCCCGACCGAACTGATCCATAGTGCCGCCATTGCCCGCCAATACGGGGCAAAGGTCATCTCCATGACCCACCCGCAAAGTCCGCTTGCCACCGAAAGCGACCTTGTGATTGGCATTGATATGCCGGAAAACCCTGATATTTATAAGCCAACGGCCACCCGGCATGTCTTTCTGGCAACCATCGATATCATTGCCACGGCGGTTGCCCGGCGCACACCGGACCGAACGCTTGAAAAACTTCGCCGGATCAGGTCATCTTTGCTGACTCTAAATCCGCCCACAGGTCGCCAGCCTATCGGTGACTAATCACGCCACCATCCCCATCGAGGCCCCAATGACCCGTACTGCCTTTATCGGCGAATGCATGATCGAGCTTGCCGGAACATCCCCCGGCAGCATTTTTGGCGCGGCCAACCTCGGCTTTGCCGGTGATACGCTTAATGGTGCAACCTATATGGCACGCACCAGCCGCCTGCTTGCAACGTCTGATACAGATGTTTCCTACATCACGGCACTGGGTACCGATCCCTATAGCGACGCGATGATTGCCGCATGGCAGAACGACAATATCGACACATCACTGGTCCGCCGGATCGATGGCGCCCTGCCCGGTCTTTATGCCATTCAGACCGATGAAACCGGCGAACGCAGCTTTTCCTATTGGCGCAATGATGCCGCGGCCAAACAGATGCTTCAGGGCGGCCACGATGCCGTGCTGCGCGATGCGCTTCGCGGGTTTGACTGCCTTTATCTTTCGGGGATCACGCTTGCGATCCTCTCGGACACTGACCGTAAAACCCTGATCGACATTGCAGAAAACTTCGCCAAACAGGGCGGCAAGGTCTGCTTTGATACCAATCACCGCCCACGCCTTTGGGCCGATCAGGACGATGCAATGGCAACCTATTTGGCGATGGCCCCCCATTGCCATACGGTCCTGCCGACATTTGACGATGACAGTGCGCTATTTGGCGATGCCACGCCTGCTGCCACCGCCAAACGCTGGCATTCGCTTGGCGCAACTGAGGTTGTTGTAAAATGCGGCGGCGAACCAACCTTTTATTCGATCAAGGATGGTGAAACCGGTACTGTCATACCGCCCAAGGTCACCGATATCGTCGATACGACTTCAGCCGGGGATTCCTTTAACGGATCGTACCTTGCCGCCCGCAATGCCGGGCTTGATGTGCCCGCCGCGATTGCGGTTGCACAAAAGGTTGCCGGACGCGTGATTTCACGGCGCGGCGCGCTTGTCGATATCAGCGATCTCAAACTCGATCAGTAATCCAGTCGGAACTGAACACCGGCCTTGCTGTCGATTTCGGTGGTTTCACTGGTGACACTGATATTCGGGGTCAGTTCGATTTCGACCTCAACCCCGCTTGACCCCGGCGTGGTTCCGGTTTTGGTCCCGACATAGACCCCGTCCGTCAGGTATTTACCCACCTTGACGTTCGGGCCGTCTTCGCCACCGCCGACCTGCAAAACATCCGCGCCGATGAAACGACGCACCGAACCGACGATATCAAGTCCGCCGCCCCCGCCTGAAAGCTCGTTGACCGCACTGGCAAGCTGAACCGCCTCAATCGCGCTCAGGCTTCCCTGCGATTTGCCAAACAGCACCTGCGACAGGATTTCGTCCTCCGGCAGGGACGGATTTGATGTCAAAACCAGTTCCGGGTCGCTTGACGGCCCCTGGAACCCGGCGGTTACCGTCAGATCATCGGTTGTATAAACCCCTGCGATATCCAGCAACGGGTCGGGCGGCGTTGCCCCTGAAAACGTGATCTTGGAATCCTTGATCACGAATGTCTTGCCAATGATATCAAGCTGCCCGCGAAGCGCCTGCAATTGCCCGACAATGATCGGCTCCGCCGTTGTGCCGCTGATATCAAGCTTACCGCCCCATTCGGAATCAAGCCCTCGCCCGCGCACAAACAAACGCCCCGGAATATCGACCGTCACATCCAGATTGCCGACAAAGCCCGGTGTCTGGTTTTTCTTTTCTTCTTCCTCGCGCTCTTTAACGTCTTCGATATTTTCGACATCAAGGGTCGAGACCGACACCGGCAGCGCAAGGGTCAGGTCGACTTCACCACGGCGCAGCATCACATTGCTTTCGATATCGGCAGTCTGTTCGGTTCCGGTAACGGACGCCGTCACATCAGCCCAGAATTGCAGTTCGTCCTTGCGCGAAAGTGCTGCATTATCGACCTTCAGATCGGCCTTGTAACTGACCAGCGGATCATCATCGAGTATTACCTCGGCAGAACCATTGATACGTCCATTACCGCCATCTGTTGCCGTAATTTCCGGAACGCGCAGACCGTTCTGATCGAAATCGCCATTGATCGTAATCTGCTTTAACAGCGTGCCATATTCCAGATGCTCGTAAGACCCGTCCGAAAGGGCAATCGTTCCGTTCCAGTCCAGCGCATCAAGCGTTCCCTTGGCAACCACGTCAAGTTTGAGATGCCCGGCAACCACGTGATCGGGTGCCGGAACGTAGGGCCAGAACTGCGCGATTTCCCCATCCACCTTGACCAGCGCATCAATCGGCGCATCGGGATCAAGCGTAAAATCCTGTAGCAGGATGGAAATACCCAAAGGCACCGCACCTCGCGCCTCGACAATCTGAGCCTCTTCGTTGCCAAGGGTGGCATTGCCGTCGAACTGACCGTCACGCAACACCAGATCAAGCACCATTTCAAACGGTGCCAAATCCTTTACACCGGCGGTCGTGATATTTTCAATTCCGCCCTTGACGGTCGCAACCGGCAATTGCCCCGATGCTTCGGACATATCGGCGGTGATATTCATCGTACCGTCCAGCCCGCTCAGGCCAAACATCTCGCCCCACGGGCCCAGTACCAGTTCGGAAATCTGCGCCCTGGCCTCAAAGTTTTTCTTTGGCATCAGATCAAGCTTGGCAAGCACCTGCCCCGCGCCAACATTCAGCGCCGCCTCAAGCTTCTGCTGCCCTTTGCCAGTTTGGCTAAACAGCAACGGCGCACGAAGCGCGATATTCTGGCTGCCGATATTCATATCAAGCTGATCGGCCCGAACATTGATGCCATCCGAAAGCCCAAGTTCGACGGTGCTATCAAGTTTAATCGGGATACTGTCGCGAAGCTGGCCATTGGCGTTCGTCGCAATGCCAATGCCCGAAAGATCGCCGGAAATCTCGGTCTGCAACTCATTAATCGCAAGCGACACAAAACGAATATCACGCCCGCGCAGGGTCAAATCAAAACCGGGCTTTTCAAATGCATCAAGGATCGAACCCGCCAGAACAACATCCTCGATCGCGGGCTGTTCCGCCCCTTCTTCGGCGACAAGTCGAATACCTTTCAGGTCGGCATTCACATCAATCTGTTGCTGGCCCGATTTCGGCACAAACGCCACATCCGCAGTTAGCGCACCGTTCGTCACCGGCACCCCGAAATCAGACAGCATCACGGTATCGAGTTTGCGCACCGAAAGCCTGCCGCGTATCGGCACCGCGTAATCCGGCAACATCAAGCTGCCAGCCAGCTCAAGCCGCTCGCCGCTCAGGGCAATGTTATCCACCCGCAAACCATCCGAAGGCAAGACCACATCTGCCGCCAGATCGTAATTGCGCCCCATCAAGGCAAACCCGGCCTTGTTGATCAGCGACAGAACCGCCTGATCGGACCAGCGCATTTCAGTCACAAGATCAAGTTTCTCAAACTTCTGCCCACCGGCCGAAACCGATGGTGTGCCAAGCCTGATCGTTCCCGCCGGTGCCGCGATATCCCCGTCAAGATTGATCGCAAGCATCGCCGGGGCGATGGAAACACCAATATCGGGCGGCACCACACCAGGCTGAACCGAAAGGTCAGACTTAACTGACAAATGGCTGAATTCATTTGAAATATCGATTTGCGCCGGGCCAGAAACCATCGCGGTGGCAATCTGATCAAGTGTGATCGACAGATCAAATGCATCATTAACCGCAAGCTTGCCATCAATTGTCGGTGTCGCCCCGACAATACGATCAAGATCGGCAATGCCAAACCCTGTTTGGTCTGCCTTGATCGCAATATCGGCTTTGCCGCCCTGCTCCATCGACCATTCGATATCGCTTATCGCAACCTGCCCTGTCCCGCTCAGATCAAGCCCCGAAATCGGCGCAAAGATCGAAAGGTCTGCGACATCGGCAATCAATTCGCCATCGGTCACCGCCATCACGTCATTGATATCGGTCTTGCCATTAACCGAAATACCCGGCGTGGTGATATTGATTTTGCCAAGCGCAAACTTGCTGAAATCCGGTGCGATTTCCGCATCAAGGGCAACCTGCTGCGTAGTGCCCAGCATCGCGCCAAGATCGGCATCCTGCCATTCATTGCCCGAAACATCGATCCGGCTTTGAACAGAAAACCCGTCCTCATCCCCGCGCAGATCGGCATCAAGTGCCAATGTCCCGATGGTTGATACCGGTGTTGCAACCTGATCCCCGCGCAGCATCAGAGTCACATCAGGCAATTCAAGCGGCCCTTCGGCATGGGCGGTCACATCAAGCCCGCCCCATGTCACGGCATCCTCGATCAGGCCCGATGTCGCCGGATCAATATCCCCGTGCAGATCGGCCAGAAGAGTACTCTCATCAAAATCGATTTCCGCCGTCGCGCCAATCATCGCAAGACCGGATTTTGTGATGTCGCCGCGCGTGACCGAAAGGATATTGGCATCCGCATCAAACTGCCCGCCAATGCCCAAATCAAGATCACCCTGCAACGGTTCGGGAAGCTGTGCTGCAAGTTCACCCTGCGTTGCCAGAACACCATCAAGGTCAAACCCGATCCGGCTTTCATCAAGCCGCAAGCCCAAATCACCGCCAAGCGTCACAAGGTCACTTGCCGCAAGTACAATCCGCCCTTTCCAGCCTGTCGCCAGGCCATCCCCCTTCAGGCTGATCGTGATATTTGGCGCATCTTCGGGTGCCAGCCCGGCAAGGGTCATGACCAGCCCTGCACGATCCAGCTTGCCTTCGATATCGGCCTTTAATCGCTGCGCATCGGCATCAAGATCAAGCTCGACACGCAGCCGGTCAATGCTGTCATCAAGCGGGCGCAGATCAAGTGACAAGGCCGCTTCAAGGTTTTCGCGAATTGCCGCACTGGCGCTTAGACCGTATTCAAAGCTTTTGCCGCTGGCCGGGTCGGAAATACGCACATTGCCAAGCGCCAGTTTGCCAAGCTCGATGGCCAATGGCGGCGCAAAACCGCCCGATCCGGCCTCTTCGTCCTCTGCCGTTTCATCTACGCCCGACATATCGGGCAAGACCACATCAATCGCGGTACTTTCAACGCGATTGATCCGAAGCGTCCCACCCAAAAGGGCGAGCGGGGACCAGTCAAACCCGAACTGACTGACATCCACGGCCAAGCCGGATGACGGCATCGACATCGACAAACGATCAAGCGAAAGCCCCGTCCAAAGGCTGCCCTCGATCCGGCCCAGTTCGAAATCGCCCTCTATCGTCTTTGCAACCGTAGTGTTTAACCACGGCGTTAGCGCACGCAATACCGGACCGGTCCCAGCAATACCGACAATCAGGATCACGGTCAGCAAAAGGCATGTGAACGCAATCGTGCCACGCCGCACCCATTTGGCGACCTTTCCGCGTTTGGTGGCTCTCGATGGTTTCGGATTTTCAGGCGACGTCAAAATGCTTGTCCAAGGCTAAGATAAATCTGGAAATCGTCATCAACATTGTCACGCTTATCAAGCGGCACGGCGACATCAAAACGAAGCGGCCCGACCGCCGTGTAATAACGGAACCCAAGCCCTGCCGCCCAAAGCAGATCAAGGTCTTCGGGGTCACTTGCCTCAAACACGTTGCCGCCTTCGATGAATGGCACGATGCCAAAACTTTCCGTCAGACGTGCGCGGAATTCGATCCCGGCTTCAAGCACCGAACGCCCGCCAAGCGGATCACCATCCTCATCAATCGGCCCGACTTTCTGATATTCGTAACCGCGCACCGATCCGCCGCCACCGGAATAAAACCGTTTGTTGGCCGGAAGGTCCGATCTGTCTTCGCCGATGATCATCCCCGCACGACCACGCCCTGCCAGAACGTAATCCCCGTCCTCGTCAAAGGCGAAATACTGCGATCCATTGAATGAAACGGATGTGAATTGCGCGCTCGGGCCGCTCAGACTGGTATAGGGCGATAGGTTGAATTCAAGCCGGTTGCCCTCGGTCGGATCAAGCGGATTATCGGTGCTGTCGCGCCGCAAAACACCCCGTAACCCGCCAAGATAGAATTGCTCATTGGGCGAATCTGCCCCCGTCAGGTCGGAATATTCCGCCGTTGGGCCAAGCGTAACCGACCAGTAATCGCCAAACTTGCGTTCAATACCGACAAAGCTTTCGACCAGTTCGCCGTCATAGGCATCCGTGCTGTAACTCTTGGCCGAAGCATCCGCGACCAGCGCCTGACGCCGCTTAAGAAACTGCGGCTTGCGGAATGCAGCTTCAAGGCCCTGGCTTTGCCCCGACCCTTCGATACCAAGTCTGAGCCGTTCGCCCGCCCCGAACAGATTGCGGTTTTCCCAGAATGCATTCGCCCCCGGCCCGTCGGCAGTTGAAAAATCAACCCCGCCACCAATCGTGCGATGTTTGCGTTCGTGCACTTCGATCTCGATGGGGATTTCACCATTTTCGGCAACCGGCCCGACCGGTTTGACGATCACACTGTCAAACAGGTTGGATTGCGCCAGATCGCGGCGCGTCGTTTTGACTTCTTCGGGGGAATATTTCTGCCCTGGTTTCCAACTGCGATAACCGGCGATGAAATCCTCATCAACACTTTCAGCCCCTTTGACATTGACCCTGCCAAAATTGGCTTGCGCACCGGTGATCAGTTCATAGGTCACCGAAATGGTCTTTTCGGTGGTATTGGCGATCACGGTTCGCTTGCCCGCTTCCACCAATGGATAACCTCGATCACGCATGATATCGACGGCATATTGTTCGGCCAGAATAATCGGATCTGCGGCCGCACGCTGTCCAAGGTGCAAATTCGACCGCTCAAGCTCCTCATCCGTGGCCTCGCGTTTGGTCGTATGGTCCGGACGGACAATTGAAAATTTCACTTCAGACAGAAGATAGGGCTGCTTGACGTCGACCTGATAAATCAGATCGACCGGATCAGGCTGTTCCCCACCCGCCGGTGCGCCAGCAGCCGGCTCGCTTGTCGCGCTGACAACGTCATCGCCATCGCCGCCATTTTCGTCGTCCGATATGGTCGGATCATCGCGTTCGGCCTTGCGGATATTGAATGCGACCTGCCCGTCATAAAACCCGAAGGCCCGCAAAACGGTCTCGAACCGCTCAACATCATCCTCCGCCCGGCGTTCAAGCCCGGCAAGTGATGGCGTGGGACGCGATTGCAACCGGATCGATGTGCTGACTTCGCGCAACGCATTGATCAGCCTTTCCTCCTGCGGATCAATACCTTCTATCTTGACCTGATAGGGGATCTGGACACCCAACACATCCTGTGCTGCACTATCGCTGTCCTTACCGAACCCAAATTCGGATAAGACACCATCCCCTGAACATCCCGAAACGGCTGACCCCATAAGCAGAACAGACACAACACCAATGCCACGCAGTCTGGATTTGCGGCTGTAGCGTTTACCCCTGTTCACCAAAGACGTCCCCAATATTTTCACTCGGTCCCGATAGACTTATGCAACGGTCGGCTGCATTCGTCGCGCAGTCCGATCCATTTATTGTTTTAAGGCACTTGCCAAGCGCCTGCCATCTTTTCATTCTATACACTGGTCGAAGACGCCAAGGCTCAGAGAGCATGAAATAATGGCATGGCTGTGATCGTTAAACGCACTTGTCATAAAAATGTGCCCGGCTTACTCGAAGTTGAAGGCTATTTTTTTGCCATTGCCACCCAAAAGCCGGAGGCCCCTAAGTGAACTCCAACGCGACATCAAATTCCTCCCTGCCCGTTATCATCCGTACGGCGACCCGATCCGATCTGGATGGCCTTTGCGCTCTTGAAAGCGGCAGCTTCACAAGCGACGCGATTTCACGATCGGGCTTTTCGCGCTTCCTGCGCCAATCTTCCGCCCGTCTTCTGGTCGCCGATGCCGGCGAAAGCGGAACACCCGATATTGTCGGTTATGGCCTGCTTTTGCTGCGCGCAAATACGACAACTGCGCGCATTTATTCGCTGGCAATTTCCGATAAGTGGCGCGGCAAGGGCCTTGGCACCCAACTTCTGGCCGGGCTTGAAAACCTGGCGATTGATGCCGGATGTGTGCGTATCCGCCTTGAAGTCCGTGTTGAAAACAGCAATGCCCGCAATCTTTATGATCGCCATGGCTATCAACAGATTGCTGATCTGCCCGGTTATTATGAAGACGGGGCCGATGGCATTCGCCTGCAACATGATCTTTATGATATTCCGACCGAACGGTCCCCTGCGGTTGCAACCGGTGCCCCCTTGATCCTTGTGGACCGCCTCAAGGATCTGCCGTTTCAGGTGCCCGGTGCGCGCATCATGCGGGTGCGCGAATATCTTGCGCTTGACCACGGGGTCCGCAACCGCCGTGTGATCAACCTGTGTCAGTCCTATGAATATCTGTCACGCGGCTATTATTGCAGCTTGCTTGCCGCCGCACGCAGCGAACGCGTGATCCCCGAAGCCGACGTGCTTCTGGATCTGAACTGGAAACGGCTGCAAAAAACCGCCCGCGCGGAAATGAGCTCGCAAATCGTCGAAGCATTGACCAAACCCGGCGATCATCCGACCAGAATTGACGTCTTTTTCGGCCGCACCGTCGATAAGCGTTTCCGCGATATCGCGCAACGCGCCTTCGATCAGTTCCGCTGCCCGATCCTGCGCCTGCATCTGAACCCGTCGGATAAGAAAATCCTGCGCGAAATCGAAGCCCCAGCCCTAAGCCAACTGGATGCCGAAGACCTGCCCGCCTTTGAAAGTGCCATTCGTGCCTATCTGCGCGGTCGGGTGCGCAAACCGGCATCTGGCGGCAATCCGCCAAGTGCGCTGGTGGCAATCCTCCATGATCCCGACGCGGTTCTGCCGCCATCCGATAATGACGCATTGGCCCTGTTCGTTCAGGCCGCAGCCGACCTTGGTGCCAAGGCCGAACTGATCACCGCCAAGGATTTCCACCATCTGTCGGAATTTGATGCGCTGCTGATCCGCGAAACCACCGCCCTTGATCATCACACCTATCGTTTTGCCAAGCGCGCGCGAAAGGAAGGCATTCCGGTGATTGACGATCCGGACTCAATCCTGCGCTGCACCAACAAGGTCTATCTTGCCGAATTGCTGCGCACGCACCGCATCCCGGCCCCGCGCAGCATGATTTTCGATAAACGCCGCATTGCCGAAATCGGCAAGCTGTTCAGCTTCCCCTCGGTCCTGAAGGTGCCCGATGGCTGCTTCTCGCGCGGGGTGCGCAAGGTGAAATCGCCCGAACATCTGGCCGAAGTCGCGACCGAAATGTTCAAAAATTCCGAACTTCTGGTCATTCAGGAATATGTCGAAACCACCTTTGACTGGCGCATCGGCGTTCTGGGGGGCGAACCGCTTTTTGCCAGCCGCTATTTCATGGCGCCGGGCCATTGGCAGATCGTCAAACATGAAGATGACGGCAAATCGTTTGAACAAGGCGGTTTTGAAACTGTCGCGGTTGAAGACGCCCCGGCCGATATTGTTTCAACCGCCCTTGCCGCAGCCCGCCTGATGGGCGATGGGCTTTATGGTGTCGATATGAAGGAAACACCGCGCGGCCCGATGGTGATCGAGGTCAATGACAACCCCAGTATCGATGGCGGGGTCGAGGATGTGGTGCTGGGCATGGATTTGTATCGCCGGATCATCGCCCATCTTTTGGGCAAGATCGCACGCCCCTGAAGGTCTTCGGACACTCGAAATGACAAACAAAGGGTCGGTTTATCCGGCCCTTTTTTCGATGAACACTGCCGCCTGAAGCTTGTCCCGGCCATAGCGCGCCATAAGGTCAAACTCGTTGCGCAGGATCGGTGTCGATACGCAATCGCTGCCACTAAACGGTTCGTGATCCTCGCCAATATCAGGATCGGTGACATAGACATACCGGTCATCAAATCCCGAAACCACGACCCAATGCGGGATTTTATCGCCGTAAATCCGATACTGGCTGATCAGAACAAGCGCGATCTTGCCCTGTTTTGACCGTTCCTCGATTTCCGCAATGCTAAACGGCCCGGTGGTCACCGGAATGCCTGCTTCACGTGCCTGACGGGCGAAATCATAATGCACCAGCTCCACGACCTCGCGGTTTTTGGGTTTGCGCACGGTATCGACAAAAAGCGGCCCGTCCCGGCTGCTTAAAACCTCGACATTAAAACCGCGTTTATGCGCCGCCAGTCCAAGACCAAGTGGCCCGCACCCGCCATGCCCCGACGTCATGAAAATCGTCGTCGCCTCGCGCCAAAGCGCAATCTCCTGATTGCGATCCATTTCAATATCGGGATCAAGGGCATTCATCGCCATCATCAACGCCGCCGGACCACAGGTAAACGGCAATGTCTGATGATAAAAATGGATCGGCGATGGCCGACGCAATGATTGCGGCACCAGAACCCGTTCCATACGCAACGCGTCGGAATGGTCGGGATAGTAATCCGGATAAAGCGCAAATTCGCGGTAACCTGCCGCCTTGAACAGACGGATCGCCGTATCGTTATCCAGATTGACTTCAAGACGCAGGATCGGGGCCCCGAAATCAAGGCTCAGCTCCTCGGCCCGGTTCAAAAGTGCGCGGCCAATACCCAGCCCACGATGTTCGGCCAGCACCGCCATGGAATAAAGCCGCGCCATCGCAACGTTGGACCTGAAAATCACCAGCGCATAGCCAATCACCACCCCGCCCTTCTCGGCAACGCACAGACGCGCGGTCTCGATACCAAGGAAACGCTTGAACGCGCGGCGTGGCAGACGGTCGATGGCAAAAGATTGGTTTTCGATGGCACAAAGGGCATCCAGATCGCCCTCGACCGCCATACGAAGTGATAAGTCGCTCAAAACGGCACCTTCAAACACATGGCATGCGCGCCATTGTCGCGCGCCGTGACCATATCGTTCTAATCTCTCGAAACTTAAAGTGCAATTTTGGCAGATGTGTCACGCAAAAACGCTATCCTGCCTCTACGGTCGCGATGCCGTCGCCATCCTGATCCGGGTTGATGATCATTGGGTCAAGGGCGGCAATCGCGGCATATTGGGATAAAAACACCTGCCCGCTCAGATGCGATAAAAACGCGGTGCGCGCCAACCGGTCCATCACCGGCCCCTTGACCTCAGATAGATGGAATTTAACCCCGGCATCGCGCAGACGCAGATTGATATCTTCAAGGCTTTCAAGACCGCTGGCGTCAATTTCATTAATCGCCGGACACATCAAAATCACATGCGCCAAACCCGGATTCTTCGCCACCAGATCATAAATCCGGTCTTCCAGATAACGGCTATTGGCAAAATAAAGACTTTCATCGGGGCGCACCGTCAAAACCCGCGTGCCGGTCAAAACCTGATGACGATGGATATTGCGAAAATGTTCGGTTCCAGGCACCAGACCGACCACCGCAATATGCGGGCGGCTGGTGTGATGCAGATGCAAAATGATCGACAGCAGCACACCGCTGATCACCCCCGGCTCGACACCAAACAAAAGCGTTACGGCAATGGTTGCCATCATCGCGCTGAAATCGCGTTTCGAATAAACCCAGACCCGCCGGATCGCCGCAATATCCACAAGGCTTAATACCGCGACAATGATGGTTGCGGCCAATGTCGCATGCGGCAGAAAATACAAAAGCGGCGTTAAGAAAAATGTCGCCGCCCCAATCGCAATCGCGGTTATCAAACCGGCGGCGGGTGTTTGCGCCCCGGCATCGAAATTCACAACCGACCGGGCAAACCCGCCCGTCACCGGATATCCGCCCGAAAAACCGGCGGCGATGTTCGATGCGCCAAGGGCAATCAATTCCTGATCGGGAACAATGCGCTGGCGGCGCTTGGCCGCCAATGTCTGGGCAACCGAAACCGATTCAACAAATCCGATCACGCTGATCAACAATGCCGGCACCAAAAATTGCACGACAAGTTCCGGGTCAAAGGATGGTATCGACAGCCCGGGAAACCCGACCGGAACATCGCCAACAATCCGCACGCCCACCGCCGCCAGATCAAACTGCCAGACCAGCCATGTTGTGACGATCACCACCAGAACCGGCCCCGCCTTGGTCAAGAACGACGCCCAAACCCTGGCCATCCCCAACCGCACCAGAAGCGACCCCATCGACATCCGCACCCAAAACAGGAAAATCAGGCTGCCAATCCCGATCAAAACCGTCGAAAGGTTGCTGTCTGCAACGGATCGCACAATCGCAATCGCGGTCTGCACCGCATTTCCCGACGGGATCTGAAGGCCCAGAATATGGCGCACCTGCCCCAACGCGATCAGGATGCCCGATGCGGTAATGAAACCTGATATGACCGGATGGCTCAAAAAGCTGGCCAGAAATCCCAAACGGAAAATCCCCATCGCCAGCAACATCAAACCCGACATCACCGCCAATGTCACCGCCGCCATCAAGGCATTAACGCCCTCGGGCAATTGTGCCGCCCCAATGGTCGATGCCGTCATCAATGAAATGACCGCAACCGGCCCGACGGCCAGGGCACGGGACGTGCCAAACACCGCATAGGCTATCAATGGCAGGATGGAGGCATAAAGCCCGACTTCGGGCGGCAATCCCGCCAGCATCGCATAAGCCAGACTTTGCGGGATCAACATTACCGTCACGATCACCGCCGCCGTCATATCGTTGGCGGCGTCGTGTCGGTTATAGGTCCGTCCCCAGTCAAGGATCGGAAAATAACGGTGCAACCGTTTCACATTCGGCACTCCGGGCCATCAAGGCCACAAATCACGTCGGCCCGTTTCCGCCAATGGCCGCACCGCTGAATTATCAGCTCCGTGCGGCAATCCGCGGTGCCAGACCAGACATGTCATACCCCGCATCCGCAGCCGTTTTGACAATATCCTCGACCGGCATCTTCCCGGCATTGGCAAGCGACCACAAAATCGCGCAACGCGTTCCGGTCCGGCAATAGGCAAAGACGGGTTTGGGAGATTCGTTTAACGCCTTGGCAAAGGCATCGGCATCGCCGTCCTGCACATTGCCACTCATCACGGGTTGAAACACCGCCGTAAGGCCAAGTTCCTCGGCACGCGCCTTGACCGCACTAAACGGTGGCTGACCGGGATCTTCATTGTCCGGCCGGTTGCAAATGATCGTCTTGAAACCGGCTTGGGCGATGTGATCCAGTGCCTCAATCGGCATCTGGGGCGATACGGTAAGATCGTCATTCAGGCGTTTCATCGTCCTTGCATCCATTCTTTCGCGTCGGAAACGTCCCGCCTTTGCCCTCAAAGGCTGTTAAGCGGGATCTTGAGATAACGGATGCCATTATCTTCGGCTGGTGGCAACTCCCCAGCGCGCATATTTACCTGAACCGATGGCAGGATCAGGCGCGGCATATCCAATGTCGCGTCCTTGGCCTTGCGCATTTTGGTGAATTGATCCTCGCTGATACCTTCGCGGACATGGACATTATGGGCGCGTTCTTCGGCCACCGTGGTTTCCCAGATATAAATATCGCGCCCCGGTGCCTTGTAATCATGGCAAAGAAACACCCGTGTTTCTCCCGGAAGGGCCAGAATCTTTTGCACCGACCGATAAAGTGTCGCCGCATCCCCACCCGGAAAATCACATCTTGCGGTGCCAAAATCGGGCATGAACAACGTATCGCCGACGAAAACGCTATCACCAATCACATAGGACATACAGGCGGGTGTATGCCCTGGCGTATGCAGCGCACGCGCCGAAAGCCCGCCGATTTCAAACGTTTCCTCATCCTCGAACAGATGGTCGAACTGACTGCCGTCGCGCTGGAATTCCGTTCCGGCGTTAAACACCTTGCCAAATGTTTCCTGCACCACACTGATCTTTGATCCGATGCCCATGCGCCCGCCCAGCTTGTCCTTCAAATACGGGGCCGCCGACAGATGATCGGCATGGACATGGGTTTCAAGTATCCATTGCACCGTAAGCCCTTCCTCGCGGACAAAGGCAACAATCGCATCGGCGGAAACGGTATTGGTCCGGCCACTTGCCGGGTCATAATCCAGAACCGAGTCAATAATCGCGCAACAACTGCTTTGCGGATCGCGCACCACATAGCTGATCGTAAAGGTCGCCTCGTCAAAAAATGCCTTCACCACCGGCATTTTCGATTTGTCCGCCCGAAGCGACGGTTTGCCTGATCCGATACTCATGCCACTCCTCCGGTATTGTCGGACGCCGATAATGCTAGTTTGTGGATGTCTGACAGGTGCAAATACCCAAAATGCGATACAGCAGGCAGAATCGCATAACCCCGGTCAACAGGATGACCGCGCCCACAATCATCGCAAGCCAGCCAAAACCGCCAAGGGTGGCAAACGGACCGGCCTCGGTCGCAAGGATGAACGGCAATACAATCAGGACAAGACCAAGGATGATCCGTACCACACGATCAAATGTTCCAACATTGGCTTTCATCGCGAAATTCCGCTTTTTAAATGGATGAATAATCTCTGGCTGAGAGGTTATAATTAAACATTATAATAATCAAATGTAATTTTATCATTTTTTTGTGTTAAAAATGATCCATCGCAATGCAATGTACAAAAGCGCCCGGTTGCGGTCCTTTCCCGCGCGTGCTAAGCCCCTCTCAAATCAAAATTTCTGGGGATGGATCATGACCGACAACGTTGCATCACAACCCGAAAATGCCTCAACACCTGATTGGCCAGTCTGGCAGGCGCAAAATCCGGCGGGCACATTTTCCCAGTGGCTCAAGGCGTGTGTTGCCGATGATTGGCACAAGGTCACTCACCATCCCTTTACCGATGCCTGGGGCAAGGCCGCGGTTCCCGACCGCAATCTCAAAAACTATCTGATTCAGGACCACCGTTTCATCGACCGGTTTGTTGCCCTTCTGGCCGGTGCCGTATCACGTGCACCAACGCTGCCGGACCGGATTCCGGCCTGCCAGTTTCTCGCTCTTCTGACCGGACCGGAAAACACCTATTTCGAACGATCGCTTGATGCGCTTGGCGTCACCGAACAGGAACGCCGAGAAATGCCGGATTGGGACGTCACCGCGGACTTCAAGGACCTGATGCGCACCGCCATGGAAAGCAACGACTACGCCAGCATGCTGGCGGTTCTGGCCGTGGCCGAAGGCACCTATCTTGGCTGGGCGGATCGGGTTCACAATGAAATCGAAAGCCACCCCAAAGAATTCTGGTACGCCGAATGGCTTGATCTGCATATCGGGACCTATTTCGAAAGTGTCGTCGCCTTCCTCAATGATCAGCTCGATAAAACCGGACCGACACTCGATGACACGGCCCGTGCAAACTGTCTTTCCTGTTTTCGCAAGGCAACCGAACTTGAAGTCCGGTTCTTTGACGCGGCATGGGGTTCACAGAATTGATCACCATCCGCCCGTATCGCGCCACCGATGCATCGGTGCTGACCGAAATTTACACCCGTTCCGTCACGGAACTGGGATCACGTGCCTATAACCCTGATCAGGTCGGCATCTGGACGTCTCTCGCCCCAACCGCAGAACGGTTTGCCGAACTGATGGATGATGGTCGGCTGCGCCTGATTGCGGCCGATGCAAACGACCGGGCCGTCGCCTTTTGCGATCTCGAAGCCGACGGGCATATCCATTTTCTATATGCCCTGCCCGAACTTGCCGGTACCGGTGCGGTCAGGATACTTTATGACGCCCTCGAAAAAGCGGCACGTGACCGCAACATCGCAAAGCTCTATTCCGAAGCCAGCGAACTCGCCAAGGGCTTCCTGTTAAAACAGGGCTTTCACGTGGTTGAACGCCGCGATTTTGAAGTCGCCGGGGTCCCGATCCATAACTATGCCGTTGAAAAACGCCTGCGTCCTGTGACCTGATCGGGGCAAAATCAAAAGGCGGTCATTTCCCGACCGCCTTTTCATGTCAACTGTCCTTGATCGCCCGACGGGCGGTTGTCACCACCCGCTCGACAAAGGCATCGGCCTGCCCGATATAATGCGCCGGATCGCGCAGCTTGGCCCAGTCGATCCCGACATCGGTAAGTTTTGGCAATTCATCAAACAGATTGCTTTGATTGGCCGCCGACCTTGCAAGTCCATCCTTGACCAGCTTGTCCGCCGCATCGCGCCCGACATGTTCGGCCAGGGCAAAGGTCGCGGCCTCCGCCAGCATCGCCCCGCGTGACAGTTCAAGATTGGCCGCCATCCGGTCAGCATTGATCTTAAGGGTCGGCACCATATCAACCGCCTGCGCCAATCCCGCCGCCGTCGCCATGATCATCTGCGGCAAAGTCAGCCATTCCAGCAACCAGCTTGCGCCCGATCGTTCATGTTCATGGATCTGGCTTTGCGCAAATGTGCCAAGCTGCCCGGCATTGAACCGCGCCAATGTGATCAGCATTTCCGCCTGCACCGGATTGGATTTATGCGGCATGGTCGATGATCCGCCGCCCTTGCCCGGCTGGACTTCGGCTATTTCGGATTGCGCCAGCAAAACAAGGTCCTGCCCCATCTTGCCAAGCGCACCGCTCAGCGCGGTTAACTGTGCGGCAAAATCGACCAGAACATCGCGCTGGCTATGCCACGGCATATCGGTTGGGGGCAGTTCAAGTTCATCGGCCAGATTGCGTTCAACCTCAATCGCCTTATCCCCGATGGATGCCAGCGTCCCTGCCGCCCCGCCAAAGCTTAACCGGAACAGGTCAGAACATAACGTATCAATCCGCTGATCAATCCGCACCAATGGTGCCAGCCATCCGGCAGCCTTAAGCCCGAATGTGGTCGGCACCGCCTGCTGGGAACGGGTCCGCCCGATCATGACCGTTGCCCGGTGGGTTTCGGCCTGTGCAATCAATGCCTTGATCAGCTTGCGCGTCCGGCGGCGAATAATCCCCACCGCATCGCGAAGCCGCAACACAAGCCCGGTATCAACCACATCCTGACTGGTTGCACCAAAATGGACAAACCGTGCATCATCCCCGCCGACCTCGGCCTTAAGCGCCTTGACCAATGCCGGAACCGGCACACCGGCACTTGCCGATCCTGCCGCCAATGTCGCGGGATCGGGGCGAAATTCGCGGCACACATCGGCAATACGGTTCGCACTTGTTTCCGGGATCACGCCTGCGCGTGCTTCGGCCGATGCCAATGCCGCCTCGAACAGCACCATTGATGCAATCTGCGCATCATCGGTAAACAGGGCGGCAATTTCCGCATCGGCAAACAGATTGCCAAGCATCGCGGAATCAAAGGGCGAAATCGTCATCTGGTTTGGTCCACCGTTTAAACAGGTGTTATTTCAGGTCCTTAGTGTCGCGCTGCCATGGCGTTCGGTCAACAACACAAAAAGAAGCCCCTGCCCGTTCTTCCAACGGCACAGGGGCCATTTTGAAATCAACCGATAATCAGACCGCTTCAAGCACAATGGCAATGCCCTGCCCGACGCCAATGCACATCGTCGCCAGCGCATATTTGCCGCCACTACGTTTCAACTGCATCGCAGCCGTCCCGGTGATGCGCGCCCCCGACATGCCAAGCGGATGACCAAGCGCAATCGCCCCGCCATTCGGGTTCACACGCGCATCGTCATCGGCAATGCCAAGATCGCGCAATGTCGCAAGCCCCTGCGATGCAAAGGCCTCGTTCAGTTCGATCACGTCAAGCTGATCGGTCGTAAGGCCAAGACGCGCCAGAAGCTTCTTGCTGGCCGGTGCCGGGCCAAAGCCCATGATGCGTGGCGCAACGCCCGCCGTCGCACCGCCAAGCACCTTGGCAATCGGTTTCAGGCCGTATTTCTTGACCGCCGCTTCCGATGCAATGATCAATGCCGCCGCACCGTCATTAACCCCCGATGCATTCCCCGCCGTTACCGAACCACCTTCGCGGAACGGGGTCGGCAGTTTGCCCAGCTTTTCAAACGTGGTGCCCGGACGCGGATGTTCATCCTTGTCAACGATGATCGGGTCGGCCTTGCGCTGCGGAATGGTGACCGGCGTGATTTCCGCGGCCAGATTGCCGTTTTCCTGTGCGGCCACCGCCTTGTCCTGCGACCGGACGGCAAAGGCATCCTGATCGGCACGGCTGATCTTGAAATCCTCGGCGACGTTTTCACCGGTTTCCGGCATGGAATCAACGCCGTACTGCTTTTTCATCACCGGATTGATGAAACGCCAGCCGATTGTGGTGTCATGGATTTCCGCATTGCGCGAAAAGGCCGTTTCGGCCTTTGGCATCACGAACGGCGCACGCGACATGCTTTCGACACCGCCGGCAATCATCAGATCGGCTTCACCCGATTTGATCGCGCGTGCGGCCATGATGATCGCGTCCATGCCCGACCCGCACAGACGGTTGACCGTCGTGCCGGTCACATTTTCCGGCAATCCGGCCAGAAGCGACGACATGCGCGCCACGTTGCGATTGTCTTCCCCGGCCTGATTGGCACATCCGAAAATCACGTCATCGACATCGCCGAAATCAACATTCGGATTGCGTTCGATCAGTGCCTTTAGCGGAATGGCACCAAGGTCGTCCGCACGGACCGATGAAAGACTGCCGCCAAAACGGCCAATCGGGGTACGGATAAAATCGCAGATATAAGCATCAGCCATATGTGGGGTCCTTACTGCTGGCCTTCATGGGCCTTGGCGGTGCGGGCATGCAGGTCACGCAGGACCTGAAGCTCGTGCGCGTCGGGCACCGGAGTTTCGGCGACTTCATCAGCAAATTCAACAGTCCAGCCCGTGTTTTCAATAATATCTTCGCGCGTCACACCCGGATGGATCGATGTCACGATGAAATGCTTGCCAACCGGATGCGGTTCCATGATGCAAAGATCGGTAATCAGCCGCGACGGCCCTTTGGTATCCACGCCATAAGATGCGCGGTCATCCCCGCCCTTGCCATGACCAAGCGAGGTCACGAAATCGATCTTTTCAACAAAGCCGCGCTTGCTTTGTTTCATCACCAGAAACACCTCGCCACAGCTCGTCGCGATTTCCGGCGCGCCGCCACCGCCCGGCAGGCGGACTTTGGGATCGTCATAATCGCCAATCACGGTGGTGTTGATGTTGCCGTATTTATCAAGCTGTGCCGCGCCAAGGAAGCCGACGGAAATCTTGCCACCCTGCAACCAGTAGCGGAACATTTCCGGCACCGGCACGGTATTGACGGCCGTTTCGCAAAGCTCGCCATCCCCGATGGATAACGGCAATACGTCTGGCTTCGTACCAATCGTGCCGCTTTCATAAATCAGGGTCAGCTCCGGCGCATGCGTCAACCGTGCAAGGTTGCACGCCGCCGACGGCATGCCGATGCCGACAAAGCACACATCGTCATTCTTGAGTGCGCGCGAGGCAGAAACCGTCATCATTTCGGTAGGGGTATAGTCAACCATGATCTTTCCTCCGCTTACCCTTTGTTCGCTGCGCGCTTGGCGGCGAAATCTTCGGGGCCGCCCTTCATGACATGCTCATCGATCCACGCGGTGAAACTGTCACGATCATTGGCGATCTTGTCCCACGCCTTGTAAAACGCGTTGTCGCGCTTGTAATAGCCTTGGGCATAAGACGGATGTGCGCCACCCGGCACCTCGACAATCGCGGTCACCGCCCAGTTCGGCAGCATCACGGCGTTGTAGGGAACATCGTCAAAATTATCGACGATCTCCTCGACCGTGATGATCGACTTTTTCGCCGCCAGAACGGCTTCTTTCTGAACACCGACAATGCCTTCAAACAGGACATCGCCCTTCTTGTTGGCTTTCTGGGCATGGACCACGGCAACATCCGGGCGAATGGCCGGAACAGCCGCCAGGCTTTCACCGGTAAACGGGCATTCGATGAATTTAATATTCTTGTTCACGCGCGGCAATTCCGCCCCGCGATATCCCTTGAACACCGCACATGGCAAACCTGCCGCCCCCGCGTCATAGGCATTGGCCATTGCCGCGTGGCTGTGTTCCTCGATCTCAAGCTTGTGCGGCCAGCCTTCCTGAACCGCATCGCGCAACCGGTGCAAAGACCCGACACCGGGGTTCCCGCCCCACGAAAACACCAGTTTCTTGGCACAACCGGCCCCGATCAGCTGATCATAGATCATGTCGGGCGTCATCCGGATCAGGGTCAGATCCCTGATCCCCTGACGAATGACCTCGTGCCCGGCGGCATGCGGGATCAGATGCGTGAAACCTTCCATCGAGACGGTATCGCCATCCTTGATGCAGGATGCGACAGCCTCTTTAAGCGACATGAAACGTGCAACCACGGTAAAACTCCTGTGGTAACCAGAACAAGAAAACGCGGCATATCTCAGCCGGATGCGTTGGAATGATTTGGATGGCTGCGCCTACCGGCTTTCCCCAAAGCAGCGAACACAGCCATCCGGACCGAAGCGACCTACACGTCGAAGAACACGGTTTCCGCGTCCCCCTGCATGTGAATGTCGATCCGGTATTCAACCCCGGTACGGGTTTCGACACGCTTGGCAACCAGCGTGTCACGGCGATCGGCGGGAACCGATTGCAGGATGTCATCCTTGGCGTTCAATGCCGCCTCGTCATCGAAATAGAAACGGGTAAAGGCATGAACCAGCATGCCGCGCATGAACACGATGACATTGACAAACGGGGCCGTACCATCGGCAACAACACCCGGCTTGACGGTGTCAAAGTAAAAGCGGTTCTGCGCGTCCGTGCCGGTACCGCAACGGCCAAGGCCACGGAAACCCGATGATGCAACATCAACCGGATTTTCGGTATAGGCCCCGTTGGCATCGGCCTGCCAGATTTCGATCATCGCGTCATTGACGACATCGCCGTTGCCATCAAGAACACGGCCAGTGATGCGGATATGTTCACCTTCCGCGTCCGGTCCGGCGATGGTCGTGTCGGCAATGTCGGTAAAGTCATACGCGTATTGCCCGGCGGTCAGGCCATAGGCGAAATACGGACCAACCGTCTGCGAGGGGGTTTCACCATATGCCATGACTTAATTCTCCATCGGGGTGGCATTGCGTCCGCGAAGGACGATGTCAAACTGATAACCAAGGGCAAAGCCTTCCTCGGTCTTCTCGATCGAGAATTTCGCAATCAGGCGTTCGCGTGCCGCGGCGTCCTCGGTACCCAGGAAAATCGGATCAAGTTCCAGCAACGGATCGCCGGGAAAATACATCTGGGTCACAAGCCGCGTGGCAAAACCCGGCCCGAACAACGACAGATGAATATGGTTCGGACGCCATGCATTGAAATGGTTGCCCCACGGATAGGCTCCCGGCTTGATCGTATAGAAAACATAATTGCCGTTGGCATCCGTCATGCACCGGCCCGACCCGCGAAAGTTCGGGTCAAGCGGCGCATCATGCTGATCCACCTTATGCACATAACGCCCCGCCGCATTGGCCTGCCAGACCTCGACAAGAATATCGGGCTGCGGGCGGCCATCGGTATCCATGACCTTGCCATGCACCACAATACGTTCGCCCAGCGGTTCACCATTGGTGATACCGTTTTTCGTCAGATCGAAATCAAGCTTGCGCACCGATGCCGGGGCAAAACGCGGGCCAGTGCCCTCGGTCAGACCGGATTTGATGGCAAGCGGGGCGCGCGTCGGACCGCGCAGAATGGTGGATTTGTAACCGGGCGCGATAAAGGGGGCGTGGGAACCCCAGTCACGCGGTTTGAATGTGGACATGGCGTTACTCTCCCTTGGGGGCCGCATCGATCTCGGCATAGGTTTGTTTGGCAATGCGGAACGCCGTATTGGCGGTGGGAACACCGGCATAGACCGCAACATGCATCAGAACTTCACGGATATCTTCACGCGTGGCACCGGTATTAAGCGTCGCCCGGATATGCATCGCCAATTCTTCTTCATGGCCAAGCCCGGCCAGAAGCGCGATGGTCACGATGCTGCGTTCGCGCTTGGTAAACGCCTCGCTGGTCCAGACACCATTCCAGACATTCTCGGTGATGTAACGCTGAAAACCGGCATCGATTTCCGTGACATTCGCCGATGCACGATCCACATGGGCATCGCCCAGAACGGAACGGCGGGTTTTCATACCGACTTCATACCGGTTCTCAGACAAGGTTCTTCTCCTTGATAAATCGGTCGATCAACCGGGAAAGCAATTCGGGGGTTTCAAGGCACGGCAAATGCCCGACCCCGTTTATAAGTTCGAATTCGGCCCCGGGGATCATCCCGGCCATCTCGCGCACCACATCGGGCGGTGTCGCCAGATCATCCGATCCGCAAACGCAAAGTACCGGCACTGAAATCCGGGTTGCCGCATCGCGCAGATCCCCATCACGAAGGGCAACGCACGTTCCGACATATCCCTCGACCGTGGTGCGGACCAGCATGTCGCGATACATCGCGGTTTCAACCGGCCGTTCGCGGCGATATGTCGGCGACAACCATCGTTCGATGATCGCATCGCCAAGAACCTTGATGCCACCTTCCCTGATGGCATTGATGCGCGTGTTCCAGCCATCCGCATCGCCAAGTTTCGGCGCGGTATCACACAGGATCAGACCGCGAACGCGGGCGGGCACCAGTTCCGTGACCTTCTGCGCAATCAGTCCGCCGACGGACAAACCGCAGATGATGACGTCTTTGACGCCCAGATAATCCAGAAGCCCGATCAGGTCATTGGCATGCAGGTCGATATTGTAATCCGCCCCGCCAATGCCCGATAAACCATGCCCGCGCTTGTCATAGGTTATGACGTTAAACCGGTCGGCAAAGGCCGGGGCAACATCGTTCCAGATACGAAGATCCGTACCCAGCGAATTTGAAAACACCAAAGCCGGGCCGTTTTTTGGACCGGTCTGGCAATAATGGATATGTGTCCCGTTGATCGGGGCGACTTGTAAACTCATGTCATTTCCACCCTGACTTGTTACGCCCAATCTGGCAGGCGGTTTTGGTTATGTAAAATGAGGATTTGCGTTAATTGCATAACTATACAATTATATAAAACAGGAATATCTGATTTCTGGAATGGTACGCATGCTTGATCAACGCATTAAATTCCGCCATCTGACCTGCTTTCTGGAGGTCGCCCGCCAGCGCAGCGTCGTCAAGGCCGCCGACACATTATCCATCACCCAGCCGGCCGTATCCAAGACCATCCGCGAGCTCGAAGAACATCTTGATGCCCGCCTGTTTGACCGGTCCAAACGCGGCGTCACCCTGACCGATTTCGGCAAGGTGTTCCTGCGCTATGCCGGGGCAAGCGTCACCGCCCTTCGCCAGGGGGTCGACAGCATCAGTCAGGTGCGCATGCAGGGTGGGCTTTCGATCAATCTTGGTGTTCTGCCAACCGTCGCCGCCAGCGTCATGCCAAACGCCATCCGCCGGTTCAAGGCGCTAAGCCCCGACACAACGGTCAAGGTCGTCGCCGGGCCAAACGTCATGCTGATGGGGCAATTGCGTGTCGGGGAACTTGATCTGGTGGTCGGTCGTCTGGCTGAACCCGATCAGATGTCGGGCCTGTCCTTCATACATTTATATTCGGAACATATCTCGCTGGTCGCGCGCCCCGGTCATCCTTTGCTGGCGGACAAAAACCCTGATATCACCCGCATTCGCGAATTTACTGTTCTGGTCCCGCCCAAACAGGCGATCATTCATTCAACCGTCGACAAGATGCTGATTGCACATGGCATCGGCGCCCTGCCCGATCGGATCGAAACCGTTTCAACATCTTTTGGCCGTGCCTTTACCCGCGAAACCGATGCGATCTGGATCATCTCGAACGGGGCCGTGGCGTCCGACATTGCCGAAGGCCATCTTGTCGAATTGCCAATTGATACCAGCGATACCTTTGGCCCCGTGGGCCTGACCACCCGCATCGACAGCCCGGTATCCCCGCCAGTCGAAATGCTGATCAATGCCGTCCGCGAAGAAGCCGCCCTGCATCACGCGACCCATTCCCGCCATGATACATAATCATATGGTTATGAAAACGAGCGCCAATATCATTATACATAACCATGCGGCGACCATTAGATTGATTACAAATTGGCATCACTGCTGTGCGTAAACGGCAAACATGCGAACAAAAAGAACAATAAAAACAACAAGAAAAACTTCAGGAAAACTTTGCAGATAAAAACGCATCATGGTTGAGACGTTTGATGGCGTTTGGCAACGCCACGGGACGTTCAAAGGAGGAAAGAATGAAATACATCACGAAATTGCTGACAGGTGCCGCCGTTGCGACCATGGTGTCGTTTGGCGCACATGCGCAGGAAGTAACCCTGACGATCCATCACTTCCTGGGCCCGAAAGCACCGGCCCAGGCCCAGATGATGGAACCGTGGGCGAAAAAGATCGAAGAAGAATCAAACGGCCGTATCAAATTTGAAATCTTCCCGTCCATGTCGCTCGGCGGCAACCCGCCGGAACTGTATCGTCAGGTCCGTGACGGTGTCGCCGACATTGTCTGGACCCTGCCGGGTTACACCCCGGGCGTCTTCCCGCACACCGAAGTTTTCGAACTTCCGGGTGTCCATTTGGGGGATGCACGCGCGACCAACCTCGCGATCTGGGACATGATGGAAGACATGGCACCGGACCTTAAAGACATCCATCCGCTGGCCGTTCACGTTCATGCCGGTCAGGCCATCCACCTGACGGAAAAAGAAGTCCGCACCGTTGCCGACGTCAAAGGTCTTAAATTGCGTACGCCGACCCGTACCGGTTCCTGGGTGATTGAATCCTGGGGCGCAGAACCGGTTGGCATGCCGGTCCCGGCCCTGCCGCAGGCCATGTCGCTTGGTGTGGTTGACGGCGGCCTTGTGCCGTTCGAAGTCGTCCCGCCGCTCAAACTGGCTGAACTGGTTTCCTACTCGGTCGAAGGCCAGGGCGTTAATTCGCGCTTTGGTACCTCGGTCTTCCTGTTCGCCATGAACAAGGACCGTTACGAAAGCCTGCCCGACGACCTCAAGGAAATCATCGACCGTAACTCCGGCCGCGATTTTGCCGCCCAGATCGGTGATGTTTTCAACAATGTCGAAGAAGTCGGCAAGAAAATGATCAACGATGGCAAGGGTCAGGTTGTTCAACTGACGCCCGAAGAAAAAGCAACCTTTGACGATGCATCCGCATCGGTTGTTGATCGCTGGATCGAAGAAGCCAAATCGAACGGCATCGACGGTGCTGCATTGGTCGAAAAGGCCAAGGCTGCCGTTCTCGCCCATACCGAGCAGTAATCTTTCCAGATTACTGGCAAATCTGACAGGGTTACGTATCATCACGTTACGTAACCCCGTTTTCCCGCAAGATTGCCCGCGAGAATGAATGACAGATGAAACACGTGCTTAACAAGGCCGCATCATGGCTTGCCGTGGCGGGTGGTTTTTTGGCCCTGCTGATCGCGGTGGTAACCATCGTCAACGTTACCGCATTCGGCCTGGACAAACTCGCGCGCCTGTTTGGTGCGAATTTCCCGGCAATTATCGGCTACGAGGATTTCGTCAGCATGGTTGTCAGTTCGGCGGCCCTGATGTTCTTCCCCTATTGCCAGACCCGTTACGGCCATGTCGCCGTCGACGTGTTTATCAAAATGTTTCCCAACTGGTTCGCGCGCGGCGTTGATATCATCTCTGGCATCCTGATGACGCTTCTGGCCCTGTTCCTTGGCTATATGATGATCAACGGCCTGATCGAAGTCCGCAGCGACAATACCCTGTCGGCAATTCTGGGCTGGCCGATCTGGCCGTTCTATGTGCCGGGCATCGTATCGATGTTCCTGTGGGCGCTGATTGCCGCAAGCCAGATTTTCGAAAGCGAGGCCACGGCCAATGTCTGAACGCGAATTAATCGGCCTTGGCGGTCTTGTACTGCTGTTCTTTATTCTCGCGCTGCGCGTTCCGGTCGGGCTTGCCATGATCGGGATCGGGATCGGCGGCAACTATGTGCTTAGCCTGTTCTTCCCCTTCCTGCGCTTTGAACCCTATCTGCAACAGTTCAAATCCCTGTTTTACGGGATTGTCTCGAACTATGAACTCTCGGTCGTGCCGTTATTCGTCCTGATGGGCTATCTCGCCAGCCAGGCCAACCTGTCACGCGATCTGTTTCAGGGCGTCAATGCCATTCTGGGCCGGTTCCGGGGTGGCGTTGCCATGGCGGCCATCGGGGCCTGCGCCGGGTTTGGCGCGGTTTGCGGATCATCACTTGCCACCGCATCGACCATGGGCAAGGTCGCCCTGCCGGAACTGCGCCGCCTGAATTATTCGCCGCGCCTTGCCACCGGCACGCTGGCGGCGGGCGGAACGCTCGGCATCCTGATCCCGCCGTCTGTCGCACTGGTGATTTACGCCGTCACGGTCGAGGCATCGATCATCCAGATGTTCCAGGCGGCCATCATCCCCGGTTTGCTGGCGGTGGTGTTCTTTATGGCGGTAATTGCCATTCAGGTCCGCCTGAACCCGGGCCTCGCCCCGATCCCCGAACCGATGGCACCGGCGGAACGTCGCGAAGCATTGCTGCGCCTGATCCCGGTCATGGTGATTTTCGGCTCAATCATTCTGGGTCTTGGGGCCGGTCTGTTCACCCCGACCCCGGCGGCCGGTGTCGGCGTGTTTGCCATTCTGGTTTATGGCGGTTACATGCGCCTGCGTGGCAAGGGTGGCCTGACATTTTCCGGCCTGAAACAGTCGCTGCGCGATACGGCTGTCACCACCTCGATGATCTTTTTCATCCTGTTGGGGGCCGAAATCCTTAAAGGTTTCTTCAGCCGTGCCAACCTTCCGGCCTATATGGCCGAGGCCGCCGCCACCAGCGGCCTTGATCCCTGGCTGATCATGGTTCTGATGCTGCTCGCCCTGATCGTTCTGGGCTGCTTCATGGAAAGCCTGTCGATGATTGTTGTGATCATCCCGTTCTTCTGGCCTGCCCTGGTCGATATCAATGGCGGTGACTGGGCAACGGCGGCAACGGCGGCCTATGGCATGGGGGCCGAGGACCTTAAAATCTGGTTTGGTATTCTCGCCCTGATTGTCGTGGAACTGGGGCTGATAACGCCCCCGGTGGGGCTGAATGTGTTCATCATCAACGCCCTTGCCGATGGCGTCCCCATGAGCCAGACCTTCCGCGGTGTCATGCCCTTCTTTGCCGCCGAGATCGTCCGCATCATGTTGCTGATCTTTGTCCCGGTCCTGACATTGTTTGTCCCAACATTCCTCGGCGGTTAGCAACGCGCATCATAAGCTTGCGATAAGCCCGCCCGCTGTGGCGGGCTTTTCTTTTGGTCGCCCCCGAAAACCGCTAGACTGTCCGAAAGCAAACAGCAAAACATGATCATGGTCGCAACCCGCAACAGCATTCCGGTCTATAAACTTTACGGTGAAACCGGCGATACCGTCCCCGGAACCGCCGAACAGATTGCCATTTCCGAACCGGAATTCTTCCATCTCGAAAGCATCCCGTCGCGCTCCAAACTGCATGACCTGCACATTCAGCCACACCGTCATGCCAATCTGTTTCAGCTGCTTTACATCACCCACGGCCACGCCGGGATCGAATTTGACGACCGGCAATTCACCATGCAGGTCGGCCATCTGCTGACCCTGCCGCCCGGCACCGTGCACGGCTTCCGTTTCAGCCCCGATATCGACGGCTGGGTCATTTCGCTGACCGACTATCATTTGCAGGAAATTCTGGCCCCTGCCCCGAAATTGCTTGCACGCCTTGACCGACCACTTTGCGTTGATGCATCGGCAACCGCCGATCAGCCAAGCCCGACCGATTTCCTGATCCGTCAACTGGTCGCGGAATATTACGGACATAATACCGGGCGGTTATATGCGCTGCGTAACATATTGGGATTGCTGTTGCTCGGCATCGGTCGTGATGCCCCGTCCGGCGATCCGGCGCGCCTAAGCCGCAAGGAACAGAAAACCGCCAAGTTCCGCAAATTCCAGTCGCTGATCGAAACCTTCTACAAACAGCACAAACCGCTGGAATTCTACGCGCGCGAAATCGGCATCACCACGACACAGCTTAACCGCATTGCCAAGGACATCTATGGCATGACCGCCATCGAAGTCCTCCATCACCGCCTGATCCTGGAAGCCAAACGCACCCTGATCTATACCGACATCGCGGTTCAGCAGATCGCCGATGAACTGGGCTTTCGCGATGCCGGCTATTTCTCGCGCTTTTTCGCCAAAAAGGCCGCGATGTCACCGGTCCAGTTCCGGCAGGATCACCGGTAACATTCGGCCAAATCCGGGACCGGTCAAAGCCAGCCACCCGTCCCGCTCAGATGCTTGGGCAACTCATCAAGCGGCACATTGGTCAGGTCCTTGACGATTTCACCATCAAGCGCCTCGGCCAATGGCTTGGGCATTTTTGTGCGGACCTCGCCCATCACCTTGGGCGGCGCAATGACGATCAGATTGTCAAACCTGCCCTGCTTGCACTCATCGGCAAGATATCTGACGACATCATCGACAAATTCCTTCTGGGCATGTTCATGCGGATCGGATGCCGGGGGCATGGCGTGGCGTTGCTGATTACCTGCCGGATTGGCAAAACCGCGTCCCGGTTTGTCGCTGGCGATTTCCTGACTGGACCGGTTATCGGCCTGCATTTCCTCGACCGTTTCCAGATGACGGCCTTCGGCATCGCGCGTAACCGCAATCACATGCGCCTTGCCACCGTCAGCCACGAGAATCCATTGGTTCCTATGCATTTCAACCTGCCTTTTTGTTGGGACTGTCCCCGGAACGTTACGGGGACAGCTTTGGTTCCATATCAAGGCAGATCAAACAGTCCGAAATCGATTATCGCCAGCCCAGCAACCAGCGATCCAACCGCCCAAGCAACCACGAAACACACAACCCCAAAAGCGATAAAACCACCACACCGGCAATCAACTGATCGGTCTGATACAGGTTCCCGGCTGCCAGAATAAGCGCCCCGATGCCGTATTGCGCGCCGATCATTTCGGCCGCAATCAAAAGGATAATCGCGATCGAGGATGAAATACGGAACCCCGACAGGATGGTCGGCAACGCACCGGGCAGGATGATCTTGCGGATCACCGACCACATCGGCAGATCAAAGCTTTGCCCCATGCGGATCAGGTTGCGCTGCACGTTATCAACCCCGCCAAATGTATTGATCACGGTCGGGAAAAACACGCCAAAGGCAATGGTGGCAAATTTCGATGGTTCACCAATGCCAAACCAGATGATGAAAAGCGGCAGAAGCGCAATTTTCGGGATCGGGAAAAGGGCCGATACAAACGCCACACCGGGCGACCGTGCCCAGCTGAACATCCCGACCAGAAAACCGACAAAAAGCCCGGCCACCGTCCCCATGATCCAGCCGCCAACAAGCCGCTGCAACGACGCGCCAAGATGCAGCCAAAGATCACCCGTGACGATCAATTGCCAAAGCGCCTTGGCCACCGCAACCGGGCTTGGCATCGCAAGTTCGCTGATCACCCCGGTGCTTGATCCCAATTGCCAAAGCACAATCACGGCCACGAAAAAGCCCCATGCCGCAACCGGATTGGCCTTCGGGTTAAAGCCCGTGGCGCGAAACCGCACCTGACTTGCCGGCGACGCCGCACCTTGGGGATCGGCCCGGACTTTGCTGATATCATGCGACATTTTCAAGCTCCTTATCGGCCGCAATCGCCTCATCCCGGATCAGGTTCCAAAGCGCGCTCTCATGCGCGATCAGTTCCGGCATGCCTTCACGCCGCTCTGCAATCGGAATATCGATTGTGTGGATTTCCTTGATCGTACCGGGGCGACGGCGCAATGCCACCACCCGGTTGGCCAGCCGCACCGCCTCGTTCAAATTATGCGTCACATAAACCGCCGTCATGCCGGTCCGCGCAAACAGGGCGGCAAATTCATCCAGCAGCAAAATCCGCGTCTGCGCATCCAGCGCCGATAACGGCTCGTCCATCAACAAAACCGCCGGGCGCACCGCCAACGCACGCGCAATCCCCACACGCTGCTTCATCCCGCCCGAAAGCTGTTTGGGATAGGCATCACGAAAATCCCAAAGATTTGTCTGCTCCAGCACCTCTGCCACCCGCGCATCACGGTCTGCCCTGGATAATCCGTGGTCTTCAAGCACAAGGCTGATATTGCCCGCCACCGTCCGCCACGGCAAAAGCGCGAAATCCTGAAATACATAAGTCAGCGGGTTAAGGCATCCTTCAGGCGTCGCCTTGTCACAAATCAGAATCTCGCCGCGTGTCGGGGCCAGCAACCCGCCAATGATCGACAATAATGTCGATTTGCCGCAGCCCGACGGCCCGATCAATGCCACGACCTCGCCCGGTTCGATCCCGAAATCGATATCGCGCAGCGCCTCGACCTGATCATATGAATGGCAAATGCCCTTGATTTGCAGCCGCATGGCACAATCCGTTTATCTGAAATCTAAAAATGAAACGACCGGGCCAGCCGACAACGCAACCGGCCCGGTCGGGAAAATATCGCCTTACTCGGTCAGGGCCGGGATAAAGCTGGTATCGATGAATTTCGCCGGATCGGCATCGGCGGAAACAAAGCCGCGATCCTGATACCATTTGACCTGCGCCTTCACATCGGCAACGTCAAGTCGGGCTTCCTCGGTGATGAACATCGCGCCATCACGAATTTTCGGATAAGCCTTGTCCGCCGGATCGTTGGCATAAACATATTTATGCACGATCTCGAGGATCTCCTGCGTGGTGTCGCTTTCAACAAGCTTGCCATCCGCATCGGTCGCCAGAAGGGCCGCACGGTAATCCGCCACACCCTTCTGATAGGCGCGTACGAATTTCTCGACCATCTCGCGCTTTTCTTCGACATTCTCGGTCGATGTAAACAGGCCGCCGACCTGATACGGCACGTAATCCTTCACCCAGCCGATAATATGCGCCGCCCCGGCATTGGCCAGCGGCTTTGCGATATGCGGCACGATGATCATGCTGTCGACCTGCCCGCTTTTAAGCGCGCCAATCATGTTGGGTACGGACTGCAACGGTTTAAGCGAAACACTTTCCGGGTCAAACCCGGCCTTCTCGGCGACATTGCCGATCATGTAATGGAAGCTCGACCCGACCTGCGACAGCGCAAAGCTATGACCGGGCAATTTATCAACCGAAGTCAGACCGGCCTCAAACGCCGCATTGGACGCCAGAATGGCCGATCCGTCATAACCCGGATCTTCATGCAACTGCGCACCAATAACCTTAAGCGCCCCCTTGGCCGCAAGGTTAAAGAACCCGCCGGTAAACGCTGTCACGCCAAAATCGGCATCACCCGATGCAATCGCAACCGCAACCGGCTGGGCCGCCTGAAAGATCGAAATCTCGGCATCAAGGCCCTCGTCGGCAAGGTAACCCTTTTCCTTGGCAATAAATAACGGCGCGCTTGAAACAAACGCCAGTGCGGCAATATCGACCTTCTCGTTGGCCTGTGCGGCCTGTGCGCCAAACGCCACAAGCGCGCTCGCCCCCATCGCCAGTGCAACAACCGATCCACGCGCCAGCCGTGCCGCGCCCGCCATTCCCCTCATCGAAACCATGTTTCCTCCACAGGATCATTATTTTTGAATGCGTTATAACCTTCGGAATTTTGTTAGCCGATTTATCGACAAATTGCCAATCTTTGCCGCATTTTTCCGCCAAAAGGGTCGATTTCACCCTTAATGCGCAAGTCACAGCGAACCCTATTTCCGCCAAGGTCGAATTTTCGCGGGCCTCCCGCCCTTCCCGTACCACGCTCTCCCATCTTTCTAGCACCCCTCCACGGTCGTTCCCGCGAAAACGGGAACCCATCGGGCCACAACCTCCATCACCGAAATCGGAGAAACCCCGCACCGCAAACTGGATGCCCGCCTTCGCGGGCATGACGGGGATGGGTCAAGCCCCCGATACTTGCCTTGCGCAAAACAACTGTCGCCCCGCCCCGCTTCCTTTACCGTCTCCCGCCCCTCTACTGTCGCCCCGCCCTCTACCGTCACTCCCGCGAACGCGGGAGTCCATCGTGCCACCCGCTCCCACGCCGCCGCCTGTAATCCCGCAAATTGCCATCCCCGCCAAACCGGCTAAAACCGCCTGACATAGCCCCACGCACAAAGGCCACCAATGTCATCAAACCCCGATACCCCAGCCCCAAAACCAAACGGCAAAACCGCGATGATCATTGGTGCGGGTCCGGCGGGGCTGATGGCGGCCGAGCGCCTCGCCGGGTCCGGTCATGCGGTCACGATCTATGAGGGCATGCCAAGTGCCGGGCGCAAATTCCTGATGGCCGGGAAATCGGGGCTGAACATCACCCATGCCGAAGACCTCGAAACGTTTTTGTCGCGCTATGGCACCTCGCGCGCACGGCTTGAACCGCACTTGCGCAAATTCGGCCCCAACGAAATCCGCGACTGGTGTGCCGGGCTTGGCATCGAAACCTTTGTCGGATCATCTGGCCGCGTTTTCCCGACCGCGATGAAGGCAAGCCCGCTTTTGCGCGCCTGGCTGCGTCGTCTGGATGATTTGGGCTGCAAAATCCATTACCGCCATTACTGGACCGGCTGGGATGAAACCGAAAATGCCGTTTTCAAAACCCCGGACGGCGAAGTGACGGCCACGGCGGATATCACCGTTCTGGCATTGGGCGGCGGAAGCTGGAAGCGGCTGGGATCGGATGGCAAATGGATGGAAATCCTGAAATCCGCCGGGATCACCTGCAACCCGTTCAAACCGGCCAATTGCGGTTTTGACGTCGCCTGGACCGACCATCTGATCGATAAATGCGCGGGGTCACCTGTCAAGGCCGTGACGCTAACGGTCGAAACCAAATCCGGCCCGCAAACCGTGCGCGGCGAATTCGTGATTTCCAGAACCGGGATCGAAGGCAGTGCGGTCTATGCCATCTCGGCCCCGCTTCGCGATCAGTGGCTTGAAACCGGCGATGCCATCGTGACGCTCGACCTAACGCCTGACCGCGACCTGGCCGACGTCACCGCGCGCCTTGCCAAACCACGCGGCAAAAACTCGCTTGGCAATCACCTGCGCAAAACACTTGGTCTGGACGCCACCAAAACCGCCCTCGTTTTCGAAACCACCCCGCGCGAAACCCTGAACGACCCCGCCAAACTGGCAATCACGATCAAGGCCCTACCGCTTAAAATCACCAAACCCCGCCCGATTGACGAGGCGATCAGCACGGCGGGCGGTGTGGCATGGGAAGAACTCGACGAAAATTTCCAACTCAAAAAACGCCCCGGCACCTATTGCGTGGGCGAGATGGTCGATTGGGAAGCCCCGACGGGGGGGTATTTATTGAGTGGGTGTTTGGCTTAATGAGTTCTTGCCGAGCCTTGTTTTCGGAAAAAGGAAAAAATTATCGACTGATTGCAATTGATTAAAATAGAATTCTCGGAAGAACCTGACAGGCAGCACAGTTGACGTCATGAAGCACATAGGCTTAATCCCTAGAAATAGGCTAAGAAACCTTCCTGAAGAGCTGAGATGCTTACATGAGCTATGTTTTTTTCTACATGACCAATCCGTCCAAATGCTGAAAGAATATGAAGAAGCACGAGCACACATAGTCACTGTAGAATTTGAAAACGACACCCAAAAAGAAAAATTCCTCAGTATAGCAGATAAAGAAAATACTATTTCTGCAATGGAGGCAATTGGGCATCATGATCTCGCGAAGAGAGCTCAGATAAACACTATAATAATTGGATTAGTCAGCGATTATTTACATCACATATATGAATCATTGAAATGCTTTGAGAAAAGAAAATTCATAGTAGGGTTTAATCTTCTTAGGAAACCTCTAAAAGATAATCTTCTTTATTTATCTTGGATTCTTGGGGATGAAGATAGCTTCTATAATGAATTCAATACCGGCAATCCAAACCGCTTAACGCAAAGGGCTCTTGGAGGAAAACGCGTCACCATTTTTGATCAAGCTGTGTCAAAACTCAGATTCCCAGTATTTTTTCTGGAAAGAAAATTGAAGAAACAATATTCAGAAAAGAAAATGAAAATGGATTTGAAAAACTATTTCAACACTCTGTTCATTTAATAACCAATCAAAATCCAGAGATAACAAGCAGCTCTCACAATTTTAATTTTATATTTAAGAGCCCAATATCAGAAGATGTATATTATCATTTATACGAAAATCTTCCGTACATACTACTTTATTCAACACAAATAATTTATCAACTATTTTTAAAATGAAACCAGCCGACCCTGGGTCAAACAGCGCTTTTCTTTACAGAACCATATACAGCTATGCCTCTTTCAGTGAAATGATCCCCTGAAAAAATTGAAAAAGAAATAAAAACGTATTAAAAAATGAGGTAAATTGCAAAACTGTAAAACAATATAAAAATAACAAAATACAATACAGTCAAATTAATCATGACAGACAAAATCAGATGCAACAAATGCAAGAGAATAGAATACGTTCCATTCTCATGGATATTCTAAATAAACATAAAACAGCATCATCGAACATCACTCTTACGGCCAAGACTCCAAATCTTCCTCATCAACCTTCAATAAAAAGGGGACAGATTTATTTTTGTCCCTATAAAGTATAACACTCAATGACAATGCACCGCCCCCGCCCTGTTATCCATATGGCAACACTGCCCCGGCGGGGAGCTTTTGCGGCAGCCGCCGCCATGCTCAACCGCCTGATCAAACGCGATTGAACCCTGTGCGGCATATGTCGGCATCGGCGCGGCCCCCATCGCAAACAGCGCACTGATCCCCAGAACCATCATCATTTTCATCAATCTGCCCTCCCTTATTCATCCCGAATGATACACCTCTAATATACCTCCGAACACTACCCCTAAGGACAGCCCCAGAAGAACAGCCTCGAAAACAAGTTGACAAAATCAACCACATTTTATATTGGTTGATAAAGTCAACCATATAACCGTGCCTGCAACCGCGATATCGGGTGGCATTTTGCCCTGCTTGCCCGCTCCTCGCGCCGCCTCTTGCCACCGCACGCTTTGTTTTCGGAATGTTGCCCCACATGAAGATATCAAAAACCATCCACGCCGACGGATTGCCGCAGCCCCAGCGGTCATTCGCCATGATCGCCGTGTTACTGACCGTCATGATGGCCGTGCTTGACGGGTCGATCATGAATGTCGCCCTGCCCGCCATTGCCCACGATCAGAATGTCAGCCCGGCGCACGCCATCTGGGTCATCACCGCCTATCAGTTGGCGGTTGTCGTCGCCCTGCTGCCGCTATCCGCCCTTGGCGAGGCGATTGGCTTTCGCAAGGTCTATCTGGCCGGGATGGTGATTTTCGGCATTGCGTCCGCCCTGTGCGCCTATTCCCCCAATATCGAATTCCTGACCTTCGCCCGCGTGTTGCAGGGTCTGGGGGGTGCGGCGCTGATGAGCATCAACGCAGCCCTTATGCGCCACAGCGTCCCGCAGGCAAAACTTGGCCGGGCCATCGGGCTGATTGCCATGGTGGTGTCGATCTCCGCCGCCGCCGGGCCGACCATCGCCTCGGCCATTCTCGCGGTGACGACATGGCACTGGCTGTTTCTGATCAATATCCCGATTTCGATCATCGCCATTGTTCTTGGCACCTTCGCCCTGCCCTATACCAAACCAACCCGCACCCGGTTTGACTATATAAGCGCATTCCTGAACGTGCTGGCATTCGGCGGGCTGATTTCGGCCCTTGGCAATGTCGGCACCCAAAGCCACCCGATGCTGATCGCGGGCCAGTTCGTGATTGCGATCACCGCCGGTTTCTTCCTTGTCCGCCGCCAGTTTTCGCGGGAACGGCCGATGCTGCCGCTTGATCTGCTGGCCCGTCCGGTCTTTGCCTGCTCCATCGGGTCATCGATTGCGGGCTTTTGCGCGCAATTCATCGCCTTTGTCGCACTCCCATTCTATTTCCATGACGTGCTGCATTATAGTGCTGTCGATACCGGCCTTCTGATGACGCCGTGGCCCGTCGCCACCGCCATCATCGCCCCGATTGCCGGGCGGCTGGCTGATCGATATTCACCCATCCATCTGACCGGGATCGGCATGGGGATTTTTGCCATCGGCCTGTTTGCCGTCACCCTGATCCCGGCCGGAAGCCCGCATACAGCCCTTGCGATCATTGCCTGCCTGATGATCTGCGGCGTTGGTTTTGGCCTGTTCCAGTCGCCCAATAACCGCCTGATGATGACAAGCGCCCCACGCGACCGCAGCGGCGGTGCGGGCGGGATGCTCGCCACCGCCCGCCTGACCGGGCAATCGGTTGGTGCCGCCCTGGCCGCGATCCTGATCGGCACGGGTGGTGCGTTTGATCTGAGTGCGATCATGGGGGTTGCGGCGGGCTTTGCCCTGATATCGGCCGCCATTTGCGAGGGCCGCAAATATGCGATCCGCACCGGCATCATCGCCCCGCACGGCTATGAAGCCGACGCAAAGCCGTCATAACGAACCAGAAAACACCTTGCGAACGCGCAAGCCAGAAACATATCGATGAGTAAGCCCATGGAAACGCCGACGAAAACGCCAACGGAAACGCCAACAACCAAACCCGCAAATGCGCATGTCCCCGGCGAAACCCTTCACCGGCTGGTCCATGCTTTCAAGCGCGCCATGCGCGAAAGTTTGCAGGATGCCGATATGCCGCTTCCGATCTCGCAGATGCGCACCCTGAAATGGATCATCAAAAGCCCCGGCGTCACCGCACAGCAAATCGCCGCCCGCACCGGGCAGGACAAGGGCCGCATCACGCGGCTTATCAAGGAACTCGAAGAAAACGGATTGATCGAACGCCGCCCCCATCCCGAAGACGGGCGAAGCCAGACCCTGCATTTGACGCCAAAGGGCGATGCGCTGATGGAAGAATACCGTGCCGTAGAAGCCAAAATCCGCACGCGCATGGCCACCGGTTTAAGCCAGAAACAAATCACGGATTTCAACGAAATTGCCAGCCTGATGGCCGACAATCTGGAATCCGAAAACAGATAATCCCTACAGGAGCTTGGAATGAACAGACCAGCACCCCGCGATCTGACCGTGATCCGCAAAACCTATATCACGCCCAATATGCTGCGCGTGACCCTGGGCGGTGACGGCATCGCATCCTTCCCCGACGATCAGGAAAGCGCCTATGTCAAACTGATCTTCCCGATTGACGGCGATGAAAAGGACCGCGTTCTGCGCCGGACCTATACCGTGCGTCATGACCGCATCACCGATCAGGGTCGCGAAATCGATATCGATTTCGTCATGCATGGCGATGGTTCCGATGATAACGATCATGGCGGCCCGGCCTCGAACTGGGCGGTCAATTGCAAGCCCGGCGACCTGATCACCATCGGCGGCCCCGGCCCGAAAAAGCTGGTTGATCCCACCGCCGACTGGTTCCTGATTGTCGGCGATATGACGGCCCTGCCCGCCATTTCGGTCAATCTGGAAACGCTGCCATCCGATGCACGCGGTTACGCCGTGATCGAAATCGCGTCCGAGGCCGATATGCAGGATTTGCAAAAGCCCGAAAACGTCACCATCGAATGGGTGATCAACCCGCATCCGGGCGAAAATGCCAATGCCCTGCCCGATGTGGTGAAAAAACTGCCCTGGGCTGATGGTCGCCCGTCGGTCTGGGCCGCATGCGAATTTACCGCGATGAAAATGCTGCGCGATCATTTCCGCAATGATCGGGGGCTTGGGAAGGATGATCTTTATATCTCAAGCTACTGGAAACTTGGCCTGAACGAAGACAACCACAAGGTCATCAAGGCCGAGGACGCCCAGGCCGCGTGACATGCAGGCTATGCGTCCCGGCCTTCCCGTTCCTGATGGCAGTGACGCAGAAAATCGATCAATGCACGAACAGCGGGCGGTGTCGCCCGCTGCTTCGGATAATAAAGATACCAGCCCGGAAAGGGCGGTGAAAACTCTTCCAGAACCGGCACAAGCGACCCGTCATCGATCATCGGCTGCATCCAGCGCGACGACCAATAGGCAAACGCAATCCCCACCCCCTGTGCCGCCGCCTTTAACGCCGTATCACGGTGCGACACGATCAGTGGCCCATCGACCGCAACGCTGATCCATCGCCCGTCAACGCAAAATTCCCAGTTATAAAGCTTCCTGCGCCCCGGTTTGCGCCAATTGATGCATTTATGCCCGTGCAGATCGGCCGGTGTTTGCGGCACCCCATATCGCGCCAGATAATCGGGCGACGCCACGGCAAGCTGATGGATATCCGGGCCCAGCCTGACCGCGACCATATCCTTTTGCAATAACTCGCCCAGCGTAATGCCAAGGTCATATCCGGCATCAACGATATCAAGCGGCGCATCCTCGATCACAAGTTCCAGAACCACATCGGGATATTTTTCGTGAAACGCGCCAAGCCACGGCTCGATCTGGGTCGCAAGCGCAAGCCTTGGCAGCAAAAGCCGCACCGTCCCCGCCGGTCGCCCCTGAAACTGCATGATATCTTCCACCGCAAAGGCCATTTCGGCCATCGCCGGGCGAAACCGTTCAAAAAGCCGCTTTCCCGGCTCGGTCAGTGATGTGCTGCGCGTGGTTCGCTGCAAAAGGTTCACACCCAGCCGATCTTCAAGATTGCCAATCGTCTGGCTTAACGACGATGCCGAAATGCGCAGCCGTGCCGCCGCACGCCTGAAATTGCCTTCTTCGACCACGGCGACAAAGGCTTCAAGTTCGGCATATTCCCGCCCGCGCATAATACATTCCTTTTTAAACAGTCCATGCAGACTTTAACCCATATACCAAACAATCAGATATCACTAGCCTTGGTCATCACATCACGACACATCACGTCCCAAGCCTGCCCCGCATGGCTTGCCCGATTGCACAAAGGACCATCGCGAATGACCACGACCACAAATCCGAAAAACATCCTGATCACCGGTGTCAGCTCCGGCTTTGGCCGCGCCTTTGCCACGGCGGCAATTGCCGAAGGCCACCATGTCATCGGCACGGTCCGCAAACAGGGTGACCTTGCCGCCTTCACCGCCCTGTCCCCGGCACAGACCACCGGCATCATCCTTGATGTCACGGATTTTGACGCCATCCCCGGCGCGGTTGAAAAGATCGAAACCGATATCGGCCCGATTGACGTTCTGATCAACAATGCCGGATATGGTCACGAAGGATTGCTTGAAGAATCCCCGCTTGCCGAACTCGAAGCCCAATTCCGGGTCAATGTGTTTGGCGCGGTCGCGATGATCAAGGCCGTCCTGCCCCATATGCGCCAACGCAGACGCGGCCATATCCTCAATGTCACCTCGATGGGCGGCTTCATCACCATGCCCGGCATCTCGTACTATTGCGGCAGCAAATTCGCCCTTGAAGGCATCAGCGAAACACTGGCCAGCGAAGTCGTCGGGCTTGGCATTCATGTCACCGCGATTGAGCCGGGATCATTCCGCACCGACTGGGCCGGGCGTTCCATGGTTCGCTCCGACCGCAGCATTTCCGATTATGACGCCCTGTTTGATCCAATCCGCAAAGCCCGTGAAGCCAAAAGCGGCAATCAGGCCGGTGATCCCGCCAAGGCCGCAAAGGCGGTGATGGATATCCTGAATGCCCCCAATCCGCCGGTGCATCTGCTGCTGGGGCGCGATGCGCTGTCGCTGGTGCGCACCAAACTTGATGACCTGCAAGCCGAATTCACCCAATGGGAACACATCACCACATCAACGGATTTTGACGCTTGATCGGCCCGAACCATCGCAATCAGACATTCCCTTCTATTGCTCAAACAAAACCCTGATCTTGCGCTAGATCAGGGTTTTGCTCTTTCAAACCCGCTAGATTGCAATATTGATCCAGTCTGGGGGATGGCATGCTCAACTCTTTGCGGACACTTTATCGCGACAACCCGAAAGAGGCGCATCTGGCGGCCCTTGTTCTGGCGGGCTTTCTTGCGATCTATTTTATTCCTGCTGGCACCCAACGTTTTGACAATGCCGTCCTCGAAGCCGTCCGCCTGACCAACTGGTATGCGCGCGAACATGTCATCCTGTGCCTTCTGCCCGCCTTTGTCATTGCCGGTGCGATGGCGGTTTATATCAGTCAGGGATCGGTCATGCAGTATCTTGGCCCCGATGCATCCCGACCGATTGCCCTGGGTGTTGCCGCGATCTCGGGGACGCTTCTGGCGGTGTGTTCCTGCACGGTATTGCCCCTGTTTGGTGGCATTTACAAACGCGGGGCCGGTCTGGGCCCGGCCATTGCTTTCCTCTATTCCGGCCCGGCGATCAACATCATTGCCATTGTGGTCACGGCCAAAATTCTTGGTGCGGAAATCGGCATTGCACGCGGTGTTGGCGCAATTGCTTTTGCCATTGTGATCGGCATGATCATGCATCTGATCTATCGCCGCGAAGAAGCCGCAAGGGCCAAAACATCGGCGCGCGGCTTTGCCGCCACGGATACCGAAAAGCCGCTTGGCACCACCATCACGTTTTTCGCCCTGATGATTGCGGTTCTGGTCTTTGCCAATTGGGCACCGGTTGAAAATTCGATCTGGATGGCGGTTTTCAACCATAAATGGCTGATCACCATTGTGCTTTCGGCCGGGCTTGCGGTGTTGCTGATCTGGCAGTTCAACTGGTCGGCAACGCATCTGCTGCTACTGGCCGGGCTGGTCATCCTTGCCGCCCTGATTGTCCCAGATGCGCCGCAACTTGCCTTTGCCGTCGGGATTGGTGGCATGATGCTGATCGCACTTTCGCGCCCGAAAGACCGTGAATGGGCCGATCAAAGCTGGGATTTCACCAAACAGATCCTGCCGCTTCTGGTGATCGGGGTGTTTGTCGCGGGCCTGCTGCTGGGCCGTCCCGGCCATGACGGCCTGATCCCCGCCCGCTGGGTCAATGCCGCCGTCGGCGACAATTCCCTGAAATCGACAATCCTGGCCTCGGTCCTTGGCGCATTCATGTATTTCTCGACCCTGACCGAAGTCCCGATTGTACAGGCATTGATGGGGGCCGGAATGGGCAAAGGCCCCGCCCTTTCGCTGCTTCTGGCCGGTCCGGCCCTGTCGCTCCCCAATATGCTGGTGATCCGGACCGTCATCGGCACACAGAAAACAATGGTATATTGCGCGCTTGTGATCGTCATGGCGACGATCACCGGTTTCATCTATGGCAATTACTGGCCCGCAAACTGATCGATAAAGGAATCCCGCCATGAAATTGAAAATTTACGGCAGCGGCTGCGCCAAATGCCAGACACTCGCCAAAAATGCCTCCGCCGCCGCACAGGCGCTTGAACTCGACTATGACCTTGAAAAAATCACCGATACCAACGCCATCATTGATGCCGGTATCATGCGCACCCCGGCATTGATGGTCGATGAAAGCATTCTCGTCGAAGGCAAGGTCGCCACGGCGGATGAAATCCGCCAGTTGCTTCAATCGCGCTAAAGCGGCCGCATCGCCGGGATGCTGCCTCAGATATAGCGCGAATGCAGCCGCGCCATCCGGCGGCGGGCGAAAAAGCCGGTATGCTGGGTGGTCTGGACTTCTTCGGGGCGCAATTGGCCGTTTCGGTCGTAAATAAAGCTCCGGCTGGCCCCGATCACCCCTTTTTCCGAGCTATAAACCCCGATCACGATAATCTCGACCCGGCAATCCTCGCCATTGCGGACCGGATTGCAGGCCGCCGCATCTTCGTAATCACGCCGGGTCGCGTGATCAAACCGCCTTAGCAGGCGTTGCATCGCGCCCAGTTCAATACACCGGCCTGATGGCAAAGGCCCCTGCAATGTCACCTCGTCAAGCCGTGCCGAAAGGGCCGTCTTTTTATTCTGGTCATTCTGGTCATTCCGTTCACTCTGGCGCGTGCCATCATCCGGGTCGGCATCGGTCACAAGCTGGCAAACGCGGTTTTGCCCGCCACCAAGGCACATCACCACCGTTTCGATATGGATCGCTTCCTGACTCATATTGCTGATCAGGAACCGCGCATTTTCCGAATTCCCCAGCATCTGGTTGATCACGATTTTGGGCCGCCGCACCCGGCGGTAATTCTGAAACAGCAATTGCGCATAGAAAATCCACACCAGCAAGGTCGCAAGGCTGACCGCGGTCTGAAGCAATGTGCTGTGCTGTTCGATCCAGTCAATCATGCCTGTCCTTTGAAATGAAACAAACCGGGTAACGGGCGCGGGGGCCCTTTTCCCAACGTGCCCGACACGCTTTTGTTTCCCGCGAACAGCCCCCCGCACAAACGCCAATCCCCAAATGCAAAACGCCCCGGCCATCGGCACGGGGCGTTTGTATCGGCAATGTCGCAACCTTAAACGGCTGGCGGCAGGTCTTCTTCAAGGATGACGATATTCAGCGAATAGCTGACTTCGCCTTCGTCCTCGTCACGGTGCACAACACCGACAAACTCGTCGCCAACGCGCATTTCAATCGGATGGCCTTTGCGCTTGGGCGCATCGACGGCAATTTTCGGATTATCAAAAGTACGGCGCAGATAATCTGTAACGCGCGCGATTTCGGTCGGTGTCATGTAACTGGTCCCTTGCTTGTGCCAGGTCGGCTTTGGTCTTCGACCGCGTTCCGTACAAATGGCGCACCCTCTGCGCCCGCACGTCCCCGAACGGGTCTTGCTAAATGAATGACGGGCATTGTCCTTTCACAAACTGTGCCATGAAATCAACCCCGCTTGCGCAAAAAAGGCCCCAAAGGACGCAATTTTTTGCGCGATCCCGTCTTGTCCGTCTTTTGAACATAGGAAGTCGATACGTGAATGTCTAACGCATGACAATCCGCTTTGTGCCCGATAATCGGTTGCAATGCATTTCCCCAGGCGCTAATCGACTTATATGACTGATCACGATACCCGCCCGGTCTTATACAGTTTCCGTCGCTGCCCCTATGCGATGCGCGCCCGCATGGCCCTGCTGGCCAGCGGCACCGATGTCGAACTGCGCGAAGTCGTGCTGCGCGACAAACCGCAATCGATGATCGATGCCTCCCCCAAGGCCACCGTGCCCGTCCTGATCCTGCCCGATGGCAGCGTGATCGACGAAAGCCTTGAAATCATGGTCTGGGCACTGGCCGAAAATGACCCGGAAAAATGGCTGGAGCCCGAAAGCGGCACGCTTGAAGACATGCTCGCCCTGATTTCGCAAAATGACGGCCCGTTCAAACATCATCTCGACCGCTATAAATATTTCAACCGCTACGAGGATGCCGATCCGGCCGAACATCGCCGCGATGCCGAAAAAATCCTCAACCGGCTTGATGGCCGTCTGGCGGTTGGCAAATACCTGTTTGGCACTCGCCCGGCCTTGGCCGATTTTGCCATTGCGCCCTTCATCCGCCAGTTCGCCAATACCGACAGGGACGCCTTTGACGCCGCCCCCTTTGTCCATCTGCAACGCTGGCTTGATGATTTCCTGAATTCCCGCTGGTTTGCCGATGCGATGGTCAAATATGACCAATGGCACGAAGGCGATGAACCGGTGATATTCAAAGCTGCCTGACCGGTTGCCGTCTGCCTGTTTCCATCTGATGAAAAAGCCGTCGTATAGATGGGGTGACTGTTGCACAATCAGGGCGTGCAACGGGGCATGAATTCTACGGGATTATACTTCTGTTACCATTCACGGGCTGGTCATGGGGGGCAGCTTGTGATAGCAAGCGGGAAATCATCCCACAACGCTTCAGGACCGAGATTGATGGCCGATTATGATGTCAAGCCGCTGATAACGGCGGACGAAATTGCCACGCAGATCGATGCGCTTGCCGCCAAGATCAATGAAAACTTCAAAGATACTGAAAAACTGATCGTTGTCGGTCTGCTGCGCGGATCGTTCGTTTTCATCGCCGATCTGGCCCGCAAGCTGACCGTTCCGGTCGAAGTGGATTTCATGGTCGCGTCTTCGTACGGCGATTCCACCGAAAGCTCGCGCAATGTCCGCATCGTCAAGGATCTGGATGGTCAGATCCGCGGCAAGGACGTGCTGCTGGTCGAAGACATCATCGATACCGGCTATACCCTGTCCGAAGTCGTCCGCCTGCTTAAAACCCGCGATCCGAACCGGCTTGAAATCTGCACGCTGCTGAACAAGCCATCGCGCCGCGAAGTCGAAATTCCGATCCATTATTGCGGCTTTGACATTCCCGATGAATTTGTCGTCGGCTATGGCATCGATTACGCTCAGGCCAACCGCAACCTGCCCTTTATCGGCACGGTGCATTTCCACGGCGAATAAGCTTTCGGAAATCTGAAATGAAAATGGCGGGAACCATCCGGTTATCCCGCCATTTTTGAATCTGGTGTCGTGCTGCCATTTTCCGGCTGGTCTGGCGTCCCCGGTTGTTCGGCGGGGCTTGTTGTCGAACCAACCGGCCGATCAAACACGCCAAGGACCGATAGATCGGCAAACAGGCGCTCCAGACCGTCCTGCATGTGCCGCTTGTCGCCCTGCCCGGTTGCGTAACCGGCGCGGGCCGCATGGATCAGCATATCAAACAGAACCGCATCTTCATCGCGTGCCGGTTTGGCACCTGCTTTGTCTTCGCGTGCGATCCCGTCACTTGGGTCGCGTTGCAGAACAATCGCCAGCGCCACCAAGCCAAGGGCTACCAGAACCGTCCCAAGACCAAGGGCAGCACCAAGTGTCCCGAACTGCGCGGCCAGATAAATAAACACCGCCGCCAGCAGGAACCCGATCCCGATCAGGATCGTCACCCCGATAACCGCAAAGACCGCCAGCTTTACGGCGGCGGCCTTTGCGATTTCAGTGATCGCTTCAACAAGCTGATCGATCATTTACGAAGGAGTCCGCCAACCAGCATGCCAATGCCGAAAGTTATGGCAACCGAAGTCAGAGGGCGTTCGCGCACCTGATCAACGGCAACGCCGCGCGCATGGTCAAACTGGTCATGAACCTGACCTGAAACCTCGCGAACACGTTCGGCAGCAGATTGGGCAACAGAATTGGCCCGGTCACTGCCCATCGTTCTGAGCGTCTTGGTGACTTCGGCAAGATCCTTGCGCAAAGCCTCGACATCGGCCTGAAGTTTTGCATTATCCGTATCAGTCTTGGTCACCATCATAAAACTCCTGTGGTTATCCATTAACTTATTCGACACTTGCTTAACGAACCGGACCCCAAAGAAGTTCCACACAAGATTGTGATCATTTGGAGGCACCCGCGTCAAACCGCGGCATTCTGCGCCCCCGGCCAACATATTTTTCCAACAGAAATCCGCTTTTGACAAAAAAGAACGGCCCGTCGTGGGAACGGGCCGTTCATTCCTTGCAAATATCCGGGCGGATTACGGAGTGTGGGGCTCCAAACCATGCCGATCAGCAAGATAATCAGTAAGGCAAACCGACATAGTTTTCTGCAAGCGTCGTCAAACCTGCCTTCGATGACAGGATATATTCCAGTTCGGCGCGACGGATACGGCCGTCAAAATCGTGATGGTCATCAAAGGTGTGCAGCATCGTTGTCATCCACCAGCTAAACCGCTCTGCCTTCCACACGCGTGCCAGCGCTGTATCGGAATAGGCTTCAAGCAAATCATCACGGTTCTGCTTGAATTTACCGATCAAGGCCTCTGACAGGTAATGCACGTCACTCGCCGCAAGGTTAAGCCCCTTGGCCCCGGTCGGCGGCACGATATGCCCCGCATCCCCCGCCAGGAACAGACGCCCGTGGCTCAACGGCTCGGCCACAAAGCTTCGAAGCGGTGCAATGCTTTTTTCAAACACCTCGCCCTCATTGACCAGCTCCCCGTCCGCTTCACCAAGCCGGACCCGAAGCTCGCTCCAGAACCGGTCATCGGACCAGTCTTCGATCTTATCACTGCTCGGCACCTGCACATAATGGCGCACGACACTTTCGGATCGCATCGAACAAAGGGCAAATCCCCGGTCATGGCTGGCATAAATCAGCTCGTCCGCCACCGGCTTCGCCTTCGCCAGAACGCCCAGCCAGCCAAACGGATACACCTTTTCATAAGTCTTGAGTTTCGATTGCGGCATCGTCTGCCGCCCGACCCCGTGGAAGCCATCACAGGCCGCAATATAATCACAGCTCAGCTCAACCGGATTGCCATCCTTGACATATCGAACACGCGGCTTGTCAGTCTCGATATCATGCAGGCTGACATCCTCCGCCTCGAACACGATCTCGCCGCCATGATCAAGGCGCGCCTGTATCAGATCCTTGGTCACCTCGGTCTGGCCGTAAATCATCACGGTCGAACCACCGGTCAGTTCTTCGATATTCACATGCTGGCGCTTGCCATTGACACTGATATAGATGCCGCCATGAATGATGCCCTCGCGCTTCATGCGGGCATCAACGCCGACCCGCTCCATCAGGCCGACCGTCCCCATTTCAAGAACACCGGCCCGAATGCGCCCCTCGACATAGGCGCGATCCTTGCGTTCAAGGATAATGCTGTCAATTCCCTGCACATGCAGCAGATGCGAAAGCAGCAACCCCGAAGGACCGCAGCCGATAATGGCAACAGGGACATGCATGACGTAAACCTCACTTGACTATTCTTGTTGGTTTTCCGGAACAAGAACCGTTCCAATAAGGAAAGAATACGTCTGATTTCACATGGGAAGAATGGACAAACCGGGAAAAGGATAGGACAAATCGAACATCTATACCGCAATGGTTATCGCAACATATCCCGATGGTTTTGATCGGGGCGCTGATGGTCAAGGGATCATCAAAAGGCGGTCAAAAACCGCCAACCTGATCTGCCCCCACCTGATCTGCCCCGGTCGGATTTCCCGGCACGCTCCCCTGCCCGTTAACCGTCATTTTCGGTCCGGGCATGGCACTTGCGGTCTGTTCACATACCCCCCAGCCCCGGCACATGGCCCGGCCTTCGGGGGTATCAAGGAACCCGTCAAACGCATCGCGCAACACTTTGCCTTGCGGGTGATCCCTGGAAAACAGGATGAACATGTTCTCTGATTGCACCGGATCGGTGATGCCATAGCGTTTCACCGCATCCTCGCCCAGAACCCGCGCCATATCCATCAGGCCGACATCCTTTTCGTCAAAATAGATATCAGCCCGCCCGGCATCCAGAAACCGCCATGCGGCTTCCGATGACGTGACAATATCAGCCTGAATGCCCAGACGGCGAAATTCAACCTCGTACCAATAACTGGCAACCCCGACCGGACGCACCCCCAGGGGGGCAATATCGGCGATTGCGTCAATATCAAGCCCGGCGGGAAACCTGTCCTTGCGATAAAATCCGATCTGGTGCGCCCTTGCGATTGGATAGCGCGGATAAAGGACCTCGGCCGCGCGTTCGTCGGTCCAGATCCAGCTGAATGTCGCGGCATACTGCCCCGCAATGGTCTGCTCATAAGCACGCCGCCACGGCACAAAAGCATACCGCACCCGGTATCCCATCGCTTCGAATACCTCGGTCACCCGCTTGGTGTGAATGCCGTATCCGGCGGCATTTTCCGTAATCATCGGCGGCCATTCGCCTACCGCAAACAGAACTTCGGGCTTCTGCGCCGATGCTTCTGTGATTTTGCCGACTTCCTGCGCGACCGCCCCTGTCAAACCCGGGACCATGCCGCAAACCGCCCCCCACACGATCTGCACCGTCAACGCCCGTACCATCAATGCCAGTACCGGCAAAACAATACCCGTTCGTCTTTTCCCCACACCATACTCCTGCATGGTTCCGGCATATGCTGCCGCCTTACCCCGATAGGTCACTTTATTGTTTTTTCTGAACTTATCTTATGTTGATAAGCCTGACGGATTATTAAACGCCAAATTCGCTATTTTTCATACGCGCGATCACGATACCAGATCAAAATGCCTTTAATTTCATCAACATGTAACGACGCATAAAGTTTAACCTTTCCACTGTCGCCCTGTCTTGACCTGTATGCTAAGGTAAGTTCCGGTTATTGCACCGGCCCCGTCAAAAGCCTTTTGAAACCGACCAAACGGGACAATGACAGAACACAGCCACTGCGCCATTTTCACCGATCTTGACGGCACCTTGCTTGATCATGACACCTATTCCTGGGCCCCGGCGGTCCCGGCGATTGAACGCATAAAAAAGCTCGGCATTCCGCTGATTGCGATCTCGTCAAAAACGCTGGCCGAACTTTCCCATCTCAATGCCACGGATCATCTGTTTGATGGATTGATTGGCGAAAATGGCGGTGTCATCCGCCTTGGTGATCAAACCGAACAACCCGGCCCCGCCACCGAAACCATTGATGCCGCCCGCGATGCCATCCGGGCTGCCCTCTCCATTCCCGTCACCAGTTTCCGCAGCACATCGTCCGAAATCATCGCCGCCCAAACCGGCCTTTCCCCCGATGATGCGGCCCGCGCCGGACTTCGGCACTGCTCCGATCCGCTGATCTGGGCGCCGACGGACAAAGATGTCACCATCGCGCGTGCCATTGCCGAAACATTTGGCCTCAAACTGGTCAAGGGCGGGCGTTTCCACACCCTTTGCGGCCCGACCGACAAGGGGGCCGCCATGGCGCGCATGCTGGAACTATTGGCGCAAAACGGCGTTCTGCCTTCAACGGGTTTAACGCCTTGCACAATCGCCTTGGGGGATTCCGCCAATGACGCCACCATGCTTGCCGCGGCCGATATCGCAATCCAGATACCGCAAAAACACGCAATCACAACAACCGCATTGATACAGGATCCAAAACTGATCATCGCCCCGGAACCGGGTCCGTCGGGCTGGAACGCGGCAATCAATTCCCTTCTCGATCAATTGACCAATACCAATAACAAAAGCGAGGTACTTCATGGCTGATTTTCATCAGGGCGGGCCGATCACGACCCTGCACCGCATCATCGACCGCAACCCCGAAGAACTCGCTTATGAAATGACCGCCTTCGCCCGCCAGCGTCGGCAAACCCTGATCCTGCCCTGCCTGTATTCCGAACTTGAAACCCCGGCCATGACCACCATCCTTAATGGATTGAAACAGGCCACCTATATCGATCAGATCGTCGTCGGGCTGGACCGGGCGGACGCCACGCAATACGCCTATGCGCGGGAATTTTTCAAAGACCTGCCGCAACATGTCCGCATCCTCTGGAATGACGGCCCGCGCCTGCGCAGCGTCCATGATCGGCTCGCCGAATATGATCTGGCCCGCTATGAACCGGGCAAGGGCCGCAATGTCTGGTATTGCCTTGGTTATACGCTGGCATCGGGGCGAAGCTCGGTCATCGGCATTCATGATTGCGACATCGCAACCTACAAACCCGACCTGCCTGCGCGTCTGATGTATCCGATTGCCAACCCGGCGTTTAATTTCGCCTTTGCCAAGGGTTATTACGCCCGCGTTGCCAATGGCACGCTCAAGGGCCGGGTCTGCCGCCTGTTTGTCACCCCGCTGATCCGCGCACTTAAACAGGTCGTCGGCAAAACCGAATTCCTCAATTACCTTGATTGCTTCCGCTATTCGCTGTCCGGCGAAATGGCGATCCGCACTGACGTTGCCTATGGGCTACGTGTGGCGTCCGACTGGGGCCTCGAAGTGTCTATGCTGTCGGAAATGTATCGCAACCACACGGTTCACCGGCTGGCACAGGTCGATATCGCCGATATCTATGATCACAAGCACCGCGAATTTGACCCGGCTGAAAAGGATGATGGCCTGTCACGCATGGCAAGCGACATCGCCAAATCCCTGTTCCGCAAACTCGCCACCCAGGGCACGGTTTTCTCGCATGAAACCTTCCGCACGCTCAAGGCAACCTACTATCGCACCGCCCTTGACCTGATTGAACAATACCGCGCGGACGCGCTGTTTAACGGCCTTAAAATCAATCGCGACGAAGAAGAAAAATGCGTCGAGGTGCTGGCCGAAGTCATCATGAGTGCCGGCCAGCATTACCTTGATAACCCGCTCGAAAGCCCCTTCATTCCAAGCTGGCAGCGCGTTGAAAGTGCGATGGGCGATATCTTCGAACAGCTCTCGGGCGCGGTCGAAGACGACCTGAACGATGCAGGGATCGGCACTTGACGCGCACCGGCACATCGCAATAGGTCAAATATGATACTGGCATTCATAATCAAACCGGATGCCAAGTATCTGATCAATCAGGTCCCCATCCCGATTGCGCGTGCGCACCGGTAACAAAACGCGCAACCAGTGCTGATCGGCGCGCACGGCAAGGGTGACATGGTAGAATTTCGGCTCTCCGCACATCAACGTGTTGAACAATGCCGCCGTCAGGCAGGTGCCGTATTTCATGTCGATCTCGCGCGGGCTGGCGCGCTGGAAACTCTCCCGGTTCAGGGACACAATCGACGGTGCATCGATCCGCACCACGAAATCTTCCTTGATCGGCATATATTCATAGATGGTGATATCGTCGAGCCAGCGATGCAACCGCTCTGCGCTCAGAATGTCGCGCGACGGTACAATCTGCTCCGGATCTTCTGCGCGCGCCTCATGCCAGACCCTGACCAGATCAGTGACATGCGGTCCGATATTTTCGGGTAATTCATCAAGTTCGAAATCTGTCGTCTCGGCCATTCTGCAGTGTGACCTTCTGCCTCTCCCAATATTAGTAAAATTGGGAATACAAGGTAAAATAACAAGTCCCGGCCGAAAAATCGGCCCGTATCACACCTTATAAAGAAAATGCACTACCAGAACCTGAATGACAGGCGCACCCTTCCGGCACCAGGTTCGCACCGGCAACATCAGCCGCAGCCAGTTTTCCCACTCTATGCGCTCAACCCCGATCATGTGAATTTGCGCCTGCCCGGTTCTGACCACCTCGCACAGGGTCGGATAGACCGCCGTTCCGAAATCCAGATCAATCTGGCGCGGGGTTGACCCCTGATAATTCTCGCCACTGGCCGCAATCATGTTCGGCGCATCAATACGGATCAGGAAATCGTTGCGATCAGGCTGATATTCATAAATGCCGATATCATCGCGCCACGCCGACAGAACCTCGCAGCTTAATTCACCCCGATCGGGAATATCCCCGTCTCGACAGGCATCCTGCCAAAGCGCAAGCAATCGGGAAACCTGCCCGTCCACATCGTCCGGCAGGTCATCCAGCCGAATTTCCTGCGCATAGGCCATCGCGCAACAAGCTCCCCGACACGTCCATTCTATCTTTGTCGATCATAGGAACGCATAAGGCTGCAATGCAAGGCGCAAACATCAGTTTTTTCTGATTTTAAATGTTGCAGCAGATGAAATCGGTCAGATACCCTGCGGAAGAGGCGGTCGCAATGCACTTGGAATCCGGTTAAAAGCGTCCCGCTGCATAAAGAACATCCCATTAATCGTCTGATCTGGCCGCACCCGTGTCAAATTCAAAAACACAACCTCGTCACTGGCACGATACCCGTATCGCATGATGCCGTCATCGATACCTTCCTCGCCCAACAGCTCGACCCCGATACGGGCAAAAATATCCTTAACCGGCTTGGGTTTGCCGACCTCCCAAATCCCGCAGGATTCTCCATCGGGCGCCATCATCGCCATGCTCATCGTACCGTCAGGCGCCCACAACAGCGGAAACATATCGATTTTGTCACCAAACATCCAAAGGCGCTTATCCGTATACGACTTGCCCGCAGCACCGGTAAATTCACCAAGGGCGCTGCGCATAGCAACCCTGTCACCCATATTCGGCGCACAGATATCCTGCAAGATGGTCAAGGCAACCTCCCCACCTGCAATCTCTGGCCGATGGGCATTTTCAGTCATCTTTTTCGCACCTTCAACAAAGCTGCGCTCCGCCTCATAGGCTTCTTCGGTCATGAACAGGATAATGTCGACCTTGCCCACCCCGGCAACTCTGGTAACCATTTTCTTGACCGGATGGGCGGCTGTTTCCCGATAGCCATATCGCATCTCCTCAATATCGCTGCCGACCAGCGCAAAATCCTTATCCTCGATCACAAGGCCCAGTTGTTCGGTAAAGTAATCGGGTATGCCAATCCCGGCGGCCGCGGCAACACTGCATGCGCGCCCTTCGCTGTTGGAAATCGCACCGATATGGCGCCCCTTGTAAATGATGCGATAAACGCGGGTCTTTACCGTTTCATTCCCGAGTGGCTCTTCTTCGATGATCGGCAGTTCCTCCGCCATAGGCAGCGCAAGTCTGTCGATGGCTTCAGCATCGCCCAGATTGGCAATGCATATGTCGCGCGCAACCTGCAACAATTTGGCGCGCTCCGGCCCGTATTCGGAGGCTCGGCTCGCCTCATAGGGTTGCGTCGTCTGGCATCCAACAAGGGAAAGAAGCGCAAACACTGTTGCCACAAAAGCTATTCTGTTTTTGATCATGTCCACGCTGATCCCCGTTGATGTCACCCAAAGACAGATTGGCGCAACAATTACCGGTTGTCCAACCTTCATCGTAACGTGACAACGCCAAGAACCTCCCCCGCATCAAACCCGGCATCAAACCGGCATCGCATCGCGATAACGTTGCAACAACCGGCTATCAATGCGATTGCGCCCGTCGATATTTGAAATCCACACGATCTGATAGGGGGCTAGCGCAAGGATACCGTTGAAATCCTCGATCACCTGCTGCGACAGCAGATCGGTCCACCCCTCGGTCATGATCAGGTTGATCTTTGAAAGATCAAGGTCCTGCACCTGATCGGTCAGGTTGAACACACAGAAAATGCTTTGATCGTTCAGATGGCTTTGCCGCCACACGCCCAGCAATTCCGATCCAAGGTTAAGGGTATATTGCGTCGCATTGGGATGAAACGCCGGCTGCCCCATGCGGATCGACATCAATGCGCGCAACTGGTCAAACGCCCGCTTGGCGATGCCTTCTTCCGATAACCGTTCCTCGGCCTCCTCAAGCTGCCAGATTTTGCGGTTAAGCCTTCGCGGTATCCCGGTTTCCTCATATCCCGTCTGATCATTTTCGGTGGCAAAGATCGTCTGCACGTAAATCGCCGGAACGCCCTCAAGCGACATGGCAATCGCCTGGCTCATCACAAACCGTTCCAGTCCGTATGTTCTATCGCCGCCAAAACTTTCCGCCAGCATGCTAAACAGCGTGACGTTAAGTTCATAGGCCTTCTGCCCGCCGCCCTTAAGCGACCGGTAACTGACCTGCCCGCCCATCTTGCGCGCATGGTCGGTCATCACCTCGATATCCGCATCCGGGATCAGGTTTTCGGCCGGGCGCAGGCCAATGCCATCGTGGCTGGCGGTGAAATTGAAAAATGTGCAGCCCGCCGGGGCCGGTGGCATCGACATGATGCATTTGCGGATATAGTCGCTGCGCCCCGATAACAGCGCATGAATGATCACCGGCGGCAGGCTGAAATTGTAAATCAAATGCGCCTCGTCCTGATTACCGAAATAGGACAGGTTTTCCAGCAGCGGCAGATTGGTTTCGGTAATGAACAGCACATCGGGATGCACCGCCGTGGTCGCCAGCCGCAATGCCTTGATGATCTTGTGCGTTTGATCAAGGTTGATCGAACTGGTCCCGGCCACCTTCCAGATAAAGCCAATGGCATCAAGCCGCACGACCCGCACCCCGTGTTTAAGATATTCCAGAACGATTTTCAGGATTTCAAAAAACACATCCGGATTGCCGTAATCCAGATCAACCTGATCATAGCTGAACGTACACCAGACATGCTTTTCACCATCCGATGTCGTGACTTGGCTTAGCAACGGATGACTGCGCGGGCGCACTACATCGGAAAGATCATCGTCGGGGCTGGCGGTCTTGATGTAATCGACACCGGGCTTGTCGCCTGCAAGGAACTGCTGAAACCACACATGGGACGCCGAAATATGGTTCGCCACCAGATCGGCCATCACGGTCGCATCCTTGGATAATGCCTTCACGTCATCCCAGGTGCCAAGTTCCGGGCGTAAACTACTGAAATCGCTGATCGAAAAACCATCATCAGACGTAAAGGGGTGAAACGGCAGGATATGAATCCCCGTCAGCCAGTCCTTAAGCCACGTGCGATAAAAATCGCCAAGACTTTCAAGCCCATGATGCCCGTCGCGCGAAATACTGTCGCCATAGGTAATCAGAAACGCATCGCGCTGATCCCATTTGCGAAGATATTCCTCGCACGGCTCCGCCCCATCGCCCTCAAGCGGCAATCCCAGCACTTCAAACACCCGGCGCACCAGATCGGCGTGATCATGTTCCGGATACACATCCGCAAGCAGATTGCGCATTGCACTTGCGAACGCAATACGCCCCGAGGTTCCAATAACGCGATCCATGCTGGCTCCTTTGGGCAGGCAAATCAGGAATTCACCTTAATCAAATAATGATTTTGCCTATGATGCAAGCAACGATTTCAAAGTGCTAACAAAGCAGGCAGCCGAACCTTTCAAAAGCTGTTCCCGGCCCAAAGACAATCAATCACGCAACAAAAAACCTACCCGGCACATGGCCGGGTAGTGATTGAAATCTGAAAATCCGCATCCGGCAGAAGGCATCCCGGGTTCTGTTCATGACTACTCGGCAACCGCCCCTGCAACAAAGCCGGCAGACGGCACAACCGATGACCGACGTTCAAGCTGACGCCGCAACACCGGTCGCACGAACAAAATCGCAACAACAAGCCCGGTCGCCAGACATATGCCATAAAACAGCATGAAGTGCTGATATCCCAGCCACGGCGCAACCACGCGCGCGGCCCCGAACGCAGATGCACAAAACCACGACACGGAACTTACCGCACCAAGGATCGTGCATATCAAAAGCCTGACCGATGACGCTTTTCCCTGTTTGTCGGCGAATACCGGAAAAGCATAAAGGTGAAGGAAAATGCCATTGATCGTCAGGATAGTGACGACCGTAACCTTGGCAAATACCTTGCCGTTCGCAGTGATGGCAGCAATATCAAACCCGATACCAAGCCCGATCAATGCCACCCCGGACACCCAAAGCAGCCCCAACAGCCAAGCCGTGTAAACGGCATCCCTGCCGAGGTCATACCTGCCTTCCTGATACTGACCACGCAGCATCGCAATATCTGCCCGCGCCACCAGAACAAACGCAAATGCGAACGCAAACAGGTGCATCATCAAAACGGACTGCCGGATCAACGGCACTAAAAACTCATGGGGATCAACGCCCAGCACGATCTTACACTCCTTGTGCCCCTCCCCTATTTCGCTCCTGCACAAAATTTACGAGTGCCAGACCATAAAAAAAATTCTATATTTATGATCATCTCATTCAAATAAGTTGAAGCTTCATGTCCGGCATCACTCTTGATCAATTACGGGTTTTCGTCACCATTGCCGACCTCGGAAGCTTCGCCGCCACCGCGCGACACCTGAACCGGACACAATCTTCGGTCACCTACACGATCCAGAAACTCGAAGAACAGACCAATCTTGAACTGTTTGACCGGACGGCCTATCGCCCGACCCTGACCAAGGCAGCACATTCCCTGCTGCCCCACGCGCGCAAGGTCATGGCGGATATTTCCAGCTACCGCCAACACGCCAAAGGCATCGCTGACGGGCTCGAAGCTTCGATCACGATTACAATCAGCCAGTTTGCATCAAACGCCCCGCTGATGGATGTCCTTGCGGTTCTCGCCCAGCAATTCCCGACAGTCCGCGTAAGCCTTTCGACGGTAACGATCCAGACAACCGAAGTCCTTGATAACGGCGCGTCCGATCTTGCGATCTTGCCGGAATTCATTCCCTTTGGCTCCGACTACGCCCGGGCCGCCTGCGGTCGCGTCAGAATGTGCGCCGTTGCACGACCGGACCATCCGCTCGCCTGGTTTCCGGGAAAAATCCATATCGATGCGATGCACGCCCACACCCAGATCATCACATCGGCGCGCGATACCCCGACCCTGCAACGCAATCATGCCGTTCAGGCCTTGAATTACTGGAAGGTCAATGACCTTGAAACCAAACTTGCCATGATTTTACGCGGGATTGGCTGGGGCGGCATGCCCGAACATATGGTCGCCGACCATATCCGCAACGGAACCCTCGCCCTGCTCGACCCCGAAAGCTGGGATGGACTAAATCACATGCCGGTCCTCGACATTGTCGTCGCCCACCGTCAGGACAGGCCACTTGGCCCGGTTGCACAATGGATTTTTGACCAGCTTAAAGACGCGCCCCGGTAATCAAACCCGCAGCACCCCTTACCGCGTTACAAAATCAAAACTCAGTCGGCTGGATCTTCGGGCTTGTAGATCACGTTTTCCGCGCCCTCGGCCCCCATGAAAACGACAACGACACGTGCCGCCACCTCACCATCATTGATCCCCTCATGCCAGTAATCCATCGCCTCAAGCACGCCTTCCCCGGCATGATATGTGGTTTTTCCGGCATCGCCGTAATCGACCGTAATCTGCCCTTCAAGGATATATCCATAGGTCGGCACGCCATGCTTGTGCCAGCCGGTTTTCTGCCCCGGTGCCATCGTCGCCAGCACCGATCTGATCCTGGCCTTGCCCTTGGGATAGCTCACCTGCTCGCCGACAAAATTCACACCGCTATCAAGCAGCTTCACCCCGTCATGAACATCCTTGGCGGGCACGCTTTTCTCCGGATGTTTTTCCATCAGATTTTCCATGTTCTGCGAACGCTCCCGCGTCGATTGATTTCCGTAATCGGTAAATCATAGGCCGATGATGCGCCTAAATCATAAAAAACCGGGCATCATCACCACGACACCCGGTTTTCATCAACGGTTCAGTATCGCCAACCTTTACGGCGCAATCGTCACCTCAACCAGCGCATGGGTGCGGTTGGTATCGATATGCGCAATCGCACGGCGCAGGATTTCCGGCAAATCGGCCGCGCGTTCGGCCTTGGCGGTCCATGCCCGGCTGGCCTCGGCAACCTTGGTGAAATCGGGGCTCGGTTTAAGTCCGGTCAGGGGCATCTGGTTGGTTTTCGCCGCATAACCATCGGGATACATCCCGGTCACCGAAAGCCGCACCGCCCCCCATTCATTATTGTTCAGAACAAGGATCAGGATCGGAAGCTCAAGCGCCTCGGCGATCTGATGGCACGCCGTCGGATTGGCAAACATGTATGATCCATCGCCCATGGTCGCGATCACCAGCTTGTTTTTATCGGCCAACTGATAGCCCATCGACGCCGGGAAGGACCAGCCAAGCCCGCCGGAATGCGGCTCCTGATACCAGCTACTGTGCTCCGAAAGCGAAAGCGGCTCCAACGGGCAGCCAAGCTCGGAAAACACCGTTGCCGACCGCCCGGCAATCGCCTCCGAAAGGCACCGCGAAACAAACGCCTTGCTCATCGGATCAACTGATCCGGCATCGGCGGCCGCGCGCACCTTCTTGCGCGTGGCCGCATTGATCGCCGCGACCCTTTCAAGTCGGTCCGCGCAGGTTTCGCGATGATCGCCGTGATGGCGATCCAGCGCGTCGGCCAGCGCCAAGATCACATCGCCGGTTTCCCCGGTAAGTGATAGGTCGGCGGCAAAATTGCGCCCCGGAAAACGGGAATAAAGCGGGTTCTGCCCGATCTGGATCACCTTGCAATCGGGGCGCAGCGTATGAATATCGGGTGACCACGGCGCAAGGCAATCAATCACCAGAACCGCATCGGCATCTTTGAGCCACGGCGCCGGGTCCATGCCCGCCATCATCGGATGATCGGTGCCAAGGGCAAGCTGGATCGCCCAGTATTGCACCACCGGAATGCCCCACTGATCCACCAGTGACGACAGGCGATCAAAGGCCTCGTGGGTGCCCGTACCCCGCTGCGCGATGATCACCGGGTTTTTGGCATTGGCAAGGATGCGCGCCGCATCCTCAAGGCTTTCCTTGGGCGGCATCACCCGCACCGGCTGCATGCGAAGCGGCGCGTCAATCCCATCCCCAGGACAGGGTTCGCACAAAACCTCGCGCGGCAGGGACACATAAACCGGCCCCTTGGGGACCGAGGACGCAATTGCATAGGCCCGGTCAACCACGTCGGGCACCTGTTCGGGGAATTTAAGCTCGTATTCCCATTTCGATGCCTCGCGCACCATCGCCGCCTGATCACGCATTTCCTGGCCCCAGCCAATCGGCACGGTCCGCGCGCCAAGCCGCCCCTGTTCCATAACCGGGGTGCGTCCCGACATCAGGATCACCGGCACATGCTCCGTCGCGGCATTGATCGCGCCAATCGCGCAATTGGCCAACCCGACATTGGTATGCGCCATCACCGCCTGGATTTTGCCGGTCGCGAGGTAATAGCCATGCGCCATACCCATCGCGGCATTTTCATGCGGCATGACAAGCGCATTGGGAAGCTCGATATCCTTGGCATTGGCTTCGGCCAGCCCTTCGATGATCGGCGGAAAATCGGTGCCGGAATTGGCAAAGATATAATCCACCCCGATCGCCTTCATCCGCGCCAGAACGGCCCCGCCTGCGGTGAGCGTGATGTGCGCCTTGTCATTTTTCATTTGACGTTCCTACCATATTTCTATATTTGAAATTTAATTTATAATATAGTTTATTCTTGAAATCGGGCATGCGTCAAGACACCGCGACGCAAAACCATGCGCGTGCAGCATATGCCACCCGGGGCAAAGGATACGGATCATGACAAGCCAGCTTAACGGATCAGTTCTCAAGGCGTTTCGCATTCTTGAACTGTTTGCCGAGGGACGGTCTGAGCTGACCGCCAGCGACACGGCGGCCGCCCTTGGCATCAACACCATCACCGCCCACCGGTTCCTGCATACGCTTGAACAGGCCGGTGCATTGCGCATGGTCGCGCGCGGGGTGTTCCGGCTGGGCTATGTCTTTGCCGATCTGGGGGATCGTGTGCTGCGCGACGGCAGCCTGCCCAATCTGATCCAGCCGGTGCTGGACGATCTGGCGCGTAACGTGGGGGATGCCTGCATGGCCACCGAATTTGACCGCGACATGGCGGTCTGCATCGCCAAGGCCCTGCCGGATCGGTCGCTTTATGTCGATATCCGCATCGGATCACGCCTTGATGCCTTTTGCACCGCCCATGGCAAACTGTGGCTGGCCTTCATGGGCCCGGATGATCAGGACCGTTATTTCGACACCGTGCGCCTGACCGGCATGACCGAACGCACCATCACCGATCTGGCGGCGCTCAAATCCGAACTGCGCACCATCCGCGAACAGGGCTTTTCAATGAATAACGGCGAACGCGAAAGCGACATTTACGCCATCGCCGTCCCGGTCCTGACCCAGCATGGCCGCATGGTTTCGGCCATTTCGGTCTTTGGCGCATCGCCGACCCTGATCGAACAGAAACGCGATACGCTGCTTGACGCCCTGCGCGATGCCGCCGAAAACGCGACCCGCGCCCTTTACGGGCATTTCTAGAGCACGTCGCGTCACAATCGTTCAAGACGACATCCGGCAAACCATGCGACATTTCCGGCGATGGCCCCAAAACCGGAAAGGTGCGCAAAGTGATGATTGAAAATCTGCTGCTGCTTTGGCTTGCCGCCCTGCCGCTGATGGGCAGCCCCGGCCCCGCGACCATAAGCCTGGCCGCAAGTGGTTCGGCCTTTGGCATTCGGCCAAGCCTTGGCTATCTCGGCGGGATCATCATCGGCACGATTGCGGTTTTGCTGCTGGTCGCCACCGGTATTGCCACCGCCCTTCTCGCCCATCCAATTGCCGGTCAGGTCCTGACGGCGATTGCCGCAATCTATATCCTTTATCTGGCATGGAAAATCGCCACCGCCCCGATCAAAGCAGCACGGACTTCCCCAGACGCGCAACAGTCACCTGAAACCACCCCTGAACCCACTCCTAAAACCACTGGCCCCGATTTTCGCGGCGGTGTGATGCTGGCAATCGCCAATCCCAAGGCCTTTGCCGCCATCGGCGCGGTCTATGCCGCCCATGCCATCGCGCCACATTCCCTATGGCTGGATAACGCCCTGAAAATCGCGGCTCTGGCGCTGGTGATCGTGCTGGTCAATAGCCTGTGGCTGGTTTTCGGGGCGGGCTTTGCGCGCCTGCTTTCCGATCCGCGTTTCGGGCGGCTGATCAATATCCTGTTTGCCGCCCTGCTGATCGCATCCCTCGCCATGGCCCTGCTGTCGCTATCCTGACGGCAACAGGAATCTTCTGCGTCATTTACGCGCGGGCACCCGGCTCGTTTAAAAAAAGCTGCATCGTCACAAGATCAAGCCACCGGTCAAACTTGCGCGCAACCTGCTTGGCGCGGCCGACCTCGACAAAACCAAACCGCTCATGAAATCGAATGGAATTGACGTTTTCCGCATCAATGCCGCCAATCATCACATGCATACCGGCCTCTTTGGCCATCGGGATCAGCGCCGTCAACAGCGCCCTGCCCATTCCCGCCCCGCGATGATCGACATGCACATGCACGGAATGCTCGACCGTAAAGCGATATCCCCAGCGCGCCCGCCACGGGCCATAGGACGCAAAGCCCAGAACCTTGCCATCGTCTTCCGCGACAAGCACCGGAAATCCCTGCTGATTGCGTCCCTCAAACCATTCGCGCCGCTCCTCAAGGGTGGAGGGCACATCATCATAAATCGCCGTACTATCGCGAAGAACCTGATTATAAATTTCAAGAATTTCCGGAAGGTCCCGTTCCGTCGCACTGCGCACAAGCATCATCGTCTCCGTTTTTTCATACCTATAATCTCTTGCTGACGATAGTCCATTATAGTAGACAGTCAATATCGATTTTACGGAAAATAAACATCACTATGATCATTATAGAAGACGAAACCACTGCCACCCTTGCTGCCCGGCTTAAGCGCGAACGCGAAATCCGCGGCTGGTCCCTGGGTCAATTCGCCGATAAATCCGGCGTCTCCAAGGCCATGATCAGCAAGATCGAACGCGGCGAAGCCAGCCCGACGGCAACGGTTCTCGGCCGGCTTTCCGGGGCCCTGTCGCTTACGGTTTCGGCATTGCTCTCGTCGGCAAGCCCCGTCCATCATGGTGTACGGAAACACGCAAAGCAGCCATTATGGTCGGATCCCGAAACCGGTTATGACCGCCGTCAGGTGCTTTCGGGGCAGAAAATCCCGCTCGAACTTGTCGAAGTCACCCTGCCACCCGGCAAACAGGTCACCATGCCCGCCTCCGCATACAGCTTCATTCAGCAGGCGATCTGGGTGCTTGAGGGAACATTGCTGTTTCACGAAGGCGACAGGGTGCATCACCTCGACACCGGCGATAGCCTTGAACTCGGCCCGCCGCAAGATTGCATATTTGAGAATAAAAGCCCTGAAAACTGCCGCTATCTGGTCGCCGTCGTACGCAACTCGTACTGACGGGAAACCGCGCGGCTGGCTATGCCGCCCGCATGGTGCCCGGTGATTTGCCGGTCGTGCGTTTGAACGCGCGGCTGAACGCCGCCTGCGAGCCATAGCCAAGCCGTTCGGCCACCACATCAATCGCCATGCGGTCGCGGGTAATCCACTGGCTGGCAAGGCGCATGCGCAGTTCCGTGACATAACGAAGCGGTGTCACCCCGGTGACTTCAAGGAACCGTTCGGCAAAGACCGACCGTGAACTGCCCATTTCCGATGCCATCGCCTCGACGGTCCAGTTGCGGCCCGGATCGCGATGGATGGCGGCAATCACACGCCCCATGCGCGGGTCGCGCAATGCCTCGACCCAGCCTTGCGCATCACCACATCCGCATTCGACCCAGTCACGCACGATTGATGCCGATACCACATCGGCAAGCCGCGTCAGGATCCCGGCAAAACCGGCGCGCTCGGTCGAAACCTCGCGCGCCATGGCTTCCAGCACCGGTAAAAGTTCGGGGTTTCGATCAATCAGGGTGCCGACCTGCATCACCTCTGGCATCATGCTGACCAGCGGATGCATCCCGCCAAGGTCAAATTCCATGCAGCCACTGAAAATCAGGGTATCCTGGCTTCGGCACTGCTCCGCCTTGCAGGCATGAATATCATCCACCCGGCGGCAGATCGTCGTGACACTGTAATCGGTGACATCAAGGCACGGGATGGACGGATCAGACAGCAGCGCATGAATGCCCCCACGCGGCAAAAGCACGGCATCACCGGCCTCAAGCGTATGGACAACCCCGCTATCGGTGCGCAGGTAAACCCGCCCGCGCGCGATGAAATGAAACTGTGCGCGCGTCGGGTCCTCGCCAAATCGCACGCCGAATGGCGGGGAAATCTGGATGCGGTTGTAATGCAGCCCGTCAAGCCGCATGCCGAGCAAAAGCTCGCTGATCAGGTCACTGGAAAGCATCTGCATGTCATCAATTCCGGTATCTTTCGGACGATTGATCAATAATCAAGGAGAAACTGGCATAGCCCGTCCGGCGAGTCCACTCTATTCTGTTTGCAATGCACAAACACTCTATCCGAGAGGACATTCGATGACTGAGACAGTAAATAAGCCCACGGCTGCTGCTGCGCAAGGCGCGCCGGCCTGGTGGGCGGTTATTTCCATGACATTGGGGGTTTTCGGGCTGGTCACCGCCGAATTCCTGCCCGTAAGCCTGCTGACCCCGATGGCCGATGACCTGCAAATTACCGAGGGTCTGGCTGGTCAGGCGATGTCAACCACCGCCATTCTGGCCCTGATCACGAGCCTTCTGACCGCGACCGTCACGCGCAGCATTGACCGCCGTTATGTCCTGCTGGGCTTTTCGATCCTTCTGACCATCTCGAACATCATGGTCGCCACCGCGCCAAGTTTCGCGGTTCTGCTGGCCGGTCGTGTTCTGCTGGGGATCGCACTTGGCGGGTTCTGGACCATGTCGGCCGCCACCGTCATGCGCCTTGTGCCGGAAAAAAGCATTCCGCGAGCGCTGTCGATCCTGTTTAGTGGTGTTTCGGCTGCCACCATCTTTGCCGCCCCGCTCGGAAGCTATCTTGGCGATGTGATCGGCTGGCGCGATGTGTTCCTGCTAGCCTCCCTGCTTGGCGTGCTCGCCCTTGTCGTGCAGTTCCTGACCCTGCCGAAAATGCCGCCGCGGGGCCGCGCAACGCTGCGTACATTGGTCGAGGTCATCAACCGCCCGCGCATGAAATTCGGCCTGTTTTCGCTGGTCCTGATCATTACCGGCCATTTCGCCCTGTTCACCTATGTCCGGCCGTTCCTTGAAAACATTACCGGCGTTGCGACGGCGGGCGTTTCGGGCATTCTGCTCGGCTTTGGTCTTGCCAACTTTGTCGGCACCTATGTCGGCGGTGCGCTGGTTGCACGGTCGCTTCGCATGACGATTGCCCTGATGCCGATGATCATGGGGCTGGCCGGGATCGGCATGGTGTCCATTCAGGGCGCGATTGTCCCGACCACCGTGCTTGTCGCGATCTGGGGCATGGCCTTTGGCGGGGTGCCGGTCGCATGGTCAACCTGGATCACGCGCACCGTCCCGGACGAAGCCGAAAGCGGCGGCGGCCTTCTGGTCGCGGGTTTCCAGCTTGCCATTGCAACGGGTTCCGGCGTTGGCGGCCTTCTGTTTGATGCCAGCGGCGCGCTTGGCGTCTTTACCATCGCCGGCATGTTGCTGGTGGGGGCATCGATCATCGTTACACTGGGTCTGCGGACCAGCCCTGTTCCCGCAACCGAACAGGCCTGAGGTCAGGACCGAGGCATCGCCCCACCCCCACCCTGATGCCTGATCAGGCGGGCCCAGTGCACCCCGGCAGTGTCACCACTGCCGGGGTTTCTTTATGCCAATTCACTCGGCTAATTCACTCGGCTAATTCACTCTGGCAGCGGGATAAATTCATCCCGGTCATCAACCGGCAGGTCAAACCGCCCCTTGCCCCAGTTTTCCGCCCGCCAGTCGGCCTTGGCTTCCTCCAGCCGTTCTTTGGACGACGCAACAAAGTTCCACCAGATATAACGCGGGCCCGAAAATGTTGCCCCGCCAAGGATCATCAGCCGCGCGCCCTGCTCCCCGGCAATCACCGTAATCCTGTCACCGGGGCGGAAAACCATCATCTGCCCGGCCTCAAAATCCTGCCCCGCGACCGAAATCGAACCCTCGACAATATAAATCCCGCGATCCTCGTGATCATCGGGCATCGGCAACATCCGCCCGGCGTCAAGCTTCACATCGGCATAGAAGGTTTCGGAAAACATCGTCGCCGGGGCGACCTCGCCATAGGCAGTACCAAGGATCAGCCTTACCGAAACGCCGTCTTCCTCGATCACCGGCAAGGTGCCCTTGCCGTGATGGGCGAATGTCGGGGCGATATCTTCCTGCGCTTCGGGAAGGGCAAGCCACGTCTGTATGCCAAACAGGCTGTTGGGGCCGCTTCGCGCCGTGGCCGATGTGCGTTCGGAATGCGAGACACCCCGCCCAGCCACCATCCAGTTAAGCTCCCCCGGCTTGATGATCTGATCGGCCCCGGTGCTGTCGCGATGATGAAAATCACCGCGAAACAGATAGGTCACCGTACCCAGCCCGATATGGGGATGCGGCCGGACGTCAACACCCTTCCCGGTCAGGAATTCGGCCGGCCCCGCCTGATCAAAAAAGATGAACGGCCCGACCATCTGGCGCTTTGGCGCGGGCAAGGCGCGCCTGACCTCAAACCCGCCCAGATCGCGGGACCGCGGAATGATCAGGGTCTCGATGGCATCACTATCGACAATATCGGGGCAGCCGGGTTCAAGTGCGGGGTTCCAACTCATGGGCGTCATCCTTTTGCGGGTCTTTGGACGGGTATGGCGACTTTATCGGCCCTGCCGATGCGACGGCCCGATGGCGATGATGCAGACTGGCGCGCGCACGACCATCCGGCTAGTCCCCCGAACCGCCACGCTGTGTCGCCAAAAGCGGAACACAGAACGGGGCACAAAGCAAAGCCCAAGGCCGAACACACAGCTTGCACCCAACCGCCCCGCAAGTCACCCGGAACCGTCACGCCATCCCGACACCATGCCATGCCAAGCCGAGCCACCCCACCCCGTCATTCCCGCGAAAGCGGGAATCCATCTCGCAAAGCGCTAGGTCCCAAAAAACACGGTTCAATCGCTAAAGAGATAAGTGCGGCGCTAAATATCGAGGTAAGCTTTCAAGGCAGCATCGGCTCTGCCGCAGGAGATCCACAGCTCAGGAACTGAATGGCAAAGGCAACGAAGGTGCGAATAAAGAGATTCTCCTTCTGTTCCTTGAAAATTTTCAAAAGCTAGATCAGCCAACCAGTCTCCAACATACTCTACCCAATCATTGAGATTATCTCTACTTGCGGATGCCACGAGACAAATTGTCAAAGCTTCATCGATAGACAAAGTGTACTGAGTATCGTGCCTATATTGGCGCACAAGAATACGAAGCCCATCAGCAAGAGAATGTACTCTAGAGACAGCTGCCACGGTTGCTAATCCTTGTAAGATTGCGAAGAGTTGGGAGTGGTCTTCTACCCTCGCCAGCCTATGCTCCCCTGCCTTTAGCGCTTCAGCAGCCAGTTTCGCTTGACTTTGATCCACCCGAAAAATCAGAACAGAGTTTACCAACGCAATAAATGACGCTGGCCCCACCTCATCTTCTTTAAGTCTGGCTTCAACTGTTTCGGCCAAATCGTCAGGAAGTGCAACTGGACTAGCATCCTGACCTTCCAAAGGCCCAGGGTAATAGGGCCGAGGAAAATTGACGACGGAATGAATACTTCCTGAATCAGCCCCTAAGAGTAACGCTCTTAATTCATTACTTCTAATATTTTTCTCATTGGACTTCCCTGCGATCATCAAGCGCCCCAGAAAATCCGCCTTTATCTGGGATGCCTCAGCGAAGTCAGGCTTCCAGCGCGGTTCCAAACGCATATCCACAAGTGATTGATAATAAAACCGCTCACCGTAACTGCTCCAAGCCCACTCACAAAAGTAATCAATCTCAATTGACGTCGCCACTGCTTCGCGTTGAATCAGTGCGGCATGAGCTAAAGATGCCAATCTTCTATAGAACGGCGGAACATCAGATAAAAGGCGCCTTTCAGATAACGCGCCATCAACAAAAACGAACAACGCAGAAAAAAGCTTGAACCCGCTCGTGGACCCTTGAGGATCATCATCTCTAATCTGTTCAATAAGACGGACAAGCAGTGTCTCAATTTCAGGTATGTCAGGAAGAACTCTTAGCCCAACTTCGACAGCTCCCAATTGAGAAAGTCGATCTCCACTATTGATAAGGAACTCTAAAGCACGAGAAATATCTCTACGATCCAAATTCTTAACACTAATCTCCGCGGTCAGCGTGGAGTGAGATGACAGGAACAAGCTAGATAGAAACCCATCGTAGGATCGCCACTTCGACAGTCCCTCCATAAAGTTTCTACCTGCTCCGACGGCGTACTCGTAAATTGAAGCACTTCCATCGTATTCACCAACGAGCCGGGTAAGATATCGACGAGAAGACGGAACAAGAAACTGTGCACTACCTTCAACCTGCTGAAATTCAGCATGTATTGAACGTGCCGCATTGACAGGTGTATCGCGAAATTCACTATGGAATGTATCTACCTCATCATCTTCCAAACTTCGCTCCATGAGAACATTCTGCCATGCCGTTTTCGCGGCCAGAGGCAGGTTAACGTCGGAAGATTCTTTTTGAAGAGACTGCAACCGGATAGTACTGTCCGGCGAAAGTGCATTAAAATCAGGTAATTTAAAGCGCCGATCATTGTTTGAAATTAGGATTTGCGACGGCTCTCCATCTTTTCCCTCCACAAAGACCTTCCAATCTTGTCCGTCCGTGTCGGATACAATGCGCTCCGATCCGTCAGAAAGTATATTACGAATGGCGTCAAAAAGGTCAGAGCGGGGAAGCGATACGCCAAGATCACCAAATCCAATTACAGCATCAGTCTTAAGCCCGTATTCTTCACAAAACTCTCGCTGATTCAGCAAAGTCTTTCTAAGAATCGGCGGCACAAACTCCATAGCAGCTAGTGCCAATGAAGATCGGGCATATGAACTGTTTGCCATGTTTAGCCCCCCAGATCTAAATACGTATCTATTAGATGCGAAATCTGTTGTTCTTCGTAATTCACAATCCACTCATAAAGATCGGGGAATTTCTCCTTGATTTGAGTTAGCAAGGAGTCTTCTAACCATTCCCAATAGGCATCTTTAATGTCCTGTGAAACGTCCAAAGGAGGAGAAAGGAGCAAGAGGATGTGAACTCCCCGGCCCGTCTTAACAATATCATCTGCAACATCGACGTGGAAGCGATGCGCCCAACCACGTATATCAATTTGATCTACAATCCAGTTAGAAATAGCCTTTACCTCGTCGAAGGGAGTTCCAGATTTCCAGAAATCCTTCATTGCAATGATTAAGGTCTTAATCGTTGCATCAAGCCAAGACGCTTCTTTGGGTAGTTGAAGCCAATCACTCATACGAACGCGAAGGAGATTTTCGCGGATAGCTTTCATCTCAGCTGTTTCGCAAACCTTACCGTCTATAACCGAGCATTCCCGTAAGTATTGTGTCAACTCCTCTTGACGAACAGGGACAAAGAAGTACCCAGCGCGACGCAACAGCGTCCTAGCCTCCATATTTCGATTTGGGGAGATAGCTCCAACCGATACCAGTCCATCTAGGAGGTCCGTGGTCGAAAATACAGCTGCTTTTCCATCAGATTCATTGAAGTTTGCGTGTTGATTGACAAATCTGTCGTCAATGATGACAGCATCACACACACCAGCTAGTGTGAGTACACCGAAAGTGGGATGGTCTGCAATCGACTGCTCCTTTAGCTTGTCGAACTTTTGCTGTCTGCCAACCTTGATTTTGCCTGTCTGAATGCGTGAATTTAGTGCGCTTCGGATATGTTCAATTGCTTCGGTGACCTTATCTGCAATGCCTCCATAGGAAATCAAAGCATCGGATTCAGAAACTTTTCCCGGTGATGCAATTGCCTTAAATCCTGCTGCTTTCAATTTGTCCAGCATCCCGAGATGAAGAAAATGGCTGATCGCAAGATCATCCAAGTACAATTCTGCATCATCGGAGATTTCCGGCTGCTCCGGCCAAGGCTGTTCATGAAGCTGAAGGTAAGCTCGTGCTTTTTTTTCCTCTTCAGAAGTGATCTGTCCCTTCTGTCTCAACTTCTCGACTACAGCAAAACAACTAGTTATCACGCTGGCGTGCTGCGTCAGATTGGCTTCCTCTTCCATGAGGGAGCCGAGACGATAAACTGGAGAAGGACGAACAACAATACGCTGACTGATCTTCTCATCACTGCTCTTCTCAGCCTCCGCTATCAACATTGCGAGATCGTCACCCACCTGAGCGGATAAATCGCTATCTGTTACAGTAGAGGGGACGAACTTCTCCAAAGCATCCGTCGCCAACATATTGCGAAATCGATGGGCGTCCCTAATTCGACTTGGCTGGTGGAAAGCAGCCTTCTGCTTTTCGTCAAATAACCACATAAGTGTAGAATGGGGTAAATACACTGTGTTAAGTGCGTCCAGTGCCTCGTCCAGCAAGTTGAGAAAACTCAAAGTCAGCAGTGCAGTAGCGTCTATGCCGACTTTCGCTGTGACTGTATCAAGTTGCAATGCTTGACGCTGCCCACTATAGGCAGGAATGGCCTGCCTGCGCCGAGGATCGCGTTCTGACAGATTGGCAAGTGCAGGAAATAGCATTAACCCAACAAGACTTCTGTTAAGAACTTTGCCCGCGATAAACATAGGGCTGTCTCCTCGCCCCAGCATCTGCAACATATTGGTTTCGTGACGGTCCCATTCAGGTTTTTGATCAAATAAGTCCTTCAGTGTCATTTTCTGAATTGGACCTTGATCTCCAGAAAGTTCAGCCGCTTTCTGAATCCATTGGGAAACGATCTCATTCCCCTCCCAACCAGCCGTCGAAGCCAAGTGATAGGCTGCGGCCAAAACACCGGGATCGTTGTCGCCTTTTGCAGCCGCTGCAAACGTGAGATCACGCGCCTGAGGAGAACCAAGATGGTGCGCAAGCTGAGCGCTTTGTATTAAATCAATAGCATCGCGCTTATCTCTTGCACGATATTCGGCGGCGACATAGGCAGACAATGAGGCCCAGTCTCCTAAGGCAAGCCCAATATTCACAGAAAGTGCTCGGTAGTTAGGGCCGTCGGATAATCCGCTTATTTTTGCAAATTCTGACCGAGCTAACAAAAGGTCACCTTCGTTGAAAAGCGCCCGGCAGTAATATAGTTGGAGTTTTTCCGACTGTTGACGAATATCAGGTGAATCTCCAAAAAGTCTAACAAGAGAAAGACTTTTCTGATTGTTAATCAGTGCGATAGCTAAACGCTCCGCATCAGCGACAGACTGAGTTCTACGAAATAATAACTCTCCATAATCGCAAAGTTCGTTCCAGCTTTGTTTTTTTTCCAATTCGCTGACTAACGCGACAAGATCGCCCAAAGAGTCTGTTTGTTTAAATTGATCCTTTCGAAGCTCAATCGGGTCACCTCCTGAGGACTCTGCAATTATTCTTTTAAGACGTATTTCGTCCTCTTCTGAAAGTCCTTTATCTAAAAGAATAGAGAGACGCTTATGAGCTTTATCTGGCATTGCAGCACGAGATAGAGCCTCAATCTGCAAAGTCCCTATTGATGTTTGGTCGACAAATTTTGACAAATCTTCGTAATGATGTTCGATATAATCTGCTACATCTTTTGGCGACTTCTGCGTGAATGCCAGTGCCAAACGAGCGATAGCGGCTTCGTGCGTAATTCCTCCATGCACGGCTATGTTTTGCTCTATCGCTTGTTCAACTGCTGTGAGGTCGAGATTAATTCCAAACTGAAGTCCGAAAGGAACCAACTGAAGAGCCTTTTCCGGATCACGAAGCTTGTCTTCAAGCCGCTTAAGGCCTTCTTCGGCGGTTCCCGGATTCCTCAGTTCAAGCCACAGGGCGTAGTCATCATCGAGAGATGCGATACTAGGACAGTTTAGTTTTCTCTCAACTTTTGCTGCCTCTAAAAAGCGACGAAGAGCTTCCTTACGAACCTCCATTGAAAGCGTGTCGGATGCCAAAGGAAAGTTTGAAGCATCCAAGGGCAATTGATTCATCACGAGAGAGCGACACTCGGAAGGAATTACCCTCAGCAAACAGATAATCGCAGCGATGTGATGAAACGCTGGAACGTCGGCAAAGTCTTGATCAGTTAGAGCCCCCAAAGTCCCCTCGGCAGCTTCCCACTGAGCAAGCTCAAGTTGAGAAATCAAAAGTACGAACCTGCCGTCGGCATCCATAGCCGTCAACTTAATCCGGGCTTTTTCAAGCCACGCAATCGCTCCTGCGGCACCTTCATGATATTTCACCACCATGAATGCTGCAGAACGGGCTTGAGAGCTATTGATGCGTGCGAGAATCTTTAGTGCAGCCTCTTTGTCACCCTTCTGAGAAGCGATAAAAGCTTCCGCGATGGCGATTTCGATACATACCTCTAATTGTTTCGCAAGCGCGAGATAGCCCTCGGCTACCTCAAAAGCTTCGCTAAGCGCCAGCAATCTTGAGCACCAAGCCAACGCATAGCTTCGTACAGATGCAGAACCACCACTCAGCTCTCCCTCAAAAAGTCGCCTACCAAGCACCTGAGCATTGTTGATCGTATCCGCTTCCCCGAAGAAGCGTGTCTTACGCAGGGTCTCTATATCTTCGCTAATTTTTTCATCAACTAAAGACATTGGAAAATATGGGTGCGACAAAACTTCAGGGTGAATTCCTTGAAGATTACCAGACAAGCGATTGCGCATTTCACCTTCATGCGCTCTTTTCCATTCCTTTAGCTTATCTGCTGGATAGCTCTCATGTTGATCATCGACAATCCCGTGATGATGACGACACAGCAAGATCAGGTTTTCAGGAGCGTTACGTTCTTTCTTAGTGAGAGCAGTTCGTCCTCTAGGGCCATCTTCGCTGATCGCATAGATGTGGCAAATTTGGGCAGCTACATGGATGTCAGATTGCTCGGTCGCTGGCTCTATAAGAGTGTTCGTGCAATCTGGATAAGCACACTGATTGCCACTCAGTGCAAAAAGTACCTTTATCGTTTTTTGAGAGTAGCTTCTTTTGTTATCTGCCAAGCCTTAACCTCTTACATCTAGCCAACGAATATAATGCCCCATGTATTTTCAAAAAAACAACAGCACTGACGATCACAAATATCTTCTACATAATTACCTAAACAAGAAAGAACAAAATTAAAACTTTACTTTTGAGAGAGCTTCGCATTAAGCAGTCCACTTCTATGAACAGAATGTTTTACCAGTGTGAGCTTGAACTCTCTTCAACCTCCAAAAACAAAACCCCGACCCAATAAATTGAGCCGGGGCACGAAGTGCTCTGGAGGGAGACGGGGCTTTTATCGTGGCCCCTTGGTAAAACCCTGATATCCCTTGGGCGTCAGATCGATCTGATCAATCAGATCGACCTTATCGTCACCTTGCGTTCCGCCTGCGTTTTAAGCCGGTTGCGCAATGCGCGGCCAAAAAGCGCGGCCTCGATCTCGAATTCGTCGCCATCCTGCGTTTTGATGCCATCGGCAAAGGAAAGCGTCGCCGTGCCAAAGAAATGCGCATGCACATCGCCCGGGCGGCAGAACAGATCATATTTGAAGTGATGATATTCAAGATTGGCGAGAGAGTGAGACATATTGTCCTCGCCACTCAGGAACGGTTTTTCCCAAATCACCTTGCCATCGCGATAAAGCCGCGACGTGCCTTCAACATGGCTTGGCAGATCACCCAGAAGCAGTTCCGGCCCCATCGCGCAGGCACGCAGTTTCGAATGCGCCAGATAAAGGTAATTCTGGCGTTCCATCACATGGTCGGAAAACTCGTTGCCAATCGCAAAGCCGATGCGCACCGGCGTGCCTTCGGGGTCAATCACGTAAATCGCGGCAATTTCGGGTTCCTCGCTGCCATCAAGGGCAAAGGACGGGCTTGGAATATCCGCGCCCGGATTGGCCACGACCGAGCCATCCCCCTTGTAAAACCATTCCGGCTGCACGCCCGGCTCGCCCGCCTTCGGCTTGCCGCCCTCGACCCCCATGCGAAACATCTTCATGGAATCCGTTTCATCGGCGGCCTTGTTATCAGCCTTGTGCATGTTGGCCCGTGCCGACGCAGAGCCAAGGTGGGTAAGGCCCGTTCCGGTGACAAGGAAATGCGCCGGATCGGCATGGGTGATCGGCGGCAACAGACGGCCGGATTTGGCGACCTCGTCATAATCAACGCTGGTGTCGCCCAGGCGGGCCTTTGCCGCCTCGATCATCGTCGTGCCTTCGGCAATCGCGATGCTGGCAAGCTCGCGCGTGGAGGCAACCGCCTTGAGCGGGATCAGGGTTTTGGCATCCTCGACCACGGCCACATGCTGCGCCCCGGCGGTATCCTTGTATTGAACCAGTCTCATGAAATCTGTCCTGATAATGTCTCTGTTCGTAAAATCGGGGGTGTTTCCCGGCCAATCAGACCGCGATCAGACCCAGCCGCCATCAACGATGAAATTCTGTGCCGTGACCATGCGGCTTTCATCCGAGGTCAGGAAAAGCGCCATACGCGCGATATCGCTCGGCATCACCCTGTTTTTAAGGCACTGGCGCTCGTCAATCTCGCGCTCGGCGGCTTCATCGACCCAAAGGTCAAGCTGGCGCTGCGTCATGACCCAGCCGGGCACAAGCGTATTGACCCGGATGCCATCCTTGCCAAGGTCACGCGCCATGCCGCGCGTCAATCCATGGGTTGCGGCCTTTGCCGTGGTATAGCCCGGCATGCCGCCCTGCCCCATCATCCAGCTCACCGACCCGAAATTGACAATCGCGCCACCCCCGGCCTTCTGCATCATCGGGGCGACCGCCTGAATGGCAAAAAACGACGGGCGGATATTGATCGCCTGGCGTTCATCCCAGTATTCCGGCGTCACGTCCTGCCATTTATGGCGGGTGTCATTGGCGGCATTATTAAGCAGTGCCGTGATCGGGCCGTTGGCCTTGGCAGCAGCCGCCACCGCATCCTGAAGCGCCTTGATATCGGTAATGTCGCATGTGATGAAAAGCGGCTTGTGCTTGGCATCGCGGCCCAGCTTTTCAACAAGCGCATGGCCTGCTTCCTCGGCAATGTCGACAAAGGCGACCTTCGCCCCCTGCTCGACAAAGGCGGTGACAAGCGCCTCGCCAATGCCCGTGGCACCGCCGGTAATGAAAACCGATTTATCGGCAAGGCTGGTATAGTTCGTTGGCATGCGATCGGACATGATCGTCGGCTCTCCCGTTATCTGGTCTTTATGTGCCGATCCCCTCCGGGCACCGGTCCGTCCGGCACGCCATGATCGGGATCAGGATTAAACTGGCAGGTTTGCACCCCGCCCAAATCACGGTACGAGGTACTTGATGGGGCATCGCATGGGATGATTACCGCATGGATGCATGCGAAAAATCCACAATCGCACCTCTTTCGGGCCGGATTATGATACCCGTTTACGATACCCGGTCCCGCGCGATGGGCCACTTCCTCCTGACAGTCTTGTTCTTTTATTCTTCATACAATAACATTAATTATCAGGATGTCGCTTGCTGTCAAGCCGCAAACCGGCAAAATCAGGCCTGATACAACACTCAACTGATTGCTTCTTGTTTGGTGATAAGTGGTCTATAAAAATGACACCTCTGATGTGGTGCAAACAGTCCCCTGAAAACCGCACCGAAATAATTATATGCGTTGCAGCACAAGGCATTATCGGGCGCGCAGAAGTTGCCCTCGAAATAAATTCATATTATATGAATAATGTCAGAGTGCGGTCACCGATCCAGCCACCGCCGTCCGCAGATATCAAAAGACCGCACCGGAGGAATTTGAATGCCATCGTCCATGTCAAGAACCTATGCAAGGCGCAGCCTGCACAGCATCGTTGCCCATGATCTGGGAACCCGGATCGTCTCGGGCAAGCTGGCACCGGGCGATGTCCTTCCGACCGAGGCGGCCTTGAGTGAATCACTCGATGTCTCGCGAACCGCATTGCGCGAGGCGATCAAGATCCTCTCGGCCAAGGGGCTGATCGAAAGCCGTCCGAAAACCGGTACGCGCGTCAAACCGCGCAAAAGCTGGAACCTGCTCGACCCCGATGTTCTGTCCTGGCATTTCCCCGATCCCGATCCGGCGTTTCTGTATGGCCTGTTTGAAACCCGCATGATCATCGAACCCAACACCGCCGCCATGGCCGCCGAACGCGCGACCGAGGAACAATTGGCCACGATCGAGGCCGCCTATACCGGCATGGAAAATGCCGAACTCGGCACCGAGGCCGTCTATATCACCGACCTGATTTTCCATCAGGCGATTTTGGATGCGTCGGGCAATGATTTCATGAAATCGTTCGGCATGCTGATTGAAACCGCCCTGATCGGCTCGTTCCGCCTGTCTTCGGGCGGGCCAAAGGCGCACGTGAAATCCCTGCCCGACCATTTCGCGGTTTACCGCGCCATCGCGCACCGCGAACCCGGCGACGCCCGCGAAGCCATGCGCAACCTGCTCAGCCGCACCATGCTGCAACTCCGCCAGCAGCTCGGCATGAAAAGCGAACATGACTGGGACGTGATCGGGCTTTGATATTGCTTTGATGTCGCTTTACGGGCCCGGCGATTTCATCGCACCCAGACGGCGGCAAGACAGCGGCAAAAGACAAAAACGGGGCTGTCATCGGGACGGCCCCTGTTGTATTCCTCATACAAATAAAAAGCCGCTTTTCATCTCATAACGGCCAAAACCCGTATTCCTCACACAAATAAAAGCCGGTTTTTCGGGCCCGAAACGGACGTTCACGATCTTCGCCACACCGCTTCCCGATCAATTATTCACCAAAAATGAAAAATCGGATCGATTATGAAAAATAACTTCATAAAAAACCGGCCCCAAAACCCACAAAATGGCCGCCGGAATGAGCGCCCCTGAAAACAATTCGGGCCGAAGCAGCCCTGCCGCCCCGGCCCGAATTCCCCCACCCGAAAAGGCTAAATTCGGCTCACCCCGCTCCGGCCCGCATCCCCGAAAATGACCGTGTAATCAGGCGTTGCAGCACGATAAAGCCAAACAGAAGCGCCCCGATCATGATCTTGGTCCACCAGCTATTAAGCGACCCGTCAAACGCGATCAGGGTCTGGATCACCCCCATGATGATCCCGCCAAAGAACGTCCCAACCACAAAGCCCATCCCCCCGGTCAGAAGCGTCCCGCCAATCACCACCGCCGCAATCGCATCAAGCTCCACCCCGACGGCTGCCAACGGATAGGCCGACGCGGTATAAAACGCGAAAACAACACCGGCCAAGGCACTGAAAAAGCCCGATAAAGTGTAAACCCGGATGATCGTGCCCTGCACCGGAATGCCCAGCAATTCAGCCGACTGACGATCCCCGCCAATGGCATAGACATTGCGCCCGAACCGGGTGTAATGCGCAATCACCACCCCGGCAATCACCGTCAATAACATCAAAAGCGCCGCCGCACTGATCCAGCCACGCCCCGGCAGCGGAATTTTAAATCCGCTGAAATCGGCGACAAACGGATGATCAATCGGCACGGAATCAAGGTTGATCAGGAAACACATCCCGCGCAGGAAAAACATCCCCGCCAGGGTGATGATAAAGGGCTGAATATCGAACTTGGCGATAATCACCCCCATGAAGGCCCCGAAAAGCGTTCCGGCCGCAATCGAAATCACCACCGCCACCAAGGGATGCATGCCAAACCCGGTGACAAGTTCGGCCATCAGGACGCCGACAAAGGCAATCATCGAGCCCACCGAAAGATCAATCCCGCCCGACAGGATAACGAATGTCATGCCGACCGCGGTAATGATCAGAAACGCATTATCGGTCAGAAGCGCGCCCAGAACATAGGTATCTGAAAACGCCCGATGTTCGGCAATCCCGTAACCGTAAAGCAGCGCCAGCACCGCCAGCGTGGCAAGCAACGGGTAATAACGTTCATTAATTTTCATCGGAATTCCCCCGCACCTTCCGGCTGCCGATCTTTTCCCACGCCTTGCCCGCCAGTTCGCGTGATTTCGGTGCCTGCACCAGCAGAACCACCATCACCACCGCCGCCTTGACGATCAGGGTATATTGCGACGGCAAACCCGAAAGCAAAATCCCCGTGGTCAGCGACTGAATGATCAGAACCCCGATCACCGTCATGCCGATGAAGAACCGCCCGCCCATCAGCGACGCGCCCCCGATCACCACCGCCAGAATGGCATCCAGTTCAAGCCACAGACCGGCATTGTTGGCATCCGCGCCGCGAATATCGGCGGCAATAATGATCCCGGCAAAGGCCGCACAAAGCCCCGAAATCGCATAGGCCAGAAGCTTGATCCCGCGCGCGTCAATACCCGCAAGACGGCTGGCGCGTGCATTGCCGCCAACCGACTCAACAAACAGGCCAAGGGCGGTTTTGCGCATCACGCCGTAAAGCGCGCCGATCACCACCGCGGCAATAATCACCCGCCACGGAATGCCCAGCAGATACCCGCTGCCGATCCCTTCGAAAAACGCCCCGTGAAAGGTCACGATCTGCCCATCGGTGATCATCTGCGCGATCCCGCGCCCGGCCACCATCAGGATCAGGGTCGCGATGATCGGCTGGATATCAAGATAGGCCACCAGCATCCCGTTCCACAGTCCGCAAAGCACCCCGGCGCCAAGGGCTGCCAGGATGATGACCGCCGGATGCAGATCGGTATCACGGATCAGGACCGCCATGACGGCGGCTGAAATCGCAATCACCGAGCCCACCGAAAGATCAATGCCCCGCGTGCCGATGACCACCGCCATGCCCACCGCCACAAGGGCGGTTGACGCGCCGCGATGCACCACATCAACAAGCGACCCGTAAAGATGCCCGTCAACAATGCGAATATCAAAGAAGTCCGGCGATATGATCCCGATACCCAGAATGATCAGCACAAGGGCCGCCACCGGGCCAAACCACTGCCGGCTCAGCAAAGAAGATGCAGACATGGTGCTGCTTTCCCGTAATTTCTTTTTGTCCTGCAAGCTGGTCATCGTGCAATCGCCTCGATGATCCTGTCCTGCGTGATTTCGGCACCCGTCAGTTCGGAAACCTTTTGGCGGTCGCGCATCACCGCCACCCGGTCGGCAAAGGCAACGATTTCCTCAAGCTCGCTTGACGCCACCAGCAGGGCCAGCCCCTCGTCACAAAGCTCCTTGATCAGCTTGATGATATCGGCATGCGCGCCCACATCAATGCCGCGTGTCGGCTCGTCAAGAATAAGGAAAATCGGCTTGGACACCAGCCACCGCGCCAGAATAACCTTCTGCTGGTTGCCCCCGCTCAGTTGCCCGACGGGCTTTTCACTATCGGGTGTGGCAATACCCAGCGCCTTGATCATCTCATCGGCGGTTTTCTGCTGCTCGGCGCGTGCAATCGGGCGCAACCATCCACGCCGCCCCTGAAGCGCCAGCATGATGTTTTCGCGCACGCTAAGCTCGGCAACAATGCCATCCTGTTTGCGGTCCTCGGGGCAAAGCCCGAAACCCGACCGGATGGCATGGCGCGGGGATCGCAGCATCACTGGCTCCCCGTCAAGGAACACAAGGCCGCTATCGGCCTTTTTCGCCCCGAAGATAAGCTCCGAAAGCTCCGTCCGGCCCGACCCCAGAAGCCCGGCCAAACCGACAATCTCGCCGCCCGAAAGGTCAAGCGTTACGGGCTCAAGCACGCGCTTCTTGCCCAGATTCTTGATCTGGATCTGGCGGCCCTTGCCGGTGAAATTGCTTTCATCCTGATGGCGGTGCGAACTGACCTCGGCCAGCTCCCGGCCCAGCATGTGATTGATCAGGTCAATCTGCGCCAGTTCTTTGGTCACAAACGTGCCAACAAGCCGCCCGTTGCGCAGGACCGTGATGCGGTCGGTAATCGCGTAAACCTGATCCAGGAAATGGGTGACAAACACAATGCCAAGCCCCTTGGCACGCAGTTCGTTCATGATGCGAAACAGGGTGCGGATTTCCTCGGCATCAAGGCTTGCGGTCGGTTCGTCAAGGATCAGAACCCGCGCATCAAGTGCAACCGCACGTGCAATCGCAACCAATTGCTGGATCGCCACCGAATAGGACCCCAGCGGCCGGTTGACATCAATATCAAGCCCCAGCGTTTCAAGCGCTGCCTTGGCATCACTTTCGGTTTTCTTCCACGAAATAAACCCGAATTTTAATGTCTGCCGTTCCAGCATCAGGTTCTCGGCAACCGACAGCGTGGGCACCAGGTTCACTTCCTGATAGACCGTCGAAATACCCAGCGCCTGCGCGTCGCCCGGATGATTTGGATGGATTTCCTGCCCGTCAAGCAGGACGGTTCCGGCATCGCGCGGATGAACCCCGGTAATCACCTTGATCAGCGTCGATTTCCCGGCACCGTTTTCACCCAGAAGCGCGTGAATTTCACCGGATCGCAAATCGAAATCAACATCCTGCAAGGCTTTGACGCCGGGAAAAAACTTTCCCGCCCCGCGTACTGACAGCACGGATTGCGTCTTCTCAGACATGGATAGCCCCTCTCCCTTTATGTTCGCTGGCCGGATGTGGCCGAACGCACCCTTGCCATCGACAAGGATGCGTTCAGACATCACGCCAGTTACGTCACCCCAACCGCACGGTAAGGCGTTCGGTTGCGGATAACGGCCTTACTTGCTGCGCATTTTGTATTCTTCGGCAGCGGTATCAGGCAGATAAAGCGGACCATTGGCCTTGATCCATTTCGGTACTTCCTTGCCTTCTTTGGCAGCGGCAATCGCATCAAAGGAAGGTGCGCCAAGATGCGGGTTCAATTCGATGGTGGCGTTGGTGTCGCCATCGGCCATCGCCTTGAAAATATCAGGAACCGCATCGATTGATACGATCAGGATGTCTTCGGCCGGGTCAAGACCGGCTTCCTTGATCGCCTGAACCGCACCCAACGCCATGTCATCATTATGCGCATAAACCGCACAGATGTTCTTGCCGCCATCTTCGGCTTTCAGGAAGCTTTCCATGACTTCCTTGCCGCCCGAACGGGTGAAATCGCCCGACTGGGACCGGATGATATTGATGCCCGGGAAATTGCCGACAACGGACTCAAAACCTTCCTTGCGGTCATTGGCAGCCGACGAGCCAACGGTGCCCTGAAGCTCGACCACATCGCAGACGCCATTGGTTTCCGCTGCCAGCCATGCGGCGGCAAGCGCACCTTCGACCACGAAGTCAGATGCAACCTTGGTCAGATACAGGCTTTCATCGGCGGCAACGCCACGGTCAACCAGAACGACGGGAATACCGGCATCCTTGGCTTCCTGAAGCACCTGATCCCAGCCGGTTTCAACAACCGGTGCCAGCAGAATGCCATCAACGCCCTGGGCGATGAAGGAACGGACTGCCTTGATCTGGTTTTCCTGTTTCTGCTGCGCATCCGAGAATTTCAGATCAATGCCGCGCTTTTCCGCTTCGGCCTTGATTGATTCCGTCTCGGACGTACGCCAGCCGCTTTCCGACCCGATCTGCGAGAAGCCGATCATCATTTCGGCCTGTGCCGCAAAGGACAGACCAAGTGCAACACCAAGGGCTGCCGTCGACACCGCAAGCTGCTTGAGACTTTTCATTATTTCCTCCCTAAAGGCTGTTTTATTGCTAAAAGCCATATAGTAATACAATATGATTTGAAGGAACTCAACGGCCTAAATGCGCCTCCCCACTTTCGCGTAGAAAGCGCGGTTGACAGCGGCCCAAAAACCCGCAAAGTCAAAATAAAACAGGGACTTCCAGATGAAACGAGGCGACATGTCGAAAAACCCGACCGCAATCCCGATGCATCCGGCCCCGGCCGGAACCCTGCAAATCAGGACCGCAAAAATGCGAATCCTGCTATCCCCCTATGGGGCGCGTATCCGGGAGCTTTGGCTGAGAAATGACGACGGCACGGAAACCAATATCGCGATTGGCCTGCCCGATGATGATGCCTACGCCACCCATGACAGCTATATCGGTGCGGTGTGCGGGCGCTATGCCAACCGCATTGCCAATTCGGCCTATATCGCCCCGAATGGTGACCGGGTGACACTGGCCGCCAACGAAGGCCCGACGCACCTGCATGGTGGCGTTACCGGCTTTGACCGGCACGACTGGTCCGTCACGCAAAACACCGATCACGAAATCGCCTTTCACCTCGAAAGCCCGGATGGCGATCAAGGCTATCCGGGGAATTTCGCGGCGACCGCAACCTATTCGATTGTCGCTGAAAATCGCCTGCGCCTTGAAATCACGGCAACCTGCGATCAGACCTGCCCGGTCAACATGACCAGCCATGCCTATTGGAACCTGACGGGCCGATTTGATAAATGCGCGGCCCTGCATATCCTTGAAATCGATGCCGATGCCTATCTTCCGATTGACGAGCGCCTGATCCCTCTTCCCGGTCGCTGCGACCTTGCCGGAACCGGCTATGATTTCCGAAACCCCGCCGTGATCGCACAGAACCTCCTGAATGCCGATCAGGGCTTTGATCACAATTTCTGCCTCAATGGCACACGCGGCACCCTGCGCCCCATCGCCACCCTGTCCGATCCCGACAGCGGCCGGACGATGAGACTGTTCTCGACCGAGGCCGGATTGCAATTCTATCTATCGCAGCATTTCACCAATGCTATGAAAACGCCCGACGGCAAAAGCCTTCACAAATCCGGCGGCATCGCCCTCGAACCCCAAACCTTCCCCGACAGCCCCAACCGCCCGGACTTCCCGAGCCCGTGGCTCAATCCGGGCGAGACTTACCGGCATGTGATCGAGTGGGAGTTTTCCTCATCTTAAGCGAATAGAGATGTCGTTTTTATCGACATGAAGGAGCATTAACCTTGACCCAACAACAACCAAAGGGTTCATTAGAAGGGGTTGATTAATCTAGCTTGGGGGCCGGAATGATGCGCATCTTTATATTCGTTTTGCTTATAATTACGCCATTCCAGTATGCATTCGCCAGCGCATCCGTTGCTGACAGGCTCCGCTTTAAAATCGACGAGGGCTATGCTGAAATCAAAGCAGGCTCGATATGGTGGAAACCGATATTAATTAAGACCGATGCAAAAATAGAGGTCTTCGTTGACGTTCTTAACGCTCAATACGACGATCTGAGCGTATTTATCTGCGATGATCAGCAACTACAAATTTTCAAGGCAGGACAACCTGCCAGATGTTACGGCGCCAACCGGCTGAGAAACTCTTTTTCGATCATGGGCGCAGTCACAAACACACGTCCGCACTATCTTGTTTTCAGCAACACGTTCAGCATGCTCATCACAAAGAAAGCGGCCTATGAAATTTATGCTGATATCTCAACCCCGTGGCAGACAGCCCATGAGTTTGAAGAAGGTATGTCCAAGGGCATACTGGAGATAGCGGAAACATATGGCATAGACGAATTTGACATAACCTTGAAATCTTGCGGCCACGAGAACGCATATTCCTCCAAAGCAACAGGAAATATAACGCTTTGCTCGGAACTGTTCTTTGAATTTATGCGCACCAATCGTCAAGGCGCAGTAGAAGCCGTGCTACTTCACGAAATCGGACATACATTACTTAACAAGCTTGGCCTGCCTAACTGGGACAATGAGGAAACAGTGGACGAATTTGCCCTCTATTTCCTTTATCTTGCAGGACGGCAGGAATCTGCGATTTCGTGGATTGACTGGTATGAGCAAAAAAACACACGCTCTAAATTGATTAACGCAGCTCAGAACGATGTCCGTCATCCTCTATCCATTCAACGGGCACGAAACATTCGACGGCTCTTAAACAATCCCGATGAGATGATCGCGCGTTGGAACAGGTTGCTGTATCCCTACATGACCGACGAAGCACTACAGGGAATTTTGCGCGATGCCCCGGCTAGGTCCAGCCCCGAACTCGCCAAAGAAATCCTGATACGCAGGTAATAACCTCGGCCCAATTCAATCGTTGCCAACACAAATCACAAAGCCGCAACCACCCCATCCGCCCGCGGATCGGTGGCCCCTTCCATAACCCCATTGGCGCGCAGCAAAATGCCGCCAGCATGGCCCATCATGTCTTCGAAATCACCGATAACCTCAACCGCATGACCGGCTTTTTCAAGCTGCGTGATCAGGGCCGGGTCAAACCGGTTTTCGAGTTTGAGGGTTGTGGTTTCCGCGCCCCATGTCCGGCCAAGCAACCAGCGCGGCGCGGTAATCGCCTCCTGCAAATCCTGCCCGAACAGGACACTACGGGTAAACACCGCCGCCTGGGTTTGCGGCTGTCCCTCGCCCCCCATGGTGCCGTATGTCAGCACATCGCCATTGTTCAGCCGCGCCATCGCCGGGTTGAGCGTATGGAACGGCAACCGGCCGGGGCCAAGCTGGTTGGGGCCGTCATGCAGTGTAAAGCTCGCCCCGCGGTTCTGCCACAGCACCCCGGTTTCGGGCACCACAACGCCCGATCCGAATTCCCAGAAAATGCTCTGGATATAACTGACGACCGTGCCGTTTTTATCTGTCGCCCCCATCCAGATCGTATCGCCTGGCTTGGCGATATGCGGCCAGGGCAGTGCGGTTTTCATATCTATCTTTGCCGCCTCGGCATCCAGCATCGCATCACTCAGAAGCGACATCGGATCAATATTCATCCGCCCCGGATCGCCGATATGAGCATCGCGTTTGATAAAGGCGCGTTTGGTCGCCTCAATCACGCCGTGGATATGACCAAATCCCTCGCCCGTTTTCACACCCAGCCGGTCAAACAAGCCAAGGATCATCAGCGACGCCGCCCCCTGCGTTGGTGGCACCATATTGAAAACGGTGCCGCTTGATAGCTTCACCGAAAGCGGTGTGGTGGTTTTGGCGTGATAGGCTTCAAAATCGGATAACCGAAGCGGACTTCCCGCCGCCTCAAGCCCCTTGGCATTGGCGCGCGCGATATCGCCCCGGTAAAAATCATCAAGCCCGACGGTGCCAAGCCGTTCCAACGTCGCGCCAAGGGCGGGCTGTTTCAACACATCGCCAATTTCGGGCACGCCATTTGCGGCATAGGTCGCAACATATCCCGGTGAATTTTCAAGTTCCGACAGTTTATCACGCGTCAATTCATGCTGCGACTTCGTGATCGGCACACCGGCCCGCGCATGATGCACGGCATCCGCCACAAGGCGTGCCATCGGCAATGTTCCGCCCATTTTCTGCGCGATTTTTGCGGCCTCCATCCAACCACCAATCGCCCCGCCCACGGTCAATGCCGCCAGCGGCCCGCGCGCCGGGATTTTGTCATGGCCAAGGTCACGGTAAAATTCCGGGCTTGCCAGACCGGCCGCCCCGCCGCATGCCCGGATCGCCACCGGATCCTTGCCCGGTTCGGCAATCAGCCAGAACCCATCCCCGCCAATCGTATTCATATGCGGATAGACAACCGCAATGGTGGCGGCGGCAGCAATCATCGCCTCGACCGCGTTGCCACCGTCGCGCAGCACATCGCGCCCGGCCTGGGCGGCCAGATGATGCGGGGCTGTGACCATCCCGCCAAGGCTTGTTCTGGTTCTGAGCATTTCGAGGCCTCCTGATGGCGCAAAAATCTTTGGCATGCCGTGCGTCCGGCATGCCCTGTTGTTCTTTGAAATCTATCGTGAAAACGATCCGGGTATCAGGCGATTTTCACATCGTGGACAAATCGCCTGATATTTAGGTTTAGGACCTACCAGCCAATAAGATCCGGCAGCCAGCTTGTCAGTTCCGGGAAGATGAACAGCAACACAAGGGCCAGCGCCTGAATACCGATAAACGGAATGACCCCGCGATAGATATCTATGGTCGACACCGATTTTGGTGCAACACCTTTCAGGAAGAACAAGGCCCAGCCAAAGGGCGGTGTCAGGAAGCTGGTTTGCAGGTTCATCGCCACAAGGATCGCAAGCCACGCCATGTCGATGCCGCTATTCATGAACACCGGCAAAAACATCGGCAGCGCGATATAGGAAATCTCGATCCATTCAAGGAAGAACCCAAGAACAAAGATCACCGCCATCATGAACAGAAGGTTGCCCATATCGCCACCCGGCACCCATTCAAACATGGCATGCACCAGCCCCTCACCGCCAAGCCCGCGGAAGGCAAGGCCAAATGGCTGCGCGCAGATCAGGATGAAAAACACCATCGCACTGGTGATCAGGGTATCGCGCAACACATCGCGCATCACCCCGAAATTAAGCCGCCCGGTAAACAGCGCCAGAAGCAACGCGCCAAGGGCACCCATTGATGCGGCTTCTGTCGGGGCGGCAATCCCGCCAACAATCGACCCCAGAACCGCAAAAACAAGTGCCAGCGGCGGCAGCACGACCTTGACGATCTTGAGCATAAGATCACGGGTCGCGAGCGCATCGCGCTCGTCCTGCGGGATCGCGGGCACCATGTCGGGTTTGAAAATGCCGAGTATCACCAGATAAAGGGCGAGCATCCCGGCAAGGATCAGCCCCGGCACCATCGCGGCGGCAAACAGCGTCCCAACAGATTCACCAAGAATATCGGCAAGCAGGATCAGAACAAGGCTTGGCGGAATTATCTGCCCAAGCGTGCCCGATGCGCAAATCACACCGCACGCCACCCCCTTGTTATAACCGCGATTGATCAATGGCTGTAACGACAGCAACCCGACTGTCACGACCGTCGCCCCGACCACGCCCGAAGACGCCCCCATCAGAACCCCGACAATCACAATCGCAAGCCCCATGCCGCCACGAAGGCGGCCCATGGCATGGCCGATCACATCAATCAGTTCTTCGGCCAGTTTCGACTTTTCAAGCATCACCCCCATGAAGATGAAAAGCGGCAGGGCCAGAAGCGTATAGTTGGTCACAACCCCGTAAATGCGCGCGGGCAAAAGGTTAAAAAGCCCGGTGCCAAATCCCAGAATGCCAAAGGCAAAACCCGAAATCGCAAGCGATATCGCCACCGGCACCCCAAGAACAAGGAAGCCGAAAAAGCCGCCGACCATGCCAATGGCCAGCCATTCATTACCAGTCATGTTCGATTATTCCCCAGGCACTTCAGTGGCGGTTTTATGGGTGGCGTAACCGGCATCATCGGGCTCATCGGCGGCTTGCCCCGCCCCGGCCACCTGCCGGAAATTGATCAGGGCCTGCGCAATCGCCTGCACGAACAGCAACCCGAACCCGACCGGGATAAACGCCTTAAGCAGGAAACGATAAGGCAATCCCCCCGGATCGGGTGAACCTTCGCCCATCATGATCGACTGACTAACATAGGGAATGGCAAACCAGATGATCGCCGCACCAAGGATCACCATCAGCACCGCCGAAAACAGATCAATCATCGCGCGGGCCCGGTCGCTTAGCCGGTCATAAAGGAAATCGACCCGTACATGGCCGCCATGCCGCATGCCATATGCCATCCCCAGAAGGGCAATCGGTGATACCAGATGCCATTCAAGTTCCTGCATGGCGACACTGCCGGTATTGAACACATAGCGCAGCAAAACATTGCCGCCGACCACCAGAACAAGCGCAAGACCGCTTAACGCGGCCGCCCATCCGGCAAAATCAACGATATATCCCAACACACGGTCGGGAAATGGTTCGGGAAGCGGTTCTGACAACGGTACTGTACGGGTCGAATTCATGTCAGCTCATCCCGTCTTTGGATGAAATGATGCCGTGATAGGGCTTTTCACTCACCGCCGCCCATTCACGGTGCGTATCGCGGAACGCCATGAATGCGTCATGGACCTTTTTGGTCAGCGGGTCCTTGGCGGCTTCGGCTTCCAGCGTCTCTTTGGTGATGCCTTTAAGCTTGTTGACCACATCATCGGGAAGGGTCTGGGCGATGACGCCCTGATTCTCGACCAGATCACGAAGGGCCGCGGCATTGTTGGCCTCGCACCAGGAATGACTGTCAAGATTGCACGCCTGTGCGGCGTTTTTGACAATCGCCTGAAGATCGGCCGGAAGGCTTTCCCAGGCTTTCTGGTTGATCAGAAGCTCGGTCACGTTGGACGGTTCGTGCCAGCCGGTGGTGTAGTAATATTTCGCTGCCTTCTGAAGGCCCAGACGCCGGTCCTGATACGGGCCGACAAACTCGGCGGCATCAATCACGCCACGTTCAAGGGCCGGGAAAATCTCGCCGCCCGGAAGCAGTTTTACCTCAACCCCGATCTGCTGATAGACCTTGCCGGCAAGGCCCGGAATCCGCATTTTCAGACCGTTGAAATCATCAAGGCTTTCAATCGGATCGCGGAACCAGCCGGTCATCTGAACGCCGGTATTGCCCATCGGGAACGCAATCAGGCCATAGGGCTGATACAGTTCATGCCAAAGTTCAAGCCCGCCCGCATGATACAGCCACGCATTCATTCCCTGGAAATTCAAACCAAACGGAACGGTGGTGAAATACTGTGCGGCAAAAATCTTGCCCGCCCAGAAATAGGCATTGGCCGCATTCATCTCGACCGTACCGGCCTGAACGGCGTCAAAGCCTTCAAGGGCGGGGATCAGTTCACCAGCGGCAAAATGCTGGATATTCAGACGCCCGCTCGACATTTCCGTCACACGTTTGCAGAAATCCTCGGGGCTGCCCGGGCCGGTCACGTAAAACGGCGAACCCGGACCATAGGCATTGGTCATTTTCCAGTTAAAGCTCTCCTGGGCACGTGCGATATGGGGCGTGGCAAAAACCGCCGCCCCGGCGGCTGCCCCAACTGCCGCCGTGCCGAATGCCGATTTCGTCAGAAAGTCGCGTCTTTTAAGGTTGGTCATCGGTGTCTCCCTGATAGAGAAAGCGCAATACGCGGATAATATCATCGAACGGATCTTGGCCCGCATTATGTATACACCGTGCAACCGACGTGCCATCTGTTATATTTCAATAAGTTAACTTATTTCAGACCTCAACAGACTTTCTTTTACTGTTTATTTTTTAATCATATTTAATTGCTGCACTACATATATGCATATTAATTAAACATATTGCAGGGTGACGCCGGGGACGGAATCCCGCACGCGACAGTTGCGCTTGGATTTTGCGGGAAATATCATGTATACATCGGATGTATAGGGTGCCAAAAAAGCACGAAAAGAGCACCGAGCATCAATCAACAACAAGATCAAAGGGTCGAAACGGCACATGATCCATCTGCAGCAAGCCCCGCAACCTGCGCCCGAACCGGTCGGCATTGCGCAAAAACTCTGCCAGTCTCTCGAAGACGATATTGTCACCGGCGTGCTTGTTCCCGGTGCCCGGCTTGAAGAAACCCAGCTTGCAAAACGCTTTGGCGTGTCTCGCACCCCGGTCCGCGAAGCCCTGCAATTGCTGACCGCGACCGAACTTGCCGAAAAAATCCCCAATCGCGGGGTTTATGTCTCGCTGGCAACGCCGGAACGATTGACCGCGATGTTTGAAAGCATGGCCGAACTCGAAGCAACCTGCGGGCGATTGGCTGCCAAACGCATGACAAGTGGTGAACGCCACGCGCTCGAAGAACTGCATCACGAACTGGCCCATGCCATGCGCTCGGGTGACAGCCCGGCTTATGAAAGCCAGAACCGTGAATTTCACAATGCGATCTATGCCGGAACCCATAATGACGTGCTGGTCGAAGTCACCCAGGCCGTTCGTCGGCGGGTTGCCCCCTTCCGCCGGGTACAATTCAACAGCCTGCCCCGCCTCGCCTCCTCGCACGAGGAACATCAGGGCATCGTCGATGCCATCCTGCGTGGCGATCACAAGGCCGCCGAAGAACTGCTTTACGCCCACATCATGTCGGTCCATGACGTCAGTCAGGAATATCTGGCAACACTCCGCGCCGAAAGCGACCATCGGGCGCTTCTGATCGCCAAATAACCTCATCCGTCGCGCGCACGCCGCCCCAGAACATGATCAAGCGAAAATTTACCCGCCCCCTTGATCACCAGCATCAGCAACACAAAAACCCATAACATTCGCTGATCGATCAACTGATCGGGCTGCCCGTCAAAAAGCGCGCCCGTCGCCGCACCGTGGGCTGTGATATCCACAACGGTCTGAACCGCCACAAACCCGATCATGCCAAGCGCCCCCAAACGGGTAAACAGGCCCAGCACGATCAGAACCGGCAAAACGAATTCCGCCAAAGTCCCGGCAATCACAATGATATGCCACGGGAAAAACGGAATGGCCGCCGTGTCATATAAATACTGATCGGCAATCGACGGCACGATCTGCGCAAACGCCCCGGCACTGGGAAAACTATCCCCCGCCACCTTGGTCATTGCGCTATTGAGGTAATAAGGCAGCAAAATCACGGCAAACCACAAACGTGCCGAAAGCCCGATGAACCAGCCATCGGTCCGCGCTTCAAGTGCACCAAACAGGCACCTATGCAGCCCGGTCATTCTTTTGATCGCTGTTTGCATTTTATGTCTCCCTCAAACCGGCAAACGCCCCGGCGGCAATCAGTTGGGCAAAGGTGGATGTCACATCAAATTGCGGATCGCGGGCGATTGCGGCGGCAAAGGCATCGGCAACCGGTGCCTGATACAAAAGCCTTTCTGCAAAAATAGCCCCGGCATCGTCCAGCAGGATTTGCCGCACCGTCATGTCAGGCCGGGTGATCAGGATATTTTCCCCGCATTGCACAATAGGCCGCTTTTCCGACCCTTCCTGCTGGCATTGCCAGATCGCATGGATGGGAAAACCGGACCGCACAAGAAAGCAGGCCGAATGACGCACAAAGGCAACCGACGCCAGATCATTCACAATGCCTTGCAGCATTTCCGACGTGGTCACCGCATCATCGGCCGCATGCAGGGCTTCCAGCCTTGCGCGTTCCAGCCGCGCCATATCGGAAAGATACGGCACTGACGCCGCTGCATCGAAACCATCAATGAAATCGGCAAAACCGGCCCCATAAAGCGCAAGCGACCCGGGGCGTGCTTTCTCGCCCCGGAAAAACACCTGCGCCATCGCCCGAAAGAAATCCTCCCCCACCAGCTTCGCCACCACCGGATAGGCCGCGATTAACGCATCGCCAAGCCCGCGATGGACATTGTTGCGATAAATCGCAAACCGTCCCGCCATCGCGGGGTCAAGGCCTGCGTCAAGGCCATCGGGCCGCGCAGACGGGTCTGCTGCCATCAGGGCACGGGAAAATTCCCCCTGAAGGGTCCGCGCCTCAATCATGACGCCACCCGCATCGGGCCAACTTTCGAAAACCGCTCAATGTGCCGATCTGCAAGCGCCGCCTCGGCCCGAAGCGTCGCCCAATCGGGCACATCATTATCCCATTCAATCAGGGTCGGTCGCGCGCCAATCCGCGCAATCAGGCGATCAAACAGCGCCCAGACCGGATCGGCGACCGGTCGGGAATGGGTATCGATCAGAACCTTCTCATCAGCATTGGCATTGGCATCCGCCTCATGCCCGGCCAGATGGATTTCCCCGATCAGATCACCGGGGATCGCATCGACATAATCGCTGGCGTCAAAGCCCAGATTGCAGGCCGAAATGTAAATGTTGTTTACATCGATCAGCAATCCGCAACCCGAACGCCGTGCGGCCTCGGTGATAAAATCAATTTCCGGGATCGAATTTTGCGGCAATGCAAGATACGAGGTCGGATTTTCAATCAGGATTTTACGGCCCGTTGCCACCTGCACCTCGTCAATCGCCTCAACCAACTGATCAAGCGACTTTTGCGTCATCGGTGTTGGCAAAAGGTCGGCCATGTAAAGCCCGTCATGGCTTGACCATGCAATATGTTCCGACAGCATGGCGGGCTCAAACCGATCCACCAGACGCTTGAGATCGGCCAGATGGTGGGGATCAAGCCTCTCCCCGCCGCCAAGTGACAGTCCAACCCCGTGCATCGATAATGGATAATCGGCGCACAAGGCTTCGAGCACCGCCAGGCGCGGCCCACCGGCCACCATGTAATTTTCCGGATGGATTTCAAACCAGCCGACCTGCTTGGGCTGGCCGATCACGTCATCGGCGTGTTCGCCCTTGAAGCCGACACCGGCCCGATTTGGCAATCTGTTGCTGCTTTGGCTATTGATCATGGCAAGCCCCCGAAAAAAGGATGCCGACCCGCATTGGCGGATCGGCATGATCACATCAGGACTTCGGCAGATCGCGCTCAAGCGCCTCAAGGCTTCCCATAACCTTGCGCCCATCAGCCGTCGTAAAGCTCATATCCGCGCATGTCCCGGCCGGGACCAGCTTCCAGGCATTGCCCTGATAATCAACTTTCGATGTCCCGGCACATGTGGTGCCCGGCCCGGCGGCACAGTCATTCTGCCCGGCAAGCGATACGCCAAAGCATTTCTCCTTGGCACCCTCTGCCTGCGCAGAATGAACAGAAGCAAGCGAAACAGCCGCCGTCAGCGCTGCGCCCAATACCAATGCATTTTTCATGATGTCATCCCTTTTGCGTGAAACCCGATCGCCGGTGTTGGCGATGTCTTTCTGGTAGCAGCCGGGCGGATCATCGTCATTGCAACTTCGGCACACGAAATATCAAGTCAGTGTGAGAGTTTCCCGGCATTTCATCACGGATGCGTGAAATCATCACCTCACGTGCGTCGAACAAACACCGGACTCGCACCGCAAAATCCCCGACGCGAACAAGCGGACTCCAATATCGGGAATCCGAAATCAGACCTCGTCAGCCGCCCCAAAACCCGAAAACTCAATTTCATTTCCATCATTATTATCACTTTGATGTGATCACTACTCCTCCTCCCCAACCACAATTACTGGCAACAAAAACCTCACACGACCACCATGAACCCGTCAAATGACGCCGGATCACATCCAAGAAATAATATTTTTAAAACAATTAATTAGCTCCCCATTTCACGGCTTTCTCCCTCCTGCCGGACGCCTGCATCAGACAGGACAAAAACCTCCCCCGCGCCACAGATCATCAAACACGGAATTTTAGTTCAAATTTGATAATTTTGATAAAATTGATAATTTATGTTGCCTCTTTTTACACAGCACCCTATGGAGATTCCTGTTTGCCATAACCCGGTGTCATGGAGGCTCACATGAACCAGATCAGCGAAGACATACAGATCCACACAGACGTGCTTAGAAACCAGAATGAACTGTGCAACAATCTGCGCTCGCATTACGACTTCATCGTCTGCGGCGCGGGATCAAGCGGCTGCGTCATTGCCGCACGGCTTGCCGAACGCGAAAACATCCGCGTCCTGCTGCTCGAAGCCGGTGGCGACGATACCGCCCCCTCCGTCATGGAACCTGCTCAATGGCCCGTAAACCTTGGCAGTGAACGTGACTGGAGCTTCATGGGGCAACCCGCCCCATCGCTCAACGGGCGCAGATTGCCGCTCAGCATGGGCAAGGGATTGGGCGGCGGATCAAGCATCAACGTGATGGTCTGGTCGCGCGGCCACAAAGAGGACTGGGACTATTTCGCTGCCAAATCCGGTGATCCGGAATGGGGCTATAAATCGGTTCTGGAATATTATCGCCGCATAGAAGACTGGCAGGGCACACCGGATCCGGCCCGCCGCGGCAAAGGCGGCCCGGCCTATGTCGCACAACCCTCTTCCCCGCAACCCATCGCACAGACCATGGTCGATGCCGCTGGTCTTTTGGGCATACCGGTATTCGATAGCCCGAACGGGCGGATGATGGAATGCACCGGCGGGGCGGCGATTGCCGATCTGCGTATCAAGGATGGCAAACGCCAGTCCGTTTTCAGGTCTTATACCTACAAGGCCATGCACCAGCCAAACCTGACGGTCCTGACCGGCGCGCTTGTTTCCAGCCTGATATTTGATGGCAACAAGGCCGTCGGTGTCGAGGTCATGCTCGACGGTAAAATCCGACAGTTCCGCGCCACCTGCGAGACGATCCTGTCTCTTGGTGCGGTCAACACCCCCAAAGTACTGATGCAATCGGGCATCGGTCCCGAGGACGAGCTGAACAGACATGGCATCAAGGTACGTCAACACCTGCCCGGCGTCGGTCAAAACCATCAGGATCACATCGCCTTTGGCTGTACATGGGAATATCGCAAGCCCGAGGACGTCGGCGGCGGAGGATGCGAGGCAACCGTGTACTGGAAAAGCAACTCCCGCCTCCAGCAGCCCGACATCCTTCAATGCCAGCTTGAATTCCCCGTTCCCTCACCTGCCGAAGCAGAATTGGAAACACCCGAACATGGCTGGACAATGTTTGCCGGACTGGCCCAACCCAAAAGCCGCGGACGGCTGCGCCTATCCGGTCCGACCATGTACGATAATATGCTTATCGAACCAAATGCGCTCAGCGCCCCCGAAGACGTGACAGCAGCCCTTGCCGCAGTCGAATTGTGCCGCGAAATCGGCAACCATTCGGCATTCACCCCGCTGGTTCGCGGCGAAACCGCGCCACGATCACGCAATCATGCTGGCCTTGTCGAATTTGTCCGCAACTCGGCCGTCACATACTGGCATCAATCCTGTACCGCAAAAATGGGCCTCGACAGAATGTCCGTGGTTGACGCCCGGCTCAGAGTCTATGGCATTGAAAATCTTCGCATCGCCGATGCCTCGATCATGCCGCGCATCACGACCGGCAACACGATGGCGCCCTGCGTTGTCATCGGCGAACGTGCTGCGGACATGATCCTTGCCGCGCACGATACGCAACTTGCCGCCGGAATAAAGCAACAGCGCCCTGATCCCTCATAGCCCCCCGCTGTTGCTTTTCGTGAGGCCGGAAAGGTTTTCTTTTCCGGCCTCACACCCTTCATGCCCTTTGATGATCCACGCTCACGCCACCGGCACCGGGAAAGACCGCGCAGGCAGCAACCTTCGGCCATAAGGAAGCTTCCTCGCCAGAAGGGCGCAAAAGTAATCCCGCGACGATCAAACCGCCCCGTCAAGCTTTCCATTTCTTGCACTTTTGGCAAATTTTGCTATTTCATTGCTTATAAGAAATGGGTGATTGATGTGAAAGATATCCTGACGACAGCCAAGGCGGCGGAAATTCTGGGCGTATCCATACGCACCGCCCAGCTCTGGGTCGAAAGCGGCCAGCTCCCTTCATGGAAAACCCCCGGCGGGCATCGTCGCATACCGCGCCAGGCGGTCATGGATCTGGTGGAACACAACACGCCCGAACAATACCTGCCGCTAAGCGCCCGGGCCATCATCCTTGCGGGCGAAGGCCGGGCTCCCGACTGGCGCACACATGGCCTGAAGGGATCAGGTCTTTTACTGGACGTCACCGAAGACGCGCTGGATGCCCGGAAATGGCTCTCCTTTACCTGCCCGATGCTTGTTCTTATTGAAAATGCCGCGTCAGGTAACAACAGGAAACTGCTGGCCGAACTGCAAGCTGATCAGCGCTTCCGGCAGACAATCATCATCTCATCGGTTGAAAACACGGAAAACACGGAAACAGCAGTCAAACCCATCGGCCATGACCGGCTCCAATTGCCCCTCTATTCCGATGTCGCGGCCACCAGTGCTGCAATCCTCAAACATCTGACTGCGTCAGCCAAAAAAAGAGCCGCCCCCACGGGCTATCCGCTCCCCTGGAACGAGCGTGTCCGGCTCGAAGCCGTAAGACAGTCCGGCCTTGTCGGCTCCGGCCCGGAGGCAAGCTTTGACAACCTTGTCAATCTGGCCGCATTCGCCACCCGATCGCCGGTTGCCATGTTCACGCTGGTAACCCAGACGGAACAGTGGTTCAAATCCCGCACGGGTTTCGAAGGGGCCTCTACCCCGCGCGAATGGGCGTTTTGCAACAAAACCCTTTACGAAAACGATCTGACAGTTATCGAAGACCTGACGAAAGACCCTCATTTTTCGACCAATCCGGCCTTGTCCGAGCCCTTCGGATTTCGCTTTTATGCCGGGGCCCCCGTGCGCGACCCGCTCGGCTTTGCCCTTGGGTCGGTCTGCGTCATAGATAAAATTCCCAGATCATTGAGCCAGCCGGAACGCGATGCGCTCTCGACAACTGCCGATGCGGCATCAAACCTGATCCGGCTTCGCGCTCTTGAACGTGAAATCGAACGGCATCGGGAAATATAACCGCCTTTCGCGCAACCAGACCGGCATGAAACGACAAAACCCCTGACCAGTAAAGGTCAGGGGTTTATTAAATCGTTGAACAGGGAATATGTTTTG